>NZ_CP094554.1:0-5716 GCF_024605895.1 Acinetobacter sp. YH16056_T | reverse complement strand
GTGTATTATGTTAATTTTAGAATATCTATAAAAATATAAAATTAGTTCTTCTAGTCAATGAACTAAAAACAGATGTAAGTTACAAATAAATGGAATTGGAATAAGGACTTATAAAAATGAAAATTGATTTGAATAACTGGAAAATAATTAAAGATGTTTTTATTAAAGCGCAAAAAGCAAATATGCATGTAAATATTGCTAGCGTATCTATCGAGGGAATACCTAACATTACTCCAATAGGAACAGTTTTCTTGAATGATGATGGAACAGGTTTTCTGTTTGATTCATTTTCTCATCAATTAGCAGAAAATCTAAAACAAAATAAAAATGTTTGTATCTGTGCTGTGAACTCAAGCAAAGTTTTTTGGTTATCGTCATTCATTAAAGGGCAATTTAACTCTCATCCTGGTGTAAGACTCTATGGTGAGCTTGGGGATTTAAGACCTGCAACAGAACAAGAAAAATTAAAAGTAAATCTGCGTATTCAATCTTTAAAGTGGACGAAAGGCAGTAAATTAATTTGGTCTGATTTTACTCATGTTAGAGAGTTTAAGGTTAATAACTATAGATGGATAAAATATCCTAATATGATGGATCATTTAACATAATGGCTGTTATACGAAACGAGAGCTGTTAGAACCCATTCAAAATGTCTATATTCTCACCAATAAAAATGTCTAGTTTATGATGCATATCTAAATATTTGTTTAGTCACCATTTTAATATGTTACTGTCACGATAACACTATCAGTATAATCGCCAGGAGTACTACCAATAGTTATACCTGATGCAATTTTCCCATATACAGTACTTGACTGAGCAGAACCTATACCTGTTAGAGAAAGACCACCACTTCCCCCTATGCTAGTAGTTCCACCTGTTTCACTCCAAAGATTACTAAAATTAGAATCCTTATAAAGTTGATAAGGGATATATTCAGTGGCAGACGAATGTTTCATTCGCCGACTGCTACTATAATTATTACCATTACCTAAATATATTGTGTAATTTGTTGCCTTATTACAAGTCGTTGAAATAGCTCCAGATGCGGTATAATTATTTTTTGTTGATCCAATATCAGAGATGCTACCAAAATTTATTACATCTGTAGAATTGAGCTGACATATTTTTGGAACAACATAGTTAGCTGTTAATGTAGTGCCACCAGAATCCCATCCACTACCAGTACTAGAACTAGTCCCTTCACATTGACTGGCAGAGCCACCTTGCATATCCCAATAAAGATTAACTGCTGCAGTATACGTACCGACTGGATAAATATTGGTTGAAGAGGATCTTTTAGGTACAGTTACTGTTACAGAATAATCAATGACATTGTTATTTGATACTGTAGTAACGGGGCCGTACCATGTATTAGAAGTTTGATTAGTTGAAGTTGAACCAGCACCGCCCACAGAAGCTATTACCGTATAAGGTAATGATGTTGAACTATTTGCAGTTGTTGTACCTGTAAAAATTGTTTTCATGCACATATATTTTTCAACTTTATTGGAACTACTTCCTTCAGTACAAGTTATTGTTCCTGTAAAGGTAATTTTAGCAGGACTATCCAAATTTGTAGCATTATAAGTATGGGTAGTTGTAGTTGTGCCAACTGGTTTACATTTAGCATGCGCTTTATTAAAAAACAAGCTTATAAACAGAATAAAAAAACTAATTATCAAAAACTTACACAAATTAGTCGAAATTATATTTTTCATTGTAACTTGATAGTTTGTGCAAATTATTGACATACATATGGCCCTAATTTCTTTAATGAATAATGTTCACTACCATAATCAAAATGAACCTGACATGAACCCTGATCTAGCAAATCAACATCAAGGATGTTTTTAGGTAGTAGACCTTGTACAAAAACCTCACCATCATAACCAATGAGTGCTGTATTTTCGCCATTAATCGTTACGCTATAACCAGGCTGAATAGGGTTATTGTTTTTATCTACTAGTTTTACAACAGCAGATATTACTTGGTGAGCATCAAAGTCAATGTGTGCACCTTGGCGATACCCCACAATTACTTTCTGTGCAGTATTTGGCACTTCCCACTGCAACGGTAAATAGGTTGGATCAAGGAAAATATGATGGGTTTGGTAAGGTAGTAAATTAGAAATTAAGAAACGACCTTGATGATCGGTTTTACCTAAATTAACACCACCATTTAGGATTTGGCTTTTTGGTCCTGCATTTGTAACAACTGCATAACCATCTCCAATTTCATTTGCAGCAAAAACCCTTCCTGCAGCAAAAACGAGTGAACCTGTTGCAGATAACGAAGCCTGATCTATATCACTATATCGACTATAACTAGCTGTGAGATAGGCAGGTCGAGCCCGATAATTTACATATGCTGAAGCATTGTTATTCGAACTTCTTTCATTGTGCTCAACATAGCCACCCCAACCTAATGAGCCAATTTCTGGGCCTGATAAGCCATTAAATTCTTGGCGGTAACTTGTAGTATTATCTGCATCTCTCGACATGCTCGTGATAGCATTAAACTTAAATGATGGGGTATAACGTAAAGCAATATAAGAACCATAATTTTTAGCATCATTAAAATCTTTATAAACCGATGCATATAAATTCCAGTTTTTACCAAGATTTGCATTGAAGTTGGCAGATAAAAGGCTATATTGAGATTCTTGTGATTTTATCTTATTATAACCAGCATAAACCCCATAACCATTATAAAAATTATAGCTTAATCCCGCCCGAAAGAGTTCATCAGCTAAAGCGCCTGATGTTAAAAAATTGTATTCTGCATCTTTTTCATTCTTATTATATCCATTTTCATAACGAACTTTTGAAACACGTGCTAGGTCATAATAATTATCAAAAACTTTTCTAAAGCTTGTATTAAATGAAATATCTTTATTAATCCGACCTTCTAACCCAATAGAACTTAAATAACCATTTTCATCTTTATAGTTACTCAACGAAAAATCTGCATTTACAACGCCCAAACCCCATAAGTTTTGTGCAAAACCGATACCTGCATTAGACAATCCATCAGTTGATGCTTCCATCCCACCACTTAACGTGAGCGATTGTTTAATCCCGTAACGAATCGATCCCGAACCAAAAAGCACCCCATCATCATAATCATTCGAATAAGAACCATAATTGTAACGTGGCATACCAACATCTACAGAAAACTGATTAACACCTTTTGCTAAAACTTTAGGTGAAAAGTAGTATGCCTTTTTAACTAAATTTTGCTTTCCTGTAGCATCGGTTGTTACTAAAGTGACCTCATTTCCAGAAATAAGAGGTAACTGTTTAATATCGAATGGGCCAGAGGGCACTATTCCAGAATATACTTTTTGCTGATTAACATATAAATCAAGCGTTGATGGTAGTGCTGCTGATCCTGAGAATTGAGGTAATGCTGTAGTAATAATGTCTGAGCGTTGAGCATACGCACTTGACCATTGCGCACCACCTAAACGCACACTGTTACCCCAGTCAGTAGTGTTTGATGTAAAATCACCAATGGTATAAAGTCTAATTTTTATCGGATTAATATATTGCCATTTCGATTCTAACCGTACAAATTTATTATGGCTATAATCATTTAGATCATCACCATTATACAAAACACCTGTATAGAAATTGCCTAGCCGAGTGCTATAAAATGCTTCAGCAGATCCAGAAAAAACATTCTGTTCGTCATTAATCGTATTGTAAAGACTATAATTAATGATCGCTGCATTCAATGGTTTTAAGTTTAATAGCTGATTTGGAGTCGCATTGGATCCTTCTAAATCCAGACTAAACCTAGTAAGCATCTCTTGAGGTACAGTTAAGTCTAAATTCTGATTACTTTCATCATATTTAAATTGAATTTTTTTATAATCATTTAAACAAATTAATTGTGTATCAGAAATATTCTCATCTAATATTATTCTTAGTGCTCTTAAATGCTTTGCTAAAATATATAATTTACCATTATTATCTTTTTTAACCGCTGTTAAATCACTTGTATTTTCACTATTAACAGATACATTCAAAAACAAATTGATATTAGATTCTTTGTTAGTAATATTTTGTGGGATAATATCAGGGATAATTGGAGTCGTAGCATGAGTGTCATCCCTTAACATAGCATAAGCAGTTGTATATGGTATACAAATCAAACATGCTGCTAGAACCCTATATTTCATAGCATTAAATGCCTTTTACAATACGATGGTTTTACCATCTACTACTAAAGTTACGCTATATTCATGATTAGCTTGAAATTTAAAATTATTTGCAATCGCATAACTTTTTGTCTGCTTATGTAAAATGTAGCCATTCAGTGTGTTGACAGGTATCAAATAGGTCATTTTAGAAGTTTTATCAATAATAGAGAGACTACTAAGTAAAACGTGTCTGGTTCCAATATTATTTAAAATCAAAAATGATTGATTTTCACTATTTTCAATTTTCCATTTAATTTCATAATAAGCATTTTTGTTCACTACAAAAAGTGGCATCGAAGAGCGAAGTAAAACATTTACACCTTGACTTACCTTACGGCTATCTGCCGGCTTAGGTAATTCATCCACAATAATACGATATGACTTTTCATTTGTAATAGGTGCCGAATTCAATCTTACAACGCGTAAATTATAAGACCCTTCGGAAGCAAGTTTAAATATTGGTGGACTAATGACAATATCATCTGTCGGTATTAGTTGATCTTTTCCTTCTACTTGCGACCATTCAAATGCGCGCACCTGAAAATCACTACTTTCAGTTGATTGATTATAAATATTTAGCGTGGTAGCCGACTGTGTATCTAAGAGTTCTAAACCGATAGGCGATAAACGAATCGATGCAGCATAAATACAAACTGGCATACATAAAGAAATTTTCAGTAATGAGCTAAAAATACTTTTCATTATCAACCTATCATTAAATAAATATTAAGCTAGCAAATAATACCTAGCTTAATACAACGCAACTGTTAATAAGTAACCGTCAATGTCACTGCATCTGTATAATTACCTGCAGTTGGTAAAACACTTCCTGCTGGGATACGACCATAAACGTCAAGTGTCTGTGGAGTACCATCACCTATAATTGAAGCTGTCGTGCCATCAACTGCAAGTGCAGTTGCACGATTTGACATTAAATATAAATTGTATGGAATAAATTCTGATGAACCACCCGCCATACGACGTACGCCACTTAGAGCATTGTTACCAGCACCAAATGCAACTGTATAATCTGTACCTTTGTTACATAATACCTTGATAGAAGTTCCAGAAGAAGTAGTAGTGTCACCATCCACATTGGCTGTCAAAGAAGTGATTGTCCCAAAGTCAAGCACCGCACTTGCTACAGTGCCAGACGCATCGGTATTTACCGAACAACCTTTTGCAACTGTCGCTTTCACAGTTAATGTACCTGTTGTAGTTGCAGCATTTGCGGCTTGAATACCGATTAGCCCAATTACTGCTAACGTAGCATAAGAAATAACCTTTTTCATTTATGAACCCTTTTACATCGAATTGTTAATGCATATATGTGAAAAGAGCACACTAAACCTGTACAACTAAATAGTGATATTCTTTACATTCAATAAATTATATTAAATTAATGTAATACAAGCCACATTTTTTTGTAAAAATGTTAATTTTAATGCAACCAGTCCGAATCATGCTGAATACGCTTCGGACTATTTAACATAATAGAGGTTATACGAA
>NZ_CP094553.1:0-5955 GCF_024605895.1 Acinetobacter sp. YH16056_T | reverse complement strand
TGGTAATCCAAAGCATTAGCCCTATGATGAATACATAAGGGAACTGGATGTTTCTAGAAAACAAGAATAAGAAAATAGCGCAAGGAATGGGCAGCACGAGATCAGTAAGACTAGCAACCCGATATGAAAAAGCCCGACAGGATGTCGGGCTTTTTTATGTCTTGAATCTAGATTTCGTATAAGAGATTTTATGTTAAGTAACAACTAAAAATGTATATACAATTTGTATATACATTTTTTTTGTTTTTTTACTTGAAATAGTTAAAATAGACCTCATTGTAACATCAGGCGTATATATAAGTATAAAAAATTGTATATACATTTACTTTAGAAGAACTTAGAATGTGTACAGGAGTTGTATTTTGGATTCAGACAATGAAGATTCAGAATTAGAATTTGTCTTCTCAGACAAAATTGCCACAAAATTGAATGATGAAAGTCATGGTGTTTCAGAACAAGAAGTTATCGAAGCATTTTTCAATAATGATGGTGGTTCTCTGATAGATGATCGAGATGAGCATAAAACTAACCCACCGACATATTGGTTTGTTAGTGAAACAAATAAAGGGCGAATCCTTAAGGTTTGCTATGTATTCGACGGTGATCATACTGTCTATGTCAAAACAGCATATGATGCTAAACCTAATATAATTCGAATATATAAAAAATATTCGAATTAAATTAGCCATCTAGATCTAGCCTAATCCCTATTAGGCTAAGAATTTCAAGGAGTTCTTAGCCTACATTGAATCCAAGTAAAACGTACAAATTTTTATTTTCAAAGTAAAATGTCTAGCGACATTTTTTTGAAATACACATTCATTCAAACATACAGAGAATGTCCATGAAAACAGATAAAGCAGTACTAGACCCTAAGACTATATTTGACGATATAGATAAATGGGAGTCTGGAGAACTAGGAGCTGACGAAGCACATGTTCAATCTGTCGGCATGCCACTAAAACTAAAAAAACTTTTAAATAAATCTCAAGATAAAAAGATGCAACTTGTTTCTATACGACTACCTATAGAGCTAATAGATGATCTAAAAGAAATAGGTAAAGTAGAAGGAATGGGTTATCAATCTCTAACTAGAGAAGTTTTGACTAGGTTTGTGGAAGCTGAAAACCGTAAACGTATAAATGATTTAATCACTGAAAAGAGAAAATTAGAGAGAGAATTGCAAGAAATGAAAGAAGAGTTAAAGCATGTAAAGAAAAGAGCTTAAATATTTTTTTATTCAAATAGCAATGAAAAGGGATCAAATTTTTGATCCCTTTTCATTGCTATGAGTAACTTCAGATTTCTAAAGGTAAAGGGAAATAATGGCTACAGATTTATTTGCACAAAGACAATTAGTTGTAGCGTCATTAGACCCTACGACAGGAAATGTAGATAGTTCTAATATCCAGTTGCTTAGTGAATGGCAACGTGGTGAAAGAAATACATCGCTTGTTAATCTTGTTCATGGTCATACTTTATTTGACATCCTTAAGGATGACCTAGGGTTAGTAAGATATGACAATACAGAGCATAGATATTTTCCAACTTTTTTAACGTATAACAGCGAATATGATGTTGAAAGAGACTGTATGCAACTTTTAGGAAAGATAGCAGAGGCATTGATTGTTAAAGCCTGTCATAGAAGTGTCTATGAAAATAGGAATTGGGCAAGATATGCCAGAAGAGGACAAAGACAAGTCTCTCAGCTAGATAATTTTATTGCAGTTGGGACAGGATTACATTCGACATTTAATAGTGTATATGTCACTAAACATAATCCAAATGATACTCAAAGAGATATTTTATGGGTAAATAAAGAACGTATAAATGAACAAATGATGATGATCAATAATCAAAGTAAAAATTCAGGTAATCCCGCAGGCTTGCAGATCAAAGTTAGCCGAGATGGTTTTAACTATGTATATCGAAAAGATATAGCGAGATCTAAATATGAAGTACCATTGGTATACTTTGACTTAGGTAACGATTTCCAAGATTTAGCCAACGCCATTTATCGAGATGATAGAAATGTCGATATTGGTTACGATTTTATTAGAGGCTCTGATATCAACTTTGATATTCATGAACAGCTCTATTCTTATTATTTCCTTCTTAGATCAATACTTAAGGGTATTTTTCCAATACAGAATCTTCTGAATTACGATGAAGTTCTAAATGTTAGCATTAAGTTGGATCTGCAGGAAAGATCAGACAGTTACGTTAATATTTTACAAGTTTAATTTTTCTAAAATTAACATAATACACGTTATACGAAAGGCCCTATTTACGGGCCTTTTAATCATCTGATTAACATAAAATCTCTTATGCGAAATTTAAGAAAAAAAGCTTTAGCATTTTTTTCTGTCTCTTCTTAATCGTTGATCTTTAGGCTTTTGCTTATTCCGTTTATTCAAATAAATCTGATCTGCATTTCGACAAGCCACTTCAAACTCTTTCATACTCCAAGCCTTCTTGGCAGTGAAGCGTACATAGTGTAAGTTTTTTGGAAAATACATTTGATTCAGCTTCTTCTGCTCGGGATTTCGAGCATTTAATATCGATCTCATTTTAGCCTGTAACGTGCCAATTTGATGACGTGTACCATGAAAATTCCCCTTAGAACTCAATCTAAAAGTGGCTTCTTTCAAACGATCAGCCTGTTCAGTCGAAATTAAATCAATTTTTTTATTCAACTCCCGCGTTGCCGACTGCATAAATTCTTGCGATAGATACCAGGTAAAACGGATTTTCTTCTGAGAATATCGTTGAAAAAACTCCAAATGCTTTTTACGAACCCCGCGTAATGCACGAGTTAGCTCTTTCAACCGCTCGTTATAGCTCACGTCATCGTTAAATTTAATTCCAAACCGTTGCAGTAAAAATGCACTCACGGATGCCTGATTCCAACGGGTATGTTCATTTTCTAAAAAAGCAAAGCCAAAAATACGTTGAATACTGGAAAAACGCCTGACATCAGAGGCATCAAAAGGCTTAAACACCCGATAAACCAGATCTTGGTTACTATCAATAGTTTTTACACGCTTGGCATAAACATTAAAAATAACGCCAAAGCGTTCAGGATGATAATAAACCCGAGAAAATTGTGGCTTAAGATCACTAAACTCAATGTATTGTCCCAGTACATAATCCCCATAGCGCAACAGTTTTTCTTTTTTCGTGGTCAAAAGACTATTCAACTTTTGCTTCTGTACCATGCTCGAATTTTTGGCGAGTATTTCTTTTAGCGTCAGCTTACTTCTTCGCGCTTCTCTGTAGCCTGTGGTAAATAACCAAAACTGGAATACCTCACTTTTGGCTGGATCATAATTGATGACCAGACTCCATACAGGTTCCCCGTAGTCCGATTTTTTCTTACGCTCAGATTCAGTCAGATCTAGGCCATACTCCAAAATTAATTTTGGAAGCACATGATGGAACTTTGAAAAAGGTACAGTATCAGAAAACCAAAACTTAGCACTTCCATTTGAAATGCATTGCATAAGACTGAGAAGACAGTCCGTTTTCGTTGTTGTGTAGTAGATCATTATTTAATCAAAATGTGCTTTTTATGCGGAAAGCATAAAAGTTTATCTTTGATTAAAAAAGAACAAAAAACACCATTTTTATAAAATAGCGTTTTTTTTGATCAATTTTGGTAAATGTATAAATAAGAGTTCCTGTAGGCAGATAAAATCTAGACTAAAAATCTTTTAAAAGTTCCAGATCTACACTAAACATTCTTTGCATACCAAGCATATGATCAAATTTTTTCTCATATTCTTGTAATAATTTTCTCGACTCTACTAAATGGTTATAAATCAATTTTAAGTTCGAAATAGATTCATCATCAGGATCTAGAACTTGTTTTTCTTTTATCTCTTTACGAACTTCTTTAAGTTGAGAAGTTAATGTTTTTATACCTCGATGATTTGCAATAAACATCATTTCAAACCATTCAAGATCTTCTAAAGTAGATTTCATTTATTTACCTCTTAGACTAATAAATATTTTTTATTCATTCAAATGCTCTCACTCTCTCAAGTTCCCACATCCCTCGCTTTGCTCGGGCTGATGGTGAACGTTGAGAGAGTTTCGGCAATACTCTCCCTAAGGGCAGTCATTTGAAAAAATGACACATCCCTTAAGTATTGCCGATTTAACCTAATGGGCTGACGGAGCCACGCATCGGTCGTATCTGCCCCATGCTTCACATACATGGTAGACAAGGACTAAAGGTCTTGCACCTCTCCCCACGCGCTCCCTGTCGAAGTATGGCGGTATCTCTGCGAGGGTTTCCCCAACATACAACTGAACCGACCTATACCACTACTCTCAACGCTCCGCTTATGTGGGATTCCCCTGTAACGGTTTAGCCTTTCGACTATCGCTACGATGCACCAGTGACACTTATTCCCTCCACATGCACCGCATGCCAACCAAAATTTGGACACGCAGAAACAGGCAAAGCTCGATCTAAGATACTTATTTGATGAAAAAAAACACTTTAATTAACGAAGACTTATCATTTGGGGCTTGTAATTACTGCTCATAATGGTGAAAATAGAGTTCAGGTACAAGCCTTAGTGTGAAATCATAACGGTCGCCAAACCTTATGATCTTCGTTACTTGATGTTGTAGCATCAAATAACTGCGTACCGACAAATTTAAAGCCCTGTTTGACGAAAGTCAAGCGGGGCTTTTTCTTTTTCAGATAAAAAAACATTAGATATTATGCAGTTGTGGTATATGTTTATAACCTTACATTGGCTCATAAGGCTATAAAAGATATGCTTGTTATCTTAAAAGAATGGAATATTAATAGATGGCTAAACTTTCACTGAGTGAAGTATCCAAACAATTTAATATAGATAGATCAACGATCTATAGAGCTGTCCGTAGCGGACGCTTATCTCGCTCTAGTGATGGTAACTTTGATATTTCAGAAGTCATTCGATGCTTTGGTGAACCAGAGCCAGTAGCTCAACCAAATGAGCCAACGAAGCAAGGCAGTGATGCTACAACACAAAAACTAATCGCTCATTTAGAGAATGAAGTAAAAAAATACCAAGAGCGAGAAGAACGTTTAATGCAACAAATTGACCGCATGCAAACCCTAATTGAATTAAAAAGTGTCGCACCTGCTACAGCAACCCCACAACAAGATGCTACGGCATGCGACACAGATACGCCACAGTATGCGACAACACATCAAAACAATGATAATAAAGAGAATATCAATTCATTTGTTGCAGAAAATGCGGTAGTAACACAACAAGATACCACTGCACACCACAACCAAACGCTACAGCATGCAACATTGCAAAATGAGGCAGTGCCACAACGTAAAAAACGTGGTTTATTTGGGCGTGTGTTTAATGCTGTATTCAACGATGAATAAATCAATATCTAACTAATTTCGAGGTAATAATTTTGAACAACGGTATGTACATCAAAGAAGCCTTAGAAATCTTTAAACAAGATCAACAGGTACAAGCTATCATCCAATCTAAAGTTAATCCTAAGATTGCCGATGACTTAGGACATTCCGTAGAGACCTTGGAACAACAAATTTTGATAGAAACTTTTAGAGACTACGCTAAAAGTCAAGGTACAGATACATTGAGATTGGCTCTCAATATGGTCGCAACACCTGAACAGAAGAAACAAGTTTTGCTACAACACCATCAGGATACAGCAAGTGCTATAGGTGTCGATCTAGAAGAATATTTTATGCTAAACCCAAGCCTAAAGGCAGAGACTGAGTAACCGCCATTGTGGTCTATTTTCTGATTCGATTATTCAATTAACCTAATCAAAACCGTGGAACAATGATTAGAAAGTAGGCGTGGAACATGAAAAATCATAAAAAAAGCCCGATCATGGAAACTCGGGCTATCAACTAGGAACTACAGCGTTGAATTATAAGGATAATTATAAAGCATTTCGTATAAG
>NZ_CP094552.1:0-5957 GCF_024605895.1 Acinetobacter sp. YH16056_T | reverse complement strand
CTAGCCACGTAATGCAACTTGCATTACAATATTCCTATGCATTCAATAAATGGGAAAAATAATGGCTACTGTTAACTTCAGGGTCGATGAAGCCCTTAAAGAAAAATCTTATTCAGTTCTAAGAGAACAAGGTATTGCACCTACTGAGTTTTTTACAAATGTCCTTGAATACATTGCAGCGACTGGGAAACTCCCTGTACAAAAAGCCTTACTCTCAGAAGAGGATACCGAGCTATTAGCGATTGTTCGTAAACGTATTAATGATCCTAAAGAAATGTTTGAGGAAATTACTTTAGATGACTTATAAGCTTTTACGTCATAAGGACTTCACAGCTGAATGGGAAAAGCTTCCTAGTGCTATAAGAGATCAATTTAAGAAAAAACTTGCCAAGGTCATAGAGCAGCCACATATTCCAAAGAATATGCTTAGAGGTGATCTTGCAGGTTGCTACAAAATTAAATTATTAAAGGCTGGAGTCCGACTAGTTTATCAAGTTAAAGATGATCAGGTAGTTATCTTGCTCATTACGGTTGGGAAACGAGCTGACAGCATAGTTTATGACGAAGCGAAAAAGCGCATTAAAGACTAAAAATGGGAGCTTAGAGCTCCCATTTTTGACTTCGCATAACGTGTATTATGTTAATTTTAGAAATAAGTCACCTATAAATTTTGCTTTTATATAAACGACTAAATTAGGTCTATTAGTAATACTCCCTAATAATTCATAATCATAATTCGTCTTTTTAATAGATACATTTAAAGTTTCATTTATAGCTTTTTCTATACTATTATCATGTTGTTTTATAATAACTTTCGATTTTTGATTAATGATTTCACCTTGAAAGGAAAATGCATAGTTTCCACCATTTATTATATTATTTTGTACTACAAAAACTCCATTACCAAAATCATTAAAATTATCTTGAAATTCAAGGAAGTAAATACCATCTCGCATTCTTAAAATACCAGTTCAACAAAGTGAGTGTTTTATATATTTTACGCCAATTTCAACTTTAAATAAGCTTTTAGTTGTTCAAACAAATTGAGCTACCTCTCCTGTAATACAAACATTAGCATTTCATAGTAGTTAACCTTTATTTAACATAAAATCTCTTATATGAAATTTAGAACTTATCCCTTAAAAAGATCATTAAAAAGCTCTTTATCTTTCTGTCTATTTTCTTCTGTCTTACTTTCCGCACTTAAAAACTGCTCAAAATCAGCCCATTGATGTTTAAAAGATTCATCATTCTTAAATTTATTCAAAACCCAAGCGCCAAGCAAAATTTTCCGTCTAGTTTCATTTTTCCGTTCTTGAGCTTTGGCTTCACTTAAAAGTTTTTGCTGCTTAAGTTTAAGCTCATTCTGTTTCTGTTTTGCCTGTTCTAAGATCTGCTCTTGTTCTTTTTTCAAATACTCAATTTGCTCTTGTAGAGATAACTTCTTCTGCTGTGCTTTAGTGAGCTTCTTTAAAACTGCATCTTTCTTTTCTTGAATATCTGACATAGTATTAAACCGTGATGATCAATAACCAAACATCATCATAGAGTCAAAAAACAAAGCGAGCAATATCAAACGTAGCGAAGCGAAGTTTTCCCGGAGTGAAACGAAGGGCGCACTTACCCACTTTTATCATTTCATTCAAAAGTGGACGTTGCGACAGGGGAAACCCCTGTACCCCATGACCTCGCTTTAGCATGGTCAGCAACTTTTTCAAAGTTGCAAAAATCAAAACCACGGTATGCAGAAATTTAGGTTTTTAAAGTGGCAATTTTTCATTTGAATGAAAGCAACATCTCACGAAGTGACGGACGTTCAGCCGTTGCTTGTGCTGCTTATCGTGCCTGTGAAAAATTAGAGGATCTGACTTTTGGAAAGACTCAGGACTACACTAAAAAAAAGGGACTTGCATACAAAAATATTTATGCACCAGAACATACCAATACAAAACTTTTAGACCGTCAAACACTTTGGAATACAGTAGAAAAAAAAGAATTCAATGCCAATGGCTCAATGAAAGCCAATGCACGACTCGCCAAAGAATATATCTGTGCTTTACCACATGAATTAACAGATGCAGAACGCATAAAAATCGTTGATGACTTTTGCCGAGACTTTGTGAACAAGCACAATGTTATTGTCGATGCCTGCATCCATGCACCACATGAACATAACGATGAAACCAATAATAAAAACTATCACGTACACATGATGTTCACGACCAGACTCATCAATGAAAAAGGCGAATTAGGAAAGAAACAAAGAATCTTCAACGACCATGGTCCCGAGATCCTGAAGGACAGCCGAGCAACTTTTGCCAATGTTGTAAACACAGTATTGGAAAATGCCGGACTAGACGAACGCATCGACCACCGGAGTTACAAGGATCAGGGCTTAGACTTTCTTGAACCCACTCATCATGAAGGGCATGAAGCTACAGCACTTCGCAGACAATATGACGAGGAACAAAAAAGACCGCTTGAAGAACGTAACACTGAAATTGTGCTGCCAAGAATTGCACTTGAAAATGATGCAATCAAAGCCAAAAATTTAGATGCTGCACGAGAATACCAACAGATCATCAAGGGCCTTGATCAAGAAATTATTGTTCCAAGTCGATTAGAAGATCAGATTACCCAGCTGGAAAACGAACTTCAGTTAACCGAAGCAGAAGAAAAAGAGCTTTTAGCAGAATTAGTAAATCTCAACCTAGAAGAAGAACGCCTGCAAGAACAACAGGTTCAACAGATCGACAACGCATATGATGACTTCATCCGGTGCCAAGATATTTATGCAGAATTTGCCAATCAGTTTTACACCATTCAAAGCAATGCTGCTGATAATCAAAAGCAGATTGAATCAAATCTCACCAAGACAAAACGATGGTTAGCAGAAAACAAAAGCGATTTTTACCTACATAGCAATAATTTGTTTTATGACTCTTATCATCATACTTACAGAGATATAAAAAAACCTGATTTTTATGCGACTGAAAAATCAGTAGAACAGGCAAAAAATGAGAACTGGAGAGAATACGCAACCGAGGTCGAACAACTTGCTAAAGAATACGATATTGAGAATGTCGTCCAACGCTTAGGTCAATGCTCAGAGATACTGGAAAATAATGGGATTGAACGACCAACGATAAAACCCACGTTTTGGCAGAAGCTAAAACGAGAGTACGTTCATTCATTCGATACCCTACATGATTTTAATGATGATATGAGTCCCCTCCTTAAAGCAAAACGGGCAGATGATCTCAAAATTGAACAAGAAAGAATGCAGCAAGTACGCCAAGCGGAAGTAGATCGCCAACGAAGAATTGAAAATGATCGCAGAGAAAGTGAATTTAGAGAGCAATTACGTAAAGAACGAGAGCAAAAAGAACAACGCTATGAACAAGAAAGACACGAACGAGAACATTTGGCATTTTTAAAACGCCAAGAATTGGAAAAACAGCAGAAAAATGAGCCTAAAAAACCAGAAAATGAAAATAACAACGATTACCGACCTTGGTGAATGCTGTTTAAACGCAAAAAAATAGGGTTTTTAGCGATGTTTTGCTAAACCACAGTAGATTTATAGTTGAGTTAAGAAAAAACTCTTAAATCGCAAATGAGAGCATTTAGCGAGTGTCTACGAGCGAACTACAGGGATCTAAATTTTTTCACCTGTTTTTCCCTGATTACAGGCTCCCCTGTGTATCAAGAACTCAGAATCAGAGCATCCCGAATGGGTGCGAACTGATTACGATGGCTTTATGTCGAGCGAAGCGAGTAAAAAGCTCATGAGCGAAGCGAATTCCGAGCTGCTTTTGCTTTTTTTTAAAGTCACAACCCAATGAGCCAAAAAATTGCCCCAACGAATCGAGCGAAAGCGAGATTCAATAGAGTTTGAGCGCAGCGAAAACCAAGGGCAATTTTTCCTTTCCTGGGCTTTTAATTATTTTTAAAGTTTTTAATGCTTTTAGACTCTCTGAAAACCTTTGTTTGCAAGGCTTTCAAGGTGGATAAGACTACAATTTCTTTGTCATAAGACTACAATTTCTTTGTCATAAGACTACAATTTCTTTGTCATAAGACTACAATTTCTTTGCATTTGATTACATCGAATGCTAATGTAGTCTTAATAACACTTATAACCTATGCAGTCTTATGAAAAATGACTTAGTAGTAAAAGATAATGCCTTAATTAATGCCAGTTATAATCTCGAAGTAACCGAGCAACGGCTTATCCTTTTATCAATAATAAGAGCAAGAGAAACAGGCCAAGGGATCTCATCCGACAGTAAATTAGAAATCCATGCTTCTGATTATGCTTCTCGCTTTGATGTCACCAAAGAAGCTGCGTATAACGCTCTAAAAAATGCAGTTAATAATCTTTTTGAAAGAAAGTTCTCTTTTAAGGAAATTCATAAAGATACAAACAAAGAAATTGTAGTCAAATCCCGCTGGGTTAGCCGAATTGCATATGTTGATGACCTTGCTACATTAGAAGTTACCTTTGCACCAGATGTTGTTCCTCTTATTACAAGATTGGAAAAGCACTTTACGAGCTATCAACTTAAACAGGTTGCGCAACTAACTAGCAAATATGCTATTCGTCTATATGAGTTTCTAATTGCTTGGAGAGACGTAGGAAAAACACCTGTTATTTCTTTATCTGAGTTCAGAGAAAAATTAGGACTTGAGATGAATGAATATCAAAAAATGGTTAATTTTAAAAGTCGTGTTTTAGAACCAGCCATAAAGCAAATCAATGAGCTGACTGATATACATGTAAAATACGAACAGTACAAAACAGGAAGATCTATCTCAGGCTTATCATTCACTTTTAAGCATAAAAAAATTGATTCGATACCTTCAGAAAGAGATCCAAACACGGTAGATCTCTTTACCCAAATGACCGATGCACAACGCCACATGTTTGCCAATAAACTTTCAGAGCTACCGGAAATGGGTCGGTATTCCCAGGGAACTGAAAGCTATCCACAATTTGCTATTCGTATTGCTGAGATGCTTCACGATCCTGAAAAAATCAAAGAACTATATCCATACCTAAAAAAAGTGGGATATATGCCATTAAATAAAAGGATTTAGTAAATGGCTAAATTATCACTAAGTGAAGTATCTAACCGCTTTAACGTCAGTCGTTCTACGCTATATAGGGCCATAAAAGAAGGGCGTATATCTCGAAGCGCTGATGGTCTTTTTGATATTGCAGAAGTCATCCGATGCTTTGGAGAGCCGATCAAAAAGCATGAACAAAAACAAGAAGTGGATCAGTCTAAAGATGATGCTGATTTACGTCAGCTTGTTGATTTTATGAAAAAGGAAATTGAGTCATACAAAGATCGTGAGAAACGCTATTTAGATCAAATAGACCGCTTTCAATTGCTATTAGGGCATAAAGAGTCTGAAGAAAAAATGTCTCATGATACACCAGTGACACATTCCAATGATGCACCATGCGACAACAATAATGGAATAAGTGAAACTATTGATAATAATAGAGATAGTGAAATTAAAACATCCCATGAGACATTGGTGACACGCCCTAATGAAACACCAAAACACGTACCAAATACGCATTATGAGACAAAGAAAAAACGTGGCTTATTTGGCCGTGTACTGAATGCTGTTTTTGATAATGACTAAGGGAGAAAGATCATGCCGAAACTGAAAGACATTGCCCTAGGCATTATTGTGGCCCCACTGTTGATCCCGATCATGCTGATCGCATCGTACCAGGATAAAAAGGAGCTGAAAAAAGAGCTGGATAAACGCCAAAAAGAAAAAGACCAGTCATCCTGATTATTCAATTGAGCTAATCAAAATCGTGAAACATTGCTTAAATAATAGGCGTGGAACGTGAAAAATCATAAAAAAAGCCCGGTCATGGAAACTCGGGCTATCAACTAGGAACTACAGCGTTGAATTATAAGGATAATTATAAC
>NZ_CP094551.1:0-6446 GCF_024605895.1 Acinetobacter sp. YH16056_T | reverse complement strand
TAAGACTTATAAGGCATGGTTGTCACAGAAAATTGCAGAAGAATCGTCATCAGTAGAGCAAAAAAGTGAAGATTTATCCTAAAATTGATTTATTCACCGCTGAACAGTTGATGTCTCAACCTGAATTACTCTGTCAATATGATGGACTAATTTGGGGTACTCCAACCTATCTCGGTGGTGTCTCTGGCACTTTTAAACAACTCATGGATGCCACAGGTCCATTATGGAAGAAGCAGGCTTTTAAAGGAAAATTAGCCGCAGGATTTACTGTTTCCTCATTACCTGCTGGGGATAAGCAATCGACCCTGATTTCGCTTTTCACCTTTTCGATGCAACACGGTATGGTATGGGTCGGCAACCCTATTTTACCTGAGCAACATCAAGGTGTTCCGTATACGCAAGCAGCCAATCGTCTCGGCTCATGGTCTGGTCTTATGGCACAAGCCGAACATGCCAGTGCGGCAGATGCTTTTGATATTGGCGATATTAAAACCGCTCAGTTATTTGGACAAAACTTTGCATTTCGCTTAAATGCATATCAAGGAACATGATCAAATGAAAGAGTCTAGTCTTTAATTTCCATATGTTTTTTAATCTCGGGCATTACTACATTAAAAACATTAGGTGTTATCAATAGTTTCTTTTCTATGTGAATGTCAGCATGGATTAGGAATATCTCTTATGAAGAAGATCCTGTCAGGATGATGGGTTTTCTTTATTTATCTTACAAATTCTGAAAATATCTATACGTTGCCATCATTCTTATCTTTTTTGCAGCATTTATCGCTGGAGAATGAATAACCCTCATATCCATTAAATACACATCCCCTTGTACGCCAGTTAATTCAATGATCTCTAATTTTTTATTCTGAAAATCAAAAGGCTGATTTAATATTTTCGTACTCAATAAATGATTCAGCTGACTTGAAGAAGATCGTTCAGTTAAATGATGTGAACCTTTCAAAACTAGAGTTCCACCACCATGAGGTTGAATATCATCAATGATTAAAAAAAATTGCAGTGACTCAAAAGCTGTTGAATGTGAATCGACATGCCATTTTAAATCATTCAGTGTCCATTTTTCCTGTTGAGGTAATGTCAGTAGAAGTTGCTGTTTCTGATCAGAGTAAAACTTTTTAGCAAAAATTTTGAATACAACTTCACCCAAAATATCTGAATATTTTTCTAAAGTTTTTGGCTGTTTAACTGTTCTGGACAACATGACAATCTGTTGAAAATGACTCAATTTTTTCAATTCTTTAGAGATTATTTTATTATTTTCATAAATTTTTAAACGTTTCAGTTCTTCAACCAAACTCTCTTTGATTAAATTTACTTCTTTTTTATCAATAAACTGAGATAGCTTAACAATTCCATCAACACTTAAGTCAGTTTTAATTTGTTTTAACTTTATTTGATCCAAATCGGCTCCATTATGATTCATTTTAAAAATTTCCAATCCCTAAGATTCAATCAGCTCTACTTAGGCAATAGCCTTAATAAACCAGCATTTTTTCCATCTTCCAACACCCAAATCGAGCCATTATATGCAGTATGAGGTGGTGTTTCAAAAAGTATGCTGAAACAAAGCAGGTTGAATTTTGATAAAATAGAGAAATGCGAATAACTCTAGAAATCAAATGTCCAACCTGCCTCAGTGACAGTATAAAGAAAAATGGCATCAAAGTAGATGGGAAACAAAACTATCAGTGCAAAGACTGTAAACGTCAGTTTATTGGTGACCATGCTCTGAGCTATCTAGGATGTCATTCAGGCATTACTCGAAAAATATTACAGTTGATGGTCAGAGGTAGTGGTATACGAGATATCGCTGAAGTTGAGCGAATCAGTATCGGTAAAGTTTTACGTACTTTAACCGAATCGACCTACCAAAATCAGCCTAAACAAAGTCATTATGAGTCTCTTGAAGTTGATGAGTTTTGGACTTTTGTGGGAAATAAAAATAATAAACAATGGCTTATTTACGCCTACCATCGAGAAACAGGTGAGATTGTTGCTTATGTTTGGGGTAAAAGAGACTTAGCTACAGTTCAACGATTGAAGGCAAAGCTTAAACAATTAGGTATTCACTACACCCGAATTGCAAGTGATCATTGGGACAGTTTCATAACTGCTTTTAAAAACTGCAAGCAAAGTATTGGTAAATTTTTTACTGTAGGTATTGAAGGTAATAATTGCAAAATAAGGCATCGAATTAGGCGCGGTTTTAGAAGGAGTTGTAATTTTTCAAAAAAGATTGAAAACCATTTTAAAGCTTTCGACTTAACCTTTTTTTACATCAATAATGGCTTCATTTAATGTCAGCATACTTTTTGAAACACCACCCTAATTTTTTTTACATGCTTACCAGGATGCTTTCAGCATCTTGGTAAGCCTGAAAAAAAAATTGCTGAAATTGGTCATTTTATAACAGCTTATTTAACAGGCACTTACTTGATGAATGAGTATTAAAATACCATTTCGGTCAATGTTTTTATTTAAAAATTAAGGGCTTACAAACGGCAAAACTTTGATGTAAACTTTTGTATAGACGAAAAAAAAGTCCAAACTTTTTCGACGAGCCGGACTTTTTTTTCAGGGTGAACCACATAAATGATCGACCCCTAGAATCTTCGGTCATTTTAACGGTTTGAACATAAAACTTAAAGCGTTTTTATAAGAAAACTATGACCGAATTTTACGGCTGCATATTTGACAGCCCCAAGAACACGTCTTTCGTGGCCCAAATCTATGACGATTTGGGCAATCGCCCTTATTGTTCGGACAATCTGAAAGAACATGGGATTTGGCGAGACAGGAAAGCCGTTGTTGCCAATAAGATGCCTCATTGTCAGTTAAATCGGGATAACTCTTTTCGATACCTGATCTATGACATAGATGAACCTGAGTCTGCATTAAACTGGCATTCAAATAACCTACCTCCACCGACCTATGTAGCTCAGTCTAGACAGATCACTGAGGGGCATGAAGGGGAAGGTCGTTGTCATGTTGCCTATCGCCTTGCAAGACCTGTTTACACCACAGAAACAGCCCATCTCAAAGCTATTCATTATCTGCATAGAATCGACAGGGGATTAACCAAAGCTCTTGGGGCAGACCCTACCTATGCCAAATTAATCACTAAAAACCCCCTACATCCTAAGTGGCGAGTCACATTCTTAAATCCTCAGCCCTTCGAGTTGGATTATTTAGCTGATTTTGTAGACATGGACTTGCCGAAAGACAAATACACAGATAACTATGGGCTAGGGCGTAACTGTACTGTTTTTGATCTAGTGCGGTTGTGGGGCTATAGGGCTGTTAAAACCTTTCAGGCTGAAAATTGTAGCTTTGATGTGTGGCACAGAGCCGTTTTCCTGCGTGTACAAGAAGAAAACGCTAAATTTTCTGAGGGATTGCCTATTTCCGAGGTAAAAGCCATCGCTAAAAGTATCGCCAAGTGGATTTGGTCGCATTTCAGCTATGAGGAGTTCTTAGAGATACAGACTAGAAGAGCCTGTAAGGGCGGTAAAGCTCGTTCTAAGGGATATAGTGATGTTAGACAGCAAGCCTTCCAAATGTCGCTAAATGGCTTCAATAAGACGCAAATAGCCGAAGTTTTAGGGGTAAGCAGGCAGACAGTTATTAATTGGCTTAAGAACCCTCAAAAATATATTTTAGGGGTGTAAAAGTGCCCATATCAGATAATACTCGCCTGTGGCGAGTTTTATCTTTTTTAGACCTGTCATTTGAGTCAATCTGGTATATGTTCCACGCTCTTAAAATTAAGCATAGGCTATTTCAAAAACCCAAAAAAAAAGCCAAGTAGTTCCAAGGGATAAAATATGACTTTAATTTATAAAAATTACATAAATTGACTTTCTAAGTCCAAAAGAGGGTAGGAGAGCAGTTTAAGGTCATAAGCTCAGGACCCGTCGTTTACGACGATTGCTCAGTTATTTAAGTGTGATGAGGGACACACAGATTTTAATTAATTCAGCAGAATCTACTGCATAAAAACCAGTTTTGAAGGTCGAGTTTTGAAGACCTGATTTAAATCCTTGTTTACTCAAGTTTGTTTCGAAATAGCTGCTTGATGCCACTCAAGCTATTCTTTCTGATTCAGTTTTTTTCGGTTAAAATATTGGGGCTTAGACCGCCAAGTCCATGAGATCGCCAAATCTCACACCAATATTTCAACCTTCCATTTCCTAACACGCCACCAAACTTAACGGCGCGGCTTTTCGTTACTCAACTCAATCCTAACCTTTCGCTCAAACCAAGTTGCTACCTTTACCATTACAGTAAAGCCCTACTATGCCACTCTCCCTCACTTCTCGCTCCGATTATACCCACAACTTTTTCTCAGACCTTTTCAAACTCGAAAAGACATCCAATAGAGTCTTGATCTTCAACGCTAAAAGTGATTCCCAAGTTAGTCCCTAAAGCAGTTGTTCCCATTACTGGAAACTATGAGTTTCCCGTGTCACCTCGAATATGCACACCTACATTCCTATATCCCCTGATCGCAGTTCCAAGTCTTATCAGGTTTATACAATGTACACACTCTCAACAGCACACACGTTTCTCACTTACCCAAATCCACATAAAGGTTTCTTTTCACCCCCTGCGGACGTTACAGGCTTAAGCTATCCATTGATCTCAGCAGCAGTTCACGTCTCCCGACAGAAACCACCTACAACCGAGTACCGACTGCGCCACCATTACGCTTGCAGCCCTAGTGCATCACTACACTCTCAAAAGCCCACCTGTGAGTACAACTTCCGCCCTTGTCCTTATTGTTTTTGTTGAACTTGAAGCGGCTAGTTGTCGGCTATTAACGAGTTTATCAATCCTTGAAAACTCTGACCGTCTGCTTTTACCTCCTAAAAGGTACTTTTAAAAAAGAAGGACAGGAATTTTTCAGTTATATGGCTTTATCAACCATACAACCTAGACAGAAATTAAATCTCTGCCACGTGTCACCACGCTTCCGTTTCCTTGTCGCCCAACTACTTCACCCCTAACAGGAAAGTAGGAACAGGTAGAATCAGGGGTTTCACCCTTCAGCCCCTATCGTAGCCGCGCCAGCTAGGGTTTCCCCACGCACGCAGCTTCACCGTTAACAAGTCTTCCTATGTATCGGTATGTGATGACATAGAAAGGAGGGGGCGTGTTTAGTTCATGGGTTGGCAATCCATGAACCACAACACAAAAAAGGAAATGGAGTCATGGATTGGCTGTCCACGCAAAAAACAGAATCTAATTTGGTTATATATCCACCGCATCCTAGAGTCAATAGCCCGTACTGGAACTGCTATTTATAGAATCTCCGAAGGAGGTTCACAAATTCAGATGCCAAATGGGTTAAATTATTAAATTGTTAACTAGCAATATCTTCTATTGCATATTTCTAATAATCTCTTTAAAAATGTTCTTTATAGAATCTCCTTAATATTAATATCCTTATAAGGATGACTAAAAATGATTTATTACTCTTATACGAAGGTACTTTACCTTCAAAATATTTTGGGGTTGGTATCAAATGAATATGATTTGGTAGCAAAAGAGATAGAGCTTCCTTTGCATGAAGCTAAAGCATTCATTGAGAAGTGGGCAGAACGGTATAACTTGAGTGATACACCACAGCAGACCTACAAAAGACGTTTGAAAGGTGAAGCGGTGTTTAGCCTAAGCGTTCATGTCGGAGCTGTAAGGATAGGTACTGAAGCAAATCTCTATTCGTGGATTTCGGACACGGTTAAACCTGTAGATGACTTGGACGTGACTACCTTCAAACCCGATGATCCGTATTTAGTAAAAGTCAGGTTGCGCTTATTTTGCCGTACCAGTGATGTTTTTCTTTACGATGAGGACAAGGGAGTTCTCAAAAAGAACAATGCGGAAGATTTGCAGTTAATTAATCAAAAGATTTTCTATCAAACCCCTAGTGCAGAAAAGTTTATACCCGTTAAAGATGCCAAGATCAGTATCTATCAATATGAGTTGGTACAGATAACTAAGCCAAAGAAAAGTGCTAAAGACCTGAAAGAGCAAAACTGGAAACATCAACCACATGCGACAGACTGGACATGGCGATTGAATAAAGAAGCATATAAAAAACAGTTAGAGCAGGGGCATAGAGTCGTTTTACGTTATCAAAACTATGTTAATAAACCCTTAGATGTGAAAACAGCTTACTTTGAGAAACACCTTAAGGCTTTAGAGGGCTATATCGGATTTAGGGGAGTACGTCAGCAGATCGGAGAGATTTTCCACGCTGAAAGAAGAATTTTTCAGAAAAAATATAATGAGTCTTGGTATGCAAATGGGGCAAGAACGCTTGTCCTGCCTTATGTCAAAAAACATAAAAAACATCCTAGCAGTACAGAAGATATTGCTACAGCCTTGCAGATTTGCGCTAATGCTTTGAGCAAACAACTGTA
>NZ_CP094550.1:0-6694 GCF_024605895.1 Acinetobacter sp. YH16056_T | reverse complement strand
ATCATCAATGTATAGCTTTAATTTCCTGTTGGAAAGCCATGAAACATCCATTGTATTCCCCATAAGATTACTAAGATAAGGATCACCCAAACCATAATCTTTAAATTATACATTCTGTAAGTTTTCCTAAAATTAACATAATACGCGTTATACGAAATGCTTCTTTTTATTTCATATAAATCATAGTTTTATCGTATAGCAAAAAGCCCAACCCTCTCCGATTGGGCTTTTTTAATGATTGTTCACGTTCCACGCTTAGTATTTAAGCAATGTTTCACGGGATTTGTTAGCTCATATGGATAATCTGATTTTATGGTTTGAAATCCGTTTTTTGATGTAGAGCCTTCAAAATTCGTTTAGCCGTTTCTTCCCTTACACTTTTTGGATCTCGTAAAATCCCACTAATCCAAATCGCAAAAGTAGGATAGTCAGGAAAATTACTTAGATCAGAAAGTTCAGAAAGTTTAGATAGAATAGTGCTGTATTTATTAATTTGGGGATCTGACATATTACAAAATAGCTCTACTGTCTTTGTCTCTCTCTCGGGTGCTATGAGTTTTGGCTTAGGCTTCTCTTTCACAATAAACTTGAAACCAACCACAGACCGTCCTTGTTTAACGTTTTCATAAGTGAGTTCAATGTCTGTATTAGCTGTAATTTCATCTAATGAAGGCTTAATTACACGGTCTTTTAAATTACATAGCTTGTCGTAGGACTTTGGCAAACCTAACTCAGTTTTTATATGCTCTAAGGACATTTCAAATTGTCCCATAGCTTGATATTTTTTTGCTAAATGATATAGGTCGAACGAGTAGTCTTTTTTCAGACTGAGTACGATGTCTTTCTTGTACTTAGTGTATGGATTTAATTTGTCGAACTCTTTGAGCATCAAAAGAACTTCCTCTGGGAAGCATATGGATATTGAACCATTCTCATATATTGCTCTAATGACCCAGTTACAGTAGGTTTTTTTCTTATTATCACCATAGGAAAAATAACGTCTTAACAGGTTTTTACTCGCTTCTTCCATTTGCGAATACGCTGAGTTGGTTTTTATACCGCATTCTTTTGCAAAGCTCTCTGATGTTATGGTGATTGCATCTTTTTCAGTTGCATCAATTATCCGAGCTATAGGACTAGCAAGAATTAATAAGCGTTTTTCATCAATACTCATGCTTTTAAAGCACTCTTGAATCGTATTCTGCATAACAACCCAAGATACAGGGTATGTTTTTTTATAATCCATGAAACTACATTCCGCAAGAAGTAGTTTTTTATATCATATTGATTTATTTTTGCACACGATTTTTGTAGTTTTTAACATAAAACTACATTAAATATAGTGTAGTTTAGTTCATGCCATTTGTAGTTTCTAATCATGCCATTTGTAGTTTCTAATGTGCCAAAATCATGCCATTTGTAGTTTAGTTCATGCCATTTGTAGTTTTTTAAAGTCTGAAAGCCTTGCTATATGTGGTCTGGAAGGGTGTCTAAAAGTATTTAAAAGCTTTTTAAAAGAATAAAAGAGAATTAAAGGCAAAATCAAAAGCTATGGCACTCGCTTCGCTCGTGTCGTTTCAAAAGCAAAACCAAGAGCAAAAAGATTGATAATGCATTCGCTATGCTCATGCTTTTTTAAGATCAAAAGCCCCAAAGTTCGCACCCATTCGGGATGCTCTGTACTTACCGTTTTAGATTAAAAGGGAGTTTGTAATCAGGGAAAAGGCGTTGCTGAAATTTTTATGATGCTCAATCGCTCGTAGACACTCGCTTGGTTTAAACCTGTGAGGTTCAAAAAGAAAAAAACAAAGCGAACGGAGTGTGAGTGACATAAAGATAAATCGCTCATTCCCCCTCTGATTACTGTTTTGCTGAATTAGATTAAAAATCTAATTCAAAATCATTTTTAGGTTTTGGTTTATGCTCAGGTTCATAAGTTTGTTGAGAAGTATTCTGTCTAGGCAATGGATTTTTAATTTCGTAAATATCACTTTTAATAGTCTCAAAACTCTTTAAACACGCTTG
Organism: Acinetobacter sp. YH16056_T; assembly: GCF_024605895.1. Classification (NCBI taxonomy): domain Bacteria; kingdom Pseudomonadati; phylum Pseudomonadota; class Gammaproteobacteria; order Moraxellales; family Moraxellaceae; genus Acinetobacter; species Acinetobacter sp. YH16056_T. The sequence goes on along the minus strand of NZ_CP094550.1, from coordinate 4,669 downwards.
ATATGATTCTCTTTGCTGTTTCAAATGGTCGTTTTGAGGCTCTAAAATCTTCTCACATTTCAGATATTTCAGCATTTGATTGTCATTTTTGATCATTTTCTCAAATTTATCGTATTCCCATTCGTGGATATTTGAACGTGCACGGCTAATGTACGTTTCTAAATTTTTAGATTTTTTCTGTATGTAATCAATCAATTGTAGTGGGTTTTTATTGTTATAGGCCTCCTGTTGCTTGTCGCATAGTTCTTTGTGATAACCAACGTAATCGGGGTAATAACCGTCACTTCGCAAGTAACTGAAATTCGTAGCCGGTTTTGGCTTGAGTCGAATTTCCGCTACTGTGGTTTCTAGTCGTTCAAGTTGTTGATTAACGCTATTAATCTTTCTACAGTTTCCCCAAGCGTATTGATCTGCTTGCTTTGCGTCTCCAAATCTTCGTAAAAGTTGTTGGGTACTTTCAATTGCAAGATTTTCGAGAGTGCTTTCTCGATGTCCGCCTGCTGTGTGCCAATTGTCATTTGAATGGGTCTTAATTCTATCTTCACCAAGTCGCTGACAATGCTGTTTAAATCCAGTTGATTTAATGCTCTCGCTAATTGCGTTTGTAATTGGGTCTTCAAGTTTTCTTGAAATGCTTGCTGTAACTGCTCCGAAAAGTTGCCCTGCTCTAGCTTTGAAAGCTCTGCTTTCAGTGTCAAAATTAAGGCTTGCTGTGCTTCTTTCTCTGTATTCAGATTGCTGATTTTGCTCTTTAGACTCAGCTCGACTTCGCTGTAGTCGCTCAAAATGGTCTTTAATGAATCGATTTGTTGACTCAAAACCTTGTTTTGCTCGGCTAACAAGTTGTTTTGTTGCATCAATAAGCTGTTTTGCTCTGTCAAAAATTGGTCGATTTCGGTCTGCATGATCTAGTTCCGTATTTGTTTCAAGTAGTTGATCTGGTTTGTAATCACTTGTGAATTCTGTTGAATCATTTGCTCTTGTGCTTTGATTGTTTTTAAATTTGTATTGGCTTGATAGCCTAGATATAAAATTATTAAAAGAATCAGCAGTCCAAAAGCTATCATCCCCCATAGGATGTGTGTTGCTCTCTGGTTGCCCAATTTTTCCGTCAAAAGGCTCTGCAACTGACTCTCTATTGTCTCTCTCTGCCCCTCTATCGCTTGCTGTACTTGGTGTTGAATGCTGTTCTGCAGGAGCTTTTCGTCGATTCTGAGGCTCTGCAACTGCTTGTTGACTTGAGCCTGTAGAGCGTGAATTGAGGTTGAAAACGAATCTATGCTCGATTTCACTTTTGATATTTCCGATAGGTCTATATTCGCTAACTGCGTTTGCAGTGCGTCTATTTGCTCCGTATAGCTCGCTGTTAGCGATTTTATGGCTTTGGGTGATAGATTCCCTATTTCGGTCAAAATCGCTCTGAGATGCGATTTTATGGCCGATGTTGTCTGCTGTACTTCGTTTAAAAGTATAGTGCTGTTGGTGATAGGTCTCTCGCTTTGCTCGATAGTCATCTCGAACGTTTTCAGCGTTTCGGAGAGCTGTTGCAAGCTCTGCTGTAGTTGGTCGGCTTTCTGCTGCTGCTCTGAGATGCTCTGAATAAGCGTTAATTTCGAATTGTTCATGATAAAAGTCGCCTCTAAGTCGATGTCTTTTGCCACTTTTCAAAGTGGCAGTTAAGTATTCTTTACTTTGTTTGACCGATGCGATTCCTTCCAGTTGCTCAATACACTGGACAATATCTGCTCTGTTTTTTACTGTCAGAGTCCTTAAAAATGTTTGTACGTAGTTATCAACGAGCTTGCCAAACTGCTTTTTTGTAAGCGCCTCAAGATCTTGACCTGTAAAAATATTTTTAGCTTGAGCGTTGAGTTTTGCGACATAGTTTGGCTCTTGTGTCGTTTTCATCAAAAGCAGATCATCGGGGCGTGACCACTGGTACTTTGTGTTGAAGTAATCACGTAAAGAATCAAAATGCTTTTCATGGCCGGGTGGGGCAATATTGAGTGATTTACCGCTTTGAATATCTAGGCGTGGTGCTAGAACGTGGATATGCTTCGAGCCGTCATCGTCTGTGTGAAGCACGGCAAAAAGGTGGTACTGTGAGGGATCTAGTCCCGAAAAAGCATGCTTTTCAAACTCGTCTAAGACTTCTTTTATTTGTTCATCTGTCGGACTGTCTTCTTTTGACCATGCGATCACGCCACTGGTGTACTTCCACAAATGTGGACTTGAGTCACAGATGGCGTTAAATGTAGTCGCATCACCACGCAAAACATCAACACCTGCCCGAACATTGCCAAGATGATCGAACTTATCTAAAACATACGCTGAAGCGTGTGCGGCCGATCCTTTGCCGTGATTTAAAAATTTAATATGCACTTTCATCCTCCTCAGCAAGCTGTATCGAAGACAATTGCTTTTTAAGCCTTTCAGGGCTTTGTCTGCTGATTTTCGGAAGTGCAGGAAATACTTGTTCTAACTCGGTTTGAATGCCTTTTAAAACTGAAAAAATGCTGAAAATATCTAACTTGCGTTGCTCTTGCGGATCAGCATTTTTGATGATGTTCAATGCTCGTGCAATTTGGTTTAAGTTGTTCCCGATTTTGGATAGCTCAAGCAGTAAAGCAGGATCTGTTTTTTGATAGCGTTTAACCACTTCAATCACTGTTTTAACTTTGAGTCTAGGCTTCCTTTCATATTCTTCTGGTCGTCTTACGGTTACAGCATCTTGCATGATTTCCCTTTGAATTAAAGAGAGAATGAAGTCTGTAAAATTCGTGTTCTCTTTTTCGAGGTGCTGCTCAAGTTGTTCTAGCTGTAACTCTGTGAGTCTGAAAATTTTAGTTTTATTTCGCATATACACATCCCACTAACAGGCTTTTGGTTTTGCTTTTAAGTCAACTTTGTTGACTTGCCCATCTTGATGGGCTTGGGGTCTTAGGGGTTTCCCCTAACAAGTCCCTGTATATCAAAATTCGAAGAATTTTGTATATACAGGTAGGCTTGCTTATCTTATTTAGTCATCTAATAGTATTCTACTATATCGTGAAAGATTTATATAAAAAGATCAAAAAAAGGGTTTATCAGCTAATAATACCTAAATTTGTATATGAGTTTTTATGTTGAAATTATGATGGAAATGGGGACTGGCTCATTTACATAACTTTTAAAGGGGAGAAGCAATCCAATAGCCGTAGGTAGAACAAACTTCAGGAATAAAGCGAGTAACAGATTTTGGTATTACTGATGACGGCCCTCCACTAAGGATAATTTCATTACCTATAAAAACTTTATGATTATTAAATTTATTGGTGATGCTAATCCTACCGTCCTTTGTATATTCTAACTCATGATTATTAGCCCAAATAATAAATGAACCGGTATCACTACCAAGCCGAATACAACCATAAGGATCTACATGCAATTTCCCACCAGTAATGGTTACTCTTGAACCAGAATTAGCATGTTTAATAAAAATGATAGGTTTTACTGACTCTATGGAGTTAGATACGGGTTGGGACTTCGCTATACAACCAGTAAGCAATGTAATAATTATAAAAATTTGAGCTAAATTTTTTATTCTCATATTGAACTCTTTGAAGGCTATGCAATGCTTAGCTTCTTTTCAAACTTTCTTATCGTGCAACTAGCGTAAAGTAGCTCGATGCTTTGAAACATGGCTAAAGCCATATTTCAAAGCATCGAGCTAAAATTAGCCAAAAATCTCTGAATGGCTATCTAACTGGTGTAACTCTAAAATGTCATCCCCTACGAGCCTGTAAATCAAGACTAAATCAGGTTTAACGTGACAATCTCGACAATTCTTAAACTCAGCACCACCTTTTAATGGGTGATCTAGGTATTTTTCAGGCAATGGACTATTAGCAACTAAACAGTCCAGTACCTCAGCCCATTCAGCCGTAACTAAATCTAAGTAACGTCTTTTAATATTTCGTTTAAATGAGTTGGTTACGATGATCTTTCGTTTAGCCATGAGCTTCATCCGACATGGCTTTGATTGCTTCTTCTACTGTTTCGTACTCGGTGTACTCCCCATTTTCAATCTCTTTAAGAGATTGAAGCAACTTTGCTACTGCTGTTGGGGTCAGAGTTGGTTCTTTCGCATAGTCAAAAGCTAATGGAACAGTTCTTGTTTTCACCACCTGATTTAAAAAAAGTTTAAATGCTTGTGGCATTGTTAAACCATATTCTTCAAAAATATGATTTGCATTATCCCTCAAGTCTTCTTCTAAACGCATATTAAAATTGACTGCGGACATGGTTAATTCCTCTAAAAACCAATAATGTAAAGACAATATAAGTCATTATCTTTACATTTTCATTACTTTTGATGTAATAAATGGTTTCTAATCGCTAAATTTCGTATAATCGCCATTATGTTAAATGAAGCGAATTTATTCAAAAATTTATTCGATTTGAGTAATTTTAATAATAGTTAAATTTTAAAGAATCATATTTAAATATCAAATTAACAATAAAGTTGGAATTTTCTTATGTTCTTAAAAAAAATAGTTCTAATTAGTACAATAATAACTAGTAGTCTTGCTCTTGCATATGATCCTACAACGCCTTCATATTATTTAACGAAAGAATTGTGTGCAGAATATTATGCAGACTGTATTGATGTCTATGGGTCTGCTGGTAG
>NZ_CP094549.1:0-8140 GCF_024605895.1 Acinetobacter sp. YH16056_T | reverse complement strand
GCCCTTTTCTTTTACACAATATGGTTTAAAGGGCAATACGCCCAATATTTGTTCTTCAAAAGAACTTTTACATTTTTCGGTCAATGTTTTTATCCAATTTGCATTGTTTTTTCTCAAAGCAATAGATAAAATGACCAAAGATTCTAGGGGCGGTCATTCTAATGCTCTGTCCTGAAAAAGAAGCCCCCACTCGCCAAAGTTATGGGCTTTTTTTTCGTCTTTTAAAAAGTATTACTTATTTGAAATAATAAATAATTTCGAAATTTATCAATACTCATTACTTCACGTCAATTACTTAATTCGTTCTTACATGTTTTAAATTTCATCCTAGTTTTTGCTCTCAGCTATATCTAGAAAATGCTTTCTTTTTACTTTTTCAATAATAGCTGCTGGATCAATGCCATTAGTTTTTAGTTCTGCAAGCAAAGTTATAACTATCGCTAAATTTAAGGGCAAAACTCCCTTACTTTTGTAGTTAGTAACTGAGTTAGGATGCATCCCTATAAGGGATGCAAAGTCCTTAATACTTAAACCACTATTAATAAGTTCTGTCTGAAATTCACTATAGGTCATAGTTAAGTACATCTATGATTTTTTCAAAAAATAGCACACCATAAACGTGAAAACAAATATATTATGTGTTTAATGGGGTCCTAAAAACCGATCCCCGTTAAAATGAATCATGTGTTCAGGTTCATTAGCTAACCAAACTTCAGTTTCCCATGCCACATCGGCAGAATATTTTCTAAATGTAGCTCTATCAGGAAATGCTGTGACATACACACAACCTAGATGGGTACTCTCCAACATAGTCTGTAATTCTTGCCATCTTTTTTCTGAGATTGGGCCGTGAGTTGTGACTGCTTCTATCAAATAGAGCCATTCCTTTTCAGGATCGAAAGCCACAACATCAGGTAATTTATCTTTAGCAAGCTCAGGGATTCCTAATTTTGCGAACCATTCTGAGTTTAAAAATGCAAATTTCCCACCAGTTCCATCAATACTTGCTGTGTCCCCAACATATAGAAGTCGTGTTTCTTCACCTGCAAACTGGGGTAAAAATGTGTGAATAATATCTGCTTGTAATTGGTTATGGGCACCTGCTGAAAGGCGCAACGGCTCTACCATATACGGTAAATTAACCAAAACTTGCGTCTTAGCCACACGTTTTTTATGAGCCTTAAGCAATAATTTAGCGTTAATTGCATGAGTTTCGGCTTCGCTCTTCCAATCTCCATTAGGCATTTTTTTTAAAATTTCTATCACTTCAGCATTTAGACTGTAATTCGTTTGACCACTATTGGTTGGTCTTGTTAAGTCATCTCTATTTTTAGTTACAAGCCCATGTTGCATGAACTGATGTAATGTTTGTCGTCTAATAGTTTCACGGGTATTTGCTTTATATTCTTTAAGATAAAATACAGCCATAAATGCCATTAGATCTACGGTACGGTAGAGACTATTTGTAACACTGTCCCAATCATCAGAAGGCTTTAAATTAGCTAAAGCAAGTAGTGTTAAACACGCCCTTTCATTCTGTTGAGCAGGAGGTAAACCAAAAGCCTTCAACAACTGCTGTGCTTGATCAATTTTAGACTGTATATCTTGATTCATATTTAATCCGATCTTTTAAAAATTCGTCCGTTTGGTCTTCGTCAATTTTTCCTGCTAGCCAATCCAAACCTAACTCTTCAATTACTTCTTTCGAGCAGAATTTTAAGGTTTTTATCTCTGTGGCATTTACCTGAGTGTTGCCAGAGATAGTTCTAAAATAGGTATCAAACAAATTCGAGCGTAATATCAAAGCTAGACCATACGTTTCTTCAAGAGTCATATCTCGTTCTTTGTGGCCAATAAAATTAATATGATTTTCTAAAGCTACAAAATCTTGTTTAAAATTAGATGCTTCATATACAGAAGCACCAATTCTCTTCTTTTCATCTTTGGAACTAATTCTACGAATTAGGACATAGTTTTTATTAGGTACTAACCACTTACTCGCACCCTCAATTAAATAAAATCTCTTATCCTTCTTATGAGATCCATCAAATACAACTTTTAAATCTTGTAGATTATGTGCATTGATCAAGGGTAATGAATCAGTTTGAGTGGGTTCTAAAAACTCTTTTGAACGATATTCAACTACTGGACCTGTTGAAATGAAGTAACCCATTTCATCAAATGTATTTCCCCAACTTTCAACCAAAGATAGAACTTCTGCATCTTCTTGGCTTTCAGGAATACGAATAAAAGACTCACTAGAGGTACTGTCTAAAAGCAGATCAGAGTCATAATCGTTAATCTCTGATTTATTGAGATCATCTACGCCATTTGATGATGAAACACGGATATTAGATTGCTGTAGATCCTTCACAATTTTGAAAATGACATTTTCTTGAAGTACATCACTCTCTTTAAAAGCATCTTTTCTTGATTTAAAAATATGGATTGCTTTTAAGCTATTGTTTTTAAGTAAATATTTTCTAAATCCTTTGAAATATAGCCCATTGGTAAAACTACGAGGAGTAATAAAAATTAGCTCTCCTTGTGGAGCTAAAAGGCTTAATGCTTTTGCAACAAACAGAGCATAAATATTAGGATCACCCTTAAATAAATGAGCCATTGATTTGGCATAAGGTGAAGTTTTCACAGAATATTTAAAATATGGAGGATTAATACAACAAACATCGTAGGTCTGATTGTTTTTTTCTAAGATAAAATCTTGATTGATTACCTCATAACTAAATGAAACTTCTTCATTTTCTTTTAAAAAAGTATCTAAATTTTCTTCTAGTAATGGAATAACTAAATCATCTTTCTCATAGGCTGTTAAATGTAATTTTTTAAAGCCTAATTCTTTTAATTTTAATAATGCAGAAATCCCCAAAATACCTGCACCTGCACCTGCATCTAGAACACTAATAGATCGGCTCTTATCTTTATCAAGAGTGATCAAACTAGCCATGAATGTTGCTATTTCACTAGGTGTAAAGAATTGCCCCAACTCCTTTTTTTCACTGGAAGCTTTCGTCTGTAAAAACTGATTTTGGGTAATAGAGATGTTTGAGATCATAAGTAAATCTTAAATAGGACAGTGCAATTGTAGTGTATGTAAGGAAATAAACAGTAAATCGTTGGCTAATATACGAGCCTTCACTCATCAAATACGGCACTAACAACTCGACTAAATAAGCCCTTTCTCTTTGGTCTCTTCTCTTCTTCAAGGATAGGCTTCGGAATTAGATGTTCTTCTTGCTTCTTTTCAAGCTCAGGTAGCTTAGAAAGAACTGGATCACTCTGTTGTTTCTCTACACTACCTTGTACTGACGATTTAGGAGCTGTTAAAAGAGTTTGAAGCAAATTAATACTACTATCCTTAGTTTTGATTTGTTCCTTCAAGAAATCTTCTGTTTCTTCGGCTTTTCTAAGCTGTTTCTGTAGCATTTCAACTTGTAACCTTAAGGTGTCTACTTCTGTCTGCTGTTGTACCTGAGTAGACTGTAACGTAGTTACATTTTTATTTCTTTCACTTGGTTCACCAAAGACTCTAATCGCTTCTGAAAAATCTATTTTTCCATCACTACCTTTGCTCAAATCCCCTTTATTTATGCGTTTGTAAATGCTTTGTCGGTTTAATCCATATAGCTTTGCAAGCTCCCCTACTGTCATTTTTTTCATGCGTTACACCTACAATCCCCTAATGTCTAGAATATACACTCAGGCGACAGAGGAGGGCTACATTTTTGGTCAATGTTTTAATATGAAGGAATATTTTTTTCTAAAATCAAACTCACTCTTGAACTCTGCCAGTTTTCAAGTCGTATTCTTTCTTATGGCCATACTCTCCCACATAATCGGCTTGTTTTTTGATGAAAGCCAACTCTCGCGCTTTTGCACGGGCAACAGCTTGTGCATCATCTTCCTCTTGGTTTGACTTGAAGTTGAGCAGCAGCATGCCACTCAGGGCGACAAGGAAAAAGGCTAGATGTTTTTGAGTATATTTATTCACCTCGAACTTCCCCAAAGTCTTCAAGATCTGCTTCAATCCAACCTAATTCTTGAATCTCTTGATCTTTTTTCAGCACATACTCACTGGAAGCTTTAGCAAAATCTGCTTCTGAGAGCTTGAAGAATTCACGCGGCAATTCATAACCTGCTGTCTCATAGAAGTCCCTTCTTCGCCAGTATTCATTAAAGGTAGTAGCATAGGTTTTGAATTGTTTTTCGGCATATAGCGTCATTTCAGGCAAGCATTCTTTAGTCCAGTTGGTTTTTCCGTTGGTCTTGGTTTTGAGTAGCTTCTTAGCTGTAGCAAGCTGTTGGCCTGCTTGTGTCCGTGCGCCACGATCCATCGCCCAAACTTCAAAATGGCGAAGCATCTTTTTAATGTCTGCTATAGCCACTTCCTTTTTCGTGTCCGAAATGTATTTATTTATGGACTTCTTAAGCTCTTCTTGAATTTTTCCCATATCCTGAGTGGAGTAACGCCAAGTCCATCCAAAGTTCTTCTTCGGTACTTTAAAATTTTTGTTTTTTTCACTGATAGAGCGAATTTTGTGATTAAACCGCACCAATTCCATTGTGTAATGCGTGATTTTGACTTGGATGTGAGGCTGTCTAAGAATGAATTTGAAGTCTTGTTTATCTTGGAAGTATTTATAAATCAGATCTAATTCCTGATTTAGTTCTTCTTGAGTCCATGATAAGCCTTGTTGAACGCCAATTTTTGTTGGAATACCAACTAAACGATGGTGCTCTCTTGTTCTTGGCGTTTTCACTAGCAGGTAAAAATGCCAAAGCCCTGATTCAAATAGATCGTGGTAAACAATCAAAGTAGCTACTGGCTTCCCTGAATTTAGGCGATCTGTGCGGATCTTCGTACTTAATTCTAGATCGTAGATCTTTTTTAATTCTTCAACCTTCTTCTCGGCTCTGTCCAATCCCTTGATCTGAAAATTTGTCCAGAAATAAGCACCACGGGAAACGTGATACTTAATTTTTTGCATCGTGAACTTGGTGGTTGGGCTGAATGAAATCATGCGTTATTAACACTTCCACGTAATATGACAATACAGAAAAACCGTAATATGACAATACGGAATCTGCTCAAATATGACTCCATTATGCCTAAGTAATATGACAATAGAAATTCTTTTATTTAAGGCTTCTAGCCTTAATAACTGCCTAATAGTTTTGCGAAGCAAAACTCCAAAAAACTTCGTTTTTTGGTAAAAATCGGCACATGACGTAATGTGACAATTAAGCAATTCCTAGACGGTATTTGACATGCCGATTTTTCCACCGTAATCTGCTCCTAGCATTAATTCATTTTGGGAATGACCATCCTGTTTCTCTGTATTCATGATGGTCACCACCCATCATGAAAAGGCTTCAATTTTACTTAAAACACTAAGCCGTGCCCTTCGGGGATACTTACGGTGTCGGTTGAACAAGTAGCTTTTGTTCAACACTGAATATGATGTTTTTTATTCAGATGACTTAATTTGGTGGCTGGAGTAGCGGACCGCATACGAAAGTATGCTCAGTACGCTGCAACGGGGGCGGGGGCAATGAAAAAACCCTCTCTATCCTCAATCCTTCCTGTATGGGATTTTAAGTAATTGGGCGACAAGGAAACGGGAGCCTATAAGGTCAGAAATGGCTGAAATGGTGTGAGGTTGGGAACGGCCTTGCTAGATGAATTTCCGAAGAGGAAATTTTTCGAAACCCTCCACAAACGAAGACTGCGAGCACTGACAGGAGGTCGGCCTAGCGGAAGGCTAGGGTGCGTTAAAAGCAGCATGTGTCTGTGAGATTGCACAACATTTAAGTCGGTATTTATATTGGCTTTAAGATTGAGTGTTCTCAATCTTATGTTGGTCGGATTAATCCGAATCACAGGCTCATTGTCACACACGAGGGCTTCAATGTTCATCAGGAGGTGAACTGTCAAAACGTCCAACAGGGCGAGTTTGGTGGCACTATCGAGTCAAGTCTGAAAAGATGGCAGCTTGGTAGGTCGATGGATAGCTTAACCGTGTAAAGGCCTAACGAAAGTTTGATTACCTGCAAAGGGGGCTGTGTGGAAAGGCTTAACTGCTTTACCCATGTTGATCACGTTTATGCCAATATCCCGATGGATTCTTAAGGAGTTGCAGTTGGGGGAAAAAAGGAGGTAGTTAAACGTGCTAGTGGATAAGCGAAGTGAGTCATTAGTAGTGAAGTGGTAACTTGGGAAGGGACTTAATCAGATAACGTGCAAACTGGTAAAGCACGGGTGACAAGAGTACAGGTGACAGATGTACTAATGTGAGAGTCCTGAGAGCGAAGTTGAGTAGCGCATATAAGGCGGTTTTTTACCGTCGAAGTTGTGGTCAAAGAGTTCTTTTGAACACTTTGGCTAAGGAGAAGTTTAACCGCATCGAGCCTGAATCGGTGGTAAGGGTACGCTTGTTTTGCATAGCACGTAAGTGGTTTGCAATAACCTTTAAGGATTTCCTCACAAGAGTTCTTTAAGTCTTCTGCGAAAAATGGATCTGGCAAATCAAGAGGTTGATTTTTTAAGTTAAAAAATTGAAATGTGGTGTGAGAAACATTGGTAGTGTTTGACTTTGCTGTGGTGGCTTAGTCTGAACAAGTTAATGCTAGTGATCTACAATGGGTTTGGTCACCCTTTGAGTTATAGATCACGTCTTACCAGTTGGATAAATAATTGGTTAATGATCACACGGTCATGAAAAATAATAGTGCTGCACTCGTTTCCATAAGGTGCAGAAAAGACTTGTCTATATGCAGGTCAAAATCAGGGGAAACAACAAGGAATGAACCTTGTAAAAAAATGCTCTAATGTTAAGACCACACTTGCACCTTTGCAGTGTGGTCTTACTTTTCTTCAATGTCTGAACATTTGATTAGCTCTAAAAGCTCACTATTTGCGTTTTAAGGTCGTTTTCGCCATGAACAAGGAAATATAAAGAAAGGTAAGAAAAATTGAAAATAACGCAAACCATGAACTAGACTTAAATTAATCATACGAATTGAAATCTTCAAAACCTGCAGAATTCAAATTTTCATAAAATTAGCCTAAGCAAATATGTAAATGTAAAACCGTGGAACATATTTAAGATTGACCTAAATGACGCACAAAGGCGCTAAGATCTGATTTAGGCTCACTTGGTACACTTCATTTATCCTCTTTTAACCATTTGCTTACTGAGGTTTTACTCACTTTCAAAGTTTCAGCAATCTTTCTAATACTTAAGCCTTCTTCCTTTAACTTCTTTGCTTCGTTTCTCAATGGCTCAAACTGGGAAGAACGTACAGCTCCACCTTTCTTACCACCTAAACTACCTTTTCGAGTCTGGCGATCAATAAACTCTTGATAACAGTAAGAGTCCTTTTTCCAACAATAACGGCTAATGCTCTTCGCAATATTTTTTATTTCGTTGTAGTCCAGTGGCTCAGTTAAACCCTCGTTAATACTTAAGCAATGATCAATCATCGTGTTTTGCCACTGTGCGTAGGTTTTCCCTCTAAATTTACGGACTTCAACATAGGCAAACTCGCAAGCGGTATAGAAAACATAGCAATTTCTGCCAGCTTCTTTTGCTTCTTCCTTCGAAAATTTTACTAATTCTTTTCTAGGATCTTCCCTTTTGGGAGGAATTTTTAATATTTGGGCTAACTCATAAAGGGTGTACGGTTCATCACGAAGGTGTGTTGTTCTCCAATTGGGAGAAACGGGGTTTTTAGAAAGTAACCCTGCATAACCTCGGTCTGCATCAAAGGCTTCTGTGAGTTCGATCTTTATATGGTTATAAAAATTTAATGATTTCTGAGGCTTATCATTTGCAGAACTTTTCCTCCCATACTTGACTTCGTACCGTTCTTGGCTTCCTTCTGGTAAGCCACGGGTGTCAATAATCGGGTACTTTAGCTTGAAATAGGCGTGAGCCTTACCGTTGTCAAAATTAGCTACAACGAAGTTTGGAAGCGGTAAACCAATCCGACAATAGACTATTTCCGTTAAGGCATTTTCATAATCCAAATCTAGAATGATGAAGGTTTTACGGAAATGTGTATTGAATTGAATATAAGGGTAGTGCAAAGCTTTCTGTCTAACACTCATAGTTAGACGGCT
>NZ_CP094548.1:0-10167 GCF_024605895.1 Acinetobacter sp. YH16056_T | reverse complement strand
ATTCATAACCCCTTGTATTCAATATCATGAAGTCATAAGAGAACAGGACGTTCCGCAGAATAAAAATAAATAATCGCACAAGGATCGGCGGCACGACAGGAGTTATGCCAAGCGAACCAATACGAAAAAGCCCGACAGGATGTCGGGCTTTTTTACATTCTATGTTCAGTGATAGGTTTAAAGTAAACTACGATGAATTACATATAAATTATTCAGAATGAAATCTTTATCAAAAGAAAAGGTCCTCGATTTTTTTTCATTAATGGCTGTTTTAATTCTGATTGTCTCTTGGTTACTTCCTGTATTCGATGGCATGAAAGGATACGAACTTTTTGTATATTCATTTTTCTTACAATTTTTAATATTTCCCATTATTTTAGTTTTTCCAATTTGGGCAAATTTATCACTCGTTTTTACATATTTTTTATTAGATGAAAATGATCCCAAGGCATTTCGTTGGAGCTGTATAACTTTAGCAATGATGTGCTATGGTCTTGTCACTATTTTGGTTATAGATGGCAAGAACAGCCAACCAGTTCTATTCGGTGCTTATGTTTGGGTACTCTCAGGAATTTTAATTTGTATCTGTGCTTACCTTAAAGTGAAAAAAATATCTAAAAATCATTGATCTTTGACAAGTGTCAAAGAGACTTCGCATAAGAGATTTTATGTTAAATAAAAAGACGCCTATGTAAAGGCGTCTTTTGAATATTTCTAGATTATTGAAAAGCTTGTCTTAGAACTTCACCTTTCTCTGTAGAGGTTTGGCTAGTTGTAGATTTTTCATCATTTATATCTAAAATATCTTTTCTTTTTTCAGGGCCATAGTATGAAATAAATTTATTTATAGATTTATCCCATGCTAAATAACTGCCGTTATATTCAGATGTAAAACGATAGTGATCTTTAACTTTTTTTAGCTCTAATCCTTCACGTCCTAACCAATAATTAAGTACATGATTGTATTTACCTGCCTCATTTTGAAAATAGATATCTATAAAGCCATCACTACTTCCAGTGAAAAATGAGTAAGCACCTTCACAGGTAACTGCTGAAGATCGGATAATGTAATCTTTTAGTCCATCGCCATTAAAATCTACATTTACCAAAAATCCTTTATAGAAAGTGATTTTAGGATTTTTAACTTGCATTTCTTCATCTTCAGATATGCGTTGGCAGGTATCTATATACTCACTTTGAACTACTTCTTTAATCTCTATAGGCAGCTTATTGAAAGGAATACTATTATTTTTTACAGGGATTTCTGCTAAAGAATTCGTACAAAAAACAGCTATGGCTGTAAAACCTATTAACTTTTTCATTAATAAACCTATTTATTTGGATTTTATAGAGATTAATAGGTGTATCTAAAACCTTGTGCCATCATACAATCTTGTATCATTTCAGCTTTTTCATTTTGATTTACTTTAGCTAAACCTATGTCATAGCGACATTTTGCTAAAGCATTATTAGCATCATGTGGAGTAATTCCAGCTTTTCTCCACATAGGTTGTGATGTACTACATGCAGAAATTAAAAGTGTTGAAACAGCTAATGCCCCGATAATTGTTTTTTTCATAAAAAACTCTATAAAATTTAATCAAATAATTTTTCTATTCTATCAAATTTCATGAATTTTGTAATAAAAAAATGGGGGCTTAAGCTCCCATTTTTATGGATGATTTTTTAAATCATTCAGCATGGCATCACGCAGAATCTTATTCATTCTTGTCTGATAGCCTTTACCTTGGGCCTTTAGCCATTGCATTACATCTGCATCAATACGAACCGTAGTCACTTGTTTAGTCGGCTTGTAAAAAGGGTTCTGTACTGCATTTTTCCAGAAACTTTCATCAAGTTCAGGAATGTCCGAAAAGTCTATTTCACTGTCTGGGCGTTTAGCCAGGGCTTCAAGTCTTGCCTTTTGTTCTTCAGACAAAACAGGAGGATTATTTAAATCCATTTTGTAAGTAACGGTTTTGCTCATACTGTTTCCTCTCTTTTTTCTCTGCCTGTCGTGCCGAAATAATGCGGATATGATCCATCCCATTATGGTCTTGTACTGTGTGGGCCACCAATAAAACAGCTTGCCCATGTACCATACCTATCGCTTGCCAACGATATTCACCATTTTCAAAGCGATCCTGTTTATATAAGGCATGAGCATCGTAAAAAACCAATGTCGCATCTTCAAAAGCTACACCATGCTTTTTAAGGTTTATTTCTGCTTTATGCTCATCCCATGAAAACTCAATTTTCATAGTTGCATCGCTTTTTGTTAATATAAAAATGTTAATACAAAATTGTAAATTTTGCAAAATTTAGCCAATTTTTATTGGCGGAATATATCAAAACTGTTTAAAAAAAAGCCGACTTGTTTCCAAGTCGGCTTTTCGGGTTTGCGTCCCCGATTTCTTATAGCATAACTTTTTGAAATATAACACTATTTAAAATGGCATTTCGTATAACGCCCATTATGTTAAATGGAACTATTTTGTTTTGTAATGCGGATCCCTTTTAATAATTATTTGCTCAGAGTCAGCCTCAAAAAAGCAAGTAATTTTTTCAATTTTAGAGCGTATTAAAAGGCTTTTGTCCAAATAAATTATTAGTTTATTTACGTTTGAATTAAAAATAGCTCTTCCTCTTGGAACTTCTTCATATTCCATATATTTCAAATCGTTATTTCTACTTTGAAGAACTTTCCAATATTCGATATGAGCATAATTACTATCAGCTAAGCCTATAGAGTCGATATCTGAAAGACAAAAATCATGTGCAATCCCTAATACCTCATCTTTCCAATACCAAAAAATTCCAATTTTCATATTACGTAGTTATTTACATGTAAAATTTTATATGTTTTATTATATACAAATACATATAAAAGGAAATATCTAATGACATATGTTCTTCCTAAAGATGTAAGAACCCCTAGAAAAAATGTAAAGGGAGTCCATGTCCTCTATGATGGTGCTGAAGAATCATTTTCAATTGCTGTTTTAAACTGGGCTGATGAATCAGGGAAAACTGTTGAGAAATTAGCTTTAAGATGGAATGGATCTGAAGAATCACCAAAAGGATATCCTTCAGCTATGGGAAACCCTTCATGGTTTATTATCCCTGCTAAATTGGAAAGTGTTTTAAGAGATCGAGCAATAGAGCTAAATGAAAGAGAAGGTAAAGCAAAAGCCATCAATCTTTCTAATAAAATTCTAGAACATGTGAGCCAAGTTAGAGCTAATGAAAAAGGGGCTTTTGGTTTTACTACTTATACAACTTCTGAGAAATTAACAAAGACTGAACTAGATGAACTTGAGAACTTACTGAAACAAAATATGGTCTTTTTTTTAAAGACTGATGACCCTGATGATACATTCGATATAGGGCAGAATGGTGATCTAACAATTAAGCTTAACTTTTTAAGTAATCAGTCTAATGATTAATATTTAAGAGACAAAAATTAATGATTGAATACACTTCAAAATTAGCTCAATTAAAAGAGCATTTGAATAATTTGCCTCCTGCTGAGAAAGAATGCTTACATGATTTAAGCTATCCATTTATTCCCAATTTTGACCCTTTATTTGATTCATCTAAGAATAAAGTACTATTAATTGGTCAAGAGACTAAGGGATGGCAAGGGCGGTTAGAAAATTTTTTAAATGACGATATAAACTTAGAAAACATCATTCAAAACAGTAAAAAACGCTATGGTGAGTTATATGAACAATCCGCTACGCAAAGTCGTTTTCATCAATTTATGAAGAAAATAAAAGAGGTTAATCATAATGAACCAGTACAGTGGTTAAATTTTTACTTATTTGACTATAAGAAAAAGTCTTTTAATGGGCTCAGAAAAAAATCTGAATATGAAAAAATTTCCTCATATCTAGAAAAATTATCTATTCAAAATTTATCTGAACAAATAAAACGTTTAAAACCTAAAGTTATTTTTTTCACTGGTCAATATCATAATAATTTTCCTAAACTAGAAAAGAGCTTAGAACTATTAAGCAATGAAAAAATAACTGCTGGAGAACATATAGATAAATTTAATATGCGTATCTGGAATAATGAAACTCTAGTACTTCGAATGCCTCATCCTGCCCATTGGAGAGCATCTTCAAATGAAGCAAGACAAATCGCTTTAAATTTTTTCAAAATTTTTGATGAGAGCAAAAATATTGATGATTTTAAAGCTCGGGTTATTACTAGTAATTAACATCATTTTTATTAATTTTTCTAAAATTAACATAATACACGTTATGCGAAAGGCCCTATTTACGGGCCTTTTAATCATCTGATTAACATAAAATCTCTTATACGAAATTAACTCTCATAGTGACTATCACCATCCTAAGCTTTCTCAGATAGATATTTTTTCAATCTCAATTTTAATTTTTTAGGATCTATCTCATTCTTCGCTGAAAATCCAAACTTAAAGCATATGTATTCACCAACTAAGACCCAGCTGGGTTTAACAAATCTAATCGTCTGATAACTGAATTTTTCAGCTATTTCACAGAGAATTAACAGTAATTTAATAGTTACATCTAGATGACATAACTCTTTTCGAAAATCAATCTGTTCGATAACGATTTCTTTTTTATTTTCAGAATTCCAGATCGTTCCAAATCTGATAAATAAACAATCAGTGTCACGTGCGCGAGATGAAACAGAGATAGAAATCGATTTTTCATAAAATTCAAAGTTATTTCCCCAAAATTTTGGACGAGAATCTACTCCGATCACGCGATAGAAAAAGTTATCAATCAGCCCAATAATGAACATTTTTTCATCTCCTCCGATCAGTTTTTGATTATTACTAAAAGACATCTTAGTTGCCCAAAAAAAATATCAATCTAACAGCTTAAAAATGCAATGTAAACTATTGATTATAAACAATTTAATATTTAAGAAACTATTGGGTTTTAACATAATAAAATGTTAAGAAAAGACTTTTATTTTTAGATATTGAATCATTAAGAAAATGATCCATGCTCTTTATATATTTGAAAATAAAGAAATAAAAAACCATTGTTTATTTTTCATACAAGTTGATTTTTTAACTTATTGTTTTTTATACATTAAAAAAATCTTTGCCATAACTATAAAAGTACCCCTTTGAAAAATATATTTTTTATTGACTATTTTTGAGTGAATTTCATTGTAAACAGCTGTTTTATGGCAGGAATATAAATAAGAGTTCCTGCGATCTGCGGGCGCGAAAACATTTGAAAATTTGCCAACGTGAAAAAAGCCGGCGATGATGACATTGCCAAAATATGAAATGAGCTTTGTTGTGTTAGTCGTGCAACGAGCAAAACTTTCTAAACTTTGTTTTTTTCTTGGTCCGTGTGCATGAAACAGCCATTTCATGCTAAAGACCGTGTAGCTGCATACGTGAGAAATCTAGTTGGTGCGGCTGCGAAGGGCACTGGACAGTGAGATTCTGTTCTTTGACCCAATCACTCTTATTCTGTTTGTGACGTATGAAATCGTGGTGGGCAGATAAATAGTTGGGCGACACTGAAACGGGACCCTTGGTGACAAGGGCAAACCCTGCTTAACAGAGAGTGTGAGTATCTTCAAGGAATGATAGATGCGTTAGGAACACACGTTTTTAGCTTCAATTCCTTAACAGGGCTAAATGCGTTGCATACTGGTGGGCTTATGAGAGTATCGCGAGGTACTAGGGGCGTGAGGAGAAATCTAGAACGCTTGGTACATTTCGGTTGGCCGAATTGACTTGTCGTGATGACATATTCGGTTGGCTGAAATGATCTATGGATAGCTCAAGCCAGTAACGGTGACACTAAGGAGATAATATCTTGTGTTATTAATTTTGGATTTATTCATTATTAATAATTGTTTTCTTTATATTATTACGCATGTTGCTGTATGTAGGTTAAGTGCTTTACCCGTAATGAAATTTAATATCGGTTAATAATGGGAGTTTTTGGAACTCTTATCCCAAAAAAAAGGAATAGCTGATATCAAATGGAACGGATAAGCGTACTGACCGTCTATTTCAATAGAAATAGACAAAGACTGTTAACGCTAAAGTGGGAATCTCTCAAGCCAATTATTAGATGTGGTGGCTCCAGACTATAGGCTTTTAGACCGAAAACATTCCGCGAGGATGCTATAAGGACTGATTTATGAGAGAGGGAGAGTTGCTGATTAGGTTTATTTCGGATTTATCCGGATTAATTAGGTCACTTCGAGCGAATAAAAACGTAAGGGGTGGGTGAACGAAAGGCAATACGGTGCATAACCGGGCTGAGAAAACAAAGTTTATCAGGTGAGAGGTGTGGCAACCTCGGCCGCTATGAAATGCGGCAAGCCTGTTTGGCACGGAAGAAAGTGAATAAACGTTAAACATTCTGATGTAGCGGTCGGATGAATAATATTTCATGAGTATTCACTAAGAAAAAAAGCGTTGGTTACGTTGAAGTTTGCGCTTTGAAATCACCCAGTTGTTCCGGAGACGGATCTGCTGCTGACTGATTTTTGCGATGATGCAGCATGCTGCTAGTGGGATGATGTTATATAAAATCGTGATTGTGGAACTAAAACACAATTTGAAGTGTGTACTTTGTGATGTGTAGAAGTCAGGGCCAGCTTAGTCTTGATGGAGGATCCATGAGAGTCGCTTCCACTGGAAACAGTGAAGATGTCGTAAGTTGATAACTGCGAGTTCGTTCTAGTCGCGAACTCAATAAATGATTAGCGTTAAGCGCGTTAGTTTCGTGAATTTGAACACGGCAAATCAAAACACAAGGCGGTCTCCTTAGGAGGCCGCCTTACCTTTTCCTAAAAGCTCAACATTTGCGTTTTAAGCACGTTTTCCTCATCGACATAGGATTCATTAGTAATCAGCGAAAAAATCGCGCATACCCCCTATTTTTTGCATCTAATCGCAATTTCAGAGCGAGTGTCTACGAGCGAACATTGAAAAGTCGCGCCTAGACTCTCTGGAAAACAATTTTTTAGTATCAAAATCTTAAAAACAGTAAATCACTTGCAAAAAAATGATGTCTAGACCTCGCGAAGCGAGCATAAAGAACTTATGAGCGTAGCGAATTCATTCTTGCTTTTGCTTTTTCTCAAATTCACGAAAGTATATGCTAAAAAATTGCCCCTCGAATCGAGCGTAAGCGAGATTCAATAGAGTTTGAGCGTAGCGAAAACCAAGGGCAATTTTTTATGACTGAAGCTTTTATTAAATTTTAATGCTTTTAAATGTTTTTAGGATCCATGAAACCCTTTGTAGTAAAGAGCTTCAGGCTTTATATAGCAACGTTTTCCGATCTTTATAGCAACGTTTTCCGATCTTTATAGCAACGTTTTCCGATCTTTATAGCAACGTTTTCCGATCTTTTGACAACATTGATAATTTATGTTGTTATATGTTCAGTAAATATTTATCTATTTTTATATGAAAAACAAAATCGTTGTAAAAGACAACGCTCTAATTAATGCCAGTTACAATCTCGATGTAACGGAACAACGTCTCATCTTATTAGCGATTGCTGAAGCTCGTGAATCACAAACAGGCATTACTACAGATAATGAGCTAATCGTACATGCATCTAGCTATATAAATACATTTGAAGTGGAAAGACATACAGCTTATGAAAGTTTAAAAGAAGCGTGCCTTTCTCTTTTTGGTCGTCAATTTAGTTATCAATTTGATAATGAACATGGGAACTTAGAAAAAGCTCACTCTCGTTGGGTAAGCAAAATCAGTTATGTAGAAAATGAAGCTATTGTTAAATTAATTTTTGCTCCAGATATTATTCCTTTAATAACCCGTTTAGAAGAATGCTTTACAAGCTATGACTTAAAACAAATTGCAAAATTAACCAGTCGTTATGCTATTCGTCTCTACGAATTACTTATTTCATGGCGTAGTGTGGGTAAAACAAGAATTTACGAGATACAAGAATTTCGTTCATTACTTGGAATAGAGGAAAATGAATATGCCCGTACAGAAGCTTTTAAAAGACGTGTTTTAGAAGTAGCTATTTCCCAAATCACAGAATTTACAGATATTAATGTAAAATATGAACAACATAAAAAAGGCAAATCTATCATTGGATTTAGTTTTTCTTTCAAGCAAAAAAAAGAAAAAAGTCTTCCTAAACTAACTGGAAAACAAGTCCAATATTTCTCAAATTTATTAGCTCACGATCCATCGTTTGCTTCGAGGAATAGTAAAGTTGGTGAAAGCTACCCTGATTTTCAAAAAAGGATAGCAGATGAATTATTACTTCCTCAAAATATTCAATTGCATCTCGAAGACCTAAAAAGACTCGGTTTAAAAATATAGGTATTACAATCAGTTATGAAAAAATATATCACATTATAGCAACATCTTCCGATCATACACGAATAACTTACGTAAGTTACATAACCTATTGTTTTCTGTTTAAATAATCCTCGATAGATTGGTTGTTTTCAATAATTTTTTTTTAAATCATTCTAAAATTTATTTTTTTAATAAAAAAAGAGCTATTTTTTTTCATTTTTAAATTATAGTCGTTGAACATATACCACATTATAGCAACACTTTCCGATCATATAAATATTTGTATTTATTGTATAAAATTATAAATTTTAGCATTTTAATACTCAAATTTATACCCGAAAAATTTATTGATCTTAAATAAAAAAATGTTATATATTTAACTTAAACAAGTTACGTAAGTTAAATAACAATGATTATTTTAGTTGGTGGTGAAAAAGGGGGCTCAGGAAAAAGTTGCCTAGCTCAAAATCTTGCAGTCTATTTACAGGCTAACAATAGAGATATTTTATTACTTGATGCAGATCCACAAGGAACAACAACTGATTGGATCAAAGAGCGTGATGAAAATGATGAAGTTAAAAGCATTCCATCTGTACAAGCAGCAGGTAATATTAGACAAATCTTAATGGATCTCTCTAAACGCTATCAGGACATTATTATTGATGCGGGTGGACAAGACTCAGAAGCTCTACGATCTGCTATGACAATAGCAACACATATGCTTTTACCATTCCGCCCTAAAAGAAGAGATTTAAAAACACTTGTACATGTCGAAAAACTGATTCGATTAGCAAAAGCTGTGAATCCAGAACTGTATACAAGGGCTGTGATTACACAATGTCCAACTTTACCAAGCCAGGCTCAACGAATCCTAGACGCAAAAGAGGCATGTGAGTCTTTTGACCTAATTCCCCTGAATAATTTTACCTGTAATCGAAATATCTATGATGATGCAGATGAAAATGGATTATCTGTTTTTGAAATGTCATCGGATGAAAAAGCAAAACAAGAGATTGAACTTATCGCGAAAGAATTTTTAGGAGAATTTTAATGGCACTTAAAGGTCTTAAAAAGTCTGAGCAGGATTCAAATCAAGATCAAATTGAGAGCTTTATTCAAGGATCCTCAAAACGAGTAAATGAAATAAAGCCCACTCAACAAAACTATAAAAGGTATACATTTTCTCTCACTGAAGATGTAAATCAAGAAATAGATCAATTACTTGTTTCCTGCCGAGTCGCCAAGGCTAATCGTTCTATTATTTTAAAAGCAGCCATCCACCAACTACAGAAACTTTCTGAAGATGAATTAAAGAAAGCAGTTCAAAATGAAGTTAAATAACTTACATAAGTTAAATAACTAGAACTCAATTATCCGTTGGAGATAAGCTATGTCTATTCAAGAACGCTTAAATAAATCTACAATCCAATTTCTTAAGATTGCACATCATGTTGTATTTGCCAGGAAACGCTATGAAAACGGCAGACAAATGGTAGTTGCCCTGATTTATATTGCACAAGATGCACACCCCATAGCGGCAATCACAGGAACAGACCGATTTTGGGATTGTCACGACATCAGTAAGGCAACACGATCAATTAGACGACACAATAAAAACTGCCTAATCCTGGATCGCAGAGACTTCATTTTTGAGAAAACAGAAGACCTAAAAAGCTTCAATGGTATCCATTGATTATTCGCCAAAGCTAAACAAAACCGTGGAACATTGTTTATTTATTGATCGTGGAACGTGAAAAATCATAAAAAAAACCCACCTTGGGGAAGATGGGCTATAAACTTTGAAATAAGTATATGAATTTCAAGGAAAATTATAACACATTTCGTATAAC
>NZ_CP094547.1:0-53792 GCF_024605895.1 Acinetobacter sp. YH16056_T | reverse complement strand
TTAATTGTGCGGTTAGTCATTTTTTGCTTCCTAATTAAATAAAGTCTTTGTCATTAGTGCTGTGATCGTATTTAAAACCAGTTTTACTCTTACTGAGTTTTTCACGATTTTTTTGAGCATTGCTGGAAATTTTTTCTCCTGGTTCAGGAGAATTTTTTTCGTTAACGAAATTATGAATTTTCGTACTATCTTCATTTTTTGCTTTTTCGTTTTTGGTGTCAACTTGAATTATGTCAAGTTTGGAAATATTTCTAACGAAAGTTGCGTAATGAATATTGTCTTTTAGGTTTTTAATTACTCCATGAATTTCTTTTAAAGTGCAGCCTTTATTGTGAAGATTTTTTATCTCTTCAGCAGATTCAAGTATAAATTTTCGGGCTTCAGATCTACCAGTCATTTAAACTCCAGGTGAAACGTATAAGTGCGATTAAGTGCGATTAAGTGCGATTAAGTGCGATTAAGTGCGATTAAGTGCGATTATATGCGATTCAAGCTAAAAATCATGCTTTTTTACAATAATTATTAACTTGATGTGCGATTATGTGCGATTATGTGCGAAACATAGTTGGGGTGAAGAAGGCAAGATGTGTAATGTTGACCAACATGCAAGCATGATCGGCCCACCATTACTCCCCTTATTCGCTTTCAGCTCAACGTGTCATCTTGTCCTACGGAGTATTTGGCACAGCCAATTTTTTCTTTTTTGGCGTAACTCCAAATTAAAAAGGGTTTTAAAATTGAAAATTTTAGATGAAAAAAAACCTAAATCTCAGAAAAGAATTAGGCAGAAATATATAAAGGTTATATTGACGGAAGATGAAAAAAGGAAAATTGAAGAAAATGCAGCTGAAGCAAAAATGTCTGCTTCTCAGTATGCAAGAGATCTATGTCTTGGTTATAAGCCAAAATCTTTAGTGGACAATAATTCTCTTCATGAAATGATAAAATTTAGAGGAGATATGAATAAAATTGGCGGTTTATTAAAAAAACTTATGGCTGGTGAGGTAGTTGATCCTAAAGAAATTAGATCTAAGGTTAATGGGTTGCTTTTAGATTTTTCAAAAAATCAGCAAAGTGTGGACTTACTTTTTTCAAAAATAAGATCAAAAATAAAACTGTGATGGTGTGAGCTATGATTGCAAAACGTGCCAAGAAAAGCGCTAATAGAAGTCTTAAACGGACTTGTATGTATATTGCTGATCAAAAAAACACTAATAGTTTTGAACAATCAATAGTTGGTGAAAAAGCAGAAAATGTAAGATTAACTAATCTAAATTCTGCAAATTTGTATGATGCGTTTTTGGAGATGGAGATAACTCAATCTTTAAATATTAGATCAAAATCCGATAAAAATTATCATTTAATTGTTTCATTTCCTGTGGGAGAAAAACCAAGTGATCAGGTTTTGGAGGATATAGAAAATAACTTAGTTCAGAGGATTGGCTTGGGAGATCATCAAAGAATATCTATTGTTCATAATGATACAGATCATTATCACTTCCATGTTTTGATCAACAAGGTTCACCCTATATCTTATAATAATATTGAACCTTTTTATGATAAAAAAGATTTAATGAAAGCTTGTACTGATATGGAAGTAAAGCATGGTTTGATTAAAACCAATCATAAGGAAACAAAAAAAAATAAGTTAATTGAGAGTGAAATATTCAGAAATGAAGAAAGTTTAATTCATTATCTCAAGGGTAATTCTGAAAGTATTAAAAATTTAAGTACGTGGGATAGTGTTCATGAATTTTCAAAAAGTTTAGGTGTTAGGTTAAAAAAACGTGGTGCTGGGTTGGTTTTTGAAGATGTATCTTCAAAGATTAATGTAAAGGCTTCATCAATTTTTAGAGAATTTTCGTTAAAGAAATTAGAAACTCAATTAGGTAAATTTGAGGACGGAGGAAATATATATGATCGAAGAGAATCAAATAACAGTAACTCAAGAGGAAGAAGATCCGACACAGGAGAATCTAACTCAGGAAGAAATGCTGGAAGTAATGGCAATGGAGCAAGAGGAACAAGCGGTTTCATTTACGAACAACTCCAGCGCTTATATCAGTCCTACGATAGAGAGTCTGCCGACTTCTTCAAGACCGAATCCATCAACGATGTGCGAAAATTGTCCAGCATCATTATGGATGGTGACACCGAAAAATCTAACGTGTTTTTGTCAGATAATGAGGTTGAAAACGTACACGAGCGAGAACCCAGAAGAAATACTGAAAGAGTGCGACGGAGTGGAAAAAGCTTTTCAAATGATGGATCAGTAAATAAATACGATAAAAATCGTTTTATTAAATCTAGTGTTTTATATGATCAATATAAAAAAGAGGTAAATAATTTTTTTCTTTCTAAGAAAAAATTAGGTATTCAACAAAAAAATGAACAAATCAGATTTAAAGCAACTTTGAATAACTGGATTGAATCTGAAAAGAAATTGATTAAATTAAAAGGAGGATCTTTTGCAGATAGAAAGTTAAAATATCAAGCACTTTCTGTTAGATCAAAAAAATTGAGAGATCAATTTTATTCAAAACAAGCTAAAGAACGTGCTGATTTACCCAATAAGCCTAGTTGGAATGAATATTTAAAAGCTAATGTTTTAGCTAATAATGAGTATTCGGAAATAGCTTTGAAAACTTTAAGGAAGCAGAGCGATAAGCTTATTTCAAAAGTAGAATTAGAGTTTTCAGGTCAAAATTCAATTTTTAGTAATTTTGACTCTAAAGTTAGATTGAATGGAACTATTGCTTATAGTTTAGCCAGCAAGCCTGCGGTTTTAGATAGATCTAAAGATCTTAAAATTGAAAAAGTGGATGATAAAAGTGTTCTCTTGGCCTTACTGGTAGCGAAAGAAAAATTTAATGATCGACCTTTGAAAATCAATGGTTCTGATGAATTTAAAAACATGGTGATTAAGGTCATTAATGATAATGGGCTACAAGTTACATTGCGTGACAAAGAGTTAAATGATCGTTTGATTGGTCGTGGATCTAAGGCAAATAATGCTGAAGAAGCTGCGGAAAATATTAAAAGTAAAAAGAGGTAATCTAAAGTGAAAGATTATGATGCAGCTAATAAAAGGATGCCACGTTGGGCAGTTTTTTCTATTGGCTTTTTTATTCTGATTGTATTGCTTGTGGCTCTATCTTCATGGGCTACTCAAGAAATGGCGAGGATATTTTCATATCATAAGCAGTTAGGTAAACCTATCTTTGGTCACTATTATAACCCATTAAAATTTTTACAATGGTATATGCAATACCAAGTGCCAACAGGTCAAGGGTTGCGGCCTTTGTTAGACAAAGTTGTTATTAAAGTATTGATTGCAGAGGGTTTGGCTTTTTTAGTTGTTGTAATAGCTTGCGGATTTATTACGAACTCAAGAAGAAAAAATGAGAATATTCATGGTTCGGCTAAATGGGCTGAAGAATCCGAATTACAACAAATGGGTTTAGCGCCACAAAAAGGAAAGAAAGGCGAGGGTGTTATTGTTGGAGGGTTTAGGAATAAAAATGGACAGCTCCAATATTTAAAACATGATGGCCCTGAACACGTTATAGGAATTGCACCAACACGAAGCGGAAAGGGT
This sequence comes from Acinetobacter sp. YH16056_T, assembly GCF_024605895.1. NCBI lineage: Bacteria > Pseudomonadati > Pseudomonadota > Gammaproteobacteria > Moraxellales > Moraxellaceae > Acinetobacter > Acinetobacter sp. YH16056_T. Next base: position 50,194 of record NZ_CP094547.1, on the reverse strand, counting down.
GTAGGGCTTGTTGTTCCTACATTGTTATCATGGAAGCATTCGGCAATTATCAGTGATATGAAAGGCGAACTATGGCTTATGACTTCAGGTTGGAGAAGTAAATATGCAAACAATATTTGTATAAAGTTTGATCCAGCTGCGACAGAGGGAAGCGCATCTTTTAATCCTTTAGGTGAAATTCGGTTAGGTACAAAATACGAAATAAGCGACACACAAAACTTAGTCACTATTTTAGTAGACCCTGAAGGTAAGGGGTTAGAAGATCATTGGGCTAAAACGTCACATTCACTTTTAACGGCTTTAGTTCTATACACCTTGCATTACATTAAAGAAAAAACATTAGTAATTGAAAATGAGAAAGAAAAATACAGAGTAGCTAGCCTGGGTGATGTTGCTCACACGCTTTCTAATCCTGATCAACCACTTGATGATTTATGGAATGCTATGCTTTATCAAGAGTATGGTTTTGATAGAAATGATCAACCTTGCACTCACCCTGTAATGGCTGCTGTAGCAAAGGATATGCAGAATACTCCTGAAGATGAAAGAGGATCTACTATTTCCACGGCTCGATCTTTCTTAACTCTTTATCGTGATCCAATTGTGGAAATGAATACTTCAGAAACGGATTTTACTGTTGCGGATTTGATGGATTATGAAAATCCAGTATCGCTTTATTTGGTTGTAAGGCCAGGTGATAAAGATCGTTTAAAGCCATTGATTCGACTTATGCTTACATTGATTTTGCGTGTCTTGGTAAAAGATGGAATGGAATTGGATGAAAGCGGTTCGGCAAAAGCAGCTCATAAGCACCGCCTTTTAATGATGTTAGATGAATTTCCTGGCTTTGGGCGTTTGAAAGTTTTTGAGGATACATTGCCTTATATTGCTGGTTATGGAATTAAAGCTTATTTGATTGCTCAGGACATTGAACAATTACGGGCTAGTGATGCTTATGGACGAGAAGAAACAATTTCTGCAAACTGTCATGTTCGAGTTGTATATGCACCCAATAAAATTGAAACAGCGGAATGGATCTCTAAATTATCGGGTACGAAAACAGGACACGAAGAACAAATTTCAACAAGCGGTGGACGTTTTGCCGCAGCGACTTTACACGTAAATAAATCTATTCATGCGTTTGCAAGACCGTTATTAACACCTGATGAAGCGTTACGCTTGAAAGCACCTAAAAAGAGTTCCGATGGTAAAAAAATTGTTGAGTCGGGAGATATGCTTGTATTTGTCGCAGGTAATAATCCTGTCTATGGTGAGCAATCGTTATTTTTTATGGATCAAGTTTTCCTTGATCGTTCAAAAGTAAAAGCGTTAGAAAATACTCAAATTGTTAGAAAGCGATTGATCATAGATTCAGAAGTTCGAGGGGATCAATCTCAAGTTAAGGACTTCTCTATTGGTGGAAAGCTAACACGCCAAAAGAGCAGTGATGCAGGGTTGCAATTTTAATGAAATTAACAAAAAGTAAGTTTCAAAAGCGGATTTTATTAGGTGTATTTCTATTCCTAATTCTAGTGTTAAGTCTGTTTTCGAGTCGTATTTTGATCTTCAATTTAACAGAAAGCTTACCATTAGGGTTGTGGGGAAGAACACCTTTAAATATTGAGCGTGGGGGGGTTGTGGGCTTTTGCCCTCAACTTCCTGAGAGCGTAAAGAATGATTACAGATTGAAAGCAAGTGAAAATGGTATGGTCAGGATATGTGATGAAAATGTTCAAATGTTAATGAAACCTGTTGTTGCTGTACCTGGCGATAGAGTTGAAATTAAAGGTACAAAAATTTTCGTTAACGAAAAATTCATTGCAGAAAGATTAGAGAGGGATGGTTACGGCAAACATATAGAATCCGTAAAACCAGGCATTTATAATGTTAAAGCTGGTGAATATTGGATGATTTCAACATACAATAAAGCTAGTTTTGATAGTCGCTATTTTGGTGCAATAAAAGCGGAAAAAATCAAATATTCGCTTGTACCTTTATTTGTAAATAAATCTAAGAAATTTTGCTGGAATAGTCAGCAATATAAATGTTTATAGGTGAATTATGTCTAAGTGTAAAATTGGCTCAAATACTGCCAAAACAAAATTTCGTACCTTTTTTAAATGTTCTGTTCTAGCTTTTTTTGGAGTTTTTTCAATCAATGGTTATGCAGTTCCTTATGAGGATTTAATAAGAAAGCATTCATTAGAAAACGGTATTGATCCAAATTTAACAATAGCTGTTATTACAAGAGAAAGCGCTTTTAAGCCTAATGCACGTTCTAGTAAAAATGCTCAAGGATTAATGCAAGTAATTCCGTCAACAGCTCGTTTTATGGGGGTTAATCCAGGTCGTCTTTATGAACCTGAGCAAAATATTATTGCTGGTACTAAATATTTAGCCTATTTAAGTGGTTTATTTAACGGTGATGTTACAAAAATTCTAGCGGGATATAATGCTGGTCACGGAGCTGTTTTAAAATACAACGGCATTCCACCATACCGTGAAACTCAGAATTATGTGCGGTTTGTTTCTAATCGCTATTTAGCTTTAAGTAATGGTGGTGGATCAAGTTATACCTATCAGCCTGTCCAGTACCAAACAGTGCGCTATAACACCGCTTCACGACAGCCGCAACACAATATGAATGATTCACAGCAGCAAATTTATAACTCATTAAATAACTCGACAACTATTTTTGTTCGGAATTAATTAAAGGAGAGAGTCAGTGGATAACAATCTTGAAAATCTTGATGAAGTGAAAATTGAAATAGTTACAGATGATCTAAATTTACTTGGTGTGCCTGGTGTAATGGTTGAAGTTGACCCTCAAACAGCTGAAGAAATGGGGGCTTCCTATACACCTGATGACGAAATTGAAATTATGTTTAAAGAGGGAGATTAAGCATGAAAAAAGAATATGTTCAGGATATAGCAGACCGTTTAATAGAGCAGATTAAATCAAATACAGCACCCTGGCAAAAACCCTGGGAGGGAGGTAAAACAAGTGACTTTCTTCCAATTAACTTAAACACAGGCAGACCATATAGAGGGATGAATTTAGTTAATTTAATGTCTGTTGCTGAAGAGCTAGGCTTTTCTGATAATCGTTGGATTACATATAAAGGGGCTGAAAAACTTGGCGCACAGGTTAGAAAAGGGGAAAAATCAACGTCTATTCATTATTGGAAATTCTCAGATGAAGTTGCTTTAAAAGACGATGATGGTAAGCCAGTTTTAGACAAAGATGGAAAGCAAGTTACTGTCCAGGTGAAATTAGATAAACCTAGAGTTTTTTTTGCAAATGTTTTTAATGCAGAACAAATAGACGGTTTGCCACCAAAAGAACAAACGATTAAGCCGCTTGATGAATGGGAACGACACAAACGAGCTGAAGAAATCTTGGAAGCTTCAGGCGTAAAAATACGGCATAAAGCTGGAGATTCTGCTTATTACAAGCCTAGTATTGATGAAATTACGCTACCCTTAAAAGAACAATTCCCTACCGCAGATAGTTATTATGCTACGGCATTACATGAGTTGGGCCACTCAACAGGGCATCCGTCACGGCTTAACCGTGATTTGAGTGGTGGGTTTGGTAGTGAAAATTATGCAAAAGAAGAGCTAAGAGCTGAAATGGCTTCATTATTCATAGGGCAAGAGCTTCAAATAGGCCATGATCCAGGTCAACATATTGCATATCTAAAAAGTTGGGTTAAGGTTTTGGAGGATGATCCAAAAGAAATATTTAGGGCTGCCAGGGATGCGGATCTAATTAGTTCCTACCTACTAGACTTATCTCAAGAACAAAAAATTGAAAACTCCAAAACTGAAGATCAAAACCTTGAAAATACAAAACAAGTCTTTTTAATGCGTCAAGAACATACTGAGCTTGACCAATCAATAAAGGCTTTAAATAAGATCAGTAAAAAAGCAGGGTTGGCTTTGGCGCTATCTCCAAATGGAGATAATTTAAAAGGGAATTTCCTTAAAAATGGTGTTGAAGTTGATCCTTATGTTCACGTTCACAAAGATGGATCTATTGGTTTTATAGAAAATATAGATTCACCTATGATTGTAAAAGAAAGACCTGAAGCTTTACTGACAGCGATAACCGCACTAAGTCAGTATCGTGATGCAATCACAATATCTAGTGATGCTTATAAGTTTATAAAGAAAGTTCAGGCTGAAGAAGAAAAAACAGAAAGAAGTGATTTTTCAAATAACTTTGAGAAATTGACAGATGAGCTAAAAAATCAATTTACCCGAAATGGTGTTGCGGCTCTTGTTGATATTAAAAAAGTTGGGAGTCGGGAAGCCCTGAAGTTTTCTTATGTAGGCGAATCAAACGAGCTGCATCATTACTCTACAAACATGAATGAGAAAGGTTTCTTATCCATAGCTTTTAATGGTGTAGACACTCCAAGCAGTAACACGGCTTCAGTTGATAAACACTTAGGGGATATGGTGGGGGCTAGTTTGGCTTATGTTGATTTATTGCATACAAGAAACTCCAATTCTGATGAAGTAATGGCACGAGTGAAATCATACAAAGAGAACGGCTTAGGGGATTCTCCTCAGACAACTTGGAAAAATTTAAGCAAAGTAGCTCAAGAAAATGGCTTGTTTGCACGTATTTCAGACAATATTCTACCTCATACTTTCTTAACTGAAGAAGAGCGAGAGCAGCAGCCTAAATTTATTATTAATTATGCAGACCAGGGCCAGGTTGGACTTGAAGTTAACACACTTGTTTTTGCGAATGGTAAAGCTGTGACATTAACAGGCAATGAAGAGTACGAAGCAATAAAAGTTACGAGTGATCCATTAACTCAAGAAAAAAATTTATTGGCTTTGGCTAATGCGGAATTAAGTATGACTCAACGAAGCAATAGTATAGAAAAGACTTATATTGATGTTGGCTTTGGTGATAAAGAAGAAGCTAAACAACTTGGTGCTAAGTGGGATGGAAAGGCGAAAGCCTGGTATGTGCCAGCTGGAGTAGATATTGCACCATTTGAAAAATGGAAAGTAATAACCCCTGAAGAACAGACTCAAACCACTGTGAATGACAGAAAATATATCAATGTACCAAAGGAAGAAAAAGACGAAGCTAAACAGCTTGGGGCTAAATGGGATAGAGTTCAAAAATCTTGGTATGTGCCAGCTGGAGTAGATATTGCATTATTTGAAAAATGGACTGAATCAGCCGCAGACGTAAAACAAGCAGCAGACGTAAAACATGATGTTGCCTTGTCGGAAACAACACAGAAATTTTTGAAAGATTTAACAGCAAGTCAAGAGTATGATCATTCAGGTTATACAATTTTATATGCTACGGATTTAGTTCCAGCAATGCAATCTGATGAAGAAATAGAGAGAGCTGGAGAGTATATAAAACAAGTAGTTGAAACTGGAGTAGGGTTAAATCTAAAAGAAAATAAGTATATTTTAGATACTGTGAATAAGTTAAAAAAAGAGTTTCATTTTTCAGAATTATATACAGAAGATGAAGAGCAGCAGCAATCGCCAGTTCCTATGCAAATAGATCTAAATAATGTTGCTCCAATGATGAAAGACCAGGTAAAAAATATTGAGCAACAAGAAGAGGTTTTAGAGCAAACAGAAAAGACCTATTTGGCTGTGCCTTATGAGGAAAAAGACGAAGCTAAACAACTTGGGGCTAGATTTGATGCAGATGCAAAATCTTGGTATGTGCCAGCTGGTATTAATTCAGAACCTTTTGAAAAATGGTTGCCGCATAATCAAAATCATATTGATTTGCCTGATACATCCAAAAGCATTCGCCCTGAAGATGAATTTAAAGCGGCATTGTTAAGCGCTGGCTTGATGGTGCAAGGTGATCCTATTATGGATGGTAAAATGCACCGAGTACCTGTTGAGGGTGATGTAAAAGGAAAATTAGGAGGGGCTTATAAGGGCTTTCTTGATGGTCGTCCAGCTGGATATATCCGAAACTTTAAGACTGGTTTAGAAGAAAAGTGGAAATCTAATAGTGTTTCTTTCAATGTTGTTGATACGGCCCGAATGCGAGCTGAAATGGCTCAAAATAGAGCAAATAATGAAAAACGACTTGAATTGTTATATGAAAAAACAGCAGATCAAGCAGCTATTGTATATGGTGTTTCCGAAGTTGCACAAAGTCATCCGTATTTAGAGAAAAAAGGGCTTAATGCAAATGATGTTATAAAAATTGTTCCTGGCCCTGAAGCTTTACCCCCTGGCTGTGATGTAAAAATTGCTACAACGTGGCAAGAAGCAAAGCAATGGCGTGAACAGAATAAAGAAAATGGAATCAATGAAACTATTTTAACAAAAGGAGATCTATTGGTTCCTGGCTATAGCGCTGATGGTAAATTAATGATGTTGCAAACTATCAATAGCAATGGGTTTAAGGGTTATATGAAAGATGCTAAAAAAAGTGGAAGTTTTGCTATTTTCGGCAATATTGAAAATGGAAAACCATTTTTAATAGCTGAGGGCGTTGCAACAGCTTTAACATTGCATGAACAAACTAAACAGCCAGTAGTAGCATCATTCGATAGCGGAAATTTGCTAAATGTTGCTAAGGAGCTAAGGGATAAATATTTAGAAAGTAAAATTTATATTGCGGCAGATAATGACCACATTGTTGAAGCCAAGAATAGGGAAAGTGGGAAAAGGGGTATGTTGAACCCTGGAGTTGAATACGCATTGCAAGCTGCAAATGAAATTCAGGGGTTTGTCTTGACTCCAAAGTTTGCTAAAAATGATGTTGGTACTGATTGGAATGATTTATTTCAATCTAAAGGTAAAGTAGAGTTTCAGGATCAAATGCGATCAGAACTATTTAAAGCTAAATCTTTAGAGGTCGAAGCAAAAGCTATTGATAATAAAATCACACGCCAAAATGAAGTCGGTAAAGCTCAAAAAGAGCAGCTGGATCAAAGAGAATCAGTGAAAATGAAGCGTTAAAAAAAACCCTCCACTTGGAGGGTTTTTAAATGCTTTAGATAATTTAATAGTGTTCTCATTCATAAAATTTAATCAAGGTTTTTAGTTAAATGGAGTGAGGGGATTTATTTAGTAGTTCACCAATTTGTTTTGTTGGATCATTATCAAGCTTTATGCAAGCTTCCCTAAAACGTGTAGAGTTTTGTATGGTGTTGAAAAGTTCGATTGCCCCATTCCAATATGTGTTGTCATTATGATTGTTGGTATCAGTTTCATCAAAAATTGACTCATACCAAAAATTAGCTTTTGTTTGCCCCCAAATTTTGAAATGAATAGGAAGTTTTTCACCGTTGGTAAGTGCGTCCATTTCTTCATTTTTGATATTGTAGGAAATAATCAAAGATGGACTTCTTATATAGTTGTAGAAAACTTTACAAAGTATTGCAAGTTCTACTAAATAATTAAAACCTGAATTGCCTACATCATCCATTGATTTTAATTTTAAATTTGAAAAATAGATGCTTCGAACTTTCCAATCGGAGTTAGATCCGTAGCCAATTGATACGAGTAAACTGCCGTCATCGCTGCGAATTAGCTTTATAGATCGTGGTTGTTGTCCTTTATACTCTTGAAGTATGTCTTTTAGAGATTCAGCCCAATAGTGGAATGATTTTCTTTCAACGATAAAAGGTGTTAATTCTGGAGTATATGGGCCTGTATTGCCAAATTTCAGCCAGTCTGAGTTGAGGAAGTAAATATCCCCAAATTTTTCCAAATCATCAAAAGACGGCATTTCTGAGCCATTTAACCAGTTTGAAACTTTTAATGTGTTTTCATGGCCTAATTCAAACGCAACTTTTTCTGTTTGGAGTTTTAATTCATTAAAAACATAGTGCAGTCTTGTTAGTAAGTTGATGTGTTCAATAGGAAGAGAGGAAACATAATCGGAGTTAATGCGGAAGTATTTAACACCAAGTTCAATCAGATTAACTAAATGTTTGGAACGATAACGATCCCCTCCAATTTGTTTTGATTGATTAGTTACTTCTGTTAAAAGTGTTGTAGGTAATCGAATTGACATAGGATCAGATAGATCATGATTTGATTCATTGTTTTGTTCATTTCTATAAAAACGAACAATTGATTGCCATGCTTCTGAAATCATTTTTAAGGGTTCACATTGATTAAGATGTAATCAATATGAATGAAGTATTCAATTCTGTCAAATACTTTTATACAATAGTATTCATTTTATTTAATATGATTAATACAATTGTATTTTACTTAAAAAGCCACATTGAGAAGTGAAAGAAAATATAAAGTAATGCAGGGGTAAAAAATATTTTCCAGCGGTGATCGTATAGTTTTATTTTCTTCATGATGTTGAGGATTGTTTTAATGACAAATGGTATAAAAACAAATAGATACAATCCAATGCAGACAATGGCCATAAACCAATTTAAATTGTTGTATGGAGTTAGTTCGAGTGTTCTACAATACTCATAAAATTGAGGGATGATGCTCAGGGGTTTAACAATTACATAATCATAGAATGCTAACAAGTATCGAGCAGAACTTGTTTGATTTTCCCAATTACTAATAAAATTCCATAGGACAATACTCAGGATAAAAAGTATAACAATTGCTGCGGCACTTGGATTAAAAGGCCGTGATGTAGGTTGTTCTTTAATGGTTATCCTGGTTTGTTCAGGTAGTTCAAATTCACTCATTTTTTCACCTATTAGATAATGTTTTGAGTGCTGGCTTCATTAAGCTGCATTGTTTTATTCATAGTCCTTAATAACTCTTCTGTCTGGTATTTTTCATATTCCTTTCTGTAACGCCAAAGTAAGGTAGCTGAAATTTTATTGTCAGCTAAAAATTTTGCTTTATCAAATTTTTCAATATTTCTATTTTCAAAAGCTTTTGCTATTGCTAGGCGTTGCTCAAGTTTATGGCGTGGTTGTTTACCTTTATAAGCTCCCTTGTTTTTTGCAATTATTCGACCAGCTTCAGTACGTTCAGCAATAAAGTTTCTCTCAATTTCTGCAAAGTATGAAAAAAAGGTAATAAACATTTTTTTCAAAGGATCGTTGCTATTGGGATCTAGGGTTAAATTTTCGTTAACGAAAACTAAGCTAACCTCTTTTTCAAGGATTTTTTCTATAGTGCTGATTGTATGGGTGGCATTTCTACCTAGTCTGTCTAGGGAGTGGACATAGATAATATCGCCATCACGCATATAGTCCATCATTTCTTTAAGCTTGGGCCGTTCTGTTTTTGCGCCTGAAGCGACCTCTAAATATTCCTTGTCTAATTCCATTCCAGGTAATTGTCTTTCAAAACTTTGCTGAGAAGTGGATACACGCTTATAGCCAATTCGTTTTCCAGCCATATATTTAATTTCCATCTATATGAAAGTGATCAAATGAAATTTATTTCATTTAGAAGTATATTAGGCTATATGAAACACAAAAAACAACATATATTACGTTTCATTCAGTTATAATCAAATGAAATCAAAGTCATCTCTTAATCGCAAAGATTCAATCATTTTTAAAATAAATAGTGGGAGCAAATATGGCTGGTTTAAGCAATTTAAAACCAGGATCAATGAAAGGTGATACTTTAGAGTTATCAAATTCCAAAAATCCTGAAAATGGATACACGCTTGATTTTTCAAAATCTGATAAAGAATTATTGAATGAGATCCGAACTGCTATTAATAGTGGTGCAGAGCGAATCAGATTAAATGTAACAATGGATAGTGAAGCAAACTTATTCAAAAATGCAGTAAGTGATCTAAAAATGGATCGTATTACACCATTGAAAGCAATTGCTCAAGAAAATTCAGGGATTGCAAATAAGTTAAAAACTATAGGGCCAATTTTTGGAAATAGATTGGAATTGAATGTTTTGGACGTACCAAACAATCAAGCAATAACAAATTGGCGTGATGTGGATAAATTGAATAGTCCGACAGAAAAGCAGTATTTAACAGCTTTTGAATCAAGGTTAAAACAAGCCTGGGAAAAGGGAACGCTTAACCCCAAAGAGTTAATTGCATTAAGTGGTAATCATCAAAATGCAAGTTTGTTAACTGGTCAAAAAATAGAAGCTATACAAGCAGTTAAAGAAACGCCAAAAACAGAAAATGCTAACCCAAAGAAGTTAGATCCAACTCAGGCTATGACACCTAGCCAATTGGAAGCGGAAAGAAAAAAAGTTTTTTCTTTAATTGAAAGTTTTCAAGCTGGCAATGATGTAAAAGTGATGAAGCCAAAACCAGGGGTACATGATGGATTCATTGTTGGCGTTACGGATCATTTTGTAGTTCAGCGTTTGGGCGCAGAAAGCCGTTATTTCATGGTGCATGATAAAGTTGACTTGCCGACAGCTAAAGTGGATTTAAAAGAACGTGTAAAGGTTCATCGAAATGAGCAGGGCCAAAGTAAAATAGAAAATTTTTCTAAAGCTCAAGATCAAAACAAAAGTATGGGGTTGAAGCGATAACAATGAGTGATTTATATAACATTGAAGTAACTCAGGGAACAAATCAGCCAGTGGTTGAAACTGATGTTTACAACGAAGAAACCCTATTATTTTATTTGAATAGATTTGGAGTGGTGAAATATTCAGATGACTATAACAGGCTCATAGCAGGGGAAAGGCTGCTGATTACCACATATAAAGAGCAACCTCTTTCTATTAGATTAATTCCATATTTTTCTTTAAATAAACAGCAAAAGCAGCTTGTAACTGTGCTAAAAATTTGTGCTGGTGTGCTTGTTGCTACTGCATTTATTTTAATCACAATGTTGCACACAATTAAGATTCTAATAATTTTAATGCCTAATGCTTTATTGCTTTGGTTCACCAGTAAAAAATTAGAAACAACCTCTTCAGAAAAATTTGAAGAAGTTACGAAGCGAGTGCTAACAATTTTGGTTGTTAGTATGATAGTGTTTTCACTTGTCGCATATATTATTATCTAAGAGGACTATAGAATGTCAGAATCAGATCTACAAAAACTGCAACGATTAAATCAAGAAATTAATACTCTAAAGGAAAAGATGGAATTAGAAGCGGATGAAAAAGCTCTATCAATAGGTAAATTTTTCATTGAGTTTTCTAAAGCAGATCCAAGCAAGGCTGAAAGTTTTTTAAAATTTTTAGATGATATTATTGAAGATAAAAAGGGCAATAAACTGGCAAAACGCAAAGATGCTAAAGCTATTGCTGAATATATTTCTTATGGTGTAAGTGAAAATAAATAGGGGTTTGCCATGATAGACAAGAAAGTTGAATATGCAATTACTTCTTTGGCGTTCCACGAAACAAAAAATATTTTGGCTGCAAGTAGTTATTCAACTGATACAGTCGAGATATTTAAAGTTGAAAATAACGCTCTTAAATCTGAAAAAGAATTAACGCTTAAAGGTGGGAATAATCCATTAAACAGCTTGATTTTTACAAATAACTTTCTTGTCTGCATAGATGATTTTTCTAAACAAATAAGTAAAATTAATTATAAAACTAATGAAATAGTAGCTATTTTTAGTCATGAACATTCAAGAGGATTTGAAAGTATAGACTGTTTAAAAGATTTTGAAGATCCACTGAAAAACTTATTTGTTCTAGGATCGAAAAAAATTCATCCACCAACAATAAAAAAACTTGGTTTAGTTGCTGAACATCAAAATTTAGAAAATATTTTTTTATTGGATAATGATTTAGTAAAAATTAAATCAACGTCTATACCTGGTAATGTGATTCAAACCAAGTTTAATGTTAATAAGAAAACAATACTTGTTATATCTAAATTTTTAAATGGCACTACACTTTATGTTCTTGATTTTAATTTAAATATATTGAATAAAGTACATTTATCAAATAGAAAATCACTAACTGCATTTTTAGAAATATCAAACAACAGTATTTTCATTGTTTTACAAATAAATCAGGATGGTATTAAGTCTGAATTTATCAAATTATCTGCTGATAATTTAAAAATAATTGAGAGCCATTGTTATGAAGATTCAAAATTTAGCGCAAATATTAAAGAATATATAAACAGTATTTTTTGTTATAAAAGCTATCTAATAACAGAGCTTTATTGTAGAGAAAAAGATAAAAGTGAGTTAAATTTTTATAATTTATTAGATGAAAATCTAGTGAAAAAAATTGATACTTTCGGTTTTATGGAGTCTATGGCATTTAATCAAAATTTAATGGCGTGGAGTGAAAACAATAAAATAAAAGTGATTGAAATTTCATGACAAGTATTAAAGATTTAGTTGACGCATCAAAAAATACATATCAATACCAGGCACATGCTAAAGAGAATGGCGTTAAAGATTATACGCTGTTTACAACTGCTTTTGATGAAAAATCGAATCATTCAGGGCTTTCATATATTAATGAAAATACTGGAGAAGTAATTTTAGCTCATAGAGGTACAGATTTTACAAAGATAAAGGACATTGTAACTGATTTGCAAATTGCTCTTAATTGGAAAGAAACAAAAGCAGATATGGCAGCAATGAAATTTACGGACTCTGTAATTGACGATTTAATTGATCAAGGTTTTGATATTAAAAAAGTCATTCAAACAGGGCATAGTCTTGGTGGAAGATTAGCACAGCATTGTTTGAAAAATCTAAAAGAAACGTCTGATTACAAGGCAGAATCAATCACATTTAACTCAGCAAGAGTTAGTAAGCATGATACAAAAGATAATGAATATGATCATTTAAATTTAAGAGCTAAAGGTAAAGGTTTTTTAAGCACAGATCTAGTTACTAGCTATGGAAGTCATTTAGGAAATACTATTGATATTGAACTTCCTGAAGTTAAAAATTTTGTCCAGGCTCATAGATTAACTACTTTTGATTTAATGGATATTCATTATCAAAAAGCATTTTCTGAAATACCTATTACAGATTTAATTAACCTAAGCAAAGAGAGCAATGATTTTAGTTTGTTGCAACCTAATGTGTTTAGTAATGTTGATAAGCTCAATAATGTTCTCGACATTGATTTAAACTCTAAAAATAATGCTATCGTTATTTCAGGTGAGCTAGGTAAAAATTATATTGGTGAAATTATTGCAGAAACGCCAAAAGAATATATTCAACAATTAGGGGAAAATTCGAGATTTTTTGCATTGCATGATAAGAATAATTTACAAAATTCTTTAAATATAGGTGATAAAGTTCAGATAAAATACCCTAAAGATGCGAATAAAAAAGCATCTATTGAAGATGGTTCTAAATCAAATATGAAATCAAAAACAAGGTAATTAACCAGTTATTTTCGGCCAAGAAAATTATTTTTCTTGGCTTTTTTTTGTCCAAACAATGGTAAAAATAATCTAGTTTTTTAAAACTTGTAAATTTTATATAAAAATATTGTTTCGTACGATACAATAAATATTATTTCATTTAATAATTATTCTTTATGACAAACAATCCAACAGAAGAGATTTATTTAAAATTACAAAGTGCTTTTCAAAAGTTCAATGATAGGCTTTTTGGCAGCACCCTTTCTAATTGCGTTATAACGCTTAGAGCCAATAAAAGAACGGCTGGATATTTCTATAAAAACCGTTTTGGCAGTAAAGCCAGCGAATCCTTATGCCATGAAATAGCGCTCAATCCCGAATGGTTCGGAGTTACAGAAAATATTGATATATATCAAACACTTGCGCATGAAATGACCCATCAATGGCAATTTGAATATGGAACACCTAGTAGGGCTGGATACCATAACGAAGAGTGGTCTGAAAAAATGCAGTCTATTGGTTTAATGCCATCTCATAATGGTAGGCAAGGCGGTAAAAAAACAGGGCAAAATATGAGTGACTATGTGATCAAAGGGGGGCTTTTAGAACAATCTTATAATGAATTGGTGAATGAAAATTGTATTGTCACCTGGTATGACAGAATCATTTTATCTTCCAATATTGCAGAACCAATAAAAGCTAAAATTGAAGAAGAAATTAAGCAAATACAATTAGATGGAGGTGATATAAATAAATTAAAAGAAAAGGAAATGATTATCACAGTGCTTTCAAAAATTGAGATTATTAAATCTACCCCAGCTGGCAATAATGCTGAAAAAAATAAGAGGAAGTACACTTGTAGAGGTTGTAAAAGTAATGTTTGGGGTAAACCTAATCTAAATTTAATTTGCGGTGATTGTCTGAGAAAATATGAATTAAATGAAATTTAAACCTAGTATTTATGTATTTAGACTATTTTTAAAAGGCAACTTGTAGTATAAATATTTCAAGAAAATGAAAAGCCCCATCGAACTCATTTACTTGGCGGTAAAATTCGACAGGGCTTTATAATCACTGGATCACGAACTTAGTAGCTTGGAGGGCTAGCCGTTGCAATCTGTAGACAATATTACAGTTTATAACGGCAATTGCAATAGAAAATCATACTTTGTATAAAAAAAACGAAAAAATTTTATACAATTGATTTGCAAATAGTTCCATTGCTACTCGTGATAAAACGAGAGTAAAGAAAAATGGGAAATGCCGTTTTAAATTTAGATCAATATGCGTTGTTTGAAACGCCTGAAGATCATATAAACTTTTTGCATAATAAAAAGTTAGCCGATAAAAAACCAGGAAATATAATTGCCTGGACTCCAAAAAACGAAAATCGAAAATGGCAAACTTTTACGCATGAAGAAGCACCTAAATTTATTCCATCTTTTGTAAATCAAGCTGACGTTTATGTAACTCCAAATGCTTTTTATGGCTGGAGAACAATTAAAAATTTACATACTCTTCAGGCTTTATTTATTGATATTGACTTGCATGACTTAGATTTTTCATTAGAAGAAAATATTTTAGTAATACCTGAATTAGTTGAAGATCGTTTAGATCGACTGGTTAGAGCTAAAATTCCTGAGCCAAATTGTATTGTTTATTCAGGTCGAGGAGTTCATTTTTACTGGCTTATTAATCCTACTCACCCCAATGCTTTACCACGCTGGCAAGCTTGTCAAAGGCGTTTAGTTGATGTTTGTGGAGCAGATAAACAAAGTGCAGATGCCACAAGAGTTTTAAGGCTTGTTGGCAGTACAAATAGTAAAGTAGATAATTTCACAGTCAGGGCAGAAGAGCGCCACAAAAACGTATTTGATTTTGATTGGTTACATGATCAAGTCATGCCCTTAACGAGGGAAGAACATAAGAAAAAAATAAGAGATATTAATGTATTACGTGCAAACAAAGGTTTAAAGCCTGTTAGAAACTCTAAAAATGCTGGAAGCATTTATGCACGTTGGTATTTAGTTTATCAAGATCTATTAATGATTATTGAATGCCAAATAAGTCTAAATGAAAAAGGCCCTGGTCTGCCAGCTGGTATGCGTGATCTTTTACTTTATCATTTAGCAAATGCCCTAAGCTGGTTCACTATTTCCGATGCACTTGAAAATGAAGTTGTAGAGTGTGCAAGAAAATTTACACCATCACTATCTTACCAAGAAGCCTTATCTTACTGTTCAAGCGTCATTAATCGAGCAAAAAAAACTAAGGTCGAGGGTAAAGAACATCGCTATCGTTATAAGCGTGAAACCCTTTATCGAGAGCTAAAAGATTTAATTCCTGAATCCATTCAGCCTAAATTAAGAGCTATTATTCCGAATGAATTAGCAAGGGAAAGAAAAATACAACAAATATTCGAATCAAGACGCGCTATTGGTGTTGTTGAGCGAAAAATTTATTTATCGCCAAGTCAAAAAAATAAAAATAATGCAGAAAAGTTGAAATCTCAAGGACTAAAATACAAGGAAATAGCACTAAAACTAAATCTTTCAATAGATACTATTAAAGGATATTTTAGAAAAAAATAAATTCTCAATATGCAAAATATTCAAACTATGCACATATACGCTTTAGGTTAAAAATTATTCCTTTCCTTTTGGCGTTTTAACAAACCTTGTGCTGCAAGCTTATTCCTGGGCCACAGCATTGCTTGTATTTGAATGAAACCTAAGTCAGTACGCCAAACAGTCAAACTATGCACGTACACGCTTCAGATCCGCAGCAGCAACGGCATTTAAAAAAAGTGTATGGTCTGTTGCCTTGTATAGTGGCGTTAGCCAGCCGTTCCTTTTCTGCTTAATGATGTGCGAGAGTAAAAAAGTATCATACTGGTTTACTCTCAAGTCTTTGATTTCATTTAGTAGCATAGAAGCCAAGAAATAATAAAGATTCATACTAAAGCTCTTAGTTATGAATCTTTTAAAGACTTATAGAGTAATAAAGTTTCATACTTAAAAGTATTTATATGTAACTTTATGCCAGTCTTATATTTTTCTAAAAAAACATAAGTTATTGATCTAAAAAAATATGCTTTGACCAGGTATCACTAGCTTGCTTCGTTGGCCAGTGATACCTTTTGCAACTACTGCTATCAATCGAGTATGAAACTTTATTACTTGGATGGAAAAAGCTAAACCAAAAACCATAGGAATGTTAATTAATCTCTAATGTTTCTTTGGCTTTTTCTAAAGTTGATAAATACCCAACAACTGTTTTGGAGTGAACTTTACTATCTGCGGTCTTGTAGGAAACTTTTATTGAATCTTCATTTTTGATAAAAATCACGTAATTGTATGATGATTTTGGATAAAGCGTTCCAAGTACATCAGTTTTTTTAGCCGATGAGTAATTTACTGCAACGTCTGTTACTGGCTGATCAGAGTTGTTTTTAATTAAAATATACCCATTACCCTCAGTTTTTTCACCGCATCCAACCAATAAAAAACCTGATAAAAATAAAATAGATATTTTCTTTATCATTTTTTCTCACCTTCTGAGTTCGTCCAAACCAATTTATCGTTTTTAATACGTAGCAGATCGCCAGCACTAGCTTGCTTCGTTGGCCAGTGATACCTTTTGCAACTACTGCTATCAATCGAGTATGAAACTTTATTACTTGGGATGATACTTTAATACTTAGTATGAAAGTTTATTACTCTCATACAAATGACCGCTTATGTGCTGCAAGCTTATTCCTGGGCCACAGCATTGCTTGTATTTGAATGAAACCTAAGTCAGTACGCCAAACAGTCAAACTATGCACGTACACGCTTCAGATCCGCAGCAGCAACGGCATTTAAAAAAAGTGTATGGTCTGTTGCCTTGTATAGTGGCGTTAGCCAGCCGTTCCTTTTCTGCTTAATGACCGCTTATGTGCTGCAAGCTTATTCCTGGGCCACAGCATTGCTTGTATTTGAATGAAACCTAAGTCAGTACGCCTGTAAGCATTCAAAAGAGTTTCATACTCAAGTAGCACCAAAGCTATTGATTTAAGAAAAACACAAACAAAAAAGATTCATACTCGATTAATCAAATATGAATCCTGAAACATTTAAGATCAAAAAAGTATCATCCTTGTCAGTTCCAAAAATTAATTAGAGTGGCTATATCAAAAATCAATGTGTTACTACTCAAATTTCACAGTAATAAATTAGAGTAGCAACCGAAATAAGAAAGAGTAGCTTGCTGTTTTCCACTAATAAGCAGGATTAAACTTCATAAACCTTGCAGTCATTTTCATACTGATCGCCAATGATTACAGTGCTTGGCTCTAAGCGATAACTAATTTCATCACTATAGCCATTTTCTAAAATTGACTTAATAATAGCTTGAGCTTTCTTTGTTGCTTCTGCTATATCACGATCTTTCCATTGAGGTGTAAAGGTACTTTCCCATTGATGAACAATATGGATTTCATCTTCATCACTTAATTCTTCATCAAAAATCACGACTGAATGAACAAGTAGTTCCTCGCCTTTGTAGTTGGTCAAGTCACTTTGTTCTGCCTTAGAAAATCCAATTCTTAAATCCATGCCGTTTTACTCCAATCTATTTATGTAAACTCTCGTTTATTTGTGGAACTGACAATCCTGAATGACACTAACTAAAGGTTAAAGAGCGTAAATCAGAAATTTTAATTTGTAATTTCCCTTTATGATTGGTTAAAACTCCAGTACCACAAACAGTTTTAAAAAGTTTGTTTAAACCTATAGTTTGATTGTTTGCATAAAAATAAAACTTCTGATAAGGGTGTGGACTATCCAAATTAATAAAGGTATCACTCTTAATAGTAGTAATTTCGGCAACCTTTCCACAAACAGTAACTTTTTTACCTACATGCCCTGAAAGTTGATCAGTTGTAAGCTTATGATTTGCCAATACTCCGAATGATATGGGAAGTAATAATAAGACTAAATATTTCAATTTAAACTCCTTAATTTAGCTATTAATTGTCATACTCAAGTAGTATCTATTTATTTAATTCACATTTGAAATTAACTGACTTTACACTTGCATATATTTTAGCGGACGGATACTCCTCACCTTGAGTTCCAATTTGCAGTAAATTACCGTACACATCTTTAAAATTAAAAATACATGGAGCAGAACCCATGCCTGAACATTGCTCTATTTCATGGTATCCTTTTTCCCAAAATCCCCATCCATTACCTGAATACATCAATTCATCTTTTGCCTTATTAAAGTGTAAAGTTTGAAATGGTTGCCAGTGATTAATAAGGAGTTGTTTTCTAGCTGAATGATAATCAAGGCTAATAATGTTTGGAACATTCGCATGTTTTTGGGGATAGCAAACTTCATTTGCAAATGAAGTTGTTATACTTAATATACTTACGAAAAATAATAAAATTAATTTCATTATTCACCCTCTACTTCATTCATATAAAATTTAATGGATTTATTACCAATTCCTATTGCTTGAACGTCTGATTGTATTTGCTTTAAACTCACATTTTTCTTTATTAAGCACAGGTCGGCATCACGACAATAATCACCAAGTGTTTCATATTTTCTTTGAATTGGGATTAACTCAGCTTCTACAAATAGTTGGCGGTCATTAATTTTTGAATTAATCTCAGGCTCAGGCTCAGGCTCAGGCTCAGGCTCAGGAATTGAATCAACAATTAGAGTAAAATCATATTTAGTTTTATCAGATTTACCAAATAAAACCCCCAATAAGTCTAAATATTTTGAGTTATCGTCAATAAAACAAAGAGAGCTAACCCTACACATTTCTATCATTTCATCACTTGGCGGATAGTAATCTTGTGAATATTCATTTTTGCTAAACTTATAACCAAAGAAAGCCAAAATCCCTATAATTACCAAACTATTAACGAAGATAAGTTTTGTAATTAAACTGCTATTTTTCCTAACCATTACAGTTTGTGTTTTATCTTCTTCCATATTCATTTTGTCATACTCGTTTCAATAGAAAACCAAACACAAATATGACAAAAACTAGAGCCGAAATTATTATTTTCGGGTGAAAAAACATGTTCAATATTTATAACTTTATAAGCAGGATGCTTTGAAAAAAAATTATTAATTTCTTCCATAGTGTTATTTAAATTGCGTTCATACTTAGGATTAGGAGATTGCAATTGAAACATTTTATATTTAATCATAATTAAAGCCTTTAGTTAATAATTGGAGTTCCATAGGAAATAGTTAAAACTTATTTATGTTTGAGTTAATGCCTTTTCTAAAGCTGTTACAGCCCAATCAGGACAGGGGCGTGAGCTTGGCTTACTTGGCTCACTGAGCCATGATCTAACAGTCCGTACCGAGCATGGGCGTTGTGTCTGAATACACAGTAATTCAGCACTTCTAGCTTGAGATATATTGTGTACTGCAAGCAAAGTCTTGAATTTTTCTCGATTATCCATTGATCTATTTTTCTAATTGAATAAATACATTGTCACGTTCAGATTTTATAGTGATGCTTAAGCCAGCTATGAATTTGCTACTGCTATTATTTTATCTTCAATATCTTCAAAACTCATATCCTCATTAGCAATAAATATTGTTTGAAAACAATCGGTTTTGTATTGGTTGAGATCAAAGCTAAAGTAATAAATTGCTGTTCCTTTTTCGACTTTCTCTATTCTATGTATGTATGAAACCCGCAATAGCTGTTTATGTAATTTAACAAGCTTGTCTGATGCATTGGCTGTTATGTTTTCATATACCGAACCGAATGCACTTATCCTTGCAGTTCTTATTTCGTGGCTTCTTTTTTCATCTGAATTAAACATTTTTATACCTCTTTTAGATTTATAACATTAATTTCGATCTAACAATAATAGGCACTTGTGCCTATTATGTCAAACTATTTAACTTAGTCCAGTGTGAATCTTTTTTGTTCAGTATGACACTCTATTGTTCAGTGTGATTCTTAATTGTTTGCTTACAACGCCAAACAGTCAAACTATGCACGTACACGCTTCAGATCCGCAGCAGCAACGGTATTTAAAAAAAGTGTATGGTCTGTTGCCTTGTATAGTGGCGTTAGCCAGCCGTTCCTTTTCTGCTTAATGACCGCTTATGTGCTGCAAGCTTATTCCTGGGCCACAGCATTGCTTGTATTTGAATGAAACCTAAGTCAGTACGCCAAACAGTCAAACTATGCACGTACACGCTTCAGATCCGCAGCAGCAACGGCATTTAAAAAAAGTGTATGGTCTGTTGCCTTGTATAGTGGCGTTAGCCAGCCGTTCCTTTTCTGCTTAATGACCGCTTATGTGCTGCAAGCTTATTCCTGGGCCACAGCATTGCTTGTATTTGAATGAAACCTAAGTCAGTACGCCAAACAGTCAAACTATGCACGTACACGCTTCAGATCCGCAGCAGCAACGGTATTTAAAAAAAGTGTATGGTCTGTTGCCTTGTATAGTGGCGTTAGCCAGCCGTTCCTTTTCTGCTTAATGACCGCTTATGTGCTGCAAGCTTATTCCTGGGCCACAGCATTGCTTGTATTTGAATGAAACCTAAGTCAGTACGCCAAACAGTCAAACTATGCACGTACACGCTTCAGATCCGCAGCAGCAACGGCATTTAAAAAAAGTGTATGGTCTGTTGCCTTGTATAGTGGCGTTAGCCAGCCGTTCCTTTTCTGCTTAATGACCGCTTATGTGCTGCAAGCTTATTCCTGGGCCACAGCATTGCTTGTATTTGAATGAAACCTAAGTCAGTACGCCAAACAGTCAAACTATGCACGTACACGCTTCAGATCCGCAGCAGCAACGGCATTTAAAAAAAGTGTATGGTCTGTTGCCTTGTATAGTGGCGTTAGCCAGCCGTTCCTTTTCTGCTTAATGACCGCTTATGTGCTGCAAGCTTATTCCTGGGCCACAGCATTCTTGTATTTGAATGAAACCTAAGTCAGTACGCCAAACAGTCAAACTATGCACGTACACGCTTCAGATCCACAGCAGCAACGGCATTTAAAAAAAGTGTATGGTCTGTTGCCTTGTATAGTGGCGTTAGCCAGCCGTTCCTTTTCTGCTTAATGACCGCTTATGTGCTGCAAGCTTATTCCTGGGCCACAGCATTGCTTGTATTTGAATGAAACCTAAGTCAGTACGCCAAACAGTCAAACTATGCACGTACACGCTTCAGATCCGCAGCAGCAACGGCATTTAAAAAAAGTGTATGGTCTTGGGTGTCACAATGAGGGCATGTGGGTTGTTCTTTTCCCCACCGCATTTCTTTGAACAATAAGAAAGCTTGTTCATGGGTGATTTGCATAATTTCATATACAGATAAAGTACGAGCCTTTGCTGATAGTAGGAAATGTTGCTTAGATTCTTTTTTCATAAAATCACCCATCACAAACAAGATATGCTTAATATATTGTAATAGTTTTAATCATCAAATATAATGATTTAAAATATTATAGCGACATGCTATGTCGTTTATCTTTTATGAGGTCAAACCGTGAGTGACGATGAATGGAAAGACTATGCCAAAGGCTTAATTAAGGCAGAAATTGCCCGAAAAAATATAAGCCTGATTGATCTATCCAAAAAGCTTGAAGCAATGGGTATATCAGAAACACCACAAAACATTAGCAATAAGATCAATCGTGGCACTTTTGGAGCAATATTTATGCTTCAAATTCTCAAAGCGGTTGGTTGTAAAGAAATACGACTTTAAATTTCACTTAACACTAAAAACAGGATTTATTCATGTCTGATAATTCACTCAAAAAAGGTAGATACACTCGTCATAGCAACAAAATTGGGCTTTATTCCACAAGCCATGATCGAATTGGTTTCTTAAATAATAATAACGATGTAGTTTTAAGCTTCCCTTTTAAAGATACTGTGCTTGAAGCAGGTATGAAAAAAGAAGATACAGGGCGTGAAGAACGTTTTTTACACCAAGAGGTTGATGGTGCTGATATTGATACCCTGTTTGAGCCTAAAGTGTTGAGTAATATGCAAATTTTAGGTAATAATCAATCCAATCTCAACATGGATTTCTTTGGTGAGAATGGAAATTTACAACAAAATTTATTGATTAAAGGCAATAACTTACTTGCTTTACATTCTTTAAGTGGACGATTAGCAGGCAAGGTTAAGCTCATCTACATCGACCCACCATATAATACTGGCAATGATAGCTTTAAATATAACGATAGTTTTAATCATTCATCGTGGCTTACATTTATGAAAAATCGTCTTGAAATAGCAAGAGATTTACTAAGTGATGATGGCTCTATATTTGTTCAGATTGATTCTTTTGAAGAATCTTATCTTAAAGTGTTGATGGATGAGGTTTTCGGAAGTGAAAATTTTAGAAATAAAATAAGTTGGAAGCGTAAAGGTGGTAGTTCAAATCCGTCAAATCAACTAGCTAATGTTGTTGAGTGGATTTTATGGTATTCCAAAGACTCTAATTTAATGGACTATACCCCTATTTACTCACTAGATGATGAAAATACAAAAAAATATATTAAAGAGCGTTTTACAAATACAGATGAAGATGGTCGCTTATACATGAAATCCCCTATACAAAGTCCTAACTATAGGGAAAACCTTATTTATGACTACAAGGGTTATAAAACACCTCAAAAGGGATATTCTGTATCAAGAGAAGTAATGGAAAAATGGGATAAAGAAGGAAGATTAGACTTCCCTAATTCTAAAGATAAAAACATCAATAGAAAAATATTTTTAGATGAGTATAAAGGGCAACCCATTAACTCATTATGGACTGATATATATGTAATTAACCCTATGTCAACGGAGCGTTTAGAGTTTACATCGGGGCAGAAGCCCGAAGCTTTACTTCAAAGAATAATAACTATGGTAACAAAAGAAGGTGACATTGTTCTCGACTACCATCTAGGTTCAGGTACGACTTGCGCTGTCGCTCATAAAATGGGTCGCAGATGGATTGGTATTGAGCAAATGGACTACATTGAAGACATTACCAAAGAACGCTTAAAGAAAGTAATTGAGGGTGAACAAGGTGGTATTTCTAAGGCAGTTGGTTGGCAAGGTGGTGGTTCATTTGTCTATTTTGAGCTTAAAAAATACAACCAAGACTTTTTAGATAAAATCATGATTGCCAATAGTAAAGGTGAGCTAGATGAAGTCTACAATGAAATGGCTAAAAATGCCTTCTTGAAGTTTTGGTTCGATAAAAATGAATTTGAAAAAGATGAAAACTTCCGTTCATTGGATTTAGATCAACGTAAAGAATTACTCATCGGTATTTTGGATGAGAACCAACTTTATCTTAATTATGCTGATATGCGTGATAGTCGTTACCATGTCACAGATGAAGAAATGGCTTTAACCGACCTATTCTATGGGGTGAACAATGACTAAACCCACTAAAACACAGAATAGTAAAACTAAAGTTAAAGATACTTTGTCACAGTTCTTATTTAATCAAATTGAATCGAATCCTGAATATCAGAAATGGGTCAGAGATTATCAACTGCCGACTTATATTACCGATAACCTTTCAAAGACATTGCGAGATTATCAGGAAGTTGCCATCAAGCACTTTATTTGGCTATTTGAGCAAGACCACAATCAAGCAAAGCACTTACTGTTCAATATGGCGACAGGTACAGGTAAGACGCTCACAATGGCTGCTGCTATTCTGTATCTATATCAAAAAGGCTACCGCAATTTTGTATTCTTGGTACACCAATTGCAAATTAAAAATCAGGCGGTAAAAAACTTCACCGATTATAAATTTGCCAAATATCTATTTAATCCGAAAGGGGTTAAATTAAACGGTAAAACCATTAATATTCGTGCAATTGATCGGTTTCAGGATGCCCAAAAAGATGCGATTAACTTCATGTTTTTCAGCACCGCACTTTTATACAACCGCCTAACAGAAGACAAGGAAAATAGCTTAACTGCTCAGGATTTTGCGGATAATGCTGTTGTTGTGATTGCGGATGAAGCACACCGTTTAAACGTGGATACACGCAAAAAACTCAAGAAAACTGAAGAAGAAGATATTCGTAATTGGGAAACGGCAGTTCAATCGGCAATCTATGCTCGTCCTGATAATTTACTGTTAGAGTTTACCGCTACCGTAGATTTAGCAAATCCACTCATCCATAAAAAATACCGTGATAAGTTGATTCATCGTTACGATTTTCTGCAATTTAACAAAGATGGGTACAGCAAAGAAGTCGGCTTTCTTTATAACGAAGAAACACAGATTGAAGATCAAAAGCGGTTATTGGTCATCAATGCAGTCGTGATGAGTGAGTACCGCAGATTACTCGCTGAACGAGAAATGAATGTTCAGGTTAATCCCATTATTTTGATTAAATCAACCAAAATTGCCAAAAGTGAAGAAGATCGAGATTTTTTCCATAAGGTGATCAGCTCACTAAAAGTAAGTGATTTAGATCATTTAAAAAAATTAGGTGTAGGCACACAGCAATCGCTCGTAGAAATAGATCGAAACCGCTTTATTAATCAAATGTTTAGTTGGCTTGGTTCACGAAAATCAGGGTTGTTATCCTCCCAAGACCCTGATGGCTTAAATGCGTTTATTGCTGAAATTAAAATGCGTTTCCGTGAAGATAACAGCATGACGTATAACAGTCAAAAAAAAGAAAAAGCGGATTTACTCCCACTACTCGATAGTCCAAGAAACGTGATTCGAGCAATTTTTTCTGTCAACGCACTGAATGAGGGTTGGGATGTACTCAGCCTATTTGACATTATTCATTTTGATATTTCAGAATCTAAAAAAGTATCGCTACAAGATATTCAGCTTATTGGTCGTGGTGCAAGGTTGTGTCCATATAAATTACCGAGATCCTATAAGATTTCTCAAAATGGTGGGCTGTTTGATGAAGAACATAGTTATGAGTTCGACCCATTCAAGCGTAAATTTGATAATGCACCGTATGAGCATGGGCGTATTTTAGAAACTTTCTTCTACCACTTTGTTAAAACAGGGACTTTTTTAGATAACCTACAATATGCCTTACTTGATGAAGGTATTGTCAATAAGAGCATGGAAAAACGGACGATTAAGCTCAAGTCTGAATTTCTCAACAGTGAAACCTATAAAAAAGGTTTTGTATTGGTCAATCAACAGTTATACCGCAGTAAAACAACGGATACGGAGATTGATGCCACTTTTAAAAGGGAAATCAAAGCCAGTACCTACCGACTTTATACAAGAAGTTTAACGGATAAAGAGCAAAATAATATTCAGGCAGGGATTCAGTATAAAACCATTCATTTAACCGATGAATACTTTTCCCCGTTAATTATCCGCAAGGCATTAATGTCAGCAGAAAACAATTTCTTTCGATTTAATAATCTGAAAAATCACATTGTTGGGATAAAAAGTATTGATGAATTGATCGAAAAGTATCTACCTTTATATGAAATTAAATATTCGTATTCAGAAGGTAAGGACATTAACCAACTTGAAGCGCATGAAAAACTGCAATTATTGGTCGGTGTGATTTTACCCGAAGTGCGTAAAGCCATAGATCGGCACATGCCACAGATTACAGGAAGTCATATTTTTAGACCTAAATCACTATCCTCTATCTTTCAGCAAGAAAAGAACATCTACTTGGTTTCGTTCCCTATCCAAGATTCAGATGGTGAAACGAGTGATCATGCACCTGATGAACGTGCAAAACCACAGTCAAGCCATGACAACCCCGATCTACAGTTTGATGTTGAAACTGCCGATTGGTACGCCTACAGTGAAAACTATGGCACAAGTGAAGAAAAACGCTTTGTTAAGTTTGTTGCAACTCAAATTGACGAGCTTAAATCACGCTACAAGGGTGCAGAGATTTACCTGATACGGAATGAACTCGATTATTGGTTGTTTAGCCCTAAAGATGGTCGTAGATTCAGCCCTGACTACATGCTGATCATTAATGATGCTGAAAATAGTGAAATGTACTATCAATGCTTAATTGAGCCTAAAGGTGGTCATTTGCTTGAAAAGGATACTTGGAAAGAGGAAGTATTGATAAGTTTGGATGATGAAAGCCAAATTGTTTTTGACGCAGAACAAGATGATTCAAAAAACTATGTTGAGTTCTTAAATGAAGTCAAATCTTATGGTTATAAAGAGGTCAAATGTTTAGGTTTTAAATTTTATAATACTGAACCACGATCTGAGTCTGATTTTGCTATTGATTTTCACAATAGAATGCCGAGTTAAACTCGGCTTTTTTTATCACAGGTATTTGATTAGCATATTTTTGTGTGGTTGCTACATAATATCGAAAAAAAGTGTATGGTCTGTTGCCTTGTATAGTGGCGTTAGCCAGCCGTTCCTTTTCTGCTTAATGACCGCTTATGTGCTGCAAGCTTATTCCTGGGCCACAGCATTCTTGTATTTGAATGAAACCTAAGTCAGTACGCCAAACAGTCAAACTATGCACGTACACGCTTCAGATCCACAGCAGCAACGGCATTTAAAAAAAGTGTATGGTCTGTTGCCTTGTATAGTGGCGTTAGCCAGCCGTTCCTTTTCTGCTTAATGACCGCTTATGTGCTGCAAGCTTATTCCTGGGCCACAGCATTCTTGTATTTGAATGAAACCTAAGTCAGTACGCCAAACAGTCAAACTATGCACGTACACGCTTCAGATCCACAGCAGCAACGGCATTTAAAAAAAGTGTATGGTCTGTTGCCTTGTATAGTGGCGTTAGCCAGCCGTTCCTTTTCTGCTTAATGACCGCTTATGTGCTGCAAGCTTATTCCTGGGCCACAGCATTCTTGTATTTGAATGAAACCTAAGTCAGTACGCCAAACAGTCAAACTATGCACGTACACGCTTCAGATCCGCAGCAGCAACGGCATTTAAAAAAAAGTGTATGGTCTGTTGCCTTGTATAGTGGCGTTAGCCAGCCGTTCCTTTTCTGCTTAATGACCGCTTATGTGCTGCAAGCTTATTCCTGGGCCACAGCATTGCTTGTATTTGAATGAAACCTAAGTCAGTACGCCAAACAGTCAAACTATGCACGTACACGCTTCAGATCCGCAGCAGCAACGGCATTTAAAAAAAAGTGTATGGTCTGTTGCCTTGTATAGTGGCGTTAGCCAGCCGTTCCTTTTCTGCTTAATGACCGCTTATGTGCTGCAAGCTTATTCCTGGGCCACAGCATTCTTGTATTTGAATGAAACCTAAGTCAGTACGCCAAACAGTCAAACTATGCACGTACACGCTTCAGATCCGCAGCAGCAACGGCATTTAAAAAAAGTGTATGGTCTGTTGCCTTGTATAGTGGCGTTAGCCAGCCGTTCCTTTTCTGCTTAATGACCGCTTATGTGCTGCAAGCTTATTCCTGGGCCACAGCATTGCTTGTAAAAGAAACAAAATAATAGCTAGACAATAATAATAACCATAATTATAATATTATTATTCTTATTATGGTTGTCTAAATATGCAAATCCCTCAAGAAGTCATTATTAGAATTACTGAAGCAGCAGAGCATTTACATTCTGAGAATCCTGAAAGATTCCCTACTGTTGCGGAAGTTCGCTCACACGCAAAAACAGATATGAATACAACGTCACTTGTAATGAAAGACTGGAGAGCAAGCAAGTTAATATCAAACCAAAAAATCAATGAATCTGCGCCTGAAGCTGTTCATTCTATTGTTGGTGATTTGGCTAATACAATTTGGCAAATGGCTAAAGATCAAGCTGAAGAAAAATTAAGACTTGCTGAAGAAAAATTTAAAGAAGAACGTCTAGCAGCGGAACAATTAAGAGAAGAGTTAGCTAAAGCTTGTGATCAGCTTCAATTACAGCTCGATAAAAAAAATGAAGAAATATTAGGGTTAAGTAATGATCTTGGGGAAAAGATAATTGAATTAGATCATCAAAAATCTAAAAATTTAGAACTAAAAAACCAAACTGAAATATTAAATGTTCGGCTTGAAGAAAATTCAAAAAATATTTTTGATTATAAAAATAGTATCACAGATCTAACCAATAAGAATGAAGCATTAAAAGCTAAAATTGAAATTACTGTAGCTGAAGTTGCTAAAAAAGATCAAGATATTTCAACGGTTCAAAACGATTTAAAACAAGTTAAATCAGAATTAGAGCTTAAAAAATCTAATTGTTTAGAGTTAACAACAACCAATGATGAGTTAAAAAAAGCAATCAATAATCATATTCAAAAAGAAGTTGATTTGAATAATAAGGCTGTAGTTTTGAGTTCTAACTATGAAAAAGAAATTGTTAAAATAACAACAAAATATGAGGAAATAGTTAAACAAAATGATTATTTGAAAGAAGTTTTTGAAAAAATTTCTGTCAATAATTCTAAATTACCTAAACAGCAAGGTGTAAAATAAAATGAGTGCTTTAAGTAATGAATTTTTAATTCCATTGAAAGTAGTAAACGCTAGAAGTCAGCACATTAAATTAAATTTAAATGGATTGTTAAAAAAAATTGAAAAAAGAGCTATTGATTATGTTAAAAAAAATATAAAAATTGATTCTATTGTTACTTGGGATGATTGGATTTATGCAGCCTTAGATTGCTTTCAACCTGGTTGGGCCAAAACTTTAGAGGTCGGATCACCAATACCACAAGATCTTTTAAATAGATTACCCTGCTCGACTGGTGAACTTGTTTCTATTGGATCTTGGATGCTTTCAAAAAATATTTACAGGTTTGAAAATGAAGTTGCTGCCGAGCTTGTTAAGAGTGAATTTAAAGGAAAATTGCCATCATTTTTGGTAAATATTAAAGATTTATGTATATATGTTCAAACAGATAATTTTGATTTAAGTTTTGAAAACAGTCAAATTGTAGGGGTTATTTTTAGTGTTAATGAATTGTGTTATGAAAAAGTTTTAATATCCACTTTATTTCTTGATACAGGTGTTACAAGAACAATTGTTTCCCTGGTTAATGAGAATCAAGATATTGAAGATTGTTTAACAGATTTTATTGATAAGTTTCATGATGATAGAGCTATCCTTGATCAAAATGAAATAGACGCATATCAAACACTCCAAAAGAAATTAATAAATATACTGCTTTGGTTTAGTCAAACTGTGCCTGATTACTTCCCTTTAGTGCCTGAAAACCATCAAGAAAAAACAGGTGTTAAGACGGTAAAAAAAGAGCTTAGATTGTTTGAAGCAAGTAAGTACAAGCCTTTTTTAGCTGGAAAAGAAACTAAAAAAGTAATTAGTGACTTATATAAAAATTTTGAAAATATTGAAGAAAATAAAAATATTATAAGAAAGACTTCAGCTAAACGTCCACACTTACGCAGAGCGCACTATCATTTATATTGGTATGGAAAAAAAGGAGCTTATGAAAGGCATGAATTTAAATGGATACCAATAACTATTGTAGGTGGATAAAAAAAGGGAGTTTAAAACTCCCTTTTTTCGTTAACGAAAATCACATTTTTCTATAAAATCTAAATTTTAAATTTCCATATTTCATAATTAATAAAATGTAAAAATTAATTAAATATTGCAAAGTTAAGCCTTTTAAATGTGGAAGCATTTCCCACATTTGTTGATCACTTTCATAAATATAAAGGCATTTAGCTTTTTTATAATAGTCACTTTCAGTTTGACTAATCATATATTTATGCAGTTCAATAAAATGTTCCACAATGTCGGCTGGAATGATTTTATTTTGCTGATTTTGTGCATCAATCCAAGTTTGAACGGCTTTGATATTGGTATAACCTCTAAATTTTTTAATGCTGATATATCTATGAATTTCTTCAGCAGTAGAAAATCCTAACGCTTTGGTTAGTAGAAAAAATTCTGCATTATTCATATTTTGGCGCACCATTATTATCAAAATAAGTGGTTTTACAGTTTGGATAAGCAGAACAAGACCAAAATTTATAGTCTTTTTTTGTTGTTTTGTTTTTTCCTTGTCTAAAAACCAATTTAGAACTACACGTTTTGCATTCAAAATTAGATAATTCAGGCTTTGGTTTGTTTGTAACTACACCTGGCTTTCCTTTTGAGTCAGGCTGTGTATGGTCGCAATTAGGATAGTTTGAGCATCCCCAAAATGGTTTTTTACCACGATTGATTCTTTTTAAATAACCATCTTGGCATTTAGGGCATTTGTGGGATTTATCCACGACATTCAATTGCTTCTGTTTTACCTGAGAAATTTCACTTTCGATAAACTCCATAAGATTAGATATAAAATTTTTAACTTCATCTTTTTGGCGTATTTCTTTAATTTGGTCATGCCAAATTGCAGTCATATCAGGATATTTTATTGTGTCAGGTAGTGCATCATATAGTTTTTCACCTGTTGCGGTTGGAATGATATTTTTCCCTTTTTCCACAAGAAAACCACGATTAAAAAGAGTTGCAATTATGCTATCTCTTGTGGCTGGCGTTCCAATAGAACCATGATCTGAAGCCTTATCTTTATCTTTTTCAACAAGGATTTTTTTAAGTTTTGGATCTTTAATATATTTTGCTGCACGAGTCAGATCTTTTAATAAGGTGGCAATAGTATAAAGCGGTGCTGGCTTTGTTTCTTTTTGCTCAGAAATGCCCTCAATACATTGTCCAGTAGATCCGCTTTGTAAGGCCCTCAAATCTAAATTTTGAGCTTCAGGGTTATCAGCAATATCATCATTACCAACATCATTTTTATAAAGAACTTTCCATCCTAATGAAGTCGGTACATTACAGATTGATTTAAATTGATGTCCAGCACATTCAATAAGTACGGTTGTTTCATCAAATTCATATTTAGGATAAAACTGTGCGATATAAGCACGAGCAATTAAGAAATAAACATTTTTAAGTTCTTCTTTTAGTGTGCTTACATCATAATTTGATTGTGTTGGGATGATTGCGTGGTGAGCTGAAACTTTATCACTATTAAATGCACGACTTTTTAAACTGGAATTTGAATTTAAAATTACAGTTTTGAATACGCTGGCATTTTGACTAATTGCGCTTAATACTGCTGGAGCGTCATTGTGCATTTCTTCATTCAAATATTCACAGTCGCTTCGGTTATATGTAATTAACTGATATTTTTCTCTTAACTCTTGCGTTATAGCTTTTACTTGGTCGGGCTTGTATCCGAATTTTCGGGAAGCATCGGACTGAAGTGTCAATAAATTATAAGGCAATGGGGCGTTTGTTTTTTTCTTTTCAGTTTCAACACTAATTAAACTAGCTTGTTTTTCGTGAATATCATTTTTGACTGATTCAGCAAAGGTTTGATCAATTATTCTTTTTTTATCATCTACAGGATCATTATCTTTTATAAGATAATTTCCATGAAATTTAACTCCAAAGTCAAAAAGCCCTTTTACCGAATAGTAGTAACTTTTTTTATGACTATTGAACTCTCTATACCGTCTAACGACCAAGCCTAATATTGGGGTTTGAACCCTGCCAACTGATAAAACATTGTCAGATCCAGCTTGTAACGTATAGCCACGAGTCAAATTATATCCAAATAGTTGATCGGCAACGCTACGAGCTTCAGCTTGAAACCCTAAATGCTCATATTTATTATTGCTTTCTATTGAATCTAAAGCACGTTTAACAATGGCTGGCGTATAGTCATTAACAAGTACACGATATACAGGCTTATTATTTCCGAAAAATTCAAGAAGTTCATCGACCAATAATTGTCCTTCGTCATCGGGATCACCAGCATTAACTACAGCTTGAGCATTTTTCACTAAGCCTTTAATAATATTTACTTGTTTCTTTTTGTCATCACTGATTTTTTTTGTCCAGGGAACGTGACAAAAAGGGAGATCGTTCATGTTCCATTTAGCATATTTGCTGTCGTAATCTTCAGGATCAGATAATTTTAGCATGTGACCAAAGCACCAGGTAACTTTGTCACCATTGCTGCAATCAAAAAAACCATCATTTCTAGTGTAGGAATTAGAAACTTGTGCAGCGATAGCCTTAGCTAATTCGGGCTTTTCTGCAATAAATAATCGGCTCATGTAACCACCTTTGTTTATTAGATTTATAAAAATAAAAAAAATATAGGGAGTTACCTCCCTATATCGAACAAAAATTATTTGTGATACGGCTTTAAAATCATGTCTTTATTAACCATAACATTAAACTCATAACCTGGTCGAATGCGAATGGTAGGTGCAATGTTTAAGTTGCGTTTAATCAACTCTTGTCCAGTCTGTGACCATTGACGGCCCAATTCTTCTGCTAGAGTTTCGCGGTTATCTTGAGCATTAGATTGGTTTGAATTGCTGTTATTGTCACTGACTGCAATTTGTCCTAATGCAGAGAACATAGATATAAGAGTGGCTTGACCAAAAATGCGGCCATAGTGATTATCAACTTTATCTTTAAAACCAGCATAACCAGCTTTGTCAGTGCCTTGCATTGTGCCTAATGACATTGAAGAACCATTAGGGAAGATAATCCTTTGCCAAGCGATTAAACCACGTTGTTGCCCCATTGTAATGCCATTATCATACGTTCCTATAAGTTTAGACCCTTGAGGAATCAATAAGAATCTGCCACTTGTTGAGTCATATACATTTTGGCGCACTTGACCAATAATTTGTCCAGGCAAGTCACTATTCATCCCTGTTACTAATGTTGCAGGAATCACCGTACCAGTTTTTACTTCATAATCACTCATTGGATCAATCAAAGCTTTAGATAAGTAAAAATTATCGTTAGAACTGCGTTGAGTCCATTGCTCTTTTTCGCCTTGTCGGTTGACTGCGTACATATCATTTTTATCACTTCCACCGCCAGGCATGAATCCATCACCACCATGACTGTTATTTGCACCACCTAGCAAGCCACCTAAGCCGCTATTAGATGGTTGTGATCCACCAACGGCCTTTAAGCCAGCGGAATTATTTCCTGTTGATGTTGGTGCGCCTAAGACTGCGCCTAAGTCATTTTGAGCATTGGCTCTTTGTTGTTCAATCCCTTGTAATCTGGTCATTTTCGACTGAAAAACGGCTTGCTGTTCAGCTTGTTTTGCTTGCAAGTTCATGTCGATATTTCGTCTTTCTGCTTCAAGCAACATGATCCGTCTTTTGTTTGCAATATCTTCAGGAGATCCCTCAACTAAGCCAGCAGTAACAGGCTGTCCTTGTGGCGTTGTGCCGCCACAGGGTTGCTGTAAAGGCGTTCCATCTGTATTGATAATGGGTTGCCCTTGTGGATCTAAAACAGGCTCTAAACAACCAGGATTTTGCAAATTTGACTCAGGTATTGATCCTGAGCCAGTATTAGCAAATAAGTCGTCAGGATTTGCGCTTTCTGATGTGTTTTGAGCTTGTTCTTCCTCTTTTACTGCATCATTGCTATTGCCAGCTTTCATCATTGCTAGCGCTGTCAGAAATAAAACTAGACCAACAACACATCCAATAATAATTAGAGGAAATTTAGTAAGTCTGCGACCACCGCTTAGAGTTTTAGATTCACCTTGCTGAATATCGGGTGTCCGATCATCATGCAAGTTGTTATTGCCTAAGTCGGAGTTATTTAAATCTTTATCAGACATATCAATCCCCTTTTACTGTATAGCGATTAAATGGCATCCATTTTTTATCAACTTCATACGCCATGCCGACAGCTTCACCACCAGCTAAATTTAGGACTACTGAAACGGCATTACTCGCTACAGGCGAAACACGGTATTTTAAAACTGTAACTAATGTGTCAGGTGGAAGAGGTACTTCCACGATTGCATATCCTTTATTTTGCAAAGTTGTTTTAACATTGTTGTAAATTACAGAATTTTTGTGATCAGGAACAATAAGCAAATTGGTATTTGCAGCTGGAGCTTTAATTTCAACATAGTTTGAAATGACAGTCGAAACTGCCGCTGAGTTTGAATTATTCACGCCATAAGCGGTAGATCCTTTAGGTGTGGTTGCACAACCAACAGAACTTAGTACAAATAAAGAAGAAGCGGAAAGGAAAAGCGCTTTTGTATAGTTTTTCATTTAAAGCCCCTTATTTGCGTTTAATGTCAACACGAGCTTGGTTGCGGCCTACACCACTAATTAGCATAGCGTTATCAATCACATTATCTACAACGAAACGATCACCAACTAAGCGATAATTGATTAACTGCTCTTTTTTGTCAGATCCAATTGCTAAAAGCACAGGTAAATTTTCATTCGTTTTGGTTACATTTTCACTGAACTGGATGTAGGTTTTAGCCCCATCGGTATATACACGCAATGGTTTCCAGGCTGTATTATTTCCACTGATTTTAAAGTTAAAGTCTAGTGTAGATATATTTTGACCATTCGACATGATGTTGTTTGCATTGTACGCTTTAACTTGTTGATTGTACTTTTCCCATGCTGCTTGAGTATCTTCAGGATAAGTGAATGCAGCAACAGGCATCCAATCTTTTAAGCGGCTTAAAAGCTTCACTACATATAGGCGTTTGTCTGTTGAAATAGTCATATTTGTTTCCAAATTACTATCTTTTGGCTTAATAATAATTACAGACGTTTGATTGTCGCCTGAGCCTACTATAGATGGTGCAACATTCCAGCGGACGTTATCGGCAATATCAATTTGCTGAATAACTTCACCTGGTTGAAGTTTTAAAGTACAAGCATATAAAGGCGCACATACTATTGTAGGCAAACTTGCACCATAAGCGAAAATTACAGCGCCATCGTTTCCATGAGTAGGCATATCATTTCGTTTAATCCATGAGTTTGCTGTTGCAACACCTTTAATTTCTTTTGGTGATAGGCTTGGTTGAACACCATTAAAATAATTTACAGGAACAGTATTATTTGCCCCACTTGCAACGCCATTTCCAATAGGAGTTTGACCTAATTGTTGTTGAGCCTGGGTAGCAGTTTGTAATAGTTGGTTAATGGTTTGTCCGTTAACATTTCCATTTAATTGTGCTGCTTGTTGGGCCAATATTTCCGATGCTTGTGCTGGATCTACATTGTTTGCAAACAGTTGGCTTGTTGACATTAGTGCAATTGCAATAGCTAGAGTCTTTTTCATTTTCAATATTCCTATTTCAGTAATTTCTTAGAATTTTGTTGACCAGTTAAAATCTTGAACAAAAACGCCCATAGGGTTTCGTAAAATGTTCGCTTCATCCGTTGGTGGGGTAATTTGAACTGTGATAATTGCAGACATTTCTACTGAAGAAAGAGCTACACCCTCACGGTTATGTTTTTGCTCTAACCATTCAACACGCCAAGAGTTTTCTGAAATTGGTAATACGTTGTGAATTTGAACACTAACAGTTTCCGATTCAGCACGTTTAAATGGAACATTTGCTTTATAAAATGCTGTCATTTTATTGTGTGCTGGACTACCAGTTTTCAACATGGAATATACAGAGTTAACTAAGCCCTTTTGAGCTTCAAAATCTGTGTAAACACTACGGCTGCCTTGAATAAAAGATGCAATTTGTGCTTTTACAATTCGGCTATCAGGCTTCATTGCAATATCAGCACGTTGGATTCCAACATTAGCACCTAGTTTGTCTACTTGAACAACATAAGGTACAAATTTGCTTTGTGCGCCTATATAGATAACGCCAAAAACAGAAACTAATGCAATACAGCTTGTAATGAGTGAAATTAACCGCCAGCGATTACGCTCTTTAATATAAGATCCGTAACGCTCCATCCATTCTCTTCGCCCATTTAAATAGGGATTATTATTACTTGAAGAGTTTGAAGTGTTTTTAGGCTCTTCAGCGCCTTTTTTAGATTTTGAAAACATAGCTTTACCTAATGTTTGAATATTTTGTGATGGCTATAAGCTACCTAGCCATCAATTTAAAATTTTCGATTACGAAATAGTATTGTCGTTGTTGCCTTTGTCATTTTTTGGTGGAGTATCATCTTTTTGAGTAGCTTCACGCTTACTTTTTAATGAATCTTTTTGAGCATTCATTGATGAAGCCATGCGGCCACCCATTGACGTTCCAGCAGTTGAATGACTAGATGTTTGTCCTGTTAATCGCCCTCCAAGATCACCAGCTAACCCTCCAGCATAATTTTTGGCAGCTTGTGTAATTAAACCAAGTCCAGATCCACCCTTACCGCCAGTAGAAGATCCATCTGAACCGCCATTAGTGCTAGGTGATTTAAGTTGTTCACTAGCTAATTTAAATGATGAAGCCACAGCAGAACTTTGACCAGCTGTAGCAATTGCAGCACCAGCAGCAGCACCAGTTACAGTTGCTAAAGAGCTTGTTAATGCTCCACCGCTACCAATAGAAGTGCCATTGATAATGCCTTGAACCATTTCAGGGATAATTTTCGTTAACGCAAGTAGAATAACAGAACAGCCGATAATTCCAACTAAATCTATGTTTTTTTCTACGTCTAAAGAAGCTGTCCAATCATTTATTAATACAAGACCAATTCCAGCAATAAGCTGAAGGACAAAGATTTTTGCACCAACAGAAACAGCATACTGCAAAGTGCGGATAGCGTAATCTTTAGTCCATTGAGATCCACCAAAACCCATAAGTAAAACACTAGCAGAAACAACAATATACATTTCAACAAGTGCCAATACTAAATAAGCACAAATCAAAGCGAAACATACCATAATGATGATTGCAGCGATTAGCATTCCCAGTGAGTCGATAGGTGACCATGCGCTAATTGAGTTGAAAATTTTCTCAATAATCTTCAAACCTTCAACAAAGAAATCAGATGGTTTTAATAAGCTTGTTCCTGATGCGGAAGATGCCGCATTTCGGAAACTATCTACAATAGCTTTTGCAAAAGTAGATGAATTAATTAACAGCCAATAAAAGAAACAAATAAAAATTATTTGATTAAATATTGTGGAAAGCCACGTACCAAAGTCATTTGTTCTGAATGCAAGACCAATCATAGCCCAAGCAAACTGAATAGTTGCCAACAGCCAAAACAGATCAGTAGCAATCTTTAATAATGGCGCTTCCCAAGAGTTTGCGGCATTTTTAAATTGGTCAACCATAGAGTTTACTGTGTTTACGTCTACAGCATGAGCTTTGGAAGTAAACGCCAAAATAGCAAATACAGTAAAAAATACATACAGCTTCGTAGCTAATGATTTGTTGACCGTTGGCAAGTACATATCAATACCCCTTTGATTCGTGCTTCTCAAAATCAATATTGGACTTATTTCTATCGGCCCAATCTTTTTGAGTTGTTTCATCCGTTTTGTTAGTTTCTTTCTCACTTCCACATGCTGTAACAAGAATAGAAACTAAACAAAGGGCTAAAATACTAAATTTCATTATTAGTAACCTTTGCTCGAATATGAACCAATGTTGCTAGTGTTTCGATTTTTCCAATCAGCTCGCATAGCATCTTTTTCAGCTTGCGCTTGCGCTTGCGCTTCCATAGTTGCTCGTTGGCTAGTTGCTAAAACCTGGTGAAGATCATTCATTTGTTGACCCAAAACACCGAGTAATTGGTTTGTTCCTTGAATTTGAGAAACTGTAGATGCACCAGCACCTCCAGCGGATTCACTTAATAGATTACCAATTTTTACGTTACGATCAGCGATAGAGTTAACACTTGCTTGAGCTTGCATAGCTGTAGCATTTGCATTTTGGAGTTGATCAGACCATTTACCAAAATCTTTCAACATTTGGTCAGGGGTTTTGTTTTTGTAACTAGCTGCATTTGGATATAGTGCTTTAAATTCAGCCTGAACTTGCCCTACAGACTGTTTCAAACTATTTGAAGCTTGAATAACCTTGTTTAGATCAGCAGCTTGTTGGCTCATTTGTGAAATAATGCCTGAATAGTTACTAATACCTAGCTGTCTAAGCATTTGCTCAGATAAGCCATTACCTTTGATAGCCTGGTTAATTTGATTAACTTGCTGGCTAATTTGCGTTGCTTGATTAGCTGCATTGATAATCATATTGGCAAAGTTACCACCATCAAAAACAGGAATACCAGTTGCATTTGCTGTTGATGAAATAGTTAATGTCGGTGCAACAACTCCAAAAGTGGTCGCCAAACTTACAACCATTGCTAGTGTTTTCTTTTTAAAATTCTGTTTCATTTTTTCACCTCTTTTCGTTAACGAAAATTTTCTAGTGTTTACCAGTTAATTTCTTGAGTTAAATCACCGCCATTAGGGTTAGCACCTTTAAAAGTTACTGTAATAGCATTGCAATAACGGCTATTAAAGATAACTTTAGATCGGGTTTCACCGTCAGGGCATAAAGCACCGCCAACTCTTCTCATGAAAGGGTTGGTTTGTTGGGTTATTTGGTTTTGCTCACCACTTGGGCCAGCGAAAGAACAGTGAGGAAACCCTTTGCCTTTTGCTAGTCTTTTTTTGACTTCTGAAATTGTTGAAGCACATTCAGATAAGCCTTTACCACCAGCAAAGCATAAAACTGCTTTGCATCCAAAGTCGTCAGCTAGAGCAATAGATGAAGCCGAAGCCCCACCTATTACAATAGAACTAAGCAGCAGCTTCTTTAATAAAGTCATGATCTATTCCTTTTTGTTTTAGCCATTCAAAAGGCCATTTATCACCGTAAATTGCCATTAGCTCTCTCATTTCTTTATTGTTGTCTTTGTAGTTTGCCGCTACAAAAGCAAGAGCAATATCATCTAAACTTAATGTAAACAGTCGTTTACCTTCAGAACTTAAATAATAGTAGTCACGCTTACGAGTAGCATTCTTAATAATGTCAATTTCAACATCATTCAGACCAATTGCTTTATAAAGATCAAGAGGGCCAGGCACTTTATCAGTACCCTCTTTATCCGCTTCTGCATTCGGAAGAAGTATTTTAGTTAAACAGTTCTCAACTAAAACATCAAAAATTCCTGAATTTAGAGCATCGGTTAAAGACTGTGTTGCCATTACTACGCTGCAATTTGCTTTACGCAATACTTTCAACCATTCACGAATTTTATCACGGAATGTTGGGTGTCCAAGCATTAACCAGGCTTCATCTAGTGATAAAATTGTAGGGCGACCATCTAACGATTTTTCAATACGTCTGAAAAGATATAACAGAACAGGGAGTAAGTTTACTTCTCCCATTTCCATCAAATTTTCAATTTCAAAGACAGTCCACCAGCCAGCATTAACATTTAAGTTATCTTCAATGCCTGAAAGAATGCCCCCTGCCGCTGTTGAAGCATAAGGATCTAATGCGCTACGAATTTCAAACTCTTGAATTTCTGAAATAAATTCAACTAAACCTCGTTGCCCTGCAACTGTAGAATCACGGAAAGATGCTAGAGCTTTTGTTAGCAATTGTCGTTGAGTAGGCGTTAATGGTTTTTTAGCTTGTAATTCATAACAAGTTGAAAGCCAATCTAAAGCCCAGGCAAAATCTGCATCGGTGTCGATATATTGTAATGGCGCAAAACGTAAATCTTTTGCTGCTCCAGCATCACCGCCAATATCATAATGAATGCCGCCACAAGCTAGGGATGAAGCCCACATAGAGTTGCCTTTGTCAAAGGCAAAAATTCGAGCGTTAGGGTAGCGTAAAAATTGTATTGCTAGAGCGTTTAAAAGGACTGATTTCCCCGATCCAGTAGGGCCAATAATCAAGGTGTGACCTACATCATCAATATGTAAATTTAAACGAAATGGGGTTGCGCCACTTGTAGCACCATAAAGTAACGGTGGTGAATTTTTTGGGAAATAAGGACAAGGGTTTTCAGGTCGTCCAGCCCAAACAGAACTCAAAGGAATAAGGTCGGCTTGATTTAAAGTATGAATAAGAGGTCGTCTAATATTTGCATCTGCATGACCAGGAATTGTGCCAATCCAGCTCTCAAGAGAATTGATGTTTTCAATTCGACAAGTAAAGCCTAAGCGTTGAATTTCACGAACAACTGTACGAGCATCTTCATGTAATTTTTTAAGATTTTGACCAAAAATGACTACTGTGCTTGTGTAGTAACCATAAGACACTAAGCCGCTTTCTGCATCACGAACAGCAGCGCCAGCATGTTCAGCCATGTCTAGGGCATCCTGGTTTATTTTTCCCTCCATTTTGAGGGTTTGGGAAACAAACCCACGTACTTTTTGCCGCCATTTTTTCTCAACGCTGCGAAGCTCTTTAATTGCTGTTTGGTGGTCTAGGTAAATCATTCGGTTAGACCAGCGATAAACCAATGGCAATGTTTCAAGAACGGCTAAAATGTTTGGATATGACTCAGGTGGATAGCCCTCAATAGTCACTAAGCACATATAGTTTTCATCAATTTTAGGCGTGTCACCTGTAACTAAAAGATGATTACCAATGAAAGTATCTAAATAAGCACCATAAGGGGGGATATTTTTTTCTAAAAATTCACCTGTTACGCAAAACTCAAGGTAGTTAACAAGTTGATCTCTTGTATGACTCATGCCTAATTCATCTACATAAGTGTAAGAGTTCATTCGTTGTAATTGAATGGAATTGGCTATTAAATCTTCAAAAATAGAAAGTTGTTTTTCAAAAAAATCTAAAATTACTTCTTCAGTATTTTTCTTTTCTATCTCTTGGCTTTCTTCCCAAACCATATTGGTTAATTTGCTAGATGCTTTGTTTGGCGGTAGATATGAAATAACAAGCACATATTCTGTGACAAAGTGATTGCCCTCTTCCTGGAATTTTAATCGTCTTTGTTCATCAATTAGACGGCTAATAGGTTCAGGGAAAAAATTATCATCGCTTTTAGGATAGTAGTTGTCCGTTAAGCGAGCTGCGTCATGCCAAGTTACCCAACCGTCACCAAAACGAGATAAAGCCGCATTAACACGAGCTGTTATATAGTTTCTTTCGTCAAAAGATGCGGAAGAAATATCATCTGCACGATAATAATATCCTGCCATTAATGAGCCATCTTTACCAATAACAACCCCAGGGTTGATAACTGAAGCGAAATTAAGTAAATCAGGTAAGCCTTTCGCTTTGTCACGATATGTACTTAGTTTAAACATAACTCAATCCTATTTATTCTGTGCGAAATGGGCGTGATTTAGGTTGATAGATTTTTTGTTGTTTAAGTTGTCGTCTATAAATTTCTGAAGCATGGGGATCAAACTTAGCCATTCTTCTTAAAAAATACATAGAAACAAACCATAATAAAATCCCAATGATGATACTTGCCAGGGTTTTAATTGCCGCAATAAGAGCAAAAGTTATTAAACCCACGAGTAACACTGGAATGCGCTCACCACCTGCCATAAGGTTAGGTCGGTGTAAACTTCGGTTGATACCAGTACGTCTTAAATCACTCATTTTATTTACCTTAAAACTTGCTAGTTGGAGGTCAATCCAACTAGCAATATTTTGTTAAAGACCAGGTAATAGAGCTGATTTACCTGTTAATTGTGTTAAGAAACCAGCAGCGAATACAATTACAGCAACAACCAATACGATAACAATCATTGTGCGGACAAAGCCTGTAATTTCACCACCGAAAGCAAGAGCTAAACCAGCGCCTAAAATACATAGAATCGAGATACCAATTGCGACAGGGCCAGTTAAAGAATCAACTAACTTTTGAAGAGGTGATTCCCACGGCATACCGCTACCGCCTGCGCCTGCGGCATGTGCAAAATCAGGCATTAAAATAAGGGCAGCAATAACAAACAACATTAATGCTAGGCCAAGAATTTTTTTAACATTTTTTTGAGTTTGGAAAAATGTTACTTGAGGATTTGCAAACATATTTATTCTCACTTATTTGTAAGTTGAAAAGTTGTAATCACCGTTTTTGAAATTCTCTACAGTGATAATTTCTTGAATTTTTCGCCCTGTTGGTGTTTTAACAATACAGACCACTACGTTAACGGCTTCAGCAATAAGTTGTTGCATTGGGTTTGCAGAAACTTCATTAATAAGCTGTTCCATACGGATTAGGCCAGCTCTTGAATCATTTGCGTGTACCGTTGCGATCCCTCCAGGGTGGCCTGTATTCCAAGCCTTGAGCAATGCTAGTGTTTCCCCTCCTCCACGTACTTCACCGACAAGAATGCGATCAGGGCGCATACGCATCGTCACTTTTAAAAGAGCAAGCATACTGACATTAATGTTTGAGCGCATTACAACAGCATTTTCGCTTTTACATTGAATTTCGTTAGTATCCTCAATAATAATTAAACGGTGATCAGGATGCCTATTGGCAACAGAATCAATAATTGCATTTGTTAGAGTGGTTTTACCTGTACCAGTACCACCTACCACTAAAATATTTTTTCGTGAATCTACCGCATCAAGAATTAAGTTTTTTTGTGTTTCATCCATTATTCCATCACGAACGTAATCATCGAGCGTAAAAATACGTTTCGCTTTTTTACGAAGTGCAAAAGTGGGCTTTGCTACGATTGGAGGGATAACCCCCTCAAATCGACTACCATCAATAGGCAATTCGCATTCTAAAACAGGAGATTCACTTGTAATTGTGGTTTCTAAAAGCTTGGCAATTGTATTCATCATTGAAATGGCATTAGGTGGCGACATTTCGCCTATAACTTCCATTTCTTTACCAATTCTTTCACACCACAAGCGACCATCGGGATTTAGCATAATCTCTACAACATCATCTTGATCTAGTAGATTTAAAATGTTTGATCCCATTTCTCGCTTCAGTTTATCTAATACCCTTAGAGTATTAGTGTCTGATATAGTCATTTTTAACCTTTAGCTATTATGCTTATTTGAAAGTTTTGTGATGCCGCAGATTTTTCAGTAATAAACCTGAAAAGCCTATCTAAGCTACTCCAAAAACGAGGTTGCTTTTTTGCTGTAACTAACAAGCTTTCACTGTCTTTCCAGTTTAATGAAATGTAAACAGTGAATTTACCATCAATCGGTACGATTCTAATTTGAGTTATTGCATTGTTTTCAAGACTTTCAACAAGCATGGACTCACTGATAATTGTGTCAGTTAGCAACGACATTCACCTAACCTTTAATGTTTATTAGACTTTTCTAACCGTGATTAGAAGTATCATTTCCCTTGTTCTATAAAATTAAAATCAAACAAATGAAATTAAACTTATAGCAATATAATTTTAAAAGTACGAAACAACAAAATGAGTATTTTGTTAGGTCGAAATATAAACATTAAAATGTTAGATGAAAAGCTCTATTTACAAAAGATAACTTAATTTACAGTTTATAACAATTGCTGTGTTTATGGGCTTGGCGGTTGAATGATTTGTAATCTGAAAAAACCTTGTTTTTACATATTATTTTTTCTAGTGCTATGCTGTGCAAAAATGCTTGTTGGTGGTTGGAGATGGTGATGTTGCTTAGAGAGGTTGGTAGGCTTATAGCGGTGTTAGATAAAAGCGTTTGGTTAAAAACGCCAAAAAAAGATAATTTAGATATTTCAATTTTTTGGAGTAATCATTCAGCAGCTTTTGAAGCTGTGATAACTGGTGATTTTGTTATTCCAGCAGATGAATACAAGCAAAGACGAGCAAAGCTTATTTTAAGTAAGGATAAATTTTGGAAGTCAGATATTGAGTTGATTAAAAAACTATATTGGTCAAATGAACTAACCATTCATGATATTAATTTAGTATTTGATGGATACCAGGAAGAAGCC
This sequence comes from Acinetobacter sp. YH16056_T, assembly GCF_024605895.1. Classification (NCBI taxonomy): domain Bacteria; kingdom Pseudomonadati; phylum Pseudomonadota; class Gammaproteobacteria; order Moraxellales; family Moraxellaceae; genus Acinetobacter; species Acinetobacter sp. YH16056_T. The sequence goes on along the minus strand of NZ_CP094547.1, from coordinate 6,353 downwards.
GAAAATATTGCAATGGCTGAAGATCTATCTCAAATGAAAGAAGTATTAAATTTATCGGCTAGTGAAATTGGAAAATTAATGAATATTAATAAAAACAGTGTATTAGCCTGGATTTCACACAAGAGAAATATGCCAAAGCAAGCTTACAAAGAAGCATGTGAAAAATTAAAAAATTTTCGTTAACGAAAAAAAGATATGTAGATTTGGATTGTCTACATATCTTTACAAAACTTATTGTAATACTCTATTGTAATACTTAGTGTGAGTAATTATAATAAATTTGTCAGGCAATTACTGATTTATTTATAAAGAATTAAAAGTAATTGTAAATTATTGATTTGTAATTTTAAAGTCGAAAAAAGGTAGCGAGAGCTACGGGAGTAAATATGGCAACTTTAGCAACTCGAAAAACTGAAGAACTGGCAGAGGTTTTAGGTTATTCAGTAGATTTTGAATCAAAAATTCAAAGCTTAAACAATGATGAATGCTTGGCAACAGGAATGTTTGTGTTGATGTATGAGCAAAGAGTTTTTGATATGGCACGAATTTCAGATGACTATACAGGTGGTCAGTGGGATCTTGATCAAGGGTTTTGGGTTTTGGGTGGCGATCAGGATTTTACTGTTGGCAATCCAAATGCAATGCGTAATGAGCAATTAGATTCAAAATCATTTAGTTTTTTTTGCTCTATTGCGGCATTAAACTCATTGAGTTGGCATTTTCACAATAAAGGGCATACAAATTTAGCAAACCTTGCTATATATGCTTATCATCGGGCCTACACTCAAATGGAATTTGAGGAAGATATTAAGGCCGATATTATTAGATCTTTGTTGGATTAAGTGCAAAAGGGCTGATTAAGTCAGCCCTTTTCTAAGGTTTTAAAGTAGGAGTGAATATGGCTGGAAAATCAATCTACCCTAACGCTATTACAGCAGATCAATGGGATGACCTACTCCCCTATCTTGATTCAATGCTGGAGCGAACAAAGGCTTATTGTAGAGCTGTTTTAGTGGATGGAAAAAGTGTTGCTGAAGTTGCCAAAAATAATCAGTTGCAAAGACAGGTTGTAAACAAGTCGGTTTCTAAAGTCTATTCTATTTTTGCTAAAAAAAATGATGGTGTAAAAGATTGGGTTAAAGTGACAGTTTTTGTACCAAAAGTTGTTGCTCAAGAGATACTTGAGTTGGAAAAACGAGAACATCAATCAGTAGGATTGGTTAATTCAATGTAACACTCTATTGCAATCCTTTAAAAAATATTTACAATCAAATTAAGATAGCGAAAGCTATAGAGAGAGAATTTTATGGATCTTCAAGCTTTGAAAAAAAATACAGTTGCGTTAACTGTAGCAAACCAAAAAGGCGGTGTAGGAAAAACTGTATTAGCTAGTAATATAGCTGTTTTTGCTGAAAATAATTATCAAGTGGTAGTTGTGGATTTAGATCCTCAAATGAATGCTTCAAAAGTGTTTGAGCGTAGAGGATATAAGACATATCTAACTTTTGATTTATTTCAAAATGAAATTGATTTTTCTACTATTGAGTTAAATGATAGTAATGCAATTTTTAAAGCTTCACCTGACTTATTAAATCTAAACGATTTGGATTTAGATTTGTTTGCAAAAAACATTCAAAACTTAAAAGAGTATAATGATAATCTATTTATAGTATTTGATACTCCCCCTGTAGCTGGGGCGCTTCAGATCATTTCTCTTATTTGTGGTGACTTCTTAATTTCTCCAATAGAAATGAAAGAATTTTCGATTGACGGTGTTTCTCAAATCATTAATACCTTTCAGAATGTAAAACAGCATCATAATCCTGGATTGCAGTTTTTGGGTATGGTGGCAAGCCGTGTAAAGCGTGGGAGTCCATTGCAATTAGAAATTTTAAATTCTCTTAAAGAAAATTATGGGAATATGTTGTTTAAAACAGAAATTTTTGAGCGACAAGTGATTGATGAAGCGGTTACAAGCGGAAAAGCTGTGTGGGAGTTATCGAAATCAAAAGAAAATGGAAAACTTATGAAAGAGTTGCTGGAAGAAGTTTTTCAACAAATTGAAAGTATGCAGTAATCGGGAGTTGTGGATATGGTCAAGGGAAAACAAACTGAAAATCAAACTCAAGCGATTGCAAGTCTTGATGGTTTAAAAAATGCAAATTTTGGCAATTTAGTGGGAAAGAAAGCTTCATCAAACGCCAAAAAAGAGAATCTCTTAATTGATATTGCTTTGATTGAAGAAGATCCGTTAAACGTCCGTACTATTTTTAATGAGCTTCAGTTAGAGCAATTGGCTGAATCTATTAAAGAGAATGGTGTTTTAACCCCTATTTCGGTACGTGATAATCCTGAAAAACCTGGACACTATATTATTAATAATGGTGCAAGACGTTTCAGGGCTTCTCAATTGGCTCAGCAAGAAAAAATCCCAGCATTTGTTGATAATCAACATGATGAATTAAATCAAATGATTGATAATATTCAACGTGAAGATTTATCAATTATTGAAATTGCTGAAAAACTAAAAAAACTTTTAGCAGTTGGGGATTTGTCTAAATCAGCTCTTGCAAAACGTGCAGGCAAACCTCCAGCTTGGGTGTCAAAACATTTGAATGCTTTGAATATGCCACCACGTTTAAAATTGCTTTATGACTTGGGCCAATGTAACGATTTGGAAGCAATTAACGCAATTGTTAATCGCTGGGAAAAGAATAGTGCGGATATTCAGAAATGGTTAGAATCATTTGAAGGTAGCAGCAAGTTAATAACACAAGCTGGCACTCGAAAGTTTTTTAAAACTTTAGATGAGAAAGAAGAAAAACAAAAAAGTCAGCAATCTGACCAGGTGGATATTGAAGAGTTAATTGCACAAAACACCTCTTATGAGAGTGTTGAGCCTAACGATACTAACGATACAACCCAGGTTGTTAGTAGCGATACATCACAAAACAAGCCAAACGCAAAGGTACAAAAAGTATCTCAGGATGAACTAACGGCTGCGGTTGAGAGTGTGGTTGATAGCGAAGATGGTATTAAACCGCAATGTTTTGATGTTGATCTCACCACTAATAAACATTTGATTAGTGGTACTCCAACAACAGAGAGTGAAAGTGTAAATGTAGAGTTTTCACAAGATGATTCAACTATAGCAAAAGCTTCAAAAGTTTTGAGTGTATTGAATAATATTGATGAACTAAAACCAGTATTTAAAGACGAGGATCGTTATGCTTCATTGAGAATCTCGCTTTTAAAAGGTACTGATGAAGAAAGTAAATTGCTGCAATCAAAAGCTGTTAGTAAGCTAATAAGAAACCTTGAAGCACTTAGAGAGGAGTTTCCTACTCTTGATATAGATATAGTGTTTTAATTTTCGTTAACGAAAAAGCCGCTTAATTGCGGTTTTTTTGTATCTTATTGTAATACTGTATTGTAACCCTATATTTATATTATTATACTAGATTCATCCACGTTAGATAGCGAAAGCTATAGGAGCTTAATAATGAAACTTAAAGACTTTGTAGTGGGCCTATTTGTTATCCCTCTTTTTATCCCAATCATTTTAATTGCTGCAATCCAGGATAAGAAAAAACTGGATAAGGAAATTGAAAATAAAAAGTTATCAAAAAAATCACCTGAAAAAAGTACGATTAAACAATCTGCTAAATTCACTCAGTAGGATATATTATTGTGTTGAATACACCTGGCTATTCAACATTAAAGCCATCAAATTAACATTATTGTGTAGGAAATTATGGAACTTTTACATTTTGGCGTTCATCCCTTGGTTTGGTTTGTTTTGGCTGGATTGTGTGGAGGTGGCGCAGTTTTAATTGTTTGGTATAAGGTTATCAGTGATAAGACAAGACCTAGAGAGTGGTTGGTTTTTTCAATCATAGTGTTTTTAGGTGCGATGTATTGTCAATATGCTGGAAGTGATTTAAGGAGCAATATTACAAAAGAACAAGCTGAAAAACTTCATGTAGCGTATAACCAAAGCTATTCAACAACTTCAGGTTATGATTTTAGAAAAAAACTTGAGAATTTACTCGATGAAAAAGGGGTTTTGGTTTATGGGGAGTTGAGTTATATAGGATCAGATATATATGCTGAACATTTAACAAAAAAAGAATGGAACGACTTGGTTAAGATTCAAAAAGAATGATAAAAAAACAAGTATATAAACCGCTTAAGTGCGGTTTTTTGTATTTAATTGTAATACTCTATTGTATCCTTTTATTTATATTATTATACTAGATTCATCCACATTAGATAGCGAAAGCTATAGGAGCTAAACAATGAAAAAATATTTAACTGTATTTGCTTTTATTTTGGTTGGTTGCTCAAAGCCAGCGACCCCTGAAGAAATTTCCACAGCGTTAAATGAGTGTCCAGGTATTGAAATTGATATAAGATCACACACAAAAAGGGCTGGTATGATGAGATTTGAACCAAAAATAATAAAAAAATCTGATCTTCGAGGGTGGGTGAAAGACTGCCAAAAAAAACGCTCAATAAGTGAAGATCCTAATTCTGAAGAAAATATAATTAGAAATCAGCAAAGAGTAATAGGTGATTATTGAAAAAGAGCATAAGCTCTTTTTTTTAGTCGGTTAACATAATTATATCAGTTAATATAATTATTAAGGTTTGATATGACAGTAATAGATTTAATGTATTCAGCTTGGTTTGTTCTGCCGCTAATGCTTTATATGACCTTTGGTTTGGCGTATTTTGTATTTAGGGGTGCTTGGGCTAGTCAGGTACATGCAAGGCGTTTCACAGTGGTTATAGCGCTTTCTGTGCTTGTTATTTGTGGGTTGTTTTACTACATTCTACCTGTGCCTAAACACGCTCAAAATAAGATGGTGGGTTATATTCTTATATTAAAAGATAACAATCAAGGTGCGGAATTTAAAAATGTACAAAACTTGCTGAGTGTTAAATGTCAAAAAAGATACTTAAATGCTGTGGCCTACTTTCAAATTCAAAAAGCATATCAGAAGGATTTTGATGTAATTTTTAATCGTAATAAATTTGTGGATATGGGATCAGTAGAAAGCATAACTTCTTATAAAAAAGAGAAAAGGCTTAAATTATGTGATCTAAAAGATAAGATATAAAAAAGGGATCTTTAAGATCCCTTTTTTTATTTAATCAAAAATAAACCTATGTTCAATAGACTTAGAAAAGCTAAAAAAGCACAAACGTATATTAACATTTTAATGTTTTTTTCATGGGTAGCTTTGCCTTTTTGCAGAATTGGTGAAATTGAATTTTTAACCTGAAGATCTAGCGTGGCTATTTCCTTTTGGAGTGATTCAACCTGGCTTTTAAAGATTTCCTTAATTTCAGTTTCAATATAACGCCCTGAATGCGTAATTAAATTTTCAGCTAAATTTTTAGCTGTAGAGATTGATTGCACATTCACATTTTCAATGTGTTCAATGCTTTGTTCAAAAGATTGAATAGCCTGTTTTGCTGAATAATCCAAACATAATTTATTGATGATTACTGCAACAAGAATTGGATCATCCTTAGAAACTAAAACATTATAATCTTTGGCAAGTGTTGAAATTATATAGTTTTGAAGCTCTACTAAGTGTTCATCTTTGGGTTGGCCTGTCACTATCATTGTAAAAGCACCTTATAAAAATTGTCTTAGTTGATCATAGATTCCTTTTTGTACGGTTTTAATTCTTTGGCGTTGCATAATTCCAAAATCACTATCATTAAGTATTTCAGAATAAGTTTTTTTTGATTCCAGCATTTTTTTAATATCTTCACCAAAAGTTTCACGAGTGCGCTGCTCTACAATGATAATTTGTTGAATGCGATCTTCATGTTTTTTATAAATCTTAAAATCTTGAAACTCTTTTCCGTCTAAAAAAATTTTTCCATTATATTCATTAAGCCAAACAATTAAATTTACATATTCAGGTATTCTTGATGATATTTGATCAAGGCCATTAAGGGTGTCTTGCAGTGATTGACCTCCCATAATGATAGTATGGAAATTAATATCTGCACCTGTATCTTTAAAAATTTCAAAAACATTATTTTCAATAAAGTAGGCTAAAAGTGGAATAAATGACGAAGCGCCATTATCAATAACTACATCGGTTTCACAGTTAAAAATTAATTCCATCATTTCATCAAATTTACGAGGATTGATATTGTTATCTTCAAGTAAATCTATGTGATTAACTTCTAATTTTTTAAATGAAGCAAAAGTAGAGTTAACAGGATCGGTATCAATGTTTAAGGTTTCTTTATCGCTGTCAGAATAAAATTGAGCAATTTGTGTAGAAATAAAAGTTTTTCCTACACCACCTTTACCCTGGGCGATAATG
>NZ_CP094546.1:0-98709 GCF_024605895.1 Acinetobacter sp. YH16056_T | reverse complement strand
TATTCTAACAATCCCCCACCAATGAGCGGTCCAATGGCGGCACCGGCTGATCCGATTGTGCCCCAAATACCCAGCGCAATGGCACGTTCGCGACTGTCTTCGAAGGTTCTGCGAATAATACCCAATACACAGGGCATAATCATGGCACCGCCTAATGCTAATAAAGCACGTGCGGCAATCAGCATAGAAGCCGTTTGGGAAAATGCCGCAAGGACTGAGGCAATTCCAAATATAACCAAGCCAATCAGCAGAATCTTACGATTGCCGACACGATCAGCCAAAGTTCCCATCGGAACTAAAAGTCCAGCCATAAGTAATGGATAAATATCAATAATCCATAAGACTTGGTTACTTGTGGCACTCAGCGATTGGGTTAATGAGGGAACCGCAACATGCAGTACAGTCATATCAATCACAATCGGCAGAAATGCAAGCACGACAGCGAGCAATATCCACCAGCGTTTCGGATCAAGATTGGTAGCTTTCATGATTAAACCTATATTGATGGTTTATTAAATCAATTCTGAAATAAAGATGTAAATGAAAGATTTGTTGTGGGCTAAACTCGTTAACCCACAGCTTTTATTCTCAGTTTTGATGCTTAATGTGCCGCTTTACGTTTCGAGAATTTCTCAACCATGCTCATGACGACAATAAAGAAAATCGGTACAAAAATAACAGCTAGAATTGTTGCGCTGATCATGCCGCCAAAGACGCCTGTACCAATCGCTTTTTGAGTTTCAGAACTAGCGCCACTGGCAATGACTAAAGGAATAACGCCACAGGTAAATGCCAAAGATGTCATTAGGATTGGACGTAAGCGCAATTTAGCGGCTGCAACGGTTGCCTCCACTAAACCCATTCCTTCTTCTCTTAGTGCTTTTGCAAACTCAACAATCAAAATAGCATTCTTTGCAGATAGACCAATAATCGTGATCATGCCGACCTTAAAGAAAATATCATTTGGCATACCACGTAACATTACTGCTAAAAAGGCGCCAATCAACCCTAGAGGGACAACTAGCATCACAGAGAATGGAATTGACCAGCTTTCATAAAGCGCTGCCAAGACAAGGAAAACGACTAACATCGACAACAGTAATAAAAACAAGGTTTGTGATTCCGACTGTTTTTCTTCTAGAGAAATCCCAGTCCACTCATAACCCACACCTTTCGGAAGTTGTTCAATCAAATTTTCCATCTCAGTCATGGCTTGTCCTGAAGATATACCTGCTGCTGGACTGCCAGAAATACTCAATGATGGACGACCGTTGTAACGATTGTATTGTTGTGGGGAATGTTGCCAAATTGGAGTAATTATTTCAGACATTGAAACCAATTTACCGCTTTGACTGTTCACCTTAATCTGAAGAATATCTTCAATACTCATGCGTGATTTGGCATCAAGTTGCACAATGACTTGCTGCATACGGTCATGATTTGGAAAATCATTGATATACATCGAACCCATTGAGGTTGAAATAATATCGGTCACATCACTGAAATTAACACCTAATGCCTGCAATTTATCTCTATCAATTTTAAGCTGTACAGAACTGCCATCTGGCAAACCTTCAGGATAGACCTCCGCCACGATTTTACTTTGTGCTGCTAATGCTAAAAGCTGATCTTGTGCTTCTCTTAAAGCAGGCATGCCAATATTGCCACGATCTAATAATCTCAGTGAAAAACCAGATGAGTTACCCAATTCATCAATTGCTGGTGGTAACACAGACATGGTTTGACCTTCTGAACTTTCAGCCATCGCTATATTGGCATTATTCACGACTTCTTGTGCCGTAATAGTACGCTCTTCGAATGGCAATAGATTGGTAAAATACATCGCTGTATTCTGACCAGATCCACTAAAACCAAAACCTAAGACCGCCATATTGTCTTTAATCCCCGTTTCTTGGTCTAAATAATTTTGAAACTCAGCAACGACTTTACGGGTACGTTCTTGAGTTGCATCCGCAGGAAGTTGAATCGAAGTCATAAACCACCCCTGATCTTCTTCTGGCATAAACGCAGTCGGAACGTGTTTAAAACTAAAAATCAGCACAATGACAATGCCTAAGAAACATAACATTGCGAGGGTTTTATGTTTAATTACTTTAAATAAACTGCGTTCATAGCGATTGTTCAGCTTCTCAAAACTGCGATCAAACGATGCAAAAACACCCTTTTTCTGATGGTCTTGATCAATCGGTTTTAACATCGTTGCACATAACGCAGGGGTTAATGTCAGTGCAAGGAAAGCTGAGAATAAAATTGAAACCGACATGGTAATGGTGAACTGACGATAGATAATCCCCACTGAGCCTGACGCCAATGCCATCGGCAAGAATACAGCGGCTAACACTAAGGTGATGCCAATAATCGGATTGGTAATTTCCTTCATGGCTTTAGATGTGGCTTCAACTGGAGATAAGCCTTCTGTCGCCATAATGCGTTCAACATTCTCAATGACCACAATCGCATCATCGACAATAATCCCGATCGCAAGCACCATACCGAACATGGTCAGCACATTAATCGAAAAACCAGCAAGCAGCATGACTGAGAATGTGCCAAGCAATGCAATCGGTGCAACAATCGCCGGAATTAAGGTGTATCGAACATTGTGTAAAAAGATAAACATGACAATAAAAACTAATGCCATAGCTTCAAGCAATGTCATGATTACTTTTTCAATCGAGATTTTTACAAAAGGTGCAGTGTCGTAAGGTATAGAGAATTTCATATCATCAGGCAGTGCTGAACCTAACTGTTCAATTTTCGCTTTAACACCTTCTGCAGTCTTGACAGCGTTGGCACCAGGACTCATTTGTATCGCCACAGCTGTAGAGGCTTTGCCATTTTCTAAAATCGCAAAGTTATACATCTGTGCCCCGATTTCGACACGAGCGACATCCGACAGTCGAACATTGGCGCCATTTTGTTGAGCACGTAAACTAATTTTCTTGAATTGCTCTACAGTTTCTAATTGACCTTGAGCAGTTAAAGGAATAGTAATTTGTTGCCCCGTCAAAGCAGGAACATCACCAATACGACCTGGTGATATCGGCAAGTTTTGGTTTTGGATGGCTGTATTCACATCTTGAATACTCAATCCATAAGAAACCAAACGATCTGGATCGACCCAAATCCGCATGGCTTTTTCAGCACCAAAATTTTGGACTTTACCAACACCGTCAACCCGCTTTAATTCTTCAATCACATAGCGAGTCATATAGTCACTGACATCAATTTCACTATATTTGCCATTCGGTGAACTTAAGCCCACCATCATTAAAAAACCAGACGACGCAGCATCGACCATCAGCCCTTGTTGTCGCACTGTTTGAGGTAAGCGTGACTCAATGGCTTTAATTTTGTTTTGCACATCAATTTGTGCAAGTTCTACATCTGTACCTGGTTTAAATGTTGCGGTGATTGTTGCTGTTCCAGAACTATCTGAACTTGAACTGTAATAAAGTAAGTTTTTGACACCTGACATTTCCCGCTCAATCAAGGTCACAACACTATCATTCAATGTTTTTGGCGTAGCACCTGGATAGATTGCCGTAATACTAATCTGTGGTGGCGCAACACTTGGGAATCGTGCAATAGGTAACTTGGGGATGCTTAGTACACCCAACAGAATAATAAATAAAGCAATCACCCATGCAAAAATAGGACGCCTAATGAAAAATTGGGACATTATTGCTGTCCTCCATTTTCCTTAATATTTGTAGGTTGCCACTGCTTAATTTTTAATTTTTGCTCAGGCTGTATACGATCAGCCCCTTCAACAATGACTTTCTCACCTGCTTGTAACCCTTGTTTGATCACATAGTTATTTTGATAACGTTGACCAAGCTGAACAGGCTTGCTTTGCGCTAAACCTTTTTGATTAACAATCGTAACATTGGCTTTACCACTAATATCATGTTGAATCGCTTGTTCTGGAACTAGGAGCGCATTTTCAACTTGAGCTCGGCTCATATTGACTCGAACATACATGCCTGGCAAAAGTTTTTGATTTTCATTATTGGCTAAAATACGGATTGTGACATCACCCGTATCAGGATCAACTTTAGTATCCGAAAATAGGATTTCACCTGTAACGTTATAAGGTTTACCCTGACTATTTAGGATTTCAACCGTATGTTTGGTATTTGACACGTCACCTTGCTGTAAAGCTTCCTGTAGTTTTTCATAATCACTAATTGATTGCTTTACATCAACATAGACTTTATTAATCTGTTGTATTACGGCCATTGCATTAGTATCACCTTGACCAACTAATGCACCCTCAGTCACTAAGATTTCACCAATCGTTCCCGAGATAGGGGCTGTAACAGTCGCATATTTAAGATTAAGTTGTTGTCTGCTTAACATGGCTTGCATTTGCGCCACATCGGCTTTTGCTTTTTGATAATCTGCTTCGGTATTGTTGTATTCCTGCTGACTAACCGCATTTACTTTTACTAATTCAGTGTAGCGTTTTAACAGCACCTGCAAACGTGTCACCTCAGCTTGTGCACGGTTTAAAGTGGCTTGATTGCTTTTTACATCTGCCTGAAATATTTCAGAATTCAATTTAAAAAGCGGTTGACCTGCTTGCACATAAGAGCCTTGCTTAAAAAGTACTTTATCAACAATTCCACCTACTTGCGGGCGAATTTCAGCAATACGGTAAGCGACAACACGGCCTGGAAGATTTTCAATTAAATTCATGGAATGCGGTAATACCGTGATGGTACTGACAACCGCTGGTGGCATTTCTGTTGGGGACTGTTCAGCATCTTTGGCTTGTGTACAGCCGATTAAAAGTACAGTTGTAATAAGTATTGAACCTATTAAATGATAATGTGTTGACATGCTTTTTCAGAGGGGGGGTTTTAGATACTACTATTTTGAAATAGCAGTGTTTATGAATTGCTGATGTTGTGTGGAGATTGTGTGGAGATTGTGTGGAGAGATTAAAAGATTTATTTTTTAATGACACGCTTAAACAGCGTGGCTTGTAAATTAGTATAAATAATTTTGTTGTTCTACAATTTTGATCGTATCTTAGTTTTTTCTCATAGTTCATGAACTTTAAAATTCTAAACCAAGACTAATATTTATATAAGCAATTGAAAATACAATACATAGTTTCTTTATACACTTATGAAGTGAACTTTAGGTGAACATAAGTTAAATAGAAATTTTTAATTAGTTCAGCACAAACGTACAATCTTTAAGGCCTATAACTCGATACCGTTCTCTCTTTGATGTTTATTGCTATCTAATTGAGTGAACTCTGTGGAAATATTTCTTTATACATTAAGCGTTATGTATAGCCCAGGCCCTGTAAATTTTATGGGGCTAAATTCTGGCCTTACAGGTCAATTAAAAAAGACTATAGGATTTTACCTAGGCATTGGTTTCGCCATGTTGATCTTATTCGTATTGTTTGGCTATATAGGTGAAGCTGTTATTCCACATGGATTGATTCATTATATTGCTTTAGCGGGTGCAATTTATACATTCTACTTGGCTATAAAAATGATTAGGGCGAATGTAGAAACAACTCAACAGCAAGAAAGCCATCTAACATTCTTAAATGGCTTATTTATTCAGTTATTAAATCCAAAAGCCATTCTCGTCATTCTACCTGTTACGACAATTATGTACCCTGCAGCCAAAATCACAGGAATCATGATCTTGATAGTTTCTTTACTGATTTCACTTGGTGCTGTTGGCGCACCATTCACCTATGCTCTGGTTGGAAAAGTATTAGGCAACAAAATTGCTAATCCTATCTGGTTTAATCGGCTAAATAAGCTGATGGGTATACTCTTGATTTTATCAGGGCTTTTTATGTTCAAAGATTTTCTTAATGGAATAAATCTGCTGTAGGACAAATTAGCCGTTCAAATCGAACGGCTATCTTTTAATATTTATCATTTTCCATTGAGTGGGAGTTAAACCAAATGTTTTTATAAAATGTCTGGTCATATGACTCTGATCAAAAAAGCCTGCATTTAAAGCAGCATTAACAATAGACTCCCCTTGAGCAAGGTAGAACTTAACTGTTTCTAAGCGACGCATGATCATATAACGGTGTGGGCTAGTTCCAAATAATAATCGGAAATCACGAGAAAGGCTCCAGCGGTCACGATCAGCATGTTTCTCTAAATCTGACAAACTTAAGTTTTCATGTGGATACGCCAAAATACACTCACGCGCTCTCTCTGCTGCCTTGTAGTCAAATTTTTTGTTTTGGTTAGATGAAGTATCTGAAATTTCACACAGTGTAGTTGCCAAATCAAATAGAGCATCTTCCTCTTCTAGGGTATCCATATAATTATTTATATTATTTAGAAAGCTATCCATTGCCCTAAACAGGCGAATATCATTACTTAAGCCATGTCTGATAAAAGGCAAAGGTTTACCCTTTAAAATGGTTTGGATCATCGCTGGTTCGATGTAAATCATTCTATAGCGATAGCCATCTAATGTTCCTGATTCACCATCATGCTTTTCATCCGGGTGTAGAACCATAGTCATGCCTGGCAAGCTATGTTGCAATGTACCTTTGTAATGAAAGTTTTGAACTCCGGAAAGAGTCCTGCCAATAGCATAAGTATCATGTCGGTGAGGTTTATAAGCATAATTGGAAAGAAATGCTTCAATTCTTTCTAATTTATGATTTTGAGTGGGGGATCTCACAATCCAATTATTTCCACTGGAGAAATCAGGCATAATTGATGGCCAATTTTTCGTAGATTCTATTGTAGATTATTTTTCACTTTTCCTAAAATTAACATAATACACGTTATACGTAATGCTTGATATTTCTCTTTAAATATCATTATATTAAAGCAAGCCGTTCTGAAATATAGGGCACCAGCAGAGCGGCTTTTTATTGATTATTCATGTTCCACGCTTAAAATTCGAACAGTGTTTCATGATTTTTATAAGTTAAACTAAATTTAGTTGCTAATCCCAATAAGCTATTCACTAACTTGTAAATATCGGTATACCGCCTGACGACTAATCCCAAAAGCTTTCCCTAATGCCATTTTCGATGGATACTTCCCCTCCTTCCATGCTTGTCGTAAAGCTTCAGCTTGGTCAGGCTTTAGTTTATGCACCCGACCTTTGTACTTCCCCTGAGCAGAGGCGAGTTTTATTCCTTCCTTTTGCCGCTCTAAAATGATCTCACGTTCGAACTGTGCAAAAGCACCCATCATTTGAAGCATCAAATTATCCATCGGGGTGGATTCGGCTGTAAAAGTAATATTTTCTTTTACAAACTGGATGGCGATCCCTCGTTTGACCAGTTTATCTACTTCAGTGACCAAATCTTTTAGGCTTCGCGCAAAACGATCCATTGAATGTACAATCACCCTGTCCCCTTCCCGGACATAGTTCAACATTTCCTGAAATTTAGGTCGGTCAGTATTTTTACCTGAAGCACGGTCAACAAAAATCCGGTCGACCTCAATTCCTTCAAGTTGACGTCCAGTGTTTTGCTCGACAGAACTTACCCGGACATACCCTACTTTTTGGCCTTTCACTTTTTCACGCCCCAATTGGATAAAAATGAACAATTTCGTAAATTATAATTCTTTAACACTAAAGTTACATGTTACTTATGATTAAAAATCATTTAAATGATACATAATTTCATGAACTTCCAGATTGTAACTTTAGGGTATACTTTAAAGTTACACAAAACATCTATATGAAGACTAAAGTCCAAATTAGTGTTTATGTTGGTTCAATGTATTACATTTCGTATTTTCTATTTGTAACGTAATTTCAGTAATATTATGATTATGTTTTAGAACTTCTAAGGCCTTTTGATAGAGTTGATCTGTATTGCTATTCGGAGCAACCAAATGAGCAGTTAAATGAATATTTCTTGAGGATATAGCCCAGACTTTCAACTGATGAATCCCTTCAACGCCCTCTAGCTTCAATAAATCATTTCTTAACGACTCAATATCAATCTCATCAGGAACTCCTTCAAGCAGAATATGAATACTTTGTTTTAATAAAATCCAAGTTCGAGGTAAGACCCAGAAGCCAATTAACACAGCGATTACGGTATCAACCCACATCCACTGGGTAAAATAAATAACTATTCCTCCGATAATCACGCCTATCGATCCTAGAGCATCACTAAGAACTTCTAAATATGCACCTTTTATATTTAGACTTCCTTCAGCACTAGCAGAAAGGATTTTCATTGAAATCAAATTTATGACCAAACCAATGACCGCGACAATCATCATTCCAACACTTTGAATTTCAGCAGGATTCGTAAAACGTTGATAAGCTTCATATACAATATATATTGCTACCACAAAAAGCATCACCGCATTAAACAGAGCCGCTAAAATTTCAAATCGCTGATAGCCAAAAGTTCTTTTATCATCTGCGGCTTTTTTACCAATTTTGATAGCGGCAAGAGCAATAGCTAAAGCGGCTACATCAGTAAACATATGAGCTGCATCAGATAACAAAGCCAAACTTTGGGTAATAAAAGCAGCGACAACTTCTACTATTAAAAAAGTAGTCGTTAAACCTAAGGCAACCATTAACTTCTTACTATTTTCTTCAGTAACAACCGCATGGCTATGATCATGATGTTCTGACATAAAATATTTTCCTTATTCTATTTATGATGAGCAGAGATATTGGATAACAGCCAATATCTCTGCTGTAAATCGACTAATCTATTGGATTAAGAAACTTTCTTTTCATTTATCCAACGATAAAGCACGGGTAACAGCACCAAAGTTAGTAATGTTGAAGAGATAATCCCGCCAATCACTACGGTTGCCAGTGGCCGTTGAACCTCAGCCCCTGTTCCGGTTGCCAGCGCCATTGGTACAAAACCCAGTGAAGCCACA
This sequence comes from Acinetobacter sp. YH16056_T, assembly GCF_024605895.1. NCBI lineage: Bacteria > Pseudomonadati > Pseudomonadota > Gammaproteobacteria > Moraxellales > Moraxellaceae > Acinetobacter > Acinetobacter sp. YH16056_T. Next base: position 89,815 of record NZ_CP094546.1, on the reverse strand, counting down.
CAAGCTGTCATCAACACTGGTCTTAAGCGCAAAATAGCCCCTTGCCACACGGCTTTATGCACTGGATATTTGTCCCTTAATTCCTTAATAAAGGTCAGCATTACCAGTCCATTGAGGACTGCAACACCAGATAAGGCAATAAAGCCAATTCCAGCTGACATCGATAATGGAATATCCCTTAGCCAAAGGAACAGCACACCACCGGTCAAGGCAAAGGGTACCCCGGTAAAGACCAATAGACTTTCTTTGACATTGTGAAAGACCGCCATCAGTAAAATAAAGATAGTGATTAAAGCCAGTGGAATCACGATTTGCATCCGTGCTTTGGCTGAAGCCAAATTTTCAAACTGACCGCCATATTCTATCCAATAACCACTTGGCAAAGTGTATGCTTTGAGCTGTGTCTGTACATCAGAAACAAAAGACCCTAAATCACGCCCTTCAACATTCGTTGTAACCACAACTCGGCGTTTACCATTTTCTCGACTGACTTGGTTGATTCCTTCAATGGTCGAGACTTGCGCGACATCCGACAATAAAATACTGCCACCATTTGGAAGCTGAATAGGTAACTGGGAAACAGATGCGACACTACGGTCTTGCTCTCCAAGACGGATAACAAAATCAAAACGACGATCGCCTTCTAAAATCTCTCCCACGCTTTGTCCACCAATACTGGTTGCCACAAGGTCTTGAATTGAACGCACACTCAAACCATATTGTGCAGCCAAAGTTTTATTTACCTCGACATTCAGTAATGGCAAACCTGAGGTCTGCTCAACTTTCACGGCACTGCTACCCGATATTTGCTGAATGATTTTGGAGATTTTAGTCGCCTCAGTATTGAGGACATTCATATCATCACCGAAGATTTTCACACCAACATCACTACGCACACCTGAGATCAATTCATTAAATCGGAGTTCAATCGGTTGTGAAAATTCACTATTATTGCCTGGAATCGTGGCTAAATACGTCACCATACGGCCACGTAATTCATCTAAACTTTCTTTAGGATTTGGCCATTCTGAACGAGGCTTTAACATGATATAGCCATCTGAAATATTGGGTGGCATGACATCTGTTGCAACCTCGGCTGTACCCGTTCTGGCAAATACTGCCTTAATTTCAGGGAAACTCTTTAAAAGAAGTTTTTCAGTATTCTCCTGAATACGTAAAGACTCTTCTAAGCCTGTACTTGGTGAACGTAACTGTTGTACCGCAAAGTCTCCTTCACTGAGCTGTGGTGCAAATTCACTGCCGAGTTTGGTACTGATAAATCCCGTAATCACTAATACACACAGTGCAAAAGTCAGCACAACTGCTTTGTATTGATACGAAATATCAAGAGTTTGCTGATATTTAGCTTTTAGCCATAACATCCAACGACTTTCTTTTTCTTGAATATCGCCTTTGACCCACAATGCCACAGCAGCAGGCACAAAGGTGATCGATAAAATAATGGCTGCAACAAGGGCGAGTACCACTGTCAATGCCATCGGATGGAACATTTTTGCTTCCACACCACTTAAAGCAAAAATCGGCAAATACACCACCAAAATAATAAGCTGACCAAAAATAAGAGGACGACGTGCTTGGCGGGCAGCCAGAAAAACTTCCTTAAAGCGTTCACTTTGTGTGAGAGGTCGTTTTAACAGTTGCTGTGTATGGGCTAAACGCCGGATACAGTTTTCGACAATCACCACAGCACCATCGACAATGATGCCGAAATCGAGTGCACCTAAACTCATCAGATTGGCACTGATATTTTTCTGTGCCATCCCGGTTAAGGTAAACAGCATAGAGAGTGGAATGACACAGGCAGTAATCAAGGCAGCACGGATATTCCCTAAAAACAGGAACAGAATGATGATGACCAGGATTGCTCCCTCTACCAAGTTTTTCTGAACGGTTTTAATCGCCTTCTCAACCAAGGTAGTACGGTCGTACACCGTTTCAATCACTACCCCTTTAGGCAAACTATTCTGAATATCTTGAAGCTTGGCATCCACAGCTTTAGAAACAGTCCGGCTATTTCCCCCCATCGCCATCATGGCAATCCCTAAAACGGTTTCTTTGCCGTTATAGGTTGCCCCACCGGTTCTTAAATCATGCCCAATAGAGACTTGCGCAATATCACCAACCCGAATTGGGCTGCCATTTGGGCTACCCAGCATGGTGTTCTCAATATCAGAAAGCCCATTGAATGTACCCGGTACACGTACCGTCAGTTGCTGACCATTGTCTTCAATATAACCTGCACCTCGGTTCTCATTATTTTGCGCTAAAGCCTGTTGCAGTTGTTCTAATGAGATATTCAGTTGCTGCATCCGGTTTAAATCGGGAGAGACCACATAGGTTTTTTCAAAACCACCAATACTGTTGACCTCTGCAACTCCCTTAACACGTTGCAGTTGAGGACGCACAATCCAGTCCTGAATCTCACGTAAATCCATCGGCGTGTATGCAGTTCCATCCGGCTTTTTCGCATTCGGATCTGCCTTCAGTACCCATTGATAAATCTCACCGAGACCCGTAGAAACGGGGGACATCGTCGGTGCGATTTGTGCAGGCAACTCAGATTGCGCCTCCTGTATCCGTTGGTTAATCTGCTGACGGGCCCAATAAATATCAGTCCCATCTTTAAAGACAATGGTGACTTGAGAGAGTCCATAACGGGATATGGAACGGGTAAGCTCCAGATCCGGAATGCCAGCCATGGCATTTTCAATGGGATAGGTAATCCGCTGTTCGACTTCAAGCGCAGTAAAACCCTTGGCTTGAGTATTAATCTGGACTTGGGTATTGGTAATATCGGGTACAGCATCAATCGGGAGTTTCTGATAGCTATACACCCCGACCGCAATCCAGGTACAGACAAAGAGCAACACCCAAATCGCATTTTGTATGGAAAACTGAATGATTCGTTCGAATAAACCTTCTGGTTTTGGCAGATCAGAATTAATGTTCATGGCCTGCCTCGTCTTTTTCTAATTCAGATTTCAACAAGAAACTGCCTTGAGCGATATACTTCTGCCCTTCAGTCAGCCCAGAAATCACTTCAAGCCATTGTCCATCACTTGAAGCCTGCCCCAATTGCACTTTCTGTGCTTTTAAGTGGACTTGACCTTTTTGTTCTGAATCTACGATGAAAATACTGTCTTCACCTTCAATACTTTGCAGCGCAGACTTTTGAATCCGAAGGGCTGATTTTGCTGTAGCTTCCGGAATCAACACTCTCACTAACACATTAGAACGCAACTCAGTAGCTTGCGCATCGAGTTTTGCGCGCACCACCAGACGCCCTGTTTGTACATCTGCCTGAGAGGTTAAGCTTTGTACAGTAGCTTTATAGATTTGATCTGAATCATTCACTTTAAAGTCAATTTTTTGCCCGGCTTGCAGTTGACCTGAGAATTGATTCGGCAAATTAAACTCAAGCCATAAATCTTTCAGCTGTTCAATGACAAAGAGCTGATTAGCCAGTTGCACATTTTCACCGACCACAATATCTTTTTGACTGATCACCCCAGAGATCGGTGCTTTAATCAGAAAACGCCCATTGTTATTGCCACTTGCACCTAATGCATTTAAACGTGCTTGTGAGGACTGGACAGTAATCTGCGCTTGACGGTAGGCATTTTCGGCACGCTGGTAATCCTGTTTGGCAGAAATCCCCTGTGACCAGAGTTGCTGTTCGCGCTGGTAATCTTTACGGGCCAAATCCAGATTCACCTGTGCCATACGCAGATTTGCCTGTTGGTCGATCAGTTCAGGCACGATTAGTACAGCCAGCGTTTGTCCTTTTTGCACGCTCTGTCCTAAAGCCACATTGACCTGCTCGACATGACCACTAAAATTAGGCGATATATGCGCTTGTTGATCGGTATTCACCACCAATTTACCTGGCAGGGTTGTCAGCTTTTCAACCAATCCTGTGGATGCAACAGCAACTTTTAAACCTTGTTCAACCATTTGTTGGCTGGTCAGTTGTATTTCGCCTTCTTCAGCATGTCCTTCTTCAGAACTATCTTCATCAGAATGTTCGGCATTTCCCTCATCATGACCATGCCCCTCAGATTCAGTTTTTTTTGAACTTAACCAAATAACCAGACTGACCAAGACCGTAATCAGAATCAAAATTGCAATCATGAGAGACTGGGATATTTTTCCGTTTTGCTTGGCGTTCATTTTATCGTGCTCCCCCATTGATTAAATTTTGCGATGCTTCGACTGCCTTTTTATTCAGTTGTGTATAGGCATCCGAACGGCTAATTTCTTCATAACTTGTGCCAATACTGAGTGCCTCAGCTGCGAGGGCAGTTTGCCAAGCTTGACGTAGAATTTGTAATTGACCCAATCGAAGATTCTGCAGTTGGGTGGTTGCTTGCTGAACGTCGGTAATGGACAGTTTCCCTGCCTGAAACCCTTGTAAAGTACGGCTCTGAACTTTGGTCGCCAAAGTAACTTGTGCTGTTGTGGCATCGAACTGGCTACGTAAACCTTTGAGCTGATGCATGCTGTTGGCAATATTGAGTATTTGTTGCTTCAGCTCACGCTGCTGCTGTTGGTTCAGCAATATTTGCTGTTGCTGGACCATCGGGATCGCATATTGCTGGCGGTTAAAAATATTCAGTGGAATAGCCACGCCGATTGCCAAAGTCGTATCGTTGCTTTCATTAGGGGTTTTGCTACGTTTCATGCCTACATTTAAAGTCGGATTGGGACGTGCCTGAATTCTTAAATTTTCAATTTGATGATCCGATTGCTGAATGTTCAAGGCATAGAATTTTTCTAGCCACCCTTCAGCAATATACCGTTGCACAGTTTGGAGACTTTGCTCTGGCCAAGGGATAGCGGTTTTATTCAATTGAAGATGTGAAGATGTTTCTCCCCCCCACAAATTAGACAGCTGACGACCGGCAGCTTGTTTATTCAGCATCGCTTGCTGATAAAGTCGTTGGATTTCTAGCGCTTCAATTTGGGTACGCTCAAAATCAACCAGGGCAATACTGCCTGCCTGATAGCGTTTCTGGGCACTGTCCAGATTGGCTTTACTTGTTTTTAACTGTACTGAATAAGCAGACTGCTCAACCTCAGCAAGTGCAAATTGCGACCATGCAAATTTAACAATCAGTTGGCTTTGTGCCTTCCATAATTGCTGTTGCAATTGGATTTGTTGATTCGAGGTATTGGCAATCACCCGGTTCAGCTTACGCTGACCAAATAGATCTAGAGGTTGACTAACGCCAACATTGAATTCCTGTTCTTGACCTGAGCCAAAGCCAGACTGTTCTAAACTTATACTTGGATTCTGCCATAACCGACTTTGCTGAATATTCAATTCAGATATTTGCTGAACTTGTTGCCACAGCTTGTCTTGAGTCTGGTAACTTTGTACTTTTGCTAAAGCGGATTCAAAGCTGGTAACGTTTTCAGCATAGCTATATTGCATAGCCGCTGCACATATACAAGCAACCAAGCTATGACGCAAGAGTATAATTGATTGTGAAGACATGATTTTTCCCACTTATTTAAATAATAAAAGTGGTGGGAATGTTTTAGGCTACCCCACCATGAGCGGGGAAAATTCGGGAGGTGGGCTTTGTTGAAACAGGTCAGGAGCCTGATAGCTGTTTTTCCAATGAAATTGTGGATTCACTTTAACTTCAGAGCTTGGATGAAACACATCTACTTTTTCATTTTGTACAATCAAATGCGTCATCGATGGTAGATGATCTTGATGATCTTCACCGATTTCTAAATCGCTACTGAATGTTTTTATGTTTTCTGACTGTCCATTATGATCGTGTTGACGACTATCGCTGGCACACAAGGTATTTTGGTGATGACCAAAATGATAACTCTGCTGTGATTGAGGCTGTTGTTCATGGACACAAAAGGCCGCCGCCACATTCCAAAAGCTTTGGAACATGAACAATCCAACCAAGACTGTAATCCATGTAGTAGAACGCATCATCATAACAATCGAAAAATTTGTACCAAGTATAAGGCTTAGAGCCACTCCAAGGTCAAGCTTAATAAATTAAATTAAACATTCAATGAACACTGAATAGCCGGCACTTTTGCAAATTTACCTTGTCTCTATAAGCTCACATCAATTTCAGGTAAGAATAACAATAGATAGTGAACCGTACCGGGTTTGTCGGAGACTTTTTATTTAAGTTAGGCCACCTGACCTAACGGGTTAATCTTATCATTGTACATTGCTTCAAACTCAAAAGGCGATACATTGTCAACGGCATTCTAAAATTGACCCCTTTTACCTTACAAATGGCAAAGTAAAATTGCCCCCTGAAATCAGAGAAAGAGCGGTTCAATTATTGATTGAATCTGAAAAAGATTATCCTTCTACTTGGGCAGCAATCACAGCTATTGATCCTAAAATCGGTTGTACTCCTGAAACATTGCGTGTTTGGTATCAAAAATATTTAGATCAACAAAATCCTGTCAAAGTACAACAGATATCTGATCAAAAAAAAATGAAGGGTAATCCCCCCTAAAATACTAGCTCTTTAAAAGAGGCAGTATTATGCTTTTACAACATGGTGTTTAACTTGAGAAACTGAATTTAAAACAATCTACTGTAACTCTTCCAGACAGATATGAAATTAATCCACCCCTAACCCTTTAAACACCGCATCCACCGGATCTGCATAAAAGCTGGTCTGGAACTTGGTAAACAGTTCCACAGGAATCGTTGGGATATCTGCCGCACTACTCATTGGTAAAGCAACCTTCTTGGCACCCGCATCAAAAGCAACTTGCAGACATTCGGCAATACTTTCCACCGGTGTCACTGAACCACCCAAGCTCATATCACCCAGTACCACCATCTGACTTTGTACCGATCGTCCTAAGAGGCCAGAAGCGAAAGCCACTAAACTTGGCAGAGCAAGATGGCTGAGCGGGCCGGTATTCTGTAATTCCACCACATGTAAGTGGAAATCATGTTCCAGCACCTTACTGCCCCCCGAGATCCGGGATGCATTGGCCTTGAAGTAATCAAAAGCAATCTTGACCTGTTCTTTGGCACTACTTGAATTCCATAAGCCAGATGTCGCCAATTTTCCTGAACCTTTAGTGACTTGAAGTTCTAAGCGGTATAAGCCTGGCATGCCCTTATTACTGAGGCCAATGGTATACAGGAAGCCTGGTTTAGCAGGACCTTCGGGAATAAGTCCACCTCCACCCTGCTCTTTTACCGAAACAAAATGCTCTTCTAGGGTGTCATTGTCGATATAGCTAAAATGCACATCATAGAATTCCATCCCCCCAATTTTTTTCAGCTGTTCTTTGACCCGACGGCGCACCTGCAGCGCATATTCCAGGCATTGCCGTACATCTTCTTTGTTAAATTGACCATGTGGGTAGAGCAGCTTCATCAATCCAGAAACCGTCTTGCGAACGGCAATCACATCACGCTGATTCAGGTTATTCCCTAGCTTAAAGTACTTCTCAATGGCATCCGCAAAACTACGCTTACGCATTTCCCGGAAGAACTCAGCCAGATAATCAACGATCAAGCCATAACGGTTGGTAAAGAATTCCGGGCGCATTTTCGGAATTTCCCAACCCGGGATATAGGCATGAAAGCGATCAAAGAATGCTGAATCGATCATGGCTTCAGGAAAAGGAGCCAATAAGTGGCTAGTCTTCACCAAGGATTCAACACTTTGGTTAATATTACCCACAAAAACCATCGAAGCTGAGGCTTCCATCTGTTCACGACCACGGGCAAAAGATCCTGAGGCCATGTAGTCTTTCATGATCTGTACGCCATCTTTGTCCTTAAAGGAAATACCAGCAACTTCATCAAAAGCTACCACATCCCATAAGCCCACCAGACCAATACGGCGGCTACTCATGTTATAGAACAGGTTGGCGACAGTCGTTTGTCCACCGGAGACTAAAATACTATTCGGTGAACACTCTTTGTAAATATGGCTTTTCCCGGTACCGCGTGGTCCCAGTTCACAAACGTTATAGTTATTTTCAACGAACGGAACCATACGCGCTAATAGGTGCCATTGCACATCCTCTTTTAACGAAGCCGGTTCCATGCCGATCGAACGGATTAAACTCTCGCGCCACTGATCAGTGCTTAATGCTGCTCTGCCACTGAAAAGTTCATCCATATTCATATTCGGCATTTGAATCGGCTTGAGTAAGCTCACGCCAAATGGAGAACTAGTCTGTCCTTCTTCAAAATAATAACTGAGCGTAGCAATGACCCAGATACCACCAACAAGTAATTTTTCATACTCTTTGACGATGCCTGCCGAGATTTCGGCATCTTTGATGCCAAGATTACTAAATGATGCTTCGTATTTGTCTTTACGCTCATTCAGCTTTACAGTCACCCGATCAATGACCTTATAACTGCCCCGTTCACGGACCAGGGATTTCACCTTCTCGGCTTCATCCGGTCGGACGTAGTTCTCAGCCAGTACGGTCTTTACGTTACGTAGTCCCTGTTCAATGATCTCTGGATCATCCGAGGCACAGTACATCCCCAGCAGGTATTCGAGTACATAGACAGGGACATTGGCCCCTTCTTTGATCAGTTTAGTTAGATCCTTACGTACCACCCGCCCAGCAAAGTGTTCATTCAGCAGCTGATCCAGTTCTTTATCGTTAGCAGATTCCATGTAGGCTACGCTCTATCGTTAATTCGTTATTAGAAGAAGTCATCGGTAAATGCCAAATCAATGGTGACCTTATAGCGTTGCATCTCGATATTCAGGTCTTTGTCTTTCAGTACCAGGAAGTAATCTTTCTTACGGTCAAAATCAGTGCCAGACAATGACAGTCTGACCTGTTTGACCCGATCGGCAACAGAGTCGGTAGTGCTATCAAAAGTCAAAGTTTCTTCACTGGAAACTTTAAGATCCCCATCATAAATGGCAATGGATAAAGTCACTGGCATGACCAGCTCACTGACAGCTTCGGTTTGCATCAAATCAAACTTCTGGATGTTATTGACCATCTTCAGCGTGGATTTGGTAGAAATGACCTCAACTTTACGCTTGGTCCGCTGTCCAGCCTTTTCACCACGTAGCTGTTTTACCATCAGTACCGGTACCACAATTTCCTGAGGCATGATGCCGCCATGCACGAAACGTGAGCCTCCTACGAAATGGAAACGGTTCGCCCCTTTTGGAATCCAGAAATCAGTCGCAGATAATGTGCCTGCCGTAGCTTGGGTTGAGCCTTTCCAGGCTTCCTTGCTCTCTGGTAAACCATGCCCAATCACATAGCGTTTTTTGCTCTTCAATGTATTGGCAGGTTTTTCAGTCAAGCTTGAACGATCCGCAGATTCCAGTTTACTTTGCTGGAACAGGAAGCCATGGTCGGCTGTAATCAACAGGGTAGAAATATTGAAGTGCATTAAGATTTTGCGGCTGAGTTCGGTCAGCTCTTCAATAGCATGTTCTACCGCCATAAAGGTTTCTGATTCTGTCGAGGCACTGTCACCGCGTGCATCAATCACGTTGTGATAAACGTAAATCAGCTCATGATCTTTCAGCGCTTCACGGCCTTCATCACGCGACCAGCCTTTTACCATTTCAGCGGTTACTGCCAATCCATTATAGGCAGCCAGAATTTTGGATCGTGCTGCAGTCCCTTTGCTGGACTGCCCATCTACTAAAACATCATCACCTGCGGCCTCTTTGTACTCCAAAGTCTGATGCGGCAACAACGAGGCCATGCCAAGTGTGGTGTAACTTGGGACAACGCCCAGCTGTGAAGACAAGGTCGCTTCAGAATAACGCTTTTCATTGATACGATCACGCAGCTCTACCGCAGCTTCATAACGGAAAGCATCACTGATAATCACCACAATACGGCGTTTCGTTGCGGAACTGAGTAAGGGTCTAACGTGAGTATCGTAGAAGTTCTGCTGATTTGGGATATCTGCCATTTTCCAGACATTCAAGCGTTGCTCAGCTTCAATCCGCTCGCCCCAGTTGCGTGCCAAGTGGTCAATAAACCAGTAGGAATAGCAATTTTCCACTTCTTCATCGAGTTTTTTCAGGATATCGACATGAGCGCGTTGAGAAGCAGCACTGTAGTGGCGATAGGCCATATCAAAGCGATACAACTCCTGCTCGTAGGCTTTATACAAAGCTTCACTGGAGTCGAAATAGAAACCGGCATCAAACTGCTGTCGCAGGCTAAACAGCTCAATGGCTGCCTGCAACGCTGTATAGACAGTACGATATTTACGGCGTGTTGCATCATCCTTATGTTTGGAAGCCCAATAACCATCCAGACGGGTAGAAATAATCGTTCTGAAATGTTCCAGTTCAGCTTTGGTTGCTGCAGGGATATGACTGGCCAAATCAACAATGATCTTTTGTTCAATCACTTCAAAGGTCATGACATCCAGCAGCTGCCCCAGATCAAAGGCCCCGACCCTCTCCTGGATCCGCAGTGCATTCGCCACGGTCTGGGAAAGCGTATCGAAGGTTGGGTAGTATTTAGAACTGTCTCTCCAGCGCGACAAAAAGGCTCTAGCCGTCGCACGGGAGCTGACGGATGACATCACCAGTTCTTGAGCCCATAGCGGTATATCGCCCAGGCTTTCACAGAAACCTGTAGTCATCAAACGGATAAAGAACGTACCGAGCTTGAATGGTGCTTCCCCATTCAATTCTTCAACCGATGCTGGATAACCAATTTCCGCCTGTAATGCGGTGACCAAAGCTGGCACCAGTTGGAATTTTTCCAGTTCAGCAAAGGAGTCTGGATTGACTTCCAGAGCCAGGTTCTGCTGTACCATTTCATCTGCCAGTGCCAGAACGATATGCATGAGTTCGGCACTGTCGGCCTTGACCACAGCTGCAATCATGGCCATATCCAGATTCTGTTCATCTGCATCAGGCTGGGTATAACGTTTTAATGCGCTCAGACGGGCTTTGGCTTTGAGGAACTCTTCACGTTTGGCCAGATGTTCTCTTAAACTTTGTTGCTGTAGCCCAAGCTCATTGAAAATAATCGAGAAACGATCGGCATAGAAGATGCGTGAATAGAGCTTGATGTCCAGTAACCAGTCTTTTTCAGTTTCAGGCTCAGGACTTGGAAAATACAGCAAGTATTTGCCCTGCTGATCCTCAAGTTCCAGTTTAAGCTTAATCGCAAGGCTGGATTCTTCTGCCATATTCAGAATATGAACATCATTCAGTTTTAACGCCTTTACTTCTTCGCTAAAGGACTGTTCCGCATCGTACCAGAAGACAATCCGGTGCTGTTCAATATAAAAGGCTTGTTCCAGACCTTGTTGTAGTTGACTTAAATTCATGCAACGACCTCATCAAGGTCTAGTACCGGAGAAAAAGCATTCATCATTTCTCCCCCGTAATCGCTTTGACTTCAGCCAACAAGTCCCCAAACTTGCCATAATTGACTTTCACCCCATCATCCAGATCTAACGTAATACGCTGATCGGCATAATGACGCAGCTTTTCTTCAAAAGTACTGAGTTCAGCCTGTTGCTTATGCAAGTCTTGCAGTTTTTTCTCGATGCGTTTGATTTCAGCCGCAGAGTCACTGCTTTCTTTTGCTGTTTCCAGAGAATTAGCATAGGCGGACATTTTGGAAATCAGTGGCATAACATATTCGGTACGCATACGCGCCAAGGTGCTTTCGTTATAACGATGCAAATACACCAACGCCTGGAAAGCCCCCTGTTTACCACTGCTGAATAGCCAGTAGATCGGGCGCTTTTTATAGGTCTGCATGTGATCTTTATAGAACTTGCTGGCGAGGTAACGGCGAATGGTGTCTTCAGCCGTTTCACTGGCTTTTTTATCTAAGCTTTCTGCGAGCCACTGCATATTGGCATCCAGTGTCTCTTTCCCCCAAACGGCAGTTAAGAACTCTCGAATACGGTGCGTTGCATCATCTTCAAACCAGTGCATTTCGGTCAATGGAATAATACCGTCAGCATCTGCCGGGAATGTTTGATAACGGCTAGCATCAAAGTCTTGATTACCTGCATGGGCATAGATCAGACCTGGTTCATCCAGACTATAACGCCCCATCATGCAGCCAAGTGCATAAGAGACTAAACGCTGGCTGTCTTTTTCACGGTCGGCACGAGTTAAAGTGATCTGTTCATCTGGTACGTCTGGTGTAAGTTCATCCTGTAAACCATAAGCATCAATAAACAGCTTATTGTTTTCTTCTTCCAAGCGTTTCATTTCAGCCACGGCGTCAGTATTTTGCTGTTGCCATGTGTTAAACGCTAGTTCTAAGTTTGGCTGTTGGCTACGAATAATGGGGTTTTGGGTAAAGTCCCATGAGGTTTCGTAGGAGTCCCAATCATATTTAGATAATTGAACACAAACCTTAATATTTTCTTCATTAGCTGCTTGTACATCAAATGGAAGTTTATTTATTTCGCCAACTCCAAAATGTAAGGTAGGATTCATAAGATTCATATAGTAGAAAACAACTTTTGAATTTAATAAACCTAATGTTGTTATTAAATTATTTGAAAAAACCATAGAACCTGTATTTTCAAATATAAAGCCTTCATCTACTAATCTTGCACAAAAAAAAGAACTCGAAATATCTGTCCAGGTTACGCCAGCTTTAAAATAATATGATGGATTTCGAATGGTAGAATTACGCTGCTGTTTAATTGCAAATCCATTTTTTTCCCAATTAATAATATGATTTCTGTTTCCATACCATTTTCTTGCAGTACCACCATCATTATGTGGGAACCATTTATTTAAATTAATTTGATTATTTTTGGCTACAAAATTGATCTTAGTATGATTGACTTCATACCACTCTCTTACAAACCTAGGTTTATCTCCGCTTGTTAGTCCACTTTTAGCATTAGCTATATCCGCTAATGCTGGCATTTTCTCAAAATTATCACGTATAGAATTACCTACCCAATATGCTATAGGACTACATGGTATTTTTTGGAAATCTTCTTGAATGGTTGTATCAAAGCGATTTAAATTATTTTTTAATAGGTATTGTTTTTCCTCATGATTTTTATCTACTAATCTGAAGAAAGCCGGCTTTACACCCCCTATATGTTTTTTTTGACCTACGAATGCTACAGTCTGTACAACTTCGCCTGATATCTCTGGAAAAGCTCGGGCTCCCAAATGAGCCATAGTCCAAATTGAATGATTTAGAAGTAATTTTTCCCGCATGTTTTGATATGATGTTAAAAACATCCATCCCTGCATTGTTACCATACTACTAGCACCAGATTCTTTACAAAAATCGAAACCACGTTCTATAAACATGGCAAAGAGGTCTGATTTACTATCAGGATAGTAATCTTTAGCGAATTCTTTTAAGTTTGTAATTGTATTCGCACCCATATACGGCGGGTTAGCGATTACAGCATCATATTTTTTCGCTAAAAGTTTTGCTTGTATAACCAAAGGCAATAATTTTTTAGCAGCGGCTTTCTGTAAGGTATCGCCCTCAATAACCAAGCCTTCTAAGGTATTTTGCAAATCGATAAAATCTTGTTCTGGGCTATCCATACAAATTAAAGAACCAAAAGTTGAGGCTTCTTTAAACTTAGCTAAAACTTCCTGAATCAGCTTAAAACGTTCGTCATTTTCAGGACTGCTTAAATCCTTTTGATCATTGCCAAACAGATCGACATGACTGCCTTTTTGCCATGCTTGGTTTAAGTTGAGATCTTTCCAGATTTGATCTGCATCTAAATCCTGACTGTCTTGTAGCGCAATAATATTCAGCTTCGGTGGATTGCTAAATAAACGGCGGTCATCCTCACGCGCTTTCATCAATAGCGCAAAACTGGCTAACTGCGCGGCACGGGTATCAATATCAATCCCGTACAGGTTGTTTTCCAGAATCAAACGTGGAATATCACGACTGCGGTAACCACGTTCCAAATAAATCGCTTTTAAGCAATCGTAGGCTTCCACCAGAATATGCCCCGAACCACAGGCCGGATCCAGTACCGTAATGCTTTCAGGGTTTAAGCTATCGCCATCTTCACTGATCCGTACATCAATCAGCTGTTTTAACTGTGCATTGACTTCATCGCTTTGCTCAGCCGGCTGAATATAGTATTCCCACCCACTGGCAAGCATACTTTCTGGCTGTGCCATCATCCATAGACGACCAACACTGTTCTGTACCAGGTATTTCACAATCCAGTTTGGGGTGAATAATTGTGTCGCGGCAGGGATATCTTCACTTTTGACAACTTTACCAATCACCTGGTCTTTCTTTTCAGAAATATAGAACTGATACAGCCAGCCAATAATCTGCACATCCGACCAGTCTTCTTCTGGAATACTGCTGACCAGATCACGGATCAACGAATCGGTTTTGGTCAGGTTATCCGGTAATAACAGTTCTGACTCATCAGACACCTGTTCGAACAGGAGTGGCATCACCTGATTCAACGCATGACACTGCGCCAGTAACAATTCACGATAGAGTTCTTCGTCTTTATTGCCATCCAGCTTGAGTTCAGCCACACGGCTGGCATCTAAACCCGGTAGCTCAATGTCCAGACATTCTTCCAGAATCTGCGGCAAGCCTGCACTACCATCGGCACTGCTCAGCACACGGCGACCATGATCCAGTAAGCCTTTGCATTCCATGTAGCGAATGGCACAGAGACGGTTAAACCAGCTATAAGCGATATAATCAATCGTCTGCTCAAAACTGCTGGTTTGAATGCGCTTGATCAGCTTCTCACGTGGTTTCATGACTGATAGCGGAAAAACCTGATCGCCAATCAGCAGCAAGTCCCCTTTCTGTTCTGCCGGTAAAATGCGGTCTGCGGTGATGCCATATTTAGCGGCTTGCTTGCGCATCGCTGCGATAAAATCATTTCGTGCTTGCGGTGCGTATTTTTTAATATTACTGGTATTCATCTTTAAACCTTTAATTAATGACTGATGCCGATATCCCTAACCCGAGTTAGCGGATACGCACACGCTTTTTATCACTCACGATTTTTTTCAGTTCAGCTTTGAGTGCGTCTACAAACTGATCCACTGATTCTTCTGTTTCCAGATAGACACTACTTGAGCTTTTGCTGTAAATGCTGGCGACATCAACTTCGACAACAGGTTTCGGTGGCACTACGGCTGTCACAGACTGTACCGGACTCGCAGCAGGTGTTGATGTAACTGGGCTGGCTGTAGTTGCTGAACTCGCCACACTCTCGGCTTTGCTCTGAGCCAGTTGTGCCGCTTTGGCCTGACGCTGGATTTCCGCCTGAACTTCGCTTTCCAACTCATACAAGGCTTCATCAAAACGCTCGACGCTGGTTTGAGTTTGCAACATATAGATGGTGGACAGGCTAGTTTCCACTTCAATATCCGTTTTCAGCAGTTGTAGTGGGCGTAATAGCTTGTTACTCAGCTCAGCGGTGGCAATACCACTGTTTTTAATCTCGGCTTCTAACTGTTTGATCTTGTCATCAATGTGTTCTATCGCCTGATTGCGCTTCTCAGTCAACAATTGCTCATTGACGCTTTCCACTGTACGAACCAAATCAGCCACTTTATTTAACAGACCATAGGGCGATTCAAGGGTGGAAATGCGATGTAATTCAGAGAGGGCTTTTTTTGCCACCTCATCACTGCCCAGCGCCTGTTTGTTTTTCTCAAAATGACGTAAGGCCTGTTGCAGTTGTTGCCAGCTTGGCATCTGGTTGCTGAAGAATTCATGAATATCACGATAATCTTCTTCCAGATCCAGATAGTCGTCCTTGTTCTCGACCACGGCCTTAAAGAAATCGAAGCTGTCGCTATTCGCCAGCAGACGTTCCAAAGTCAGAATAGACTTTTCAATCACTTTCTTACCCGGGAACTGCCCAACATCAGTTTTACTCTTATACGACTTAAAGTTGGCTAACCAAGTCTTAAGATGCTGCAAATAGAATTCAAATAGCTCTTTCTCAGTCGCTGGTCCCATCGCCGAGAACAGTTCTTGGGTGAGTTGGCGTGCCTGTTTCAATACCTGATCATCAGTCTGGCGTTTTTTAATGATCGACACATCACGGCGACGGCGGCTGTTTTGTAAAGGCTCAAAGGCATCTTTTAACTGTAAGCTGCCGCCATTTAACTGTAGTGAAATCCGCCCCATCGCAGCCAGCTGACCCACCAACAGTAAAATCTCGGCATCTGGCCAGCCATAAGGACGTTTGGCAAAACGATCCACCACATCTGACACCAGAATACGCTCTGTACCGGTGGCCCGTAGTGCAATGTACTGCTCCACTTCCTGTAGGGCTTTGGGATTGCTCTGACCGCCATCCAGAGACAATCCGAGCTGCGCCATATCATCCACAGTCAAGACGGCGTTCAGTTCACGCCAGGCATCCTGCTGATAGACCTGCAGATAGCTCAGTTTGGTATAAGTGTTTTCCAGCAAATAACGACAAGCCTCATCCAGCTTGGTGGTTGGACTTGAAGATGAAAGTTGTAGATGTTGACCCAAGGCATAACTTTCCGCGTCCAGCAACATTTCTTCGACCCGGACACGCAGGCGTTTTTTACGCTCCTGGTTCTCACGGCCACGGTCTGCCAGGATACGGGTGATATCGGACTGAGTGCCATCATCATTTAACCGAATAAATTTATTGGTTTTCAGCCAGGTGCGCAGTTCATTAAAGAACTGTTTATCGTCTGCCAGTTTAAACAGGACTTGTCCTTCGGCCTGAGTACTTTTACCAATACAGTAAGCTTCAGTATAGAGGTTGTATTCCGTATCCAGCGGAGAAATGATTTCAACTTTCAAATCGCTCTCATACTTGCCATCCAGGCTATGACCATCCAGAAAACGACCAATCTGATAGTCCATCTTGTTGGCTTGATGGCGGTATTTGTTCTGATCGCGCAGTAAATCTTTAAAGATCAGGTTGGCTAACTCTTTATTTTCTTCTGAAGCCGCTAAGTCTGTGGCTTTAATTTTTCGGGTAATATCCCGCTCTTCATTGGTTAGGAACAGGAACTCATCACCATTCCTAGTAATCAGGCTCTCTTTTTCCAGACGCTGCAGGCTCTCTTCAATCCGCTTGCGCAATGCCAGCTTATCTTCATCAATTTTCTCAATCGACAAAGTCACCAGGTTATCCAGCGTACCTTTGATGATATCGACATAGCGGATCATGAACAGGGTACGCAGCATCTGCACATCAAAACCATCCAGGGTCTTATTCTGCCCTGCCTGGTCGATGGTACGCTTCACTGCTGTATCCAGAAATCCTTCCACTGAAGTATAGAAGCGGTGGAAAGGAACCAGGGCACCGACTTCATCTGTAGCAATCGCATTCGCGGCCATCTGGAACGCATCCAACATGGACCGTTCACCATAGGCCAGGTGTGCACCGGTCGCACCGACCTTACGGATTTCTTCAAATACTTTTTGTACCAGCTGAAAATGGTACGGCGCAAAAGGATAGTTATGGATAAAGCTGTCTGGCCCCTCATAGTTCTTTAGGGTTGGGCCTGAACGGTCAAAGGTAATCTGATTTTTTAAGATATCGCCCTTTTGCTCAAACACTGATCTGAGCAATGCTTCTGCTTCTGGGGTTTTACGTAATAAACGTTTCTGGATGACTTCATCGGTATTGGAACTGGACAGTGATAACCGGGTTTTAAAACGACCAGCAATCTTGGAGAAGTCATTGGCTTTGGAAGAAGACATCTCACCTAAAACAGCATCGATGTCTGCCTGTGAGGTGACGATAATCCAAGCGCGGCCTTTACAGATCGTACCCAGGTTTTCAGTAATGGTTTGCAATGTCAGCATCAAGCGGGTATCGCTGCCAATAAACTGCCCCACTTCATCGACCAAGAACAACATGCGTTGCTGGGGTCCTTTGCTGTCCAGGTATTCTTTCACCCACTGACAGAAGTTTTCAACCGAAACACTAAAGGTCTGCTCAGAATCCTCAAACCACTTGTGTGCAGCTTCTGCTGATAGATTCAGTGCCTGAGAAATCGCAGTTTCGACATCATCCTGATAGAACTGATATCCGTCACGTTCTTCTAGCCAAGACATGCCGCTGGATTCCTCAAACGCCTGTTTAAAGCGTTCATACACCCCTTTCTGGCTCAGGTGACGTTCCATATGGGCAATATGTGGATGGTCAGCACTAAAACCCTGATACTCGTTAAACACACGTAAAAACACATTCAGGATCGGATTGCCATCGTCATTGGAACTGGCTTTACTGTCAATGTTAAACAGGATGACATCGGCATGATGGCTAACGGCCTTGCCAATATCGGCACGGATAAATGCATCGCGGATTTTAGTTTCATCAAAGAATTCTGCGGCGCTACGCTCGTTACCTTGCGCATCACGTACCACTTTATTGGCCAGAATATACGACAAGGTTTTCAGGAAATGTGATTTACCTGAACCAAAGAAGCCTGAAATCCATACGCCGACACGGTTGGCAATCGAAGGATCGCTCAGGTCTGTGCCATAAGACTGGAAAAAGTCCCGAAAATGCTTTTCCAGTTCATTGGTGACCACATACTCATCGAGTTCCTGATAAACCGTAGTATTGTCATTCTGGTCTGCTTTTACGACCCCGTTAATCGCACGATCTAATGGCTTATAAAAAAGTTCTTTAATGTTCATCTCAATCCATTCCCCCGAATTCTTATTTCTATTTGCCGTGTTAAGGCACTAATCTGAATGCTCTGTAGTAATTATTGCTTGGAATTTTTCCAAATAAACTCATCGCTTGACCGTCGTAATAACCTGGGTAAAACAGCACCACTGGCTTATGCCCCAGTAACGAATGCAAACTGTTCAATAAGTGATGGGCACGTAACAGTGGCCAAACCGACCCTACCCCAGTCATCAACACAATATCTTGTGCATTGGTGGCATATTTACTCACCAGATAGGGCGCGAACTTATCCATATGCAGTGGGCCTTTCAGCGCTTTGAGCAGCGCCTCATCGCCTTTGGCTTTTTGCATTTGAATGGCTTTATCGATGAAGTTACGCTCAGACAGATAATCCACCACGGCTTGCAGCAGGTTGATATTCACCACCTTCAGCTGACTGTGTTTTTTCTCCAGCATCCCGTCTAGAAAATGCAGATATTCGCGCACCTTCAACTCATCTTCAGGTGCATAATCAAAAATCCAGAAGCCAATTTCATTGCCCAATCCTTGTCCAGTGAGAAACTCGGTTGAAAGTATTCGCTCTGGAATCTGGTTCAGACGCTCATGTATTGTTTGACTCATTGCTGCCCCTCTACAACTAACGCGTCCATACCGACACTTCCATAGATCTTTTAATGCGTTGTTTATAATGTTCTTCCAACAGGCTACGCAGCTCTGCTCTGACGATCACGCGCTGCAACTCCAGCTTACGGGTACTTTTTAAATAACCGGCTTCTGCCAGCATGCGAAACACCACCTGCCCCATTTTTTTCTTGCTGGACTCTTTCCAATCACAGATATCCGGATCACGTTGTGAGCGTTCATCCAAAAAATCTGACCAGATATAACTGTCCAAGTATTGCGCCTGGGAGATATAGGCATCCCTCATCACCGTTTCCATAAACTCAAGCAGCAACAGGTTGCGTTCCAGTGCCCCACAAAAAGCCACCTGAGTCGCCAGCTCATCATCCCCATCCCGCAAAGCTTTCCAGAAATCAGGCTCTAAGCGCTCAAGACGCTTACGAATGGCAGTGGCGTTACGTTGGGCTGAAGCAGGCGTTCTTTTTTGCAGAATATTGTCAATCTGAATGGCCTGATGCCATTGTTCTGGAGTCGCTTCTCGTAATAACAGATCCGCGATCAGCCGGCTTTCACGCACCATCAGGGAACCGCCAATCAGGTCACTGTCATAATGAAATTGTTCTAACATAGCCAATCTCCTATGACGCCTGATCAAACAGGTAAGACGACAGCTTTTCGATATCTGAGCGTTGTAGTACCAAGGGATATTTCAAGGCATCATCCGCCTCAGCCAGCGTGATCGCGGCCTGATATCGCTGCAAAGTATAGTGAGCCAGGGCTTTTTTCACCGGAATCTGTAATCTGCCATCAGGCATGCCGAAGTCTTTTTCGACCAGCGCTTGTTGTGATGAGTTCAATTTTGGATTAGGGATCAGCGTCAGTACAATTTCTTCATGCCATTGCTGATCCTGAGCAGGGCCTACTGACTCAATCGCCATCACAACAGGTGTGCGATCAATTCTGGAGAGTAAAAAGTCCTTAAACTGCTTGCTCTGATGGCAATAGGCACGGACATGCCAGCGAAAACCGGTATACACCAGGGTGTGTGGGGAAATGATGCGTTCATGCCACTGCGGATTCTGCATCGAGGCATAAATCATTTTTAAAGTACTTTGGTTGCGGCAGGCACGCAAAACTTCCCGAATCACTTCAGGACGTACACTGCGATCAGGTAATTGAACTGCTGTAAGATTCGGTTCTGGCATCGCAATAAGGGCATGCGATTCACTGACCAAGCCCGAGAGCATATTGAGATATTCATTGATATGCGCTGTAGTCAGTACAGGCTGGAAGCTGGCCTTAGGCACATAACCCTTGACGGAGGGGTCATGAATCAAGGCATCGGGGTTATACAGCGTATTGTAACGCTTGATATCCGCAGAAGCCTGCTGTCGACTGAGCCCAAACCAGCTCATCAAACGATTGGTAACCAAACGACCTTCCCAGTAAGCAAGCAACTCGATGGCTCGCATTCGAAGAAGCACTTCATGCTTATCTGTCGTCATATACCAATCAGTCAATAAATAGCAGCTTTAAGATTACCCTACAGCAAATATACAGTAAATATTTTTGACGGTATTTAAAGGTAGTATTGCAATCATCAGATAAAAAATATACTAGTATCCTGATGATAGCCGTCAAAGTACGATCTCTAGCAGATCATGGATCCTGGTATAGCGCGTGAATTGAGCTAAGTTTTAGAATGAGAGAAATATGGGTTTTAGATTTCGTAAAAGTATTAAATTATTCCCGGGTTTTAAAATTAATCTGACCCATAAAGGCATCAGCAGTGCCAGCATTGGCAAACCTGGTGCTTCTCTAAATATTGGGAAAAAAGGTACGCGAACCAGTGTCGGCATTCCAGGTACGGGACTATCTTACTCTAAACACCAACCTTACTCTAAAAAGACCCGTGTTCCACAACCGACATCGCTAGAACACACGGAATATAATCCTCAGAATTTAGAACAACCGAAGGCAAAGATATGGCCTTGGATTATTTTTGGAATATTGTGTTTTATGGTGGGTGCCGTCATTTTTTAGCAAGAACCGCATTGTATTTTAATCAAAAAAAAAATGCCCAGATGGATGAATGGGCAAACTAAGGAATTAATATCCTTCAGAAACTCCAGCGCAATTCTCGCTACTTTCAGTAAGCGACTCTGGCTCAATCATGATAGTCTGACTCAATCGAGTCGAGGTAAATCGATCCATCACAATTGGAGCAGAAATTATGCTTGATCACACTCTTGGTTAATGCTGAAAAGTCTTTGAGTTTTAATTAATAAATAATAGTATCCATGTCTACCCTCAACTTTACTTATTTTCAGATAGCAACCAATCGAGAGCACTCATTTTTACAATACCATTATAATTCGCTTCAGTCCCTATCGTGTCTAATGTAAGCAAATACTTGGGATACGAATCAGAAATTTTCTGTAATGGACGTAACTCTCGGCTGAGTGTCTCCTCATTGAGCGTTTCTAATGCCACCTGATAATAAGTTAAATTCTGTAAAGTATCGACAGCAACAAAATCAATTTCATATTCATCAACCCGCCCTACATAGACCGTATAACCTCGTCTGACAAGCTCAAGATAAATCACATTTTCTAAGATATGACCTTGATCAGCATTAGCATCAGGCAACATAATCCGGCGCAATCCGACATCAACTAAATAGTATTTTTCAGAGGATTGTAATAACTCACGCCCGCGTACTTTAAATTGTGCGGCACTATAAAATAACAAACTGTCCTGTAAGCCCTGAATATAGCGTTTTACTGTTTCAAATGAAATTTTAACCCCACTTGAAACAAAGGTATTTTTAATTTTATTGATGGAAATAGCTGAGCCTGTCACGCTTGCCAAATATCTTGTGACACGCTCGAGAGAGTTAATATCGGCAGTATTCAAACGTGGAATAACATCTTTAAACATTACACTGGCATAGACCGCTTGCAAGTAATCATAAGTTTCCTGCTGGCTAGTCATGGCAAGCGTATAAGGGAAACTACTGCGCGTATACATGGCATACAAATCACGATTTGATAATTGTTGGATGATCGGATTATTTTCAATATGCCACTGTTTAAATTCTTGGAATGAAAGGGGTAAAACATGTTGCTCTATATAGCGTCCTGTAAGTAAAGTCGCAAGTTCTCCACTTAGAAAGAATGCATTTGAGCCTGTAATATATAAATCGATATAATCCCGAACATATAAAGAGTCGACTACTTTCTCAAAATTTGTAACATGTTGAATTTCATCTAAAAAAACATAGTTTTTTTTACTTTTATCAACTTTGGATAATACATAATCATGTAGTTTACGGTAATCGGTGAGTTCTTCAAATTCCATAAATTCGAAGTTGATGGCAATGATGTTTTCGGCTTGTACGCCCTGTGCTTTTAGGTCTTGTTGAAACATCGCCAATAAGGTGGATTTTCCAGAGCGACGTACACCCGAAAGCACTTTAATGACATCACGGTCTTGCCATGTATTCAGAAATTTTAAGTAGCCATCACGTCGAATATTAGCGCTTCTCATTATTTACACTTAGAATCTAAAGTTTTAATAAATTCTATCAAATTTTAGAATGTATATGTAAATATATTTAGTTTTAAGAAAAGTTTAAAGGTTAAGTGAAACATTCAAAGCTGCTGTAGAAGCATGTAAACATGCAGATCTGATCAAAATCCAAATTCTGTCTTTTTGATTATTTTCCATGTCATGTTATGTCATTTATGCTACGAGTTAACTGCTATATAAATTAAGTGAAAAGTAAATGGAACTAAGTTGTTAACTAGAGTGGAACTCATTTTTGTTGTGCTGATGGTCTCAGCCTTAATCCTAATTGCTTATGAAATGCTAAAAGGTTTATTTTAGAGCATCTATACAATTTTTGATCAAAAAAAGCCCACAGAGGGAATCTATGGGCGAAACTAAGGACCTTGACGGTCATTCAGAAACTACAGCTAGTTTCTGGTTGTGATTCTGGACTGAATTAAAAATAACCATATTGGCTGAATGTATCAAAAGTTAAATCATGTGATTAATCATTGATACTTCTGCAAAAATGAGCTCATCGCTCTGTTGATTAATACAGTAATTCACCAAACAAATCCGCTCTAATCTCTTCCAGGCTCAGATCTGATTTCATCCTATTACAGATGGGATGAACCAGCAGACCATTCTCTAGAACACCTTGCCCACCTACGGCTTTGGCAATCCGATGATCCGATTCAGTAGAATCAAGATAGATCAATCCATCACAAATGAGGCAAAAGTTATGATTACCCACCAGAAAATTGTGCTTAAGCAGACTCTTGGTTAATGCCGAAAAGGCCTTGGGCTTTGACCGAGAAATTGGACTAATCGACTCCACATATCCCACTCTATTGTAAACAAGACATTTTTATCTTTTATATTCAATGGCTTATTTTCCTGCTAATTGGTAATACCATGAAAAATACCATGCTCAGAAAAGGCTTAACAATATTTTGAAAAATTGCCTACTGAGCGCTGCCGCACAGCTCCATAGGCCGCTTTCCTGGCTTTGCTTCCAGATGTATGCTATTCTGCTCCTGCAGCTAATGGATCACCGCAAACAGGTTACTCGCCTGGGGATTCCCTTTCGACCCGAGCATCCGTATGAGACTCATGCTCGATTATTATTATTATAGAAGCCCCCATGAATAAATCGCTCATCATTTTCGGCATCGTCAACATAACCTCGGACAGTTTCTCCGATGGAGGCCGGTATCTGGCGCCAGACGCAGCCATTGCGCAGGCGCGTAAGCTGATGGCCGAGGGGGCAGATGTGATCGACCTCGGTCCGGCATCCAGCAATCCCGACGCCGCGCCTGTTTCGTCCGACACAGAAATCGCGCGTATCGCGCCGGTGCTGGACGCGCTCAAGGCAGATGGCATTCCCGTCTCGCTCGACAGTTATCAACCCGCGACGCAAGCCTATGCCTTGTCGCGTGGTGTGGCCTATCTCAATGATATTCGCGGTTTTCCAGACGCTGCGTTCTATCCGCAATTGGCGAAATCATCTGCCAAACTCGTCGTTATGCATTCGGTGCAAGACGGGCAGGCAGATCGGCGCGAGGCACCCGCTGGCGACATCATGGATCACATTGCGGCGTTCTTTGACGCGCGCATCGCGGCGCTGACGGGTGCCGGTATCAAACGCAACCGCCTTGTCCTTGATCCCGGCATGGGGTTTTTTCTGGGGGCTGCTCCCGAAACCTCGCTCTCGGTGCTGGCGCGGTTCGATGAATTGCGGCTGCGCTTCGATTTGCCGGTGCTTCTGTCTGTTTCGCGCAAATCCTTTCTGCGCGCGCTCACAGGCCGTGGTCCGGGGGATGTCGGGGCCGCGACACTCGCTGCAGAGCTTGCCGCCGCCGCAGGTGGAGCTGACTTCATCCGCACACACGAGCCGCGCCCCTTGCGCGACGGGCTGGCGGTATTGGCGGCGCTGAAAGAAACCGCAAGAATTCGTTAACTGCACATTCGGGATATTTCTCTATATTCGCGGTTCAGCAGGCATGTCCCCTTTGAGGGCGACCCGACGACAGGATAATCGACCTTATGGTGCGCAAATATTTCGGCACAGACGGTATTCGTGGCAAAGCCAACGAAGGCGCGATGACGGCGGAAACCGCCTTGCGCGTCGGCATGGCGGCTGGCCGTGTCTTTCGTCGCGGTGACCACCGCCATCGTGTCGTGATCGGCAAGGATACGCGCCTGTCGGGCTATATGCTTGAACCCGCGCTCACAGCCGGTTTCACCTCGATGGGCATGGACGTATTCCTTTTTGGCCCGCTGCCGACAACGTAATAGGAAGAATAAACGCCCTTTTCACCCAAGTCCAAATTAATTTGCCGATTCCATAATCAGGGTGTATTACAATTCCATAGAGTTTTTCAATCCAGGTGGTTTAGCTGATAACTTAACGATTGATCAGCTTCTTCGTGAAGATTACTCGCCATGGGCGCGCAATAAAAGGATATCTGCCACGTTCAAAGAAGCGCATTTTATTGAAAAATATGGGTCAGGCATCAAACGAATCCAAGAAGGCTTCGCATCCTATGGTCTGCGTCCCCCTGTCTTTGAAAATTTCCAGCACGGTTTTCGAGTTATTGTCTCATCAAAGCTACTTTTCGAATCTAATGAGGGAGTAAGTGAGGGAGTAAATCTACTATTTAATCAGATAAGAACTAATCCAGGAAAGCGTGCACCATTTTTAGTAAACGAGCTATTAGTTCCTGTCAAGATAGTAGAGCGGTGGCTCAAAATCTTAAGAGATGATCATAAAATCGAGTTTCGAGGAGCTCCTAAAAGTGGAGGATACTGGCTAAAATAGAAATCAATGATACTCTTAAGTGGCACCAATCGAACTCCTATTTTAGCATTTAAAAAAGTATCCTCACATCATTTTATTGAACAATACCTAAGGCTGCTCTGGCGGCATTGATATGATTATCGTCGTTGCACTCTACCGCAAAAGCGCCATATGCTAATGGAGCTGCAGCAGCCCTCTCTATAGATTGTTCGTAGAGCCTATCCCATATCGTTCCGCCTTGTTTAGCATACTCCGTTATCAAACTCTTCAGGCTATCCTCTCCAAAAACCGATACGTGACCAGAAAAGTCCAGTGCAGGATCACCCATATGCGCAGTAGACCAATCTATGATACCAGAGGTCTTACCTTCCTTCGAGGTTAAGACATGCCCTGCATAGAGATCGCCATGGATGAAACAAGTGAATTCAGGCCACAAAGGGTCATTGTCCAACCATCTACGGTATCTGTTTTCCAACGGCTCGCTGATACCTATCTCAGATTTCACCAAGTGGATACGGTCAGCTATTTCGGTCCTCAATTCACTTGGAGTCATTATTTTCAAGTTGCTCTTTCTCACATCGTCAGCTGTAATACGATGTAATTCGGCCAATGATTTTGCCAGAGACTCCACATAAGCTATGCTATCGCGATCTATGTTCCAAGAAACCTCATGTGTTATCGCATCGAATGTCAGAGCAGGCGCATCCTCCAGTAAAGGGTAGGCTATTAGGCGCTCCGATACAATTTTCCAATCAGGGACATTGATCGACAGGTTTCTTTTGGCTAAATCCAATATTCTACTTTCATTTTCGATTTGTTCAAGCATATCGCTTCTTCGAGGTATACGGAGTACCCAGTTCTCACCGTTTACTTCCTTTACAAAGGCAACTCTAAAGTCGATGCCCATCTCATTGACGCTCATCTCTTCCGAAATTCTCAGCCCATGCTCTAGGGCTAATGTTTGCATATCTTCGATTGTCATTTCTATACTGTTTTCTTTTATTAAATTGGTACCAGTTCCCCCGACAGGACATTCTGAATGTCATATACAGGTGTAACACTTTACCCATATTCTTTTCGTATGGATAACACTTCCCATCAGGGAACAAAAATCTGATACATGAATTAATTGTGAGACAGTAGACCTACTGTCGCATTGAAGCCATCTCGGCGACTATTTGATTAGGAAAACCAAGGCTTTGCCATCATAGCCTTATCATAGAAGTATAACATAGTTGTAAAGATAGAAAATTATTTTTTATTCATCCATGATGTTATTATTTTATAATAACATCATCTAAACATGTCCTGTCGCTCTTTTGTGCTGTGATATTTCATACCTATTAACTGCTTTCGTTTGAATTATACGACGTTCTACTCACAATAGGGCAAGGGTTACTCATTCCGTAGGATGCGGTTCACGTATAGGAAGAATAAACGCCCTTTTCACCCAAGTCCAACAGCTTTGGACCGCAGTTGACTCTTTCGACACCCCTGCGATGCAACCCAATCCGGCTGACGGGGAGCCAGCAACGCTGAAAATTTACCCTCCTCTTTCCCACTAGCGGCTCCTTTTCCGACAACCAGCACGGCGGATCCCTGCCGCGGCGCTGTGAACGCAGCATTTTGATTGGTATCGTTGGCCTTCAGGCTCGTCAGTCAAACAGACCCAGGAGCAGCTCAGCCGGTGGCGCCCGGCTTTCGGGTAACGCCCTGGTCCCGCTGGTTTCGGCTTTGTGCTTCAGGTGATCAAGGATCTGCTTGATCACTATAGGGTCTTCAATGCAGGCGATGACTTTCATGGCGCCGCCGCAGCCGCTGCAGGTCTCGATGTCGATATTGAAAACACGCTTGAGCCGTTGCGCCCATGTCATCGACGCTCGCCGTTGTGCTGGTGTTGCCGGTTCATCAGCCACCCTGACCTTGTTGCCCCTGCCCCGTTTTGCCGGCGTGACCAACGCCCGGTGCCGACTGTTGGGTGCGAACACCCCGTGGAAGCGGGTTAGGTTGACTCTGGGCTTCGGTACCAGGGCGGCCAGCCTTGCAATGAAATCCAATGGTTCGAAAATGACGTGCGTGGTGCCGTCCCGGTACGGCGTCTTGAGCTGGTAGCGCACGTTGCCGCCTCGTGTTAACGACAGCCGCTTCTCGGATACCGCCGGGCGGCTGATGTACCGGCACAGCCGTTCGAGCTTCTTGCGTTCATCGGCCCTGGCCGCCACGCCGGCGTGCAGGCTGGACCCGGCTACCTTGCCAATCCCGTCACCGAACGGATCACCACTGGTCGGCAGAGTTTGCAAAGTGAACACCTTTCGCCCCGCCTGTGAACCGACAGCGATACGGTAAGTGATCGAGTGCCCCAGCAGGGGTGTCATCGGGTCGTCATCCACCGCATCCGAGGCCAGATAGCTGTTTTCGACATCCCGTTCCAGCAGGCCTTGCCGTTCCAGATAGCGACCCACCCGGTGGGCGATGGTGTGCGTCAGCTGGGTGAGCTCTGGGCTGGTCGGCGCCTTGACCCAGCGGAAACGCGCTGAGCCGTGGGATTGCTCGACATACACACCGTCGAGAAACAGCATGTGGAAGTGAACATTCAGATTGAGCGCCGATCCAAAACGCTGGATCAGGGTGACCGCGCCCGTCTTGGCCACTTGGTGGGTATGGCCCGCTTTCTTGACCAGGTGCGTGGCAATGACGCGGTAAACGATGCCCAGCACCCACCCCATGATCTCGGGCCGGCTGGCAAACAGGAAACGCAGCTGAAACGGGAAGCTCAACACCCACTGACGCATGGGTTGTTCAGGCAGTACTTCATCAACCAGCAAGGCGGCACTTTCGGCCATCCG
This sequence comes from Acinetobacter sp. YH16056_T, assembly GCF_024605895.1. Taxonomy (NCBI): domain Bacteria; kingdom Pseudomonadati; phylum Pseudomonadota; class Gammaproteobacteria; order Moraxellales; family Moraxellaceae; genus Acinetobacter; species Acinetobacter sp. YH16056_T. The sequence goes on along the minus strand of NZ_CP094546.1, from coordinate 61,359 downwards.
CCGCGCCCCACAGCTCGGGCAGAAACCGCGACGCTTACAGCTGAAAGCGACCAGGTGCTCGGCGTGGCAAGACTCGCAGCGAACCCGTAGAAAGCCATGCTCCAGCCGCCCGCATTGGAGAAATTCTTCAAATTCCCGTTGCACATAGCCCGGCAATTCCTTTCCCTGCTCTGCCATAAGCGCAGCGAATGCCGGGTAATACTCGTCAACGATCTGATAGAGAAGGGTTTGCTCGGGTCGGTGGCTCTGGTAACGACCAGTATCCCGATCCCGGCTGGCCGTCCTGGCCGCCACATGAGGCATGTTCCGCGTCCTTGCAATACTGTGTTTACATACAGTCTATCGCTTAGCGGAAAGTTCTTTTACCCTCAGCCGAAATGCCTGCCGTTGCTAGACATTGCCAGCCAGTGCCCGTCACTCCCACTCAAATGTTAATAGGCCGCCTCTATGAAGGGGGCTGTTTTCGGGGTCGATTTCCAGGGGTTCATTGACACTTGAGGGGCGGGCTATGCCTTCCCTCTTGGCGTCCAATCCGCCCCTTGGGGCGTCAAATCAAGTCCGCTTTGTTCGGGCTGGGGTTGAAGTTGAAGCTGGGAATCTCCCCCGGCTTATGGCTGGCTGATGGTACTGGTTTGGGTGTCGCTGGGGTGGCTTTCTTGGGGGCCGGTTGGGAGGATGCCGGCGGTCTTGCGGTGGCCTTTTCAGGCTCGCCTGGCGACCGAATCAGACTGTTCACATAGCTGATAAAAGCATCATATCCGAAGCTGATTTTCCCTTCATCGTGCAGCGTTTTCCAGATGGCTTTTACCGGCCAGCCATCGGTCAAAGCCTCTTTTATGTCGTCGCGCTGGGCCAGGAAAGCCGCCCGATTCTGTCCTGAACGGGTGGGCTTTTGGGTCTGCATTTGCGCTGCAATGCGCTCTGTAAGCCGTTTAGTCATGCCGATTCTACCGCCTTTTATATGTCGATTTATCCGCGATTTAATGCCGATTCTATCGCTATTAAAGCGATTGTAAGGCGACTAAAGCCAGATTGCACGCCTTATGCGTGGAATCGGCTTGTGTTTGTCGATAAAACGGGTTATAGCCGGTAAATGGTAGTGATGTTAAAGTGGTGGTGAAGCGGGCAGGATGTGTGAAGTAGGCCCACCATGCAAGCATGGTGTTCCTCTTCACTTCCCCTTATTCGCACCTGCGGCGCTCAACGGGAATCCTGCCCTGCGGGGCCATCGGCGGACGCCGGAATAAGAGAACCAGGAGGACGCCAAAGATGGAGGCGACAGAGCAGAAGGTAACGAGAAAAAGCAGCACGCCGATCAAGGTGTATTGCCTGCCGGAAGAGCGGGCCGCCATTGAGGCCAACGCACAAGCGGCTGGCTTGAGTACGTCTGCTTTTTTGCTGGCCGTGGGGCAGGGTTACGCCGTCCAGGGCGTGACCGATTACGAGAACGTGCGCGAGCTGGTGCGGGTCAATGGCGACCTGGGCCGCCTCGGTGGTCTGCTGAAATTGTGGCTGACCGACGATGCCCGAACGGCCCGGTTCAGCGCTGAAACTGTCTTGGGCCTGCTGGCCCGGATTGAGGCCAACCAGGACGAAATGAGCCGATTGATGGAATCTATTGTGCGACCCAGGGCAGCATCATGATTGCCAAGCATGTTGCCATGCGTTCCCTGGGCAAATCAGACTTTGCCGACCTGGCTAAATACATCACCGACGCACAGAGCAAAGACCACCGGCTGGGCCATGTTCAGGTCACGAATTGCGAGGCGCATTCAGTGCGCGATGCCATCACCGAAGTGCTGGCCACCCAGCACATGAACACCAGGGCCAAGGGCGATAAGACCTATCACCTGATTGTCAGTTTTCGCGCCGGCGAGAATCCCGATGCCGACACCTTGAAGGCGATAGAGGAACGGATTTGCCAAGGGCTAGGGTTTGGTGAGCATCAGCGTATCAGCGCCGTGCATAACGACACCGACAACCTGCACATCCACATTGCCATCAACAAGATTCACCCGACCAGGCACACGATGCACGAACCGTACTATCCGCACCTGGCGCTGGCCGACTTGTGCGAGACGCTGGAACGGGACTATGGCCTGGAGGCAGACAATCACCGGCCGCAGCAGCGCGGGGCGGCATCGAGGGCCGCCGACATGGAGCGCCATGCCGGCGTGGAAAGTCTGGTGGGCTGGATCAAGCGCGAATGCCTGGACGACATTAAAGCCGCGCAGTCCTGGACGGAGCTGCACCAGGTCATGCGTGATAACGGCCTGGAGATTACGCCAAGGGGTAACGGGTTGGTGATCCGGGCCGATGACGGCACGATGGTCAAGCCCAGCACCCTGTCCCGCGATCTGTCCAAGCCTGCCCTGGAAAAGCGGCTGGGAGCCTTTGAGGCGTCACCGGATCAGCAGGAGAAGCCGCCCAGGCGGCAGTATCAAAAGAAGCCGGTACGGTCACGCGCTGACACCACCGAGCTTTATGCCAGGTACAAAGTTTTTTATCGCCAACTTATCAATGATAAATAAAAGTCACATCTATGTCAAAATCACTTATAACCGCACTCATTGTTGTCGCGCTTGATGCGATTGGTTTGGGATTAATCATGCCGGTGGTTCCGGCTTTATTAAATGAATTTGTACCGGCAGAGCAAACAGCATTTCACTATGGTGTTTTTTTATCGCTTTATGCGTTTATGCAGGTCTTTTGCGCGCCCGTTTTAGGGCGGTTATCTGACCGCTATGGACGGCGGATTATTTTGCTGGTTTCATTTTTAGGTGCCACGATTGATTATAGCATAATGGCGGCAGCGCCTGTTTTATGGGTGCTTTATATCGGCCGGATTATCTCAGGTGTTACCGGAGCAACTGGTGCAATCGCGGCATCAATTATCGCTGATACAACTAAACAGGAAGAACGTGCGCGTTGGTTTGGTTTTATGGGGGCGTGTTTTGGTGCAGGTATGATTGCAGGGCCTGCTATTGGCGGTGTTCTTAGTGATATATCTGTGCATGCGCCCTTTGTGGCAGGGGCTCTTCTCAATGCAATTGCCTTTTGTTTGGTGGCTTTCTTGTTGCCCAAAACGCCGTCACAACCGCCTGAAGGACAGCCAGCCAAAATCAATTTGTTTGAAGGCTTTCGCTTCAATTTTGCAGTTCAGGGACTTGCCAGCTTTTTTGCGTTGTTTTTTCTTATGCAGCTGATTGGGCAGGCGCCCGCCGCTTTGTGGGTGATTTATGGCGAACAGCGCTTGAATTGGGATATTGGCACAGCAGGTGTGTCGCTGGCCGTTTTTGGTGCAGCACATACATTCGTACAAGCTGTTTTAACCGGCACTCTTTCAAAGCGACTGGGTGACCGCGGTGTGTTGCTGCTTGGAATGGGCGCTGATATGTGCGGGTTTTTATTGCTGGCTTTTATCACGCAAAGCTGGATGGCGGTATTCTCAGGAACGGGTCCTATACCAGGAGCAATTCAAGAATTGCAACAGCAGATTTTTACTGAATGGTTACCAACTTCAGGTTTTGAATATGCTGAATTGCCAGATATCGAATTATATTTAGATGCTAATCCTCAGAATGCACAGTTCCAAATATGGCTCCCGATTCGTGCAAAATAAAAAAGTTGTGGCAAGTTTTTTGCCACAACTTTTTTTGAATAAAATGACTCTTAGTATTTTATAACTGACAATCAGCATATTAGATACTATAGTTGTTGTTGGCCTTTTAATTTGTTATAATCATATTGAGAGTAATTAGGAAAAAAGGAGCGTGGACAGATGACTAGAACGTGGTTTATTACTGGTGGAAGTAAAGGAATTGGTTTTGAGACAGTAAAATTAGTATTAGAAAATGGCGACCAAGTCATTTCTTTTTCTAGAACAGAAGGAAAACTCAGCAGGTTAAAAACAGAATATGGATCTTCTTTGCTGATCTGTTTAGGCGATATTGAAGAACGAGACATGGTAGTAGCCGCTGCTGCTAAGGGAGCAGAAAAATTTAATGGCATCGATATTGCTTTGAGTAATGCGGGAATGATGCTTGGAGGAATGATTGAGGAGACAACAGAAGAAGAGGCGCGTCAGATAATGAATGTAAACTTTTTCGGTTCTCTTTGGACGGCTCAAGCGGTTTCTCCTTTTTTGCGAGACAAATCAGGTCGTTTTATCCAAATGAGTAGTATCGGGGGCATCATGTCTTGGATGACTTCAGGTCTATACAGTGCTAGTAAATTTGCGGTAGAAGGATTGACGGAAGCTTTAGCACAGGAACTGGCTCCTTTTGGTGTTCATGTGACTATTGTTGAACCAGGAGGTTATTGGACAGATCTTTACAAGAAACTGCATAATAGTAAACGCTTGCCGGATTATCAAGAACTGCATCAACAAATGGATGCCTTCGCAAAAGAACAGGAGGGTCAGGCGACAGATAGTGACCCTATATTAGCAGCAAAGACAATCTTAAAACTTGCGGCATTGCCTGAACCACCACTACGTCTAATATTAAGTGATTCTCTTTTTGATGGGGTGATCGAAGCAACGGAAAATAAAATCGCCGGGTGGAAAGCAGAGGAGAGCCTCAGTCGGGAATCAGAAAAATTGATTCCAATGCCTGAAGGGTATTTAGCTGATAAGTAGATGACGACAGGAAAGTGACAATAAAAAATGAAAGAAATCATTGAAGAAATTCAAGCATACAAACCTTTTACACAGCAAGAAGCAAATGATCAAAAACTTTTTCTAAAACAAATACAATTTACGTATAGGAAGAATAAACGCCCTTTTCACCCAAGTCCAACAGCTTTGGACCGCAGTTGACTCTTTCGACACCCCTGCGATGCAACCCAATCCGGCTGACGGGGAGCCAGCAACGCTGAAAATTTACCCTCCTCTTTCCCACTAGCGGCTCCTTTTCCGACAACCAGCACGGCGGATCCCTGCCGCGGCGCTGTGAACGCAGCATTTTGATTGGTATCGTTGGCCTTCAGGCTCGTCAGTCAAACAGACCCAGGAGCAGCTCAGCCGGTGGCGCCCGGCTTTCGGGTAACGCCCTGGTCCCGCTGGTTTCGGCTTTGTGCTTCAGGTGATCAAGGATCTGCTTGATCACTATAGGGTCTTCAATGCAGGCGATGACTTTCATGGCGCCGCCGCAGCCGCTGCAGGTCTCGATGTCGATATTGAAAACACGCTTGAGCCGTTGCGCCCATGTCATCGACGCTCGCCGTTGTGCTGGTGTTGCCGGTTCATCAGCCACCCTGACCTTGTTGCCCCTGCCCCGTTTTGCCGGCGTGACCAACGCCCGGTGCCGACTGTTGGGTGCGAACACCCCGTGGAAGCGGGTTAGGTTGACTCTGGGCTTCGGTACCAGGGCGGCCAGCCTTGCAATGAAATCCAATGGTTCGAAAATGACGTGCGTGGTGCCGTCCCGGTACGGCGTCTTGAGCTGGTAGCGCACGTTGCCGCCTCGTGTTAACGACAGCCGCTTCTCGGATACCGCCGGGCGGCTGATGTACCGGCACAGCCGTTCGAGCTTCTTGCGTTCATCGGCCCTGGCCGCCACGCCGGCGTGCAGGCTGGACCCGGCTACCTTGCCAATCCCGTCACCGAACGGATCACCACTGGTCGGCAGAGTTTGCAAAGTGAACACCTTTCGCCCCGCCTGTGAACCGACAGCGATACGGTAAGTGATCGAGTGCCCCAGCAGGGGTGTCATCGGGTCGTCATCCACCGCATCCGAGGCCAGATAGCTGTTTTCGACATCCCGTTCCAGCAGGCCTTGCCGTTCCAGATAGCGACCCACCCGGTGGGCGATGGTGTGCGTCAGCTGGGTGAGCTCTGGGCTGGTCGGCGCCTTGACCCAGCGGAAACGCGCTGAGCCGTGGGATTGCTCGACATACACACCGTCGAGAAACAGCATGTGGAAGTGAACATTCAGATTGAGCGCCGATCCAAAACGCTGGATCAGGGTGACCGCGCCCGTCTTGGCCACTTGGTGGGTATGGCCCGCTTTCTTGACCAGGTGCGTGGCAATGACGCGGTAAACGATGCCCAGCACCCACCCCATGATCTCGGGCCGGCTGGCAAACAGGAAACGCAGCTGAAACGGGAAGCTCAACACCCACTGACGCATGGGTTGTTCAGGCAGTACTTCATCAACCAGCAAGGCGGCACTTTCGGCCATCCGCCGCGCCCCACAGCTCGGGCAGAAACCGCGACGCTTACAGCTGAAAGCGACCAGGTGCTCGGCGTGGCAAGACTCGCAGCGAACCCGTAGAAAGCCATGCTCCAGCCGCCCGCATTGGAGAAATTCTTCAAATTCCCGTTGCACATAGCCCGGCAATTCCTTTCCCTGCTCTGCCATAAGCGCAGCGAATGCCGGGTAATACTCGTCAACGATCTGATAGAGAAGGGTTTGCTCGGGTCGGTGGCTCTGGTAACGACCAGTATCCCGATCCCGGCTGGCCGTCCTGGCCGCCACATGAGGCATGTTCCGCGTCCTTGCAATACTGTGTTTACATACAGTCTATCGCTTAGCGGAAAGTTCTTTTACCCTCAGCCGAAATGCCTGCCGTTGCTAGACATTGCCAGCCAGTGCCCGTCACTCCCACTCGATTGTAAACAAGCACACAAAACCCTTTAGTGACAACAATTTGCAAGAACTATCAGGCTCAGTGCCATGAAAAATACCATGACCAGATCATGAGGTTGAACACGGCTTGCGCCGGCAGCGTTCACGCTCCTGGTCGGCGATCTCGCCCGGCTGCAATGCTAGCTCAGCATCGGTCATGCGCTCCAGCACGTCGCGTAGGCGGATGGTGCAAGGAATGGGCGGCAGCTCGAACTCATAGCCGCCGGCGATCATTTCGGCCGCAATCTCCTCGGTGATGAAAAACGGCTCGTCGTCTTGGTTCGGCTTCTTCATGCCCTTTCCTCCTGGCGCTCATCCTGGCCGACAGCGGCCAGGGCATCGGCTTCCGTCAATGCGTCCTCCACGAACGCGCCGTGCTGCTTCGCTTCGGCCTGGCTGACCTCGGCCCATATCCGTTTCACCTGGGCCGCACTGTACCCGGCCAGCTCGGCGGTCTTGTTGATGCTGTAGCCGGACTTGCGCAGCGCGACAACTTGGGCGCGGCGCTTCGGATCAGCACGGCGGCCCTTGTACCGCCCGGCCTGGCGGGCCAACTCAATGCCTTGGCGCTGGCGTTCGCGCCTGTCCTCGTAGTCGTCGCGGGCCATCTGCAAGGCCAGGCGAAAAAGCATGATCTGCACGGCTTCCAGCACGATCTTGGCGACGCCCTGGGCCTCGGCCGCCAGGTCGGATAGATCGACCACGCCAGGGACGGCCAGGCGTGCGCCTTTGGCCTGTATCGAGGCCACCAGGCGCTCGGCCTCGGGCAAAGGTAGGCGGCTGATGCGGTCGATCTTCTCGGCAATGACCACCTCGCCGGGCTGTAGGTCGCCGATCATGCGCAGCAGCTCAGGCCGGTCGGCGCGTGCGCCGGATGCCTTCTCACGGTAGATGCCGGCGACGTAGTAGCCGGCGGCCTTCGCGGCCGTAGTGATCGCCTCTTGGCGTTCCAAGTCCTGCGCGTCGGTGCTGACGCGCAGATAGACCCGCGCCACCATCGGCGCGGCTACTGGCTTCGTCCTGCGCATACTTGCGGGCTCCTTTGGGCATACTCAAATGCACCCATCTTAAACTGGCAGCTAATGTACAAAAGTTGATAGAAGCACACAAGTTCAATTTTGCACTTCTGCCCCACTATTGCAAAACTGCTTGTTAGTAGCCGTTTTTTCTTACTGTTTATAGATTCAATAATTTTTGAAACGAAAAATTGGGACTAAACATTTCGGTTTCGTTTTCTGTCGATTCGTCCTGCGTATCTTTTGCATAAACAAACATTTGTTGTTCGTAGTTTTCGATGGCATTTTCAATACTTGTAAATTCTCCGTTTGTAAGGTTTTCAGACAATATCAAAGCATCCAATAATCCCGTATTTACACCCTGTCCTGCAAAAGGCGACATCAAATGAGCAGCATCGCCAATCATTGTTATGGGTAATGGACGGTTACTTTTCCAATCATTGTTCAAAGGAAATTTCCTTGTGGGCAAGCATTGAAATGTTGATACCGAACGTATTAATTGTTTGTAAACTTCACTCCATTTGGAAAATCTTTTCAATAAAAAATCGGCAACGCTGTTTCTGTCCTGAAAATCTAAGGGAATTTTATTTTTCCATTCATCGGGCGTTTTAAAACTAATTCCTAAATACAATGCACCATTATTATTGGGATTGGCAAACAATAAAATGCCCTGATGTCCCGCCATTAATCGGTTGCCGTTGCATAGCTGAAAAAATCCGGGACAGTTTATTTCCGGTTGAAGAATATCAGCTTGGATGTTGAAAGTACCGGTTTCTTCAACTTGCGTGTCGGTAACAAAGCTCCTTATTTTCGACATTCCACCATTGGCAAGAATAACCAAATCTGCTGTTTCACTCGGTTTATTCTCAAAAGTTAGTGTCCACTTCTTCTTACCAGGTTCAAGCATAACAAGTTTTCTATCCCAAATAACCGTGTCGTTTTCTAAACTATTCAACAAGATAGCCCTTAAGTCATTTCTGTTTATTTCAGGATTGTCAAATCGATTTTCGGGCTTTACATTTTTTGTGGATAAAATATTGCCTTTTTCATCAGCAATATTTACACCCATTGGTAAGGCTAAGTCATAATAAGTTTGTAACAATCCCGCTTTTTTCATTGCTTCCTGACCTGAACCTTTGTGTAGGTCAAGGGTTCCACCAAAAATTCTTGCCTCTCGGTCGTTGTCTCTTTCGTAAACTGAAACGTCTATGCCGTTTTGCTGTAATAATTTTGCCATAGTCAGTCCAACGGGTCCACCACCAATTATTGCAACGTTCTTATCACTAAGTAAATTCATTTGTTTGTCCGTATCTATTCGCATTGTCATTCAAAAATGGCACATAACAAGTGGCTATACGCCAAATGGCGTATATATCCACTATATCTTATTTTGCTAAACCTTTCATTATCAGTGACAAATCCGTTTTCAACCGTTTACCGTTCGTTTCTACTCTCTCAAAAGGATTTATATTCATAGTGCTTTTTGTTAAGTTTTGCTCAAATATACAAATCCTTTCTATATATCTAACAAATCCATCGGACTTTTTAATTGTTCCATTCCCTTGGTGGTAATATGTGTATAAACCTCAGTTGTTTTACTGCTTGAATGACCTAACAACGATTGAATATAACGTAAACTCGTACCATTCTCAAGCAAATGCGTTGCAAAGCTATGTCGTAAGGTATGTACAGTAACTTCCTTTTGAATCTTTGCTTTTAAAACAGCTGCTTTAAAAATGTTTTGAATACTTCGGCTTGAGTATGCGCCACCTTTTTGACCTTCAAATAAATAATCTTTTGGTTTATATTCCATAAAGTATGTTCTTAAAATAATTAATGTTTTCTCAGATAAAATGGTATAACGATCTCTTTTTCCTTTTGACTGTTCTATACGAATTTGCATGCGCTTGGAGTCAATGTCTTTTATTTTCAGGTTTATACATTCAGAAATGCGCAAACCTGCCGAATAAATAGTCATCAGAATAGCCTTGTGTTTCACGTTTTCAATAGCGCGTAGTACCCGAATGGTTTCTTCTTCACTCATCACAACAGGAAGTGTTTTTTCTTTTTTTGGTCTTTCGATGAAATATGTTTTCCGTTGTCCACCCAAAACACGTTCGTAATAAAACTGGCACTGTTGCAAAGTTAGCGATGAGGCAGCCTTTTGTCTTATTCAAAGGCCTTACATTTCAAAAACTCTGCTTACCAGGCGCATTTCGCCCAGGGGATCACCATAATAAAATGCTGAGGCCTGGCCTTTGCGTAGTGCACGCATCACCTCAATACCTTTGATGGTGGCGTAAGCCGTCTTCATGGATTTAAATCCCAGCGTGGCGTTGATTATCCGTTTCAGTTTGCCATGATCGCATTCAATCACGTTGTTCCGGTACTTAATCTGTCGGTGTTCAACGTCAGACGGGCACCGGCCTTCGCGTTTGAGCAGAGCAAGCGCGCGACCATAGGCGGGCGCTTTATCCGTGTTGATGAATCGTGGGATCTGCCACTTCTTCACGTTGTTGAGGATTTTACCCAGAAACCGGTATGCAGCTTTGCTGTTACGACGGGAGGAGAGATAAAAATCGACAGTGCGGCCCCGGCTGTCGACGGCCCGGTACAGATACGCCCAGCGGCCATTGACCTTCACGTAGGTTTCATCCATGTGCCACGGGCAAAGATCGGAAGGGTTACGCCAGTACCAGCGCAGCCGTTTTTCCATTTCAGGCGCATAACGCTGAACCCAGCGGTAAATCGTGGAGTGATCGACATTCACTCCGCGTTCAGCCAGCATCTCCTGCAGCTCACGGTAACTGATGCCGTATTTGCAGTACCAGCGTACGGCCCACAGAATGATGTCACGCTGAAAATGCCGGCCTTTGAATGGGTTCATGTGCAGCTCCATCAGCAAAAGGGGATGATAAGTTTATCACCACCGACTATTTGCAACAGTGCCGATAAAAATATATCATCATGAACAATAAAACTGTCTGCTTACATAAACAGTAATACAAGGGGTGTTATGAGCCATATTCAACGGGAAACGTCTTGCTCGAGGCCGCGATTAAATTCCAACCTGGATGCTGATTTATATGGGTATAGATGGGCTCGCGATAATGTCGGGCAATCAGGTGCGACAATCTATCGATTGTATGGGAAGCCCGATGCGCCAGAGTTGTTTCTGAAACATGGCAAAGGTAGCGTTGCCAATGATGTTACAGATGAGATGGTCAGACTAAACTGGCTGACGGCATTTATGCCTCTTCCGACCATCAAGCATTTTATCCGTACTCCTGATGATGCATGGTTACTCACCACTGCGATCCCCGGGAAAACAGCATTCCAGGTATTAGAAGAATATCCTGATTCAGGTGAAAATATTGTTGATGCGCTGGCAGCGTTCCTGCGCCGGTTGCATTCGATTCCTGTTTGTAATTGTCCTTTTAACAGCGATCGCGCATTTCGTCTCGCTCAGGCGCAATCACGAATGAATAACGGTTTGGTTGATGCGAGTGATTTTGATGACGAGCGTAATGGCTGGCCTGTTGAACAAGTCTGGAAAGAAATGCATAAGCTTTTGCCATTCTCACCGGATTCAGTCGTCACTCATGGTGATTTCTCACTTGATAACCTTATTTTTGACGAGGGGAAATTAATAGGTTGTATTGATGTTGGACGAGTCGGAATCGCAGACCGATACCAGGATCTTGCCATCCTATGGAACTGCCTCGGTGAGTTTTCTCCTTCATTACAGAAACGGCTTTTTCAAAAATATGGTATTGATAATCCTGATATGAATAAATTGCAGTTTCATTTGATGCTCGATGAGTTTTTCTAATCAGAATTGGTTAATTGGTTGTAACACTGGCAGAGCATTACGCTGACTTGACGGGACGGCGCTTCCCTACCCTCATGGCCGCCTCCCAGGAATCGACCCAGGTGCTTATCGTGGACATAATCCTTTACTCATAAATTTATCTTATTCCATTATTGTACCTGTCACGCAAAACTTGCAGAAAAGCCATAAACGCAGGAGAATCCTGTCGGCGGTGAGGATAATAAATATGGTAGCCGTCAAAATATGGACACCACTCGGTCAGAACAGCAATCAGCTTGCCGCTTTTGATATATCCATCTGCAACATACTCGGGAATATAGGCAATCCCCAGCCCGTCTAATGCTGCATCGAGCTGATGAATCGTGCTGTTCGCAATATATTGCCCTTTGACTTTCAGACTGAATTTCTGAGCATCTTTCTCGAATTCCCAGGCGTACAATCCACTCGTATCAGAATAGCGGACGTTAATGCAGTTGTGGTTCAAAAGATCCTGCGGCTTCCTGGGCTTAGCATAACGCTTAAAATGGCACTGTTGCAAAGTTAGCGATGAGGCAGCCTTTTGTCTTATTCAAAGGCCTTACATTTCAAAAACTCTGCTTACCAGGCGCATTTCGCCCAGGGGATCACCATAATAAAATGCTGAGGCCTGGCCTTTGCGTAGTGCACGCATCACCTCAATACCTTTGATGGTGGCGTAAGCCGTCTTCATGGATTTAAATCCCAGCGTGGCGCCGATTATCCGTTTCAGTTTGCCATGATCGCATTCAATCACGTTGTTCCGGTACTTAATCTGTCGGTGTTCAACGTCAGACGGGCACCGGCCTTCGCGTTTGAGCAGAGCAAGCGCGCGACCATAGGCGGGCGCTTTATCCGTGTTGATGAATCGCGGGATCTGCCACTTCTTCACGTTGTTGAGGATTTTACCCAGAAACCGGTATGCAGCTTTGCTGTTACGACGGGAGGAGAGATAAAAATCGACAGTGCGGCCCCGGCTGTCGACGGCCCGGTACAGATACGCCCAGCGGCCATTGACCTTCACGTAGGTTTCATCCATGTGCCACGGGCAAAGATCGGAAGGGTTACGCCAGTACCAGCGCAGCCGTTTTTCCATTTCAGGCGCATAACGCTGAACCCAGCGGTAAATCGTGGAGTGATCGACATTCACTCCGCGTTCAGCCAGCATCTCCTGCAGCTCACGGTAACTGATGCCGTATTTGCAGTACCAGCGTACGGCCCACAGAATGATGTCACGCTGAAAATGCCGGCCTTTGAATGGGTTCATGTGCAGCTCCATCAGCAAAAGGGGATGATAAGTTTATCACCACCGACTATTTGCAACAGTGCCGTTCAGGCAGTACTTCATCAACCAGCAAGGCGGCACTTTCGGCCATCCGCCGCGCCCCACAGCTCGGGCAGAAACCGCGACGCTTACAGCTGAAAGCGACCAGGTGCTCGGCGTGGCAAGACTCGCAGCGAACCCGTAGAAAGCCATGCTCCAGCCGCCCGCATTGGAGAAATTCTTCAAATTCCCGTTGCACATAGCCCGGCAATTCCTTTCCCTGCTCTGCCATAAGCGCAGCGAATGCCGGGTAATACTCGTCAACGATCTGATAGAGAAGGGTTTGCTCGGGTCGGTGGCTCTGGTAACGACCAGTATCCCGATCCCGGCTGGCCGTCCTGGCCGCCACATGAGGCATGTTCCGCGTCCTTGCAATACTGTGTTTACATACAGTCTATCGCTTAGCGGAAAGTTCTTTTACCCTCAGCCGAAATGCCTGCCGTTGCTAGACATTGCCAGCCAGTGCCCGTCACTCCCACTCTATTGATGTGTGCTTAAAAAACAGGAGGGTTTAACTTGGTAAACTATACATACTCATTAGGAGTTTACCATGAGCAAGAAACAGAAGACTTACACCGCAGAATTTAAAGCTGAAGCCATAAAAGCCATTGAAGAGAACCAAGGTAATGTATCGGAATCCGCTAGACAACTTGGCATTTCAATGCAAACCCTTTCGAACTGGAATAACAAAGCAAAGGCTGGAACTTTAGCAGGCACAAAACAGTATTCGCCCGATCTAAACGCCTTACTCGAAGAAAATAAGAAGCTTAAACAACAGCTCAAAACAGCTGAAATGGAACGTGAATTTTTAAAAAAGGCAGCAGCGTACTTTGCCAAAGAAAGTCAGTGAGGTACGCCTATATGAAATCGCAAAGCCACTTATTTCCGATTATTTTAATGGCTCGATTACTTCGTGTATCCGTTTCTCGCTTTTATGATTGGCTAAAGCGAGGCATGAGTAAAAGATCAATTCAGCGAAATCAGCAGACAATTTTGGTCAAAATAGCCCATGAAGAAACCAAACAAAGCTATGGCTATGTTCGATTAACCAAGCATTTACAAGCGCAAGGTATCAAAATAAGTACGTATGCTGTGCGCCAAATAAAAAAATCAAATCAGTTGTATTGTAAGCGCCATAAGCGTTTCAAAAGAACCACGAACAGTGATCACAACCGTTCTATTTATGACAATTTACTCAAGCAACAGTTTTCAATGACGAAGCCTAATCTTGCGTGGTCGAGTGACATTACCTACATTTGGACGGCTGAGGGCTGGTTGTACTTGGCAGCTGTCAAAGATCTTTACACGAAACAGGTTGTTGGCTATAGCTTAAATGAGCGCATGACAGCCAAGCTTGTTTGTGATGCATTGAATATGGCTATTCGCAATCAGAAACCTGCTAAAGATCTCATTGTACATTCAGATAGAGGCAGCCAATATTGCAGTAATGAATATCGAAACTTACTTGAGAAATTTGATTTTCAGGGTTCAATGAGCAAAAAAGGCGACTGCTTTGATAATGCACCGATAGAGAGTTTCTGGGGCATACTCAAAAATGAACTAGTCCATCATCGCAACTACAAAACAAGGGAAGAAGCCAAAGCGGATATTACAAAATATATAGAGTTATTTTATAATCAGCGAAGAATTCAAAAAGGCTTGGATTTTAAGACACCAAATCAAATGGCAGAAGACTTTTATCGGTTAGCTGCCTAGAATCTCCCAAGTGAAAGTCTCCTGCTAATTCAGCACACATCACTGTTGATAAATTTTCTAAACAAAAAGGATCAAACTAATCTATAAGCTTTGTGGGTTAGAAAAAAAATAACTCACTTTGCATTGATCATATTTAAATTCTTGTTTTATCCATAGCACTAACCTATTAATTTTAAAAAATAATAGGTACTGGCTAAATAGCAAATCGATACATATCTTTTTCATAGAGGAAATATGATTTTAGTAAGTTCTTGTCTGGCTGGCTTAAAGGTACGTTATAACGGGACGCATAGCTTAAACGAAAAAATCGAAAAATTAGTCAAAGATGGAAAAGCTACTATGGTATGTCCAGAGATTCTTGGCGGTTTATCAACACCACGCGAACCTGCCGAGATTTCGGGAGGTAATGGCGATGATGTCTTAGATGGAAAAGCCTGTGTAATTGAAAAATCAGGAAAGGATGTGACTTCAATCTATATTGAAGGGGCATATAGAACTTTAAAAAAAGTTCAATTATTAAAAGCTACTCTGGTAGTGCTTAAAGAAAATAGCCCTTCATGTGGTAGTTCAATGATTTACGATGGTCAATTTAATGGGAATAAGATCTATGGCAATGGAGTTACCTCCGCTTTGCTTAAACGTCATAATATAAAAGTCATTTCAGAAGAAACTTTTTGGCAACTTTTACCCTAGTTCCTCCGCTTTTATTTAAAATCTTCATGCAACTCCAACCACGCCCCCCTTTGCAATATCAAGTCTCTTCGGTATTTAGAGATATAGTGAGGTAATAATCTAAGAAGCATATCCATTACTTCCACATCAGTTAAAAAGTAGTGGTTCAATTTTATGCTGTAATTCTTTAACAATTTTAGCAAGCTGATCATGTAAAACTAACCAACATTGCTCATGACCTTGCCCAATATATTCATCTATTATGAGTTGCAAAATGTCTTGATCTATCTGACTTAAGAATTCTAAAAACCATGTCGCAGCAACATCCTTGGCAACTATTGTTTTATGATCTAATGTATAAGCTATACGGCATAGCGCTAAAATTTGATTACATTCATCCTGATCGTCTTTCCAATGAGCAATAATTTGTGGATAAGTTTTTTGCATGGCAAATATTAATTGTTCATAGCTAATTGGATTTAACCAATCGCAAATATCAGGTCCAAAGATAGTAATGTTATGTAATTGGGCAGTTTTAAGTAAAATACTAATATCTGGATCAGATTGACTATAAAGTAATTCACCTTTGAGTAATTCTTCTCTCAACCACTCGCCATATTGTAGCTGATATGTATATGGATGATTTTTATTGGTAATACTCCCTTTTTCTAATATCGTAATTTCTAAGGCACGCGCTGTAGCATGACCAATCGGAACAGATATATTTAGAAAATTCTGCGCTAATTGTTTTCTTTCCTGATCGGTAATTTCACGTTCAATAATAACTAAAATATCAAGATCACTTTTATGTTTTAAACCACCATCAACATACGAACCATATAAATAAATAGCATAAAGCTTATCTTTAAAATTTTTTTGTAAAAGCTGTTTTACACTTTCAACTTGGCGACACTCTTCATCATTTAAGCTTTGCATATGATTTTTAATTTAAAAAAATAAGTAATGAATTCATAGAGCATTATACAGAATAAGTGTAAATAATTTAATCAATTAGTAAATAACATACTATTTTTACAATATATTTACTTTCAATATAGAGTTTAATACATAAAACTCTATCAATCAAAAAAAGCTTGAAACAACATCTGAATAGTAAGAGTCATTTCCTCCTCACTTAGAGATGGATCCGGAAATTTGAACAACTCCTATAAGTGATACTCTGCTCCTCAAATGATGTTATAAACATCAATATATGGAGTATTTTATGGCACGTAGACCAAGAAGAAATCATTCAAACGACTTTAAGGCTAAGGTAGCACTTGCTGCGATCAAAGCAGAAAAAACACTTGCTGAATTGAGTTCTGAGTTTGATGTTCATCAAAACCAAATTATTGACTGGAAAAATCAATTGATCTCAGCTTCCTCACAAGCTTTCGATCAATCAAAAGCTCCATCAGAACCTCCCATTGATCTTAAAAAGTTACATGCAAAAATCGGTGAGCAGGCATTAGAAATTGATTTTTTAGAAGGTGTGTTGAAGAAACTGGGCCGCTTCAACCACAAAAGTTAATCGATCACTCACTTCAGATTTCAGTATCTAAACAAGCTAAGTTACTGAAAGTCTCTCGTGGTTGTTATTATTATCGCCCAAAACCTGTTAGCTCATCAGATCTGAAGCTGATGCGATGTATTGATGAATTACATATGCAATATCCTTTTGCAGGCAGTCGTATGATGCGTGATTTGTTGAAACGTCAAGGGCATCATATAGGACGACGTCATACACGTACTTTAATGAAGAAAATGGGTATTCAGGCGTTATATTGCAAACCAAATTTAAGCCAGGCTAATCAAGCTCACCGTAAATATCCATATCTGCTCAAAGGATTGGCTATTCAGCGCAGTAATCAAGTGTGGTCTACGGATATAACGTATATCCCTATGGCAAAAGGCTTTGTTTATTTATGTGCTGTGATTGATTGGCATAGCCGCAAGGTACTTGCGCATAGGGTATCGATTAGTATGGAGGTGGATTTTTGTATTTCGGCTTTAAATGAAGCGATTGAAAAATATGGATCACCTGAAATATTGAATACAGACCAAGGCAGTCAGTTCACCAGTGATGCATTTATTGATGTATTGAAATCAAATGGCATTCAAATCAGTATGGATGGTAAAGGTCGATGGGTAGATAATGTGATGGTTGAACGATTATGGCGGAGCGTTAAATATGAAGAGGTGTATCTCAAAGCTTATAGCAGTGTCACAGATGCGAAAAAGCAATTGAGTGCATATTTTGAGTTTTATAATCTGAAACGACCTCATTCGAGTCTAGACAAAATGACACCAAATGAGTTTTACTATGATCAGCTACCCCAACAAAACAAGGTGGCTTAACTAGAGCGGAATATCACTTATAAATACGCTTTTAGTTGTTCAAACAAGTGGAACCACCTCTGTTTGTAATGATATTTTATAAAATTCAATATTAGATCTGCAGAGAAAAACTTATCAAACTAAGTATTGGCTAGTCTTTTTCTTCGAAAAACTTATCAAACGAAGTATTAAGTTAATCTTTTTCTTCAACTTCTTCCTTAAACTCAAACAAATCATTCATCGTACAGTTAAAGTACTTACACAACTTATCGGCGACTGGTAATTCAATACGTACAGCACGGTCATAATACATACTTGTGAGCGTGTTGCGATTGATACCTGTTGCATGCACCACTTCACTTAATTTTAAAATTTTTCTATCGCCCATGAGGCTAGATAACTTACAAGTAATCATATTTAAATTAATTTACAAAAAATAACTTGCTGTGGGTTATTTGAAGTTGTTGACTGAGTAATACTTTGCTAAAATTAACCTACAGCAGGTTATTACAACTTATAGAAAGTATATTTTATCCATTTCAACTAAATTATAACTTTTTAAATATAAGGATTGAACCTGCATTAGATTATTTTGTGGAGATGACCGCCGTGTTACCAAATGAGTTATTGATCAGCCAGCAAGCTCGTGACTTAGGAAATCAATTAATTAAAGAAATGAACATCAATAGAAGTTATGGAATGGCTAATTTTCTTGGAGTAAATACTTGCTATGATAATCATCAGGCTGTACTTATTTGGACATTTCAACTGCTTGAAAGGGAACCTGCCTTAAATGAATTAGCAGAAATTAAAAAATATTTTCTTTTAATCTTTCCAGATAGTGTTTATCAATTAGCCTAAGTTGTTTTTAAAATTAATTTATTAAATAAAAAGCACTAAATCAAAGAAAGCTTTATTTAAAAATACCTATTAATTCAAAAACATACCATTTACTGAATATATGAAGCATAGGTTCCTGCTCTATCACTCACTCGTACTAAAATTACATCGCTCTTTTTACTGATACTAAACAATTTATGTCCACGCCACGTTCTGCGGCTTCGAGGGCTAGTTTTTGTTGAACCACTGAGAACAAGGACAACAAACTGCCTACTATATTTTCCCGGAGAGTGGTGTAGGAACTTTTTCATTATTGCTAATCATATCAGCGACAACATCAGCAACGAGCTCCTCTATTCCTGAGAATGCTTTAGACTGATCCGCATCAAGCCAAGACAATGATGGAAACTCAGCACATCATTCGTTTAAGACCTATTTTAATGACGGCACTGGTCGCAAGTTTAGGTTTTATTCCAATGGCGTTAAACACTGGAATTGGTGCAGAAGTACAACGACCACTAGCAACAGTTGTTATCGGCGGTATTGTATCTTCTACAATTTTAACTTTGTTTGTATTGCCTATTTTATATCAATGGGCGCATGGCTCTGAGAGTAGCAAACAGCAATCCGACGAAATTTAAAATCAAAAAAAGCAGCTTAATTACTAGGTTATGCCTAATTAAGCTGCTTTTAATATTGTATGCCCAACATTTTATTGATAAAGCTTACTGCGCTTCATCCCGACAATTTTCATTTAAAAACTCAAACTCTATCGTTGTATGCGATAAATGATAGGAAGATAATTTAGCTGCAACTTCTTGTTTAAGCCTAATTAATTCTTTAACGTCAAAGTTGTCACTCAGCTCAAGGTGCGCTGTTAAAACGTGACTTTCACCATCTAGTGACCAAAAGTGCATGTGGTGGATACCATTAACTTCAGGAAATTCCATTAGTGATAGTTTAATACGCTTTTGAGTCTCTTTATCGGGTGCAGCTTGAAGAAATAAAACGAGTGTTGATTTCAGGTTTTTGAAAACATTAAACAAGATGAACAGCGTGAACCCTATTGATAAAAGGGGATCTAATATCGGCAGTTCAGCGAACAACAGTACGATAGAGACTATAAGAACGGCAACCCATCCAAGTACATCTTCAAGAAGGTGCCATGTCAGCACTTTCTCATTTAATGTTTCACCCGCTTTTAATTTTAATACAGCATATCCGTTAACGGCAACGCCGAGTATCGCTAGCCCTAACATCCCCTCGACTACAGGCATTTCAGGATTGGACAGCTTTGGAATTGCTTCAAATAAAATCCAAATTGAGCCAATGATTAAAACAATACTGTTTATCAATGCGCCAAAGAGAGTAAGTCTACGATAACCATAACTAAACTTATCTGATGCTTCTTTATCTGAAAAACGACTTAAAATCCACGCAAAACCTATTGAAAGACTATCACCAAGATCGTGAACTGCATCTGCCATTATCGCCGTACTGTTAGTGAGCCAACCACCTATAAATTCGATAATAGTGAATGTCACATTAAGGAAAAATGCCCAACCAATACGGTCATCTTTACCATGTTGATGACTATGATTATGGTTGTGCATTTTGTACCTCTAGTACTTTTCTATTTCTTAGTTTTGATACATTCATATTAATCAAGTGACGTATCAAGCGTTGATATATCCAGCGTTTGAACCCCGACAAGTTAGTCCCTTTTTCGAGATAGAACTCATCAGGGGAATCATAAAGCCCAAAGTCATCATGAATACCTTCTTTTTGAATATAGGTATTTTCTCCACGCCAATCTGTATCTGGTGATGAAAAGCACTTTGTTGCAACACCATAACCACAAAAATCATCTTTTACAAACTGATAAGCGGCACCAATTTTGTTGAAGTTATCCAAGTTTTTCCACCTACGTTGATCGATCAAGGATTGGATATCTTTGTGTTCAAAATTAACGATATTCGTATTGTTTAAATATTTCTCAGTCATTTTTTATATATCCTTTTCGTTGCATACTTATACTATAGACTCTATAGTAACTATAGAGTCAAATGTCTGGGGGAAATTGATGAAAATAGGCGAATTGTCAAAAAAATCGGGCTGTTCAATACAAACGATTAGATATTATGAAAGAGAAGGATTACTGTTAAATCCAAATCGTTCAGAAGGTAATTTCAGGCTGTATGATAGCAAAGCACTTAAACAATTGGAATTCGTAAAGCATTGTCGCAGCCTAGATATATCACTCAATGATATTAAACGTCTTATCGAATTAAAAAATAAGCCAGAAGAAAGCTGCTCTAGCGTTAATGCATTAATTGATCAGCAACTTGCACTAGTGAATAAACGCATGAAAGAATTAAGGGCGCTTAAAGCTGAATTACAACAAATGGCTAGTGCTTGTGGTTCGAACAACCCAACATACTCATTATATTCTGCTGACCATGTAACACGGCAAGTATATTGTTTACTATCCATTTGAAACCCCATAATGTTTTAAGTCTATGTATAAAAGTACGATTTTCACTTAGCAGTACTTAAATAATCACCCCACCACTGCATCATTTCAGTCCGCTGGGCTAAATAGTCAGCGTGATTATAGCTGGCACGGGTACGGTTCTTATCAATATGTGAAAGTTGTGCCTCAATCCAGTTATCCTGGAACAAACCTGAGTCATTCAAAATGGTACTAAAAGTGGAACGTAGTCCATGAGAGGATAATTGATGTTTTCCATAGCCCATCTTACGTATAGCCATATTTAATGTATTAAAATGAATCGGTTGATTATGTTTCCGTGGGCTAGCAAAAATGTACTTTTCACCGTATGACCATTGCATGACGTCTTTTAAAATATCTAAAGCCTGATCTGAAAGTGGAACTAAGAAGTCGGGAATCTCATGGCCTAATATGACTTTTCGTCGAAACTGTTTAATATGCAAGGCAGGTATTTTCCAGACTTTTTCATTTAAATCAAAATGATGAGGCTCAGCCAATAACAATTCAGCCCCTCGCACGCCAGTATGTAATTTGAACAGCAGTGCTTTTTTAATAATCGGATGGGCATCCAATTTTTGTAATTTATACTTAAAATCAGATATATCCTCCGCTTTCAAATACGGATAATTTTTCTTGATTTTACTGTTAATGGCGATTTTATTTAAACCATGCGCGATGTTGAATTCACAATAACCCATCGCTACAGCGTAGTCATAAATTTGGTTCAAATAACTACAAGCTTTCTTGACAGGTTCTTTTACTTGGCGTCCCTCTATTTTTTTGATTACTGAAACCAGGTCATAACGCTTGATGTTTTGAAAAGGTAGATCCTGAAGGTCTGGATAAATATCTTGCTGTAAGCATCTTTCTGCTAACTGTAGTACACCACAGCGGGGTAGATCGTTGAAGGCATTTTTCAGTTTGAACTGTAACCACTCCTCCCCGACCTTACCAAAGGTGATGACATTAGAGGCAGTATCTTGTTCAAAACAGAAATCATTGTCTTTAAAGTCATCTCTGACTTGTCGTGCCTTTTTCAGCGATAAATCAGGATAACGACCTAACTGAATGCGTCGACGTTTTTTAGTTTGTGGATCTGTATAGCGATAGCACCAAGATTTTCTTCCACTCGGCTCAATCTTCAGGCTAAGCCCATCTTCATCGGATAAAAAACTGGTTTTTTCCTTACAATGAGCTTGGCGAACTTTAATTTCAGTAAGACTCATGGAATTTAAATGAAACCTAACAATGGGTTGATTGGATCAATTATATCAAAATAGAACGCTTTATGTATGATGCGTACACTACGCATCATATATATTTGTAATATATTGTTTTATATATTTAATATTTTAAGTATTTGTATTTTAGTAACCATTATAAGTACCACCTCTTCTTTAAGTTCCCAACAACTCACTTTTTCTGTCATCAATGTTAAATAAGTCTTGTGCTTTAAATTCTTAGATGACCTCCTCTACCCTTTATTATCATTTTTATAAAAGTAACTATATGTACTCATTAAAATTTGTAGAGCTCAAAAACAAAAAAGACCGCTATATAGCAGTCTTTTAACTTAATTAAATAATAATTAATTCATTTTCATCATAAGTGCATAAGCATCACGTTTGTTTTGACGCAATGATTCTATCTCGGACTTCGTCAGCTGTTTTACGAGAGTAATTAACTATAACTAAAAATATAGACAAATATTTGCATAAGTTCTCATTTTGTCTATGTCGATTCAGTAGTGGCAAGGTGGGTATTTATTAGAGATTTAAATGATTATCTTTTGTATTTTAGGTGAGTGTCTTGGTATATTAGCATCCATATCTATTGATTATCCAATCCCTTAACCTAGGCATGACTTTGTGAAATTAACACGCATCCACCATTGTAAAAACTTGAATGTGCAAAAGTACAAACAGCTTGAGAAACAAGCTGTTTTACTTGGTCGTATTCGTAGCGAGGTGTGGGCTAAATATGGTGCTATTTCAGGTTTGAATATCAGTGACAGAGCTATTCGTGATGCGTGGATGAAAGAAAGTCGTGACTTTGGTGTTTCTGCAAATGCGTGGAAAGAAACGCTACGTGATTGCATAGGTGATATTAAAGCCTATCGAGAAGCATCAAAAGACAAAGTAAAGCAGGCGATCCGAAAACGCACCTCCTGTAATAATGAACAAAAAAGACTATACACCTTGCTTAAAAAAGATGAATGGATGACTGATAATTTCCTCCATCGTCAAATGCGTAATCACTTTAAGCATGGTGTTAATCACACACATAATCAAATTATTGTTCGTGCGGATATGTGTAAAACCTTTGAGTTAAATGGTCAATGTTGGCTTAAAGTACCAAGCCTAATCCCTCGACAAACCATTAAAATCCCATTAAATACGACTGTTGATTTTGCGCCACAAGGCACACTTAGAATCATTCTAAAAAACGGTAATGTTGAAGTTCACTCAACTTATGATGCAGTTGAAACACAGGATTGTGGTCAGGAAACCGTAGGTGTTGATAAAGGGTACTCAGAAGCTTTTGTGGACTCTGATGGCGATGTATATGGGAGTGGTCTAGGCAAGCTGATCTCAAGTGAATCAGATTATTTAAATCAAAAGTACAAGCACAGAAACAAGCTCAGAGCGATTGCTAAAGCTAAACCACACAAGAAACAGAAAATTGAGTTAAATAATCTAGGTCGAAAAAAACTAGATAAGCGACAAGATACTCAAAAAGCAAAGCTCAAAACATTAATATTTACAGCAACTCACAAGTTGGTTGATAAAGCCAAAGTGATTGTTGCGGAAGATTTAACATCCCCAATTCAAAGTAAACGCAACTATGGCAAAAACACCAATAGACGCTTAAATACATGGGCTAAAGGTTTGTTAGCTAATGCCCTAACTTCTATATCTCACCGTAGAGGTTCTACGGTGCATCTAGTCAATTCTGCATATACTTCGCAAAGTGATTCTTTCTTGCATGGCCTTTTAATAGGTACACGTAAGGGAGATCGTTTTCACCGTTTCAATGGGGAAGTTGTGCAAGCTGATTGGAATGCTGCGAGAAACGTGCTTGCAAGATTAAACGACAATGAGATAAGTCGTTATACGCCTTACAAAACTGTAAAGCGTATATTTCAAGAACGGACTGACCGCTACAAGTCGGAACTGACCGACTCAGGCTCTAGTTACACGCTTGGCAACAAGACATTAACAGAGTGCGAATTAGTCCTTGAGTATGTTTGAATACATTTTAAGGAACAGTAGGATAAAAACATGCACTTATTTAAATTAACTGACGAACAACTCGCACAAATTCTTATCCCGAAACGATTTGTACCACCTACTCCACCTGAACATGAAGGCAAGAATATGGTCTATGTATTTGATAGTGAGGATAAGTTTGAACTGACTTATGATGAGCTGGTGGAAATCATTAGCAAAGCTAGAATGGCTGGTCCGAAGTTGATACCTGTCTTAGGCACCGTGAATTAAATTGTGCAGTGTTCGCACGCCACTTGAAACATAACTTGATTGGAAATGAATTTGGGCTGAGAAAAATTCAGTTCAAATTTAACCTGACGGGCACACTAAAAAATGGGTAATTGTCAGATCGAGTTTGGACTACAACACTTTAGCTCATCGATTTACCATACCGCTAATCTTCACACCATTTTCGTAAATCCAGCGATCAAACTGTGATACTACATTCCGCTTATTAATCCAAGTCAGCATGGTGCTTTTCATAAAGGCAGTTTACTTATAAACAGGGAAATTTCTAAACAATTCCCCTTTAACATGCTTAGGCTATTTGATCCAGAGTTCATCTTTTTGCATCATTTTTAACATTAAATTAAATATAACCAGCGGAGTAACATTTTTTTTGTTAGAGCCGACAACTCTTTGAAAACTAAATTTAACGGTTCGCTCAGGAGCATCCAAATTAACTGGGTAGTTTTGTTTTTCTAAATACAGATGATCTCCTAACATTGGCTCTATACCAGTAATAAAATTAACAATTTGTTGCTCATCACCTTTCATTCGGCATTGAAAATGTAGAAAATTCTTACGCAGTTTTCCAAATAATAATAATATTTTAAGCGCCTTAACCATGTTCTTTTCTTTCAGTGCATCTTGCTGCCTATCATCTTTATAATGAAAATCAAGGAGAGGAATTATTTCATCTGGACGAGTCAGTTTTTTAGCCTTTTCGTAAAGTTCATCAAACCAACTCTCTTCTAAATTCTTACTATAAACATAATTCGTTTTTAAATTAAATTTTTGGCGATCCATCCATTTAGTGCTCATCCATTGACATCGTTGCATCCATTCTTGAGCTTGGGTATCTTCGCTTAATCGACCTTCTCTAAAACTTATCAAACGTTGAAAAGGTGTCAGAGTACTCTTCTCTATACTAAACTTCTTTTCTTGTCGGCCAGCCATCGTAACTGGCTGTGTTTGCTGATAAGAATTAAACCATTTCTGCTGCTGAGTATAACGATTTAGGTTTATGTAGTCTGTACTTGACTTCACTGGACTAAAACACTGTTCTAATACTTTTTTTGAAATGATACACGGCGAATTATAAATTCGATCGACTGCTAATAAATCCAAAACATGAAGGTAATTTGAAGCCGTTTGCTCAATACTGCTATGCCCCATCCAAGAGGCGAGCACCTGCCATTTATGTTGAATAATCTCTTCTTGAGCACGTGCTTTCATACCAAACAATAAATCCCTCATCTTTTTTGCTTTTACCCAAGGACAATCTGTGTAGGTCTTGATCATTTCTTTTGAACCGAGCAAAGTTATTGCTAGATAGTTAGCAGCACTGTGGCGTAATGTATGAAAACTAAAGCCATGATGCATACCTAATATTTGACTAAACAAATCTACTGTAATTTTGCTGATACATTGATCAGTTAATACACGATGATTCACACTAAAAAGTAGATCATCCTGCTGATTAACCAAATATTGCTCATAACGATGTTGTATGTAACGTTGTACTACTAAAAACTCATGTTCTGACAATGCAATTTTCAATGGTATTTGACGATTCGCACTTCGCGTTTTCAGACGGCGATATGAATTGTCTTGGATATGAAGCGTGATATTATTAAAAACTGTATTTTCTTTTTCTTTATAAAGTAGCTCTGGGCAAATAATATCTTGTATTTTAAGACAACGAACTTCATTTAATCGAAGTCCAGTTCTATAACTTAGTAAATACATCAGCTTTAAACAACTCAGATGATCGACCCACTCTGATGCCGTTGGCTCTTGACTTAAATTTTCTAGTTTTTCCAATAATTTGCCAAATAGCAAAGGACTCACTAGCCGTGCATTGCAAATTTGTAAATGCTTAAAACTTGAATTCTGTAACACCAATACCCCTGGAGCATCATAATTCTCTATACAGAATTGATGAAAATCTTTTAGGCGACCAAAACGGTATTCTGCGCTTTGGTGCATCTTACGAGAGGTTTTTCCTTTCACCGAATCTCGTTGAACTGCTTTTTCATCACGTTCACTGCTGTATTTCAATAGCTGCCGATATAAATCCTCATAGTCATCTATGGATTGTTGCTTTAAATCTAATTTATTGAGCCAAATCTCAAATATAAATTCTTTGCCAAACGATCCTAAGTAGCTTTCAATAGTTGATAATTGAAGCCCTCGTTTTTTTAAATGCATTAACCAGTGAATTAAGCGTAGTTGAGCATCAATTAAAGACTTTTCCTCCGTATTAGCATCAACTATCTTCTCCTCTAACACCCTTCTAGTTTCTTGCCAAAAACGTAGCGTGCGTTCTTCTTTATTCCTCTTTTTATCTAAACGCTCAACTTTTTGACCTTTACGTTTCTTTTGACCAAACAACATCAACTCATACGGAATCGTTTGTAATTTGCTTTGAACAGTCGGAACTTCAGGAAGTAACTGCTCTTGTTCAAAATGAATAGGGCGATTATCTGGTTCTGTGACTTGATTGTAATCATTATTCCACAGCAATCTAAATTCGGATGGCCTTAAAGCAACAGTATTAATCTCTTGCTGAAGCACATTACTCAAAAATATATCTATGCTGAGGTTTGGATTAAATTCGAGTACCATTTGCACATCATTAAATGCACGAAATCCACGGCGTTTAATTTGATATTGCAGATCCCCAAGACTTTTTTTCCTGCCTATCTTACTCAAGCTTTCTAAAATACAATCTTCAACTGAATGTTGCAGACAAAATTCTTTCTGAGCAGCTTTCAACTTTTTTAAATATTGCAAAATGAACTGCGCATATGGGTTAAA
Organism: Acinetobacter sp. YH16056_T; assembly: GCF_024605895.1. Lineage (NCBI taxonomy): Bacteria > Pseudomonadati > Pseudomonadota > Gammaproteobacteria > Moraxellales > Moraxellaceae > Acinetobacter > Acinetobacter sp. YH16056_T. Next base: position 34,155 of record NZ_CP094546.1, on the reverse strand, counting down.
AAAAACATGTTTCCATTGGTACAACTTTCCCTGTTCTACATCGTTGCCATATTGAGAGTTTTCAACACGATAATGTAGTAACAATGGATTAGTGATTTTTTTGTAGTCCGAATGGTATAACCGAAAACAATTCAGATCTGTACCAAGCTCAATGGCCTCCTGCAATTGCTTCTGAATAGCAATCAAATGCTGTTCATCTGCACAGCCTGAAATATATATAAAACTTAAGCATAAATTTCCCCATAAGTACTTTGGTTCATTCCAATATTCAAATGAATCTTGCCAATACTGCCTTAATTCCTTAAGTACATGGATATGTAGATGCCCCTGTTCTAACCGTGACTCTGTACTCTCAATTTTTCTAGGCAGTACGATCCGTTTAGTATGTGGATTTAGCTTAATTCTGTATGATTTTTTATCTACATTCTGGTTGAATTGCTTCCTTCTTTTATTAAATTCATCTTCAGTAAATTGCATCAGTTTTGATTGTTCGTCTCGGCTCAACTTTTGACTCAAACAATCAACACTATCTTTAATGTCATGCCATTTTTCAGCGATCTGCTGATCAAGTTTTTGCTGCATTTCTTTCGTCAATACTTCAGGTGGAGAAGGCTGTCTATCTAGCGACTTTTTCACCATTTTATGAATATCAACAAATAGATCATCTAGTTGTGGTTTTATTAGTTCTTTGATTTTTTGCATACAACTATTTTCGCTCTAAGTGTTTAATCGATAAAGATTTGACATTATCTTGCAATTGCTGGCGGGCTTGCTGTACATAGACATTCGGGATAAGTGAAGAATGCGGATGAAAAGCCTCTCGGTCACGTTGGTCATGACCATACAGGGCCTGAATTAAGTGAAAAGCTAATGCTGGTTTACCCTCTTGCTGCTCATGCATCAAAAAGTTCATGTCAAAATGACGTAACCAATTCGAATACATATTCTTTGGAAAGACTCCTTGCATATATGAATTCACCCATTTTCTCGATAAAGGGATTAACTTAATTTTCCTGCTCTGCCATTCTTTGACAGTTATCGGCAAGATATCTTTACTAAAAATGACCTTACCAAAAAGATCATTTACAGTTATCTTCTTCTTTGCAAAGACTTGTCTAAAAAATGAACCGTACGCTTCAATAATTTGTTCTAAAAAGGCAGTGTAATTTTGCAGTGTTTTTATGAAAAAATCAGATAAAGGGATAAAACGACCATCTTTTCTTGCTTTACTATTTTTTTTATCATTCACATATAAAAGCTTGAGCTCAACACAATAATCATCCAAATTCCCCAACAGGTTTTTTTTAGGCCGACTTGCCAAACTCAACAAACTGATATGCCACATCCAACACGCATATGCATTAAGTTGATTAATAATGTGCTTATCTTCTTGGATGTTTTCGTGACAATGTCTATGTAAAATATGGAATTGCTCTTTCACAAAATTGGGTTCAAGTGCCAGTTGGCTCCCTATCCTTCCTATAGATAATGCAGATTGCACTTTGAATTGTTGTTGCAATATTTTTAGTTCAGCCGTGTCTTCAGTAAAATGTGTGGAATGTGGTGTAAGTGCTTTTTCTAAAAAGGCTAGATATGTGCTACTGAGTTGAGTTTTCGGTAGCCCGCCATAATAGATACCAGGCATGTGATGCTGACTATCCCGCCCAGCAATTACATGAGCAAGATATTCATTATATGTTTCATAATATATATGAAAATATAATTGAGCCTGCAGTTTTTCTACAGTGATCGAACCTACAAACCGATTATCAAGCCAATTCTTAAGTTTCGTATTAATGTGTGTTGATGAAATTAGTGGATTCGATGCTTGTTCTATATAGTCAAACCAAGCAGAAGGTAAATGTAGTTGATGTGTCATCACTTCATTCCACCGCACATGATTTAAGCTCTTAATCTTCTGCTCTGTAATTTTAAGATTTAATTTGAGTAAATATTCGCGACGTCTACTTGAACCATTCTGGATCAAAATTCCATCTTGAATAAGCTCGTTAAAATCCATCAGTGCGACGGGTGATAATCCCGTCAAAAGTGACAATAAACATGCTGCAGCGATTGCAGCATCCCTCCAGTGCCCGGATAACTCGGTTCTCAACACATAAACAATTTGCTTCAGTATATCTGGCGCCAAATAATGTGGATTTGTAACAAAAGGAGCATGACGGCGCTGGCGATGCCGCATTAGATGCGTCGCATTATCGCTGAGTATATAATTTAAATTTTTAGACTTTTCATCTTCTGAATAAAACTCCATTTCAGGATCTAATAGATCAACTTCACCCTCTTCATCTTTGTGAAGAGCGGCATCATAAATACTAATCTTTGCGTTATGTCCAATATCTACTTGCTTACCCGTTTTAATTTCACGAAATTTTTTGAGTTCATTTTTCGTCGGCCATTGCAAAACTTTGCTTTTTTTTGACTTACGCTGACGATGAACTACACGACGATCATCTAGTCTTTTAAAAATTATTAATAGAGCCGATAAATACTCTATGACTTGTACTTGTTCGAAATCTTTAATATTAAAAAGTTGATTACGATCCTCTTTTTTCAAATTACGTTCGTACGTGACATAACAATTTAGCAGCTTACTACATTCATGAAATAATTCAGCATGATTAGAATCCAGCACATATCGTGAGACATAGCGTAATAGGTCACAAACATGTTTTTGCTTATTCTCAGCTTTATCAATTTTTGCAAATTCTTGATACTGCCGATATGTTAAAAAACTCGCTTGTAGAATCAAATAACGTTGCGATGACAGCTCTTGTGTATTACTAGAATCTGGACATGCAAAAAAACTCACAGCAGCTAAAAAAGAATACTTACCGATCTGTCTGGAGCCTGATATATAGCTATAAATTTGTTGTGCTAATTTGTATAGAGCGTAGACATCTTTATACAAATCATCTGATAGATCGACAAATTGTGTATTTACAATATCATCACGTAATAGACAATAATCTTGTTGATATTTTTCTGCTAAATCTAAGAATTGCTCTTGTGTTTCAATGTTTGGCATATTCATTTTCGCTTAATATTTTTATCACGTTGCATTGTTTAAATTCATTGTGATCAGAACGATTTGGTAAAAGTTGATCCTTTATTGAATTCTTTGTTAGCTTAAAAAATCTTGCAAAAAATTTAGCATCCAGTTCTTTCTGAGCTTTTCTTTCAAAGCACAAGTGTTGTTGTGATTTTTCGATAAAATCATCAAGATTATGTATCAACTGTAAGATTGCAACATAATTAGAATGCACACGTAAGCCTGGCTCCGTTTGCATCAATAGCAAGATTTTTTGCCAAATTTTCACATAGATTATTTTGAACTTTGCTTGTACTACTACTTTCTGACTCTGTTTAATCTTTTTGATTTTCAGTAGTTCTGAGTTAATTTTTACTATCTCAAGTTGAACATTTTTTCGGTCAAAGCAAAAGGGCATGATAAATTGCCCCATAAAAATTTCTATATTTTTTACCAAATAGTCAAATCTTAACATTTTTATCGATTTAAAAAATGAGCATATCTTTGTATATGAAACTTCATTTAATTTATCAACTAAATTTTCTCAAAATTACAATTCTCAACAAATACATACGGTTTGCTTATCTATGACGGTCTAAATTTTAAGAATTCTTCCACTTTTTTTTAGTTTTCTGTTATTACATGAAACAATACCGTTGTATTACATTTTAGAAATGCTGTGTATGCAGCATTGATCAAAAAGATTCTCTGCTATACTTACTTCACGTGTAGCATCAATGGAGTTTCGAAATGCTCAGAACCACTGAACAGAAAAGAAAATATATTCAAGCGACACGTTCGCAAAACTATCAAGCCAGCCTAAAGCTTGAAGGCATTACAACGACAGCTCAAACAACTCAACAAAGTAAAGCTGAAATCTTGCAAAAATATAAGAAGTATTCGCAACCCGAATCTTAGTCAGGTGCATGTATGGATAAATATGGGGAAATGGGTGACAGCCTGTATTGTTACCCTGGCACAAATATCCTAAAGAACAAACTCAATATTCGTGATGAACAAATTTTAGAACAAGCTGAACTAGAACTGTCTGGATTGGCAAGTAACTTAATTGAATATGCTGAACCACCTTACGACTTACAATACTTAAAATCAATTCATGCGCAGCTCTTTGGCGACTTATACGACTGGGCAGGAAAGTTAAGACAAATCGATATTTCCAAAGGTGACACCCGTTTTTGTAATTTTTCCCGTATTGAAATTGAAACCAATAAACTACTCAAACCGCTTCAAGAAAAAAAATACTTTCAAGGCTTAGCACCACAACAACTGATTCCTCAACTTGCCGACTTGTATTGTGAGCTTAATGTCATACACCCATTCCGTGAAGGTAATGGACGTACACAACGGATTTTCTTTGAGCATCTGATTGCTCATTGTGGTTATGGTATTGATTGGTCTCGCATTGACTCTCAACAACAATGGATTCAAGCCAATATTGAAGGTTTTTATGGTAATTTAAATCCATTAATTAAGATTTTTGAAATATGCTTTATTCAAAATACCTAAAATTTAAGTAGTCGAAGCCCACAATCCTTAATGAGCCATCATCTTTGCTTCAATCCACTGATTAATTTCCCAAATAAACCAACAATCACGATTCTTAGAAATCTTAATACTCTTCGGGTAATTTAGGATCGTAATATTCAGATTACTTATCCAGAATTGAATAGATCGTTAACTTAGATAGACTTTTAAGCAATGTAACTTGCCGCATGTTTATCAACATATGTCTCAAAAAAGTCTGCCCATACATAGATTTATGGTGTTTAGTGCTTAAATTTCAGATTAATCTTCGTCTGATGACCTGAATGGATGTTACAGATTACATGCAGGTGAATTACTCTGTGGCTGTATCATGGCTTTTGTGCAATCCAATCCATTTGATCCGAATGTTCTCTTTTGCAATAAAGCAGCCTCTTCTGCTTTTCCTGAACCAACGAACTATGTCATTGATTTGATTCAACCGACAACAGTGATGCTGAATCAAATCTCCAAAGAAGGGATTAAATGCAAGAAATGTGGTAAGAAAAAGATAGGGGATGGAAGTTATTATCCGTCTAATTGGAACCAGCCCATGAGTCGAGATCAGTTGAGTAAGAATCATTTTAAATGAATAAGAGAAGGATGGCTTACCTCACTTCTCCGAATAACAATGCTATGCTTTTCAACCAAGGTTATAAATTGGCAACTACATTTCATTCTTCTTCATGCTGGTCCTATAGCCTGTAGACAATTACTACATCATTTGCATTCAATGCTCAATACAGCCTGTCAGCAGAACCGCAGCGATACTTTTTTTCGTGCATACATGTAGTGTTTAAATCCATTCATTTTTCAATGATCCTCTGCCGTTTATCACATTTATGGTCGATCTTTAACCTTGTGAAAAATGCACATACCGATCCCTTCAAACTGTCAAATTTATGTATGCATGACATTTAAAGAAAATTATCTGATCAATTTTTTTAGGTAAAATTCATCAAGAAAAAAGTTATTATTATTCATAACATCACCAATAACCACATAAAAACAATAATTTAATAAATTATTCTTCCAATTTTTTTATATTTAGTGTTATTACCTCTAAATCCATGTTTACCACCTTCTATTACATAAGTAATTTAGAAGTATCCACGATATAAATTGCTTGCCCTCACACCTCTCCCCTCTCACGCCCAAAAAATTTATACTGAAAGGCAGATTAAGCCCGTTCGAGTTACATATAGCCGCATGCTATATTGAAAGCATTAAGAAAATATCCTCAATATTTATAGGATTTTTAAAGTATGAACTAATTTTCGAAGAACCCTTTCTAAGTAATGTGACCTATTAGGAAAAATGAAAATACTGAAATCTCCGTATCAACAATCAGTCAAAGTACATCCTGATGATTTTCTGTAACCGATACCCAAGGACTATACCTACCCTTCTGATGTGCTGTGCAACAAAGCCCTCCTTAGCCACACTATAGCTATAGATTAATTCCATTATTTTGTGATTTAATTAAATTATTCATTCTTAAGACCCAATTTAATGGATTTATATTTCACTAAACCAGAAGAAGTTGTGACTCTTTTAGGTGAGCGTTTACGTAAGCAACGACTCTTTCTGGAGATGTCTCAAGCTGAGGTAGCAGCACGCGCTGGTGTCGGCGTGAATACAGTTTCGAATCTTGAAGCGGGACGAAATGTATCTGTTGAAAATTTAGTCCGTATTGCAATGGTCTTGGGTCGATTAAACGAACTTCAGGAACTATTTAAACCTCAGCTTAACAGTGTGAATGACATTCTTCGCTATGAGAGTCAAAGTAAGCGCCACCGTATTAAGAGGAAGGGATAATGCTCAATAGACTTAATGTTTATTACAACGGTTGGGGCGAATCATGGTTATGGGGAACGCTGATTAGTTCAACAGCCACGACAGGTAGACCCACCATTGCTTTTGAATATAGTCCAGAAGCAATACAGCAAGGTGTTGAGCTCTCTTCTTACTTGCTGCCTTTAAAAGGTCTACCATTCAGACAAGGTTTTCCTACTCATCAAATGGGACTCCCAGGTCCAGTCTATGACGCTTTACCAGATGGTTGGGGCATGATGTTGATGGATCGATATTTCAAAAAAATTGGCTTAAATTCAGCACGAATTGGACCTTTGGAGCGTCTGACCTATATTAGTAGTCACGCAATGGGTGCCCTCTCCTTTGAACCTTGTGTTGCTGACATGCAAACCTCAGAAAATATCCCTTTACAACAACTGGCCCAGGAAGTTCAAGAAGTACTCAAAGGTGAAGGTGGTGAATTTCTACAGCATTTATTGGTCATGGGTGGCTCCCCTCAAGGTGCCAGACCAAAAGCGTTGGTTTACCGAGATCCTGTCAATTTAGAGTTTTCGACTCAAGATTCTGATCAACATGAAGCCTGGCTGATTAAGTTTCCTGCTCAGCAAGAGCATCCTGAAGTCTGCGCCATTGAAGCCGTCTATGCAGAATGTTTGCGACTTTGTGCAATTGAGACTCCAGATACCCATTTCTTTAATTTGCCCAATGGTTTAACGGCTTTTGCTTCTAAACGATTCGATCGTCAAAATGGTATGCGGATTCCAATGCAGAGTTTGGCTGCATATACAGGAGCAGACTATAAAGTTCCAGGTAGCCTAGACTATCGCAATTTTCTCCGGGCAACCTTGATGTGTACGCAAGATGTACGAGAAAGATTGCATGCTTTTAAACGTGCTGTGTTTAATGTGCTTTTCAATAATCGGGATGACCATACTAAGAACTTTTCATTTCTCATGGAGAAAAATGGTCAATGGAAATTGGCTCCAGCCTATGATGTGACCTTCTGCGAGGGTCCAGGTGGTTATCATCAAATGGACATTATGGGAGAAGCGCTCAATATTTCCCGAAATGACATACATAAACTCGGTACTTCAGAAGCTAATCTGACTACTCTAGAAGTCGATGAGATCATCTTGACCATGCGTGAAATTGCACTTCAATTTAGTCAAATTGCGCAGCGCCTGTATCCCCATCAAATTCGAGAATCTACCCTACAGATGATTCAATCACGGATTCAACAGAATATTGATTTTTTAACTGAAACCTAAGCGTAAATATAAACTAAGCGCCAACCATCAACTGCAAATAGACTTTGATATAGTTAGTCGCTACATAATCTGTAGAACCTGTGAATTAGCTCTCTTTATAATCACGAATATTAGATGGATCACCGCCAAGATATATTCTGCAAACGTGAAATCACTACATCCAGATCGAAAATCACTAAGAAAAAACTGTCACCAAAAAAAGGTCTGCACTATGGATAGATGCAGACCAAACTCTGGATAACTACCAGCACGAGAAATATGTCGCAATTTTGCATAGACATGAATTTGATAAAATCAGCCCAGAAAGCCAGAAATTCATAAAAACTATTTCATCAATCCCCTATAACTTAATCACGTTCATGGTCGATCTTAAATCTTGTGAAAAGTACTCATGCTGACCTAGCCAAACTGTAAAACTCATGTATTCATAGCCTTTAAATGAATCTTTCAATCGGTATATTTAAGGTAAAAACTAGTAATCAGAAGTTATTATCACCCCCATATAAAACAAGGATCAACTTAAAAACAATAACTTAGTAAATTATTCTTCCATTTTTTTTATATTTAGTGTTATTTACTGTAGTCATTAGAACACTCTTCTTTGGAATACTCTGAAGAAAACTGTAAGGTTGTAAACAGACCAAGTTACAGCGAGTAACTGATTCAGAAAAAGGCTGGTTGTATGGTGAAAGTTTAGAGTTACTGTTCTAATGTTTTAAACAAATGTTTTGTTAAAAAGGAGCAACATATGAAATTTCACATCGCTAATATGACTTGTGGTGGTTGTGCACGCGGCATTACTACCGCAATTAAAGAGCTCGACTCGAATGCCTCACTCGATATTGATTTACAAAACCGTATTATTGAAATCAACACAACGGTGAGTCAGGATCAAGTCATTGCCACTCTCAGTGAGCGTGGATTTACAGCTGATCCTGCTTAATCTCTGTTAGAGTAACAGTGGGAATTCCTTACCACTTTTACTCTCTTATTTTCCTCATCGTACAGATAAAACCTGTACTTGCTTGAAATAAAAGTAATCCCTGAATTCCACCTAATCTTGGTTCGAGCTGATCTTCGCATATAGAACTCAGCATATCTAAATGATAGAGATCGTATATGAGTACCGAAATGACTGATACGCCACACTACAGTGAAACATTAGAGATTGAGGGGATGACATGTGCTTCTTGTGTAGGCCGTGTGGAAAAAGCTTTAAAATCTGTTGAGGGTGTTGAATCGGCTCATGTAAATCTGGCTACCGAAAAAGCAGTCATTTATGCGCATCAACCACTTGATCGCGCTACTTTAATTAAAGCCGTAGAAAAAGCAGGCTACGAAGGGCTTTGTTGCATAAATATGTAAGCATCTGATTTAAATAAATTTAATTTTGGATCAAAAAACAATCAAAACTTTTAAAATCATATAGTTATGAAATCTTTGTGCAACAAAGCCCTGAATCCATAAGAGTTCCGATCAGCAGTGGTCTCCGCGATGGGTTCCAAAGCCAGCAGATGGAGCGCCTGCATGGCCCGGCATTTCATCGTGGGTATCCCGAGAGGTCTCATCTTGCCATTTTTCTTCGGAATAAGGACTCTCCGAAGCGGAAGGGGCGTGTAACCTCGCCTCTTCAACGACATCATCGCACCGGTCTTGGCCTTGGGTGTATTCCAAGTCACCTTGTCGACCCCAGCCGTGTTTTTGCCTTTGTTTTCAGACACTCGTTTGACGGCCAATGCTTTGCCACTAAACGAGTGAGTCAGCAGCCATTGCAAAGCTTTCGCCTTGTTATGCCTGCCGTCTTGTACCGCCTTCACAATACGCGCTTGCAGCCCTCTGACATGACGCTGTACAGCAATCCAATCGATGCTGTCCCACGATGTGCTGGAAGGTGCACACGCTGATACTGCTGCATTCATTTGCTCTCCCTCCATTAAAAGGGTTCTACACACTCTCTTGTGATGAGAGACCATAAGGACGTCAGCCCGCTTTCGCGTGGGGTAATGTTTCAACCTCTATCCAACCCATTACAGACTGGCATTCGCTTTTTCCTCGTTCCTTCGCCCGCATCACCATGGGCAGTTTTTGCAAACTGCTTTCCCAATGGGAGTAATACGGGATTTCCACGTTCCGCTTACTGAAGTACATCGGCTTAGGTGCCTGCTATCGACCGGGAGGCGTATGGGTCACGAATGCGTAGTCGAAAGACGCAATTCCCACCTCCATTACCGTTTTGGTTCGAGCGTATCAGCCATTTCCGCTCGTTCAACTTGACGATCGTTACGCAGATTCACATGTGTTCACCATACCGATTATCTAGCCCTTGTCCGGCTATGGCTGCCAGAAGGGTACGCCTCTCACGATTGATACCCCGCACCTTGCGGTGCCTCGTTACATTGTCGAAGGCGCTCTTTATTCAGCCTTCTAGATTCACCCGGTGACACGGGTGGTTCCCGCAGGGGGAACAACTTCATTAAGCGACTTCGTGTCGCACCTCGACCCAATTATTGCAAATCGGTAGATTGCCATCATCCAGATAGCGGCTTAAAGCTGGCCAACGCTTCAGAGTGTAATTGATGGCCTTGGCGGTGGGAGAACTCGATGGCACTGTCAGATGATGTTGGTTGAGCCATTCATATAGTTGTTGCATCACTGGTTGACTATGCTGTTGTCGGTATTCGCGGCGGTCTTCCGCTGTACCATCGGTCTTTTTCCTGAGCTCTGCTTCTATCGCATACAGTTTCTGAATCAGCACTAATGCCTGTTCAGCGACCTGACTTTTCCCAGTTACATGCAGTTCATGGAATTTACGACGTGCATGCGCCATGCAGCCCACCTCAATGACATCGCCTGATTTAAAGCGTGCTTTATAACCACTGTAATCATCACAGACTAGATAGCCCTGCCAGCCTTTCAAGAACTCTTCAGCATGCTGGCCTGAACGACTATCCTGAAAGTCATAGATCACCGCCTGAACTGGATTGTACTGTGTAGTGGCATAGGCCCAGACATAACCTTTCTTCGGTTTTTTATTATTCTCACCCATCCGCATGATGGTGACCGGTGTTTCATCTGCATGCAGCACCTGCTGTTGTAGTACCACCTCTTTTAAGGCATTGGCCAGAGGTTCCAGTTCTACACCGCAGCGACCTATCCAGTCAGATAAAGTTGATCTAGAAAGTTCGATTCCCGCCCGCTGATAGATCAGACATTGACGGTACAGCGGCAAATGATCGGCATACTTCGATACCAGCACATGGCTGAGCAATTCAGGTGAAGCAATGCCTTTATCAATCACATAGGCGGGCATCGCTTGCTGAGTCAGAGTGTCACACTGATCACAGACCCATTTACCACGCACATGCTGTTCCTTATAGAACTGTGCCGGTCTGAAATGCAGTTTTTCACTGACATCTTCGCCGATACGACGGAGTTGGCAGCCACAAGCACATTGGGTTGATGCAGGTTCATGCTCAATACGGATGGTGTGTAGATGATCTGGCAGTGGTCGACGTTTAGGTTTATTGGTTTTGGCTTTCTGTGTCGCTGCATTAGTTTTATCTGCATTTAGCCGTTCCAGTTCTAGATCAACCGCGGCAATATCTTCTTCAACCGCTTCATCCCACAGATGGATTTGTTTTGCCGTTAAGTGTTCATTCTTTTGGGCGAATTTGTGCTTTTTAAACAGCGCCAGTTCATGCTCGTATTTTTGATTGAGAATAGAAAGATGTTGAACTTTAGAATCTAATTGCTGGTTTGATTGTGCTAGAGACTGATGCTGCATCGCCAACTGCCGGGTAAATTCCAGCAGTTGTTCATGGGTCAGTTGGCTTAAGTCAGGCAGCGTATTCATGACCGCAGTATGCCTGAGGTCATGAAGAGAATGAAATAGAACGTTTGGAGAATAGCAGAATAGCCGAGCTTGGTTTAGAGCATTGTTACCACTTGCTGTCGTCCAATGCGCTGCCAGGGCAAACCCTGGATTAATGCCTGTAACTGTTCCGGGTTGAGGACCACGGTTTCACCTTGGTGAACTTGAGCCCAGTGGAATTTTCCCTGTTCCAGCCGCCTGGCACACAGCCAGATGCCCAGTCCATCATGTACCAGCACTTTCATACGATGACCACGTTTATTACAGAACAGGTAGGCGCAATGCGGTTTGATGTAGCCAAAGGCTCTCACCACCTGAGCCATGGTCGTATCCATACCTGCACGCATGTCCATGGGCTGGGTAGAGAGCCAAATTTCATTGATACGGATCATGTTGCCAGTGCCTTGAGTAATTCTGCCAAGGCAGGTATTTCTGATGTCTGCCATTTTAGCTGAATATCATTATTCGTATGAGGCACGGTGATACACAACGTGATCCTCTCATCAATAGGTTGGCTGATTGCAGCAGTGTAAGGCAAAGCAATAAATGCTGGATTCACATGAGTAGGATCCTGCACGGCACCATCATGATGGCTGAAGATCCTGATCCAACGACTGACAAGGTTGGCATTAATACTATGTTGCAGTGCGACCGAAGCGATCGAGGTATTAGGATTTTTGCAGGCATTGACAATACTGAATTTGAATTCTTTGCTGTATGTTCTGCGTTTTTTAGCAACAGGAGGTGTTGCTGAATATATATCCATGTTCATAGATTAAGTCCCCACTTGTTTTTAGGTGGGAACTAAATTAGGCACTGTTGCAAATAGTCGGTGGTGATAAACTTATCATCCCCTTTTGCTGATGGAGCTGCACATGAACCCATTCAAAGGCCGGCATTTTCAGCGTGACATCATTCTGTGGGCCGTACGCTGGTACTGCAAATACGGCATCAGTTACCGTGAGCTGCAGGAGATGCTGGCTGAACGCGGAGTGAATGTCGATCACTCCACGATTTACCGCTGGGTTCAGCGTTATGCGCCTGAAATGGAAAAACGGCTGCGCTGGTACTGGCGTAACCCTTCCGATCTTTGCCCGTGGCACATGGATGAAACCTACGTGAAGGTCAATGGCCGCTGGGCGTATCTGTACCGGGCCGTCGACAGCCGGGGCCGCACTGTCGATTTTTATCTCTCCTCCCGTCGTAACAGCAAAGCTGCATACCGGTTTCTGGGTAAAATCCTCAACAACGTGAAGAAGTGGCAGATCCCACGATTCATCAACACGGATAAAGCGCCCGCCTATGGTCGCGCGCTTGCTCTGCTCAAACGCGAAGGCCGGTGCCCGTCTGACGTTGAACACCGACAGATTAAGTACCGGAACAACGTGATTGAATGCGATCATGGCAAACTGAAACGGATAATCAACGCCACGCTGGGATTTAAATCCATGAAGACGGCTTACGCCACCATCAAAGGTATTGAGGTGATGCGTGCACTACGCAAAGGCCAGGCCTCAGCATTTTATTATGGTGATCCCCTGGGCGAAATGCGCCTGGTAAGCAGAGTTTTTGAAATGTAAGGCCTTTGAATAAGACAAAAGGCTGCCTCATCGCTAACTTTGCAACAGTGCCCGTTTAGGTGCAGTTCTCAATCATATTCAACAACAGCATGAAGAATTGGAACAGCAAAACAAACGTAATCGTTCTCAATCTATGCCAAGCAGACGTGCACAGAAGACAGTAATCAAAGAACGAAATCTGAATCCTGTGCTTGACTTGGAATTGTCCATATAGGACATTTCTATTTGGTTATTAGGTAGGACATTTCTACTTAGGAATAACAGAACGTAAGCGTCCGCTGAACCCCATGCCTATTTTTTAATTCGGTTCAGGTTTCCAGCGGTGTGGTAGCAATTCTTCAATCTGAGTCACTTTATGTGTCGGCAACCTTTTCAGCACATCACTTAAATAGGCATTTAATCCTGAGAACTAAGAATTATCATTTAAAAATACCACAAAGTAGTATAAAATAAACTACTACAAGGTAGTATGAATGCAATCAATGTATACAATATGTGAGACTCCATTATTTACTAAATACTGTCTTGTTTATTGGACTCAGGAAGAATATGAGGAATTCAAAACATTCTTAGCATTAAATCCTGAAGCAGGAGATGTAGAGCCTAATGCAGGTGGTATTCGTAAGATTAGATGGACTAGCGGTGGTAGAGGTAAAAGTGGTGGTGTCAGAGTCATCTACTTTAATCGTTTAGCAAATGGAGAGATTTGGTTATTAACCTTGTACAGTAAAAAGCAAACTGTACAGCTTAGTAAGAAGACTCTTCAAGCATTAGTGGAGAAACTAAATGACTCGTTTAATGACTGAAAAAGAACTTGAGGCTTTTGAAGCAACTAGGGATATTGAAGCTGAAATATTACAAGGCATCGACGATATGCTTACTAGTAATGCAGCGAAAAGAACCGTAATCACTGAGACAGATGTAGCGTTAGCTCGTAGAAAGGCTCAACTAACACAAGATCAGTTTGCTAAGATTCTTGGCGTATCAAGACGTACTCTTGAATCATGGGAACAAGGTGCGAGAAGACCATCAGGAGCAGCAACATCCCTTATTCGATTATTTATTGTTGATCCAAAATTTGTAAAAGAGAGTCTGGCTTAATTTAGACAGCTCTCTACTATATTTATTTAAGGTTTTTTATGAAGCACTTAGGATTTGTGGGAAAAAGTACTGAATATTTAGGGTATACCCATATTGAAATTATCAATAGCTCATTACGCTTATCTTTCAATATTCCATCAACAAAAGATCTAGAAGAAACCTTTAAAAAGATAGTCGAAAATAACTATGATTTACTCATGGAAACATCAGCAGAAATCGAGTTCGAATTAGAAAGTGAAACGCTAGCAAAGATAGAAACCATCATAAAAGAAAAAGGGATTGAACTTGATGAGTTTGTTCAAAATGCGCTGATTAAACTTATCAACCAAAATGAATTGGCTAAGACTGATTAGACCTTAAATGCAGACAATAAAAAACCCCAGCATCCTGCCGGGGTTTCTCATATTGGGTTGCTAGGTATGACTCCTGTCTTACCTCACGCTCCTGGTGCGATCTTTCTTATTCTTGTTGTTTGGAACATCCTGTTCTCTATGACTTCATCATAGGAAAATTCACCTATCCTGGATAGCCGCAAAGGGCCGAGTTTTATGTGAGCCAAAGCGTACAAAATAGCCTAAATTTCATCCACAGTAATTGGGGATAGTTTCGGATCCTGAAAGCCGATGAAATGGGCACTGATTGCCAAATTGATCGTTTTTTAATCAAATTTACTGGCAAAATATTACAGATCTGCTTAAAAACTCACCAACTTATTACAAAAGCCGATTTTTTGCTTTTTCTTAGTCATGGCTAAATTTTTAAGTACTTGATATTTAACTTAATATACAAGTGTACTTCGTATAACCACCATTATGTTAAATAGGGAATTCAAAGCTCTTTCTAAGAGTTGGTATAGTGGTAATACTTATTGAGTGCGTAAAAGAATTAGATTAATAAAATACTCAAAAGAAAAATAGTAAAAGGGAACTTACAGAAAATAAGTTACCGGCTCTTAAAATTATATTTAAACAAAGAAGCCCAACTAAATGATTGGGCTTCCTCATATCTAACTTTACCTTATGATTTTCATCAGTGTACTGCAAGAATTTAGACTACTTGTTGACTTGAACACCTTTAAAAATCAATTTCTCTTTTTTTTGTGTTTCTATAAGCAGTTGTGCCTGCCCCTTACGAGATTGAAGATATAATGTGGGAGCATTCACCAGAATATCTATCATCGTACTTTCACGTAAGTTGATATCATCAGGACAGCCCATCATTGTGGCAACAATTGGTTGTTCAGCATATAAATGATTGCCCTTAAAATGAATACCAATCGAATTTATATTACAAAACAAATTCCCAATATACAGCATCTTTTCTGCAAATTTTAGCGTGATAGGTTGGTCAGGTTTTGAAGCCAGAAATAATGAATCTATACGTTCACTATTAGCATTTGTTGCCTCGATTAATTCCCAAGAAAATTGCGCCAAGGTCTGCTCACTAAAGGACATCACTTGTAATTCTTGTATCTTGGACTGATCGGCTGATGAAGGCTTATGACAAGCGCTCAAAAGTCCAACGACGAACATCAGTATAAATATTCTAGTCATCGTTATTGTCCGTATAATAATGAGTAACCCTCTTTATAGAGTTCATCAGTAGACATATAGGTCATATATCCATTAGGTTTGGCGGCACCTCCGCAATACCCCTGACCTTTCATGGAAGAACTCCATGTGCCTTGATAAGTTGCAGTAGATAATAACCCTGCCGCCACACTTCCAATAAAGATTGGACCACCACTATCGCCACCCCAACAATCCAACGTTGGACCTGAAACTTTTACCCATGTTGCATTACACACACCTGCCCCTGATGGTCCACATTTATTGTCAGTACCAAATGCTTTAAATGCGGTCGACTGAACCGTACCACAACTATAACCAGTTTTCATTCCATAATGACAGACATACGTACCAACAGGTGTGTTACCTTGTGTACGTCGACCAGTTAGAGTTTTGACCACATTGTCACTGGCGAAAAATTCTGGGTTCAAGGTATGTGTAGATGATACTAAACTCATGGTTTGGAAATCCTGACTACCATTCCAGAAGTCTCCCACAAAGGTTAGTGCAATATTATCATTGCCAGTTGTCTTGCGGTCATCTACAGTAATTTTGTAATTCTTACAGTGAGCCGCTGTGGTCGCAAATTTTGTACCCGCAGCGTTTTTCACATTAAAACCTGTTGTACAATTATAAAAAGTGGTTGAAGTTGTACTATCCGCCATCAGCATGGTTTCTGCTGCCCTTACTGCGGCACTATGTCTTAATGGAATATTAGTGGTCGTTACTTTAAGTGGGACATTGGTTAATGTTCTAGGTTTTTCACTGCTCAGTAATTTCAAACCCTGTGTTTGGTTGGTTGCAGTATGCTTTGGATCATAAAGCTCTAAATCAATGCTATTTTCGGCACTGTTGCAAATAGTCGGTGGTGATAAACTTATCATCCCCTTTTGCTGATGGAGCTGCACATGAACCCATTCAAAGGCCGGCATTTTCAGCGTGACATCATTCTGTGGGCCGTACGCTGGTACTGCAAATACGGCATCAGTTACCGTGAGCTGCAGGAGATGCTGGCTGAACGCGGAGTGAATGTCGATCACTCCACGATTTACCGCTGGGTTCAGCGTTATGCGCCTGAAATGGAAAAACGGCTGCGCTGGTACTGGCGTAACCCTTCCGATCTTTGCCCGTGGCACATGGATGAAACCTACGTGAAGGTCAATGGCCGCTGGGCGTATCTGTACCGGGCCGTCGACAGCCGGGGCCGCACTGTCGATTTTTATCTCTCCTCCCGTCGTAACAGCAAAGCTGCATACCGGTTTCTGGGTAAAATCCTCAACAACGTGAAGAAGTGGCAGATCCCACGATTCATCAACACGGATAAAGCGCCCGCCTATGGTCGCGCGCTTGCTCTGCTCAAACGCGAAGGCCGGTGCCCGTCTGACGTTGAACACCGACAGATTAAGTACCGGAACAACGTGATTGAATGCGATCATGGCAAACTGAAACGGATAATCGGCGCCACGCTGGGATTTAAATCCATGAAGACGGCTTACGCCACCATCAAAGGTATTGAGGTGATGCGTGCACTACGCAAAGGCCAGGCCTCAGCATTTTATTATGGTGATCCCCTGGGCGAAATGCGCCTGGTAAGCAGAGTTTTTGAAATGTAAGGCCTTTGAATAAGACAAAAGGCTGCCTCATCGCTAACTTTGCAACAGTGCCATAAAAACTTCATGTAAGTAACCCCATAATTTTGATTGTCACACATTTTATATAAAAGCATGAGGCTCCATAATATGGCTAACGCCCGCCTCAACTGCCGGAGGTTAATGGCGCCTTTTTTGCAGCTCCACCGCAAAAAAAGGTGACAGTAACCGGAGGTCAGATTGCAGGCGCTTGTTAACTCTTTTGCCAGATTTGATAACAATAGTTAATGTTAGACTCGAAATCTTGCTCAAATACCAACTTGAATGTATCTGGGATTTCAGGAAAAACTATGTCTCCATCTCGCTCGATGTCGACTGTTGAAATATGCAAAGTATCTACTTTGGAAATCAAGCTTTTGTATATTTCACCACCACCAGAAACGATAACATGATCCGTGATTTCCTCTAAATTTATTAAGGCATCCTGAATTGAGGAGAAAACCATTACACCCTCATCATTCGTAGAAAAATTAGAGCGAGTTACAACTGCATACTTTCGATTTGGGAGAGCGCCCATTGACTCAAAAGTTTTGCGTCCAACTAAAAGCCATTGATTATATGTAATTGCCTTAAATAGAAGTTGCTCGCCTTTGGCGCTCCATGGAATATCTGGTCCATTACCGATAATACCGTTCTTCGACTTGGCAGCCATTAGTGATAACTTCACGATTTCTCCCTCGAGTTAACTTTGTTTTAGGGCGACTGCCCTGCTGCGTAACATCGTTGCTGCTCCATAACATCAAACATCGACCCACGGCGTAACGCGCTTGCTGCTTGGATGCCCGAGGCATAGACTGTACAAAAAAACAGTCATAACAAGCCATGAAAACCGCCACTGCGCCGTTACCACCGCTGCGTTCGGTCAAGGTTCTGGACCAGTTGCGTGAGCGCATACGCTACTTGCATTACAGCTTACCAACCGAACAGGCTTATGTCCACTGGGTTCGTGCCTTCATCCGTTTCCACGGTGTGCGTCACCCGGCAACCTTGGGCAGCAGCGAAGTCGAGGCATTTCTGTCCTGGCTGGCGAACGAGCGCAAGGTTTCGGTCTCCACGCATCGTCAGGCATTGGCGGCCTTGCTGTTCTTCTACGGCAAGGTGCTGTGCACGGATCTGCCCTGGCTTCAGGAGATCGGAAGACCTCGGCCGTCGCGGCGCTTGCCGGTGGTGCTGACCCCGGATGAAGTGGTTCGCATCCTCGGTTTTCTGGAAGGCGAGCATCGTTTGTTCGCCCAGCTTCTGTATGGAACGGGCATGCGGATCAGTGAGGGTTTGCAACTGCGGGTCAAGGATCTGGATTTCGATCACGGCACGATCATCGTGCGGGAGGGCAAGGGCTCCAAGGATCGGGCCTTGATGTGGCACTGTTGCAAAGTTAGCGATGAGGCAGCCTTTTGTCTTATTCAAAGGCCTTACATTTCAAAAACTCTGCTTACCAGGCGCATTTCGCCCAGGGGATCACCATAATAAAATGCTGAGGCCTGGCCTTTGCGTAGTGCACGCATCACCTCAATACCTTTGATGGTGGCGTAAGCCGTCTTCATGGATTTAAATCCCAGCGTGGCGTTGATTATCCGTTTCAGTTTGCCATGATCGCATTCAATCACGTTGTTCCGGTACTTAATCTGTCGGTGTTCAACGTCAGACGGGCACCGGCCTTCGCGTTTGAGCAGAGCAAGCGCGCGACCATAGGCGGGCGCTTTATCCGTGTTGATGAATCGTGGGATCTGCCACTTCTTCACGTTGTTGAGGATTTTACCCAGAAACCGGTATGCAGCTTTGCTGTTACGACGGGAGGAGAGATAAAAATCGACAGTGCGGCCCCGGCTGTCGACGGCCCGGTACAGATACGCCCAGCGGCCATTGACCTTCACGTAGGTTTCATCCATGTGCCACGGGCAAAGATCGGAAGGGTTACGCCAGTACCAGCGCAGCCGTTTTTCCATTTCAGGCGCATAACGCTGAACCCAGCGGTAAATCGTGGAGTGATCGACATTCACTCCGCGTTCAGCCAGCATCTCCTGCAGCTCACGGTAACTGATGCCGTATTTGCAGTACCAGCGTACGGCCCACAGAATGATGTCACGCTGAAAATGCCGGCCTTTGAATGGGTTCATGTGCAGCTCCATCAGCAAAAGGGGATGATAAGTTTATCACCACCGACTATTTGCAACAGTGCCCTGCATGATATAAATCATGCAGAGCACGTTTCGCTCGATGTTCTGGATTTTCACAGAGATCTAGAGTCCGGTAATAGGTTGAAGGTGCGATCGGTAAAATTCTACAAATCGCCTCGACTCCGTACAGCTCTTTATTATTATGGATAAAATCCACCATTATTTGTGTGGGCGGTCGAGCTCCGCCTGGGCGAAAAAAGCGGCTGCTTTACGTAGAATTTCATTGGCGCGTTGCAGTTCTTTATTTTCGCGTTCGAGTTGTTTGATACGTTCTTGGTCTGAAAGCTGCTGTACTTTAACTGGATTTTGTTTATCTAAATATTTTTGATACCAAACACGTAGTGTTTCAGGAGTACAACCCTTGCGCAGTATACTGCTCAGGGAGCAATAGCGGTGATCGCAGCCCAATTCGATGGATAATCTTTCTCGGATTCAATCAATAATTGAACCGCTCTTTCTCTGATTTCAGGGGTATATTTTACTTTTTTCATCGGGACATTCTCTCAGAAAGCTTGGTCTCCGACAAACCCGGTACGGTTCAGTCTCAATTTTCACACTTTATGCAACAGAGTCGTTTTTATCCTAAGGTCCTTACCACTTGTATTCTTTACGAACATATATCTAAAAAGTGTAGCAAGTTGCTACACTTTTCGCTAGATCAACTCTTTACCAAAAATATCATTCAGTCTTTCACGAATACTATGGACGAATTCCGGATTACTTTTAAGTTTATGCTTCATATTTCGTTTAAAGTCATTCAACCCCATACCAATTTCAGCAAAATCCATTTGGAATAAAGTGTCATTAATGACAATATTTGCTTGAGAGTCAGTGAGGCATCCTACTTTTTTAAACCACTTCTTGAACTGCTGATAATTTTCATCATTATTAAAAATATACCAAGAACGTACATTCATATCGAATTTAGCCCCTAATTCTTTTACGGATGCATTGTCTTCAAATGGAACATCAAGATAGATTTTTTCAATCACTGCAAATTCATCCAGTGCCTTATCAGCAATCCGATGATGCAGTTTAAAATTCACACCTACAATTGGACGGCCTTTCTTAACGGTTTCATACTCTAACTGTAGATCTGTATTTTCGTTAATTTCTGCCACTATTTTGTCTAATACATAGCGTCTAAAATCTACCCAGCGATCATATTTGGTTTCATTAATATCAATCAGTGCTTTCAAGTTTTCTAAAAGTAATGGCACTTCATAACTCTTTTGATTGGCGTACTTAAATTCGTTTTTAATGAAATAAGTATAAAGACTCATACTGGCAACAGAATCTAGGGCAAAAAGATGTTTTAGCTGATAGGTAGTAAAATTACCCCCAGCCAGTTGAGTGAAATACGGCAACACCTCACTGGTAAAACGAATCTGAATCGCATTTTTAGAATCATCTTCCCATCTTAACTCACGGATAATGGGAACGACAGAATGTACTTTTTTAGTCTTTCTCTTACCATTATCAGCTGGCTCCTCAATAATAAAATGAGCTACCCGGGATGAAAGCTCTTTATAAATCCGATCTATTGCAACATTAATTGAATTACGTTTATTTAATCCTAGTAAATCTGCCAAATCATCCTTATACAAATAAATATAAGTTTGTTCGGTAATTTCACCATCTACCCTATTTTTCTCACTATAATTCGCAACCGCCATTGCATATAAAAGTGCCTTATATTCATTGGCTGATAATTCGATTGGGCGAATTAAACGGTTACTGGTACTGACAACGCCATTATGGCGAATGTTGCCTATACAGTAAGGAATATAATTCGATTCTTCTTGCAATGGTTCAGATTCTGTCATAACCGTGATATTTATAATTTAACTTAGTTTTTATATACAAAAGTGGAAAAACTTTCAAGACTTTCACCACAATATTCTAAAAGTGGAAAGTTTGTCATCAAAAAGAAGCATTTTAGCCGATTTCCTGCACTTAAAGTGGAATTAATTATAATCTTTCCACCCCATGATGACAGACCTTCCACCTTTAGTCTCGAAATTACAGTTCAGAAGGTCTATTTTTACTTTTTTCATTCAGGTCTAGTTAGGTTAAGTCAGATAAAAACCCTGATGTGACAAGGCTTCCACCTTTTTGTTAGATTTAAAAGGTATAACTGCACATATAATCATCAGGAAATATCCAATAAAAACAGATTATCCACAGGTTAAGAAGATACAGTGACAATCTTTCCACCTTTAAAGCTTAGTTATGAGACTTTATTAACAGCTTAAATATTTGTTTTTTAAATTATTTTTAAATAAAAATAGCAGTTATAAAAATAGTAGTGACAAACCTTCCACCCTAGTGACAGACCTTCCACTTTATAGTGACAAACCTTCCACTTTATAGTGACAGACCTTCCACTTTACGGTGACAGACCTTCCACTTTATAGTGACAAACCTTCCACTTTATAGTGACAAACCTTCCACTTTTAAAGTTACAAGCACTTGTTTTATATAATAAAAATATGATCCTAATTATTAATTAGCTAAATAACTAATTATTCTAATTTTTAATTAAGCTAGCTTAGTTAAAAATTTATTTTTTAAGTTGTTTTACAGCTGAATAAATAGGATTTATAAATTTAAAAACTATAGTAAGATGAATGAAAGTTATTTATATTACTAAACATTGAAATAAGGAAGCATCTGACACGCATGTCTGCAAAAATTATTACTGTTGCTAACCATAAAGGCGGATGTGGCAAAACAACGACTGTTGTACACCTAGCCTCAGAACTTGCCAATCTTGGCTACAAAGTTTTAGTCATTGATTTAGATCCTCAAGCAAACGCAAGTTTACACATTGGGATCCAACATCCAAGCGAAATTGCTGTCACTACAGCAGAATTACTAGTGGGCGATATTTCGTTGTTGGCAGATGCATTACAAGAAGAAACGAACTTTGAAAAAGTATCATTAATTTATGGTTCCTTAAATTTAGGAAAAACTGAAGATCAACTAAAAGAAGAAGCTCCCCGTCCTTCTGAAGAGTTAAATATCAAGTTAAAACTATTAAAAGATCTTTATGATTTTATATTGATCGACTGTCCACCTAGCCTTAAATTATTAACAAGCAATGCCTTGGCATCTTCAACACATGTCATTATCCCTATCGAATCAGGATCACAATATGGATTGTATGGGGTAACAGATCTTTTAAATCATCTTGAAAAAATCAAACGTATTAATCCAGATTTAGAGCTTTTAGGCGCTTTACTAATTAAGCATGATGAACGTCAGAATGTCTGTAAGCTGATTCGGGATGAAGCCTTGAAACAGGTAGGTAAAATTTTAGAAACCACAATTCCTCAAAGTACTAAAGTCAATCAAGCAGCGATTCTGCAACAACCACTTTTGAAAGTAGAAAAAAATTCAAAAGTACGTAAGGCTTTTGAAAGCCTTGCCAATGAAATTGTAGTGAAAATTAAAACCTGAGAGCATTATGGCAAGCACCAAAGAGCTTTTAGCTCAGAAACTGAAACAGAATACAGAAAAACATCAGCAAGCACAGAAAGACAATATTAAAGAGCCGAAAGAGTTTAGACGTAATGTCCCTATTGAGGATATCAGCCGAAGTCCAAACCAGCCGCGTAAAATATTTGAAGAGTCACAGTTAAAAGAACTGGCGGATTCTATTAATGAAATCGGCCTTTTGCAGCCCATTACAGTGCGTAAACTGGATAATCTGAAATATGAACTGATTGCAGGCGAGCGACGCTTACGGGCACATCAATTACTCGGAAAGTCTGTGATTGAAGCCATTATAATTGATGCAAATAATGTAGAAGCATCTTTGTTAACCCTGGCAGAGAATTTAAAGCGTCAGGATCTGACAGATTATGAGATTTTTATTGGCCTGAACTCACTTGATGAGAAATTAAAGAAAAACAAGCAACGTTTAGCCAATTCACTGGGTTTAAATCGCGAAGATATGTACAAGTATTTAGCATACGAAAAACTGCCGCAAGCAATTTTAAATGACCTTGATGTGGAACCAGGCTTGCTAGGCCGTACTGCTGCAACTGCATTCAAAAAATTTCTATCGGATCATCTTGAACAACTCTCTGAAGCCGAAGTGGCCTTACTCGGAGCTTGGGAAAAATTAAAAGACAAAAAACTCGAGCAAAGCAAAGTTACTACTTATGCTGAAAAACTATTGAGTCAGAATCCAGAAAAACTGACCACAACATCCGTGGTCAGAAAAATTGAATATGCCGGTAAGATTGCGGGGAATATCAAACTGAATCAAAAACAGCTTAAGGTTTCTCTGAATATCTCGGAAATTGACGAAGCCAGTCTCTTACAATTAGAAGATTTCTTAAAACAGCTGATTCAAAAAAGCGAAAAAGTGTAGCAAGTTGCTACACTTTCTTAGCACCCTGAAACTAATTACATCCTCATGCATTATTGAAATTTATTTTCTTAAGTATGCTTCTTTACATTTGGTCTTTGAGAGTACTGTTACTTCGGACTGAGATTAAATTCTGCCTTTCTTCTTGTGGAGTAGTTTTATATTTATCCGGAAATATTATATATGTCCATATAAGCACTCCCAGTTTTCAGGTTTTGTATCAAAATAATCAATTCTTATCAGATTTTTCGATAGGGAAGTATATGTGCTGGTGGAACATAAATAATTTGGTGGTGTTTCAAAAGGTATGCTGCCGTTAAAAAAATACGTTATTAAGGTAAAAGAAAGTAAGCATCCAGCTAACACAGCCTTACCAAGCGATCCTATAAGCCTTAATTTAGGGCACTGTTGCAAAGTTAGCGATGAGGCAGCCTTTTGTCTTATTCAAAGGCCTTACATTTCAAAAACTCTGCTTACCAGGCGCATTTCGCCCAGGGGATCACCATAATAAAATGCTGAGGCCTGGCCTTTGCGTAGTGCACGCATCACCTCAATACCTTTGATGGTGGCGTAAGCCGTCTTCATGGATTTAAATCCCAGCGTGGCGTTGATTATCCGTTTCAGTTTGCCATGATCGCATTCAATCACGTTGTTCCGGTACTTAATCTGTCGGTGTTCAACGTCAGACGGGCACCGGCCTTCGCGTTTGAGCAGAGCAAGCGCGCGACCATAGGCGGGCGCTTTATCCGTGTTGATGAATCGTGGGATCTGCCACTTCTTCACGTTGTTGAGGATTTTACCCAGAAACCGGTATGCAGCTTTGCTGTTACGACGGGAGGAGAGATAAAAATCGACAGTGCGGCCCCGGCTGTCGACGGCCCGGTACAGATACGCCCAGCGGCCATTGACCTTCACGTAGGTTTCATCCATGTGCCACGGGCAAAGATCGGAAGGGTTACGCCAGTACCAGCGCAGCCGTTTTTCCATTTCAGGCGCATAACGCTGAACCCAGCGGTAAATCGTGGAGTGATCGACATTCACTCCGCGTTCAGCCAGCATCTCCTGCAGCTCACGGTAACTGATGCCGTATTTGCAGTACCAGCGTACGGCCCACAGAATGATGTCACGCTGAAAATGCCGGCCTTTGAATGGGTTCATGTGCAGCTCCATCAGCAAAAGGGGATGATAAGTTTATCACCACCGACTATTTGCAACAGTGCCCAAAAAAGTTCGTGGTGGAGAAAAGATAAGCTATGCAAGGCTTTAGGAGACGTGGTTTTTCAGGATGACGAAGAACGATTCGGCGCTAGGTGCAACATAGGTGCATCGCACGAGCGCTAGGAACGGCGAAAAAAGGCGGACGTGGCGAAATCGGTAGACGCAGCAGACTTTAAAATTGGAGTGCCCGCGGGGAAATCCGCGGAGTAGAACCGCTCAAAGTCGGGGAACGCTAACGGGCAATACCCTAAGCCAATCCCGAGCCAAGCCCCTTCGGGGGAAGGTGTAGAGACTGGACGGGCGGCGCCTAAAGCCTTCGGGCAATGGCGAAGGGACAGTCCAGACCACGAACGTCATCAGACGGCGGCGAAAGTCGAGGTGGTACGAAAATCTGCTTCTCTGTGAGAGTACGGGTTCGAGTCCCGTCGTCCGCACCACAAAGCCAAACATCCCTGCGATGATCGACCTCTGGGCGTTTGGTCGTGAGCCCGCCACCCTCGCGCTACGCTTTGCGCAGGCGTCGAAGGCGATCAGGTGCGCCCATCGATTCCGTCGAGCACCATCGCTGCGAGTTCATCGCTGGTGTGTGCACCACTATCGAGAACACGGGTTGTGCATGGAAGCCGTTCCCTTGCGGCCAAGCATCGGGCGACATTCGCTAATCGCCACTCTCGAATCTCCGCATTTCGATTCGGGTCAGGATGCATGGTCTGGTTCGCGATCCGGTGACGCAATAGGTCCTCGTTGAGCGTCAGAAAGATGTGCAGCAGCTGATCGTCGATCCGCCTTACCCCGTCGAGTATCTCAGTCAGATAGTCCGGGTGCACGAGCGTCATTGGGATGATGATGTCCTGCGAGTAATTCCTTCGAATCTCCCTGACCGCCGCGATCGTAAGTCCCCTCCACAAGGGGAGATCCTGATAGTCTCCGCTCGCTGGCATGGGGACCGTTTCTTTCACCACGAACCCGATTTCCTCGGGGTCAAAGATCAGCGATTTGGAACGCCGATCGCGCAGCCGCTTAGCGAGCGTCGTCTTTCCGGCGCCGAAAGGTCCGTTGATCCAGATTATCATTGTCGACGGCCTCTAACCTGAAGGCTCGCAAGAGCGCTCGACGGCCTCGTGCGGAGGCACGATCGGAGTGGTTCCGAAATGCTTCTCAAGATAGGTGACGCCGAACGTCACGATGTCCTGCGCGTCGAACAGGTAGCACTGAGCAAAGCCCACGACACCTTCTCGATGGCGACCGAGCTTCACGTAAGCATTTGCTATAGTTTCAACCGCATCCGGCTTTCCTTCGATAGCAAAGCAATCGAGAATGCCGTTTGAATCGTAATCCGATGCCGTTTTCCAGGCGACTTCACCGTCTCTTCCAAGCATCGGCATCTCATACGTCACCCACCGTTTGTTGGGGATATCGGCAACCGCCTCGGCGTAGTGCAATGCGGTAACGGAGTTTAGCGGCGCACCCAACAGCAGGGCCTTCCCGCCAAGGCGAACGAACCGCTCGACGGGCGATCCTTCCCCCAAGGCGTGACCGAGTTCGTGAGGCTCCGTCAGCGTTTCAGCCAGCGGACCAACCGCGACCATCGATGCATCGGGGTGCGCGCTGCGCCGCGCGCCGGGGGCTTGAACCAGAAATTGATTCAGCAGGCCGAACCCACGGTAAGTCCCGGCTGTTGCGGGATCGAACGGCAGCCAGGTACGGCGGGCTTCGTCATCCAGCCGAGCGCCATTCAGAGTCTCCTCGTAGGGTGATCGGTCCCACGACGCGTATCCCATCACAGTGCCAGTCGGCCCAACCGCGGAGCGTAACGCGGCAACGACCGTCTCCGCTCCTCCTTCGACCGGACCAATCGCTTTAAGTGAGGCATGCACCATCAAGAGGTCACCGGTTTGGACTCCGAGTTTTTGAAGCGCCTCCGTTATTGCCTTCCGCGTATGCATCGCGATATCTCCTCTAAACTGCAAAACACTATACCTATCGAGATATCACTCTACTATACCTATCGAGATGAAGAAATTCTAAAATTAACATAATACACCTTATACAAAATGCCCTTGTAAGCCCTTAATCAAGGGCATTTTTAGTCTCTACTTAACATAAAATTTTGGTGGTGCTTCAAAAAGTATGCTGCCTTTAAATGAAGCCATTATTGATGTAAAAGAAAAGAAGGCTAAATCAAAAGCTTTAAAATGGTTTTCAAGCTTTTTTGAAAAATTACAGCTTCTTCTGAAGCTACGCCTAATTCTATGCCTTATTTTGCAATTATTGCCTTCAATACCTACAGTAAAAAATTTACCAATACTTTGCTTACCATTTTTAAAAGCAGTGATGAAACTGTCCCAATGATCACTTGCAATTCGGGTGTAGTGAATATCTAATTGTTTAAGCTTTGTCTTCAATTGTTAGACTGTAGCTAAATCTCGTTTACCCCAAACATAAGCAACAATTTCACCTGTTTCTCGATGATAGGCGTAAATAAGCCATTGTTTATTCTTTTTATTTCCAACAAAATTCCAGAACTCATCTACTTCGAGAGATTCATAATGACTTTGCTGAGGCTGAATTTCATAGGTTGATTCAGTTAAAGTACGTAAAACTTTACCGATACTGATGCGCTCAACTTCAGCAATATCTCGTATACCGCTGCCTCTGACCATCAACTGTAATATTTTACGAGTAATACCTGACTTACATCCTAGATAGCTCAGTGCATGATCACCAATAAACTGACGTTTACAGTCTTTGCACTGATAGTTTTGTTTCCCATCTACTTTGATACCATTTTTCTTTATACTATCACTGAGGCAGGTTGGACATTTGATTGCTAGAGTTATTTGCATTTCTCTATTTTATCAAAATCCAATCGGCTTTTTCTTCAGCATACTTTTTGAAACACTACCAAAAATAGATTAACCTCAAACTTCTAATTCTTATAAATAATGAAAAACACCCAACTTATCTAGCACATCTAAAGACAATTGTTTACGTAGAGCAATATCATCACCAGCTTTCATTTGCATATTTAAAGCAAATGCCACCACTTGCCCATCTGCCTTTTCAACAAAACCCACATACCAACCCACTTGCGGGTCTACAGCCATTCCCCAGCCACTTTTAGCATATAGACGATTCTCCCCTCTGCGCTCTACATACAACATCTCTTTCACTTGTTGCTGAACTTCAGGTTTAAAAGGCAATTGCCCTTGGGCTAAATCATACACAAACTTTACTTCTTGTATAGGTGTAATTGTCAAAGGCCCTTTCAACCAAAATTGATCAACTTCCGTGCCTATTTGCATATTGCCATAACCAATACGTTGCAATTCACTTTGCATTAAGCTTGGACCAATACGACGTGCCAATTCTTGATATACAGGCACTGTAGATGCTTGCATGGCTTCGCCCAAAGTAAAATCTTTGTCCCATGCTTTAAAAAAACGTGGCTTTCCATCCCACTTAAATATTTCTGTAGATGTTGCTTTATGATTTTCTAAACCAATTAGTGCATTGGCAATTTTAAATGTAGATGCAGGAATATAAGCTGTTTTTGCTCGGTCTAAATGCGTGCCATATTTTTTAATATTTTGACCATCATATGTGACAAACACAGCATCAGCTGAGATTTCATTAAAAAGCGCTTGAACATTCTGATCGATGATTGAGTTATTCACTTGTGGAATTGTACTTGTTTTTGCTCGACTCATACTATGCTCAGCACAAGCCCCAATACTTATGCTTAAGCAAACTAAACTCAATATTTTTAATAATTTCATGATATACAACTTTAAAATTTGGTAGTGTTTCAAAAAGTATGCTGAAGAAAAAGCCGATTGGATTTTGATAAAATAGAGAAATGCAAATAACTCTAGCAATCAAATGTCCAACCTGCCTCAGTGATAGTATAAAGAAAAATGGTATCAAAGTAGATGGGAAACAAAACTATCAGTGCAAAGACTGTAAACGTCAGTTTATTGGTGATCATGCACTGAGCTATCTAGGATGTAAGTCAGGTATTACTCGTAAAATATTACAGTTGATGGTCAGAGGCAGCGGTATACGAGATATTGCTGAAGTTGAGCGCATCAGTATCGGTAAAGTTTTACGTACTTTAACTGAATCAACCTATGAAATTCAGCCTCAGCAAAGTCATTATGAATCTCTCGAAGTAGATGAGTTCTGGAATTTTGTTGGAAATAAAAAGAATAAACAATGGCTTATTTTTGTTCAAAAGTCATATTTTACCTCGGAGAAACCGGACATTTTTATTGGTGAGAATATAGACACTTTAAATGGGTTCTAACACTCTCTGTTATTCCTAAGTAGAAATGTCCTACCTAATAACCAAATAGAAATGTCCTATATGGACAATTCCAAGTCAAGCACAGGATTCAGATTTCGTTCTTTGATTACTGTCTTCTGTGCACGTCTGCTTGGCATAGATTGAGAACGATTACGTTTGTTTTGCTGTTCCAATTCTTCATGCTGTTGTTGAATATGATTGAGAACTGCACCTAAACGTTTATTCTCAACAATCTCTCGCTGGTTAAGCTGACTTAATTTATCGAAGATGCTGTAATTGATTTTTCTTCCCTGATATTCAATCGCGACTGTACCATCCGGGTATTCCAGGAACTCAAGATACTTACCGATCAACCTTTGATTTTCTTCGGTGTTTTCCAGGAGATATACGCATTTATCATAAGTAATCGTCAGGCTATTCGTGACTCTGCGGGGTTCACGCCAAGTAAAAATATCATCTAATTCTTCGGCTGTTTCAGTGATAGGCCGATGTAGATCCTTAGGATTAAAAGCCATCTTGGCGAACTTCTGATTGAACTGCTCAATGAAGCAGGGTAGCCAGGCATTAGCTTGCTCAATCGAGCTGATACCTTCCAGACGCATCTCCTTGATCAGACGGTCCTGAAGGGTTCTGTTGGCACGTTCCACACGGCCTTTGGCCTGTGGTGAATTGGCGAAGATGATATCGATATTCAGGGTACTGAGTACGCGTCCAAACTGGGTAATCTTGGTGTCTTTCTTGCTGCTTTGATTCACCCTGAAGACTGAATGTTTGTCGCTGTAAAATGCCAACGGCTTACCATGCTGCTCAACATACAAGCGTGTTGAAATCATATAATCAAAGGCTGATTCTGATTCACAGAAGCGTAAATGCTGCAATTTTCCTGTAGCATCATCGATAAACACCAGCAGACAGCATTTAGCAGCGCGTCCTTCAAACCAGTCATGATATGAGCCATCAATTTGGATCAGTTCACCAAAGCAATCCCGGTTGTAACGAGGCTGATACGGGCGTTTCAGGCGCTTGGATCGAGGAATCCATAAGTCAGCTGCAATCATCCAGGAACGCAGGGTTTCTACTGAAAGATCGAATCCATGTACGGTGGTGAGCTTTTCATGCGCTAAAGTGGGTCCGAAACCATGGAGTTGGTCAGAAACAATATTGAGGCACTTGAGTCTGAGTTCTTCAGGAAGTTTGGAATTGCTGATTTGGCCACGACCGGCATGGGCTAATGCAGCGGGACCTTGAGCTTTGTATTTCTGCAGTAAGCGTCTGATCTGACGTTCTGAAATATGAAGTAGCTGAGCAGCCTGGGATTGAGTTATGCGTTGATCGCAGATTTCCTGCACGACCGACAATCGTTTAAGTTCTTTATCCGACATAGACACCAACATATCAAACCGTCCGCTAACGAAATTGCAAAAGTGCATATTCTAAAAGCGGACATTTTTACTTTGGAGAAACCGGACATTTCTATTTTGGAGTTACACTCTCGTTTCGTATAACAGCCATTATGTTAAATGAATGATAA
This sequence comes from Acinetobacter sp. YH16056_T, assembly GCF_024605895.1. NCBI lineage: Bacteria > Pseudomonadati > Pseudomonadota > Gammaproteobacteria > Moraxellales > Moraxellaceae > Acinetobacter > Acinetobacter sp. YH16056_T. The sequence goes on along the minus strand of NZ_CP094546.1, from coordinate 3,102 downwards.
TTGACATTTTGTTCATTAATACTGATATGCAACGAATTTTATTATATGTCACCCCTCAATTACAAATATAAATGACTGCTCGTCTAATCATCTCCATTACACAATTAAATGTTAAAATGCATAGCTACTTCATCTAAGATAAAATATATGTATCCAAATCTACAGCACAGCTTCGAAAACAGCGTCATTCTCGTTGTAGAAGATGATTATGATATTGGTGACATTCTTGAAAAATACATAAAAAATGAAAACATGCAGGTCATCCGTGCATTGGATGGACAACAAGCTTTAGAGTGCCTAAAAGCCAACTCTATCGACCTGATTCTCCTTGATATTAAATTACCCAAACTAAATGGCTGGGAAATTCTACAAATCATCCGTCAAACAAGTCATTTACCTGTCATTATGCTGACTGCCTTAGATGATCAAGTGAATAAGATCATGGGGCTAAAAATGGGTGCTGATGACTTTATTATTAAGCCATTTAACCCAAACGAAGTGATTGCACGAATACAAGCCGTACTTAGACGAAGTACAAGCCAAAATATGGAAATAACTAATATTATTCGTTATAGAAATATTGAAATTAATCCAGATCATCATCAAGTTTACATTTCAAATGGTCAAAGAAATCAGTTGCTCAACCTTACGTTAACTGAGTATAAGATACTGTTTTTGATGGCAAAAACACCGAATAAAGTCTTTACACGTAATGAATTGATCCAAAACTGTATGCCTGAAAGTGATGCTTTAGATCGCACTGTAGATAGCCATATCAGCAAATTACGCAAAAAACTTGAAGAAAATGATGTAAATGGCTTATTAATCAATGTCCGTGGCGTGGGGTATCGCTTAGATCAAAATCATGAAATTTAACTTTTTTAAAAATTCTGTTGGAATTAACTTCCAGTTTATTATCATGATGAGCCTATTCAATTTAGGCATTACGCTGTTATCTTTCATGATTGGCTATTTTGTTTATAGCTGGGCGATAAAAATAGGTTTTCTAAATACACAAGTTATTAATTCAAATGAATTTTCAGTTACCTCCGTTGACTTTATCTGGCTGTTTTTAGTGCTATTAACAGGCTTTTTTCTTTCTACTATCCTCGCCTTTAAATATGGAAAACGCTATACACAGCCAATTAGTGATTTAGCAGATGTTATTCAACAAATTCAACAAGGCAATTTAGCACTCAGAATTAAACAGCCACATCATGATATTCCACATGAAATCAAGTCTCTTATTGAGAACTTCAATGAAATGGCAAACCAACTTGAAGTATCAGTTAAGAATTCAACTGTTTGGAATGCTGCAATTGCACATGAATTACGAACACCTGTGACAATATTACAAGGTCGCTTGCAAGGTATTGTCGATGGTATATTTATTGCCGATAAAGCTTTACACCTAAGCTTATTGAACCAAGTCGAAGGCTTATCTTACCTTGTGGAAGATTTACGGACACTGACACTTATTGAAAATAAACAATTACGATTAGAACTAGAAAAGACCAATTTAAAAAATAGTATTGAAAAATGTCTGCAGATGTTTAATGAACGGTTTCATGTTAAAGGTTTAACTATTGTTTTAAATTTGACGGATAAATTGGTTTGCGTTGATATAAGAAGGATGGAACAGGTCTTTATTGCATTGTTCTCTAACTTTCTAAGATATTCGAATGCTGGAAAAATAAATATTACATCTGTAACCACAGCAGAACATTGGGTATTGACGTTTGAAGATGAAGGTCCTGGTATTGATGAATCGCATCTTAAACACCTGTTCAAACCCTTCTATCGACTGGAAGACTCTAGATCATGTCTAGATGGCGGTACTGGATTAGGCTTGGCAGTGATTGATGCAATTATTGAAGCACACCAAGGTCATATTTATTATTCTAAATCCAAAAACTTAGGTGGCAGCTGTTTTACTATTCAACTAAATCGTAAGACATCAACTCATTTATAATGTGTTAAGTTCAGATTAATACGGCTTAATTTAAACCATAAATTTAAGATAAATTGATGTCTGAACTTAACCATTCTGTTTGATGATCCTCAAATAAATTTCATCACAATGAATTCTCATCTCGATATTTAGCTAGCATAAAAAATACCACAATGGAGAGTATCCCGATGATAATCCCTGCTGTTAATAATAAATTAACATGAGCTGAACTGAAGGCAATTTTACCTGCGTTAATCAATGCTGTACCTTGTTCAACGGGTAACTGGCTCGCCACTAAATAGGTATCACCAATCGAAAGTCTGGCTTTTTCTGCTAAAACAGCAGTTAAATCTGACGGCACTTGAAGATGACTGCCAAATATATAGGCCATGAAAACACCAAATAAAGTAATACCTAGTCCTGTACCCAGTTCATAACCTGTACTTTCAAGTGAACCTGCCGCACCGCCCTTTTCTGCAGGTACTGAGCCCATGATCGCAATGGATGAAGCTGTTAAACCAATACTCAGTGTTAATCCAATCGAAGCTAAAATAAAGGGAACGATGATTCCCGGATGATGAAAATCTGAATAACTCAAACTGACCAACGCAATTGCTGCCAATATTAATGACATGGTCGCAACCAGACGGAGTCCAAATTTATTGGATAAAAAACCAGCAATAGGCCCGCCAATAGCGGCCGCAACCATAATCGGAACCATAAAAAGACCGGCTTGCAGCGGTGTTAAACGAATGACATATTGCAGCTCCATTGCCAAAGTTAACTCAACCCCTGCCAAAGCGCCTGCAGCAACCATTGCCATAATAATGCCGGCTAAAATAGCAGGACGTGAAAATAGCGAAAGATCTAGCATCGGCTGAGGAGAATTCAGCTGTTTGCGTACAAATATGGTTAATAAGCCGATAGATAAAACGACCAAAGGCAAGACAATCAACAACGACTGTTTACCGCCTAAGCCTGCTTTTAGTGCATATACAAACGAAATCAAACCGACAATCAGCAATAGCGCTTGACCAAATGCCCAATGTCCAGGGGTTATAGCTTCTTTTCGGGACAATAAGAAATAGCACATTGGTGCGACAACCAGCATGATTGGGACGTTAATCAGGAAAACTGAACCCCACCAGAAA
>NZ_CP094545.1:0-3314638 GCF_024605895.1 Acinetobacter sp. YH16056_T | reverse complement strand
GTGAAACCCCTATTTCAGTCCATTGTACGTAAAAAAATAATTCAACCCCGCCTAAGCGGGCAGCCATTCTAACCATCTTATCCACATCTGTCATGAACAAATCAGTCGAAATCGATCAAAAAAACGCAAATTGAGTTTAAATTTAAATTTAAATCACGTGTGGATAAGTTTATCCGCAAGCTGTGGATAAATTGTAGCACAAAGTTATCCACAAACTATCAAAATTATAAAAACATCATTATCCACAATGTAACCATTTGTTTTTTAAATCTAAAAATACGTTTTCCACAGAAAACATCAACACTAATAGTAATAAATTTAAATTTTAAAATTTGAATTTATTTATAAGATCGACCCATTCTGGGGATAACTTGATGGTTGGTTTAAATTCAAATTTAAATTCATAAAAACCAATTCACAAATTCGAGATTGTGGATAAATCTGTGAGTAAACTTGAAGATAACTTAAATAATTAACATATACAATGATTTAGTTTGTGAATATTTTAATTTAAAACTTTCTGACTGATTTCTAATCCTTATATTATCTTGATATATCACAGCCTAGATTTTGAAAGAAAGCGTGTTTTTCATTGACAGCTCAAGCAATGAGCACTAAAATCGCGAACCTTTACTGAAAGATCATTTTTGGAGTTTCGATATGAAACGTACTTTCCAACCTTCTGAGTTGAAACGTAAACGCGTTCATGGTTTCCGTGCTCGCATGGCTACTAAAGCTGGCCGTCAAGTATTAGCGCGTCGTCGTGCAAAAGGTCGTCACAGCTTAACTGTTTAATTTCAGTTAAGACTGTCAAGACTTGGGTGTTATGACAACACTTTACGGCTTTAGCACAGATGTGCGAATACACTGTGCTGCCGATTATAAAAGTGTGTTCGATGGTGCGCTTTTTAAAGTGCATCAACCCCATTTCTTATTTCTAGCAAAAATCTCCGAACAGCCGAATAGCCGTTTGGGTATTGTTGTTGCTAAGAAAAAAGTGCGCCGCGCACATGAAAGAAATCGAGTAAAACGACTTGCACGCGAAAGTTTTCGCCTGCATCAACAGCAGTCTAATGTATTAGATATTGTCGTTATGCCAAAAATGGGCATAGAGGCGGTACCGAATGCAGAGTTGCATCAGCAATTACAATTTGCTTGGCAAAAATTGCAGCGCCTTGCAAATAAGCATAAAAAAATAGCTACCTCCCCACAAGCGTAGAGATGACCAATGGTTCGTTTACTGCATTGGCTCATTCGTTTCTATCAGATTGCGATTAGTCCTTTATTGGGACCACGCTGTCGTTATATTCCAACATGTTCTCAATATTCTTTGGAAGCAGTCCATCAACATGGTGCTGTACGTGGAGTGTGTCTAGCTGTTCAGCGTATTTGCCGTTGTCATCCTTGGGGCGGTTCAGGCTATGATCCTGTTCCATCAAAAGCAATTCGTTTTATTTCATTTCAGCAAATAGATTCTCAAACGCGTCACGTTGCTGTACCCTTTCGTGAACGTTTATTGAACCAAAATCACTCTAACCACTTGGGGTAATACCTATGCAACAATGGGCCAGGATTGCAATTCTAGGGGCCATGTTTGTTGTCGCATATTTGCTCATTTTGGCTTGGCAGAAAGATTATGGACATGCGGAACAAAAACCTCAGCAAAATGCTGCGGTGGTAACGCATGAAGTATCTGCCGATTTGCCAAATGGCCAGACAGCTACGGCTGCTACTGATGTGCCGCAAGCAAATAATGCTGCTACACAACAAACAACAGATGCCACTGCACCTGTTAGTCAACAGTTAATTTCAGTACAAACTGACCTTTACCATCTTTGGATTAATCCAAAGGGTGGCGATATTGTTCGTATTGAATTACTCAATCATGACAAAAATAAAGACAGCGACGAACCATTTGTAATGCTTGAAAGCGATGCAAAACGTACTTATGTTGCTCAGTCTGGCTTAATTGGTCTTAATGGCCCTGACAGCAATCCGAAAGGACGTCCAACCTATGAGATTGAAAAATCTTCATATACGTTGAATGACGCAAAAGCTGTGAAGGGTAAAGATGGCCTAACAGCAAAAGTTTTGTCAGTACCAATGGTTTATAAAACAGCAGATGGAGTAGAGGTTATTAAAACCTTTAACTTCACTGAAGGTGAATACCCTGTTGTCGTGAATCATAAAATCGTGAACCGCAGTGCTCAGAACTGGCAAGGTCAGATGTTTGGTCAGCTTAAACGCGACAACTCTGAAGATCCAGGTAAATCTGATCAAGGTATTTTCACTTTAGGTACATTCCTTGGTGGTGCGTGGGGTTCGCCTGAAGAACATTACAATAAGCTTAAATTTGCTAACTTCAATGAAGAAAAATTGAATGTTGAAGCAACTGGCGGTTGGGTTGCAATGGTTCAGCATTACTTCGTGAGTGCGTGGATTCCTGGACAGATCAAATTAACGCAAGCCAATGGTCAACCGTATGCTGCGAAACTTGAGTCACGTAAATCTACTGATGATATGAACATTATTCAGTTCACATCGCCTGCAATCAATGTTCCTGCAGGAACTGTGGCAGAAGTAGATGCAACGTTCTATTCAGGTCCAAAAATCCAATCTGAATTGAAAGAATTGGCGGTTGGTTTAAACCAAACTGTAGACTACGGTTGGTTATGGCCTATTGCGAAATTATTATTCGTCGGTCTTGAGTTTTTCCACGGTTTAGTGGGTAACTGGGGTTGGTCAATTATTCTATTGACGATTCTGGTGAAACTGATCTTGTGGCCATTGTCGTCGAAGAGCTACCGCTCTATGGCGAAAATGCGTGTGATTGCACCTGAAATGCAACGCATGAAAGAAGAGTTCGGTGAAGACCGTATGCGCTTCTCGCAAGAAATGATGGCATTGTATAAACGTGAACAAGTGAACCCACTATCAGGTTGCTTGCCGTTATTGCTCCAAATGCCGATCTTCCTTGCTTTGTACTGGGTATTGATGGAGTCTGTTGAACTACGTCATGCGCCATGGTTAGGTTGGATTCAAGATTTATCTGCGATGGATCCATGGTTTATTTTGCCGCTATTAATGGGCTTGACCATGTTCATTCAGCAAAGTTTGAACCCACAACCGGCTGATCCAATGCAGGCGAAAGTCTTCAAAATCATGCCAGTGATCTTTACGGTATTTATGTTGTTCTTCCCTGCAGGCCTTGTGCTTTACTGGATCTGTAACAACAGTATTACTATTCTTCAACAAGGTTTGATTAACAAATCTGTTGAAAAAGACCGTTTAAAACGTGAAGCGGCTGACTCAGCAAACTAAGCATTGCTGATGGGCTGAATAAATCCGCTTAAGATGGTAATCTTAGGCGGATTTTTCTTTATCTGTCGTTTGAAAATTTTTAGGTGAATTTTATGTTAAACCGAACCACCATCGCAGCAATTGCCACACCGCCGGGTCGTGGTGGTGTCGGCGTGATTCGCCTGTCTGGTCCCAAATCTTATGCCATTGCAGAAGCATTAACGCAGCAATCCTTACCACAAGCACGTTTTGCTGGTTTCCGTAAGTTTTATGATGCATCGAATGAAATCATGGATGAAGGTTTGGTGATTTGCTTTCCAAATCCGCACTCTTTTACGGGTGAAGATGTGGTGGAGCTTCAAGGTCATGGCGGCCCTGTTATTCAAAATGCATTATTGGCACGGTTACTTGAATTGGGTGCTATTGCTGCGAAAGCGGGCGAATTTTCAATGCGCGCCTTTGAAAATGGCAAAATGGACTTGGTGCAAGCCGAGGCGATTGCCGACCTGATTGATGCCACCTCACAAGCTGCGGCACGTTCTGCGGTACGTTCATTACAAGGTGCCTTTTCGAGCAAGGTCAATACGGTGCTAGAAAAACTTATCCATTTGCGTTTGCATGTGGAAGCAGCGATTGATTTTCCTGAAGAAGAAATCGACTTTTTGGCGGATGGTAAGATTTTGGGTTTATTAGATGAAGTGGCAAGCTCGGTCCATGCTGTACAGCAGTCTGCTCGTCAAGGTCAGTTACTACGTGAAGGTTTACAAGTGGTGATTGCCGGTAAACCCAATGCAGGTAAGTCATCTCTACTCAATGCTTTGGCGGGTGTGGAACGTGCGATTGTGACGGATATTGCTGGTACGACGCGTGATGTTTTACATGAAAAAATCAGCCTCAATGGTTTGCCGATTACCTTGACCGATACCGCAGGTTTACGTGAAACAGGTGATATCGTCGAAAAAGAAGGGATTCGCCGCGCAATTAAAGAAATTGAGCAAGCTGACTTGTTACTTTTGGTCTATGACTTAAGTCAGGGCGAAGATCCACTGCAATTGGCTCAAGCGTACTTTGCCGATCATATTGAACCGAAGCGTTTGATGCTGATTGGTAATAAATGCGATTTGACGGGATCTACCGCGGAAATGACCGATTTAAACGGTTTTCGACATATTCGTGTTTCGGCTAAACAAGAAACTGGCGTTCAAGCGCTTATTGATGCGATTACAGCGCATGCAGGCTTTCAACCAGAAGAAGATACCTTTATTGCTCGAACACGTCATTTAGACGCAATGAAGCGCACTCAGCGCTATCTTGCAGAAGCACGTGAGCAGTTGGTGGTTTATCATGCGGGTGAGTTGGTAGCCGAGTCTCTACGTTTGGCGCAAAATGCCTTAGGTGAAATTACGGGTGATTTCAGTGCAGATGATTTGCTTGGAAAGATTTTTGGATCGTTCTGTATCGGCAAGTAATAAAACGATTGAGCTCCTCATTTCACCTATGGATAGATCAATCCAAAGCACGATGTTCGAAAACATCGTGCTTTTTTTGCATCGCTTTAGCGTGGGTTTGAGCCAAAAATAATTTTAATGATCGTTCTCAGCACATCTTTTATTTTCATCCCATAAAAAGGATTAATCGCTGCTCTTTTCGATGCGGCTTCTACTTTGACTTTGAGTGTTGCATAGTCTGGAAATTGTTGCTGCTGTGATGATTTTTCGACCGCTGACAAAATATCAATTAAAAATGCACGATTAATTTTTGAACTTAATGGAATGGATTGATACCACTGTTTTTCAAAGCGACGATCTAAAAAGATATCGGGAATTTCGGGGCTAGTGGCATAAAACATGGCTTTGGTGCGCATACATTTACTGCATTGACCACAATTTTTTGGTCGAGCCCTATAGTCCACACAGATCGACAGGGTTTGTAAATCTAAGTCAGATTGGCTTAAAAATGCGGTTTTTTGTGATCGCGTGACATCATCGTCGAGGGTGATTAAGACCCCAGATCGGTTCTTCATCAATCGGTTTGATGCCGTATTTGAGCCATAGGGATGAACGAATAATTGTTGATCTAAACGGTAATCGGCTGAAATTCGATATTGCTGGTAATGTTCAAAAATCGAAGCGCAGGAAAACAGCGAAAAGATATGTGTGACATGCGAACCTTTAGGGTTACAGCCATATTTACTGTACAGCGCGTAAGCATCAGTTTTTACCACGCGACTTTGCTTAAAAACTTGGCTTCTAAAACTATGGGTCTGATCCATTAAGGCCTGAAATTTTTCATGGTCATCAAATTTATAATCCATTCCATGCACAGTGAGACAATCAGAGTCTTGCCCATTTTCAAGAAAAGCTTTGTATGTACTATAAGTAGAGTCAATCCCACCGCTAAAAAAGCTTAAATTTTGAGTGGGTTGGTTTGCTGGTGGTGTTTGGATAATCGATGCAGCACTGAGCATGACTGGTTGATATAAATCAGGTAACCAAGCGGCCCAGACCGTTGAAACTTCACGTGCGGAGTGGAGGGTTTGTATTGAAATAGGTCCTTCTACATGCAGTGGGATGCCTAGGCGCATGGCAATGGGTAAAAAGCCCCAAACGATAAAATCATAGGTTTCTAATTGCGGTAAGGATTCAAACGGTAAAATATAGTGAATATTCCCGTATTCGCTGCTGGCGATGATTTGATTTTCCGCAGTGTTAATTTGACATTGAATTTTTAGCATTTTTTTAAATTTTTGAATCACATCACACAAGATCTTAATTTAATTTGATTGATTTTTATAGGGTTTCTTAATTGCTTTTGGGTTTAAGAAGCACCCAATACAAGATGCTTCTTGAATAAGTTCAGTGGTTAATTGGTGTTCAGACTACGGTGCCAAAACAATAAGCCGATACACAATAAACCTACGCCAATACAAAAACCTAAAACACCGACCATCAAGCCAAAATGATCAGATAAATAGCCGGCTGCAATAATTGGAATAATGGTGCCTAGATATCCAATAAATAAATAGGTCGAGATCACCGCAGCACGGTTTTGATTGTTGGTCATTTGATGAACTAAGCCAAATGCGCCTAAAAGCCCCAGACCATGACCGACACCCACTAAAACATCGCTAATAAAAAATAATGCGCTCCAATGTTGGGTCATACACAGGGCAAGGAGCGCATAGCTCAGTATTAACACCATTAAGCCGGCATTGACACATTTTGCAGAAGGAATCGATTTCGCCATAAATTGCACGACAGCGGAAACCAGCAAGATACTCGCAATGGCACTACCACTGACCAAAGGGCCATGCCATGGGATTGCATCTTTGACGAAAGAGGGTGCGAGTGATGCAAATAAGCTGAAGGAGCCAAAGGCACAAAAGGCGGTCAGTCCGGCGATATAAAATCGTGAATGATCACGTTTTTCAGGCAATTCCAAATGTGGTGCCACTGAAAAAGGCTGCGGCTCAAAATTCGGTGTGCGAATAAAAAATAACCCTATTAGACACGCCAACCCCCCAAAGATCACAGGGATATAAGGGGTGACTAAAGGCTGTTCCGAAAATTGGGCAATCACCCCACCAATAAATGGGCCAAGACCAAAACCAATCACGGTAATGATTGAACTCAGCTGCGGTGCATTATTTTTATGCTGTTCAGGAATGGTATAGACCAAGCCAAGCATAGCTGAGGTACTAATTAAACCCGAGGCAATGCCGATAATAAAGCGACCGATAGATAACCACAGCGCATTACTGGCAAACACCGATAAGCTTAAACCTAAGATGATGCACGCCATACCGATTTGCAGGGTTCTTAAAAAACCAAAACTATTACTGGTACGACCTAAAAACAGCAAGGTCGCTAGGCAACCAAACATGTAGGCAACAAAGATATAGGTGATATGACTCGGCAGCAGTCCCCAAAGTTGTTGATAAATGGGATACAGAGGACTAGCTAGCGCTGTACCAATAGTGCCCATACAGAGTGCAAGGCTCACCATGATAAACGGTCGCCAAGAGGGAGATGTGGTCATTTTAAAGTCGCAGAGGTACAGCCAATAGGGTCAATATTGTGCTGTATGAGAAAGAAGAATATATGGACTCAGTTTAATGCCGATTGTTTTCCATGGTCAAATCACAGTTGTAACGTTATCCATAGCGTTTAAGCAGTTTTACAAATTCTTCCAGTTCTGCTTCATTGATTTCAACATCTTGAGGCAATACATGATGGCGTAAATGTGCTTCGATTAATTCATTCATTAATCCATTTACAGCACCTTTGATGGCCGCAACCTGTTGTAATACCTCAATACACCCTGCTTCGGGTTGCTGTAAAGCCAGTTCAACCGCATTGACCTGACCTTGTAGACGTTTAACCCGATTTAAAATCTTTTTGTCCTGATGTAAATGACTCAACACTTTCTCCAGAAAATAAATATACTATGGGGGAGTATATTTAAGCATAGAACCTAATGAAAACTTCCCCATCCATCCGAATTCATCATCATCAATTTGATGAAGGTAATCCACTCGCACAAAAACGGATCTTAATTGCCACTATTTTAACGGCAGTCATGATGTTGTTAGAAGTCATTGGCGGTTGGATTTTTAATTCGATGGCATTATTGGCAGATGGCTGGCATATGAGTTCACATATGTTGGCATTAGGCTTGGCCTATTTTGCCTATCGTGCGGCACGCCACTATGCTCAAGACGCTCGTTTTAGCTTTGGAACTTGGAAAATTGAAATTTTAGCGGGCTATAGCAGCGCGATATTATTGATGGTTGTTGCTGCATTTATGGCTTTTCATTCGGTGGAACGCTTATTCAACCCGGTCCAAATTCATTATAACGAAGCAATCCCTATTGCGATTTTAGGTCTGGTGGTGAACTTGATCTGTGCTTGGTTATTGCATGATGACCATCACCATCACCATCACCATCACCATCATGAGCATAGCCATGAGGAGCAGCATGATCATCATCACGATCTCAATCAGAAAGCAGCCTTCATGCATGTGATTGCTGATGCGGTGACTTCGGTGTTGGCCATTGTGGCCTTATTTGCCGGAAAATGGATGGGCTGGGGATTTTTAGATGCGCTATTGGGGATTGTTGGTGCGGTACTTGTTGGTAAGTGGGCCATTGGGCTGATGAAAGAAACTGGACAAACATTACTGGATGCGGAAATGGATCACCCTGTCGTTGATGAGATTCGAGAGATTTTAATGCAATTACCTGTCGACGTCGATGTAACTGATTTACATGTATGGAAAGTGGGTAAAGGTCAGTTTTCATGTATTGTGGCCTTAGAAACCAGTCAGGCATTGAGCGCAGATGAAGTGCGTCAAGCGCTGTCGATTCATGAAGAAATTGTACATGTGTCTGTTGAAATTAATTCACCTGATGCAGCTTAATATGTTCCACGTGAAACGGCATGTAGCTATTGCGTAATGAACTGAAAAAAGCCCAAAACTTTCACACGTTAGGGCTTAGAATGCTCAATCAATTAAATGTTGAAGTTCTGTCTATGTTGAAAAAAGTATGTGCGTTGGCGTTGAGTACCACCCTTTCGACTTTTGCTTTAGCAGATGCGGCACAGGTTCAAAAGCTCTTGGCAGAAAAGCACCCCAGTTTAAAAATTGAAAATATTCAAAGTACCGAAATGCCGGGCATATATAGCGGTTTTGTTGAAGATCAAGTTTTGTATTTGAGTGAAAATGCGGATTATGTGATTGCAGGATCTATGATCCGTTTAAAAGATCAAAAAAATCTGACCAAACAATTGATCCTCGATCAGCAGAAAACTGAGTGGAATAAACTTCCATTACAAGATGCGATTAAAACAGTCAGGGGGAATGGGAAGCGCCAAATCGCGATCTTTTCTGACCCAAATTGCCCATATTGTAAGAAGCTTGAAGTAGAACTGGCAAAACTCAATGATGTGACCATTTATACTTTTGTCACAGCGATAAAACCGCAGTCGTTGGCGCCATCGAAGCAAATTTTTTGTGATTCAAACCCTGCTATGGCCTGGGATAATTTAATCAATAAGGGAGTTCAACCGAAGTCAGCGAAAAGCTGTGCAAACCCCATTGATCGAAATTTAAAATTAGCTAAAAGCTTAAAACTAAGTGGTACACCGGGAATCGTATTTGCCAACGGTTCGATCTTAACCGGTGCTTACCCCGCTGCTGAATTAGAATCGATGTTAAAAGAGATCAAATAATTTCAAGCTGTACGATGAATAAAGTACAATTAAAAAAATACCCGTCTATAGGCGGGTATTTTAATGGCGTTATAAAAAACTAGACGCGGGTTTTTTTCGTTACAAGGTTATAGATAAACAACACGATAATCGCACCAATAACGGATGCGATAAAACCAGCGGCAGAATTTTCTCCATATAGACCTAATAAACGTCCGCCATAGGTCGCAAGTAAGGAACCTGCTATCCCGAGAAGGGTGGTCATGATGAAACCCGCTTTGTCATCTCCAGGATGGATCGCACGTGCAATTAAACCAGCAATAAAACCAACAACAATCGCAACAATGAGTGACCACATAGTAACTCTCCTTTTGTTATCATGTATTTGTTTTTTACGACATGTTCAATCTTTATCTTTAATCAAAACTGCGCTGAGCTATAGCCTAAACATGCAAAAAACTGTTGTTTTTTTGTTCTGAAATAGCCAGAAAAGTAAAAAAAAAGTGGCCTTCGGCCACTCTTAAGTATCTGATCTTGCTTAGAGACCAATTTCGCCAATAAATGGAATGTGACGATATTTTTGATCATAGTCCAGACCATAACCTACGATAAATTTATCTTCGACTTCAAAACCTAAAAATTTCACTTCGAGTTCAATCTCACGACGTGAAGGCTTGCTAACTAAAGTACAAAGCTCGATTGAATTTGGATTGCGCGTCTGTAAAATTTCTAAAACTTTGCTTAAGGTATTTCCTGAATCGATAATATCTTCAACCACCAAGACATCTTTATCTTTAATGTCACCGTCTAAATCTTTTAAGATTTTTACATCACGAGTAGATACGGTCCCACCGCCATAACTTGAAACGGTCATGAAGTCGAGTTCATGCGGTTTTGAAATTGCGCGGCAAAGGTCAGCCATAAAAATAACAGAACCGCGTAAAAGACCGATTAACACCAACTCTTTGTCGCTGTTAGCATAGTGTGCATCAATTTTTGCGCCAAGCTCTTTCACTTTAGCTTGAATTTCTTCAGTGGAAATCAGTACGCTCATTTGAACAGACATGGGTAGATACCTAAAAAAGCAAATCAAAAAAATAAAAAAGGTGTTGACTTGCAACACCTCTAAAGATGAACCAATTTTAATACATCTGGCTCGCAGATGCATCTTTTTTGCCGTTGAAAATGTAATCAGTTTTTCTTGGAAGTGCTGTCACGCTTGAGTAAGCACAAACAAGCGACGGCAATCAGTCCAATTTTCAACACTGTTTTTCGTCTCGGTCGAGCCATTTTATGCTTTGACATAAGCACATTGTCCATACACATAGGTGGCATGGATATTACGATCATCCCCCATCAGCATGAGGGCAAATAAAGCATCTTCCAGATTTTTGGCACGTTGTTGACGTAAGGCTTGTAAAGCCGTGGCATTTAAATCGAGCACCACAAAATCTGCTTCTTTGCCTAAATCAAAGTTTCCAAGTTTGTCCTCTAGATCTAAGGCTTTTGCCCCCCCTAAAGTGGCATGGTACAGCGCTTCAAATGCGGACAGTTTATCGCCTTGAAGTTGTTGAACTTTGTAGGCTTCATTGATGGTTTGCAGTTGGTTAAATGAGGTGCCTGCGCCAATGTCTGTGCCTAAGCCGACTTTCACCTGTTTTTCCCATGTTTTCTTTAATGGAAATAAACCACTGCCTAAGAACAAGTTCGAGGTTGGACAAAACGCAATGGCAGAGTTGGTCTGATGCATACAGTCCCATTCGGTATCTTCCAAATGCACGCAGTGCGCAAACACGGAACGTGATCCGGTCAGACCATAATGATGATAAACGTCTAAATAGCCGTTTTGCTCAGGGAATAATGATTTGACCCACGCAATTTCATTTTTATTTTCACTCAAATGCGTATGTACATAAACATCAGGATACTCGGCTTTTAGCTCCCCTGCCCGTGCCAATTGTTCAGGCGTTGAGGTTGGGGCAAAGCGAGGCGTGATGGCATAAAGGTTACGGCCCTTGCCATGCCACTTTTCGATGAGTGCTTTGGAGTCGTTATAGCCACTCTCTGCAGTGTCACATAATGCTTCAGGTGCATGTCGATCCATCATCACTTTACCGGCAATTAAGCGCATCTGATGCTGTTCTGCAGCCTTAAATAAAGCATCGACCGATTGTGAATGAACGGTACAAAAAACAAGGGCTGTTGTGGTTCCGTTTTTGAGTAACTCGTTTACGAAGAACTGTGCAATTTGCTCTGCATAAGCCGGATCTTCAAATTGGATTTCGGTTGGGAAGGTATAAGTATCAAGCCATTCCAGCAGTTGTTCACCATAAGCCCCCATCATTTCCGTTTGTGGATAATGAATGTGGGTATCGATGAAACCCGGAACAATCAATTGATCGGAATAATGCTGTACGTCAACCTGATCTGGGAGATGGTGTTGGCCCTCAGACCATGGACCGAACCATTGAATTTTTCCGGCTTGCGTAATCAGCAAACCATCTTCGAAATAGCGCACTTGGTCGTGAATTTCACGTGCTTGGGCAACTGTATTCTGAATATCTAGAAAGCGACCACGGATCGCTGTAGATGCGATAACAGAAGACATGACATACCTGCAGTTTAGAATTTTTTCGGTTGATTGTAGCCCAATTTGGTTCAAAATACCGTTAGAGTAATTGTGAAAATGTGTTCTATAAAATAGAACAGTTGTTTATAAGTGGTTCTGTTTTTTTTTGTTCATTGTATTTAATTTGAATAATACAAAAGCATTGAGCTGTATACATTGCACGATGTATGTATAAAGACTAACAGGTGCAGCGCTTGCTATATTGACCTCAAGAGCGCCCTTTAAAAAACGACAATGAACCCTTTAATGCACATGCGTTATTCAGACCAATTAAAACATGACCTATTTCAGCATCAAGGCATCATGCAGATTTTACATGCCCTGTATGCCATAGATACACAAGCTTATTTAGCTGCAGGCGTGGTTCGTATTTTGATTTGGTCACAGCGACATCAACAACACTATGCACTGGAAGGCACAGAAGTGGATGTGATTTATTATGCGGAACATGATGATGGAACACAGGGTCAAAGGATTCAACAGCAGATGCAGTTGGATTTTCCTCACATTCATTGGGATGTTACCAACCAAGCGACAGTACACCAGTGGTATCGTTTGGAAAATGGCGGAGCCGATACAGGCGCTCAAGTCGATTGAGCATGCCCTATCGTTGTGGCCAGAAACTGCTACTGCCATCGCTGTTAAATTGGATGATAAACAGCAAATACAGCTGATTGCTCCTTTGGGCTTAGATGATTTATTTGAATTAAATGTCCGCTGGAACCCACGTTTAGTCAGTCAGGCGACATTTTTGCAGCGTGTGCAGCAAAAACAATTTTTACAACGCTGGCCGAAACTCAAACTCTTGATGATGCCTGAAGCTTAGTCCAAGTTTTCGTTGCAGAATAAAAAAGCCTTCTCGAAAGAAGGCTTTTATTCATCTAAGTGTTTTAAAGCGTGGTTTCATGGTACTTCTTGCTGTGTCGGATCGATAACCACGCGGTGATGGTTAAGGTCACCACAATAAAGCCGAGTGAAATCCAAATTGGCATGTGGAACACATCAAGCAACAGCATCTTAGCGCCAATAAATACCAGGATAATGCCCAGACCATATGGTAAGTAATGCATTTTCGATGCAGCACCAGACAAGAGGAAGAACATGGCACGTAGACCCAAAATCGCCATCAAGTTTGCAGTCAGTACAATAAACGGGTCAGAGGTAACCGCAAAGATTGCTGGGATTGAGTCCACCGCAAAAATCACGTCCGATGCTTCAACCAAGATCAACACTAAAAAGAGCGGCGTTGCCCACAAGACACCATTTTGACGAACGAAGAATTTATCTTCATGCATTTGAGGGGTAATACGCATGTGTTTACGTAGCCACTTCAAAATTGCCATATCTTCGATATCTTTGTCGTCTTCGTCTGAACCCTTAAGGAATTTAAAGCCGGTATACACCAAGAACGCACCGAAGAAGTACAGCACCCAAGAGAATTCTTGAACGAACCATGCCCCAATAAAAATAAAGATGGTACGCAGTACAATTGCACCGAGGACACCGTAGAGCAACAGTTTGCGCTGCAAAGCAGGTGGAATGGCAAAAGCAGCAAAAATCATGAGCCAGACAAAAACGTTATCAATTGCGAGCGATTTTTCGAGCAGATAACCAGCGAAATATTCCATGACTTTGGTGTTTGCAATAGCGACACCAGCGGTTTGCTGTAAGTAGAGCCACAATGCACCACCGAATAAGGTAGCCACAGAGACCCATGCAATACTCCAATAGGCAGCGGTTTTGACTTTGATTTCTTGGCCTTTGTTATTTTTAAAGCCTAAAAAGTCGATGAGTAGCATGATGGTGACTAAACCGAAAAATGCCAGATATAGCCATAAAGAGCCAATCGTTTCCATGTGTATTCTCCACATCTAACAACCAGCCATAAAAAAACCTCGACCAGTTGCCAGACGAAATAAAACGCCTGAGACAACATGATCAAGGTCTTGCCTACATCGTACTGTAATGATTTGCAGCAGCGATGCTCAGATACCGACTTTTTGCAAAGTGTAATGACGATATTCTGACACGTAAAACAAGGTTTACGTTTGGAGGAGGCTACTCCCCTTGTTCAAATTTTGTTTTGGACACTGTCCAAATATGCGGCAAAGCATGACAGTTTTTAGTACAAAGTGCAATCGGCAATTTGCGAATTCATTTAATGTGTCACGGGAGGATTAAAATCACCACGGTGTACCAACGCTAAGGCTAAAAGTGTGCCGATCACCGCGATGATTCCTCCGATCACACCAATATAACTCAAACCGAAATGTACGCTGACCATGCCGCCCAAGAGTGCGCCACCGCCAATCCCGACATTATAAAGTCCCGAATAAATAGCCATGGCGACATCTGTGGCGTCGGATGCGAGATGCAGCGTCTTTGACTGTAATGCGAGACTAAATCCAATGATACTCATGCCCCATAATAAGCACACCGCGCTCACACCTGTAAAACTTAAAGAAACAGGAAGCAACAGCAGCATGGATAAAGCCAGTGTGGCCGTACTCAAAGGAATCGCAACTTTAGGATATTTCCCACCAAATTTCCCAAAGAGATAAGATCCCAGAAAGCCTGCAGCACCAAAGATTAATAACAACGTGGTAGTTTGCATGGAACTGAATGCAGCAATGTTGAGTGAGAACGGTTCGATATAGCTATATGCGGTAAATTGCGCGCTAATTACGATAATGGTTAATGCAAAGACCATCATTAAGCTTGGACGGCGAATAAACTGTTTTAGGCTGCTCAGCGAACCTGAGTTCAAACTCGGCAGTATTGGCAGCGTTTTGGCTAAAATCAGGCAAACGATACTGGCGCCAATGCCAATCAGAGCAAAGGTATTTCGCCAACCATAGACTTCTCCAACCATACGCCCAAACGGAATACCGAGAACCATCGCCAAAGCCGTGCCTGTGGCCAAAAGCCCCAAGGCTTGAAATTCTTTGCCTTTCGGTGCAACACGAACCGCCAGCGATGCAGTAATTGACCAAAAAAGTGCATGTGAGAAGGCAATGCCGATTCGACTGAGCAATAAGGTATTAAAGCTCCATGCGAAATACGACAGAACATGGCTGATAATAAACACTATAAATAAACAAATCAGGAGCGAGCGACGTTCAATATTTTTGGTCAATAACATGATCGGCAAAGAAATCGGCGCAACCACCCATGCATACAGCGTAATCATGATACCGACATCGGTTGCGGCTAAGCTAAAGGTTTTGCCAATATCGCTGAGCAACGCGACAGGTACAAATTCAGTGGTATTAAAAATAAATGCTGCGAAAGCCAAAGCAATCACAGCCGTCCAAGAGCCAGAAGAAGCCGTTTCGGAGGGAGAGGCAGACATGAGTGTCTTCAAATAAAAAAAGTGGCATATTTTACTATGCTGTATACACAAGCAGGAACCGATTTAAGCCCTGTACATGCGGTTTAAATTAATACAAAAACAACAGAGTTGACCTGCATTACATGCCAATTTATAAAAAAATGGAGGAAATTTAAGATGTTTGTACAACAAGATGATGATCAAAAAAAAGGAGCTTTTTTTGTTGAGCAAGATGGGGACCGTTTGGCAGAGATGACTTACTCATGGGCAGGCGATGATAAATTTATTATTGATCATACCGATGTCAGTGACAGCTTGCGAGGACAAGGTGTTGGGCGACATCTCCTCGATGCAGCAGTGAATTTTGCTCGGGAAAAGAACGTGAAAATTATTCCGCTCTGCCCTTTTGCAAAATCTGTATTTGATAAAGATGAATCGATTCGTGATGTTCTACGCTAATACGCTAAATTGTATAGCGTGATGTGAATTAATCATTTGGATAAATAAAAACAGCCTGATCGTATTGCAATCAGGCTGTTTTATTTGAAATCTAGTTGTGAAGTTGAATTAAGATCGTGATTTATACAGCGATACAACCAAGCATGCTGCAGCAATCAGTAATACAAAGATGGCGATGATATAAAGGTCCATAATAAAAATATCCGGCAAATGTGATTTAATTGTTTTTTAATTAATGTGAAAGGTGTACGGATTTATTATCACCTACAGTTGAATATAGGTCGTTTAAGTTCTGTACCAATCACTTTCTCGTTTGTTACACGGTGTATTTTTTCATAAAAAGGAAGAAAAAACAGTGACTATGCAACATCAAGATAATGGTCAAAAAGGTGAATTTTTTCAGTTAAATGCTGAGGGTGTACGCCTCGCAGAAATGAGTTATCTATGGCGTGATGAACACAGCATTGTGGCAAATCACACGTGGGTAGATGATTCCTTACGCGGGCAAGGGGTTGCTCGTGTGTTATTGGATCATTTGGTGGAATTTGCTCGTGACAAACACTTAAAAATTATCCCAACCTGTTCTTATGTAGAGGTGATGTTTCGCCGAGACAAGACATTAGCCGATATTCAAGCCTAAAAAAGCCCGCGATGCGGGCGTTTTATCAGTATGAAAATTTAAAAACTGCGTTGTGCTCAATTGAGCTTGAGTTTCAACAGCGTTGATGGTGTTTTGACGATATGTGGCCACAATTGGAACAAAATTGAGCAGATCAATATTCCTAAAACCAAGCTTAAACACATGATATTTAATAAAGCAAAATCATTCAGCACAAAATAAATACTGCCAATGGTCATCATCATCAGTAAATAAATAAGATAGTGAGGAATCACGGTGCGCAGTGTTATTCCTAAGATAAGCGAGCAAATCACGACATTTAAAAAATCTGAAATGCCAAAATTATTCAGGATGATTAAGGCAGCAAAATATACACAAGTGATCGATAAAAATATGAATAAATTTTTGAGCATGGTAGACCTCTTTATTCATCTTCAAATGGAAATAATTTCATTGTTTTAATATGTATGAGTTTAAAAAAATGAAGGTGATATCGGTATACGTGATCTTGGTTTTGTGTTGTAAGTTAAAAAGCACATTTGATTAAAAAATATACAAATATTTACTCATCCTATAGCGCTTTCTACGTTAAAATCATGCAAATACTTGAAGAATAAACACAATGATACAACTCTGTTATGCCAGTACGCGTGTAGAACAACAATTTGATTTAATACAAGATTTAAGTGATATTTTGGTGAGAGCCCGCAGCTTTAATACTGAAAAAAATATTTTTGGCGTGCTGTACTATGCAGAAGGCCGGTTCTTCCAATGCCTGCAAGGTGAGCAAGCGGCACTCGAACAGCTTTTTCAGCATATTATGCAAGATACGCGGCATCGGGATATTGTGCGTTATCCTGATGAAACTATTGATCAAATCGATTTTTCAAAATGGTCGATGAAATATGTAAATCGACATAGTGAAATTGCCAGTTTATTCCAGCGCTTTGGACATTCAAGCTTTCAACCAAACCTGCTTAATACGGAACAAATTCAGGCGTTTTTAACGACATTGTTAAGATTAGAAAATGTTGAACAGCCGGTTAAGCTGGATTCAGGCTATAAAAACCGAGGCTATCAGCATTATTTTTAAGCTGAGTGTGAATAAAATAAAAAAAGCCCGCTTCGCGGGCTTCTTTCATTTTATCCAGTTGATTTAGGCTTTTAATGCACTGATCAACTTCTGATGTAAACCACCAAAACCGCCATTCGACATAATCACTACAGCATCGCCCTCGCCTGCCTCGCTTACGATGGTTTGGATGATGTCATCCAGTGAACGTGCCACGACAGCTTTATTCGCAGCAGCTTCAATCACGGGTTGTAGATCCCAATCCAAACCTTCAGGTTGATACCAAATCACTTCATCCGCTAAGCGTGCAGAATGTGCAAGGCCATCTTTATGGCTACCCATGCGCATGGTATTAGAACGTGGCTCGATCACCGCCCAAAGCTTACGTTGACCCAGACGCTTACGCGCACCTTCTAACGTGGTATCAATCGCCGTTGGGTGATGTGCAAAGTCGTCATACACTTCAATGCCACGGACTGTGCCCAAAAGCTCCATACGACGTTTGACACCGCCAAAGTTTGAAAGCGCTTCACACGCCATTTCAATCGAAACACCGACATGTTCAGCCGCAGCAATGGTTGCCAAAGCATTGGCTACACTGTGTTGCCCAGTCATATTCCATTTGACTTCGCCTTTCACAACACCATGCTGTAGCACTTTGAAATGTGAACCGTCAGCAGACAATTGTTCTGCATACAATTCAGATTTGTCATTGGCATCTAAAGATGTACGCACGACAGGTGTCCAGCAGCCCATTTCCAAGACTTCATCAATTTTTGTTTCGGTGATGGGCGCAATAATACGGCCTTCACTTGGAATAGTACGCACTAGATGATGGAATTGCTTTTGAATCGCAGCCAAGTCATCGAAGATATCGGCATGGTCAAATTCAAGGTTATTTAAAATTGCTGTTTTAGGATGGTAATGCACAAACTTAGAACGTTTATCGAAGAATGCGGAATCGTATTCATCGGCTTCTACACAGAAATATTGACCACCGCCTAAACGTGCACTTTCACTAAAGCCTAAAGGTACGCCGCCAATCAAGAAGCCTGGATTTAAACCTGCTTGATCGAGCACCCATGCTAGCATGGTTGTGGTTGTGGTTTTACCATGTGTGCCTGCAACACCTAAGACATGTTTGCCTTGTAGGACGTGGTCTGCAAGGAACTGTGGGCCAGAAATATAAGGCAGGCCTTCGTTCAACATGTATTCCACAGCATCAATACCACGTTTCATGGCATTGCCGACAATCACGAGATCTGGATGTGGTTGAAGATGGCTACGGTCATAGCCTTGCATTAAGGTAATGCCTGCATTTTCCAATTGGGTAGACATTGGTGGGTAAACGTTTTGGTCTGAACCCGTGACCTTATGTCCTAAATCGCGCGCCAAGAGCGCCAATGAACCCATAAAGGTGCCACAAATACCCAAGATATGCAGATGCATTCGTTCTAACTCCACTGCTTTTACCGACACATCACTTTGTTATTGTGGTGTTGTCATTATAGATTTGGTTGAAAAAGTTAATTTCATTTGAGAGCAACCATAGCAAGGGTCTTAGCGAAAAGATAGATTTTTTTGTATGAGATCGTACAAAAAGATTGAGCTCGTAACTGATCAAATGTGTGTGATTTTCTTAATGATAAAAACACGGAAAATAGGCGCGAAATTGTGATGAAAAACGTACAATAAGCGCAATTT
Organism: Acinetobacter sp. YH16056_T; assembly: GCF_024605895.1. NCBI lineage: Bacteria > Pseudomonadati > Pseudomonadota > Gammaproteobacteria > Moraxellales > Moraxellaceae > Acinetobacter > Acinetobacter sp. YH16056_T. Next base: position 3,295,312 of record NZ_CP094545.1, on the reverse strand, counting down.
TTTGCGATCTTGATTGCTTATGTCACTTGCCCTGTTTTTATTGATTATTTCCAACTGTTTTATGACTTTGGCCTGGTATGGGCATTTGAAGTTTTTACATGATGCGCCGCTTTGGCAAGCGATTTTATTTGGATGGGCGATCGCGTTACTCGAATATAGTTTTATGATCCCAGCAACGCGATTGTTGGCCAAACATGGGTGGTCTTTGGGTCAAATGAAAATCACACAAGAAGTCGTGACGCTATTGGTCTTCGTTCCATTTATGATTTTCCTTTTTAAACAGCCCTTTAAATTGGACTATTTGTGGGCAGGTTTATGCCTTTTTGGGTGTGTCTATTTCGTGTTTCGCAGTGCTTAACTGATCCGATGCCGCATGGGTCCGATCATTTAAGTGAGGCGTGTTTGCAGGCATTTTTGAGGACTTTACTAAACTCACGGTCTCTTGGAGTGGGATCTTCATAGTCAAAGGCATAATCACTCTCACTGGTCAGTACAGTCATTTGACCGTCTGCTTCAAAGTTCATGAGTGCAAAAACATAGCTACACGATATTCTGAAATTGAATACATTTTATCACGGCCATCATCTGCTTTGTAATAGCCTGTCATCTTGACCGACTCACGTTCATCAATGATCGATTTGCCAGTGACTAAAAATTTTTCGTGGATGTAGCCATTACTCTTAATCTGGCTGTTATAGCCTTTTTGTTTCTGTAAGAGGTTAAATTCTATTTCAAATTGGCTGGTATTGAGTTGAACCAGTTGGGCAAAACTCTGAGAGCTTAAGGCTAAAGTGAGCAGGATGAAGATCTGTTTCATCTTTAAAGTGTCTTATAAATATTGATTTAATAAAAGTTTTTATAAAATTGAAAAAAATAAAAATAATTTTATAAAAATATTATGGAGTTTTCTCTTTAAAGACAACCGTTAAATTTTATCAAATGGAGCGTAAAACTCTGTCCTTCAGGTCAGAGATATAAGCGACACGACCTGAAGTGTCGTTTGATTTAACTAAGGACTATTTTCCTTGAGTTTTGATTGTTAATATAAGTACATGAAAACCCTTAAATTACGTATAAAAGACAAACATTGCAAGGTGTTAGACCAACTAGCATCAGAAGTGAACTTCGTCTGGAATTATGTCAATGATTTAGGGTTTAGGCATTTGAAGCGGAAAGGTGAATTTCTCTCTGCTTTTGATATTGCCAAATATATGAAAGGCACATCCAAAGAATGTAATTTACATAGTCAAACCATTCAGGCTGTAACTGAAGAATTAGTCACCCGAAGAAAGCAATTTAAAAAGGCAAAGCTGAAATGGCGTGTCAGCAATAAAAAATCAGCAAGGCGCTCTTTGGGATGGGTTCCCTTTAAAAAGGTGGCTATCAAATATGCCAATGGATATGTCCAGTATGGAAAACACCAATTTAAGCTTTGGGATAGCTACGGTTTAAGCAAATACACGTTAAAAACAGGTTCATTTGTAGAGGATAGCCGTGGGCGTTGGTATGTATGTCTTGTTGTTGAATCGCCTAAGCAAGATAAATCGACAGCAACCAAAGCGATTGGTATTGATCTAGGCTTAAAAGATATTGCCACCTGTTCTGATGGCACAGTAATTTCAAATCCAAAATTCTATCGAAAATATGAGCAGAAATTAGGTATTGCTCAGAGAGCCAGGAATAAGAAGCGTGTTCGTGCATTACACGCCAAGATTGCAAATAGTCGAAAAGATCATTTGCATAAAGCAAGCACCAAGCTTGTGAATGAAAATGCATTGATTATTGTAGGTGACTTGAGTGCTAAAAAATTAGTAAAAACCAAAATGGCAAAATCTGTTTTGGATACAGGATTTTCTGCACTAAAAACAATGCTCAAGTATAAATGCGAGAACGCAGGCGTATTGTTTGAAGAAGTCCAAGAAGCCTATACCACCCAAATCTGTTCGTGCTGCGGTGAGATCACCTCAAGTAGTCCAAAAGGTAAGACAGATCTTGGAATAAGAGAATGGGAGTGCATGAGCTGTGGTACAGCTCATGATCGAGATATAAACTCAGCTCTAAACATTCTTGCGCTTGGGCATAAGCGTCTAGCTGTAGGAATCACCCTCTTTTAAGGGGCGGAGGATGTCAATGAGATGAATTTTCAGTCTATAATACGGGGCTCTTATTAAAGCTTGGCTCTAGTCGAGATTTACTCTCTCTTACTTTAATCTCTGGAAACATTGCAATGAATGCGGCCGCTTCACAAGACACTCCTCTCGTTGGAATTATCATGGGTTCTCAATCGGATTGGGCAACGCTAGAAAACACTGCCAATATGCTCAAACAGCTTGGCGTCCCATTTGAAGCGGAAGTAGTATCTGCACACCGAACTCCAGATCGATTATTCGAATATGCCGAAACCGCACGTGATCGTGGTATTCAAGTGATTATTGCCGGTGCTGGCGGTGCTGCACATTTGCCAGGCATGTGCGCAGCGAAGACTGACCTGCCTGTACTTGGTGTACCGGTAAAATCATCGATTTTAAACGGCGTGGATTCATTGCTGTCTATCGTGCAAATGCCAGCAGGTATTGCAGTTGGTACTTTGGCGATTGGCCCAGCGGGTGCAACCAATGCAGCGATCATGGCGGCACAAATTTTAGGTTTAACGCGTCCTGATATCGCAAAAAATGTTGCAGATTTCCGCGCTGCGCAAACCGATAAAGTGGCGAGTAAAAATATTCCGGGTCAAGCTTAATTAAGGGGCATTTCTCATGGATAAAACCATTGGTATTTTTGGTGGTGGCCAGCTTGGTCGTATGATGGCGCAAGCGGCATTACCTTTAAACATTCAATGCACCTTCTTTGAAGCGAGTACCGACTGCCCTTCTGCAGCCCTAGGTCCAGTGATTTCGACCCAAGCTGAAAATGGCTTGCAAGATTTCATTCAGAGTGCAGATGTTTTCAGCTTAGAGTTTGAAAATACCCCGTTAGCAGATGTTGATGTGTTGACCAAGAACAAAGCACTGCACCCGCCGCGTCAAGCTTTAGCGATTGCACAGCATCGTTTGTCTGAAAAAGCCTTGTTTGATGAATTAGCTATTCCAGTTGCACCCTATAAGGCTGTGACGTCTTTAGAGAGTTTGGAAGCCGCTGTTGCTGAGCTGGGTTTACCCATCGTACTGAAAACATCGCGTGGCGGTTATGATGGTAAAGGCCAATTCGTGCTACGTAGCGCTGAGCAAATGGATCAAGCATGGGCTGAACTGGGCCCTGCTGGTGAATTGATTGCGGAAAGCTTTGTAACCTTCTCACGTGAAGTCTCAATTATTGCGGTGCGTGGTCAAGACGGTGATGTGAAAACATGGCCATTGGCGGAAAACCACCACCACAACGGCATTTTGTCGCATTCGATTGTGCCTGCGCCAAACAGCGCAGACTTACAACCAGTTGCGCAAGACTACATTACTCGCCTGCTCAATCATTTGAATTATGTCGGTGTTTTGACGCTAGAGCTGTTTGTGACAGATAAAGGCTTATATGCCAATGAGATGGCGCCACGTGTGCATAACTCTGGGCATTGGTCGATTGAAGGCGCAGTGTGTTCACAGTTTGAAAACCACATTCGTGCTGTAGCAGGTCTACCTTTGGGTTCGACTGAAGTTGTTCGTCCAACGGTCATGGTAAACATCATTGGTCAACATCCGAAATCTGAAGATGTATTGGCACTGAATGGCGCGCATTTGCATCTGTATAACAAAACAGAGCGTGAAGGTCGCAAAATTGGTCACATCACTTTAATGCCGAACGATACCGCTGAATTAACAGCTTTATGTCGTGCTTTGGCGAAAATTTTGCCGAATCCATTGGCACTTAGCGAAGATATGACCATTTAAACCTGAGTTTGAATGATAAAAAAGCGGTCATGCACATGGCCGCTTTTTTTATTGCTGTAGTTCGGGCATCATTGCGCCTCTTTGCAAAATCACACCGTTTATCGGTGAAACGATAAGAAACTATTGATCATAAAGTGTTCGTTCGTTTATAAATATTCTGCGCTAATCTTCGTATGGTTTTTTCTGTATCAATGGCCTGCGATGTATGTGAATCAAAATCAAAAATAACCAATGCGTTTTGAATTCAAACTGTGTTTTTAAATTTAAACTATGAATTTGAATTCAAAAAATCCTATGCCAAAAACAATGAATTCAAAGTTTATGAATTTAAATTTCAAAAAATGAATTCATTTCGCTGTGTTTAAATTTAAAAAATTTGAATTTAAAAGTTGATCAGACTTATTGGATCTGTAGAAAGTGCTTTTAAAATCTATAATATTTTGATTATTAAAAATAAAAATGAATTATCACGCTATTTTGAATTTGTGGATAACTTTTTCTACATGCAGTTTATTTTTAAATTTAAAAGTTTTGAATTTAAATTTAAACCGCTGTTTGGTTTGTAGTGAATTTAAAACTGGGTTGTGGATAACTGCTTTTGAATTCAAATTTCAAAAATGAATTTAAATAAGTAGAAATTATGAATTTAAATTTACGTTTTGAACCTTTAACTTTTGCTTTGAGCTGCTATTGTTAAAGCAACAATTTAAATTCAAAAAAAGATCAAGGGTATGAAGCATCACTTAGGATTTGTTTTCGGGACTGCTTTTTTGGCAATAACTCAGGCAAATGCCGAGTTGATTATTAATGGTCAGTCTGTCAATGCGTCGAGCATGCCTGCAACGAGCAGCATTTCACCACAAAATAACTTTCAAGGCTGCTTAGCTAATTTGCGCTCGCAAGCAATGAATGCTGGTGTGAGTGCGTCCACTTATGATCGCTATACACAAAATTTAACACCAGATTATTCTGTGATTGAAAAGCTCAACTATCAGCCTGAGTTTTCAACACCGATTTGGGACTATTTGTCAGGACTGGTGGATGAAGAGCGTGTACAACTGGGTCGGCAGAAATTGGCGCAGCATCGTGAGGTTTTAAACCGTGTCACGGCGGCTTATGGTGTGCCTGCTGAAACCGTGGTTGCGGTTTGGGGTGTGGAGAGTAATTTTGGTGATATTGCGGGCAGCTATCCTTTATTGCAGTCATTGGGCACTTTAAGTTGTGAAGGGCGCCGCCAAAGCTATTTCCGTGGTGAGTTTTTTGCAGCCATGCGGATTTTGCAGCGTGGTGATTTAAATGAATCACAATTGAAAGGTTCGTGGGCAGGTGCATTTGGTCATACCCAATTTATGCCGAGTACTTATGAAGAACTGGCCGTGGATTTTGATGGTGATGGCCGCCGTGATTTGGTGTCGAGCACCACAGATGCTTTGGCGTCTACAGCCAACTTCCTGAAAAAGCGTGGTTGGCAAACTGGTCAGCCGTGGGGCTTTGAAGTAAAAATTCCCGAAGGTATGTCGATCAGTGGTGAAAGTCGCCGTAATAAAAAGTCATTAGATAGCTGGATGAATCGTGGTTTGCAGCGTGCCGATGGCACGCCGTTAATTCAAGGCAACCTTTCTGGATCGAGCCAAGCAGGTTTAATGGCACCGGCTGGGGCAAGTGGGCCTGTGTTCTTGGTGTTTAAAAATTTCGATGCAATCTATAGCTACAATGCGGCAGAGAGTTATGCATTAGCGATTGCGCATTTATCCGATCGCTTGCAAGGCAAGGGCGGCTTTAGTACGACATGGCCAACCGATGATCCTGGCACTTCACGTGCGGAACGACGTGAGATTCAACAATTTTTACTCAACCGTGGCTATGACATTGGTAAAGTGGATGGATTAATTGGAGATAAAACCCGTCAAGCCATACGACAAGAGCAAAATCGACTGGGTTTAAGCCCAACAGGTCGGGCAGGACAGCAGATTTTACGGGCTTTCCGTAATGAACATGCCAAGGCAATGATGAATTAAGTTTGAGCTATGCTTTTATATAGTAGTCAATCTATATAAAAGCTTGTCTATATAAAAAAGGTCTGCAATTGCAGACCTTTTTTATATGTTTTTGACTCTTAAACCGCAGTGATTGTACCTAAGATACGATAGCCAGCAGCACCCGTCACACTTGGTAAATTTGCACTGAGCTGATTGACAAAGCGCATCGCTAACCATGCAAAGGCTGTCGCTTCCACCCAAGTTGGGCTTAAGCCTAAATCTGCGGTACTTTGCACCGTCCATTCATGTTTACGTAGACGCCAACGCAGTTGCTCTAATAGGTGCGAATTGTATGCACCACCACCACAGACATAGACTTCACCAGTATCCATATCAGAACGATAAATGGCTTTTTTAATGGCACGTGTGGTGAGTTTCATTAAGGTTGCTTGAATGTTTTCTGGCGTATCTTCGAGTTCGTCATATTCGAGATCTCCACGCCAATCGAGAATCTGTTCATCTAACCATTCTAGATTGAAGTCTTCACGACCTGTACTTTTTGGCGGTTCCTTAGAGAAAAACTCATGCGCTTGTAAGCGGTCGAGCAGGCTGCGAATAGGCTGACCATAAGCCGCCCAGTTGCCATTTTCATCATACGGCTGACCAGTATAACGTTCGCACCAAGCATCCATTAAAATGTTGGCAGGGCCTGTATCAAAGCCATAGACATCTTCAGGTTTACCCGCAGGTAACATGCTGACATTGGCAATGCCACCCAAATTTAAAATCACACGGTGAATGGTGTCATGTTGGAAAAGCGCTTGATGGAACGCAGGAACTAAAGGTGCGCCTTGACCACCCGCAGCCATATCGCGGCGGCGAAAGTCTGAAATCACAGGGATTTTAGTGAGTTCGGTAATAATATTGGGGTCGCCAATTTGCAGGGTAAAACCATGTTCAGGACGGTGGCGGATGGTTTGTCCATGTGAGCCAATCGCCTTGATTTGACTACGATCTAGCTTATTTTTCTCGATCAATTCATTGATGCCCTGACCGATCATTTGAGCTAAAGCAACGTCTGCCTTACCCATGCGATCAATTTCGTTATCATCAGGCAAGGTGAGGGCCATCAGTTCATCACGAAGGTCTGGGTCAAAGGGAAGTGTGAGCGTCGCATGAATCTCTAAAGGATCAAAAGAAGCAGCAACAATATCGACACCATCCATGCTTGTGCCGGTCATTACCCCAATGTAGATCGCTGTCATGATGATTCTTAAGCCTGCAATGTGCTGAAAAAGTGTTAGTATATCGCACAAATTGTATAACTGATCTATTTGGATTTTGTGATGTCAAATTTCCTGCCGGCTGAAGAACAACTTGCCCTCATCCAACGAGGCACACATGAGATTATTTCTGAAGAAGATCTTCTTAAGAAATTAAAGCAGAATCGCCCATTAAAAATTAAAGCGGGTTTTGACCCGACTGCACCTGATTTACATTTAGGTCATACGGTTCTGATTAATAAATTAAAAGTTTTCCAAGATTTAGGTCATGAAGTTTACTTCCTGATTGGTGACTATACAGCCATGATCGGTGACCCAACGGGTAAGAGCGCTACACGTCCACCGTTGTCACGTGAAAAAGTTTTAGAAAATGCGAAAACTTATCAAGAACAAGTGTTTAAGATTCTTGACCCTGCGAAAACTAAAGTTGTGTTCAACTCAGAGTGGTTTGGTCAAAAAACTGCTGCTGACTTGATTCAGTTGGCTTCACAGCAAACTGTGGCACGTATGTTGGAACGTGATGACTTCACTAAACGTTATAACAGCCATCAACCGATTGCGATTCACGAGTTTTTATATCCATTGGTGCAAGGTTATGACTCAGTTGCGCTAGAAGCGGATGTAGAGTTGGGTGGTACAGACCAAACCTTTAACTTGCTGATGGGTCGTACATTACAAAGCCGTTATGACCAAGAGTCTCAAGTGTGCATTACTGTGCCAATTCTTGAAGGTTTAGACGGCGTAAATAAAATGTCTAAATCTTTGGGTAACTATATTGCTGTATTTGATGCACCGGGTGCGATGTACCAAAAAGTGCTGTCAATGCCAGATGATTTGATCGAACGTTACTTTGACTTATTGAGCTTTAAATCGATTGAAGAAATTCAACAGTTGCTCAAAGAAGTGGCTGAAGGTCGTAACCCACAAGAAGTGAAGAAAATTCTTGCACTTGAATTGGTTGAGCGTTTCCATGGCGCAGAAGCTGCGGCAAATGCGCACAAAGGCGCAGGTAACTTGATTACTGAAGGTGAACTTCCAGAAGGTACACCAGAAGTGACTATTTCTCGTGGCGCATTTGGTGGTGAGATTTTCATTACTTCTATTTTGCGTGAAGCGGGTTTGACTAAAAATGCTGCTCAAGCAAAAGATGCGATTGGTCGTGGTGCAGTGAAAGTGGATTGGGAAGTGGTTGATGCAGGTTATGCTGTGTCAGAAAACAAAACTTTGATCATCCAAGCGAGCAAAAAAGCGATCGCAAAAGTAACTTTTACCGACTAATAAATTCTTGAATTTTTAGTTAAGTTATTGAATTAAAAGCAGGCTTAGGTCTGCTTTTTTTTACCAATTAATATATTAATAATATAAATAAGCAAATTCAAAAAAAACCTTATAAAAACAACACTTAAATTTTGCCAAATGTGTTGCATTTCTTGAATTTTATGTATAAGATTTATTCATCTAGAGATATATATATACCATCTAGAGGGTACATAACGATAACTCCACTTTTTATAAGTCTCTTCCCCAAGGGACTCTTTTTTTAGTGAGTTAACAAATAACTATAATAACTACACGATGGATCGACTAAAGATTCAATTCTAAGGGAAAGATTTTGGGAGAGATCTTTCCCTTTTTTATTTGTAAAATTGAGCTATTCCTTTCAAAAATCACACTCATTTCTGTATTAAAGATTTTAATCGCGCCAGAAAAAAAGCCCGATTCAATCGAGCTTTAAAATGTCTCTCTACTAAGACCGATGTTCATGGAGTTTTGTTTTAGGGCTTAGAGCCAAATTGAATGAAGCTTAATTTAGGTAAGATCCGCTTGACTAAAGTCCCGACTAAAAGTGCGGTAATAATGGTGCCTTCACGGACTCCGATGACTTGATGTAAGACTAGCCCGCTACTGATAACTGCAATACTGACCAAGAGGATGTCGCCATAGGTTTTACAGTTGCCAAAATCAAGGCGATAACGAACAGCAATGGCTTGATAGAGGCCTTCTGCGGCCAAGAGGACTAGACTGGCTTTGACCACTAAGCTCACACCTAAAGCGGTAATCAGGCAACTTGCCAAGCAGGCCAAGATTTGAAGTGGGTAACTTTCTATGCTCCAGCCTTGGGTCAGCCACATTAAACCGTCAATAAATGCACCAAATAAGATTCCCACAGGTAATTGCAACCACTGTATCCACTGAAAGCGTGATTTTAAGATCAGCATTTGCAACAGTATCATGACGATGTGCATTAATACCGTTAATGTGCCGACGGTGAGTGGAAAGATATAGCTAAAGCTGTAGGGCACCGAGGAAATAGGGGATGTCCCTAAATTTGAATGTATAGAGAGTACGACACCAAAAGCCAATAATCCTAATCCGCTTAATAGTAAGAATAAGCGTGGAAAAAACTGTGTTGGCATCCTGCACCTAAAAAATAAAAAGAGTGTACGTAAAACGCAGCCTGCGCTCTATGCGTCTAAAGCCCAAAAATAGTGGCTTTTTATGACTGTGATCGTTAATAGTGATTATTCAAATAAAATAGGCTGTATTTTTATCAGCAAAAATGACTAAGCATGTAATTAAAATGATTTTTGCAAAAACAGGCCTTATGGAACAATGGTCAAAAATCAAAAAAGAGCAACAACATGGCGTATTACAATACCGATAATCATGATGAACAGATTGATCGAATCTTGAGATATTTATTTGATCACCAAACCACACAGTATAAGCGAGCATTATTTTGTGAGGCGCAGCAACAATTACATGATTTGGATATCGCAGCACAGTACCAACTATTTGCATTGGTACGAGAACAACTCCCTCGACGTGCCAAGCTGCTATTTTCTGCCGAGGATTTCCGTGGAAAGCAACAAGTCATCTTGGAAGTCATGCAACATTTAGCATTTGAACGTTAAAAAATGCTTGGAAATATAAAAATGCACGCAAAAAAATGTCTATAAAGCTTGAATAGGTGTGATGACAGAAAAAAATGATGTGCTTTGAGGAAGAAAAGTAGACTAATGATCAATAAATAATCAAAGCTACTTTTATTAGATTTAAAAGCGCTGAAAAAGATTTGCTAGATATAAGAAATTTACTTAATTAAATATCGACTATTTGCTAAAAATTTATAAAAAATGCCTCTGTACACGACAAATTTCATAGGATCCTTGTCCTATCAGGCTTTTTCTTTCTTAAAATTGCTAGCACTTTCTTAAATTCTTCTTTTTTTCCAAAACCAATCAAACGTAGAATAGCCATTTGAACATAGTCCAAACCGTAGCGAAATAAACTTACTGAAAGTCGTCCATGCTTCTTTATTTTTATCGCTTTTTTCCGATCATGTTGCCATTCACCTGTTAAATAGCACCAACAGAAACTGATAGCTAGCACTGCTATCAATTTCTTGACTCGTCTAGGGTCTGTTAAACGAGTATTTTCAAGATTGAATCCACGTCCTTTGAGACAACTAAATAACGTTTCGATTTCCCAGCGTAATGCATAATCACGAATAGCAGAAGCATTAAACATAGGAGAAACAACAAGTAAAAGCTCTCCATCTTCTAATCGTAGCGCACTAATATAAAGTTTCACTCGACCAACCCAAATACGTCGTTTACGACATTCAGTTTGACTAACTTGAAGATGACGAAATAAATCACTAATTTTATGATTCTTGGCTAAGTGATTGGTCACAATAAAGTTTTTTTAACACGTATACAGAAGTTAATGTCATTTTCAATTAACCATGTAAACCATTTCTCACCGATAAATTCTCTGTCTGCAAACACATTCACAATACGATCTTTACCAAAAATGGAGATAAAGCGTTGAATCAAAGCAATACGCTCTTTTGTATCTGAATTTCCACGTTTATTGAGCAATGTCCAAACAATAGGTATCGCTATTCCACGATAGACGATGGCTAACATCAAGATATTAATATCTCGTTTTCCCCATTTCCAATTAGTTCTATCCAAAGTTAATTGGACTTTATCGAATGAAAATATATTGAAAATTAACTGAGAAATTTGACGATAATCGAAATACTGATCTGCAAAGAAGCGTTGTATACGTCGATAAAATGATTGTGGTAAGCACTTGATGGATAAGGCTTTAGATGCAGAAGAAAGATTACATGTCTGTTTTACAATTAATGCAGGCATAATCAGTGTAAAACATTTTGCATGTGACTTGTTCCACTTTAGATATTTGTTTAAGATGAGATGTAACTCATTGAAATGTGTCATCATATTCGTCGTCAGAAAACAAGTATTATGCCATTATTTCAATGAGTTATCTTTTTTTGTCGTGTACAAAGATATTTTTTAATGATAAATAAAAAGCCTAGTTTCTTGCCAGTTTGTCGTAGCGAGTAGCTATAGCCCGATATTTTTTAATCTTTAAAAAGGCGTTCTCTACCAAGTGCCGGTACTTATAAAGGCACCAGTCCATATGACCATTCCCAGTTTTGCTGTTCTCTTTTCTCGGAATATTGGCCACGCAACCTTGAGCTTCAATAAATGCTCGTAAACTATCACTATCGTAGCCCTTATCGGCAGTGACATGGCTTGATTTTGGGGCTTCTGCTATCAAACTCTGCGCATGGGCGATGTCATGTACTTGCCCACCCGAGATTTCGAAGTAAACGGGAAGACCACCGCTATCAACAGCAAGATGAATTTTTGTCGAATTGCCACCCCGACTTTTTCCTATAGCTTCGTCTGCACCACTGGCTGCTCCGCTGCTATCCTGATGCGCCTTCACGATACTTCCATCAATAAATAGCCATTCAGGGTCATTCTCAGACGATATGCTTTGAAATAGTTTTTGAAATACCCCCCTTCTTTGACCAGAGGTTAAAACGTCTAAAAACAGTGTTCCAACGGCCAAATTTTTCAGGCAGATCTCGCCATTGAATTCCAGTGCGCATCCGATACAGAATGCCTTCAAGCGTGTTCCTGTGTTCGTACTTATTATAAACACGCCCCGTTTCTTTGAGGATTTGCTTTAGGGCTTTCCAGGCTTTATCTGTTAACATTGTTCTTGGCATAGCAACGTCCGTTCTCGGTGGTATTTTTGATTTTTGGCGAAACCATTATACCTTGTTGCTATGCCGTTTAATTTTCACTCAAAGATCAACAGCCTCTAGTTGAATCTAGGCTTGGTGCCGACTATACTGAAAGTGCCGTTCGCAATACCATTAAGGGTATCAGCTAGAACAGCAAGTACTTCTATTCAGTAAGGGAAGGAATCCGTAATGGCTAAAAAGACAATTGCGAAATTTGATATCTCGGCAACCGCACCAGAGGGTTTTGAACATGAGCCTGACGCAACAGGTGGTTTTTGGTGCCATAAACCGCTTAACACTTTGCCGCCGGGTGATTTTATATCGCCCTACTCGCGTCATAAAACCTTACCAACTCCGGGAATCGAAAAGCGTAAAGCCTGGATAATTGGTGGCGGTGTCGGAGGACTTGCCGCTGCATTTTATTTAATTCGCGATGGTCATATGCCCGCCGAAAATATCACTATTTTAGAAGAAATGAGGGTAGAAGGCGGCTCTATGGATGGTGCGGGTAACCCTGAAGACGGTTACATCATTCGCGGTGGTCGTGAAATGAACTGGAACTACGACACCCTCTGGGATCTATTCCAGGACATTCCCGCCCTTGAACTTCCCGAAGGGTATTCTGTTCTCGATGAATACCGAATGATAAACGACAACGACCCAAATTACTCTAAGGCCCGTTTAATTAACAAGTCCGGCGAGATCCTTGACTCAGAAGACCTAGGACTGAGTAAATCTCAGCAATGGGAACTTATCCGCTTAATGCTGAAACGAAAGGAAGAGTTAGACGACACGAGCATTGAGGAATATTTCAGTGAAGGCTTTTTACAAAGCAACTTCTGGTTTTTATTCCGTACTATGTTTGCTTTTAAAAACTGCCACAGCCTGTTGGAAACCAAGCTCTATTTGCATCGTTTTCTGGACTCAATTGACGGCTTTGGTGACATGTCTGTTCTGCTTTTCCCTAAATACAATCAGTACGACACCTTTATAAAGCCACTGACCGACTTTTTGCGTGAAAAAGGAGTGAAATTTACCTTTGAAGCCAGAGTCGATGACCTTGATATAAGCTTTACCGGAGACAAAAAGACAGTAACCGGAATTCAGGCCGTTATTAAAGGTAAAGAGCAATATATTGAAGTTGGCAAGAATGATTTAGTGTTCGCCCTCACCGGCTCAATGACTGAACAGACGGGTTATGCCGGTATGGATAATGCGCCGGAGCTTAACTGTGAAAGGCATGACCCGGGTAGCGAAAGTGGCTGGAACTTATGGAAGAACCTCGCCAAGAAGTCTCCCGTTTTCGGTAAGCCAGAAAAATTTTATGGTGACGTAGACAAGTCTATATGGGAGTCGGCCACCCTTACCTGCAAGCCCTCACCCCTTGTCGATAAACTGAAAACCTTATCAGTAAACGACCCATACTCCGGTCGAACCGTAACCGGCGGCATAGTGACTTTTACTGACTCCAACTGGCTGTTAAGTGTTACCTGTAATCGCCAACCCCACTTCCCCGACCAGCCAGATGACACATTGGTGTTGTGGGTTTATGGCCTGTTGATGGATAAGCAAGGCAACCGTGTAAACAAAACCATGCCAGAATGCACCGGTAAAGAAATTCTGACCGAGCTTTGCCATCATCTGGGTATTGAAGACCAGTTAGATGAGGTTATAGCCAACACCAAAATACGCATTGCGCTTATGCCTTATATTACAGCTCAGTTTATGCCCAGAGCTGCAGGCGACAGGCCCAGAGTAGTTCCTGAAGGCTGCACGAATTTAGGCTTAGTGGGACAATTTGTAGAAACTCGCAATGACATAATATTCACCATGGAAGCCTCTATTCGCACCGCCCGTATTGGTGTGTATAAACTGCTGAATATTCCCAAACAGGTGCCTGATATAAGCCCGACACAATACGACATTCGTAACATCATAAAAGGTGCCAGAGCGCTCAATAGCAATAAGCCTTTTATTGGCGAGCGTATGCTGCACCGCTTACTCGACAAAACCTACTTTGCCCACATACTGCCGCCGCTGCCCGAACCGGAGGAGAAAAAGCAAACGCACTTCGAAGAAGAGCTAAGGGAACTGCTTGGTAAAGGCGGTGACTCAATACATAAATTCTCAAGCTGGGTTAACTCGCTGAGGGAGAATTTTTCGAGCAAAGATAAATAGTAGGTTAGGTTTTGCCTGAATTCAGATAATAACCGCAACACTCATGTAATGGGATAGGTCGGAAGGAGGTCAGCTACCCACATGTGGTAGTCTTACTTTTCGACCAAAAAAAGTGAGTTCCAACATGAGTTATCGGCAGCTGACCGAGGGGCAACGATACCAGATTTCTGCGTTGCTCTCAGAAGAATTTTCACAACGAGAGATTGCAAGAAAGCTGAACATTGCACCCTCAACCGTCCATCGAGAGTTGCGACGAAACAACAATTTATGCGGGTCTTATGACCCTCAATTGGCTCAAGAGCGCACACTAAAACGGCGTTTAAAGCCAAAGCCCAAACGGGTTTGCGAGAATACTCGCAACGCTGTAGAGCTTATGCTCGAGATGGACTGGAGCCCGGAGCAGATATCGGCTATCTGCACGCGAATAGGCTATCCAGTCAGTCACGAGTGGATTTACAATTATGTTCTGGCTGATTTTTACGGCGGCGGTGGTTTATTTACTCACCTTCGCCACCGGTTAAGACGCTATAAAAAGCGCCTGCATAAGCAACGAGGTCGGATTTTAGGCCGTCGCTCGATACACGACCGGCCAGCAATTATTGATGACCGAGAACGCTACGGCGACTGGGAAATCGACACCGTTATCGGCAAACGTGGAACCGGTGCTATCGTCACGCTGTTAGAGCGTAAAAGCCGTTTTTATCTTGTGAAAAAAGTCACAAGTAAACATGCTGATGCCGTTGCTAACGCAACTATAGAAATGCTGCAGCCCTTTAAAGTTATGGTGCACAGCATTACAGCCGATAATGGTTTGGAATTCGCTGATCACGAACGTATCGCAGAAGAGCTTGATACAGACGTTTATTTTGCTGATCCGTATGCTTCGTATCAGCGCGGTGCGAACGAAAATGCGAACGGGTTATTGCGTCAATACGTGCCAAAAGGTACTGATTTGCGCACTGTAACTAACGAGCTGATGACTAAATATCAGCAACGCTTGAATTTACGGCCCAGGAAAACTCTGGGGTTTATTCAGCCAGACATAATTTTTAAAGAGCAATTGCAACAGGCTATGAGCGAGTGTTGCAGTTATTAGAGGCTGTTGATCTTTGCTCAAATATCATTCAGCAATGCATTGGCAGCCATACCATGACAAAGGCTAATGCGACATTACTGGCGTAGTTTCTTGCCAGTTTGTCGTAGCGAGTAGCTATAGCCCGATATTTTTTAATCTTTAAAAAGGCGTTCTCTACCAAGTGCCGGTACTTATAAAGACACCAGTCCATATGACCATTCCCAGTTTTGCTGTTCTCTTTTCTCGGAATATTGACCACGCAACCTTGAGCTTCAATAAATGCTCGTAAACTATCACTATCGTAGCCCTTATCGGCAGTGACATGGCTTGATTTTGGGGCTTCTGCTATCAAACTCTGCGCATGGGCGATGTCATGTACTTGCCCACCCGAGATTTCGAAGTAAACGGGAAGACCACCGCTATCAACAGCAAGATGAATTTTTGTCGAATTGCCACCCCGACTTTTTCCTATAGCTTCGTCTGCACCACTGGCTGCTCCGCTGCTATCCTGATGCGCCTTCACGATACTTCCATCAATAAATAGCCATTCAGGGTCATTCTCAGACGATATGCTTTGAAATAGTTTTTGAAATACCCCCTTCTTTGACCAGAGGTTAAAACGTCTAAAAACAGTGTTCCAACGGCCAAATTTTTCAGGCAGATCTCGCCATTGAATTCCAGTGCGCATCCGATACAGAATGCCTTCAAGCGTGTTCCTGTGTTCGTACTTATTATAAACACGCCCCGTTTCTTTGAGGATTTGCTTTAGGGCTTTCCAGGCTTTATCTGTTAACATTGTTCTTGGCATAGCAACGTCCGTTCTCGGTGGTATTTTTGATTTTTGGCGAAACCATTATACCTTGTTGCTATGCCGTTTAATTTTCACTCAAAGATCAACAGCCTCTAATAAAAAGACAAATGTGTATTAAAAATAGCCATCATACGTCTATTTTTGATTACAAAATATAATGAGGGGATTGCTTCCCATTTCATACATTTTTCATATATAAAAAGACATACTATTTTTAAGGTTTTTCTAAACCAATTTTTTTACTTCATAATTTTTAACATCATAATTAAAGGTGAACCATGCAAAATAAGAAGCGCACCCCATTAGACGCGCAACAGTCCCATCTTTGGATTATTGGTGGTGGTATCGCAGGTATGGCTGCTGCTGCATTTGCAATCCGTGATGCCAAAGTCCCTGCCAAAAATATCCATATTTTAGAAGAACTCGATATTTCAGGTGGTTCGATGGATGGTGGACATACACCGCATGCCGCGCAAGCTTGGGTAACACGTGGTGGGCGAATGCTGACCGATGAAACTTATTTGTGCCTATGGGACTTATTTTCCAGTATTCCATCTTTGGAAAATCCAGACATTTCGGTGCGTGAAGAATGTCGTGAGTTTAATGAAAAAGTGAAAACCCACGGCAATGCACGGTTGATTGATGCCGAACATGTCATTGCGGATGCAGCAAAGCTTGGTCTGAATACGCTACATCGTGCACAGATGCTGCGCCTATTAGCTTCAAAAGAAGAAAAAATTGGCAGTCGCCGCATTGATGAGTTTTTTGATGAAACCTTTTTTGAAACCAATTTCTGGCGCATGTGGCGCACGACTTTCGCTTTTCAAAAATGGCACAGTGCAGCAGAGTTAAGACGCTATTTCTTGCGTTTTATTCAAGAATTGCCACGCATTCATACCTTAGCGGGTGTGAAACGTACCAAGTACAACCAATATGACTCGATGATTCTGCCCCTACAGCGTTGGTTAGTCGCACAAGGCGTCGATGTGCGTTTTGGACACTATGTCACAGATGCAGACTTCATTACCAATGCTGAAACTCAAGAACGCTACGCTTCACGCCTATATGTACAATTGCCTGAAGGCTCAGAGCAAATTAATCTGAAAGCCAATGATTTAGCTATTTTCACTTTAGGCTCTATTACAGCAGACTCACGTTATGGCGGTAATCATGACGTGCCTGCCCTTATTCGTCATCGAGAAGATCATGGCTGGACGCTTTGGGAAACGCTGGCACAAAAAGCCCCAGACTTTGGCCGTCCAATGACTTTTTATGGCAATGTCGATGAACATAAGTGGGAGTCTTTCACTCTGACCATGAAAGATGACGTGCTACTTAAACGTATTATTGACTATACAGGCAATGAACCAGGCACAGGCGCACTCATGACTTGGTATGAGTCGGGTTGGCATTTATCCATCGTGGTTCCTGCACAGCCACACTTTGCCGACTTACCTGAAGGTTTATATACCTTATGGGGCTACGGTTTCCAAATTGACCATATAGGCGATTACATCAAAAAACCAATGTCCGAAGCCACGGGGCAAGAAATCCTAACAGAACTGATTAAACAGCTCGGTTTTGACGACATTTTAGATCATGTTTTGGCAACGACTGATGTTACTACCGCCATGATGCCATACGCCTCTGCCCTATTCGCCTGCCGTAAACCGGGGGATCGTCCACAGGTAATTCCACAAGGCTCACAAAACTTTGCTTTCCTTGGACAGTTTGTGGAAATTGAAGATGACGTGGTCTTTACTGTGGAATATTCAGTTCGTGGGGCGATGCTTGCCATTTATGAATTTTTTGGGGTGGAACGTGAAATCCCTGAAATTTACAACGGTCTACTTGATCCCAAAGTGGGTTTAAAAGCTTTAGAAACAGTGTTCCACTAAGTTTTTAATATATAGCGATAAGAGCACCTTTATGTCGCCACTATTACATAGTTTAATTTAAGCAACGTTTGGATACACGAGTGTGGCAGGGATGCCACACGTTATCCATCATAATAGGGATGTTATGTATGGGTAACAAAGGCTTTTGCTTTCTTTTGGCTTATCAAAAGTAAGGGTATTGCCTACACAAACACCTTTTATACTTTATTGAAAGTTGAGGCCGTGTACGCACCTAATTTTAAATTGGATAAAAAGAAAAATTAGATAAAACTTTATACCTCATTCGTAAATAAATTGACTAATCAACATAGGAAAAACATCTCCACGTTTTAAATAATACTCCGAAACTGACTAAGTGCTTTTCTATCTTTTTCTCATGATTTTAGATTTCATAAAAATTACCTCTGTACACGACAAATTTCATAGGATCCTTGTCCTATCAGGCTTTTTCTTTCTTAAAATTGCTAGCACTTTCTTAAATTCTTCTTTTTTTCCAAAACCAATCAAACGTAGAATAGCCATTTGAACATAGTCCAAACCGTAGCGAAATAAACTTACTGAAAGTCGTCCATGCTTCTTTATTTTTATCGCTTTTTTCCGATCATGTTGCCATTCACCTGTTAAATAGCACCAACAGAAACCGATAGCTAGCACTGCTATCAATTTCTTGACTCGTCTAGGGTCTGTTAAACGAGTATTTTCAAGATTGAATCCACGTCCTTTGAGACAACTAAATAACGTTTCGATTTCCCAGCGTAATGCATAATCACGAATAGCAGAAGCATTAAACATAGGAGAAACAACAAGTAAAAGTTCTCCATCTTCTAATCGTAGCGCACTAATATACAGTTTCACTCGACCAACCCAAATACGTCGTTTACGACATTCAGTTTGACCAACTTGAAGATGACGAAATAAATCACTAATTTTATGATTCTTGGCTAAGTGATTGGTCACAATAAAGTTTTTTTAACACGTATACAGAAGTTAATGTCATTTTCAATTAACTATGTAAACCATTTCTCACCGATAAATTCTCTGTCTGCAAACACATTCACAATACGATCTTTACCAAAAATGGAGATAAAGCGTTGAATCAAAGCAATACGCTCTTTTGTATCTGAATTTCCACGTTTATTGAGCAATGTCCAAACAATAGGTATCGCTATTCCACGATAGACGATGGCTAACATCAAGATATTAATATCTCGTTTTCCCTATTTCCAATTAGTTCTATCCAAAGTTAATTGGACTTTATCGAATGAAAATATATTGAAAATTAACTGAGAAATTTGACGATAATCGAAATACTGATCTGCAAAGAAGCGTTGTATACGTCGATAAAATGATTGTGGTAAGCACTTGATGGGTAAGGCTTTAGATGCAGAAGAAAGATTACATGTCTGTTTTACAATTAATGCAAGCATAATCAGTGTAAAACATTTTGCATGTGACTTGTTCCACTTTAGATATTTGTTTAAGATGAGATGTAACTCATTGAAATGTATCATCATATTCGTCGTCAGAAAACAAGTACTATGCCATTATTTCAATGAGTTATCTTTTTTTGTCGTGTACAAAGAAAAAATGCTTAAAAAATAGGTAAAAGTGCAATTTTTTTAGCAAAAACGCTTATAAAAAATACATACGTGAAAAATATAGTGAATTGGGGGTTGCAATGATTCTGAAATGCTCTAGAATGCACCCCATACCGACGAGATAGACGGAAACGAACGAAACGCGAAGCGTTGAGTTGTTAGGTTTATCGAAGTCCAGCTTCTAGCATTGACGAGATGTTAGAAAGATCATTAAGAGATTATGAAGAACAACTTGTGTGGATTTTTACTGATTGATCGATCGAAATTATTTTCATTGATTAATGGTAGAAATTACTCGAAGTTTATTTGAGCAAATTTTTGTCAGTAATTGATGAGCCAAGATTGGTACACTATATGTACTATTGATTTTAAACTGAAGAGTTTGATCATGGCTCAGATTGAACGCTGGCGGCAGGCTTAACACATGCAAGTCGAGCGGGGGAAGGTAGCTTGCTACTGGACCTAGCGGCGGACGGGTGAGTAATGCTTAGGAATCTGCCTATTAGTGGGGGACAACATTTCGAAAGGGATGCTAATACCGCATACGTCCTACGGGAGAAAGCAGGGGATCTTCGGACCTTGCGCTAATAGATGAGCCTAAGTCGGATTAGCTAGTTGGTGGGGTAAAGGCCTACCAAGGCGACGATCTGTAGCGGGTCTGAGAGGATGATCCGCCACACTGGGACTGAGACACGGCCCAGACTCCTACGGGAGGCAGCAGTGGGGAATATTGGACAATGGGGGGAACCCTGATCCAGCCATGCCGCGTGTGTGAAGAAGGCCTTTTGGTTGTAAAGCACTTTAAGCGAGGAGGAGGCTACCTTAGTTAATACCTAAGGATAGTGGACGTTACTCGCAGAATAAGCACCGGCTAACTCTGTGCCAGCAGCCGCGGTAATACAGAGGGTGCGAGCGTTAATCGGATTTACTGGGCGTAAAGCGTGCGTAGGCGGCTTTTTAAGTCGGATGTGAAATCCCCGAGCTTAACTTGGGAATTGCATTCGATACTGGGAAGCTAGAGTATGGGAGAGGATGGTAGAATTCCAGGTGTAGCGGTGAAATGCGTAGAGATCTGGAGGAATACCGATGGCGAAGGCAGCCATCTGGCCTAATACTGACGCTGAGGCACGAAAGCATGGGGAGCAAACAGGATTAGATACCCTGGTAGTCCATGCCGTAAACGATGTCTACTAGCCGTTGGGGCCTTTGAGGCTTTAGTGGCGCAGCTAACGCGATAAGTAGACCGCCTGGGGAGTACGGTCGCAAGACTAAAACTCAAATGAATTGACGGGGGCCCGCACAAGCGGTGGAGCATGTGGTTTAATTCGATGCAACGCGAAGAACCTTACCTGGTCTTGACATAGTAAGAACTTTCCAGAGATGGATTGGTGCCTTCGGGAACTTACATACAGGTGCTGCATGGCTGTCGTCAGCTCGTGTCGTGAGATGTTGGGTTAAGTCCCGCAACGAGCGCAACCCTTTTCCTTATTTGCCATCGGGTTAAGCCGGGAACTTTAAGGATACTGCCAGTGACAAACTGGAGGAAGGCGGGGACGACGTCAAGTCATCATGGCCCTTACGACCAGGGCTACACACGTGCTACAATGGTCGGTACAAAGGGTTGCTACTCCGCGAGGAGATGCTAATCTCAAAAAGCCGATCGTAGTCCGGATTGGAGTCTGCAACTCGACTCCATGAAGTCGGAATCGCTAGTAATCGCGGATCAGAATGCCGCGGTGAATACGTTCCCGGGCCTTGTACACACCGCCCGTCACACCATGGGAGTTTGTTGCACCAGAAGTAGGTAGTCTAACCGTAAGGAGGACGCTTACCACGGTGTGGCCGATGACTGGGGTGAAGTCGTAACAAGGTAGCCGTAGGGGAACCTGCGGCTGGATCACCTCCTTAACGAAAGATTGACGATTGGTAAGAATCCACAACAAGTTGTTCTTCATGACGATGTATCTGAGGGTCTGTAGCTCAGTTGGTTAGAGCACACGCTTGATAAGCGTGGGGTCACAAGTTCAAGTCTTGTCAGACCCACCATTCTGACTAACGAAGTATTTGAATAAAATACGGAAGCAAACAGAAAAACAGAAACATTGACTTATTGATAAGCTGGGGACTTAGCTTAGTTGGTAGAGCGCCTGCTTTGCACGCAGGAGGTCAGGAGTTCGACTCTCCTAGTCTCCACCATACATCGCAAAGCGATGTATAAAAGACAAGTTAATAAATGAACAGTCAGTTGGCTGTTAGTTTAGTCTTTAAGCGATCAAGTGCTTAGGTTATAGAGCTTAGCAACAAAGTGGCGTATGATTCGCTTCATTGTTATTAAGCTCTGTGATTTATCACAGTTTCCTGACCTGACGAAGGCTGGAAAAATCATTAACAGAATATATTTGAGTTGAAATAATTTGTTCATACTCGTTTGATTTAACCTAACAAGCAATTGTGAAAGTTGAATGAAATGAGTTACTAGCGAAATTAACTGAATCAAGCGTTTTGGTATATGAATCTAATTGAAGCTGTACAGTGATTAAGTTCACGAAGCTCTAAACTGTAATGTTGGTTGATCTACTTGTAGGATCAAACGACTGTTTGGGGTTGTATAGTCAAGTAATTAAGTGCATGTGGTGGATGCCTTGGCAGTCAGAGGCGATGAAAGACGTAATAGCCTGCGATAAGCTCCGGGGAGGCGGCAAATATCCTGTGATCCGGAGATTTCTGAATGGGGAAACCCACCCGCTATAAGGCGGGTATCATAAACTGAATACATAGGTTTATGAGGCGAACGAGGGGAAGTGAAACATCTCAGTACCCTTAGGAAAAGAAATCAATTGAGATTCCCTCAGTAGCGGCGAGCGAACGGGGAAAAGCCCATTAAGTTATCTAAGCTTTAGTGGAACGCTCTGGGAAGTGCGACCATAGTAGGTGATAGTCCTGTACGCGAAAGGGCTTAGATAATGATGTCGAGTAGGGCGAGGCACGTGAAACCTTGTCTGAATATGGGGGGACCATCCTCCAAGGCTAAATACTCCTGACTGACCGATAGTGAACCAGTACCGTGAGGGAAAGGCGAAAAGAACCCCTGTGAGGGGAGTGAAATAGATCCTGAAACCGCATGCATACAAGCAGTGGGAGCCAACTTGTTTGGTGACTGCGTACCTTTTGTATAATGGGTCAGCGACTTACATTCAGTAGCAAGGTTAACCGATTAGGGGAGCCGTAGAGAAATCGAGTCTTAATAGGGCGTTTAGTTGCTGGGTGTAGACCCGAAACCGGGTGATCTATCCATGAGCAGGTTGAAGGTTGGGTAACACTAACTGGAGGACCGAACCCACTGTCGTTGAAAAGCCAGGGGATGACTTGTGGATAGGGGTGAAAGGCTAATCAAACTCGGTGATAGCTGGTTCTCCCCGAAAGCTATTTAGGTAGCGCCTCGGACGAATACCATTGGGGGTAGAGCACTGTTTCGGCTAGGGGGTCATCCCGACTTACCAAACCGATGCAAACTCCGAATACCAATGAGTACTATCCGGGAGACAGACTGCGGGTGCTAACGTCCGTAGTCAAGAGGAAAACAATCCAGACCGCCAGCTAAGGCCCCAAAATTATAGTTAAGTGGGAAACGATGTGGGAAGGCATAGACAGCTAGGAGGTTGGCTTAGAAGCAGCCACCCTTTAAAGAAAGCGTAATAGCTCACTAGTCGAGTCGGCCTGCGCGGAAGATGTAACGGGGCTAAAACTATATGCCGAAGCTGCGGATTTACACATTAGTGTAAGTGGTAGGGGAGCGTTCTGTAAGCCGATGAAGGTGGATTGAGAAGTCTGCTGGAGGTATCAGAAGTGCGAATGCTGACGTGAGTAACGACAAAACGGGTGAAAAACCCGTTCGCTGAAAGACCAAGGGTTCCAGTCCAACGTTAATCGGGGCTGGGTGAGTCGACCCCTAAGGCGAGGCCGAGAGGCGTAGTCGATGGGAAATTGGTTAATATTCCAATACTTCAGTGTAATGCGATGAGAGGACGGAGAAGGTTAAGTCAGCCTGGCGTTGGTTGTCCAGGTGAAAGGAAGTAGGCATGTATCTTAGGCAAATCCGGGGTACTCTATGCTGAGATCTGACAGCAAGCTGTACTTGTACAGTGAAGTGGCTGATACCATACTTCCAGGAAAAGTCTCTAAGCTTCAGTTACACTGGAATCGTACCCGAAACCGACACAGGTGGTCAGGTCGAGTAGACCAAAGCGCTTGAGAGAACTCTGCTGAAGGAACTAGGCAAAATGGTACCGTAACTTCGGGAGAAGGTACGCTGCTTTTGGTGATGGAACTTGCTTCCTGAGCTGAGAGCAGCCACAGAAACCAGGCCCCTGCAACTGTTTATTAAAAACATAGCACTCTGCAAACACGAAAGTGGACGTATAGGGTGTGATGCCTGCCCGGTGCTGGAAGGTTAATTGATGGGGTTAGCGTAAGCGAAGCTCTTGATCGAAGCCCCAGTAAACGGCGGCCGTAACTATAACGGTCCTAAGGTAGCGAAATTCCTTGTCGGGTAAGTTCCGACCTGCACGAATGGCATAATGATGGGGGCGCTGTCTCCAGCAGAGGCTCAGTGAAATCGAATTCGCCGTGAAGATGCGGTGTACCCGCGGCTAGACGGAAAGACCCCGTGAACCTTTACTGCAGCTTGACATTGAACTTTGATCTTACTTGTGTAGGATAGGTGGGAGGCTTTGAAACCGAGACGCTAGTTTCGGTGGAGCCAATCTTGAAATACCACCCTGGTAATATTGAGGTTCTAACTCTGTCCCGTTATCCGGGACGAGGACCATGTCTGGTGGGTAGTTTGACTGGGGCGGTCTCCTCCTAAAGAGTAACGGAGGAGTACGAAGGTGCGCTCAGCGTGGTCGGAAATCACGCGTAGAGTATAAAGGCAAAAGCGCGCTTAACTGCGAGACCCACAAGTCGAGCAGGTACGAAAGTAGGTCTTAGTGATCCGGTGGTTCTGTATGGAAGGGCCATCGCTCAACGGATAAAAGGTACTCTGGGGATAACAGGCTGATACCGCCCAAGAGTTCATATCGACGGCGGTGTTTGGCACCTCGATGTCGGCTCATCTCATCCTGGGGCTGAAGCAGGTCCCAAGGGTATGGCTGTTCGCCATTTAAAGAGGTACGCGAGCTGGGTTTAGAACGTCGTGAGACAGTTCGGTCCCTATCTACCGTGGGCGCTGGAAATTTGAGAGGATCTGCTCCTAGTACGAGAGGACCAGAGTGGACGAACCTCTGGTGTACCGGTTGTGACGCCAGTCGCATCGCCGGGTAGCTATGTTCGGAAGGGATAACCGCTGAAAGCATCTAAGCGGGAAGCCTACCTCAAGATAAGATTTCCCTTGGACTTTATGTCCACTAAAGAGCCGTTGAAGACTACGACGTTGATAGGTTGGATGTGGAAGTGCGGTGACGCATGAAGCTGACCAATACTAATTGCTCGTGAGGCTTGACTATACAACACCCAAACAGTTGTATGTAAAGCATCAATTGATTCACATATAATCAATCAAACTTGATTTAGTTGAAAAGCTAGATAAAATGAACACCTTAAATTAACTCAAGTACTTCTGTTAATAACTCATTTGGTAGAAAACTTAGCACGAAGAGCACTGCTCTGAGATTAGACTAAGCAAGTATCCATAACAGTTGTGCTGGCGACAATAGCAAGAGTGAACCACCTGATCCCTTCCCGAACTCAGAAGTGAAACCTCTTAGCGCTGATGGTAGTGTGGGGTTACCCATGTGAGAGTAAGTCATCGCCAGCTCTTTATTCGAAACACCCCCTGATACGTCAGGGGGTGTTTTTTTATGCATGCGGAAAAAAGAAAAAAGGAAAAGAACGTTATAAAAGTAGAAAAAGCTAAAGCACAAAAATAGGAAAACGAGAGATATTTAAAAAGAATAAGGCTAAACAACGCTAAAAATTTACATCAAGGTGAGCCTATATTCTTTATAGTGAAGTTCAGTCTCCAAGGTATAAAAACAATAGGATATACATATGCTCCAAGATCTTGATGAAGTCTCTATTTTAGAGATATTGCAGCAACGCTTTGAGGAAAATATGCAGCGTCATCCAGAATTACTTTGGGATGATGTTAAAAAACAATTGATAGCACAGCCCTCAAAACTACAAATTTTAATCGAAATGGAAAAAACAGGCGGTGAGCCAGATATTGTGATGCTGAATCAGCAATCTAATGACCTGATATTTTATGATTGCAGCTTAGAGTCGCCAAAGTTTAGAAGAAACTTGTGCTATGACCGTGATGCCTTGGAGAATCGGAAGGATCATCCTCCCAAAAATAATGTTATAGACATGGTTCGAGACATTGGTGCTGAGCTACTGACGGAAGAAGACTATCGAGCGATACAGCAAGTTTTTCATTTCGATTTAAAGACTTCGAGTTGGATCGTAACGCCAGCGGATATTCGGCAAAAGGGCGGGGCACTGTTTTGTGACCGACGTTATGATCATGTATTTAGCTACCATAATGGCGCACAGTCATATTATGCGTCTCGTGGATTTCGCTGTAAGCTGGTGATTGCTTAATCTCAGTGCTATCAAGGTATTTAAAACAATCTAGAGTGTTCAAACGAACTTTTCTAAAGATATATTTTCGTTTGTTTTTTAGACATTTAAAATTTTTCTAAACTAAAGATAGAAATAAATGATGGTGTGTCGTTCTGAAGTTGAATGAAAGAATAGAAGAATTAGACCTAAAAACAAGGACATTATTATTTAAAAAAAGAAGTTAAATAATCATATATTGATAATGTTTAATAATTAAACTAAAGCATGAAAAATAACACAATTAACATGTACTTATAAGAGACTAGATTTATTAAACATACGTCTAATATCCCTAGAAAACACTGTTCCGTATATTCCGTGGCTGTTGAATTTTACTTAAAAATTCAATGAATGTTATGGACAAGTACTCATGGGAGATGAGAACGATGACAACGGAAAAAATAGACATAAATTCTGTAGTCGATAAGGCTAAATTTACCCCGTTCCACTTCAATGTAGTGGCTTGGTGCTTATTGATTATTTTATTTGATGGCTACGATTTAGCGATTAATGGCGTGGTTTTACCATTATTGATGCAAGACTGGGGCTTAAGTGCAATGCAAGCGGGGATGCTTGCTAGTACTGCGCTCGCAGGCATGATGTTTGGTGCCATGTTCTTTGGTTCTTTAGCAGATAAGATTGGCCGTAAAAAAGTCATCATGATCTGTATCGTTTTATTTAGTGGTTTGACCTTTGCCGGTGGTTTTGCGTCGAATCCAACAGAATTTGGTATTTTGCGTTTCTTGGCTGGTTTAGGGATTGGCGGTGTCATGCCTAACCTTGTGGCTTTAACGTCTGAATACGCGCCGCAGAAGATGCGTAGCACACTGGTAACGACGATGTTTAGTGGTTATGCAGTCGGTGGTGTGATGGCGGCACTTTTAGGTTCATGGTTCACCCCTGACTTTGGTTGGCAAATCATGTTCTTTATTGCAGGTATTCCACTTTTCCTTTTACCTGTGATTTGGAAATTCTTACCTGAATCTTTGGCATTTATGGTGAAAGAAAACAAACAGGAAAAAGCCCGCAGTATCGTGAAGCGCTTAGCGCCTGAAGTGAAAGTGACTGAAAATACAGTGTTCACTTTACCGCAAGAAAATGTACCTGAAGCTGCTAACGTGGTGAGTTTGTTCCGCCGTGGTCGTGCCGTAAATACATTGCTGTTTTGGGTGGCGTTCTTTACGTGCCTATTGACCATGTATGCGCTAAGCAGCTGGTTACCAAAACTGATGATGGCAGCCGGTTATTCTATGGATAACAGCTTGATGTTCATGATGGTCATGAACGTTGGCGCAGTTGTGGGTATTGTTGGCGGTGGTATTTTGGCTGACCGTTTCCATTTAAAACCTGTGCTGATGGTTTTGGGTATGATGGGGGCGATTGTGATGAGCTTGATGGGCTTCCAGTCAAATCAGTTCTTGCTATACATCTTGGTGTTCTTGGCAGGTGCTGCATCTATTGGTTCGCAAATGCTGTTGTACAGCTATGTGGCGCAGTATTACCCACTTGCTGTACGTTCGACAGGTATTGGTTGGTCTTCTGCGATTGGTCGTATGGGCGCGATTGTAGGGCCGATTCTGATCGGTGGTTTGCTTGGTATGAACTTACCTGCTCATTTCAACTTTATGGCGGTAGGTTTACCTGTACTGATCACTGCAATCGCGGTTGCGTTGATTATGCATGAAAATGACAGTGATAAGATTGATGTTAAAGAAGCATCTACAGCCAAAGCTTAAGTTGTGATTCTTTAAAAAGAAAAGCCTCCGAAAGGGGTAATGCCAGTCAGTTAAGAGATTGACTGGCTTTTTCTTGGGTATTTTTGAGGTTTTCCTTTTACAACCCTTGGATAACTCCTCACTCTTCTCTCAGGTATAACATACCGATTAGATTTCTCCATTAAACTTTCCAGATGTTTGGGGAGATTACCTGCAGAAGCCAAAGAGTCGAATCTGAGTAAATTAAGAAGGGCAATAGATGCAATATGAAAACTGATTCTCAAAGGACTTACTTTAGCTCGTTGAGCCATATGTTTCATTTGTCGTCTCAGAACATTATAGGCAATCAAGACACCCCATAATTCTTGATAAATTAAGTCTGGTTGCTTGCTTCTTAAGAGCTTACCTTTCTGCAAATTGCTTTTAATTTCTCGGTAACACATTTCAATTTCCCAACGCTGAGCATATAACTTTGCCAAGGCTATAAGTGGGTATGTCTTTGAATCTAATAATGAAGTAATGTAACGTCTGATTTTTCCTGCCTGCTCAACTTCAATCAAACGTGCCTCCCAATAATCCCCTAACGTTGGGTTAAGCTTCTTGGCTCTAGGTGATATTGGCATCCTGATATGAAAATCATGTGGGGAATTCCGTTTAATAATTTCATAACGTAAATTATCTTTTGCTCGCATCAGCCAATGACTTGATTCTGCACGTGTTTGCCACCCTATTAGAAAATCAGCAGAGAAATAAGCTCGATCAAATAATGTAATACTTTGTGCTGGTGGAGATAATTGATTTGCTAATGTGAGTTCACCCTGATCCATACTGCCTATTTGGGCATCTATGATTTCATGGGTATTGGTATTGACTAGGCACGTGGCTCTCACTTGTGGGTAAGGTGCTACAGCAGTTTTACCTTTAGATGAGCCAAAATGATTAAAGTTCTCTTCGGTCAGCGGCATAGACCAAACCACCCCATCAACAGCACATATACTAAGTCCTTGAAAGCTTAAATATTGTTGCTGTGTTTCATCAAACCATGCTTGGCTGAGCAGAGAGAATAAGGTACTTAAAGGCTCTTGTCCTAAACGTTGTCGTGCTTGGACTGCTGCACTAGGAACACAATATTCTGTTGTACCAAACACGAGGTTTAATTGCTCTACAACATAGCTGATGGGTTGATTTCGAAACAAGGCAAGCCCAATAACAAGCCAAACCACATGCTCAGCAGGTAATTTTCTCCTTCTGATTGATGCCTTACCTGTTTGATGCAGGCTTGTTTCAATCCAATTTAAATCAATAAGTTCACAAAAATGGTTGAGTGATGGGAGAGAATGTTCAAGAGTGGATTCTAAATGTTCAGATAAAGACATAAAAAAATGAGCGTATTTACATACACTCATTTTTACTACATTTTACTAAAATTTGCTTAACTGACTGGCATTACCGAAAGGGGGCTTTTTTATTATATATTAGGTATTTTAATAAGTTTAATAATTAAGTATGAATGCTTTAGATAGTAAGTATTTAGAATCACATAGACTTTGCTTTTTCATACATGATGTAATAGTTGAATTCTTAAAAAGTGGTGAAGAAAAAAATATTTTTACATCTGTTTTTGATTTAGATGATGAAGAAAAAAAAGATTTAGGTAACTTTGAAGGACATATTTTAGATTGGTTAAAAAATAAGAAAAGAAATAATGAGTATGAGATAGCTATTAAAAAGACACTTATACCTGCAGTTTTATCAGATATGTTGCATTGTATATACGAAGTTTTAAAAGCAATGGAAACTGGGAAGACAACGGTTGCATACTTATTACTTAGAAAACCTATACAAGAAAATTTATATTTATTTGAAGAAATGTTATTACTAAAATCTGATTTTATTAAAATTTTTGAGAGTGATCCTTTACGGCTTAGACCGAAAAATGCTGGTGGTGTGGAGGGCCATCAGAAAAAAATTTACGAAATTCTAGGGGATTTAAATTCTATTTTAGATGCTAATTATATTGCATCTTTAAGATATGATAAGACTAATGAGGATAGTTTTGCTGGTTGTTGTAATCAGGCTATGCATTTATTTACTGAACATAAAGCAATTAAAACAGAAAATATGAATGTAAATTTTATTTTTGCAGGAGTTGAGGCTAAAAAAACTTTATATGACTTTATGTATAGTAGATTGCCTTACCTTATGTATTATTTCTATGTGGTATTTGAAAAGGTAGTAAGTTCAATTTCATGTACTACAGAAACATATTTAGTGGATATTCATAATCGTATTGCTGCCATGTTTTTATTAACATCCATGCATATAACTGAAGATTATCAAACAAAACAATACTATGATTTATGTATAGCTTTAGAGAAATTTTTAATTGCTAATTTTAACTGTAGTCTTAATTTAGATTTATTAGAATCTATAGCATCATCAGGAAAAATTAATTAAAAGCAGGTATATAATTAATGAAACTCAACTCTTTCTCCCCAATCCCTGAAGACGATGAAGAACTCCATCTGCCTGAACTGGTGTACTGGGCATCTTTAGGTGAACTGGCTGAAGTCGATAAATCTTTGGCAAATGGCATAGACGTAAACTCTGCCGATGAAGAAGGCTACAGCGCACTGCATGCAGCCGCAGAAAACGGCTATTTAGACGTAGTGAAGCTATTGGTAGTCAAAGGTGCAGATGTAAAGCACAAAACCCAATATACCGCTTTAGAACTTGCAGAAATGGCAGGTCATGATGATGTTGTGGCTTATTTGAAAAGTCTCTAAGTTCGATCGCGGAAAATCATGATCGTGAAATCCTCCAGCTGAATCTGGGGGATTTTTTTAAAGGGTCGTAAATAATCAATAGATAGAAAAAGAAAACCCCGACATCCTGTCGGGGTTTTCTTCGTATTTCGTGTTCTAGATACAACTCCTTGTCATATCTCACGTCCTGATGCAGAAACTTATTGTTATTGTTTTATGTTTCGGAAACTTCCTGTCTCCTGATAACTGTAGATTAGGCCTGTTTCATAAACTTGGAAAGCCGCAATTTTCTGCATGTCATGTAAGCCAAAACGTACAAAATTATTCTGTTACCTTTCCAAAGAAAAATCATCTGATTAATTGATTAGAATCAAATGATTATAAAAGGGAAGGGAACAGTAAATGAAACAATGCTTACAATATTTTCGAACGCCTAGCCTCATCGTTGGCATCCTGATGACAGCCGCATGCCATGCGGAAAACACCACAACTACAGCACAAGATCAAACACCAAGCCAAGCTCAAAAATCGGCACAAATCCAGCAAGAAAAGCGCTTTAAAATACAAAAAATCGCTCAATTTAATGAGCCTTGGGCCATCCAGCCGCTCTCAGACGGCCGTATATTGCTGACTGAAAGAAAAGGTCAGCTAATTATCTTTAATCCTCAAAACCAGCAGAAAATACAGGTGAAAAACCTTCCCAAAGTTGCCTATGGTGGACAAGGTGGATTAGGTGATATTGCACTCGATCCGCAGTTTGAAAAAAATCATCAGATATATCTGAGCTATGCAGAAGCAGGACAGGGCGGTTTTGGCGCTGTCATCGAAAAAGCCACATTAAACCTCAATGAAGCTGTGCCAAGTTTAAAACAGCGAAAAATCATTTGGAGGCAAATTCCAAAAGTAGAAGGTCAAGGCCATTATTCACACCGTATGCAGTTTGGTGCAGATGGAAAATTATGGGTGAGTTCGGGCGAACGTCAGAAGTTTGATCCTGCACAAGATCTGCAGTCAAATTTGGGTAAAGTACTGCGCTTAAATAGTGATGGAACACCTGCAGCAGATAATCCATTTCAGACTCAAGGCGAGGTTGCAAAGCAAGTCTGGAGCTTCGGGCACCGTAACCCTTTAGGCATGGCATTTGATGCAAAACAGCAGCTGTGGGTGGCCGAAATGGGCCCGAAAGGCGGTGATGAGTTAAATCTTGTGCAGCGTGCGAAAAACTATGGCTATCCACATGTGTCGAATGGCGATCATTATGATGATCAGCCGATTCCTGATCATCATACACGGCCTGAATTTGAAGCGCCTGCCATCAGTTGGACACCGGTGATTTCACCGTCAAGTTTGATGTTTTACCAAGGGCAAAAGTTCCCCCTGTGGAAAAATAAAGCGCTGATTGGCGGATTGTCGTCTCAAGCAATCGTGATTGTAGACACAGCACATCAACCAGTAACAGAAATCCAGCGCATCGACATGAAACAGCGGGTCCGTGGCTTGATTGAGGCCAAAGATGGCGCCATTTGGGGGATTGAAGACGGTGAAAAAGCATGGTTATTCAAAATTGAGCCGAAATAGTGGCTAAAAAATAAACAAAAAATTCAAAAAATAAAAAAAAGCCCCTACGGGGCTTCTCACATACAGGCCTGCACGAATTTTAAATACGTCAGCTAAGCCGCATAGTGCTCATCGGCATTAAATGCATTGGCTTGAATTTGAATCAGTTTACGATTTCCTTGTTCTCCATTCATCCGCCAATGCGCAATTTTAATATTATCGACAATAGCAACATCGCCTTTATGCCACTGTAAAAGCAGGGCATCTTTATACATCGCATCAAAAAATTGCTGCTTTTCGGCATCGTTCCATTCAATTTGTTGACCTTCTGGCGTGTAAATTTCCCAAGTCAGTTGCATGCCGTCCGCTGTCGAATCGATTTCAATCTCCCCGCGATTTTCAAAGCAATTTTTGGCCGCCTGATGGGCAAATGGATTGGTATTATTAGCAAAAGCCCACGGCTGAATCACTTGCTTTTTCGTATCGGGGTGATGAATCACCAGTGGCGAACGCTGCAAGGTCAGTTTGGCTTTTTTATCTTGTCGAATCTCTAGACTAAACGGGCTCTTTTTCAGCAATAATCGGTCAAATAGCCCCACCTCGCGCGCCGAGACATAAGAAAAATGGTTCCATGCACCAAGATATTTTTCCTGTAGATGTTTCGGAAAATTCTCCCAAATCTGCTCTAAGTTATTAAATCCTGTTTCTGCCAAATACGTCGAAGGTTCCTGACAAAATAAGGCGATATAACGCGAGCGTTCTGAGCGCACGCCACCTTCAACATGTGGGCCTTGTACCGAGTTTTCGACTGGACCCAATTGCACTGTGTTGCGATCGATATAACGACGGTAGTCGCCTGCGCCGAGCAATTTCTCGCTGTATTTTCGCATCCAAGATGCAACCCAGCTGGGCATGTTGGGGTTAAATGCATTCCATGGCGTAAACTGAAAATATTGTTCAATCAGTTGGTTAAATTGTTCGGGTTGCTCGATGTTAAAACCACGGAACAGCAAGATGCCATTTTCATGGATTTGTTGTAAAAGCTCTTGTCGATGCGCGCCAATATATTGTGCAAGATCTTGCGGGCTATTGTGTTCTGGAGCGGCATGAAAAATGCGGGTAAAACTATTCAGTTGTTGCTGTTGCAATTGCATAGGTCATTCTCTAATTTTTTAATTCAATTTTTATTGTTGTCGCCTAATCCCTAAGCGCTGACAGTTCGAGCTGCTGAACTCGCAGCCGTTATTCTGTCTAAAATCTCTGCCGATTATAAGTACAGTTTTACTGTTGCGATGTAAGTATTGTTGATAAATTGCGATTTTTCGACGAATAGAGTGTGATCGCTGAATGAATGACGACATGAAAAAAGCCCTCGACATCCTATCGAGGGCTTTTTAGATTCATTCTAAAGATATGACTCCTGTCATACCGATCAGCGTTCCTTCTGCATGTGCATTATTTATTTTTATTGCAAGACATCCTGTCTTTGTATGTTCCTACTATAGGCGCGTTGCTGTTGAGGCTACAGGCGTAAATACTGCAAGTGCTGTAGGTAAATGCCTACAGCAGAACGCCGCTAAATCCTGTTAGTGTAGTGATGGATATAACAACAATGAGTTTCGCGCATGCCTGCAACACAAATCGATATACGGATGCAATACAGCATAGAACAAGAACAACAGCTGATAAATGCTGTTTTTGACGCCTTACAACAGAGTTTTCAGTTGCCTCGATATGACCGCAATATACGTTTGCAAGTGCATGCGCCACATCGGTTTCAGGTGTTTGATCATTTGACGCAGCCTGAGCATTTTACACATATCACCATCGATTGTTTTACGGGACGAACCTTAGCAACCAAGCGTAAGTTATATCAAATGCTGGTGCATAATTTGGTGGAATTTGGCATTCCGGCCGACCATATCATCATTACCTTACGCGAAAGCCCTCTAGAAAATTGGGGGATACGAGGTGGTCAAGCCGCTTGTGATGTTGATTTAGGTTTTCAAGTGGATGTTTAGTCTGTGCAAATACATGGATTGTTGCTTTCACGGAGCTTAAACGAAAAAAGCCCCCGACATCCTGTCGGGGGCTTTTTCGGATTCATTCTAGCGGTATAACTCCTGTCCTACCGTTAAGCTTCCTGCTCATTGTCTTATCATTGTTGTTTTATGTTCAGTGACATCCTGTCGCTGTATGACCTTAATATAAAAGTAATCCAATAACGTGAATAGTGTCTATTATCCGCATCTGATGTAAGCCAAAATGTACAACACCTAAATTTTCATTCTGACCGTTTCTTCAAGGCATTGCATAGCAACTAGGCTCTCGATCGTTAGATCTATGTATCCATATTGATCTAAACCGCTTTTAAAACAGCAGGAAGCTGGTTTTGAAGTGACTAAAAGCCTTATCAGTGGTGTTACATATTTTTGCGATTAATTGGTTGAATGGTGAACTAATTTATCAGACATTAAAAATTCATAATGAAAAATATACAGGGAATAAGATCGATGCAAAGAACACTTACACAACAACGGACGACATCAAAACTTCAGCTCGCATTAGGCTGCGTCATTGCGCTTAGTGCTTCAGCAAGTTGGGCAGCATCTCCACAAGAGATTAAGAAAATTGCAGAAAGTCAAAAGCAAAGTTATTTAGAAACCTTGAAAACATTGGTTAATATTGAATCTGGCAGTAAAGATATTGAGGGATTGAATCAGATTGCCAAGGTGGTCACAGAGCAATTAAAAGCCACAGGGGCTGAGGTGAACGTGATTCAGCCCAAAGACATCATGAAACTCGATGGTGCGCCAGATCAGACAGGGCCGATTGTCAAGGCGGTACTGAAAGGCAAAGGTAAAACGAACATTATGTTGTTGGCACATAATGATACGGTGTATCAAAAGGGCCAATTACAAGGTCAACCGTTTCGTATAGATGGTAATAAAGCCTATGGTTTAGGTATTTTGGACGACAAGCAAGGTGTTGCTGCAGTGATTCATGTCTTGGATATGCTGAAACAGCTGAAGTACCAAGATTACGGCACCATTACGGTATTAATTAATTCAGATGAAGAAATCAGTTCACCCGGCTCGCGCCAATTGATTATGGATACGGCTCAAAATCAGGATGTTGTCCTCTCCTTTGAAACCGGTGGTTTAGAGGGAAGCTTGATGTTAGCCACCAGTGGGATTGGTGCGGCTTATTTAGATATTAAGGGGCGGGGTTCGCATGCGGGGGTAAAACCTGAAGCAGGGGTCAATGCCTTGACAGAACTGGCTTTTCAGATTCAACAACTGGAAAATCTATCCAATCCGAAAACGGGTTTAAAGCTGAATTGGACTGTTGCGACGGCTGGAAAAACCCGAAATGTGATTCCTGACCATGCGACAGCACAGGCAGATGCTCGTTCTTTAAAACCACAAGATTTTGCTGAGTTGGAAAAAACCTTGAAGCAAAAAGTCAAAACCAAAAAATTGGCGGAAAGTCAGGTCGAAGTCAAATTTGAAGTGCGTCGTCCACCTTTAGAAGCCAGTCCACAAGCCAAAAAATTAGCCGCAACAGCCCAGCAGATTTACACAAACGAATTAAAGCTGCCGATGAAAGTTGAAACGACCGCTTGGGGTGGTGGTACCGATGCCGCTTTTGCTGGGGTTAGTTCGAAAGCCGCGATCATTGAAGGAATCGGCATGTCTGGAGATGGATTACATTCAGATAAAGCAGAATATATTTTGACGGATTCTATCGTACCGCGTTTGTACTTGGTGACGCGTTTAATTGTGGAAAGTTCTAAAAAGTAATCGCATCCGATTGGGTGAGATCTAATGAGCCATTGCCCTGAGTTTGGTTGTGGCTCATGTTAGAGCTATTTTTATGTAGCATTTGAAATGAAAAAAGCCCCGACATCCTGTCGAGGCTTTTTCAGATTCATTCTAGCGGTATAACTCCTGTCCTACCGTAAGCTTCCTGCTTAGTCTTATCATTGTTGTTTTATGTTCAGTGACGTCCTGTCTCTGTATGCTTTAACTTTATCGTGGATGATGCATGGCGTATAGCTGCTATCTGCCGAAAATAATGTAAGCCTGAACTTACAAAAGGCGGCATCTATCACGCGAACGGCAAGAATTAAGCACTCACATATTGCAGTAATTTTTTGAAAATCGCTTTAACCGCTTTGTTGTCAAATTCATTCGGTTCAAATTTATCTGCTTGATTACGCGTGAAAATGTCACGAATTTCAACCACAGCATTACTTTCAATTAAGCCCAATTGGGTTGCCACTTGGCGAATTTGATCAATTGAACGTGAACCATTGGTGCCACCATAGCTAACGTATGCCGCAGGTTTTCCTCCCCATTCTTTACCGAGGTAATCCAATGCATTTTTGAGCGCAGGGCTGTAGCCGTGGTTATATTCAGGGCTAATGAAAATAAATGCGTCGCCTTGCGCGATTTTATCAAATGGAGCGTAAAACTCTTTCCTTCAGGTCAGAGATATAAGCGACACGACATGAAGTGTCGTTTGATTTAACTAAGGACTATTTTCCTTGAGTTTTGATTGTTAATATAAGTACATGAAAACCCTTAAATTACGTATAAAAGACAAACATTGCAAGGTGTTAGACCAACTAGCATCAGAAGTGAACTTCGTCTGGAATTATGTCAATGATTTAGGGTTTAGGCATTTGAAGCGGAAAGGTGAATTTCTCTCTGCTTTTGATATTGCCAAATATACGAAAGGCACATCCAAAGAATGTAATTTACATAGTCAAACCATTCAGGCTGTAACTGAAGAATTAGTCACCCGAAGAAAGCAATTTAAAAAGGCAAAGCTGAAATGGCGTGTCAGCAATAAAAAATCAGCAAGGCGCTCTTTGGGATGGGTTCCCTTTAAAAAGGTGGCTATCAAATATGCCAATGGATATGTCCAGTATGGAAAACACCAATTTAAGCTTTGGGATAGCTACGGTTTAAGCAAATACACGTTAAAAACAGGTTCATTTGTAGAGGATAGCCGTGGGCGTTGGTATGTATGTCTTGTTGTTGAATCGCCTAAGCAAGATAAATCGACAGCAACCAAAGCGATTGGTATTGATCTAGGCTTAAAAGATATTGCCACCTGTTCTGATGGCACAGTAATTTCAAATCCAAAATTCTATCGAAAATATGAGCAGAAATTAGGTATTGCTCAGAGAGCCAGGAATAAGAAGCGTGTTCGTGCATTACACGCCAAGATTGCAAATAGTCGAAAAGATCATTTGCATAAAGCAAGCACCAAGCTTGTGAATGAAAATGCATTGATTATTGTAGGTGACTTGAGTGCTAAAAAATTAGTAAAAACCAAAATGGCAAAATCTGTTTTGGATACAGGATTTTCTGCACTAAAAACAATGCTCAAGTATAAATGCGAGAACGCAGGCGTATTGTTTGAAGAAGTCCAAGAAGCCTATACCACCCAAATCTGTTCGTGCTGCGGTGAGATCACCTCAAGTAGTCCAAAAGGTAAGACAGATCTTGGAATAAGAGAATGGGAGTGCATGAGCTGTGGTACAGCTCATGATCGAGATATAAACTCAGCTCTAAACATTCTTGCGCTTGGGCATAAGCGTCTAGCTGTAGGAATCACCCTCTTTTAAGGGGGGGAGGATGTCAACTGCCCATGCTTGTTGTTTGGGTTGGTCATAAATCCCGGTTAATGGTGGATGTGCGCCTGCAAAAATAGGCAGATCCCATTCTTTTAAATCGACAATTTCAGTTTCTACGGTACTGTAGTCATAGCTTTCGATTTCTGAAAGTAGCCAGTTTGCAATCTTAATTGCCGTACGGCCTTCGCGGACACTGCCGACAATAATATGAAGTTTCATCGTATTTCCCGTCTTGTTTTAAAGTCTTGCATTAAATTAATATGAAAACGGTCCGTTACATATACAGAAAATGTATCGAGTCGATTGATAGTTATAAAAATAGTGATAAAAAAAAGCTCCCGAAGGAGCTTTTTATTTGCTGAAACTTAGATCAGTTTCACGCCTTGTTGACCGGCAGGGGTCACTTTGAAAATTTCAACTTCAAAGGTGATATTTTTACCGGCTAGAGGGTGGTTGAAATCCACTTCGGTAATGTCTTCACCTACAGTTTTGATCACCCCATACAGACTTTGTTTGGCTTTATCTTCAAACTCAATCATATGGCCTTCAACAGGACGTTGCTCAAATTTGACAGTATCAAATTTTTGTACGTTTTCCGGGTTCCATGGACCAAAAGCATCTTCAGGAGGAAGGCTCACAGTACGGCGGTCACCTGCACGTAAACCGAATAAAGCTTTCTCAAAACCCGGTAATAAGCTGCCATCACCCATGACAAGGCTGACAGGTTCAGCACGGCTACGGGTATTGTCAATTTCTACGCCATTTTCAATAGCAACAGAAAAGTGAAGGTCTACTTTAGAACCTTCTTCAATACGAGTTTCCTCGTTAGGATTGATAAAATCAGTCATTTTGCGCTTCCGCACGTTGAATTCGGTGTTTTTCTAAGAAAAACGTATCGATAAGAAGCAGAATCGTGCCTAATGTAATGGCACTGTCTGCAATATTAAATGCAGGAAAGTGGCTGTTGTTGTAATACACGTGAATGAAATCCACCACATAACCTAAAGATACGCGGTCAATTAAGTTGCCTATTGCGCCGCCTAAAATTAGGGCAATGGCAATTGGAAGGACTTTCACGTTTTTTGGCATACGCATGAGCCAAAATACAAAAATGACAGACACAAGTCCTGCGAGTGAAGTAAAGAAATAACGTTGCCATCCACCGGCATCGGACAAGAAACTAAAGGCAGCGCCATAGTTATGTAGTAATGTCCAATTTAAAAAGGGCATGACAGGTACAGGATCTGCGTAGTTCAGATGTGTACTTGCAATCCATTTGGTCCATTGATCCAAAATAATGGCAACAATGGATAAGCCCACCCACACTAAATTGTGTGGGTAGAATTGAAAGAAGCCCTTTTTTTCTTGTGGATTAGGCATATTTTCTCTCTTCGCCTTGACCTGTAGGAAGGTTAATAATACAACGAGAACAAAGACCTGGATGTTCGTGATGTGTATTCACATCTGGCAGTACATGCCAGCAGCGTGCACATTTTTCACCATCAGCAGCAGAGACTTTGACATTTAAACCGTCAAGGTCAGAGGCTTCACCTTGCGCTGCATCAAACGCATTGACAATCACTTGAGAAGTGATGAGGACAAAACGCAGTTCTTCACCGAATTTGTCTAAAACAGCTTTCAGCTCAGCATTGGCCCAAAGTTCAACTTTGGCAGACAAGTTTGAACCCACAGTTTTTGCAGTACGTGCAGCTTCAATAAACTTGTTCACCGCAGATTTAACGGTGATCAAGGTTTGCCATTCAGCTTCAGTCACCAGATTCGCTGTAGAAGCTACAGGAATGTCATACCACTCCGCAGTAAATACATATTTCTCAGACTGCTCTGGAATCAGTGGCCAAGCTTCTTGTGCGGTGAAACTCAAGATTGGAGACATCCAGCGGACAAAGGCTTGAACCAAGTGATACAACGCAGTTTGTGCAGAATGACGCGCTGCAGAGTCTGCTTTGGTGGTGTATTGACGGTCTTTGATGATGTCGAGGTAGAAACCACCCAAGTCATTAATACAGAAGTTGGTCAATGCGCTGGTCACGATATGGAAGTTCATATCTTCATAGGCTTGCTGAATGGTTTTTTGCACTTCCGCAGCACGTTGCAAGATGTATTGATCCAGTGCGATCAATTGATCGACAGGCAAAGCATCAGTCGATGGTTTGAAGCCATTCAAGTTCGCCAACAAGAAACGCAACGTATTACGGATACGGCGGTAACCATCTGATGCACGGCTAAAGATTTCTTTACCTGCAGTCATTTCATAACGGTAGTCTGCAGACGCAATCCAGAAACGTAGGCCATCTGCACCCATGTCTTTAATGATGTCTTG
The DNA here is from genome assembly GCF_024605895.1 of Acinetobacter sp. YH16056_T. Taxonomy (NCBI): domain Bacteria; kingdom Pseudomonadati; phylum Pseudomonadota; class Gammaproteobacteria; order Moraxellales; family Moraxellaceae; genus Acinetobacter; species Acinetobacter sp. YH16056_T. Next base: position 3,254,895 of record NZ_CP094545.1, on the reverse strand, counting down.
CGGAGTGATCACGTTACCGATCGACTTCGACATTTTGCGGCCTTTTTCGTCCACAACGAAGCCGTGAGTCAATAAGCCTTTGTACGGTGCGCGGTTATTAATCGCCATAGATGTTAACAATGAAGATTGGAACCAGCCACGATGTTGGTCAGAACCTTCAAGGTACAAGTCAGCAGGGTCTTGCAATTCTTCACGTTCACGAAGTACTGCAAAGTGTGTTGTTCCAGAGTCGAACCATACGTCTAAAGTGTCACGTACAGCATTGTACTGCTCTGCATCTGCACCGATAAACTCAGACGCATCACGGTTATACCAACCATCAATACCTTCTTGTTCAATCAGCTTCGCGACTTCTTCGATTAGCTCAGGGGTACGCGGGTGAAGTTCGTTGGTATCTTTATGCACGAAGAATGGAATTGGCACGCCCCATGTACGTTGACGTGAGATACACCAATCTGGACGACCTTCAATCATCGATTGGATACGGTTTTTACCCCAATCCGGTACGAAGCTGATGTCATTTTCAATCGCGTTCAATGCACCTTGGCGTAAACCTTTTGCATCCATGCTGATGAACCATTGCGGTGTTGCACGGAAGATAATCGGTGTTTTATGGCGCCAGCAATGTGGGTAGCTATGTTTGATCACCACATGTGCCCAAAGTTTGCCTGCTTCGGTTAAAGCAGCAATGATTTTTGGATTGGCTTTGTAGATGTGTTCGCCTGCAAAAATTGGCGCAGTCGGTAAATATACACCGTTGCCGCCAACTGGATTGTCGACTTTCAAGTTGTACTGTAAGCCAACTTTATAGTCGTCCACACCATGGCCTGGCGCGGTATGCACAGCACCTGTACCACTGCCGTCTGTGACATGCTCACCCAAAATCACTGGCACTTGGCGTTCAGCAATTAACGGATGTTGTAGTACTAGATTTTCAAGTTTTGCACCAGCAAATTCAGCAATCACTTCTACTGCGTTAAAACCATAACGCTGAGTTGCAGATTCAACTAATGATTTTGCAAGGATGAAGTTTTGCGCTGCTTTGTCTTCGCCAGTTGCTTTCACCAATTGGTATTCAAGCTCAGCGTGTAGAGCAACCGCTTGGTTGGCAGGCATGGTCCAAGGCGTAGTTGTCCAGATCACGATATCTGTAGAATCGCTAACTGTAACACCTAGGCGTGCAGATAAATCAGCTAAATCAACAACGCTAAAACCAACGTCAATCGCATCTGATTTTTTGTCTTCGTATTCCACTTCAGCTTCAGCTAAGGCAGAACCACAGTCCAAACACCAGTTCACAGGTTTAAGACCCGGCTCAATATGGCCTGCTTTGGCAATCTCACCGAGCGAACGAACGATGTCGGCTTCTTGTTTGAAGTTCATGGTGAGGTACGGATTGTCCCAATCACCAAATACGCCCATACGCACGAAGTCTTTCTTTTGTAATTCGACTTGGGTGTAAGCATATTCACGGCATGCTTTACGGAAAGTTGAGGCATCTACTTTCACGCCGACTTTACCGACTTTTTCTTCAACTTTCAGTTCGATTGGAAGACCGTGACAGTCCCAGCCCGGCACATACGGCGCGTCAAAACCGTCCATTACACGGCTTTTGATGATGATGTCTTTCAGGACTTTGTTTACCGCATGGCCTAAGTGGATTTGGCCATTTGCGTATGGAGGGCCGTCATGAAGCACATATTTTTTCTTGCCAATACGCGATGCACGAATCTGCTGATAAATGTTGTCGGCATACCACTCTTCTAACCATTTCGCTTCACGTACTGCGAGATTTGCTTTCATCGCAAATTCAGTACCTGGGAGGTTTAGCGTGGCTTTATAATCCACTGCATTTTCAGGAGTTTGCTTATCGCTCATGCAAGTTGTCTTCCAAATTTATCAGCCCGTTGACTGACGCGTTTTACAATAAATAATCGGGGTTTAAAAGGGGAAATGAGGGTGCTGACCTCGAAACTCAAGGAGTTTTTCGACGTCGTCATCAATTCCGGCTTTCAATGCTTCAAGCGAAGGGTAGTCCTTTTCGCCATGTAAAAAGTTCAAGAACGTCACCCGCATTAACAGGCCATACAGATTAGCAGAAACATCAGGAAAATGTACTTCTAATCGCCATTCAGGATGTTCCTGTTTAATCGCGGGACGCGTACCAACATGCCCTGCACCAAACAGGGCAGAGGGTGCATAACCTGCAACCCCTAATTTGTCAGCATTTTCGTTTTTTACTTTATCTGTTAAAGATTCGGTTTCACAAATGACATCGACTGCATAAATGCCATTTAAACAAGGTTTATGACGGTTTAAACGCACATTAATGGTAGGAAAATTAATGGTGCGACCGATTTGATCGCCATACTGCACACGACCGGTGATGCTATAAGGACGACCTAAAAGTTTTGCGGCATGGGCAAGGTCGCCTGCTTGTAATGTCTGACGAACCAGTGTCGAACTGACACGTTCGCCATCAACTTCGACATTTTGCAGGGCTGTGACTTGGAAGCCGTATTGGCGTAAAAATTCGCTATTGCCTTGGCGGTTTTTGCCAAAGTGATGATCTTCGCCCAAAACTAAACTTTGTGTATTGAGTTTATTTTTTAAAATATCGGCAAATTCTTCGGCGCTGAGATTACGAAAGGCATTGTCAAATTTCGCCACCACAATATAGTCGACGCCCAGTTCAGTTAAATATTCGACTTTTTCACGTAGTGAACTGATTCGAGGCGGTGCATCATAAGCTTTAAAGAATTCAAGCGGTTGTGGCTCAAAAATCATCACAGCTGTTTTTAAGTTTTGTTGCTGTGCTATGTCTTTGAGCTGGCTGACCATCGCTTGATGACCCAAATGTACACCATCAAAATTGCCAATGGTCACGGCAGTTTTGGGGAGTTCTAAGTGGGGCGCTAAAGCATTCAGACGGAGCAGCTTCATGGGCGAATCAATTGTTGAAAATGTTTGAGGGCTATATATTGCCATAATCTTCTGCGTTCGTCTTGTTGTTGTGTTTTTACTCAAGTTTTTTTATGCAGAGATGAATTTATTATCAATAAAATAAATTATAAAAATAAATATTAATCAATTTTTCTTATTAATTAGTGTGCTTAAACTATAGACATTCCATTTTGATGAGCATCATGCGATGAAAATGCCATTTTATCAACTCCAGCATAAACAAGACTTGATTCGTCATTTCACCCCAAACTGGTTTACGGTGGTGATGGGTACAGGTGTGGTGGCCCTCATTTTACCATCTATACCGTTGGCGCCGCAGTGGATGTGGTCCATCGGAGCAGGGTTGTGGCAGATCAGCATCGTGTTGTTCATATTGTTTAGTGGGATGTATTTCAGCCGATGGATATTGTACCCACAAGAAGCCAAGCAGATTTTCCAGCATCCGGTGATGAGTTTATTTCTTGGGGCAATCCCCATGGCACTGGCAACCCTGATCAATGGCGCATTGAAATTTGGCACCACGCTGTACACTGAGTTTTTGGGCGTAAGCATCATCACATGGGCTGAATATTTATGGTATGTCGATGTGTTGATGGCAATTGCGATTGCATGGTGTGTTCCCTTTCTGATGTTTAGTCGTCAGCAACATGCGCTGCAAGGCATGACCGCAGTATGGTTATTGCCGATAGTGGCTTGCGAGGTGGCTGCCAGTTCAGGTGGTTTATTGTTGGCGCATTTACCTGCACAGGCCCATGCTGTCCATATTTTGCTGGGGAGTTATCTGCTTTGGGGAATCTCAGTATTTCCAGCCTTTGCCATCTTAAGCATCTTGTTGCTGCGTCTAGCTTTACATCAATTGCCAAGCAAGGAGATGGCAATCAGCAGTTGGTTGGCCTTAGGACCGATTGGGACAGGGGCGTTAGCGCTGTTACTTTTGGGAGAGCAAGCCCCTCGTATTTTGACAGCAGTAAATTTGGTTGATTTAGGACAGGTGTTACTTCAAGGCGGTGTGTTTGCAGCCCTTGTTCTGCTCGGATTTGGTGTATGGTGGTTTGGAATCGCTATACTCATCACGCTAAAACATTTACGAGATTTACCCTTTAATCTCGGGTGGTGGGCGATGACGTTTCCATTCGGCGTTTTTAGTTTGGCGGTCATCAATTTGGCGGAACAAACGCAATTACACGCTATCCAACAGTGTGGCACTTTTTTTGCGGTTTTGCTCTGTACGCTTTGGTTATTGGTGATGCTGAAAACCATACAAGGGTTTTATCGTGGCAGCTTATTTTTTTCTCCGTGTTTAAAAGCGTATTGTGATGCTCAGCGCGCATCTTAATTGATGTTGGGTGAATGTAAATCCGTTGAAGAAAACTATTGCGCGTTGGCTTTGACGGATTTCAACAAACAAATATAGAGCTTCTGCAAGCGTGTGATGCAGTTACGTTATTTTGCTATCCAAGCAAAACATTCATGTATAAAATTTGCGCGTATTTTCGAGAGATCAACTGGCTTCGAGATATAAACTTGCTTGTACTAGGTGTTAGAGCAAGGCTTATGGATTAAAACAAAAAGATAAAAATAAGGATCGAATTATGTGTAATCAAACCCGTTTTTGGGATGATGCCAAAGGATTATTAGAAGAGTGGTACGTCGCTTGTACCTCTAAAGAACTCAAAAAAGATCAGCCTTTTTCAGCCACCCTGTATGGTAAAAAAATTGTTCTGTTCCGACAAAAAGATGGAACAGCTGCTGCATTGCTCGATCAATGTGTACATCGTGGCGTGCCTTTGTCTCAGGGTAAAATGACTGATGGCTGCGTGACATGTCCATATCATGGTTGGTCGTATCAGGGCGATGGGCATGTGGCGCATATTCCTAGTGTCAATGGACAATTTTTTCCAGAAAAACCGCATCCCTTTAAACAGCGTAGTTTTGATGTGTGTGAGCAAGATGGGGTGGTATGGATTTATCTCGGTGAAAAGCCAAAACAAGAACGCCCAGAAATATTTAAATTACCATTTTATGATCAAGCCGGTTGGGTCAGCTATTACATGGTCGGCAGTTATGATGGCGAGATGGGCGCTGTTGCACAGAATATTATGGATGTGACTCATACCATATTTGTGCATGAAGGCTGGTTTCGTTCAGAGTCCGGAAAAGCCGTGGATGCCACCATAGATGTCGGGCCGCGCAAAGTAGTCGTTGACTATCATGACCATGATGCAGATGTTGGCATGATGCCATGGCTGACCAATCCGCATGGTGCTGAACAGGTTCACCGCGACAGTTTTATCGCACCGAATATTACCTTGGTGGAGTACCATTGGGGAGAGCCGTCGGGCATGGTGTTTAATAGTCTGATTAGCCCTGTGGGGCCATTTGAGTCAAGGGTTTATACCTGTGTTAGCTATAAATTTCCCATTCCAAAATTGTTGTCTAAGGCATTGATGCCGGCTGTGAATGCCTATACTTGGGTGGTCAACAAACAAGACATTAAAATTTTGTCAGCGCGAAGAGCTGGCATCGAGCATATGCCGATGACCCATTCGCATAGTGTGAGAGGGGATATGGCACATATTGCCTTAGAGAAGATTTTAGATGCCTTACGTCATGACCAACAATTGGCACCGTCATTTATTGGCAAACGTCCGATGCAATTTCAAATTTGATAGCATTGAAATCTGCGTGAGGAATTTATTTTTCTGAGCAATGTGATTTTTGAAGATGATTTTTTCTGCGCACGTGCAAATGTATGCTATATGAAGGCATCAATTTGAGGAGACCGCTATGCGTCAGCAAATCGCTTTAATTATGGCACTGCCGAGTGAATCTAAAGGCTTATTTGAAGCTGCAGGCATTGAAGTGCATTACAGTGGTATTGGTAAAGTCAATGCCGCATTTAAAGCCTTTGATGTGATTCAAAAAACCGGATGTCATACTTTGCTGAATTTGGGCACTGCGGGAAGTTCACATTTTGATGCACATGCTTTGGTTGAAGTAGCTCAATTTGTACAACGGGATATGGATGTATCGCCTTTGGGTTTTGATGTGGGGGTGACGCCGATGGATACCGATCATCCTGCTGAAATTCAGCCAGAGAGCATGTTTAGCCATTTGCCTAAAGGAATTTGTGGTACAGGCGACAGCTTTGAAACTGGGCTGCCGAAAGTACCGTGTAATCTTGTCGATATGGAAGGCTACGCAATCGCTAAAGTATGTAAAAAACTGGGTGTTCGCTTTGTATCGGTAAAATATATTACCGATGGTGCGAATGACACAGCGCATCTGGATTGGGAAGAAAATTTATTATTCGGCGCAAAGAAATTATTGAAATTATATCAAACAGTCAAATAAGGCATTTAGCTAATTTCGGTCGGCGACCATAGAATGCTATGGTCGTATGCCAATTCGACCCAATTCAATTTACTTTTCTGGGCGTGGAATTACACCGTAAAGCATCATATGAACGGTATGTTGAATAATCCGTTGTTGCATACTGCGATTACGTAAGGTTTTTCCAGTGACCATTTCCATTTGGGTTGCAAAGTCAGCATAGTTTTGCGTAATTGCCCAAATGTTCAGAATTAAAAGTTCTGGATCAATATCTTTTGAAATTTTACCTTGCTCTTGCCAGTTGCTGATGACTTTGGCTTTGCGTTTAACTAATTTTTTTAGTGGGCCTTTTAAAATTTCAAGAATGTGTGGTGCGCCCTGAATGACTTCAAGTGCGAACAAACGTGAGGCTTTCGGTTGCGTACGAGATACTTCAATTTTCTGCAATAGATAATTGGTGATCGCTTCTTCAGGCTCAAGGTCTGCTTCCAACATTTGTAGCGGAGCAAGCCACTTTTGTAGAACCGTTGTCAGAACTTCAACATAAAGCGCTTCTTTATTTTCATAGTAATAGAAAATATTCGATTTATGCATTTCTGCAATCTGTGCGATCTCATCCAAGCTGGCGCCATTGAAGCCATACAGGGAAAAGACATCCAGTGCTGCATTAAGCAACTGGTGGCGTTTCTGGGTACTCTTTTTTTGTTCCATTAGCTCTTTTAAGAAAATGAAAAGGGAATATTGAATTGTACGGCAAATCAACAGATTTGTGCACAATCATCGTTTCTAATTTTATGAATTTTGGCAGTTTATTCTGTTCAACGGTCAAATAAATACGACGAATACCATAATATTTCAAATAATCATTTTAGGGTGAAATTTAAATAAATCATTATTTTTAATCATGGATTTATATGATTTATCGTAATTTTTGTGATGTATTTGTCAACAGGCGATAAATCTCCCCTCAATGCTAAATATGGTTTTGTTGCGATATTGTTCTTGAATAGGACAGGAAGTCACACGGTTTAAGTGATGATTTCCTGCACAAGTACAGCTTAAGTGGCCAAGACCGCTTGTAAGACTTGTTGTTCAAGTTCAGTAAATTCAATGCCTTTTTTTCGTGGACGGGTCAAATCGACACTAAATTCTTTGGCAATATGGCCTTTATCCAGCAAGATAATTCGGTCTGCCAACTGTACGGCTTCACTCACATCATGCGTGACCAAAATCGCGGTAAACCCTTGTTCAGTCCAGAGTTTTTCAATCAAATTCTGCATATCTAAACGTGTTAAGGCATCGAGCGCACCCAGTGGTTCATCTAGCAGCAAAATGCGTGGTTTATGTGACAAAGCACGTGCCAGTGCAGTACGTTGACGTTGCCCCCCTGATAGCTGTGTTGGCCAAAGCCCCGCTTTGTCTTTTAAACCAACTTTCTCGAGGAGTGCTGTGGCATTGGCATGTTGGTCTTTGCTTAAACCAAGTTGTACATTTTTCTCAATGCTACGCCAAGGCAGAAGGCGAGGGTCTTGGAACATCACACGAATATCATCACTGGTGATGCCTTCACGAATATGACGTGCAGACTTAAATTTAATTTCGCCATAACTGGGCTTTTCTAAGTCGGCGATGAGGCGAAGCAGGGTACTTTTACCACAGCCACTACGACCGACAATTGCCAAGAATTCACCGGGTTGAATATGCAGGTCAAGGTCCTCAAGGACTTTAACATCGCCATAAAATTTGTGTAGTTGTTCAATCAGGATCTCTGCGCCCAACACCGCATGGGGGTTGATATCCTCGACTGAAGAACGCTGAGGTTGGGTTGAGTCGTCTGCATGACGGCTTATGCTTAAATCGGTCATCACATGCTCCTTATTTTTGGTAACCCGAGTGCCAACGGAGTAAATATTTTTCTAAGGCAACAGCCAGTACATCGGCTAATTTACCGAGTAGGGCATACAATAAAATCCCGACCAAGACGATATCGGTTTGTAGAAATTCGCGTGCATTCATGGTCATATAACCGATGCCGGCTTGTGCAGAAATGGTTTCTGCCACAATCAACAAAACCCAAACGAGCCCGAGTGAAAAACGCAGACCAACCAAAATAGACGGCATCGCCCCCGGTAGAATGATTTCTTTATACAGTTGCCAGCCACTCAAACCGTAGCTTTTGCCCATTTCAATCAGTTGAGGGTCTACAGAACGAATACCATGATAGGTATTGATATAAATGGGAAAGAATACGCCAATAGCGACTAAAAAAAGTTTGGCCGATTCATCGATCCCAAACCATAAAATCACCAAGGGAATCAGGGCAAGAGCAGGAATGTTACGGATCATTTGCAGCGTGGTATCGAGTAGCGTCGATGCTGTTTTGGATGAACCATTCAGCAGACCTAAAAAAAGACCTAAACCACCGCCGACTAGAAGTCCAACCAAAGCACGACCTGCACTGATTTGAACATGCTTCCACAGTTCACCACTGATCAGTAAGTTCCAAAAGGCCACCACCACCGCACTTGGCGCAGGCAAAATACGACTTTCTAACAGCCCTGTAACAGAGGCAATTTGCCAAACAATAATTAATGCAATAGGAAACAACCAAGGCAGCAAACGCTGCCCGAGTTGTGTTCCACGTGAAACCTTCGGTGCTTTGAAGGTTTCAACAGAAACAGTTTTGGACATTAGGCCGGCTCCTGAATCTTTTCAGCTTTTTTATTTTCATCTGGTGTGTAATTGTTCGCGACAATCTCACCAAATGGGCCGGTTAAGTTAGGTTGAACCAATTTCTGACGTGTTTCCAATGGCAGTAATGGGAACACTAATTCTGCAAAACGGATAGACTCTTCAAGGTGTGGGTAACCAGAGAAAATAAAGGTGCTAATCCCGAGATCGGCATATTCTTGGATACGTGCGGCGACAGTTTCAGGATCACCAACGAGTGCCGTACCTGCACCACCACGAACCAGACCAACACCGGCCCATAAGTTTGGCGATACTTCTAATTTGCTACGGTCGCCATTGTGCAGTTCAGCCATACGGCGTTGACCAACAGAGTCCATGGTTTTGAACTTGGCTTGCGCGGCTGCAATGGTGGCATCGTCGACATATTGGATCAGCTCTTCTGCTGCTTTCCATGCCTCTTCATTGGTTTCGCGCACAATGACATGTAAACGAATGCCATAATTCAGTTCACGTCCTTTGGCTTTGGCTTTTTCACGCACCACTGCAATTTTTTCTTTTACCGCTGCAGGTGGCTCACCCCAAGTTAAATAGGTGTCAACTTGATCCGTTGCCAGTTCAACAGCAGCCTCTGAAGAACCGCCAAACCATAGTGGTGGATACGGTTTTTGTACCGGTGGATAAAGTAATTTGGCGTCGTCCACACTCAGACGTTCGCCATGGAAGGTATAGCTTTCACCGGTATGTGAACGGGTTAAAATTTCACGCCAAATCGTGGTGTATTCAGCAGCTGTTTGGTAACGCGTTGCGTGATCTTCATAGACACCATCACCCTTGAGTTCCTGCTCATCACCGCCTGTAACTAAGTTCAGTAAGATACGGCCGCCAGATAAACGGTCAAAAGTTGCAGCCATACGTGCAGTTAGTGCAGGCGTTGTCACCCCCGGACGTAGCGCCACTAGAAATTTTAAATTTTTAGTGGCATCAATCAAGCTTGCAGCTGTAAGCCATGGATCTTCACATGAACGACCTGTCGGAATCAGAACGCCTTCATAGCCAAGATTATCCACCGCTACTGCAATTTGCTTCATGTAGGCGTGATCGACTTGGCGTGCACCTTTACTTGTTCCTAAGTAGCGACTGTCACCGTGGGTAGGGATAAACCAGAAAATTTTCATGTTCAGTTCCTTGTATTTTTGATGGCTCGGGTATCAATGTGATGAAGGTGTCCAAACTTGCTTTTGGACTTGAATGTTGTTTGGAATCAGTTGGACTTGTTTAAATAAGTCCGCAATATTTTGCTGTGCTTGAATGACCTCAGGTGTCAGCGGGCGCACAGGAGATGGTTTAGATCGGCGAGAAAAGGCTTGCGCAGCAATATTCTTTTGCAGCCCAGTGCTGTTTTGATAAATCTCTAAAGCCACATTTTGGTTCTTCACAATCCACTGATCGGAAGCATCTAGGGCCTTTAAAAATTTAGCTGGGGCATTAGGGTGCGCTTGAACGACTTTTGGATTTGCCACATAAAATGAATAGGTCTTTGGAAAATCACCGGATTGAATCAGCACTTTAGCCTGAGCATCCAACTCCGCAGCAGATAAAAACGGGTCCCAAATGGCCCATGCATCAATTGATTTTTTATCAAATGCGGCACGTGCATCTGCTGGTGGAATCCAAATCGGTTGAATGTCATTCCAAGTCAAACCGGCTTTTTCTAAAGTTTTGGCTAATAACTCATGCGCACTCGAGCCTTTTTGTACAGCAACGCGTTTGCCACGTAATTCTTGAATGGTTTTGATTGAGCTATCAGCTGGAATCACGACAGCGAGCGACTGTTCAGGCACCACTTCATAGCCAATATAATTGAGGTCTTTATTGGCAGCTTGGGCAAAAATAGGCGGGGTGTTGCCGACATAGCCATAATCCACCGCACCAACCGCAAGAGCTTCTAACATTTGTGGGCCAGCAGGGAATTCCTTCCACTCAATGTGAGCGCCGGGAAATTGTTGTTCAAAGAGCTTTTGTTCACGGGCAACTAGCAAATTTAAGGCTGATTTTTGAAAACCAATAACCAAGGTTTTTACGGCTGTTTCAGCTGGTTTTTCACCATCCTGCTGTGCTGTTTCTTGTTTTTGGCAGGCACTGAGTCCAAGGCCCAAAGTGGCTAAAGTCAGTATGGAAAATGTTCTTAGAATACGCATGGCATCGCCCTTATGCTGTGGTCGGCTTATTTGATAATGGCCGACTCAATATTTAATTTATTTGGAATTAATTTTTCGTTATAAAACGCATCAGCGACTTGCTGCTGCTCTTGCGCCACTTGTGCAGTAATCGGCGTCACTTGATTGCCTAAGCGAGAAATTGATGTTTTAAGTACATCTAGACCTAAGCCGGTTTTGCCTTCGAGTAACTTGGCCGCTTCATCTTGATTTTTTGAGACCCATTGCGTGGTCAAATTCAACTCATTCACCACAGCTTGCAGGACTTTTGGATTTTCCTGAGCAAATTTGCGATCGGCCAAATAGAACTGGTAGTTCTTCACCAAGTTTTCGCCATTGGCAATGGTGCGAGCATTAAGTTGATGCTCAGCGGCAGAAAGGAACGGGTCCCAAATTACCCATGCATCGACTGCACCTTTTTCAAAGGCAGCTCGTGCATCGGCAGGCGGTAAATACACGACATTGATGTCGCTAAATTTAAGCTGATTGGCTTCCAACAACTTGAGCAACAGGTAATGCACGTTTGAGCCTTTGTTTAAGGCCACACGTTTACCTTTTAAGTCCTGAATACTGTGAATAGCCGAATCTTTTTGCACAATTAACGCTTCAGCTTTTGGAACAGCAGGTTGGTTGGCAATGTAAACCAAATCGGTTTGAGCGGCTTGAGCAAAGATAGGCGGTGCTTCACCGACTTCACCAAATGACACGCTGCCCACATTGAGGCCTTCAAGCAGCTGTGGACCCGCAGGAAATTCCACCCATTTGATATTTACACCTTGGCTTTTTAAGGCTGTTTCTAAGGTTCCGCGTTCTTTTAAAATTGGCAATAAGCCATATTTTTGGAAGCCGATATTTAAGGTGACATTTTCATCAGCCTCTTTTTTGCCACAGCCCGACATCATCATGGCACCCACAACCGCTGTAGACAGTACAAGTGTTTTTGTCCAAAGTTTTACTTTGTGAGTACGCATGTGTTGCTCCTATAAAAGTCTAAATGTGCAGAACTGTTGATTTATGAACACATAAGCTAAAGAGTTTTCTTTTTCGAAAAAAATAAGAAAACTTAAATTTAAAATCAGGAAAAAAGATAAATAAAAATCAGCAAAACTTATGAGAAATTATGATTTTAGAAAAACATATAATGTGTCGAAGTATTATTTTAAGTTATTGAAATTATTTTATTTATTTGGGTTGTTTAAATGGTAGATATGGTTATTCTATGGCTTGCAAAGTGATTTGAGGGGATAGCCAAGGGATTCGGCATAACCTTATGCAAAATAATGCTATTCAGCGCATAAAAAAAGCCACTTTAAAGTGACTTTTTACAAACCAATGAGTTTCTTTGGTAGTTATATAAGGCCTGACGGGCATTCGGTAAGTCATCGACACTGACTTGTTCAAAACCTTGTTCAAGGAACCAATGCGCTGTCCGTGTGGTCAAAATAAACAATTGTTCAATACCTAAATCTCGCGCTTTTTCTTCTAAATAATGCAAAATTTGGCTACCGCGATTCGATTTTCGATACCCCGGATGCACAGCCACACATGCGATTTCAGCAGAGCGTTTTTCATTCCCTGTGACAGGAATCGGGTATAACGCAGCGCAGGCCAAAATCGTACCGTCACGTTCAATCACTGCAAATTGTCCAATTTCATTTTCCAGACGTTCGCGTGAGCGATAAACCAAGATGCCTTCTTGTTCGAGAGGGCGTAAGAGATTGATTAAGCCGCCAACATCTTGAATATCGGCAGTACGCACTTCTTCATAATGCGCATCAGTGATCATGGTGCCAGAGCCGTCACGCGTGAACAATTCTTCGATCAATGCGCCATCATAGGCATAGGAAATGAGATGAACACGGTGTACGCCTTGAAGGGAAGCATCTTTGGCAACGCTTAAATGCAGGGCTATGTCGGGGTTAGAATCTTGATATTGCAAAATATGCTGATCAAGTTGATGAGGCGTAATTTCGCGTTGTAGCTGCCGATGTTCATTGTGCAAACCATGTTGTTTGCCCAAGAAAATCAACTTATCCGCTTTTAAGCTGATGGCGGTTTTGGTCGCAACTTCTTCAGCCAATAAATTAAACACTTCACCTGTCGTGGAATAACCTGTTGGCCCAAGCACCACAATATTTTGGCTCTCTAAATGACGTTGAATCGCATCGATATCGACGGAACGAACTTCACCAGACAGTTGAAAATCGATACCGTCACGAATGCCATACGGTTTTGCCGTGACCAAATTGCCTGAGACCACATCAATACGCGCGCCGTACATCGGTGAGTTGGCTAAACCCATAGACAGGAGGGCTTCAATTTGCAGACGAATGGAACCGACGGCATTCATCACCGCAGGTAAGGATTCGCGAGTGGTGATGCGACGGTGATGATGAAATGGTGTCTTGATGCCGCTGCTTTGTAAATTATGATTGATTTGCGGACGAGCACCATGCACCAAAATTAGACGAATACCAAGTGAGTGTAATAAGGCAATATCATGAATAATGTGTTGAAAATTTTCATGTTGCAGCGCTTCACCATCAAACATGATGACAAAGGTTTTGTTGCGATGCGCATTAATATAGGGTGCAGAATGACGGAACCAATGCACATACTGTAAGGTTGTGCTGGAAGATGGTTCAGTGATATTCGTTTGCATGCCTATGCCTGTTTATTCGCTTTGGTATGGATGATTCTAAACAAAAACATATGACAGCGGAAAGCAAATTTGACATCCTCACCCCCTTAAAAGAGGGTGATTCCTACAGCTAGACGCTTATGCCCAAGCGCAAGAATGTTTAGAGCTGAGTTTATATCTCGATCATGAGCTGTACCACAGCTCATGCACTCCCATTCTCTTATTCCAAGATCTGTCTTACCTTTTGGACTACTTGAGGTGATCTCACCGCAGCACGAACAGATTTGGGTGGTATAGGCTTCTTGGACTTCTTCAAACAATACGCCTGCGTTCTCGCATTTATACTTGAGCATTGTTTTTAGTGCAGAAAATCCTGTATCCAAAACAGATTTTGCCATTTTGGTTTTTACTAATTTTTTAGCACTCAAGTCACCTACAATAATCAATGCATTTTCATTCACAAGCTTGGTGCTTGCTTTATGCAAATGATCTTTTCGACTATTTGCAATCTTGGCGTGTAATGCACGAACACGCTTCTTATTCCTGGCTCTCTGAGCAATACCTAATTTCTGCTCATATTTTCGATAGAATTTTGGATTTGAAATTACTGTGCCATCAGAACAGGTGGCAATATCTTTTAAGCCTAGATCAATACCAATCGCTTTGGTTGCTGTCGATTTATCTTGCTTAGGCGATTCAACAACAAGACATACATACCAACGCCCACGGCTATCCTCTACAAATGAACCTGTTTTTAACGTGTATTTGCTTAAACCGTAGCTATCCCAAAGCTTAAATTGGTGTTTTCCATACTGGACATATCCATTGGCATATTTGATAGCCACCTTTTTAAAGGGAACCCATCCCAAAGAGCGCCTTGCTGATTTTTTATTGCTGACACGCCATTTCAGCTTTGCCTTTTTAAATTGCTTTCTTCGGGTGACTAATTCTTCAGTTACAGCCTGAATGGTTTGACTATGTAAATTACATTCTTTGGATGTGCCTTTCGTATATTTGGCAATATCAAAAGCAGAGAGAAATTCACCTTTCCGCTTCAAATGCCTAAACCCTAAATCATTGACATAATTCCAGACGAAGTTCACTTCTGATGCTAGTTGGTCTAACACCTTGCAATGTTTGTCTTTTATACGTAATTTAAGGGTTTTCATGTACTTATATTAACAATCAAAACTCAAGGAAAATAGTCCTTAGTTAAATCAAACGACACTTCAGGTCGTGTCGCTTATATCTCTGACCTGAAGGACAGAGTTTTACGCTCCATTTGATAAAAAAACACCTGAACAGTGTTCAGGTGTTGGGAAAGGGACTTAAGAGATCGTCGAATGATTAGCCATTCTTAATGCGAATGATGCGATCGGTACGATCATTGACTAGCACGTAGTCACCATTGATTTTGTACCATTGTTGATAACGACCGGTGTTCGGTAAGCGGCGCGCTTCACGATCACTCACTTTGTAGCGGCTTGAATCGAAATAACGAGGAAAGCTTTGACCAACACGCCAATCGCGGCTTGGATTTACACGACGAAAGTCATTACGGTCGTAGCGATTATTGTCATAACGGTTGTTGTTATTCCAATTGCTCGGACGGTGATCTTTGTCCCAACGGTTGTCTTGATGTTGGTATGACGGATGGTAACGGCGGTCATCTTGACGATGGTCTGGCGCAGCAATGGCTGCTGTTGCTGCCATCAAAGCCGATACGGAAAGAACTAAACTCGATACGATTTTGTTCATGGGACACCTCTATACATTTCTAATCTGTTTTTCGATGATTCAAAATTAGCGAGAAAGTTCAGAGAAAGCGTGGGGGCAATATAGTTGAATTGTGAAATGTATGGAGGAAATTTGAAGGTGTGTAAATGATCTGAACGCTAGGCAGCATCAGCTTTTGCGGTTAAACATTAAAAAAACCTCATAAAAAAAGCCCAGAGTTGATCTGGGCTTTAAAAAAATGGCGAAATTAAATTCAAAACGGCTTACATACCTAAAATTTTCAGAATACTGTTACTATCTGAGTTGACCAATATGTAGTCATTATTGATTTTATACCATTGCTGATTACGCGATGGTTTAGGTAAGTTATGGTCTTTATAATCGACTTTATAACCATTACCACGATAATGCTGTGGCATCACATAGCCCGTTTGCCATTTATGTTGTTGCAAACGTTTGACTCCACGTTGTTCACGCATACGGCGTCGATCTTCAAGATCGTCATCGTCCTGATAACCACGGTAATCACGATCTTTTTTCATTTGACCATATGCATTGCCGCGTGGGCCATCAAAGCCACGTTCATCGTTCTTGAAGTGAGGCGCTGCAGACGTGATGCTGCTTGCTATTAAAGCACTGAAAGAAATAGCCAAAATTGGCAAAATCTTTTTCATGTTCAACCCTCATGAGTAATTTATCTTCAATATCACTACTGTACGCATTAAATGCAGAGAAACTGTGAAGAAAGATGAATATTTCTTTAAATAAAACGAAGAGATTGCGGATATTATGCGATAAACTTCGTGCTGAGAACAATCTTTCCATCTTGGAAGAGATGGTCCGATAATGCGCGCTTTTTATCCTTGCAATTCAGCTTTGATTAAATTTGAGGTCTATTGTAAGCACGATCAAAAACGCCCATCAAGTCTTGATGGGCAAATAGGGTAGAGATACTGGACTGGAAAAGGTGAGTAAATCCGGGTTTTAGTACCACTGCTCATTGAGGCATTGGAGTGAATAAATCGCTTGAGCCACAGATTCAGCTTGCTCGGCATCGTCCATTGCAGAGATCAAATTTTCAGTCAGTTGTAAGTTTTCAATTGAACGAATGGTTTCAATTTTACGTGTTTGATCAGCCATTTGGGTCTCCTTGCCGTCGGTCTATGTCATGCCCAACAGTCTATGCTTTTATTCTTAATGTGAAAAACCGAATATTATTATAAAAATAATTTAAAAATACGATTATTGGAAAGTGGGGTGATCCAGCTGTCTGTTGATCGAAGTTTGTAAAATTTCAAGGTTAAAAAAGGGCATCAAATGGCCCTTTTTAGTTCTGAATGTGTCACTTGGAACACACTTAGTATGCATATTTCAGATCGGTATAGTCCGTTAATGATTTTTGAATATGAGCTTGGATAAATTCATTAATATCTTCAGGTGTCATTGCTGCACCTTGTTTGGTAATCACATGCTCAAACGGCGCTTGATCTTGCGCAATGATGCGATAAACAAAGTTAGTGATCACTTGATAGCCTGCTTCTTGCTTTTGAATGCAAGTGACATAGAAATAGGCATGCTCAAAGTTTAAGTCAGTATGCGAAAAAATAAATTGTTCAAATAATTTTGCATTTTGACCAACCTCTAAGCCTTTTAAATCGTCCACGATACTCGGGTCGAATTTCATGCCATATTTTGCTGAAATGGGTTGACCATCGACCAGTAGGTTAACCATGCCATCCTCAGTTGGAGTCACTGTAATATTGCTAAAGTCAGACATGTATCAATCCAATGTTTTTAAAGAATGCCCCAAGTATCGGCAAATTTGCTAAAAACTCAAGTCGACTTTCGCGTGGTCACTGCAAAATCATTCGGTTAATGATGCGTTGTAAAGATTCAAGACATAAAAAAAGGAAGCGCGATCTTCCTTTTTAAATTGGGTTTTCACCCTATTCATCTTGGGCATCTATGCTGGCACCGGTTAAATGCAAGCTGTCGTCACCCATTAAATATAAATATGCAGGCATGATGCTTTCAGGCGTAGGCAAAGTTTTTGGATCTTCGTCTGGATAAGCTTTTGCACGCATGGCAGTACGTGTCGCACCAGGGTTAATACAGTTAAAACGAATATTGGGGTGTTCATTTTCTTTAGCGAACAATGTGCTTACGGCTTCAATGGCAATTTTTGAAACCGAGTACGCGCCCCAACGTTCACGGGCTTCACGTCCCACACCCGAACTGGCAAAGACCACTGAGGCATGCTCAGATTTTTGCAGTAATGGCATCAGCTCTTGAGTCAGTACAAAAGGCGCACGAAGGTTCACCGCCATGACATCATCCCATACATCCACAGGATAATGTTCTAGTTCAGTCCGCTCACCCAAAATCCCGGCATTATGCAAAATGCCGTCAAGGCGACCAAATTGCTTTTCTAAGGTATCGACCAACAGCTCATAATCACGAGGAGAGGCACTAGACAGTTGTAGCGGTAAAATCGCCGGTTGGGGGGCACCCAAGCCTTCAATTTCATCGTAAATCACTTCTAGTTTATTCAGTGTGCGTCCATGTAAGACCACGGTTGCGCCATGTAAGGCATAACTGAGGGCAGCCGCACGGCCAATACCATCGCCCGCACCTGTAATCAGGATAATGCGATCTTTGAGCAGATCGGGGCGAGGTTGATATTCTGAATATTTCATCCGTACCTCCTCGTTTTATTGTGTTGTGTTCTATCGTTATAAAGTCGCTGTGTTGAGCGTTTTCGGTTTGATGACCAAATCATGAATGACTTCATGCAGTTCAGCAACAGTCTTCACTATACAATCTGCATGCCAAGCTGTTAAGTCATCTTTGTGTTGTAAAGGTAAATAGCCATAAGCCGCAAGAATTGTGTACATCTGCGCATTACGACCGGCATCGATATCACGTGGATGATCACCGACATAGATACAGTCTTGAGCATCAAGATGGATGTGCTTGGCGGCTAAATACATCGGCTCTGGGTCTGGCTTGGTTTTACTGACATCGTCTGGGCAAACCAATACCGAGCAGCGCTCAGTCAAATTCAACGCTTTGAGCAACGCTTCACTGAGTGAACGCGGCTTATTGGTGACAATACCCCACGGAATTTGATACTGTTCCAGTTCATCGAGTAGCGGATACATGCCTTCAAATAGGTCTGTATCGACGGCTATATCCGCACCATAAAGCGCTAAAAAACGCTGACGATGTGTCAGAAAGACAGGATCTTCAACGTCTAACTCTGGATAGACCAGTTTGACCATCGCACGCGCGCCTTCAGATACTTGTACACGAATGTCGTCAGCACTGACCACCGCAATGCCTTTGTCACGGCACATGTCTTGAATAATACGAATAAAATCAGCCGCGGTATCAATCAGTGTACCGTCAAGATCAAAGAGTACAGCTTTCATTAGGCTTCTTTCACCGTATGAACCATGTAGTTCACATCCACATTCGGTGCGAGCCAATAGCGTTTGGTGATCGGGTTATAATGTAAACCTGTCATATCTTTGAGTTTTAACTCGGCTTGACGAATATCATGAGCTAATTCTGAAGGTTTAATAAACTTGGAATAATCATGAGTGCCTTTCGCCAACATGCGTAAAACATATTCCGCACCAATAATCGCAAACAAATAGGCTTTAGGATTACGGTTAATGGTCGAGAAGAACACATGACCACCCGGTTTTACCAGCTTTTGACAGGCTAAAATGATCGAAGCTGGATCGGGTACGTGTTCCAGCATTTCCATACAGGTGACGACGTCATATTGACCTGCTTGCTCTTCTGCCAATTGCTCTACAGGTACTTGGCGATATTCAATATTTTGTACATTTTCTTGTTCGGCATGTAAGCGTGCAACATTCAACGGCGCTTCGCCCATGTCGATACCCAATACTTGCGCACCGCGACGTGCCATGCTTTCAGCTAAAATACCGCCGCCACAGCCCACATCTAATACTTTCTTGCCAGTGATACCATTTGAATGCTCATCAATCCAGTTCAAACGCAGGGGATTAATCATGTGCAAAGGGCGGAACTCAGAATGCTGATCCCACCATATGGCTGCGAAAGCTTCAAATTTGGCAATTTCTTGTGGATCAACATTCAATTGCGACATCGGTTGCACCTCAATCAAGTCTTTATATTTTAGAAAAAAGTTTATGGGAGTTAGTGTAGCGCGTCCTGAAAAAAAAGCGATAAAAGCCTTAAAAAAGTTCACAGAATGAAAACGAAATCGACAGATTTGATTTATAGTGTTGCCATAAACTAATCATAATGATTTTGAGGACGATAAGTTCAATGAAAAAATTCCTTTTAGGCACGATTACAACAGCTATTTTGGCTTTTTCCGGCAGTGCGATGGCAGCGCAATTTGTCGCGGGGACTGATTACACAGTTATTCCAAAACCGATTAAAGTCGAACGTCCGGGTAAAATCGAAGTCCGTGAGTTCTTTTGGTATGGCTGCCCACATTGTTTTACATTAGAACCGCATATGCAAACGTGGTTAAAGCAATTGCCTAAAGATGTACGTTTTGTCCGTACACCTGCAGCAATGAATCCACTTTGGGAACAAGGCGCGCGTGCTTACTATGCATCGGAAGCACTGGGTGTTCGTCAAAAAGCACATTTACAATTGTTCCATGACATTCATGTGGGTCAAAAAAATATCTTAGAACAAGGCGCATTTGCGAAGTTCTACACCCGTTATGGTGTTCCTGAAGCGAAATTTAACAGCACATTTAAATCATTTGCTGTGTCTTCAAAAATTGCTCAAGCGAAAAACTTAGCGGCTCAATATCAATTGAGCGGCGTGCCTGCGATTACCGTCAATGGTAAATACATCGTACAAGGTGAAGATGCACGTACCGTTGAAATCGTGAAATTCCTTGTTGATAAAGAACGCAAAGCAAAATAACAGATGTCATAAAAAAGCCGCACTCGATGCGGCTTTTTTATGGCGATAAATTTTGTGGATCAGAGATTTGAGCCAAAGATCGATCCCAGTGCAAGATGCCACGAAATAAGAGCTGAACTTGGGTCTGAGCTTGGCGGCGAAATTGTTGCAGCGCATCCGTACGTTGTGGAAGCTCAACATGTCGATGTAAGTCAATCCACTGCATTGCCCAACTTAAGGCCAATTCAAACAAAATTTGTCCCAATACTTTGAGGTCTTGTTCGGATTGAATGTGTTGTGTTGCTTCAACTTGAGCCAGTGCATGGGCCAAATCAGTACTGAGAAAATTAAACTCACGTGTAATGGCTTGTCTTAAGGAAGCTGAACCACCCCAACGCTCTGCAATGAGAAACATCCATGCCTCAGGAAATTGCTCAACGGCATGAAATAAATAATCCAGACTCTGTCGTGTGCGTGCATCTGGCGCTTGAAAGCATTGCTGACTCAGTTGATTGAGGACATTGCGAAGGTGCAGGGCCATTTGGTCGACCAGCTCCAAGCCGAGCTCGTCCATGTCCTGAAAATGGCGATAAAACGCAGCAGGAACCAAGCCGACATGACGGGAAATTTCGCGTAAGCTCAGACTACTGAAAGAACGGCCCGTAGTACTTAATGCAAGCGCTGCATCAAGGATGGCTTTACGACTTTGTTGCTTACGTTCTTCCCGTATCGACATGCAATTCGTCCTGAATTTTGCGTGGCTTCAGTCTAACAAATTTCCTGATGTCGTACGATGGGCCTATCAAAACTTGGATGAATGGATTTTGTAAATGCACACGAATGCGTCCCGAATCTGGCTGTACCTTCTGTTATAATGTACCGCAATCAATTTTGTCAGATTAAGGACTCATCATGCG
This sequence comes from Acinetobacter sp. YH16056_T, assembly GCF_024605895.1. Classification (NCBI taxonomy): domain Bacteria; kingdom Pseudomonadati; phylum Pseudomonadota; class Gammaproteobacteria; order Moraxellales; family Moraxellaceae; genus Acinetobacter; species Acinetobacter sp. YH16056_T. Next base: position 3,233,476 of record NZ_CP094545.1, on the reverse strand, counting down.
TATCGACCAACGAGCATTAGATCAATTACGTGAAGTAAAAATTACCCGTAACTACACACGTTATGCGGAAGGTTCTGTATTGGTTGAATTTGGTCATACAAAAGTTCTTTGTACTGCAAGTGTCGACAACTCAGTGCCACGTTTCCTTAAAGGGAAAGGTCAAGGCTGGGTAACTGCGGAATACGGCATGCTTCCACGTTCTACACATACCCGTAGTGACCGTGAAGCAGCACGTGGTAAACAAAGTGGCCGTACACAAGAAATCCAACGTCTGATTGGTCGTAGCTTACGTGCCATGGTTGATTTGAAAAAATTGGGTGAAAATACCATCAGCATCGACTGTGATGTGATTCAAGCAGATGGCGGTACACGCACAGCATCGATCACAGGTGCAGCAGTTGCCTTGGTCGATGCGATGAATGTCTTGCTTGAAAATAAAAAAATCAAACAAGATCCGCTTAAAGGCTTAGTTGCAGCAGTTTCTGTAGGTATGTATCAAGATGAAGCATTACTTGATCTTTGCTATGAAGAAGATTCGAACTGCCAAACTGACTTAAATGTGGTCATGACACAAGCAGGTGAGTTCATTGAACTTCAAGGCACAGCTGAAGACAAACCATTTACGCGTGCACAGTGTAATGAAATGCTTGAATTGGCTGAAAAAGGCATTCAAGAATTGATCAAAAAACAACAAGAAGCTTTAGGCTGGTAAGTTGTTTGATTCATTTTAAACTGAATAAAGAACGCATCTTCGGATGCGTTTTTTTATGCGCTGAATATAGAAAATCCAACAAGAATCGGCTATTCAGTAGCGTGCCTTTGACTCAAATTAATAGGATCAGGATGCTTTGAAGAACTAAAAATGAAAAATTGGATGATGTATTTTTCTTTGTTCAGCGTATTGTTGATCAGTGGTTGTGATTTTTTTGGGAAATCAGGTTCAAGAGCGAGAAGGTGGTCGTTTTTCTGAACAAAGTGAAAACTCAAAAGATCAGGACGATGATCAAGATGAGCGCGAGCAGCATGAAGACGATTTGGCGCATGAAAAGGATTCTGAACATGAAACTGAATGAGTTAAACAACAGCAAGATGATGATTAAGTCATGCTAGTAAGCATCAAAAAGGGTGCAACAGCACCCTTTATTTACGTTTAGAGTATGTCTAAAGCTTAGGCATTAAAGCGCATTGATAAATCAATCGCTGTGACATCTTTGGTGAGTACACCCATCGAAATATAATCGACCCCTGTCGTTGCCACTTCACGTAAATTTGCAATAGTGATATTGCCTGAGGCTTCAAGTTTGCAGCGACCATTCACATGTTTGACGGCATCAATCATTTGTTGCTGACTAAAGTTATCCAACATCACAATATCCGCACCTGCTTCCAACGCTTGGTTGAGTTCGTCCCAAGTTTCTACTTCCACTTCCACAGGTTTACCCGGTGCAATCTGGTGTGCTTTGGCAATCGCTTGTTGGATGCCACCTGCTGCCATGATGTGATTTTCTTTAATTAAAAACGCATCAAATAAACCTAAGCGATGGTTTTGACCACCTCCGACAGCAACCGCATATTTTTGTGCAATACGTAGGCCTGGCAAGGTTTTACGGGTATCGAGTAGACGAGTATGCAAACCTTCAAGCTGCTGGACATAGGCAGCGGTTTTGGTCGCAACCGCAGATAAGGTTTGCACAAAATTTAAGGCTGGACGCTCAACCGTCAGTAAGCTACGCGCAGAACCTGCGAGTTTTAAAAAGGCTTCGCCTGCGGCCACACGGTCACCATCATTTTTCAACCAAGTGACTTGGACAGTGGCATCATAAGCCTGAATGAGTGCATTGACCCAAGGCTGACCCGCCAAGATCATCTCTTCACGGCTGATAATCGTTGCAGTTGCTTGTTCATCTTCTGGAGTTAACAGGGCTGTAATATCGCCTTCGCCAATATCTTCTTGTAGTGCGTGTTGAATATTGATTTGGATTGATTGTTCAAGCAAAGATTGCGATATGCTCATAAGAAGTTCCGTATCTTTTTTAACCCAGGAAAATGTGCGCGTTATATTAGCATTGTTCCTGAAAAATGAGCGATTTTTAACTACTTTCACAGACTTGAATTGAGATTTCAATGTGAAAGTTTTAGCATTAAAACTTTCAAGTAGGGCTCGGCGTTTTGATCTGCAGCATTGCAGGCCGGCTTAGACACAGGATTCTTTTATGTCACAAGCAACAACATTTCAGGTGCAGGATGGGCAATTGCTAGGTGCGCGTCAAATTCCATCACCGAATTTTAACCAGCGTCCTGAAGATACCGAAATTCAGCTTGTCGTCATTCATAATATTAGTTTGCCACCTTCTCAGTTTGGCGGTGGTTATATCGAACAATTTTTCCAAAATCAGTTGGATTGGTCGAAACATCCTTATTTTCAAACCATTGAAGGGATGCAGGTATCGACACATTTATTGATCCTGCGTACAGGCGAAGTCCTACAGTTTGTCAATTTTAATGATCGGGCTTGGCATGCTGGTCGTTCAACCTATTTAGCGCAAAAAGAATGTAATGATTATTCGATAGGTATTGAGCTCGAAGGAAGTGATGATTTACCTTTTGAAGCTGCACAATATGACGTGCTGACAGAGGTCGTGGCGTGTTTACAACAGGCTTATCCTAAAATTCAACAACATATTGCAGGGCATTCAGATATTGCACCGGGACGTAAAACTGATCCGGGTCCATTTTTTGAGTGGAACGCTTTTCGTCAGCAGCTGCATCATTTTAAAAACAAATAAACAATACACACTGCGTTTAATAAACCAATGAAATTCCTTGACGAGTTTCATTACAATAGGCGCACTTTCAAAAGTGAGAAATACCGATGGCGCTTTGGCGTTCGACAGTTATTGTCAGTGCAATGACTATGTTGTCCCGTGTATTGGGACTGGTACGGGATATTGTCCTGTTAAATGTATTTGGTGCAGGTAAAGACTTCGATACCTTCGTGGTTGCCTTTCGTATTCCTAACTTTTTTAGGCGTTTATTTGCAGAAGGGGCATTTTCACAAGCCTTTATTCCTGTATTGACTGAATATAAAACCAGTCGAACCCATGCCGAAGTCCAGATTCTGATTAGCCGTGTTTTTGGCTGTTTAGGTCTGGTGATGACCAGCTTGACGTTCATCGCGATGGTGGCCGCACCCGCGATTATCTATATCTATGCACCGGGTTTCCATGGTGATGCAGACAAGTTTGCGTTAGCCACCGATATGTTTCGCCTAACGATTCCTTACTTACTGTTTATGTCCTTAACGGCATTTGCCAGCAGTATTTTGAATAGTTATGGCTCATTCAGTACACCTGCGTTCGCTCCAGTGTTACTCAATGTCGCGATGATTGCCGGTGCGCTATGGTTAACCCCTTATATGGCTGAGCCAATTATGGCTTTGGGTTGGTCTGTTGTCGCGGCAGGCTTCTTGCAATTGGCGATTCAGATTCCAGAGCTGTGGCGTAAAAAATTACTGATTCCACCGAAAGTTGACTTCAAACACGAAGGTGTTGATCGCATCATGAAGTTGATGCTGCCAGCACTGTTTGGTGTCTCAGTGACGCAGATCAACCTACTGTTGAACACCATTTGGGCGTCTTTCATGCAAGATGGTTCGGTGTCATGGTTATACAGTGCCGAACGGATGACCGAATTGCCATTGGGCTTAATTGGTGTCGCGATAGGTACCGTAATTTTACCTTCGTTGTCTGCGCGTCATGCTGAACAAGATCAAGAAAAATTCCGTCGTATGATTGATTGGGCAGCTAAGGTCATTATCTTGGTGGGTGTGCCTGCAAGTATTGCGCTTTTCATGCTCTCTACACCTATTATTCAGGCCTTATTTGAACGTGGTCAATTTAGCTTTGAAGATACACAGATGACCGCATTGGCATTGCAATGTATGAGTGCCGGTGTGATTTCATTCATGCTCATTAAAGTGTTTGCACCAGGGTTTTATGCGCAACAAGATACCAAAACTCCTGTACGTGTAGGTTTAATGGCGGTCGCAGCCAATGCCATTCTTAACGTGGTGTTTATTGGATTCTTTAAACTGATTGATTGGCATGCTGAGCATATGGCCTTGGCATTGGCATCCTCTGGTTCCGCATTAGTGAATGCAGGGATGCTGTATTTTTATTTACATAAGCGCAATATTTTTCGCTTTGGCGCACATTGGAAAAAGTTGGTGATTCAGTTTGCGATAGCCAATGCTGTGATGATTGCTGCACTGTGGTATGGCTTAACATGGTACAACGGTGATGTATCTGCGTGGATGCGTGTCGCGGAAGTGATCATCTTATGTGTGATTGGTGTTGCTGCTTATGGTATCGCCTTAATTGCAACAGGCTTTAGACCACGTCACTTAAAACCTTAAAGCTAAAACCTACAGCGTAATGCGTTTGACGTTGATGTAAAAAAATAAGAGCCCATAGGCTCTTATTTTTTTGATTAAGACTCAAGATGATAAAAACATACGTTTCTGAATCATGAGTCTGAGGGGAGTAATTTGTAGTTTAAAACGACATTCAATCAGTCGCCTAAACTTTTCCTCGAGAGAGGAAACCAACAATTGCGAGAATGACTGCAATAACCAAAAGAATAACAGCAAAGTCTTTGGATAAGCCTGCCACACCACCAAAACCTAGCAGACTCGCAATCAAAGCAATTACAGCGAAAATAATAGCCCAGCGGAACATAGTTTTATCTCCATGTGATTTTTTATTCTGTCTCATCAGTATAGGAGTCACAGAAAGCATGCTATGTATTCTTTTGTTTATTTAATGTTCAATATTCGGTAACTTAAATGAGGAATTTATGTGCGGGTTCAGTTAATATGCCTGCCACCTTCGTTGCGAGCGAGAAGATGACCGATACTCTACGCCCACATTTTTCGAAAAAGCATGCTTTGACTGAACTCACCCATTTGGAGTGGGAGTCCCTCTGTGATGGTTGCGGGCTTTGTTGTTTAATCAAGCTTGAAGATGAAGATACGCAAGAGGTGGCTTACACCAAAGTGGCATGCAAACTTTTAGATTGTGAAACCGCCAGTTGTTCCGATTATCCAAATCGCAAATCACACGTTGCAGACTGCATACAGCTGACACCTGAACAAATTCACCAATTTCATTGGCTACCGCCGAGCTGTGCTTATCGTAGAATTTCTGAAGGGAAAGATTTACCGCGTTGGCATCATCTAGTGACGGGAAGTCGTGACAGTATTTTGAAGGCACGAAAGTCTGCCGCAGGGCGTTGCATCAGTGAAGAAGACGTCAACCCTGATGATATTGAAGATTATATTGTGCGTTGGGTACGCTAAAGGACACAGATACGCTCAATTTTGGGTCTAGAGTTGATCTTGTATCATGGCCAGAAAGTCTTGTTCTGACAGAACCTGAAATCCATGCTGTTTAAGGAGTGCTGTGGTTACTCCATAGCCCTCAATTTTTGTACGCGTAAAGCTGCCGTCATAAATATAATGACTACCGCAAGACGGACTACGATCCTTCAATACCACCACATCAACCTTATGCAATTGGGCCAATTCCAACATGCGATGGGCACCCGCGATAAATTCAGCACTGACATCTGTGCCCAAGACATCTTTGACTTGGGCTGTGCCATTGAGCACATCACTGGCTTGACCATTTTGAATTTCAGCAGGAAAACGTGGACAGCTCAGGCCACCCATCATTTCAGGGCAGGCGGTAATGACTTGGTGGGTCTGCATGAGTTGGCAAATCGCAGCTTGTGTATTTGATTTGGCATCATAGCGAACCGGTTGGCCTGCAAGACAGGCACTGACTAAATACTTCAGTGTCATCGTGTCATGCTCCACAAGTTTTAGCGACTTAAAAGTTCCATCGCATGGTCATAACTGAGCGGGCGATAAAAGTAAAAACCTTGTCCAGTATGACAATTACATTCTTTTAAGGTATCGACCTGTTCCGGTTTCTCTATACCTTCGACCAGTATATTCAGGGAAACACTCGCACCAATTTGGGTAATCGCTTTGACAATGGCTAGTGCTGAACAGTCGGTGTGCATGCGTTCCACAAAATTACGGTCGATTTTAATACAGTCGACAGGGTAGTTACTTAGACGTGTTAATGATGAATGACCTGTACCAAAATCATCTAAAGAAATGTGGATGCCATGGTCTTTCAATAAATTGAGGGCGCGAATCACATAATTTGAGCCACGTTCTGACAGGCTTTGCTCGGTAATTTCGACTTCAATAATGTCAGGTGAAATACCAAACTGCTTTAAGCGATTCAGTAGTTTTTCCGCATAATCATCACGTAAAAATTCGACAGGGGCTGCATTTATTGAAATTGGTAGCGGTTGAAGTCCGAGTTCAATCCATTTTTGAATATCTTGAAAGATTTTAATTTGCATCGTTTCACTAATGCGTGAAGCCAATTCATAATCTTGAAATGCAGCAAAAATTTGAGAAGGTAATTGTAATTGTTGGTCTTTATCGTACCAACGCAGCAAAGCTTCAAAGCCGACCACTTGACTGTCAGAAAGGCGAACTTTGGGTTGATAAAACGGAATAATTTGATTGGACTTAATCAGGCTGCGGGCTAGCGTTAATTGGCGAGTGGTGTTTTCAAGAATTTTAAACATGGTGTGGTTGAACATTCGCACCCCACCACGACCACTGCCTTTTAAATCATTCAGTGCAATATCTGCGCATTTAAGTAAATTCGAGGAATTTTGTGCATCGCGTGGGTAGATCGCACAGCCAATACTCATACCTATATTGATGCTTTGTCCATTATAGAAAATCGGCATATCCATTTGCTGACAGGCGATGCTGGCAATATCTGTTAATTGTTGTTGCGATTTTAAGTTCGGAATAGAAATGGCAAATTCATCGCCACCTAAGCGTGAAACCACGATATTTGCATCAAAACAGTGCTGAAAACGCTGCCCAAGGGTATGCAGTAAATGATCTCCGGCACTATGCCCTAAGGTGTCATTAATATGCTTAAAATAATCCAGATCGATCAATAACAAACCCAGTTGTTGCTGATGTTCTCGTGCCACTCTTAAGTGACTTTTAAAGACTCGACTAAAGGCACGGCGGTTTAATAAACCTGTTAAATCATCCTGTTCAATGATCCGTTGGAGTTTATTTTCCGCCAGTCGCTGTACCGTAATATCACGTGATACACAGAGGATTTCTTTGACTTGGCCATATTCGTTGAATACTGGGCTGAGCATATTATCCCAATAAGCCAAGGGTTCATCTGCTACTTGGCTCATGCCGACAAAGCGAGATATTTTACCTTCTTTGGCTTCGGCAAAAGCATTCAAACACGCGTCACGGACTTCTTCAGGCAGTAATTTATGCCAAGACATACCAAACTCAGTTTCAGTTAGAGGTACGCCCAGAGCTAAACATCCCGCGCGGTTCATATGCAGAACATGACCGTCTAGACTTAATAATTTTATACAGTCGACACTAGCATCTAACATTTGATTACGACTATTCAGTTTTTCTCGTAATTCAGCGCATTGATTATGTTGTAATTGTATATTCTTGGCTTGGGGCATTTTTTGAAATAAATTTATAGGTAGATCAATGCCTTGTTGAACTTGAACGATTCGCTTTTGCTTTGTTGATTGCTTCATACAATCTGTCCAATTGGGTCAGGCAAGTCTAAAATGGGATATCTTGCCGATGATACTTTAATTTGATCAATAAGGGCTAGGATGTCTTGTTACATTATAGTTAACATTCGCCTAAGCTTTTTTACATGCAAGATACTTAAATAACGACATTAAACCACCCTCCTAAATTGAATACCGAATAAAGCAAAGATTCTGCCAAGGCAGTGTTAGAATAGAAAAAACGTCCCCAATTGCCGGAAACGAAATAATAAGATGTCAGACAGCCAAATTCCTCTTCCTGAACGCATGCGTCCTCATGATTTATCGCAAATTATTGGACAAGATCACCTATTAGGTGAAGATGCACCGTTACGCCAGATGATTGACCAAGGGCATTTGCCATCGATTATTTTTTGGGGACCTCCGGGTGTAGGTAAAACCACAATTGCGTTGTTGTTGGCGCAGGCCGTTGACCGACCATTTATTAGTTTATCTGCGCTTAATACTGGGGTGAAAGAGTTACGTGAAATCATCGCCGATGGTGGAGATTTATTGACACCTGTGGTGTTTATTGATGAAATTCATCGTTTTAATAAGTCACAACAAGATGCCTTACTGAATGCAGTTGAAAAGGGCAAAATTACCCTGATTGGTGCAACCACAGAAAACCCTTCATTTGAAGTTAATAATGCCTTATTGTCGCGTTGTCAGGTCTATACCTTAAATGCTCTGGATAATGACGCAATTCAGCGCTTATTGGATCAAGCGATTCAGCAAGATTCGTTTTTAAAAGAGCGTTATATTCAAATCGAAGAATATGAAGCTTTATTTCAATTTGCCGCAGGTGATGCTCGTAAAGCATTAAATCTTTTAGATTTAATCGCCAGTACGTTTGAGCCAGACTTAGAAAATATCATTAACAATGCGGTGGTGGTCAAAGTTGCGCAGCAAAATATTGCACGCTATGACAAATCGGGCGAACAGCATTATGATTTAGTTTCGGCTTTTATTAAGTCGATTCGAGGCAGTGATCCAGATGCCGCTTTGTATTGGATGGCTCGAATGCTCAAAGGTGGTGAAGATCCTGTTTTTATTGCCCGTCGTATGTTGATTGCGGCATCTGAAGATATTGGCAACTCAAATCCAAATGCTTTACTGTTGGCTGGAGAATGTTTCCGATCTGTGCAGGCAATTGGTATGCCTGAATGTCGAATCATTTTGGGGCAATGTGCGGTGTATTTGGCAACCAGTGCTAAAAGTAACAGTACTTATTTGGCCATCAACAAAGCCTTAGATTTGGCAGAAAAAACCTCGAATCTACCTGTGCCACTACATTTGAGAAATGCACCAACCAAATTGATGAAAGAGCAAGGCTATGGCGTGGACTATTTATATCCACATAATTATCCTGAGCATTTTGTCATGCAGGATTATATGCCGCCTGAACTGAAAGGCACTAAGCTGTATGAGTCTGCACGTAATAAACGTGAAGTTGAAGGTGAGCGTTTGCAGCAACGACGTTGGATGCAACAACAGCAACAATGATTTGAATGATCATAATGGCAAGGCGCTTCGGCGCCCTTTTTTATGTCTATTTCATGCAAAAAAAAAGCCCAACTCAAGGCGAGCTGGGCTGAAAAAATAGGATGTCTTTGGGGGAGATACATCCTAGAGGGTAGATGGAAAATCTGGTCGGCATACACATTGGAGAAGTATAGATCCTGATGCTGCCTGATATGTAGCTATCTTAGTGTGAACGTGGGTAAATGTGAAACAGAGGATTTTTATGGTTAACATTTGTTTTTTCGATCATGGATTAATCGAGTAATATTTCATTAAAAAACCGAGCTAAAGAGCTCGGTTTTTCAAATCGATGAACGACTTAGATATCAGAAAGGTCGATACCTAAACGCGCAGCAACTTCTTCATAAGCTTCAACCACACCGCCTAAACCTTGACGGAAACGGTCTTTGTCGAGTTTTTTCTTAGTGTCTTTGTCCCATAGACGGCAGCCGTCTGGAGAGAATTCGTCACCCAGTACGATACGGTCGTGGAACACACCAAATTCAAGTTTAAAGTCAACAAGCAGCATGTTGCCTGCATCGAATAGACCTTTAAGTACTTCGTTTACTTTATAAGTCAATTCTTTCATTTGAGCGAGTTGTTCTGCAGTCGCCCAACCTAATGCAATCGCTTGTGATTCATTCACCATTGGGTCGCCTAACGCATCGTCTTTGAAGAACAATTCGAAAGTTGGCGGAGTAAGTTCTTTACCTTCTTCAACGCCTAAACGACGGCAAAGTGAACCTGCTGCATAGTTACGGATTACGCACTCTACAGGAACCATAGTCAATTTTTTCACTAAAACTTCAGTTGGAGAAAGAAGTTTTTCGAAATGAGTTTCGATACCAGCCGCAGCCAATTTTTCCATGATAAAGGCGTTAAAACGGTTGTTCACCTTACCTTTGCGATCCAGTTGTTCAATTTTTTCACCGTTGAATGCAGAAGCATCGTCACGGAAAACTAGGATGAGGTGGTCAGAACTATCTGTTTCATAAACAGATTTCGCTTTACCAGTATAGAGCAAGGTTTGTTTTAACATGAGGGAACCTTTTTCGAGAAAAAATGCCTAGTACGACTAGGCTGGCCAATTTTGGTAAATCTGAGCTAACAGATCTGCAGCTTTTTCTTTGTCTGCAAAACTGTTATCGGCATTGAACACAGCGATGTTATTGCTTGAACCTACAGAAGAAAGTCTTAAGACATAGGTCTGCTGATCGACCTTGACGGTTACTTCGTAACGGTTTTTGCTCTGACCAACAATGGTATGGTTAAGGCTGCTGAGGGTAGCAAGTGTGTATTGCCAAATTGTAGCAGAATTTCCTTCAACTTTGATCAGTGGATTTTGATTTCCATCCACCAATAGTTGAGGGCGGCTAATATTTGTACTGTCTGTTGAGGAATCTGCAACGACATTATTTTTTTCCGCGGCTGGACGCGGAAGGGCATAGCGATTGCCGCGCTTATTTTCAAGCTTTGGTGCATGCTCAATTGCTAGTGGGTCAACAGATGGAGCAGGATACAAAGGCGTTGCAGGACGAACCATCGACCCTTCAGGGTATTTCAGTGGTTCAACATCTGTGGTTTGTTTATAGTCCAGTGTGCCATTATTAAAGGCAAGTGAACTACAACCGGCTAATGTAAACACTGAAAGTGCCAGGCTAAGTCCTAAACGTAATTGCATGATGTTTGCTCTTCTTTATTTGATAACGCCCGCAGTGATGAGTGCTTCACGAAGCGGAGTGCGATATTGTTCTGCAAGGGGTGTTAATGGTAAGCGAATGCCTGTTTCAATCAGGTTCATCTCATGAAGTGCCCATTTCACAGGAATTGGGTTCGATTCGCAAAATAAAATTTGATGTAAATTTGCAACAGTATTGTTTTGTTGCTCGGCTTGGACTGCGTCACCCGCCAAAGCGCTTGCACACACTTCGCTCATTTCTTTTGGCGCCACGTTCGCAGTAACCGAAATGTTGCCCTTAGCACCTAAACCCATTAACTGATAAGCCGTTGCATCATCACCTGAGTACACCACCATATCTTTGCCTTTAAGGCCTTCAATGAGTTCTTGACCACGAGGAACATCGCCAGTGGCGTCTTTAATCCCTACGATTTGTGGAATATCAGCAAGACGGATCACGGTGTCGTTGTGCATGTCTACACCGGTACGGCCAGGGACGTTGTATAAAATTTGAGGTAAATCAACAGCTTCAGCAATTGCTTTGTAGTGTTGATACAGGCCTTCTTGGGTCGGTTTGTTATAGTATGGTGTTACTAATAATGCCGCATCTGCACCTAATTCTTTGGCTTCTTTGGTGAGTTCAATCGCTTCGTGGGTTGAGTTTGCACCTGTGCCGGCAATAATTGGAATGCGTTTGTTCGCCACACGGATGATTTCTTTGATCACCTGAGTGTGTTCGGCCATGCTCAAGGTAGAAGCTTCACCTGTAGTCCCTACAGCAACAATACTGTTGGTGCCCTGCTTTATATGCCACTCAACCAGCTTCTCGAGGCTCTTCCAATCTACGCTGCCATCTTCAAACATTGGGGTGACGATTGCGACAATTGAACCTTGAATGGTCTGAGCTTGCTGAGTCATTTTGAAAAGCTATCCTATTTGTCCATCCGACAAGATGAAATATAGATTTCTGGATGGTTTCGAATTTTGATTTGTAGCATGTTCATTGGGCTATACCCAAATTGAATAATGCTTACGCAAATTATGACTGATCAAACGCATAAGAACAATATGCTTTGGTCAAAGCCATAAAATTCTTTATACAAATCAAACTTAAAACAATCAAGTGTAAAATAGCGGTTTTTTTGCAGTCTGAAAATTGTTCAGCAGGGCTGAATCTAGAAAATGTTTTATTCAATCGAGAGGGGTGGCATGGCTGATGGGGATTGATTAAATCATCAGCAAAGGGTTGATCTATCTGTATTCCGTGTTTTTTAATCAGAATTTAAGATTAAATAACAATGACTAAAGATTTAAAAACTATATCAATTCGCTCGGGTTTTATTACAAATGATTGTTAAAAACTTGGGTAATAATCTTTTTTTTATCTAATAGAAATAGACACGTTTTTATGCGCGTATAAAAAATTGCTTGATTTGACTGTTCATTGCACGATTCATATTTTTTTATTTCAAATCTTTAATTGTTTTTACGACTTTGTGACTTAAAGCACAAAAACTATTACACCATGCACGTAATCGAATTTCGGACGAAAGGCTTCAACTTATTGGTAGTTATATCCTCTATACGGCTCAGCGATGATGCGAACTTAATTTGAACGCTGATGACAACAAGGATTCTCCAATGGAAAAGTCAGATAACAAGCATGCTATTATCACGGTAGCAATCTGTTTCCTTATTGCCGTAATCGAAGGTCTGGATATTCAGGCTGCAGGTATTGCAGCAGCAGGGATTCGTGAATATTTCGGGCTGGATAGCTCGCAGCTAGGGGTATTTTTTAGTGCCGGTATTTTAGGATTATTACCTGGTGCTTTGGTGGGTGGTCGTATTGCAGACCGAGTGGGCCGTAAAAAAGTATTAATTTGGTCGACGGGGATGTTCGCCATCTTTACCTTATGTACGGTGTGGGTAAATAGCTTCCATAGCTTACTCGCTGTACGTTTTCTTGCCGGTGCGGGTTTAGGGGCAGCAATGCCAATTTTAATTACCTTGGCATCTGAAGCGGTAACGCCACAAAATCGTGGTCGTGCAGTCGGTTTGATGTACTGTGGTATGCCTGTGGGTGCGGCAATCTTGTCATTGGTCGCAATGACGGACTTCGGTGCAAACTGGAAAAATATTTTCTATTTAGGCGGTTTATTACCGATTGTTGTCATTCCATTGATGATCTGGTTCTTGCCTGAATCGCGTGAATTCTTGAAAGCCAAAGATCAAGCGGTTCAAGCGACTGCCAATGGCGAAGTGCAACAAGGTGCTTTCAAAAACCTCTTCAACACAGAAAACCGTTTACGTACCTTGTCAATTTGGGTGAGCTACTTCTTCACCCTGATGGTGGTGTACATCATGTTGAGCTGGTTACCGTCGTTGTTCACCGAACTCGGTTTCACACGTAAAGATGGTGCAACTGCGCAGTTCTACTTCATGGTGAGTGCAACCATTGGTACGATCATTTTAGGTATGTTGACTGACCGTTGGAAGAAAGCTTATGTGATCATTTTGATGTACGGCGGTATTTTGGCAGGTCTATTTGCGCTCAATGGTGCTGGTTCATTGACCCAAATGTACATGGCGTCAGCTTTAGTCGGTGCATTCGTGATTGGTTGCCAAGGGGTGCTGTATGCCTTCGGTGGTATCGTGTATCCGACACAGTTACGTGGTACGGGTGTTGGTGTAGCTTCAGCCGTTGGTCGTGTCGGTGCAATGTTAGGCCCTGCAATTGCGGGTCAGTTATTGGCAGCAGGTTTTGGTGCGGCAGGGGTGATTACCGCGGCAATTCCATGTATCGCAATCTCTGCAATATTTATGTTGTTATTGGTACGTCGTATTCCATCATAAGGAACATGCCATATCAAAAAAAGCCCGCATCATGCGGGCTTTTTTTATGGCGACAATAGAAGTCGCACTAATGCTCTAAACCAATATAAATAAATGTATTTTATGTAAAAATACAGCAGAAAGAAAAAACAAAAAATCAACGTAGAGGGGCTATGTCAGCAAGAAAACTGGTCGCAATTTTTAAAGTTGATCAACGTGAATTTAGTTTGTATCTACATCAGCACGAATTTATTTTGGAACTCAAACCTGTATTTCAAAGACATCGCCAACATCCGAGAAAAAATGCGTGGTTGGCCTTTGCCGATGAACCTACCCTAGAAGATGTTGCTGAAAATATTAATGCATTTGAGGTCATGCAACAGACACGCAGCCATTTATTAAAATATATCTTTCAACATCAACCGCGATATTTTTATTTTCATGCTTCGACTCGGCGAAAAGCCCGTATTTACCCACGATTTGCACAGCGGCTGGTTGAGCATTTGCCCAAGTATCGGTATTGTCAGGAAGGACAGTCATTTTATTTTTATGCACAGGACTGAATACTAAGGCTTTTAAAATATGAGCGAATCAGTAGAGTCGCCGAAAATGCATGACAACGGATGGAGAGATATGCAAAAAAATACAGCGCTGATTGTGGTCGATGTACAAAATGGTTTTACCCCAGGAGGTCAGTTGGCTGTTCCCAATGCCGATCAAATTATTCCAGGGATTAATCAACTGGGGCAATACTTTACGAATATTGTGCTGACTCAAGATTGGCATCCAGCCGACCATATCTCTTTTGCTGAAAATCATCCTGAGCATGTACCTTATGACAGCATAGAGCTGAATTATGGAACGCAAGTATTGTGGCCGACGCATTGTGTACAAGGCACACAGGATGCCGAATTGCATCCTGATTTAAATTTACCAACGGCGCAGCTAATTATCCGTAAAGGTTTTCATCAGCATATCGACAGCTACTCTGCTTTTATGGAAGCAGATCAGAAAACCTCAACAGGTTTGGCGGGCTATTTGCGCGAACGCGGTATTGATACAGTCTTTGTGGTGGGGATCGCCACGGATTTTTGTGTTGCATGGACGGCAATGGATGCACGTAAGCTTGGTTTTGAAACTTTTGTGATTGCTGATTTGACCAAAGGGATCGATTTACAGGGTTCTTTACAGCATGCATGGCAAGACATGTTGGCGAATGGGGTGAAGCGTATTTACCTGAAAGATATTGTGCAGCAGCATGCACAGGCATTATCTTTGGCATGACCCAGTGGGCTCAGTTGAGAAAAGGCACAAGGGTGTGCCTTTTTTTGTCCCTGTTTTTAAATGGAAGATGCCTATGTCGGCTTTCTTAAAATTCACTCAATTTGTGCAGAAAACATTTGCGATTTGGGTGGTGCTGTTTGCAGCGCTCGCCATGTTTTTTCCCGATGTATTTGTTTGGTTAAAAGCATATATCCCATGGATGCTAGGCATCATTATGTTGGGTATGGGCATGACCATGACACTGCAAGATTTTAAAAGTGTATTGCAAAGTCCTAAAGCTGTGATGATCGGGGTTTTGGCACAGTTTATTGTGATGCCGGGATTGGCTTTTTTCTTATGTAAATTATTACAACTGCCGACAGAAATCGCGATCGGGGTTATTCTTGTCGGTTGCTGTCCGGGTGGAACGGCCTCTAATGTCATCACCTATATGGCAAAAGGTAATACCGCATTATCTGTTGCCTGTACCTCTGTTTCGACATTACTCGCACCGGTTTTAACCCCTGCGATTTTCTATTTGTTAGCAAGCCAATGGATTGAAATTAATGCGGCATCGATGTTGGTTTCAATTTTACAAGTGGTTTTATTTCCGATCATTGTGGGGTTAATGATTCGAACTGTCTTTAAGCACCGAGTGGATGCCTATATACAGGTCATGCCATTGGTTTCTGTTGTGGCAATTGTAGCGATTGTGGCAGCAATCATTGCGGGTAGTCGAACACAGATTTTGCAATCAGGTTTACTGATTCTTGGGGTAGTGGCCTTACATAATGGCTTGGGCTATCTATTGGGTTTTTGGGCCAGCCGACTATTTAAATTGCCCTATGCAGACTGTAAAGCAGTATCAATTGAAGTCGGGATGCAAAACTCAGGTTTGGGTGTGGCATTGGCGGCGACCCATTTTGCCGCTTCACCTCTGACCGCTGTGCCGAGTGCGATTTTTAGTTTGTGGCACAATATTTCGGGTCCTGCACTGGCAACCTATTGGGCAGCGCGGACGAGTGAGCCCAAAGCATCGGAACAAGACAAGCCTGTGCAATAAACAAAAAAACAATGCAGTAAAATAGAGGGCAATGTCCCTCTTTTTTGATGTCGAAAATAAATTTTACGATTTGATGAACAGGGCTTTAGGGAATTGCATGCTTTTTTAATTGATTAATGCTATTTGTAACATAAGTGTCATATCCGCTGCCTAACATGCCGGCAAACACTTTAGATATAGACTGTTTCAAACAGCATTGAGAGGGTATGCAACATTTTCAGCATTCATCAGAGACCTATTATAATCGTGAATTGTCACTTTTAGATTTCAATCGGCGGGTCTTGGCTCAGGCACTCGATTCAAGTTTACCTTTACTTGAACGCTTGAATTTTCTCATCATTTTTTCACGCAATTTAGATGAATTCTTTGAAATTCGCATTGCGGGGCTGATGAAACAACGAGATTTGAATGCGATTGCACGGACGCCAGATGCCATTCCGACTGAAGTGGTCTTAGATGAACTTTCCCAAGTGATTCATGACACGGTTGCAGAGCAATACCAGACCCTCAATCATGCTGTATTGCCTGCATTACAAAGTGAAGGCATTCGCTTTATTCAATTTAAAGATATTTTAGAAAAACATCGGGCGTGGATTAGCCATTATTTTAGTAAAGAAGTTCAACCAGTTTTAACACCGATTAGCTTAGATCCATCTCATCCGTTTCCACGCTTGGTCAATAAAAGCCTCAACTTTATTGTGAGCCTAGAAGGCAAAGATGCCTTTGGTCGTGCCATTGAAATGGCGATTGTGCCTGCGCCACGTTCGTTGCCGCGTTTAATCAAAATGCCCGTCGAAGTTGAAGGCAGTGCAGAGACACAAATTTTCCTGACCGCCATTATTCAGCAACACATCAATGATTTATTTCCGGGGATGAAAGCGACGGGCTGTTATGCCTTTCGAGTGACACGCAATGCAGATTTGGTTTTGGCTGAGGATGTGGATGACTTGGCGGTGGCATTAAAAGATGAATTGTCTTCACGCCGTTTTGGTCGGGCAGTTCGTTTAGAAATTGAAGATGATTGTCCGCAAAGCATTATTGATTATTTGTTAGATGAATTTGATTTGAGTGAGCAGGAGCTCTATCGCATTGACGGCCCGATCAATTTATCGCGGCTCAGTACCAGTTTTAATCGGCTAGAACTGAAATATCCGGTCTATACACCAATTATTCCTAAAGTTTTTCGGAAACAAACCGCGATTTTTGATGTATTAAAAACACAAGATGTGTTGTTACATCATCCGTTTGACTCCTTTCAACCGGTCATTAACCTATTACGTGAAGCTGCAAAAGATCCTCAGGTTTTAGCCATTAAGCAGACGCTCTATCGCAGTGGGCCAGATTCGGACATCGTACAAGTTTTGGCGGAGGCTGCTCGCAACGGCAAGGAAGTAACCGCAGTTATCGAACTTCGGGCGCGGTTTGATGAAGAATCCAATATTACTGTGGCCAATATATTGCAAGAAGCTGGGGCTGTCGTGGTGTATGGCATCGTGGGCTATAAAACCCATGCCAAGATGATTTTGATTGTACGCCGTGAAAATAATCAGCTGCTACGCTACGCCCATTTGGGAACAGGTAATTATCACGCAGGCAATGCGCGGATGTATACCGATTATGGCTTGATGACGACGCATCCCGATATTTGCGAGGATGTGCATCGTATGTTTCAGGAACTGACCGGTATGGGCAAGATGGCGAAGCTGAAAGCTTTATTGCATGCACCATTTACCCTGCATACTGAATTATTGAAACTAATTGAACAGGAAATTGTTGCTGCACAAGCGGGAAAATACGCACGAATTATTGTGAAGGTCAATGCACTTACGGAACCGCAACTGATTGCTGCTTTGTATCGTGCATCGCAAGCAGGGGTACGTGTAGATTTAATTATCCGTTCGATTTGTTGTTTGATTCCTCAGGTCAAAGGTATGTCTGAGAATATTCATGTGAGATCTATCGTTGGGCGCTTCTTAGAGCACACTCGAGTGTATTATTTTGAGCATGCAGGCGAAAAACGATTGTACTGTGCCAGTGCCGATTGGATGGGACGTAACTTATTTTCACGGGTCGAAACTTGTTTTCCCATTTTAGAAAGCCGTTTGAAAAAACGCATTATGAAAGATGGTTTACTTAACTATTTGGACGATAATCAAAATGCATGGGAAATGCAGTCGAATGGGCAATGGGAGAGAGTCGTGGTTGAAGCAGGTGACGAGCTGCATAACGCGCAAAAATATTTGATTGCACAGAAAATTTCGACCGTTTAAGACAAAAAAATCCCGATTCAAGTCGGGATTTTTGATTTTGCTAAAACCTTTAAGAGGCTTTTGATTGTTTGGATTTTAAAATTTCAGTTCTGAAGTTTTGAGCCAATTCAGCGGCATCACTGTCCATTCCATTGAGCATAAACGCATGACGAGTGAGCACATTGGTCGGATTTGGCAAGCTGACCAATTGGAAATGATCTGAAATCTCTTTGAGCAAAGTTGTCGGCACATGAATGGCACTTTCTTTGGCAACCAATTGTTGGACTAAACGTTCAGCCGCTTGTACAGAAGACAATTGCATAGCTTCGACAGAGCTTGAAATTGCACTACGGGTTTGTAAAACGAATCGTTTTTCTTCACGGTAGCGTTTATATAAAACATCTGAAAGCAATTGGAATACTGAGCTGATCATGGTGAGGCAACGCAGCGCATCTGGAGTGTCAGCAGTCATGCTGATGGTTGCGCCATGTTCATCAAACTTATGCACTGTACTGATGTCAGAACTGTTCAATTTATAATGTTGAACACAGAGTTCTGTGGTTTTATTCAAGAAAATTTGGCAGAGATTAAAATACGGCACAGACACGGTTTTGTTGACGCTATCGAGCAACTGTTTCGGATCATAAAATTGAATATTTAATGCCAAGCTGTTGCTGTCGAGAACCACTGGTTTCATGTCTTTATGCTGTTTTGCTTTGGCTTGCGCATTTTGCTGCGCTTGAGCAATCGCCAGAGCGGCATTATGTTTTTCTTGTTCTAAAGCCTGCGCTAGCGTTTGAATTTCATGTTTTAGACGTGATTCATTGTTGATTCGCGCTAAATATTCAGTACGACTTGGACGCGCAATAGCGCGATACGCCAACCATAACAAGCCATGTAAGAATAATGAAAATAGAATCGCAGCCCACTGCGTACGTAAGATTTCACCAATACTTGGTTTAATTAAGGTGATTTCAACCGTTCCGACTTTCTTTTCGTTTTGCAGCGCATCACGAACAAAGATTTCACCGTCACGGGTTTTGGTCAAACCGCCTGTGGCCAAAACTTGATTATTGGCATTTAAAATGCGGATGGAAGCCACGCTCGGGTTGGTTGCATAGCGGTCAGCAAGTAAGGCTAATGATACGGTATTGGCCGGCTCAAGCTCAGATAGGCTGTCTGTAACCAATTGACTGGTCATCAGTTGTCCCTGACTGGCACGGTTTTCGTTCAATTGGTGGGTTGTTGCCAATACCAATAAAAAGGTATGCAAAGCAAAACAAACTACTAATAGGCTAGCAAATAGCCCTTGTCTAGGCGCATTCAACGTAAACTTCCAAGGCAATTCTATTCAATTTAGATTATGATTCTTACATTAGTTGTAGCTCAGACCCGAGTCAATTCATGCGAGAAATCATTCTTATATCACTTTTAGGACCTGACCAACCTAATCAATTTACACGATTAATGCAGGTTTTGTCCGCACATTCCTTACAGATTTTAGATGTCGGACAAGCAGTCATCCACAATCAGCTGACTTTAGGTATTGTTGTTTCGTCGGAAGACCAGACTGCGACAGCATTAGCCATGAAGGAGATGTTGATTTTAGCACATGATATTGGCTTAACTGTGCGCTTTAAACCAATCTCTACAACAGAATATCAACAATGGGTAAATGAGGGAGGCCGCACACGCTATATCGTTACGGCACTTGCGCCAGAATTACAGGCGTCTCATTTACAGGCAGTTACAAATATTGTGTCGAGCCAAGGCTTCAATATCGAAACGGTGACTCGTTTATCTGGCCGTCCAGAATTAGATGGATCGAGCGAAGGTCCGCGCCGTGCCTGCGTTCAATTTGGTTTAAAAGGCCAAATGTTGGATGCCACTGCGATGCGTGCAGCATGTTTACGTCTATCTACCGAACTAGGGGTAGATGTTGCCGTTCAAGAGGACAATGCTTACCGTCGTAATCGTCGTTTGGTCTGCTTTGATATGGACTCGACGCTGATTGAGCAAGAAGTGATTGACGAATTGGCGATTGAAGCGGGTGTCGGGGCTCAAGTGGCTGAAATCACTGAACGTGCTATGCAAGGCGAGCTCGATTTCCAACAAAGTTTCCGTGCACGTGTGGCACTGCTCAAAGGTATGGATGCTTCGGTATTGCCTAAAATTGCAGAACGTCTGACTGTTACAGAAGGTGCGGAACGTCTGATTTCAACGCTTAAATCATTGGGTTATCGCACGGCTATTTTGTCAGGTGGTTTTCAGTATTTTGCCGAATATCTACAAGCAAAACTGGGTATCGATGAAGTCCATGCCAATGTACTGGACGTACAAGATGGCGCGGTAACAGGTGAAGTGAAAGGCCATATTGTGGATGGTGCTCGCAAAGCCTTCTTATTGACTCAAATCGCTGAGGAAATGGGGATTTCATTAGAACAAGCCATTGCGGTCGGTGATGGTGCGAATGACTTGCCAATGTTGTCTTTAGCCGGCTTAGGCGTTGCCTTCCGTGCGAAACCTTTGGTGCGTCAAAATGCCAATCAAGCCATTTCAAGCGTGGGTCTAGATGGTGTTCTTTACCTGCTTGGTGTGCATGATAAAGATTTGAATCGTGCTTAAAACCATTTAAGTCATAATAAAAAACGTAGCCAAAAGGCTGCGTTTTTTTATGCCAAGAATTCAGCTCATCCGATGAACGGTAGAAGAAAATTGTCGATAAAAACAACGATTAACAGCATTCGAAAAATTAATTTTTTTAGCCTAAAACCAGCTGTTTTTTTTGTAATGACACTCGAAACGAGATGCCATCATTGTTCTAGAAATTCTTTAAAAAGAAAAAATGTAATGACAAAATAATGTTGCGACAAGGTGTGTCGCATGGACAAAAAACGAGACTTTTTTTATGCAAAAAACTCAGCATAATGCTTGCAAGAGATTGAGATCGACCAAATCTATTTACTGAAGATACAGTAGTGAGACGGCTCAGCATCCTGTAAGACAAGAGATGTCAGCTGTCAAATGACGGAGGTTTTTATGTTAACAGCGAATTTAGCAACAATCGTTGGCCTGAGCTTGGTATCGGCGGCTGTGATTGCTGTTTTCTTCTCGCCTTATCGTCGCTGGTTAAGTTTTATGCTGGCGGGGATGCTGGTGTGGGGACTCATTGAAGTGATTCGATTTGGCACACAAACCATGTTTGAATTATCAGTGACCTATAGTTATTTAACGGCATTAATGGCCGCAATGGTGGTATTCACTTTAGTATTGTTACGTGAAGACCGTCGTGCAGAGCGTGCGATGGCAAAGCGTCAATGTATAGAGCATACGCCTGTATATGATGAAGAGCAGCAATGTTCGAGCCGATAAATGCCAGAACAAAATTTCAATGAAAATGCGCCTGAGGGCGCATTTTTTTTATGAACGCATTAGTCCGATTTGAGATACAAAGCCTTACTTCTCAAAAGCCAAGTTATGGTAGGATGAAACCAGTCAATTTTCCAACAATTACAATAGGCTTTAAGTCATGAAACTATCATCAATTCCTGTCGTAAAACTACCTTTAGTTGATGTCAGTACGGATCCACTTGATTTACTCGTGGCAGGTTTAGCGCTTCGTATGAAACAGCTTGCACGTACTAGCCCTAAATTCATTGAATTGGTTCATGAACGTCAATTCCGCATTCAAATCGGCACGGATTTAGGTGTTGCACGTCAAATTATTGTAAATAACGGACAGATTGATACTGTTTCAGGCGATGCTGAAAAAGCAGACTTTATTTTGCAATTTGCGGACAGTGAACAGGGCGTGAAAACCCTAATGAAAGGTGACCCAACTGCATTCATGACGGGTATGCAAAATGGCAGTATTAAAATGGAAGGTGATTTTGGTTTACTGGTTTGGTTTAACCAAGTGGCGAAGTTAATTCCACCTAAACTTCCAAAACCGGTTAAAGAAAAAATCAAAATCGCACGTGCGTTTATTAAAGAAAAAACAGGTAAGTAAGATTTACGCCTTGTTCTCCTCCTAAAGGAGGAGCATTAAAAAAAGCCCTCTTTTGAGGGCTTTTTTTAATGCTTCAGTGGTTATTCAACTTCTAAATTAAAGGTCACTGGACCGTCATTAACCAAATGCACTTTCATGTCGGCGGCAAAGATGCCTGTTTGTACATGGTCATATTGGCTCTTGGTGTAATCGACCAGCTGTTCATACAGTGCTTTGGCATCGTTTGGCGGCATGGCAGGGCCAAAATCGGGGCGCAGGCCTTTTTGCGTTTGCGCCATCAGGGTAAATTGAGACACCAAGAGGATACCGCCGCCGGCTTGACTGACATTCCAGCCCATCTTGCCTTGTTCATCATCAAAAAAGCGGTATTTCAAGATCTTATCAATCAGCTTTTTGCCTTTTTCTAAATCGTCAGCTTTGCCAAGGCCTAAAAACACCAAAATACCGTGATTAATTTCACCCGTGATCTCACCATCGACCACCACTTTGGCTTCTAAAACACGTTGTAACAAGGCCCGCATAACTTCTTCCGAGTAGAAAATTGAACATAGGGCAGGGATTGTAGCAAAGACAGCATTCTTTCGAGGCGATGTTTAGAAAATTTTGGGCTCAAACATTTGAAAATTAACTTTATATTTTTTATAAATCTAACAATACGATTGAATTTATAAAAATAATCTGTTTTATCTATTTATTAAATATCAGTATCTTTGCGGAGCAGGAAAGGTATTTAACAGAGAGATTAAGACGATGTTTAAGCGTTCTTTATTGGTTGCGATGTTAGCAACAGCAACAGCGGCGACTCAAGCAGCGCCATTAACCAAAGACAATGGTGCACCAGTAGGCGATAACCAAAACTCGATTACTGCGGGTCCAAATGGTTCAGTTCTACTTCAAGACGTACAATTGGTTCAAAAATTACAACGTTTTGGTCGTGAGCGTATTCCTGAGCGTGTGGTACATGCCCGTGGCACAGGTGCGTATGGTGAATTCGTTGCAACTAAAGATTTATCTGATCTCACCATTGCTTCATTGTTCAAAGCAGGTACTAAGACTCCAGTTTTCTTACGTTTCTCGACTGTAATTCATGGTAAAGGTTCTCCAGAAACTTTACGTGACCCGCACGGTTTTGCGATCAAGTTCTATACACAAGAAGGCAACTGGGACTTAGTGGGTAACCAAACTCCAGTATTCTTCATCCGTGATGCGATCAAATTCCCAGACTTCATCCATGCCATGAAGCCTAGCCCAATCAACAATGTTCAAGACGCAAACCGCGTATTTGACTTCTTGTCTAGCCAGCCATGGGCAACCAACATGTTGACTTATGTGTATGGTAACCAAGGTGTGCCTACCAGCTACCGCGAACAAGACGGCTTTGGTGTACATGCGTACAAGCTTTATAACGACAAAGGCGAATACAAATACGTTAAATTCAACTTCCGCTCTAAACAAGGCGTGAAAGGTCTGAACGTTAAAGAAGCGATGGAGCAGCAAGGTAAAGATTTCAATCACTTGACTAACAATCTTTATAACAACATCAACGCTGGTAAATTCCCGAAATGGGATCTTTATATCCAAGTGTTAGATCCTAAAGATTTAAACAGCTTTGATTTTGACCCGCTTGATCCAACAAAAATCTGGCCGACGAACCTAGTTCCAGAAACTAAAGTCGGTACGTTAACGCTGAACCGTATGCCGAAAAACTTCTTCAATGAAACTGAACAAGTGGCATTGGCTCCAGGTAACTTAGTTCCAGGTATCGAGCCTTCAGAAGACCGTCTATTACAAGGTCGTATCTTCTCTTACTCAGATACTCAAATGTACCGTTTAGGCGCGAACCACCAGCAAATTCCAGTCAACCGTCCGCTTGTTGCTGTTAACAACAACAACCAAGATGGCTACATGAATGTTAGCGAGCGTGATTCTGACGTGAACTACGAGCCAAGTCGTAAAGTGCCTAAAGCTGCCACTGAGAAAGCACGCGCTGTTCAAACTCCGCTGACAGGCACAGTTCAACAGATCGGTACCAAAGAGCAAAACTTCAAGCAAGCGGGTGAGCTTTACCGTTCATACTCTGCTAAAGAAAAAGACGATTTAATCATGAACTTGGCTGCGGATCTTGGCAACGTAAAAGATTCTGAAACCAAGCACATCATGTTGTCTTACTTCTACAAAGCAGATGCAGACTACGGTATGCGTATGACTAAAGCAGTAAACGGCAACCTTGCAACAGTAAAAGCTAAAGCAGCACAACTGAAAGACTAATTTCGATCAGTCTGAAGGATTGGTAACTAGGGTCTAGAACGTTACCTCAAAAAAGTCCTATGAAGCTCCATACCTTTCCTGCACCCTAGGGGGAGTTTCATAGGCACTCCTTAAATATTCATTTTTTTAATGAAATGAATTGTTTCTAATTCAATTCTACATTCGATTTCTGTTGGAGTTCATCATGAAAGTTATGCAGCATTTGACTTTAGCCAGTCTTCTTGCGTTTGGTTCCGCATTCGCAAACGTGGCAATCGCGGAAGATATCTCCCCCGCTAAAGCAACTGCAAGCGATCAGATGACCTCACAACAGGAATTGATCGCAATTTTCTTTGCTGCAGCCAAAACTGGCAATGAAGAAGTCATCAATGAATTTCTTAAGCACGGTTTTCCGGTCGATGTGCGCAATGCTTCGGGTTTTACACCACTGATGATGGCGACCTATTATGGTCATCAAAATATTGTGACTCGTTTGCTAGAACAAGGTGCAGACCGCTGCGCACGTGACAATAAAGGCAACACCGCATTGATGGGTGCCATGTTTAAATTAGAATGGGCGATTGCAAAGCAATTACGCCAAGTGGATTGCCATGCAAATGCCAAAAAAATGGGGCAAAAGACTGCAGAACAGTTTGCGCGTGAATTTGGTCAAGAAGAAAAATATCGACAGTTACTCAAAAAATAGTGAGCTTGATCGCGCTCAGCTTCAGCAAAAAAATTGAAAAAAGTCGATGAATCGCGGTGATTTATAAGTTATTCCACTAAATCAATCGGCTTTTTATCAATAAAGTATGCTTTAATGCAAAGAGTTGATAAAAACTGAAAGTCTTTATGTCTCCAATCATCCAATCCTTATTAGACACAGATCTGTATAAATTCACCATGCTTCAGGTGGTGTTACACAAATTTCCGCAAACCCATAGTGTGTATCACTTTCGTTGCCGTAACTTGGATGATACAGCCTATCCACTGGTTGAAATTTTGGATGATTTAAACATGCAGCTCGACATGCTTTGTCAGTTGAAGTTTAAAGAAGATGAATTGCAGTATTTACGCAGTTTACGTTTTATTAAAAGCGATTTTGTTGATTATCTTGAATTATTTCAGCTTAAACGCCGTTTTATTAAAGCGGGTATTGATGATGAAGGTCGACTGGACATTTGGGTAGAAGGCCCAATGGTTCAAGCGATGATGTTTGAAATCTTTGTTTTAGCCATCGTCAATGAATTATATTTCCAACGTATTCGTACACCAGAAGTTTTAGCCGAAGGTGAGCGCCGTTTGCAACATAAGATTGCCTTGCTGAAGCAGTATGAAGCACGGCAAAATCCAAATGATCCACCATTCTTGGTCTCTGATTTTGGCACGCGTCGTCGTTATAGTTATGCATGGCAAAAGCATGTAATTGAAGAATTAAATCAGGCTTCACCGTATATTTTCCGCGGTACAAGTAATGTTCTGATTGCCAAAGACTTGAACATTACTCCAATTGGTACGATGGCGCATGAGTTCCTACAAGCATTCCAAGCGCTTGATGTTCGTCTACGTAACTTCCAGAAGTCTGCGCTAGAAACATGGGTGCAGGAATACCGCGGTGACTTAGGAATAGCCTTAACAGACGTTGTCGGTATGGATGCGTTCCTACGTGACTTCGATTTGTACTTTGCCAAACTATTCGACGGTTTACGTCATGACAGTGGCGACCCGTATGAATGGGGCGATAAAGCCTATGCACATTACAAAAAGCTTAAAGTCGATAGCAAAAGTAAAATGCTGACCTTTAGTGATGGTCTAAATATCGAAAAAGCGTGGGATTTGCATAATTACTTCAAAGACCGTTTCCAAGTGAGTTTTGGTATTGGCACCAACTTGACCAATGATATGGGACAAACTGCGCTGAATATCGTACTGAAACTGGTTGAATGTAATGGTCAATCTGTGGCAAAAATTTCAGATAGTCCGGGTAAAACCATGACAGATAATGATACTTTCTTAGCGTATCTACGTCAGGTGTTTGACATCTCTGAAGTTAGCGCTTAAACACAGCATTAGATAAAACTAAAAAAGCCGAATCAATGATTCGGTTTTTTTATATCTAAAATATTGCTAAAGGAATGCAAAAATTCAGAATAATAGTGAAAATGACTTATGCTAAGATCGAATTTAATCGCACAAAATACAACACGAACAACGATGACAGCATCTACACTGAATTTTGGTCTGCTGATTGAAGCGGAAGAATTGGTTCCACATCTTGGTAATGAAAAACTACGGATCGTCGATTTGAGTCGTCGTTCGGTTTATGACCAATTGCATATTCCACATGCACTGCATGTGCAGCCGAAACTGTTAGTGCGCCAAGAAGAACAAGCGATGGGGCTTTTACCTGACCAAGCCGGTTTAGAACAGCTCATCAGCTATCTGAATATCAGTCCAGAACATCATGTAGTAGTGTATGACGATGAAGGTGGGGCATGGGCTGGTCGACTGATTTGGAACTTACATTGCCTCGGTTTTGAAAATACCAGTCTCCTCAATGGTGGCATCCATGCTTGGCTTGGGGCAGGCTTACCGACCTCGTCTGAAATTGAGCAATTTGAACCCGTGAGCCCATTGGTTGAAGTAAGTGCAGAGGCGCGTGCTCAGTATCAAACAGATTATGATGAGCTATTGG
Source organism: Acinetobacter sp. YH16056_T (assembly GCF_024605895.1). Taxonomy (NCBI): domain Bacteria; kingdom Pseudomonadati; phylum Pseudomonadota; class Gammaproteobacteria; order Moraxellales; family Moraxellaceae; genus Acinetobacter; species Acinetobacter sp. YH16056_T. Next base: position 3,206,221 of record NZ_CP094545.1, on the reverse strand, counting down.
CTCGTGTGCAGCAGGAGCAAATCCAAGTATGGGACTGCCGTACCGAAGATGAATATACAGGCCTACGTTTGGCTGCGCGACGCGGCGGTCACATTCCGGGGGCACGACATTTCGAATGGAGTACTGCCCTTAACCGGGAAAATCATTTAAAATTGCATCCTTTAGAACGCACACAACAACGCTTAGAACAATTGGGATTCAATTTAAACGAACCTGTGGTGGTATATTGTCAGTCCCATCATCGGTCGGGCCTAGCTTATATACTGGGACGTTTACTCGGTTGGAATATTCGAGCTTATGATGGTGCGTGGAGCGAGTGGGGCAACCGACTCGATAGTCCTGTGATCACCGGAGAGTTGCCGTCTTGAGCCTTACATCTCAGTTAAAAAAACAAATTTTTATTCAAGCTCAGCGTGTTGTTCCGCAGCACAAATTATCACGTATCGTGGGTAAATTGGCTGCGAGTGAAAACCCTGTGGTGAAAAATGCTGTGATTACCGCATTTAAAGCACAGTATGGCATCGACATGTCGATTGCTGAGCAAAGTAATGCCCTGAAATTTAAATCATTCAATGAATTTTTCACTCGTTCTTTAAAAGAAGGCGTACGTGTAGTTGATGCAAATGCCAACAGTGTTGTTTCACCCGCAGATGGTGCGATTTCACAACTGGGTAAAATTGAAAATGGTGATGTATTTCAGGCCAAAGGGCAGAAGTTCACTGTTGAAAACCTGATTGCCGATCCACAATTGGCTGAGCCGTTTAAAAATGGTCAGTTTGCTACGGTCTATTTGTCTCCAAAAGACTACCACCGTGTACATATGCCATTTGCAGGGACATTGACAGAAACTTTGTATGTACCGGGTGAATTATTCTCTGTAAACCAAACCACTGCTGAAAATATTCCGGGTTTATTCGCTCGTAATGAACGCATGGTCTGCTTATTTGATACAGAAGTTGGTCGTATGGCGGTCGTACTGGTAGGTGCAATGATCGTGGCAGGTATTGAAACCGTGGCTACAGGTAAAGTTAAACCGACAGGGCGTTTGGAACTGAATCAACACGATTTATTCTTAGAAAAAGGTGCAGAATTGGGCCGTTTCTATTTAGGTTCAACAGCGGTTGTGTTGTTTGAAGAAAACAAAATGCAATGGGATGCGACCTTTAAAGCCAACTCGACTGTGGTGATGGGCGAAGCTTTAGGGCATACCATTTAATGAATTCCCTGTCCCTTTAGGAGAGGGTTAGGGAGAGGTTTTTGAGCTAAGCTGATGTATTCAAAAAAGAATCCCTTCTAACCTCCCTTTATTAAAGGAATGAATAAAAAAAAGCGCCATCAGGCGCTTTTTTTTAATTTCAAAATTTAGCGTTTTACGACAATCGAGTCGATACTGCTATGACGTAAAGTTTGCTGTGCAATCACAGCAGCTTCTTGTGAATCATAGGGGCCAGACACAACGCGATACCAAACTTTGCCGTTTTCATTACTTTGAATCACATCGGCAGATAAACCGTTCAAAATAATTTCAGCACGTCGTGCATCGGCTTGATCAGGATCATCATAACTGCGCACTTGCAGAATATAACTTGCAGCAACAGGCGCAGTTTCTGTGGTTTCTAGTCCAAGCTCTGTGGTTTCAACTGGCTTTTGTTCTGGTGCATCAACAATCACCACCGTTTCTTTATTTTCGGTTTCTGGAACAGCTTGTTCAGGAATTGGCGTCACTTGTTGCTGAGGCAATAGGTCGTAGAAACGATAGTCTTTATTGGTTTCTTCTTGGTAGTGTTCAGAGGTAATTTGACCTTTTGGCTTCACAGGCTCCCAAGGTTTCCAAAGCATGAGCGCAACTAAGAAACTCAACACGATTAAAATGATGACAAGTGTACCTAGCCATGCTGGAATCAATGGTTTTTTAGGCTTATTTGGCCGATCAGATACACCGCGCTGCGTTTTTCCAAACACGTGGAAACCTCATTTAATTTTAATTGTCACGAACCACTTTGGGGCAGCCCAAAGTAGCAAGTCTTGATTGTTATATATTACATGAGTGTCATCAGGAATTTGTTTAATTTTCACAATTTCAGCACAGCCAAGATGACACGGACATATTGCTGAATATAAACGAAATACAGGCTCATTTCGAGCCTGTATTGAAAAGGATTCTTTTTAGCACAATGCAATTGATGACGCTTAAACCCATGCGCTGTGTTTGTGCATGGGCGATGCCGATGAATTTCTATTGTGCTCGCAACATAAAGGGTTGCTTACATGCTTTCAGGCGCACTCACACCCAATAATTCAAGACCATTGCGTAAAACTTGCTGTACGTTTACAGACAGTAATAAGCGCGCTTGAGTCAGTTCTGCATCATCACCCAAGACTTTATTTTCGTTGTACCAACCATGGAACAACGCCGCCAACTCTTTCAAGTAGTTACCCACTTGGTGTGGTTCATAGCTGTTTGCTGCACGAACCACAATTTCAGGGTAAGCCGCAAGTTTAGCAAGAACTTCAGTTTCAGCTTCTAACTCAAGTTTAGCTGCAAATTGACGTGCAGCTTCAGCAGAGAATTGAACGTCTGTCGCAGCAGCTTTTTCGAGCATACGGCAGATACGTGCGTGTGCGTATTGGATGTAGTACACCGCATTGTCTTTGCTTTGAGACACAGCAAGGTCTAAGTCGAAGTCAATGTGTTGTTCTGATTTACGCATGACGTAGTAGAAACGAGCAGCATCGTTGCCCACTTCTTTACGTAAGTCACGTAAAGTCACGAATTGACCTGAACGAGATGACATTTGAACCATCTCGCCGCCACGCCATAGGCTCACAAATTGAACCAAAAGTACGGTCAATTTTTTAGAATCATAGCCAAGCGCATCAATCGCTGCTTTCACACGTGCAATATAACCGTGGTGGTCTGAACCCCAAATATCAATGATATCGGTATAGCCGCGTTGTAGTTTATTTAAGTGATAAGCAATGTCGGATGCGAAGTATGTAGTTTGACCATTACGACGTTTCACAACACGGTCTTTTTCATCACCAAAATCAGTTGATTTGAACCAGATGTTGCCATCTTTTTCGTATAAGAAACCACGTTGATCGAGCATTTGTAATGCTTCATCAATTTTTTCAGTCAAGGTTGCTTCGCTGAACCATTGATTGAAAGTCACGCCAAATTCACCGAGGTCATCTTTAATGTCATCGAGAATGGCTTTCAGCGCAGCTTGATGGAACACACGGTAACCCGCAGCCAAATGGTTTTGTGAATTATGAATTAGGCCATCAATGTGTTTTTCTTTATCGCCTGAAACAACGACTTTATTGCCTTCGCTATCGAGTTCAGCGGCATATTGCACATCTTCTGGAACATCTTTGTAGATGTCGGCCACAGGGCGTACATAAGCATCGCCATCTTTGTCGATAATGCTTTGTGCGATTTCTTTAACGTAGTCGCCTTGATATGCATTTTTAGGGAAGACCAGTTGTTGACCGGTCAATTCTAAATAACGCAAGTAAGTCGATGTCGCCAAGATATCCATTTGACGGCCAGCATCGTTGACATAGTATTCACGGTCAACTTTGGCACCTGTTGCTTCAAGAAGATTGGCAACGGTCATACCGTAAGCTGCGCCACGACCATGACCAACGTGTAGGCTAGACGTTGGGTTAGCTGAAACGAATTCCACTTGAACACGTTTTTCAGCATTGGCCTGTGTACGACCGAACTGATCTTTCTGAGCTTGAATTTGGTCTAAGACAGCAAATCGTTGGTCAGCGTTTAAAAAGAAGTTAATAAAGCCAGGACCTGCAATTTCTGCTTTGCTGATATCTGCGACTTCTGGAAGATTTGCCAGAATTTTTTCGGCTAAATCACGCGGCTTCATACCTGCAGCTTTAGAGGCAATCATGGCAATGTTTGACGCAAAGTCACCGTGGCTTCGGTCTTTGGTTCGGGTCAAATTGCTAGTATTGTTCCAGTCATTTGGGAGTACACCTTCAGCTTGAAGGGATTGCACTGCATGATCGAGCGCTGCTTGTATTGCCGTATTCATAATCAGTCGAAAAATAAATGTCGCAGAAAAACGGTAAATATAGCAAATTTCAGGCTCTTTAGGTGAACCCATTTGTTGCGAATAAAAAATATTCGATAAAAGTGAAGCATTGCTTATATCGAAGTAAAACGATATAAGTGGTTTAGCGATTCAGGATCACTGCTTGAGTATATGGATATGTCACAACCCACCCCTAAAATTTTTGGCAATGTGCCGAAGTTAGCTGCACGCTGGGCGCTGATTATCGTGCCGTTTATTTTGTCTTGTCTCATGAGCGGCATTATTTCGTTTATTAATATGCTCAGAAATTTAGGTTGGTTTGAGGGTTTTCTTACCCTATGGCTGCATAATTGGATGATTTCTTGGGCAATTGCTTTTCCCATTGTGCTGATTTTATTGCCGTTTGTTCGAAAATTTACAGGCCTGCTGGTTGATATGTCAGGACCACAGCCACCTGCAAAATAAGCCTGCATGTAAGTCACAGTTGAGTAAAACGGTGACTTACTGCATTTCGCTTTAAATATTTATAGGCTATCGCGACAACTTACTGCTTTAGAGAGTAATTCGGCTTTGTTGTTTTGGAAGGTATAGAGTTTTGAGGAATTAAACACTTTAATGACTTTGGCCTGAGCGACAGCGGTTTTAAAGCTTTGGAACTTTTGCTGATGGGCTGTCTCAAACGGATTTCCAAAGTTTTTATTGTCGAGCAGAATTTGAATTTGCCCCACATTTGTATCATGTGCTTTTAGGATCTCTTGGCCATCCGCGTTGCTTATACTGAAAGTTGGGCGCTGAGTGCTGATTTTGCAATTCAATTTGAGGCTCAAGGTGAAATTGTCTGCCGATTTATTTTTGAGGGTAGATGTGCCTTGTTGATCATTTTCAATATAGACCCACTGATTTTTCGGCATATTGGTCAGCAGAGTTTCTAACTGTTGTTGGGTACTTTTGCTGATATCGACCGTGCCTTTTTTATCGATTTCAGGGGCTTTTTCTTTACCGAGCATGCCCATCACTTTGTTGCTGACTGTACTGCTGGTTTTGGAAATGGTCTGGCAAGCGCTTAAGCTACTGATAATCAGAATGAAAGGTAGGGTATAGATGGCAGGTAAATGCATAGATTTTATTGTTCTATTAAATTTTCGGATCGGCAAAGTTTAACGGTTCTACGCATAAAGCTCAAACCTGCGGCCAATCTCCTTTGAGGAGGACTGCTGCAGGCGGCTAAAGCAGCCATTCTACACAGGCACGAATAATCCCTAGTGCGAGGCCAATAAAACCACCGACCACGACACCATTGACTCGAATCATATGCAAGTCGCCACCGACTTCGTTTTCGATCTTATCTATCATTTCACGTGAGTCCCATTCATGTATACGTTCACTGATAAACCGAATGACTTTTTCGCTATATTGATCGGAGAGATTGATGGCAATATCACTCATTTTTTCATTCAGCAATTGGCGTACAGCGACGTTAGAGACAATATTTTCGCCCACTTGTTGAATGGCGACTCTTAAATTTTGTGCAATACCTGAGTCCGGCTTTTGTAGATCAGATTTAATCGCATCACATAAAATCACAACAGCGCCGCTTAAAAAGTTAAGCATTTGTGGGCTGTCTAATAAAGCGTCTTTGGTGCTATTCAAACGTTGGCTGGCTACACTTTGATTGTCTGCCAACTCATGCATGAGTTGCTGTGCCATGTCTTCGATTTTACGGCGCCACGGATGTTCATGGTCAGCAAGCATGGACTCAACACGACTGACCAGTGAATCAATGGTGCGCTGCTGTACATCAATACCAATCCAGCTCGCACCTTTGGCGAGCTTCCAAACCCCGAGTTCTTTAAACAATTGACGTGAAAGGTCGCGGGTTTGTTCTGGATGCTGTGTGACCCAATCATGGGCTAAATCGAGCCCGCGCTGTAACACATCTTGATGGAAGTCATTTTCTAAAACTGCCCGTAGCATTTCACTGGCAAGATGGTTGACTTGCGTATTGCGTACCCATTGCACGCTGTTATTTTGGATAAATTGTCCAATTTGTTCCTGACCGACAAATTCGAAAATTTTCGGTACCGTTTGCTGAATGACTTGGGTCACTTGCGCATTATTGTGCGGATTGGCCAACCATTTCCCGACGGCAAGAGAGAGATCCGTCTCCGCTAAGCTTTTTTCAACCACTTGTGGTGAAAGAAAATTCTCCTGAACAAAGCGGCCCATTGACTCGGCAATGCGTGCTTTATTGCGTGGAATAATTTCTGTGTGGTCACGTAAAAATTTAGGAATCGGAATCCGACCAAAGGGATTGCGAAATAAAACGGTTATCGCATACCAGTCTGCCAAACCACCAACCACGCCAGCTTCTGCTGAAAGCATCAAAATATGAATGAGCCAAACATATTCGGGCAGCAATTTAGCTGCGATCATCAATGCAATCCACGCCAGCACAGCCACCACCAAAGCAATGGTGGCAAAGCGTTTACTGCGTTGCAGACTGGGTGAAACAGCGGGCTGTTCAGTTGGGTTCATCAATGATCGGGTCTCTATGGGTTGACTTATTTGGTGGCAGGCTCAGCGGCTACAGGCAAAGGATTTCCTTCGCTGTCTAGACCATATTTAGCCCCGAGTGACTGCAAAATCAAGCGAGCATCAAAGGCATCCTGAGGGGCTTTGGCACGATCTTTATAGCAAGTAATACTGTAGGAAACTTGAGTTGGATCGAGTGTGACCACCTGTGGAACGTCATAAAACGGGCCTGGCCAAAAGCCGGGATGGCGACGGTAATAGCCATATGGATAAGGCATAGGGTCTGGGTAAATCACTGCTTGGCGCGGCGGTTTTTGACTCCGGTTACTCGGGTCATCCATGACTTTAAAATATTGAAAGCCATTGTGTAGGGTGGTTTGAGCGGCTTTAACCAAGGTGATTTCTTCGGCAGTGCCATAGCTCATATTGGATCTAGCTTGGAAGCTAATCCGATAGCTTTGAGCATTTAATGGCGTTGCAGTATAACGACCCAATTGTTCGAAGGTTAAAGGCTTCGATGGGGTGCTTGCACAGCCGGTGAAGCCCAGTGCTGCGGTCATGGCTGCTGCGATAATGAGTTTGTTCATGCGCATACTCCTGTTCAGTCGGTTCTTGGCAAGGGGAGATACTGGCCAAAAGCCGTCAATTAAAAGCTAGAATTGGGCTGGGTTAAAAATTCCAATTCCTCTGCTGTGGATGTTCTGCCCAATACCACATTGCGATGAGGGTAACGTCCAAATCGATCGATAATCACTTTATGCTTTTTTTCAAATTCTAAGTTTATCGGATTGCCTAGTTGCTCAAATAATTTTAACGCGCTTTGATGGATTTTTGTCGATTCGCTATGCATAAAGGGCATATATAAAAATGAGCGCTGTTCAGGACTTAATTGTAGGTCTAAACCCTGTGCGATGGCTTCTTGGGCAAGTGCCAAAGCCAGCGCATCTTGGGCAAAAGCCAAGCCAGAATCACGGAATAAATTTCGAGAAAATTGATCTAAAACAATAATTTCAGCCAAGCGACCTTCGGCATTAGTACGCCATTGCCATAGTTCTGCTTGACTGGCTGCTTGATGGATGTCTTTAAACTTTTTTTCGATTAAAACATCAAAATTATTGCTTTTAGCGAACCAATTGGGCTGATTTTCTGGGTTAAACCAAAATTCGAGAATATCTTGATAATTCATAAGTTTTAAGCATTATTAGCATATATTTGTTTATAAAATCACAAATTTCAAATGTCATATAGAGTAAGTTTGTGATAAAAAATTGCCAAAATAAAATCACGGTTTGTCTCAAAACTATACAGTGGGTCATTTGCCCACTTCAAATCGCGTTATACTGATATAAACTGATGATTTTATTTTAGTAGTTTCTTCCATTTAAGCGAGATAGCAATGAGTCAACCCGAATCGACCTCTCAAGACATTTTACCGACTTGGGTAGATTCTTCGCTGATTAAAGGAATGTTGCGCGGTATTGAGCGTGAAAGCTTGCGTATGCAAAGCAACGGTTTCTTGTCTCAGGCCGACCATCCCCAAGCTTTGGGTGCGGCTTTGACTCATCCGCATATCACGACAGACTATTCTGAAGCTTTAATGGAATTTATCACGCCGCCAAAAGAAACCATTACAGAGGCGTTGAACTATCTGCAAGATATACATGCTGTTGCGCATACGCATTTAGAACATGGTGAAAAACTTTGGCCGTTGTCGATGCCATGCATGTTGGATAAAGACGAAGACAGTATTCGTTTAGCGCAATATGGCAGCTCGAATATTGGGCGCTTTAAAACCTTGTACCGTCGTGGTTTAGGGGTGCGTTATGGTCGCCGGATGCAGACCATTTCAGGGGTGCATTATAATTTATCCTTCCCAGATCATTTCTTTGAAGCACTTCAACAGCATGAAACTGACGACGCCCTCAAGGCATTGAGCTTACAGGATTATCGCAGTCATCGTTATTTTGGCCTAATCCGTAATTTTATTCGTTTAACGCCATTGGTGATGTTTTTGGTTGGGGCGAGTCCGTCGGTGTGTAAATGTTTTATGACTGGACGTGAACATCAGCTGTTACCGCTCTTAAAAGGCACGCTATTTTTACCCTATGCAACGGCGCTGCGTATGGGAAATTTTGGCTATCAAAATTCAGCACAAAAACAGTTAGGGATTCACTACAACGACATTCAGGCGTATTTGGAAGGTTTGCAAAAAGCGGTGCATACCCCGTATGCCGCATTTAGTCATTTAGGTTTAAATGATGAACAGGGTGAACCGATTCAAATTAATGACCATGTGTTGCAAATTGAAAATGAATACTACAGTTTGGTTCGTCCGAAACAAGTGCCACAGGATGGTGAAACACCATCTGAAGCCCTGCAAAATCGTGGTGTGGGTTATGTAGAATTACGCGCAGTAGACGTCAATCCTTATAGCCCGATTGGGATCAATGAAGACACGGCAGGCTTGCTCGAAGTGGTGGCTTTATACTGTTTATTGCAAGACAGCCCAGCATTGTTAGATGCCGAACAAAATGAAATTGAGAAAAATCAGGCGGAAGTAGTGAACCGTGGTCGTGCGCCAAATGCAGTGATTTTACAGCAAGGCCAAGCGATTCCAATTGAAACATGGTGTCGTACACATGTTGCTGCGATGCAACCGTTGGCTGAATTGCTAGATGATTCTTACAATACAGATATTTACACTCAGGCAATGGCTGTGATGCAATCACGCATCGATGAAGTCGATGAAACATTGTCGGCACGTATGATTAGCGATACTTTAGAACAAGGTGGAACTTGGGGCTTTGGTAGCTTTATGGCCTTACAACATGCTGAAGTGTATGAGCAGCATGTCTTGAGCCCTGAAACTGCTGCATATTTTGCACAAGCTGCTGAGCAGTCTTTAGAAAAACAGGCTCAACTTGAGCAAGACTGCACCTTGAGTTTTGAAGAATATTTGAAAAACTTTAGATAAAAAATTTTAAGAGGATTTACCATGAAATGGAGTTTCCGCTTCGTGAGTGGTTTGTTGTTTTTAGCCAGCGTGATCGGTATGTCTTTTGCGCTGTTTTTAGAACATGTACAAGGCTTAGAACCTTGTCCGTTGTGCGTATTCCAACGTATTGGTTTGATTGGACTCGGCATCATTTCATTGATTGCGTTGATTCACAATCCAGCATCGAATTGGGGTAAACGCATTTACGCATTGTTGGGGACACTATCAATTCTTTGGTCTGCTGGGGTGGCTGCGCGTCATATTTGGCTGCAAAACTTACCGCCAGACAAAGTGCCTAGCTGTGGCCCAGGACTGGATTATTGGGTAGAAACGCTGCCGTTAAAATCAGTCTTTGAACAAGTACTAACCGGCTCTGGTGAATGTGCCAAAGTGGATTGGACGTTCTTGGGACAATCATTACCGGTTTGGTCATTGGTGTTTTTTGCAGTTTTAACCTTGCTCAGTCTTTGGCAGTTATTGCGTAAATACCCAAGCAAACCAGTGCCACGTTTACGTGATAAATTTTAATTCTAAGATGCAAAAAAAAGCCCTCAACTGAGGGTTTTTTTATACGAGTCTGCATGGGGGAAGTTTACCTTAGGTTAGGGCAATACCTTCCATACTTTCCAAGTCCATCATAAATTCATAGATATGATCACAAGCTTTATCGTCATTGTTTGGATAGAACCAATGCACGATTTGCTCGGCCACTTGCGGGTGATGCTGAATTTCAAAATGGTTCAGGCCATAAAAAATCGCTTTATGTGAATCTGGCACTTTCAGTTGATAACGTGCATTTGGGTGTTCCCCCAGTGCACTTTTTACACTGACCAAGTAATCTCCAATCACATGTCGCGTTTTATTGCGACGATGTTCATATTCGATGGTTCCTGCCACGAGGTAGGTATTGATATGTGATGGAATCGGGGCAGGTTTACGGTTGTCGTCCATGAGTCCAATGCGGACATCATTATGTTCCCAATCATCATCACGCACGCTGCCATAGCGCAAATCTAAAATGCCGTTACTACGGATATTCACCACGTGGCCCACGATTTTGACCAAGGGGAAACGCCCCAATTGATCTTGCAGATGAAATCCGACACGTTCAAGTACCGCACCATGATGTGGTGAGCCCAAGCAGACTAGATTTTCAACTTGATGAATCCATTGATACATATTTTGTTTGCCATAAAAAATGGCACTACGGGACACTAAGCCCCCCATACTATGACCAATTAAGTCGATACTGGTAATACCTGGGTTGCGACGGACCAAATCTTCTAATGTATTGGCAAGGCTGCGACCATTGGTCGAGATACGACGACCTGTGTTGTAATTTAAATACAGCATGGTGTTGTGGTCACGTTGTGACAGTAATTTTTCACCGATGCCGCCATATTTGGCTGTCGACCATGACAGATGATTCATGCAGAGCCCATGAATCAACAGGGTAATACGACCGGTTAATTCGCCTTTTTGTACCGCACCATAATGGTCGTAAACCACCATCGGTAAGGCCATCGGGTTGTGATATTTCAGTAAATAGTCGCCCAAGACCCCATTCAGTGCGCCCACTAAAAAATGTAAAGACGGGGTGAGGGGTTTGTCGTGTAAGCGTGGGAATTTTTCAATAATGCTACGCAGCGTTGGTGCAAGTAAATAATTGCCATAATTGAAAAAAGTGTTGTAAGAAAATTCGTAAATCCGTGCAATGGTCGGCTGCTTATGAAAGGCTTTCGAGCCTTGTTCGCTCATTCCAAAAATACTGATTAAAATTTCACGTTGAATGTTTTTGATCAAGTCATGCACGACATCACTAAAACGCATTGTCACGAGCTGTGCCAAACCTTCCAGCACATCTGCTTGACTGGGTGGCGTGCGGTCCCATTTACAATAGGTTTCATGCAATGGTGTTAAGCTAGGCATAATGTTCCTATCCTTACATTCAATGCTATCCCTCAATTGTATTTATTACTGGAATAGCCTGAAGTTTCATTGTTTATTTTATAAAATTCTCACGAACAGCTTTTACAATACCGATAACAGACCTGTCGGTGAATGCCTTTTGTCTGACAATTTTACTAAAAATTCAAATTTAGAAAATGTGACACAGTTAGCACTTATATGCCACTTTTAAAGCAATTTAAAGATCAATTTGGAATCAAAATGATGAATATTGTGTATTTGCATGGTTTTCAAAGTAACTCAAATTCAGTGAAAGGACAGATATTGCGGCGCTATTGCGCAGACTTAAATGGTCTGCACGTGCATTTTCCAGATTTGAATATGCCACCGCTACAGGTGATGCAGCAGATGTCAGAGCTGATTGACGGTCTAGATGATGTGGTTTTGGTGGGGAGTAGTTTAGGTGGCTTTTATGCGACGCAGTTGATGGCATGCCATCACATTCCTGCAGTGCTCATCAATCCTGCGGTCTATCCATGGCAATTATTTCGTGATTTATTTGGCGAGACGGCATTGCCTTATCAGGTGACTGAAACGTGGTGCTTGGATGATGCACAGCTCAATCAAATGCAGGCTTTGGCTGTATCTAAGATTGAGAACGCAGATCAACTGTTGGTCTTGCTCCAACAAGGCGATGAAACCTTGGATTATCGAGATGCTGCTGATTTTTATAGTGCGGCTCAAGCCGGTATGGCTATGTTGATCACTGAGGTTGGAGGAACACATGGCATGGATGATTTTGCAGAAAAAATACCGATGCTCTTGCAGTTTTTGTCCGATGCTGTCAAAAATATGCCTAAATAAAATGATCCAATCCAAATGCTGAAAAGCTAGATCCAACATACAAAAAATGGGCAGTTACGACATCATTTGACGTTTAAATTGTTTAAGAAAATGGCGGCTGATCGCAAGAGATATGCATTTTAATAAAAAAGCATATACTGTAGCGCTTGAAGAAATGTTTTAACCAAAAAAGCAGGGAATTTTGCAACGTGACGCAATATACGGCTCAATCACTTGAAGTTTTATCTGGCCTAGATCCGGTACGTCGTCGTCCGGGGATGTATACAGACACTACACGACCAAACCATTTGGCGCAGGAAGTGATAGATAACGCCGTCGATGAAGCGCTTGCAGGACATGCCAATAAAATTACCGTGACAGTGTATAAAGATGGCTCATTGTCAGTTGAAGATAATGGTCGTGGGATGCCAGTTGACATCCATCCTGAGTATGGTCAAAGCGGGATTGAAATTATTCTGACCAAACTACATGCCGGCGGTAAATTCAGCACAGACAATTATCAATTTTCAGGTGGTCTACATGGTGTAGGGATTTCTGTCGTCAACGCATTGTCCAACCGTGTTGAGGTGGAAGTTCAACGTCATGGCAACCTGTATAAAATGGCCTTTGAACACGGTGAACCAGTTGCGCCACTGGAAGTTTTAGAAGGTAAATGTGCCAAACGTGCGACAGGAACGACCGTGCATTTTTGGCCTGAAGCGAAATATTTTGACTCACCTAAATTTGCCTTAAAAGCGCTTAAACATAATTTAAAAGCTAAAGCAGTATTGGCTGCCGGTCTACAAATCATTTATGTCGATCAAATCAATAACGAAAAAATTGAATGGCAGTTTGAAAATGGTCTGGTTGACTATTTGATGGATGAACTTCAAGACCGTGACATCGTTCCTGCCCCTGCATTTGTGGCGACTGGTGAAGCAGAGCGTGCCAGCGCTGAGTTTGCGATTTGTTGGAATGTGGAAGGCGGTGAGTCCATTCAAGAGTCGTATGTCAACCTCATCCCGACTGCGCAGGGCGGTACCCATGTCAACGGTTTACGTTCGGGTGTGACGGATGCGATTCGTGAATTCTGTGAATTACGGAATTTATTGCCACGGAATATGAAGCTGTCTGCCGAAGATGTGTGGGATGGCGTCAACTTTATTCTCTCTTTGAAATTCCAAGAGCCACAATTTTCGGGTCAAACCAAAGAACGACTTTCAAGCCGTGAAGCCTCTGGTGTGGTGTTAAATATTGCCAAAGATGCTTTTGCACTGTGGCTGAATCAAAACTCCGATATTGCTATGCAACTGGCTGAAATGGTGATTGCTAAGGCTGGTCGCCGTTTAAAAGCTGCGAAAAAAGTTGAACGTAAAAAGATCGTTTCAGGTCCAGCCTTACCAGGTAAATTGGCTGACTGTGTGGGTCATACCCTCGAAGAATCAGAACTGTTTATTGTGGAAGGGGATTCTGCAGGTGGTTCTGCCAAGCAAGCACGTGATAAGAACTTCCAAGCGATCATGCCGATCCGTGGTAAGATCTTAAATACTTGGGAAGTGTCTTCTGATGAAGTCTTAGCATCGCAAGAAGTACATGATATTGCGATTGCGATTGGCGTTGATCCGGGTAGTGACGACTTGTCAGAACTTCGTTATGGCAAGATTTGCATCTTGGCCGATGCCGACTCGGATGGTTTGCACATTGCAACTTTACTTTGCGCACTGTTCGTCAAACATTTCCATACTTTGGTTGAGGAAGGGCATCTGTTTGTGGCGATGCCACCGCTGTTCCGTATAGATGACAATAAAGATGTGCACTATGCCTTGGATGAAGATGAACTAGAAAGCATCTTAAAGAAATGTAAAACCAAAAATCCTCAAATTACCCGATTTAAAGGATTGGGTGAGATGAACGCGAGTCAGCTGCGTGAAACGACTATGGATCCCGATACACGTCGTTTAGTGCAACTAGACTTGGATGACGTACAGTTTACTTCAGGTTTACTCGACAAATTATTAGCGAAGAAGCGCTCTTCAGACCGTAAGCATTGGTTGGAACAGAAGGGTAATTTGGCCGATTTGGCGGTTTAAAATTGCAACAAGGAAAAAACCACGCAAGTGGTTTTTTTTTGCTTCAAATTTAGGAAAAGCTGCATGATTTGTGTGCCAAAACACCGTGTTTTTTGAAAAACGTCGCAAAATTGTTCAATTATAGGTCAAATGTTGGATACAAGTTTGTATGCATCTTTGCGGTGATTTTACGATTTTTGAATCGACCCATAAAAAATTAAAAGCAAATTTTATGATTGTAACTATTTGAAAAATAACATTTAAAAATAAATAAAGGCACTCAATCAAAATAAAAAATAAGGCTTGGCACAGTTATTGAATTGCTCTGTTGTGATGAAAGACAACAAATGCATTTTAAAAATGTGAATTACAAGCTTAGGTTGGGAGTGTGAATAATGTTTCAACGCAATGTATTTGCTAAAAGTATTTTAGCGGCAACGATGACTGGGGCGATTGCTTTAACGGGCTGTTCAAAACCTGCAGAAGAAAAAACAGAAAGCGCTACATCAGAACCAAAAGCCGCTGCAGCAAGTGGCGATACTATTAAAGTCGGGATCTTACATTCGCTGTCAGGCACGATGGCGATCTCAGAAACTTCTCTAAAAGATACGGCCTTGATGGCGATTAATGAAATTAATGCCAATGGCGGGGTATTGGGCAAAAAACTAGAACCTGTGGTGGTGGATCCGGCATCGGACTGGCCACTATTTGCGGAAAAAACCCGTCAGTTGATTACCCAAGACAAAGTAGCCGTGATTTTTGGTTGCTGGACGTCGGTATCTCGTAAGTCGGTTTTACCCGTGGTTGAAGAATTAAATGGCTTATTGTTCTACCCTGTTCAGTATGAAGGTCAGGAACAGTCTAAAAATATTTTCTACACAGGTGCAGCACCGAATCAGCAAGCGATTCCTGCTGTTGAATACCTGATGAGTGAAGAGGGTGGTAAGGCAGAACGCTTTGTACTATTGGGCACAGACTATGTTTACCCACGTACCACCAACAAAATCTTACGTGCATTTTTGAAGTCGAAAGGCATTGCCGATGCAGACATCATGGAAGAATATACCCCATTTGGTCATAGCAACTATCAAACCATTGTGGGCAATGTGAAGAAGTTTGCGGCAGGGAAAAAGACTGCTGTGATCTCGACCATTAACGGCGATTCAAATGTGCCGTTCTATCGTGAATTGGGCAACCAAGGCATCAAAGCTGCGGATATTCCAGTGATGGCGTTCTCTGTGGGTGAAGAGGAATTACGCGGTATCGATACCAAGCCGCTGGTAGGACACTTGGCGTCGTGGAACTACTTCATGTCGGTGAAAAATCCAGTGAATACTGAATTCACCAATAAAATGAAGCAGTATGCCGTGGAATACAAACTGCCAAATGCCGATAAATTTGTGACCAATGACCCGATGGAGGCTACCTATGTCGGCATCAATATGTGGAAACAAGCGGTAGAAAAAGCAGGAAGCACAGATGTCGATAAAGTGCGTGAAGCTATGGCCGGCCAAGAATTTAAAGCGCCATCGGGCTATACCTTGCAAATGGATGCGTCGAACCATCATTTGCATAAACCAGTCATGATTGGTCAGATCCGTGCCGATGGTCAGTTTGATGTGGTGCACAAAACCGCAAAAACCATTGCTGCAGAGCCATGGAGCCCGTACATCCCGAAATAATTCAATCCAAATGCCTACTGCCATTGTGTAGTGGGCATGTTTTGATGTGATCCCTAGATGGGGTTGTTCTATTACTCAATAGGGATGCTTATAAGATGAAAAAATTACGCAATTTCCCGATCCTTTTTCTATTCCTGAGCCAATTATTCTGTCTGCAAATCGTGCATGCAGAAACTGCAGCGAATGTCGTGCCTACGGTGCAATCTGTGCAGCAAGGTGACGCCATTCAGCAATTTGTTCGCGGTAGTTTTACCGAGCGCCGCAGTTTACTGAATCAATGGCCGGGCGATATTGAATCCTTAGATCAGTTGGCCGCATTGGTCGAAAAAGACCAGTTATATAGTGGTCAAAGCGGTCAAACCTATATTTTAGAAACTGACGAAAAATTATTGAGCTATCCTGATTTGCAAACCGTGACGGATTGGCCTGCCGATTTATCTCAAGTCACCTTGGTGAATACCCTTCGTAAAGCCTTAACGTTTGCGCAAGCGAAAGAAAAGCTGCAATCGGATGATTTAAACCAACGTTTGGATGCAATTGATATTTTAGAAAATAACTTGGCTGAGTTGGATGTTAAAAATATTAATCAATTGTATTTAAATGAAAAAAATAACAAAGTTAAAGCCCGTTTAGCGCAGCTCAAAGCACGCTTGGATTATCAAAACCCTGATGTTTTACAAAAAATACAGGCGGCCAAAGTGCTGCAAGATTCTAACCGTCCCGATGTGTTGGCGATGGTGGAGCAGGAATTACAACAAGCCAATTTGCATCCCGAGTTAAAAGCCGCACTGACAGAAGCCAAGAGCAATATTAAAACCCGTATTCAGGCCAGTGAATGGACTGGACATGTCTTTTCAGGTCTCAGCACGGCCAGTATTTTACTACTGGCGGCGTTGGGCTTAGCCATTACGTATGGTCTGCTAGGCGTGATTAACATGGCGCATGGTGAACTGATCATGATCGGGGCCTATACCACTTATGTGGTGCAAAGCCTGTTTAAGAGTTATCTCAGTAGCTATGTCGATTGGTACTTGATTGCCGCGATTCCTGCTGCATTTATTGTAAGTGCTTTGATCGGCATGTTGATTGAACGTACTGTTATTCGTCCCTTGTATGGCCGTCAATTGGAAACGCTATTAGCCACCTTTGGTGTGAGCTTAATTTTAATGCAATTGGTGCGTATGGTTTTTGGAGCGCAGAACGTTGAGGTGTCGAATATTTCATGGCTGTCTGGGGGCATTGCCGTGACACCGAGCCTGATGCTGCCTTATAACCGTATTGCCATTATTGGCTTTACCATTGCGGTACTCCTGTTGCTGGTTTACTTGCTGAATAAAACCCGCTTTGGTTTATTTGTTCGTGCCGTGACGCAAAACCGTCAAATGGCACAGGCCGTTGGTATACGTTCTAGCCGCATTGACATGATGGCTTTTGGTTTAGGTTCAGGGCTTGCAGGTCTTGCAGGCTGTGCCTTAGCACAAGTCGGCAATGTCGGTCCTGACCTAGGACAAAACTATATTATCGATGCGTTCTTGGTGGTTGTGGTTGGCGGTGTTGGCCAAGTATGGGGCGCAGTACTGGCGGCCTTAGGTCTAGGTGTCAGTGGCACAGTGCTGGAAATCGGCATGGGTGCGGTCTTAGCGAAAATTATTCTACTGGTTCTTGTGATTTTGTTTATTCAAAAACGTCCACAAGGTTTGTTTGCCATCAAAGGCCGTTTTGTGGAGTAAGCGCATGAAAATCACTTCATTATTATCGGATAAACCCTATAGCGGTATGGCGATTGCCGTGTGCTTTGCCATTTTGCTGATTTTGCCTTGGCTACATGTATTGCCAGCCGATTCAGCACTGCATTTATCAGCGTATTGGGTCACGCTCATTGGCAAGATTATGTGTCTCGCATTGGTGGCATTGGCCTTAGATTTGGTTTGGGGCTATGCCGGCATTTTAAGCTTGGGGCATGGTTTGTACTTTGCCTTGGGCGGCTATGCCTTCGGCATGTATCTCATGCGTGAAGCGGCAGGCGATGGCTTACCCGACTTTATGCGCTTTTTGAGTTGGACCGAGCTACCGTGGTACTGGATGGGTACTGAACATATCGTGTGGGCATTGGCTTTGGTGGTTTTGGTCCCAGGACTGATTGCCTTCATTTTTGGGTTCTTTGCCTTCCGCTCAAAAATTAAAGGCGTGTATTTTTCAATTATTACCCAAGCCATGACCTTTGCTGCGGCGCTACTGTTTTTCCGCAATGAAACAGGCTTTGGCGGTAACAACGGCTTTACCGGTTTTAAAACCATCTTAGGTATGGATATTACCTCTGCACCAATGCGTGCAACCTTGTGTTTCCTCACGGCACTGACTTTGCTTATCTGTTTTGTCGGTTTACGTCACCTGATGAATAAACCCTATGGTCGCGTACTTGGTGCAATTCGTGACAGTGAAAACCGTTTGCAATATTTAGGTTACCGCACCTTATGGTACAAGCTCTCTGCATGGGTCTTGTCTGCCGTGATCGCAGGGATTGCAGGCGCTCTGTATGTACCCCAAGTCGGTATTATTAACCCGAGTGAGATGAACCCTGTCAATTCGATTGAAATGGCGGTGTGGGTGGCTGCAGGTGGTCGCGGTACGCTGATTGGCCCGATACTGGGTGCAGGTTTGATCAACGGGATGAAGACCTATTTCACGGTGGTTTATCCAGAGGTATGGCTATTGATTTTAGGTGCGCTGTTTATTGTGGTAACGATATTCCTGCCAAATGGCGTGATTGGGCTATTAGAGCGGTTTAAAAAGGAGCGCAGCGAATGAATGATCAATGGGTTCAACCGCATGGCGGTCATGCCGCAGAAGGTTATGGACGACCGAAAGAGCAGGGTGCGGACTTCAGTCACGGGATTGCCCTGTATTTAGAAAAAGTCAGCGTTTGGTTTGATTCTTTCCGCGCATTAAATGATTTGTCGTTATATATCAAAGAAGGTGAGCTGCGCTGCATCATTGGTCCCAATGGTGCAGGCAAAACCACGCTGATGGATGTGATTACGGGTAAAACTCGCCCAACAGAAGGTTCGGCTTTTTTTGGGCAAACCTATGATTTGGCAAAAATGAGCACGGAGCAAATAGCAGAAGCCGGAATCGGTCGTAAGTTTCAAAAGCCAACCGTATTTGAAAATTTTACCGTGATGGAAAATCTGTTATTGGCTGCACCTAAAGATAAACGGGTGAAAAAGAGTTTTTTCAGCAAACTCGATCCAGATGCGCAAAACGCCTTGGACGAATCTTTAGCACAAATCCGCTTAGAAGAATTGATCCATAAACCGGCAGGGCTGTTGTCACATGGTCAAAAGCAGTGGTTAGAAATAGGCATGCTACTAATGCAGCGTCCAAAATTGATTTTGCTGGATGAACCTGTAGCAGGAATGACCGATGCTGAAACAGAGCGTACCGCAGAGCTATGTTTAGAGTTGAAAAAGAACCATACCCTTATCGTGGTTGAACATGACATGAGCTTTATTGACACCATCAGTGAAAAAGTCACCGTGTTGGCGCAAGGTGCGATTTTGGCAGAGGGTACATTGGCCGAAGTCCAAGCCAATGAAGATGTCATTGAAAAATATCTCGGACGTTAAGGAGCAGACCATGTTAGAAGTCAAAGACGTCAATCAGTTTTATGGTGGCAGTCATATTTTAAGAGATGTGACATTTGCCGCTCCCGTGGGGGCATGTTCAGTGGTGCTCGGGCGAAATGGTGTGGGTAAAACCACCCTCTTAAAATGTTTAATGGGCATTTTACCGATCAAGTCTGGGCAGATCTTACTGGATGGCAAAGACATTTCTAAACTGAGTCCAGAGCAACGTGTACGTGAAGGCTTGGCTTATGTACCGCAAGGACGGGACATTTTTTCAACCTTGACCGTTGAAGAAAATATTTTGATTGGGATGGCAAAATTTAAAGGCGCTAAAACCCGAAAAGTGCCAGAACATCTCTATGAGATTTTCCCCGTATTGGATGAAATGAAACATCGTCGAGGTGGAGATTTATCTGGTGGTCAGCAGCAACAATTGGCGATTGCCCGTGCGCTCGCTTCCGAACCACGGGTATTGATTTTAGATGAACCGACCGAAGGCATTCAGCCGTCGATTATTAAAGACATTGGCCGTGTGATTCGTCAGTTAGCCGATGGCGGAGAAATGGCGATTGTTTTGGTTGAACAGTTTTATGATTTTGCAGAAGAACTGGCAGATGAATATACCGTGATGGCGCGGGGGCAAGTGATTGCACAAGGTGTCGGTAGTGAAATGCCTGAAAAAGGCATTCGGGAATTGGTGGCGATTTAATATTTAGTTGACTGCGATGTGTGGCGGGCTTGTATCAATCAAGCTCGTTACTCTTTTCATTCAATTTACTACGCTCAAAAAATCGTTGCTGGTCATGGAAATGGCATCAAAAAAACGAGTGGCATAAATTTTTTTTGTTTT
This sequence comes from Acinetobacter sp. YH16056_T, assembly GCF_024605895.1. Taxonomy (NCBI): domain Bacteria; kingdom Pseudomonadati; phylum Pseudomonadota; class Gammaproteobacteria; order Moraxellales; family Moraxellaceae; genus Acinetobacter; species Acinetobacter sp. YH16056_T. The sequence goes on along the minus strand of NZ_CP094545.1, from coordinate 3,185,661 downwards.
AAACCATAAGCTTAAGTTGTTCTCAGTATCGTCATTTGAAGCTTCAGCATGTCGTGCTTCAGTGATGCTAAGTGCAGTACTGAAACTTTGGTAAAGGGCGAATGGGCATCCATCAGTATTCGATCAACTGCAGTCGAATATACAAAATATCTGCTTTATTTTTGTGTGGATTACATTAATCTAAATGTACGACATAACAAGAAGATAAGAATATGGACGCGATATTATATTTGATCCCACCGAATGATTTGGAAACTCTGATTTTAGAAGCAGAAACCCCTCAAGATGTCTTGGATTCACCTTTTGTACAACACTCCTTTTTTTTAGGGGAGGCATGGCAAGAGTTGAATCCATTATTAAGCGTGAACAGTGATTCAGTTGCGGCACTGAGTTATGCCATTCAGGCAGAACATCCTTTGTCAGAGCGACGACCGGGACTGAGCCTTGCAGTGCATTACAATACTGTAGTTCGCGTTGCAGAAATCCATCAGGCATTACAACAGTTAAGCGTGGATGAAATCAAAAAACGTTATTTGGTCACGATTGCAGAAAACGCACCTGAGCAAGAGCTTAAATTGGCCGAATTAAAACTACTTTTTTTACAGTTACAAGATCTTTATCGTGATGCGGTGCGTCATAATTTATCGGTGCTGAGTGTGATACAAGATGGTATTCGTTTGGATAAATTACCATAAACACAGCTCAATACGGGCTATAACTGAAGTTGCATCAGGACCAGATCACGCCATTCACCAAACTTTTGTCCCACTTCGGGCATATAACCTGTTTGCTTAAAGCCTAATTTTTTGTGCAGGGCAATCGAGGCGCTATTGCCGTGATCAATGCCAGCGATCATGACATGCATATTTTGGCTTTTGGCATGCTGAATTAGGTGCTCTAATAATTGCTGACCAAGACCCAGTCGAGCATAGTTTGGGTCAATATAGACAGAATGCTCAACAGTATGTCGATAGCCAGCAAAATGACGGAAAGAACCATAGTCAGCATAACCGGCGATTTGCTGTTGATCCTGATCTTCAATCACCACAAATGGAAAATTTTGCTTTTGGAATTCCAGCAATTTCTGTTGAAAAGAGTCGAGGCTGTAGGCTTGATCATTCCATGTCGCAAAGCCGTTGAGAACTTCATGATTATAGATTGCGAGAATGGCCGCTAAGTCTTGTGGAATTGCAGGTCGAATGAGAAAAGACATGCGCAAATTTCTGATAAAAATAAAGTCAATTTAAAAACTTAGGCATAAAAAAAGCAAGGTGATGAACCTTGCTTTTTCTTCATCGCGTTCTGAGTTGAACTTAGAAATGGTATTTCACCAACGCGCTGACATCGTTTTGGTCCTGACCTTTCAGACCATATTTGTTGTTCCAAACCGAGTGTTCAACACCTACGTAGAGCTTAGTCTTAGGAGAGATATGCTTACCGATATTCCATTTATATTGGCTTGTCCAGTTTAATTCACTAGCTTGCGCCCCTTTTTCAGCTGTTGACCAATCAAGGAAGGCATCTACTAGAAAATCTTCAGAGCCGATTTTAAATGGCACAGCATAAGTGATCGTCATTTGATAATCATCTTTAGTACCGGCTGATTTAGAATCATTATCCGCTTTATAGAAGTTGATGTTTGCATACTGTGTATATGGAATGTCTAAAGCAAAGCCAATACCATACAAGAAGTTATTAAACTCAGAATTTTTGTCGTAGCCGGCATTATGTTCCCAAGTCGTTGCAATAAGAACGTCTTTGATCGGACCCATAGAAAGGTCTTTACCAGAAACTTCACCTAAGCTAAGGCGTGGTGCAAGCTCAAGGTAAGTCGATGCTTCATCATCTTTGTCCCAAGCTTGGTCAACGAAGAAGAATACATCTGAATATTTCAGTTTAGCGGCATATTCAGCTGTGATCGTTTTCTGTTCATTGTTGTCACCATCAAAAGGCACAACATAATTTTCACCATATAGGCCAGTTAAGCTGAAATCTTGCCATACGATAGGTGAAGCTTGAGTGAAAGCAGCAGCAGATGCTAATGCACATGATGCAACGATTTGTGTAAGTTTCATTAAAAAATATCTCCCCCGAGAAGCACTGAAAGCATACAGATTATTAAGCAAAAATAAAGCCAAATTTTACTCAACGGCAAAATTGTTTTGTAATTTGAAGGGGAAATACGCTGTGAATGATCAATGACGGTAAAAGCGAGATTTTGAGTTCGAATTGACTTGTGCAAATAGATGGTGGACGTCGAGGAAATGCACAAAAATATGACCCAAATCAATTAAAACAATGCAAATCTACAATAAAGTCTTACTTTTTTTATGGATATTAAAAAAATATCAAAATAGCACTTGCAAAATTCTAACTTAAGACCGATATTCGAAGTATAAGGACACGGATCTGCAGACTCTAAAGTGTTCATCATTCAATGTGGAGGACGACGTTCCATACAAAGTTGAAGATGGTCATTGCTGTAATATTTACAGCAAATGTAACGTGCCAAGATAATAAGTTTTGCACAAATTTTTATAGCTAATACAGATAGATATGAGGATAATATTATGAACATAGAAATCCGTACAGATAAAAACATTCCTAATAGTGATCGATTAATTACATACGTTCGTGCAGAACTTAATGAAGAATTTCAGCGCCATAGTGAACGCATTACTCACTTTTCGGTGCATTTAAGTGATGAAAATGGGGACAAGGGCGGTAGCGACGACATTAAATGTATGATTGAAGCGCGTCCTGCTGGTTTGAAGCCTGTCGTGGTCAACCATCGTGGTCATAATGTAGATACAGCTATTCACGGTGCAATTGATCGACTTAAACGTAGTCTTGAACATGTGTTCGAAAAGAAAGAGAACCCACGCAGTACACAACCTGCTTTTGCTGAAGCAGATGACAGCGTAGATGACGAATAAGTCTCAAAATTTAAAAAAGCCCTGCGGGGCTTTTTTTGTGTGTTTTGTATTTTGTTTTACATGAAATTCAAACAAACGCAGCTTTATTCGGCATAATAGATCAAAATAAATTGAAGTGAGCTTTCCCGATGTTAACAGCGCAACAACAGCTTTTTGTGCAAGCGTTAGAAGAACAAGATCTTGCACAGGTGCAACGCCTGTTGGCAGATGGTCTTAATCCAAATTTTATCGACTTTGAAAAAGGACCTACGGTTTCTGTATGGTCTGATGGTTTGTTTAAATGGTGGGAAATGGTTTGCGAAGCATATGAAGCAGGTCAACCCTTAACAGCAGAACAGAAAGCACAACATTTAGACGTACATATGCAAATCTTGGAAGCGCTGATTCAAGCCAAAGCCAATGTGCATTTATGGGATGCTGAAGAAATTTATGGTCCATTATGGGATGCCGCGAGTGCAGCATGTGTCCCTGCGGTACAGCGTTTATTGGATGAAAAAGTGAATCCAAATATGATTGATAGCGATGGTTTAACCATTTTGTCGTCGATTAGTGAATTATTTTTTGACTGTGATTTTGACGCGGTAAATTGGTCGGAAGCATTGGAAGAAGAAAAACAAACCTTGGAGCTTTTGCGTAGCCATGGCGCAAAAATGACCAAAGAATTAGCATAATTGTGAGTAAAAACATGACTGTATTTAAAGTTTTAAGCATTGCAACATTATCCAGTTTGAGCCTGTCTGCATTTGCGGCGGATTTTTCATTTGACCGTCCGGGCGCGGGTATGGGCACAGGCATTACCCCTGTAGGTCGTTTGGCATGGGAACAAAGTTTGCCAGCAGCGAGCTATAGTGAAAGTCGTGATGAAAATGGTGAAAAAGTAAAAAACACCACTTTAAATGCAGACATGTTATTCCGTACTGGTTTGGCAAAAGATTTGGAATTGCAATTGGGTTGGCAAGGTCCTGCATGGTCTAAAACCAAAGTTGCGGGTCGCTCAGTTGAAGATGATGGTTTGGGTGATGTCAGCATTGGCCTGAAAAAAGCTATTGATTTGAATGATGAGAAATTGTCGATGGCTATTCTTGCTGAAGCTATTATTGCGACAGGTAATGAAGGCTTTAGTGCTGAAGATGACATTTATAGTCTGACTTCAGCCGTGGCTTATGATTATAGCGATACAATTGGGACTTCAATGACCATGCGTTATGAGGTTCAAGATGGTGATTGGGCTGTGAGTGCAATTCCGGGAATGGAATATCACATTGCGGGTAATTTATCGGGCTTTTCTGAGCTGGTTTATCGCAAAGCAGAGAGTACCGATCAGGAAGTGTCTTTGGCTTCAGGTCTGACGTATGCCGTTTCGGATCGTATGCAGTTGGATGCGAGCGTCGGTCTAGAACTCACTGGCGGTCATAAAAATTATCAGTCAGGTTTGGGCGTATCTTACCTGTTCTAAAAAAACCTAAATTTTAAAACGTAAAAATACAGACTGAGGATGAATTCAGCTGAATGAAACAATGGACTTATGTTGCGGCAGCGGCTGTGCTGTCGTTCAGTATGGGCGTCTCTGCTCAGGATGCATTACTTTCAGCTGAAGATGCTTTTCCTTTCTCGGTCGTCTCCGATCGTGCAGATCAGGCGGAGCTGAGTTGGGATATTCCAGCGCATTATTATCTGTATCAGCACAAAATAGAGGTGAAGCAGGGCAATCAAGTTTTAGCTTTGGATTTGCCTGCTGCTGAGGATTTAAAAGACGATAACTATGGTCATACGCAGGTGTATTACCAACAGTTGAGTTTTAAAATTCCGACTCAAAAACTGCAGACCTATCAAGTCAGTTGGCAAGGCTGTGCCAAGGATCGGGTGTGTTATCCACCACAGAGCATCAGCTTTGAAACGGATGCTTCTGGCTTGGTCACACAGCAAAATCTTGCCAGTCCAAATAAACGCTTACTCGATTTTGCAGCAGAAAATACTGCCGAACAGCCTACGGCGAATCGTTTAGATCAGCAGCGGGCAGATAATGCTGCACTGGCTTCTGATCGCTATACCGCAAGTGACCAAATGTGGTCTGAAAAATTAGCACAAAGCTCAATATTTTATGGCCTTTTCCTGTTTTTTGGCTTGGGTTTTTTGTTGGCCTTTACCCCTTGTTCATTGCCAATGCTGCCGATTTTAACCTCACTGATTGTCCGCGACAGCCGAGGTTTAAAAGCGTGGATGATTGCACTGACTTTTGTCACCAGTATGGCGATGGTGTATGCCATTCTTGGCTTGGTGGCCTCGTCAGCAGGTTTGAATTTCCAGCGTTGGTTGCAACAACCCTCGACTTTAATTGCCTTTAGCGTGCTCTTTGTGGTTTTTGCCCTGAATTTATTTGGTTTATTTGAGCTGAAATTGCCACGCAGTTGGGTCAATCGCTTAGACCAAGCTCAGTCGATGCAAAAAGGTGGTAGTCTCGTTGGCGCAGGGGTCATGGGGATGATTTCTGCATTGCTGGTCGGTCCTTGCATGACAGCACCGTTGGCAGGCGCATTATTATTTATTTCGCAAACCCAAAGCCAGTGGCAAGGTGCATTATTGTTATTCACTCTCGGCTTTGGCATGGGTACACCGCTATTGTTGGCCAGTGTCCTTGGCTCACGGGTATTGCCTAAAGCGGGTTTGTGGATGAATCAAATCAAGGTGCTCTTTGCTTTCATTATGTTGGCCTTGGCTTTGTATTTCATTCGACCTTTGATCAGTGAAGCTTGGTTACAGTGGTTATCCCTTGCTCTGGGTCTGGTGTTTAGCGCTTATGTGCTTTGGCGCATTTTATGGCGCAGTACTCAGCTCAAATGGTTGTATATCTTGGTGTTCTGTGCAGCCGTACCTTATATTGTGTACAGTCAATATCAACACAGCCAACGTTTTTTAGTCGAAGAAAATCAACAACAAAGTGCTTGGCATGTGGCACATACAGCGGAAGAGTTTCAACGGTTATTAAGTGAAATTCCCCAAGGTCAATCCGCAATTATTGATGTCTATGCCGATTGGTGTGTGGCCTGTCAGCCGATTGAACATAAAGTTTTAAAATCGGCTGCGGTACAACAGGCTTTGGCACCGTATTACTTAATTAAGTTAGATTTGAGTCAGTATGATGCAACCCATCAAGTACTGCTCAATCAATGGGATATTTTAGGGCCACCGACCTATTTATTTTTAGATACAGCGCATCAAGAGATACGTGGACTGCGTTTGACGGGTGCTTTTAGCGAGAAAGAATTGCTAGCGCAATTGGAAAAATTTAAATCGCGTGGAGAATAAAAATGATGCAATTATATATTGCCAATAAAAACTATTCGACGTGGTCTATGCGACCGTGGTTGGTGTTACACGCGTTTAATTTACCCTTTCAAGAGATCTTGATTCCTTTTTCTGAAGAAGCAGATGGCGGAGCATTCAAGCAGCAAATGTTAGCCCTACATGCCAATGGCAAGGTGCCCCTACTGCAACATGACGGTATGATGATTTGGGACTCATTGGCGATTTGTGAATATTTGGCAGAGCAGTTTCAAGAGCTTCCACTGTGGCCAAAAGATGCTACACAACGTGCATGGGCACGGAGTATTTGCGCGGAAATGCACAGTAGTTTTATGCAATTGCGTAGCTTATGCAGTATGAATCTGCAGGCGGATTATGGTCGTCATGGTCAGATATTATGGTCCGAACATGCTGAATTGCGTGCTGAAGTGACTCGAATCGAGCAGATTTGGTCGAGTCGTCCTGCGGTGGATGGCTTTCTATGCGGTGAATTTAGTATTGCCGATGCATTTTTTGCACCCGTGGTGACACGTTTACAGACCTTCCAGCTACCTGTGAGTGACAACATACAGCGTTATATGCAAAAGATTTTGCAGCATCCTTCTGTGGTGGCATGGATCACGGCTGCTCAACTGGAACAGCCAGTCCGTCGTATGGAACAGTATCCACGTTAAAAGCTCAACGCCACGTCTGATCTGTATAAAAGTTTTAAACCAAATGGCTAAAGCTTTGTTGTTCGGTGTAGGCCATCACCATGTTGCGGCCGCCAGCTTTAGCTGCGTATAGCGCTTGATCTGCATGGGGCAGCAATTGTTGCGGTACCAATTCTGGCGTAGAAATCGCAATACCAAAACTGGCTGTCACATGAATTGACTGACCATCATGTCCCCAAATTTCAAGCTGCTCAATGGCTTTTCGACAGCGCTCTGCAATGAATATCGCTTGTTCTAAGTTAGAATTTTTTAGCACCAAAATAAACTCTTCCCCTCCAAACCGCCCAACCACATCACTACCGCGTAAATGTTGGTTTAATACTTGGCTGACAAGAATCAAGGTTTCATCGCCTTTATCGTGTCCATATTCATCATTGATGCGTTTGAAATGGTCTAAGTCCAATAAGACCAGTGCATATGTATCTGTTTTAGCACTATCGAGCTGTTCCAAACACTGATTGATACTGCGTCGATTAAATAAATTGGTCAGTGGGTCGACTTGACTAAGTTTTTGAATCAGATGCTCTCGGTGACGCCATTGGCTGAGTAAGATTTCAAATAAAGCCAAACAGGTTAATAAAATAGGAACAATGAAAAAGATCATTGAGAAGAGCCAAAAACTATTTTGATAGCCATAGGCATGAGGTTGAAAAATCGGGGCATAGGGGATAATGCCGCGGATGCTTAAATACATACAAATGGATAAAAAAATCGTGGCTGGAATCAGCATGCTATAGACGATTTTTCGTGTAAATAGTACCAATCCAACGGTCACAAGGCTCACGTAGGAGATCATAGTGGCTGGACTCATGACGCCAATTAAATAACCATCACGACATAAAGAAATGACGAATAAGCCGACCGAAAGATAAGGTAAAATTAGCTGAATCTTGGGATTATCTTTTCCAGCATAGCAAGGCCAAATCAGCAGGACCATTAAGCAAAAAAAGACGATGTTGGTCCACAATTGAGAGTGGATGAGCTCAAGGTTAACCCACTGCCAAAGTTCTGGCGTGACATAAACATAAAATTTCCAAATGATCCAAAGCAGATGAATGGCTGAGCCAAGCATCAGCATGAGCATACACTTTTTCAGGATACTCCAATTCATCACCACTTCATCTTCCAGTAAATACTGGGCGATTCTATTGCGGAGGATCATGTCACGTATGCTTGATTTCACCGTCATCCTGTGTCATTGCCCTGTTCGAGTTATCAGTTTTTTTCTTAAAGTTTATATAGATATCATTTTATAGGCTTACATTAGCATGAAAATTTACACTTGATAACGGTCAAGAACCGCTCAGTAATTTTAAATTTTTTGCGAGTTCAAAATGATTGTTCTAAAAATAAAACATAGTGTCATAAGGATCGGGATTATTCTATTTATGAAAAGTGATTACACTAGGCTCAAGTTAATAACAACAGCTTTAGGTTTTAGTCATGAAAATTCTGCATATTGATTCAAGCATCATGGGCGACGCTTCAGTTTCACGTCAACTCAGCGCTGAAATTGTACAACAGCTACAGCAAAAACATGGTGATGCGGCACAGGTTCAACATCTCGATTTAGCTGTACAGCAGATTCCACATCTCAGCAGTGAAATTTTGATGGGTCAAAATGCAGAACAATCGGCTTTAGGCGAGCAGTTGTTGCAACAGTATTTAGATGCCGATGTGGTTGTGGTTGGTGCTGCTATGTATAACTTCGGTTTGCCATCAACTTTGAAAGCATGGATTGACCGTATCAGTGTTGCTGGTCGTACCTTTAAATATACAGAACAAGGTCCAGTGGGCTTGGCAGGTGATAAAAAAGTCTATATTGCCAGCAGTCGTGGCGGCGTGTATGGCGATAACAGCCCTGTAGATTATCAAGAAGGTTTATTAAAAGCCGTGTTTAATTTTACGGGTGTCAGCGATATTGATGTGATTCGTGCCGAAGGTGTCAATATGGGACCAGATATGAAAGCACAGGCAATGGCGACAGCTCAGGCTCAAATTCAAGCCATTTAACAGATTGACATTTCCCTCTTAGGTCAGCATCTGCTGACCTTTTTTTATGGTGACTTTGAAGAGTTTTCAGGGAATAGTTTCCAGGGATTAGTCTTGATCCAGTCGGTGTGCAAAATCAGCTAAATCACTCAGCGCACGCTGTCCTTCTTCAAACCATGGGCTAAACATTTGGAAGTTATGCCACATGCCAGTGTACAGCTTAAATTCGACATCTAGGCCGGCTTCTTCTGCTTTGACTTTAAAGCGCTGCGCATCATCCAATAAAATTTCTTTAGAACCCACTTGAATATGAATCGGAGGCAGTCCTTTGAGCTCGGCAAAAAAAGGCGAGACCAATGGATCAGCTCGATCGACCGAGCGTGGTACATAATAATCAATGCCGGTTTCGAGGGCTTCTATGCTTAACAGCGCATCATGCTTGCGGTTATAGCGTAGGGACTCACTGCTCAACGTCAGGTCTAAAAACGGTGACATCAACACCAAACCACTGACTTGTGGAAGTTGTTCCTGTTGAATTTTAAGGGCTAAGGCAAGCGCTAAGTTTGCACCACAAGAGTCGCCTGACAAAATAATATCTTTGGCTTGAATCCCTTGATCTAATAACACCGCATACACATCAAAAAGGGCATCGAGTGCTTCAGGAAACTGTGCTTCTGGGGATAAAGGATAATCCAAATGTAACACTTGCATTTGCGTGCGTGCGGTAACTTGAGTCAGAAACGCCCGATGTGTGTTCATCGAACCCAAGAAAAATGCGCCCCCATGAATATGAAAAATTAATTGGGTCGATGCCTGTTGCGGTTTGATTTCTTCGGCTTTTAAGCCGGCTAAGCGAATCGGGCGAATTTGTACATCCGGGTTTTGGGGAAATGCACGACACATTTGTTCCAAAGCAAAACGTAAAGTATTGGGCGGTAAATTGAACTGGCTCGGCCCACGAATTGTGGTTTTTAAAATGCTTTCTGTAATCAGTTGTTTCGTCAGTGGCGATATCTTCATTGTCTTTCCATCTTTTTCTATTTTAGGAATCGTGTGAGCATATTTACCAACACAAATTACAAGGTTACACTAAACGGTCACATACAAAAATTGATAAATTGTTGTGACTTTTGGATACTAATGTCGTCTATATCAGACCAGGGAAATAAACAAAAATGAAAAAAATTGCACTAGCATTAGGATTGATGAGTTTAGCCGCATTTGCAAATGCTGCAGACCCGCTAAATGGTACAACTTGGAAAACCATTGATGATAAAACCAAGCAGCCAAAAGCGATTGTAAAATTCACTGAGCAAAAAAATGGTACGCTTTCAGCGAGCATTCAGTCAGTTTTGACACCAGGTGAAGAGAATGCATGTAAAAAATGTGAAGGCCCATATCACAACAAATCATTAAAAGGCTTGCGTATTGTGACCGGTCTTAAAAATGTTGGTGGTACAAGCTATGAGAGCGGTTCAATTTTGGATCCTCAATCAGGTAAAACTTACAAGTTAAAAGGTCAATTGGCTGATGGCGGCAAAAAATTAGAGCTTCGCGGCTTTATTGGTGTTGCTGCTTTAGGTCGTAACCAAACATGGATCCGCGCCAACTAATTTGACGTGATTCCAACAAAAAGCCTGACGATGTCAGGCTTTTTTTATGACTGCTTGCTCAGTCAAAATTGAACAAGGGCAGTGCATGAGTGTGATGAAAAAATTTATTTCAATGCGCGGTAAGCGTTTTCATCAAAGCCAACCAATAAGTTGCTACCCGTATCCAGTACAGGGCGTTTAATCATGCTGCTATGCGCTGTTAAACACTGAATCAAATTTTCTTCACTGGCTAAGGCTGCCTGTTGCTCTTCTTCACTGAGTTTTTTCCATGTGGCGCCTTTTTTGTTGAGAATCACATCAGCACCTTTGGCATCGAGCCATTTTTTTACGGTTTCAGCATCAATCGCTTGTTTTTTATAGTCATGAAATTCGTAGGTCAGGCCTAATTCGTTGAGCAAGTCGAAAGCTTTTTTCATGGTATTGCAGTTTTTGATGCCATAAATTTTAAGCATGAACAGGTGTCCTCAATTATTCAAAACAATAAGATAAAAAATACAATTCAGCATTATCCTACAGGCTAATTCATCAATGCTCAAAGCCCGATCGTGATGTGGATTGAGAAATAAATGTTTTGCTGTAAAAGTCGCATGCTGTAAATATTAGGTATTGTCATCAAAACGACATTTTGGCGTTTTAGAATAGCCTACAGAACAAAACGAATCAGAAAAGAAAGCGCTGCGATAACAAGAAAATTCAGCCTAAGTTTGCACAGTCAAAAGTAGAAATAAAGCGAGAATAAGAAAAAGCTGTGCAGTTCGATTTTTTAGCTGCTTTATTTGGGGGTGAGTCTAGAAATGCGAAAGCTAGATAAGAGAAAACCCGCATTTAATCATCCTGATCATGCGGGTCTCAGTCCAACGTCCATTGTCACATCCTTGAAAACAAGCTAAATCATTTAGTTTGTTTTTTATACTTCCTTCGGCGTCCAATCCTTTTGTGTCATCCTGACATGTCCCTTTGCCGTGCGACCATAATGCTACGTTCGAGTTGTGAGATAAATCCACAAATTCGTCATGTAATGTGAGAAATAACCTCTAATTGAGTAAACAATTGTTTACTCAATTAATTGCTGAAAGCTTAAATTTTATAGTCAATAATCACTGGGGCATGGTCGCTAAACCACTCATCTTTAAATACCCAAGCATTCACAGTACGTTCTTTCCAGTCTGGCGAACATGCATGGTAGTCAATACGCCAACCCACATTTTTGGCACGGGCTTGTCCGCGGTTAGACCACCAAGAGTAAAGCTCAGCTTCTTTGCGTACCTCACGGAAAGTGTCAACATAGCCAAGTTCATCATAAATATGATCGAGCCATGCACGCTCGTGCGGTAAGCAGCCCGAAGCCTTTTGGTTCCCAGACCAATTTTTAATATCGATACGTTTATGCACGATGTTGTAGTCACCGCAAACAATCACTGACTTATTTTCAGCACGCCATTGCTTCAAAATTTGTTGATATTCGCCCAAAAATAGATCTTTGCGTGCCTGAGCTTCATCACCCGATGAACCTGAAGGCAGGTAGAGCGAGCAAATATGTGCAGTTTGTCCAAGTCCTAAATCGAACTCAGCAGAAATAAAGCGGCCTTGAGTGTCTGCCAATTCAAAACCTAAACCATCTGTCACTGAAACAAAAGGTAGGCGGCTATAAATCGCAGTACCGGCATAGCCTGGGCGTTCTGCAGGGAAAAGGTGTGTAAACCAACCTTCGGGTTTAAATTTATCGGTCCATTGTTCATGGGTAATGCGGCTTTCTTGCATGCAGATGACATCGGCATCTGAAGTTGCCATCCAGTCAAAAATACCTTTTTTTTCAGCGGAACGCAGACCATTCACATTAATTGAAACGACACGTAAAATTTTTTGATCACTTGGATAGCTACTCTTTGGTATCATGCTCAGGTTTAACCTCAAACTTAAAAAAATGGAGCACCTCATGACAGCGCAAGCGGCATTTAATCCACAAGCTTTTATCGAACTGGCATTATCACGTGGTGTGCTTAAATTTGGTGAGTTTACTTTAAAATCGGGTCGTGTGAGTCCTTATTTTTTTAATGCGGGTCTTTTGAATGACGGTGAAGCATTGTCGTTATTGGCTTCTGGCTATGCAGCTAAATTAACAGAATGCGATAATGTGGAAGTGGTCTTTGGCCCAGCTTATAAAGGTATTCCATTTGTAGCAGCAACGGCTGTCGCACTGTCACAAAACCATGGTGTGAGTGTACCTTGGGGCTTTAACCGTAAAGAAGCGAAAGACCATGGTGAAGGCGGTGTGCTTGTGGGTGCATCAGTAGAAGGCAAAAAAGTCTGGATCATTGATGATGTGATCACTGCAGGTACTGCGATTCGTGAAGTAGTGACTATTCTGAAAAATGCCGGTGCACAAATTGCGGGCGTATTGGTGGCGCTAGACCGTCAAGAAAAAGGTCAGGGCGATTTGTCTGCGATTCAAGAAGTACAAAAAGAACTCGAAATCCCAGTTCATGCCTTAATTACCATGAAAGATTTGATGACTTTCTTAGAGGCTAAAGGTGAAACTGAAGCTTTAGCGAAAATGGAAGCGTACCGTGTTAAATACGGCATTTAATTTTTCGGGATTTCAAAAGGCAGCTGAAGCTGCCTTTTTTACGTCTTTAAATGATGATTGTTGCATCTAACTAACAAAAAACGTGAAATATTGCTTAAAAAGTAGGCGTTAAACGTGAAGAATCAATAAAAAGCCGTCTCAGTGCGCTATTTACTGAAACGGCTTTAGTTAAACTATTGATGCTTATAGAAAATTTAAAGATGTTTCGTATAAGAGATTTTATGTTAAACGAGTGATGAAAAGGCTCATGAATTGTGCCTTTCATATAACATCTATTATTTAATTTTAAATTATGAATGTTGAATATCGAATACCGTACCTAATCGAGCTGATATTTTTTCAATAGTAGACTCCAATACTTCAGAGGTTAGATCTAATTTAATTTCTTCTGGATAAAGATTTAATAATTCCTTAATAGAGGGTCGCTGATTTAAAGGTAGACAATCAATTAAGGCCATCAAAAATTTAGGATCAAAAGATCTTATTGATTTAGCCTTTAGAACTAAACGAGGCATTCTATATATTTATTCTAATAATGTACTTAATGTAAATTATATCAATTAATTAAATATACTATAAATGACTTTTTGTATCAAAAAATTGAATATTTATTTACCTTTTGGTTGTAATTTCTATTACCTAAAAATCAAAATTGAAGCTAATCACGTAAGATAATTTCGGTTATGAGAAATGAGAGCTACCTTTTCTCGTTTTTTTATTCTAAAACTGCTAAAATTCTTATACGCCATTGACGTACTTGAGCTCATGTTATTCATTGAAACCAGTGTTTTTACCAAGCAAATTAAAGAGCTTGTAAGTGATGAAGAGTATCGTCAGCTCCAGCAAGATCTTTTGGTACAACCTGATAAAGGTGACTTAATCAAGAATGGTGGTGGAATTCGTAAAGTACGCTGTACTCAAGGCAATAAAGGTAAAAGCGGCGGCATCCGGGTGATCTATTATTGGGTCACAGAAGATGATCAGATATTTTTCCTGGTGGCTTATCCAAAGTCTGTGAAAGATAATCTGACAGACAAAGAAACATCGATCCTGCGTCAATTAGTAAAGGAGCAATTTCATGGATAACAACTTATTTGATGACCTGGTTGCTTCAATCAAAGAAGCTGGTGCCATCAAACGTAATGAGATAAAGGCCAGTCGAGTCACAGAGCTTGAATTGCCAGATATTAAAGAAGTACGTGAGAAAACTGGATTAACGCAAGCAGAGTTTGCTGCACGTTTGCATATTAGCGCGAGAACGCTACAGAACTGGGAACAAGGCCGACGCTATCCGACTGGTCCTGCAGCGACTTTAATTCGCATTCTGGATGCCCATCCAACTTTGATCTAAATATTTTAGACAATAAAAAACCCCAGCATCCTGCCGGGGTTTCTCATATTGGGTTGCTAGGTATGACTCCTGTCTTACCTCACGCTCCTGGTGCGATCTTTCTTATTCTTGTTGTTTGGAACATCCTGTTCTCTATGACTTCATCATAGGAAAATTCACCTATCCTGGATAGCCGCAAAGGGCCGAGTTTTATGTGAGCCAAAGCGTACAAAATAGCCTAAATTTCATCCACAGTAATTGGGGATAGTTTTCGCCCTGGAAGAGCTGAGAACATTGGGAAAATGCCAAAATTGATTACTTTTTAAACAAATTTATTGGCAAGAACTATCAAAACCGCTCATAAAAAAGCCGACTTGTTTCAAAATCGGCTTTTTGTACATTTTTTGGCTAGAGCTAAATTTTTAAGTACTTGATATTTAACTTAATATACAAAAAAGGGAGCTGTAAGCTCCCTTTTTTACTAATTTTTTTCAATTTTTAGATGTCAATCTAGGCTTCAATAAATTAAGCACCTAAACGCATTAATTTCTCTTGAATCGCATCGCTTACAAAAGCATTAAGAGAATTATCACTTGATGCTAAAACAGCTTTACGGTGTAACTCAGGACTAATACGGACATTAAATGTACCTTTGAATGGCTGATCGGGTTTTTTACCTAATTCAGCACAAGACTCTAAATATCCATCGACAGATTCCTGAAAAGCTTGTTCAAGAGTTTTTAATGTTTCTGCTTCATAAGTGATGAGATCACGGATAAATGCAAGCTTTCCAAATAACTCACCTGTTTCAAGATCAGGTTCAATTGTACCTAGATAACCTTTGTATTTTAAATAGCTCATAAAAATCCCTCCTGCTTGAGTGCCTGTTTTACAGATTTCAAAGCCCCACCTTTGATTTCATTTTCAGGGTGTGGCCTGTGCAGTAAAATCATGTGTTCAGTTTTCGTATTAAAAAAACGGACACGAGAGCCTGCCATTTCAAATTTTTCATAGCCGAGCTGATTCAGTAAAACGACTAAATCTTTATACGGAAATGTATTTTTTGAATTTCCAAATTTTTCCAGTAACTTTTCCGTTTTACCCATACTTCAGCCCTACTGCTATTGCAACTAAGTATAGTTACTTTTAAATAATAATTGCAACTATATTTAGTTGCAATTTCGTATAACAGCCCTTATGTTAAATCAGGTTTAAAACTTAATATCATGTGAATTAAAGTAGGTCGGATCAAACTCTATCTCTCCTATTTCATCCTCGATAATTTGCATGTAATCGTCATATCTTGGATGTTTGGGGTCTTGTAATGCATCTAAAATATCAAGATATCCAAAAATTCCTCCAATATCTTCAAATGGAGCATGATTTTGACCATCTATACAACATGGATATTTTTTATTTAAATCAGGAGATTGTCTGCTTTCTACAGTAATCAAATGTTCCCAACAATCGCCAAAATCATATGTATATATAATTTTTTTACCTACACGTAGAACTTCTTTCAATTTTTGTCTTTTATTGATCTTTTCATGCTTAATAGTCGTGAATTCATGTAAATGGCTATCTTCCCAATCAAAAGCGGATTGAATTGCCTTATGGAGCCTAGATAAAGTAGCTGCCGATGAAATTTGAATAGTTCTCCAGATTTCAGGATCACTACCTAGCAGACTAATTTTTAATTGAAAAACTTCATCAGAAGATTTGAGCTTTACAGTTCCCATAACAGCCTAGTTCTCAAAAAATAGTTTTAGTAAATCTAAAATTAACATAATACACGTTATACGAAATTCTTTTCATCACACTTCTTACATTCCAACATTACCCCTAACTTTTCGTTCCGTCCTTGCTCAGTGATAACCCAAGGACGGTTTTGCCAAGGCGGATCATGCCGGACATGCTGTGTATGGCCACAAGCTAAAATAGCATACCAATGATTTTCATCATCCAAGGCAAAATCAACAATGGCTTGCTGCATATCGGACACCTATCTAAACTGAACTTATGTTGAAAAGGGGAGAGAGCTCATGCTGAGCAATCACAACGGCTTGAATATCAAATTGCTAAATAGACTGTGAAATTTGGTTTATTTCTGCCGCACGCTTACGCCGCGACAATTCTATTTTTCCCGCCATGTTTGGCTTTATACAGCGCTAGATCAGCACGCTTAATTGTATCTTCGTAGGTACAATCTTCAGGCATGATGGTTGTTACTCCTATGCTCACGGTGACATGGGCGTTATCTATTGAAAACCGACTTAATTCTTTTCTGGAATGTTCATGAATCCGTTTGGCAAATTGAATGGCTTGTTCACAGCCCGTGTTGGGTAATGCGACCACAAACTCATCTCCACCTAAGCGGCAGGCGCAATCAGTCTTGCGCAGCGTTAAACGAAGAATATCTGCGACTGCTCGGATTGCCTCATCACCGACATGATGACCTTTGCTGTCGTTGATTTTTTTGAGGTTATCAAGATCGAACATCAAAATCGAGGTCTGTATGGAATGTCGTAGGTATGACTCATAATGTAATGCTAAGTCATGCTCTAATTTTCTTCGATTGAAAAGACCGGTTAACTGATCCGTATGGCTGAGTTCCTTCAGCTTAATTTCCAAGTTGTGACGCGCTGAAATATTACTTGCGACCCAAAGCACAACGTCTTCTTCATCTACTGAAAAACTGAGGGCTTGGATGCGCACCTCAAACCAAATGGGCTCTTCAGGACCATAATCGGGCAGACCTTTTACATCCCTATTGCTCAATTCGTACTCTTCGATGAGTAGATTTCCTGACGCTAGAGCTTGGTCGATCAGTTGCATAAACAAGTTGGCTTTATCTGGCTTGATCACATCTGAAATATAGGTACCAACAAGACCGGAACCATCGTGGTAATAGCGATTATCGCGCCCACCAAAAACCGCAACGTATTTTCTACTACGCGATATGACAAAAGCAGGGTCTGGCAAAGCATCAAGAATGATAGCCATCTGCTCAATGTTGATCATTAATTAATTCTATTTCTTTATTTACAATAATTAACACAATAGCTAAAAAAAATAAAAAGCACGTGTTTTTTCACCAAAAATAATGATGGGCGAGATGTAGATGTGATGAATATCTGTCTCAATTGCTTGGCGTCGATTTACACAGGCCTAACGCCATAATGCTTTCATGGCTTATTTCCATTATTAAGATAAAGCCGATGATAGAAATGTTTTGAATTATCGCCTGCATCACACGAATCCATACATACACATGCAAAATCAGAATAAACAAAAGAAAAATCTCGGCTATACTCATTCATAAATTAATAATGAACAGAGCACTGAATAATGCGTGTACTTGTTGTGATGGATCCCATCGAAAATGTAAACCTAAAAAAAGATACCTCAATGGCGATGCTATGGGCAGCAGCACGCCGTGGACATGAGCTAGGCTATGCATTACAGCAAGATTTATATATCGATCAAGGCAAAGCCTTTGGTTTGATTTCACCGCTAAAAGTTTTTGAAGACTACAACCACTATTACGAACTCGGCGAAAAACAAAAAGAATCAATTGCAGCTTATGACGTGGTTTTGATGCGTAAAGATCCGCCGTTTGATATGAACTTTGTCTACACCACCTATATTTTGGAACAGGCTGAACGCGAAGGCGCATGGATTATTAACAAGCCACAAAGCCTACGTGACTGCAATGAAAAATTGTTTGCGACGCAATTCCCTGAACTTCAAGTACCGACCTTAGTGACCTCGCAGCAAAGCCTGATTCGTGAATTTTTGCAAGAACACGGCGATGTGATTGTGAAGCCATTAGACGGCATGGGCGGTATGGGCATTTTCCGTTTATACCAAGATGGCGTTAATATTGGTTCAACCATTGAAATCCTGACCAATAACGGCACACAGCCGATTATGGCGCAGCGTTACATCCCAGAAATTGTGGATGGCGACAAGCGCATCTTGATGATCAATGGCGAACCCGTACCGTATTGTTTGGCGCGTATTCCGCAAAATGGCGAAGTGCGTGGCAACTTGGCGGCAGGTGGTTTGGGCGAGGCGCGTCCATTGACCGAAAATGATAAAGCCATTGCAGCCAAAGTTGGGCCATTCCTTCGTGAAAAAGGGTTAGTGTTTGTTGGTCTGGATGTGATTGGTAATTACGTGACTGAAATTAATGTCACCAGTCCAACCTGCGTACGTGAAATTGATGCGCAATTTGGCACCTCGATTGCCGATGATTTATTTGATGTCCTTGAGGCAGGTTTAAAAGCTTAATTTTGCACTAGATTTAAAAGAGTCCTTCACGGGCTCTTTTTTTGGCCTGCGCTAAGGGGAGGGGAGCTTAAAAAGCAAAAAAACTGTAAGTGAATGCAATTAAAGTGAAAAATTGTCTGATTTTTTTCAATTCTCATAGATTAATAATAAAACTAGTTTAAACTTTTAAAATAGTAGAAAAAAACAATCATACGCCTGTTGAAAAAAAGTAAATTACCTTTCACGGTCATGCGTTTGTGATTACAATTGTTTGCTTAAAATCGAATATCATTAGCCTCTTTTTAGAATTGAAGAATTAGACAGTGACCGAAGTAACGCAAGTAAAGCCGAAACATGTCATGATGATGGCTGCCGGAACCGGTGGTCACGTCTTTCCAGCGCTCGCTGTTGCCAAAGAGTTGCAACAACAAGGCTGTAAAGTTTCTTGGCTCGCAACGCCAACAGGCATGGAAAATCGCCTGCTTAAAAATCATAATATTCCAATTTATCAAATTGATATCCAAGGCGTACGCGGCAATGGAGTCGTGCGTAAGCTGATGGCACCGTTTAAAATTCTCAAAGCTACTTTGAGTGCCATGCGTTATATGAAACAACTCAAAGTTAATGCAGTTGCAGGCTTTGGGGGTTACGTGGCTGGGCCAGGTGGCTTGGCAGCTCGTGCATTGGGCATACCAGTCATTATCCATGAACAAAATGCTGTGGCTGGGTTTACCAATACGCAATTATCGCGTGTGGCGAAAACGGTGTGTCAGGCATTTCCAAATACTTTTCCAGCTCAAGATAAAATCGTGACCACAGGCAATCCTGTACGGAAGGAAATTACAGAAATTTTAAATCCGTCATGGCGTTACCAAGAGCGTGAAAAAGCTGGGTTGCCATTACGGGTTTTAATTGTAGGTGGCTCACTGGGCGCACGTGCCTTAAATGAATGTGTGCCGGCTGCTTTGCAGCAATTAGAACAGCCCCTCAGTGTATATCATCAGTGTGGTCAAAATAATGCTGAAAGCACATTGGCTCGTTATGCAAACGCACCTGAACATATACAAGTTGAAGTTCAGCCGTTTATTGAAGATATGGCAGCAGCCTATTCTGCAGCGGATTTGATTATCTGTCGTGCTGGTGCACTAACCGTCACTGAAATTGCGACAGCGGGTGTAGCAGCCGTGTTTGTTCCTCTGCCAAGTGCAGTGGATGACCATCAAACTGCAAATGCAGGGTTCTTGGCCAATATCAATGCTGCAAAAATTTGCCCACAAGCGGACATGACCGCAGAAAGTTTAACAGCGTTGTTGAAGCCGCTGATGAATCGCCAACGACTTATGGAAATGGCGGTTAAGGCTCGACAACAGGCACAACCCGATGCGACACAGCACGTGGTTGGTTTAATTCAAGATTTGTAAAATTCGAGTAATCTATGTCTCCATCAACGCCTGCCGATCAAGCGAAAAAGCTCATTAAAGTGCCAGAAATGCGCCGTATTAAACACATCCATTTTATTGGGATTGGTGGTGCGGGCATGTGCGGTATTGCCGAAGTATTGAAAAACCAAGGCTATAAAGTTTCAGGTTCAGATATTAAAGCGTCGAAAACCACGGCTCAGCTTGAAGAAAACGGCATTCAAGTTTTCATCGGTCATGCTGCTGAAAATATTCAAGGCGCCAATGTAATCGTGGTATCAACAGCTATTGATTCTGAAAACCCAGAAGTGAAAGCGGCGATTGAAACCCGTACACCTGTCGTGCGTCGTGCAGAAATGTTGGGTGAATTAATGCGTTACCGTCATGGTATTGCCGTTGCGGGGACGCATGGTAAAACCACGACAACCAGTCTGGTGACCTGCATGTTGGCAGAAGAAAATCTGGACCCAACTTATGTCATTGGTGGTTTATTAAATCGTACTGGTGTGAATGCTGCATTGGGTGCAAGCCGTTATATCGTGGCTGAAGCAGACGAATCAGATGCGTCATTCCTGCATTTACAGCCGATGGCAACGATTGTCACCAATATCGATGCTGACCATATGGATACCTATGGCGGTAGTTTCGATGTATTGAAAGATACCTTCGTACAATTCTTACAGCGCCTTCCATTTTACGGTTTAGCTGTGATGTGTGGTGATGATGCCAACATCCGTGAAATTATGCCGCGTATTGGTCGTCCTGTCGTGACTTATGGTTTCAATGAAGACAATGACATTCGTGCCGTTGATGTGGCTCAAGAAGGCATGCAATCACACTTTACAGTTTTGCGTAAAGACCGTGAGCCGTTACGTTTAACCATTAACTTGCCGGGTCTGCATAATATCTTAAATGCCTTGGCAGCAATTGGTATTGCAACGGATGAAGGCGTTTCTGATGCTGCGATTGCACGTGCCTTAGAAAGCTTCAGTGGCGTAGGTCGTCGTTTCCAAGTCCAAGGCGAATTTGAAGTTGAAGATGGCTTGGTGAAATTGGTCGATGACTATGGTCACCATCCAAAAGAAGTGGAAGCGACCATTAAAGCTGCACGTGCAAGTCATCCAGATCGTCGTTTGGTGATGATGTTCCAGCCACACCGTTTTAGTCGTACGCGTGACTGTTTTGATGACTTCGTCGATGTCTTGTCTCAAGTCGATCAACTGTTGTTATTAGAAGTTTATCCTGCAGGTGAAAAACCAATTGTGGGTGCGGATAGTCGTGCGTTGGCTCGAAGTATTCGTCTCCGTGGTGAAGTTGAGCCGATTCTCATCGATCCAGTAGAAGGCAACTTACAAGCAGTAATGAAAAAAGTGTTACAAGCAAATGACTTGTTATTAACACAGGGCGCAGGTAATGTTGGAGCAATCTCAATCGAACTTGCTCAAAACAATCTCTATGTAAAATGATCACCGCTTGGTGATCCAAAGTTTGTTTAGACCGTAGATAAAAGTTTAAGGATATAAACGTGTCAAATGCTTCAAAATTCGGCAAAGTTGCCGTGTTATTAGGTGGGAAATCTGCCGAACGTGAGGTTTCTCTCGATAGTGGTAAAGCTGTACTTGAAGCATTGGTGCGTTCGGGTGTAAATGCCGAAGCATTTGATCCGCAGCAACGCAGTGTGACTGAGTTGGTGGCTTATGACCGTGCATTTATCGTCCTT
This sequence comes from Acinetobacter sp. YH16056_T, assembly GCF_024605895.1. Lineage (NCBI taxonomy): Bacteria > Pseudomonadati > Pseudomonadota > Gammaproteobacteria > Moraxellales > Moraxellaceae > Acinetobacter > Acinetobacter sp. YH16056_T. The sequence goes on along the minus strand of NZ_CP094545.1, from coordinate 3,163,777 downwards.
CATGGCCGTGGTGGTGAAGATGGTCAAATTCAGGGTACTTTGGAATGGTTAAACATTCCGTACACTGGAACGGGCGTTCAAGGCTCAGCGATTGGTATGGATAAAGTCAAAACTAAACAAGTTTGGCAAGGTTCAGAACTACCGACAGCACCTTATCGTATTGTCAGCAAAGATTCAGATTTACAAGAAATTGTAGATTCAATTGGTTTGCCATTTATCATTAAGCCGGTGCATGAAGGCTCAAGCATTGGTATGAGCAAAGTTGAAAAAATTGAAGACTTTGCAACCGCAATTGCCAAAGCGACCCAGCATGATGCAGTTGTGATGGCTGAAAAATGGATTACCGGACGTGAATTTACCATTGTGATTTTAAATGGTCAGGCATTACCGGTGATTCGTTTAGAACCGCCTGCAGATGTGGCTTTTTACGATTACGAAGCGAAATATAACCGTAACGATGTGCAATATGGTATTCCATGTGGCTTGACTGAAGATGAAGAAAAGCGTCTACAAGCTTTATCTTTACGCGCTTTCCAAGCGGTAGGTGCGAGTGGTTGGGGCCGTATTGACGCGATGCAGGATGCAGAAGGAAACTTCTGGTTACTTGAGGTAAATACTGTTCCGGGTATGACCAGTCATTCTCTAGTGCCAAAAGCGGCCAATGCCGTAGGTTATAGTTTTGATGATCTTTGTGTCGCGATTTTGGAACAAACCCTAACAGGTGCGGCACACTAAATTATGGCTCAACTTCCTGCGTCTATGCGCCGTAAACGTGCAGCAACGACATCGATACATGACAAACCACCGACACGTAAGGAAAAGCTTACCAATGTGGGTGGATGGCTGTTGTTGTTTATTGCATGTGTGGTCTTGATTGCCGGAATTTGGGGGCTATATAAAGTCATGACGGATGCACGTGTGGCTGAACTTGATGTGGTGGGTGTGCGGAGCGCCCAAGAAAAACAACAAGTGATGTCATACGTTTCACCGATGATGACTCAAAATTATTTTACTTCTGACTTACGTGTCATTCGTGACCGTACTTTAGAGATCTCTTGGGTTGATCGCGTGGTGGTATCACGTGCTTGGCCAAATGCAATTCGTGTACGGGTGATGCCGCGTCAGGCGATTGCACGTTGGGGAACTGGGCGACTGTTGAGCGACAGTGGTGATGTATTTGCAGAATTAACCCCGACCAATCATCAGAATTTGCCGTTATTGCATGGGCCGACGAGTCAGTCCAAAATGATGATGCGTCGTTATAATGAAATTAATCAATTATTTATACCTGTTGGCATTCGTTTAAAAGAATTATATTTAACCGAACGAATGACTTGGTTTATGCAGTTTGATTCAGGCTTACGCGTGATTGTCGATCAAGATCAGACCATGAGTAAGTTGCAGCGTTTAAGTTATCTCGCACACAGTGACTTAAAACCTGTATGGCCACGAATTTCTGCCATCGATTTGCGCTACCGAAATGGTTTAGCGATTCAATGGAAAAACTCTGTGCCAGCAAAGTCGGTAAATGGTCAGTTTGTTGTAACCAGTGATGACATAGGCATTGCGAATGCAGCGCCGGTAAAGCCATAATGATCGGCTTTATAAGTAGAGGCTTTAAGCCATAAATTAAACAAACATGTGAATGGTAGTAGTAAATAATGAATGAAGCTGTTCCCTCGGTTGTTGCGATTGACATTGGGACACACAAAGTTTCAGTTTTGATTGGTAAGGTACACGCGCCAGACAATATCCAAGTGGTAGGGATGGCGACCGCTCGTAACCGCGGCATGAATAAAGGGAAAATTGTCAGTCTCGATAAAGTTGTTACCGCAATTAAAAATGCAGTGCAGGAAGCGGAAGATATGGCGGAATGTCGTGTACATTCTGCGTGGATTTCCATTCCAAGTGCTGAACTAAAAAGTTTTTATGCCTCTGGTCGCACTCCAATTGAAAATAATGACCATGCGATTACCACCAATGAAGTGGTGCGTGCATTAGAACTGGCCAAAGCCAGTCATTTAACGTCTGACCACTATTTGGTGAGTGCTGTACCTTTAGGTTTTGAACTAGATGATGAACCTGAGTGGGTATTAAACCCGATTCGCATGTCAGCACGGAGTATGACAGGGCATTATCATTTGATGATGTTGCCCATCAGCACCATGCAGAATTTGGATCGTGCATTAAAAGGCGCCAATATTGGTGTTGAACGCATGGTCATTTCATCATTAGCAACAGCTGAAGCCAGTTTGCTTAAAGATGAAAAAGAATATGGTGTGTGCTTGGTTGATATTGGTGCAGGTACGACCAATATCGCGGTGTATTTAGATGGTCGCTTGGCGATGACACATACCTTGCAACGTGGCGGCGAGCATGTAACACGTGATATTGCTGCTGTATTGCAAACCACAACAGAAGAAGCGGAACGCATTAAACTGTTGTATGGTTGTGTTGACCTGAAAGTGGTTAAACCTGAAAGTATGATTCAGTTCCAAGGGATTGATGGTCCACAAACCATTAGCCGAATTGAACTGACCGAAATTATTATTGCGCGCTATGAAGAAATCTTTAATCAAGTGCGTAATGAATTGGTCGATCATGGTGCGATTCATGGTTTATACCATGGTGTTGTACTCACAGGTGATGCCTGCCAAATTGAAGGGATGGTGACATTTGCACGTCGGATTTTAGGTGTCTCTGCACATTTAGGTAATCCACCTATGCAAGTATATGCCGATGATCAACAGCAAGCTGCTTTACGTCGTTCACAATACGCGACTGCCGCAGGTCTGTTAATTTTCAGTCAAAGCGAAACACAAGATACGATCGTTGAGCCAGAAGATACGGAAAAACTTTCAGTATTGAATCGGGTAAAACGGGCATGGTCGGGCTTCAATGACACCTTGAAGTCGATCTTTTAAGTTGAAATATTTGGGAATATTGTTGGGAAGTTGTACGGATTATTGCTTGTACTTGACAAGCTGGAACTTGGACAGCATTCTAAAAAACAATTTTTATTAAGATCAAGGCAGTATACGGGCTGAAGTGTCTGCCAATTATGGATTAGGAATTTTTTAGGCATGGCCTCATTTGAATTTTTAGAAGATGATCAAAGCGACAGCAACGGTCAAGCCCGTTTCACAGTATTCGGTGTGGGTGGTGCTGGCGGTAACGCTGTGCAACACATGTTGGAATCAGATATCGAGGGTGTAAAATTTGTTTGTGCCAATACAGACAAACAAGCACTCGACCGCATGAATGCACAATTTAAAATCCAACTCGGCGAGCAAAGCACGCGTGGTTTGGGTGCAGGTGCAAATCCACAAGTGGGTCAAACTGCTGCTGAAGAAAGCCGTGAGTTGATTCGCCAACACCTTGAAGGTACGGACATGGTGTTCGTGACTGCAGGTATGGGCGGTGGTACTGGTACAGGTGCTGCGCCAGTTGTTGCTGAAATTGCCAAAGAAATGGGTATCTTAACGGTAGGTGTGGTGACGACTCCGTTTAACTTTGAAGGTAAACGTCGTCAGCAATCTGCTGAGAAAGGTATCGAAGCCCTTGAGCAACATGTTGATTCTCTAATTATTATTCCGAACCAACGCCTGCTAAAAGTGTTCCGTGATATCTCGATGAAAGATGCTTACAAAAAAGCAGACGACGTACTGTTAAATGCTGTACGTAGTATCTTTGATCTTGTGGTGCGTCCTGGTCATATCAACCTTGACTTCGCCGATTTGAAAACTGCGATGAGTACACGTGGTTATGCCATGATGGGTGCAGGTTCTGGTCGTGGTGAAAACCGTGCGCGTCAAGCTGCTGAGCAAGCGATCCGTAGCCCGTTGTTAGATAACGTGACCATCATGAATGCAAAAGGCATTTTGATTAACGTAACAGGTGGCGATGACGTAACCTTCGGTGAAATTGAAGAAATCACAGATGTAGTGAACCAAATTGTGGATCTTGATGAAGGTCAAGTGTTCTACGGTACGGTATTTGATCCAGATGCACGTGATGAAATTAGTGTAACTGTGATCGCAACGGGTTTAACTCGTAATTCTGCCGATTCTGCTGAGCCAGTGAAACGCCCTGTCGCACAAGCAACGCGTACAGTCGCTTCTGCACAAGCACCTGTAGATGAAGATGATGTACCAGCGATTCAACGTCAGCACAATGAAGCAGCTGCTCCGGCGGCTGCGGCGGCGTCAGCATCGAATTCACGCCCTACGCCAATGAGTATTCAAGACTACTTGAAAAACCAGCAACGTAAATAAAACAAATTCAATGACTTAAGTGTCTATTGATTACAAAAGGTAGCTGATCAGCTACCTTTTTGTTTTTTATCAATGGCTAAATATGCTAACGTATAGCGGTTTTGTGAACTGATGATAGAAGACACATGTTGAAACAACGTACCCTGAAACGCATCGTGAAAGCGAGTGGCATCGGACTGCATAGTGGGCAAAAAGTGATGATTAACTTTGTGCCACATCATGCCGATGGGGGCATTGTGTTTCGTCGTATCGACTTAAATCCACCGATTGATATTCCAGCTGATGCTATGCTGATTCAAGAAGCATTCATGTGTTCTAACTTGGTGCAAGAAAACGCCAAGGTGGGCACAATTGAGCACATTATGAGTGCGATTGCTGGTTTAGGGATTGATAACCTGATTGTGGAAGTGTCGGCATCTGAAGTGCCTATTATGGATGGGAGTGCAGGCCCGTTCATTTATTTGCTTATGCAAGGTGAACTACAAGAACAAAATGCACCTAAAAAATTCATAAAAATACTTAAACCTGTCGAAGCACTGATTGATGATAAACGTGCTGCCTTTCAACCGCATGACGGTTTCCAATTAAATTTTACGATTGATTTTGACCATCCTGCATTTAAGAAAGAATTTCAATCGGCAACCATCGACTTTTCAACCGAAACATTTGTCTATGAAGTCAGTGAAGCGCGGACTTTTGGCTTTATGAAAGATTTGGATTATCTCAAAGCCAATAATTTGGCTTTGGGGGCGAGTCTCGAAAATGCCATTGGCGTAGATGAAAATGGTGTGGTCAATGAAGAGGGTTTACGCTTCTCGGATGAGTTTGTTCGTCACAAAATATTAGATGCTGTGGGTGATTTATATTTGCTTGGTCATCAAATTATTGCGAAATATGATGCCTATAAGTCAGGTCATGCATTAAATAATCAGTTATTACGCAATGTCAAAAGTGATCCAGATAGCTATGAAATTGTAACATTTGATGACATTAATGATTGCCCAATTAGTTATGTGAATGTGACATAAGTCATTGTCTTATAATAGTGATGTTATATTGTATCATTTGTAAGTGTTAAGTCTGTCACATTCTGAGCATTCAAATTTGTCTGTTACAACTGGGTGGTTACTTTTTATTGCTTGCCAAACGCAGCATTGCTTGGCTAAGCTTAGGGTCGCTCACAAAGTCAGCAGCATTACGGAGTAAATCCTGAGTTTCTGTACTGAGGGTTCTTGAAATTTTTTCAGGGGAATGGGGCGTTGGAGACGGAGTTCTCAGACGGACTTGAATCTTGTGCAAATCCTTGAATTCGTATATTTGTGATAATTGTGCAATATATTGCTTTTGCAAATAGGCCAACTGACTAATCAGTGCCTGATTTTCTCCAGTTAATATAAGTACACCATTTATATAACAAACAACTTGCCATTGATCCGGTTGGGGCAATAGCGGTTGAACAATTTTCGTAAGTTTCTGCCATACAGCAACTTGCGTTGAGAGAAACGACAAGTTTCCTGTTTTTATGTGTTTTCTTGTTGGTTGAAAGACGTTGACAGGTTCTGACATACATATTTCCTACATGTTTATGTCTTAATCTTATGCGCTCCTTTTGGCTGATATCAAGGACGAAATCACACAAGGAACAAAAGAGAACAGTTTATAGAGGTTTTTTATGCATTTACGACGTATTTTATTGGCGTTTTCATTGGCAGCTTCGGCCGCTTCAGTCGCTTTTGCAGATTTAGTTGAATTAAATCAAGCAGACTCATCATCAGATCGTATTGAACAGTTAACTCGCACTTTGTCTCAAGGTGCTTACTCTGAAAGCAATGATATTGATGTTCCAGCGGAAACCAAGTTGAATGTTCAAATTCGTGAAAAATCAATTGAACTCAACAATGCGACAATCGCAAAAAAATACGGTTCAAGCAATTCCTCTCAAAACTATTCAGCAAGTTCAAATAATCCATATTCATGGTTAATTGCCCACCCACTTCCAGACATGAAGCGCGTGAGCTCAAACTATGGTGGTCGTACCATGGGTGGCCGTGCAGAAAATCATTCAGGTTTAGATCTTTCTGCGGCAAGTGGCACACCTATTTATGCAACAGGCCCTGGCATAGTAACCAAATCTGGCTGGGGCACAGGTTATGGCCAATATGTTGAAATCAACCATGGTAATGGTTACCTGACACGTTATGCACATGCATCACGCTTAATTGCACGTGTAGGCGACCGTGTTGCTGCGGGTGAGCATATTGCTAACGTTGGTTGTACTGGTCGTTGTACTGGCCCACATTTACATTACGAAGTAGTGAAAGATGGTCAACGCAAAAACCCATCGACGTATTTAGCGATGTTGCCATAAGCGCATACAACATCTGTATACGAAGCCATTGTCTGAACCTCTACAGACAATGGCTTTTTTATTTATCGCTAATAACTATAAAATTATCATTCTAAAAAATATTGTCTGTATGAAATATGGCGAAAATTGACCCAAAAATGTAAATTTGTGTAATTGTTAATCAATAAGTATTTAGTAAATAAATAATAGAGCTATTTCGTATTCATCTGTGGCGATAACTGAGCCTAGCCAAAATATGGTACTAATAGAGCCATATATTTAGCACATAGGATAGGTGAAGTATGGCGTTTTATGGCGATACAGATGCGCAAGAAACCCAAGAATGGCAGGACGCATTTGATTCAGTTTTACAGCACATGGGAACTGACCGCGCTGCATTTTTGCTTGAAAAACTCTATCAACAAGCGATTGCTAAGCACGTTCCCATTCAGCGACTAAATACTCCTTACTTAAATACCATTTCAGTTGAAGAACAACCGCCTATGCCGGGTGATTCGGATATGGAGCGCCGTATTCGTGCGCTGATCCGCTGGAATGCCTTAGCGATGGTACTGCGTGCCAATAAAACCGGTGATGACTTAGGTGGTCACTTGGCAAGTTTTGCATCATCTGCCACTTTATATGACGTGGGTTTTAACCACTTCTTCCGTGCCAATAGCGACAGCTTTGGCGGTGACATGATCTATTATCAAGGTCACTGTGCGCCAGGTATCTATGCACGTTCGTTCTTAGAAGGTCGTTTGACTGAAGAACACTTAAATAATTTCCGTCGTGAAGTTGGCGGTAAAGGTTTGCCTTCATACCCACATCCGTACTTGATGCCAGATTATTGGCAGTTCCCAACCGTATCGATGGGTCTAGGCCCAATCATGTCGATTTATCAAGCACACATCCAAAAGTACTTGATGAACCGTGGGCTGATCAAAGAAGAAAACCGTAAAGTTTGGGCTTACCTCGGTGATGGTGAGATGGATGAGCCTGAAAGTACAGGTGCCATTTCACTTGCAGGCCGTGAAAAGCTCGACAACCTGATTTGGGTCGTGAACTGTAACTTACAGCGTCTAGATGGCCCAGTTCGTGGTAATGGTAAAATTATTCAAGAACTTGAATCATTGTTCCGTGGTGCAGGCTGGCGCGTAATTAAGGTGGTTTGGGGTCGTCATTGGGATCCGTTACTGGCAAAAGATGATTCAGGTGCCTTAAAAGCGGTGATGGAAGAAGCGGTCGATGGTGACTTCCAGCGTTATCAAGTGAAAGGTGGTGCGTATACGCGTGCACATTTCTTTGGTAAGTATCCTGAAGCTGAAGAGTTGGTGCGCAACTTAAGCGATGAAGATATTGATAACCTGAACCGTGGTGGTCATGACCCATTCAAAGTGTATGCGGCTTATGCCGAAGCGATGAAGGAAACGGGTCAGCCAACAGTTATCTTGGCAAAAACAGTCAAAGGTTATGGTTTGTCGGAAGAGATTGAAGCAGTCAATAAGACGCATCAAATCAAGAAAATGCAGCTTGAGTCGTTGAAATACGTGCGTAACCGTTTCAACTTGCCATTTACTGATGAACAGCTTGAAGAAGTGCCATTCTATCGTCCGAGTGAAAACTCGCCTGAATTGAAATACATGAAGGCGCGTCGTGAGGCATTGGGTGGTTATTTACCTGCACGTCGTAAAGAAAGTGAACAGCTGGCGATTCCTGAATTGTCTGTGTTTGATGCGGTACTCAAAGGCAGTGGCGGTAAAGAGCAATCGACGACCATGTTGATGGTACGTTTGATTTCATCATTATTGAAAGAAAAAGCCATTAAAGATCGTGTCGTACCAATCGTGCCAGATGAAGCGCGTACTTTCGGTTTGGAAGGTATGTTCCGTCAGTTGGGGATCTATGCTGCGCATGGTCAAAAATATACCCCTGAAGACCAAGAACAGTTGATGCACTATCGTGAAGCCAAAGATGGTCACATGCTACAAGAAGGGATTAACGAAGCGGGTGCGATGAGTGCTTGGGCTGCGTTAGGAACCAGTTATTCAACCAATAACTTGCCAATGATTCCGATGTATATGTACTACTCGATGTTCGGTTTCCAGCGTATTGGCGATATTGCATGGGCTGCAGGTGATGCACAGGCGCAAGGCTTCTTGCTCGGTGCAACTGCGGGTCGTACAACACTGAACGGTGAAGGTTTACAGCACCAAGATGGTCATTCACATATCTTGGCAAATACGATTCCAAACTGTATTTCTTATGACCCATGTTTTGGTTATGAGTTGGCAGTGATCGTACATGATGGTTTAAAACGCATGTACGTGAACCAAGAGCGCGTGTTCTATTACTTAACAGTAATGAATGAAAACTACGAACACCCTGCTATTCCTGAAGGTGCTGAAGAAGGCATTAAACGTGGTATGTATCTCTTCGAAGAAGATGAGAAAGCAACGGTTCAGTTGATGGGTTCAGGTGTGATTCTGCGTGAAGTGATTAAAGCGGCGAAAATCCTTCGTGATGAATATCAAATTCATTCAAACGTGTGGAGCGTCACTAGCTTTAACGAATTAGCTCGTGATGGTATGGCGTGTGAAGAATACAACCGCCTACATCCATTGGCTGAAGATACGAAAGAAGCTTGGATCTCTCAATTACTTCGTGAAAAAGACGGTATTGTGGTATCGGCAACCGATCACATGCGTGCTTATAGCGAACAAATCCGTGCTTATCTTCCAGACAATCGTCCGTTCGTTGCATTAGGTACAGATGGTTATGGTCGTTCAGATACACGTGGCAACTTACGTAGCTACTTTGGTGTCGATGCCGCACATATTGTGGTAGCAACATTGAAAAAACTCGCGGATGAAGGCGAAGTTGATGCGCGTTTAGTCAAAGATGCTATCTCAAGCTTTGAACTAGATACTGACCGTCCAGTGGCATGGGCTCCGCAGGAAACGCCGGAACTGCATGCTGTGGCTGACTACAAAGAGGAGAACTAATCATGCAAATTACGACTCCTGATATTGGTGTAGATAAAGCAACGGTCGCTGAGATTTTAGTGAAAGTCGGCGACAGCATTAGCGTCGATGACAGCATTGTGTTGTTAGAGTCTGATAAAGCCTCTGTTGAAGTACCAAGCACTTCGGCAGGCGTGGTGAAAAGCATTGCAGTTAATCTGGGTGACAGTGTTGCTGAAGGTGCTGTGCTGATCGAGTTGGAAGCAGAAGGTCAAAGTACTGCTACAGCTGAGCCAGTACAAAATGCAAGTGAAGACGAAGCAGCAGAACCAACTCCGGTTGTGGAAGCAGAACAAACTGCAGCAGCATCTGTTGCAGCCAATGCTCCTCAGTCGCAAAGCATCGATGTGCAAGTTCCTGATATTGGCGTAGAAAAAGCTACGGTAAGTGAGATTTTGGTCTCTGTTGGTGATGAGATTGATGTCGATCAAAGTATTATCGTGGTGGAATCAGACAAAGCGACAGTCGAAGTCCCAAGTACTGTATCAGGCCGTGTTGAATCGATCACAATCAGTGCTGGCGATGTAGTGAAAGAAGGTGTAGTGATTTTAACGGTGAAAACGGCGGCTTCATCTGCTGCGGTTGAATCGGCTGCTGTGCAAGAAACTGCACAGCCTGTTGCTGCACCTGTTGTTGCAGAAGCAACACCAGCGCCGTCTACGGCTGCGGCGTCTGGACCTGTTGATATTGCAGTGCCTGACTTAGGTGTTGATAAAGCAGCAGTGGCTGAAATTTTAGTCGCTGTGGGTGATGTGGTTGAAAAAGACCAAAGCATCATCGTGGTGGAATCAGACAAAGCAACGGTAGAAGTGCCAAGCTCTACCGCTGGTAAAATCACCGCGATTCATGTCCAGTTAGGGCAAAGTGTCTCTGAAGGCGTCGCTTTAGTGACGATAGAAGCCGAAGGTCAAGCTGTTGCAGCACCCGCACAAGCAGCGAAACCTGCACCAGCTGTAGCACAGCCTGCGACAGTTGCACCTAAAGCTGAAAGCAAAGTTGAAGCAGCTCCACAATCACAAGGCGCAGATAAACTCACCAAAGAGCAAAATGCTGCCAATGCCAAAGTGTATGCAGGACCGGCCGTTCGTAAGCTTGCACGTGAATTGGGTGTGGTTTTGGCAGAAGTCAAAGCATCTGGCCCGCATGAGCGTTTAATGAAAGAAGATTTATTCGCTTATGTGAAAACCCGTTTGACCACTCCGCAAGTTGCACCTGCAGCTCAAGCTGTGGCACAGGTTTCAGGCTTGCCGAAATTGCCAAGCTTTGATGCTTTTGGTGGTGTGGAAGAGAAAGTTTTGACACGTTTACAACAAGTGTCGATTCCGCAATTGTCTTTAAACAATTTTATCCCGCAAGTGACGCAATTCGATGCTGCGGATATTACCGATCTTGAAGCTTGGCGTAATGATTTAAAAGCTAACTTTAAGAAAGAAGGTATTGGCTTAACCATTATGGCTTTCATCATCAAAGCAGTGGCTTATTTGTTGAAAGAAGAGCGTGAATTTGCAGGTCATTTGTCTGATGATGGCAAGTCAGTATTGCTACGCAATGAAATCCACATGGGGATTGCCGTTGCCACGCCTGATGGTTTGACCGTGCCTGTACTGCGTAATCCAGATCAAAAATCGATTAAGCAGATTGCAATTGAGCTGGGTGAGCTGAGTCAAAAAGCACGTGACAAAAAACTATCGCCAAAAGATCTACAAGGTGCGAATTTTACCATTACCAGTTTGGGTTCAATTGGTGGCACGGCATTTACACCGTTGGTCAACTGGCCACAGGTGGCGATTTTGGGTATTTCACCTGCAACCATGCAGCCAGTATGGAATGGTGAAAGCTTTGATCCACGTTTGATGCTGCCGCTGTCATTGTCATACGATCACCGTGTGATTAATGGAGCGGACGCTGCACGTTTTGCCAATAAACTGACGAAGCTGCTCAAAGATATCCGAACTTTATTGATCTAATCTGACCTGTTTAAGTTTCAAAATGAACCCTGCTTTGGCAGGGTTTTTTTATGGCGTGGTGGTGGACTGACAAAGCCAATCAGGAAGTTCAATGGGTGAAGGGTAGAGCTTTAATGCCGAGTTTGCGTTGAGGTTATAGGTGAGTGGAAGCGTACGATGTGGCTGCGCCGTCGACCAAAGCTTATGTCGTAAATGTTCAAAGCGTTGAAAGTCTTTTAAAAATAAGCCCCAAAACTTTTCATAATGCTCAAGTTCTTGCACATGTTGATGCTGATATGCATGTGTTTGACCGTGTTGGTGCTGAAAGTCATAGCCCATCAGCCAAATACGCTGCGGTTGAAAGAGATGTGCGAGTGAATAGGCTTGAAGGCCGCAATTATTACCATAAACAAAGTACGGTGAATGAAATAACTCCGCTTGCGTATCGATACGCACGGTTTTAAAGTTAATCACTTCATGTTCAGGATATGGACGGTTGTGACCTAAACCACATCCGCTAATGATGTCACCTCGAAAGGATGCTTTGAGCATGGGCTGATACTGTAACCACCATGCATAGTCTGAATGATGAGCAATTTGAGCCTGAGGAAGTTGAAGAAAACTTTGATTACAGCAAATGATCAGCAGTTTTTTTGAGGGCTGAATGGTGGTTAAGTCGAAATTGAGCTGAGATGGACCACCTGCAATGATTAATACATCCTGCACATGCATATAGTGTTGAATAAATTCTTGAAATTTTTGATTATTGTTTTGCATATCATATTGAGTCATCGAAAATTAAAATTGCGAAAACATGCATTCCTCGCTAGAATAGCATTACTTCATTGGGGAGTAGCCGCTTTTTACGCAAAGTAAAAAGGTGATGGTCAACATATTTGCTCTAAAACGAGCATGGTCATCATAGCAAAGAACCAAATGAGCTCTTCGTAGCTTTCTTTTGTTGGCAAGACCTTTGATTTATCACTCTGCACATTGGCTAGCAGGAGGGATAAGTCATCGGTATATGTTATTGCTAGCCAGAGAAATGCACCATGTTAACCGCTTTCTTCATTTCCCTTGCTGTTGTTGCCCTGTCAGAAATGGGCGATAAAACACAATTACTTGCCTTACTGCTTGCTGCACGTTTTCGTAAACCCGTTCCGATCTTAATTGCAATTTTCCTAGCGACTGTGGTGAACCACGGGGTTTCTGCTGTGCTGGGTCAATGGATTACCACCGTTTTAAGCCCAACCGTTTTATTGTGGATTGTTTCTCTGGGCTTTATTGCCATGGCGGTGTGGATGTTGATCCCCGATCAATTGGATGATGAATCTGAAAGTATCAATAAATGGCAAAAATATGGGGTTTTTGGTGCCACTTTCGTTTTGTTCTTCTTGGCTGAGATTGGAGATAAAACCCAAATTGCCACAGTTGCACTGGCTGCACGCTTTGACAGTATTGGCTGGGTGACTTTGGGGACGACACTAGGCATCATGTTGGTTAATGCGCCTGCGGTATTTATTGGGAACAAACTAGCAGAAAAACTACCGATTTCACTGATTCATAAAATTGGCGCCCTAGTATTCTTGGTGATTGGTTTGGCTGCGTTGGCACAACACTATTTATTTTAACTAAATGTGCGGAATTCTCCATCTATAATCTGTGATTTAGATGGAGATGGATAGCACGCCTTTTCAGTCGGGTCTCTCTTGGTTTTGGATGTATTCTCGAATTACATCAATTGTCGCTCCACCTATTGTAAGTAGACAGTATGCCCTCGTCCAAAGCACAGGTTTCCAATAATAAGGTTTTAGTTCTTCACCGAACTCCTTGCGTATCAGTCTGCTTGATACAGTTTTTAGATTATTGATGAATTTACTTGGCATGATGTTCGGGTGCATATCTAACAATAAGTGAATATGATCAGCTTCACCATTGAACTCAATCAAGTCAATCTCCCAATCAGCACAGTTCTTTTTTACAATTTCTTCAAGCCGATTGATCATCTCATTTGAAAGGCATTTCTTGCGATATTTTGTTACCAACACTAAATGATATGTAAGTTTATAAACACAGTGATAATGTGACTTCATTACATTTACACTAAGCAATTAATTTGCTAAATTATAACCATGAAACAACCTTTTTTGAAAGCGTATAAATATCGCATCTATCCTACTTCTGAGCAGAAAGTGCAATTTGAAAAGCACTTCGGATGCACTCGCTTTATTTTCAATTGGGCTTTAGCACTTCAAACTAAAGCTCATTCTGAAACTCAAAAATTATTATCAAAAAAGGATATTCAAGACCAATTAGTTGCCATGAAAAAACAACCTGAATTCGAATGGTTGAACGAGGTGAATAGTCAATCACTTCTTAGTGGGTTACTTCACCTACACACTGCTTACAACAACTTTTTTCAGCGATTAAAGAAAGGCAAGGTTGAATTCAGAAAGATCAAAGGATATAAACCAAATCCTGATGAAAAACGCCCATTAAGTCATCTTGTCGGCTACCCACGGTTCAAATCCAAGAAAATACCGCAACGGTCTTATCAATGCCCTCAGCACGCAACAGTGAGCTTTGAGAACGGATTACTTCATCTACCTAAAATTAAAGGGATAAAAACTGTATTTAGTCGGGTATTTAATGGGAAAATCAAAACTGTCACCATTAGCAAAACAGCGACAGGTAAGTATTATGCTTCGATTTTGGTCGAGTCAGAGTTAGAACTTGTTGCATCAACAACAATTCAAGCTGATCAAACCATCGGAATTGATATGGGTTTGAATCACATGCTCATTCAATCCGATGGTAATAAGGTTGAAAATCCAAAATACTTGCGACAGGCTCAAAACCGACTATCCATACAGCAGAAGATATTTGCTCGAAAGAAGAAAGAATCAAAGAATTATCAACGTCAAAAATTAAGTGTTGCATTCATCCATGAAAAAGTGCGCCTGCAACGCTTAGACCTACATCACAAACTCACGCATTACTTGATCTGTGAAAACCAAGCGACCACGTATGCTGTAGAAGATTTAGGGATAAAAAACATGGTAAGAAATCGAAAATTAGCCAAGTCCATTTCGGATGTGGCTTGGGGTCAATTTCTTACGATATTGCAATACAAGGCAAAATGGTTCGGTAAGAATGTGCTACAAATTGGAAGATTCGTTCCAAGTTCTAAAGCATGTTCATGTTGTGGTTATACTATGACAAAATTGCCACTAAGCATAAGAGAATGGCAATGTCCTGACTGTGAAACAGTGCATGATCGTGATTTGAATGCAAGCTTGAATATACGCAATTTCGCTTTAGCTGATGCACTAGGACATAGTACTGTATAAAGAGTTCCTGTACCGCCATACTGTCAGCGCAGTGCGGTATCGAAAGGTGCAATCTCTAAGATTGCATGGGTCGCAAAGATTCCCCCACCATAGCTCTTAGCTTGGTGGTGGGAGTATGTCAAATAATGATCTCACCATATTAAAAATACATGAAATCCTGAGTTAAAAACTCAGGATTCTTTGCCAATAAATGAGACCCAATTCACTGATATTTCAGATAATATTGACTGAATATTTATTGTAAGTTTCCCTAAATAAATATATGTTATTAACCTATAGAATATATTTTTTTTGATAAAAAATTTGGGGAATGGGAATGGCTTTCGAACGCACAACATCACAGGTACTTTATGATGATGGAAAGCATAAATGTATTAGCTTTACCAGCTTGGTAAAAGGCGAGGGCGTACAGGCGAACCAGTTCCTGATTTTGGATAATGAGCGCGCAGCGGTGCTCGATCCGGGTGGTGACTTGACCTATGTCCCACTGACTATGGAACTGAATAAATATACCCGTTTGACCAATCTTGACTATGTGATGGCCTCGCATCAGGACCCAGACATTATTACCTCGATGCCGCGTTGGTTGGTTTATACTGACGCCAAAGTGGTGGCATCTAAGCTGTGGGCGCGTTTCTTACCGCATTTAAACTCTGCATTTATGAGTGACCGGATGAAAGGCAACTGGTTGGATCGTCTGATCGAACTGCCAGATCATGGTCAGGTGATTCCATTAGGCAATAGTCATTTGGTGGCTGTTCCTGCACATTTCCTACATTCGGTTGGTAACTTCCAATTTTATGACCCGATTGCCAAAATTTTATTCTCAGGGGATATGGGCGCATCTATGGTGGATGATGCCTCTAAACCTTTAGAAAATTTTGCCGCTCATATTCCTAAAATGAAAGGCTTCCATCAGCGCTACATGTGTTCGAACAAAGTGATCCGTCTGTGGGTCAACATGGTACGGACGATGGATGTGGAAATGATCGTACCGCAGCACGGCACGCCATTTATTGGTAAAGAACAGATCAACCAATTCTTAGATTGGATCGAAACCTTGCAGTGTGGTGTCGATTTAATGGATGAAACAGTCTTTACTTGCCCAGTATAATGACTTGAAAATTCAGAAAAAATAATTGAGTTTGCAGATAACATTTTTTAGTATTTTTCGTCCATAAAATAAGCTTTTAGATGACGAGAATAGATAAAAATGTTGTCTCAAATACCGACTCAGGATGCATGTTTAACCTGTGGAGCATGTTGTGCCCACTATCGCGTTTCTTTTTATTGGGCAGAAGGGCTGAATATGCCCGAACATTATACTGAACCGGTTAATGCCGTGTATTCATGTATGGCGGGCACCAATCAAACACAGTCTCGTTGTATCGCTTTGGGTGGGAAAATTGGGCAAGCAGTGAGTTGTAGGGTGTACGAGGCTCGGAGTTCCACATGTAAAAGTGTGCAGATAGCTGATGAGCAATGTAATAAAGCACGCATCGCGCATCAAATGATTCCATTGATCAGTATTCCACTGCATGACGCTGAAAATGATGAAGATTTCGATCAAGTCAGTTAAGGCTTTAGTTCCAGAATAAATTTATTGAAATTAAGCGGTAGAGTCTTCGGATTCTGCCTGTATTGAACAAGTTGCTGACTAACCCTCAGTGTATTCTTGCTGAAAACAGCATATTCGATGGTTAATATTGAAAACTCCGTAAAGAATTGCCGCAATTAAAATGAAAATTGAACGGAAATTTGTATATAATGGCTCACGGAAATTACCAGCGAGACTGTTATGTTGACCATCGTTCAAGAAGCCCTAACCTTTGATGATGTCTTATTACTCCCTGCCTATTCTACTGTTCTCCCAAAAGATGTCTCTCTTAAGACACGTTTCACACGTGGCATCAATTTGAATATTCCACTTGTTTCTGCTGCGATGGATACTGTGACTGAATCACGTATGGCAATTGCAATGGCGCAAAACGGTGGTATCGGTATCCTGCATAAAAACATGGATATTGCTGCACAAGCTGCAGAAGTTCGCCGCGTGAAAAAATTTGAAGCAGGTATGGTGAAAGACCCAATTACCGTTACACCAGAAACGACTGTACGTGAGCTGATTGCTTTAACTCAAGCAAATAATATCAGCGGTGTACCAGTGGTGAAAGACGGTCAAGTGGTGGGTATTGTTACTGGTCGTGACACTCGTTTTGAAACCAATCTTGAGCAACCTGTTAGTAACATCATGACAGGTCATGATCGTTTGGTGACTGTTCGTGAAAACGAATCAAAAGAAAATATCCAAGCATTACTTCAAAAACACCGTATTGAAAAAGTCCTTGTTGTAAATGACAACAACGAACTGAAAGGTTTAATCACGGTTACTGATTTCCGTAAAGCTGAAAACTATCCAAACAGCTGCAAAGATGACTTAGGTCGTTTACGCGTTGGTGCTGCAGTTGGTACAGGTGCAGAAACACCAAGCCGTGTAGAAGCATTGGTAGAAGCGGGTGTTGATGCGATTGTTGTTGATACAGCACATGGTCACTCTGCAGGTGTAATTGAACGTGTACGTTGGGTTAAAGCCAACTATCCACAAGTTCAAGTGATTGGCGGTAACATCGCGACTGGTGATGCAGCTCTTGCATTATTAGATGCTGGCGCAGATGCAGTGAAAGTGGGTATTGGCCCAGGTTCAATCTGTACTACACGTATCGTTGCTGGTATTGGTATGCCGCAAATCTCTGCGATTGACAGCGTTGCCAATGCACTGAAAGACCAAATTCCATTGATCGCAGACGGTGGTATCCGTTTCTCTGGTGATATGGCAAAAGCGATTGGTGCAGGTGCGAGTACCATCATGGTAGGTTCATTGATGGCGGGTACTGAAGAAGCACCAGGCGAAGTTGAATTCTTCCAAGGTCGTTACTACAAAGCTTATCGTGGTATGGGTTCATTGGGTGCGATGGCAGGTGCAACAGGTTCTGCTGACCGTTATTTCCAAGACTCAAAAGCCGGTGCTGAAAAACTTGTACCAGAAGGTATTGAAGGTCGCGTACCGTACAAAGGCCCAATGGGTAACATCGTTCATCAAATGATGGGTGGTTTACGTTCATCTATGGGTTATACCGGTTCTGCGGTGATCGATGACTTACGTAAAAATGCACAGTTTGTCAAAATTACTGCGGCAGGTATGTCTGAATCTCACGTACATGACGTGACTATTACTAAAGAAGCACCAAACTACCGTGTTGGTTGATATTTAGTAGCTTTTAGCCGAAAAGGCCGTCATTAATATGACGGCCTTTTTGTTTTTGGTGTAAAGTATTTGCAGTAAAAAGTGATGATTAAGATCACCATTAAGAAGTGAGTACAACATGAGTTATTTTGGTACAGATGGCATTCGTGGCAAATTCGGTGAATTGCCTATTACCCCTGAATTTGCATTAAAACTAGGATTTGCCGCAGGTAAAGTATTAAAACAATACAGTAAAAAAGCAAAGCCCATCGTTGTACTAGGTAAAGATACCCGATTATCGGGCTATATTTTAGAGTCAGCATTACAAGCCGGTTTAAACGCAGCAGGTGTTTATGTTCATTTGTTGGGTCCATTACCTACACCTGCAATTGCCCATTTAACCCGTGCATTACATGCCAGCTTAGGCATCGTGATCTCGGCGTCGCATAATCCGTATTTTGACAACGGCATTAAGTTTTTCTCGAGCGAAGGTAAAAAATTGCCGGATGAAATTCAAGAAGCCATTAACAAAGAACTTGAAAATGACTTGGTGATCGAAGACCCTGCAAACTTAGGTAAAAGTGTGCGTGTAAAAGATGCCAATGGTCGTTATATCGAGTTTTGTAAATCAACCTTCCCGTACCATTTTGACCTGACAGGCTTAAAAATTGTGGTGGACTGTGCCAATGGTGCAGCCTATAGCGTCGGTCCTTCGGTATATCGTGAACTCGGTGCAAAAGTGATTGCGCTGTTTAACGAACCGGATGGTTTAAACATCAATAAAGACTGTGGTTCGACACATCCTGAGTTTTTACAAAAAGCAGTGGTTGAACATCAGGCAGATTTAGGGATCGCTTTTGATGGTGATGCTGACCGCGTGATTATGGTCGATAAAAACGGTCAGCAAATTACTGGTGACCATATTCTCTATATTTTAGCCACTCAAGCGAGTCAAAAGCCTGCCGGTATCGTGGGTACCGTGATGAGCAATATGGCACTTGAAATTGCTTTAGATCAAGCCAAAGTGCCGTTGCTTCGTGCCAAAGTCGGTGACCGCTATGTTTTACAAGGCCTAGAAGAAAAGGGTTGGGTAACGGGTGGTGAGCCATCAGGTCATATCTTGACTTTAGATAAGAGCACCACAGGTGATGCGATCATTGCTTCACTACAAGTGTTGACCGTCATGGTTGAACAAGGCAAAGCCTTGCATGAACTTGTGGAAGGTTTTGAATTATTGCCAAACGTATTAGTGAATGTACGCCTTGCAGCGATGTTTGACCCGTATGCTGTACCAGCTTTGGTGTCTGAATTTGAAAAAGCTGAAGCTCAGCTTAAAGGGCGTGGTCGCATCTTGATTCGTAAATCAGGCACAGAGCCGGTCATTCGTGTCATGGTTGAAGGTAATGACCTTGAAGAAGTCACCGCATTGGCAAATCATTTGGCCGATGCTGTTCGTGCCAATGCAGCTTAAATCAAGAGGGGAAATTGCATGAATGATGTGATTAAGGACTTAAGTGAACTGCGTTTAACTTATCAAAAAGGTGAGTTGCATGAAGATCAGGTGAACCGTGATCCACATGAGCAGTTTTTATTATGGTTTAACCATGCCTTAGAAGCACAATTGCATGAACCCTATGCTATGTCTTTGGCTACGGCAAATGCCCAAGGTCGTCCGCACGTGCGGACGGTCTTGTTGCGCGGTGCGACCCATGCAGGTTATGACTTCTACACCAACTATGACAGTCAAAAAGGCAATGATCTGCTCGATAATCCTTATGCAGAATTATTGTTTTATTGGCAAGAGCAGGAACGTCAAATTCGGGTCAGTGGTCGTGTGGAAAAGATATCTCTCGAAGAATCGACGGATTATTACCATAAACGACCGCGTGACAGCCAAATCGCAGCACACATTAGCACTCCACAAAGTGGTGTTATCGCCAGTCGTGAAGAATTACAACAGCGATTCCAAAATTTGCATGATCAAGTGGAAAGCAAAGACGTATTGGCGAAACCTGAGTTTTGGGGTGGCTATCGTTTAGTTCCGGATTATTATGAATTTTGGCAAGGCCGTCCAAATCGTTTACATGACCGCTTGAGTTATGAACAACAGGATGGTCAATGGGTTCTACAGCGACTGATGCCATAAATGTCTAAACTTTTAATTCAACAAAGACCCTATTTGACGCGCCCTGAAGATATTCAGGGCGTTGCGCCGTTTATTGCGGACTTATTGGCACGTCGCGGGGTTTCTTCCGCACAAGAACTGGAATTAAAGCTCAAGCATTTACATGCCCCGACCTTAAAAGGCATGCAGCAAGCTATAGAGTTGATCGACCAAGCCATTGATGCACATAAAAAAATTGTCATTGTAGGCGACTATGATGCCGATGGTGCAACCAGTACTGCATTGATGGTCTTGGCACTGCGTGATATGGGCGCGGATGTTGAATATCTGGTTCCAGATCGGTTCAAATATGGTTATGGCCTGACACCCGCCATTGCCGATTTGGCCTTCGTGAGTTTTACCCCAGATGTGCTGATTACAGTCGATAATGGTATTTCGAGCCATGCTGGTGTAGCACAGGCACAGGCGCATGGTATGCAGGTGATCATTACCGACCATCACCTGACCACTAAGGAAACACCACAAGCAGAAGCGGTGGTGAATCCGAATCAGTTGGGATGTGAATTTCCAAGTAAAGCCTTGGCTGGCGTAGGTGTTGCATTTTATGTGTTGGCCAATTTGGCCAGTATGCGTAAAAAAAATGCTAAATCCACAGCCAACCTCAGCCAATATTTGGATTTGGTGGCTTTAGGCACTTATGCCGATGTTGCAAGTCTAGATCTGAATAATCGGATCTTGATCGATGCTGGTTTGAAGCGGATTCAGCAAGGACTATGTCGTCCAGGGATCAGTGCATTATTGGATATCGCTGGTCGTGATCCCGCACAGTTAAAAGCACAAGACTTGGGCTTTGTGGTCGGCCCACGACTCAATGCAGCTGGGCGTATGGAGACTATGGATATTGGGATTGAGTGTCTGATTGCGGCGGATTTAAGTACGGCTTATCCGATTGCGCAGCAGTTGAATCAACTCAATATTGAAAGACGCCAAGTCGAAGGGCAGATTAAACAGGAAGCTCTGGCTGAGTTAGAACATATTCAGCTTGATCAGGATAACTTACCTGCAGCCTTGATCATGTTTGAACAGCATTGGCATCAAGGGGTGATTGGGATTGTTGCAGGGCGTTTGAAAGAACAATTCCATAGACCTGCAATCGTCTTTGCTGCAGATGAAGATGGCGTACATATTAAAGGCTCTGCGCGTTCTATCGAAGGTATTCATATTCGAGACAGTATTGAGCGTATTGCTGAATTACATCCGCATTTGGTGAGTCATTTTGGCGGGCATGCAGCCGCAGCAGGACTAACCATTCAAAAGCAGCATTTTTCTGAATTTAAAACCGCTTTTGAAGCACTCATCGCTGCGCAAGATGAAAGTTTATTTCAGGCCACTATTTGGACAGATGGCGAATTGCCCGATTCGGCCATTAATGTCGAAACCGTCGATCTTTTGCAAAATTTAAGTCCATGGGGACAAAAATTCCCTGCACCGGTCTATGAAGGCCTATTTAAAGTTTTAGATTATCGTTGGTTGAAAGATGTGCATCTGAAATTAAAACTTGCTTTAGATAATGGCTTAATGGTGGACGCAATTGCATTTAATGCGGCAGAAAAATATGAATTTAATCCTATGCAAGATCAAATCCGCTTGGTCTACGAACTCGATAAAAATGAATTTAGAGGAAATGTCAGTGTTCAATTGAGAGTTCTACACTTGGCTCAATAAATTCTATTTTTACAGGCAAATAAAAAACCGCTCAGAAGAGCGGTTTTTTTATGGTTTTGACTTCAATGGATTAGAAGCGGTATTTCGCTGCTACACCAAATGAATTGTAGTCATTGTTGCTAACTTCACCGAAACCAACACGACCTTCAAGGCTTACTTGTTGGTTGAAGAATTTACGTGCATTGATCCCTACTTCGTTACGATCAGTGACATCGTTGTTGTAGTAGTCAGCACCAACACTGAATGTTTTGTCGATGAAGTAATCCGCTGCTAGATTGAATTCATCTAGATCACCGAATGCTGCACCCGCTTCAAGGTTAATGTCTTTACCATTGCTTAAAGTTGTTACGTATTTAGCACGTAAAGTTGGATCTACACCATCATCATCATCGTTATCCCAACCTTTCACACCAACTGCAACTAAGAAGCCTGGTGCAGGAAGATAACCGACTTCAGCACCGTAGTAAGTTGTATCGTTGTCTACTGTGCCAAATGGAGTGTCAACTTCGACATTATTACGGCTTACATCACCAGATACATAGAAATCTGAGTTTGGTACGAAATATTCGATACCTACGCCATAAGTATTGTCGTCAACATTGCCACGGTCAGCGAAAGTTGCATGTGCATTTACGTTACTTGCACGGTTTAAGAATGCAGCTTCTGCAAGAGGAGCGTTACGAGTTTGAACAGGGTTGAAGTAATAAGTACCGTTTACACCAAATTCACTGCCAGAGCTTCCATTATCTGGGTCGATGTAACCAGCTGAAGCGCCTACTTCTGCTTGATAAGCATGAGCTGTACCTGTAATAGCAAGTGCAGAAAGAAGTGCTGAAGCAATTGCGAGTTTTTTCATGGAAACTACCCCTCTAAATTGTTTGGCTAAATTTAATACATTTTTTGTTACAAGTTTTAGTCTAGAGAATTTTTAAAGATGGTCAATCGCTGCAAAGTTGCAGAACTGTGTATTCGGTAATTTTATGTAATTTTATTAATTTAAGATATTGAAAAATATATAATTATTATTAATGTTTTGTTTTATTAAAACTGTGTAGATATTATGAATTTGTAGATTATTTGGTCAACAATTGGACTTTTTTTAAAGTAAATATTACATCGAAAAGAAAAAAGCACCTCAAATTTGAGGTGCTTTTTTAATGCACATTCCTAATTCAAACGAAATTAGAAACGTAAAGTTGCATTGATGTTGAACGCTTGAACGTCATCACCAAAACCAACTTGACCACCGATTGCTAGGTTCGGGTTTAGGAAGTATTTTGAACGAATAGCGAAGTAATCCGTGTCTTCATCACCATCATCAACGATGTTATAAGCTGCACCTACGCTAAAAGCTTGGTCGAAATAGTAGTCTGCACCAATCGTAACAGCATCTACATCACCAAAAGCGCCATCGGCTTCAAGGTTGATGTATTGGCCATTGTTCAAAGGTGCAACATATTTTGCTTTTACAGCAAAACGGTTGTCTTCGTCATCACCATCGCCAGTATAGCCATCAATACCTGCAGCAAGTAATAGGTTAGAAACAGGTAGGTAACCTACTAAAGCTTTATATGTTGTGCGGTCAGCATCATCATCTGCACGAAGTGAAATTCCAGGGGCTTTAAATTCAGATTCGCCTTCCCATTTTTGATATCCGATCGAACCATTTAAGTAAAATTGTTCAACAAAATATTCTACGCCCACATTAAGCGTATGGTATTGGTCTTCGTCTTTTGCAGTGCCTAATATTGTATTATCAAGTAAAGCTGCATATTCATTGCTTTTCACAATATTGTAGCCATAACTAGCATAAACATTGCTATTGTGACCAAGAAAAGCAGCTTCATTTAATGGGCCTTTACCAGTTTGTACTGAATCAAAGTACAAAGTGCCTTTTACATCAAATGCATGATCTGAATCTGTAAAGTCATCATCCCAATCCGTATAAGTATAGCCAGCGTCAATTTGGCCGTCATAAGCAAAAGTTGATGAAGTGATAACAGCTAATCCTAGTGCAAGTAATGTCTTTTTCATAAAACCCTCGAAACATTATTGTTGTAAAAAAAATGTAATAAATAGTAATGCGAGCGTATTGTTCATATTATGTACATTAAAGTCAATGATTTGGATGATCAATCTGGCTGAAACTGTGCAAATGCTCTGTGATATAATAGGCGGCTATTTAAGCCAAATTTTTTGATTGAGAGTAATTCACGTGGAAATTAATCCGTATCTATTACAGCTAAAAGACTTAAACGACCGTGGTCAAACATTACGGGGGTATCTTTGACTACGATCTGAAAAAAGAGCGTTTAGAAGAGGTTCTACGTGAGCTGGAAGACCCAGCAATTTGGAATGATCAAAGCCGTGCGCAAGCAATGGCAAAAGAAAAAGGTGAACTCGAAAACGTCATTAACGTGCTCGAAGGGCTTTCAACTCAACTAGAAGATGCCCAAGCGATGTTGGATCTTGCGGTTGAAGCAGAGGAAGAAAGCTTACTTGCGGATGTGCAAGCAGAGTTAACTTCAGCGGAAGCAGAACTTGCGAAATTAGAATTCCGTCGTATGTTCAGTAATCCGATGGACCCGAACCCATGCTATGTCGAAATTCAAGCGGGTTCTGGTGGTACTGAAGCACAGGATTGGGCATCCATGTTACTGCGTATGTATCTACGTTGGATTGAACGTCATGGCTTTAAAGCAGAAGTGATGGAAGAGTCTGATGGTGATGTGGCAGGGATTAAGTCTGCAACGATCCGTGTAGAAGGTGAGTATGCATATGGTTGGTTACGTACAGAATCCGGCGTACACCGTTTAGTCCGTAAGTCACCTTTTGACTCGGGTAATCGTCGCCATACTTCATTCTCAGCGGTTTTTGTATCGCCTGAAATTGATGACAATATTGAAATTGAAATCAATCCAGCTGATGTACGTACTGATACCTATCGTGCATCTGGTGCGGGTGGTCAGCACATTAACAAAACAGACTCTGCGGTACGTTTAACTCACGCTCCAACAGGGATTGTGGTGGCATGTCAGAACCAACGTTCACAGCACGCCAACCGTGACCATGCATGGAAACAGTTACGTGCAAAATTGTACGAACTTGAAATGCAAAAACGTAATGATGCGGCACAAGCGTTGGAAGATACCAAGTCCGATATCGGTTGGGGCAGCCAAATTCGCTCATACGTTTTAGATGACTCGCGTATTAAAGACTTACGTACCAGTGTGGAAAGTTCAAACACCGGCGCAGTACTTGATGGTGATTTAGATAAGTTTATTGAAGCCAGCCTCAAACAAGGTTTGTAATTTAAATTTATATAGAAAACAAAGTTCTATCTGTTCTTGATCAATATATCTAAAAAAATCGATATAAAAATCGAAAAAATACGATATAGTGTATTCAAGATGCTGAATAGAACTTTGTTGTCCAAATTTTTATTTAATTAAACCCGTTTAAATTATGGATATTGATTTAATTTTTAAAGCACTTGCCAATCCGACTCGACGTCAAATCTTGGAATGGTTGAAAACACCAGAACAGTTTTTGTCAGAAGAACAATGTGGCGGCTTTAATCGTGGTGTATGCGCTGGCAATATCGAAAAACTCGGTAATGTTTCGCAGTCTACGATGTCTAATCATTTGTCTGTGTTACAACAGGCGGGCTTAATTCAAGCCGAGAAATATGGTCAATGGTCGTATTTCTCACGCAATGAAGAACTCATTCAGCAATATATTGATTATCTGCAGAACTCACTTTAAATCATTTTTCGCATTTGAAGTGTCAGGCGAGACATATGGCTGAACTTAATACTCCTCTCATTTTGGGTGATTTACACCTCAAAAATCGCGTTGTAATGGCGCCACTAACCCGTAGTCGTGCAACCATTGACCGTGTTCCAACGCCGATGATGGCTGAATATTATGCACAGCGCGCAAGTGCTGGATTAATCATTTCAGAAGCAACAGTCATTTCAGAAGCAGCTAATGGCTATTTGCAGACGCCGGGTTTATTTACCGATGCTCAAGTTCAGGGCTGGAAATTGGTGACCCAAGCCGTACATGAACAGCAAGGTTTAATTGTGGCACAATTGTGGCATGTCGGACGTGTCTCACATCCCGATCTTTTGAATGGTGATACACCAGTTTCTGCCAGTGCGGTACAACAGGCGGGTTATGTCAGTCTGCTTCGCCCAAAACGCGAATATGTCGTGCCACGTCCATTAGAGATTGCAGAAATCAAAAGCATTGTAGAACAATACAAACAGTCTGCGATCAAAGCCAAAGAAGCGGGGTTTGATGGTGTGGAATTGCATGCGGCCAATGGTTATTTGATCGATCAATTCCTACAAAGCAAAACCAACCTACGTGAAGATGAGTATGGTGGTTCTGTCGAAAACCGCGCACGTTTATTGCTTGAAGTGGTGGATGCGCTGATTGAAGTGTGGGGGGCAGGTCGTGTAGGTGTGCATCTTGCGCCGCGTGGTGATGAACACGACATGGGCGATCATGATCCACGTGAAACCTTTGGCTATGCCTTAGAGCAGTTGGGGCAACGGAAGATTGCATTCTTCTTTACCCGTGAATATCTGGCGGATGACAGTATTAGTGACTATCTGAAACAGCGCTCAAATGGTGTGCCGTACATTGCCAATATGCGTTTAAGCCGTGAAGATGCCGTTGATTTATTGGCCTCAGGTAAAGCCGATGCGGTGTCTTTTGGTAAAGCCTATATTGCCAATCCAGATTTGTTTGAACGTTTGCTGGCGAATGCTGCACTGAATGAATTGCAGTTGGAAAATATGATTGGAACTGATGTAGCCGAAGGCTATATTGATTATCCAAGCATGAAAAATAAATTTGGTTCAGGTCGTTCAACCTATTAATCGACACTTGAATACGCATTATCCATTAACATGTGGATAATGCTCTGATATATTCTGCCGATTCAAACCGTTTTTGAGCGTAATAATTTGACTACTCCTTTTTGGTATAACGCAGCTTTGGCGCTGATTAAGCCGCTATATCAATGGCGCATCAAAAAACGTGCTGAAGATTTCCAACTATATCAGCAAGAGTGTATTGAGCGCTTTGGGCCATTTCAGCCAGTTAAAAACCGTAATGCAATTTGGTTTCATGTGGTTTCCGTCGGAGAAACTAACGCTGCGCAGCCGCTGATTGAACATTATCTCAAAGCAGGTCATCCGGTCTTAGTTACCAATACCACCAAAACCGGACAAGCGCGTGCGAAACAATTATTTTTAAAAGCACCGTATGAATCGCTGTTTCAGGCCGTGTATTTGCCGGCAGATCAAAAAAAATTAGTCCGTCGTTTTATCGAAAAATATCAACCGAAAATGTTGGCTCTAGTCGAAACTGAACTCTGGCCAAATTTGATGATTGAAGCCGATCAGGCTAACGTTCCGAGTTTATTAATTAATGCCAGATTATCTGAAAAATCGGCGAAGGGTTATGGCAAAGTCCCGAGTTTGACGCAGCCGATGCTAAAGAGTTTAAAACAATTATTAGCGCAAGATCAGGCAACTTTAACGCGATTTATTGGGTTGGGTGCAAACCCGCATACCAGTCAGGTCGTCGGTAGTATCAAGTTTGATATTCATGCGCCTGATAGCTTTGTGCAACAAGCAGCGCAGTTGCGTCAAGATTGGGCTTTGCAAGATCGTAAAATCATCACCATTGCCAGTACGCATGCGCCCGAGGAACAAAAACTACTCGCAGCGCTGCAGCCGATTTTGCAACAACAGCCTGAGCTGTTATGTATCGTCGTACCACGGCATCCTGAACGCTTTGATGACGTTTTTGTAGAAGCGCAGAAACTGAATTTACGCACACAGCGCCGCAGTTTAAAGCAAACGATTCAGCCTGAAACGCAAGTATATTTGGCGGATAGTATGGGCGAATTATGGCTTTGGCTGGCACTGAGTCAGGCGTGTTTTGTCGGTGGTTCTTTAAATGAACCGGGCGGTGGACATAATATTTTGGAGCCTATCGCGCTGCATGTCCCGACAGTATTAGGTCAGCATTATTTTAATTTTCAGACCATTGTGGATGAGTTCGTTGCTGCTCAAGGCGTGAGAGTAGTGCAAGATGCAGAACAGGCTGCTCAGGTGTTGTTTGAGTTAATCGAAGATAAGCTTCAAGCTCAGTGTTTGAATGCTGCAGCGCAGCAGATTATGCAAAAGAATACAGGGTCATTGGCTCAACATATTCAAGTGATTGATCAGTACCTTTAAGTTTTAATTTTGCGATACATTAATTTTTATTAGGCAAGTTTTATCACGGCCTTATTTTATGGTGATCGTTGAACATCCTATTCGTAGGCATAATCTACTTTTAAAGGATTAAAAGTAGCAAAAATCCTCTGTACGCTGAAGGTACTTCCTGTACCTCAGCGCACAGGCGACATCCATGTCGCCTGTCCTCAATGACATATGCTTTGCGTGAATTGATATGGTTATTTATGAACATCGTCTTGCTTGATCCTCGTCAAACTGAATCTGAACTTTGGAGTATTAGCGCCAAACGTCAAATTGAGCATTTAAAAAACCATGTGAATATACAGGTGGGCGATACACTCAAAGTCGGTATTCGGGAAGGAAGACGCTATTTAACCCAAATCGTCAGTATCAGTGATGAGCGCATTCAACTTAAACCCTTACAAGAAGAAGAAGTACCTGCAAAGCATCCGGTGACTTTAATTGTGGCAATGCCTCGTCCGAAAGTGTTGCGCCGTCTGATCATGGATGCCGTCACCTTAGGCGTAGAAAAAATCATTTTGCTGCACAGTTATCGCGTGGATAAAAGCTATTGGCAGACCCCATTTTTACAGCAGCTCGATCACTATGTGACCTTAGGTTTGGAGCAGGCAGGTGACACCATTGCGCCCAAAATTGAACTGTATAAACGTTTTAAACCCTTTGTGGAGGATGTTCTACCGAGCATGATCTCGTCAGACTATCCCGCTTATGTGGCGCATCCTTATGTCGAAGATGTGATGCCTACAGGAATTCAACATGGATGTACGATCATCATTGGACCTGAAGGTGGATATATCCCTTATGAGGTCGATTTACTCATAAAAAACGGCTGCCAAGCAGTCAGCTTAGGCAACCGAATTATCCGGACAGAAACTGTGATTCCGTACGTTTTAGGGCGATTATTTAGCTGTTGACGCTTCTGTCTCAGCTTGATCACCACGGTAAACTTTAACTTCCTGTACAGGGTAAGGAATTGAAATACCATTTTGATTGAATGCTTGGATAACGTGTTCTTGCACTTCACTGATCGAGTTCGCAGTGGTGGTCTCTGTGGTATCTACCCACCAACGGACATTCAGATTGACCGAGAAATCAGCCAAAGCATTCACGTTTACGGTAAACGCAGGTTGGCTCAAAATGGTTGGGTCTTTGTCCAAAATAGCCAAAACAATATTTTTAGCTTTTTGAATATCATCTTCATAACCAATACCAACCACAAATTCACAACGACGACGTTGATAAGCGGTATTCACCGTTACCGCACTGGTGTAAACCGTCGCGTTTGGAATCACGATACGACGACCATCGGGAGAACGTAGGAAGGTTGCACGGATCTGAATATCTTCAACCGTACCTTCCATTCCTGACACAATAATGTCGTCACCGATTTTAAACGGTTCACCGAGGAGAATCAAAATACCCGACAGTAAGTTCTGGAAAATATCTTTAAACGCGAAACCGATTGCGACCGAACCAATCCCCAATGCACTCATGAGCTGACCCGGTGTGAACCCAGGAATCGCAATGACCATTGCAATTAGGAAACCGAAGAACATAATGGCTGAGCTACCCACACGGTTCAGGACCAAAACTAGATTTTGTTTTGAGTAAGAGCGGTCAGTGAGCGCTTTACGAACAAAGAATCTAAAGAGTTTAGACAGTAGATAGAAGATCGTAAAAACAATTAATGCGATACAAATATATGGCAGGCGTTCCCAAAATCCATCGACAAATTTATCGATCGTTGAGTATGCGTCATTATATTTCGAGGTATGTTCCAGCACGGTTTGTGCGGTTTTTTCTGTTGCCTCTTGCAAAAGTTGAGTCGTGCCTTGAGTGACATCACTCAAGGCATTTTCTTTTTCAGCCACGAGTTTTCCAAATGTTCTGGTTTTTCGCTATTTTGCCTGAAATTAGTGGCGAAAATAACCCTCATTTACAGGCTTGCGAACAGATGTATCAAAATTCAGACAGGCTCAAATTTGGTTAGTGGCTTAGAAATATTCAGTACCTTGTTGAATGATTTCTGTTGGCGATTCAATTTCTCCGCTACCCATCATATAAGACGTGATGCTACCTGTAGCCAAGAGCGACAAGACACTGATTAAAATCATCAACCATGCCAGAATTTTTTCCCAAACCGCAGCAGGGCGTGGCGCGCCGTATTGATTTACGGTCGGTGTGCCTGAGGCCAATAATAAATACAGGATAAAGAACAAATTGATCACGGGGATAAATAATAATAGTAGCAACCAACCGGCTTTATTGAGGTCATGCAGCCGACGCACGACAAAGACACAATAAAAATAAATGTAGAGAATAATAATCGCCAAATAGGCGAGGCCAGATACCCCAGTAAATATGCCAACAAATTGCTCATTTAACGCCATAGTATTGATATTGAAAATCCCAACGGCAAGGCTTAAAGCGATCAAGGCAAAAAAGCTGATGATATTGAGAAAGCCGTACCAACCAATCATGCTCAGTCGACCAAAACGTCCATCAGGTTTCAGGGGATTATCCGATGTAGTGGTCGTCTGACGGGAAAAGAAAGAAGAGTCATTGGTATTCATGCTTGGGTCAACTCAACGTGTATGGAAGAATAAAAAAGCGGAATGCTGAGTAAAATTACCTTTGCAGTATAGGTTTAAATGAACTGATCAGATACTGAATTGAAACATGTTTTTGTTGAAATTTTGCTTATAGATGTGCTTTAAATGGGAAAGAATAATACGACCAAAGCATGATTGCTGCGATTAAAAATTAATCGTCATACTGCTGTGATGCAGAAATTATAAAAGTAGAAATGTGGCATGGCATCTCGTGATGAGATGAATCAGATCAAGGAAAATACAATATGAAAGAGATCTATCCAGTACCTGAAAGTTTTAAAAAAACCGCGCGCATCAATGAGTCGGAGTACTTTGAGCGTTATCAAAAATCAATTGAACAACCAGATGAGTTTTGGGCGGAGCAAGCGCAAAAGATCGATTGGATCAAACCGTTTACCCAAGTTAAAAATACCAATTTTAAGCAAGATGATTTCAAGATCGAGTGGTTTGCTGACGGTGAACTGAATGTCAGTGCCAACTGCCTCGATCGACATTTAAAAGAACATCCACATAAACCGGCCATTATTTGGGAAGGTGATCATCCTTCACGGCATAAAATCATTTCTTTTGAAGAACTGCATGATGAAACTTGCCGTTTTGCCAATGTGTTGAAAAAACATGGTGTGGGCAAAGGCGACCGTGTGGTGTTGTATATGCCAATGGTGCCAGAAGCGGCAATTGCGATGTTGGCCTGTACCCGAATTGGTGCTGTACACTGCGTAGTTTTTGGCGGTTTCTCACCAGACTCATTGGCAAGTCGTATTGATGATAGTCAGGCGAAAGTCGTGATTACTGCGGATTGTGGGATGCGTGGTGGTAAGCCCATCCCACTCAAAGAAAATGTCGACCTTGCACTCGACATCGAAGGCACATCTTCGGTTCAAAATGTCATTGTGGTGCACCGTACAGGTAACCCGATCGAAATGAAAGCGGATCGTGATTTGTGGTATCACATGGAAATCATGTCGGTTAATGATATTTGTCCACCTGAACCCATGAATGCCGAAGACCCGCTGTTTATTTTATATACATCAGGTTCAACTGGAAAACCGAAAGGTGTATTGCATACCACGGGAGGCTATTTAACCTATGTGAATTGTACTTTCCGTGAAGTTTTTGACTTAAAACAAGATGATGTGTTTTGGTGTACCGCAGATGTCGGATGGATCACTGGGCATTCATATGTATTGTATGGCCCATTGTCGAATGGTACTACGACCGTGATGTTTGAAGGGGTGCCGCAATATCCAAGTTGGGCACGCACGGGACATATTGTCGATAAACATAACGTCACCATTTTATATACGGCACCGACTGCAATTCGCGCCATGATGCGAGAAGGCGATGCCTTTGTCCGAGAAAGTGACCGCAGTAGTTTACGTTTATTGGGATCGGTGGGTGAACCCATTAACCCAGAGGCATGGAATTGGTACTACACCGTGGTAGGTGAAAGCCGCTGTCCAGTGGTGGATACATGGTGGCAAACAGAAACGGGTGGTTTCATGATTACGCCATTGCCGGGAGCAACTGATTTAAAACCGGGTTCAGCGACGCGTCCATTCTTTGGTGTACAACCTGCGATAGTGGATGCTGAAGGCAATGAGCTTGAAGGCGCCGTAGAAGGCAATTTGGTGATTAAGGATTCTTGGCCGGGACAAATGCGAACCATTTGGGGTGATCCTGAGCGCTTTATTGAAGCCTATTTCTCCACTTATCCGGGGACGTATTTTACAGGTGATGGCGCACGTCGTGACGAGTCTGGCTACTATTGGATTACTGGTCGTGTGGATGACGTCTTGAACGTTTCAGGACACCGATTGGGAACGGCTGAAATTGAAAGTGCGCTGGTTGCACATGATGCTGTGGCAGAGTCTGCGGTGGTGGGTATGCCGCATGATATTAAAGGACAGGGGATTTGCGCCTTTGTGACCTTACAAGCAGGGACAGCAGAGACGGATGAGTTACGTCAGGAACTGGTGGCTTGGGTACGCAAAGTCCTTGGACCAGTGGCAACGCCAGATGCATTGCATTGGGCGCCGGCCTTACCGAAAACCCGTTCTGGTAAAATCATGCGCCGTATTTTAAGAAAAATTGCGGCCAATGAGTTGGACTCTTTAGGTGATACCTCGACCTTGGCAGAACCTCAAGTGGTTGAACATTTGATTGCTACGGTTTATCCGAAGTCATAAGAACAATTTGAGCGTGAGTGATCACGTTCTGATGAAAGTTCACTATGGCTTATATGAAGGATTATTAAAGCAATAATGAACGTCCTTTCTCCTATAAAAGTTGATTAGGATGAAGGGACGTTCATGATGCATTTTATCCATCCTAAATACGACGTATAAAATGATCAAATTATAAGTCGCCTGAATCTTGGTGACTTAGATTTCATGAGATATAGATTTTACAGATATAGACTGCAGGCATTGAGATAAGCTGAATGCCTCTACTTTGTTAAGCTAAAACTGTAACAGAATAATCAGACAGACATATGAATGCTTCAACTCCATTGACTCAAGATCCGATCGATATTGCCCAAAAACTGGCGGCAGAATTTGCCACGACGGCTGCTCAGCGTGATAAGCAGGGGGGAAATCCCAAAGCTGAACGTGATTTGATTCGTCAAAGTGGTTTACTTGCATTGTCCATTGGACAGCAATACGGTGGACAGGGTGCAGATTGGCAGACGATTTTTAAAACCATTCAAACCATTGCTCAAGTGGATAGCTCATTGGCGCATGTTTATGGTTTCCATCATTTATTGATTGCAACCGTACAGTTGTTCGCGCAGCCCGAGCAATATGGCCCGTGGTTTGAACAGACTGCACGTGAGCATTTATTTTGGGGCAATACCTTAAACCCCTTAGACCGTCGTACTACAGCGACGCAACTGTCTGAACACGAATACGTCTTTCATGGCGATAAAAGTTTTTGTTCGGGTTCCATGGATTCAGACATTTTGCTGTGTTCTGGCTTCAATGAAGACGGAAAATTATTGATCGGGGTGATTCCTACAGCACGTGAAGGCGTCAGTTTTCTCGGCGATTGGGACAATATGGGACAACGTCAAACCGACAGTGGAAGTAGCCATTTTGAACAAGTTAAAATTTCCAAAGATGAATTACTACTGAACCCAGGCCCATTAAGTACACCTTATTCGAGTTTACGCCCTTTGATTGCACAGTTGATCTTTGTACATATGTTCTTGGGGGTAGCCGAAGGGGCATTTGAAACAGCAAAAGAAACGGTACAAAGCCAAAAAGCATGGTCAAAATCTTTAGCTGAAAATGCAGTGAATGACCCATTTATTCAAAAGCATTTTGCTGAGTTTTATGTGCAATTAGAAAGTGTACGTTTATTGGCAGATAAAGCGGTTCAGCGTTTGCAATGGGCTTGGGAGATTGGTGAAGCTTTAACGGCGGAACAACGTGGAGAAGTTTCTATTGCGATTGCAACAGCCAAAATTGCGGCCACCAATAGTGCGCTGTACATTACGCAAAATATTTTCCAAGTGATGGGCGCACGTGCCACGACGGCCAAATTGAATTTAGATCGCTTCTGGCGCAATGTACGTACCCAGACCTTACACGATCCGATTGATTATAAATATCAGGAGGTCGGTGAATGGGTGCTCACAGCCAAAGTGCCAGATCCAAGTTTTTATTCTTAAACGTATATTGCACATGAGCCAATAAAAAAGCCTCCGTTTTGGACGCTTTTTTGCAATGTGCTGTCAGTCGATTTAACGCTGATGAATATTTTCTAAGGTATCGACTAAGGTTCGCGTTGTTTGATCAATTTCATAATTCACGGCATCACCGACTTGGACATCTTTCCATGTGGTGAGACGCAGTGTTTCAGGAATGAGATCGATTGAAATTTCACTATTGGCACGATCAACACGGTTCACAGTCAAACTGCAACCATTGAGTCCAATAAAACCTTTGAGAAAGAAATATTTAATATTGCCTGCCGGAATGTGAATATCGAGATGAAAGGTTTCCCCGCGATGCTCTAAGTTTTTGATCGTGGCTGTGCCTTCGATATGACCATATAGATTGTGACCACCATTTTCTGCTCCAACTTTGGCTGAGCGTTCGACATTGACCTCATCACCGGCCTTGAGTGCTTTTAACGTGGTGAGTTGATTGGTCAAATCAGAGACATCAAAATGCACTTGGTTGGCTGCCAAATCAATATGTGTGGCCGTTAAACACACGCCATTAATCGCCACACTTGCCCCGATAAAGACATCATGAAAAAAATTCTGATGATTTGAAATCACCAAGGTTGTGAAGCCATTGCCTTGACGAATGTCTAAGACTTTTTCTAAACCTTGCACGATGCCTGTATACATGTGAGCGTCTCTAAAATGATTTGCGTTTTCTGTATTGTAGGGACAAAACGACCGATCGGCTATGCCTTAGAGTGACCATTTCAGTACAGCGTTTTGATCCCTAGCAGTTCGATCTTGGCAATGGCCTACAATGCTCGGAAAGTTTCAATTGCAGCTAAGCGAGACTGCTTTAAATCGACGATCGGTTGAGGGTAGTTCAATTCTAGTTGAGGATTTTTGGCAAAGGGTTGGTGAATTTGCTTTGCATCCAAATCTGCCAGTTCAGGTAGCCATTGACGTAAATAATCCCCGTTCGGATCAAATTTCTGAGATTGGCTGATCGGGTTAAAAATCCGAAAATAAGGTACAGCATCTGTACCCGTCGAGGCGCACCATTGCCAACCGCCATTATTGGCTGCTAAGTCACCATCGACAAGGTGCTGCATAAACCATTGCTCCCCCAACCGCCAATCGATCAGTAGATTTTTGCTGAGGAACATGGCACAAATCATCCGCACCCGATTATGCATCCAACCCGTAGCCAATAGTTGACGCATCCCTGCATCGACGATCGGAATGCCCGTCTGGCCGTATTGCCACGCAGCAAAGTCTTGTGGTGCATG
The DNA here is from genome assembly GCF_024605895.1 of Acinetobacter sp. YH16056_T. Lineage (NCBI taxonomy): Bacteria > Pseudomonadati > Pseudomonadota > Gammaproteobacteria > Moraxellales > Moraxellaceae > Acinetobacter > Acinetobacter sp. YH16056_T. Next base: position 3,127,888 of record NZ_CP094545.1, on the reverse strand, counting down.
GCGCCATTTTATTTTTAAGGTTTTGGTTTGAAACGGCTGGTGCTGAGAAACTTGCGGGTAGTCAAATAAAATGTGCTGGTAAAATTCACGCCAAAGCAGCTCATCGAGCCACGTTTGTTGTCCTCTGTGGTTGATCTGGAAATAGCCGCCTTGTTCACGAAACAGGGCTTGCAGACATTGGCGAATAGACAAGATGCCCAAGTTGAGATACATGCCAATTCGACTGGTTCCATTGAGCGCTGGATAGTCCCGATCATCAGCATAACGATGCAGATGTTGTTCTATAAATTCATCTAAGCACTGCTGTGCATGATTTTCCCCAATCGGCCAAAGCTCGATTTGAGCAGCTAACAGCGATGTGGGATAAAAAGGACTTAAATCAAATTGATTTTGCCACAGCGGATGCGAGGCGAGAGCCGCTTGGGCTTCAATAGCGGGATAACAAGTAGGCAGACTGATGCTCAATTTTTCGTAGCAATTTTTCTTAAATGCACCGAAAACCTGATAAGGATGTCCAGATTGATTGCGAATACTGCCAACAGGAAACAGGGTGCGGTCATGGTACAACTCGACAGAGATCTGCTGCTGTTCTAATAACTGTTGTACTTGGCGATCTCGTTTGAGTTCATTCACACCGTGTTCAATATGTGCATGAACCGTGTGTACATTGAGTTGAGTGCATAGGCTTAAAAGCTCAGTGGCGATGTCTGACCAATCCGGAATATGCTGAATAATCAGTGGAATATTTAGTTCAGCCAATTGCTGTCGCAAAAGTTCCAACTGGGCAAGATAGCGATGGATTTTGATGGGGGCATCATCATGCCTTGCCCATTGTTCAGGAGAAAGCGCAATAAAGGCAACAGTTGGACCAGACTGTGTCGCCTGCCACAGTGCGCTATGGTCATGTCGTCTTAAATCTTGTCGAAACCAAACCAGTTGCATGCTTATTGCCTCGTGTTTTGTTGGAAATATCATAGGAATTACGGGGTGTCTATTGGTGATAAAACCATTTAAAAAATATCGATTTTTATAAAAAACCATATAATATCTATGGTTTAAGTTAACCGATTGCGCACAATTTTGTCAGCTTAAGCGTACAAGTAACGAAGTTTTTGACGCTAGGCGTACTTTTAAATTTTACCTAAGATGAACTCATACAGGAACAGGACGTTCCGGAACATAAAACAATAACAAAGTGTTCACCATCAGGACTGTGAAGCAAGACAGGAGTCATGCTTAAGTATCCATATAGAAAAAGCCCGACAGGATGTCGGGCTTTTTCTTTGTCTATAGGTTAGCTCATTTTCTAGAATCAAAGCATATCTTTAAATGGGACTCGAGATAAAAAATCCCCTAAGCCGAGCCTTAGGGGAGGAAAGTGAAGTGAGCCGGTTGTGATTATTATGCTGATTACATGAGCTGTGACTGCATCAACAATTATGCTGATTTAGCCTGCACAACTTGCTGCTGTTGAGCTTCCAGTTCACGAACCAGTGGCAACACTTTTTCGCCAAAGTATTCCACTTCTTCAATGAAGTGGAGAAAACCTGAGAGAACCAAATCGACGCCTACACTTTTGAGTTCCACAATGCGTTCTGCAATTTGTTGTGGCGTGCCAATCAGATTGGTTTTAAAGCCGTCGTTATATTGAACCAAATCTTCAAAAGTAGATTTTGCCCAGTTTCCTTCGCCTTCTTTGGTGGATGCACCTGCTTCACGAGTTGCATCGCCAAAGGCATTGACCGCTTCGGTATTGGCATTGTCGATAATCGCTTGAAGCACCGCTTGGGCTTCTTCCCCCGTATCTCGGGCAATAATGAAGGCATTCACCCCGATTTTGACCTGATGGTTGTTGGCTTTGGCTTTTTCACGAATATCATCGATTTGCTTTTTCAACTCAGCAGGGCTATTGCCGTTGGTGAAGTACCAATCGGAAACACGGGATGCCATGTCACGTGCTGCACGTGAACTGCCACCTTGAAAGATCTCGATATGCGGTTTTTGCACCGGTTTTGGAGATAGGGTGTAGTCTTTAAATTGATAGTATTTACCATCAAAACTAAAGTTATCCTGCGTCCACACGCCTTTTAAGCTACGAATGAATTCTTCAGAGCGCGCATAGCGTTGATCATGCTCGGGCCATTCTTCACCAATCGCATCAAACTCACCACGGAACCAACCACTCACGACATTAATCGCGATACGGCCATTGGTAAGATGATCGATGGTCGCCAATTGTTTCGCAGCCAGAGCTGGTTTCCAAGGGCCGGGTAAAATCGCTGCAATGACTTTGAGCTTTTCGGTTTTGGCCAAAATACCATGACTGAAACTAACCGATTCATGTTGATTTTCCGCGTTATAGCCTGCGGTAAAACGAATTTGAGTCAGCGCATAATCAAAGCCACTTTTTTCTGCAGCTTGTGCCAAACGCACGTTATAGTCATAGCTCCAATCGGTACGCTGTTCAATATTACTGACCACCAAACCACCACTGACGTTTGGTACCCAATACGCAAATGTAATGTTTTTTTCTTGTACTGACATTTTGCAAACCCTCGGGATCGAATTGTTATGCTGTGGTGTTTAGGCCACTTGCGTTTTTGGCTTTTTACTATGCAGTCGAGCTTCAGCGGCATCCAAACTTGGAACAGCTGCAGAAGGAAGGACTTCTTCTTGCTCGATTTGCTTATTAATGCCCAAGTTTTGGTTGGCTTGTTGAGACTTGGCTTTCACCACTTCAGCACGCTGACCTTTGGCTGGAGCCCATTCCAAAATCGGCAGCGCACGTGCTACGGCTAAAGTAATGCGGTCACGGAGTAATTCACTATGAATGGTGTATTCAGGGGTGAAATCACGATCTGTTGCATAGACCCCAATCGGCAATGTTTGCGCTTGGAAGAAACTGAACAATGGACGCAGTTGATGTTCAAGCACTAAAGCATGGCGTTCAGAACCACCCGAAGCTGCAAGCAAGACAGGTACATCCACCAATGCAGTTTGTTCGACAAAGTCAAAGAAGTGTTTAAACAGACCTGTAAATGAAGCACGGTAAACGGGTGTTCCAACAATCAGTGCATCAGCAGCTTCAACAGCAGCAAGGTCATCTTGTACACGTTGTGGCAATTGGTTACGGTAAATCGCGCCACCTAATAAATTGCCAATTTCACTAAACTTAATAAAATGCACATTGATTGGAGTTGCATCACCGAGTTCATCAACAATAGCTTGTACCAAAGCTTCGGTTTTAGATGGATTGTTTAGACCACCTGACACAGCAACAATATTCAGGGGTTTTTGTAGATTAACTTGAGACATTTTTTAAACCTAAAAGTGTGGTTTCTCGGAATGCCTTTTATTAATCCCGATGGGTGGATCACTGTAAAATAACGAAAATCAGAAAAGTTATCTGATTTTTAGATATGTTGGAAAAACCAGAAGATTTGTGAAATTTCAAATTTTAAACTGTTGATATTTCAACATATAATGCTTAGATATACGCATTTTTACTGTGTTGATAAAATTTATATGAAAATATGATTAGATTTAAAGATTTATAGAAAATGCGAAAAAAGACGCATTTTAGGTGAAAATCTACATTTTAAATGCAAAAAAATAAGTTCTTGCATATCCTTCACATAGCATGTGTGGTTAGAATAGGGTCATTGTGCACAAGATCTCTCACGTTGCTTATGAATATTTTAATCGTTGATGATCACCCGCTGTTTCGTCATGCTTTAATTCAGGCGGTTCGTTATAGTTTGCCTCAGGCGCAAATTCATGAGACTGCAGCAGTCAATGAATGCTATGAACGTCTTGAAAATGGCCCTGAGCCTGATCTTGTGTTATTGGATTTAAACTTGCCAGGTGCTTCAGGCTTTTCTGCCTTGGTGCATATTCGCGCACAATATCCATCGATTCCAATCATTGTGGTCTCTGCGCATGAAGAAGCGTCGATTATCCAACGTGCGATTGCACATGGCGCGATGGGTTATATTCCAAAATCTGCGCATCCAAGTCACATTGGTGAAGCGATTCGTCAAGTCTTAGAAGGCGAGATTTGGTTGCCACCAAATTTACCTGCCAATATGAACTTTGATCCACGTGCTGCAGATGAAACGGCATTGGCAGAACGTATTCAGTCTTTAACACCGCAACAATTCCGCGTGTTGATGATGGTGGCGGAAGGTTTGTTGAATAAACAAATTGCCTATGAGTTGGATGTGTCTGAAGCAACCATCAAAGCACATGTGACGGCGATTTTCCGTAAGTTGGGCGTACAAAACCGAACTCAAGCCGTATTGGCAATTAATGCATTGAATATTGAAGAAAAGAAAATCTAAGGATTTTTTCAAAAAAAAGACCTCCATCGTGGAGGTCTTTTTTTATGCTGTTTAAGCGATAGAACAATGCGAATTAAACCAATAACTGATATTACGCACCTAAAAGTAATTTCGCATTTTTAAAATGATTTTTAAGTCAGTTCGACGGAGTCTTACATCTAGGGATTAAATAAAGGGATCAGCCTTCGGCTGGAGGTACTTTTGTTTCGGCAAAAGTACCCAAAACCATTGTCATCCGCAAAACTCGTTCACTTGCGCCAAATTATTCAAAGTATCGCAAAAACATTTGTGATTAGAAGTCGTCCTGTCTCAAACACTTGCGGATGACGTTACCGCGTATCGTTCTTTTATTTGAATCAAATTGTGCTTCTGATGTTACTGCGTAACATCAGTTAATACCTTATATAAACAACTTCAACAATAACTTAAGCAATATAGTCTTGCTTAGGCGTCAGATCGGTACAGTACAAAGGGTTGAGCGCACATTGTAATTCATCAATTTGTTCATCGGACACATAGCCGCGCGCTTTGAGATAATCCGCGACACGGTCATCACGTAAACTCAGGAAAGCCGCATCATAAACACCCAAATCCACAAATAGGGCTGCAGTTTCTAAGCTGTTAAAACGATCCAGATAAACATCATTGTCATACATCAGGAAGATATGGTCTTGCTTGGAGTTGGCATCGACATTCAAACGTTGTGCCAATTCAAATGGCGCTGTTTTAATAAATAGTAAATCAGATAATTCATCAAACTGTGTTTTATCCAGCTGGTTTTTGTCGGTTTTGACTTTACCGAGCCACGCTTTAAACACCAAAACCGCACCACCACGCAGTAGCATGCTCCAAATCTGATGACGGGTGTCCAAACCCAAGCCATTGGATTCTGCTTCTAAATTTTGCAGCAGTAGGTCTTCTTGCTCTGCCAGTCGATCGAATAAGCCAAGGCCTTGAGGTTTGTAGGCATTCGGCGCAAAGACATCAAAATTCAGTTCATCAAACACTTGTAACGCGAGAGGAACGGCACTGCGATAGAGCGTTTCCAGCGCTTCGACTTGCACATCACTTAATTTGCTGAACTTAAATAGCTGACGCCAATCGATCTCTGGCAAAATAGCATTGGCACCATACTGACGATGAAACTGTAGATTTTGATCAAAACCATGCGGCATTGTTTCTGAAATATTCACAAGATCACTCCTAATATGCGGGGGAGATCAGCTTCTCAAGTGTTGAGTTATGACGCTTCTTGAATTGGCTTGAAACTGATCAACTTCTTATGAATATTTTTAAAACGAACGGCCGCAGCTAAATATACGACTAAAGTTTTAGTTTTTATTTTTGGTTATAAAAATATGATTTAAATCAAATAGATTTTTAATTGTAACTAAGTGTGCAAGTGTTCACTCACGCATTCGATATCTTTTGCCATAGGCAATCTTAATTTGATATTTATGGCTAATAAATAGACGAAATATCGGGGCTATTTTGAATGGTCTTGCCGTTGAGACAAATTTTTTTGCCAGTTAGGTAAGTTTAAGTAAAAGCAAGGTAAACAAAAGCCCATTTCATGTGAATGAAATGGGCTACTTTTCACAGAGCGATGTCCTGTAACAACGCTACTGATTTGAAATTTTTAAACCAGATAACCATGAACGCAGTGAAGCCGGTTTCAATGGTTTTTTCAGTAAGACGATGTTTAACTCTTTTAGACGTTGCGGTAGTTCAGGATCAGAATCTGCGGTAATCAGCGCCACAGGGACATTTTCCTGACGGTTATCTAAAATAAAGTCGAGACCGATCTTGTTGTTATTCAAGTGTTGGTCAACCAACCAAACTTGAATATTTTCTTGTTGAATCAACTCCATGGCCTGTTCAGGTTCAGTGGCTTTAAAGACTTGATAGCCCCATTTGGTCAGTAAGGTCGACATCCCTTCCAAAATGGTTTCATCATTGTCTAAGCACAGAATCTTATAGGCTTTGGTCTTCAGCGGAACCGCTTGAGTCGGTGCAGCGACCACTTTTGGCGCAGCGACCACAGGCACTTCAATCATAAAACACGAACCATGACCAAGTTCTGAGAACACATGCACTGGGTAGTCGAGTAGGCTGGTCATGCGTTGCACGATGGCTAAACCTAAACCTAGACCCTGTTCGCCCCAAGGAGAGGTATGTCCACAGCGTTCGAACTCTTGGAACAACTTAATGCGCTGTTCTTCCGCGATCCCTGGACCTGTATCCCAAACGCCAATACGAATATGTCCTGGACGTGCTGAACGTAGCACACCCACCACAACACGACCACGCGCCGTATAGCGTAGGGCATTGCTGACGAAGTTTTGAATAATACGACGAATCCACTGTGGGTCGGTGTCAATCCAGAACTGAGCATCATGTACGGTCAGTTTGATATTACGCTGTGCTGCAATCGATTTAAATTGCAGTTCAAGATCGCTGAGTAAGTCATGCAGCGGATAAGGTTGACGTTTCGGTTGAATGGTTCCGCCTTCGAGTCGTGCAATATCCAAGAGGGCAGAGAGCATACTTTCCGCACCATGCAGCGCACGATCTAGTTGCTGAAGCGTTTTACGATCATCGTCATTTTGTACGCTTTGCTCGAGGGCGGTACTGAACAGGCGAGCAGCATGCATCGGTTGCAATAAGTCATGGCTTGCGGCAGCAATAAAGCGGCTTTTCGACATATTGGCTTTATCGGCTTGCTCACGTGCCAATTGTTGTTCAGACAGGGCATCTGCCAACTGTTGCGTACGGTCTTGTACACGTCCTTCAAGCAAGGCTTCATTTTCACGGAATGCAGTAATATCGGCAAAGGTCGTCACGAAACCGCCGCCTTCGATTGGGTTCCCGCGCATCTGAATTACACGGCCATCTTTACGGATCCGTTCAAATTCGTGTGCGCTGCCGACTTGCATCCAATGCATACGTTTACGCACATGTTCTTCGACTGAACCGGGACCACATTCGCCGCGTTCAGCGTTATAACGAATTAAGTCTGAAATTGGACAACCGACATAGACAATGTCTTTTGGATAATCAAACAGTTTGAGATATTGATTATTCCATGCCACCAAACACATATTTTCATCAACCACGGACACACCTTGAGTCATATGGTCGATCATGGTCATGATCAGGTTTTGGTTAAAGCGCTGCCACTGTGAGGCTTGGTCAAGAATATTGGCGACCTGACCGAGTGCTAAACCATTATTGACCATGGCTGTGGTGAGTAGGGTACGGGCAGATGCCGCACCGATGGTGCCGGCAAGATACTGTTCGGTAAAACGCCACCACATGCCGTTGGCGCTGCTATTTTCATTCAAAACGACATTGTTTTGTGCGCAGAACTGGTTGAAGGCGCGCATAGTTGGACCTTCACCGGTAATGCGTTTTGCCAAAGTAATCAGATCACCTACTTTTAAGCGTGCCACATCATGGTGAATATAGCTGATGTCGTTTGATGTACTTTGAGCCGGGAGGGGCTTGGTTTCATAATAAAAGAAACTTTCGGCCTGAATTTGCTCGGCAACACTTGGACGGAAGACGCGGGAAATCCAAATATAGAGGGTGATATTTAAACCCAGTGCCCAAACTACGCCATGGGTAAGTGGATCGAAAGATTCAAACCCTAACAGTGCTTCAGGACGTAACCAACTCAAGCCTAGCGGACCCTGACTTAAAAGATTTTCGGTAAATGTTTTAAATTGTTCAGGCAGGCTACGCAATACGGTTGGTAATAACAGGGTATAAGCCCACATGCCAAAGCCGACCAACAGACCTGCATATACGCCTTGCTTACTTCCGCCGCGCCAATATAAACCACCAATTAACGCCGGTGCAAACTGTGCCACAGCACTGAAGGCCAATAGGCCAAATACCGATAATTGGTCAATGTCATTGAAGAAATGGAAGAACAAGAAGCCCAATAACATGACCGCTAAAATACATACACGACGTGTGAATTTCAGTACGAGTGGTAGGCGTTTGTCATGACGTGACAATAAGCGTGTACGCCACAGTGCAGGCATGATCAAGTCATTACTGAGCATAATCGACAAGGCCACTGACGACACCAACAGCATACCTGTCGAAGCTGAAAAACCACCGAGAAATGCAAGTAAGGTCAACCAGTCTTGGTTATAACTCAAAGGCAGTGAGAGCACAGCAACATCGGGGATTGCCAAGTAGGCAGGTGCTGCATGCAGCGCCCAACTGGCAATCGGGATGATCGCGATAATAGTTAAAATCAGATAAATGGCAAACCAACGACGAGCACCACGGATATGCTTTTCATCTCGCAGTTCAACCACCGCGACATGGAACTGACGTGGTAGACAAATAATCGCTAATGCAGCCAATAAAGTTTGAATCCAAAAGCTTTCTGGCACACCTTTGAGCTGAACATCTTTAAAGGTGGTGTTGATGTCATGGCTGATTTGAGCCATGTTTTCAGGTGATTCAAAAACAAAGAAAAATGCGACTGCAAGTAGTGCAAACAGCTTGACGAAAGACTCAAATGCCACAGCCAACATTAAGCCGCCGTGCTGTTCAGTATTGGCAATCTGTCGTGTCCCAAACATCATCGCCAAAATCGCCAATACACCAGTCAAAAACAGCACACTATTGGTGGTGCTGGTCAGACCAGCGGTCGGTTCTAAAATGACCGTTGCACTTAGGGCAATTGCACGTAGTTGCAAGGCTAAATAGGGAATAATGGCAATCACGGCAAGGATCGTGACTAATGACGCTAAGGGGCCACTTTTACCATATCGTGCTGCTACAAAGTCGGCAATCGATGAAATGGCATGATGCTGACGGACACGGCCTAAACGTCGCCAAATATCATAGCCGAGCGCAACAAATAGCAGCGGTCCTAGATAGATCGGCAGGAAAATAATGCCCTCACGAACCGCGGCACCTGTTGCGCCATAAAACGTCCAAGATGAACAGTAAACCCCTAAAGTTAGACTAAAGAGAAGCATTCTGCCGCGAGTACTGAGCCTGCTGGCATGCTTTTCACCAAAGAATGCACATACAAAGAGTAATGCGATGTAAAGGGCCAATACCCCGACGATAAGCCAACTATTCATAGAGCCTGCAGCATATTAATTCTCGCTTAATGATAACGCATCCATAGGCTTAGGGAGGTTATTGCTCAAAATTTAACGACCAAAGTCTAAATTACAAGAGATAAGGAACATTGGTAAGTTTAGCTTCGAAATAATTCGAATTAGAAAATTGCGCGCCAAGGTTCGGCGTAAGGAGAACATTATGGATGAGAGACAGGTAGAACAAATTCTACAGAATCCAAAATTTAAGGAAATGGTTAGCCGTAAAAGTAAGTTGAGCTGGACTTTGACGATCATCATGTTGGTGGTCTATGTCGGCTTCATGCTACTTGTGGGCTATAACAAAGAGTTCTTGATGCAATCCGTGAGTGGTGGTGTAACCACGATTGGTATGCCATTAGGTTTGAGCATTATTGTATTGTCATTCCTGCTCTGTGGTGTGTATTCGTACATTGCAAATAATAAATTAGATGCATTAAACGAAGAAGCAATGCGTGAAGTAGAAGCAATTACTCAAGAAAAAGGACTTCACTAAGATGAAATGGAATTCATTGAAAGCAACAGCACTGGCGGCTCCCGCTCTGCTCATGTCAAGCATGGCAATGGCAGGACCAGATTTAGGTGAAGCACAGCAGCAAGCGACCAACTGGCACGCAATTATCATGTTTGCCATCTTTGTAGGTTTTACGCTGCTAATTACTAAATGGGCTGCAAAACAAACCACGAACACTGCAGATTTCTATACTGCTGGTGGTGGTATTTCAGGTTTCCAAAATGGTCTAGCGATTGCCGGTGACTATATGTCAGCAGCATCGTTCCTCGGTATTTCCGCAATGGTATTCAGTTCAGGCTTTGATGGCTTGCTGTATTCATTGGGCTTTATGGTGGGTTGGCCAATTGTATTGTTCTTAGTAGCAGAGCGTCTGCGTAACTTAGGTAAATTCAACTTATCTGACGTTGTATCGTTCCGTCTGGCTGAGAAACCTGTCCGTACCCTTGCAGCAGTAAGCTCGCTTGTGGTTGTAGCGTTCTACCTGATTGCACAGATGGTGGGTGCAGGTCAGTTGATTAAACTACTATTCGGTTTGAATTACAACATTGCGGTTGTGATCGTTGGTCTACTGATGATGGCTTATGTAATCTTCGGCGGTATGTTGGCAACGACTTGGGTACAGATCATTAAAGCAGTGATGCTACTTTCTGGCGCAACGTTCATGGCATTCATGGTCATGAAGGGCGTGGGCTTCAGCTTCTCTGAAATGTTCACTCAATCGATCCAAGTTTTCTCTAAAGTACATGACGTATCTTTAGCTGAAGCTGCAAACATTATGGGTCCAGGTAAATTGGCTGCAAACCCAATTGATGCGATCTCTCTAGGTCTTGCATTGATGTTCGGTACAGCAGGTCTACCACACATCTTAATGCGTTTCTTCACAGTAAAAGATGCCAAAGAAGCGCGTAAATCAGTAGTTGTTGCTACAGGCTTTATTGGTTACTTCTACCTACTGACTTTCATCATCGGTTTTGGTGCGATCCTTTATGTATCGAACAACCCACAATTTCTTGATGTAGCGAAAATGGCGGTAACTGGCAAGTTAGAACTTGTTGGTGGTAACAACATGGCAGCGGTTCACTTGTCTGATGCATTGGGCGGTGACTTGTTCATGGGCTTCATTTCAGCGGTGGCATTCGCAACGATTCTTGCAGTTGTTGCAGGTCTAACATTGTCTGGTGCTTCAGCTATTTCACATGACTTGTATGCAAACGTATTCAAGAAAGGTCAAACAACGCCAGAATCTGAACTTCGTATGTCTAAAATCGCGACTTTAGGTCTTGCGATCTTCGCGATGATTTTAGGTATCTTGTTCGAGAAACAAAACGTTGCATTCATGGTTGGCTTGGCGTTCTCTGTAGCAGCATGTGCAAACTTCCCAGTGCTTGTATTGTCGATGTTCTGGAAAGGTTTAACGACGCGTGGTGCGGTGATTGGTGGTGTGGTTGGTCTAGCAACTGCCGTGATTCTAATTATCTTATCTAAAGCAGTTTGGGTAGATACATTCGCAATCTCTGAAACACCAATTAACCCATTCAATGGTCCTGCTATCTTTGCAATGCCATTGGCATTCATCTGCTGCTGGTTGTTCTCTGTGACTGATAATTCAGCACAAGCACAAGCTGAGCGTAAAGCATTCGATGCACAGTATGTACGTTCACAAACTGGTATTGGTATCTCTGGTGCTTCAGATCACTAATCTGAATCGCCTAAAAAGCCCCTAATAAGGGGCTTTTTTTATATTTAGTGAATGATATGACGCAGAGGTTTGTAGACAAATCTCTGTCCTATTTGCGTGTATAATTTTCTCCATTGATCGACATTTTCCAATGGCCTTGATCATCTTGATAAGGCGAGCGCTGAATGGTGAATTGTTGAGAGAAATTATCCTGACCGATGCTAAAGCTCTGATCACCAAAACTGCTCAAATGGGCTTTTATTCGCGACTGTTCAGCACCACTGAAGGTTTGGTTGGCAATACTTTTTTCAGTATGTTCTTGATGGTAATACGTCACTTCGCCCGACGATTTGATCACTAATTCACTGTGGTTGTTTTGCCAAGTCCCCACATAATTTTCATGGCCTTTGAGGAGCGGACTGTTTTGTGTACAGGCAGAGAGCATGAGCAGACAGAGGGGAGCAAATACGAGATGTTTTTTCATAATGAAATCTACCACGCAGGAGATTTCTTTAAATGTGCGCCTGAATGCTGAAACTTACAATAGGCTTTTTGAGGCTCATAGGTGATAAAAAAACTGAGGCAGAACAGTAGGCATATGTGATGTTTTTCAGGACACGCTCAACAAATCTTTGCAGTAGAAGAAACTTGCTTCATGCTAATTTAAAATCAATCAGTTGATGATGCTTCAGATTGATCATTTCAGCGCATGATAAAAAAATATAGAGATTGAACATAATGCAAGGATTCGTGGATTTTTGGAAAAGCTTTAGACTTTTACCCTCAGCATGGCTGTTACTGGTGCAGTTTCTGATCTTGGTTTTAACCGCGATTACCCGAGAAAGTCTGTCTTTTCGTGCGCTAATTTGGGTACTTGGGGTGTCGGTACTATTGATCATTGCCAAAGTGATTCGCCAAACTCCAATGTTTACGATTCTAGGACTGAGTTTTGTTGGCTGCGCCGTATTGTTTTCTACTTTGATTATGCTCGGTGTAAATCATCCGAATATTCAAATTATTGCGCATGGTTTTGAAGCCTGTGCGTATTTTAGTGCAGCCTATGGCTTATTACGCTATATGTTTGCCGATCGCTATTTAACCAAAGATGAACTTTTTGCAGCAGGGGCAGTATTTACCCTCATCGCATGGGGTTTTGCTTTTCTCTATAGTATTTGTCAGCTGATTTATCCGGATAGTTTTGTGAACTCTGCAGAGCCGGGCATGCAGTCGTGGTTAGATTTATTATTTTTAAGTTTTAGTTTGCAGTCTGCCACGGGCTTGTCGGATCTCATGCCTGTGAGTGCGCCTGCACGGGTCTTGGCTATGCTTCAAATGTTCTGTGGGGTGATGTATTTGGCTCTCATCGTTTCACGCTTAATTGCATTGCAATATATTGCCCATTTACCGGAACGCCATGAGCCCAAAGACAAATAATGGCAGGAAAAAAAAGGACGCAAATGCGTCCTTTTTGGTATTCAGTATCTAATATGAATTAGAAACGGAATTTAGCGTTTACGCCAACAGTTTGAGTGTCAAGCGCAATTTCTTCAGCATTAGCATTTACATAGCTAGCACCAACTGCAACAGCAGGAGTGATGAAGTAGTTTACGTTCGCGCCCCAAGCTGAGTCTGGAGTACCAGCAAAGCTAGATTCAGCGTAAGAAGCACCAACGCTTAATTTAGGAGTTACGAAAAGATCAGTTTTGAATTGGTAAGCAGTGTCATCACCGTAGATGATGCCTGATTCGAAACCAATTGCCATGTTAGTGTCGTCGATTGCGCCAACATATTTAGCACGTGCAGTGATTGCGTCTTGGTCTTGGCCAATAGTTGTAGCTTCAGCAACAGCTTTAGCAACACCGTTACCCATAACGTTGAACGCGTCAACAGCAGCTTGGTCAGCAACGCTAGTGTAACCAACAGCAACTAAGAAGTTTTGAGTTGGAAGCGCACCAACTTCTAATGCATAACGGTCGCCGTTGTCATCAGTGTTGTTTGCATTTTTGCTGTCAAGGATAGTGTGGCTGTAAGAAGCACTAGCGTATACAGGAACAACTTTAGTTGGAACATAAGCTTCAGCTTTAGCACCAAAGTTATGAGCAACTACGTCAACACCTTGTGAACCAACTTCGCCGTAGTTGTAAGCAACAGCTACGTTAGAAGCTTGGTTTAAGAATGCAGCTTCTGCTAAAGGACCTTTTGTAGAGTCAACATTTTTGAAGTAGTAAGTACCTTGAACACCACCAATGAAATCTTTGTCATTTGTAGTTGTGTCGATGTATTCTGCTTGGCCTTGAACTTCAAATTGGTAAGCTTGAGCACCGGTCATGGCTAATAATAAAGCAGTGGCTAAACCGAGTTTTTTCATGATTTTCTACCAGTTGTTACAAATGGATTAAACATTGAGCATTGTATTGTAACAATATATTAAGTCAATGATCCTAAAGGTTATTATTCAGTCTCTGACTCAGATCTTTATTTCATAATAAGAAATTCAGTTTTTACTCTAACTAATAAGTCACTGAAAAAAAATCATTGAGAACAATTAAGTAAGTTTGATTAAATTCTTAATTAAAAAAATACACTTGAAAAAATACACAACTTTTCAATCTGAAATAACAATTATTATTGTTATTTTAATTCAAAATAACATTTATTGTAGTGGGTAAATTCTAACGCTTTTCACGCATTTGAAGCGATAAATTGCGGCTTTGACTGCCGAATTGTTGGGCAAAAACTGTTTATTTGCATAGTAAATGGACGTTTTTGTTTTAAATCTGAGGTATACTTCACTTAAATGAATATCTTAGTGATAAATTTAATATCCTTGTGAAATACTTGGCTTTACATCAGGTTTTATTTGATTCATAATTTGCCAATCGAGTCGTCACACAGTTTAAAAGTGTGACTTTGACCCTGATTCTCCATCATTTGTTTTTTATTCGCCCAGCTTTCCCCAAGGTTGGGCTTTTTTTTTTGTCTAAAAATGGAACTTTACCGCAAAGATTATAGATAAAACGGAGATGGAATAAAAATAAATGCCCTTTTATGGTGCATATATTATTGAATTTATCATCGAGTTCAGTAGGTCCAGACAAAAAAAATCCTGATTTTCATGGAAAATCAGGATTTTTTAGCCAAAATTTTCGGGAAACTAAAATATTCTGCTGAGGAAGAAATTTAGTGTGCCCTAATACGGTGCATTCTGCACCAATTTATTGCAATTGTAAATATTTATTTAAGCAAGTTCATAAAAAAATTTATTCCTTTCAAATATGTTGCTGTTTTTTAGCAAATTATCTCGTTTTAAAATGATAAAAATGTGACAGATTCAACACATTTGTATAGAATTTAGCTGTATAAATGTTCATTTTATAAATTAATAAATTATTGATCATTAATTTAAATATTCCCGCGTTTAGTTGATAAGTGGGTTGGGGTATGCAACAAGTGTGGGGCATAAAATAGATGGAAACATTACGAACAGAGCATATTAGTAAGCGCTTGCAACTTGCGATGCTAGTAATCGTCTTGTCTATCGTATTTATTAGTGTTCCACTGATTGTGAGCAGTTATCAAAACTACCTCAAAAATGCTCAAGCGCTGAAAGAAATTCAGATGCTAAAAATGGTGGCAGATTTAACCAACCAAATTTCTCGTGAACGTGCGCCAGCTAACAGTGCAATGTCGAGTCAAGGTGAACAGCGCGAGCAAAAAATTATTGAGTTGGCTGAATATCGTCAAGGCGTTGATCGGCAATATCAAGATACACTGAAAGTTTTAAAAGAAACGGGCTTTGCACCGATCGCCCAGCAGTTAGAGTCCAATTTATATCCATATTTGTTGCAGGGTCGCAAAACGGTCGATCAATATATTGCGCTGCCGACACAACAGCGTGACGCTAAAAAATTGGATCATGCCATTTTGGCGATGTTCCAAGCTTGGGATCAAAGCTATATTGCCATGCAGAAATTGGTCAATCATTCACATGGTAAAGATACCCGTGTATCGAATTATTACACGCTGATTTTATTACTGGCAGAATTACGTGATCAGGCGGGACGAGTCGCATCAAATATTATGGCTGCGGTATCATTTCAACAGGAAATTCCAGAGCAAAATTTAGCGCGGAGTTTACAAACCCAGCGTCAAACACGCTATCTATGGGAATTGATCAATGTCGTGCAGTCCGAACATGACAAAACACCCGAGTTTAAACAGTTACATCATGCGGTACGAACGGAATTTTTAGATAAAGGTTTGCCAATTATTGATGGTTTGGCTCAAAAAATTCTTCAACATCAGCGTTATCACATGGATGGCACCCAGCTCACTGATGCAATGGTCAATAAATTTGTCACAGTGGTGGAATTGCAAAGTTATATTTTAGATTACAGTCTCAAAGTAGCTGCGGATGAACAACGTGAAGCGCGAAATAAATTGATTTTCACGCTTTTTGTCTCGCTCGTGTCATTACTGACTGCATTATTAACGATGTTCTATGCCAAGAAATGGGTGTTTGAACCTTTAATTCGTGCTCGTAATCAGTTATTTAAACTGGCTCGGCACCGACAAATGGATCAAGGCGTGATTGAACCTGCCAAAGTAGGTTATCTCAGTTTATTTGATGCCATTCAGCATATTGAAAATATGCTAGAACAACGTGATGCCTTTGAATTTCAGCTTAAACATATTGCCAATACTGACTCACTCACCAATGTCGCCAATCGTTTTGCCTTAGATGAATATATTAAATTTCGCGACAGCCAAAATTCAGGCTTTTTACATACAGCACTGATCGTGATTGATATTGATCACTTTAAACAGGTGAATGATCGCTATGGGCATATTGTCGGCGATTTGGTGATTCAACATGTTGCCAATCAATTACGACAACATATTCGTTCATCCGACTTGGTGGTGCGATATGGTGGAGATGAGTTTTTAGTCCTGATCGAGGGGATTGATATGCTCAAAGCCCAGCACATTGCCGAAACCATACGGCATGATATTCAGCATGTGAATTTCAATTTGGCAGAAGACGAAGCAGATCTCATGGTGACGGTGAGTATTGGTGTTGCAGTGGGTGCCAAAAGCTGGATCGATTTATTAGAGCGCGCAGACCAAGCATTATTTAAAGCCAAAGCTGCGGGGCGTGACCGTGTTTCAGTCTAAACGCAGCTTGGCAGATTCATAAAGTTAGCCAGACAAATGAATTAATCTTCATCTTTATATAATTTATTGCAGGCTTGTTGGTTCATTTGACTACCATCTACATTCCAACACTGGGCTTGGGTAATTTTGCCTAAATTGTACTGAAGCACCGCTTCAGGTTGCCCATTGTCATACCAAATTTTATAACTGTTATGACGAACGCCATTACGATAATAACCTTGGCGTTCTAGTTTGCCGTTTTCAAACCACATTTTCAGCTCACCAATCAGTTTATTATTTTGAAAATTGGCATAAGTCCATGGTTTACCATCGCTATACCAGCGTTGGCGCAGGCCATTTTCGAGACCATTTTTATAATTTTGAGAAAAAGCCAGTTGGCCATTCGGATGCCAAATTTTGTAATCCCCCTGAGATTCACCATTGATGATGCTACTTTCTTGCTCTTTTATCCCATTGGCAAACCAAAACTCAAGTTTGCCCTCGTACTCCCCATTTTTATAAGCAATGCGGCTACGGGGTTTGCCGTTGGGGAAGAAACTTTCAAATACGCCTGAGCCTTGAATACCATCTGGAAAGTGAATTAAATGTTCACATTCACCGTTTTTAATTTTGCTATTACTCAGAAAGATGGTGGTCAGGGCATTGCCATTGGCATAGACATATTGATTTTCAAAGATTCCTTTGTGTTGAGTCGGGGTACTGAGGGCTTTACATTGCGGCTTATCTTTCCATGGGCTAAGATCGGGGTCTTCTTGTGAGACAAACAGCACCATGTATTCGTTTAGATAGCCATCGGCAAAGCTATATATTGGACATAATAAGAGGCTGAAACTTAAGATAAATTTATTCATTGTTAGTATGCTTTTATATTTAAAAAATTAAAAATTATTCGTTGTTGAGTCCACGATAGGCGTCATCATAAGGATGTTTTGTTTAAAAATAAATAGTGGATGCGCTAAGTTTGCAACAGATAGAAGACTGTTGAAAAGTAAACAATTCAGATTTGAACTTCATCTTATACTATGGGCTTTAAATACCATAAAAATAGTGCAATGAAAAAAATATATCTATCGTTGATGACTGTCCTGAGTTTGTCCGCATGTACAGCAAATGAAGGCATGTTGGATTCATCTCAACACTTAAAACAAACCGCTCAAGCCAATTTAGCAAATTCACGGGTGAGTGAAATTCCGTCTTTATTTAATCAAGCACAGACACAGGCGGTAATTGTCACATTTGATGGTCAGCGCATGAGCCATTATGGCAATGACTTACAGCGCGCCCACACTGAATACATTCCTGCATCTACCTTTAAAATGTTAAATGCTTTAATTGGTTTGCAGCATCAGAAGGCGACAGCCAATGAAGTTTTTAAATGGAATGGCGAAAAGCGTGCGTTTCCCACTTGGGAAAAAGACCTGACTTTGGGTGAAGCCATGCAAGCGTCTGCGGTTCCTGTATATCAGGAACTGGCAAGGCGAATTGGCTTGGCGTTAATGCAACAGGAAGTTAAACGGTTAGGTTTTGGAAATCGTAATATTGGCCAGCAAGTTGATAACTTCTGGTTGGTCGGGCCGCTGAAAATCACGCCCGAGCAAGAAGTCCAATTTGCTTATCAACTTGCCACACAAACCTTGCCTTTTGATGTTGTTGTACAGAAGCAAGTCAAAGACATGCTTTATATTGAAAGCCGTGGGGATGCGAAGTTATATGCCAAAAGTGGTTGGGGTATGGATGTAGAGCCGCAAGTTGGGTGGTATACCGGTTGGGTAGATGATGGTCATGGCAAGATTACAGCGTTTAGTTTGAATATGCAGATGGCTGCAGGGGATGATGTGGCGGAGCGTAAGCAGTTGACGTTGGATGTGTTGGATAAGTTAGGTGTGTTTCATTATTTACGTTAATTTTTTGAGTTTTGAGTTTTGAGTTTTGAGTTTTGAGTTTTGAGTTTTGAGTTTTGAGTTTTGAGTTTTGAGTTTTGAGTTTTGAGTTTGCATTGGGGTTGAGTTCCATTACGTAGTAGATTCATACTTTTGAAAGCACAAAAATAAGCAAAATGCTTTTGTTTGGTTGAAGGTAAGTCCGAACGGTTGCTGTTGAATGTATAAAATGATGGTACGAATTTTGTGGATGGATTTAGTTAAGATTATTTTCAAAAAATATGCTTTCTAAACGTCCTCACTTTGCATTGGGGCTGAGTTTCCATTGCGTAGGAGATTCCCACTTTTGAAAGCACAAAAGTAGGCAAAATGCTTTTGTTTGACTGAGGGCACATCCGTGCTGTCCCAGTCAAACGGGCGACATCCATGTCGCCGTCATGTGATTGAATGTTGTGAAGAACAAGAATTTATTTAGAAATGGCTTTGTTTAAGCTCGTATAAAGTGATTTTCTAGCTTCTAAAATTTCAAATCTATATTGAGCAGTTGTTTCAACATTGATAGATCCATTTTTACAAAGTGTATAAGCGTTAAATTTTCTGAGTAATTCGCCATAAATTCTTAGCTTTTCTTGTTGTTCAATATATCCATGTAAAAGAAGTAAACCTTCATTTTTGCTAAGTAAATTAAAGTCATTAAAAAGTGCGTGTCTTAGAGGTTTAAGTCTGTCTGAAATCTCATTAAGAGCTGGTTGAGATTGTTTTGTTTCAAATTCAAAAATTGCCCAAATTTTTAAAACGAGATGATTTATTTCCTCGAGATCTTTGGAAATATTGGTCAATAAATTACGATTATATAGAAGGTTATCTTTTGCTACTGATGCTGAAATATTTGCCTTTTGATTTAAGTAGGTAATTACGCCAGTTATCAGTGCTCCTAAACCAATTTTTACGGCTGTATCAATTATCTCTAATAAAGTCATATAAATAAAAAACGGTGAATGAATCACCGTTTTATCATGCACTTAAAGGAAAGAGAATCTTATTTCAACATCGGCTTTAAAAATTTCGCTGTATGCGACACTTTATTCTTCGCAACAACTTCAGGTGTACCTTCGGCAATAATCATACCGCCACCCGCACCACCTTCAGGGCCTAAGTCCACAATCCAATCGGCAGTTTTAATCACATCCAAGTTATGCTCAATCACTACAATGGTATTGCCCTTATTACGCAGCTCATGCAGGATGTCGAGCAACTTGGCAATATCATGGAAGTGTAGACCAGTTGTTGGTTCATCAAGCACATACAAGGTTTTGCCTGTATCGCGCTTCGCCAACTCACGAGCCAATTTGACACGCTGCGCTTCACCACCTGAAAGTGTGGTTGCAGACTGACCCAAACGGATATAGCCCAAGCCCACTTGGTTCAAGGTTTCCAAACGACGGTGGATCACAGGAATGGCATCGAAGAAATGCATCGCATCTTCAACCGTCATTTCTAAGACATCAGAAATGTTACGACCTTTATAGCCAACTTCTAACGTTTCGCGGTTATAGCGCTTGCCGTGGCAGGCATCACAAGGCACATACATATCAGGTAAGAAGTGCATTGCAACCTTAATCATACCGTCGCCTTCACAGGCCTCACAGCGACCGCCTTTCACGTTAAACGAGAATCGACCTGCAGCATAGCCACGTGCTTTGGCTTCAGGGGTTTGCGCAAACAGTTCACGAATAGGGGTAAACAAACCGGTATATGTTGCAGGGTTTGAACGTGGTGTACGACCGATTGGGCTTTGGTCAATATCAACGACTTTATCGAGGAACTGTAAGCCATCAATCGAATCAAATTTCTCAGCCGTTAATGTGGTTGCACCATTCAATTGAGTCGCTGCAAGCGGCAATAATGTCCGGTTAATCAGCGTCGATTTACCTGAACCTGATACACCTGTCACACAGGTCATCACACCTAAAGGAATAGTCAAATCGACATTTTTCAGGTTATGACCCGCAGCGCCCATTAACTTAATTTGCTCTTCAGGTTTTGGCGGTTGTGTGCGTGTTTTCGGCACATCAATACTGAGCTTTCCTGATAGATATTGACCAGTTAATGAATCTGGATTTGCCAAAATTTCATCATACGTCCCTTCGGCAATCACATGACCGCCATGCACACCTGCACCGGGGCCAATATCAATAATATGGTCGGCGGCACGGATCGCATCTTCATCATGTTCTACAACTAATACGGTATTACCTAAGTCACGCAAACGTACTAGGGTTTCCAATAGGCGGTCATTATCACGCTGATGCAAACCAATAGAGGGTTCATCCAGCACGTACATTACGCCCATCAGGCCCGCGCCAATTTGCGAAGCCAAACGAATACGCTGAGCTTCACCACCCGACAGTGTTTCTGCCGAACGCGATAAACTTAAATAGTTCAAACCGACAGAGACTAGGAAGTGCAAACGTTCACGAATCTCTTTGAAAATCTTGTCAGCAATTTCGCCTTTGGCACCACTTAAGTTGAGGTCTTGATAATAGCTTTCAGCATCGCCAATCGACATCTTGGTGATTTGCGCGATGGTTTTATCTTTAACTCGAACATGACGTGAAATTTCATTGAGACGTGAGCCACCGCAAGCATCACATGCGGCATTGGATAAATACTGTGCTAAATCCTCACGCACATAGTTCGACTCCGTTTCACGATAGCGACGCTCTAGGTGAGGTAGAATCCCTTCAAAGGCTTGCACACGTTTGTGCGAACGACCACGTTCATCAATATAGCTGAGGTCAACTTTTTCCTTGCCTGTACCATAAAGGAATTTCTTTTTGGTCTCGGCATCGAGTTCATTCCACGGTGTGTCTAGAGAATAACCAAAATGATCGGCAACTTTTTGGATCATGCTGTAGTAATACGGACGTTGACGGTCCCAACCACGGATTGCCCCTTGGCTAATCGAAACTTCATTATTGGGAATCAATTTGTCAGCACTAAAATGGCTGCGTGTGCCTAAACCATCACAAACAGGGCATGCACCGAATGGATTGTTGAAGGAAAATAGCCGTGGTTCAAGTTCACCAACGGCACGTTCACATTCAGGGCAAGAGTGTTTCGCAGAAAATACGCGATCTTCTTGTTCGCCTTTCATCCACGACAAAATGGCAATATCACCGCCCATGCGTAAAGCCGTTTCAAAACTTTCTGCAATCCGGTTGCCAAGATCATCACGTACTTTAAAACGGTCGACCACCACTTCAATGGTGTGCTTTTTCTTTTTGTCTAATTCGGGTGGTGTGTCGATATCAATAACTTCACCATCGACACGGGCACGGACGAAACCCTGACCTTGTAATTGTTCAAATAAGTTGGTGTATTCACCCTTACGGTCACGGACCACAGGGGCAAGCAACATAAGCGCCGTACCTTCTTCTAGACCTTTGACGGTATCGACCATTTCAGACACAGTCTGAGCTACCATCGGGAGGTCATGTTCAGGACAATACGGCGTGCCGACACGTGCATAGAGTAGACGTAAATAGTCGTAAATTTCGGTGATTGTTCCCACCGTCGAGCGTGGGTTGTGGCTGGTTGATTTTTGTTCAATGGCAATCGCGGGACTTAAGCCTTCAATCGAGTCAACTTCGGGCTTTTCCATTTGCGAAAGGAATTGGCGTGCATAGGCAGATAAGGACTCAACATAGCGACGTTGACCTTCAGCATACAAGGTATCAAAAGCCAAAGAGGACTTCCCTGAACCAGAAAGACCCGTAATGACCACAAACTTGTCGCGTGGAATATCGAGTGACACATTTTTTAAGTTATGGGTACGTGCGCCTCGAATACGGATATGGCTTTGGCTCATGCAAGGGGTCCTAAAATATTCATCGAAAAACCTATATATGATAGCGCATGAAAAATGTTCAAGTGTAATTTAAACCTAGATTTATGCGTGACTTTGTGAGAAAAATGGCCGAATCAAAATATAGCTGTCTGTGCCGATGCCCTAAAACATCCGCAAATCAGCAATCTAGGACTTTTAACATGAAATGGCAACTTCATCTCAATCCAACATTAGGTGTGATGGGTTTATTGATGTGTAGTGTGTTTTTGAGTGCATGTACCCCGAACCAAACACCGAAAGCGCAAAATTATGACAGCTTAGAACAAGCAACTTTGGCGCTGAATACCGAAAGTGAAAAAATTGATCTGTATATTGCAAAATTAGGTCAAGCCAAAACAGAAGCTGAAAAAAAGCATCTGGCTTGCGAAAAAATTCCTCAACAGTTTGATTTGGTTTTGGCAATTGTTGAAAACAATCAACATTTGATGAGTGCTGAAGATTTAAAAGTTCAAGCGCAGTTTAAGCAAATGGCTGAGCAACAAAAAGCGCGCTTTACATCTAGCCTATGGTGTAAAGGTGCATAAAGATCACGGCACTATGACTGTTTTAAGTTCATCGTTTAAATCTCCTGTGCTATGCGCATAAAAATGCATTAGAAAATCTCAGGACTATCGCAGAAAAGGCGTAAAATGCAGTTTTATCGAAACCATAGAATGCCATGTTGTCCTTATTTCTCAAAAGCTTAATGGGTGCCTTTGTTGTGGTATTAATTGCTTTGCTGTCTAAAAGTAAGGTGTTTTATATTGCAGGTTTGGTTCCATTGTTTCCGACTTTTGCGTTGATTGCTCATGTAATTGTGGCAAATGATCAGGGTGCAGCCGCATTACAAAAAACTGCGCTGTTTGGACTCTGGTCTCTCATCCCATATTTCATTTATTTATTGATGGTGTACCTGCTCGCAACACGTTTGAGCTTAACGGCATGTTTGAGTGTAGCAACTTTGAGTTGGGTGCTTGCTGCGGCTGTTTTGATTTATGCATGGCAGAGTTTTCAGTAAGCATCAAAAGCCTATATCGATGCTGTTTCAGATTAACTTTTTATCGGTTCTAGATCATTTATAAAACAATAGATTTGCTTTAAATTATGATGAATTTCCAATCACTAAATGTGTGATTTAAAATGTAAGTATTTGAATAATTAATTATAATTCTGCCAGAACAGCAAATAATCATGATAAGAGCAAATAATGTTAAAACAATTTTGGGTGATCATCTGCCTCATGTTTTCAAGTCAAATCCTGTGGGCTGAAGACAGTCAAATCCTCGCGTTTGAACAGTTTATTGACCCGGTAGCCGAGCAGCGTTATAGCGTGAGCGTGCCTGCGGTCGGGCAAAATGAACAGCTATGGTCTGTGGTCTATATGGTACTGCAAACCAACCAAGTCCCTGACAATACTGTTCTGGACTTTAAAGTCGTTCCGCAAGGTTTATTGTTGAAAAATAATCCTGCACAAAAAATACAAGAGTATGCTTTTGATGGTGTACAGTTGGCACAGAAAAAAGACTATGTACTGTCCCAATTCTCAGATTTGAGTGAACAACTGGAAGATCAAACTGGCAAGAAAGTGCAGGATGCATCAATCTTTGATATTAGTCGTGCCCATGTATATGCCCGCGTAGAAGATTGGGTGCCTGACTATAATGCACAAGCTACTCAACTGAATATTGAACTGGGAAAACTCAATGAAATGCAAGTCAAAGGGCTTTATTTCATTTTAGGCAAAGGTGAAAAGCCCAAAGATTTATTGGCTATTGCTCAACTAGATCCGATGGTCAAATCACAATTTCATTCAGAAGAGATGCAGGAACGCAAAGCAGCACGCAGTGAGTTGCGTGAAGCACGTTTTGCGATTTTTTTGGTGATTATCGCGATGGGGATTTTTCTCGGATGGTATCGTTTTAAACGCTAATGCCTGAAATGATCGTGCATGGTCATTCTAAAAACCGAATCTAACCATATTAAAAAAGGATCTAAAAGCAATTTTAGATCCTTAATTTTTTATACAGTTTAAATCAAAGGTTTATTCTACAGGCCATGTCCGCTGTTGATACGCGCTGTCCCAGAACATCCATTCTAATTTTGCGCCGTTCGTATAAGCCGCATGCATTTTTTCACGTGTATCTGCATCGCAGCGAGCCGCCACTCGATCAATAGTTTGAATCACGTTTTGCACAGCAGTATTGAAGTCTTCACCTGAGTAGGTATCGATCCATGCTTGGTAAGGGTTATTCGGTACAGATTGGCTGACAATGGCTTTGCCGACTTCCGCATAGATCCAAAAGCAAGGCAGGAGTGAGGCAAGGACCACAGGGTAACTTTCTGACCATGCTGTTGCCGTTAGAAACGAAGTGTAATGATGACAGGCAAGGGTCAGTGGAGTATTTTCAAACTGTTCTTTGCTGATGTTGAAACCTTGCATAAAGTCATTGTGCAGACTGCGTTCCACCACGATGGCAATTTTTGCCGCTTCAGAAAACTGAATCACATCGTCGGCATCAAATGCCTTGGCTGCACACACTGCAAGTGCACGACCATAGGCCAATAAATAATGGGCATCCTGAATGACAAAGTGACAAAAGGCGTCGCGGCTTAAGCCGCCCTGAGCCAATTCCTGATTAAACGGTAGATGGAGTATCTGCTGATATAACGCGGTATTACGTTGCCAAACTTCTTCAGAAAAACGCATTGAACATTCCTGTCGTTAAAAATGAAAGACGGGTCTACACCATGATGCGATGTAATTGAGAGACTCCATCTTAGAGTGTTTATTCAAAATGTAACGAATAATTTTTGGTTTCAATCCTGAAAAGCGGCATAATTGCGCCATAAACTTAGCTTCAAACTGGGTATTCCCTCATTTTGAAATCTTATTGAATGAATAGGTCGATCTATCATGATGAAACATTTTGGTTTCTCAATCGTCTTTACAATCGTGTGTCTTGCCATTTCTGCATATTGGGGTCTGAATCATGGCCCAAATGCAGGTGTGCAAGCCATGCTGACAGCACTGACCATTACTGTAATTTTGGCAGTGATGGAAGTATCATTGTCATTTGATAACGCTGTAGTGAATGCATCGGTACTCCGTGGTTGGGATCATTTCTGGAAAATGATTTTCTTAACTGTCGGGATCGTGATTGCTGTATTCGGTATGCGTTTGATTTTCCCAATCGTCATTGTTGCTGTAACGGCTGACATGGGCGCTATGGAAGTGGTGCAATTGGCATTGAATAATCCAATTGAATACTCTGCAAAATTGATGGCACATCATGCAGAAATTGCGGCCTTTGGTGGTGCTTTCTTATTGTTGGTGTTCCTGAACTTCTTCTTAGATGAAGGGAAAGATACCCATTGGTTCCGTTGGCTAGAGCGCCGTTTAGCTAATCTTGCAAACGTTCCTGCGATGTCCGTGTTTATTGCCCTAATTGCGTTATTGGTAATGGCAGCAAACGTGGCCGAAGCCTCTCGTCTAGCGGTAGTGATGGCGGGTATCTGGGGGATCGTGGTGTATATCGGTGTCCAAGTACTGAGTCATTTATTGGGTGGTGAACCTGAAGTTGATGAAAACGGTAATGCGGTTGGACATGACGCAAATGGCGTACCGACGGGCGTGATCAAAGCAGGTTTTGGTGGTTTCCTTTACCTTGAAGTACTCGATGCCTCATTCAGTTTTGATGGTGTGATTGGTGCATTTGCGATTACCTCTGATGTGGTAATCATTATGCTCGGTCTTGCTATTGGTGCTATGTTCGTGCGTTCGATGACCATATACTTGGTGGATAAAGGCACCTTAGATGCTTATATCTTCCTTGAACATGGTGCGCATTATGCGATTGGTGCTTTGGCCTTCATTATGTTGGCGAGTGGCACAGGTCTGCATGTCCCTGAAGTGGTAACGGGTCTGATTGGTGTGGCATTTATTGTTTGGGCTGTGATTGCCTCAATTCAATATAAAAAGCGTCAAGAAAGTCTAGGCTAATTTAAATTTGCCTAAAATCTCCCAAAAAGCGCAGCGTCAGCTGCGCTTTTTATTTGTCCAATCATCAGGATATTTAAAATCAATAAAAATCCTGCTTCGCTTTAAGCTGAATGTCCTATAATCCCATTCCAAGATTAATGAATTTTTAACCAGCTATGATGAATGCTCTTGAACGACGCTCAACTTTTGCTTTGAGTAGTATTTTCGCCTTACGTATGCTGGGGCTGTTCATGATTATTCCTGTTTTCTCTGTGGCAGGTCAGCAATATGCAGGGGCAACACCGGCACTCATTGGTTTAGCGGTGGGTGTCTATGGGTTGACCCAAGCGATTTTACAGATTCCGTTTAGTTTGATTGCAGACCGTTATAGCCGTAAACCGTTGGTGGTGATCGGGCTGCTGTTGTTTGCTTTAGGCGGTGCAATTGCGGCGATGTCCGATAGCATCTACGGCGTAATTATCGGGCGTGCGATTGCCGGTGGTGGTGCTGTATCTGCCGTAGTGATGGCTTTGTTAGCCGATGTCACACGTGAAGAACAGCGTACTAAAGCCATGGCCATGATGGGGATGAGTATCGGTTTGTCCTTTGTGGTCGCGTTCAGCCTTGGGCCTTGGCTCACAGGTTTAGTCGGCATCTCGGGTTTATTTTGGGTGACCACCATCATGGGACTTGCCGCGATTGCGATGTTGCTATTGGTACCGAAAGTAACGCGTCATCATAAAAATTTTCAACAAGGTTATCTGACGCAGTTAAAGCAAGTACTGAAAATGCCTGATCTAAATCGTTTACATGTTTCAGTCTTTTCATTGCATTTACTGCTCACCGCGATGTTTATTTATGTACCGTCTCAGTTGATTGACTTTGCCAATATTCCATTACATTCACATGGTTTGGTGTATTTGCCGCTTTTGGTCGTGAGCCTGTTTTTTGCCTTTCCAAGTATTATTTTGGCGGAAAAATATCGCAAAATGCGCGGCATTTTCTTGACCGCCATTGGTGGCATTATTTTAGGATTGGGCATCTTAATTTTTGGTTTCGAATCAAAATATATTCTGCTTACTGGCTTAGGATTATTCTTTATCGCATTTAATGTGATGGAGGCATTATTACCGTCATGGTTATCGAAAGCAGCTCCAATTCAATCCAAAGCGACTGCCATGGGGGTGAACGCCAGCAGTCAGTTTCTGGGGGCATTTTTTGGTGGTATGATTGGCGGGCAACTTTTGTTGCTAAATGATACGGCAATGGGATGGGGCATCCTGACAGGGCTAGCCATTTTATGGTTGATCATTAGTTTTGGGTTGGCTCAGCCGCGTTATTTATCGTCTATGGTTTTCAGTTTGCCTGAAGATAAAGAAACGGATGAATGGACTTCTCAGCTTTTAGCAATTCGTGGTATTGAAGAAGTTGTGGTGATGTCTGACCAGCAAGTGGCTTATGTAAAAGTGGATAAGCAGCAGATGGATGAATCTGCGCGACAACATTTAACGCACTTGTTAGGGAAAGAGGTAGCCATTTAACCATAACTCTTATAAAGTAAATAATAGAAACAAATAGGAAGAATACGTCTGATGCGTGGTGTAAATAAGGTCATTTTAGTTGGTACTTTGGGTCGTGACCCTGAAACAAAAACTTTCCCAAATGGTGGTTCTCTCACTCAGTTCTCAATTGCAACGAGTGATTCATGGACAGATAAAAATACAGGTGAACGTAAAGAGCAAACAGAATGGCACCGTATTGTGTTACATAACCGCTTAGGTGAAATTGCACAGCAATATTTGCGCAAAGGTTCTAAAGTTTATATTGAAGGTTCATTACGTACTCGTCAGTGGACAGATCAAGGCGGTCAAGAGCGTTACACGACTGAAATTCGTGGTGAACAAATGCAAATGCTTGACAATAATCGCCAACAAGGCGAACAAGGTCAAGGCGGTGATTTTGGTCAGCCTCGTTTTAATAATCAACAAGGTGGTTATAACAATAACCAAAACCAAGGTGGCTACGGTAATAGCTCAAACCAAGGCGGTTATGGCAATAACCAACCGGCTCAAGGCAATAGCTATGGCAATAACAACCCAGGTGGTTTTGCGCCAAAACAACAGCCTGCACCGACACCGGCTCCTGCAGCAGCAGATTTAGATGATGACTTACCGTTCTAATGAACCTTAAACACAGCGTTTAAAACGGTAGATCATCATCAAAAAAAGCCCTCAATCTTGAGGGTTTTTTTCGCATGTCTCATCTTGAAAGATCAGTTTCATTTTGCAATTGAGTCGACGACTTATTTTTTTTCAGAAACCCACATGGTAATCACGGCTTTAAAAACTGCTTCATTACGTGTGTTGTTCACCACGACATTCACCAAATAATCACTCCCTGCATTCCACGTAAAATTAACATCGACAGGCGTGGCAATGGCTGTTAAATCTGTATCGGCTTTTTTCAAATATTCCACAGTCATGCCTTTGGGAATCCAACGATGGCTGCTCGGAACGGTCACATCGGTCATGGTTCCGCCAGCCAATTCAGCCATATTACACATGGCAATCGCGTGGACAGTGCCAATATGATTCAGCACGCTGCGCTGTTTTTTTATATGTAGTTCACAGTATTGGGGCTTTAATTCATCAAAAACAGGCGAAATACTGCTGAAATACGGTGCTTTCAAACACAGCAATTTTGAAAAAGTCCATTTCCCTGCGGGTTTGTTTTGGAAGGTCTTCCATAATTTTAATGCTTGGCTCATGCTTAATTATCCGTCATTATTCAGAATATAATTCTAATACAGAATATTGTTCTGTTAATGGCGTAAATGACGTCACAGCTATTAAAAAAAGCCAACATTGTTTTAAAATGACCCGATCAAAGGGAAGGTATCGATGTCGTCAAATCAAGCATTATTGCAACGAATTTACAGTGGTCGCCGAGCGGAACTTAAACGGCAGATCTTAGGAGAAGCCCTTGCATGTTTTTTAGAGCAAGGGATTGAAACGACGACGATTGAACATGTGAGAGACCGTGCAGAGACCAGTGTTGGCGCGATTTACCATCATTTTAAAAATAAAGATGGTTTAGTGGCGGCATTGTATTTTGCGGCGTTGCAAGATCAATTTGTGAAAAGGGCAGATGCATTGACACAGGCCCAATCGCTGCAGGAAGGCATTCAAGCCATTTTGTGCTCGTATATAGACTGGGTCGAAGCCTATCCAGATTTTGCAGGATTCTTGTATGCGGCAGGGTTTAGTATGCGTAAGGAAACGCTACAAGCCGAGTTAAAAAAACATAATTTGCAACGCAATAGCGCACTACTGGATTGGTTGACCGCACAACCCGATTGGCATTTGATTGAGCATTTACCCAAAGAATTAATGATGTCATTGGTCTTAGGGGCAACGGAAAATTATTGTCGGGCATGGTTATCACATAAAGTCAAAACGCCACCATCACACTATAAACAACAGTTTATACAGGCTGCTTGGCAGGCCCTCTGTATGGATATAAAGCCTTGCTCTCATTGAAATTGATTGGTTTGCTCGATGGAAAGGCAAAGATTGATTTAAATAATAAATCTAAAAATCCGATAGTTTTTATAAAAAAGTTCGGTTTTACCTATGATTTGATAAGTCGTATTCTAGCTTCAACAGATAAGCAATCCCTGAAATGAGTTAGAGGAATATCAAATGAGTTTAATTAATACTGAAGTAAAACCATTTAACGCTACCGCTTACCAAGACGGTCAATTTATTGAAGTTTCAGAAAAAGACTTCTACGGTAAATGGTCTGTGGTGTTTTTCTATCCTGCTGACTTTACTTTTGTATGTCCAACAGAATTAGGCGATCTTGCTGATCACTATGCTGAATTCAAAAAAATGGGCGTAGAAATTTATTCAGTATCTACTGATACACACTTCACGCATAAAGCTTGGCACGATTCTTCTGAAGAAATTAAGAAAATCGAATACCCAATGGTTGGCGATCCAACTTGGACACTTGCGAAAAACTTTGATGTTTTAATTGAAGCGGATGGTCTTGCTGACCGTGGTACTTTCGTGATCGACCCTGAAGGTAAAATCCAAATCGTTGAAATCAACGCAGGTGGTATCGGCCGTAATGCTTCTGAATTGATGCGTAAAGTAAAAGCTGCTCAATATGTACATGCACACCCAGGTGAAGTATGTCCTGCAAAATGGAAAGAAGGTGAAGCGACGCTTGCACCATCGATCGACCTAGTGGGTAAAATCTAATTTAGTGATCCAACCGTAGATTTAAAAAAGCCAGAACTCAGTTCTGGCTTTTTTGTGGTCTAGAACATTAAACTAAATAGCCATCAAGCTCCGGAGCATAGTCACGAATTCCAGCGACTAAATAGTCAATTAATCTTTCCATGACTAGGCGCTGACCTTTTCGCGAAGCATATACCAATTGTACCGTACCGACATTTGAGCACCATTCGGGGAAGAGGTGAATTAAACGACCTGCCTCAATATCTGCTTGTACCGTTAAATACGGTAAGTCTGCGATGCCTAAACCATCGAGTACCGCATAATAAGCACCGGCTAAGTCATTGCTTTTAATCCGAGGTTGTAAGGCAATTTCAATCTGCTCTTGCTGTCCCGTATGATGCAAATGCCATTGATAGCGGTTTTTCTGTGTACCCAAAACGATACTCGGAAATTCTGTCAATTCGAAAATATGCTTTAACTCGCGTCCTTGTAAAAGTTCAGGACTAATCACTAAGCAATGCACGGTTTTAATCACGTCACGTACAATAATGCTCGAGTCTTCATTTTTACTAAAATTGGTACGAATCGCTAAATCAATGTCGTCATGCAAGACATCTACACGGCGGCTAGACAGCTCAAGTTCGACCTGAACTTTGGGATGATCTTTTAAAAATTGATTTAACAAGGGGCGAATTTGATGTTCCATCATGACCGGTGGACAACTAATTTTAACCAAGCCTTCAAGTTCACTTTTTTGCTTCAGGAGCACCTGATGCGCACATTCAACTTGTTCGATTACTTTTATGCATTCTTCATACAATTCTTGGCCTAATGTCGTGACCTTAAAGTGTCGGGTAGAACGCTGAATAAGGGTGACATTATATTTGGCTTCGAGATCTAAAATGCGTCGGCTTAATTTTGATTTTGTAATATTCGATGCTTCACTTGCAGCGCTAAAACCGCCATGTTTCACCACCAAGTAAAAGTAGTAATAGTCATCAAATGAATGCATGGATCACCTTATGCAGTGAAAAATTATTTCAATTCAAATCATCATACGTCAATTTATATATCAGGTATAAAAAAAGCGGCTCGGAGCCGCTTTTTACTACTGAAGGATTATTTCTTTTCAGTATTTTGCGTATAGCTGTTGATGAGGTTGCGGTAGTCTGGAATATGGTTGCCGAAAAGCGCACCTAAACCTTCAATATCATTACGCCAGTCGCGGTGTAATTCACACGCGGTACCAAACCACGTCATAAGCTGCGCACCCGCTTGCGTCATACGTTGCCAAGCTGAGTCACGGGTTAAATGGTTGAATGTACCTGAAGCATCGGTCACCACAAAGACGTCAAAGTCTTCTTCTAAAGCAGACAAGGTTGGAAATGCAACACAAACCTCAGTCACTACACCGGCAATAATCAATTGCTTTTTGCCTGTTGCTTTGACGGCTTTCACAAAGTCTTCATTGTCCCAAGCATTAATTTGACCTGGGCGTGCAATATAAGGTGCGTCAGGGAACATCTCTTTGAGTTCTGGAACCAATGGACCGTTTGGACCTTGTTCAAAACTGGTGGTGAGAATCGTTGGAAGATTAAAATATTTTGCGGCTGCAGCCAGTGCGAGCACATTATTTTTAAATTTATCTGGATCAATGTCGCGAACCAATGAAAGTAGACCTGTTTGATGGTCAACTAAAAGTACCGCGGCATTATCTTTGTCTAAACGAACGTAAGGTTTGCCCCATTTTATTGTCCTCTTTCCTGTTTGCAACTACGCAGGATCAGATGAAATCTGCGTGTTAACTAGATTTAGAATAGTTGTAAAAATGAGACAATGAAATGGGTTTAAATGAGAAGCTCAATCATAAAATTGGGATAATTCATCGTTGTATATGACTTAAAGCTTAGAATTTCGAAATTAATGCTTGGTTTTGAGTGAGGTGCAGATTTTATGTCTGAGTATTGTTCTAATTTTGAGATATAGAATGCTATCTGGAAGATGGTCAGTAAGTATTTCAAAGCTTAAAATAAGCGCTATGTTCATCCTATCGTATGAATATAGGAGCTAAGAAATGAAAAAAGTAATTGGTGTTTATCGTAATCAGCAAATGCACTGGGTGGGCGATGGTTTTCCAGTCAAAAGCTTATTTTCCTATGATCGTCTAGGTCAGGCGATTAGCCCATTTTTGCTTTTGGATTATGCGGCACCTTATCAGTTCGATCCCACCACTGCACGGCATGGTGTAGGTTCACATCCACATCGTGGTTTTGAAACGGTGACTATCGCCTACAGCGGTGAAGTGACTCATAAGGACTCAAGTGGTGGTGGCGGCACAATTCAAACAGGCGATGTGCAATGGATGACCGCAGGGTCGGGTCTGGTGCATGAAGAATTTCATTCGCCTGAATTTGCTCAAGCAGGTGGTCTTTTTGAAATGGTTCAATTGTGGGTGAATTTACCGGCAAAAGACAAAATGACCCAGCCTCGTTATCAAGCGATCACACGCCAAGATATTCCTCGCATAGACATGGATGAAGGTGCAGGGCATATTCGGGTGATTGCTGGTGAAATGGGTGGTCACCTTGGGCCTGCACAAACCTTTAGTCCAGTGAATGTCTGGGATGGTGAATTGAAAGCTCAATATGAAACCACCTTACATGTACCTGAAGGGCATAACACCATTTTGGTGGTCTTGAAGGGTGAGGTTGTGGTGAATGAAAGCCATAAAGTTCAAGACAGTTCGATGGTCATGTTTGCCAAAGATGATATCGCCATTCAGCTACAAGCGTTGCAGGACACACAATTTCTGTTACTTAGCGGTGAGCCACTAAATGAGCCGATTCAAGGTTATGGCCCATTTGTGATGAATAGCAAAGCTGAAATTATTCAAGCCTTTGATGATTTCAATAACGGAAAATTTGGTGAAATTGCGCTAGCGCATGAAGCTTAAGCGAAATTCATGACATTGAAATAGCCGAAAAAAAAGCCTCTGAACAGTCAGAGGCTTTTTTATTGAGCTCTGTAGTATTTATAGTTGTCATGATTTAAATATCATTTTACTTTTTATAAATTGTGATGAATTTATCACTTTCTTATGTGGCGCATCTTAGCGAGACTTGGCTTTAAAGTAAACCGAAAGTTATAAAAATGGTTAATTTAATTGTTTGGTTTTATAGGGTAATTAAAATTTTAAAGAAAAATATGTTTAAAAAACAAAGCTTAAATTATGTGCTTTTTGACTGTAAATATTTGTAAATTTAACTTAAAAACGGCTGCACTGAAATCCATACAAAAAGTGCGAATCTGGTATTTTTTAATAGCTATTTTTAACTTCTGATCAGTCATACTTTTAAACTGTGTTTTATAGATGGAAAAGAAAATTGGAAATTGCAGTCATCGGTAGTGGCATGGCTGGGCTGGCTACCGCAAGAATTCTTAAAGACGCAGGGCATAACATTACAATTTTCGAAGCTCTGCCGGGTCGTGGTATGGATAGCCACAGCACTGAGTTTGAAGGCGGCTTGATCGATGCCCCTTTGCGTGTGATGAATCCACACCTCTGGAAAAATACCTTAAGTTTGGCGACCCATTTAGGGATTAAAACTTTCCCAGTCCGTACCTATATGGCATGCAGTTGGCTATTTGAAGATCGTACAGAAACGTGGTTGACCACCAGTCGTAGCCGTATTGGTAATTTCCCAATTATTAATAACCGTAAAGGCTTACAACAATATGGCTGGCGTTTAGTCAAAGGAATGTTGCAACTTAAAGCCGCGATCACTCGATTTTTTAAATCAAAAAATCAGGACATCACGCTTGCCGAGTTCATTAATAAAAATGAAATTGAAGAAGTATTTTGGCATGGTGCGGTCATGCCTGTGTTGTATACCATTTGCACCTGTAACCCGAAAACGATTGGGGAATGGCCTGCGAAACCGTTGTTGATTTTCTTGCGTCAATTGACCAATGGCGATGCCTTGTTGCGTATCCAAGGTGGTACACCTGCGTTGGTTGATAAGCTGATTGAAGGTTTAAATATTCAAAGTGGTACGGCAATTACCAAAGTGCACGAGCAAAACGATAAGGTCTTGGTGGAAACTGAGGCCGGAGCACATCATCTATTCGATCGTGTGGTAGTCGCGACACCAACCACCAAAACGGAAGAATTTTTAGATTCAACCCAGTTTGCTGACGATATTGAGCTCTTAAAGAAATTTAAATTTGAGCAAGGTCAATTGGTGATTCACACTGATCAAACCGTGATGCCACCGAAGCGTAAAGATTGGTCTGTACTAAGTTATATGATGGACCGTAAATTTACCCGTCAGCAATTTACCGTATGGCTCAACTCCATTGAGCCGAGCTTGGTGGGTAAAACCCCTGTGTTCCAAACTTGGCAGCCAGTGACACCGATTGATCCTAAAAAAGTGATCTCTTCGGTCAGTTTGACACGTGCAGTGGTGGATTCACATACCGTGGCGCTGAATAAAGAGTTACAGCAACGACATTTATCCCCTGAACGTAAAGTCTTCTTCTGTGGTTCATGGTCTTGTGACGGTCTGCCGATTTTAGAGTCTGCGGTAACGTCTGCTATGCATATTGCAGAAATTTTTGGTGCACCATTGCCGTTTGTGGGTTTAAAACCTAAAGTGGAGGTAGCCCCTCAACTCGGTTACTAACATGAAATGGCTTCAAGCAATTCGTCAGCACATCCCTAGCCATAAATATGCGATTAACAGTCGACTACTCGGAGATGATGCGGAACTTGCTTGGAGCAATTTGGGCTATTGGGATGATGCAAAATCATCCTATCCTGCGGCCTGTCAAAAACTCGCTTTCCATCTTGCCGAATCCATTCAATTAAAATCTACAGATCGTGTTTTAGACCTCGGTTGTGGGCAGGGTGCGAGCTTGGTTTTTTGGATGGAACATTTTCAAATTCAAAACTTATCCGCAGTCGAATTGCAAACCGCATGTGTGGAAAAAATCCAAAAAAATTTAAATTCAAAGATTAAAATCCAGCAAGATACATTTTTGAATTTAAAAAATATTTATCCACAAAACGCTATGGATGCGGTGCTGTGTATTGATGCGGCTTATCATAGTGATTTGAATTCATTGCTTTTATCAGTCGTTGATGTTTTGAATTCAAAAGGGCGCTTTGCTTTTCACTATTTAATGTTGTCCGATGCGTTTTTGAATTTAAATTCATTACAGCGACTGAAATATCAAAGTCTGTTGAAAGCAGCAGATGTGAATTTGAAAAATTTAAATTCAAAGC
Source organism: Acinetobacter sp. YH16056_T (assembly GCF_024605895.1). Taxonomy (NCBI): domain Bacteria; kingdom Pseudomonadati; phylum Pseudomonadota; class Gammaproteobacteria; order Moraxellales; family Moraxellaceae; genus Acinetobacter; species Acinetobacter sp. YH16056_T. The sequence continues at coordinate 3,091,776 of NZ_CP094545.1, read as the reverse complement.
AAAATTTACAACACCAAGTGCAACAGGCAGGTTTCGAAAATATCCAGATCGAAGATATCAGCGAATTCGTATTTCAGGGTTTTGCCGATTATATTCAAGAACAACAAAGTCAGATGAGCCTGAGTCATGTGGATCAATTCAAAATCAAGATGACGGCAAAATTGTGCGAAAAGTTGTATCGAGACGGACTGATTCGTTATGTGCAGATTAGCGCGAGGAAGCCATAAAAGAGCGGCTCTAAAAACATCAAAGCCTCACTAAAAAAGCGAGGCTAAGAAATGGTGCCGGCACACGGATTCGAACTGTGGACCTACTGATTACAAGTCAGTTGCTCTACCAACTGAGCTATGCCGGCGTTGTGGAATGCATTCTACAGATTTTTTGAAGCGGCGCAAGTTAAAAAAACAGCAAATCGAATGTAATTTATACGTTTGATTTATTCAGTATTCGACCGATGTTTGGCTCTAAAAACCAGAGAAATAAAATTAGGTAATATTTCGCCCACAAGATGTGGGCGAAAAAATAGGATGGATGAACGTTGTGTGCTATTTCATTCTTAAAATTTGGTCTAGATCCTGTGCGCATTCTTCAAGTGTATATGCCATCTCCAGTTGCATTTGGGGGCGGAGTTCATTGGCGAGCTTTCGCCATTCGTCAATCAGACGCTGTGCTTTTTGAATTTTATGTTTATTGATATCTTTGGCAAGGGTTGGGGTATAGCCACCACGTTTGGCGTTCTTGATCTGCTTAACATAATTCTGGCTGTTATTCATGTTCTCTCCGGAATAGCAGTGATATATGAAAGGTGTTTTTTTAAGTTTTTCGTTGATCAAGTAAAAAGTACCGTAATCGCGTTTCAGTTCTATGATGTTTAAATTAATGAATAATTTTTTGAATAGCACTTATATTGAGAGGATGATTTATTTTTAGCATAGGCTTAAGGAATTGTCTTTAGAATATAAAATTTGTATTTGTAAATAAACGTGTCTTTCTTGCTGCCAATAAAATATCCATAAGTCATGCATTAGGAAAAAAACGTGTGATTTAAATCCATCAATCAGGACTCAAATACTGTGAAGTTATTGAGCTAAACAAATAGAAGATCAATTAGGGGGGATATTTAATATTGAGAACAATAAAATTAAAAAAGGCCTAAATTTTATTAATTTAGACCTTCGTTCTGCTTGGCATTGCAGTTTATTCTGGCGGTGAAAGAGGGATTCGAACCCTCGAAACGCTATAAACGTTTACACACTTTCCAGGCGTGCTCCTTCAGCCACTCGGACACTTCACCTTTTGCGCGGTGGATAATAGCGAAAAAAATATATTCTGCCAAGAGAAACAATTGAATTAGACAAAAACATCTTGAGCGGTGCTATGATTCGCAAAAATCCTGTCTAAATTGAAGACAATTATATGCAAAGTACTGCACAAAAAGCCGCATTGCCTGCCATCACCTTGGCAGCTTTGGGCGTAGTATTCGGAGACATTGGGACGAGCCCGTTATATGCGCTGCGCCAATGTTTCCTCACAGCACACTTGGCGATTAGCGAAGCGTCTGTGCTGGGTATTCTGTCCCTGATTTTCTGGTGCATCATGCTGACGATTAGTTTTAAATACGTCAGCATCATCATGCGTGCAGATAACAATGGCGAGGGCGGTATTATGTCGCTGTTGGCCTTGAATCTACGAACCACACGAATTGCCGAAAACAAAAAAATCTACCTGATCGCCCTTGGCTTTATTGGGGCATCTTTGTTCTTTGGTGATGGGATCATTACCCCCGCAATCTCCGTGTTATCTGCGATTGAAGGTTTAAGTATTGCGACGCCGATGTTTAACCAATGGCTGCAACCCTTATCGATTGGTATTTTGGCGGGGCTATTTTTAGTGCAACGCCATGGCACAGGCACGATGGGTAAATTCTTTGGTCCATTGACGCTCATGTGGTTTTTATCCATTGGCGGATTTGGATTATGGAGTATTTCGCAAACGCCATTTGTGTTGACCATGATCAGTCCGCATTGGGCTTTCAATTTTGTGGTACAGCAGCCTTATGTTGCATTTTTGACTATGGGTGCGGTTATCTTGACGATGACGGGTGGTGAGGCAATCTATGCCGATATGGGACATTTTGGCCGACTCCCAATCCGCTTGGCATGGTTTATTGTGGTGATGCCGTGCTTGCTGTTGAACTATGCGGGTCAAGGTGCTTTGCTACTGCGTAATCCTGAAGCTTTAGCCAATCCATTCTATATGCTGATTCCTGAATGGGCACTGTATCCAATGATTGCTTTGGCAACTGCGGCCGCGGTGATTGCCTCTCAAGCGGTGATCACAGGGGTATTCTCTATGGTCAATCAGGCGATTCAATTGCGTTACTTGCCGCGTTTGACAGTGAAACATACCTCTGAAGTTGAACGTGGTCAGATTTATTTACCATTTATTAACTGGGCATTGTTTATCTCGGTGCTGATCTTGATCTTGCTGTTTGAAAACAGTGCGAATTTGGCCAGTGCGTACGGCGTAGCTGTGACCATGACCATGCTCTGCGGTACGATTTTGATCTCAGTTTTAGCTTATGGTTTATGGCGTTGGCCGGTTTGGAAAGTGGCGATTTTTGCAGTTCCATTTTTATTGATTGATTTGATTTTTGTTGCATCGACATCATTAAAAATCGCAGCGGGCGGTTGGGTTCCAATCCTGATTGGTGCGGTATTGTTTACGATTTTAATGACGTGGAAAGATGGACGGGCATTGGTGCTCAATCGGCTCGGTAAAGATGCTTTGCCTATTGACCTGTTTATTCGCAGTGTTAGCATGGGTAGTGAAACCAAGTTTGTTCCAGGTGATGCCGTATTCTTGACAGGAACGCCTGAGATCGTGCCTCATGCTATGTTACATAATATCAAGCACAACAAAGTTCTGCATGAACGCAATATTATGGTTACGGTCAACACCCGAGATGTGCCATTTGTACCCGAAAATGAGCGGGTGATCACGGAAAAACTAGATGATCGATTCTATCGAATCACGATGTTTTATGGGTTTAAAGATCAGCCGAATATTCCTGCCGCTTTGGAGCATGCGTATCGTGAATTGGGATTTGAATTTGATTTAATGCAAATCAGTTTCTTTATTTCCAGAGACCGTATTATTCATACCTTGGGTGAAGGCATGGCACCTTGGCGAGAAAAGCTGTTTATCTCTATGCAGCGAAATACCAGTCCAGTCAGCGATTTTTATCAAATTCCAACCAACCGTGTGGTTGAGTTGGGCAGTCAGATTGAAATTTAAGACGTAGATTGAACTTTTAGGCATAGATTTAAAAGTTAGACACGAAAAAGCCAGATCAATTCTGGCTTTTTTTTATCTGTAATAATTAAACTTTTTAGTCCAAAGACATAGAGATCATTCTGTTGCTTTTTCCTGGGAGGAGTATGCGAGCAAAACAACAGAATGAAGATGTTGCGTTATTTGATCCTTGAAAATACGCTGATTAGTTGATTGTCGCGTCTACATCTGCAGAGGCTTCAGGCGCAGCTTGGATGGCTTCGTCAGCAACAGGTGCTTCTGGGTTGGCTTGAATTGATGCATCTGCAGGATTTACACTTTGAGTCTCAGGTGCTGCCATAAAAGCATCTTGTTGTGCTTGAGGAGCTTCAGGCAATGCAGCCGATGCGCTATCGGCATTCACTGGCGCTTCTGCAGAAGAGGCAATGACGGGTGCAGCGTTGTTATCCGCTGATACGGCTTCAGGTGCTTGCTGTGCTGTTTCCACAGGTGCTTCAGTTACCGCGGCTTCAGGTGTATTGGCCACTGCTGTTTGTTCAGTTGGAACGGACTGCTCTGTAGGTGCAGCAGCTACACTTTGTTGTTCATTTGCGAGTGCATTTTCCGCTTCAGTCACGGCTTGTTCAGCATTTGCAGGGACTGCAGGGGCATTCGGATCGATTTGGTTTGCCTGAGCCTGTTCAGGGTTTAAGGGCTGTTCTGTTGCAGCGGCATTGACTTGTCCGGCAGGTGCTTCAAGCAATTGAACTTGACCACTTGATACCAAGTCCTGAATAGAACCGGGTTGACCATTCACAGTGGTCACAATTCTGACTTTAGACAAGCTTTCTAAAGTGTCACCGGGTTGAATCGGCGGCTCTGCAAATGCTGCTGCGCTCATTAAACCTGAAATTAAACCTAAACCTAAAATTTTAGAATGCATAATCACTCCGTATATTTTTATCGCAATTTTTCGTATTTTTACCTTGTCATAATTCTTGAGGCGAATTCAATGAAACATACGCAACTGCTTCATGACCTCCTATAAAGAACTGCACAACTGCGACATAAAGTTACATCAACTGCTGCTTTGTTAAACAATATTTGTGTGATTGTTAAGCAAATTAAAAAAGAAAAGTGTACTAAAATATGCACCCTTGCTAAGCTGCGGAAAAATAGTCCTTTTAAAAGTCATTGTTGTAAGTCATGGTCAAAAAGAAACGCAATTCAGCAAATCCACTTTCACAGTTATTTGGGCAAAATGGCATAAAAGTGCTGTTGGGTCTGGTGGCAACAGGAAGCTTTGCTATTGCTTTCGGGCAAGAAAAAATTCAACAACTTGTTTCTATGAGCAGCACTTCAAATAGCGCCTGTTTGGACCAGTTTTACCGTGAAGTGCCACCTTATTTGGTCCGTGAAAGCCTACATAAAAACAGTTTTCCACTGTGTTTTAATGGCTTTAATGTCATGTATTCAGGGATATCCAAGACACCGCTTTGGGTTGCAGAAGCATTAACCCCCGCACGCCTGAGTCAAAAAATTCCGCGTGAAGATAACTTTCATGAAGAGACTCGCGTGCCGTCTGAATATCGGGCTTTGCTGTCAGACTATAAATCTTCAGGCTATGACCGTGGACACATGGCGCCAAATGCCGATATGCCCAATAAAGCTGCGCAGTTAGATAGTTTTTCTTTGGCCAATATGGTGCCGCAAGCTCCAAAAAATAATCAGCAAGTGTGGCGTGAGTTAGAAGAAGCCACACGGGCGATAGTGACCAAACAAAAGCAAGATGTCTATGTGGTAACGGGGCCGGTATATAGTGCGAAAAAATTAAAAACCATCGGGCAAGGGGTCATCGTGCCGACCGCTACTTATAAGGCGATCTATTTGCCGAAAAAAGGTGTTGCAGGCGTGTACTATGCGGACAATACCTTGCGTGATACGGCACCGACAGTCAAAGTCATGAGTATTTGTGCGCTAGAAGAACTGACTGGAATTAATTTCTTTCCAGAATTAACTGAAGACCAAAAGCGTAATACCTACCGTTTGCCACTCAAAGCCACCCAAGTAAAAGCAAATCAAGATATCGCTTATTTGCATTGGGATGCTGAAAGCCAGTGTGCTGCAGATGTCGCAGAAGACAAGATTTTAAGTTTGCAAAAAGAGTTTAAATCGAGTGGTGGTTCTGTGGGAGAGACATCCATGGCAAGCAGTGAAAATGACAACAATCAAGATGCCTTGGTCAAACAATTGATTGAAGAAATTCTGCAATATCTGCTACAGATTTTGAAATAATTGAGTAGATAATAGCGCTGAACTGCGAGCGATGAAGAGGATCATTGCTTGCAGTTGAAATCTTTTTCACGTATTTCTATTGCTGCATCACTACAACAAAAAAGAAGGATATCCATCATGTTCAAAGCATTTGAAAATGACACTGCGTCGCATGCAATTCATGACTTAACACTAGAAAATGGCCAAGATCGAATTAATATTTATGGCAACTTACAGGTGACGAAAGACCAAGCAGGTTTAGCTGCAGCGAAAGCTTTACAGGCATTTTTCAATGATGTGGTGACAACGCTTGAGGCGGATACCAACTTAGCTGAAAAAATAGTGCAGGGCGGTGAAGACAACGAAGTGGAAAATCCATTTCTTTAATGTTGTTTCACCGGCTGTCGAAGGAAGCAAAACTCAATTCGGGATGAATGAAAAAAGCTCACAGATTGTGAGCTTTTTTTGTGGCGTATTTTTCTATTTATGCGTCTTTTGCCATCAGTTTATAGATGACCGCACCAATCACCGCGCCAATGATTGGGGCTACCCAAAATAGCCAAACTTGTGATAGCGCAGCAGTTTCAGCAAAGAATGCCACACCCATACTACGCGCTGGGTTGACCGAAGTATTAGTGATGGGAATGCTGATCAGATGGATCAATGTAAGCGCAAGACCAATCGCAATTGGGGCAAATCCGGCAGGAGCACGTTTATCCGTTGCTCCCATGATCACAATCAGGAAGCCAGCCGTCAGCACAATTTCAATGACTAACGCTGAGAGCATAGAGTATTTACCTGGAGATAATTCACCATAGCCATTGGTGGCAAAACCGCCGACTCCTGTAAATCCGGCCTGACCTTGTACAATGATGAATAGAATAAATGCGGCGAGGGTTGCACCCAGCAATTGAGAAATAATATAGGGTGCTAGTTCTTTGGCTTCAAAACGACCATCGGCCCACAAGCCGATACTCACGGCAGGGTTAAAATGTCCCCCTGAGATATGACCCAGCGCATAAGCAGCCGTTAACACCGTTAAACCGAAGGCCAGTGCCACGCCTGCGAAGCCAATGCCAAGTTCAGGAAAGGCCGCAGCCAAGACCGCACTACCACAACCACCAAAGACCAGCCAAAATGTACCGATCAGTTCTGCTAAATATTTATTCATTTATCGAATATGCATAGATTTAATGGATTTTGCTGAAAATCACAATATATAAAATGATAACTGTGTCACATTTTTAACTTACTGCTTCAATTTGCGATAAGCGCCATTGCTGTGGGGTCAAGTTTCGCCATTGTTTAAAAGCGCGTTGAAACGCACTCTGTTCTGAATAACCCAGCAGTAGAGCAATTTCCTGCAAACTTAAATGCGGGTCTCTTAAAAATTCTTCTGCCATCATGCAGCGGACCTCCTGCATACGTTGCTGATAGGTGCTGCCTTGTTGTTGTAAATGGCGTTGTAATTGTCGGACGGACAGATTCAGTTGAGTAGCGACATGTTCAATTTGGAACTGATTTTTTTGTAAACCCATTAAGATGGCTTGCTGTAAGCGTTGGTCGATTTGCGTGGTATTCGGCAGCTTTTCCAATAAAGACTGTGCCTGTTGCATTAACAGTTTTTGTAAGGTCTGATCGCCTTGGGAAAAGGGGCGAGACAGTTCTTGAATGGGAATAATAACCTTCGACTTTTCTTGGGAAAATCGAACTTTACAGCGAAAATATTGTTCATACTGAGCGACATTTTTCGGTGCAGGATTATGAAAATGCACTTCGTGTAAATTGATATCTTCAAAACGCATGAATAATTTTAGAAACTGCAGCATTAAGGCAATCGCAATTTCATCGGTCAATTGATTGGCCATATTCATGGGTAAATCATTCCAACCGATCGAGAAAAAATCATTTTGAATATCAATCAGCAATGGACTACCATCGAAGATTAAGCGATGAAAATCATGGTAGCGGAGCAGCGCTTCGCCTAAGTTTTCACAGGACAGGGCAATATACGCAATGATGCCAATATGTTTGGGTTGCACATGTTCTGCAATTTCTAAACCCAGCGCTGGCTTTTGGATCTTTTGATCTAAATCCATCAATAAATCACGCCAAACGGCATAATCAAAACGTTCTAAGTTTTGAACTTTATTCAGTTTTTCAGGAATAGCAATGCCTTGAGCTTGGTGATAAGCATAGAGCAAATGGCCCAGTCCTCCATAGACCGATCCTGTATAGTCCTTGAGTTGTTGCATATTTTTTTAATTCTAAATTTTGTCGTGTTTTGTCAATAATATTAAAAAAAACGGTCAATATCTAGCCCTCTTCATTACCTATAGTGGAGCTAAGAAAAGGAGATATTGGTCATGTTAAAAGGTTTTATTGCAGGGTTGGTCGTCGCCAATGCCTTTGAATGGGTCGCGCATAAATATGTTTTGCATGGGACACATCGGTCAGGCAAGCCACGTTTTAGTCCAGTACCGAAAAGCATGAAATCACATTGGGAACATCATCGTGAAGTTCGAAAAACAGATTTTCATGATCATGGCTATGTTGAAGGTGTACAGAACTGGCGCACGAAAAATGAAATATTGTCACTGGTGGCAGTTTCAGCGGTATTTGTCCCGCTGTTTTATCCCATTTCCAAAGGAATGAGTTTGTCTGTGCTGTATTGCGCAGGGAATTATTATTATATCCATCGTCGCGCACATCTTGAGCCAGAGTGGGCGATGAAAAAGATTCCATGGCACTATGACCACCATATGAACTCAAATCAGGATGCCAATTGGTGTGTGACTAAGCCGTGGTTTGATTATATTTTAGGGACTCGAGTGATCTCCTCGGCAAAATTACAGGAACAGAACCCATTGGGTGTGTTACTACCGACAGCGATTGCGAAACCATTGTCACACTGGGTCAATCGGGTATTTCCTGCAAAGTGGGTCGCTGAGCGTGAAAAGCCAGTTGCACTTCTTGAAACGGTCTAATGTGAAAGCGTTGTACGTTGTGACAACAAGCTTTTCTACCCAATTGAGTTGTCGCAATTTGTCAACAAATTATGAATCTACTGTCAATCAAATGCAGTGCAAATGCCCTATATTTAAATCATCAAAAGGCTTGTACACGACGAGTTGATTGATGAAGTTGCTATGTATATTTTTTCATTTGTTTTAAGTATCAGACCAAGTGCTGTAGTTTTTCTTGGTTTATAGGAGCCGACAAGGCTCCTTTTTTTATGTCTATAGTGGATGAATTAAATTGACGATTCGCTGCTACAACTCCATGGCGTTGCATCAAAAACACCAAAGCAAAAAAAGAGCGAATCATCGCTCTTTTTCAATCCTCATTGAAAACGAATCAATTAAAGACGCATTTCAATGCCTTGTTCTGCAAGATATTTTTTCGCTTCAGGAATGGTGTGTTGACCAAAGTGGAAAATAGAGGCTGCAAGCACCGCATCTGCGCCACCTTTTAAAATGCCATCGGCCAAATGTTGGAGATTACCGACACCACCAGAAGCAATGGTTGGAATGGTCACACGGTCATTGATGTTACGCATCAGTTCAAGGTCATAACCGGCTTTGGTTCCGTCAGCATCCATCGAGGTGATGAGTAATTCACCTGCACCGAAGTCCGCCATTTTTACTGCCCATTCGATGGCATCGATACCGGTTTCTTTACGACCACCGTGGGTGAAAATTTCCCATTTATTGTCGCCAGTTTTTTTTGCATCAATAGCAACCACAATACACTGTGCGCCAAAACGCTGAGAGGCTTCTTGTACAAATTCAGGGTTATAAATAGCCGCAGAGTTAATCGAAACTTTGTCCGCACCCGCATTTAATAACAGGCGGATATCTTCTACTTTACGCACGCCACCACCGACTGTTAATGGCACAAATACAGACTCAGCCATACGCTCTACCGTACGGTAAGTGGTATCACGACCATTTGAGGTTGCGGTAATGTCTAAGAAGGTAATTTCGTCCGCACCTTGTTCGTTATAACGGCGTGCAACTTCAACTGGATCGCCTGCATCACGAATATCAAGAAATTGAACACCTTTCACTACACGACCGTTGTCCACGTCGAGGCAAGGAATAATACGTTTAGCAAGCATAATTTTTTCCAAAAATAACAGCCGATTATGAAACTTCGCGACTTAGATGCTACACCTTAGTAGTCGGAGCGGTTATTCTATCAAAAATATGTAAGTTTTTTCGCAGGTTTTCTATGTCGGTTTATACCACTTTGACTTTAAAGGAAGTTCAGGATTTTGCAGCACCTTATGGACTGGAGGTGATTGACCTGATTCCGATTCAAGGCGGTATTCAAAATACCAACTATTTTATTGTTTGCGAAAATGGCACGCAGTATGTATTAACTGTTTTTGAAGAGATGGACGAGCAAGGTGCAGGGGAACTGGTCCCTGTACTTGAACATTTGGGGCAGGCTGGTCTAGCTGTGCCTGTACCGCTGAATCATTCGGGTAAAGCGATTCATAGCTTAAAGGATAAACCTGCACAGATTGCGCCACGCATGCAAGGTCAACATCCCATGCCTGCGAGCTTAGCGCAAGCAGAAGCGATTGCTGTAGCCCAAGCGAAAATGCATGTGGCTTTACAAGATTTCCCTTTGGAACGTGCAGAATATCGTGATCATGCTTATTGGTTACAAGTTTCACGTGATATTCGTCCAATATTAAATGAAGCAGATACCACGTTACTTAACAATCTGTTGGGCTTATATGACATCTTAACGGCGATGTATCCAGACCGTCCTACCGGTTTTATTCATTCTGATCTGTTCCGTGACAATACTCTATTTGAAGGCGATCAACTCAACGGCATTTTAGACTTTTATGAGTTAAATAAAGACGAACTCTTGTTTGATATTGCTATTACTTTAAATGACTTTTGTACTGAATATCCGGATGTGCATTTGAATGAAGACAAAGCCATTGCCTTTTTAAATGCCTATGAAAGCGTGCGCCCATTAACCGCAGATGAAAAATCATGTCTAGAGTTATATTTGGCAATGGCTGCAGGTCGTTTCTGGATGATGCGTTTACAGGTGGCACAGAAAAATGCGGCAGAAGGCCGTACAGGTGATGATATTTTGCAGAAAAACCCTGCTGAAATGCGTAATATGCTGATTGAACGATTAAAATTCGTCACAGCATAAATTTTAAAAACAACGAGAGGGAAAAGCATGCGTGATCAAGGACGCTTAGTAGAATGGTTTGATGATAAGGGCTACGGCTTCATTCAACCGAACGATAGCACCAAAGATCGCGTATTTTTGCACATTAAAGACTTTTCCCGTCCCGGCCCACGACCAATCGTGGGCTGCGCGTTGGATTATGCTGTGATCTTAGACGAACGCGGACGCTTTCGTGCGCAGCAAGTGCATTATTTAAAAGCCTCACAAACCAAAGCTGCACAACGTCCCAATAAAAAAAATGTGGTGCAGATGCCGCGTCAGGCAGAGCCGATGCAAATCTTGTGCATTATGTATATCCTCGCCTTGGCGGGCTTGTCTGTGGCGGGTTTACTCAGTGGCATGGTGCTGCTTTTTGTGAGTATTATCAATGTCCTGACCTATTGGTTCTATGCGCAGGATAAAGAAGCTGCGCAAATGGGGAATCGACGCGTGCCAGAAAATACACTGCATCTTTTGTCTTTTTTAGGTGGGTGGCCAGCGGCATGGCTGGCTCAGCAACGTTTGCGGCATAAAACACAAAAAGAACCGTTTCGAAAAATATATTTCTGTACTATAGCCTTTAACATATTACTGATTTTATGGCTAATTTCACCATTTAATATCCTACATATTTAGGGTGGAACGATCCGCAAAATCATCATGACGGAGAGCGAAATGAATTATTCTATTGATAAAGATCCAAACCGCCTGCTCACGATTATTTTGTATATTCTTTATATTGTGGCGATTTTTTCTGCCGGCTTGCTTGCGGTCCTCGCGCTGATTATCAATTACGTCAAACGCAGTGATGTGCGTGGTACGATTTTTGAAAGCCATTTTACTTGGCAGATCCGTACGTTTTGGTGGTATCTCATTTGGAATATCATTGCTTTCGTGCCTTTTATTTTTCTGTTCTTTACTGGCAATAATGCCAATGCCTTTGCGGGTGTGGCACTGGGAGCGAGTACCTTCTGCGTCACGGTGATCGGACTGTCTTGGTTATGGATTGTGTATCGCGCGATTAAAGGTTTAATCCGTGTCAATGACAACAGACCGATGTATGACTAATGCGAGTTCAGAACTTTTTGGCATAAAAATCTTGGCATCAAAAAAGCGGCTGTATGGGCCGCTTTTTTGATTTAAGAGAGGAAGCTGAAATTAGCGTTTCTTTAACCATTTCGGCCGCCATTCACTCACAATCACACCGAGCACCACACACAGTCCGCCAATGAGAGCGAGCGGTGTTAAGCGTTCACCTGCAAGCCGCCCAATGATAGCGGCCCAAACCGGTTCACCTGCATAGATGATTGCTGCCTGTGCAGAATCGACCATGCGCTGCGCCCAGTTCATCACCAGTTGAATTACGGCGCTGGCCAGCCCCAATCCGCAGAGTACAGCGATTAATGGCCATTCAAATGTTGGCAAAGTGGTTTCACCCACCAGTGGAGCGAAGCAGAAACAGAACAGAGAGGCAAATGCCAACTGTAGAACCGTCACTCTGCGCAGATTGACGCGGGGTGCAAAATAACTGATCAAGATAATTTCAAAGGCAATGGCAATCGACCCGAGCAGCGTAATGATTTGTCCAAAATTGAGCTGAATAGCGCCAAAACCATTACCCGTTAAAAAGACCAAACCGACAAAAGCCAAACTTACACCTAGCCATGTCATCACATGTGGTTTATGCCGAAAACAGAGCCACATAAAAATCGGAACCAGCGGTACATACAGCGCAGTTAAAAAAGCCGATTCGCTGCTGCTGATGCTTTGCAAGCCGACTGTTTGCGTCGCATAGCCGATCGCAATTACCGCGCCAATACTTGCGCCCGCAATGACATCGTATTGAGAAAAATGTCTAAGATATTTGAGCGATAACAGACTCACAGCCAGTGTAGCTGCGGCAAAACGTAGACCGACAAACAGCACTGGACTGCTAAAATTTAAACCGTATTGCACGGTGATAAAACTGGCGCCCCAAATCATGGTAATCAGGATGAGTGCGAGCTGCGGAAACTTGGCTTTCCAAGCAGATTGGACGGTTGACATGTGTATTTGATTGTTTGAAGAGGAGAAATAAAAAAAGAGGCCCGAAGACCTCTTTTCTGCTCGGGAAAATTACAAGCTTTGTTGATCAAGCAGTAATTGAGCTTCACGAAGGTTCAATGTGCCTTCATAAATTGCACGACCGGTAATCGCACCTAAAATACCCGGTTGGCCTTTTAAGTTACGCACGTCGTCAAGGTTGGTCACGCCACCCGATGCAATAACAGGTAAGCCTGAATACGTTGCAAGGTTAACGGTTTGTTCAACGTTCACACCTTGCATCATGCCATCACGTGCGATGTCGGTGTAGACAATGCTTGATACGCCAGCATCTGCAAAGCGTTTTGCCAAATCAGTAGCTTTCACGTCTGTGACATTTGCCCAACCATCTGTTGCCACCATGCCGTTCATGGCATCGATACCAACAATGATATGGCCTGCAAATTTTTTGCACGCTTCTTCAACAAATTCAGGCTCTTTTACCGCTTTTGTACCAATGATGACAAACGATACGCCTGCATCAAGGTAGTGTTCAATGGTTTCAAGAGAGCGGATACCACCACCAATTTGAATTGGCAATTCAGGCTGTGCTTTAGCAATCGCTTCAACCACAGGCTTATGAATCGGTGTACCAGCGAAAGCACCGTTTAAATCTACCAAATGTAAGCGACGCGCGCCTTCATTTACCCAATGCTGTGCAGTTGCCACTGGATCGTCAGAAAATACGGTATCGTCTTCCATACGACCTTGTTTTAAACGGACACATTTGCCATCTTTCAGGTCAATTGCAGGGATGATCAGCATGCTTTCGCTCCTTGCTCAATCAAATTAAGAATGAATTTGTGCCTAATCTTATCAAATAAACGGCTATTCACTAAATGCTAATATCAGAATTGATGAATTAAAAAAGCCTGACATGTGTCAGGCTAGTGCGAATAAAGGATTGGATTTTATTCTTGATCTATAAAAATGCGCTGTGTATTAGCGTTTTGAGTCATTAAATATAAGCGGTTGTTTGTAATAAATCGCTGTTTACGGACTGAAGTAAGCTACCGACATCGTACAAGCCATGATTGAGGACTGTGGTACTTTCACCGACCACTTGAACAAGATCACCGACCACAGGAAGTTCAGTGGCAATCGATGTAATCGGTGCAATGTCATCCAGTAAGGCATCTAAAGTGCCTGAAACATCTTGCACGACACCACCTACACTTGTTAAAGGAGCATTCAGGACAGCTGTTAATAATTCGGTAGGATCAATACTGGCTACATAGCCGCCCGTTTCAGCCAACAAGCCTGTTAAATTGCCTGTAGTTTCGCCTACTGCATCCAATAGACCGCCCAGCAATGGCAGGTCAGAAAGTGCGTCTGTGATTGGTGCAGCCCCCCACTGAGATGATCAACCAAACCTGCAACTTCAGTCACAGTTTGACCGACCACACCAGTTATGCCATTGAGAGCGGTCTGTACACCGCCGAGAAGATCACCTGTCGCGAGTTGATCGGCTACCGCATGTAAGCCATCGCCTAAAGTGCCGATCAACTGATTTTCAACTGCCAGTACTTTTTCGATGGTCCCCCCAATGAGTGGAAGCTCAGTCAGTGCATCCGTTAAGGGGGCTGTTAAGCTACTCACGGTCTCTAAAACGCTGTCTACAGTATCCAAAACAGTATTTAAAACCAGTCCAATCGCTTTACTGATTCCTTGTAAAGTCAGGCTGAGTACACCGCTGATTTTTCCTGTAAATAAGTTCAACATGTCAGGTTCTCCAAGCTTTTAAATTATGATGTGTTATGTATTTGGCAGATTTGTTTTAGCAAAAGGAGATTGATGAAAATAAATTATGAAAGCATAGAAAGAATGAGATAAGTCATGTAATTCTGCTACAAAACTCAGAGAGATCAAAACCCTAGTTAAATAAAAAATATAAATGTATATTAATGTAATTAAAATGAGCTAAATCAAAGGTATAAATGTGTTTAAATGGGGCGATTTTATCGTTTTTAGGCTGTGCTGCGGCTGTTTTTAAGGCAATAACGTACTGTTTAAATCTCTAGTGCAAATAAACTGCAAATTCATTGGCACTCTTCAGCCGACCTTTGCACTTGGTCATGCCATAGATTGGGGCAATATCCAGTTACAGAGCGGTTACATCGCTGAATATAATTTAAATCATTAAAATAATTAAGGGTTTATAATTTCATGTGCGGACGAATTCTTAGTTTGAGGGAGGTATTGGGAATGGTTTTAGGTAATAAGCCACGTTGTAATAATTCTTCAAAGACCAAAACAGGGGCATAAGCATCGGCAGCGGCATAACGAATTTGCTCCGGACTTATGCGCTTTTTGGCCCAATTGGAGGTGCTGACCGATTTAGATTTTGGAAAATTTACAAGAAAAAGCAGTGCCATGGCATTTTTTAAACCGACGGGTTGGGTTAAGCCAAAAGAAGCAAAGCACTTGGAGAGTTCCAAGACACTATTCAGTTCGATGCCTTTTTTACGAAATAAATGCGCATCATTTTTTAAGCCAAAACCTACTTTAATTTGATCCCGATTACTCAAGATTGGTCTTAAAAAATCCCAAGTGCATTCGTTCATTTGAAACAACCACGCCTGTTGCGCCGTCGCAAGTTGGATTAAATGTGGACCGGTAGAGACCTCACCTTTACGAAAAGTCGGCTTAGATTCAGAGTCGAAACCGAATAAGGCAGTCGTCTGCAATTCATCGGCCCAGTGTTGGCATTGTTCTGCATTGTGAATGACATGGATCTGCTCTGGCACTAAATTTTGGAACAATGGAAAATCTTTAATCTGTTCTTTTGTTGGCAAAATAGGTGTCAGTAGAGCATCAGTCATTGTGATTCAATTCAAAGGCTTGTTGTTGCAGCCTAGAGCGTTTAGGTCGGAAATGCAAATACCGAGATGTGGCGTTGAGCATGAGCGATTGACTCATCGGCCTGTCATAGCGCGTTGCTATGACAGTGACGAGGGTACTTAAACACAGTGACCAAGAGACTTAAAGTCAGTGACGACTTAAAATAGAAAACGCGCAGTAAATAATACATTTACCAAGATCAGTAAGAATAAACCGATAAAGAGAAAGGCGAGAACCACCTCCCATGTTTTGGATGCACGTGGCTCACCATATTGATTGGCATTTGCAGACCCGGGGATGAGCATCAGCGCAATGCACATGACGATATTGAGCAACGGAATCAGCTCTAAGAGTGCAAACCAGCCTGAGAGATTAAAGTCATACAAACGACGCACTGAAAAAATCATCAAAGGGATCAGCATTAAAACATTTAGGATAAATCCAATCACTTGCGTCATTGGATTTTCAGCGTGAGCTATTAGGGCATTGAGAGTATTGGGCATCATGCTGACAATCAGCAGCATCAGTATGCTTAGCATGAGGCCATAGAAGACATTCCAACCGATAAATGACATGCGATTAAAGCGACCGTCACGGTTCCAGCCAGAGTTAATATTGGGTGAATTATTCATATTAAATGATCTTAAATTATCGTAAAAAGTATTGTTATCATTCATTTTTAGCCGCAAAAATTGAGCTAAAAACGACATAAAAATGTGAAAAAGTACAGGATTTGATCCTGTACCAAAAAAGCGCGTTGATTATAAAGGTAAAGTACAAAAAAAGCCCACTTGTGTGAGCTTGTTTGAGTAGATGTATTGCTGTTTAGAGCGATCTAGGCGGCATCTAATGATTTATCATTATTGTTGTTGAATCGTGGCTTGTTGAGAGCGGATCACTTAGTTTTGGTAAGACGGAATCATGATCGCAGCAAGTATCCCGACTATAAACACCACGATATACAAAACAGCCAGCACTGTTTCCCAGCCTTTGGTCGGGCGTGGTTGTCCAAAGCTATTACTACCGCTATTACCCGGTGCAAATAACACATAGAGCGCAAACAATATATTCACTACAGGAACTAAGATCAGCAGTGCAAGCCATCCTGAATGGTCTCGGTCATGTAAACGACGGATTAAGAAAATGACGCTGTAATAAATGACGATGGCATACATGATAAAGAAAATAATCATGAGTGGCGTTGACATAGCACCCTCAGTCAGCGCATTTTGCGCACCGGGTATGAGCAGGCCGACCACAACAGCAATTAGCGTAAAAATAATGCCGAGAAGTAGATTCCATGCAAGATATGCGCGACGGCTAAAGCGACCACTGGCTTGGGTCGGTGAGTCAGATGTGAAGGTATTCATTATTATTCCTAGGCGTTGGTATTTTTATAAGTAGGCAAATTCTAAAATGAATATGTAGAAAATAAAAGGATGAAAAATAAACTGTACAAAAAAGCCCACAAGGAGCGGGCTTTTTTGCGGTGAAGGAATTTTAAATATCCCATTCCACAAAGTTTTTCAGCAATTGCAGACCGGCTGTATGACTTTTTTCTGGGTGAAATTGTGTCGCAAACAAGTTTTCCTTGTGAATTGCGGTACAGAATTCCAAACCATAGTCACAGGTTGCAGCGACAATGCTTGAATCTTGCGGCTCTACATAGAAGCTATGTACGAAATAGAAACGTGCATCTTGCTCAATGTTTTTCCACATCGGGTGGCTAGGGTCTGCCTGATGCACTTGGTTCCAGCCCATGTGCGGCACTTTTAATCCCTCTACATCAGGAAAGCGTTTAACCGAACCTTCAAAAATACCCAATGCATCTGCACCGCCATTTTCTTCGGAATGCTGCATTAGGGCCTGCATACCGACACAGATCGCAAGCACAGGTTTATTAAATGCCGCTTTACGGACAACTTCATCAATGCCTGCATCATGCATGCCTTGAATACAGTCACGCATTGCTCCCACACCGGGGAACACAATTTTATCTGCTTGTGCAATCAGCTTAGGATCATTGGTGACATCAACAGTTGCGCCCACGTGTTCGAGGGCTTTTGCTGCTGAGTGAAGATTTCCCATGCCATAGTCAAGAAGGGCAATACGGGTCATTACAATGTTCCTTTGGTAGACGCAACAGTATTTTCGGCACGCGGGTCAACTTCACACGCCATACGTAATGCACGGGCAAAGGCTTTAAATACGCTTTCAATTTGGTGGTGGCTGTTTTTACCTTTTAGGTTGTCGATGTGCAGCGTCATTAACGCATGGTTCACAAAACCTTGGAAAAATTCAGAGAAAAGATCCACATCAAAAGTCCCGATGCGCGCGCGAGTGAATGGAATATCCATCCAAAGACCCGGACGGCCAGATAAATCTACCACAACACGACTCAGTGATTCATCAAGTGGCGCATAGAAGTGACCGTAGCGACGTAAACCTTTTTTATTGCCCAGTGCTTGAGCAAAAGCTTGACCCAGTGTAATCCCACAGTCTTCTACAGTATGATGATCGTCAATTTCAAGATCGCCATCACAATGAATATCAATATCAAACAGACCATGTCGCTTGATTTGATCAATCATATGATCTAAAAATGGAACACCAGTGTTTAAAGTGCCTTGACCAGTACCATCAAGATTCACACGAACTCGAATTTTGGTTTCGTTGGTGTTTCTTACCACTTCACTGATACGATCTGTCATAGACACGTTCCTCAAATACGTCAAAATGATTGATGTAAAAATATTTTCGCTGTGACGAAAAGTCACCGCATATTAGATTGCTCAGGAGGGTTTATCAATGCCTATTACCGTACATGCCTATACTTCTTTGGAAAATGATGAAGTGCGCAGCCAGCTTGAGCGACTGTATGACACCAGCCCTGAGTTTAGCGACGGTTCCGATGCGATTGAACAACTTGAGCAGAACTTAGCTCAGTATACCTTAGTTTATACTGCAGAATTTAATACAAAATTGATTGGCGCGATTTGGTGTACAGGCCAAGGTGAAAGCAAAACCCTTGAATATATTGTGGTACACCCTGCAAATCGTGGGCGTGGTGTTGCAGAGCGCTTAGTCAGTGAGGCCACCCGTATGGAAGAAGAAAAAGGGGTGAAAACTTTTGAACCAGGTTGTGGCGCGATACATCGCTGTTTGGCACACATTGGAAAAATTACTGCGGCAGAATAACCTGCCCTCCAATATAAAGCAGCCATTGAGCTGCTTTTTTTTGGGATAAATACATCGTCGTCACAGTGATTTCAGCTGTGAAAATTTGAAATCACTCAAAAAATAAGCAAATAATGTGAAATATTGATTTAAAAATAAACATTTGCATAAAAAATCGCAACGGATGCTTGACGCCATGAGACTGAAATTGTTTAATACGCCCCATCGGCGTGATAGCTCAGTAGGTAGAGCAACGGATTGAAAATCCGTGTGTCCCCAGTTCGATCCTGGGTCTCGCCACCATATTCAAAACTGATTTTTCAGTTTATCAATCCCTGATCCCATCAGGGATTTTTTTTGCCTAAAAAATATGCATACGAAAAATATTTTTATAAATATGATTGACTAATTAACTGAGATACGGCTTAATACACCGCATCGGCGTGATAGCTCAGTAGGTAGAGCAACGGATTGAAAATCCGTGTGTCCCCAGTTCGATCCTGGGTCTCGCCACCATATTCAAAAAAACCTCAAACGATTGTTTGAGGTTTTTTTTCGTCTGCTGTTTTTTAGTTGTTGATATTTCGCACAGTTTAACTGCTACAATCTACCGAATATAATTTGACTAATAGTTAAAAAAATTTTTAAAAATAAAAGGTATGACAATGCATATGAACAAAATGTTAATGGCTTTAACTGTAATGACAAGTGCTTTATTAACAGCATGTGGTGGTGGAAGCAGTGGGAGTTTTAATTCATCTTATGAAAAAGAATTTACTTTTGGTACTCAAACCTATATTTGCCGCAGTGAAAAAGCAGCAAATGCATGCGGTAGTGCAAGTCGAGATTGTTCAGCGTGTGATCTTAAAACACCGTCTACAAATGTGATCACGGCAATATGTACTCAACCTGTAGCAAATACCCATAAAGTGACAACAGCAGGCTGTGTATTAAAGCTAACAAATGATACCCAGACAGGAATCTGTACATCAGAAGGATTAAGATTATTGTCAGGCAGTAATCGAACTAAAGAAGAAGTGAATCAGGGGGCATTATTTACAAATGGAAGTTTGAAAATCACGCTGGCGAATAACGTGACTGAAACGATTACGTGTAATTAATGCTGATGAAATTCATTGTGCCAATGTTGATTGGACTCGTCTGTTTTGGATTGGGCTATTTAATAGCCCCGTCTAATACTGTATCTGATGATCCTACAGTTATAGAAAGTAATAGAGATCAGACAGGGATTAGGTTTATTCAAAACCTTCAGCAGAATATACCTGAGCAGTCTGAAAATAATATCGAATTACAACAGCAACTTAAAAATCAAATGACTCAGGTGAATGCCGTCATTGATCAGGCGACACCACAACAGTTGGATCAATATTTAAAACAAGCTTTTCCCAGCTATGATTTATCGGCAATAAAAAACAAACGCGAATTTGCGAAGCATCTTGTACGCGAATTTGTTGATGCAAAAAATAATCCTCATGAGCCTATGAGTGGACGAGCCGCGGTTATGGCACAGCAAGAATACGGGGTTGAAAATGTACTGCCGCGTGACATTTATGCAGAGCAGCAGTTGTTTGCTCACTTTGATACTTTAGGAAAAACTCCGAATAATGAGCAGGTTTTTGTACGTTGGAGCGATCAATCTACTGGAGAAGTGCTGTTTTTTATGCCTCAACGGATTAGTGCTCAGCGTGAACAGAATTGGGTCAGTTTTAGTCCTGTCGCTGGCTGGAAGCCAGGGCACTATGATGTGAAATATTATCAAATGAATGATCAATTAAGCCCGATTGCGCAGACCAGTTTTTATATACAGCATGTGATTGAGTAAATATTTGAAGCTCAAATTTTATCGCTGAAGCTATGACTTAAGTGCTAGTTTCCGACCCTAAAAATTCGATTAAACTGATAAAAAATAACCAATGAATTTCTACAATGAAAGACCTTTTCTCTACAGGGAGTGCGCTGTATCAACAAGCACGTCCAAGTTATTCTGCTGAAGTCGTCGATAGCATCTTGCAGCATGTTGCCGTGCGTGAACTGGCATGGGACTGCGGTGCAGGTTCAGGTCAATTTACCAAAGGTTTGGCACCCTATTTTCAACAGGTTTTAGCGACAGATCTGAGTGCTGAGCAATTGGCACAAGCACCCAATTTAGACAATGTGCGTTATGAGCAAGCTAGCGCCGAACATTGTCCGCTTGCCGACCATTCAGCGGATTTAATCACAGTCGCGCAAGCGATTCATTGGTTCGATTTTGCTGCATTTTATGCAGAAGTACGACGCGTATTGAAACCCCAAGGTCATATCGCCATTGTGGGTTATGGTCTGATTCAATTTGAACACGCGGAATTGAACCAGCTTTTACAGGATCTGTATTTTGTCACGTTAAAAGGCTATTGGGATACTGAACGTTGTTACATCGACGAAGAATATCGCAGTATTCCGTTTCCATTTCAGGAGTTAGCGACACCTCAGCTGTTTTTAAATTACAGGTGGAGTTCACAGCAAATTTTGGACTATTTGCAAACATGGTCTGGGTTAAAACATTATCAACAGCAACATCCGATACTTCAACCATGTGCAGCTTTGCACGACTTCTTTAGCCGTCATCCGCAGCAAGAGTTTGCTTTGTCATTTCCTGTGCTGTTAAGAATTGGAACAGTATAAAAAAGAAAAAGCAGTGGTAATGCAGATAGGTAAAGGATGATATCTCAAGTCCAGAATGAGCAACGTGAGGTTTAAACTAGCTGTGCTATCCTGCCGTTTGTCGGGGTTAAATCTGGTAAATTGATTAATTGTTGTACAATAATAGCAGTGTAAATTTTTTCAATTTTCTATTTTTAAATCTCTTGGAATGAACATGATGAATCTCCCTAAATCTGTTTCCGTTTTGGTTTTTGTTAGTGCAGCAATGACGGCTATGAGTACATTGGCTGCGGAAAAAGCCACTACAAAAGCTGATGAAACCGAACAACAAGCTATTCAGATGCCTGCTTTAACCATTATGGCAGAGCGTGAAATGCGTGCAGAGACGGGCATTGTTGAGTATCAAGAGCAGGTGGATCGCCGTAAAGCCTTACAGCAACGGGTGATGCAACTTGAGCGTGATACTCAAAACAAAGGTGTCGATGCAACAATCGTGTCAAATATTGATATCTTACCTGCCACAGCAGTGCCAGATATGTCGAATTTATCGCCTTTGATGCAACAGCATGTTTTAAATATTGCCGCAGGTTTGCAGTCTTCTGACCCACGCAATGGTTTATATATTATGTTGCAACCCTTTGGGATTGACCGTAATGCGACCAATGTGCAAATCAGTCGTGAGCAAATCAATCTCGGAAACATCGACCGTCAGTTAAATACCAATCCGATTAAGACCCCATAATCGAATACATCTCTACAGTACATTGAAGGCGAAAATTCATGTTTTATCCATGAATTTTCGTTTTGATGGCATGCGCAATTTAAGTCTATTTACATTGATGTTTTCAAATAGCCTTCTTAAAAAGCATGGCTATTTTATCGTCAATCTTCAAACTTTTGGTTAAACTGAATAAAAGGGCATTCGGAGCTCATTATGCCGCGTATCTTTGTTGTCTTGGCCAGTGCTACGGTATTGGTCTTTGGATGGATGTTTTATCAATATTCAGTACAGCAAAAAGAAGCTGTGCAACTCTCGACCTATGAAACGGTTTTGCGTGAAAAAACCGAGCAAATTTTTCAGCAAGCTCAGCACTGGGAAGAGCCGATACAACTCAATGTGACAGATGCACGGCTAACGGGGGATTATAAAATCATGTCGGATTTTATTTTGAGCCAAATGCTGCAGCGTGCAGAAGCGCGGAATCAATATATTCGTGATCTTAAAGCACTGAATTGGGATAAATTTCTCGATATCGATCGCTTATTAAAAGATAAAAAAAACCAATATCAAGAGACTGAGCAAATGCTGCAGCAGGTGCATGCAGTGGTCGATGCTTATGAACAAAAAACCACACAGCAAGAGGAAAATGGTTTAGCGCAGGCCAAACAGTTGGCGGTCAAACAGGTGTTTCGTCAGCAAATTGCGCAGAGTTTAAGAGACAGTCGTGATAGTGATGAGTCGCATGCTTTATTTGAGTTAGAAAAGCAAAGCTTGGCGAAGGCTGATGAGCTCTTTGCTGTGCTGAAAGCCAATAAATGGGAAAAGAAAAATAAATTATTTATGTTCTATGAAGATGCGCCTTTAAAGCAGTTTAATCAGCTTTATACAGAGATGTTAGCACTCAATGCACAAATGGATGAGATCCGCCAAAAGAACCGTTCAGAGTTGAAACAAAAGCTTTAACTGACTGTCATCACTCTTTCAAATTTGCGCGATAAAGTGGCTTATAGCAGGGTTTTACATCATATAGAGGTCCATGCTCATGCGAGCTATTCAGATTTTTGATGATATTCAGCAGGTCTATATCGACTTTATCGCGAACCGCCAATATCCACGGTTGGAAAGTTTAAACAATTGGGGTAAGAACCGTTTTTTCTTCAGTCAATATTTTCGCATGATTGAAGATTGGCATCTGACTGAACAGATTGTGATTGAATTTAATCAACAATTTTATAGTTTGGATACAGGGATGGCGCCTGACTTTATGGATCAAGACAAATACATGGCTTGGTTGATGGAACAATTACAAATATTAAAATAAGTCCTTTTCATTCAAATTATTCAGCACAGCTTCGAGATATGTTATGCAATTCAAAGCCATCCTTTAGCGGATGGCTTTTTTTGTTGCTAGCGAACTTAATTGGGGGGAGCGTGGTCTGAGCTAGTATGAATGGCGCAGAAAACGTGAGCCCTAAAATTGTCCTGAGGCATTGGATTTGCAAATTTAATACAACTATCAACCAATAGTGTGACTTAAATCACTTAAAATACGCCGAAAATTTAAACATAAATTTTTAGCCAGCAGCCCATAACTCATAAGAAGCTGAGCTGTATTGAACTTGCAAACATTCTAACCTTAGACCGATTGGCTTTGAATGAAAGGTTTATCGCCATCTTTAGAGATGATTTTTTTAGCGTATGAAAAAATTAATACTGCTATGGCTTGCCATATGTGCGGTTTCATTGGTGTCGATAGGCTATACCTATGAATTATTCATTAGCCCTGTTTGGGTGGTAAATGCATTTGCTGCCTATGGCATGATTTTAATGCGGAAGCATTTAAGCCACGATTTACTGATCGTGCTCTATGCTTTTAGTGCGATCTTTGTGGCTTCGCTGATGGTCGATCCTGCCAAAATCTTAGAAGATAAATTTCTCCTGTGTGCGATTTCGGCATTTCAGATTTGGGTATTTATTAAAGCCTATTTAGCGCTGAGCCATTTAAAAAAACGCCGCTTTAAGCGAACCCTAATGTTAGCTGTTCCGAGTATCGTGAGTGCTTTTGCAGGCAGTCTCTTGTTTGTGGCGTACTTTCAGATGGACAACCAATACTTTGCCTTTGTTGATTATTTTCTAGAGCAATTTGCAACAAGTTTGGCTGTGGTGTGTTTACTGTTTGGTGTTCAGCGCTGGATAAATGTGCCGTGGGTGGATTATGGCTATCTGATCGTGGCACTGGCCGTCCAATATGTGATCTCAAATGATCAGATCTTCTATGCTTGCATGGTCTTGCCTTTATTGATGTGTTACTACGCGATCAAATATGACTTCAAAACCTTTTGCTGGCTGATTGGCTTAATGACGCTGATCTGTGGCTGGTATGGTGCCATGCCATTGGCTGGGGAATATTGGTCGGATGCACAGGTACATATGCTCTCGCGGATCAGTTCTTATCGTTTGGCATTGGGTATTTATTTGATCATTTTTCTGTTTATTTGTGAGCTGTATGCACGAAATAAACGTCTATATTTGGCTTTGCAACGTGTAAGTTTTTGCGATGAGTTGACGGGACTGAAAAATCGCCATGCCTTTAAAGAACAAATATTTATAGAGGGTGCGGTTGATAAAGGCTGTGTCATTTTGCTCGATGTCGATAATTTTAAAAAAATTAATGACCAATATGGACACCAAATGGGGGACAGTGTTTTGGTGCATTTGGCAAAAATCTTAAAAAATTGTAGTCCACGCGCGAGTTTTATTAGTCGTTGGGGCGGTGAAGAATTTTTAATTTTGCTCGAAGGTGCCGATTTGGAGCAGGGTAAAATGTTGTGTGAAACAATTTTGGAACGCTGCGAACATGTGCCGTTTCGAAAAGATCAATTAAGGCTAGATGTCAGCTTTAGTATGGGCTTGGCCGAGTTTCAACAGTTGAGTTTGTCCAATTACTCCACGACTTTACAACATGTCGATGCCTGCCTATATCAGGCGAAATCACAAGGGAAAAATCAGTTTGTTTATCAAAAGATTATTCCGTTGGCAGAAAGCAGTATTGCAGTCTAAATGGGCAAAAAAAAGATGCCGTGAAGGCATCTTTTTTTGCATTTAATCAACGATTAAGCTGCTTTTTTGAACCAAGAAAAGAAACCTTTTTTCTCAGCTTTAGCTGCTTCAGCTTTTTTCTCTGCACATTTTTTAGCGCAGTCTTTTTTCGCTTCAGCTTTTACTTCTTCAGTTTTAGTTTCAACAGCTTCTTTTGCATCAGTTGCTTTTTCTACAGCTGCATCTTTTGCTTCAACAGTTTTTGCAACGACAGCATCTTTAGTTGCTACAGTTTTTGCTACAGTCGCGTCTTTTGCTGCAACAGTGTTTGCAACAACAGCGTCTTTAGCCGCTACAGTTTTTTCTACAGTTGCATCTTTTGCTGCAACTGCAGTTTCTTTAGTTGCTGCTGCTTTTTCTACAACTGCTTTTTTCATGTCAGCAGTTTTTGCTTTAGTAGTTTCTTTCACTGTTAAAGTTTTAGTTTGAGTCGCTTTTTCTGCAACAGCCACTTGAGTTTTAGCAGCATCTTTAGTTGCTTGAGCAGTAGCTACAGTTGCAGTTTTCGCTTGTGCAGCTTGAGCTTTTACAGCTTCAACAGCAGTCACAGGTTTTTGTTCTACAGCAGTAGTTGCCATAGCAGAAGTTGTAGCAGCAACTAAAGCAACAGCTAAAGTAGTTTTGATCGCGTTCATAGTCATCACTCTATAAAACTTAGTTAAAATAAGGCATTGTAAATTTTATGCCTTATCAACAGCGCTTAGGTTACACGGCACAGAGTGAGTGATTTGATTGTGTGAATATTCCACCAATGTTACAAACGAATAACATGGTGTTACGGAGAAAAACAAACAAAAACAGCGTGCATTGCACAGCATTCGAAATTTTCAATTCAAAGCTGATTTAAAATCACTGTTAAAGCCGTTATGGTGAATATACATTTCCGCCATTGGTATGGCATAAAAATAACGTCGCATGAGGGATAACGTCAGATGCAGCAGCTTATTTGTTATAAACAGCTCCCTGTGTGGACGCAGCAGTCGATTCCACAAGGTTTTAAACAACAGCACAATACCAAAGCAGGCACATGGGCAAAACTCACCGTGCTGCAAGGTGAAGTAAATTTTGCCATGTTAGATGCGTCTGGAAATGTCCTCTCGATGCATGTATTTAGTCCAGACCTACCACCGCCGTTTATAGAACCACAGGCGTGGCACAAGATTATCTCTGCGAGTGATGATGTGCAATGTCAGTTAAGTTTTTATTGTTTAGCACAGGATTATTTTTATAAGAAGTATCAGCTCAGCCCAACACATTCAGAGATTTTGGCTGCAACACCGTATTTGCAGGGTGGTCGAGCTTTGGATGTCGGCTGTGGTCAGGGGCGTAATTCGCTGTACTTAAGTCAGTTGTCTGAGCAGCGTTTTGAGGTGGATGCTTGGGATGTCAATCCACACAGTTTGCACAAGCTGCAAGAGGTAATCGCTGCGGAAGGCATTGAAAATATTCATGTACAGCAGCGTGATTTAAACGCTGACCCAAGCATTACAGGTACATACGACTTTATTTGCTGTACCGTGGTGATGATGTTTTTAGAGGCCAATACAGTCAAGCCGCTGATTCAGCAGATGCAGCAAGCCACAAATATCAATGGTTATAACCTGATAGTTTGCGCTATGGATACACCTGATTTACCTGCGCAGCCTGACTTTCCATTTAGCTTTAAAGCAGGAGAGTTAAGTGCGTTGTATGAAGGCTGGAATATTGTGAAATACAATGAAAATGTCGGTGAGCTGCATCGGGTGGATGCTGAAGGGCAGCGGATTCAACAGCATTTTGCGACTTTGTTGGCGCAGAAAATTTAAGCCAAGAATTGTAGGATGTTGAGTTGAAGGATTGGTGATCAACTCAACACTTACTTTACTTAAATTGGAAAAAGGGAACCATTTTTGAGCTAGTCAGGGTGTATGTGTACTTAGAAAATTCAACCAATTGAATATGATCATACTCTGATTTAAGGCTGATAAATAAAGCCTAAAGCTTTTAAAGGCAATTGAATGATGTCGATTGTGAGTGTTAAAGGCAATAGTGGTAATTCTGCCAATTTTTCCTGCCCTGACTTTTTGACATAGCCACTTTGGTCTTCGTAATGCTGGATACGGATCTTATAGGGATGGCTTAAGGGCTTTAAATCTGCGGCATTCGCAACTTTTGGGTAAACCGTACCTGCAATTTCTAAGTTAAAGAGATGATCTTGCTGTTCTGCCTTTGAACAATCACATGGTGCTACGCCATATTGGTTGAATAATGCCCTTTCCGTAGGACTTAGTGTTCCATTGGGAGGCGCATAATAAAATTTAAAGCTTCCGCTAAATTTAGTGCTGTTCGGGCTCGGAGAATTAAAGTCAAGTTCTCGATGGAGACGAATATATTGTGGATTGAGTTGGCTAATCAGTTTAATAAAATCAGCACCGCCTTTATTAATCACATAGCTGTATTTATTGCCTGCGACTACGATGCTATCGATTGGTTCATTGGGTATTGCTTTAGCGGGTTTGCCAAATGCGATCACATCATCTTCAAGGATTGTTCTCCATGCATATTTTGTTTCGTATTTTTGAAACAGATCACGGGAGAGTTCACCGATTTGATTATTTGTAACGCAAGCTGTAAGAAAAATAAAAGTGCTTAGGCAGCTCATCTTTAAGAGGTAGTGAAGTCGTTTATTTATCATTATTATGCATATTTAAGTTTTGGTTCAGGCCTTACCATAATTCAAAAATCGCTGAAAATCGAGAATTAACGTATTAACTTTAAAAATATGCTGAGGCGTTTTTACGGTTTGTTTAGCACGGTTTTTTGTTGAAGATTTTTGAACAAAATTTATTGCACTATGAAATTTCCCTCTCCTTTTAAGGAGACTTGCGCAGAATACCGCTCAGGGATAGGATTTATATGAAAAATTTCCCCTCATCCTCTTGTGGTGCATGCTGCTCACCCCAGAGGGAGAAGGGGCTTCTAGTATTATTCATGCGAGTTTAGTTAACAAATAAAAAACCCCGCACTAAACGGGGTTTCTTTTATCTCAGTATTTAATTAAAAATTAAACACGTTCGATAATGGTCGCGATACCTTGACCCAAACCGATACACATAGTCGCAAGACCGATTTGCGTATCTTGCTGTTCCATTACGTTCAACAATGTTGTTGTGATACGCGCACCAGAACAACCCAATGGGTGACCCAATGCAATTGCACCACCGTTCAAGTTCACACGGTCTTGTTGATCATAAATGCCTAAGCCTTTAAGAACAGACAAACCTTGTGCTGCGAACGCTTCGTTCAATTCAAAAGTTTGAATATCAGCAATCGATAAGCCAGCACGTTTAAGTGCTTTTTGCGTTGCTGGTACAGGACCATAACCCATGATCGCAGCATCACAGCCTGCAACTGCCATAGAGCGGATGACAGCACGTGGCTTAAGACCTAAAGCTTGAGCACGTTCAGCAGACATCAGCAACATTGCAGACGCACCATCAGACAACGCTGAAGATGTTGCAGCAGTTACTGTACCGCCTTTCGGATCGAATACTGGACGTAAAGCTTGGAATGCTTCAAGGTTTGCATCAGGACGAATCACTTCATCGATATCGCACAGGATTTTGAAACCATTTGCATCGTGACCTTCAACGCCCACGATTTCATTTTTGAAACGGCCTTCTTGTGTTGCAGCCCAAGCACGGCGGTGTGATTCAACACCAAACGCATCTTGTTCTTCACGCGAAATACCGTTCATACGACCTAACATTTCAGCCGTTAAGCCCATCATGTTAGACGCTTTTGCATAGTGCTTAGACGCTTCAGGGTTGATGTCGATGCCGTGCATCATGCCAACGTGACCCATGTGTTCTACACCACCAATGATGAAGATATCACCTTGGTTGGTTGCAATTTGCGCAGCCGCTGTGTGGATTGCTTGCATAGAAGAACCACAAAGACGGTTCACTGTTTGACCTGCAACAGTACGTGGTAGGTCTGCTAACAATGCAATATTACGACCAATGTTCATACCTTGCTCTAGGGTTTGGTTTACACAGCCCCAGATTACGTCTTCAACTTCATTGGTATCAAACTGGTTACGAGCAACAAGCGCGCGTACTAATTCAGCAGATAAGCTGTCAGCACGGACGTTACGGAACATACCATTTTTGGTTTTACCCATTGCTGAACGTACGCCATCAACGATGACAACGTCACGTGGATTTAAAGTAGCCATTCACGTTGCTCCTTAACCGTAGAATTTTTTGTTGTTAGCAGCCATGTCACGCAACATTTGTGGCGCTTCATAAGCCTTACCTAAATACGCATATTTGTCGCAAAGCGCTACGTATTCAGCGACACCTGTTTGGTCGATGTAACGGCATGGACCACCACGGAATGGAGGGAAACCTACACCCATGATCATCGCCATATCTGCTTCAGCAGCAGTCGCTACGATGTTGTCTTCTAGGCAACGAACAGTTTCGTTACAGAACGTCAGCATCATACGGTCAATGATTTCTTGAGCATCAAATTCACGTTTTTCCGCAGTTGCAACAGAAGCCACAAGTTCGTAAGCCACTGGATCAACCACTTTGGCTTTCTTACCTTTACGGTCAAGTTCGTATTTGTAGAAACCAACGTCGTTCTTTTGACCAAGACGTTTGTTTTCGTACATGGTTAAAGTTGCGCCTTTGTAGTCTGGCTTCATGCGGTCAGGGAAACCTTCCGCCATTACTTCCGCACCGTGTACGCCTGTGTCGATACCCACAACGTCGATGAGGTAAGCAGGACCCATTGGCCAGCCGAATTTTTCCATCACTTTATCAACTTGCTGGAAGTCAGCACCGTCTTTCAGTAGAAGGTCAAATGCACCGAAGTAAGGGAATAGTACGCGGTTTACCAAGAAGCCTGGGCAGTCGTTAACTACGATTGGTGTTTTACCCATTTTCTGAGCAAGAACCACAGTTGTCGCGATTGCTTCAGCAGATGTTTTCTCACCGCGGATCACTTCTACCAATGGCATCATGTGAACAGGGTTAAAGAAGTGCATACCTACGAAGTTTTCAGGACGTTGTAGGTTTTCAGCCAAACGTGTGATTGAAATTGTTGAAGTATTTGAAGCAATGATCGTATTGTCACGAACATTTTTCTCAGTTTCAGCAAGTACGATACCCTTAACTTTCGGGTTCTCTGTTACTGCCTCAATCACGATGTCCACTTCTTTGAATTCGTCATAGCTTAATGTAGGACGGATGCGAGCAAGAGTTTCACCCATTTGAGCAGGTTTCATCTTCTTACGTTCAACTTGTTTGGTCAGTAAGCCATTTGCTTCTTTCATACCTAAAGCAAGTTGTGGGTTACCAATGTCTTTCATGATGATTGGTGTGCCTTTGCTTGCCGCTTGGTAAGCAATACCACCACCCATGATACCCGCGCCTAATACAGCAGCTTGGTTGACAGGGTGCGCACCTTTTTCATATTTCTTCGAAGTTTTCTTCACAATTTGGTCGTTAAGGAATAAACCAATTAACGCACCTGCTTGTGGAGTTACAGCCGCTTTAGCAAAACCTTGCGCTTCGATTTTCAATGCTTCATCACGTGGAAGGCTTGCACCTGCTTGTAATGAGTCTAAAAGAAGTTTTGGCGCTGGGTATTGAGCAGGATTTGCTTTTGCAAGAACTGCACCTTTCGCTGTATTGAATGCCATCATTTGTTCAAGCATGTTCAATTTAACAGGATCTAATTTTTCTTGGCGTTTTGCTTTCCAGTCTACACGGCCAGCAATCGCTTGTTTCACAAGGTCAATTGCAGCGTCTTGTAGTTTGTCTGCAGCAACAACTGCATCAACAGCACCGTCTTTGAGCGCAGCAGCAGGCTTTTTCGGCGCAGCCATTGCCATCCATTCAACCGCATTGTCGATACCAATCACACGGCTTAAACGAACCGTACCACCAAAACCAGGGTAGATACCAAGTTTGATTTCTGGAAGGCCAACTTGTGCAGCTTCTGACATCACACGATAGTCACACACTAAGCACATTTCAAAACCGCCGCCCAATGCCATACCATTGATTGCAGCAACTTTAGGAACGTTTAGATCTTCAAACGCATTGAAGATGTCGTGAACAGGCAATGCCCAATCCACAATCGCTTGTTCGCCTTGAGCGAAGTTTTCACCGAATTC
The DNA here is from genome assembly GCF_024605895.1 of Acinetobacter sp. YH16056_T. NCBI lineage: Bacteria > Pseudomonadati > Pseudomonadota > Gammaproteobacteria > Moraxellales > Moraxellaceae > Acinetobacter > Acinetobacter sp. YH16056_T. Next base: position 3,060,280 of record NZ_CP094545.1, on the reverse strand, counting down.
AGTGATATCTGCACCCACGATAAATGTAGATTTACCTGAAGTAACGATTAAACCTTTGATGTCACCGTTTGCTTTAACAGCGTCAATTGCAGCTTTAAAATCTTCAATTGTTGCGCGGTTAAATTTGTTGACCGACTCACCTTGTAAGTCAAAGCGGAATTCTGCAATTCCGTCCGAAAGCATTTGGACGGTAATGGCATTGCCAGCGTGGATCATGCCTGATCTCCTTTATTTTGGAGGACTTCTAAGTTGATGTTGTGAAGCGAGTACGCGGTTCCTGCGTACACTTTATGCCTCGCTAATCTTACGATAACTATATCTAAAAAGAACATAACAAGTTGTATCAAGCCGTGACGCTAGGGTCATCAAAATTTCTTTTGGAAATAGCCTTCGGATCTGCCTTTAAACGATATCGCTCTGATTAAATATGTTGAAGCTTATGTTTCAGTTCACATTTTTTTATAAATGTAAGCTATAGATTGAGATGCAAAAGAAAAATTCAAGAAAAAAGCAAGTATATTTTTCGGCAGAATGGTCAATTCACTTTTAACATTGTCATCCATCTTTGCTGAGACACAGTGTTCTATGCCGCTTATTTAGGCATCACTGAGCACTATGCTATACTCGCCGCGTTCTCAAAAGTTAATTTTTCATTAAGCACAATGCTTATTAGCACCAGGTCCTCATATGATTAAGTGGATTATCCTGGCGGTCTTTGTCATTTCTGCGTTTTATATCCAGCAACGCGGTAAAGTCCGTCATTCATTTTATCGTCAGTTTTTTGATCATTCGACATTGCTCGCACCGATCAATTTTCTCATGTACATGTTTTCAAAAGTGCCGAGCCAACCCTATATCGACACGCAGCATTTTAAAGATTTAAAAGTCTTAGATGAAAACTGGGAAATGATTCGTGATGAAGCCAAGGCCTTATATGAAAAAGGGGGCATCAAAGCATCGAGTACTTATGATGACCTTGGATTTAACTCGTTCTTTAAAACAGGTTGGAAACGCTTTTATTTAAAATGGTATGACTCAGCCCATCCTTCGGCTGCTGAACTTTGCCCAAAAACTACGGCCTTGTTAAAAAATCTACCCACGATTAAAGCCGCGATGTTTACTGAGTTGGCGCCTGACAGTCGTTTAGTCCGTCATCGTGATCCCTATGCCGGTTCATTGCGTTATCACTTGGGCTTACTAACGCCGAATGATGACCGTTGTTTTATTGATGTCGATGGTCAGCGGTACTCATGGCGTGACGGCGAGAGTGTGGTGTTTGATGAAACCTATATTCACTATGCTGAAAATAAAACGGATCAGAACCGGATCATTTTCTTTGCAGATGTTGAACGGCCATTAAAGTCAAAGTGGATGGAAGCTTTTAACCATTGGTTTGGTAAAAATGTCATGACTGCTGCAAGTTCACCGAATGAAAGCGGTGATAAAACAGGTGGTTTAAATAAAGTATTTGGCTATGTCTATCAAATTCGCATAAAAGCCAAAGCCTTGAAAAAAACCAATCGTTCACTGTATTACTTTTTAAAGTGGTTCCTGATGTTGGGGCTGTTCTTCCTGATTTTTGTACGTCCATATTTATTTTAAAAGTGGAATAAATATCGAAAAAATGCGCCCTTAGGGGCGTTTTTTTATGCTGACAGTCAGTGAAATATCAGTTATCGTGGAAGCAGAATAAAAATAATTATGCAGAGCAAATCAGCTAAATACAGGAATCGTGTTAGCCAAAATAAGCCAGAATCAGAATAAGCCAGAAAAAATGAGCCAATAGACGAGGAATATGATGTTGACGTCCGAACTTAAGCCCATGCAAAACCGTTGAGCTGAAAGAAAAGCGTCATCATCAATGATAGCCAAAACCCAAAGGTGAACGGTTGAAGCTTTGCATGCAGGCATGAAGACCTACTGCATAGAAACCCTGTTTAAACGCCTGAAGGGATTGATTTGGCGGGAAGGGGATCCGATTCATGAAAGCAACCAACCAAACATTGATGCATCAAATGCATATTTCGATGCAAGATATAGAACGACGTAAACAGTTGCTTGGCTTGACTGATTTAGAGCTGGCGGAATTGGCTTCGATTGGTGGGATTGTGGCGCCGATACTCGACAGTATGGTCGATGAATTTTATGAAAATCAGACCTCAATTCCAGAAATTGCCACTTTGATTGGTGATCTTGATACCTTGAAGCGTTTGCAACGCGCGCAGCATCAATATTTATTGGATTTATTTTCCGGGCGCTATGACAGCGCGTATGTGAATAACCGTTTACGGATTGGTTTGGTTCATAAGCGCATTGGTGTAGAGCCGAAGTTGTATCTCTCTGCGGTACATACCCTAAAGACCATGTTGTTTCGCTTAATTCAGCGTACCTTTAATGATACGGAACAATATCAGCGGATTATTAACACGTTGGAAAAGCTCTTTATGTTCGATACTACATTGGTGGTGGAAACCTATGTATGGAGTTTGATTAATGAGGTGAAGATCTCCCGTGAAAAAATGGAACAGTATGCGCATGCGCTAGAGTTTCGTGCACAAGAAATGGAAGAGCTTTCACAGCGCGATCCATTAACAGGACTGTTAAATGTCCGGCATTTATCGACCTTATTGACCAGTATTTTATATACCGCACAGCGTAATCATGAACCTGTGACAGTAGTGTTTATTGATATCAATGATTTTAAAAAGATCAATGATGAACAAGGTCATCCACGTGGAGATCAGGTACTACAAATGGTTGCTGCGGCCATAAAGTCGGTTGCACGTTCGGATGATCATTGCTTCCGTTATGGCGGAGACGAATTTTGTTTGGTCTTGCCCGGATGTAGTGAAAAGCATGTGGAAGGGAGTTTTATCCCGCGTTTATTAGAAGCAGTGGCTGAAATGGAAGCAGGCTTAAGTTTAAGTATTGGGTTGTGTCAAACAGACCATCAGCAAGGCTATGTAGATGCGATGAGCTTAGTACAACAAGCCGATGCTAAAATGTATCAAGAGAAAAAGAATTATAAACGTTTGCAGGAACAACCCATGTCGAAAGAAGCGTGATCTGAGCCTAGAGAATGTCAAAAATGACAATGGATGAATTGCAAAACTTGAGCTAAATGGGTCTTAATCTTCCTGGAAATAATGTGATAAATACGCTTATTTCCTGCAAAAAATAAAGCTGAAATAGCAGATGCATCCTTCAAAATCTTGTATAGAATAAAAGCTGTTGATGGGGGATAAGATGCAAGTTTTTCGTTCAAAAAAAGATTGGTGGGTGGTCGCATTTATTATTTGTATGAGTGGCTTGCTCATTCAATTATTACTGACGATGCAAGCTAAAGGTACCATGCAGCAATATCCTGTTCATACCGCCGTGTACGTGTTGACGGTGCTGATTTTATGGTGGCCTTTCAATACGCGTTATCAAATCACGAAAACACATTTGAATATCCGCAGCATGTTTGTGCGTTGGCGTATTCCATTGGTCGAGATTCAGCGCGTTAGTCCAAGTCAGGATTTATCTGCTGCGCCTGCGCTTTCGATTAAACGTTTAAAAATCGAATATGTGCAGGAGGGGAAAGCCAAATTTGTCATGGTTTCACCCAAAGACCAGCAAGCTTTTGCGCAGGCATTGGGCATCAACTTAAGTTGATTATCAATTTGGTTGCTTAAAATCAATAGAAAGCACGCGATCACGTGCTTTTTTATGAATTAAGTTCGTCGGTGATCACCAACTTGTCGTGTTGTGCATCTAAGTGTAATTGAGTTTGTTCAGGATACTGTAAAAAATACATCGCCAAAATTGGCTCAAGTTCTACTCGTATTTTTCGTGCTAAATGTCGTGCGCCATAACGAATATCATGGTTCTGATAAAAATGTGCTTTGGCTGCATCTGTGAGTTTGATACTGCGTTTTTGATGTTGTAGGCGTTGATTAAGTTTTTCCAGTTCAATCTCCACCAAACGGGGCAAGGCATCATCTTGAACGGGTTGATATTGCAGTACACGGTCAATACGGTTAATAAATTCAGGGTCGAATTTACGTTGCATGACTTTTTCAATAATGCTGCTGACCGGCACGCGTTTGAGACAAACCTTCTGTATTTTTTCGGGTAAAAAATTTAACTTATCTAGATATTGCTGTGCCGCTTGTGCACCGACATTGCTGGTCATAAAGATCATACAATTACGAAAGTCGATGGTTTTTGTACCTGAGGTTAGGGTTAATTTTCCGCTATCCAGCACATTCATTAAGCCGCGAAGCACTTCGGTTGACGCTTTTTCCAGTTCATCAAAAAGCACGATGCCCGGTCGGGTATGACTACCTGCAATGGCAACTTCATCAAATAAACTATGGCCTTCTTTAGAACCGACATAGCCCGGAGGCGCGCCAGTAATGGCAGCCGCATAATGTTCCTGTGCGAGCGTGTTCATATCAATACGGCAAAAGGCATCAGGTCGGCCATAAATCACTTCACTGATTAAACGCACAGTTTCGGTTTTACCAACACCTGTCGGTCCAAGCATTAAGGTTACGGAGAGTGGTCGTTCAGGACTGGAAAAATCAGCCTTGACCACATGCAGCATTTTTTCAATTTCGTCTAATGCTGCTTCTTGTCCAATGATCCGTTGCTTTAAGCGTTGCATAACGTCATGCGGTTCAAAATGAAAACGCGGCTTACCCATCAAACGGTTTTTTTCAGCAGTGCTATGCGTCGAAGTTGTCGGGTGTACGACATGGATGGCGGGATTGGCGTTCGTCATGCATCATGTTCCTAAAGCGGGATGTTTTGAGCATAGCAAATTTAGAATTTTGCATTAATAGATTTTAGCAATCAGATCATTGCTATGAGCAACAATAAATTTGCGGGATTGCTTGAAAATGCAGATAAAAGCATCACATCATGTCAAAGAGCAATATCGAAGATGGAACAAGGCAAAAGTGAACGAAAACGCACGCGAACATATTGAAAAAATTCTTGCCAATATGACGACTCTACCCGGTGTTTACCGCATGCTGGGTAAAGACGGTGAGTTGCTGTACGTGGGTAAAGCAAAGAATTTAAAAAATCGTGTGTCGAGTTATTTTGTGAAAACCATTGAGCATCCCAAGACGCAGGCTTTGGTTGCCCGTATTTATGATATTGAAAGTTTGGTGGTGCGTTCTGAAACGGAAGCCCTATTGCTCGAACAAAACCTGATTAAGTTGCATCGTCCGCCGTATAACATCATGCTGCGTGATGATAAGTCTTATGTTTATATTTTTATCTCTGCCGATAAACCCTATCCACGAATTGCCGCAGGACGTGGGAAAGGTAAGCATCAAGCTGGTAAGTTTTTTGGGCCTTATCCGAGTGCTTATAACGCGCGTGATACTTTGGTGGTGCTGCAAAAACTGTTTAATGTGCGTCAGTGTGAAAATAGCTATTTTTCACAGCGCAAACGACCATGCCTGCAATACCAAATTAAACGTTGTTCCGCGCCTTGTGTGGGGTTGATCTCACCCGAAGATTATAAAGAAGATGTCAATAACTCGATTCGGTTTTTACAAGGCGACACTAAAGAGCTTAATCAAGAGCTGATTGGGAAAATGGAAGCTGCGGCCGAAGCTTTGGAGTTTGAAAAGGCGGTGTTTTATCGTGATCGTATGGCGCTGCTGCGTGATGTGCAAACTCAGCAAGCGATTTATAAAGTCAAAGGCGAGGCAGATATCATTGCCATTGCTTATCAAGCCGGTGTGACCTGTGTGCAAATCATGCATGTGCGCAATGGCAAAATGCTCGGCGGAAAGAGTTATTTCCCTGATATGCAGGGTGATGATCTAGGTCAAATGCTCTCGGACTTCATTGCCAATTTCTACTTTCAAGTTGCAGATGAGATTCCAACTGAACTCATCATCAATGTCGATATTCCAGATCGCAAAGACATGGAAGATGCACTACATCAGCACTTTGATAAAAAAATTCAAATCAAACATAAAGTGCGTGAAACCCGTGCAGAGTGGCAAGAATTGGCACAGATGAATGTACAACATGCGATTAAAGGTAAATTGGCTGACCATTTTGAATTGAATGAGCGCTTTCATCAGTTAGAGCAAGTGGTAGGGCGGCCGATTGACAGTATTGAGTGTTTTGATATTTCTCATACCATGGGTGAAGCAACCATCGCGTCTTGTGTGGTCTTTGATGCGGGCGGCGCAAGAAAGCGCGACTATCGCCAATTTTCCATCAATGACATTACCGAAGGCGATGACTATGCTGCCATGCGTCAAGCGCTGACCCGTCGCTATAAAAAGCACATGTTGCCCGATTTGTTGTTAATCGACGGGGGTAAAGGTCAATTACACATGGCGATGGAAGTCATGCAGGAGCTCGAGCTCGATGCGTTTATGGTCGGGGTGTCCAAAGGTGAGGGGCGTAAACCGGGTCTGGAAACCTTGCACTTTACCGATGGTGAAAAAATTCAATTGCCCGAAGACCATAAAGCCCTGCATTTGATTCAACAGGTTCGTGATGAAGCCCACCGCTTTGCCATTACCAAACACCGAGCGAAAAGAGATAAAAAGCGCGGCTCATCGGTACTTGAGGTGATTCCGGGCTTAGGGCCAAAACGTCGTCGGGATCTTTTGACCCATTTTGGTGGCATTCAAGGGGTGTTGAAGGCTTCTGAAAATGATTTAAAACTAGTGCCGGGCTTAGGCGATGTGATGGCGCGCACCATTTATAAAATCCTACATGAATAGAGACTAAGTTCAATCGATGACGCATCAAGTCTGAATTTGCCAAAATACTCATTGACGCATGAGTCACTGATCATTCACATCATTTGATTTTTATACAATGATATAAAAATCAAAAATATGATCAGGGATGATGATGTCACTCGCACAGTTGTATCAACATATTGAACACAATGAATGGGTTGAGATTCCAGAAGGATGGTTGCAAGGACGTACGATCTATGGCGGCTTAGTGGCTGGCATGATGATGCACAAAGCCGTTGCCACCATTGCCGATCCGCAGCGACGTTTACTCAGCTGTAGTGTGACATTTGTAGGCCCAGTACAATTGGCGCCCGTGCGTTTAAGTGCTGAAATTTTAAGACAGGGCAAATCCGTCACCACCATCGAAGTTCGACTTTGGCAAGATGATGCAGTACAAAGCATTTTATTGGCGAGCTTTGGTGTTCCACGTGAATCAACTATTGCCGTCAATCAGGAACGTCAAGCACCCGATTTCCCTGAAGTGAGCAGTTTAAAGATCGCCGAACATCATCCACTTGCACCCCAGTGCTTTCAGCAAATGGATTTGGCCTGGGTAGATGGGCAGTATCCGTGTACTGCAAGCAAAAAGCCTGACTTTAGTGGTTGGATGCGTTTTAACCCAGAACGTCATGATAACCGTAAGATGACTGTTGCTGACCTAATGGTCTCGATGGATATGTGGCCGCCCGGCGTGCTGCCTATGTACAAAACCATGGCACCTGCGAGTTCTTTAACGTGGACGTTGACCTATGTGCATTCCTTGCAATCAAACTTACATAATTGGTTTAAATATAAAGTATTTACCGACTATGCCGCGGATGGATACGCTACAGAATATGCTCATTTATGGGATGAAAATAACCAGTTGATAGCGATTGCGCGACAGACTGTTACGGTGTTTGCCTAGTGACACTGCGGGGCATTTCGTATAAAGTGAGTGCAACTAACGATGGATAAATCCTCAAATTATTCTGCATTTTCATCGTGCATGAGGGGAAAACTGGGGTGTCTATGACAACAGGTCGAATCCTGAATATTCCTAATATTTTAACATTGGCACGAATTGCTTTAATTCCTGTGTTTTTGTTGGTGGCGTATTGGCCACCTGCAATGGGCGTGGGTGAGCATGCTGCAAGCATGTCACGTCATATATTGCTGACCGCTATTTTTGTGATCGCAGCTGTCACTGACTGGTTTGATGGCTATCTTGCGAGAAGTTTAAATCAGACTTCAGCATTTGGACGTTTTCTCGATCCTGTTGCAGATAAACTGATGGTCGCAACAGCCTTGATCGTCTTGGTGCAATGGCAACCAACCATTTCGATGGCCTTTGCAGCGATTGTGATTATTTCACGTGAAATCACGGTGTCTGCGCTACGTGAGTGGATGGCTGAATTAGGCGCACGTACCAGTGTTGCGGTTTCAACCGTTGGTAAATATAAAACAGCATTTCAGATGATTGCGATTTCAGTGTTCTTGCTGAATTGGCAGCCCCTAGAAATGTTGGCCTATGGATTGCTCTATACAGCTGTTGTTTTAACGTTATGGTCGATGTTTATATATTTGAAAGCCGCATGGCCGTATTTAAAACAACCTTGATTTAAAAGTAAGTTATGAAAAGCTCCGTTATCGGGGCTTTTTTATTGCCGAGCTTTTAAAAAAATTGAGGGTTTGACTAGTTTGAACAGCGCTTCATTTGATTAGAGCTTGACGTTAAATGTGAGACGTTGGCGCAAATTTTGGATAAAAAAATTCCCAGATTTTGGGGGAAATCTGGGAAGGAAAATCGGGGTTACTTATCGCTATTATGGAAGATGTTTCCATCTCCTTGATTGCTATTATAGGAAAGCAGATTTAGAAATACATGGAGTTTCTTGTAGTGTAATGTTGTGTTTTATTGAGAAATGTATCACAAATTTACATTAATAATTTTTGATACAAATTGGCCGATAACTTTGGTAGGTTTTGTTTGGATTTAAACGATAAAAATCGATATATGTGATGATAAAAATACAATTAACATTATTTAAATAATAGATTCATCTATTTAAGTTTAAATAAAATTGATCAATGGATAAAAGATTTTTCAGCAATGATAAAGATCATTTCTCAATGAAAGCTTACACAGACGTCATCTTTGTCTTACGAAAAAAAGCAGTGCTCCTAAGCACAAAAAAAAGGAGCCTTTTTAGACTCCTTTTTGAGATTTGAAGCTACGCGCTTCGCTTGTCTTGCGTAATTTTTAGAGCAATAAAAAAGAATCCCCAAGATTGGAGATTCATTTCAATTAAAGCTTACGCACAGCATAGCTGCTTGTCTTGCGTAATTTTTAGAGCAGCGCTCTAAAAATTACTCAGGCTTTAGGCCTTCGGCTTTTTCTAAAGATTCATCATTGCTGAAGAATTTTTCACGCTGCTCTTCAAGGAACTTTTTCGCGTCAGCTTCAAACACGTTTAAACGTTTTTCATTGATCAACGTAGTTTGGTGTTTTAGCCATTCTTGCCAAGCTTGTTTAGATACCGTATCAAACAATTCTTGTCCCTTTGCACCAGGGAATGGTGCAAAGTCTAAACCTTCCATTTCAGCCTGATATTTACGGCAAAAAACTTGTCGAGACATATCAATACTCCATTTAACTTGAAAAAGTTATGCGTAAAGTTTTTCTAAACGTGCGTGTGCGCGTTCAATTGCTGCTTCAACTTGAGCAGGTGCAGTACCACCAATGTGGTTACGTGCATTGACAGATGCTTCAAGTGTTAATGCTTTTTCGAAGACATCGGCTTGAATCAAGTCAGAGAATTGTTGAAGTTGCTCAAGGGTTAATTCTGAAAGGTCTTTGCCTTCTTGAACACCGAGGGCAACCGCTTTACCCACAATTTCATGCGCATCACGGAATGCTACGCCATTTTTAACGAGGTAGTCGGCAAGGTCAGTTGCAGTTGAGAAGCCACGCAGCGCTGCTTCACGCATGATGTCAATGTTTGGCACTAGTGCAGGGATCATGTCGGCAAATGCCATGAGTGAGCCACGAACAGTATCGATTGCATCGAATAGTGGTTCTTTATCTTCTTGGTTGTCTTTGTTGTATGCCAATGGTTGACCTTTCATCAGGGTCAATAGGCTCATCAAGTCACCATATACACGGCCAGTTTTACCACGGATCAACTCAGGAACGTCTGGGTTTTTCTTTTGCGGCATGATTGAAGAGCCAGTGCAGAAACGGTCAGGGATGTTCACAAATTTGAACTGAGCCGATGTCCAAAGAATCATTTCTTCTGACATGCGTGATAAATGCATCATGATGAGTGATGCTGCCGCATTGAATTCAATACCAAAATCACGGTCAGATACGGCGTCTAAAGAGTTTTCAGCGACAGCTTCAAAACCTAGTAATTCGGCAGTGAATGCACGGTCAATTGGGTAGGTTGTTCCTGCAAGTGCAGCAGAACCTAAAGGCATACGGTTGGTACGTTTACGGCAGTCGATTAAACGCTCTGAGTCACGTACCAACATTTCAAACCACGCCATTAAATGGTGACCAAAAGTCACTGGCTGTGCAGTTTGTAAATGCGTGAAGCCCGGCATGATGGTATTGGTATTTTTCGCCGCTAAGCCTAGGATGCCTTTTTGTAATTTTTTCAATAATTCTAAAATCGCATCGATTTCGTCGCGAACATACAGACGGATATCGGTTGCAACTTGGTCATTACGACTACGACCGGTGTGTAGTTTTTTACCTGTAATACCGATACGTTGAGTCAAGCGTGACTCAATATTCATGTGCACATCTTCTAGGTCAATGCGCCATTCGAAGTTACCCGCTTCAATTTCTGCTTTAATGGTGTTTAAGCCATTAATAATATCGTCACGCTCTTGTTCAGTTAGAACGCCAACTTTTGCAAGCATGGTTGCATGTGCAATTGAACCTGCAATATCTTGTTTATAAAAGCGTTGGTCAAACTGTACAGATGCTGTAAATTCAGCAACAAAAGCGTCAGTAGCTTCGGAAAAACGACCGCCCCACATGCCTGAAGTTTGGGCTTGTGACGGATTTGAGGAATTAGAAGATGTGGTCATGTCGGCTCAATAAGATAAAAAGCATAGAACTGAGCAAGAGTATAGCAAATTCGAACCCAGTTGCCGAAGGGCAAGTTGATCAAACTTTTAGACAGGGTTTAGGTCTATGACAATTTCTGTATTTTCAGGAAAAATGGGCCGTTGGCACTATCTGTGGGAGCTGTTTCTTGCGGGCAATATTGTGGCTTTGGTTTTGGTCTTGGCCCAAGCTCAATCGTGGCAAGCCTTAAGTGTTTCCAGTGTCATGCAGCATGTGTTGTTTATTAACTGGATATTATTGGCATTTGCTGCATTTTCAGAGCTTTTGCAGAGTAAGACGCGTGGTTTAAGCATGAAAATGCTCATGTTTAGCGGGTTTGTTTTATTGCAAGCTTTGGTGTTGTTCACCACCTTAATTTTAAATGTCTTGATCTATTTTGGTGAAAATTTCAGTTTAACTGGATTGAGTGCAGACGTTTTAGCTGCTGGTGTAGTTTTAAATCTGAGCTATGGGGTTTTACTTGGCGCATTTTGTTTTCGATATTTATATTTAAGAGAGCAGTGGGGGCGACAACATCATAGTGAATTAAACGCACGTATTCAGGCGATGCAAGCTCGGATTCATCCGCATTTTTTATTTAATAGCTTAAACAATGTGATTAGCTTGATTGCGATTGACCCAGATAAAGCGGAGCAAATGCTGCTGAATTTATCGCGTTTGTTCCGTGCGAGTTTTCAAGAATTGAAGTTGGTAAGTCTCAAAGATGAGATCGATCTGTGTCAGCGTTATTTGGCCATCGAACAAATGCGATTGGGGGATCGGCTCAATGTGGAGTGGAAACTGGCCGACATTGAACAGTACGCTCAAGTACAAATTCCACTATTAACTTTACAACCTTTGTTAGAAAATAGTATTTTTCATGGAGTCGAAAAGATTTTGACAAAGAGTACGATAAATATATTGATTGAAATATTACAAAATCAAATTAATATCGTTATTACAAATCCTTATACACAGGATACAATTAAATTACGTCAGGGGAATGGTATTGCCATCGAAAACGTGAAACAGCGACTTGAGGCATATTATGGTCAGCATGTCACTTTTCAAACCTACGCAGGCGAGGGAATGTATACGACTGTGGTGCAATATCAATATAAATAGAAATCTCAGTTGACCAATAAAAATAAATGACGTTAACGAGATAAGGAGGAGAAATGGACATCCTGATCTGTGATGATGAGCCTCTAGCAGTAGAGCGATTGTCACGTTTAGTCACTCAACTTGGACATCAGGTGGTTGCGAAAGCTTCGTATGGTCAACAAGCGATTGACTTGGCTCAAAGCCTCGAGCCTGATGTCATCTTACTAGATATACAAATGCCTGAAATGGATGGGCTGACTTGCGCTAAATTGTTGCGTGAATTAGATCCCATGCCCGCTATTATTTTTTGTACTGCATATGATCATCATGCACTTGATGCATTTAAGTCGAATGCAGAGGGATATTTACTAAAACCGGTTATGCAACAGGAATTGCAGCAGGTTTTAGATCATTTAACTAAATTAACCCAAGCTCAATTGAGCACGATAAAACAAAAAGAAAATATGGACGAAATTAAAATCAGCCGCCATCAAATCGCGGCAAAGACTTATCGTGGTGTAGAACTGGTCCCTGTGGAAAATATTTATTATTTTCTTGCAGATCAGAAATATGTCACTGTTCGGCATAAAAATGGCAATGTACTTATTGATGAAACGCTGAAGGATTTAGAGCATGAATTTGGTGATCGCTTTATACGCATCCATCGCAATGCCTTGGTGTCTGTGAGCTTTTTAGAGGGTTTAGAAGTCGTAAGCTCGGGGCAGTATCAGGTGCGTTGTCGAGATTTAGAAGAGCGTTTGGCGGTCAGCCGTCGACATTTACCGAATTTACGTGAGCGAATACAAAAATTATAGGGCAAGTGTCAAAGCACATTGCGAATTAAGCTTGCATTTTCAACTGAGCAAGTTAAGTTTAGAATAATAGCCCTATAGACTGTATTTTAAAATTTATGAATATCCTTAAGATCGCAACTCGACAAAGCCCGCTTGCACTTTGGCAGGCGGAACATATTCGTGCACGCTTAGAAGCACTTCATGCAAATTTGAAAGTTGAGTTGGTGACCTTTGTGACCCAAGGTGACAAGATTCTAGATACCCCTTTAGCCAAAATTGGGGGGAAAGGATTATTTGTAAAAGAATTAGAAGCGGCGTTGTTGGATGGTCGTGCAGACTTGGCAGTTCATTCGATGAAAGATGTGCCAATGGCTTTGCCTGAAGGTTTAAGCTTGGCCGTGATTTGTGAGCGTGAAGATCCATTAGATGCTTTCGTTTCAAATACCTATAACAGTTTTGATGATTTACCACAAGGTGCGAAGGTGGGGACATCGAGCTTGCGCCGCAAATGCCAAATTTTAAAACAACGTCCAGACCTTGAGATTATTGATCTGCGTGGCAATGTGGGTACGCGTTTATCTAAACTCGATGCGGGCAACTATGATGCGATTATTTTGGCCAGTGCAGGGTTGAAGCGTCTGGGTTTAGCAGAGCATATTCGTCATACTCTTGAGCCTGTTGTGAGTTTACCTGCAGTTGGACAAGGCGCATTGGGCCTAGAATGTCGTAGCCAAGATCAAGCTGTATTGGATTTAATTTTGCCCTTAATGCACGCAGAGACCAATGCCTGTGTACGCGCAGAACGTGCTTTTAATGCATATCTAGAAGGTGGCTGCCAAGTACCGATTGCAGGTTATGCAACCTTAGAAAATGGTCAGATTCATTTGGAAGGTCGTGTCGGTAGTGTTGACGGTCAAACCTTGTTGAAAGCACAGCAAGTAGGTCTTCCCGAACAAGCTGAACAGTTGGGTGTCAAATTGGCCCAAGACTTGTTAGCCCAAGGTGCAGGTGAAATTTTAAAGGCACTGTATTAATACATGCTTTTTATCAATACACGTCCAGCAGATCGTGCAACGCAGCTTAGCTTGACGCTGCGCTCTGCGGGTGTTGCTGTGGCTGAGCTTCCATTACTTGAGCTCAAGCCGCGGGCATGGTCAGAAGCATTGGCAGCGTGCTACGCCCAGTTGAGTGCTGCGGATGTATTGGTTGTGGTGAGCCCCTCTGCGGTCACCTTTGGTATACAAGGTCTGCGTAAGGCAGGCATTTCACTTGAACAGCTCGAACATACTCAATGGATTGCAGTCGGTGACGCAACCGCAGCAAAGCTGGCTGATTATGGCATTCACAGTGTTGTGCCGCAGGTGGAAACCTCAGAGGGAATGCTCACCTTAAGCCATTTAGAACAATTAGAGGCCGGGGCTTGTGTAGCGTTTTGGCGCGGTGAAGGTGGTCGTCAATTTATGATGCAGCAGTTGCTAGCACGTGGCATTCAGATTCTCAATTTTGTGCTATACGAACGGCATCTACCGGAAGAGACCACTCAAAAAGTAAAAACACTCATTTCTGAACATCAGTTGTCATCTCCGTATTGTATGTTGATCACCAGTGAGGCCAGTTGGCTCAATTGGCTTGACTTGATTCAGTCGCATTTATCAGTGCTGAGTCATGCACATTTTTTAGTTTTAGGTGCAAGGTTGTTCGAGCTACTTGAGCAAAGTCGTATAACACTGAACAAAGATTTTAAAATTATTCAACTCGAAGATTTAAACGCGACACACATATTGCAGCATGTGCAAGTCGTGCAGGGAAATACATGAAGAAGTTGTTTGTCGTTGTGGTCATTGTCGCCGTACTTTGGTTGGCTAAACTCAGTTTTGACCTATTTCAGGTCAATGCTCAACAAACCGAACTGATGCAACAACAAACTTTATTGCAACAGCGCAATGCAGGTTTGAATGATCAGGTCGTGGCTTTGAAACGTCAGTTGAGTGGCACAACGACCGAGATGTCGGCTGCAACGACATCGAATGCTTCGATTGCTGCTGAGGCGACCCATAGCATTGAGCCAATGATGGTGGTGGGTCAGCAACTTGATTTGGTTGAATTTGCCATGCAGCAACAACAATTTGCTGTCGCTTTGGAAAAATTAAACCAATTAGACCAACAATTAGATCAGTTGAGCTTGTCACCTGCATTGCGTATGAGTTTGCATCAGGTGATTCAAAAAGACCGTGAGACCTTAAAGCAATATGTGACAGAGCGTCAGTTGCAATCTGATAAAGTGAAAAATACCCTGCAATCCATCGATCAATTGTTAGAAAAAGAAATATTGCAGCCATACAGATCAAAAGAGCAGCAAAAGGGTCTTTCTTTTTGGCAAAAATGGATTCAAGTCGAATCGGTCGAGCAACCGAGTCCCGTATTAATGCAGCGTAGCTTGGTATTAAAAGAAATGCAGTTGCGTTTAATTTTGGCTCAGCAAGTTTTAAATCAAGGAAAATATCCTCAATTTCAACAAGAAATTACTGAAATTATTCAAATTATGCAGCAATTGCCAGATGCTTCATTAAAACCAATACGCCAACGTTTAGAACAATTAAAGGATATTCCGGTTATTTCTGTACCGCTTTTAAATACTCGGGCACTCATAGGATAATCGACTATGAAACATATTTTATTGGCCTATTTATTTATTAGCTTATTGGTTGTTGCCATTATTAGTTTGCTGAGTTTTGGACATGGTGCAGGCTATGTCTATTTATACTGGCGTGAATGGCAAGTTCAATCTAATATTTGGTTTTTAGCATTATTGCTGGCACTACTGAGTTTGATCGTGCAAATGCTTTGGTATGCGGTTAAACGTTATTTAAGCCGAGAACAACGTAAATCTGAAACGGTCTTTAGTTTTAATAAACTACATCCCTATGAGCAATTGGCTGTTATTTGGCTTTTAAATGCTGCGCAAGATCAAAAAAACTTTATTCAGCAAGCTTTTACTGAGTCTGGATTATTAAAAGGGGTGATCGATGCGCGTTTATATTGGATTCAGCAACAATATGAAACCGCACTAAATGCATTAAGTCAGACCAATCCAATGGCTTTTGAACTTGCAGAATTGCAACGGATTGAAATTTATTTATCCCAACACGATGGTGAAAAGGCATTAACCCATCTTGAATTTTTGAATCAACATCAATTATCACCCTGGTTACAAAAAGTCAGTAGTGCCTATGAGCAGCGCTTAACTACGCTGTGGGGGATGTTTGCTTTGCAGTTTCCTTGGTTGTACTTGCGTTCGACACGTTATGGACATTTAGATGAGTTGACAAAACAAGCTTGGTTGGAGCAATTGTTATCTGCGTTTGATCAAGCTGATGTCGATGATTTGCAGTATTTAAAACAGCGCTATTTGGATTTGCAGGATCAAATCACAGAGCGGAAATATGTGGTCAAAGTGCTGTGGTTAAAAGTCTTGTCTCGTATGCCAGAGATGAGTCAGGAACATGAGCAATTGGCTATTCATTTGCTGGAACAGCAATTTAACAAAGAAGTGTTCTTTTTGTGGTTCCAGCAAAAAATGCTGAAGCAAAACCCTGACTATGTGGCTGTAGAACAGCAGATTCAACGTTGGGAAGAAAAGTATCCTGCGCTGCCTGTTTTTAGTTTTGCAAAATGGAATATTTACCAAGCGACAGCACGCCAAGCTGAGGCAGATGCTTTATTAGAATTATATCCAGATGATGTATTAATGAGTTATTTACGCATCAAGTCAGCTTTAAATCAGCAGGAAGATTTGACCAAACAATTAAATTTAATATTTGAAAATAATTCTAATTTTATGGAAATTAGAATATAAGGACATTATATGCAAGAAAATTTAGCTCAATATTCATTGATTCATACTCAACACGTAGCTTGGGGGGATATGGATGCTTTTGGTCATGTAAATAACGTGCATTATTATCGTTATATGGAAAGTGCGCGGATTGGTTATTTAGATCAGTTGGATATATTTAATCAGTCTGTGGTTACGGTTGTTGCTTCAAGCCAGTGTAAATATTTAAGCCCCGTGGTTTATCCTGATATTTTAAAAGTGGCAACGCGCGTTGAAGAATTAAGAAATAGTGCATTTCGTATGGGTTATATATTATGGAGTGAACAGCAACAAAAAATCGTTGCAACAGGCGATGCGGTTATTGTGTGCGTGGATAAAATGACCCTGCAAAAAACCTCTATTCCAGAAAATATTAAAACCAAAATAAAAGCCTTAGAAAATTCAGTGGGAAATAATATTTAAATACAATTTAACTTTATATATTTTAAGGAGTCGTGTTAAAATATTGTAGTAAAATGAAAATTATTTATTGAATAAAAATTTTATTATAATATTATGAGCGAGTTTTCATAAGCATTATTAAAATGAAATTTTGGAGTTAAAGATTATGCCTGATATTAGTAATTTATCAGTTGAAGAGTTAAAGAAGCTTCAAGTAGAAGCTGAAGCACTGATTGCATCTAAAAAAGATCAAGCGATTGAAGATGCGTATAACCGTATTGTTGAAATTGCAGAAAATTTAGATTTAAGCGTTGAACAAATTCTTGAATTTGGTTTAAGCAAACGTAAAAAATCAACGCGTAAAGCGGTTGAGCCACGTTACCGTAGCAAAACCAATGCAGATGACACGTGGACTGGTCGTGGTAAACAACCACGTTGGTTAGTGGCTGAGTTAGAAAAAGGCGCGAAACTAGAAGACTTCTTAATTTAAGAACAATTCATGAAATCGTCATATCCTGAGTTCAGGATAATTAAACCAGGCAAATGCCTGGTTTTTTTATCTCTTTGAATTGGCTATGCAGAAAAAGTATGCATAATGTGTCTATAAAGAAAAATGTTTAAATGATGGAAAAAAATTGATGGATCGGTTGTGGTGGGATGATCAATAAAACTAATAATATTCGGTGGCTCATTTTTGCTGCGATCAGTTTTTTAATTTTCGTTATGCTGCAAGTGCCAGCAGCGTGGCTCATTACAAAGTTTTATAAAAATAACCAAATGCTACATAACGTCAGTGGCAATATTTGGCATGGGCAAGCAGATTGGACACGAGGAAATTTGAAAGGCTCCTTAAACTGGAACACACGCCCGTGGGACTTGATTTTATTACGCTTGGGTGCAAATGTTGAAATTCATAGTGGCAATACCAAACTGCAAGGTGTTATGGGGTATGGTTTTGGCAAAAGTATCAGCATCAAAAACTTAGAGGGTCAAATTGCCCCTGAAACTTTAAAAAGTTTTGCCGATTGGCAATGGCCAACGAATGCCATTCAATTAAAAGATGTGCAGTTTAAATATAAGCCACAACAGGGATTTAGTCAGTCATTAGGCGAGATGCAGTGGGCAGGTGGGGATTTATCCTTTAGCTTTGCACAGCGTCAAGAGTCAATGAATGTGCCTGCCATGTTAGCTCAATTAAAAGATGATAATGGCAAATTGTCGATTGATGTTCGAGATCAACGCGAACAAAAGATGATGAATTTATCACTTGAGCCAGACCTCATGTTGGATGTGCAATTAACCCAGCGCTTTTTGATGAATGTTGCTTCCTATGAAGGTAAGGCAGGATTAGATACGTATGTGATTAGTTCGCGTCAACCTCTATTGAGTGGGGTGAACTGATGGCTGACTATTTCGAAAAAATCCGCGAGATCAATTGGAAGCAAACAGATCGACTTGCACCTGTGGTCTTGGCTTTAATAATTTTGTACCTGTGCTGGAAGTTAGCCGCTTTATTTTGGTTATTGATTGCACCGCCACAAGCCATGCAGTTAGACCGAGTTGAATTGGGTTCACAGCAAACGCAAGTTCCTAATATTAGCTCTTTTGCCTTGTTTCAGGAAAACCGCAGTTCAGCAGCTGACGCGCAGTTAAATATGGTGTTACAAGGTGTGGTGGTTGGACAGCCAAGTCGCTACTCGTCGGCAGTGATTAAGGTCAATGAGAGTTCAGATCGCTACTTGGTTGGAGAAACCATTCAAGGTTCATCATATCAACTGGCTGAAGTTTATTGGGATAAGGTGATTTTAACGCAGGGTAATGGTGCACGGCGTGAATTAGCGTTCCAAGGTATTGAAAACGGATTAGATCAACCGATTGTCCCTACAGCCAATGCAACATCAGGCGGATCTTTGCAAAATAACAGCATGCAAAATGCAGCTAATCCTGCAAATTCAGGGCAAGGCACGACGCAGTCCGCGATTGGTCAGGCCGTACAACGCATGACAGAAAATCGTGAGCAATATCTGCAGGAAATGGGGGTGAATCCATCAGGTAATGGTGGGTTTGAAGTTTCAAATCGAACACCTGCAGCCTTAAGAAATAAATTGGGTTTGCAGCCGGGTGACCGCATCATGTCTTTAAATGGGCAGGCGGTCGGTGCAGGACAATCTGAGGCGCAATTATTAGAACAAGCCCGCCGTGAAGGGCAGGTGAAACTTGAAGTCAAACGTGGTGATCAAGTGATGACCATACAACAGGATTTTTAGTGATGTTTCATCACTTTATAGGGTTAGGAAACACAGGCGTATATGGCTTTATTTAATAATAACCGTTCAACTTTAGCTGCCTATGCCATGGTGCCCTTGGTTGCTATGGTCAGCACAGCAAGTTATGCACAAACATGGAAAATCAATTTACGTGATGCAGATCTTACGGCATTCATTAATGAAGTCGCAGATATCACGGGGAAAAATTTTGCAGTTGACCCACGGGTACGAGGAAATGTAACGGTTATTTCCAATAAGCCTTTAAATAAAAATGAAGTCTATGACCTGTTTCTCGGTGTATTGAATGTCAATGGCGTGGTGGCGATTCCATCGGGCAACACCATTAAACTGGTTCCAGACAGTAATGTAAAAAGCTCGGGCATTCCTTATGATGCGCGCCACCGTGCGTCTGGAGACCAAATTGTCACCCGAGTAATTTGGCTTGATAACACCAATGCCAACGACTTAATTCCAGCCCTACGTCCACTGATGCCGCAATTTGCACATTTGTCAGCAGTGGCGGGGACCAATGCGCTGATCGTCTCAGACCGTGCTAGTAATATTTACCAGCTCGAAACGATTATTCGTAATTTAGATGGAACGGGTCAAAATGATATCGAAGCCGTGACGCTGCAATCGAGTCAGGCCGAAGAAATGATTGGGCTGTTAGAGTCGATGAGTTCGACCGGCGCATCAAAAGACCCGAAAGGTTCACGAATTCGTATTATTGCGGACAATCGAACCAATCGTATTATCATTAAAGGTGATACAGCGACACGTAAGCGTATTCGTAAGATTATTGAGACCTTAGATGTGCCTGCTGCAGATCGATTGGGTGGATTGAAAGTTTTTCGTCTAAAGTATGCAAGTGCCAAAAACTTGTCAGAAATCTTACAAGGCTTGGTCACAGGGCAGGCCGTTTCGAGTACAAATTCATCGAATAGCTCAAATAGCAGCACGATGAACAGTTTAATGAATGATAGTAACAGTTCGAATTCACAGTCATTCAGTTCACAAAATAACACCAGTTCAGGTATTAACCTCAACAGTAATAACTCTTCCAATAATACGCAAAACGGTATCTCAAGCTTTAATGCCAATGGCGTGAGTATTATTGCTGATGCCACACAAAATGCACTGATTGTGAAAGCAGATCCGCAGCTCATGCGTGAAATTGAATCTGCGATTCAGCAGCTCGATATTCGTCGTCAGCAAGTGCTGATCGAAGCGGCGATTATTGAAGTCGAAGGCACGGATACCGATCAACTCGGTGTGCAATGGGCGTTGGGTGATATCAGTAGTGGTATCGGCTTAATTAACTTTGATAACTTTGGTTCTAGTTTAAAGAATATTGCCGCAGGTTATTTAACTGGTGGCGCTGCGGGTGCAGGTAGCGCGGTGAGTGCGGGTACTTCTTTGGTCCTTGGTGATTATCGTGAAGGCAGTGATGGTTCACGCAAACTCTATGGTGCGATGATTCAGGCCCTAAAAGAAAAAACCAAATCGAATCTATTATCTACACCGTCGATTGTGACGATGGACAACGAAGAAGCCTATATTGTGGTGGGTGAAAACGTTCCATTTGTGACAGGTTCGGTCACCACCAATGGTGGCACAGCCAATCCATACACATCGATTGAGCGTAAAGATGTCGGTGTGACGTTGAAAGTTGTGCCGCATATTGGCGACGGTGGTTCGGTGCGTTTAGAGGTCGAGCAAGAAGTTTCTGATGTAAAAGACAATAAAGGCCAAGCGTCGGACTTGGTTACGACTAAACGTGCGATCAAAACCTCGATCTTGGCAGAGCATGGTCAAACGATTGTGTTGGGTGGTTTGATCTCTGACAATACATTGCATGGGCGTCAATCGGTTCCTGGGCTAGGGGCTATTCCTGTACTGGGTAAACTTTTTAGTTCGGAAGGAAAATCCAACAGTAAACGTAATTTGCTGATCTTTATTCATCCGACTATTGTTGGAAATTCTGCTGATGTGAAGAAAATGTCTCAGCAGCGTTACAGTCAGCTCTATAGTCTGCAACTGGCACTGGATAATGATGGTAATTTTGCGAAATTGCCTGAAAATGTGGATGATGTGTATCAACAGCGCATACCTGTTTCAAAAGGTACAGCGCCAGCCCCTGTGTATAAGACGGTACCGACAGCACCACAAATGACACAGCCAGCGGCAGTGGTCTCCACGCCAGTCGCCATTGAACCTGCGGTGAAGCGCCAAACCATTACCGTACCGAATGGCAAAGTGGCGGGCACGCCTTAGGTTAGACGGCAGGGTGGTTTAGCTTTGAAACCACAGCATGCTATGATGAAAAAAACGAGCAATAGAGAATTAACTTCATGACTTGGAAAATTCAAGCAATTTCTGGTGATTTAACAGGACAAGAAATTAGTATTGAGCGAGATATGTTGGTGGGGCGTCATCAACAAGCAGATATTGTTTTACAAGAATCTGATGTATCGCGTAAACATGCTGCCTTTGTACTGAAAGATCAGGCACTCTGGTTGCAAGATCTCAATTCATCTAATGGGACGTTTATTAATGATGTCCGTTTGACTGGTGAATCACTTTTAAAAGAAGGTGATATTGTACAGTTTGCCAGTGTGAAGTTTAGTTTATTGGCTCCAGCTAAAGCTGTTCAGATTCCAGCGGATATCGAACAAAGCGTTGAAGCATTGCAAACAGAAGAAATTACACCTGTTCAGCAGCCGTCTGAAGCTGTTGCAGTTTCTGAAAATGTGGCACAAGAGTCTGTAGCAAACACGTCTGAGACTAAGGCACAAGAGCCTGTCGTTAAAACCGCAGCACAACAAATGAATGATCAAGGTATGCCAGAGTTGAAAGAGCGAGATAGCTCAGTTCAATTGACTCGTGATGGTATGCCGACCAATGTAGATGTGCCTAAACCTGCACCAATTCCTGAGGGAATTGACGTAACTGCTGTTCCGAAAAATGAAGCATGTGATGTAGAAATTCCAGCGACATGTGTAGAGCAAGAGCGTGAAGCGCAAAAAAATGCCTCTGTGGGCTTAATCTCAGTCATTGTTTTAATCATTCTTGCAATTATTGCATGGGTCTTGTTTAAATAAACCGAGACATTCCTCAAAAGGCATGCATGGGCATGCCTTTTTTATGGGGAAAATTTACAAAAAAATAGAGGGACATTATGTTTGAAGTTCGTTTAGCAGAACGCCAAATGATTTTATTTGATCTGGATGGAACGCTAGTCGATTCAGCATCTGACTTACATCGTGCGATGAATATGAGTTTAAATGCGTTGCAATTACCGTTGGTCACAGAAGCGCAGGTGCGAAACTGGATTGGGAAAGGAACTTCATTGTTTTGTCATAGCGTACTTGAATACTTGACCGGGAAGGTGGATGCCGCACAGCACCATCTTTTACTGGAAACTTTTCTAAAGATTTACAATGCAGATCCTTGTGTTTTGACGCAGCCCTTTGACGGCATTCTAGAGTTCTTGGATTGGGCAAAAGCAGAAGAGAAAATTCTGATTTGTGTGACCAATAAACCAGAGCAACCGGCACGCAGTATTGTGCAGGCACTAGGTATGCATGAATACTTTGATGATGTGATTGGCGGAGATCGTTTTGAAGAGCGTAAACCACATCCCAAGCAGCTAGAGTATTGTGCGGAGCATTATGCCTTGCCGAAACAGCAAATTTTGATGGTGGGTGATTCTGTCAATGATGTAGAGGCAGCACGTCGTGCGGGTATTGATTGTATTGTGGTCAGCTATGGCTATAATCATGGTGAAAATATTCGAGATTGTCAGCCGCAGCACGTGGTTGATAACTTAAAAGAATTATTGGGTTGAAATAAGTAGGGTTAAGGAAGTGAAAATGAGCAAGTGTGTAGGTTTTCGATGGCGTCACTCAATCAGCATGAGAAGAAATTAACTGAAATTGACCACGCGAAATATAGAGAAACCCAAATGACTACACAAACTCAATTTGAACAACTGAAAACTGCTGGATATAACTTGATTCCGGTATATCGTCAGCGCTTGGCAGATACAGAAACTCCACTTTCTGTCTTTGCGCGATTAAAACAACATAAACAAGCCTATTTATTTGAATCTGTAGAGGGTGGCGAAAACTGGGCACGTTACTCCATTATTGGTTTGGGTGAGTCCACCGTATTTTCGTGTAATGAAGGGCAGTTGACCGTTCAACATGCTGATGGCTCGATTGAAAAACAACAATGTGCAGACCCATTTCAATACATCCGTGACTTCCAAGCACAATATAAAGTCCCTACACAGCAAGATTTGCCTGCGTTACCGAGCTTTACCGGTGGATTGGTTGGATACTTTGGTTATGACGCTGTGCGTTATATCGAACCGAAGCTCAATAATGTGCCAGAAGCTGACCCAGTCGGGATTCCAGATATTTGGATGATGCTATCTAAAACCGTCATTGTCTTTGATAACCTCAAAGATACTTTATTCTTAATTGTACATGCCGATGTAAATGATGCTGAGGCCTATACCCAAGCGCAGCAACAATTGGATGAGCTAGAAGAACTTTTGGCAACCCCAATTGCACTCAAAGCAAATAAGCATACTGCACCACAGTTTGAATCCATCACTGGACATGACAACTTTATTGACTCTATTGCAAAAGTAAAAGAGTACATTAAAGCCGGTGATGTGATGCAGGTTGTGCCGGGCCATCGTATGGTATCCGATTTTGATGGTGAGCCTTTGCAGGTCTATCGTGCACTACGTCACCTCAATCCATCTCCATATTTGTTCTTGGTGCAAGGGCAAACACTTGAGAATGACATTCCCTTTCATATCGTCGGTTCATCACCTGAAATTTTGTCCCGCCTAGAAAATGGTGTAGCAACAGTTCGTCCTTTGGCGGGCACGCGACCACGGGGTAAAACCAAAGAAGAAGATTTAGCGCTAGAAAAAGATTTGCTATCTGATGAAAAAGAAATTGCAGAGCATTTGATGTTGATCGATTTGGGGCGAAATGATGTTGGACGTGTTTCTAAAATCGGTAAAGTTCACGTGACTGATCAAATGGTGATCGAACGTTATTCGCATGTCATGCACATTGTGTCAAATGTACAAGGTGAAGTACGTGATGATGTCGATGCTTTGGATGTTTTTAAGGCAACATTCCCTGCGGGTACGCTTTCAGGCGCACCAAAAATCCGCGCTATGGAAATTATTGACGAAGTTGAACCAGTAAAACGTGGAATTTTTGGTGGTGCTGTTGGTTATTTAGGCTGGCATGGGGAAATGGACATGTCGATTGCGATTCGTACCTGTGTAATTCGAGAAAATAAGGTCTATGTTCAAGCTGGAGCAGGGGTAGTGTATGACTCAAATCCTGAATCAGAGTGGAATGAAACCCAAATAAAAGCTCGCGCAGTGATCAAAGCGGTTGAATTATCATCAAATGGATTGATTTTATGAGTTTTTCACGTTTTTTTTAGAAAAAACACTTGCAAGGATTTCAAGATTTGCTAAACTGCACACCGTTCCGATACGAAACGTACGAAACACTAAGAAACGCCGGCATAGCTCAGTTGGTAGAGCAACTGACTTGTAATCAGTAGGTCCACAGTTCGAATCCGTGTGCCGGCACCATCTTAGAAAGTTTGAGAGTGAGTAGAAAGAACGACACTGAAGTAAGTGTAAAATGGTGAGGTTCCCGAGCGGTCAAAGGGGGCGGACTGTAACTCCGCTACGAAAGTTTCGAAGGTTCGAATCCTTCCCTCACCACCAATTTTAAGACTTCAATAAGTGGTTTGTACCAACATCGTGCGGGAGTAGCTCAGTTGGTAGAGCGGTAGCCTTCCAAGCTACATGTCGCGAGTTCGACCCTCGTCTCCCGCTCCATATCTATTGAAGTGCTTATATTTGCTCTTATAGCTCAGTGGTAGAGCACTCCCTTGGTAAGGGAGAGGTCTCGAGTTCAAATCTCGATAAGAGCTCCAGATTTTACAGTTTAGCAACTTTAAATGTTGCACAAGATTCCAGAAGCAGGCTTTTTAGTCTGCTTTTCAAGTATTGGGTGTTTATTTTTTTAGGCGATATGTCGGAGCTGGGTTTTACTCAGAATTGTGTTCGACGTAAACGAGGAAGAAAAGCATGGCTAAGGCTAAGTTTGAACGTAATAAGCCACACGTTAACGTGGGCACAATCGGTCACGTTGACCATGGTAAAACGACTTTAACAGCTGCAATTGCAACTGTATGTGCAAAAAAATTCGGCGGTGAAGCGAAAGATTACGCTGCAATCGACTCTGCACCAGAAGAAAAAGCACGTGGTATTACAATTAATACTTCACACGTAGAATACGATTCTCCAATCCGTCACTACGCTCACGTAGACTGCCCAGGTCACGCCGATTATGTTAAAAACATGATTACTGGTGCTGCGCAAATGGATGGTGCGATCCTTGTATGTGCTGCGACTGATGGTCCAATGCCACAAACTCGTGAACACATCCTTCTTTCTCGTCAGGTAGGTGTACCTTACATCGTTGTATTCTTAAACAAATGCGACCTTGTTGACGACGAAGAACTTCTTGAATTAGTAGAAATGGAAGTTCGTGAACTTCTTTCTACTTATGACTTCCCAGGCGACGACACTCCAGTAATCCGTGGTTCTGCTCTTGCAGCGCTTAACGGTGAAGCTGGTCAATACGGCGAAGACGCTGTAGTTGCTCTTGTTGAAGCTCTTGACTCTTACATCCCAGAGCCAGAACGTGCTATCGACCTTGCATTCCTTATGCCAATCGAAGACGTATTCTCAATTTCAGGTCGTGGTACAGTAGTAACTGGCCGTGTTGAAACTGGTATCGTGAAAGTAGGCGAAGAAGTTGAAATCGTTGGTATTAAAGATACAGTTAAAACAACTGTAACTGGCGTAGAAATGTTCCGTAAACTTCTTGACGAAGGTCGTGCGGGCGAGAACTGTGGTGTTCTTCTACGTGGTACTAAACGTGAAGACGTTCAACGTGGTCAAGTACTTGCTAAACCAGGTACAATCAAACCGCATACTAAATTCGACGCAGAAGTATACGTACTTTCTAAAGACGAAGGTGGTCGTCATACTCCATTCCTTAACGGTTACCGTCCACAGTTCTACTTCCGTACAACTGACGTAACTGGTGCAATCGCACTTAAAGAAGGCGTTGAAATGGTTATGCCTGGTGACAACGTAGAAATGTCAGTAGAATTAATCCACCCAATCGCAATGGACGCTGGCTTACGCTTCGCGATCCGTGAAGGTGGCCGTACAGTTGGTGCGGGTGTTGTTTCTAAAGTAACTGCATAATATAATACAGTTATCTTTGTACAGATCGAGAGTTTCGACTCTCGATTTGCTCTGCAGGTCAGTAGTTCAATTGGTAGAGCGTCGGTCTCCAAAACCGAATGTTGGGGGTTCGAGTCCCTCCTGGCCTGCCAAATTTTTTTAAAAAGAAGCTTGATGCTGGCTCAACTGGTCATATAATAAGTCGCGAATCCTACGACGAGTACAAAAATGTCGAATGATAAATCGCGTGACGCATTAAGCGACGCGCCAATTCCTCAAAGAAATAATCCTGCTGAAGTTGTTAATTCTGGTTCCCCTTTAGACTATGTTCTGTGGGTTATCGCGTTGATTTTACTCGGTAGTTCTATGATGGTGAATCAACATTTGCCAGCATACTGGGCACCAGCGAATGATGTCTGGGTCCGTGTTGGGGTAATTTTGGCTTGTATCATCGTGGCTTTAGGTTTATTATACGCCACCCATCAAGGCAAAGGCTTTGTTCGATTGTTGAAAGATGCTCGAATTGAGTTACGTCGAGTGACTTGGCCAACCAAGCAAGAGACCATGACCACATCTTGGCAGGTACTTGCGGTAGTCTTAGTGGCATCTATTTTATTATGGTGCTTTGACTATGCTTTGAGCTGGTTAATGAAGTTTATTATCGGGTAAGAGAGCTATGAAACGTTGGTACATTATTCATGCCTATTCAGGCTATGAAAAACAAGTGTTACGCTCACTTAATGATCGAATCCAGCGTAGCGCTGTAGCCGATAGCTTTGGTGAAGTCCTTGTCCCTACTGAAGAAGTAGTGGAAATGAAGGATGGTAAGAAACGTAAATCTGAGCGTAAATTCTTTCCAGGCTATGTGTTAGTCGAAATGGAAATGAATGATGAAACTTGGCACATTGTTAAAGAATGTCCAAAAGTATTAGGTTTCATCGGTGGTACTGCAGAAAAACCTGCACCAATTACGCAAAAAGAAGCTGATGCGATTCTTGCACGTGTACGCAATACTGGCGAAGCACCTCGTCCTAAGACGATGTTTGAACCAGGTGAAGAATTACTCGTAATTGACGGTCCATTCACCGACTTTAAAGGCGTGGTGGAAGAAGTTCTATACGATAAGTCACGTTTAACGTTGACGATTAATGTATTTAATCGACCAACTCAGGTTGAGCTGGAATTTCGCCAAGTCGAAAAATCGGTTTAATTTAACTTGGTTGATAAACGCCCGATTTGTTATGAGTCGGGCATTGTTGTTGTAACGGTATCGTTACTTATATGTATGGGGAGCCTAGCGGCGTTAGTACCCAGAGGTAATTGAAATGGCTAAGAAGATTGACGGCTATATCAAGCTGCAAGTTCCAGCTGGTAAAGCAAATCCATCTCCACCGATTGGTCCTGCACTAGGTCAACGTGGTGTTAACATCATGGCATTCTGTAAAGAATTTAATGCTGCGACACAAAAAGTTGAAGCTGGTCTTCCAATTCCAGTAGTGATCACTGTGTACAACGACAAGTCGTTCACATTCATCATGAAAACTCCTCCTGCTGCGATTCTTCTTAAGAAAGCTGCGGGCATCCAAAAGGGTTCAGCTGTACCTAACAAAACTAAAGTTGGTAAGTTGACTCGCGCTCAATTAGAAGAAATTGCGACTACTAAAGAACCAGATCTTACTGGTGCTGATTTAGACGCACGTGTACGTACCATTGCTGGTTCTGCGCGTTCTATGGGCTTGGAAGTGGAGCTATAAGACATGGCTAAATTAACTAAACGTCAAAAAGCCATTGTTGCTGCTGTTGAAGCTAACAAAGTTTACACTTTGGAAGAAGCAGTTGCAGTTCTTAACGGCCTTCCAGCAGTAAAATTCAAAGAATCTTTGGATGTTGCTGTAAACCTAGGTGTTGATCCTCGTAAATCTGACCAAGTTGTTCGTGGCGCGACTACACTTCCTGCAGGTACTGGTAAAACTGTACGTGTAGCTGTGTTTGCTCAAGGCGCTGCTGCTGAAGCTGCTAAAGCTGAAGGCGCGGACGTTGTTGGTTTTGATGATCTTGCTGAAAGCATCCAAGCGGGTAACCTTGACTTTGACGTAGTAATTGCAGCTCCGGATGCAATGCGCGTTGTTGGTAAGTTAGGTACGATTCTTGGTCCACGTGGCTTAATGCCAAACCCTAAAGTGGGTACTGTAACTCCTGACGTAGCTTCTGCTGTTAAAAATGCGAAAGCTGGTCAAGCACGTTACCGTGTAGACAAAGCAGGTATCATCCACGCTGCGATCGGTCAAGTAGGTTTCACTGCTGAAGCTGTTCGTTCAAACGTTGAAGCTCTTGTAGCAGACCTTAAGAAAGCAAAACCTGCTACTTCTAAAGGTGTTTACATCCAAAAGATCACTCTAAGCTCTACTATGGGTCCTGGTCTTGTTGTTGATGTGGCAAACGTTTCTAAATAAGTTTCGACTTATTACAGAATTTTAAAGCCCTGAGTAATATTTGAAGCACCGCTTTAAATATTACGCAAGAAACGTTCCGTCGTATATTGCGTGATTCAGGCAAACTTTGAATTGATAAATTTAGATTTATCAGCGTCAAAGACCTCAGGCGAGGGGAGTTTTATGCTTTCTTCTTAATAGCCCAGCCTGAGTAGACGCGGTGGTGTGATTTGTTCCTCCTCCGCGTGTTGGTTCAGTGATGAGCTAACGAATTGGGAGTGCATCTGTATAGGTGCATAAATCACCGTTAGGAGGTTTTACAATGGCTCTTCTTATCGAAGGCAAAAAACAGATCGTAGCTGAAGTAACTGAAGTTGCTTCTACTGCGTATGCTGCTGTTGTTGCTGACTATCAAGGTTTAACTGTTGAGCAATTAACTGCTCTACGTGTTGAAGCTCGTAAACTAGGTGTTGCTACTCGTGTAGTTCGTAACACTTTGGCTAAACGTGCTCTTCAAGATACTCAATTCAATATCTTGAGCGACAACCTTGTTGGCCCAACAATCTTAGCTTTCTCAACTTCTGAAGACGACATGGGCGCAGCTGCTCGTTTGTTCGAAGAATTTGCTAAAACTAATAAAGCATTTGAACTTAAAGCTGCTGCATTTGACGGTAAAGTTTATCAAGGTGCTGAAGTTAGCGTTATCGCGAACCTTCCAAACCAAGAGAAAGCGCTTACTATGCTTGCAAACGTTCTTCAAGCTCCTATTTCGAAATTGGGTCGCCTTATTACTGCGCTCAAAGAGAAAAACGAGTCAGAAGCTGCTTAAGCTTAAATCAATTTACACACCATTCAATACCCATTTGGAGTTACTCTCATGGCTTTAACAAACGAAGAAATCTTAAACGCAGTTGCTGAAAAAACTGTTCTTGAACTTGTTGAACTTATTTCTGCTTTCGAAGAAAAATTCAACGTATCTGCTGCTGCTGTAGCAGTTGCTGCTGCTCCTGGCGCTGCTGGTGCTGCTGCTGAAGAACAATCAGAATTCAACGTTGAGTTGACTTCTTTCGGTGCTAACAAAGTTGCTGTAATTAAAGCAGTTCGTGAAGCTACTGGCCTTGGTCTTAAAGAAGCTAAAGATCTTGTTGAAAGCGCTCCTTCAGTTCTTAAAGAAGGCGTTTCTAAAGAAGAAGGCGAAGAACTTAAGAAAAAACTTGAAGAAGCTGGTGCTACAGTTACACTTAAGTAATCTTAAGGGGAGTCGATTTTTTTATAATCGGCTCCAAAAAATGGCTGGTGGCCCTTGGGTCATCAGCCTTTTTGCGTTACAATAATCGGCTCGATTTTTGTTTGCATGATATAAAAATCATACAAATTAAAAATAATTTATAAAACCAAACGCTTACCAATATTTTTCAGTAAAAAATATTGTTAAGCGTTTTAATACCACTAAAAATTGCAGCATTTGTGAAAGTGGTGGCCATATCGGCCTGCGTAATTCCTTCTAAGTTCGTTCTGCAGGCGGACTTAGTTTACTTTCCGAGGACTCCAGATGGCATACTCATATACCGAAAAGAAACGGATCCGTAAGAATTTTGGTAAATTGCCCAAGGTAATGGATGTTCCGTACTTGCTCGCGATTCAAGTCGACTCGTACCGAACTTTCCTTCAAGACGGCAAAACTCCAAAAAACCGCGAAGATATCGGTCTCCAAGCCGCATTTCGTTCAGTTTTTCCTATTGAAAGTTATTCTGGCAATGCTGCTTTAGAATTTGTTGAGTATAGTCTTGGTAAGCCTGAATTTGATGTGCGCGAATGTATTCTTCGTGGCTCAACTTATGCGGCGCCAATGCGTGTAAAAATTCGTCTGATCATTAAAGATCGCGAAACTAAAACAATCAAAGATGTGCGTGAGCAAGAAGTCTACATGGGTGAAATGCCACTTATGACAGACAACGGTACCTTTGTGATCAATGGTACTGAGCGTGTAATCGTATCTCAATTACACCGTTCACCAGGTGTATTCTTTGATCACGATAAAGGCAAAACTCACTCTAGCGGTAAAGTTCTTTATTCTGCTCGTATCATTCCTTACCGTGGTTCATGGTTAGACTTTGAATTCGATGCAAAAGATCTTGTATATGTTCGTATTGACCGTCGTCGTAAATTACTTGCGACTGTTGTGCTTCGTGCCTTGGGTTATAATAACGAACAAATCCTAGACATGTTCTACGAAAAAGTACCTGTATATCTTGATATGGGTAGCTATCAAATTGACTTGGTTCCAGAACGTCTACGTGGCGAAATGGCACAGTTTGATATCGTGGGTACAGACGGTAAAACAATTGTTGAACAAGGTAAACGTATTAACGCGCGCCATGTTCGTCAAATGGAAGCAGCAGGTCTTGAAAAACTTTCTGTTCCTGATGAATACCTATATGAACGTATCGTTGCTGAAGATGTAACGTTACGTGATGGCGAAGTTGTTGCGGCAAATACCGTACTTAGCCATGAAATTATGGTGAAATTGGCTGAGGGCGGCGTTAAGCAATTCAACGTACTTTATACCAATGACATCGACCGTGGTCCATTCATTGCGGACTCTTTACGTGCAGATACTACAACTGGTCGTGAAGAAGCACTTGTAGAAATCTACAAAGTGATGCGTCCGGGTGAGCCACCAACAAAAGAAGCTGCTGAAAACTTATTCAATAACTTGTTCTTCTCTTCTGAACGTTATGACTTATCACCAGTAGGTCGTATGAAGTTCAACCGTCGTTTGGGTCGTCCTTACGAAGTGGGTACGGATCAGAAGTCTCGTGAAGTTGAAGGTATTCTTTCAAACGAAGACATCACTGATGTATTGAAAACATTAGTTGAAATCCGTAACGGTAAAGGTGAAGTCGACGATATCGATCACTTGGGTAACCGTCGTGTTCGTTCTGTTGGTGAAATGACAGAAAACCAATTCCGTGTTGGTCTAGTTCGTGTTGAACGTGCTGTTAAAGAACGTTTATCTCAAGCTGAAACTGATAACTTGTCTCCGCAAGATTTAATCAATGCGAAACCAGTTGCTGCTGCAATCAAAGAATTCTTTGGTTCAAGCCAGTTGTCTCAGTTCATGGACCAAAACAACCCGTTGTCTGAAATTACACACAAACGTCGTGTATCAGCATTGGGCCCAGGTGGTTTGACTCGTGAGCGTGCGGGCTTCGAAGTACGTGACGTACATCAAACTCACTACGGTCGTGTATGTCCAATTGAGACTCCTGAAGGTCCAAACATTGGTTTGATTAACTCATTGTCTGTATATGCTAAATGTAACAGCTTCGGTTTCTTGGAAACTCCATACCGTAAAGTTGTTGATGGTCGTGTAACGGATGATGTTGAATACCTTTCTGCGATTGAAGAAGTAGGTACTGTGATTGCACAGGCCGATTCTGGTATCGATAAAGACGGTAACTTAACTGAAGAATTCGTATCTGTACGTCACCAAGGTGAATTTGTACGTATTCCACCAGAAAAAGTAACGCATATGGATGTATCTGCTCAGCAGGTTGTATCTGTAGCGGCATCACTTATTCCGTTCCTTGAACACGATGATGCCAACCGTGCATTGATGGGTTCAAACATGCAGCGTCAGGCTGTTCCTACTTTACGTGCTGACAAACCGCTTGTTGGTACAGGTATGGAAGCAAACGTAGCACATGACTCGGGTGTGTGTGTACTTGCGAAACGTGGTGGTCGTATTGAATTCGTCGACGCTTCTCGTGTCGTTATTCGTGTAAACGAAGAAGAGATGGTGGCAGGCGAAGCAGGTGTGGATATCTACAACCTGATCAAATACACACGTTCGAACCAAAATACATGTATCAACCAAAACGTTGTTGTACGTTTAGGTGACAAAGTTGCACGTGGTGACGTTCTTGCTGATGGTCCATCAACAGATGGCGGTGAATTGGCATTGGGTCAAAACATGCGTGTAGCGTTCATGACTTGGAACGGTTACAACTACGAAGACTCGATCTTACTTTCAGAGCGTGTACTTCAAGAAGATCGTTTAACGTCTATCCACATCCAAGAGCTTTCATGTGTTGCACGTGATACCAAATTGGGTGCTGAAGAAATTACAGCGGATATCCCGAACGTGGGTGAAGCTGCACTTTCTAAATTGGATGAATCAGGTATCGTTTATATCGGTGCTGAAGTAACTGCTGGTGACATTCTTGTAGGTAAAGTAACGCCTAAAGGTGAAACTCAGTTAACTCCGGAAGAAAAATTGCTTCGTGCAATCTTCGGTGAAAAAGCGGCTGACGTAAAAGACTCTTCATTACGTGTATCTTCATCTGTGAAAGGTACTGTAATTGACGTTCAAGTATTTACACGTGACGGTCTTGAAAAAGACGAACGTGCTCAAGCAATTGAGAAAGCACAACTTGATGCTTACCGTAAAGACTTGAAAGAAGAATACAAAATCTTCGAAGAAGCGGCTCGTGAACGTATTGTTCGTCTATTGAAAGGTCAAGAATCTAACGGTGGCGGTACAACTAAACGCGGTGACAAATTAACTGAAGAGTTATTGTCTGGTCTTGAGTTGGTTGATCTTATTGAAATCCAACCAGTCGACGAAGCGATTGCTGAACGTTTAACTCAAATTCAAGTGTTCTTGAAAGAGAAGAGCCTTGAAATTGACGAGAAATTTGCAGAGAAAAAACGCAAACTTTCTACAGGTGATGAACTGACAACTGGCGTATTGAAAGTTGTTAAAGTTTACTTGGCTGTAAAACGCCGCATCCAACCGGGTGATAAAATGGCGGGTCGTCACGGTAACAAAGGTGTTGTATCTAATATCTTACCTGTAGAAGACATGCCACACGATGCAAACGGTGTTCCAGTTGATGTTGTACTTAACCCACTGGGTGTACCATCACGTATGAACGTGGGTCAGATTCTTGAAACTCACTTAGGTATGGCAGCTAAAGGTCTTGGCGATCAAATCGACAAGATGATGAAAGAGCAACGTACTGTACTTGAGCTTCGTGATTTCTTAGACAAGATTTACAACAAAGTTGGTGGCGAACAAGAAGATCTTGATAGCTTGACTGATGAAGAAATCTTGGTGCTTTCAGGTAACTTGCGTAAAGGTGTTCCTTTAGCAACACCAGTATTTGATGGTGCTGAAGAATCACAAATTAAAGAATTGTTAGAACTTGGTGGCATTTCACGTACTGGTCAAACAGTATTGTATGATGGTCGTACAGGTGAACGTTTTGACCGTCCAGTAACTGTAGGTTACATGTACATGTTGAAACTGAACCACTTGGTTGACGACAAGATGCATGCGCGTTCTACTGGTTCTTACTCTCTAGTAACTCAACAGCCGCTTGGTGGTAAAGCACAATTCGGTGGTCAGCGTTTCGGTGAGATGGAAGTATGGGCACTCGAAGCTTACGGTGCAGCATACACACTTCAAGAAATGCTTACTGTGAAGTCGGATGACGTTGAAGGTCGTACCCGTATCTATAAGAACATTGTAGATGGTAACCATTACATGGACCCAGGTATGCCTGAATCGTTCAACGTATTGACCAAAGAGATCCGTTCTTTAGGTATCAACATTGAACTGAAAAATGGTGACTAATTAGCTCCATTGAATCTCCCTTGCGAAGCAGTGCTTCTCACCTCTTTAATCAAGAGGGGCAAGGGGGATTTCTCAGTTAAAAAACAATATTTGTGACCCAGTTGTGAAGTGAAAATCTCCACAACACACGGAGAAAAAAATTGAAAGACTTGCTCGATATCATGCGCAAAAAGACGGATTCAGACGGTCATGCTCCTGTAGAGTTTGATCGCATCCGTATTGGTCTTGCGTCACCAGAAATGATTAAGTCGTGGTCTCATGGTGAAGTTAAAAAGCCTGAAACCATTAACTACCGTACGTTCAAACCTGAACGTGATGGTTTATTCTGTGCCAAAATCTTTGGTCCAGTAAAAGATTACGAATGCTTGTGTGGTAAATACAAGCGTATGAAATACAAGGGCGTCATTTGTGAAAAATGTGGCGTTGAAGTAACAACTGCAAAAGTACGTCGTGAGCGTATGGGTCATATTGACCTTGCTTCTCCAGTTGCGCATATTTGGTTCTTAAAATCACTTCCTAGCCGTATTGGTCTGCTTTTAGACATGACTTTACGTGATATCGAACGTGTATTGTATTTCGAATCATACGTTGTAACTGACCCAGGTATGACTCCACTTGAGAAATACCAACTTCTAAACGATGAAGAATACTTCACGGCTTTAGAAGAACACGGTGATGAATTCACTGCGAAAATGGGTGCAGAAGCAGTTCAAGATTTGTTGAAAGACATCGATCTTGAAGCTGAAATTTCACGTCTTCGTGAAGAAATTCCAAATACAACTTCAGAAACGAAGCTTAAAAAAGCCTCTAAACGTCTGAAATTGATGGAAGCGTTCAAAGAGTCGAACAACAAGCCAGAATGGATGGTGATGAATGTACTTCCAGTACTTCCACCTGATCTTCGTCCGTTGGTTCCTCTAGAAGGTGGTCGTTTTGCGACTTCTGACTTGAACGATCTTTACCGTCGTGTAATCAACCGTAACAACCGTTTAAAACGTCTTCTAGACCTTGCAGCACCAGACATTATCGTACGTAACGAAAAACGTATGTTACAAGAGTCTGTAGATGCATTGCTTGATAACGGTCGTCGTGGTCGCGCAATTACCGGTTCGAACAAACGTCCTCTTAAATCTTTGGCAGACATGATCAAAGGTAAACAAGGTCGTTTCCGTCAAAACTTATTGGGTAAACGTGTCGATTACTCTGGTCGTTCGGTAATTACTGTAGGTCCAACTTTACGTCTGCACCAATGTGGTCTTCCGAAAAAAATGGCGCTTGAATTATTCAAACCATTCATTTTCGCGAAACTACAAGCGTCTGGCCAAGCGACAACCATTAAAGCTGCGAAAAAAATGGTTGAGCGTGAAACTCCAGAAGTTTGGGATGTACTTGCTCACGTAATTCGTCAACATCCAGTGATGTTGAACCGTGCGCCTACACTTCACCGTTTGGGTCTTCAAGCATTTGAACCAACCCTGATTGAAGGTAAAGCAATCCGTCTTCATCCGTTAGTTTGTGCGGCATTTAACGCCGACTTCGACGGTGACCAAATGGCGGTACACGTACCATTAACACTTGAAGCTCAGTTAGAAGCTCGTGCGTTAATGATGTCAACAAACAACATTCTTTCTCCTGCGAACGGTGAGCCAATCATCGTACCTTCTCAGGACGTTGTCTTAGGCTTGTACTACATCACTCGTGATGCGATCAATGCCAAAGGTGAAGGCATGGTGTTTGCGGATACTGACGAAGTAAACCGTGCACTTGCAACAGGTCAAGTTGATTTACACGCTCGCGTAAAAGCACGTGTACACCAAACTGTCATTGACGAAAATGGTAACCGTGAACAACAAACCATTGTTGTAGACACAACTCCAGGTCGTTGTTTACTTTGGGAAGTTGTACCTGAAGGTATGGATTTCCAACAAATCAACGTTGAGATGACTAAAAAGAACATCTCTAAATTGATCAACTCTTGCTACCGTAAATTAGGTCTAAAAGATACTGTTATCTTCGCTGACCAATTGATGTACTTGGGCTTCCGTCAAGCGACTCACTCAGGTGTGTCTGTAGGTATGGAAGACATGTTGATTCCGCCACAAAAACAAGCAATTATCGAAAAAGCTGAAGTTGAAGTTCGCGAAATTGAACAACAATTTGAACAAGGTTTCGTAACTGCCGGCGAACGTTATAACAAAGTTGTCGATATTTGGGCGCGTACAAACGACCAAGTAGCGAAAGCGATGATGGACAACTTGTCTTTCACTACTGTTAAAAACAAACAGGGTGAAGACGAGAAACAAAAATCATTCAACTCGATCTATATGATGTCTGACTCAGGTGCCCGTGGTTCGGCAGCTCAGATTCGTCAGTTAGCGGGTATGCGTGGTTTGATGGCGAAACCAGATGGTTCGATCATTGAAACACCAATTAAAGCAAACTTCCGTGAAGGTTTGACTGTACTTCAGTACTTCATTTCAACACACGGTGCACGTAAAGGTTTGGCCGATACTGCATTGAAAACTGCGAACTCAGGTTACTTGACTCGTCGTTTGGTTGACGTTGCACAAGACTTGGTAATTACTGAGCCAGATTGTGGTACTTTCGACGGTCTTGTAATGACTCCGTTCATTCAAGGTGGCGATGTCATCGAGAACTTAGGTACTCGAGTATTGGGTCGTGTACTTGCTGAAGATGCGAAGAAACCAGGTTCGGATGATGTGATTCTTCCACGTAATACTTTAATCGACGAAAAACTTGCAAACTACTTAGAAGAGCAAGGTGTCGATGAAGTGAAAGTACGTTCAGTTGTAAACTGTGAATCTACTTTCGGTGTATGTGCGAAATGTTACGGTCGTGACCTTGCTCGCGGTCACTTGGTGAATCCAGGTGAATCTGTGGGTGTAATGGCTGCTCAATCAATTGGTGAGCCAGGTACACAGTTAACAATGCGTACGTTCCACGTAGGTGGTGCTGCGAGCCGAACTTCTGCTGCTAACAGCGTACAAGTTCGTAACAAAGGTACAGTACGTTTCCACAATGTGAAAACAGTACAACACGCTAAAGGTCACTTGGTATCAACTTCACGTTCAGGTGAAATCGGTATCGCAGATGACATCGGTCGTGAACGCGAACGTTACAAAATTCCATACGGTGCTTCAATCATCATTAAAGATGGAGAAGCTGTGGAAGCTGGCGGTATCGTAGCGACTTGGGATCCGCATACACATCCATTGGTTACCGAAGTTGCAGGTAAAGTGCGTTTCAGCCAAATCGCTGATGGCGTAACTGTGACATCGAAAACTGATGATGCAACAGGTATGACGACTATTGAGGTACTTCCAGTAACTTCACGTCCAGCATCTGGTAAAGATATGCGTCCAGCGGTTGTATTGGATACAACAGATGGCGGCGAACAGTTCTACTTCCTACCACAAAACACGATTCTGACTGTGCGCGACGGCGAAACAATTGGTGTCGGTGACGTTATTGGTCGTGTACCACAAGAATCTTCACGTACACGTGATATTACCGGTGGTCTACCGCGTGTAGCTGACTTGTTCGAAGCACGTAAACCGAAAGAACATGCGATCCTTGCTGAAATTTCAGGTATCGTAAGCTTCGGTAAAGAGACCAAAGGTAAGAACCGTCTTGTGATTACTCCGGATGATGGCTCTGAGATTTACGAAGAGCTAATTCCGAAATGGCGTACGATTAACGTGTTCGAAGGCGAGCATGTGAACCGTGGTGAAACCATTTCTGATGGTCCGCAAAACCCACACGACATCTTACGTTTGAAAGGCGAAGTTGCACTGACAAACTACATCGTGAACGAAGTTCAGGACGTATACCGTCTGCAAGGTGTAAAAATCAACGACAAGCACATTGAAGTGATCGTACGTCAAATGCTTCGTAAAGTTGAAATCACTGACGGTGGTGATACAAGCTTCATCAAAGGCGAGCAAGTGGAATACATCCGCGTTGTTCAAGAAAACCAAGCTGTGGCAGCTCAGAACAAGTTCCCAGCGAAGTTTGAACGTCAATTGATGGGTATTACCAAAGCGTCGCTTTCTACTGACTCGTTCATTTCTGCTGCATCGTTCCAGGAAACAACTCGTGTGTTAACTGAAGCTGCTGTAACAGGTAAAGAAGATGAATTACGTGGTCTGAAAGAAAACGTAGTTGTAGGTCGTCTGATCCCAGCGGGTACAGGTTTGGCTTACCACTTAGAACGTCGTCGTCAAGAGTCTGAAGCTGCAGAGCTTGAGCTTCACAATGATTTCTCTGATGTAGATCAAGCATTAAGCCAAGCATTTAGCGATGAATTTAACGGTCTTTAATTAGCCCTTAAATCATTCAAAAAAGCCACCTTCGGGTGGCTTTTTTTATGTGGATGAATTGAAAATTAAAGCTTTCCTAATATTGAAATATTTCCTATAGTAAAAATAGAACATAACAAATCTCTTGATTTTTAAACTTAAACATAACGGGGTCTTTTGATGAAATTCACACAGCAATTATTCGCAGTTTCTGCATTATTCAGCTCATTGACAGCGATTGCCGCACCTATGCCCAATTCGATTGTGGTTGAAGATAAAGCTGTAGTTCCAGTACTAAAAACAGAAGTGATTCGCCGTGTTGCAGGTCAAGAACCTGTACGTCAAGTGACTGCAACAGTGTTAGAAATGACCAATAAAGGTCAGGATATCGTGGCACGTGAAATTGAACTTTCAGACCATCAAAGTGATTTTTCTGAAAAGAAATTATCGATTCCAGTACTACAACGTGGTGGTGTCATCGTCCCAACTTCTAAAATTGAAACCAAGACTACGGTGAAACAGGACGGTCAGATTATTCGTCAAAACACCAATATTGATGCAGAAGGTGTAGAGTTTAAGAAAGGACAAGACCCGATTAAACGCACGCTAAAACTAGATCAAGCAACTGATCCAGAAAGCAAAGCCAAACTCTCTCATGCTGTGCTGACTGAAAATGGTGAAACCACAAAAGATTTGATGATTTTGGATGAAAATCCTGAGTGATTCGTGAGCGATTAGGCGTGGTTTTTTACAAAATGCAGCATTTATGCTCCAAGCCGTAACAAGCTATGTTTAATTGTTTCATACAATGGTTTTAGAATCATAGGTAATGAAGAAGACAAGGAACATCACAATGAAAAAAGTAATGAGCGTATGCGCAGTCGCGATGATGTCGACCCTAATGCTTGCTGGTTGTGAAAGCATGTCGCCAAATGAACAACGTATTGGTGCTGCAGCTTTAGGTGGTGCCATTGGTGGTGGTGTGGGTAATAATGTCGGTGGTGGTGTAGGTGCAGCCGTTGGTGGTGGTGCTGGTGCAGCTGTCGGTAGTAAAACTCAAAACGGTTCAAACCGAAATGCCACATATAGTGGTGTAGGTGGTGCGATTGGTTCTGCAGTCGGTAAAAGTATCTTTGGTGGTAACACCGGTGCTGCGATTGGTGGTGCAATCGGTGGTGGTGCAGGTGCTGCAATTGAGCAAAATCGCTAATCCAATCCGATAAAATTGAATGAAAAGGCGCTTAAAGATAAGCGCCTTTTTTATTTGCGTGGACGGGGTTGCTTGCGACGAATGTATAGAGTTTTTTGAATTTCAGCGATACGTAAGCCTGCTTCATCAAAAATATTTAAGCTATAGTTCCGTAGTACAGGTGCGTGGTTATCTGCTAAGTTTTTAATATGATTGATTTCATTTGGGTCGAGCTGGATGTCAGCGTATACCGTTCCACGCCCAGGGGATAAAAATTGGATATTTGCAGCTTTGTCCCACACGATATAACGTGAGCCCAGGTGATGCATCAAAATCAACATATAAAATGGGTCAACCATTGAATAAAGACTACCGCCAAAATGTACACCGACGATATTTTGATTTTTATGAGTTAATGGCATTTTGACGCGAATGTGATAATTGGCGAGATCAATTTTATCAATCGAAATGCCAGCACCTTTATAAGGGGCATAATGATTGAGTAAGAATTTAGAGACAATAGGCATTGTCATTATTTTCTGGATTATGCTCATACTGGGTCAATTTTTTTTTATGCTGAACTTTGCATACTAAATGAGTTTCCAAACTGTGGCATTGATCACATTGCCTATGTTCACAAATAAAACGTCAATTCGATGGAATCGATAAAAGGACAAGAAGAATGCAACCACTAAATACGCAATGGGTGAATACCACAGATCAACAACGGCTCTATGTGAAGACATGGGGTGATGAAACCAAGCCCGCTTTGGTTTTGGTTCATGGTTATCCTGATAATCAGGAAGTATGGGAACCGGTTATTGAACATCTTGGTTCTGAATTTTATATTGTGAGCTATGACGTGCGAGGTGCAGGGCAGTCATCTGTGCCCCGTAAAGTACGAGATTATCGTTTGGAGCAATTATCACTTGATTTGGATAGTGTAACGCAAGCGGTATTAGGCGAACGTAGTTTTCATTTGGCCGCGCATGATTGGGG
This sequence comes from Acinetobacter sp. YH16056_T, assembly GCF_024605895.1. Taxonomy (NCBI): domain Bacteria; kingdom Pseudomonadati; phylum Pseudomonadota; class Gammaproteobacteria; order Moraxellales; family Moraxellaceae; genus Acinetobacter; species Acinetobacter sp. YH16056_T. The sequence goes on along the minus strand of NZ_CP094545.1, from coordinate 3,019,090 downwards.
CTCTATCCAATCTTGGGAATCGGTGACTGAGCCAAAATTTCGCTCACGTATTTTGTCTTATTCAACTATTTCTGGGCCATGTTTGGATCATGCGGCATTTTTGCTCAGAAATAGCTTTAAGCATCAGCAGAAAAAATTACTCAAATTATTAAGTAAGTCATGGTACATCGGGGTATTCCAATTACCATTTTTGGCACCGACCGCGTGGCATTTTTTGAATGCTGAACGTTGGGGAAAAATTGTGAATGATTTAGAACGTACTCAAGAATTGCCTTTGAATCATAATATTCAGCATGATGGTAAACACGGTATTGCGCTTTACCGTGCTAATTTTATTCCCCGCTTAACTCAGCCTAGACAACGTCATGCCGTCTGTCCTGTACAAGCGATTGTGTTGAAACATGATAATTTTGTCAGTCCAGATTACATTAAAGAATTACCTAATTGGGTTGAAGATTTATCTGTAGTTGAAGTCAATGCCAATCATTGGGCCGTGCTGAGCCAACCCGAAAAAATTGCAAGTTACATCGCTCAATTTGCGCAATCACAGCAGTTTTAAGTAAATCGTTCAACAGTGGCAGTTTCATCGATAGGGGGCTAAATAGCGAGCAAATTCTGATAAAATACGGTTTTTTTGTCAGACTCCCTTTTTTCTTATGTTTGCTATTCTTGCCGCAATTACAGTCATGTTTGGACTGTCGCTGGCACGCGTGCCTGTTGTATTTGCGCTGATCATTGGTGCAGTAACAGGTGGCTTGTTAGCTGGTCTTGGTATTCATGGCACCATCGAAGCGTTTAATAGTGGCTTAGGCAACGGTGCTCAAATCGCACTTGCTTATGGCGTGTTGGGGGCATTTGCTTTGGCACTTGCGCGTTCAGGTTTGCCAGATTTACTGGCTTATCAACTCATTACTAAACTCAAAGGTAACAGTAATGTGAAAGCCCAGAATCGCGTGAAATACGTAATTTTCGCTACTATCGCTTTAGCCGCCGTATGTTCACAAAACGTGATTCCAGTGCACATTGCGTTTATTCCAGTATTAATTCCACCATTACTCAGCGTATTTAATCATTTAAAACTTGACCGTCGTTTGATTGCTTGTGTTCTGACTTTTGGTCTTGTGGCGACTTATATGCTGGTACCTTTTGGTTTTGGTGCTATTTTCCTTAATGATATTTTAGGTCAAAACATCAATACCTTTGGTAAGCCATACGGTTTCAACATCAGCTATGATCAAATTCCAACTGCTATGGCAATTCCAGTATTTGGGATGTTTGTTGGCTTATTAATTGCTGTTTTTTATAGCTACCGTAAACCACGAGAGTATGCTGACGTTCAGGTTAAGGAATCACAGCACACCATCTCATCTGATGTAAAAGCAGATGAAAATGGTAAACCACAAGTCGCTAAATTTACTTTGATTATGGCTGCGGTTGCAGTGGTTGCTACGCTTTCTGTTCAAGTCATATCTGAGTCGATGATTTTGGCGGGTCTGGTTGGTGTTGCGATCTTAAGCTGTGCAGGTATTTTTAAGTGGAAAGAAGCCGATGATGTCATTATCAGTGGTATGCGCATGATGGCACTGGTTGGTTTCATTATGATTTCTGCGCAGGGCTTTGCATCTGTGATTGAGGCTACGAATCAAGTACCAATACTGGTACAAGCTTCGGTTGAATGGATTGGAAACAGCCGAGGTTTAGCTGCATTTTGGATGCTATTGATAGGGCTATTAATTACCTTAGGTATTGGTTCTTCATTCTCAACAATCCCAATTTTGGCCATTATTTATGTACCACTTTGTATTCAATTTGGTTTTAGCCCAGCGGCAACGATTGCCATTATTGGTACAGCAGCAGCTTTAGGAGATGCAGGTTCTCCGGCATCAGACTCAACTTTAGGCCCAACATCAGGCCTTAATATGGATGGTCAGCATGACCACATGAAAGACAGTGTGGTCCCGACCTTCATTCACTACAATATTCCATTAATGATCTTTGGTTGGATTGCCGCAATGGTACTCTAAAAAATTTTCAAAGATAAATAAAAAAGGCGATTATATAATCGCCTTTTTTGTTATTTAATCCTGAGGATTTTGGTTGGATTAAAATAATTCATTTTATTAATTCTGATTAAAAAGGTTGGTATATTATGAATAATAAATTAATTATAACGGTGAAAATATAAAACCAAGCATTGCACTATGATTAAAATAAATATATATAATTAATAATGACTTATATAATAATGTAAAAATTTATAAAATAATAATGTTGCATAATTTTAATACTAATGTTTAATATTAATTATTCATTCTAGAAGGTTGCTTTAAAATGTTAAAACAAGCTGCTCTTATTGCATTATTGGGTATGTCTGCTTCAGCGATGGCTGGTCAATGGCAGGTTAAAGTTGGTGCTTCTGTAATTGCTCCAACTGCAGATACTGATATTGCTAATGGTGCTTTAAATGTAAAAGCAGATCATGAGTTTGCATTTACACCGTCTGTAGAATATTTCTTTAATGACAACATTTCAGCTGAATTACTATTAGCTACACCAATTAGTCATGATGTGGATGTAACAGCTGCGGGTTCAAAAGTTGCTGGTGTTAAATTGAAACATCTTCCACCAACAATTACTGCGAAATATAACTTTAAAAATTCAACTGGCTTTACACCTTACATTGGTGTGGGTGGTACAGCATTTGTTGCTTGGGATGAAGATGGTTCAGGTGTGCTAGAAGGCACAAAGGTTAAAGTGAAAGAGTCTTATGGTTTTGCTGGCCAAGTTGGTTTTAACTACCAACCAGCTGATGCTAAAAACTGGGGCGTATTCTTTGATGCACGTTATGCTCAAATCCAGCCTGAAGTTCAAACAGTTGTCGAAACTTTTGATTTAGATATCGATCCTATGGTGTATACAATTGGTTATAGCTACAAATTCTAAGCTGTAGCTGATCTTAAAACCCTGCCTAATGGCAGGGTTTTTTATGCAGCATACTCCATTCATCAGTTGATCGAATTGAACAAATAGGCAATAGAAAATTTAGGTGGAACTGTTAGAGTCGAAATAAATCAGCAAGTTGGATGAAGAGAAAAGACGATGAAAAAAATTATTCAGGGAATGCTGGTCTTGGGCAGTGCTTATTTTATTTCGACAAGTTATGCCGCAAGTTTTGATTGTAAAAAGGCGAAAACCATTACCGAACATGCGGTTTGTGATAACCGTAGTATTAATGATGCTGATGTCAAAATGGCCACGACCTATACGATTATTCGTCATTTGGTTCCCATGGGGACACGTGGTGCAATTCAAGATCAACAAATAAAATGGTTACAACTACGCGATCAGTGCCGTGACAATGTCAGTTGTTTAAGCGATGTATATAAAATGCGACAGCAAAAACTAGATCTTTACATGGACCGTGTGTATAAGCAGGGGCCATTTTAAACATTAAAAATGAGTGCGATGCTGTGAAAATTTTTCCACTCAGCCTATTGAAAAATAGTGAAGTCCCTCCATTCATATAGCATTCAATCGTAATACATAATATGAACGGAGAGACGGATGAGCGAACAAAATTCTCAAAAACATAGCTTCCAAGCAGAAGTAGCTCAGTTACTACATTTGGTAACGCATTCTTTATATTCCAATCCAGAAATTTTCTTACGTGAGTTAGTGTCCAATGCTTCGGATGCATGTGACAAACTCCGTTTTGAAGGGATTAATCATCCTGAATATTATGAAAATGATCCAGATTTACATGTGCGTATTCATTTAAATAAAGAGCAGAAGACAATTACCATTTCGGATAATGGTATTGGTATGACACAACAAGAAGCGATTGATCATTTGGGTACGATTGCTAAGTCTGGCACTAAAGATTTTATGTCGAAGCTTACGGGTGATCAAAAGTCAGATGCACAATTGATTGGTCAATTTGGTGTGGGCTTCTATTCAGGTTTTATTGTTGCTGAAAAAATTACAGTGGAATCACGTCGTGCTGGGGTAAATGCCGCTGAAGCGGTACGTTGGGTTAGTAATGGTACAGGTGAGTTTGATGTAGAGCCAATTGATAAGGCTTCACGTGGAACCGACATCATTTTGCATTTACGCGAGGATGCTTTAGATTATTTAGATCGTTACAAAGTTAAGCAGATTATTAATAAATACTCTGATCATATTAGTTTGCCAATTGAGATGCAGAAAGAAGTTTGGCAACAAGAGGAAGCTGCCGAAGGCGAAGAAGCAAAACCTGGTCAATATGTACTGACGGATGAATGGGAAGCGATTAACTCAGCAAGTGCATTATGGACGCGTAATAAAAATGAGATCAGTGAAGAACAATATACTGAGTTTTATAAAAACCTGAGCCATGATTTTGAAGCCCCGCTTGCGTGGACACACAACCGTGTAGAGGGAAGTACGGAATATACACAGTTACTTTATATTCCATCTCGCGCACCAAGCAATATTTTCACACGTGAAGCTAAAGCAGGAATTAAGCTGTATGTGAAACGTGTATTTATCATGGATGATGCGGATAATTTGATTCCAAATTATTTACGTTTTGTTCAAGGTGTGGTGGATAGCGCAGACTTGCCGCTGAATGTGAGCCGTGAATTATTGCAAGAAAGCCGCGACGTGAAAACGATTCGCGAAGGTAACGCCCGTCGTATTTTGACCGTACTTGATGCTTTGGCAAAATCGGAAGATGCTGCAGATCAAGAAAAATTTAAAACCTTCTATGCAGAATTTGGTTCAGTCTTGAAAGAAGGACTGGGCGAAGATATGGCAAACCGAGAGCGTATTTTAAAATTATTACGTTTTGCTACTGCCAGCAACGATGAAGTCGTGACGTCATTGGCGGACTATAAAGCCAATATGAAAGAAGGCCAAAAAGCCATTTATTATGTTACGGCTGATAGTTTGAATGCAGCGAAAAACTCTCCGCAACTTGAATTGTTCAAGAAAAAAGGCATCGATGTGTTGCTCATGACTGAACGTGTAGATGAGTGGGCGATGGAATTTGTATTTGAATTTGATGGCACACCATTGCAAAACGTCGCTAAAGGTGCGGTTGATTTAGGTGACTTGCAAGATGCTGAAGAGAAAAAAGCACTTGAAGCCGCAGCGGAACAATTTAAACCGGTGGTTGAAAAATTGTCAGCATCGCTCAAAGATAAAACTTCAGAGGTTCGCGTAACCACACGCTTAGTTGATTCTCCTGCATGTTTGGTGGTGGCTGAAGGTGAGTTATCACCTCAGTTGGTTCGCATGCTAAAACAAGCAGGACAAGCGGTTCCAGAGTCAAAACCAGTCTTGGAAATCAATCCATCCCATCCTTTGGTGCAAAAATTAGAAAGCTCGGCGCAGTTTGATGATTTGGCGAATGTTATTTTTGATCAGGCGTTGATTGCTGAAGGTGGTTTACCCGAAGATCCAGCCCAATATATCAAACGGATTAACAGCTTATTGCTGAAGTAACCGTGATATGAAATGAACCTCCTTCGGGAGGTTTTTTTATTTGGTTTTTCGATAGAGGGCATAAATAAAAACGTCCATGTTTTAATCTTTAAAATAAATTAAAAATAAATAATTAATCTATAATAGCGATCATTGAATATTGGGAATTGTAAGATGAAAATTTTAGTGATCGCTGTAATGGGTTCGCTGCTCTCTATGGGCCTCATGCAATCTGCTCAGGCAGATAGCGCTACGCAAAAAATGGTGCGTAATGACCGAGTGCAGGTTTCAAAGCAGATCGCACAATACGATATCAACCCTTTTGTCGATAGCCGCCGTGTGATACGAAATGATTGTGCTCAGTACAGCTTTCCTAAAGTGAAAAAAGTCGCTGAAAAGCAGTCGCGTATTGCACGTAATGATCGTGTGAGTGTGATTAAGAAAAACTGAACCTGAGTTATTTAAAAAAGCCCATCCTGTTGAGATGGGCTTTTTTATATGCTGTGTTTAAAGATGTTTTAAAACAGGGCTTCAAGACGCACTAAAGCGCCCAAAAAGTGGCTTTTATCATCACGATGGTTATTGTGGTAATTGAGATCGCCTTGGATATAAAACCATTCGCGCAGGAAGGGTTGGCGCCATGACACAGATGGCCCCCAACTGTTTAAACGCAGTTGATCGTTATTGTAAAAACCACCTGTATATAGGCCATAGCTGAAGCGGTTGCCTTTAAAAAATTGGTGTTGGCGAAAACTGAAGTTATCCCATTTCAAATCATCATCCTGCGTATCGGCATAGGTCAGGTTGAATTGGTTCGAGATAAAGGATTGGCCTGGGCGGGCATGGGTTAATTCTAAATTGGTTCTTAGATAATTTTCACTGTCGATGCCATAGCGATAAATCTGTTCTGCTAAAAAACGAAAGTCATTGTCGAGTTGCCATTTTTTAGCTGCTTTTAAGCGGACATATAGGTCATCACCAGAACGTAAACCGAGATCAACGTCAGTTTCGAAGGGCAGTCGATCTGAAATTTCTGACCAACGTAAAGCCAGTGAACTGTTATCTTCACGGGTTTGCTTATTGTCATAATTTTTATCACTATGCCCCGCAGGGTTTTCATTGGTAATTGCAGCATTATTTTCTAATTCATTATCAAGTGAGTCATCACCAAAGACCACACTCAATTTTTTTTCTAAAGTGGGAAGCTTAATTTTACCGCGAATACGTGGCTTAATTTCGTATTCATCGTGCTTATTCCAACTGTTGTCTAAAATCACCCTAAGGGTAGCATTGGCTGGTTTATCAGGCTCACTTTGCCCAAACCAATTATCCATGCGAACGGCCGTTCGATCTGCCCAATTTCGGACTTTCTTCTGTTGTCGATCGGTCCAGCTATTATTTTCCGTTTGTTCTGTTGTCGGAACAATGGGGTGATCTGATTGTTCAGGTAAGAAGGTCGGTGTTGCATCAATCCAACGTGGAATTTGATCTAAAAAATCATAGGTCTTTGGCGTGATATACGATGAATTTTGGTCAGTTTCAGGCACATCCTGCGAATGTTCACCCTCAGTTTCATTGACGACAGCATCAGTTTCATTGGCCCAAGCAACTTGATACATCAAGCTCATTGATGCGGAAAAAAGCAAAGTCCGAATAAAGTACTGTTGTTTTTTATGCATATGTTTTGGCTCTATTTAATTATCATCTGAGTATCCTGCATCTGTAGTTTTGTTATTTTTGTCGGATAAATGCAAGCCAAACTACAAAATAAATGCAATTAATCTTCGGTCATTTGCTTAAGTGCTTGATAAAGCGAAATCACATCAATGGGTTGAGCCAATTGTTGGATCACATTTTGGATGCTTTGCCAATTTAAACCTTGCTGTCGATGGAGGATCAAATAGGGAAGGGCTTGTTCAGTACGCAAGAGTGCCATGCGTTTTTGACCGTGGATTAAACGTATTTTTTGACGTTCTTGTAATAATAACAGCGGGGTATGTAGCGTCGGTTCAGGTTCATCAAAATGAATGAATTTTTGCGTATGAACTAACTGTACCGGGATAAATGGATAATAGTCGTTTTGCGACCAAATCATTTCAGCATGCTGAGACTGTTGATAGAGCTGATCAGGTGCAGCACAGAGTTGCTCTAGACTGTCCCATGATATGACTTTAATCGCGGCAAGTTCATGTTGATGTTGTTGGCAAAACAGCTGAGAGAGTCGAATGGCTTCCATCTGCGTTTGCGCACCAAACAACAAGAGATATTTGATGAAGCGACCTTCGGTATTGATTTGCTCTGCTAAATACAGTGGCTGGTTTTTCCAATCTGTACCATCTGTTGTATGTAATAGAACATCAAGTTGCGTTGTGAGTTCAGGCTGATCTATAAACTGCAATTCATACAAGGCCAATTGCGCATCGATGTTTTGCAGCGTTTGAACGCGAGCGGTATATTGAGCGATTTGAACCTGTTCAGGAAATTCAACGCCTGCCATTGTCGAGTTGAGATGTTCCTCCGATGGCGCATGTGTTGGCTGCTCAATTAGAACAAGAGGAACGGTATCAGGTGCAGAAAGCTCCGGTTTATTTGTATTTGAGTTATCAAGCAACGTATCCGCTTTATTGATTTGCTTATCGCAATGATCTAGATCAACAGATCCGTCTTTATTTATCGCTTCAATTGGCAGTAGGTCGTCCACACTTGCTGCAACACAGCTTGGCGCTGAGATGATTTCATCCTTTAGGCGTAAGGCATGTAGACGTAGATCGGTATCACTGATTAAACATTTATATAGCTGTTGTTGTTCAATTAACCAATCATAGCATTCGCTAAAATTGCCCCATTCACTGAGTAAAGCCGTGCGCTGTTTGGCTGGAATCATCCACACTTGCCAACCTAATTCATGGTCATGCAGCAAGGCCCAACCCATCTCTGGATATTGATATAAAGCATTTTCAAGTGCAGCATCATGGTTAAAATAGCCACGAAATAACCATGAATATGGCGTTTGTTTGGAAAATTCAGTTGCAGCCATTTGTGGCTTAGTTAATGCGCGATAACTTAATATTTGCTTTTGAAAAATTGGTTCATCGCATAAGGCAAAAATTTCATGAATCCGACGTTTAGAAAGCGCCGTTTCATAAAAACTTAAAGCACGATGTTCAAGTTGATGGGTCAGTACATGGATTTCTTTTATTAATTGTACTTTCTCTTGTAAATTCATTTGTCCGCTTCCTAAAGGACTTTTTGTGCTTTTTCTAAATATTTAGCCAATACAATATTGGTTGCAAGTTCTACTAATTTATATTCAGCCGAATTCGGGTTTCGATATGTATTGGCCAATTCAATCAGGCGTTCAATATCGATGACCTGCGGTGAAATTTTTCCTTGTATCAGTGCCTGAAGTTCTTGCATAGGACAATGTAAATTTAAAAATAAAGAAGTCGATTAGTTCATTTGATTATAGAGATTTCATTAAAAAAAACATGGAAATAAATGTCAGCTTCTACAAATTAAGTGTTGAATATGACAATTAATGCGTATTTTGTTTAAAAATAATACCAAATCATCAGCTTAAAGATACGCTTTGCAAATTTTATCGCGGCATAGTTGGATCAATTTTTTTGAAGTCATCATCAGCGATTGAGCGCTTTTAGATGTTCATTTTTAATGTTAAGTAAAGAATAAAGCCCAAAGTAAAGGCACATAAAATAAAAAACCGATGGTGGGAGCCATCGGTTTTTTTATGGAAAAATCAGCTAAAAATTAAGCTTTTTTTTCTGTGTTTGTGATAACTTCAGTTGTATCAGCAGCTGGAGCTTGGCTCTCTGCATTGGCAGTTTCAGCAGTTACAGCTTTTTTTACTGGAAAATCAGGTACGTAAACGATTTGTGCAGAAACAGTTGCAGAAAGCGCCATCACAGCAACAGCCATAGCATATTTGATTGCGTTCATGTGTATTCCTATCAATCATTAGTAACTCAAAAATTGAGTCAGGGAGAAAATTAATCACTTGAATTTATGTGAAAATAATATCAAAAAATAATCAATTAAAAATGATCGATTCGGCAACACAAGATAAATGGTAGGATTTAATATTCATATAAAACAGTCTATTAGAGTTATTGCTCTAGAGTTTTTAGTGGCTGAGTGACAGCGGCGTATCACTCAGATATAGATGAAAAATCTATGAATGTTTGGCACATTTCTTTTCATAGACTTTGCCTGCGATACCACCAATAATGGCACCACTAATCGTACCAAAAACAGGTAATATACTGCCTGCAACAGCTCCGATCGCAGCACCTTTGACGGTCGGAGAAAAACGTGAGAGAAAGCTATTCTTCCCTGTTTGGGACTCGTTGGTGGTTGTTTGAGGGGTTGTATTGGTAGATAGTTCGGTTTCAGCAGAAGTTGCTTGAGGTTCAATAGTCATGACATTACTCCCGAGCATGATCGTTTGAAGAATGAAGCTTTTAGCCTAATCGGTAGTGGCCTTGGCTTAAACAGAAAGCATGTAATAAATGATGGTCAGTTTGTAATCCCTCGAAGTGGAATTCACTCCTGTGTAAGACATGTAATATTTTGCTGTTTTGATGTTTAAAAAATAACCAAAATAAGTGACTTAATCATATGATGAAGATTCAAAATCATAACAATGAGGATAAATACAATGTCTGTTGCTAAAGTCGTTGAAGTAAATGCAAGTAGCACAAAAAGTTTTGAAGATGCCATCCAAACGGGAATTAATAAAGTCACTGAAACCGTAAAGAACGTTCAGGGTGCATGGATTAATGAACAAAAAGTTGTGGTGAAAGACAATAAAATTGCGGAATATCGAGTGAACTTAAAAATCAGCTTCTTGGTGGAATAAGTTTCATTTTATTGATGTTAAAAACTGATCATAAAAAATCCCCGAAGTTCGGGGATTTTTGATTGAACGCGCTGAATTATTTTTCAGGTGTTTCACAGCTTTCATCATTACAGACAGGTGTAGGAGCAAGCTCAGGGAGTTCCGCAGCTTTGTCCATCACTTTTTTAAATACATCTTTCGGTTGAGCGCCTGCTAAAGCAATGCGTTGCTCAAATACAAAGAACGGTACACCCGTAACTTTAAGTTGATCGCGTGCTACTTCTTCGTCGTATTTGACGAAATCAGCAAATTCATCTGAGTCTAATAAGTCATCGACTTCAACAGGGTTTAGACCAATACGAGATGCAACATCTTCTAAGGTTTCACGTTCACCAATGGCCAAGCCTTGCGTCATATAGCTATAGAAGAAAGCTTCTTTGGCTTCACTGCCGAGACCTTTGCTTTGTGCAAGATGAATCAAGCGGTGCGCGTTGAAAGTATTGCCTGAATTGGCTTTTTGCCAGTTAAATTCAATACCTTCAGCTTTTGCCATTTCGGCAATATTGCGCTGCATTTCCTCTACTTCTTCAATACTGCGGCCATATTTTTGAGCTAGACGTTCAGTATTAGAAATTTCTAGGCGAGCGGGCGCATCTGCATCAAGTTGATAGCTATGCCAAAACACTTCAAGTTCTACACCCGATTCTTCGGCAGCAGCTTCAAGGCGTTTTTTCGCAATATAACAAAATGGGCAAACCACGTCTGACCAGATATCTACACGCATGGGAAATCTCTTTTCTATGTTCTGGGAAAATGATGGGGGCAAATCCTAAAATTTAAAGCCAAGCAATGCAATCCATTTTTGTTTCGATGGTGCAATGTCGAATTTTTTTTATGTTGCTTCAAGGATTGACCGAAGATTTGTCGGACTATTAATCCGTGATTAAACGTTTACCCAAACAAATCACTTCAACCTCTTCATAGCCCAATTGTTCATAAAAATTTTGTACGTCAATGTTGTCTTGGCGAATCAGTAATTGAAGTTTTGGGCAACCTAAAGCAATTAAGCGTTTTTCTAATTGTTGAATGAGGGCGGTGGCAACGCCATTACGCTGAAAATGTGGATGTACAGCAAGATAATTGACCCAGCCTCGATGTCCATCATAGCCCCCCATCACAGTTGCGATCAATTGATCATCTTTGATAGCCAATAAAAATAATTGATCACGTTGCGCTAGTTTTCGAAAAATATCAATTTCAGGGTTATTCCATGGACGGGTCAGATCACACAGTTCCCAAAGTGCAATTACATCATCTAAATCAGATTCGAGATAGGGGCGGATAATAAACATAATTTTTGTTTTAGCATGTATTTTGACCAATTTAGATTAGTCGAGTTTTGCAGACTTGATAAGTCATATTGAAAAATAAAAGCCATAAAAAAAACGCTCCGAAGAGCGTTTTCTTATTTCACTGTCAATTAAGCAGTTTTAACTTCTGGTTGAGCAGCTAACATGTGGCCGTTCTCTTCGAAGTTGATGTGCCAAGACAATGCTTCACGTAGAAGGTGAGGTGTTTGACCACCTTTCGCACATGCACGGTCGAAGTAATCATTTAGCGCATCACGGTACATAGGGTGAGCACAGTTGTCGATTACTGCACGAGCACGTTCACGTGGAGCAAGACCACGTAAGTCAGCAAGACCTTGTTCAGTAACTAAGATGTCAACGTCGTGTTCAGCATGGTCAATGTGAGAAGCAAATGGAACAACAGAAGAAATGTCGCCGCCTTTTGCAATTGATTTAGTCACGAAGATCGCCAAGTGTGCATTACGTGCGAAGTCACCTGAACCACCGATACCGTTCATCATTTTTGTACCGCAAACGTGAGTTGAGTTCACGTTACCGTAGATATCAAACTCAAGCGCAGTGTTGATACCGATGATACCTAAACGACGTACAAGTTCTGGATGGTTCGAAATTTCTTGTGGACGTAATACAAGTTTGTCTTTGTATTGTTCAAGGTTATTAAATACTTTTTCGCCATATTTAGCAGAAAGCGTAATAGAAGAACCTGAAGCAAATTTCATTTTGCCTGCGTCGATCAATTCAAATGTACAGTCTTGAAGTACTTCAGAGTACATGATCAAGTCTTCAAAGTTTGAATCTTTAAGACCAGTCAATACTGCGTTTGCAATTGAACCGATACCTGCTTGTAATGGACCAAGGTTTTTCGGTAAACGACCTTCTTCTACTTCTTTTTCAAAGAAAGCGATCAGGTGGTTTGCAATACCTTGAGTTTCATCATCAGGTGCAGTCACTGTAGATGGAGAGTCATGCAATTCGTTGTTAAATACGATACCTACGATTTTTGAAGGATCGATGTTGATTGCATGTGTACCAATACGTTCGTCAACTTGAGTCAATGGAATCGCTTGACGTGTTGGACGATACGTTGGGATATAAATATCGTGTAAGCCTTCGAATGCTGGGCTTAAGTTGGTGTTGATTTCAACAATCACTTTTTCAGCAAAAATTGCGAAGCTTGCAGAGTTACCTACAGAAGTTGTAGGGATGATGCCACCATCTTCAGTGATCGCAACAGCTTCAATAATTGCCACATCAGGCTTTTTAAGCTGAAGGTTACGCATTTGTTCAACTGTTTCAGACAAATGCTGATCGATGAACATCACTTCGCCTTTGTTGATGGCTTTACGTAATGTATTGTCTACTTGGAACGGTAAACGACGAGCAAGAACACCTGCTTCAGTCAATTTTTTGTCCAAATCGTTACCCAAGCTCGCGCCAGTAATTAGGGTAATTTTAAGAGGATTAGCATGAGCCTGTTGAACCAACGCTAAAGGTACAGCTTTCGCTTCACCTGCGCGTGTGAAACCACTCATACCTACCGTCATACCATCCTGAATGAATTCAGCAGCTTTTTCTGCGCTGATAACTTTGTCGTGAAGGGCAGCTAAACGGATGCGATCTAAAGACATCATATACTCTCGTGAAATTCTCAAAACTGATACGGATTGTACCGATCAAAAAAGCCATTTTGCATACCTGTTAGGCTAAGGTCTAATTTTTTGAAAAAATGTGGGTATAAGATTTTATTATGTTTTTTAAACTACTGAATAATAAAGTTAAAAATATCAATGGTTAAAGCTTAAACAAAACTGTTCGTTGCTTTTTTGAACGCTTGTTAAAAGCGTTCAGTTAAACTTTGCTTAATTTTTTCCAATGGGCTGTTGTTTAATATTTCATCATTTTCGAGTTTTTGCAGTGGTAAAGAAATGATCGCTTCGAGTCCACCTTCTGCTCGATTGTGAATTGAAAGTTGACCTTCGTGAATATCCACAATACGTTTTACAATGGCTAAACCGAGTCCACTGCCTTGAATGGTACGTGCATCATTACCACGTACAAAAGGTTGCATCAGGTCTTCAATTTGGTCTTCAGGAATCCCTTCGCCATTATCGGCAACGCGAATTTGAATATGGTCACCTTCATATTCGGTAGACAGTTCAATCGGCTCGGCACCATAGCGTTTTGAGTTATTGATTAAGTTCCCTATTAATCGTTTTAAGGACAGGCTACGTGCTTGAATAATCGGTAAGTCTTGAGGTTCAAAGCGAATATCTAAAGGTTTAAATTGAATCACTAATTCCTGCAATAGCGCATTTAAATCAGTATCTTGCGGAACCTCATCAGAGCCATCTCGCATATACGAAATGAACTGATTCAGAATTGCATCCATATCTTCAACATCGTAAATCAGACCTTCTTTTAGGAAGTCATCATCAGGCATCATTTCTGCGCTGAGTCGAATACGGGTCAGCGGAGTACGCAAATCGTGGGAAATACCGGCCAACATGATGCGGCGATCACGTTCAGTTTGTTCCAGCGTGTAGACCATGTGGTTAAAGGCTTGGTTTACTTCACGGATTTCTTGTGGCCCATGGTTGGTTTCTAAATAAGGTGCAGTGCCGTGTTTACTATAGTTGTTTGCCGCATCTTGTAAACGTTTTAGTGGACGGTTGAGCTGACGAACCAAGGTTAAGATAATGATGCCAGCAATCAGCGGAATACCCAATAACCAGCCTAAAATCAGCTCTGCGCTATAGTTGGCATAGGTTTTTAAAGGCTCGCGGACCCAGTTGCCATTCATTTCTGGAGTTTGAATCCAGATGCGTGGGTCAGGTTTAAATTGGAAATACACGGTCGCATTATCAATGCGCATTTCTTTGGCCAGTTTCTTTTCAATTTGATTGGTAAAGAACTCTGCAATGACTTTGTCTTTGACATTGGGGAATTCTTTCGGATCGGTCACATATTCGATCCCGACACGGTTGCGCATCCAGTCGTCGACATCCACTTCGGCATTGTTATGAAAAATCCGTAAATCAGGATTGTTAATGATTTCAAGCTCGACCGCGAGGTAACGAGCATGTTGTTGAATTTCGGGTAAATAGAGTGTGCGCCAAAAGAACCATAAGGACATAAACAGGCTAAAAAACACCACAAATAAGACCAATACGGTGGTCCGCATGGCTGCAGAGCGGGGTTTGATTTTATCGAGGAAGCGTTCCCAAGGTGTCCGTTTTTTTTCGGAGTAGGTAACGTAGTCGGTAAATTCCTGTGGGTCGATGGGTTCGAGTTTCACGCTATATCCCTAGAGTAAATTTTAGAGTGTGAGATCAATTAACCCTGTTGGATACGCGTTCAGGTCATACGCAACTGTTCGAGGCAGGAAGCATGGAATAGATTATGTTTCTGCGATGATTCTGATATGAAGCAGAAATGAGACGAGTTTTGCGTATGACAATGGTTTTGCTTACTTTTGCCGAAACAAAAGTAAGGCGAACCGCAGGTTATTGGATAAATTTAATGTTCAATGAAAAGACTCCGCCTAATGAACGGCGGAATTTTTTATTACTATTTATTTGGATTATTCAGCACCATCTGGAACAAAGACATAACCCACGCCCCAAACGGTTTGGATATAGCGTGCACGTGCTGGGTTTTCTTCAACCAAACGACGCAGGCGAGAAACCTGAACGTCAATTGAACGCTCCATAGCACCCCATTCACGACCACGAGCAAGATTCATTAACTTGTCGCGTGTCAGTGGTTCACGAGGATGTTGAACTAATGCTTTAAGTACGGCAAATTCACCCGTTGTTAATGTGACGACTTGACCTTCACGGGTTAATGTACGAGTAGACAGGTCGAGTGACCACGGACCAAAAGACACCACTTCCATTTGTTGGCTTGGTGCGCCCGGAACTTCACGCACTTGACGACGTAATACGGCACGAATACGTGCCAAAAGCTCATTCGGGTTGAATGGTTTTGGTAAATAGTCATCTGCACCGGCTTCAAGTCCAGCAATACGGTCTGAATCACTACCACGAGCGGTCAGCATAATGATTGGGGTATCGATGCTAGATTGGCGCAGACGGCGACAAATACTCAAGCCATCTTCAACAGGTAACATAAAGTCGAGCACAATCAGGGAAAAGAGTTCCCGCTGCAACAGACGATCCATCTGAGTCGCATCATGTGCGGTTTTGACCACAAAACCTTTATCTTCTAGGAAGCGTTGTAAGAGGGTGCGTAGACGCACATCATCATCGACAACCAGAATGCGTTCGACTCGGTCGGTTTCGGCTTGTACGGCATCTGTTTTTTCAGCAGGTACAACTAAACTCATGACGTGCTCCTTATTCTTTATTGTCATCGTAAACAAAAAGTCGATTTCACTTGAGTATACGATTCATTTATATAAATTTACTATGCTCTAAAGCAACAAATATTGCAGTTAAAATCAAGACATAGATACCAAATGTATACATGTTGTTCGAATCAGTTTGCTTATCTAAGTCTCGCTAATTTGCTGTTTCATAGTCAGTTTCGTAAAAAAATGTGTATTTGAGATGAACTGGCATTAAAAACCACGAATAAATTTATAAAAACAATTGTGGATTTTATGGTCTTGGTCTTTATAATCATGGCTTTTAGAACTTATCCTTGCAGGGATCTAATACGATGACTGACTTAGTTCAGCAGTTGGCAAAAGAAATTGCCGTACGTCCAAATCAAATTGAAGCTGCCATCAAGCTCATTGATGAAGGTGCCAGTGTTCCATTTATCGCACGTTACCGTAAAGAAGTGACGCAAGGTCTGGACGATACTCAATTACGTCAGCTCGATACACGTCTGACTTACCTGCGTGATTTATTTGAGCGCCGTGAAAAGGTAATCGAATCTCTAAAAGAACAAAACAAGTTATCTGATGACTTACTTGCTCGCGTGAATGCAGCAGAAACGAAAAATGCTTTAGAAGAGATTTACGCACCGTACCGTCCAAAACGTACCAGTAAATCATTTAAAGCCAAAGAAGCGGGTTTAGGCCCAATCGCTGAAAAAATCTTTAATGAAGCGATCGATCCTACGGAAGCTTTGGCAGGCTTTAGCCATGAAGATTATGCAGATGTTGAAAGTCAACTTGATGCGATTCAACACATTTTAATTGATGAATGGGCACAAAATATTGCATTAACCACTGAGCTAAAAGCGACATTTGCGAAAACTGCAGTGTTGAAAAGTTTAGTTGCAAGCGATGAGAAAAAAGAAGTCGGTAAAAAATTCCGTGATTACTTTGATTTCTCTGAAAGCTTAAATAAAGTCCCTTCACACCGTTTATTGGCGATGCTCCGTGGCCGTCAAGAAAATGTCTTGGGCTTAAAAGTCGATGGTGAAGATGATGCACCATTGGCTCGTATTGATACTGAATACAATTTAGAAACAGCACAACCACAAGCGCGTGCAGATTTCTTAAAACAAACTGCAAAATTGTTCTGGCTCGGTAAAGTTCGTCCTGCGATTGAACATTCATTATTGACTGAAAAACGTTTGGCTGCTGAAGCTGAAGCGATGGATGTCTTTGCTGAAAACCTACGTCATTTATTACTTTCTGCTCCTGCAGGCGCACGTTGCACATTGGGTGTAGACCCAGGCATCCGTACGGGTGTGAAATTGGCTGTTGTGAATGCATCAGGTGATGTCCTTGCACATAGCACGATTTACCCATTTGCTCCGAAAGAAGACAAAGCTGGATCAGTGGCTGAACTTGCACGTCTATGCCGTGAGTTTAATGTTGAACTGATTGCCATTGGTAACGGTACTGCAAGCCGTGAAACTGAAGCTGTTGTAGCTGAAATGATGGCAGCAAATACAGACTTGAACTTGATTCGTGTGTCGGTATCTGAAGCAGGCGCGTCGGTTTACTCAGCATCTGAATTGGCGTCAAATGAATTGCCAGATTTAGATGTATCGATCCGCGGTGCTGTATCGATTGCACGTCGTTTACAAGATCCATTGGCTGAACTTGTGAAGATTGATCCTAAATCGATTGGTGTGGGTCAATACCAACATGATGTGAACCAAACCGGTTTGGCAAAAACGCTAGAAGCGGTTGTGGAAGACTGTGTGAACTCAGTAGGTGTTGATGTCAACACAGCATCATCTGCTATTTTGGGTTATATCGCGGGTCTAAATAAATCGATTGCACAGCAAATCGTTGAATTCCGCAAAGAAAATGGTCGTTTTGATAACCGTCAAAGTTTGAAGAAAGTACCTCGTTTAGGCGAACGTACCTTTGAACAAGCAGCAGGTTTCTTACGTATTCAAGATGGTTCTGAACCATTGGATGCATCTGCAGTTCACCCAGAGTCATATGACTTGGTGGCAAAAATTGTGGAAGCAAAAGCGACGACTGTAAAAGATATTATTGGTAATACTGAAATTATCCGTCAGATCGATGCAGCAGCATTTGTAAATGACCAATTTGGTTTACCGACAATTCAAGACGTTTTATCTGAACTTGAAAAACCAGGCCGTGACCCACGTCCAGAGTTCCGCACGGCTAAATTCCGTGAAGACATCACAGAAGTGGCGCAGTTGACTGAAGGTTTACAGCTTGAAGGTGTGGTTACGAATGTAACCAACTTCGGTGCATTCGTGGATGTGGGTGTACACCAAGACGGTTTAGTGCATATTTCTGAACTTGCAAATGAATTTGTTGCAGATCCGCACAAAGTCGTGAAACCAGGTCAAATTGTTCAAGTTCGTGTCTTGAATGTCGATGTTGAACGTAACCGTGTCAACTTGTCTATGCGTGCAGAAGGTGCTGCTGCAGCGAAACCACAACGTCAACCACGTCGTGACAATGCCCAGCAAGAACAACGTGGTGAGCGTAAGCCACATGCGAAACGTCCACAGCATGCCCGTCCGCAAGGCGACCGCCCACAAGGTCATAAAAAACCTCAAGCAGCGAAACCACAAGAAAATAAAATTGGTGGTTTAGGTGCGTTGTTATTACAAGCAGGGATTAAAGGTTCGAAGTAATCTTTAACTGTTAAAAAAACCTCCCATATGGGAGGTTTTTTTATATAAGATTAAAACAATCAAAGCTTAAATAAACTTAGAAGATCATGATGTTACGTAGTTATTATCAGGGTTCAGTGCAACAATTCATACATACAAATGAACAAGAAATTATGGGGGCTTTGGCACTACAGCATGAATTTGCATTGGAAGATTTACAAAAGAACGCTTGGTTAAAACAAATTGAGATTTTAAAACAACAGTTGGATTTTTTAGATGAGGGAGAAATCTTTTTTGAATTCTCTATTCCACGGATGGGTAAGCGCGTAGATAACATTCTTTTGATACGTAATTTAATTTTTGTTATTGAATTTAAAGTAGGTGAAAAGAGTTACCCACAATATGCTAAGACTCAGGTCATAGATTATTGTTTGGATTTGTTGAATTTTCATGAAGGTAGTCATCAGCAAAAGGTCATACCACTTTTAATTTCAACCCAAGCTCAAAGTTGTGAACAGTCATGGTCAGCGGTATCCACTTATCAAGATACTTTATGCTGTAACACCCATAATTTACGGATTGTAATCGAACAAGCGCTTTATCAATTTGCAGGTCTTACGCAACTTAATATCAAACAGTGGGTTGAGTCTCGATATAAACCAACACCCACAATTATTGAAGCAGCTCAGGCGTTATATCAAGGTCATACAGTGGATGAAATTTCTAGAAGTGATGCCGGTGCAAAAAATTTAGCGATCACTTCGAAAAAAATCGAACAAATTATTGAAGATGCAAAATTAACAAATAAAAAAACGATTTGTTTTTTAACGGGTGTACCTGGTGCAGGAAAGACATTGGCCGGTCTTAATATTGCGAACCAGCGTTTAAAAACAAATGAACAAGAACATTCTGTATTTTTATCTGGGAATGGTCCTTTAGTTGATGTTTTACGTGAAGCATTGGTTCGAAATACCGTGGAACTTGCTAAGCAACAAACAGAAAAAAAGACGCGATCTGAGGCAGAACGTGAAGCCAAAGCCTTTATACAAAATATTCATCATTTTAGAGATCATTATTTGAAATCAAATGAGGTGCCAATCGAAAAAGTCGTTATTTTTGATGAAGCTCAAAGGGCCTGGCAAAAGGATCAGGTTTCAAACTTTATGAAACAGAAAAAAGGTATTGATAATTTTTCGATGTCTGAACCAGAGTTTCTCATTAGTGTTATGGATCGCCACGCTGATTGGTGTGTCGTTGTTTGCCTGATTGGTGGTGGGCAGGAGATTAACACTGGAGAAGCAGGTGTTTCTGAATGGCTATCAGCATTAGAACATAAATACCCGAAATGGAAGATCTACTTTTCTAACAAAATTTTGCAGGATAAAGTCTATTTAACTGATCCTAAACAACAATTCTGGGTTCAAAAAAATGGAAAAAATGAGGAAGATTTACATCTTGCTGTTTCTGTCCGGTCATTTCGCAGCGAACAAGTTTCACATTTGATTCAACATGTATTAGATGGTGATGCAAAGTCCGCGAAAGAAACTTACCATATGATGTCCCAAGATTATCCTATTCTGCTTTGTCGTAATTTTAATGTTGCTAAACAGTGGTTAAAAAGAAAGGCTAAGGGTTCAGAGCGCTTTGGGGTTATTGCTAGTTCGGGTGCCAGACGTTTAAAAGCCGAAGGTATTGATGTAAAGAATAAAATAACACCTGCAGATTGGTTTTTGAATTCAAATACAGATGTACGTTCTGCGTATTATTTGGAAGATATTGCAACTGAGTTTGATGTGCAAGGCTTGGAAATAGATTACAGTTGCGTGGCATGGGATATTAATTTTTATTTTGATCAAGATTGGCAATTTCAAGCCTTTAAAGGTAGTCGATGGCAAAATATAAGGCAAACTGAAAAGCAGAAATACCTGTTAAATGCATATCGAGTGCTACTGACTCGGGCGCGACAAGGTATGGTGTTGTATATACCATCTGTAGATGACAGTGACTGGACTCGTCCCAAGAAATATTATGATTCGACGTATAATTTTTTGAAGCAATGTGGTTTCAATACGCTATAAAAAACCTCCCATTTGGGAGGTTTTTTTATTTCTTTTAAGGCCTATCAAAGATAAATGAGCTGAATCTTAAACTTCGCAATAAAGTGTAAAAATCACACAAATCACGTATCAAAACACACTATAGAATCGTTCGATTGTCAGACAATATAAGTCACGCCATAAAGTGGTCACAAACTTTAGGTTTTACATACTTACATCTAATTATTTGATATTTATTATAAACGGTAAAATGATGACATCTAAAATTGAACGACATCGATTTCATATTCACGACTTTTTATCTGGAACAGTGGTATTTCTCGTGGCTTTACCGCTATGCCTAGGCATTGCATTGGCTTCTGGCGCACCGATTCTCTCTGGCATTATTGCCGGCATTGTCGGTGGTATTTTAGTTGGGGCACTGAGTGGCTCACATATCAGTGTTGCAGGGCCAGCAGCAGGTTTAACAGCAGTCATTTTGGTACAGCTTGAACTACTCGGCGGCAACTATGCCGCCTTTTTATTGTGTATTGTTTTTGCCGGTATCTTACAGATTGGATTTGGCATATTTAGGCTCGGTTTCTTTGCCAACTTTATTCCGAACAATGTCATATTGGGTTTATTGGCAGCTATCGGGCTGATCTTGATTGGGAGTCAAATGCCTTATCTGTTTGGCTTGAACCAATTTTCATGGTCAGTGTTGTGGCAGTCACAGCCGCTCAATTTGCAATGGGATGTGGGTGCCATTGTGATCGGTATCGGTAGCCTTGTACTGATGTTGCTTTGGGAGCAGAGCCCATGCAAAAAATGGGTTTTGCCTTCAGCCTTGGTTGCTGTCGTTCTTGCTGCACTATGTAATGCCGTGTTGGTGCTTAGTGGCTCGTCTTTTGCAGTTCATCCATCAAATCTCATCCAACTTCCTAACCTTTGGGATCAGCCACAAAATGTGATGATCTTTCCGGATTGGACCGCTTTAAATAATCCTCTGATTTATACGGGCGCTATCACTTTGGCGGTTGTGGCGTCATTAGAAACTTTATTGAATTTAGAAGCAGCAGATAAATTGGATCCGCATAAGCGCTCTTCACCCCCCAACCGAGAGTTATGGGCGCAAGGCATCGGCAATGTCGTTTCGGGTGCTATAGGCGGGATGCCGCTAACGTCAGTAATTGTTCGTAGTTCTGTCAATGCTAGTGCTGGAGCTAAAAGTAAATGTTCTGCCATCTTTCATGGCGTATTGCTCTTGTTTGCCGTACTGTGTTTAGTGCCTTTGATGAACATGATTCCGCTTTCAGCATTAGCCGCAATTTTAATCCTCACTGGGTTTAAACTGACACATCCCAAATTGTTTAAACAGTTGTATTTAAAAGGTTGGAAACAATTTATTCCTTTTATCATTACCTTGTTGGCGATTTTACTCACAGACTTATTGCTCGGAATCTTGATTGGTTTAGCCAGTAGTGCGGCCTTTATTTTATATGCCAATTTTAATAAGGGACTGAAGGTGTATAAAGAGCATCATTTACATGGGGTGATTACACGGATTGAATTGCCTTCACAAGTCAGTTTTCTCAACCGTTCGGCATTAATATCTGCATTGGAACATATCCATCGCGGCGAACAAGTGGTGATTGATGCCACACATGTGAGTGATATGGATGCTGATATTTTCCAACTCATTCAAGAGTACCAACAGGAAAAGGCTGTGCAGCGTAAAGTGCAAGTGCAGTTGATTGGTTTCAAGACACACTATGCCGATGCGCAGGAGGCGGCATTAGATATAGATATTAGTACAGCAGCTTTACAGCAACGTTTGAACCCAGAGGACGTGCTCGCTTTGCTTAAAGCAGGCAATAAACGTTTTGTACAAAATGAGCGTTTGCAACGAGATATCTATCGGCAACTGCGGGTGACTGCTGAAGAAGGGCAGCATCCGATTGCGGCAGTGTTAGGTTGTATGGATTCTCGTGCGCCGACTGAAATGATCTTTGATGTTGGAATTGGCGATTTATTTAGTTTACGCATTGCGGGGAATGTCGCGGGACAAAAAGTTTTGGGATCATTGGAATTTGCCTGCGAAGCCAAAGGTGCCAAAGTGATCGTGGTGCTTGGTCATACGGACTGTGGTGCGGTTAGCAGTGCTTGTCAGTTGCATTTAGCTGGTCAATCGATTCAGAGCCTGACGCGTATGCCACATATTCAATATGTGCTGGGGCCACTCAATGAGTCTGTATCGCGTGTTGCCGAATTGATGCAACCACAAACGCTGAGTCCGGCATTTTTAGAGCAAGTGACGCAAATGAATGTGCATTACAACATCCGCTATATTTTGCAAAATAGTGAAGTGCTACAGCAGTTGGTGCAAGAAGGTAAAGTGGCGATTGTTGGTGCAGTGTATGATGTAAAAACTGGACGGGTTAATTTCTTCGGATAAATAAAATCCGATGACATAAAAAAGGATCATCATGAACACATGATGATCCTTTTTATTGAACTAAAATACATTAGCGAATCATCGGTACGATCCAACTGGTAATGATCAGCAAAATACCGAAGTGTCCCAATTTACGGGTGACATATACCAATTTAGACGGTTTTTGTTCCAATTGTTTCGCATAGTCTTCGATACTAATGCCTTGTTTTGCATTACTAGTAAATAAAAATACCGCCAAATCGATACAAATTAAAATGGTACCGACATCTGCCACTACTTCCATTAAATCGTATTGGCCGCTGATCAAGGCGGTTGACACTTGATAAACAAGGAAAAGTGCAAAAGCGATGCAGGCATACTGCAAAACAGTTAAAAATATCCGCATAAATCTATACTAAATAAGCTCAAAATTTTGAAATAGGATTATAGCGTCCCTCGCAAGAGATTACTGTAACGCTTAGAGTGCTTGCATGACTGCTGGGAAATGTTGCTTTTCAACCAACTCCAAAAACTCATCGCCCATACGCTGACTTTCAGCCACACATTGATTCCACATTTTAATGCGTTGTTGGTTGTCTAAGCCTTTGAGGGTAAAGTCTTTACGGTCAGGCAGTCGGCCAAGCGGCAAGCTTGCAAGGTATTCTTGTGAAGGTGACAGTAACAGGGTACGCGCCTGATTTTCAGGATTGGCTTGGCGTTTAAATAATTTATCAAACCAACCTGGGGTGATGCTATCCGTGAAATGTGGATACAGCACGATGCCCTGACTTTGGAAGGGTAGGTCAATATGATAGTCAATCAGGCCGCCATCGCGGTAACTGCCTTGTGGCGCATCAGGGATATCACGTATCGCGGCCATGACACCGGGAATAGATGCAGAAGCCATAAGCCACGGCATGACACTGTCTTGAGTCAATGCATGGTAATGCGTGGTAAAGCCATCATCCGCCACGGTAAATTGATGACCTGACACAGGCTGACTAATTACACGCTGCATGAAATAACGACTGTGTTTACGTGCGAGCGCTGTCGTGCCCACGATCCCTGCGACAGAGGCTAACAGCGGCAGGGCTTTATCACTTTGGAAAATATGCTGAGCTTTGACTGAAAGCACAGTGAGGTGATAATCCGGGTGATTAACCAGTGCCGCTTCTTGACCTTGAATCAAATCGATCAGCATGCCACGACACACATCGCTGACTTCTTGACGGCTCATCTTTTTATGAAAGCTCAGATTGGTATACAGCTCAGAGAGGCGTTTCGTCCCTTCAATGGCTCCCCAAGCAGCAATACTGGCAAAGCGCCAACTGCCAATCGATGAACCAATTAAAGTACGCTTTTGTTGCGCGCGTGGCAAAAAGTCAGCAAAAATCGCCTGATCTAAACCTTGAATACCAATGCCTTTCGGACCACCCGCAGCACCGGGCAGGATATCCACTTGAGCAGCGTTTAAACTCTCTTGTTCAATCAGTTGGCGGGCTAAATGGCCAGCACGGATATTGAGCGCAGGCGGTCTTTTTTGCAAAATTTGAGTCATGGTAGTCGCTTAAAATACAGTCGTAGAATTATTCTAGTGCGTTTTTGCACAGACCCAATGGCTGAAACTTCCGACAAATGACTTCTCAGTCATATCAGGGCGTCTCTCAGGAATGCTGTAATAGTTGTTCGTTATGCCGATGCAATTGAAACAAACTGAGGCAGACGATTGCCCATGTCGCCATTGGAAAGACCGCCCAAGCAAATAGGTTAATGATAAAAATCACGGCCCCAGCTAATAACCAATAATTTAACCCCGCCATCAGCTTTTGCTGTGGCAAACAAAGTAGGAATAAACAGGGAAGTGCATTAAAGAGAATGATCCACCAAAATGTAGCGCTATGCTGCATCCGATACAGGGTGGTGTTGGCTGTCGGTTGCCAGTTTAGAAAAGGCATGTGCATATTTAATTGAACCAACACATCGAGCAGGGTCGAAAAACTATACAGCAAGGCCGTTGCACATGCTCGGAGAGGGTTTCGACCATACAGTACCCCTAAATAACTGTATGACATGGCGTTCAGCCTTATTTAAATTTTTGAATTTTTTGTTTTTATGGCTTTAAGCCTTTTATTGTCAAAAGGCTTAAAGGAGCTATGGATACATCAAGATCATTTAAACACAGATTATTTAAACACACGCCAAATGGCAAGTAAGCTTGAAAGTGCAATTAATACGATGGAAACATACCATGGCGCAATTATCGCGATGGAGAGGAAGATGGCCATAATACTGCCAAAAACCCAACTACGTTTTTGCTGATGTTCCATTTGCAGGCGCATGCTTTGCAGTTCATTCAGTTGTTTGGCATGCCAAGCCGACTGATTTTTTAAACCATTCAGGCTGTCGATCATCAGCGTTGGTAAATCTTGCGCACCTAAAAGTAAGTCTGGAATTTTTTGCCCGAGTTCTTTTAAGTTTTTCTGCGGATTCATTTGCGCTTTAATCCAATCGGTGAGGATTGGTTTTGCCAAACTCCAAATATCCAATTCAGGATAGAGATCAGTTCCTAAACCTTCAACATGGACCAAGGTCTTGAGCAGCAACATCAGTTGTGGCGGAATCTCTAAATGGAAACGACGCGCAATATCCATCACTTGAATCAGGATGCCGGCGAAGTCCAATTCATGCATTGGTTTAGAGACCATTGGGCCAACGGTACGACGCATTTCACGTGCTAAGGCATCTTGATCTGTACCCGGTGGAATCCAACCCGCTTGATGCACGATTTGAATCAGTTGCATAAAGTCGCTGTTCATAACCGCAAGCAGCATGCGTGCTACGGTCATTTGGTCGTGCTTTGAAAGCTCACCCATAATCGCGCAGTCCAAGGCAATAAAGCGTGGATTGCTTGGATTAATGGTTTCGACGAAGACATTCCCCGGATGCATGTCTGCATGGAAGAAGTTGTCGCGGAACACTTGGGTAAAGAAAATGGTGAGCCCTTTTTCGGCTAAATCTTTACGATCCATGCCCAAGCGATCAAAGGTCGCAATATCTGAAATTGGTACACCCGTAATACGCTCTTCGACCATGACATCACGGCTGTCCATATAGACTTCAGGCACGTACATCATGCTTGAACCGGTGAAGTAATGACGCATACGACGCGTGTTATCCGCTTCTAAAGTCAAATCCAATTCATTGAGAATAATTTGACGGTAGTCTTGAATAATTTCAGATAGATGCAGGGCACGAGCGGCTTCTAGGCGTTTTTCAAGGAACTGACCAAGCCACTCTAATATTTCAAAATCATGCAGAATTTGATTGCGAATATTCGGGCGAGCCACTTTCACTACGACTTCGCGACCATCATGCAGTGCAGCAGTATGCACTTGTGCGATAGATGCTGCGGCTAAAGGTTGCTCGTCAAAGCGTGCAAATAAGGTATTAACATCGGCTTTGAGTGATTCCTGAATGCGCATTTTGGCAACGTCATTTGAAAAAGGTTTTACACGGTCTTGTAAAAGCACCAATTGCTGTAAAACTTCAGGTGGAATCAAGTCACGACGGGTAGACAGTAATTGACCGAGTTTAATGGCCAAAGGTCCCATATCTTCTAAAGCTTGTTTTAGCTTCAGTGGATTTTTACGTTCTTTGCTTAAACGTGCTGCAGGATGTATACGAATGAGGGAAATAATATGACGGGCTTTTTCCGGTAATTCTTCCGCAGGAAACAACGTGTCGAGTCTATAGTGCGCAGCAATGCGCCAAAGGTCGAGTAAACGTGAAACGTGCGGAATCATATATGCAATTACCTAGTCTTAAGTGTTGTCTTGTAATGAGTCAATTTGGCTGTGCAGCTGCTGAATTTTTGCTTCTGCACGGTCCAGATTTTGATTCAAAATTCGGGTGTCTTGATTCAGGTCATCCATTTGCCAGCGTGGGGCAAGCAAGCCTGAATCTTCTTTTAACGCGTCTTCAGCAAAGAACAAATGGCTTTGTAAAGTACGTTTGAGATGTTTGGGTGCAAGTTGTAACTTACCAATTTCATGCGCAAGGCTTGGACCAATCCAAGGGCTTAGATGCGAAGCTAAATCAGGCTCAGCTTGCTGCATAATGCGCTGGATATCCTGCAATAAGTGATAATCACCTTGCAATGGAATATTGCCGACATCTTCAGCCAACAGCAGTTTGAGGAGCTCGACGACCGTTTTGACATGTAAGGTCGCCGTTGCTTCAGTTATGTTTGACTGCTGCTCGAAAGGGCGTTGCTCAAAGATGGATGCGGTTTCAGTATGTCCTGTTGGCGTCGGTTCTAAGCGAACTTTCTGATCGTCAAAAAACACATCCACCGACAACTGTGGTGAGTCGATCACCACACGAAGCATTTTGCCTTGCAATTCATTCAGTTGGATGCGGGTAATCGCATCCAAATCAATGACATGATGAATTAAGCGTTCAACTGCACCAAGTGCGAGAATCGACCACATAGTTCAGCCTGCAGTATTAAAGTTTGAAACCACGGTGTACAGCCACGATACCACCCGTTAAGTTGTGGTAATCACAGTTTTGGAAGCCCGCATTTTCCATCATACCTTTAAGAGTACGTTGGTCTGGGTGCATACGAATTGATTCTGCAAGGTATTTATAGCTTTCAGAGTCATTCGCTACGATTTTACCCATGATCGGTAATGCAGTGAATGAGTACAAGTCATACAGTTTTGAGAAAGGTTCAAATACCGGTTTAGAGAATTCTAAAATCAGTAAACGACCACCTGGCTTAAGTACGCGGTACATGGCAGCTAGTGCAGCATCTTTGTCAGTCACGTTGCGTAGACCAAATGAAATGGTCAATAGGTCAAAACTGTTGTCTGCAAAAGGTTCTAAAGTTTCAGCATTGGCCAAAACGAAATCGACATTGGTACAACCAGCATCAATGAGGCGGTCACGACCGACATTGAGCATCGATTCATTAATGTCTGAAAGCACCACATGACCTGTCGGGCCAACTTCACGGCTAAATACTTTGGCAAGGTCACCAGTACCGCCT
This sequence comes from Acinetobacter sp. YH16056_T, assembly GCF_024605895.1. Lineage (NCBI taxonomy): Bacteria > Pseudomonadati > Pseudomonadota > Gammaproteobacteria > Moraxellales > Moraxellaceae > Acinetobacter > Acinetobacter sp. YH16056_T. The sequence continues at coordinate 2,990,862 of NZ_CP094545.1, read as the reverse complement.
GCAATATCTAGGACGTGCTGACCGCGACGTACACCAGACATGTTAATGGCAAAACGTTTCCATAGACGGTGAATACCAAATGACATTAAGTCATTCATGATGTCGTATTTTGCAGCCACTGAGTGGAAAACTTCCGCTACTTTTTGTGCTTTATCTTCGCTGCTCACGGTTTGATAACCAAAGTGCGTGGTTGCCCCAACGTTACCAGTATTCGCGCCACGTGGCAGATTATATTTGGGTACTGAACCTGTCACAGGTGTGTCGGTCAGACGTTGTTCTAAAGATTGTTGCTGACCTTGCGCTGTCCCTTGTGGTAAAGGCTCAGTTAAGAATGGACTCACTTTGTCTGTATTTTGTGCCGACTCAGGTGTAGGGGCAGGCGTTTGATTCTCGTTAGACATTAGAGTCACTCCTAACTTATAAATAGGGTTAATGTTGCTTTGCAAGCATGATGACAGATTCTCTGTTGTTATACAGCAGTCATTTGCATTTGTTGTGAATAATATACAGAAAAAATAAGGGTCTGCTGTAATTGCTTTGCAAATCCCCTATAAAAAATCTGAATTCAGTCTTGCAAGCCCAGTTTGTTTTATATCAAACATGGGCTTTGTGGGATGTGAGTTTTGTTAAGCCGCAGGCTGAAACGGGTTCGGGTCACCGGCATGTACACGGTCAACGATTTGGCGTTCTACAGCGGTAAATTCGCGGACAAATTTTTCTGCTGACTTGAGCGGTTTCATCGCCAAGAAGCCATCTTGCATAAAGTCGTACATCACTTCGAAGTTGTATTTGTTTGCTGCGCCCTTACACATTTTAAAGGCGGTATAGACCATAAACGAGCGCATATATTTATCTAAATTACGACCTAAATCGTCTAACAGTTGCAGTTGCAACATGCGGTCTTTGCCCTGATCGAGCTTGAGATAGGTCTGGCGCATCATTTCATCGGTCAGGGTTGGATTATTTGGATAATCTTCCAGTAATTGAATGGCCACTTGTTCGTCAAGCTGTACGGCCAATATCGCAAGTTGTACGCCCGAAGTGCCGGTCTTAATGGCATTGTCTGGAATTAGTTTTTCTGCTTTATGCGCATAGCGGGTGAGACGTGCAATTTGTGCAGCTAATGCATCAAAATCAGGACCGCCATATAAACGGTTAATAAAATATTCAGACATCAGTACATTGTGTTTTTCAGCAAATTGCACAGCATGCGTACGTTGCATGCGCTGTTTTTGCCACTGCTGGACATCTTGTAAACGCTGTAAAATTTCTGGCTTTTTGTGGTAGTTCAACTGGTAATACAGTTCAAGTAAATCATCTAATACTGCAAGTTTGGACATTGAGTGTCTCAATTATTTTTTAGATGTTTGAATCTTAGTGGGTGTTGGAGCTTAGGGCTATGACAAAGTGACGAAATTACAGGTCAATCTGAGTCAGTTTGTTGCAGAAACGGTCATATTTTGCATTTCAGCACATACATGAAAGCATTGTTGTGTGATGAACGGCATGGTTATACTCAAAACAGAATAAAACCAAGGGTCCGCCATGAGCTTAAAAGAAACAGAATTTCAATTGATGGATGAAGAACAACTCTCGGTTGAGCTGATTGAAGCGCAGTATCAACTGAAAAATACCAGCCGTCAGCCCAATGCCAAAAGCATGTTGATTTTAGTGAGTGGAATCGAGCTTGCGGGTAAGGGAGAGGCTGTCAAACAGCTCCGCGAATGGGTCGATCCACGCTACTTAAGGGTGAAAGCGGATGCCCCGATCATGTTTAATCAAAAACAAACCTTTTGGCAGTCTTATGCACGGTTTATTCCTGCCGAAGGGCAAATCATGGTGATGTTTGGAAACTGGTACAGTGATTTGCTCAGTACCGCCATGCATGTGTCGAAGCCTTTGGATGAAACCTTATTTGATGAATATGTCGAGAACATGCGAGCCTATGAACAAGACCTAAAAAATAATCATGTCGATGTGATTAAGGTCTGGTTCGATTTATCTTGGAAATCCTTACAAAAGCGCTTGGATGAAATGGACCCGAGTGAAGCGCGTTGGCATAAATTGCATGGTTTAGATTGGCGCAATAAAAAACAATATGACAACCTACAACGTTTACGTCAGCGTTTTAGTCATGACTGGGTCATCATCGACTGTGAAGATGAGCAAGTCCGTGATCAACAATTTGCACAGCATATTTTACGCACTTTAAAACATTGTCCACCACATGAAACCAAAGCGGTGGGGCGCTGGAAACAAGCCAAAACACCACAGGCGTTATTGGAACCCAGCACTGTCGTGGCTGATGAGGCTGATTATAAAAAAGAATTAAAAAAATTAAGCCGCAAGGTGGCTGAAGCTTTACGTTTTGATTCACGCAATGTGGTGATCGTCTTTGAAGGAATGGATGCCGCAGGAAAGGGCGGGGCAATTAAACGCATCGTCAAAAAGTTGGACCCACGCGAATATGAAATTCATACCATTGCAGCACCCGAAAAATATGAGCTACGCCGTCCATACTTATGGCGCTTTTGGAATAAAATTGTCCCTGAAGAAAAGATCACGATTTTTGACCGCAGTTGGTATGGTCGCGTTTTGGTTGAGAGAATTGAAGGCTTTGCCAATACGGTTGAATGGCAGAGAGCCTATGATGAAATCAACCGTTTTGAAAAGGACTTATATGACAGTCAAACGGTTGTCATCAAGTTCTGGTTAGCCATTGGAAAGGATGAGCAAGCTGCACGGTTTAAAGCCCGAGAAGAAACCGCGCATAAGCGTTTTAAAATTACTCCAGATGACTGGCGGAATCGTGACCGTTGGGATGATTATCTCAAAGCTGCCGCAGATATGTTGCAACGCACGGATACAGAATATGCGCCGTGGCATGTGATCGCCACCAATGACAAGCACAGTGCGCGCTTACAAGTGCTAGAGACGATCTTGGCGCAATTGAAAGCAGATTAAATGCATGAAAAAAGCCACGATATTCGTGGCTTTTTTCATTTTCAAAACTCGCTCATTTTCAGATTTACTTCATCTTTAGATCTATGGTTTAGATCACTTTGATTATTAAATCTTGTTGATGCGCTATACATCGTTTCGTTAACCATTGTTAGGCGTTGGGACAGGTTGGTTCGGAAATTTCTGTTGAATACGCTTCGCCAATTGGTAGCTTTCTTCTACATGGGTTTCAGCGACTTTTTTCATCACAATATAACCCAAACTGGCTGCCACCAATTGTCCACCTAATGGAATAAATTTAGTGACTTGTTTGGTAATATATTTTGCTGCAATGTTATTCAGCGATTTTTTCATCGCGGTTCGTGCAACCACTAAACCAGAAAATTCGACACCACGTTTACGCAGTTCCGTCCAATGAATTTGTTTGGTTTTTGGATCATACACACTAATTTGATCTGGCGCTAAACCAAAACGCGCATTAATTTCTGGAATGAGCTGTGACAAAATTCCGACGTCAATCACCACATCCAAAAATGGCACAGGAATAATAGCTGCACCTGCTGAAAAATAAGCACGTTTTTTGACGAGCTCTAAGCATTCAGCGCGAATAATGTCCAGATTTAAGTTAGGGTCGATGGAATCAGGAATGTTATCAATTTTCATAAGCAGATACCCTTGATACTGGATTGGTTTTTTTCTCATAAAGTATCATTAAGATACTTGTTTAAAAGCATTTTTTGCAATCTATTCTCTTGTCAAAGTCGCATAGACAGCCCAAGATGTATAGTAAATAATCATTGTTGTTTTGTAGTAGTTGGTCACGCAGGCTGTAAAGGTAATCCATGGCAATACATGTAATTCAAAGTCAACGAATCGAAGTTTTGGTGGATTGTCTAATCGAAAAATTGAAATCGAATCAATCGACCAATGCTTTGTCCGTCTTGCAAGAACGACATATCGTGGTGCCCGATCAAGCCATTGCTGCATGGTTAGAAAAACAAATTGCTGAAAAAATCAGTATTAGTGCCAATATTAAGCATCATCGTAAAATTTTAGGGCTGCAGTGGAAAGCCTACGATTGGGCCTTGCCGAATAAACAAGACCGTGAGCGGATTAAAGGTATCAACATGCCGCCGTTGATTATGCAATGGCGTATTTATAATGTTTTAGCGGTTTTTATTGCGGCTGATCAGTTTGATGCTGCACAGATGCCGACAGATGTGCAGCCCTTAGTCCAGCGTATTTTTGACAGTACAGCACAGCTTTCAGATCGAAAAAAACGTGAGCAAAAGCGGCAAGAAATGTTGTATTGGATCGCTGCTCAAGTCACTCGGCTTTTTACCAACTACATGGCCTTTCGTGGCAGTTGTATTCATACCCCAGATGAAGGTGTTGAGCACTGGGTTTGTCCACATTGCGATACTGACTGGCTAAAAGCGTGGAGTTATAACCAGCCGTTAAATATTATGCAACTTACAGGTCTGAAACCTGAACAAGCTGATGAATATCTACCGACTCAGGCTCGACAACTGGAGCATTGGCAGCGTTGGCTGTGGCATCAAGTATTCCAAAAAGACTTTAATGACCGTCAGGAAATAGACAATAAATTTTGGTTTGCCTTGGCGCATGCTGAGCAAAATCGGCAGCAGCAATTTGATTTGGATGCTGAGGATGATGAGCGCGATGATGATGAGCGTCACCAAACCTATAACGGTTTGCCTGAACAGATTTTCGTCTTTACGACCTTAGAATTACCCCCTGCACAACTGAAATTTTTATATCGCTTGGCAGCGTATACCGAAGTGCATCTGTTGTATTTCAACCCATCGCGTGAGTATTGGGCAGACATGGTCGATCCCGTATGGAAAGATCGTTATAACTTGAAATTACAACAGCGTTATATTGAGCGAAATCCCAATGTCAGCACGGCACAAATTCAGGCCTATCTGAGTACGACCAATGCGGAATTTCGTGAATCTCAGCATTCATTACTGACGCGTTTAGGTAAACGTGCGCGGGATAACTTTGCATTATTGGTGAATATGTCTGGTGGCGAAGGCTGGGAAGATATTTTTCCAGACACCGAGCCGACAACACTGCTCGCTCAAATTCAATATGACATCATGACCTTAGAAGAACCCGAGCAGCATCAATATGCACTCGCGGGGGCAGATGAATCGATTCAATTTCATGTCTGTCATTCTAGCCTGCGTCAGTTAGAGGTTTTACGTGAACAGTTGGTGCATTGGTTGGCCGATGGCACGGAACAAGAGCCACGCCATCCGAGTGATATCTTGGTCTTGGTGCCAAACTTAAAAGAACTGGAACCGCATATTCGGACGGTCTTTTCGACGACTCGAGGCATGGGTCGCAGTGCTGTGGATTTACCTTATATCCCAGTCAAAATTGCAGGGGTGGTCAGTCAAGATATTCAAAATGCATGGCAAGCCTTTGTTGGACGCATTGAAATTAGTCAAGGTCGTTTTACCGCAGAAGATTTTCATGATTGGCTGAATTTGAATGCGGTGCAAGAACTGTATCAGCTCGACCATGTGCAAATGGAACGTATGATGGAACTGCTGATTCAAGCCGGTTTCCGTCGTGGTTTAGACGAACAGCACATGTTGGCTTATTTGTCCGAGCAAGACCGAGATTATCGTTATACCTTTAAATTTGCATTAGACCGTTTGGCTTTAGGGATTGCGATTCCACAACATGCCGTATTTGAGGACACGTTAAGTTTTGCAGGGGTGTTGAGTAGTGATTTTGAGTTGGTGCAAACTTTAATTCAGATCTACCGAGATATCAGTGCGCGTCGAGATTGGCTCAATCCAAATCTCAGCGCACAGACGGTCAAAGCATGGTTGCAACAATTAGACGCAGATTTGAAGCCTTTTGTGGAGGCCAGTGGTCGTGCATTTGAAACCATTCGCAGTGTAATGCGTGCGATGACGCAACGTCTGCACAATGCTCAAAGTGATAAAGTTGAGTCGCTCCCCAATAGCTTTAATTTGCCATTATCTTTGCTGCTCAAAGAAATACAACAAGGCATCGATAGCTCTGCCGATCAGATCGAACCGACAGGATCCGTGACCTTTGCGGACATGGGGAAAATCCGCCAAGTCCCATTTTCATTGGTGGTGTTGATGAACATGGATAGTGGTAAGTTTCCACGTCGTGATCAGCAAGTGCCTTTTGATTTGATGGATGTGTTTAAACCGGTATTGGGTGATCGCTCACGTTTGGAAGATGATAAAGGTGCATTTTTAGATGCCTTGTTATTTGCCCGACAGTCCTTGTGGATTTTCTATAATGGCTTTGATGTCAATGATGGTGAAAGTCGTGAGCCATCATCCGTGATTTATGAATTTAGCCAATTCCTCGCACGGATGATTCAGCCGCAGCAATTGAACCAACCACATGATGCCATGCTGGATTTGGATGGCTTACGCATTCCACAGCAGCTCGAGCCGCTATACCATATTTATCCTTTGCAGCCATTTGACCCGATGGGTTTTCAGCAGTCGAAAAACCTACGATATAAAGATCAATGGTTTGCTGTGGCGGAACATATTTTAGATCAGTCTGGTCAACGCCAATCGTGGATTAACCGTGATTATCCTGTGCATGATGAACAAGAAGTACGGGTTTTGGATGGTCAGGAATGGATTAAAGATGTGGTGTTTCCAGCTCGTGCATATTTGAAAACGCTTGGCGTGGCCAGTGTCTATACCGGTGACCAATTACCACAGCAAGAGCCTTTATTGCTCGACCGTTTACAGCAATATCATGTCCGTGACTTATTGCAAAAGCATTATGTGCAACCTGCCTCTCGTGTCCATCAAGCTGAGGATCAGAACTCTACGACTCCAACTGAACCGGATATGGCCTTGTTCCAAGATGTACTGCCTGTGGGACATAGTCAAATAGCGACTTGGAAGCTCAGTTTGCAAGAGCAGGCACAGTTATTAGAGCGTTTGGATGGACGCCGTGTAACCGCGACCACCTTACAAAACTTACAGCTTGAACCGCATTTGATACTGAGTATCACCGTGCCTGAAGACTCTCAGAGTATGCATTGGTTAAGCTGTATGGCGTCTGGGGCAAAGCCTAAGCGTCAGACGCAAACCTGGCTCGAATATCTGCTGTGGTTGAGCTATTTAGACTTAGGCGATGAGGGCGCGACGTATCGTCGTGAAGTGATTTGTAATGATAAAAGCATAGTCTGTTGTGGATTAAGCTCTGCACAAGCCAAGCTGCAGCTCAGTGAATGGGTGGCGATGTGGAAACATGCACAAAAACGTCCTGTGGTGCTGCCTGCTGCCTTAATTCGCCAAGAAAAATGCACTTGGGTGGAGAATGAAACAGGCCAGCTCATGCCAGATAATTTTGCAAAGCTTCAAGAGGAATGGCTGAAAAATCATAGTTTTGGTGGAGTGGAGTTGGAGTCGAATGAAGCCAATAGCCACCATCGTGATTGGAGCTTTATTTTACAGCAACAAGCGGCAGATGAGCTTCTGGCATTGTCCTGTCGTTATTATGCAGAACGTTTATATCATGTGATGGATACCGAGGCGGATGACGGCCTAAAAAAACTCAATGTCATCAAGCCTGAGGTGAAAAAATGAATATGCCACAGCAAACGATGAAAATATCCACCAACCCGATTGCAGACATGAGCTTTACCGGACTGCACTGGATTGAAGCCTCGGCGGGTACAGGAAAAACCTATACGCTTTCCAGTCTGATGGTGCGGATTTTTCTCGATCGCTATATGCCGAATCAGGTCATTGCCACCACTTTCACCCGTAAAGCCACAGCGGAACTCAAAGCGCGGGTACGACTGCGGATTGAAGAAACCCGTGGCTTTGTTAATGGCCTGCTCGCGGCATCTCAAGATGAGTTGGCCGAACTTCAGCAAAGTTTGAGCGACCCTTTGTATCAGCAAGTGCTGAAAGATCATGGGCATCACTTAGAATATGCGTACAATCGTCTGAACGTGGTCTTACAACAATATGAAGAACTCTTTGTCGGAACTTTAGACAGCTTTAGTCAAAAGTTATTACGTGAATTTGCCTTTGAAAGTGGTCGTATTGAACAGGTGCAAATCAGTGATGATGAAGACCTGCATATTGAACGGATCATTCATGATTTATTAAGAGATTGGATTCAGCAGCAGCCTGCGCATTTGATTGAATATTTGATGTTGAATCATCAGTTGAAAGGTCCTGAATACTATCTTAGTGTAGTAAAGGAAAGTCTAAATTTCCCATCGGTGGATTTGCGCGTCCCTGAATTACCCGAAAATGCTTTGGCGCATTTTGAAGCGATGTGTCATCAGCTTGCGCAAATGCTGCCTGCCGCTCGTGTAGAGCTTGCAGCGTGTTTTGATGCAGGAAGTCATTATAAGAACCTTGTCGACGCTCGTCGTTTTAATAAAGGGGCATTTTTTGTCACCTTTAACACACGCATTCCCGAGTTTTTACAGCACTTTGAAGCTGCGGGTAGCCAAGGGGTTTTGACCCAGTCCGACGTGTTACAACCGACGATGAAAGCCATTCGCTCATTGTTTTATGATCCGAATAAAACTGAATTTAAGCCACGTGTCTTTAAAGACAAAGTCGTTGAAGAGCAGCCTGATGTCTCAAAAGCGTTTTATCAACATGCTTTTGTTCAACAACTCCGAGCGGTACTCAGCGCTTATGAACATATCAATCAAGCAGAGCAATTTCTAAACTTTTATTTGGCACAGGAAGTTAAAAAGCGTTTGCCTCAAGTGTTGTCCCACGCTGGGGAAACCACCTTTTCACAACAAATTCGGACCTTGTCGGAAGCTTTACAGCAAAGTTCAGCAGCGGGGAAAGACAGTTTTGCTGCCCATGTTTTAGCACGATATCCGCTGATTTTAGTCGATGAATTTCAAGACACCAACCAAGATCAAGATGACATGCTGTCCAGTATTTGGCGGGTCAAGGAGCGCTTACATCAGGGCTGTATGATTATGGTCGGCGACCCGAAACAGGCGATTTATGGGTTCCGTGGCGGTGACATGCTGACCTATCGTAAAGCGCGTCATGATATTCAAACCAAGGGTGGACGTTGTTATACCTTGAACAAAAACCATCGTTCAGTCAAAAACTTGGTTGAAGTGGTGGATGCCTTGTTTCATCGGCAAACGGACTTTGGTGAGCAAGTTGAATACACCCCGATTCAAGCAGGTGAGCGTGAGCATCCGCCGTTGATTGATCATGATCAAGTCAATCCACAACCTCTGCGTTGGTTGGCTTTGGATGAAACGCTGAATGAAGCTGAGCAAGTGGCTTGGCAGATTCAGTCATTACTCAACCAAGCGCAGCAAGGACATTTATATTTTCAAGAAAACAATATCCAGCGAGCACTGACAACAAACGATATTGCGGTCTTGGGGCAAAACCATTTCGACTTAGAGCAAGTGCAACAATGTTTATTGCAACTGGGTGTTCCTTGTTATAAAGCATCACGGGACAGCGTCTATAAAAGTTCCGTCGCACAAGATGTAGCCGCTTTGCTGACCGCGATTTTGAATCCCTATCAAGAAGCCAAGGTGAAACGTGCGCTGCTGAGCCGTTTATTGGGTTTTGATCTGAAACAACTGGTCGCACTCGAACAGCAGGCAGATGGACTGAGCGACATCATCGAAAAACTCGAACAGATTCGACAAATTTGGAATGAGCAAGGATTCCGCAGCGCGTGGAATAGCTGCATGACGGTCTTTCAGGTGTGGACGCGTTTGGTGGCTGGGCAAAGTCGAGATAATGAACGCACAGTGGTGAATTTACGCCATATCGCAGAATTATTAAGTCAGCAAAGTGAACATTACACAGGTGCACATAAGCTTTATCAATGGTTTATTCGCCAAATCAATTTAGGCATCAATAATGAAAGTACCCAAGAGCGAAAATTGACTGGGCAATTGGGGGTGCAACTGATGACGATTCATGCATCCAAAGGCTTAGAGTTTGGTTGTGTATTTTTATTGGGAGCAAATGCAGGCTTAAGTGAAAAAGGCAATTTGAATTTTTCCCTTAAAGACAATCAGCAAAAAAGCCTTGGGTTAGAACGTGTGATTGCCGTGAAGTCTTCGGACTTACCCGAAGATGATATTCAACAAAATGATGCGCGCAATGAAGCAGAGCATCATCGCTTGTGGTACGTGGCGTTGACCCGTGCCAGTTATCGTGTCTATGCCGTGCTACGTCATCATGAAGTAGAAAAGAAACAAATGGCAGAAGCGCGTTCAGGACTGACTTTTTGGCGTGGAAGCGAACCTGATCTGTTCCAACATGCAGAAAGTGTGGATGCTGATGTTTTGCGTGCAGCACCACCAATTTTGACTCAGACTCAGGTTGAAACTGTTGTATTAGACGCGGAAGAAATTCCCAACAGCCATTTTTATCCACGGGAAACCACCAGTTTTACCGCGCTCACGCGTACGGCACATAAGGCACATATACAACGTGACCAACTGGCAGCGGTCATGACCGAGCCAGAAGACAGTGCTGCCGATGAAGTTGAACAGCTTGAAATCATTGAAGCAGAAACGGCAGAGAAAATAAGCTGGATTAAACGGCATTTTCCAAAGGGAACCAAGCCCGGAAGTTTCTTGCATAAATTGATGGAAAAAGTTCGATTTAGCACCCCAGAAGAGAAGTTGGCCAAAGCCATCGCATCACGTTTTCATAGTGATGTTGAGTTTGATTCGCCGCAAATATTGCAAAATTTGATTAAACAGTTTGGGCAAACGGCGAACCCTGAACAAGATGAAGCTGAACTGATTGAAGAAATGCAGGAATGGTACAGTCAAATCATTCATACACCGTTGCATGATGGTTTTAGCCTGCATCAGTTAAACGATGGCGAATATCGTTCGGAAATGGATTTTCATTTGAGTATGGCAGATCGTGCATTGGCGATACGTAAAATACGCATGCTATTTGAAAGCCTAAAAGAGCCAGATTTACAAATACAAGATTTGAATGATGTGTTTACAGCACGCTATCTGACGGGGTCGATTGACTTGGTGTATTTTGATGGTCAGCGCTATCACATTGCCGATTATAAAAGTAATTTCTTAGGCGATCAGACCGCACATTATGATCCTGCCTATATTCGAGAAAGTATGAGTCATTCCAGTTACTGGTTGCAGGCTGCATTATATTTGGTGGCCCTGCATCGTTATTTGAAAGCCGTGATGAAAGACTATGATATGACGCAGCATTTGGGTGGGGCGAGTTATCTGTATCTTCGTGGTATGGATGGACAGTCCGATCGTGGGGTATATCACTGGAAGCCGGCGGATACATTCATTCAAAACCTCGATGCAATATTGAGCGAAAAGGTTGTGGCTAAAACGTGAAAAAGCACGAAAAAGATAAAAATATTCACGCTGAAACAATAAGTTGCTTTGTGGATAAGTTTGAGGATAACTGTGTGGAAAATGATCAAAAAGCCTTGTCAGCACAGCCTTTGCACGCGGGACAAGAAAACACTGTAGAAATGCAGGTTTTAGTTACCCAAAATCCCCAAGAAACTGCTGATTTAGATGCGGTTTTGCCGGATTGGATTGACTATTTAATCCAACATTATTTACCCAATCAGGCCAGTCATCCTGCTGCAAATCAGTTAATTCAACAATTGATGCAAGCCGTGGAAAAAGGCGACAGTTGTATTTTGGCCGAAGATGCGCAGATTCAATGTTTGGCTCAGATGGTTCAGCATGAGCAAGCTGAAAAAACACCTGTTGCGCCTTTTATTTTTGATTCACAGCGACTGTATCTCTATCGCTATTGGGCACTAGAAAATGCTTTAGCCAAGCAAGTTGCACGTTTAAAACAGCAAACAGAGCAAAATCTCAATCAAACGCAGATGCTTAATATTGAAAAGGATTTACTGACCGATCCCCATCAGATCCAAGCACTGCACATGGTGTGTCAGCACAATTTTAATATCATTACCGGTGGGCCTGGGACAGGTAAAACTTATACCTTGGCTCGGATTATTGCCGTGTTGAATGAGCAAAATCCAAATTTAAGAATTGCGATGGCAGCGCCGACAGGAAAAGCGGCGCAGCGAATGGAAGAAGCCTTACAAGCAGCGTTTAAAGATCCTGCATTGCAGCATTATTCGATTATTCACAAACATTTGAAACCCGTAACTTTGCATCGTCTATTGGGTTTAGGGACGCGCGCTATCCCGCGGTTTAATGAGCGCCAACGCTTACCCTATGACGTCATTGTGGTCGATGAAGCCTCCATGTTGGATTTAAGTTTGGCGCAGATGCTATTCGCGGCAATCCCTCAACACAGCAAGCTGATTCTCTTAGGGGATGCAGAACAGTTGGCTTCGGTCGATGTTGGCGCTGTTTTGGCCAACCTTCAGGATGTCGATGCCTTACAAGCCAACCGTACCCATTTACAGACCAGCCGCCGTTTTGTACAGGGTGCAGCCATTGGTGAGTTTGCTCGTTTTATTCAACAACAAGAACAACAGCAAACAACCACTGAAGTTCTGGCGAAATTCGAACATCAGGTGGTATCTGCATCCGAACTTCAGCCGATTCAACTGACACCGAATATGAGCGATGTGATTCAGTTGCAATATCTCCCCGACGCTACGAACAGTGCGGCACATTGGGCAAAATATTATGATCAACTAATGTATGGTTTTCAGCCCTATGTGGCATGGTTAAAACAATGGCCAGAGCAACCCGCTGAATATGCAAATTGGTCAGCCCAATTGATTCGCTATTTTGATGATTATCGGATTCTATCGGCCATTCGACATGGAAAATTAGGCTTACACGAACTCAATCAGCAGATTGAACTTCGGGTCTTAAATACCTTGGGTGTGTTGAAACAAGGGGATTGGTATGTCGGTCGTCCAGTCATGATGACCTATAACGATTATCAACTTGGACTATCAAATGGTGATATCGGGATTTGCTTAAAACGACCGATGACGGAAAAGTCGCAGTTTGAGGTTTATTTTCCAAGTTTGGATAAATGGGTGGTGGCAACACGGTTACCTAAAAGTATAGAAACCGCCTATGCCTTGACCATACATAAGTCTCAAGGTTCTGAATTTACCCATACGGCGGTAGTTTTGGAAAATCATGCTACCGAAATGATGAGTAAAGAGCTGATTTATACCGCCATCACTCGTGCCAAAAAAGTGGTGAGTTTGCTTGTTGCAAAAGATGCATTGGCAAAAGCGCTTATAAAAAGAACAGCGCGAGTTAGTGGTCTGTTAGAAAAAATTAACAATCACCTACCTTTGTAAAGCCTAGGCAAAATGTACCGTATTTTGTAAGAAATGGCTTACATCGATTCAGGAGATTTGCGCATAGAGCTTTTTAGAGCTTTTTGAGAAGATGACTTCACAGAAAAAGAACTCAACACGGATGGTTGAGTAAAATCGCAAAAGTATAAGAATAACGTCAAAAGACAGCGAACTTACAGTGAAGTAAGGAAATAGGAAACTTACAGCCGCTAAGCCTTGTAGTTTTGGGAGAGACTACAGGGCTTTTTTATGTCTGGAAAATAAGAAATGCCTATACGCTGTAACAGAAAAGAAATAGAGCTTAACTGATGTACGAAAAAGCTTACATATAGATACGAAAAATACGACTTTTATCTAATAGCCGTTGTGGCAAAATCTACCACATAAGGAAGTGCAAGTTAAAACATGGAATGTTTGACATAAGGACGCGGAAAAGCGCCACATAAAACAATAAATAATAAAACAATAACTAAAAAAGAAGAAACTACAGCGCAAAAAAGCCCGAGCCTAGCTCGGGCTTTTTTTTAATCATTCCACTTTGAGTTTTGCATGCTAAACATCGAGTGGCAAAATATATCAAAAAATCAGTTTAAAATTCATTCAATGACATCGCATTCAACATGTTAGAAATATGCGGTTTTGTGTCGCATAAAGTATCGAAACATATAAAAAATTTATAATGGAATCGATGTGAAAAAAAAGGCGCTATTATCGTCATGAAAACCTGACGAAGTCGGCCATCTCTTTTTGCAATTGGGACGATTTTCCCTTAATATAATGCACTTGCTGTAGTGATGCACGGCAGTCAGCTGATTTATCAGTTGATTCGTATCAAAAGTTAACTTTATAAGCATCTCGGAGAAATCGAATGGCTTTAACAAACGCAGATCGCGCAGAGATCGTTGCAAAATTCGCTCGCGCTGAAAACGACACTGGTTCACCAGAAGTTCAAGTAGCTCTTTTAACTGCTCAAATCAATGATTTACAAGGTCACTTCAAAGAGCACAAACACGACCACCATAGCCGTCGCGGTCTTATCCGTATGGTTAACCAACGTCGTAAGCTTCTTGACTACCTTAAAGGTAAAGACGCTACTCGTTACAGCGCATTGATTGCTGCTTTAGGTTTACGTCGTTAATTCGATTTAAACTTTTATTTTCGGACTATTGCATGCTTAGTGCTGTATTACTGAAAACTAAAGTCTATCCAACCTTGGTTGGATAATGGGGAAGGGGCGTTGATTCGCTCCTTCTTTGTGTCTCAAATTAGTATTTTTAATTAATGTTTTTAATATCTAGTGAGGTCGGCTTCTAAGCTTTGTCATTTATGTTGCAGCGTTTGGGGCGTTGAGTGAATGCCAAACCTTAGGGGTCTCCACTAGAATAAAATCAGGAAAAAATAAAACATGTCGATGTTTAATATTATTCGTAAAGAATTCCAATACGGTCAGCATCAAGTTGTCCTAGAAACAGGTCGTGTTGCGCGTCAAGCGAACACTGTAATCATCACTATGGGTGGTGTACAAGTTCTTGTTGCCGTTGTTGCTCAACCAACAGCTAAAGCAGGTCAAGACTTCTTCCCATTGACTGTTAACTACCAAGAAAAACAATATGCTGCAGGTCGTATCCCGGGCGGTTACGGTAAACGTGAAGGCCGCGCGTCTGAAGCTGAAACTCTTATTTCACGCTTAATCGACCGTCCAATCCGTCCGTTGTTCCCAGAAGGTTACTACAACGAAATCCAAGTGACTGCGACTGTGATTTCTTCTGACAAAACGATGGATGCTGACATTGCTGCAATGTTAGGTACATCTGCTGCACTTGCAATTGCGGGTACGCCTTTCCGTGGTCCAATCGGTGGTGCGCGCGTTGGTTTAATCAACGGTGAATACATCCTTAACCCGAACCACGAACAGCTTAAAGAATCTGACCTTGACCTTGTGGTTGCAGGTACAGAATCTGCAGTATTGATGGTTGAATCAGAAGCGAAAGAACTTTCTGAAGACCAAATGCTTGGCGCTGTATTGTTCGGTCATGACGAAATGCAAATCGCGATCCAAGCGATTAAAGAATTTGCTGCGGCTGCTGGTGCAACAGAGTCTACTTGGACTGCACCTGCGAAAAACGAAGACCTTCGTGCAAAATTAAAAGAAGCGTTTGAAGCGAAAATCTCTGAAGCATACACAATCGCTGTTAAACACGATCGTTATGCAGCACTTGATGCGCTTCAAGCTGAAGCTGTTGCTCAATTTGTTCCAGAAGAAGACGTTGACGGTATCGCTGACGACTTAGCTGAATTATTCGAAGACCTGAAATACCGTACAGTACGTGACAACATCTTGTCAGGTAAACCACGTATTGATGGCCGTGATACTAAAACAGTTCGTGCGCTTGACGTACAAGTTGGCGTGTTAGACCGTGCTCACGGTTCTGCATTATTCACACGTGGTGAAACTCAGGCGTTGGTAACAACAACTTTGGGTAATACACGTGATGCGTTAATGGTAGATACATTAGCGGGTACGAAAACTGACAACTTCATGTTGCACTACAACTTCCCTGCATACTCTGTAGGTGAAACTGGTCGTGAATCTGGTCCTAAACGTCGTGAAATCGGTCACGGTCGTTTAGCGCGTCGTGGTGTACAAGCTGTACTTCCAGCAGCTGACCGCTTCCCGTACGTGATCCGTATCGTATCGGACATCACTGAATCTAACGGTTCATCTTCAATGGCTTCTGTATGTGGTGCTTCTCTATCACTTATGGACGCAGGTGTTCCACTTAAAGCGCCAGTTGCGGGTATCGCAATGGGTCTAGTCAAAGAAGGCGAGCGTTTCGCAGTTCTTTCTGACATCTTGGGTGACGAAGACCACCTTGGCGACATGGACTTTAAAGTAGCAGGTTCTGCAAACGGTATTACTGCACTTCAAATGGACATCAAGATCGAAGGTATTACTGAAGAGATCATGGAAGTTGCATTGAACCAAGCGTATGCAGGTCGTATGCACATCTTAAATGCAATGAACCAAGTAATTTCACGCGCTCGTCCTGAAATCTCTATGCACGCGCCTACATTCCAAGTGATCAACATCAACCCTGATAAGATCCGTGATGTGATTGGTAAAGGCGGCGCAACGATTCGTGCGATCACTGAAGAAACTAAAGCAGCAATCGATATCGAAGATAACGGTACAGTTCGCGTATTTGGTGAAACTAAAGCGGCTGCTTCTGCTGCTGTTGCGAAAATCCAAGCGCTTACTGCTGAAATCGAACCAGGTACAATCTACACTGGTAAAGTGATTCGTATCGTTGAATTTGGTGCGTTTGTAAACATCCTTCCAGGTACTGATGGCTTACTTCACATCTCTCAAATTTCTAACGAACGCATTGCGAACGTTTCAGACGTATTATCTGAAGGTCAAGAGATCAAAGTACAAGTTGCTGATGTCGACAACCGCGGTCGTATCAAATTAACCATGAAAGACATCGAACAAGCTTAATGGTTTGTTGATTCACAGGGTTTCGGCTCTGTGAATGGATTCTAAAAAGCCTTGAGTGCAGTCAGAGTATGAACTTTGACTTGCTCAAGGCTTTTTTTATGGCATCATGCAAAAAGTAAACACAATAATAAATGAGATATGCAAACCTATTATTTTTTTCAGCATCCAACAGCCGCGCATATCTATGTGCAAGACCAGGTGCAATGTGAGCATCATCCTGAACTTGAGCCTGAGTTTATTTGGATTGATTGTACCCGTGAAGATGTCGTCAACCGCCCAGAGCTGTGGCAGAGTGATATTTTTCAGGCATCAGACTTGCGGGTCAATGAATACCATCTGCGGGATATTTTAAATTTAGAGCATCCGTGTGCTTTTGACACACTTGATGATTACGATTTATTAATTTTTAGAAAAATGGTCACACCCGATGACCAAATTGCTGCCGGCGCCGATGCGCTTGAAAAGCATGAGCGGGTCTTTGGTTTGGCGACCACCCCGATCAGTTTTTTGCTCACGCCCCAAGTGCTGATCACGGTGCGCGAAAAAGGCAACAAAGCCATTGAAAGTTATATCCAACGAATTGAAACCTTAATTTCTCGGCCGATTGATGAACAAAATAAACCACGAAAATTAGCCCTTACACCCTTAGATTTGGCATTGCGTTTACTGAATAATATGGTGGATGGATACTTGGATTTACGTGTTCCATTGACCCGCCGTGTCGAGTTTTGGCAGCAAGAATTGCTGCAAGGGCATCGGCGCTTTACCAAGTGGCATCAACTGCTGCAGGAAAATATGGCCTTTCAGCAAGTGGAAAATTTGTGTGAAGAGCAAATTGAAGCCTTGCAAGAACTGCGTGATGAAGTTGTGGATAATTACCCACATTTGAAAGGCAAAAAGCGCAGTGAAAAGCAGGATATCATGCTGGTTCGCGTAGATGATTTAACCAGCCATATCGAACGCATTCAAAAACATACCACACGATTACGCAGTGCCGTGCAGGCCGCCATTGATCTGCATTTTTCAGCCGTTGCCAACCAAACCAATGAAAATATGCGTATTTTAGCGATTATTACGGCGATTTTCGCACCATTAACCTTATTAACCGGTATATACGGCATGAACTTTGAGTTCATTCCCGGACTTAAATCGCCAACCGGTTTTTGGATCATGCTCGGCATCATGCTGATGACCACGATTTTACTGCTGTATTATTTTTATCGACGGCATTTGGTGGGGCGTGGTGAAAAAAGCGTGATTGATATGTTGGCGCAGCAGCACGGCGATCAACACATGAATCTGTTTTGGTTTATGGATTATGAACCAATTAAACAAACGGTGAAGGGCACAGTCAAAGGTACGGTTAAAACTATGAAAGAAATTGAGAAGCTGACGAAACTCAAATAGTTCGCGTTAGCTTCTCTGATGGATGGGTCTGCTTTAAATCCTTTGATAACTTCGAGACTCACCAAGGGTGCATATTTGAGTTTGCCTTTGCGTTTTAAGCACACTTCGACCAAGGGCTTGTACGGCATTGGGCGTATTGCAGTAAGTGTTCCACTATACGTTCCGTCGGCATTTTTGACGATGGTCACATCACCGCGTGAATATCCTGTTTGGTCATCCATGGTTTTTCAAATACTCGTTTATCACTGGCATGCAACAGACCGCTGAAACTGAGTAATGCTCCAAATAGCACATGATGTATTTGCATGATGAATCCTTTGTCATGATTTTATTGTTTTTTAAAAATCTGCAGTACAACGCGATTTGACCGATCCTTATGGTCTTAGTAATTCAATTGTGTAGCCTCGTGGGTTGTACTGCGAACGACATGCATCATGAAAAATCCCCTATACATGAATCGATATCTCAAGAGATATCATCATTTTCGTTACTTTTCAGCAAGCGATAAATTTCATCTTTTAGCTTTAATTTCTTACGCTTAATGGTCTCAATATCCGTGTTATGGTGATTGACAGGATTTAATTCCAATTGAATAATTTCACGATCTAACTCATCATGTTCTTCAAAGATCCGTGCAAAATATGGATTTTCATCACGTAACTGAGAGACCAAATCACGGTACTCAGGAAACATGTTTTTGACTTTTTTATTGCAATCTCGTGTTTTCATGGTTGTCGATCACTTCCTCTACAAGACAAACTCTACAAGAAAAGAAAAACGCCCTGCGAGGCAGAGCGTTCATGATTACATTTAATGTGAATGAAACTGTTGGTGTTTGACTTGGCGACGTAGTTGTTGAACTTCGTCAATTAAATCAAGCATCATAGCGACCGCAGTAAAACTGGCATCGAAATCTCGTTGAAGCCGATACGCACGCCGTGCGCGAGATATATCATCGCCAAAAAATTGATGAATCCTGTCTTCTGAACGGCTAGGCAGAATATCGTATTCGAGTAGTTGCAGAACCCATTCTGGACTTTGCCCACAGGCAGAGGCAAAGTGTTGTAGATCAAAACTACTTTTTTCGTCTACGATTTCAGTCTGTTTACATCCGTCACAGACAATTTCACGATAATGAATTGTTGTCATGGTGCTCTCCTTAAGACTGTCGTGGATTAAATGACGGAAAAGCTTGAGCAAAAGCCGCATATGCTTGTTGCTCTTGTTCGGTTTGTGCAGCTGGTATCTGTATATTTAAAATCAGGTAAAGGTGTCCGGGTGTTTTATTTGGTATCCCTTTGTCCTTTAATCGTAGCTGCTGACCAGTACGTGCATTTTTAGGAATTTGTAGTTCTAATGTTTTGCCATCAGGACTGGTAAATGCAATTTTTTGACCCAATGCGGCTTCCCATGGACTGATATTCAGTTGTTGGAAAATATCAACGCCTTCTACACGGATTTGCTCAGTTTGTTTATACAAAATTTCAATGTATAAATCGCCGGCGGCTCCACCGTTATAGCCAGCTTGCCCTTGGCCGGAGAGTCGAATTTGTTGACCTGATTTCATACCTGCAGGAATTTTGACTTGCAGGGTTTTACGTTGGACTTCAGGCTCACCATGGGGGTTGAGGCTTGGAATCTGTAAGGTGATATTCTGCGTTGCACCATGAAATGCGATTTCTAAATCCACTTCTAAACTGGCGTGTTGGTCTTCACCACGGAAGCTCTTGGTTTGGCGGTTTGCACGTTGATACTGATAGTCACCGCCACCAAAGCCTTGCCCAAAACGACCAAACAAGTCTTCAAATCCACTAAAGTCCGCATGCTGACCATCACTCGTCGATTGGCGATAAAACTGAGATTGGTCAAAACCACCTTGGTTGCCAGCATTAAACCCAGCAAATCCTTGAGGATGATCGAGTTCAAAATCGTATTGTTTTTTCTTTTCGGCATCACTTAAAGTGTCGTATGCAACATTAATCGTTTGCATACGCGTTTCAGCATCAGCCTCTTTACTGACGTCAGGGTGATATTTACGCGCCAATTTTCGATAGGCTTTTTTTATTTGATCAGCCGAAGCATCTCGGGCGATCCCTAAAGTTTGATAGTGATTGTCTGGCATACTCTCTGTATAAATATTGATCATGTTTTAATCAATATAGAAGGGTTCATCAAACTGTCATAGGGGCAAACAGCATCTTATTGTTTCAAAACATGACAATAAAAAAGCCTCACGAGGAGGCTTTTAAAAACACATTTAAAATTAATATTTTATCCAAGTGACACTACGACCAATCACAGATACACCAACATACCCACGTATAGTTAAATGTTTTCCTGAAGCACTAAGTCTTGCTTTGCCTTTATAGATTTTTCCACCAATCGGGTCCAGAACTTTACCGTTTTGGAATTCACGTGGATTTTTTGGATCTTGTTTAAAGTCCCAAATAAATGGCAAGCCGATAAAAGGTTTATTTTTCAATTCACCTGGGCAGTTCGAGCAGACGCCCATTTTTTCAGTGCCAGGGACATTGCGTGTGGTGACAATGATGCCTTCATAGCTTCCATCGGCTTTTTTGCGAATTTCAACGTCTGCACGTGAATATCCGGTGCGGTCATCGACAGTTTTCCACTTACCCACTAGCGGATCGGTTTCCGCAGCAATTGACAATCCTGACAAAGTGCTAAGTAGTATTCCGGCAAATAATTGTTGATATATTTTTTTCATTTCATCCCCTGAAAATTCAGAATTGTGTTTTTAGAGTAACTTGCCTAAGTTATATATAAAGTCTTACAAAATCAATGTGATAGTTTGTGATGTATTTGGCATATTTTTTTAAAACACTGCTTTAATATGGAGTTTTTACTCTAATTTTTAAGTTAAAAAAGGCCTTTAATGATTTAAAGGCCTCGTGCTTAGTTTTTGACCCAAGTGACATTGCGTCCAATTGCAGAGCCTTCAGTACGACCATTGATGATCAAATGCTTGCCATTATTCATCAAACGAGCGCGTGCATTGTAGTGCTTGCCTGATTTGGGATCGAGCATCACTCCACCCACAAATTCATTGGGCTTTTCTGGATCAGCGCTTAAGCCGCTTAAAGTGGTTAAACCGACCATGGGTTTATTTTTCTGAGCACCGGTGCATTGCGTGCATGTCGAAACATTTGCTGTTCCGGGTACGCTTCGGCTTTGGATAATGGTGGCCGAATACAGGTCATGCTTATCTTTGCGAATCACCACATCGGCAAGGGAATATCCTGTTCGATCATCAATGGTTTTCCATGTCCCCACTAAGGGGTCAATCGCTGCAAAAGCAGAGGATAAACTGCAGATGGAGAACATGCCGAACAGGATAGAAGGGAGGAATTTAACAGCCATATAATTACCCACATTACACAAAAAGCGGATGCCTAAAACTTAAAGGCATAAAAATATTATGGGTTTAATGTAGCCTGAAATAATATGAATATTCTAGTGATTTTTTAAGAATTGGTATTTATATTTTGAGCCAAAACATGAACGAGTTGGCGCTAAATGAGGTTTATGCTGAACGTCTACGCACTAGTAAAATAGTCGGAATTCATCTCAAAGTAGATTATTATCGGCATGATGAACTCGTCTGGAGTTGAGTTCATCATGCTAATGAAAGCCGAAATGCTGCTTTAGTTGACGCGTATCCAAGATACCGTCCGGCCGAGGAGCGTGGTTCCAACATAACCTCGAAGTGTTAGGACATTGCCGCGCGCATTCAATTGCCCTTTACCTTGATAAGTATTGCCTGAAAGTGGGTCGATCACCTTGCCATCGGTATAGGCATTCTCTTTTGCATTATGTTTAAAGCCAGAGAAGATCGGTAAACCAATTAAGGGTGCATTTTTGAGTTTACCTTCGCATTTTTCACAAATCGTGGTGACAGGGCGGTTGGGGATGGCATGTACTTTGGTGATTTTACCGCTATAGCTGCCGTCTTTTAATTTAGTGATTTGGACTTCAGCACGGGCATAGCCTGTTTTATCATCTATGGTTTTCCATGTCCCGACGAGGTCTGCTGCATGTGCTGTTATTGGGCCAAAGCAGATCATGGCTAAGGGAATAGCGAGTGTTTTGAGTTTCATAATTTATCCAATTTTTTTACATTATTTTTCTATTAAAAATAAAGCTTTGTTGGTTTTTTTGACTTTATTTCTGGCGCGATTTTACTCGAAAAAAAATTGATCGCAAATACAGCTGATCATGTTGATGCTTTATAGTTCGAACCCATTCGACTAAGCGCAAGAAAGTAGTAGGTCTAAATTTTATCGGGACAATAAAAAAGCACCCCGAAGGATGCTTAGATTTAGGCTTTTAATCATGCAATGATTTAGCTAAGGTGTTGACCAAAAAGGGATAAAGCTTCTTCTGCCGTAAAGGTATATTTTGTATTACAGAATTGGCAGTCCATTTCAATTGGGTTTTGAAACTCTAAGGTTTCACGAACTGCAGCAACACCAATTTGTTCAAGTGCTGTCGCACAGCGTTCTTTTGAACATGTGCAGCCAAATTTTAAGGCTTCAGTTTCAGGTAGACGAACTTCTTCTTCGTTATATAAACGATATAAAATTTCGTTTGCAGATAAAGACGTTAACTCTTCTGCTTTTAATGTCTCGGTCAGCATGGTTAAACGTGGCCATAGATCTTCATCAACTCGGCGTTGTTCTTCTTCGCTGTTACGCGGCAATAACTGGATCAGTAAACCACCTGAACGGCTGTTGCTGCTTGCTAAGACGATGCGTGTCGGGATCTGTGCAGATAGATCATAATATTGCATCAAGCAACCCGCTAAAGTCGGTTTGTCTAAAGGTACAATCCCTTGATAACGCTCACCAAATTCAGGCTCGATATTAATGAAAAGTACTGGGTTTACCAAGGCTTTGAGTACCGTGCTGCTGTCTTCAGCGGTTTGAAAGTGCGGGTCTTCTTCATAATCTGCAAGTGCGCGAACTTCACCGAGATGATTACATTCCGCCATTGCCCATTTAAAAGTGCCTGCAGCCTGAATTTGTAAGCTAATACGACCTTTAATTTTTAAGGTGCTGGCCAACAAGGCAGTCGCGCTGAGCATTTCACCCAAGAGAATTTGTACAGCAGGTGCATAGTCACGCTGTGCAAGAATCGTTTGTAGGGCTTCTTCAAGATGAACCACTTCTCCACGAACAGGGCTATCTTCAATAAAAAAGCGTTGGCGTAAATCTGACATAAAATTCTCCATAACCCTGCTTTAATGGTGACGATATTGTAAAACACAAGTCATTCATTATCATCTCTTGTGACATCAATACGATGACGTTGTAGACTGCGTTGTAAATCAACACCTGTAGGTTTTTCAAGGGCTTGCGCATCGCTTTCAAACAAATGTTCCAGTTCAGCTAAAGCGTTACGATGCGTTTCATAAATTTTTTGTTCATCGGTATAGATTTGCTGCTGTTGAGTCAGCAGTTTTTCATCATAATCACGGAACAATTCGATACTTTTATAGGCATCTTCATCGCTGATGCCTAAGTCGCACAGCATGTGATAGGCCATTCCTAAAGACGATAAATAGGTTTCACGCCAAATATGCTCAATCCCCAAATCACGCAGCAGATGCACCTGATGACGGTCACGCGCACGGACCAATAATTTTAACTGAGGGTAATTCAGGCGAATATGACGCGCCACGTTCATCGAGTCTTCAATATCATCTATGGCAAGGACGAACACTTTGGCATGTTCAATGCCCGCAGCGCGTAAAATATCTGGTTGTGTGGCATCGCCATAATATAGATGACCACCATAATTACGTACGAAATCGACTTTGTCTAAGTTGCTATCAATGGCGGTAAAAGACAAATGCTGTAAATGCGCCACACGAGCAATGATTTGTCCAAAACGTCCAAAGCCCGCAATAATCACAGGATTATGTTCATCCGGAATGTCGTCATATTCGGGGATGGTTTTTGGATTAAAACGTGGCAAAATTTGTGATTGTATTAACCAGTACAACATAGGGGTCAACACCATCGACAAAGTGACGATGAGGGTTAATGGCTCCAAAATGGCTTGCTGTACGACATTTTCACTTTTCGCCACACTAAAGACCACAAAGGCAAATTCACCGCCTTGAGCCAAACAGGTCGCCAGTAAAATACTGTTGCGCCATGAATTTTTAAGATAACGCGCAATCGCCGTAAGTGACGCCATTTTGATGAGCATCAGTGCCAATGCACCACCGATAATGAACCATGGCATTTCAACGAATAATGACAGTTCTGTGGTCATGCCCACGGTCATAAAGAACAAACCAAGTAAAAGCCCTTTAAACGGAGCAATACTGGCTTCGAGTTCATGGCGGAATTCCGAGTCTGCCAATAGCATGCCAGTCAGAAATGCTCCGAGTGTGGTACTGATGCCCAGTACATCCATCAACACCACGACACCCAGCACAATAAATAAGCCAACAGCAGTGATCAGTTCATGCGCGCCACTTTTCGCGACGAAACGGAAAAAAGGCCGCATTAAGTATCGACTAAATAAAAATAAGCCTGAAAAAGTTGCAATGATTGCAGCGAAATAGGCGATTCCGTGATGTGATGATTCTGTTCCTGCGAGCAGGGGGATGACTGCAATCAGGGGAATTGCGGCCATATCTTGAAACAGCAAAATCGAAAAGGATTGTTGCCCATAGGTGGTGTTTAATTGCTGTTTTTCACTCAGCATCTGCAAGACAAAGGCAGTAGAGGAGAGTGCCAGAGCGAAACCGATAACGATACTGGCTGCAATGCCTTGTTGTAAGGCAAAAAAACTGCCTAGCGCTAAAAGCAGACCGGTCAGACCGACTTGTAAACTGCCCATGCCGAAAATAGAACTACGCATACTCCATAGCCGCTGTGGACGCAGTTCGAGTCCGATCAGGAACATCAGTAAGATCACGCCAAACTCAGCGAGCTCTTGGATCGCTTCGGGATCACTGGCAATGTTAAAGACATCGGGGCCGAGCAAAATACCGGTGAACAGATATCCCAATACCGTTGCAATACCAAAGCGCTTGAGCAAAGGGACAAGCAATAAGGATGCGCCAAGGAAAATTGTGATCTGTAACAGTAGTGACATTTACTCGTCCTAGAGTGGTATTTTTGGTCGAAAGTTGCAATTCAGTATGACTGATTTTTCAGACTGAATTGTACGCGTTTAACTGAGTTCCTGTGGGTCTATATCGAGGCTCAATTTCATATTTGATGGCTTGTTATGCAAGATGTTTTGCCACCAATAACGCAGATAATAATGTAAGCGCGCACGATCTGTAGACAGTAAAACCATGTGGGATTGATAACGTCCCGCTTTGCGCTCCATCGGGGCAGGAATCGGCCCCCAAATGTCAATAATTCCAGCAGAGTCCTGACGCAGCAATTGGGCATGTTGCTGTAAAAATTCAGTATTGAGTTCTTGGTTTTTGGACTCACAGCGCACCAATGCGGCATAGCGAAACGGTGGCATTTGTGCCATTTCCCGTTCTTTCATGGTTTCTTTGGCAAATTTTCGATAGTCCTCATTGACCAAGATATTCAAAAGCGGATGGTCGGGTCTTAGGGTTTGTAAAAACACATCGCCTTTACGTTCACCACGGCCGGCACGCCCAGTGACTTGTACAATGAGCTGTGCAGTACGCTCGATGGCACGGAAGTCCACACTCAGTAGACCTGAATCGATATCTAAAATCGCCACCAAGGTGACGTAAGGGAAATGATGTCCTTTGGCCAGCATTTGTGTACCGAGTAAAATGGCAGGTTCGCTTTTTTGAATCTTGTCATAGATTTTTTGCCAACTGCCGACCCGACTGGTGGAATCACGATCGACCCGTATAACGTCATGCTGCGGAAATAGCTCATTTAGGCTTTCTTCAACCTTCGCTGTACCCATACCCACGGATTTCAGTTCTTGGTGATTACACTGTGGACAATGCTCTGGCATACGGTGAATGGTGCCGCAGTGGTGACAATGTAGGTGTTGATAGGGTGTGCGGTGTACCGTGAAATTGGCATCACAATGTGGGCATTTAGCTTGCCATGCACAACTTTCACAAATCAGTACAGGTGCATAACCCCGGCGGTTTAAAAACACCAATACTTGCTCTTTTTTTTCAAGCCGTTTACGGATTTCACCAATCAAAAGTTGGCTGATTCCATGCTGTTTCTGTGCCACTTTCAGATCAAGGATGTGCATTTTCGGCATGACCGCAGTGCCCGCACGTTGGTTCAATTCCAGTACGGTCATTTTGCCTTGTTTCGCCAGTGCATAGCACTCGATACTAGGCGTGGCAGAACCTAAAATGACAGGGCATTGTTCCAGATGCCCACGGTAAAGTGCGACATCCCGAGCGTAATAGCGAAAGCCTTCTTGTTGTTTAAAGGACAGATCATGCTCTTCATCAATCACAATTAAACCTAGATTCGGCAGTGGGGTATAAATCGCAGAACGCGTGCCTAAGATAATAGACGCCTTGCCCGTTTGCGCTGCTTGCCAAGCTTGCATACGTTTTGAATCGTTCAAACCCGAATGTAGTAGAGCAATATTGCAATGAAAGCGTGATTGGAAACGGCTGATGGTCTGTGGGGTAAGTCCAATTTCAGGCACTAAAACCAAGACTTGTTTGCCTTGCTTTAGAATCTCTTGCATGATTTGTAAATAGACTTCGGTTTTACCACTGCCGGTGAGACCATCAAGTAAAAATGCCTGATATTGATTACGCGCCTTTAACACCCGATCAATGGCTTTCTTTTGCTCAGGATTTGCAGTGAGTGGCATTTGCGCCATGCTCATGGGCATCGGGCTAAAGTCCTGTTCCGCCAAGACACATTGGCAGATGCCTTTTTTCTCTAATGCTTTGAGTGTCGCGGTTTCCACACCTGACAAATTTAAAAGATTTTCACCTGTGCCTGTGGGATGTAATTTTAGTATTTTATACGCCTCTTGTTGACGCTCTGAACGTTTAATTTTGGCTTCAGCATTATGGTCAATCAGATTCCATGTCCGTGCCAATAAATTATAGGGCTTTCCTTGGCGTAACAGCGTCGGAAGGGCACTTTGCATCACTTCACCAATCGGAAATTGGTAATACTGTGCAGACCATGTCAATAAATTTAAAACTTTCTCATCTAAAATGGCACGATCATCAAGAAGTTCGGTAATGGCCTTGAGTTTAAAGCTTGAATCGAGTGGTGCATCGGGAGCAATTTTTTCCACGATGATACCGGTCAAATTTTGCCGACCAAAAGATACAGCAACGCGTGCACCTACTTCAGCTTGTTGGTATTGCTCTTGGTTTAAGCTGTAATCGAAGCAGTCGTATAAATATACCGGAACGGCGACTCGAACGCGGTAAATAGGTGTTGCAATGCTCGCTGAATTTGCCATAAAACGTGGATAAGTTCCTGATTAAATTTCGTCGTGATCGTAAAGGAGTTGTGTTAGAGTGAGCTCATATTTTATATCTAAGAATATGAATGATTTTGATGGTCAGACGCAACTGCGCTGATAGAAATTTTGGAAAATTAGAGCATTACAATGCCTGCATATCAGTTTACTGCCATAGACGCTTCAGGGAAGCAGCAGAAGGGTGTACTTGAGGGTGATTCTGCGCGTCAAATTCGTCAACAGCTCAGAGATCAGTCACTCATTCCAGTTGCTGTCGATCCGATAGAGCAAAAAGACAAACACGCGCAGCAGCGCTGGTTTCAAAAAGGGCTGAATGCCTATGACTTGGCTTTATTGACTCGCCAACTTTCAGTTTTGGTTGCCGCTGCAATACCATTAGAAGAAGCGATTCGTGCTGTGGGAAAACAAAACGAAAAAGCCCATGTGCAAAACCTGTTGATGTCGGTGCGTTCTAAAGTTTTGGAAGGACATTCTTTAGCCAACGCACTACAACAAGCGGGACGCTTTCCTGAACTGTATATTGCCACGATTGCAGCAGGTGAGCGTTCAGGTCATCTCGATCTCATTCTCGACCAACTTGCTGATTACACCGAAAACCGCTTCGCCATGCAAAAAAAAGTGCAGGGTGCGATGATTTATCCCATCATCCTGATGTTAATGTCTTTCGGTATTGTGATGGGACTCATGACCTATGTGGTCCCAGATATTGTCAAAACCTTTGACCAAAGCAAAGATGCCTTGCCGTGGATAACGGTCGCTTTAATGAAAGCCAGTGATTTTATTCGAATGGCCTGGCCATTTTTATTGGTCGGTAGCGTAGTTTCGATTTTTCTCTTGGTTCGATTCCTCAGAACAGCGGCGGGACATTATGCCTTTGACCGATTGACCTTGAAATTACCATTATTTTCCAAACTGTCTAAAGGCATTAATGCCGCTCGTTTTGCCAGTACCTTGTCGATTTTAACCAAGTCTGGCGTGCCTTTGGTCGATGCTTTAAAAATTGGCGCAGCGGTCAGTAATAATTGGGTGATTCGAGATTCGGTCAACCTTGCGGCAGAGAAAGTAACAGAAGGTGGTAATTTAGCAACACAGCTTGAGCGAAGTGGTTATTTCCCACCGATGATGGTACAAATGATCAAAAGTGGTGAAAGTTCAGGCGAATTAGATCGGATGCTAGAACGTGCGTCGACGATGCAAGACCGAGAAGTGACGACTTTAATTTCAACTTTATTGGCGTTGCTTGAACCGCTGATGTTGGTATTTATGGCGAGCATTGTACTGGTGATCGTGATTGCTGTGATGCTGCCAATCGTGAATATGAATAATATGATTTAAGACATTCGAACAATGATGTGAACAGAGATTTGTAACATGCAAGTGAAGACAAAAAATATGAAGCAACAAGGTTTTACTTTAATTGAAGTGATGGTGGTCATTGTCATTTTAGGTGTTTTGGCAGCGCTGATTGTACCGAACGTGATGGGCCGTGGTGAAAAAGCCAAAGTTGATACTACGGCGATTACTTTAAAAAGTGTCGCTGGCTCATTAGATCAATACAAAATGGACAATGGTAAATTCCCTTCAATGCAAGACGGCGGATTAAATGCTTTGGTCACCAAACCTGAGTCTGCTAAAAACTGGTTGCCGGGTGGCTACATCAAAGGTGGCTATCCAAAAGACAGTTGGGACAATGACATTCAATATGTGATTCCAGGTTCTAAAGGCCGTCCTTATGATCTTTATTCATTTGGTGCGGATGGTCAGTCTGGCGGTGAAGAAAATGATGCTGATATTTACTATAAACACTAACTGAGAATAATTATAAATTCAGTTTTAATGGAATTAATCACTTCACTTAATAGGATGTTTCAATATTGAGTGAAGTGATAATAAATCTTAATTATAAAATTAATATTAAGTTGTTGAATTTACTAGATCTCTTTCATAAATCAAAAAACGATCTTCTTTTTGGTTAATATTTGCACTCCGGATTTCTTAGCATTCGTGCATAATCTGCGGATGAAATACATCGATTCAAACAAGCTTTCTGATCCTCAGTTCAAGCGATACACAGGCATCTCATGGTCAACTTTCTATTTGATGGTTGAGCAATTGAAGAAACATGTCCCTGCCAAAGGCAGACCGCCCAAGTTAAGCCTGGAAGACCAGGTTCTGCTCTGTCTAAGCTATTGGCGGGAATACCGAACCTTATTTCACGTTGCGACGAGCTACGGGGTTTCAGAGCCCACAGCCTCAAGAATTGTCCGTCATGTTGAAGACTGCCTGATTCGGTCCAATCTCTTTAATTTACCCAAAGATTTACCCGAGGGCGAAGGCATCGATTGGAATGTTGTGATCGTGGATGCCACAGAAATTCCAATCCAAAGGCCTAAAAAAACAGAAGAAAAGCTATAGCGGCAAGAAAAAGATCCACACTTTCAAAGTACAGGCCATCATTCATTATCAAACTCAAAAAATCCTGAGTTTATGTACGAGTCGTGGTGCCGTACATGATTTCGAACTCTTCAGACGTAACTTGAATCAGATTCCTGCAGGTGCATTTATCCTTGCGGATAAGGGTTATCAGGGAATTTATACAGTGTATCCAAATAGCTTGTTGCCATTAAAAGCAAAGAAGCGCTGTAAACTGGATTCCGAACTAAAAATCTATAATCAGGAAATCAATAAAAGAAGAATTGGAATTGAGCATGTATTTGGCAGTTTGAAAACCTTCAAAATTCTTGCTGAGCGATATCGCAATCGAGGCAAAAGACTAGCATTAAGATTCAATCTAATTGCTGGAATTTATAACTTGGAGCTGAGTGAAAAATGACTTATGAAAGAAATCTACTTTAAATAACATAATATAAAATATGTGATATTTATAATAAGAATTATTCCCAATTTTATTGATTACAATAATCGTAAAATATGAATAAATATAGGCTTTTCATTTAAATAAAACCGAGCATAATATCTTTTATGGTACTTTTTTAGCCATGGAGGATAGTATGAAAGCATTATTATTAACGGATGAAATTAACCAATTTCATTGGTCTATGCTGAAATCTGTTCTTTTGATTTTAAGTATTCTGCCGATCAGTCAAGGCATTGTGTATTTATGGCAAAGCACTGAGGGCAGTAGCCAAATTATGGTGGGCTTCTTTGCCATGAGCTTAATGAGTTCATTACTGGCTTTAAGTTTTTGGTCTGCATTAAAAGCGACTGTGGCAAATTTAAAACAAGAACATGCATCTGCCATCGAACAAATGGTTGTTCGTCTTTATCGATATATTCCAATGGTGTCTTTAGCTGCCATGCTTTCCTATTTAGTTACTCAGTTATAACCCCAAAATTAACCTTCCAAACTGGGGCTTGCTCCAGTTTTTTTATGTCTCGTGCTAATGAACAGTTAGCCTACATTAATGTGAAACTTGTTCTAAGATGACGTTACTTTGTCCGTTTTGACGCATCGAATGTCTGCTTCACATATCGTCAGCCTGAATCAAATTTTTATAATGCATAGATAGTCAGATGAAGCACAACAAAGAGAAGAAAAGAGGGAAAAATGCAACAGATTGATTGGCAAGATTTTTTGAAAGTTGAATTACGTGTGGGGAAAATTGTGCAGGCTGAAGTCTTTGAGCAAGCACGTAAACCCGCGTACATTCTCCATGTGGATTTTGGAGAGGAATTGGGCATTAAATAATCCAGTGCGCAAATTACACAGCTGTATCAGCCGGAAAATCTAGTGGGGAAATTGGTCGTTGCTGTCGTGAATTTTCCGAAAAAACAAATTGGTCCGATCCAGTCAGAGTGTTTGGTCACAGGTTTTCATAATGCAGAGGGGCATGTTGCTCTTTGTGTGCCTGATGCAGAGATTCCCCTAGGCACCAAGTTACTTTGAAAAAGTAGGATGAGCTGGCACGTTGAACGTTTAACAATAAAAAAACCGAGCCAAAGCTCGGTTTTTTTTGATCTTTTGTAGCGGAATCAACGGCGTGATTTAAAAGAAATATCAACTTTACGCGGTCGATAAATCCAACCGAGAACCAATAGCAAGAATGAGAAAATCAACACAGGCCAATCACTTAAGCGAGTGTAAAGTGTTTCGCCTTGCATGGCAGGTAAATCACCACGAAGTACCGCATCTTTATCCATCGGTGCCTGTTTCACAATGTGACCATTATGATCAATAAAGGCGGTAATGCCGGTATTGGTTGCACGGATAAACCAACGGCCATTTTCTTTGGCACGCATTTGAACCATTTGTAGGTGCTGATGTGGGCTCGCTGTTCCAGTAAACCAAGCGTCATTGGAAATAGTCACTAGGTAGTCACTTTGACTGGCATTACGGCGCGTTAAGTTGGGATAAGCCACTTCATAGCAAATCGCCGCACCTAAATCATGACCTTTAACATTCAAAGGCTTTTGGTTGTTTGCGCCACGTGAAAAGCCACTCATCGACGGGTCATTTTGTAGGGCAGGCAGTACCCAACTTAACATCCCTGAAAGCGGAATGTATTCACCAAAGGGAACTAGACGTTGCTTCTTGTATAAACCAGAAGATTCATCACCAGTTGCCATGATGGTGTTGTAATACATAGGGTGTTGGTTTTGCTGTGATTCTGCCAGATCCCAATAGGGAATACCTGTCACCCAAGCCGTACCTGTTTTATTGGCTTGGACTTTCATCGCATCCAAAAACGGCTCTATATCGGTTTGGAACATTGGAATGGAGGATTCTGGCCAAACAATGACATCACGGCCCCATTCGGTCCGACTTAATGACGCATATTTCATTAAGGTTTGAGCTTGGTATTCTGTTAACCATTTTAAATCTTGTGGAATATTGCCTTGAATTAAGGAAACACTCAGCGGTTTTTCATTTTTAGGCTGAACAAATTGCAATTGCGCTGCACCCCATGCACCGAGCAAAACAAGGGCAGAGGGAACAATCCAAAAGATGCGTTTACGCAGGATTTCAACCAAGGCGCAGGCCAATACAATGACCGCAAAAGATACTCCAAAGATCCCGAATAATGGCGCATAGCCATCGAGGAATCGTTCAGTAAATGCATAACCTGCAAACAGCCATGGAAAACCGGTAAAGACCCAAGTTTTACTCCACTCGAAAAACACCCACAGTGGCGCAAAGGTCAGTGGGGTTTCTGGAAAGAAGCGGCGGTAGAGCCAACTCTGAACTGCGGTAAACAGGCCCATCACAATCGCCATAATGGCAATCATCAAAACACTGAGTGCTGAATTGGTATCACCATAGACATGGATCGAGGTATACAGCCAAAAAGCCCCGACAAACCATAAGCCAAAGCCATAAGCTAGACCAATGAAAAACGATTGTTTAGGGGCACGCTGACTTAAGCAAGCATACAGCAGGGCTGGAGATAAAATTGCCAACCACCAATAATGATAAGGTGCCAGCGACAAGCTGAAGATGGCACCTGAAAATAATGCAATCAGCAAAGGATAGATGAAAGGTAGCTGTTTTTTTTGTTCTGAGTGGTTTAGCAGCTTATCAAAGTAGGTTCTCATTTACGGACAGCTCGGATCAGATGAATAGTACGTGCATCTGCCTCCAAAATGGTAAATTCCCAGTTTTCAAGTTCAATCACTTGACCTTGTAAATCACTGACCAAGCCCATTTCTTGTAGCAGTAAGCCGCCCACAGTTTCTACTTCATCATCTGAAAAATCAGCATCTAAAAGATTGTTAAAGTGTTCAATTGGTGTAAGTGCTTGAACCAACCATGTATTTGCACTTAGTGGGTCTTCATCTGGAATGATAAATTGAGCTTCTTCATCGACTTTGTCGTGTTCATCTTCAATTTCACCCACAATTTCTTCAAGAATGTCCTCTAAAGTGACTAAGCCTGAAGTTGTGCCATATTCATCAATCACTACAGCGATATGGGTTTGGGTATTTTTTAACATACGTAAAACTTGGTCAGAGCGTGCGCTCTCGGGTACAAATAAGGGTTGACGCATTAATGCACGAATATCGACTTTGGTGGTCGGTTCTGTCAAAAATGGCAACAAATCTTTGGCCAAGAGAATACCGACGACATTGTCAGGCTGGTCTGAGGAAAAGACAGGGAAACGTGAGTGTGCTGATTCAACAAGTACATGCAAAATATCTAATAGCTCATCATCTTCTTGTAAGCTGATCATCGCAGTACGGGGGGTCATCACCTCGCGGATTTTAGTTGCAGGTAAGTCGAGTACCCCTTCGAGCATGGCAACTGTATCGGGTTCTAAGAAGCGACGTGAATCTTGTACCAATTTCAACAGTTCGTCACGGGTTTCTGGTGCAGTGCCCAGCCATTTACGTAAGCCGCGCATGCCCCACGACGGGCCGGATTCCTCTTGCATGATCTTTCCTAAAGACTCTTAATATCTAATAAATGATGATTTTATCATACCGTAGAAAATACAGTTGTCTATTGTTAATGTTGATCTAGATGATGAGCGATCAAGTCATTTTAAGACGTTATCATCTGCATTTTTCAAGCTAACATTCGGTCGTTAGGATTATGCTAAAATAGCCCTAGATTTTAATACTGAGTTTTCTAATGTCTGAGCCTTCTGTGCCCCCATCAATTCAATTAAACACCCGTGGCTTACGTTGCCCTGAGCCTGTGATGATGTTGCATCAAGCCATTCGTAAATCAAAATCGGGTGATATTGTTGAGGTTTTTGCAACAGATAATTCGACCTCTTGGGATATTCCGAAATTTTGTATGCATTTAGGTCATGAGCTTTTGCTTCAAGAAGAACGTCTTGATGAAAATGGAAATAAAGAATTCCATTATTTGGTTCAGAAAGGTTAATTTAAGAGATTGTAAAAAATAATAATTATTAAGATGTTACATTTTTATTAATAAAATAGGCTGGTCAAGTCTGATGGCTAGCCTATATCATTCGCAGCATAATTATACAAAGTTTAAAAAACAGACTTTTAAAATGTTAAATTCGATTGCTCTTATACTTGAAAAATTAGGCTTATCCGCCCAAAAACGTGCCATTCATGTGCAATTTTCCAATCCTGCGTTGAATGAAGAGCTTTTTATTCAACGTATTGATGGGGAGCATGTCTTAAACCAAGGCCTGCAAGCGACTTTGATTTGCCTATCTACGAATGCACTTATTCCACTAAAACAATTTATTGGCGTACAAGTCGCCGTTGATCAAGTGACCGATCAGGGCGAACTCTTCCGCACCACGGGTATTATTACCGAAGCCACCCAAGGCCAGAGTGACGGTTCACTCACGCTGTATAAACTCACTTTAGAAGATGCAACATCGCTGTGGCATAAACGCAGGAACAGCCGTGTGTTTATGAACAAATCTGTTCGCGATGTCAGTGAAACTCTCTTTAAAGAATGGCAAAGCAAAAGTCCGCTCTTTGCTGCCAGTCTAACGCTAGATCTAAGCGGTTTAAGTCAGAACTATGATGTACGACCTTTCATCATGCAGTCGAATGAAAGCGATTATGACTTTTTAACGCGTCTTTGGCGCAGTGAAGGCATCAATTGGCTCATCGATGAAGCGCAGCTGAAAGCACCACATTCCTCAGCGCCAATTGAAAAACAAAAACTTCGCCTGATTGATGACAATAGCCAATATCAAGCACTCAGCCGTCGTAGCATCCGCTTTCATCGCTCTAGCGCCACAGAAAAACAAGACAGCATCACCAGCTTGATCGGTGAGCGTAGCATTCAACCGACTGCGGTCCATGTGCAGCGCTGGCAAGCCGATGGACTCAGCCAAGAAGAAGGCGCAGGTTCAGTTCAAAGTAAACATCAGCATAGCCAAAGCCAAGACAATGCCAGCTTAAGTTTGGAACAAGCATGGCATATCAGCCCTGCATGGATGCAAGACTTAAAAGGCGAAGACCAAGCTACCGCTTCATCCAATAGCCAAATTGAAAAACTGAATCAAAACCTAACGCGCTATCACGAGCTACAATCAAAAAAATTCAATGCACAATCGACCGTGCGTGATACCCAAGTGGTTATTGGTTTGAACTGAATGAACACCCTGAAATTGATCAACATAGTGGTGCAGACAAACAATTTTTAATTACAGAAAAGAAATTCTATAACCAAAATAACTTACCCAAAGACCTTACTGAACAAGTTAATCAACTGATTGAACAAAGTCAGTGGAACATTAAACCGATCCATGAACAGGCCGAGCGTCAGGCCAATCAGCTCACATTACAACGCCGCAATATTGCGACCGTTCCTGCATATAACCCACTCGAACACCGTCCAAGCACCCACCCGCAACGCGCCAAAGTCGTTGGACCAAGTGGTGAAGAAATACATGTCGATGAATGGGGACGTATCAAAGTCCGCTTCTTATTTACCCGTGGAGATGACCACAGCCATGATGGCGGTGCAGGCAGCAATGACAATGACACGGACTCTGCATGGGTAGATGTACTGACTCCATGGGCCGGTGAAGGCTATGGCGCACGCTTCTTGCCACGCATTAATGAAATCGTGGTCATCGATTTCTTTGACGGTAATATCGACCGACCATTTGTGGTGGGACGTATACATGAAGCACAGCGCAGTCCGACCCAATTTGATAGTAAAGGCAAACTGCCAGACACCAAAAAACTGGCTGGAATAAAAAGTAAGGAAGTCCAAGGTGAAGGCTTTGGACAACTGCGCTTTGATGACACCACAGGACAAATATCAACACAATTACAAAGTACCCATGGTGCCACTCAGCTTAACCTCGGTAACCTTAGTCATCCCAAAGAAACCGCAGAAAGTGCAGGGCGAGGTGAAGGCTTTGAACTGAGAACCGACCAATGGGGTGCAGTGCGAGCAGGACAAGGGCTCCTTGTCAGCACACACCCACAACAACAAGCAGCGGCAATGCACCTCGACGCACAAGCGGCGAAAGAACAAATCGAAGCCAACTTAAACAGCAGTAAAGCCTTAAGTGAAGTGGCGAAAAACCAACAAACTGACCCACTTGAAGTCTTAGATAATCTGAAAAACTTCCTTGGCCAAATCGAAAAAGGCAGTAAAGAAAAAGCTGATGCCTTTAAACAAGCCTTAATGATTTTATCTGCACCAAACTCCATTGCTGTGAGTAGTCAGGAAGATATTCATCTTTCAGCGGATGGGCAGATCAGCCAAAGTGCGGGCGATAGCATCAATATCAGCAGTCAAAAATCTTTAATTGCCCATGCACAAAGCAAGATCAGTCTATTTGCAGCACAAGAAGGTTTACGCGCGTATGCAGGCAAAGGCAAAGTTGAAATCCAAGCCCAAGGAGATGGGGCAGATCTGATTGCCCGAAAAGGTATTCAAATTATTTCTACGGAAGATAAAGTTGAAATCAAAGCGAGCAAAAAAATCGTGCTAACTGCTGGTGGTAGTCAGATTGAAATTAGTAGTGCGGGTGTATTGCCTACTACGGCTGGAAAGTTTGAGGTGAAGGCGGGGCAGCATAAGTTTGTGGGAGGGGAGAGAGTTGATATTTCTAACTTCCCATTCATGCCTGATAGTTCAAGATATAATGCACAATTTAAATTTACTGATGATAATGGTCAGCCATATAAAAATGTAGGTTATCTGGCAAAGTTTAAAAATGGGCGAACAAAAAAAGGTAGAACAAATAAAGAAGGCTACACTGAAATTTTTTACACAGAGTCCGCAGAAGATATTAAAGTCTTTTTAGAACTTTAATTTACTTAGTAGCTTTTATAAATTAAATTTAGTTTTTTATGTTTGAAAGAGGTATCTATTGATTATTGATTATTGATTATTGATTATTGATTATTGATTATTGATTATTGATTATTGATTATTGATTATTGATTATTGATTATTGATTATTGATTATTGATTATTGATTATTGATTATTGATTATTGATTATTGATTATTGATTATTGATTATTGATTATTGATTATTGATTATTGATTATTGATTATTGATTATTGATTATTGATTATTGATTATTGATTATTGATTATTGATTATTGATTATTGATTATTGATTATTGATTATTGATTATTGATTATTGATTATTGATTATTGATATTGATTATTGATTATTGATTATTGATTATTGATTATTGATTATTGATTATTGATTATTGATTATTGATTATTGATTATTGATTATTGATTATTGATTATTGATTATTGATTATTGATTATTGATTATTGATTAGATCTCTTTCATAAATCAAAAAACGATCTTCTTTTTGGTTAATATTTGCACTCCGGATTTCTTAGCATTCGTGCATAATCTGCGGATGAAATACATCGATTCAAACAAGCTTTCTGATCCTCAGTTCAAGCGATACACAGGCATCTCATGGTCAACTTTCTATTTGATGGTTGAGCAATTGAAGAAACATGTCCCTGCCAAAGGCAGACCGCCCAAGTTAAGCCTGGAAGACCAGGTTCTGCTCTGTCTAAGCTATTGGCGGGAATACCGAACCTTATTTCACGTTGCGACGAGCTACGGGGTTTCAGAGCCCACAGCCTCAAGAATTGTCCGTCATGTTGAAGACTGCCTGATTCGGTCCAATCTCTTTAATTTACCCAAAGATTTACCCGAGGGCGAAGGCATCGATTGGAATGTTGTGATCGTGGATGCCACAGAAATTCCAATCCAAAGGCCTAAAAAACAGAAGAAAAGCTATAGCGGCAAGAAAAAGATCCACACTTTCAAAGTACAGGCCATCATTCATTATCAAACTCAAAAAATCCTGAGTTTATGTACGAGTCGTGGTGCCGTACATGATTTCGAACTCTTCAGACGTAACTTGAATCAGATTCCTGCAGGTGCATTTATCCTTGCGGATAAGGGTTATCAGGGAATTTATACAGTGTATCCAAATAGCTTGTTGCCATTAAAAGCAAAGAAGCGCTGTAAACTGGATTCCGAACTAAAAATCTATAATCAGGAAATCAATAAAAGAAGAATTGGAATTGAGCATGTATTTGGCAGTTTGAAAACCTTCAAAATTCTTGCTGAGCGATATCGCAATCGAGGCAAAAGACTAGCATTAAGATTCAATCTAATTGCTGGAATTTATAACTTGGAGCTGAGTGAAAAATGACTTATGAAAGAAATCTATTATTGATTATTGATTATTGATTATTGATTATTGATTATTGATTATTGATTATTGATTATTGATTATTGATTATTGATTATTGATTATTGATTATTGATTATTGATTATTGATTATTGATTATTGATTATTGATTATTGATTATTGATTATTGATTATTGATTATTGATTATTGATTATTGATTATTGATTATTGATTATTGATTATTGATTATTGATTATTGATTATTGATTATTGATTATTGATTATTGATTATTGATTATTGATTATTGATTATTGATTATTGATTATTGATTATTGATTATTGATTATTGATTATTGATTATTGATTATTGATTATTGATTATTGATTATTGATTATTGATTATTGATTATTGATTATTGATTATTGATTATTGATTATTGATTATTGATTATTGATTATTGATTATTGATTATTGATTATTGATTATTGATTATTGATTATTGATTATTGATTATTGATTATTGATTATTGATATAATGTCGTCTAAATAATATTCATGAGGGTTATTTTCAATAGTGCTTTTAATTGAATCATTCTTTGAGTTAAAGATATAGTTTTCATTGCTTGAGAAAACAAATAAAGTTGTCCCAAAGTTTTTACTGTAAATAGGTTTTGTATAAGTATCTTCCCAGCATAATTTTGAAAAATTAGATCTAGGTGTTATTAGGAAATTATTGGTTATTTTATTAACAGAAGAAGAGAGTTGATTTTTCTGTATTTCGTATTCTGTGACATTTGAAATTATATTCTCTTTAAATTTAATGGTATATGTGTTTTTTAATTTAAGATTGTTTTTTTGGTTTGGGCCTAAGCATTTACTTAAACTCTCTGAAAAAAAATCATTATTGATTTTATTGTGCACAAAGTTTAAATTTTTTATTTTAAAACTATTTCGTAGTAGATCTATATCAATATTTGTAGGTGATACATCATTTTTTTGAAAAGTACAGCCAAAAAGAAAAATGGTTCCTGCTATTGTGTAATTTTTTATTTTCATAATTTTATTTATTTGGGATATTTAATTGGAAGATTATAGCATCTAGGTTGGCATTTAGATTATTTCGACCTCTATAATGTCTAGTTGCTCCAACAATATATTGACAACACTTAGCATCCAATTCTGGACCATAATATTTTCTTGCACCACCATTATCCTCAATAAATAAAAAAAGTGGTTTGTTATTGTTTCCACTTAGGCGAATACCACCGCCACCAACAGATAATGTTGATATTTTAGATACAGCTATTATGGTTGAGTGATATCCGTAAGCAATACCAACTGAAAAAAACATTAGTGAATTATCAGGGGTTAATTTACTTAAAGATGCTGAAATATTAGCAGATACTGACTTCTCAACATCATTATCTAATATGTCTGCAGCTGTAGTGAATCTTTTAGTAGTGTTTTTAATAGTAGGTTGAATATCTTTTAAGCGTACAGCGTACCCTTTTTTGACTAATGTTTCAGTTGCTTGAATCATTGTATTATTTGTTGGTATTGATTTGGGTGAATAACCCGCATATAAGGCATTGATATTGCTTGCTAAAGCATTTAAACAACACATGCTGCAATTTCTAGTTGGATCGTCTAATCCTTGAATTCCGTTCTTAACTATTCGATTAAGATCATGAACTGTCCATTTTTTTGTAATTTTAACATTTTCAATATTTTGAAGAGTGCCATATCTTGTAGGAACATTTGAAGATCCGTATGAATTAGTTGCTCTTCCTGCTGTATCATATAGGCCAGCAAAAGGATTGTTTCTTTGTATAGTCATTTAAATCTAAGTTCTATTTATATTTTTCAATAGTAGAAATTATAATCTAAAATTTATTAGATAAATACTCGTTTAAGTACATTTATGTTTTTTAAATGTTACATTTTTAACTTTTATGTATATCATATTTTCTTAAATGCCACATCTTGTAATGTTTTGAAACATATTCTAGGTTAGCGTCTCGAAGTGGAAGTAAACTCCTTAGTTTATGAGAAATTTCATAGATTAACTGCGCTTTTAATAAAAATTGGCTTTGTTGTACAAGGAGATATTCTTAAAGGCTTCTTCAGCAATATAATTCCCGAATAAAGATGCTTGCACTCAAGGCCTATTGTACAACCAATTGGTCTTCTTGAATAAAGCGAGCGAATATTTCGATTGGGTTTGATTCTCGGACTCAATAGTATACTCAGCCATTAGGTGAGCATGGACGAAATCAAACCTATTTCGATATAATAATTTAATACTGTTTGATCAAATTTCTATTTCGCCTTTCTTTACATATGATTACGGATTTCGTAAAAAGTATCATAAAACTTTGTGGTTAAGATTGGATAGTACAATATTACATGTCCATTTGTACAAACGCCTATTAAAATTGATATATTGAACAAAAATTTAACTTAATATTATGAGTGGATTTTTGAGATTGAAAAAGAAATAATTTAGTTGGTGAGCTTGTTGGTAATCCTAATTTAAATGAATAATATAGAATTCAATTTATTAAAATTGGTTTAAAATAGTTGGGTGTTAAGTGGAAAGTTTTTAGGTTTTTTGTAATATTAATTTTCTTAGCCCTATTAGCTTTTACTTATATTAAATCTAGTGGATTAGAAGAAGAGAGTAATTCAAA
Organism: Acinetobacter sp. YH16056_T; assembly: GCF_024605895.1. Classification (NCBI taxonomy): domain Bacteria; kingdom Pseudomonadati; phylum Pseudomonadota; class Gammaproteobacteria; order Moraxellales; family Moraxellaceae; genus Acinetobacter; species Acinetobacter sp. YH16056_T. The sequence continues at coordinate 2,949,436 of NZ_CP094545.1, read as the reverse complement.
TAGTTTTATTACGTATCTGTTTGCGGGTTTATTTATTTTATATTTTTCTATTTAAAAAATCTCACCTGGTTATGTTGAAGCTTAATAAATAAACCCGCACTAAGCGGGTTTATTTTTATCTCAAAAGAGGTTACAAGTTCGGGTACTAATTACATGTTTGGGTAATTAGGACCACCACCACCCTCAGGTGTTACCCAAGTAATGTTTTGAGATGGATCTTTGATGTCACACGTCTTACAGTGCACACAGTTTGCCGCGTTAATTTGGAAACGCTTAGAACCGTCGTTTTCTTCCATAATTTCATAAACACCAGCAGGGCAGTAGCGCTGAGCAGGCTCATCCCATTTTGGTAAGTTCACATTTACAGGTATAGAAGCATCTGTCAGTTTCAAGTGAGCAGGCTGGTTTTCTTCATGAACGGTATTCGATACGAATACTGAAGACAAACGGTCAAATGTAATTTTACCATCTGGTTTTGGGTAATTCGGTTTGAAGTTCGCAGCATCGACAGTTTTTAAAGCACTGAAATCTGGCTGTAAGTCATGTAGTGTAAATGGCACTTTAAAGATGTTTTGATCAACAAAGTTGAACGCACCACCCATCCATTGACCAAACTTATGCATAGCAGGGCCGAAGTTACGAGAGTTATATAACTCTTCTTTCAACCAACTGTTGTTAAACTTGTCAGTATACGCAGTTAACTCTTTAGTGAAGAAGTCTTCACCTTCAGTCACACGTGCAATGGCAAGGTCACCACCTTTTTCCACACCCGCAGCAATCGCTTCAAATACAGCTTCACCGCACAGCATGCCTGATTTCATTGCTGTATGAGAGCCTTTGATTTTCGCAAAGTTTAGGAAACCTGCGTCATCACCAATTAAGCTACCACCTGGGAAAGTGAATTTAGGTAGTGAGTTGAAACCACCTTTTACAACCGCACGTGCACCGTAAGAAATACGTTTACCACCTTCAAGATATTGCTTGATCAGTGGATGTGTTTTCCAACGCTGCATTTCCATAAATGGATACATGTGTGGATTGGTGTATGACAAGTCAACTATCATGCCTAAAGTCACTTGGTTGTTCTCAGCGTGGTATAACCACCAACCGCCTGAAGAACCTGTTTCACTTAAAGGCCAACCTGCACCGTGCATCACCAAACCTGGTTTGTGCTTAGCAGGATCGATTTCCCAAAGTTCTTTAATACCAATACCGTAATGTTGCGGATCAGCATCTTTATCTAAATTGAACTGAGCAATCAGACGTTTACCCAAATGACCACGACAGCCTTCAGCAAATAATGTGTATTTGGCATGCAGTTCATAGCCAGGAGTAAAGTTATGCGTTGGTTCGCCATCTTTACCAATACCCATGTCGCCAGTCTGAATACCTTTCACAGTACCATCTTCGTGGTAAAGGATTTCAGACGCTGCAAAACCTGGGAAAATAGACACTTCTAATTCTTCAGCTTTAGCGCCCAACCAACGAACCACATTACCTAACGAAATAACATAGTTGCCATCGTTATGCATGGTTTTAGGCACCATCCAATGTGGTGCTTCTTGTGATTTTTCATCAGACAATAAGAAGAAGGTTTTATCTTCAGTCACAGGCACATTTAAAGGTGCACCTTGTTCTTTCCAATCTGGGAACAATTCATTCATTGCGCGAGGTTCAAGCACAGCACCTGATAGAATATGCGCACCCACTTCGGAGCCCTTTTCCACGACACAAACGGACAGATCGTTTAGGTTATTTTCAATTGCAAGTTGACGAATTTTAATCGCAGCAGATAGGCCGGCAGGACCTGCACCGACGATAACTACGTCAAACTCCATCGATTCACGTTCGATGTGTTCCATGTAGGACTCCTCATATTTCGGAAGGTGGCATCCATTCAATTCATTTAAATGGTGCTGCCATGAGTGTTCTTAATGCCCAGACACAATTTTTCTATCGTGTCTTTGATATTGTGGGCTAGTATAGTTTTAAACCGAGTTCTAGCCAATTGGCTGAATCATATTATTTTTCCGTCACTAAGGTATTTATTAGGCGGATGAAGCAGCAATTGAACGAAAACCCGACGAAAAAATTCATTAATAGGGATGATAGAAATTTAATGAACATTGCACAATACTTAAAAGATGGACAGTCCGGTCACAAAAGGTCAATCCCCCCATTAGATCAATGGCATCCAAAGCATTGTGGTGCAATGGATTTGAAGGTTTTAGCCAATGGAGAATGGTGGCACGATGGTCAATTGATCAAGCGGCAAGCACTCATTGATCTGTTCTCAACCGTGCTTTGGAAAGAAGATGGGAAATTCTATTTAAAAACCCCTGTGGAACAAATTGAAATACAGGTGGAAGATGAGCCTTTATTTGTTAATCAAGTCGATACGCTTGAGCTAGAAAACAAGCGCTATATCCAGTTTACGACCACAACACAAGACGTGATTGTTGTGGATGATGAACATCCGATTTTTATGCGTGAATATCAGGGTGAACTACGTCCTTATGTGCATGTTCGTTTTGGTATAAATGCCTTAATTCAACGTGCTGCATTTTTTCATTTAGTCGAGATGGGTGAGCTGCTTGAAAATGAGCAAGGGGAGTCCATTTTAGTGTTACAAAGTGGTGATTTGCACTTGCAATTAGGCACCTGAGGTTTAAGCTTTCCACCTTGTCATTCTGAATCTAAATTAAAGTGACCCTATGACCGCCATTCATCCCATTTACCCCTTAAATGTACCCATGCCAAAAGCGACTGCTGATGCGCCTATTGGGGTATTTGACTCAGGTATTGGTGGTTTGTCTGTTGCGTTGGAAATTGCACGTTATTTACCGAATGAACGGATTGTTTATTTTGCAGATACGGCACATGTCCCTTATGGCCCGCGTCAAGATCAGGACATCCGTGAACTGACTGCACATGCGATTGAGTGGTTATACCGTCAGGGGTGTAAAGTCGCGGTGGTGGCATGCAATACGGCATCGGCATTTAGTTTGGATTATTTGCGTGAACATTATGGGGAGAACTTCCCCATTATTGGTTTAGTTCCTGCGTTAAAGCCTGCCGTTCTGCAAACAAAAAGTAAAACAGTGGCTGTTCTTGCAACACCTGCGACATTTCGTGGAAAGTTGATTAAAGATGTGATGCATCGTTTTGCTGAGCCGGCAGGGGTCAATGTTCTGACTGTTACCAGTTTGGAATTAGTACCCTTTGTAGAAGCAGGTGCGCAGATGAGTGAGGCTTGTCTTAACACATTAACTGAGGTTTTACAGCCAGTTGTAAATCAAGGTGCAGATTTTTTAGTGCTTGGATGTACACATTACCCCTTCCTAAAATCGGCAATTCAGTATATTTTTGGTCAGAAGCTGACATTAATTGACTCAGGTTTTGCAGTTGCACGACAAACAGCCCGAATTTTGATTAAAAATGAGTTATTATTTGATCAGAAAAGAGAAAATTGTTTGCGTATAGAGTGCTATGTCAGTGGCAATAATGCGGAAAATTTAAAACCGGTTGTGGCGCGCCTGATTCAAGATGATATTTCTTGGAACATTGCCAACATCGGACTTATAAGTTCAGAAGACTAAATCAGTCATTTTGGACAACGTTAAATGAAAAAATTAGTTTTTTATTGGGGTAGCCATGCCGCATTTTCCAGCTAAGATCAATTCGATGCTGAGTGCGTTATGCAGCGGGAGAGGATCACTAATGCTCGATAAGCGTTATCAAGTATTCATTTCCACATCTGGTAGCGAAATGCAGCCAGAACGGATTATTTTGGCTCAGACGCTTGTGGGAATGGGGTTTTTCTCATGGGGGCTAGAACAACGCACACCATTGAGCACTGCTTTTGCACGTCGTCAAATTGACGATTGTGACTATGTGATGATTTTATTGGGTAGTCAATACGGTGAGCAGTCTGTGTCTGGTGTGGGCTATATGCACCTTGAATACATCTATGCGGTGACCAAGCAAAAACCTGTCATTGTGTTTATGCATGATGATCCAGATTCACGTGATGATGCGTTACATGATGCTAAACCTGAACTTCGTGAAAAATTTAAAGAATTTAGAAAACTATTACAAAATGAAGTCGATCAAGTTTTTACCTATCGTAGTTTGCGTGATTTAGAAATGGCAGTTCGATTGAACATGCCACAAATGCTAGAACGCTATCCTGTTACAGGTTGGGTACGCCCACAGAATACTCAAGCTTTACATGATGAAATTGATCGTTTAAAAGCCCAGTTAGTTCAACTCGAAACAGAGTCTGGAAAACGCGAAGTTGATCCATTCTTATCTTTACCAAAAGTGTCGATGCATGAACTATTTTCATTTGAATACCGCATGCACGCTTATCAAGATGGTAATTTCAAAGAATTAAAAGTACAGAAGAAAATGACGTGGGCGCAGCTTTTGTCGATTTTAGGCGCAACCTTTGTTAATCCAACCCCTGAAGAATTCTTCTCTAAACGTATGAATGAGTTTTTGAATGAAACAGGTTTGGATGATGCACGTATTGAGATGCCACGTGCTCATGCGGTTGCGCGAGCACAAGTGAATATTCGTGCTTTACACAGCATTAAAAGTCAGATGCGGCAGAATGACTGGATTGTGCCCAATGGCCGAGATGATCGTCAGCGGATGTTGTGGCAAGTGACCAGTAAAGGTCAAAAATTACTAGAAAGTAATTTGCTTGATAATGATCGAGTTTTTCAATTTAAATCTGCATATTAATCTATTTTATTAAATGGATAAAAAGCTGCTACATTAGCGTCATTCAAATTGATGGAAAAAGCGTAATGTTGCCTGTCGAGAAAGCTAAAGTCACCATTATTCTGGCGAATCTAGGTACGCCTGATGCGCCAACTGTGCCCGCAGTGCGTCGTTTTCTGCAACAGTTTTTGTCGGATCAGCGAGTGATTGAAATCCCGAAACCGATATGGCAAATCATTCTACGTTTGTTCATTTTGCCATTTCGCCCTAAACGTGTTGCACATGCTTATGACATGGTTTGGGGTAATGATTCACCCATGCGTGAAATTTTATTTGAGCAAGTTGCCGCAGTAAAACAGCATCTCACAGCAAAATATCCAGAATTTGAACTGAATGTGATTCCGGCCATGACTTATGGTAATCCAGGGATTTCTGCCGCTTTAGCGCAATTGGCTGAGCAGCCTCAAGACCACATCGTCCTGTTTCCACTATTCCCACAATATTCAGCAACATCGACTGCACCGCTATATGATGCGATCGCACAATGGATTCCACAGCAGCGTAATTTGCCGGGTCTGAGCATTATTCGTGATTATTACCAGCATCCTGTGTTTATACAGGCCTTGGCGCAAAGTGTGCGTGATTATCAAGCTGAACATGGCGTACCAGATAAATTATTGATGTCATTCCACGGTATTCCACAGCCTTATGCCGATAAGGGTGATCCCTATGCAGATCGTTGCCGTGTGACGGGTCATTTGGTTGCACAAGCTTTGGGTTTAACTGCTGAACAGTATGAGATTAGTTTCCAATCGCGCTTTGGTAAGCAAGAATGGGTGAAACCTTATACCGATGCCACTTTGGAAGCGTGGGGCAAACAAGGCGTGAAATCGGTACAGGCTATGAGCCCTGCATTTTCAGCGGATTGTTTGGAAACGCTAGAAGAGTTGGCGCTGCAAAATGCTGAAATTTTCCAAGCTGCAGGCGGTGGTGAATATGGTTATATTCCTGCATTAAACGCGCGGGATGATCATGTCGCATTGCTCAATTTATTACTTCAAGCTAATCTTGATGCCTTAAAGCAAACATTAGCCCATTCATCGCCTTGAGGTTTTCGCCCTATGTTGCAAGTTAAAATCGTGCCCGTTACGGCATTTCAACAAAACTGTTCCATTGTTTGGGACTCTGAGTCGAAAGAAGCGGTCTTGATTGATGCAGGGGGAGAGCCTGAAAAATTAAAAGCCGAAGTTGAAGCGCTCGGTTTAACGGTCAAAGCCTTGTGGTTAACGCATGGCCATTTAGACCATGCAGGTGCGGTTGGGGCATTAACCCAAGCTTGGAATGTTCCAGTGATTGGCCCGCATAAAGAAGATGCGTTTTGGTTGGACATGATTCAGGAGGTTTCTGCGAAATACGGTTTCCCGATCCCTGAAAATGTCCATGTGACCCAATGGTTGGAAGGCGGCGAAACCTTGAAGCTGGGTGCAGAAGAGTTTGAAGTTCGTTTTGCACCGGGGCATACACCAGGTCATGTCATGTTCTATAACGCAAAATATGCCGTGCTTTGGACGGGGGATGTGTTATTTAAAGGCTCGATAGGCCGGACAGATTTTCCACGCGGTAACCATCAACAATTACTCGACTCCATTCAGCGTGAATGTTTTAGCTTGCCGGATGACACGCAGTTTATTTCAGGGCATGGTCCAATGAGTACCATTGGTTATGAAAAACAACATAATCCTTTCGTTGCTGGTAAAGCGGGTTAAGCAACTAGATTGAGAAACTTAAATTAACAAAACAGGAATCCAAACGGATTCCTGTTTTATTTACCTAAATAATAGGGTTATGCACTTGAGTCCTTAGAATTGGTCTTCTTCACGGCCACCATCGGCCTGAGGTGCATCTTGGGTTGGCAGGCGATATTCGTCATTGGCCCAAGCACCAAGATCAATCAATTTGCAGCGATCTGAGCAAAACGGGCGATATTCATTATTTTCCCAAGTCGTCAATGCGCCGCAGCGTGGACAATTCATGGTGGTGGGCATGCTTAACTCCAGCAAAAACGGATGATTCAATTAGGCAAATACAGTCGCAGTTGTTAGACTTATGCCGTTCTGTTTAGTTTGATCTGTTTATGCCTATTCGTCAATTTCAAGCGCAGCGTATGCGAGCTCCCCGTGATTTTCAGCCGATTGATTCCACGCCGATTTGTGTGGAAATTGGGGCTGGTAAAGGTAAACATGCATTATTGTTTTCAGCCAATCACCCTGAATTTCAATTGATTGCTGTTGAGCGGACACGTGAAAAATTTGTGGCAATGCAAAAGCAGCATCAACTTGAAGGGCAAAGCAATTTAACTCCAATTCACGCTGATGCATTGCCTTGGGTAGTACATGCCTTACATCCTGCGCAAGTACAGCAATTCTTTATTTTGTATCCAAACCCTGAACCGCATAATCCTGCACAGCGCTGGTTAAATATGCCGTTTTTTGAATTTCTATTGTCGCGTTTGCAGCCGGGTGGTCAGATTACCTTGGCCAGTAATATTCCTGAATATATTGAGGAAGCGCAGCAGCAGTTAATCGATGTTTGGAAGCTACCTTTTGTCAAAGAACGCATTGCAGAGACTTCAGCACGCACGCATTTTGAAATTAAATATCTAGAACGCGGTGAACTCTGTCAGCAGCTAATCATTACCAAGCCTGTAGATTACACCACACGTTTTGATGATTTTCAGCCGCTACAAGGTAAGCAACCCACCGAAGCATCTGCGGAATAATTGGGCATGACTCAGCGTATTGCAATCATTGGGGCAGGGCCTGCGGGATTGATGGCTGCGGAAGTGCTTAGCCAATTTGACTATGACATTCATGTTTATGAGCAAAAACCATCGGCAGCCCGTAAATTTTTAATGGCGGGCAAGACGGGGCTGAATATTTCGCATGCAGAACCCGTTGAACAATTTGTGCAGCGCTATGATCAAGTGGAATGGCTGAGTCCATGGGTTAAGCAGTGGGATGCAGCATGGATTCAACAATGGATGATGGGACTGGGTATTGAAACCTATATTGGTTCATCGGGTCGGGTCTTTCCTATTGAAATGAAAGCTGCGCCTTTGCTGCGTTCATGGTTAAAACGTCTCAGTCTCGACGGGGTGCAGTTTCATTATCGACATCAAGTTTTGGACTTACAGTCCAATCAGCTGACAATTCAAAACCTTGTTGATGAATCAAGCCAAGCGTTTGGCTTTGATGCGATTATTATGGCATGTGGGGCTGTGTCTTGGTCACGTTTAGGCAGTGATGGCGCATGGCAAAAATGGTTGCAGCCTGAGAGCATTGAAACTTTTCAAGCCAGTAATGCCGGTGTGGAACGCGTTTGGTCGAAGTTCATGCAGCCCGTGTTTGGACAGCCTTTAAAGCGAGTCAATGCATGGGTCGATCAAGCAGAGCCGACCCAAGGCGATATCATCATTTCACACTATGGAATGGAAAGTGGATTGATCTACAAACAAGGTCGTGCTTTGCGTCAACAGGTGAAATCTGCTCAGCCCATGCAGCTGACTTTGGACTTATTGCCAGATCAAAGTGTTGAGCAATTGGCAAAGAAACTACAGCCTTCGAAGAAGCAGTCTTTAACCAATGTTTGGCGTAAAGCCGGTTTAGATGCGGCGAAAGCTGCGCTGGTCCGTGAACTGGTTGATAAATCTTTATGGCATGAGCCAGCCTTACTTGCAGCGAAAATTAAACACTTAAATATTCAACTTGATGGCTTTCGCCCGATAGATGAGGCGATTAGCTGCGCAGGTGGTGTGAAGCGCTCAGTCCTAAATGATGGCTTACAATTGAAGAGCAATCCTGCAGTATTTGTCTGTGGCGAAATGTTGGATTGGGATGCGCCTACAGGAGGCTATTTACTGACAGCATGCCTAGCAACCGGTCGAGCAGCGGGTGAAGGGGTTCAAAACTATCTGGTTTCTTTGCAGAACTAAGCGCTTCAAATTGTCACAATCTTGCTGAGGAGTTGTGATATTTTGAGATGAAATTCTTCTAAGAAAGACCACTATGCGCGTACAAGAACAATATACCGGAAGCTGCTTGTGTGGAGCGGTTTGTTATGAGATCAATGGTCCGATTGGTGAGATCGTGCAATGTCATTGTTCTCAGTGCAGAAAAGCCAATGGTACAGCATTTGCGACCAATGCCCCGATTGCTAAAGCAGATTTTAAAATTGTAGCCGGTGAGCAGTTTCTGAAACAGTATGCGTCTACCGCTACCACACAGCGCTGTTTTTGTAGTGAGTGTGGTTCGCCGATCATCAGTATAAAGGCTGAAACGCCTGATTATTACCGCTTACGTATAGGCACCTTAGATACACCTCTGACGCAGAAACCAACCTGTCATATCTTTGTCGCATCCAAAGCAGAATGGGATGATATCGCAGGTGATTTACCACAATATGCTGAACGACCATAGCGAAAATCAAGATTGAGCAATCACATCAAGGGCAGGTTTGCACCCTTGATGTTAAGTAATAAGCTCGTATCGCTCTCTCATTCATCCACGTTGAATTTGGGTGAATAGATTGCAACAGGGTTGGAAGATTAAGGCTGTCGAGTTTTTTGTAGTTCAGGATATTGTTCCTGCCAATGTCCCAATTGTTCTTGTGCATGAATAAACTGACCGAGACCTTTGACACTATCACTAGGATTTTTTAACTCACCATCGGCTGCTTGATTTTTCTCACGATAAATTTGTGATTGATTGTCCCAGTACTGATACATCAAACCTTGAATATAACGGCCTTGCTCAGTTTTCATTTCGAGTTCTTTGAGCATATTCAGCGCCGACTGGATGTTGTCACGCTTACGCTGTGTGGCAAATTCATCAGTGAGTTTGCCTTCCTCACGCAGTTTCATCAGCTCATCTTCCATCTCATCGCTAATTTGACTAAAGCTCTCGTCATATTGCGTCAGAAGCGTGAGGTCGTGTAGATCATCTGGGGTCTTGGCAAAGTTTTTAATAGGATCACTATTCAGTTCTTTCATGATTTGATCATCGGAACTGATTTCACTATTTTGTTCCACCGTTTTTGATGATTTTTCACATGCAGTGAGTCCTAGCACCGTACCCATGAGGAAGATGACACAGAGTTTTTTAAAAGAGATTGGCATGAGCATAATCGTGTCCTAATGTGTTTTTCTAAAGATATAGACATGCGTGATATACGGAAAATCAATGAAATCCTGTGCAGTCTTTTGGGTTGATTCAGCCACGATATTTTCAAATTGTTGTTTCAGTTTTTGTTGTTCATCCATGCTTAACGCTGCAATAAAACTGGTGGACAATAATCGTTTGGAAACCACGTGTTCCACTGTACCATGATGCAATTGTTGAAATGCCGTTTCGGCAATTAATTTAAATTTTTGCTGCTGCTCAAACACTTTTTGCCATTGCCCACTATGATAACGTGGTGTGTCACCTTCGAGCTCACTCAAGACATCAGCGAGTTGTTTGACCCAATTGACTTGGATATCACGTTGGTTCCAAATCAATACAAGATCCCCATTGGGAACTAAGATACGACTGATTTCATTGAGGGTATCAGGGGTGGAAAACCAATGAAAAGATTGGGCACAAAATACCGCTGCCACAGAATGATCATGCAGTGGAATCTGATCACTTTGGGCGGCTAAAGTTGCAATATGCGGATGTTTTTTCTGCAATTGTTGCAGCATTTCATGCACAGGTTCGATCGCGGTGATATTTTCACTGAGTGGGCGAATATACTCGAGAAATTTGCCTGTACCTGAGCCTAAGTCCACCAGATGGGCTTGAGGGGCTAAAGCTAAATGTTGTTGTAGCCACGCACTGATTTCAATCGGGTAGTCAGGGCGGGCTTGTTGATAGAGTTCAGCTGCAGAGCTAAAGCCTTGTTGTGCGGCAGGATGTATTGAATGTGTCATATTCTGCACTTTTTAATCTGTATGGCCTCTATAAAATAGCATATTCGGAACAAGATAAACTTTGAATGCAACAAGGAAGGAAAAGCGTGACGCAACAAGGACTGGAGCAAAGCACAATGGAAAAGCACATCATTTTTGAAGATGATCAAATTCGTGTCATTTTTCAGCCTGGCAATTCTCGTGAGCTTATTTTCTCCTTCGGTGATTTGATTACCCGTGCCAAGGGCTTGAGCATCAATGCCGAGAAGTCTTTGCAAAAATATGGTTTTAATGTGATCGGTGTGATGCCGAAACAAAAATCGTGGTTTCCAGCATCGTCAATGCAGCCGATGTATCAAGCCATCAAGCCGATCCTCGAACAATTTGAGATGCGTATTGCCTATGGTGGTTCCATGGGCGGCTATGCTGCCATTAAGTATGCCAATTTATTTGGATTTCAGCGTGTGGTCAGTATGGTGCCGCAGTACTCCATAGACCCAGAAGACATTGTCGATACACGCTATGGCATGTTCTTTCAGCCCAATCTGCATGCCAATATGCGGGTACTTGCTGAAGACGTATCGACTACACGTGAATATATCGTAGTGTATGATCCTTATTGCCCAGAAGATCGCGCTCACTTTGAAAAACTACAGGCTTTAATTCCGCATGTGCATGTGTTGCATCTGCCGTTTACAGGGCATGATGCCATTGCAGTGTTGGCGAGTTCTGAACTGTTAAATGATTTCTTGAGACATCCTTTTGATGCGCCGTATTTTTATCAAAAAATGCGTCGGGTTAAGAAAAACAGCAAATTTTATTATAGAAAAGTCATCGAAAATTTACTGACACGCCATCGTGATGCCTTAGGTGAAATTTTAAAAAGCAATTCGTTTCAGCTTGACCCTCAATTTTTTGATGCCAAACAAAAACAGACCTTATTACGAGTATTGTTTAATAACAAACAAGTCAGTGAGCAAGATCTGCAAAAGTTGGGAATCACGACCTTTTTACCTCAGGAAAATCGTAGCCTGTTACTCGATCAGTTTGATCATGGTTTAGTGTTTAACGTGATTAGCCAAAAAATTGAAAGCTATGCAGCCGGTGTGATTGCACTGAATCACAAGTTTTTGATCCCTTTGCAGCCGAAGGGCACAGGCCTGGTATACGTACAAGTCCAAGATGAGCGTTACATGGTGGTGATGAATGACCGTCAGGTAATGAAATTGGTCTTAGCTCAAGATGAGCTTGCGACAGGTATGCATCCGATTTTAATGCAGAAATATGTGGGCTATTACACGCTGAACTATAAAGAACTGCGTTTGAGTAGCGATGAATTTGGTCAAATCTTCTTTGTCGAAAATGCCGATGCATCTTGTCAGTTCGTGGTGCAACCCGAACAGATTTAAGCTCGACATTTAGTTGAAAATCCAAAGCTTGCTAATTTGTCGGAAGAGATTATGATGAGATAAAGGCAGTATAAAAAACAATCATACTGCCCAAAACATCATAAGGAATATGAGGGGTATCAGTATGCATTCAACACAGATGCTTGCTGTATTATTCATCTTAGTGCTGACCATGGGTTCAGCCTATGCACAGGGGGTTAGTTCAAGCATACTGATTTTTAGCAGCAGTATGTTGTTACTTACGATACTGGCCATTTATGTCATACTCAAAATTCGAAATTCACTGCAACATCATCTCGATAAACCCGCGAAATAGCGGGTTTTTTTATATGCTGTTCGATTGCACTTTGGTGCATCACAGGTTTTAATCATTCACAATCGAATCTTTATAATCGGCCAGAAGGGAAGCAGCCATGAAAGCGGTATTTCTAGATTATCAGTCTCTAGATAAACAAGACTTAGATTTTAGCGGACTAGAAGCACAGTTTGATGAATTGATGCTCTATCCCGCAACAGCGGCTGCAGAGGTTGCCCAGCGCATACAAGGGGCTGATGTGATTATCAGCAATAAAGTACACATCAATGCTGAGTACATGCAGCTCAATCCGCAATTAAAACTGATCTTAATTTCTGCCACTGGCACCAATAACGTTGACCTTGTACAAGCACAGCAACAAGGCATCGTGGTGTGTAATTGCCAAGCTTATGGCACCGCTGCGGTCGCACAGCATACCTTGATGTTAATGTTGAACTTGGCGACATCATTTCGACAGTATGATCGGGCGGTTCAACAAGGAAATTGGCAAAAAGCGGATCAGTTCTGCTTACTGGATTTTCCAATTATTGAGTTGGCCGGTAAGACTTTGGGGATTGTCGGCTATGGCGAATTGGGGCAAGCCGTGGCACATTTGGCTAAAGCTTTTGGCATGAAAATTATGATTGGTGCGCTACCGAATCGACCTATGGTGGCTGAGCGAGTGGCCTTTTCTGAGATGCTAGCGCAGGTCGATTTTCTCAGTTTGCATTGTCCTTTAACAGAGGAAACCCGTGATTTACTCGATTATGAAAGCTTGGCTCAAATGAAAGCATCGGCCTTTGTGATCAATTGCGCACGAGGTGGTGTTGTCAATGAAACTGCATTAGCCGAGGCATTAAAATCAGGAAAGATCGCAGGTGCGGCAACCGATGTCTTGACCGTTGAGCCACCCAAGCAGGGCAATGTGTTGCTTGACCCAAGTATTCCAAATTTAATCATTACCCCACATAGTGCATGGGGCAGCGTCGATGCGCGACAACGCATTGTGCAGCAATTGGTGGAAAATGTAGAAGCCTTTAAAGCTGGGATGGTAATTCGACAGGTGAATTAAAATCGAGTTTAAGGAACATTATTTTTGAACAATGCTCCATATAAATAGGGATGTCTATGCAGGTCGATCTTGCCAATAAAAAAAGTTTAAGATTATTTTGCATGCTGATTCTCTTTACCGCATGCATCACTTGGGCATGGTACAGTTATGTACTAAATATCAGTGAAAATTATTTATTCCAGAACCCTGATTTTGAAGTTCATAAATTCATGCCGACCTTACAAGTTGTGTTGGTTTCGGTATTTTTTATTGCGCATTGCGCATTGCGTCTTAGCGCTTATTGATTTTTTAAATCGCTATTGGTATTGGGGACTATGGCTTGTTGTGGTGCCAATTATTGTGGGACAGGTCTATTTTTCTGTCTTTGGAGAGGTTGCTCATATTGATCATTTATCAGTCTGGGTTGACTATCCATTTTGCCTGTTGATGCTTATTCAAATTTGTACAGCATCGTTTGTACGTAGGCGATATCTCAAGCCTACTGCTTAATGCATTAATGCTTAACTTAATAGTTAAATTTCAGCATTTTTTCAAAAATTTAGCATTGAAGTGATGTTTGATCCGCTCAAATTCAAGTTCAGTCTTGATACTGTTTGGCATCATGATTCGTAAATAACTTTTTTCGAGTTTAAAAGGATCTTTGGTATTGGGTACAGGATTAAAGCCACCATTTGGGTAGATCAAATTTGTCTCATAGGCACGTAAAATCTGATCATTGTGAAAATAGAAACTTGTTAGGGATTGATTGGATTCACCAAAAACATAGAGGTTTATTTTGCATTGACCATCGAGTTGATACAGTGTCGCTTCATTGCCTTCAGTCGATTTGTATTCTTCGTCATCTAGCATCTCTAAGGTTTGTAATAATTTACCTTCGGCATCATGGTTATATTGGTGAGAATTGTACAATTGGGGAAAAATGGCCTGCAACTGTGGATAACTTTTTAACAATTGTGGAAAACGTTGTAAGCCAAGCACAGAGCCAACACAGAGCAGAATACCAAGCAAGATACCAAATAAAATTCGCATTTTTTTCTCATTAATTCATTGTTTTTATAGGCATAGGCCAAAGACCAAAAGCATTCAATTTTGGTTTTAAAAAAGCCCAACCAAAGTTGAGCTTTTAAATGTGCTGTTAAATTATAAATCAGTCACTGGATACGTCGTAGACGTCGAACTCGATGGATAGCTACTTTGTGGATATTGATTACTATTTTGCCCCGCATTGTTGCTTGGAGCCGTATTGATTGTATTGCCTGAAGACGGTTCACTCAACGACTGTTGGCTAATGGGCGCAGGTTGGCTGGTTTTGCCTGTGATATTTTCACGGGTTTGCTTCAATTTTTCATTGACGTTTTGAGTGGCTTGCTGTGCACCCTGATCAACCTGTTGTACTGTATTTTGAGTAGCAGTTTTCGTATTGTCCCAAGCTTGGTCAACCGAAGGCTTAATTTTAGAAATTCCACGTTCAGTCATTTCGCCAATATTTTTAGCAGCACCGACCACGCCTTCTTGGGCTTTATAGGCCCACACATGCAATAAATTTGGATTATCGCCATAAGGGCTCACAGGTTTTTTCGCTTGTTGCTCAGTACTTTGCGCTGCTGTGTTTTCTTGTGCCCAAAGCATGGGTGTCGTGAATATTAAGCTTAGGCATAACGTTGCTTTTAATGAAATTTTCACAGCTTCACCTCTGAATTTTATAGATTTTCTATCTGATGAACGGTTTTAACGCATTATAGGAAAAATTGCAGCGAAAAAAACCTGCCGTAGCAAAATCAATACAGCAAATGACAGCTTTGTACACGTTTGTATTTTGCCTAGGGTAAAAAAAAGGCCCACTGAAGGGTGAGCCTACTCTCTGGAGGAGAGGGTATGAAAGCCAGTTTATTTATTTGTGAGCACCTAAGCTGGCTTCATGTGAGCTATGGACTTCAGCTTGTGCGACAGGCGTTTGCAACTGTACATTGCTACTGCCACTCACATTAGCTTCTTGACCTTTTTGGAAATTCGCTTTGGTTTGTTGCCATTTTTCACTGGCAAATTGGCGACCTTCCTGAGCTTTTTCACCTAAATAGCTCTTGGTTTGATCAACTTTGTTGTCGACATTGCTTTTACGTTCATCAAGTTTTGCTTTGTCTTTTGCAGCTTTTTCATCGAGCTGTGCTTTGCGCTCATCAAGCTTAGCTTTATTTTGCTCAGCCTTGGCATCGATCTTGGCTTTCGCTGCATCTGACTTTTCATCTTTAGACTGTTTTAGGTCAGCCCATTTATTTTTTGCATCTTGCTTTTTGTCAGCACTGAATTCTTTGGTGTCTTGCCATTTTTCTTGGGTGAATGTTTTGGTCTTATCGACGCCTTTTTCAATTTTGTCACCGGCTGTATGCGCAGACTGATTAATGTCTTGTTTTAGATTTTGCAGTACAGACGGTTGCTGTGTTTCAACTTTCGCATTGGCTTCTACTGCGGTGTTCGCAAATAGTGGGGTGGTTGCGAATAATGCTGCGGTGATCAGTGTTGTTTTAAATAAAGGTTTCATCTTTGCATTTGTCCTCTTTTATTGAACGCTGCTGTTGCACTCAGCATTTGCGCTTTTGGAGCAGAGGACATCTTAAGAGTAAAAAAAAAGCAAAAAGTGGTTTTGTGCGATAAGTCACACAATGCGATAACAGCTCAGATACGCGGAAGTTTGAAATGTGGAAACTTAGTTAAGTTAACGTAGTATTGTAATTTTATGAAAATACAGTGGCTTATATGTGATTTGCGCGTTGCTGTGGTGTGGTTCTAGTTACGATTTTCATCATAAAAAATAATGGGTTTGAACGGATTATAGTTCAAGATTCAAGGAAAAATGAAACCATACCCCCATTTGGAGATATGGTTTTTATCATTTATTCACATTGTGTAAGTGCATCTTTTGCAAAATGACCGCGTAATGCAAGGAAGTTCTTTTGTACATCCGCAGCATTTAAATCAAAATTGTGTGCTGAACTTGTGCCGTCTTTAGCAAAGGTTGCTGTACCACCTGAAATCAGGGTTAAGCCTTTAAATGACCATTGTTCAACCGATTTTGCTTCTTCTAAATTGCCTGTAAATTCAATCACGCATTTATCTACAAATTTAGTCAGTTTTGCTTTGTTATCCGTGGTATCTGGGTAGACATCAATGTTTTGAACTTCTTGTAATACACCAGTTTCAAGTTGTGGAATCGTTGGTGCAGATGTACATGCAGAAAGTGTTAGACCCGCAAGACCAGTCAAAAGGAATGCTTTCAATTTCATAAGTTTCATTCTTGTTGAGTGTTGTTGTCTTTGAGTATAGGGAATTGGTGAATTATTGGCTATAGATTTAAGTCTTAAGCCTAAATTCAACTTCATTCACTTAATATTTAACGTTTATAGGCTGCACTTCCTGGACCAACGGCATTGATGCTGACTTGGCGTGATGGATGGGTGCTTTTTTGATAATACACTTTCGAATTTGGTCCATAAATATTGATTTTATTGACTGATTCTACATAGACCGTTGTATTTGGACCTGCAACCGTAATCATCGGGCAACTGCCTTTTAGAGTAATACGGCTATCTGGAGCAGGAATATTCACTGAGCGTCCTGCGCAATCATAACTTGCAACGGTATCAGGTGAAGAAATGATGATTTGAGAATGAGTCATTTCCGTTCCAGCATTTGCAGAAGAAATAGATAGGATCAATAATCCAAAGCTAAGTAATTTTTTATTCATCATAGGTATTTCATTTTATTCAGGTTGAGTTATTTTTAGCATGCCGAGATTTATTTGCTCAAGTCTTATTCAACTTTATTTAAAACGAGATATTGAGTGCAACAGCAGATCTTTTTCACATTGATGTATTAAGAAGTGATTTAGCTTGGTGATTGATCTCGTATTTCAAACCGTCTCATTGAATTATCAGGACGTTATTCTAAATAACCCATGAGGTCTTAGCTGGTTTATTTAGCGATTAAAGTTTTGGCAAAAAGAACAACAACACAAGGCCACCCAATACTCCACCGATAATGAGCCAATCTTTCTTACGCATATCTGCAACACGAATTACTGAAAAATACAGGCTGCTAAAAAATAGAAAAACGAAGACAAATAGCACGAGGGGATTATTGAATATAAATTTAGTACTGCCCAATAAAACGAAAATGGTTGTGCTCGACAACTAATACACCAAACTTAAAACAAATTTTGAAAGCGTTAAGTAACGCACAGTGCGGTCTAATCTTGGCAAAGTCACCGCAAGGATGACGATTCCAATAAATCCACCCAAAACAGAAATAATCAAAAAGAATAAAGCACCCATATCTGGCTTGTTTGGAATGTATGGATAAACCTTCCAAAGGTAAAAGCTGCATGCCATCAATACTGTATGTAAGATAAAAAGATAGAGATCTGGGCGGTAAGGATGATTGACTGTAATACTTTTCATATATTGTTCTTATCAAAAAATCCCGCTATTTCTAACAGGATTTTACCTAGATTTCAAACGGCATAAAAAAACCCGCTTTAAAGCGAGTTTTTAATTAATGCTTAAACTTAGTGCTGTAACACTGAAATATCAGCCACTTTCGTAAACAAGTCACGAAGCTGTGCAAGCATACGTAAACGGTTCGCTTTTAAGTCAGCATCATCTGCCATCACCATCACACCGTCAAAGAACGCATCGACTGGCGCACGAAGTGCAGCAAGTGCAGACAATGCAGCAGTGTAGTCCTTCGCAGCAAATAATGGCTCAACCACAGGTGTGATTTTCGCAAGTTCAGCGAACAATGCTTTTTCAGCATCTTCAACTAGATTTGCTTCAACGACATTTCCTTCAGGTGCAGCTTCTTTCGCAAGAATGTTTGCAACACGCTTGTTGGCAGCGGCAAGTGCAGCAGCTTCAGGGAGGTCACGGAAATGATTTACCGCATTTACACGTTTATCAAAATCAAGTGGCGATTTTGGAGAAAGTGCTTGAACCGCTTGAATCACATCTACAGCCACGCCTTGGTCTTCGTATTTAGCACGGTAACGACCTTCAAGGAATGCAACAGCATCCGCTAAAGTCTTATCGTGATCTTTCAATACATCGCCATAAGCAGCAAGTGCAAGTTTGATTAGATCTTCAATCGAAACATCTAAATCATTTTCAGTCACAAGACGCAAGATACCAATTGCAGAACGGCGCAGTGCAAACGGATCCTTCGAACCTGTCGGCGCTTGACCAATACCAAAAATACCTGTGAGCGTATCTAAACGGTCTGCAAGCGCGAGCGTTGTACCGGTCTTGGTTTTTGGTAAAACGTCACCAGCAAATTTAGGTAAGTATTGTTCACCTAAAGATTCAGCAACTTCATCATTTTCGCCTTCAATACGTGCGTAGTAAGTACCCGCAATACCTTGAAGCTCTGGGAACTCACCCACTAACTCAGAGGTTAAGTCACATTTAGCAAGAAGCGCAGCTTTTTCAGCATCTGCTGGGTTTGCCCCAGTGATTGCAGAAAGTGCAACAGCCAAAGTCGCTATACGTTCAGACTTGTTCCATAGTGTACCAAGCTCAGCTTGGAATACCATATTTGCAAGTTTCTCTTTACGAGATGCAAGTGGTTGCTTTTGGTCTTGTAAGAAGAAGAATTCAGCATCTGACAAACGCGGACGTACAACTTTTTCATTACCTTCAATAATTTGAGACGGATCTTTCGACTCAATGTTTGACACGGTAATGAAGTAAGGTTGAAGTTTATTGTCGCTATTCACTAAGCAGAAGTACTTTTGGTTGTCCTGCATCGTCGTGATGAGTGCTTCTTGAGGAACAGCAAGGAAACGTTCTTCGAAGCTTGCACGAAGAGCAACAGGCCATTCAACCAAAGCAGTTACTTCGTCACGAAGGTCGCTAGGGACAATCGCAATGGCATTCACTTCATCCGCCAAAGCTTTCACTTGTTGGTCGATGATCGCTTGGCGCTCTTCAAAGTTTGCAATCACTTTTGCAGTACGAAGGGCATCAAGATAAGCATCGGCATTTGCAAGTGTAATTGCTTCAGGAGCATGGAAACGGTGACCATAAGTCACGTTACCTGCTTGGTGATCCTGAATCGTTGCTTCAATCACATCACTGTCTTTCAACAACACAACCCATTTAACAGGACGTACAAATTCAGTACGGCTTGCAGCAGAACGCATGCGCTTTGCAATAGGTAGGTTATCTAAAGCGGCTTGTAAAATTTGTGGAAGTAAAACATCAAGGCTTTGACCTTTTACATCTTTTAAGTAGCACACTTTTTCAACTTTACCTGCTTGGAAAGTTGATACTTGATCAACTGTAATGCCTTGACCGCGCATAAAGCCTTCAAGTGCTTTAGTCGGTTTGCCTTCGGCATCAAACGCTGCTTGCTTCGCAGGGCCATCAAAACGTTTTTGAGTGTCAGCTTGCGCAGCATCGACATTCACAATTTTAAGCGCAAGGCGACGTGGTGCCGCATAAGCTTCGATTGAATCGAATGCTAGACCTGCGTCTTTTAAGCCTTTTACCGTTTCTGCATGAAGCGCATCACGTAATTTTTTTAAGCTTTTTGGTGGAAGTTCTTCGCAGCCTAATTCGAACAATACTGTATGTTTAGACATTATTTGCTCTCCTTAGATTCTACTTTTGCTTCCGCTTCAACTTGAGCTTTGAGTTGAGCAAGGACTTCGTCACGTAAAGCAGGTTCTGCCATCGGGAAGCCAAGCTTCGCACGCGCAGCGACATAGCTTTGTGCAATAGCACGCGCCAATGTACGGACACGTAAAATATAACGTTGACGTTCAGTTACTGAAATTGCGCCACGTGCATCAAGCAAGTTAAAGCTATGCGATGCTTTAATCACTTGCTCGTAAGCAGGAAGTGGAAGTTCCGCTTCCATTAAACGAGTCGCTTCCGCTTCATAGAAGTCGAAGAGTTCAAACATTTTTTCAACGTTGGCATATTCGAAGTTATAGGTTGATTGTTCAACTTCGTTTTGGTGGAACACGTCGCCATAGGTCACTGTACCAAACTGACCTTTAGTCCAAACCAAATCGTAAACAGAGTCTACACCTTGGAGGTACATCGCTAGACGTTCTAGACCGTAAGTGATTTCACCTGTCACAGGGTAGCACTCAACACCACCAACTTGTTGGAAGTAAGTGAACTGAGTTACTTCCATACCGTTTAACCAAACTTCCCAACCTAAGCCCCATGCGCCAAGTGTTGGAGATTCCCAGTTATCTTCCACGAAACGAATGTCGTGAACAAGGGTATCAATACCAATGGCTTTTAATGAATCTAAGTACAACTGTTGGATGTTGTCTGGGTTTGGTTTCAACACGACTTGGAACTGGTAGTAGTGTTGTAGGCGGTTTGGGTTCTCACCATAACGGCCATCTTTCGGACGGCGAGATGGCTGAACATAAGCAGCGTTCCAAGTTTCAGGGCCTAAGGCACGTAGGAAAGTTGCAGTGTGGAATGTACCCGCACCCATTTCCATATCGTAAGGTTGAAGAATTACACAGCCTTGTTCAGCCCAGTAGTTTTGTAAGGCAAGAATTAAGCCTTGGAAGGTATCAATATGCGATATGGCGCGACTCATGGTCATCCACTTAAAATTAGATAAAAATTGTGCTCAATTATAAGGATTTTGGGGGTGTGTGGCAAAGGTTTCGCGTGAACAAGTGGGCTTTTAATGCCAGATAGAATAAAGGCACTGCGGGTTTTAAATGAAGCTGAGTCTTTATTGGTGAAATATGGTGGCAATAAGACAACTTCATCAGTGATACTGTTGTTAACGATGATCATGCTATAAAAATACAATGAAATTTAGGAATAATAAAATTATTCAAAGACTTATGGGTTCGAAGTGGTTGCGTTGGTAAAAAGGAAGACAGCATTCGGGTTGTGACAAAATGTTGTTATTACAAAACCATTTAGGACTTAAATGTGATGCCTATTTTCTTCGTTTTCCTGTGGGTTCAATGATTCCACCACGTCAAGACTCTGTACAATATGGGCAGCATTTTAGGTTGAATATCGTGATTAAAAAATCGAAAGCAGGTGGTGAATTTATATGTGAGCGAAGCATCATTGATTTACCAAGAGTTAAATTATTTAGACCAGATTTGTATCGGCATGAAGTGACTGAGGTGCAAGGCAGCTCATGCTATGTATTAAGTATCGGATGCGTAATCGATTAAATTTGATAGATAAAATCAATATCTTTTAAGAAAATTCAGCCTGTAATTTTCAAAAAAATCCCAAATAACCAACAGGGTAATCGGTCTTTTATAACGTCTTTTGCAACTTAGGTGGCTTGGTACAGCATACGAAAATCGAATAAAAAATATCGCCGCTCAATGAACGTTTGCTATATGACTTTGGCGCGTCTATCGTTTAGAGATATTCTCAAAAAAAGAATCAAAATTCACCACTAAAAATTTAGTCGTAAAATAAAAAATGAGTCGTTTAGACTCATTTTTATCAAGGCTTTATGACTCAGATAAGCTTTTGGTTTTATTAATTACAATTTCAACCCGTCGATTTTTCTGACGACCTTCAGGATTGTCCTCACCATTAGATAGGGTATTCGGTTTAAGCGGCTGACTTTCTCCCATCCCGCTGATTTGATAATTTAAATCAATACCTTGGGCTTTAAAATAATCACGCACCGCTTCAGCCCGTTGTAACGACAGTTTTTGGTTGGCGGCATCTGAACCAATATTATCGGTATGGCCGACAATGGCAATAATGCCTTTACCTTTGCTTTTTAAGGTCTGGGCTGCTTGCTGCAACTCAGGTTCAGCTTCGGGTTTTAAATTGGCTTTGCCAAAATCAAACAGCACATCCGAACTTAAATTCACCTGAATATTAAATTCATTATGATTGGCACTTAAATCTGAACCGACAGCCGATAAATTACTGGCTTCTGCCTGAGGTTGACTTGGTTCAGATGACTTCGGCTGCTGTTCTGGCACAGTCTGAGAGTTGTCTATTTCCGTGACGTTCTGTTCAGTCTGAGTAGGCGGTGGATCAGTTTTGGAATCTACACATCCTGCAATCAATAAGCTCAAACTTGCGCTATACAGTAATGTTCTCATTAGCGTTCAACCGGTATGCCGTCAAAAGAACCTGCATTACCTAAATTGATGCTAATGGTCTTGGTGCTTTCAGGCGGCGCAGGGAATTTAAAGGTGAGTAAAATAGGTTCATAACTGGCTTTTTGGATAGCTTTATTTGTTGCATTTAAAGGTGCTGCCATCCAAATGCCAGCATCATCTTGCAGCAGTCCTACTTTTTTGGCTGTGTCATCATCAATATAATTGGTTTGTTCCAAATTGATGGATGTGCTCATAAATTCAGTGTTTCCATTTGGGGCAGGGTTAGGTTGAGCTATCACTTTTACGGTTAAAATTCTTCCAATCACCTTGACGCTTTGTAAACCTAAAGTGCCTTTACTCATGGGGATTTCAGCTAAAGTGGGTTGAGGCGCTGGTGCTTCAACTTGTGGTGCTGGTTCTCGAATAAGATCATCCCCATTTTTTGCAGTTTCAGCTGGGGCCATTTCTTGAGGTGTATTATCATTGGCTGGCGGATTGGCTTGTTGAGGTTCTTTGGAGCAGGCCGATAAACCCAAGCCAAGCATACAGAGGGCACACATTGCGAAGATATTTTTATTCATTCAGAACATCCTTTTTTCAAATATTTTTATAGGTCTTTTGACTATAGGGAATTTTAAACAGCTAGCCTGTCTAGGTTTTGTTGTAAAACGTTAATGAAATAAGAGAGATGAGCAGGTGATTGACTCGTGAGCATTATTCAGTTCTTTCGGCTTTAATTTGGATTAGATATTGTTCAGTAGAAAATTTTATAAGATAAAGGTATAAAATAAATACATCTTATAAGAGACTTCGTTTTATAATCGCCCATCTGTTCGAATAATCAATCAGGCATATCGTGTTTCACGCAAAATCAGCTTGGCTTAATACACTTAAACCCAACTTTAAAGTTTTACCATTAAAAGATCGCATCCTATGTGGGGTAGGTGCTTTGCTTGGCTTGAGTATATCTTCGCTGATTAGTTGGTTAGCGCTAGGTGACTTAAATGCATGGTATATCGCCCCGATGGGCGCATCGTCTGTGCTGCTCTTTGCTGTACCTGCTAGTCCTTTGGCACAGCCGTGGAATATGGTGGTCGGTAATAGTCTTGCGGCTTTGATTGGCGTGACTTGTGCGATGTATATTCCTAATTTAACCGAAGCTTTTAGTATCGCAGTTGCATTAGCGATTATCTTAATGATGACCACGGACTCATTGCATCCACCGAGTGGGGCAGTAGCGATTACCGCGGTATTGGGCGGCGAGGCTGTCCATGATTTAGGCTACGCCTTTCTTTTTTATCCAGTCCTTTTAAATTCGGTCCTCTTGATGGTGGTTGCTATTATTTATAACCGATTACTAGGTAAGCAGTATCCACAAAAATCACAAGTTAATACACGGACGACAGATCCAACACCGACACAAAAAGTGTCGATTCAACCTGCGGATATTCAGCAAGTCTTAGAACAGCAAAGTCAGTTACTCGATATCAGTGAATACGACCTACAAAAAATCATTTTAGAAGCACAGCAGTTAGCTAGTCGTCGTGGTCTAAGCCAGTTTCATTGTCGTGATCTCATGAGCCAGCAAGTGATTAGCTTGCGTGCAGAAGATGATATTCAGTCAGCGTTGGAAAAGTTTAAACAAGTCAATTTGATGAGTTTGCCTGTGGTGAGTGATTTGGATCGCTTGGTGGGAAATTTGGCTTTATATGATGTAGTGGAATGGTTTAAGCGTGCCGCAGACCCCAAAGCCAGTTGGGAAAATCACGTTTATCAAATTATGAATCCCAAAGTGGTGACCGTGCAGCCGGATCAGCCGATTGAAGACTTGGTGCCATATTTTGTGGAAAGATCTTTTAATTATATTCCAGTCGTTGAGCAAAAACGGTTGGTGGGAATGATTAGCCGTGCCGATATGATTGCCGCGTTATATCAACAGTTAAATCAGCAAACAAAATCTTAAGCCTTAAACTTTAGTTAAATTCATCAGACTTAAATATGGCTTTGCCAATATGTAGACAAAAAAAAGCTACGGAATCTTGGGGGAGAAACCGTAGCGACCAAACTGGGTCAAGGGATTTTAACGTCTGTCATCATTCACAGTACGAATCGGGTCTGAATAGCCATTGGTACGGAAAAAGTTATCTTGTGCTTTAGGCATGACTAACCATAAAACCAAGTACACCAAAATACCGGGAAAGGCTGCGCTTAAGCATGATACAAAGATAAAAATAATACGCAGTAAATTTGCGTTCCAACCAAAACGTTCAGCAATACCCCCCATCACACCAGCAATCATGTTAGAGTGGTTTGAGCGATATAAACCAACATTGGCCATTCAGGTCTCCTTAAAAAAATAGAATAAATTTGAATATTTCCAAATTCATATTATAGAAATGGTGACAAGCTTTACGATTTAAAGGGTGCAGAAAAAAAATTAAGTAAAGTTATGTAATTTGAAGAATTGGTTTGATTAGTTTGCCTTTAAAATAGCTTGAGTACTAATTAAATATCAACGATAACAATGAGATATGATTAACATATATTGCAAATATATGTATACAGCGTTGATTTTTTGATTACAATATTAAGTCAGCAAGAACTGAAAAAACCAATGAATGATTGGTCTTGGCACATTATATGAAAACATCGGCTTCACCTTTTTTGATGAAATTTGCATATCTTTCAGTGTTTGCAGGAGTGTTCAGCCTCTCTTTTATTGGTTGTAGTCCAACGCATCAACCCGCAGCGGATAAGGGTGAAAGTTCAGCATCAACTGTCGCATCGGAAGTTCAAGCGAAGCAAGATCATGGAAAAAAATTAACCCAAGTGGCAGGGCAGGCGACATTACCGAATGACGATGAAATAAAGTCAGCTCCTGTTCCTGAGCATGCCAAAATTTTTATTGGACGTTTTCATGCCAAAGTAAAATGCGATGACAGTTTTATTCCATGCCCAGAAGGCGATGCGGAGTTCATTCTTAACTTATTACCAGATGGCACGGTACACCGCAGTATTATTCAAATTGGTAAAGTGTTTGCTGAAAAAACCAATACGCCAGGCATTAATGTGAAATACCGTAAGGATACGTGGAGTGTCAATGAAGCACATACCGAGCTGGTGGTTCATCGAAAAGAAGGCGTGAATTTTTATTATCACGTGATTAATGAAAATAAAATCATTATGGATTTGGACAAAATTCGTCAAGGTGAAGTCGACCGAAATCAGGAATTATTTTCTAAAGGTTATCCTCAGCCTCAACATGCCTATACCTTGGTGAAAGACCCAAATTAAATGCTGCGGATAAAATAAATAAAATTATAAATTGAGTTTGAGCGTCGGCGTGAAATTCGTAGTTCTTGGTGGATCGAATGCTATTGGCTTATAAAAAATTGAATTATTAATACGACATAGTAAAGACTAAATAGAATTGGTGGGTTGTGTGGGGTTCGAACCCACGACCAATAGATTAAGAGTCTACTGCTCTACCAACTGAGCTAACAACCCTGAGAAAATTTTAAAATAACATTTTAAAATTTTAGCAAGATAAACGAAGCGCGTAATTTTGAGTACTAGGGAATATTTGTTATCTAAAATTTTTCAGGTCAAATACTTCATCTAGCAAGACAAGAATGATACTTCGCAACATCGCTATAGCAAAATTTCGAGAATGGCGAATCAAAACCAATAATGGTGATGGTTTGTCTTGGTCGGAACCTGCAGGTTTCTTTTTCTTCAACTGCCGAAAGAAAGAAGCCCTAAGAAAGAATGGTGGGTCGTCCGCGACTCGAACGCGGGACCAATAGATTAAAAGTCTACTGCTCTACCAACTGAGCTAACGACCCTTAGGGGGTATGCACAAGATTGTAATCTAAAACTGGCATTTTAGAAAGATGGTGGGTCGTCCGCGACTCGAACGCGGGACCAATAGATTAAAAGTCTACTGCTCTACCAACTGAGCTAACGACCCATCTTGTGGTATCGAAGGAAATGGTGGGTCGTCCGCGACTCGAACGCGGGACCAATAGATTAAAAGTCTACTGCTCTACCAACTGAGCTAACGACCCATTTCGCTTGATGGTGCGTATTGTAGCAAGATCTGCTTCAAGCGCAAGTAAAAAATCATAAACTTGCTTGTGTTTGATTATAAATACAACAATGTGGCTCATTTTGACGGGTGATTGTCGTCAAAATGAGCAAGTTTGATTTAGAAACGGTATTGATAGGCCTGAATATTATTATAAATTTCAGGGGTCAAGTCACAATAAGCACTCGCGTTCGGCAGTAAAACCAAGATTCGCTCATCCGTTTGCTGAGGATCAAAGGCTTGTTCTTTCAGCTTATTTTTTTGGTATTTAAACGTACCTGTGGTTTCGACTTTTTTCTGTACACGTAAAAATACCGGTACAGCATACGCTGGTAAGCATTTTTTAAATTGTAGAACCATTTCACTACAATCTTGTTCGTTGAGTTCGGCACCATCGGTGAGCGTGATGGCAGCCATACCTGCACGGCCATTGGTGTCTGGAATTTCTACGCCATAAACCACAGCTTCAGCAATTTTATCGTACTCACTCACCATGTTTTCAACTTCAGTGGTTGAGACGTTTTCACCTTTCCAGCGGAAGGTATCGCCTAGACGGTCGACAAATTGTGCATGTCGGAAGCCAATGTCACGGACCAAGTCGCCAGTGTTGAAGTATGAATCACCATGCTTGAACACATCTTTCATAATGACGGATTTGTTTTTTTCCGTGTCGGTATAGCCATCGAAAGGTGAGCGACGGGTAATTTTACCGATGAGTAAGCCGACTTCGCCTTTTTTCACTTTAATGCAGCGACCTTTAGCATCATGTACAGCTTCATTTTTTTCTTTATCAAACTGAATAATCGCATAAGGCGTTGGTGAAAAACCAACGGTATTGTCGAAGTTAAATACATTACTAAAGCCAACGTTGCCTTCACTTGAAGCATAGAGTTCAAGGACTTCTTCGACCCCAAAGCGTTCTTTAAACTTATCCCAAATATTTGGTCGCATGCCGTTACCAATCATTTTTTTCACACGATGGCCTTTTTCAAGGTCTGAATGTGGAGCATCCATCAAATAACGGCAAAGCTCGCCCACATAGCCAATGGCTGACGCATCAAATTTTTGTACATCTTTCCAAAACGATGAAGTTGAGAACTTGCGACGCAGGGCAAGGGTGGCGCTACCTGCAATCACCCCACACCAACAAACTACAGTGCCTGTAGCGTGATAGAGCGGCAAAGTTACGTACATCACATCATCTTTATTCAGATTAAGGACGTGACCATATGTTCCATAAGCCAAAGTCCAACGGCTGTTGGTGAAAATCACCGCTTTAGGTAAGCCTGTTGTCCCAGAAGTGTAGATATAAAATAGGCCGTCTTTGCCTTTTACACTTGCAGTGGTGGGTGTGTTGAATTTTGGAAATTTATCAATCGCTTCTGCAAGGTTTAAGAAGCCTTTAGGTGCTTGACCGGCATCAACACGATTGGCTTGATCTGCAAACCAATGTAAACGATCTGTAGCCACACTGAGATCATTACGAATATCTTCTACGGCTTGACGGCATTCTTCGCCCACAATTACCGCAATTGGGTTCACTAAGTTGATGCTGTGTGTCAGGACTTTGCCAACTTGTGAGGTGTTGACCAAGGCACTGGTGACGCCAATTTTGGCTAAAGCCACGATAGTTGCCACGAGTTCAGATCGGTTTTCGATCATCACCGCAATCACATCACCTTTTTTTGCGCCGAGTGCTAGGTAATAGTGACCAATTTGATTGGCCCATTCATTGAGTTCGTTATAGGTGTATTTTTGCTCTTCAAAATATAGCGCATAGCCTTTGGGATTACGCTTTACGGCTTTTTCAAATGCAATCCCTAAGCCTGCGGAAGTATTTGGGGTACGTAAATAGGCTTGCTTTAGACCACTCAACAGGTTGGGTACTTTGCTAATGAACGCGGGAATTTTTGCTGCAACATCAGCAATCCCAATAAGGTCGTGTTGTGTAGTTTGGCTCATGTGAATCCTATTTATTTTTCGTAATCCGATACGGTCTATTTCTTTGCAATGAAATTTGCAGCAAATTCTACAATTGTCTTTTAATCGTTTCGATCTAGTGCAATCAACCTAATTTGACAAAAGTATCAAAAAAAAACCAGTCACCGAAATGACTGGATTTTTTTATTCACCTGCAAAATAGCAAATTACTGCTCAGTTGCGGTGTTTACTTTTTTCGGTGGACGACCGCGAGGACGACGAGGGCGTGCAGGTTTTTCACCTTCAGTGGCCGAGTTCTCGTCTACAGGAACCTCAACTTTCTTTTCCGCTTCAACGGCTTGAGCTTTTTCTTCTACTGGTTTAGCAGGAGCTTTAGACACTTCTTCCGTCTTTTCAGGCTGCGCACTCACATCCAGTTCAGCTTGAACGGGTGTCGGTACTTCAGCTTGAACGGGTTCAGGTGCTTCAGTTTGAATTGCAACGTCGGATACATTGGCTTCAACTGTAGCAGCTTTAGCTTCTGCAACTACAGGCGCCTCAATAGCAGTGTCTGCGACAGGCGTAGCTTCCACCTCAGCATGTGCTTTTGCTTGGTCTTGTTTCGCTTGTTCAGCGGCAAGTTTAGCAAGGCGACGACGCTCACGTGGGTCATTAGCAACACGCTTATCTGACACAGGCTTTGGTGGTGTCAAATCCAACATTGGCGCTGGTTCAGCTTCAGGTGCAGCTTTTGCAACTTGAACATCACGAGTGACAGGCTTTTTCTCTACAGCTGTTTCAGCTGCAGGTGCAGTCAAAGTTGCGGCATATTCTTCCGTGAATTTTTGCAATGCACGGTTGAATGTTGGAATTAAGCCAAATTGCTCAATCAGTACTGAGCAGTCTTCGCCGTATACATGCTTAATCAAGCTGCTTATAGTGTATTGACCTAGTGTCGGCACTTGAGATGGCGAAATTTTCGGAGCCTGTGCTTGTTGAGCACGAGCTTCACGCTGTTCACGGCGGCGCTGACGAGGGTCATTGCTTGCACGAGACGGTTTTTGCTGCGCATGCTGTGGTTTATGCGCTGCTTCTTTTGTTTCAGTCGCAGGTTTTTCCACTTTTTCTGCTTCAACGACAGCGGCTTTTGGGACTACTGGGGTTTCTACAGGTTTTTCAACTGCTGGGGCAGTATTTAGCGCTACGATTTCGCTTTGAGCTTGATCAACATTTACTACAAGTGCTGTTGGCATCACGTCTTGACGTGGTGCATTAACAACTTCAACTTTAGGTTGACGTTGATTGCGGTTTTCAGGTTGTTGCTCAGTTGCAACTTCCTGAGCAATCGCTTGCTCGTTCAATACGCTTTGATCGCGGTGGCGATTTGGGCGATTTGGACGTTGTTGGTTGTTGCGGTCACGACGTGGAACAGACTGCGGTTGCTCATTATTTTGAACATCTTGCTGTACTTGTTCGTTGTTGTGTTGACGGCGTGAGTTACGGCGGTTTTCACGTTGGTCTTGACGGTTGTCTTGGCGCGGTTCTTGACGTTCAGAGCGTTGCTCTTGGCGTTCGTTTTGACGTGCTTCGTTATTACGCTGTTCTTGACGGTCTTGACGTGAAGGTTGTAACACTTCTTCATGAACTTGATGCGATTGAGCTTCTTGTTCACGTGGTTCTTTATGCTTAGTACGCTTTTTGTTGTGACGTTTTTCTTCACGGTCAGCTTTTTCTGAATGGCTGTCACGTTCTTGTTTGTGCACAACAGAAGAAGGCGCAAGGTAAGCATTATTGTCTACGACAACAACAGGCACTGCCGATGCAGGGGTAATTTGACCAAACTGGCCACGGCTTGCAGCACCGCTATTTACCATTTGTTCAATTGCAGCAGCGGCATTGTTTGCAGTACGCGACTGGTCAACGGTTGCAGCTTGTTTTTGAACAAATAAGTTTTCTAACCATGCACATGGACTAGATGATGCTGCAGAAGCGGCAACTTGTGCAGGTGCTTGTTGAGCAGCAACGGGTTGTTGCTTATTCTTTTTGTGGCCTTTTTCTTGTTGTTGTACAGGTGCTTGTTGCTGAGCAGCAGCGGCCTGTTCTTCACCTAAATGCCATTCAGATGCTTCGTAACCCAATTCTTTTTCGCTAGAACGTGTCGCTTCAGTGCGTTCATAGCTTGTAGGTGCAAAACCTTCAGGGTTATACGAAATTTCGTAATGTGGTGTTTCTAGGTGAGGGTGTGGAAGTACAGTCACACGAACATTTGAAGTTTGTTCAAGATATACAAGGCTGTGACGCTTTTCATTCAATAAGAATGCAGCAATTTCAACAGGCACTTCAACTTGAACTTCACCATGACGTTCGCGTAGCGCAATTTCTTCCACTTTACGCATAATTGAAAGTGATAAAGAACGTAGGTCACGTACCATACCTGTGCCATGACAGCGTGGGCACACATAACCAGTGGCTTCTTCAAGCGATGGACGTAAGCGTTGACGGCTCATTTCCATCAAACCAAAGCGTGACAGTTGACCGAATTGGATACGTGCACGGTCACTTTGTGTTGCTTCACGAAGTTTAGCTTCAACCATACGTTGGTTACGGTCTTTGGTCATGTCGATGAAGTCGATCACAACCAAACCACCGATATCACGTAAACGTAATTGGCGAGCGATTTCTTCAGCAGCTTCAAGGTTGGTATTGAGCGCTGTATCTTCTACGTCGCTACCACGTGTTGATTTTGCAGAGTTAATATCAATTGAAACCAATGCTTCAGTTTGGTCAATCACAATTGAACCACCAGAAGGAAGTTTTACTTCACGTTCATAGGCAGTTTGGATTTGACTTTCGATACCAAAATGAGCGAATAACGGTTCATTTAAAGTATAGGTTTTTAATTTGTCGATTTGACGTGGCATCACTGCTTTAACAAAGTTATACGCTTCGTTATACGCTTGCTCAGAGTCAATCAGAATTTCAGCAACATCATCACGTAAATAGTCACGAATTGCACGTGTAACCACACCGGCTTCTTGGTGAACCAACATTGGTGATGGACCTGAACTTGATGTGCTTTGGATTTGTGCCCAAAGGTCAAGCAAGTGTTGCAGGTCAAGTTGGAGTTCTTCTTGAGAACGACCAATACCTGCAGTACGTACAATCACGCTCATGCCACGAGGGACATTTAAAGACGCCAACATTTCTTTCAATTCTTCACGAACTGAACCTGAAATTTGACGGCTAATACCGCCACCTTTCGGGTTGTTTGGCATTAAGACCAAATAACGACCAGCAAGTGAGATAAATGTGGAAAGGGCAGCACCTTTATTACCACGTTCTTCTTTTTCCACTTGAACTAAAAGCTCAGTGCCTTCAGTGATCAATTCGCGGATGTTTGAAGTTTGGCGAGGATCGGCTTTGTAATAAGAGTTAGCAATTTCGCGCATCGACAAGAAGCCTTGACGACCTGCACCGTATTCAACAAATACAGCTTCTAAAGACGGCTCTACGCGAGTCACATGACCTTTATAGATATTCGATTTTTTTTGTTCACGGGTACGATTCTCTAAGTCAAAATCGTAAAGACGCTGACCAGTGACAAGTGCAACGCGAATTTCTTCGGCATGTGTTGCATTAATCAACATACGTTTCATGGGTGTAACACCTAATAGTGATACACAGAAGAACATCGCCTGACTCGTAGCGAGCATCAGATAGCATGGATCAAGTTGCACAGATCGAAAAACATCATCTGTGCATGTGTACCGACCTTCTTTGGGTGGGCAACGATTTTTGATTCACGTATTGATGATGGCAATACGGCTTCAATCTTTTAAACGATTAAAGTCACCTGAACGCGTTTCACTGGCGGACAAACGGTGCATTGGATGTGAGTAACTTTCACTGTCACATTGCTCGAAGAGCATCCATTCATATCTGATAGAGCGTCTTGATACGGAATTATCATCGTACCTTTACAAACTGTGCAGATCCAATGCATCAAACGTTGTGGCCTGAACACGATTTCCAGGGAGCGACTGGTCTGATGTGTATCAGTTTACGTTTAAAAACCAACCTTGGTTGGCACATATTTTTTTGGGGCAAACTGTTTTATGTACCTACGGCACAATTAAACGCAACAGTTTGCAGTTTTGCCGATATAATAAGCCTTCGGCGTCGGCATAATTCTTTTGGGACCTTTCCGAGCTAAATGAGTAATTGCTTGAAAGTTCAATGACAGTAAATACTGAAATGAATCAACTTTTACTCAGTTACGGTGGTTTCCGTGCGCTGACTATATCAAACCTTGCATCATCTGCCTATGGGCTAAGCTTATGTTTCTTGCGAAAAGTATAGCTTAAATGATCAATTTTTAATCAATTTTAGTATTTTTTTAGGTCACAGTAACTGTATGAATTCTACGCAAGAATGGCAAAGCGTCACCTGGTTTGAAGTGGACGAGCATCAGGCGGGTCAACGTATTGATAATTTCCTGTTTAGTCGTCTGAAAGGTGTGCCTAAAAGTCGCATTTATCGTCTGATTCGTGAAAGCCAAGTCCGCGTCAATAAAAAACGCGTCAAAGCGGAAACCAAACTCAATATTGGTGACCAAGTTCGAGTTGCTCCAATTCGTTATGAGCAAAAAGATGAGTCTGCGGTTCCCGTATCGGACAAAGTGGCACAAAGTTTACTGAGCCGTGTGGTGTACGAAGATGAAGGCTTAATGGTGGTAAACAAACCTTCTGGTATTGCTGTTCACGGCGGTAGTGGTGTGGCGTATGGCTTGATCGAAGGCTTACGTGCCGCAACAGGGAAGAAATACCTTGAGCTGATTCACCGAATTGACCGCGACACTTCTGGGTTGGTGATGATTTCGAAAAAACGTAGTGTGTTAAAAAGCCTGCAAGACATGTTACGTGAGCACAAAATCCAAAAAACTTATGCTGCTGTGGTGAAAGGCGTGGTGAGTTTGGATAAGCAGCTCATTGATCAGCCTTTGCATCGTTACGAACTGGCAAATGGCGAGCGTCGTGTTCGTGTATCACCTAAAGAAGGTAAAGAGTCGAAGACGCTGTGGAACGTGAAAGAGCGTTTTATGCATGCCACATTGGTGTATGCGTCTCCACTTTCGGGCCGTACCCATCAGATCCGTGTACATGGTTTAAGTATTGGTCATCCATTGGTGGGCGATGAAAAATACGGTCATGAAACTGAATACCGTGGTCCAAAGCCACGTCGTTTATGTCTGCATGCTATGCGTTTAGAAATTCCGGGTTACCAAACCATTGAAGCGCCATTGCCAGAAGATATGCAAAGCCTTGTGGCGCAGCTACGCGCGCAAAAAGCCGACAAAGTGGTGAAGTCTTCAGAAGATGACGAGTAAGTTTTAAATACGAGACTTCTCTCCCTGAGCAGGACTGCTTCGTAAGTTTTCTTTCTCCCTCTCCTTTAAGGAGAGGGCCGGGGTGAGGTAAATAAATTGATGCACTCCAGAATCTGAATTACCAAACACTGAATCAAATCTAGGAAAACGTATGAACTCAGCTGTAAAACTAGTCATTTTCGATTGGGATGGCACTTTATTTGATTCTGTGGGTCAAATTGTGGCGAGTTTAAAATTCGCAGCGGATCAATATTCACAGCCGCTGACCGATGCTGATGCGAAAAGTATTATTGGTTTAGGTCTACCAGAAGTCGCACAGCGTTTATTTCCGACGGTTCCCGAATTGCACAGCGAAATTTTGCAAAGCTATGCCGATCACTATGTTGCCCATTCCAAAGGTGATATGTGGTTTGATGGTGTCGCTGACATGTTGCAGGAACTACGTGATGCAGGTTTACAATTGGCTGTTGCAACGGGGAAAAGCCGTAAAGGTTTAGATCGAGTCTTGGCTCAAACGCAAAGTCATGCGCTGTTTCGTGCGACACGTGCAGCCAGTGAAACCAAATCTAAGCCAGATCCGTTGATGTTGGCAGAAATTTTGGCGGAAACGGGGCTGCGTGCCGATCAAGCCATTATGGTCGGTGATACATCGTATGACTTGGAAATGGCACTGAATATTCAGATGCCGCGTGTAGGTGTGAGCTATGGGGTGCATACGGTTGAAACCCTGCAACATTTTCACCCCCTACATATTGCACATACAGTCGATGATTTGGCGGAATTTCTACTGGAACACGTTAAATTGCGTCTCGCTGTCTAGTTGCGGATACAAACGAGTAAAAAGGTGAAACTGGTTTTCACCTTTTTTATTGCCAATCATAGGGGGTAATACATCATTCATCTCTTTTGAGAAGTATTGAACTGAATTATTTTAAAAAACTGATAACACTAGATTTTTTAACAATAACAAGCGGTCCTCAAGCTGATTTATCTGTGTAGTTTGGCGCGACTATTTGCTTTTTTAGCACAAGCCAGGATAGGGTTTTGTTTGAATTTTATGATTTATCTTGTTGTTATTTATTGAATTATTTTTATTTGAAGAAAGTGGCGTACTTAATTTATCATAATTGAACATTGTTATTCGGGTATTAGGCTGACGCTAAAATAATCTTTTAATCTTATCTTTTAGTCGTATAAGCCAAGTTTTTTAGTAGAGATTCAGATTTAAGGGCGAAAAAAATAGTGAATTTTATTTAATTATTTTGACTTAAGTTTTTGAATATTAATAATAAATAATGATTAATTTATAGCTAATAGCTATAGTCATAAATAAAATAAGTATTGGTATTCACTTTCTAAAATCTCGATGCTAAATGCATCTAAACATAACGTGTAGTATGTCAAGTGAAATGCTTTAGGCGAATCCTGACATGACTTTCATCACTTTGATTTTGATGGTGATCGGGATGAAACACGTTGTGCATCCAATTTTTGCAGTTTAAGGAAACATTGATGTCGAATTCTGCTGTTGTTGAATCAGTTGCGCAAGCATTACGCGATGCGGAAGTAAATCAGGCTGCGATTGCACCAATCCGTCCACAACTTGGTGGTGAAAGTGCTGATGTAGATATTGCTTATGCCGTTCAAGAAGTGAATACCAAACGTGCGGTGGCAGAAGGTCGTCGCCTTGTAGGTCGTAAAATTGGCTTAACTTCAAAAGTTGTACAAGCGCAGTTAGGCGTTGATCAACCTGACTTCGGTATGTTGTTTGCTGACATGGCGTATGGCGATGGTGAAGAAATCCCTGCTGGTTTATTGATTCAGCCAAAAGTTGAAGCAGAAATTGCTTTGGTGATTAACCAAGATTTGACCAAAGAAAAACACACCTATGCAGACATTATTAGTGCAACTGAATATGCACTGCCTGCAATTGAAGTGGTCGATAGTCGTATCGAAAACTGGAAAATCTCGTTGATTGATACTGTGGCAGATAACGCATCTTCAGCAGGTTTTGTACTGGGTTCTAAGCCTGTAAAACTTGCAGATCTTGACCTTGTAAATTGCAAAATGGTCATGACTCGTGGTGAAGAAGTGGTTTCACAAGGTGTGGGTAAAGCGTGTCTTTCTAACCCATTAAATGCAGCAGTGTGGTTGGCTGACGAAATGGTTCGTCGTGGTCGTCCATTGCTTGCAGGTGACATCGTATTGACCGGTGCCTTAGGCCCAATGGTTGTGGCAAATCCTGGTGATGAATTCAAAGTTGAAATTGAAGGCTTTGGTTCTGTGACTGCAGCATTTGCAGCGAAATAAGCTTGGGTTTTACTGAATTTTTAAGAGTACACATTCATGAAAAAGATTAAATGTGCATTGATCGGTCCAGGGAACATTGGTACTGACTTGCTTTACAAACTTCAACGCAGCGAATTTTTAGAACCAGTATGGATGGTTGGTATTGACCCGACGTCTGAAGGTTTGGCTCGCGCTGCTAAAATGGGTTTAAAAACCACTGCTGAAGGCGTAGATGGTTTACTTGCACACGTAATTGAAGACGACATTAAAATCGCATTTGATGCAACTTCTGCCTATGTTCATGCTGAAAACAGCCGCAAATTAAATGAACTTGGCGTGTTAATGATTGACTTAACACCTGCTGCAATCGGTCCATTCTGCGTACCACCAGTAAACTTAGAAGCGTTATTGGACGCAGGTGAAGTTCCGAACGTCAACATGGTGACATGTGGTGGTCAGGCAACGATTCCTATGGTTGCTGCGATTTCACGAGTTCAGCCTGTTGAATACGGCGAAATCATTGCAACAGTTTCAACAAAATCTGTGGGTCCAGGTACACGTAAAAACATTGATGAATTTACTCGTACGACTGCTGGCGCTATTGAAAAAGTGGGCGGTGCGAAACAAGGTAAAGCGATCATCATCATTAACCCTGCTGAGCCACCACTGATGATGCGTGATACTGTTCACTGTCTTGTTGAAGGTGAACCAGATCAAGCAGCAATCACTGAATCTGTACATGCGATGATTCTTGAAGTTCAAAAATATGTACCAGGTTACAAACTTGTAAATGGTCCTGTATTTGACGGTAACCGTGTTTCAATCTTCTTAGAAGTTGAAGGTTTAGGTGATTATCTTCCTAAATATGCAGGTAACCTCGATATTATGACTGCGGCAGCTGCACGTACTGCAGAAATGTTTGCAGAACGCGTATTAAACACTGCTGAAGCTTAAGGAATACCAAAATGTCTAAGATTATTATTAATGATATGACTTTACGTGATGGTATGCATCCTATGCGCCATCAAACTACACCTGAACAAATGGTTGCCATTGCAACTGCTTTGGATGATGCAGGTGTACCTTTAATCGAAGTTACGCATGGTGACGGCTTAGGCGGTAACTCTGTGAACTATGGTTTTGCAGCAGCAACCGATGAAGAATACCTAAAAGCGGTGATTCCAAACCTGAAACAGGCGAAAGTATCTGCACTTTTACTTCCTGGTATTGGTACGGTTGACCATTTGAAAATGGCACATGATGTTGGTGTAGCAACCATTCGTGTTGCAACGCACTCAACTGAAGCTGACGTTTCTGAACAGCACATTACTGCTGCACGTAAACTTGGCATGGACACTGTGGGCTTCTTGATGATGGCGCACATGGCAACTCCTGAAAAACTTTTGGAAGAAGCCAGCAAAATGGTGTCATACGGTGCAAACTGTATTTATGTGACTGACTCTGCTGGTTATATGTTGCCTCAAGACGTGACTGACCGCGTGGGTATTTTACGTGCCAACCTGGCTTCAGAGATCGAAATCGGTTTCCACGGTCACCATAACTTAGGTATGGGTGTTGCGAACTCTGTTTCAGCGGTTCAAGCTGGTGCAACGCGTGTCGATTTAGCTTCTGCAGGTTTAGGTGCAGGTGCAGGTAATACTCCACTTGAATTGTTTGTTGCGGTTGCCAACCGTATGCAAATGGAGACAGGTGTGGACTTGTTTAAAGTTCAAGATGTTGCGGAAGATTTAATCATTCCAATGATGACACATCAGATCCGTGCTGACCGTGATGCAGCAACTTTAGGTTATGCCGGTGTTTACTCATCATTCTTGTTATTCGCGAAACGTGCTGAAGCGAAATATGGCGTTTCTGCGCGTGAAATTCTTCTTGAGCTTGGTCGTCGTGGTACTGTTGGTGGTCAAGAAGATATGATCGAAGATTTGGCATTGACCATGTCTAAAGCAAAAGAAGCCAATGCTTAATTTGCTTTAAATCAAAAAGCGCCCGAAATGGGCGCTTTTTTTATGTCTGAAGTGGCTGTGTTGGTTTGAGATGGGCTTGAGATTACGTTGAGATTGATTTGAGGCATGAAAAGTGGATTGAAATAAGAAATGTCTTACGAACCAATGGCTGATTTCGAGCAGCCATAGTAGTAAAATTTAACTTTAAGTTATTGATGATTATATAAATTAAATATCATGTCATAGCTAAATTTTATAACTCAAATAAGGATAAATCTCAGTAAAAAACTTTGTTTAAACTTAAAAGCAATTAATACAGCGCATGTAATTGCAAAAAATAAAAAACTTTAAATTTTATGTTAATAAAACATGAGGTTAATTTAATCAGTTGTTCTAAATGATAAAAAAGAGTTATTGTTTTAATCTCTAAGGAAAATAACCAGAAATAGCTTCCAAAGTTCAAGTCGTACAAAAGCCTGATAAACCTTAATACTGTAGTCGGATTTTTTTCCAAGGTATTGTTGAGCATGATGATGTCATAGCTTAATTTGATCACTGGGAATAAGCCATGCGTC
Organism: Acinetobacter sp. YH16056_T; assembly: GCF_024605895.1. NCBI lineage: Bacteria > Pseudomonadati > Pseudomonadota > Gammaproteobacteria > Moraxellales > Moraxellaceae > Acinetobacter > Acinetobacter sp. YH16056_T. Next base: position 2,910,652 of record NZ_CP094545.1, on the reverse strand, counting down.
GTCAAAATTTATGGATAGCAATTCTTGCTGCGACAGCAACATTAGGAACATCTGCAACTTATGCGGACTTTGTTGACGACAGCCAAGTACAATTGAAATTTAAAAACTTCTACTTAGACCGTCAAATTAAAGAAAATCCGGCGGGTAACTGGGGTTCATGGTCACAGGGTGTGACTTTGGATGCCAAGTCAGGGTATCAAGATATTGGTGCAGGTATTCAAGTGGGTGCTGACCTTTTGGTTCAACATGCATTTAAACTTAATGCACGTGATAAAAACCCAGACTGGATCTTGCCGCACGATGGTAAAGAATCAAAAGATAACTTTGGTAAAGTGGGCGTGACCTTTAAAGCCAAAGTATCTGAAACTGAGTTGAAAGTGGGTGAGTTATTACCAGTGTCTCCAGTGTTGGTTTTCGATCCATCACGTCAGTTAATGACGACTTATAGCGGTGCATGGTTAGAATCGAAAGAGATTAAAGATACTAAGTTAACTTTGGCATACATTGACGGGATCAATAACCGTTATGACAACCAATTCCGTGATTTATCAATGTTCGCTCCAGGTAAAAGATTACCAGATGGCACCATAGGTCATTATGATCTTGGGCCAACTTCTGATGGTATGTATATTGCGGGTATTGACCATCAATTCACACCTGAAATTGGTGGTAGCTACTGGTATGCCGATGTTCAAGACATCTACACACAGCAATATGTCGGCGCGAACTATAAAACCAAGTTAGGTGACAAAGCCAAACTGGATAGCCATATCCGTTACTTCGATAACTCGGATTCGGGTGACAAACTATATGGCGAAATTGATAACCAAGCGCTATCGGTTGGTGCGAAAGTGAATTACGGTTCGCATACCTTTGGATTGGGCTATCAACAAATGTTTGGCGATAATGCCTTCCCAACACTAGGCGGATGGGTGCCACAGCCGTACTTAGTCAACTGGGGTGTAGCAACATTTACTGCAAAAAATGAAAAATCATGGGGCTTTACTTATGGCTATGATTTCTCAGAAATGGGTGTGAAAGGCTTAAATACAACTGCTGTGTATTTCACAGGTTCAGATGCAGAAATTGCTGGTCTTAAAGATCAGAAGTCAGATGAATTGAACTTAATTGTGAACTACACCGTGCCTGAAGGTAAGTTGAAGGGCTTAGGCTTCCAGGCAATGTATATCGATGCCGATTTCGATTACAAATCTGACTTGCAAGAGTACCGTGTCGCGACAACTTATACCTATAAGTTCTAATTTCTCAGGATAAAAAAGAGGGAAGTGGATTCATTGCTTCCCTTTTTATTTGCTGGGTTATTTAAAAAAGAAATACCTCAAAGATTTTATGGATATATTTTTGAGTTATATATTTAAAAAACAATAACTTAAATTATAGTCTATTTGTTGTTTATGATCGTAAATATGTATCAGTTAGCAGTGGCTGAACAGGTAATATGAGACTGTAAAAACCACAAAATCCAAAAGAGTCCCCCTTGTGTTTAAATCCGTTATGGATTGAAACATAAGCTCTACGCAATACGAGGAGCATGTATGAGCACTGTTCAGATTCCTGACTATACAACTGATTCATTCTTTGGTTTAGAAGATAAATGGATTGAAACTGCTGAAGGCGAATTAACGCATTACCACGAAGTGGGTGAAGGCACACCAATTCTATTTTTACACGGTTCAGGTACAGGTGTATCTGCTGCTGCTAACTGGTGGTTAAACCTTCCACAAATTGGTGAACAAGCACGTTGTATCGCTATCGATACGATTGGCTATGGTCAAACTGTTGTTGCACCGAATACTGCTTATGGTATCCGTGCTTGGGTTGATCACGCTGTACGTACGTTAGATGCCCTAGGTATTGAAAAAACTTGGTTAGTGGGTAACTCACTCGGTGGCTGGTTAGCATTCCAAATGGCTTTGGACTATCCAGAACGTGTATTGGGTATCGTGTCTATGGGTACAGGCGGTGCTAAACAAACTGCAGCACTTAAAGCACATGCAAACCCTGTATTAACCGAAGAAGGCATCAAGAAAACCTTGTCTATGTTTGTTGTAAACAAAGACTTGATCACAGACGAATTGGTAAAAGTACGTTTCGCTTCTGCTGCAAATGACTATGCATCAAATCGTTTGATGGATGTTGTTGGCGCACGCGACCGTGACCGTTTCGAATTCCCACTCGACTTTGAAAAAATGAAAGACATTACTGTGCCAGTATTGTTGATTCACGGTGTACAAGACGTGGTGATTCCAGTATCTCGTACGTGGGATATTTTGAACACAGTTCCAAATGCGGATGCGCATATCTTTAGCCAATGTGGTCACTGGTCACAAGTTGAAAAAGCAGAAGAATTCAACACCGTGATTAAAGATTATTTAAAAGCGCGTGGTGTGTAATTTCTTGTCACTGACATGAAATTCAAAAAAAGGATGGTTTTGCCATCCTTTTTTTTATATAAATCTTTTGAAAGAAATACTTTAAATGAGTATTATTCTCATTAATGGGTCGACAGTGTACGGTCTAAATCAGTAAAAAGGCATAAAATAAGCTTATCTGAATGGTTGGGGAAGGGGAATTATTTATTAGACTTAAGTTGTAAATCGGCAATTTTTAGCAATTTTTATCAATGTCTAAACTAAAATTTATAAGTTATTTTCCATCAAGTCGATATGCATGATAGATAAAATGCGTCGATTAAAACATTTAAACGATTAAAAAAGCGACTTTTTAGCCATAAAAAAAGCACCATTATTCATTTTAAAAATAATGGTGCTATATCTATAAATTATGACTTGGCGAAAATTAACGCTGTTCGCGATTAATATCGAGATAAAAAACTTTGGTTAGCAGTTCAAGGAATTTATCTACAGCCACAGAACTCGCCGTTTTTCGGTAACTTACATACAAGTCTAGATACGGTAATTCGACATCTAAAGGACGAATCACCGTATTGTTCATGGTCAATGGCGCGATGTATCCCGGTAGGATCGTGCAGCCTAAGCCCATGCCGATGGAGTTAATGTTAAACAGGATATTGTCGGCTTTTTGCACGATATTAAATTGAATATCATGGGTCGAAGCAAAGTCCAAAATGGCTTCATGCAACGTGCCAGATTGTTCACGTGCAGGAATGATAAAATCAATCCCATTCAATGCTTTAACTGGAATGCGCTCGTACTTCGCTAAAGGGTGATCTTTGGGTAAAATAAAGATCAGCGGTTCACGCAGTACAAACTGACTTTCAATTTCGTCGCTGTGGAAGTTATTGCGGGTAAAAGTGATGTCCAGTTCACCTTTTTGCAGTAATTTCATCTGATCACGGTTATTTAAACTGAGTAATTCAATTTTGAGTTCTGGGTTCTGAACACGTAAATTTGGCAGCACATAAGGGAAGATTTTCATCTCTGCAACAGGGACAAAACCAATGCGCAGCATCTGCTGTTTGGCTTGTGAAACCTGACGTGCCATAGCCACAGCTTTGTCTGCTTGTGCCAAGGTTAAACGTGCTTGTTCTAGAAATACGGCACCTTCTTCTGTGAGCTCAACTTTACGTTTAGTACGGTGCAACAGTTTTACGCCGACATCTTCTTCAAGATCTTTAATTTGTTGGCTTAAAGAAGGTTGAGCAGTATAAAGTTTTAACGCAGCTTTACTGAAATTGAGTTCTTCAGCGACAGTAATAAAGTAGCGTAAGTGTCGTAATTCCATATAATCAACCCGTGGAGTAATCCAAAAAATGTCTTACTTAGAAGTCCGTTCAGTATAATCTATAAACAACTATTGCGTGAAGATTATTTTACCATTCACGAAATAAATGGTGTTCTCGGCAATTTAAAAAAAATGCTATAAAAAAAATCTACCGTAATAATCCATAAAATCTCTTAATTAAAACAAAATAAATATTTCCCGAATATCGCTCTAAAATCCATCATCGTTGAAAAGTTGAGTCTATTACTTTGTGCCTTATGGTCACAGGAGAGCTTTTCATGAGTGGAAAAATTGATGTGCGCGAAATCGATGCTTTAGTCGATGCACAAAATGGACGTATCACGCCATCTATCTATACAGATCCAGACATCTACGAACTTGAATTAGAACGTGTGTTCGGTCGTACATGGTTATTCCTATGCCATGAGAGCCAAATTCCTAAAGCCGGCGATTTCTTCAATACCTATATGGGTGAAGATCCAATCATCGTGGCACGTCAAAAAGATGGCTCAATCAAAGCATTCTTAAACCAATGTCGTCACCGCTCTATGCGTGTGAGCTTCGCGGACTGTGGTAATACACGTGCATTTACTTGCCCATACCACGGCTGGTCTTATGGCATTGATGGTTCTCTAAAAGATATCCCGCTTGAAGATCGTGCTTACCCACATGGTGCATGTAAAGAGCAATGGGGTCTGGTAGAAGTTAACCGCGTTAAATCATACAAAGGCTTAGTATTCGGCTGCTGGGATGAAACAACTCCAGATCTAGAAGAATACATGGGTGATATCGCTTGGTACCTGGACGGCGTTGTAGACCGTCGTGAAGGTGGTACTGTGATCGTTGGTGGTGTACACAAATGGGAAATCGACTGTAACTGGAAATTTGCAGCTGAACAGTTCGCTTCTGACCAATACCACGCGTTGTTCTCTCATGCATCTGCGATTCAGGTGCTTGGTGCTAAACCAGATGATGAATCTTCTAAGAAATTAGGTGCTGCACAAACTGCCCGTCCAGTTTGGGAAACTGCCAAAGACGCGATCCAATACGGTTCACGTGGTCACGGTTCAGGCTTCTTCTTCACTGAGAAACCAGACGCAAACGTATGGGTGGATGGTGAAGTAGCAAACTACTTCCGTGAAACGTATGAAGAAGTGAAAGAACGCCTAGGTGAAACTCGTGCACTGCGTCTTGCTGGTCACAACACCATGTTCCCAACACTATCTTGGTTGAACGGTACTGCAACGCTTCGTGTATGGCACCCACGTGGTCCAAACAAGACTGAAGTATGGGCATTCTGTATCTGTGATGCGGACGCGCCAGAAGATGTACAAGCAGCATTTGAACGTTCTGCAACACGTGCCTTCGGTCCTGCTGGTTTCCTTGAGCAAGATGACTCTGAGAACTGGATTGAAATTCAAAAAGTTTTACGTGGTTATAAAGCACGTCAAAACAAACTCATTATGGAAATGGGTAAAGGCAACGAGAAAGTACGTGAAGATGGTATCCCGGGTATCACTAACTATATTTTCTCTGAGACTGCAGCACGTGGTATGTACCGCCGTTGGGCAGATTTATTGATTCATGAAAAATGGGAAGACGTTGAAGCTGCGGCTGACGAATATGAGAAGGAGCTTATGAAATGAGTCAAATCAGTTTAGAACTTCATCACCAAATTAGTCAGTTTCTTTATCGTGAAGCAAAATTGCTTGACGATTGGAAGTTCCGCGATTGGTTAGCTGTATTAGCTGAAGATATTTCTTATACCTTGCGTACTACACCGAACGCTCAAACTCGTGACCGTCGCCGTTCGATCGAGCCACCTACAACTTGGGTATTTAACGATACTAAAGATTTGTTGGAACGCCGTGTTGCCCGTCTTGAGACAGGTATGGCATGGGCCGAAGAACCTCCTTCACGTACAACACACATGGTTTCAAATGTGATTGTTGAAGCGACTGAAGTTGAAGGCGAATACGACGTTTACGTAACGTACTTGTTGTACCGTACCCAGAAAGAGAAAGATGTAACAATCTACTGTGGTAAGCGTCACGACAAGATCCGCAAAGTCGACACTGAGCAAGGTTTCGAAATCTTCAACCGTAAGATTACCCTTGATCAGGTGACTTACAACTCACATAACCTGAGCGTGTTCTTCTAATGAATAAGATTTTTGTTTGCCAAGTTGACGAATTAGACGAAGGCGAAGCATTGAAAGTAGATTGCGGCGTTAACGGTATCGATGCGCTTGCAGTATTCAACAACAATGGCGAATTTTTCGCGATGAACGACCGTTGTTCACATGGTAATGCTTCAATGTCTGAAGGTTACCTTGAAGATGATGGCACTGTTGAATGTCCACTTCATTCGGCTCGATTCTGTTTGAAAACTGGTCAAGCATTATGCTTACCAGCAACAGATCCTATCAAAACATTCCCTGTGATTGTTGAAGATGGTGCTTTATACGTAGAGATGGCAGGAGAGTAATCATGGGTTGGCTACAAGGCGAAGTTGCACTTATTACCGGTGGTGGTTCAGGCTTAGGCTGGGCATTGGTTGAACGTTTCTTAGAAGAAGGTGCACAAGTTGCTGTTCTTCAACGTTCTCAATCGAAAGTTGATGCATTGAAAGAACATTTTGGTGACCGCGTGCTTGCGATCGCAGGAGATGTAGCCAGCTATGAGGATAATGTTCGTGCAGTTCAAGCAACTGTAGAACATTATGGCAAACTTGACTGTTTCGTCGGAAACGCAGGTATCTGGGATCATTACGCAGATATCGTCAATACATCGGGTGAACAGCTGGAGAAAGCTTTTGATGAGATTATGGGTATTAACACCAAATCTCTCATCTTAGGTGCCAAAGCTGCACTTGATGCATTGATAGCTTCGGAAGGTTCTATCATATTTACTTTGTCTAACTCAGCACTGTATTCGGCAGGCGGAGGCCCTGTATACACAGCGTCTAAGCATGCTGGCGTTGGGATCATGAAAGAATTAGCCTACGAGCTTGCGCCTAAAGTACGAGTGAACGCTGTTGCTCCGTCGGGTATGAATGTAAACATCAAAGGTGCTGCTTCTTTAGGCCAAGAAAACCTCGGTCTACTCGATGCACGCGATCCTGAGAAGATTGCACGCGGCATGCCGCTCAATTTCTTACCCGAACCTGAAGATATGACTGGTTCATACGTGTTATTGGCTTCTCGTCAAAACAACCGCCCATTAACTGGTGTTTTAATTAATGCTGAATGTGGTCTGGGTATCCGTGGTTTACGACAACCACGTGCTGGCTTCTTTGACGAGATTTAATTCGCCAAAAACGTAAAGGACTTACTCGGCAGCCGTTTTGGCTGCCTTCCGTTTAGGAGTCACCCATGGCCGTTAAACTCATTTGTGCATCGCACAGTCCCCTAATGGAATTTGCTTCTCCGCAAGAGAAATATAAAGAGGAAAAAGTTCGTGAAACTTTTGCCCAACTTGCGAAAGAAATTGAAGACTATAATCCAACATTGATCATTACTTTTGGTCCAGACCATTTCAATGGTTTCTTCTATGACCTGATGCCAAGCTTCTGCGTGGGTATTCGTGCCAAAGCAGCAGGTGACTGGGATTATGGTAAAGACAATGATCACATCAACGTACCTGAAGAAACTGCAGTGAATTTAGTACGTCGTGTGTTGGATGAAGGTGTTGATGTTGCGTACTCATACCGTATGCAAGCAGATCATGGCGTGACTCAACCATTACATTTCCTATGTGGTGGCAAGCTTGATCGTTATCCAACGATTCCAATTTTTATCAATGGTGCGGCTGCACCGATGCCGACAACTAAGCGTACAGTCGCTTTGGGTCGTGCAGTCGGTCAGTTTATTCAATCATTGAACCTCGAAAATGAACGTGTATTGATCTTGGGTACAGGTGGTCTTTCACATGATCCACCAACGCCGCAAATGGGTTCAGTTCCACCAGAAGTGGAAGAGTTCCTGATTGCAGGTCGTAATCCAACTGAAGAGGCACGTAATATACGTCAAGGCAAAATCATTGCTGTCGGTCAAAAACTCGCAGCGGGTGATACTTCTGTCGCAGTGCCTTTAAACCCAGAATGGGATCGTGCATTGCTTGATACTTTCGCCAAAGCTGACTTTGCTGCCATTGAAGCGATGACTGAAGCTGAAATTCGTGTTGAAGGCGGTCGTGGCGGTCAAGAAGTTCGTTCTTGGATGGCTGCTTTTGCTGCACTACATGAAGTGGGCGAATACGACATGACAACACATTGCTACGAAGACATTAGTGAGTGGATTGCGGGCTTCGGCATCGTATCTGCAGAATTGAAATAAGGAACAAACCCATGAGCCAAAATGGTATCGAAACCATCGTTATTGTTGGAGCTGGTCAAGCTGGTGCTAGCGCCATTTTAGAACTCCGTGCGAACAAGTATGAAGGCAAAATCATTTTGGTGGGTGATGAAACACATCTTCCTTATGAACGTCCGCCTTTGTCTAAAGACGTAATTCTAAAACCTGAAGAGACCAAAATCGAAATTCTGTCAGAAGAAAAATTGGCAGAACTCGGTGTTGAACATATTCGTGGCAATGGCGTTGTGAAAATCCATAGCGATGCAAAAACAGTTGAACTGAAAAATGGCGAAATTGTTGCATTTGACAAGTTGCTTCTAGCAACCGGTGGTGCAGCACGCCGTTTACCGAATTTCGATGCGCTGGGTAAACATGTTTATACGCTACGTAACCTAGAAGATTCACAAGCATTGGTGCCTGTATTACAAGCGGGTCGCCGTATTGTATTGATCGGCGGTGGTGTGATTGGTCTTGAGCTTGCTTCTTCAGCACGTTTCAAAGAGTGTCAGGTAACTGTGATCGAAATGGGTCCTATGGTGATGGGCCGCTGTTCACCTCGTATCCTGAGCGAATTCCTGCTTGAACAACAACGTTTGGCAGGGATCGACGTTCGTCTGGAAACCAAAATTGCAGATTGCAAACTGGATGGTGAAGAAGTGGTGATTACCCTTGAGGGTGGTGAAGAACTTCGCGCTGATGCTGTAGTTTATGGTATTGGTATCGTGCCAAATGCACAATTGGCTGTAGAAGCTGGCCTGGATGTTGATTTCGCGATTAAAGTAAATGAAAACTGCCAGACTTCAAATGCAGACATCTATGCAGCAGGTGATGTGGCAACTCAACTTCGTAATTGCGGTAACCACCGTCGTGTCGAAACTTGGGAAAATGCCAACCTGCAAGCAGGGATCTTTGCACGTCATGTGATGGGCGTTGAGCATCCGACACCTAACCCGGCATGGTTCTGGACAGATCAGTTGGACATCAATTATCAGTTCGTAGGTGACATGGCGGCTGCTGAATGGCAAGTTCGTGGTGAAATCAATCCAGAGCTTCGCGCTGAATCATCATTCGTGATGTTTGGTGTGACTGATGGCGTTATTGTCGGCGGTATTACGGTAAATGCGGCAAAAGAAATGCGTCACCTGAAAAAGCTGATCAGCAAGAATGCAGCGTTTGAAGCAGATAAATATTTAGATTTAAGCCAAGATTTACGTAAACTTGTAAAGTAAGCTGAATGTCTAAGATGAGCAGACTTGCGGTAACGTAGGTCTGTTTTTTTATGTCTTTAGTTTTAGCATCGCACTTATAAAGCTATTTTGTAGTCCATGTATATAGTTTTAGCTTATGTAGATCTATTCAACGGTTTTAATCCTCCCCAGCCCTCCTTTTTCAAAGGAGGGAGTAGTCTTTGTGAAGAATGGATTTCGTTTAGATGTTTCCCTCCTCTTTTTTTTAAGAGTGGTTAGGGGAGATTATTGATCGTTTGAAGAGAAGTCCTTATACCCCAAACGATCGGGTGGCATTCATACCGCCTCCAATTTAGTTGATAAAGGGGAGAACAATAATTGGTCTTAAACTTTATTAGTTAATGGTCTTACGAGTAGTTCCAGATCTGAATAGTGGGTTTCAAGTTAAGTCGTTAGAACAATCAAATTTGAGAATGAAATGAAATCTTCACTGCCGCTGACGGCAAGTATATATGCTCTTTTGGTACTGATTTGGGCGACGACGCCGCTCGCGATTGTGTGGAGTGTGCAGGAAATACATCCGATGTGGGTGTTGATTATCCGTTACTTCGGCGCATCTATTATTGCGCTGTTTCTATTGAAATTGATGCGTGATCCTTTGCCGTTTGATGAAACCTCATTAAAAAGTTATGTGGCAGGGAGTTTGAATTTGATTGGCGCACAGTTGTTTATTTATCTGGCAGCCAATTATCTCACCTCTGGTTTAATGGCACTGATTTTTGGTTTTTCACCCTTAATTGCCGGTTTGATTGGGCATGTAATTTTAAAAACACATAAATTGGTCGCTTTGCAGTGGTTGGGCATGGCGGTTGCAGTGGGAGGTCTAACTTTTGTCTTTGCAGATTCTGCTGATAGCAAAGTCAATCCAATTGGCGTTGTACTGATGCTAATCAGCATGGTGTCGTATATTAGTTCGATTTTTTGGGTGAAGCAGATTAATGCACCGTTAAAGCCGATGTCACAGGCAACCGGTTCCCTGATTGTTTCTGCTTTAGGATCGATGCTCATTATTCCATTTATTTGGCAGCATTTTCCAACCGAATTGCCAAGTGGCCGTGCGATGATTGGATTTGTCTTTACCATGATCATGTCATCCATTGTGGCAATGCTGTGTTACTTCTGGCTTATAAGACGTTTGGCCGCATCAACGGTGTCACTCAGTAATGTGATGACACCTGTCATAGCATTGGTTTTGGGAGCTACGTTGAACAGTGAACATATTAGCTCCAATGCCTTTGTTGGAATCGTGGTCGTGATGTTTGGTATTGTGATGTACTTTTGGAAAGAGTGGCGCGAGCAGTATTTTAATAAAGTACGTTGAACCTCGTACATCTACAGAATTATAAGGAAGCTGCGGCTTCCTTTTTTGTTCTATACCTTTGCGCTAAAGAGCGTGTTTCACATGGAATATGATGGCATTGTCGAAACAATCGACAGTTGGTGTAAAAACAACAAAATAACAAACAACAGCTACAGTCAGTTTGAGTACTATGGAATGAGCTATAAAATCAAATAGATCTGTTTGATAAAAATAAATTTAGGACAATTTTAAATGTCTGAATCTAACAAAATCGTGGTATATGCAGCGCTCTTCGGCAATTTAGCGATTGCACTGGTGAAGTTTGTCGCTGCCTATATCACGAATAGTTCTGCCATGTTGAGTGAAGCTATTCACTCTGTGGTTGATACTTTAAATGAAATCTTACTGCTCTACGGTATGAAAAAATCGCAGCAGCCAGCAAATGCACGCCATCCGTTTGGCTATGGGCGAGAGCTGTATTTTTGGGCTTTTATTGTGGCGTTGATGGTCTTTGCTTTGGGTGCGATCGTGTCGATTTATCAAGGGATTAGTCATATTTATCACCCCGAAGAAATGCAAAATCCGATGATTAACTATATCGTATTAGGTATTGCGATTTTGTGTGAAGGGACCTCTTGGTTTGTGGCATTGAAAGCATTTCGTAAAATCAAAGGGAAACAGGGCTATTTTGAAGCATTTCGACGCAGTAAAGATCCGACGACATTTACCGTGTTATTTGAAGATTCAGCAGCGCTGATTGGTCTGTTTATTGCCCTGATCGGTATCTATTTATCACACGCGCTGAATATGCCAATGCTTGATGGTCTGGCATCAATTCTAATTGGTGTGGTGCTCGCTATTTCAGCGATCTTACTTGCACGTGAGACTAAAGGATTGCTCATGGGAGAAACTGCTGACCCACAATTGAGGCATAATGTCTTGATGGTTGCAGAGCAAGATCCAGCAGTGCATTCTGCCAATGGGGTGTTAACAGAGCAGATGGGTGCACATCAAGTTTTGGCATCTTTGAGTCTTGAATTTAAAGATAATTTAACGTCAGATGATATAGAAGCTTGTGTCAACAGAATTGAAGCACAAATTAAACAGCTTCATCCTGAAATTGTGGCACTCTTTGTCAAGCCTCAATCTCGGAAGGTTTGGCTTGAGCGCATGAAAGGTCGTCTTGATCAATAGGTCTGCGAGGTTAAATACTTTGCAAGGTTTGTCAGCATAGTGAATGAATTTTAAATACACATGAATCAAAAAACTCAATCAGCACAGTTTCAAATCAGTACTAAAAGCTGTATGAAACATACGTGGACGAAGCCTGTATTTGATTATCTGGCAACTGACCATTTTAATGGGGAAAATTTTTTTAATACCCTTCGAAATCCAGATGCGTTTACGCGTAAAGATATGCTGAAATGGATCATGACGCGTAAAAGCGATACATGGAAAGTAGATCGTGAGCAAGAATACCAACAGTTTTTTGCTTCTTCGCGTAGCATTCCGCAAAATCGACCTTTGGCTAAAATGGATGATTGGTTAGTTTGGTTTGTTGGGCATGCTACGGTGCTAATTCAAATTGGGCCATATAATTTTTTGACCGATCCTGTATGGGCGGAGTATGCAGGACCACGTCAAGGGACTGGACCACGACGTGCTTGTCCTGCAGGAATTGCCTTAGAAGAATTACCTACAATTCATGGGGTTTTACTGAGCCATAATCATTATGATCATATGGATTTAGCAACCTTGAATTGGTTACATGAACAATTTGCTATGCCGATTTATACTGGTTTAGGCAATGCTTATTATTTACCCACACATTTCAATGTCATTGAACTTGATTGGTGGCAATCGGAAATGTTTGAAGATTTGCGTATCGTTTATACGCCTGCACAGCATGGCTCAGGGCGTGGTTGGCGAGATCAAAATCATGCCTTATGGGGAGGTTTTTCCATCGTGCATAGTACAGGACATTTCTTCTTTGCTGGAGATACGGGCTATGCTGCACATTTCAAACAAATCCATACACGCTTAGGTGCACCCCGAGTAGCGTTATTACCGATTGGAGCTTATGAGCCACGTCGTTTAATGAAATATTTGCACATGAATCCCGAAGAAGCTTTTCAGGCGCATAAAGATTTACAGTCAAAATGTTCATTGGCCATGCATTATCGGACTTTTCAGTTGACTGATGAAGCTAGAGACCAACCTGAACATGACTTACATCAAGCCATGCGAAAAACATCAAAGTTAATGAATCCATTTTTAACCATGCATGAAGGCAAAAAATTGATTGTTTAAGGATTAATAGAAGGTAATTGGAATATTTAATGCCAAGAAAAAACCACCTTAAAAGGTGGTTTTTTTATTCAAAGATAAAACTTAAAGCAAGCCTGGATTACCTTGAGCTGGATCAGTTGCACGAGCAGCTTGCGCATCCGCTACAGTTAAGCCTAATGCTTTTGCAACACCTTCACCATAAGCTGGATCACATGCGTAACAGTTACGGATATGACGATATTTGATGAAGTCGAGTGCATCGCCCATTGCGCCAGCAGTGTTATTAAACAATGCTTGTTTTTGTTCATCATTCATTAAGTTGAATAATGCACGTGGTTGACTGAAATAGTCGCTGTCATCTTCACGATAATCCCACAAGTCAGCATCACCAGTAATTTTCAATGGTGGTTCTTTGTATTGTGGTTGCTCTTGCCATTGGCTGAAGCTGTTTGGTTCATAATGCGGTGTTGCACCATAGTTACCATCCATACGGCCTTGACCATCACGACGGTTCGAGTGAACAGGGCAACGTGGTGCATTTACAGGAATTTGGTAATGGTTTACACCCACGCGATAACGTGCAGCATCAGCATAGTTGAATAAACGCGCTTGCAGCATACGGTCAGGTGAGAAGCTAATGCCCGGCACCAAGTTACTTGGTGTAAAAGCGGCTTGTTCAACATCTTGGAAATAGTTTTCAGGGTTACGGTTGAGTTCGAATTCACCCACTTCAATCAACGGATAGTCGCCTTTAGGCCATACTTTGGTTAAATCAAATGGGTGATAAGGTACTTTTTCTGCATCAAGTTCAGGCATGATTTGAACGTACATTTTCCATTTTGGAAAATCGCCGCGTTCAATTGCATTGAACAGATCGGTTTGTGAGCTTTCACGGTCTTTGGCAATAATCGCTTCAGCTTCAGCATCGGTTAAGTTTTTAATGCCTTGTTGAGTGCGCATGTGGAATTTAACCCAGAAGCGTTCATTATTAGCATTAATAAAACTGAAGGTATGGCTACCAAAACCATGCATATGACGGTAACCATCTGGAATACCGCGGTCAGACATCACAATAGTAACTTGGTGTAGAGCTTCAGGAAGTAAAGTCCAAAAATCCCAGTTATTAGTTGCACTACGCTTATTGGTTTTAGGATCGCGTTTTACTGCTTTGTTTAAGTCAGGGAATTTACGAGCATCACGTAGGAAGAAGACAGGTGTGTTATTACCAACTAAATCCCAATTACCTTCTTCAGTATAGAATTTCAGGGCAAAACCACGAATATCGCGTTCTGCATCTGCAGCACCACGCTCACCCGCTACGGTAGAGAAACGAGCAAAAAGTTCAGTTTTTTTACCAACTTCTGAGAAAATTTTAGCGCGGGTATATTGGGTAATATCGTTAGTCACGGTAAACGTACCGAAAGCACCAGAACCTTTGGCATGCATACGACGCTCTGGAATTACTTCACGAACGAAATTACCGAGTTTTTCATTAAGCCATAGGTCTTGGGCAAGTAAAGGACCACGTGCACCTGCCGTCATACTGTTCTGGTTGTCTACAACAGGAGCACCAGCATCAGTTGTTAGGTGGGTGACAGGACATTTTTTAACGTCGTCGCTCATTGAGTATCTCCATTATTATAATCATGTATTAAAGTTGGGAGTTATAAACTTTCAATTGATAACACGCTCAACAGCACATGACATTAACCGTTTTGTTAATTCATTTTAAAGTGACAATGTGACAACAGTTTTTCTCTCATTCTAAAATTTTTCAAGCAGCAATCAATCGAAGAGAAGTCATAAAACTGTAGCCGTTAAAAGCTTAAAAATCTTTATATACTTATTGACTCTAAAGCTTTCTGTGGCTTTTGACAAATGGAAAAATAGTTTTGAATAAATGGTTAATTCGATTGATTAAGTTATTGAATTTATATTATTTATTTATATATTTTGTTTTAATATTTTATCCATGAATTAAACTCAAATATATAGCTATGATAGGTAGAACAGGACGAAATATCTAAATCCATATTTTTATTATGGATTTTGGCCTTAATATAGGTTTTTTAGCTGATTCTAGTTAATGAAAGACATTTTTATGTTGTTAATATTGCAGAGCTTTTCAACATTAAAGACATTATTTAATACTTAAAATAAGCTAAAAATACAGCTGAAGAAATATTGGCAAGTGGTCTAAGTTGTTTTAGAAAATTGTAAATAAATTCTTTATGGGGTGATGCTAGTTGGCACACCTATCTTTATTGTTGTCAGGTCAGGTGTTGTCACTCCAGCTTGAATCGATTCCTACATCATATCAACATACTAGGCAACCTTACGTGATCGCATATCGTAGTTGAGGGGGTTAATGGCGAACCCATTTTGACCTCGGGATATATTTTACTCCCAAATGGATAAGCACTTAAACAAGACTGGACCGTATTGGCATGAGCACATGGCACGACTGTGTGGCTGATACAAGTGCTCCTTCAAGTGATTATACAATGGGCCTGTGTATAGTTTGCAACTAGTCATAGATGGTGCAATCGACAGTTGTTTGAGGCATGGCTATGTAGTGGTTACAACAGATTATCAAGGACTAGGTAAGCCAAAACAGCACCCTTATATGAATGTAGTCAGTTAAGTTTATAATTTGGTGGATTCTGTACATGCACTGCATTCTTGGAAGCCGAAGCAATTTAATAAAGACTGGATGGTGATGGGGGCATAGTCAAGGTGGTGCAGCTGCTATTGCGGTTGCAGCTCAGGGACAAAAAGATGCGCTTGAATTGAATCTTAAAGCTGCAATACCCTTGGCACCGGGTGGTTATCAATATGAATGTATTGCTGAATACGTAGAAACCAATCCAAATCCAGATACCAACGTAGCGGCATTTTTCCCAATCCTGTTGTTGGGAGCAGCCGCAGCAGATCCATCGATCAATGTAAATCAACTGGTTAGTCCAGATATGCAGTCTTTATTAAATCAGGCCGTAAACGCTGTTTGTCAGAACTACAAACTGAGTTAAAACAAGCACCTCAGCCAATCTTTTAAAAAATTCAGACTTAAGGCCATCCCTAAGCTATTTAAAACGGCAGTCGATTGAATATATGACCCTAACCGTAACACTGATGTTTGTTTAAGGCGCCGCAGACCATTTGTCGATCACCTTGGTACTCAAAGTTATTACCAAAAAGTGTGCAAATAAAAAATTGCCAGTAGTCTATCAGGCGATCCCAAATGGTGATCATCGTGGTGCATTAGGCCATAGTCCAAAATATACGGCTGAATTTTTAAAGAGCTTACAACTGGCCAGCATTGCAAAGGCGTATAAATGAGACAAGTAAGCTGGCAATAAAAGCTTAACTTCTAAAGCACTTTTATTGACGGATGAAACAAGTGATGAATGATTTTCTTCTACCGTAAAAATGAATTTCCTAAATATCTAAAATAACTGGTTTAAGAGCCGATTTTTTGTAAATAACATGACTTTATTTTATTCACCAATGCATTTGAAACGTCATTAGACTTGTCCGCGAAGTCTAATCGCGCAACATATGAATTATATCTCGCTTTAATTCATCCCATTCAGTAAAGTTTGGTACGATCAACAAGCTTTGCGACACAAAGCCATAACACACTCTTTGTATATTTAAAGCCATTGGCTTGAGCTTTTCCTCGTTATTTATAAAAGGCTTAAGCATGTGTTGCCACATTTGCACCATCATGACATAACTTTTACGGTAACTTTCAATATCTGAAATCCGCCGTTCCAATAAAAACACCTGTGACCATAAAAACTGCTGCGCTTGAATTTGCTCAATTTGGAAGTGGATGATTTGCTGTAAATACTCTTGAAAATCCAAATCTGTGGATAACTTCATCAGCGATTGTGCATAAGTTTTCATCTGTTCGGCATTGTGCTTCACATGTAAATGAATGGTCAGCGCAATCAAATCTTCCTTCTTGGAAAAATATTCATAAAATGTCCCTAAGCCAACGCCTGCAAGGTCGGTAATTTCACGAATGGTAATTTGACTGGCAGGGCGCTCATGCAAAAGCCGAACAAAACTGTCCTGTAAGGCTTCTTGGGTCAGTTTGGCACGAGATTGACGTGGCTTGCGCCGTATTTGAATGGCTGAATGCTTCATATTTTTTAGTGCGGAAAACCGAACGTCTATGCTTTAAATTTTCTCTATACTGAAATGAAACGCCAACAAGAACAAGCGGAAAATATAGACGATGAATACATTAGAACAGACATGGATGACACATCAAATCAGCAACCAATTTGATGAACTGGAAAGCTACAATCTATTTTCAAGTGATACGGTTTTACACGAAATCTTAAAACGCTACGGCAGCCATGATCAGCCGACTTTATGTGAAATGGGCAAAGTCGCAGGTTCGAGCGAATATTTTCAGCATGGGGCTTTAGCCAATAAACACACGCCAATATTACATGCCTTTGATGCGCGTGGTCGCCGTACTGACTTTATCGAGTTTCATCCCTCATGGCATAAATGGATGGGTCTCAACCGCCAGTTTGATACCCATGCACATCCATTTAATCAGCCAAATTCCAAGGCAAAATGGGTGGAGTGGGCAGCACGTTTTTATTTAGCAGGTCAGGTCGAGTGCGGCAATTTATGTCCAAATTCAATGACGCTCGGCAGTATTCCACTCATTCAGCGCGAACCTGAACTATGGGCGAAAATTGGCGAGAAACTACTATCGACTGAATATGATGAACGCGATGTACCGATTGCGCAGAAAAAGTCGATTTGGCTCGGTATGGGCATGACCGAAAAGCAGGGCGGTTCAGATGTACGTGCTAATGAAACTATAGCTGTGCCTGTGGCAGAAACAGGACGAGGCAAAGCTTATTTACTCACGGGGCATAAATGGTTTTTCTCTGCACCGATGTGTGATGCGCATTTGGTGGTGGCAAAAACCGAACAAGATGGCTTGGCTTGTTTCTTTGTGCCGCGTTGGTTGGAAGATGGCACGAAGAATAATATTCAGGTGCAACGCCTAAAAGAAAAAGTCGGTAACCGCAGTAATTCAAGCTCGGAAGTCGAATTCAAAAATGCATGGGGCATTATGATTGGTGAGGCAGGGCGTGGCATTCCAACCATTATTGAAATGGCAAATTATACCCGTCTGACCTGTTCGGTCGGTTCGAGCGCCATGCTGCGTCAAGCTTTGGTGCAATGCATTGCCTATACTCGTCAGCGTCAGGCTTTTGGTAAACATTTGATTGAACAACCCTTAATGCGTGCAGTTTTGGCAGATTTGGCTTTAGAGAGTGAAGCAGCGACGCAGCTCAGTTTTCATTTGGCGCAGTGCTATGAATCAGATGATGCCTTGTCTGTGGCATGGAAACGCATTATGACCCCAGCAGCTAAGTTTTGGATTTGTAAACGTGCAGTCGAACTAACTGGTGAGATGATGGAAGTCTTTGGTGGTAATGGTTATGTTGATAACGGCATCATGGCGCGCATTTTTAAAGAAGCACCTGTGAATACCATTTGGGAAGGTTCAGGCAATGTTATGTGCCTAGATGTGCTGCGCGCGATTGGGCGTGATCCTGAATCTATTGAGGTGCTGTTTAAAGATTTGGCCAGTACAGCAAGTACAGATGAAAGCTTGCAAACAGAATTGCAGGACTTGTTCAGGTTGTTCCATCAATCGCCTGAAGATTTACAATTTATGGGGCGCAGTCTAGTGAGCCGTTTAACGGTCTTGGCACAAACGGTTTTACTGAAACGCTATGCGCCTGACTATGTAGCAAATGGCTTTATTCAAAGCCGTTATAGCGCTAAACATGGGCAAGTAGTGGGGATGTTGGACGCCAAAATGGTCGATGTGGAGCGTTTGCTGGAAAGAGCTTTCGCAAGTTAAATGCAACGTATTTTCCTCTCCCTTTGGGAGAGGGGGAAAAATGTGGCAAAGCAATTTTTTTATGGCCTTGGGGCTAACTACGCTGTATCAAAAAGCCATAGGAAAGTGCTTGAAAAAATCTAAAAATAGATCAATATATGCACTACAGTACGAGGGTGCTGTATAGGCAAAAAGGTGAATGCAAATGGCAAAGAAAAAAGTCCTGCCTGAAGTTGAAGTTCGCAACTTTGTGGCAAAACACATGAACGATTTTAACAAAAGCCAAACTTTTGTAGATCGAAAGAAAAATGCAAAACGCGGCTATGCAAAGCACAAAAAAGGGGGATATTCGAATGATTATCTCCCTTTTTATTTCAGTGTATTTTCTCAGTTTTTAGTCTACTAAATGATTCGGCTTCAACATCTGCTTAAACAAATTCCACATCATATTCCATACGTTTTGCTGTTTGCTTCGCAATCTCTAAGCCATGCAATTTGGCCACAATATAAAGCGATGCATGGATCCCCGAAGAAATCCCCGCAGCATCTAAGACTTCAACTTCGTTGAATAATAAGATACCAACGTTCATTTAGGTGGTTCCATGCAGGATTTAAAGCATTGGTTTTGAGTTGAAATATTGAACATTAAAACACCGCTTATTTTGAAAATAAGTCTTCAAACATTTTGTTGAATGTGGATTTTTGTTGTGGTCTAGACGCTGTGCTTTGATGTTTTACGGCGTTATTAGGTTGCTGAAGTACGTGTTCCACCTGACTGGTCAATTGCTCAAACCATGTTGCGTCGCTGTGCTGCGTCTGATTTAGCTGTTTGGCGCGCTGTGCAGCCAGCACCGATGGATCATTTTTACCTAAGCGGCGCTGCTGTGACGCAGTAATTTCTATACCGAGTAAGGGGGGAATACGAGAGCGGCTGACCGGAGCTTTGGATTTTGTTGGCTTGGTTGGGCGTATATTGACTTGTTGTGCTTGGGGCGGTCTAGGTCGAGTTGAGGATACTTTTTCAATCGGTGTATCGTGTTGCAGCTCTAACATTTTTTGTTTGAGTTGCGGATGGATCTTTGTCATATAAAAGGCAATGGCGACAAAAGCCAGAAAAAATAAAAAATCCATCATCACCTCATTTTATTATTTTACATGAGTGTTCTTAAGCACTCACGATTCGGGTTGCCGATTTCACCATATCACCAAGACCATGAGTCTTGAAGTAGTACTCCATCATGCTTTTCACCATCAGTGGATTATTCATGCTCAAAGCACGATCCAAGAGCTCTTTTGCATCTGGCATCGGCACATGGCAGATGGCTTTACGAACTTTCAGGATATTACTCGAACTCATCGATAGGGTATTAAAGCCCATCGCCATCAGTAAAATAGCTGTGAGTGGATCACCGGCCATTTCTCCACAAATACTAATCGGCTTGTCGTATTTATGACATTCTTGCACCAAGCGAGTCAGCGCACGAAGTACGGCTGGGTGTGAGTGTGAATAGACATTGGCAACCCGTGGGTTATTACGGTCAACCGCAAGTAAGTATTGGGTTAAATCGTTAGATCCGACCGAGAAGAAGTCAACCAATTCAGCAAACTCATCGATCTGTAACAGCACACTCGGCACTTCGACCATGATGCCGATTTTGGGTTTGGTAATTTTCACCTGTTCTTCTTCTTGCACCGCTTGCCAGTCACGATCGAGCAAATACAACGCTTCTTCGACTTCGCTGACACTGGTCACCATCGGCAGCAATATATGCAAGTTGTTCAGGCCAATACTGGCTTTGAGCATGGCACGAATTTGGGCTGAAAAAATCTCAGGATGATCGAGAGTAAAGCGAATTCCACGCCAACCCAGTGCTGAGTTTTCTTCTTCAATCGAGAAATAAGGCAGGTCTTTATCTGCACCAATATCGAGGGTACGCATCACCACTGGTTTATTGGCAAAATGACTCAGCTGTTGACGATAAATAGCGCGCTGTTCTTCTTCACCAGGGAAGCGATCACGCAGCATAAACGGAATTTCAGAACGGTATAGACCGACACCTTTGGCGCCACGTTGTACACCGCGAACCACATCGATCATCAAGCCAGTATTTACAAACAATCGAACTGCAACACCATCAGGGGTGATGGCATCTTTGGTTTCGTATTGCTTCAGATCTTTGGCAATTTGCTCTTCTTCTTTTTGAATCTCTTTATAGCGTGTGCGTAAACGACGAGGTGGATTGATGAATACACGGCCTTGATGTGCATCGACAATCATTTCGACATCATCGAGGGTATTAATTGGCAGTTCAGTCACGCCGACTACAGTTGGAATGCCGAGGGCACGTGCCACAATCACCATGTGTGAGTTCATGGCACCTTCGGTGGTCACAATCGCCGCGATTTTATCGACAGGGAGTTCAACCAAGGCAGCCGTAGAAATTTCCTCACCAATTAAAATGCTTTCATCGGTGATTTCACGGTGACTGGCATCTGCTTCTTGTAAATAAGCCAAGATACGACGCCCCAGATCTTTTAAGTCTGAAACACGTTCACGGAGATAGTCATCTTCCATCTGTGCAAACAGCGCAATGTGTTTATCAATAACAATGCGTACCGAACCTTGTGCCCAGTTACCGTCACGAATTTCACTTTTGATTTCCGCGGGGAGGGCATTGGCATCGAGCATTCGCAAGAACACGCTAAATAATGCACGTTCTTCGGCCATGAGGGCATCTTGCATTTTTTCATCGAGGGACAGAATTTCTTGACGAACTGCGTCTATGGCATTGTCGAGTAATTCGAGTTCTTCACTGATGTCATCGGCTTCACGATCGGGGACTGAAGCCAAGTCAGCAGGTGGATACAGGATGACTGCACGACCTAGCGCAATACCGCCTGAACCAGAAATACCTTGGAAAGTTTTATAGGCAGGGAGGTTGTTGGGCTTACGAAAGACTTCGATATTCCCGACGGCATGTGCATGGGCAATCACCCCTGAAAGTTGAGCGCACAAGGTCACGAGGAAAGATTCGGCAGCTTCGCTAAAGTCTTGAGGCTCTTTGTTTTGAACCACCAAGACGCCCATAACTTTACGGCGATACATCACCGGAACACCGAGGAAGGAATTGTAAATTTCTTCCCCCGTTTCTGGCAGATACATAAAGCGTTCGTGTTTGGGTGCATTGTCTAAGTTGACGATTTCTTCACGTTGTCCAACTAAGCCGACCAAACCCTCACTGGTATGCAAAGAGACATGCCCAACGGCTTCAGGGTTTAAACCCTTAGAAGCCATTAGTAAATAACGATGATTTCGTTCATCAAGCAAGTAGATTGAGCAGACATCCACATGCATGGCTTCGGCCACTTGATTGACCATAATGTCTAAAGATTCATGCAAACTGGCCGACGCATTAATCTCTTGGACTATGCGTCTTAAGGTATCCAGTTGCATGTTCGACATCGTGTCTGCTCCAAAATTTATTCTGCTTTATTTATAACAACACTCATCCTAAAAATCTGCATCCATTCTGCAAATTTTTACGGTTTTTGCGGAAGCTGATTGCACAGCTCCACCATGGCTTTACGATATACATCGCGTTTAAAATTCACCACTTGACCCAAAGGGTACCAATAGCTGACCCATTGCCATTGATCAAACTCTGGTGGGTCTGACAAATCCAGCTGAATATGCTGTGCCGAAGCCGTCAGTTTTAATAAAAACCACTTTTGTTTTTGACCAATACAAACGGGGTCTGAATCCGTACGTATATACCGATGTGGCAAACGATAGCGCAACCACCCTTGGGTTTGTGCTATCACCTGGACGTGTTGGGGCAGTAAGCCAACTTCTTCTCTCAGCTCACGGTAAAGTGCCTGTTCGGGGGTTTCTCCATGTTGGATACCTCCTTGTGGAAATTGCCAGGCATTGTGACCAATGCGCTTTGCCCATAAAACTTGTCCAATGTCGTTTGCCAAAATGATCCCGACGTTGGGTCGGAAACCTTCTGAATCGATCATTTGGCTACCTAAATATTGTGTAATTTATGACTTTGCTCACGGGGACGTTTATTTCTGTGTCCATCTCGAAAAAGCAAAGTGTAAAAATGTTAAAATTGTTATGATCTTAACGAATTTCTATCGACTAGCGGAGATAGATTTACAATTTTTTTCTTAAATTTCAGCTTTTACGAGTATTTTCATGAAATTGGCACTGTTTGACCTTGATCACACCTTATTAAATACCGACTCAGACCATTCTTGGGGGGAGTTTTTGGTCAATGAAGGCTTGGTTGATCCAATTCATCATCGTGCCATGAATGATAAATTTTATGATGATTATAAAAAAGGCCAGCTTGACCCGATTGCTTATAATGAATTTGTATTTGAGTTTTTAACTCAACATGACAATGCCTACTTAACTGAGTTACATCAGTTGTTTATGAAAAAAGTTATTCGTGCGCAAATGCGTCCTGAGGGCTTTGCTGCCATTCAGCGCCATCAAGATGCAGGACATCAATTGGTCGGGATCACCGCAACGTCTGATTTTATTACCGCACCGATTTTTCGTGAATTTGGTATTACTGAAATCATTGCGACCAATGCCGAAGTTGTGGATGGTAAATATACGGGTAAAGTGATTAATACTCCGTGCTACCAAAAGGGCAAATTAGTCCGTTTGAATCAATGGTTAGAAGGTCGTGATGTGACAGAATCTTGGGCCTATTCAGATTCGATTAATGACCGCTTCCTATTGGAATATGCCGATCATGCCTTTGCAATTAACCCAGATGACCGTTTAGAAGTCCTTGCAAAAGAACAAGGTTGGGACATTCAAGACTGGTCAATTCAAGCCTAAAAATAGATATGATAAAAAAGCATCATTAGATGCTTTTTTATTTGACGTCCTTTTGATTAAACTTCAGCTCACTAATTTGAACTATCGCTCTATATGCAGACAGAAGCTTCTTTTAAACATTTAATTCAAATCTTTATAGGGCCACGTGCTCAATCTTATTTAAAGTTCATAGAACAACAAGCTGGGCAGAACAGTGGCCTGAGTTGGGCGGGGTTAATTTTTGGGCCCTATTGGTTACTCTATCGGAAGATGTATCGCTATTTCTTCTTATTCTTTGCGGTTGGTTTTTTGATTAGTATGTTGGCACTCATCATCGGAGTGCCTGATCAAGTCTTGATGGGGCTAGCATTGATTCCTAACCTCATACTCGCTGGCATCGGAAAGCGGCTTTATAGCGATTTTGCGGTGCAAAAGACCAAAGCCTATATGCAGCAGCCGAAATATAGTGAGCAGGTGTTTGCTGAAGAAGGCGGAGTGAACTGGGGGCTGCCTTTGTTGTTGGTATTTATTCAATCGGTCGTGATGATTATGCTCAGTTTGCCTTTTATTCAATTTTCACCGCTGTAGAATTCTGTAATTGAGTGCGTGTCCGTTCCGTGTTATATCCTTAAAACAGAATAATTTTGTATCCATAAACAATAAGTTTTAACACGGAGAATGACAATGAGTGTACGTCCACGCATGACTCATCTATTTGAACAACTGGGTTTAGATTCGAGTGAAGACGCGATTGCTTTATTTATCGTGACGCATCAACTCAGTGCCCAAACTAAAATTACCGAAGCAGACTATTGGACAGATGCTCAGCGTCAGTTCTTGGCCGAAAAAATTAAGTCAGATGGTGAATGGGCGATTATTGTCGATCAATTGAATGAATCATTACATGAAGATTCGTTGACGAAGTAAAACTGACGGGTCTTCCTTGGTTTTTTTAATGGGATCGGCTGAAATAGGCGATCCCATTTTTAATGCAAAATAAATTTAAGCGACCATTCAACATATAGAAAATCATTCGCTTTTTCTAAATGCTCAAACAGATCACTAAAAAAAGCCACCATAGCGGTGGCTTGATTAATAACTGAATTTTGTAGGTAAAAATTCAATTAGATGTGTTTCATCAATTCAACCAGCTTTTGTGCAGCAAGTGACTGAGTACGGCCTGGGTGCCATACCATGCCCAATTGACGATTCATGTTTGAAGGTAAATTCAATTGTTTTAAATCTTGGTTCAATAAGGTTTTAGGAAGGACAGACCAACCGAGACCAATTGAAACCAACATGCGAATCGACTCAAGTGAGTTATTGCTCATGGTGACTTTTGGCTTCAGGCCATACTTTTCAAACTCAGCCAAAGTAATTTGACTGGTATAGGTTTGCGCCGCAGGTAAAAGACTTGGGTATTGGATCAAATCTTCTAAGGTTAAATGTTCAACTTGCGCCAAAGGATGGAAAGG
The DNA here is from genome assembly GCF_024605895.1 of Acinetobacter sp. YH16056_T. Taxonomy (NCBI): domain Bacteria; kingdom Pseudomonadati; phylum Pseudomonadota; class Gammaproteobacteria; order Moraxellales; family Moraxellaceae; genus Acinetobacter; species Acinetobacter sp. YH16056_T. Next base: position 2,885,540 of record NZ_CP094545.1, on the reverse strand, counting down.
CGCAACCACGAATACCAATGGATCATTCCATGTCGTGATGTATTTTAAACGGCTGTCACCTTGTGGCGGTAAAGTCAAAAATGCCAACTCTAAGTCACCTGCCAAAACTTGCTCATGGGCTTGTTCAGAATCAACAAAGTGTACATCTAAGGTCACTTCTGGAAACTGTTGTACATATTGACGCAAATGCGCTGGTAAATGGTGTAAGCCGATATGATGGCTGGTACCAATTTTCAGTTTACCTTGAACCTGACCTTGCTCATGGCTGAGCGTATGGTGAATATCGCCCAACTCATTCAGCCAGCTTTTTACTTTTGGCAAGAGAGAGTTTGCTGCATGCGTCGCTTGAACACCACGACCCGCCGATTCAAAAAGTTTGACACCGAAGTATTCTTCTAAACTGTGAATACGCTTGGTTACAGCAGGTTGCGTAATGAAGAGCTGATCTGCTGCCAAAGAGATCGAACCAGTTTCCATAACTTTTACAAAGGCTTCAAAGGCTGCGAGATTCATCTTCATTCCTATAAAGAATTTTTATGCTTAGTCTCATTGTTATAATATTTTAAGAATAAATCAAAGGGAAAGTTGTATCTTTTGATTTAAAACTAGGCGTTCAAGCCATACTACGCGTTAAATCTGAGGGGATTTTTCGAGTTCTATAGCGTTATTCGAGTGCTTGATTGTTGCATGATTCGAGATGGAGCTGTGACGTTTTCAGCTCAAATGCGTTGTTACAAAGTTGTTTTTTAAACCGAAACCAGAGTTATGCATAATATAAAAAATACAGGGCTGAAAAGTATTTCAACCGTTTGAATTAAAGAGGAGCGATGGCGTTTCTTTTAACTCAGCATTGAACTAAAACAAAAATGAACTGAAGTTTTGATGGCTTGGGGAACATACTTTTCAGTGAATAATTAAAGTAACAGGTACAGTCAGGGCGGCATCGATTAGTGATAGCGTACCTCACAGGGAGAAGGCGATGGATATTAAGCACATTAAAAATTTATTGGATATTTTTGAAGGGACAGTCGAAAAGCGCTGTGCGGTATATGAAATCGCAGATGATGAAGACGACGAAAACCGTGCAGCAGCCGAGTGTAATGCGGCAAAAAACAAACTGATTCTTGCGATAGAGCAATTGGTTGAGGCGCATGACCAACTGGCTTTACAGCAAAAAACCAAGCTTTGATGATCCGTCTGCAATTGAATCTATAGGATGAAATCGATGGAACGTTAAAGTGGATGGAGTAAAAGAACGTTTTAAGATCATTAAAAAACCACCGTGATGGTGGTTTTTTTACAAGGAGCAGGGTTGGATTAAGCGGGGATATTTTCCTCTGCAGCTTTATCTTTCTTTTCCCATGCTTTTTCGTGGAAGAAAAAGGCAACCGCTTGAACAGTTGGTTCAAGTAAACTTAAGGTAATAGCCATTGCAATACTGCCTGTCACGTAATAACCAACCAACATCGCAACCGTGATATGCATGATGTAATAGCTCAAGGTTTTTTTGAACATGCGCTGATTATTTTCGACGAACTTGTTAATGTGTGCCATGAAAATGCTCCTTGTTAAATTGATAAATCTTGGCAATGAGTTAATAATAATGATTCTTATTTGCAATGTAAAAGAGAAAATTCAATTTATGATCATTGAATTTTTAAATTACTGTTTAAAAATGGCAGAAAGTGAACAAAAAGTCGGAGAAAATTCTAAAGTCTCATCTGCTGAAAGTATTGAAGTGAGCGTGTTTTAAACGCATTAATGGTCTTTAAAATGCAGCGGAAATCAGCAGTTAAATATCATTCCTATAAGTTTTTAAACTAATAAAAATGATAAATTAGATTTATGTGAATACGTGGTTATAATCGATTTAACGAAAGAATTTACCCAGTCCAGTGGAGCAAATCGACATGGCAGGCGAAACCCAAAAAGCGGAAACCCAAACAAAAAAAACCTTGTATGACAAATTGTGGGATGACCATCTAGTAAAACAACGAGATGATGGCTCTTCATTATTGTATATCGACCGTCATTTATTGCATGAAGTGACTTCTCCACAAGCCTTTGAAGGGCTACAGCTTGCAGGTCGTAAACCATGGCGTTTAAGTGCTAACGTGGCAACGCCAGACCATAACGTACCTACTTCTACTAAGGAGCGTGCTGAAGGTATTGCAGGTATTGAAGATGATACTTCACGTATCCAAGTGCAAACTTTAGATGACAACTGTAAAACTTTTGATGTGGCCCAGTTTGACATCAACGATGTGCGTCAAGGTATTGCGCATGTGGTTGGGCCAGAACAAGGTTTAACCTTGCCAGGTATGACCGTGGTGTGTGGTGACTCACATACTGCAACGCATGGTGCTTTTGGTTGCTTGGCTCATGGTATTGGCACATCTGAAGTTGAACACGTGTTGGCGACTCAATGCTTAGTTCAAAAGAAAATGAAGAACATGTTGGTGCGTGTTGACGGTCAATTGGGTCAAGGCGTTACTCCTAAAGACGTGGTTTTAGCGATTATCGGTAAAATCGGTACGGCAGGTGGTACAGGTCACGCAATTGAATTTGGTGGTCAAGTATTCCGTGATATGTCGATTGAAGGTCGTATGACGGTGTGTAACATGGCGATCGAAGGTGGCGCGCGCGTGGGTATGGTGGCTGTCGATGACAAAACCATTGCCTATGTGAAAGACCGTCCGTATGCACCGAAGGGCGAACAGTGGGACGCTGCAGTAGAGTATTGGAATACTTTAGTGTCTGATGAAGGTGCGCATTTTGATACTGTTGTGGTGTTGCAAGGTGAAGAGATTGAGCCACAAGTGTCTTGGGGGACTTCTCCTGAGATGGTGATTCCTGTATCTCAAGCAGTGCCAACTTTAGAACAAGCTAAAGATGACGTACAGCGTAATGACTGGACACGTGCATACAACTACATGGGCTTAGAAGCAGGTCAAGCTTTGGCTGATATTCAATTAGACCGTGTATTTATTGGTTCATGTACCAACTCACGCATCGAAGATATTCGTGCAGCGGCTGAAGTGGCCAAAGGCAAAAAAGTGGCGGCATCGATTAAGCAAGCCATGGTGGTGCCGGGTTCAGGTTTAGTCAAAGCACAAGCAGAAGCAGAAGGCTTAGATAAAATCTTAATCGAAGCAGGCTTTGAATGGCGTGAGCCGGGTTGTTCAATGTGCTTGGCAATGAATGCTGACAAATTGCAACCGGGTGAGCACTGTGCATCGACGTCTAACCGTAACTTCGAAGGTCGTCAAGGTAATGGTGGTCGTACACATTTGGTGAGTCCAGCAATGGCAGCAGCTGCGGCAATTGCTGGTCACTTTGTGGATGTGCGTACATTCTAGTTTAAGCCCTCATCCCAACCTTCTCCCTGAGGGAGAAGGAGTTCCCTCTCCTTTTAGGAGAGGGTTAGGGAGAGGTCACGGATTCAGTGAGAAATAAACATGAAAAAATATACCGTTGAACAAGGTATCGTTGCACCATTAGACCGTGCCAATGTTGATACAGATTTAATTATTCCAAAACAGTTTTTGAAATCTATTAAGCGTACAGGCTTCGGAGCCAACTTATTTGATGAGTTGCGCTATTTGGATGAAGGCTATTTAGGTCAGGACATTTCAAAACGTCCGATTAACCCCGATTTCGAATTGAACAAACCGCGTTATCAAGGTGCATCGATCTTGATTTCACGTGCTAACTTTGGTTGTGGTTCAAGCCGTGAACATGCGCCATGGGCGTTGGAAGAATATGGCTTCCGTACCGTGATTGCACCAAGCTATGCGGACATTTTCTTTAATAACAGCTTTAAAAACGGCATGTTGCCAGTGATCTTGTCTGAAGAGATCGTCGATCAGTTGTTTAAAGAATGTGCTGCATCTGAAGGCTATCAATTAACCATTGATTTGGCTGCGCAAGAAGTGCGTACACCGAGTGGTGAAGCATTTACATTTGAAGTCGATCCATTCCGTAAACACTGCTTATTGAATGGCTTGGATGATATCGGTTTAACTTTACAAGCAGCCGATGATATCCGTGCTTATGAAGAAAAAACCAAAGCATCTCGCCCTTGGGTATTTGCAGAAATTAAAGCTTAAGTCAGTGTCACTGTAGAACTTCTTAGTAGTCAGTCGGCTTAAGTCTTGTTAATATCAGGCGAAACAAAATTTATACGTTAGCCAGAATTTATCAGGTTGGGTTCGAAAAATGAAAAAGTTCTTCGGTCAGCTGGTTGTAACGGGAGCGCTGTTTGCAACGCTCTCTGCCTGTCAAAGCTTTGACACGGCACGCATTAAAAATGTGAAAGAAACTGAAAGTACAAACAATAATGCTTTGATTTACTGTGCAGGTACAGCGCACTGTGAATTTGAGCGTTTTGATCAAATACAAGTGGTTGATCCAAATAATCAACGTGTACAACGTGCTGCGATTAAAGCAGGCATTGTACGGTTGAATGGTCGTTCATTGTCTGAACCTAATCCTTTGTATTTGTCTGTACCTACAGGTCAGCATGAAATCGTGATTCGCTATTATCCAATTTCTCAGGAAAAAGCAGAGCGCTTGCATGTCATTCACAACTTTAGGTCCAAACACGAGTACACCTTTAAAATGTACCGTGAGCGTTCAAAAAACAGAGGCAGTTTACTGGATAAATCTGCGCCTGATCCGCTCTGTGTAGACTTAAAGCAAGGTGCAAAAACGATTCGACGTTTCTGCCGACCCTACAATGTCCTCACAGGACTTGGTGAGTTTGTAGAAAAGAAACTTTAAATCTGACTGGTAATCAAGCCAGCGTATAAATGGAAAGACTCATGTCAAAACATATTTTGATTTTACCAGGTGATGGTATTGGTCCTGAAATCGTGAAAGCGGCTGAACAAGTGCTGACACGTGTAAACGAGAAATTCAACTTAGGTTTGACTTGGGAACAAGGTCTTTTAGGTGGTGCAGCGATCGATGCGCACGGTTCACCTTATCCAGATGTAACAGCAGCACAAGCGAAGACTGCTGATGCGATTTTATTGGGTGCAGTGGGTGGTCCTAAGTGGGATACCATTGAGCGTTCAATTCGTCCAGAACGTGGCCTATTAAAAATTCGTTCAGAATTAAATTTATTTGCCAATTTACGTCCAGCAATTCTTTATCCGCAGCTTGCAGATGCGTCGAGCTTAAAACCTGAAATCGTAGCAGGTTTGGATATTTTGATCGTACGTGAGTTAACTGGCGGGATCTATTTCGGTCAACCACGTGGTATTCGTGAACTCGAAAACGGCGAAAAACAAGGTTTCAATACTGACGTATATGCTGAATCTGAAATCAAGCGTATTGCCAAAGTTGCTTTTGAAATGGCGAACTTACGCGGTGGTAAAGTGTGTTCAGTGGATAAAGCCAACGTACTAGAAGTGACTGAGCTTTGGAAACAAACTGTAACTGCGTTAAAAGAAGAGCAGTATCCTGAAATTAACTTGTCTCATATGTATGTTGACAATGCTGCTATGCAATTGGTCCGTGCGCCAAAACAGTTTGATGTAATCGTGACAGGTAACTTGTTCGGCGATATCTTGTCTGATGAAGCGGCGATGTTAACCGGTTCTATCGGCATGTTGCCATCGGCTTCTTTAGATGAAAATGGTAAAGGTATGTATGAGCCTTGCCACGGTTCAGCGCCAGACATCGCAGGTCAAAACATTGCGAACCCATTAGCAACGATTCTGTCTGTTGCTATGATGCTGCGCTATACCTTCCGTGAAGAAGCGGCGGCAAAAGCGATTGAAGATGCAGTAGGCAACGTCTTAGATCAAGGCTTACGTACAGGTGACATCATGTCAGAAGGCAGTACTCAAGTCGGTACTGTTGAAATGGGTCAAGCTGTAGTTTCTGCATTGAACTAATGGCGAATCAAAAAACGCAGCGTTTATGCTGCGTTTTTTTGTGCCTAGAAATTATCAATCTTAGAATTGATGCGCTAACAGGTGCGACCAGTTAATCGGACATCAGTTGCAATATTATGCTTTAAGCGAAATTGAATAAGGCAGTTTAACTCAACCTCATAGCGTGTATTTCCACTGGGAATCGGCACAGCAGCGCCGCTGCCCATGCCCATTGCGGGATTTTCAGCCATCGGTAAAGGAATACTGATCGGGCGTGCGACACGATAACGGAGGTAGTCAGAACTGACCTCTACGGGAGAGGTTCTTTGATAGCCGAGTTTGCTGAGATTAAGTTCTGCTTGAATCGTTTGGCTCGATTGACCAATAAATGAGGTTAAATAGCGTTCACGTTCAACGGAGGATATCGTTGATGTCGTGCTACAGCCAGCCAAGCATACAATGCTTAGAACGCATCCCATGCTCAATATCGGACGAATAAAACGCTGATCTTTGTAAACCTGATGTTCTAAAATAAATTCCATGGGTCAGTTCCTCACGAAATAAATTCAGTTTAGTCAGATCGGTCTGTATAACACTGTAGTCATTTGATACACGGTCATCTGAGCAAGATTAGCCTCTAGTATTCTCATGCAGGATCAACAAGCTCTGCCAACATAGTCAATGGATTCAACTATTTGATTGCGTAATTTGAACTCGATTTTACATTCCATATCGACAGTGACACCACCTTTAGACGGCGTTGGGATAGGGGCGCCCATGGCTATACTGGTGCCGATATTTGGTGTACCAATCGGGATTGGCATCGAGCGTAAAATGGTATAGCTAAGTTTTTCATTGCTTTGTACGGGTGCTCCCATCACTTTATAGCCCAATTGACTCAAGTTGAGCTCTTTATGAACTTGATCAGCTGGCTGTCCAATATAGTGTTGTAGGGATTGATTGAGTTGCTTTTGGCCTGTCGTGGCGCAAGCCACACAAAAGATAGCACCGACTAATCCTAGATGTTTCATATGATTTTATGTCCTTATATTTTGAATTTTATAATCGAATTTTTATGTTTTTAGACTGTAAAGGAAAGCAAATTTGCAGTCAATTTTTATCATTGTATTGAAATAAATACAAAAAAAGCCACTTATAAAGTGGCTTTTTCGCTTCGCTAAAACTTAGCGCGCACGGTAAGTGATACGACCCTTAGTCAAATCATAAGGTGTCATTTCTACTTTAACACTGTCGCCAGTCAAAATACGGATATAGTGTTTACGCATTTTGCCAGAGATGTGAGCAATCACTTCATGACCGTTTTCTAAACGTACACGGAACATAGTATTAGGAAGCGTCTCGGTGACAACGCCTTCGAACTCGATGAGTTCCTCTTTATTGGCCATAGCCTACCTGAATGAATAAATTAGCAAGGCGCAAATTATAGTCAATTTTTTTTCAGAATACAAGCCGTAAAAGGCTTTGAACTGATCGACTGTCAGTAAAATAAGCGAACAATTCAGTTAAATATTTTCAACAAAAAATGTGCAGTAACTGTTGTCAGTTTGGTCAATCGCAGTTAATCTAAAATCAATCTTTTTAGGTATAAATGAAGTACATACAAGGAAGGTTCTGGAGTGGGTCAGCTAACTGATGCATCTGTTGTGTTGCGTTTAGGGTATCAAGCGATTCGTCGTGCCGGATTGCCAACAGAAGAAATTTTAACAAAAGCGGGTGTGGCATTAAATCAGGTTGAAACCAATGACCGTACCCCATTGAATGCACAATTTGCATTCTGGGTGGCTGCAGAAGAGGTCAGTAAGGATCCTGACATTGGTTTGCATCTGGGAGAGCATTTGCCTTTATATCGAGGGCAGGTGATTGAACACTTATTTATTTCATCTGAGAATTTCGGTGAAGGTTTAAAGCGGGCTTTGGCCTATCAACGCCTAATTAGCGATGCCTTTCATGCGCAATTGGTGATTGAAGATGACCGCTGCTATTTGACCAATGGTCATCAGCCTTGGGCAGAAAATATCGTGAATCGTCATTTTTCTGAATGCGCGATGTCCGGTGTTTTGCGTTTCTTTAAGTTTATTACTGAAGGGCGTTTTCAGCCGATTTATATCGACTTTAACTTTAGTCAGGGCGCGCCAGATGATGAGTATTTCCGTGTTTATGAATGCCCTGTGAGTTTAGGGCAGAAAGAAACCCGATTATATTTTGATCCGGCTATTTTAGAGTATCAATTGTGGCAGGCAGAACCTGAGTTATTACAATTGCATGAGCAGTTAGCGATTGAAAAACTTCAGGAGTTGGCGCGTTATGATTTGGTTGGTGAAGTTCGCCGTGCTATTGGTTCAACGCTTGAAAGTGGTGAAACCACACTCGAAACGGTCGCTGCACAGCTCAACATTACCCCACGTCGTTTACGGACTCAGTTGTCAGAAGCCAATACCAGTTTTCAGCAAATTTTGTCAGACTATCGCTGTCGTTTGGCTAAAAAATTATTGGCCAATACCAATGAAAGTGTGGAGCGCATTGTTTACTTAACGGGTTTTTCTGAGCCAAGTACGTTCTATCGCGCATTTAAACGCTGGACCAATGAAACGCCTGTGGAATACCGTAAGCGGAAGCAGCGTTAAGGTTGATCTTCGATAAAATCCTTTCCTAAACAGAATCCCCCCTTTGAAAGGGGTACTTTCATTTTTAGAACCTAGCAATGGCGAAAATGACACTCATCCCTCTGTGAAAGGGAGGTTGGGAGGAATTTTTTATTCAGGCATATTTAACCAATGAGGTCCCAGCGGAACTTGAGGAAGTTCAAACTGTGCTGGATAGTCTGCATGGATAAAATACAGCCCATCGGGCGGTGCGGTGACACCAGCTGCTTTTCGGTCTTCAGCCGCAAAAATGTCGTCAATATGGTCAACGTCATACATACCTTGCCCAATTTCCAATAAACAGCCCATGATGTTACGCACCATGTGATGTAAAAAACCATCGGCCTGAATATCTAGGACCAAGTAACATCCGTGTTGGATCAAGCGACAATGGCTGACATGACGAACTGGCTGATTGGACTGACAGGCTGCGGCACGGAAGCTTTCGAAATTATGAGTGCCTTCAAATTTGGCCGCGGCACGTTGCATTTTCAGCACATCTAGCTTGGCATAAACATGGGTCACTTGCTTATGTAATAAAGCTGGACGTTGTGGATTGTTATAGACCACATAGCGATAACGACGTGCTTGCGCTTTAAAGCGGGCATGGAAGTCCTGATCCATTTCCTTAATCCATTGGATGGAGATATCACGGGGTAATTGGCTATTGCTGCCCATTAACCATCCGCGAATGGGGCGAATCGCCTGAGTATCGAAATGTGCCACCATATTGGTTGCATGGACGCCGGCATCTGTTCGGCCAGCGCCATGCAACATGATCGGCTCATTGGCTACTTTACTGAGGACGGTTTCAATGGTTTCTTGCACGCTTGGTACGCCCGGTTGCTGAGTTTGCCAGCCCTTGTATTGCATGCCACAAAACTCAATCCCAATCGCAAAACGTTGCATAGTTACCTCAAATGACTTAATCGTTCCAATGCGCAGTCCAGTCTGCGGCACTGCCGTATTGTAAATACATTTTCAAACATTTGGCATAAAGATCTGCATGACCCAAACAATTGCTTAGTAATATTCCACTGTCTTTGACCCAGTCATTCACAGCATAGCGTTGATCTATACCGCCATGAACAACCTGTGTACTTAAAATAATTTTGCAATTTTTTTGTTGTATAGCCTTTAATACATTGAGTAACTCAGCATCAACGGCAATATTGCCTGTGCCAAAACCTTGCAGAATCAAAACGTCTGGCGTGTGTGTAAGCAGAGTCGTTAAATTTTGACTGTGTAGCTTGGTTGCAATCGGTTGCCACATCCAATTCAGGCAATTGAAATGAGCCGCTTTGTCTAAATCATTGGCCTGAACAATATAAGGCGATGTCAGCATTGAAAGTGGCTGTGTGGCTGGCAGCCCATCAAAGGCTTTTAGATCGGTTGTATGCACTTTCAGTGCGGATTGAGCATGCATCAATTGATGGTGAAAGGCCAAATAAACCCCAACACTCAATTGATGTACCGATTCCAATGCAAAATTTAAATTGTCGATGGCATCAGTAAATTCACGGGTATTGTCACCAGCCACATTAAACAGCGGATATTGGCTGCCTGTAAGCACGATATGAGCAGACTGTCCTATAAAGTGTGCAAGCACTGCACTGGCATAGCTAAGCGTGTCTGTACCATGAATAATTACGAAATGCTGAAATTGTTGTAATTGTAAGCTTTGAATTTGTTGAATCAGCGCCAGCCAGTCGGGCGCAGTACAAGCACTACTGTCACGAATGACAGGTGCAACAAAACATTCAATGTTTAGGTGTAGTGGCAGCACATGCTGTAATTTAGGTAAAAACGCATTCGCTGGCATGGGGCTTAACGGTTCACCGATACAACCGAAGGTACCACCCATATAAATAAGAGCAATTTTTTTCATCATAAAAAAAGCAGCCTTGAAAGACTGCTTTAGTTTAAATCGCTTTTGCTTAAGATGCGATTTGATTCAGTAACTGATCTGCTTGTTGACGTTGAGCTGAAGAAAACTCAGCTTCTTTTTCAGTCAAAATTTCACGTGCAGCGTCATAAGCACCTAGTTTGATGTATTGCGCTGCCAATTCAAGATTCAATTCAATTTCATTGACTTCAACCAGTTCAGGGAAAGATTGAACCAATGGATCGTTTTGGTCTGTAGCAGATGGGGTTGACGGTGTACCTAAACCGCTAATGTCAAAACTCACACCACTTGATGCAGGTACGGCAGGTTTCTCTTTAGGCGTAGACTCTAAGTTAAACTCTGTTGCAGGAGCGACAACGGCTTCTTCTGTTTTTGCTGTTTCAAAAGCACCTAAGTCAAAGTTTAAGGTTGGAGCTTCAACTTTGTTTTCTTCTACAACTGGTGTTTCTGTTGTAAATGAAAAATCTAAAGGCTCGATTTTTTCTTCTACAGTTTCTGTTTTAGTTTCAGCCGCAGCTTCAGTGCTTGGGGCAAAGTCCATTGCAAAATCAATTGGTTTGATTTCTTCAACGGCAGGAGATGGCTGAGCAATCTCTTCGGTTTTCAGTGTTGCTTCAAGTGCAGGTTCTGGTGAAATTGAAAGCGTGTCAAATTCAAGCGGCTGTATTTTTTCAGCAGGCGCACTTTCAACTGGGGTAGAAATGTCTGCTTTTGCAGGCGTTTCAGTGGTGAAATTAAAATCTAGTGGTTTAATTTCGGCTGCTTTGGGCTCAACAGGTGCAGCAGTTGAACTTTGCATTAAAGCATCAAAATCAGAGGTATTTTGGGCTTTTGAGGGAGCCTCTTCAGTGATCGGTGATACAAAGTTAATGGCATCATCTTTCACATTTTGAGAATTTTCAAACTCTACTTTTTTTGCTTCAGCTTGTTCTAAAATTTCATCAAGTTCAAGTGAACGAATATGGCTCAGCAATTGGCTGATGGCAAATTCGTCTTTTTGTAAAATGTGAATATCTAATAGATATAGATACAACTCATGTTGTGAGTTGTCACGTTTTAATGATTGATTAATTTGCGCTTCAGCAGAAAAGAAATTACGTTCCGTAATTAATTTTTCAATTTTACCACGAGCATCGGTCGTTAACGGCGTCATTGATTTTTTTTCAATGACACTGCTTTCAACCACTTGAGTTTTCTTCGGAGTCGCTTTGGCTGAAACACCCGATTTCTTGGTTTTAGTGGATGTTGGTTTGGCTTTATCTGATTCTTGACCTTTTTGGCGTTTGTTTAAAAAAACCAATACGATCACTAAGATCACTAATGGAATCACATAAATCAGCATGTTTTAACCCCTTGGAGATAGAGCGATATACAGTTGCACTCATCCCTATAAAATCTTGATTGGTAACGTTTTAGTTTATTGGCTTCTTTTATCTGCTTGTTGAGCTTTCAACTGTTGTTGCAGTTGAGCAAGACGAGCATTTAATAATTGAATTCTGTGATCCTTTTGATTTAGCGCCAATTCTAATTGAGTTACGTTTCTCTGTAATTTAACGGTTTTTTCACGAGATGTCATAACTTTTAATGACAACTCTTTCGAAGTTTTATTCTTTTCTGCCGCACTGTTGGCAGAAGATTGTGCCGAATCTTGCGCTTTCTCTGCAACCAGACTCATTTCAGCTTGATTCAAGCGGTATTTGGTTTTACCTGACTGCTTCGAAGGTACTTTGGCAAGTTCTGCAGCAGAGACTTTGACAGGCTGTTTTGCTTGCTGCATACCATGCAGATTTAAGGCAGCACCACGGCGCAGACGGTTTACATCGCCTTGAATGAATGCATGTTCGTTGCTGTTTTTAATTTGTTGCATGACTTCAGAAACAGGGCGGTTTTGTTCTGTCGCAATACGTGAGGCAATTCCCCAAAGGCTTTCATTCGAGCGAACCACATATTTTGCCACTGGTGTTGCTGTCGATGCAGCTGCAGTACTTGTTGGTTTTGGTGTAGATGCTGTTTGAGTTGTCGTTGTTGGATTTTCACGTTTTTGTGCTGCCTGCTCCGCAGCAAATTTTTGTGCCAATGGGTCTTGAGATCTTGCAGTTGATGCTGTTGCAGTTTGTGTGGCTTGCATTTCTGAACTGACAGAGCCGGTCGAATTGGTTTTTGTAACTTGCGAAATTGATGTTTCAGAACCTGATGAAGTACTTGCGCTATTTTGCTCCGCAGGTGCAACGCTATAATTTTGCACATGCGTGACAGGTTCAATCGCAACAGGCGTTGACGTTGCTAATTGTGCTAACTTCGGCGGTGTTTTGGTGCTGAGTAGTAAGGGTTGTTCTACAGCTACGGGTGCTTTTGCGGTGTAGAGGGTGCTGACAGGTAAATTTAAGGCAATTTCTTTTTCATTTACAATCACGACAGGTGTTAAAGCACGCTCATTGGCACGGGTTTGAGTCGCATTTGACGGCGCTGGATTGCGTTTTAATGGGGTACGAATTTGTTGCAGACGTGAAGCATTACCTTCTTTAATATTAACAATAAAATTAAGTTCTGCATCGGTTACTGGACGCGAAGAGGTAATGGTAATCACCCCGTTGCCTGCACCATCACGACGCGTAAAGAAGTTTAAATGTCCCGGCGGTTGATGCCCTGTACCCATACTCAATAAATCCTCTGCCGTGGCCAAACTTGCATTGAGCGGCACAGATGTGTTTGAGTGGCGAAAATGAATCTCAGCGTACAGCAATTCCCCGGGTGCTGACTGGACTTGTACAGGATCAATGCTGATCGCTTGAATGTTTTGAGATGCAATAACGGCTAAAATGGCGATCTTTAATTTGTTATATACGGTCATCTTAATCTTTAGCTCGAATATATGTCGCATGGCGAAAATTATAGATTAGCGAGTTGTCGAAGAATTGTAAAATATTTACACGACAGTTACATAAAAAAGCCGATCAATTGTGATCGGCTTCTTGTTCAGAGACTTAAAAATGCTTAAGCAGTTTTATAATCAATGAGAATTCTTAGCATACGACGTAAAGGTTCAGCAGCACCCCAAAGCAATTGGTCACCCACAGTGAATGCACCTAGGTATTCTTTACCCATGTTGAGCTTACGTAGACGACCAACTGGAACAGACAAGGTGCCAGTTACAGCAACAGGAGTCAGATCAGTCATTGAAGCTTCACGCGTATTCGGAACCACTTTAGACCAATCGTTGGCACTTGCGATGATATCTTCGATTTCATCCAGTGGAACATCTTTACGAAGTTTTAAAGTCAATGCTTGTGAGTGACAACGCATTGCACCAATACGGACACAGTGGCCATCGATTGGAACGATTTGCTGGTTGCCTAAGATCTTGTTGGTTTCAACTTGACCTTTCCATTCTTCTTTCGACTGACCGCTTTCAAGCTGTTTGTCGATATAAGGAATGAGAGAACCCGCTAAAGGCACACCGAAGTTTGCAGATGGGAAACCTTCGCCACGTTGTAATTGTGCAATTTTAGAATCGATATCTAAAATTGGTGAACGTGGGTCATCTAGTAAATCTTTGGTATTGTTGTACAAGTAGCCCATACCTGAAATCAGTTCACGCATGTTTTGCGCGCCTGCACCAGAAGCTGCTTGATAAGTCATTGAGGTTGCCCATTCCACTAAATTATTTTGGAATAGACCGCCTAAACCCATCAGCATAAGTGAAACGGTACAGTTACCGCCCACGAATGTTTTTGTGCCTTTCACTAAGCCGTCTTTGATTACGTTCATGTTTACTGGGTCAAGTACGATGATCGCTTCATCATCCATACGTAAAGTCGATGCAGCATCGATCCAGTAACCATTCCAGTTTTCAGCTTTCAGCTTAGGGAAAACTTCAGTTGTATAATCGCCACCTTGGCAGGTGATAATGACATCCATTTGCTTCAGACTATCAATGTCCGTTGCATCCATAAGTGCTGGGGCAGTCTTACCACCAAAAGCAGGGGCTTCACCACCTGCATTACTGGTAGAGAAATAAAACGGTTCGAAATGAGCGAAATCGTTTTCTTCAACCATACGTTGCATAAGGACGGAACCAACCATCCCGCGCCAACCGACCAGACCTACTTTCATGTCACTTTGCCTCGGTGCGTTAAAAAATAAAAGGGGGTTCGAGTGTACCAAAAGGGCGCATAACTGCAAGCGCTACATAATGAAAACACCAATAATATTGTGCAATATATCTTGTTTATGTTACATGCAAAACTGATATAAATTTATGAATCAATAAAAAATAAAGAATATAAGGGAGGCGTGATGATTTGGTTTGAAATACTGGCGGGCTTCGTCATTTGGTTGACATTTTGGTCACTGATCCCACGAGATGAATGGTGGTTTCGTGGTGCAGATTTTCCGCGCCTGCAAATTTTAGCTTTGGGCATATTCGCCTTCATGGGCCTAATTTTATGGAATGCTGAATGGGACTTGGCGCGTGAAATCATTTTAATTGGGTTGATTGCTGCCTTGGCATATCAATTAAAAATGGTTTTGCCTTATACCTTTCTTTGGAAAAAACAAGTCAAAAAAGTTCGATCAGACCAGTTAGACAAACAGAAACAAATTTCAATCATTGTCTCAAATGTACTTACGCCGAATACTCAATATCACTTATTATTGGCACAAATACAAAAGCATCAACCTGACTTAGTACTCACGCTAGAAACAGATCAAACTTGGCAAAATGAATTGGCAGTGATTGAAGCTGATTATCCTTATCGCGTACCCGTACCTTTGGATAATTTGTATGGCATGCATTTGTATAGCAAGTTAGAACTTAGTGAAACTGAAGTCAAATTTATTCTCAGTGATGAAATTCCTTCGATCCATACCCGAGTCACCTTAGCATCAGGAAATCAGGTTCAACTGTATTGTTTACATCCCAAACCGCCAAGTCCAACAGAAGCCAAAGATTCAACTTTACGCGATGCAGAATTGCTGATTGTGGGCGATCAGATTAAAGATTTAGATGAAAGTTGCATCGTTATGGGGGACCTGAATGATGTGGCATGGTCACGTACTACACGACTCTTTCAACGAATCAGTGGGCTTTTAGACCCGCGTGTTGGACGTCATTTCGTAAATACCTTTCATGCCAATTATCCACTGCTGCGTTGGTCGCTCGACCATATTTTTCATAGTACAGATTTTGCATTGGTACATATGGAACGCTTGCCCAATATCGGTTCAGACCATTTTCCAGTCTATGTGGTGCTGCAAACAGGCAGGGTATTTGAGCAAATCCAAGAAGAATTAGAGCAAACAGATGAAGATGAACAAGAAGCGCAAGAGGCAATTCAGGAGGGTATAGAAAAAGCTGAGAAAGAGGAGAAGATTGTGACTGATGAAATCGCCCATGATTATAAGGATGGTACGAAGGCACCTTGATTTTGTTTGATTTAAGAGAAAAGTGTAAGAAATAGCTTACACAGCTTTCGGCTTCTGACGAATGGTCAGGTCAAGTGTATTGACTTATTCTTTGTTCATCGGCACATGGAACTGGGAACGGAACATCCCACTAAGGAAGACGAAGCCGATGGAAGCATCACGGAACGGATGCAGGAAAGGAAAGCCAATAAAAAATAAAAAGAATACTTGTGAAAGCACAACCTCATAGACCCGAGTTTTGCAGGATGCAGAACTCGGGTTTTGCTTTTATGATATAGATATTTTTGCTTTTCTTTTGATCAATTTCTTTATACAGTGTGCCAAGAAAAAAGCGATGAATTTCCAATAAAAATATAGGTATGAGGCGTTCTATGCTGTCCGAATGGTACCAGAAAATATTGCAGATTACACACTTATCTACGGATGCACTTTCCATTTACCTTGGCTTAATCCTGTTCTTTTTTGTGGCCTTTTGCCATCACCGCCAATTGAAATCACATTATGCGATTTGGACCGTTGTGGTCGTCGCAGTGGGGTTGGAATTGTTTAATGCACGCCATGATATTTTAGATAGAGGTTATTGGCGTATAGGGCAAAGTTTGCAACATATTTTGAATGTCTTGTTACTGCCGCTAATCCTCTGGTTAATGGCTCGATACCGTGTGTGGAAGGGCTAAGTGGAAGCGCGAAATTGAAGGGCTAAATAGTAGGGTTGAATCACCATTGAGTCATTCATAATAAAAAAGGATATTGTGCATTTCACAATATCCTTTCTAGATGCAGATCTAGTTGCTGAATTAAAAATATTTCCAGAGCGTTATCCTGCACAGCAAAGATCTATGGCGTGTAGTCAATCAAGCTGAATGCTGAGAGACCACCTGCGTATACAACTCCAAAGTCTGGTCACACATCTCTTTTAAACTAAACATACTGATAGGCTGCACGTGTTGTGGTTGGTCTAAATGCAACTTTAAAGTGTCGAGTAATTGTGTTTCATCATCGACAGTGACTAAACCTTGCGAATAGACATTCGATAAAATTTCAGCTACGCCACCACGGTTCCAACCAATCACAGGTGTACCGACAGACAGTGCTTCGAGTACAGTCCGTCCAAAGGTTTCCGCTTGGCTCGACAAAGATAAAACCAAATCGCTAAAAGCTAACCATTCACGGATATCTGAACGGTGACCGACAAAAGTAATCCGATCACTCAGTCCTTTCGCCGCAATGCTGTCTTGCATTTCTTGTAAATAAGCTGCTTTTTTCGGATCAGCACCCCCGACCACCACCGCATGTACGTCGGGATACTGTGTTTGTAGCTGTTCCATTAAATGGATCAGGGTTTCATGACCTTTCAAACGGGTGATACGGCCTGGTAAGCATATCAGACGCTTATTTTCTAGTTCAGGGAAATCTTTTAGGGTTTGATTGAGCCACTGTGCTGAGGGTTGATAACCATGCGGAAAAGCAGCGGGGTCAATGCCACGATAAATACGCACAATGTCCTTGGTAGGACAGTTTTTGTAGTTGTCCGTGATGTATTTGACAACACTATCCGAGACCGCAATGACTTTTTCAGCCTGCGTCATGATTTGACTGTAGCGATTTATCGAATAAAAGCCATGTACAGTTGAAATCAGGTGAGGTCGTTTGTTTGCAGGAATCTCTTTGAGGGCAAAATGCGTGAGCCACGCGGGGACACGTGAGCGCACATGCACGATATCTGGTTGATGTTGCTCAATCAGTTTACGTAGAGGACGAATTTGCCATAAGCTTGATAAGGCTTTTTTATGGATTGCGAGTGTGAGATGAGTTGAGCCTTCGGCTTCCAATTGAGTCACCATACGGCCACCATTTGAAACCACTAAGGACTCATGACCGGCGGTCACTAAAGCACGAGCTATTTCTAAGGTTCCTCGCTCGACACCACCACTGTTCAATTCAGGTAAAAGCTGCATTACTTTCATAGCATTTCTCTTTTTTATGTGCTGAGTTGAACTCAATAGATTTTGTCATAGCCTTGTGGGCGGGTTTTAAAGCGGCGATGGAACCACATGTATTGTGTCGGTGCGATTCGTAGCTGATTTTCAATAATTTTATTGGTTCGAACAGCATCCGAAACTTCATCTTCACTCGGAAAATTGTCTAAAGCAGGTTCAATCAGCACATGATATTGAGGGTTGCTGATGTCGCCGTCGCGATAAAAATACAACGGGATCGCCTCGGCTTTAGCAATTTTTAATAAGCGACGATGCGCAGTAACAGTGGCTGCGGGAGTACCAAAAAACGGAGCCATGACCCCTTGTTTTAAACCAAAGTCTTGATCGGGACTGTACCAAATGGCATGGCCATTTTTCAGATTGCGAATTAAGCCACGCATATCATCATGGTCGATTTGGTTGGCATAGATGGTGGCACGGCAACGCACAATCAACATATCCAACAGCGGATTATTTTGCGGACGATAAACCACATCCGGCTCAAAGAACTGTGCGCATAAATAGCCACCAGCATCGAGCAGGGTAGAATGTGTGCCGAGGAGTAAAATACCTTTGCCTTCAGCTTGTGCATTTTGAATATGTTCTAAGCCTTCAATTTGCACCCGATTTTTGAACCACTGCGGGCTGTACCATGCATTTAAGGTTTCAAAAATACCAATCATTTGGTCGATAAAAACCTGTCTTGCATTGGCTTCAACCTGTTCTGCCGTCCATTCAGGAAAGCAAACTTCCAAGTTGCGAATCGTGGTTTTACGACGTGATTTGAGATTATTAAATGCAACAGAACCGAGGAATTGCCCAAGGCGATACTGAATTGCCCATGGAAGAATCGCCAAAATCATAAGAAATACAATCCCTATCCAAATTCCCCAATACTGAGGAAGTAAGAAAGACCATTGGAATTTTCCGGGTTGATATGTTGGCTTTTGACTCATAGGGCTAAATCAAAGATTAAAAAATAGGGTTCAGTTTAGCATGAAGCTGAATTGAAAGAGAAAGTTCAAACTCATGCTGCGCTAGACTTAACCTTTGACTAAACCGCCATCGACAATCAAATTCTGCCCGGTGACTGCACGTGAGTAAGGGGACAAGAACATCATGATGGCCGCAGCAAATTCTTCAGGCGTGGTCACTGTGCGTAAAGGTGTTGATGCCGCAATTAAATCAAACACGGCATCGGGTGTGGCTTTACTGGCATCGGTGCTTTGTAATAAGCCGCCTGAAAGCATATTGACGTTAATCCCAAACTCACCTAGCTCATGCGCCGCTGTGCGAGTGAAGGCCAAAAGTGCCGCTTTTGCTGCAGTGTAGTCGTGGTAAGGCACGACGGGGTTTTGTACTAGGTTGGTACCAATATTGACAATGCGACCAAAACCCTGTGCTTTCATATTGGGAAGCGCCGCTTGCGTGGTGTTGAGTGCAGCGACGACTGCGCCATCAAACTGTTGCTGTAAGTGCTGTGCAGTCAGTTCTTCCATTTTAGGACGGGCATCGCCATTAAATTGAAAATGGATGAGGGCATTATTTACGACAGAGGTGATCGTGGTACCAAAATGTGCTTCTGCTGCGGCAAAAAGCTGTTCTACTTGAGCTTTATCTGTGACATCTGCTTGATAGGCAAACACTTGCTGAGGAAATGCGGTCGCCAACTGTTCTGCCGCAGTTTGACTGGATAGATAGTTCACGACCACGCGTGCGCCTTCAGCAATTAAAGTTTGGCTAATCGCCAAACCGAGGCCACGTGCGCCTCCTGTAACCAAGACAATTTGATCTGAAATTTGCATGCTCGTGACTCAATCTTATATTGAACGTCACCATAGCAAGCATTTCACATTTGCGGAATCGTCTTTACAGACGCTGTATGCTCCAATTTGAAACAGCGTCATTTAGGTTAGCCATCCAGTCGAGTCATATGACATAAAAAAGCCGTATCGAAATACGGCTTTTTCTGTGTGGAATATTTGTAGATTTAGCCTTTAGCGAGCGTTTCTAGCTCATCTAAACGTTCCATTTTTTCTAGCATTTCGTCATCAATTTCAGCTAGACGCTGTGATGCTTTGGTCGCAGCTTCGGCGTCAGTCATGAACCAAGAACCGTCAGCTAATTTTTCAGACAATTCAGCTTGCTCTTGTTCCAATGCTTCAATTTCAGTCGGCAGTTGTTCTAGGGCACGTTGGTCTTTATAGCTGAGCTTGACTTTTTTAGGCACGGCAGCGGCAGCCGCTGCTTCGGCTTTAGCCATGGCTTTTTTCACGTCGCTTTTTTGATCCACGACAGTTTGGTCAGGACGCTGTTCCAAATAGTCTTGGTAACCTCCGATGTATTCATCGATTTGACCTTTACCATCAAATACCCAAGTCGAAGTCACCACGTTGTCCATAAAGGCACGGTCATGCGAAATCAGTAACAGTGTGCCTTTGTAAGCGCTGAGCATTTCTTCCAACAGTTCAAGCGTCACCATATCCAAGTCGTTGGTCGGTTCGTCCATCACGATAAGGTTCGATGGTTTTAGTAGCAGTTTAGCCAACAGAATACGGTTACGCTCCCCCCCAGACAGTGCTTTAACTGGTGTACGTGCGCGTTCTGGAGAGAATAAAAAGTCTTGTAAATAACTGTAGATGTGACGACGGCTACCGTTTACATCGACATGGTCTGAGCCTTCAGAGACGTTATCTTTCACTGATTTTTCAAGATCAAGTGCATTTCGAAGCTGATCAAAGTAAGCAACTTCAAGCTGTGTACCTGTTTTTACTGTACCTGTATGTTCTTGCTCACCCAAAATAGCTTTGATAAGGGTGGTTTTACCCACACCGTTGTCACCGACTAAGCCGATACGGTCACCACGTAATACCAGTGCCGAGAAATCTTTGATGATTGGCGCGCTGTTGCCAAATTGCACAGCTAAGTTTTCAATTTCAAAGACCACTTTACCTGAGCGCTGCGCATCTTGCGTTGCCATGCTCACTTTACCTTGTTGGGAACGGCGCGCTTTAGACTCTTCACGCAAGGCTTTTAAGGCACGAACACGACCTTCGTTACGGGTACGACGCGCTTTAATGCCCTGACGAATCCACACTTCTTCTTCAGCAAGTTTTTTATCGAATAGCGCATTTTGCTTTTCTTCCGCTTCCATTTGCTGAGCTTTGAGTTCGAGGTAACGTGAATAGTTACCTTCATAGCTACGCAAAATGCCGCGGTCAAGTTCCACAATACGAGTCGCAATATTGTCGACAAATGAACGGTCATGCGAAATAAACAACAGGGTTAAATTGTTTTGATCGAGTAAGAATTTTTCGAGCCATTCAATACTTTCAACGTCCAAATGGTTAGTCGGTTCGTCGAGTAGCAATACATCGGGCTGCGTTAAGAGAGCACGTGCTAATAAAACACGACGCTTACGACCACCAGACAAATCTGCAAGGTCAGCTTCTGGGTCTAGGCCCATTTTACTGAGGATGGCATTCACCTTGGTTTCAAGTGACCAGCCATCCATTTGATCCATCTGATGTTGTAAGTTACCCATGCGCTCACAGGCGTCCATATCGCCGAGTACGCAGGCTTCGCTGGCTTCATGATAAGCACGCAGTACAGTAGCGGCTTCGCCTGCACCATCGGCAACAATATCAGCGACTTTGCCCGAATCCATGGGTACATCTTGAGCAAGCATTGAAATCGTAATGCCATTTTGCAATGAAACTTCACCGCCGTCTGGCAATAAAGTTCCCTCAATCAGTTTAAGTAAAGTAGACTTACCTTCACCATTACGACCGATTAAACACACTCGTTCGCCACGCTCTAAACTGAAGTTCGCGCCGTCGAGTAGGGAAGGTCCGCCAAACGCAAGCTGGACGTCCCTTAAGGTAATATAGGCCATAATGTTTCCTGAAATCTTATATGAGGAGTGTAAATTGACTACACAACAAAATCTTGATGAACAGGCGTCATTTTCCGCACCCATTGAAGATTTGCAAGTCCGAATTGCATTTTTAGATGATTTAGTTGATCAATTGAATGATCAAGTTGCGCGTCAAAACGCCGAAATCGCTGATTTAAAGAAACAAATGCAGATGTTGTATCGTCGTATTGAATCGGCAGATTTATCTGAAGGTATTGCGGCATTTGACCCAATGACCAACCGCCCACCGCATTATTAATGTCACTATTGAATGACAGGCAGATGACGAATCAGCGCCAAAGCTGTGGATTGGTGTAAATTTATTTGACCTTTTGCAGCGTGACAGGTCTAATGCACCGCATCTGCTGATCGAAACCCATTATTTCATCTCATGAGTCAAAAAGTTGTCCTGCTAGATTTGGAAAATAACCCGCCCACAGCAAATCTATTGCGCAATATCATTGAACATTACAGTACTTTGTATGTGTTTAGCTGCAGCGGAAAATTTGAATATGCACTTGAAGATTTGACTGAAATTGCAGGGTGGATCGCGAGTGGTCAATTGGTGGTTTTGGATATTCCAGAAACACCGCAAAAAGAATTTGAATATGCGGTGATTGTGGGGCAACTGATGGCCTTGATGGATCCAGATGCGCATATTGAAGTCATTTCAGCAATGCCTGATATTGAATTACTGATGGAACAATTGGATGGCTCTGGACTCAGTGCACATCTCATTCAAATTCAGTCAGAACAAGAAGTTTCACATAAAGTGAAGTATAAAATTCCTGACCTAGAAACCATTCGGAATAAACCTGATTTATTACTGATTAAACACTATTGTGATGGTCTGGAAAAACTCAGTGGCAAACCCAACAGTTTGGATAAACTGAAAAACTCATTGATGAATATTTTGCAAGTCTCTAGCGAAAAAGCTCAGCATTTGGTCGGTATGTTGATCAATCTAAAAATCGTCAAACGCTTTGATGAGCAAATTTCGATTCGAAAAAAAGTACTCAAACAATGGGTGCAGCTAGATTTAAATACGACTGCTGAAACAGCATTGCCGATAAAAACAGACCTGAATGCATTTACTGCTTCACTCGAAGAACAAACCTCAAATACTGATGATACGGCATCGATGATTCAGGCTGCACAGCAAGGCTTATTTAAAAATTTCAATAAGATTGATCCTGTGCAAATGGAAGTGATCCGAAAATTGCATGAATTAAAGTCAGATAAACCAAAAGATATCTACGCCTTACGTGATTTATTGGAGCAAATGTTCCCACAATCTGATGTTCGACTATTACTTAAAGAGTTGATCGAAAAAGGATATATCTATTGGAATGGTCACGAAGTGCTGTATAGCCACGAGATGTTCCTGAATTAATTTTATCGAGTGAACTTGCGTTTTATATTGCGCTTATGCAACTCTAATAAAGGAATATAAAGGTTGTGCTATGGAAAATACTGGAATCTGGGTTACTGTTTTTATTGTGGTCTTTGTACTTGGGTCGATTTTTGGACTTCGAGTAAATCCTAGAGAAAAAGCCTTAGGCATTATGCGCGAGAAGGCGCGTAAGATGGGGCTGCACCCACGTTTAGTGGCTGCACCTGCTTGGACCAAGATTCCAATGGCTTCTGAAAAACGTGCCAGTATGGTGGCGTATTACAGTGTGCTGATTCCAGATGCGCGTTTGCCTTTAATGCGTGCTTTAGTGGTCGATGACAAACTTGAACTGGTACATGGTGATGACAAGTTCAAGGATTTAGCCATTACATTAAAGGGCATTTATGCTATTGATATGCAGGCAAACTGTGTAGGACTCTATTGGAACGAAGAATCTGACTTAAGAGCCACACAGCTTGAAGATATGAAAGCATTTTTACATTCATTGGCTGAACTTTAAATTTTAAAAAACCTATTAAACAGGAATGATGGTTAACTATGGCGAACGCTCCTCGGTCCACATCTAAAAGTACCACAGCAAAATCTGCCGATGCTGGGAAAAAGCGTGCGTTAGTGATTGTGGAATCGCCTGCAAAAGCGAAAACAATCAATAAATATTTGGGCTCTGATTACATCGTAAAATCATCGGTGGGTCATGTCCGTGATTTACCTACAGGCGGCTCGAGTAAAACAGCAGAGAAAAAGCCAGTAACTCGTGCAAAATTAACTGAAGCTGAAAAAGCCAAAAAAGCACAAAAAGCTTTGGTTAATCGTATGGGTGTAGACCCTGAAAATGACTGGAAGGCACAGTACGAAGTCCTACCGGGCAAAGAACATGTTGTTGCGGAACTGAAAAAGCTTGCATCGCAAGTTGACGAGGTCTATCTCGCAACGGATATGGATAGGGAAGGAGAAGCGATTGCTTGGCATTTAAAAGAAGTCATTGGCGGTGATGACTCACGTTATCAACGCGTGGTGTTCAACGAAATTACCAAAAATGCCATCCAAGAAGCGTTTAAACATCCTTCTCGCCTCGATACAGATAAAGTCAATGCTCAGCAAGCCCGTCGTTTCCTCGACCGTATTGTGGGCTTTATGATCTCGCCACTCTTATGGGAAAAAATCGCCCGTGGTCTATCGGCAGGTCGTGTGCAATCTGTGGCTGTTAAACTTGTGGTTGAGCGTGAACGTGAAATTCGTGCCTTCATTCCAGAAGAATTTTGGCAAGTTTTTGCAGATACCAAGTCGAAGAAAGACGATATCCGCTTAGAAGCGGTGAAGCAAAATGGCAAGACTTTAAAACTGCACAATAAAGCTGAAACGGATGCTTTATTGAACCTGATTAAAGATGCCGACTACACAGTTTCAGCACGTGAAGACAAACCAACCAAGGTTAATCCAAGTGCGCC
Organism: Acinetobacter sp. YH16056_T; assembly: GCF_024605895.1. Classification (NCBI taxonomy): domain Bacteria; kingdom Pseudomonadati; phylum Pseudomonadota; class Gammaproteobacteria; order Moraxellales; family Moraxellaceae; genus Acinetobacter; species Acinetobacter sp. YH16056_T. The sequence goes on along the minus strand of NZ_CP094545.1, from coordinate 2,860,908 downwards.
ATACATCACGTCTACATTGCAACAAGCAGCAAGTACACGTTTAGGTTTTTCTGTGAAGAAAACCATGATGTTGGCACAGCGGTTATATGAAGCCGGCTTTATTACTTATATGCGTACAGACTCAACATTCTTGAGTGATGACGCTGTAAATATGGTTCGTGGTCATATTGAAACTGAGTTTGGACAAAAATATTTACCGGTTAAACCAAATCGCTATGGCAATAAAGCTGGTGCGCAAGAAGCCCATGAAGCGATTCGTCCATCAAATGTTGCGCTAAAAGGCGATAGTTTGGTGGGTGTAGAGCGTGATGCGCAGCGTCTTTATGACCTGATCTGGCGTCAGTTCGTTGCATGTCAAATGACCCCTGCAGAATATTTATCATCAACGATTTTAGTCAATGCCAATGGTGTTGAACTCAAAGCCAAAGGCCGTACATTGGTCTTTGATGGTTTCACTAAAGTGCGTGGCCAAAACAAATCGGATGATGATGTACTGCTACCTGCTGTAAAAGTTGGGGAAGTACTCAAGCTTGAAAAATTAGATCCATCTCAACACTTTACTAAACCACCTGCGCGCTTCACTGAAGCATCATTGGTCAAAGAGCTTGAGAAAAAAGGGATTGGTCGTCCATCGACGTATGCTGCGATTATCTCAACCATTCAAGACCGTGGTTATGTGAAGCTCGATAACCGTCGGTTGTTCGCCGAGAAAATGGGTGAAATCGTGACAGACCGTCTCGATGAAAACTTTAATAACTTGATGAACTATGCATTTACGGCAGACCTTGAAGGCCAGCTGGATAAAGTCGCCGATGGTGATCGTAACTGGAAAGAGTTACTCAATAGCTTCTACGGTGATTTTAAAACACGCTTAACCACAGCTCAGGGTGAAAATGGCATGCGCCGTAATTTACCTGTAGAAGTGGATGCGGTGCACTGTAAAGAATGTGATCGTCCGATGCAGATTCGTACAGGGACTACAGGAGTGTTCTTGGGTTGTTCAGGTTATAACTTACCGCCTAAAGAGCGTTGTAAGGGAACTTTAAACCTGACACCTGTAGAATCATTGGCTGCACTGTCTGACGATGACTCGGCTGAAACAGCAGATTTAATGTCGAAAAAACGCTGTCCAATCTGTGAAACAGCCATGGACAGCTATGTGATTGATGGCGGTCGTAAGTTGCATATCTGTGGTAATAACCCAGACTGTGCTGGTTTTGAGCTTGAAGAAGGTGAGTTCAAAATCAAAGGGTATGATGGCCCAACCATTCCGTGCGACAAATGTGATGGCGAAATGCAATTGAAGACAGGCCGTTTCGGTCCATACTTTGCATGTAATAGCTGTGATAATACACGTAAAGTGTTGAAGAGCGGTCAGCCGGCACCTCCACGTGTAGATCCAATAAAAATGGAACACTTACGCTCAACCAAACATGATGACTTCTTTGTCCTTCGTGATGGCGCAGCAGGTTTATTCTTAGCTGCAAGTAAGTTCCCGAAAGTTCGTGAAACTCGTGCACCGAAAGTGGCTGAACTACGTTCTGTCGCAGATCAGTTGGATGCAAAGTATCAGTTCATCTTGCAAGCACCGGATGTCGATCCTGAAGGAAATCCTACATTGGTGAAATTCAGCCGTAAGAACCAAGCGCAATATATTGGTTCTGAAAATGCTGAAGGCAAGCAAACCAAATGGTCTTTGGTGTACCAAGACGGTAAGTGGGTTGAGGCTTAAGTTTTAAAACCAATAAAGTGCTGACTTCAGTCGGCATTTTTTATGTCAGAATTAATCAAAATTTAAATGATAAAAATGATTGGGGGGAATAGTGGAAATTCAAACGAAAAAGTTTGCTGTACTCATAGATGCGGATAACTCATCGATCAATGCTATTCCATATGTGTTGGAAGAAGTTGCAAAATATGGAATCGCAAGTGTTAAACGAGTTTATGGAGATTGGAGCAGCGAAACCTTAAAAAATTGGCGTGAAGTCTTACTTCCACATGCCATCACACCTGTTCAGCAGTTTGCTTACACAAAGGGCAAAGATGCAACGGATATGATTTTGATCATTGATGCGATGGATTTGCTGTATGCAGGTGCATTGGATGGCTTTTGTATTGTTTCAAGCGACAGTGATTTTACCCCTTTAGCATCTAGAATTCGTGAAAATGGGCTAAGTGTTTACGGTTTTGGAAAAAAGTCGACGCCAGAGGCATTTAAAAAAGCATGTGATAAATTTATTTATGTTGAAAACTTACTGCAAGATAATGAGCTAAAAAATACTGAAGAAGATCTTATTAATTCACCAATTAAAGAAGTCATTGAAAATACAAAAGTAAGTGAACCAAAGCCATCTGTGCAGATTAAAGAGAATACAATCACTGAAATCATTGATAAACCCACTTTAAATTTGATTTATAAAGCTGTGAAAGATAATGCGGATGAAAATGGATGGGCCAATTTAAGTATGGTTGGGCAATATATCAGCGCAGTCAAACCTGACTTTGATTCTAGAAACTACGGTCGAGCAAAATTATCTGGACTAATTAAAACGCTAAATTTATTTGAAACAAAAATAGAAATGAGTCAAATGTATTTAAGAAAGATAAAAAAGCAGAGTACGATTTAAAATGTGGAAAAAAATTCGGGTACTGTGTTTATTGTTGATTTTATTGGTTGTCGCAGTCAATGCCTATAAAGACAAAAATCAAGACTGGAGTAAACCGATCTTTGTATTGTTACATCCAATTAATGCAGATGGTCGAGAGAGCACACAAGCTTATATACAGCAGCTTTCTGTCAATGATTTAAACGATGTTCAACAATATTTACAAACGACGGCACAGAAATACCGAGGACAACCGACTTATGTGTATTTTAAGTTAGGTCGTGAGCTGAAAGTTTTACCTCCCAAAGTACCCAATGATGCTGGCATGTTGGACGTTATCTTATGGAGTTTGAAATTCCGCTACTATGCTTGGCAGCAGCATGAAAATGTAGATGGTGTTTCGAGTGTGACGCTATTTTTAAATTATTACGATCCGACTCAAACCAAAGAACTTAAACATTCCACAGCTTTGGAAAATGGTCGAATTGGATCGGTGAATTTATTTGCATCGAATAAACAGACTGCGCAGAATAAAATCGTTTTAGCCCATGAGTTATTACACGCTTTTGGTGCAACGGATAAGTATGATTTGGCCACAGGTCAGCCAATCTTCCCTGTCGGTTATGCAGAGCCCCAGCGGCAGCCTTTGTTTCCACAAAGCAAAGCTGAATTAATGGCAGGGCATATTCCTACCTCACAGACGCAAAGTAAAATGCCTGAAGATTTAGCTGATACTGTGGTGAATGACGTCACAGCGATTGAAGTGGGATGGAACAAATAATGTGGATAAAGCGTATTTTATCCACAGTTTCAATTGGCAGTGTGGATAAGATTTGGACTTTTCTTTCATTTTTCTTCATCATGAAGTTGCATAATCCATTGAATAACGAATAACTTGAGAAAAAACATGAGAACAGTAGGCAACGATTTAATTCGCAGTCAGCTCCATGAAAACCGTAAGTGGTATCTCGGTTTAGGTGCTTTATTGGTGGTCTTCGGATTGGTCCTTTTGGCAGCTTTGCCATTTGCGACACTTACGGTGATTTATATTTTTGGTGTGCTGATGATGTTAGGTGGCGTAATCCATTTCATTGCAGCATTTAAAATTTTTGAAGGCGGTTACCGCTGGTTCTGGGCACTATTTGGTGTGCTGTATTTGGTCGCAGGCTATTATGCCTTTACAACGCCTGTTAAAACGGCCATTGTCCTAACTAATTTATTGGCGATCATCTTGATTATTGCAGGGGTCATTCGTATCTTTAATGCTGTGCTATTTCGAGCATTTCAAGGTTGGGGATGGACGCTATTTTCAGGTCTATTGACCTTGATTACGGGGGGGATCATTTTGATGTCGCCTGATGCGCCATTTTGGGTATTAGGATTATTCTTGGCGGTTGATATTTTATTCCAAGGGGTCAACTACCTTACTTTGGCTTCTTATATTCGACGTGAAGTGCCGAAAAGCTCAGCAGAGCAGTAAACCTCTTGCGGATCTGATAAATAAAAAAAGAGTGCTGAGGCACTCTTTTTTTATTCACTTTTAATGTGTACAACCCGTTAAGGTTTAACGCTATAGCGGCTACTAATTGCAATTCGGTTCCATGTGTTGATCACAATAGCCAGCCATTCCACGGCACTGATTTGTTCATCTGTTAAAAAGGGCAAAGCATCTTCATAAACTGCATCGGGAACTTGGCCTTCGGCAATCAATGTAATTGCTTCGATCAAGCTCAAAGCTGCACGTTCTTTTTCATCGTAGTACGCAGTTTCACGCCATGCATTGAGTAGGCTAATGCGTTCAATACTTTCACCTGTTTTAAGTGCATCTTGCGCATGCATGCGAATACAGAATGCACATTCGTTGATTTGGGATGCACGTAATTTCAGTAAATGGGCTAAACCTTCACTTAGGCCAGACTCATTTATTTTTTGCATTGCCAGTGCATCAAGTTCTGCAACTTTTTTATACTGTTCAGGTGCAGACTGACCTAGATTGATTCGTGACATTTCGAGCCTTTCTGATGTTTTTAGATATACCTGCTATTTTAAAACCGTTATGGTTGAGGACAAGTTTTATTTTGAGCATTTAGATGACCACTTTTGTTCTTGCGCCCGATTCATTTAAAGAAAGTATGAGTGCTCAACAAGCCTGTGACGCGATGCAGCGTGCAATTTTAAAGCTCATACCTGACGCAAATGTCATCGCTGTGCCAATGGCAGATGGCAGTGAGGGAACTGTAGATGCGTTGCTCAGTGCTTGCGACGGTCAAAAAGTGACGATAGCGCTTACAGGTCCTTTGCCCAATCAAGGTGTGACGACATATTTCGGTTTGATCGACGGTGGAAAAACCGCAGTGATTGAAATGGCAAAAGCCAATGGAATTCATCTTGTCGATATGGCTCAGCGAAATCCATTACTGACGTCAACTTATGGTACGGGCGAAATGATCAAGGCTGCTCTAGACTTTGGAGTAAGTAAAATTATCATTGGCTTGGGCGGGAGTGTGACCAATGATGGCGGTGCAGGTATGGCGCAGGCCTTGGGGGCGCAATTTTTAGATGAAAATGGCTTCGAAATAGCAGTTTGTGGTGGTTACCTGGATCAAATTAATAGTCTTGATTTGACGCAGCTTGACTCACGTTTAACGTACACAGAGATCATCATTGCCAGCGATGTCATTAATCCACTATGTGGTGAAAATGGTGCATCCCATATCTTTGGCCCGCAAAAAGGCGCAACGCAGGAGATGGTGCGTCAGTTAGATCAGAACCTCAGTCATTATGCCGATGTGGTTGAAGCGACTCTGGGTTGTGCTTTACGTGATGTAGCAGGTGCAGGTGCTGCAGGTGGATTAGGTTTTGGGTTGATGGCTTTTGCAGGTGCATCGATGCAATCAGGTGTGGAATTGGTCATTGAACAAACTCAGTTGAAGGAAAAAATAGCACAGGCAGATTATGTGCTGACAGGTGAAGGGAAAATTGATCATCAAACCAAGTTAGGTAAAACACCATTTGGTGTGGCGCAGGTTGCAAAAAAGTTTAATAAACCCGTGATCGCCTTTGCTGGTCTAGTGGGTGAGGAAATAACAGAACTTTATGATTTAGGTTTCACACAGATTGTTGGGATTAATCCACCAGATTGTAAGTTGGAAGATGCATTAAAAAATGGTAAGAGAAATTTAGAATGGTGTTGCAAGAATGTGGTTAGGGCTATTAGATGTAGATACAATATTATAAGGGACTGAAATTTTAGTAATGATTTTTTTATAATAAAAGACTAGGGTCTGTTGACATTTGTTGATTAAAAAAATAGCGAGATAGTAAAATTAAATCGCCAAACCCAATTTTACACTCGCTATGCCTCGAACAATGCTAAATGATCAACACTGGTCCAAGTTACTTGCTATTTTCCGTCACTTTAATATTTATCTCAAATTAAATTTACGGAATTTTATTGAAGCGATTTTATTTCGAATTAGAACAGGCTGTCCTTGGCGTGATTTACCTCAAGAGTTTGGTAAATCAAATTCTATTTTTAAGAAATATAATCGATGGTCTAAAAATAGTAAGTTTATGAATATTTTTAAATTATTCAGCCAGCATGCTGATAAAGAGTGGATTTTTATCGATGGGAGCCATGTACGAGCGCATCAACATTCAGCTGGTATTAAGAATCAAAGTATTTCCAAAAGTATTGGTGGTAATAGTTCAAAAATACATTTAGCAATCGATTCAAATGGTAATCCTATTGAATTTATTATTTCAGATGGAACTTCACATGATATTAAGGTTGCACCTGATCTTGTATCAAAATTAGATTTAACAGAGTCAGAAATGCTATGTGCAGATAAAGGCTATGATTCAGAAAGTTTCAGAAAGAAAATTAGAGAAAGTAATACGAAAGCAAACATTCCTCGAAGATCAAATGCCAAATCTAGCAATGATGATATGGACTGGTATATGTATAAAATCAGACATTTAGTTGAAAATGCATTTTGTAGATTAAAACAATTTAGAGGAATTGCCACAAGATACGATAAGCTAAAACGTAACTATCAAAGCGCTGTTGCTTTAGCTTGTATATTTATATGGTTGCCTCTTTAGCTCAATTTATCGGCTGTAAATGTCAACACACCCTAATAGCTTTGTTTATTTTGTAGTATTAGATTTCTTTCATAAGTCGTTTTTCACTCAGCTCCAAGTTATAAATTCCAGCAATTAGATTGAATCTCAATGCTAGTCTTTTGCCTCGATTGCGATATCGCTCAGCAAGAATTTTGAAGGTTTTCAAACTGCCAAATACATGCTCAATTCCAATTCTTCTTTTATTGATTTCCTGATTATAGATTTTTAGTTCGGAATCCAGTTTACAGCGCTTCTTTGCTTTTAATGGCAACAAGCTATTTGGATACACTGTATAAATTCCCTGATAACCCTTATCCGCAAGGATAAATGCACCTGCAGGAATCTGATTCAAGTTACGTTTGAAGAGTTCGAAATCATGTACGGCACCACGACTCGTACATAAACTCAGGATTTTTTGAGTTTGATAATGAATGATGGCCTGTACTTTGAAAGTGTGGGTCTTTTTCTTGCCGCTATAGCTTTTCTTCTGTTTTTTTAGGCCTTTGGATTGGAATTTCTGTGGCATCCACGATCACAACATTCCAATCGATGCCTTCGCCCTCGGGTAAATCTTTGGGTAAATTAAAGAGATTGGACCGAATCAGGCAGTCTTCAACATGACGGACAATTCTTGAGGCTGTGGGCTCTGAAACCCCGTAGCTCGTCGCAACGTGAAATAAGGTTCGGTATTCCCGCCAATAGCTTAGACAGAGCAGAACCTGGTCTTCCAGGCTTAACTTGGGCGGTCTGCCTTTGGCAGGGACATGTTTCTTCAATTGCTCAACCATCAAATAGAAAGTTGACCATGAGATGCCTGTGTATCGCTTGAACTGAGGATCAGAAAGCTTGTTTGAATCGATGTATTTCATCCGCAGATTATGCACGAATGCTAAGAAATCCGGAGTGCAAATATTAACCAAAAAGAAGATCGTTTTTTGATTTATGAAAGAGATCTATTGTTTTTCTTTAATTATTAAACAAATGAAATTTATGAAACCAATAATAATTCTCTCAATAGTGTTTATGAGCACACCGATTTATGCAGAAAGAATTTCTGAAGCGGAATTTAATGTAAATTATAAGAATTATAAAAATGAACTTGCTAGAGATCAGGCAGCACTAAAGAAGTTAAATTCTGAAAGTTCGTTTGAGGCAACTGTAAAAAGCAATTTATTAACATGTAAGGTTTGGGACTCAAAACTTGCAATGTATAAATTAGCTTTAGAAAATAAACAGATTCAAGATGCTGGGCATCTAGCAAATAATTTGAAAAATGAAATATTACCTTTTCAACTAGCAATTCAGAATTTATCAGGAACGACTTTTGAAAAAAACTGCGAAACTATTGAAAAACTTTCGATAGCAAGTGGCATTATTAAATGAAATTAATTCTATAAAGTGTTGCACTTTGTTGGTAATCAAGATTTCTTACTAGATTGTAAAACTCATAATTTATCTATAGCTCTGTTAAACTACCAACTCACATAGCACGATGAGACACCATGAGTTTAGCCAACCTGATTGATGAATTAAATCCTCAACAAAAACAAGCCGCAACAACAGAAGCACAGCATAGCTTGGTTTTGGCAGGAGCAGGTTGTGGTAAAACCAAAACCATCGTGGCGCGTGCAGCTTATTTAATTGATCAAGGCGTGCCTGCCAATCAAATTCAAATTTTGACTTTTACTCGCCGTGCGGCCAGTGAAATTGTCGCTCGTGTGGAGCTGGCTCTGGGTGAGCAAGCCAAAGGGTTACGTGCATCAACCTTTCACACCTTTTGTATGTACCTATTGCGCCGCATTCCAAAAGCCTTTGGCCTAGAGCAGTTTTCGGTTATTGATCGTGATGATCAGCTCATGATGTTCCGCCTGATTCGTGGTCGTGATGATAAGAAAAACCCCAATCACTTGCCTAAGCCGAAAGAACTCTGTGATCTGTATTCCTTTGCACGGAATACGCGCCAAAAACTCAGCATTGCCATGGAAAAGCAAATGCCTGAGTATTTTGCGTTGAAAGATCAAATCGCGGATATCATGAAAGAATACGAAGCCCGTAAACGTGCGCGTAGTTTTTTAGATTATGACGATATCTTGGCAATTGTGGCAAAAGCCTTGGCGGAATCAGATGGACTGGTCGATTATGTCGCTTCGATTTGTCGCTACATGTTGGTTGATGAAATGCAGGATACCAATCCGCTGCAATGGGCGTTACTTGAGCCACTAAAGGAACGTGTCAGCTTGTTCTGTGTCGGCGATGATGCACAGTCCATTTACGGCTTCCGTGGTGCAGACTTTGAAAATATTCATCATTTCAAAGAGCGGGTACCCGACGCACAGATTTTTAAACTTGAAAAAAATTATCGTTCAACCCAAGAAATTTTAGACCTGTCGAATTGGTTGTTGGATGAAAGCGAAATTAAATATGACAAACGCTTAGATGCCTATCGTGGTGAAGGGATTAAGCCGAAAATGCATATTTTCCCGAATGAGTTTGATGAAGCCAAATGGATTGCCATCGACATTAAAGAGCGTCATTACCTCGAAGGCAGCAAATGGTCGGATCATATGGTGCTTGTGCGTTCAAGCTTTGCCGCCCGTCATATTGAAGCAGCTTGTATTGCCGCAAACGTGCCGTATCGCTTTATTGGCGGCATGAAATTACTTGAAACAGCCCATGTAAAAGACTTGCTCAGTGTGCTGCGTGTAGTGGCCAATCCTTTAGATGATATCGCGTGGATGCGCTTTTTAACCTTGTGGAATGGTGTGGGTGATGTCGGTGCGAGTAAGTTATCGCAGCAGATTTTACTTGAGCCAGAAATGCAAGCCATTGCAACCAAGTTGGAAAAATTTGGCAAAGTGCCTGACCAAGCGATTCTGATGATGAAGCAAATGTCGGTGTTGAAAGATCAGGTCAAAGAATGTGTAAGCTTGGCTGTTCAAGCGATTTCTGAGCAGCTGGAAGAGAACTATAAAAAAGATTGGAATCGCCGTGTCGGTGATTTTGATCTGGTGAAACAATTGGCATCCAAACATACGCAGTTGAGTGAATTCTTAGAAGAATATGTCCTTGATCCAGTTTCCATTTCTGAAATTGAACGCCAATCTGACAGTGATGTCGTGACTTTAATTACCATTCATTCGGCAAAAGGAACGGAGCAAAAAGTCTGTTATGTGGCGAATGTCACACCAGGGCAATATCCACATGCACGTGCCCAAGGTAATTTCGATGAAGTGGAAGAAGAACGTCGCGTGTTATATGTGGCGCTGACACGTGCGCAAAATGAATTGATTTTGACCAAGCAAAACTTGAACCACTGGGCACGTGAAACTGTCGATGAGCAAGGCCGTAAAGTAGAAAGTTACTTTATGAATGATTTAACTCGAAATTTATGTAGTTTGGAAACACACTATAAAACCCGTCAGCAAACCGTAAAAAGTGCCTTAATCGAAAGAAAATCGATTAATTTAGATTTTGGTATCGATCTCGATTAAAATAGATTTTTGACGTGATTTACATGCAAGTTAAAAAGCAAAATAGACAAATGCTTTTTGATGATGCTGTCTATTTGGAAGATTGAATGAAAATTTTAGTACGTAACTTAGAGCGTTCAGTTACTGAAGCAGAATTGGTTGAACTGTTTAAACCATTTGGCGCAGTAGAGTCTGCTGTTGTTGTTATGGATGCAAGCACAGGTAAATCGAAAGGGTTTGGTTTTGTCGAAATGCCAAATGGTCGTGAAGCTGTAAAAGCGATTAAAGGCCTGAATACTTTGAAAGTCAAAGGTGCGGGTATTCGCGTAAAAGCGGCTGAAGATAAGCCTAAAGCATAAATTTAAAAAGGAGCGTAACGCTCCTTTTTTTATCGGTGATCTATGAAAAAACGCTACTCGGCTTTGTCTATTGTTGCGCCATCTGGTTCGAACATTGCGTGTGGGCTTAAAACGCTTGAAGTCCGCTCATGGCAGCCCGAACATTTGCCTTTAAAAGATTTAGTGATCGTGGAAAATCAACGCTACTTACATGAAAGCGGAGATGAAGATATTGGACGTGCAGTGGCGAAGGTCGATGTATATGACGTTCATGCATGGACTGAAACAGAGGTAGAGCAAGCGCAGGCGACATATTGGGCAGCAGGGTACTGGGCTTGGCGTCTGGAAAATATCAGGATGATTGATTGGGATATGCCTGTTCCTGCCAAGCGTGACATTTATTTAATTGAAATCGATCATCCATAATATTTATTGTGAATTTCCTAAAAATCCGTTTAAGCTTATTCATGTAGAAAAACGCCAAAATTTAGGGAATTGTTCATGTCTCGTGTTGCTCGCTTTCATGCTGATCGTACCAATCAAAAGTTATATTTTAGCCGTCTTGCATGTCAGCAAGCCGAGCAGACCGATCATGTTCAACAAGCTCAGGCTTATCGCGAAGCAGCGGTTTTTCATTTGCATGGTGCAGTACTTGCGTTTTTACAAGAGTTGGTGCGTTACTATCGTTTAAATGAGCCTGCGCCCACGTTAAAGTCGATTGAAACGCTGATGGCTGAAAAAGGTCAGGTATCACCTGAAGTGACTGTTATGCAGCAATTGGCAAAGCAGGGCTTTATTGCAGAGCTGAAACGCGCACATCGTATGTGTCAGTATGCACCTGAACCGTCTGCACCAGAGCCAGAAGATGAAACGTCTTCAAATTTAATTATTAAAGTTACCCAAACACCACAAGCATGGTTGCCAGATACCGCTATTTTGCGTGAATGGCATCGTGATCTAACCCAATTGATTGATGGATTTCGTAACGAGATGGTGGAATTCTAATCGGACTATTGCTACTTGAAATAAATTTATTTAACCCGATATAAGATTATCTAAGTAATACAAAGTGCAGATGCCTTTATCACCATGTTGCGCATGGAGGGATATATGTCTATAGAACAGTTGAAAGAACTCTTTGGGAACCAGGAAGCAATTTTAGAGCTGGTTCAATTGGAAGGTGGTGAGTTGGCATTGCGTAATGCAGGCTCAGAAAAAGAGCCTTTGGTGACTATCCAATTCAATGAAGAATTACGCAATATTTTGGGCGATCAAATGAGTGTGATCGCTCAGCAAATGATTCAGGCTGCATTGTTTGGTTTGTTAGAAAAACAAGTGGATGAATGGCATGCCGAAGTGGTTGATGAAAAGCCAAAATATATGAGCTAATCATATAGCTGCTGATTTTGTGGATCATGTTGATGAAAACGCACCTTTTGGTGCGTTTTTTTATACTCAAAATGGCACTTAGACTTTGCCCAATTCAGCAGGTGAGATCAGCATCGATCCTAAAAATACAATGAAGACCCCGATGAGCTGTAAGAAAAATGGATTTTTGGCATCTTGCCAATACAAAATCAGAAAGACGATGGAAATGGGATAAAAGAATAGACAGCCCAGTCCCCATAAAATACTGGTTTTAAATGCAGCGATGAGAAAGCCCAGACCGCCAATTAAAATAATGGCAAAGCCTAAATAGAGACTGAACATGTTTATCTTGTTTGAAGTTTTTAAAATGATGCTTTGTTTGGTGCTAATTTTATCAATATATATTTTAAATTCAATTATTTGTAATTTTGAAAATGCTGAATTTTATCAGTTTAAAAAAGGCGATGCTTAAATGCATCGCCTTTTTTGTATCGCCCCTAAGCGTTTTATTTAGGCACTTAGTGTGTCGGTGTTTGATGATGGGCAATTTGGATTTGATTTAAAATATGATTGCTCATATTTTTCGCCATTTCCTCTTTGGCATAATAAACCTCACCGACATTGTCGCGACGAATGACTTCAGCTTCTTCTTTGCTTTCCGCACAAACCAATACTTGGATAGACGGATTCAGCATTTTGGCAATGTCGACAATTTTATGAATATCTAAAATATCCATAGGTGAAATGACCAAAAGGCGTGCGTGTTGAATATGGGCTTGAATTAAAACGCCGGGTTCTGTTGCCACACCGGATACCGCAGCGATGCCTTTTTCCCGTAAGTTTTCCACGATTTCACGATTTTCTTCAGCAATAACCACTTTAATGTTTTCATTCATTAATTCACGGGTAATGCGACGACCGACTTCACCATGACCAATCAGTACCACCTGATCACGTAGATAATCCTGTGAGACCTCATCAGGCAACATGGCTAATGGGTCACTACTACGTTCCAGTAAACGGGCCAAATTCGAGCGCTCACGGATGAGTCGCTGCATAGGCTCGATTGCAGAAAATACAAATGAATTCAGCGTAATCGAGATTAATGCACCTGCCAGTATCAGGTTTTGTCCTTCCATAGAAAGGAGGTTTAGAGATACACCCAAGGTCGCCAAAATAAATGAGAACTCACCAATTTGCGCCAAGCTTGCCCCAACGGTTAATGCGGTATTGATGGGGTAGCGGAAGAACAATACTAATGCCATTGCAGCGATGGTCTTACCAATCATGATAATACCGACCACAGCTAAGACGTGAAGCGGTTGTTCAATCAAGATCCGTGGATCAAACAGCATGCCGACGGAGACGAAAAACAGAATCGAAAAAATTTCACGAAGCGGAAGGGTTTCTTCTTCTGCACGGTGACTAAAGTCAGACTCTTTGACCACCATACCGGCAAAAAATGCGCCCAGTGCCATGGATACACCAAATACCTTGTAGGCACCAAAGGCAATAGACACGGCTGCTGCAACCACAGTGAGCGTGAATAATTCACGTGAGCCTAAGCGTGCAACCACTTGCATAATCATTGGCACTAAACGTTTACCAATGATCAGCATGAAGGCAATAAAGCCAGCAACTTTGAGTAAAGTTAGACCTAAGGTCAGCCAAATATTTTCATCAGCACTGCTTTCTGTGAGCGGTTGGCCGCCAAGCAGTACGGCAGTAGCAGGCAGAAGGACCAGGACCAAAACCATCACCAAATCTTCAACCAAGAGCCAACCCACGGCAATTTTACCATTGACGGAGTTGAGTAAACCGCGATCACCTAAGGCTTTGAGTAGAACGACAGTACTTGCACACGACAAACTTAAGCCAAACACTAAGGCTGAGCCCATGCTCCAGCCCCAAAGCATGGAAATTCCCATACCTAGTAAGGTCGCCACTGCAATTTGTAAAATGGCACCGGGGAGGGCAATACGACGGACTTGCATCAAATCATTGAGTGAAAAGTGCATACCCACGCCAAACATCAGGAACATGACACCGAGTTCTGCCAGCTGGTTAGCGAGATGGATGTCACCAACTACTCCAGGCGTATTTGGGCTAATAATAATACCGGCAATCAGATAGCCGATGAGGGGAGGAAGTCGCAGGCGCGCAGCTATATAGCCAAAAATTAAGGCAAAACCAAAGCCAACAGCAAGTAATATTATGAGTTCTACATCATGAGGCACTAAAAACTCCTTAAGCCTAAGTTAAGGGTAAAAAAGACAAGCACAAAAAGTGCCAAAAGCATTTTGAAAGTTTAGCAATTCGAATAAAAAAAATGCAAAAAAAAACGACCTAAGCAGGTCGTTTTTTTCAAAAAACTAAAATTATTTGATTTTAGCTTCTTTGAAAATTACGTGTTGACGGATTTTTGGATCAAATTTTTTGATTTCCATTTTTTCCGGCATAGTACGTTTGTTCTTAGTGGTAGTGTAGAAATAACCTGTACCAGCAGAAGAAACTAGGCGAATTTTATCACGCATGTTCGTAGCTCCTTAGATCTTTTGACCTTGAGCACGTAGGTCAGCAACAACCTTTTCGATGCCCAATTTGTCGATAATACGCATACCTTTAGTAGTTAGACGAAGACGTACGAAACGTTTTTCGCTTTCTAACCAAAAACGGTGGTGATGCAGGTTCGGCTCGAACCGGCGTTTAGTTTTGTTGTTGGCGTGTGAGACGTTGTTACCAACGACTGGACGCTTGCCGGTAACTTGGCAAACCTTAGACATGGTGTAACTCCATTGATTTAGCCAACAGCAAATCTGTATGGCCAGTCAAAAAAAACATTGAATTCATTCAAGGGGCGTTTTATATCAAAAATGCGCTTAAAAGACAAGCGATTTTGCATAAAACGAACGATCACCTAGTGTGATCGTTCATGCCTTGATCGTTTATCGAAGAAGTGTCTTCGAAATCAGTTTGTGGATCGGCTTATTGAACGGTGGAAGAATGAATTTCAAACTATACAGTTTTGGATTCGACATCACCGAGCGTTCATGCGACAAACTGAAGAAACCTTCTGGACCATGATATTTCCCCATACCCGAAGCCCCCACACCGCCAAACGGCAGGTCATCTTGAGCAACATGGGTTAATACCGTGTTTTGTCCGAAATGTCCTGAATGGGTACGTGTTGCGACATAGTCGGCACGTGCCTGATCAAAGTCGAAATAGTATAAAGCAAGTGGACGAGGACGGCTATTAATAAAAGCAATAACCTCGTCAATTTGATCATATTCCATGATCGGAAGGATCGGACCGAAGATTTCATGCTGCATAATTTGCATGTCTGGAGTGACACCCGTTAAAACAGTCGGTGCAATTTTACGTACAGCGTCCACATCTTCATTTTGTGGGTTAAAACTGATGATTTGTGCGCCTTGATCACGCGCATCTTCTAAATAACCTTGTAGGCGGTTGTACTGCTTGTCATTAATAATCGAGGTGTAGTCCTGATTTTGGGCAATACTTGGGTACATGGCTTCAACGCACACTTTATAGTGATCTAAAAATTCAGCTGTTTTACCACGAGGTAAGAACACATAGTCAGGTGCAACACAAGTTTGACCTGCATTCCAAAGTTTACCAACCGCAAGACGCTGTGCGACATCTGCAAGGTCAATAGACGGATGAACCAATACAGGTGACTTTCCGCCTAATTCTAAAATCACCGGAACTAAGTTTTCAGACGCTGCCGCCATGACGGTTTTACCGACATTGGTCGAGCCAGTAAAAATCATTTTGTCGAAGGCAAGGTGACTAAACGCATCTGAAATTGGGCCACCACCGTTGACGACTGCGACCAATTCTTGAGGAAATGCTTCTGCGAGAGCTTTTTCTAGCACATCACCGAATGCCGCAGAGGCACTCGAGATTTTGATCATGGCATGGTTGCCCGCAGCCAAAGCACAAATCAGTGGGCCTATAGAAAGAAGCAGTGGGTAGTTCCATGGCGTAATAATGCCGACGATACCAAGCGGTTGATATTGCACCCATGCTTTTGCAGGTTGATGAATAATTCCGACATGGCGTTTGGATGGTTTCATCCAGTCTGTCAAATGCTTGCTATAATATTTGATGTGTTCAAGACATGTGAGCAACTCACCAATCTTGGTTTCACCGATAGAACGGTTACCATAGTCTTGATTAATTGCATCAGCAAATTGATCTTGATACTTAACTAAGATACGCTTAAGCCGAGCCAAACGGTCAATACGTTCCTTCGCTGTAGGCAATGGGTAACGTAAATACGCTTGTTTCTGCTGTTCCAACATATTGTTGAGATGCTGGTGATCAAAAGAATGTGGTGTCATTGAAGTTGTTTTTGTCTGACTATTCATGTCGCACGACCATATCCAAATTAGCGATTAATTAATTTTTAGAGCAAATACTCTAAATAGTCAAGTTACTTTATGTGTTAGTGTTCTAATGCTTTGAAATAAATGGTTGTTTTAGGATGTCTCACACCAAAACCTTAAAAACGAAAGAACGTATTTTGCAGCTGAGTTTGCAGTTGTTTAATGAGCGTAGCGAGCGTTCAGTGACAACCAATCATATTGCTGCTGAACTGGGAATGAGCCCAGGTAACTTGTATTACCATTTCCGAAATAAAAGTGAAATTATTAAGGAATTAATGGAGCAATATCAGCATGAAACGCTAGAAATGTTAGCGCTTCCTGATGATCGTCAGCTTGATGCCAATGATAAAATTCGCTATTTCCAAGTGTTAAGTAGCCAATTATGGGCTTATCGCTTTTTACATCGTGATGTTTATCACTTGGTCGAAAATAATGAAGATTTCCGCAAAATGTATCCACGTTTTGCCGGTCAAGTCATGCAACAAGGGCAGAAAATTTATCGTGCCTTTGTTGACGCAGGCTTAATGCAGATGACCGATTCTGAAATTGAGGCCTTAACCATTAACTTGTGGATCGTGCTGACCAACTGGACCAACTTCCTTTATATGTCTGGCCATATTACTGACTCAAACACTTTGGAAGAAAAGTGGGTGTGGCAAGCACTACGACAAATGGTGTTCTTAGAAGGTGCATATCTACGTGGTGAAAGCCGTGAAACCTATGAGCGATTGCTCGAAACTTTAGGGCCGTCGGACTTATTTGCAAGTCTTTCAAACGCAAAGCATCAGGTTACTGAATAAGACTATTTAGTCTGGCTTTAAAAAGCGTTAGAATACTCGGCTCTTTTTTCAATTTAACTGATTAGTGATATAAACCAACATGAATATGTCGACCGCTAACACAGCACGCTTACTCATTACCTGTGAAGATAAACCGGGGATTGTGCAAGCTGTATCGAGCTTTTTGTATCATCAGGGAGCAAATATTACCGCACTTGATCAATACGCGACTGAAGCTCAAGGGGGGCGATACTTCATGCGTGTTGAGTTCGAATTGGACAATTTACAAAGCCGTAAAGAAAGTCTAACTCAAACATTTGCGAGCAATGTTGCTGAGCGTTACAACATGCACTGGCGTTTAGCTTTAGTCAGTGATGTGAAGAAAGTCGGTATCTTGGTGTCTAAAGTTGACCATGCATTGCTTGAGCTGTTATGGCGTCATGCACGTGGTGGTTTGCCATGTGAAATCACCAAAGTCGTGTCTAATCACGATGCTTTACGTGAATCTGTAGAAAATTTCGGTATTCCGTTTGAAGTGGTTCCCGTGAACAAAGAAAACAAACGTGAAGCTTATGAGCAAATTGATCAATTGATGCAAGGCAATGATTTATTGGTTCTTGCTCGTTATATGCAAATTTTAGACGAAGAATTTGTTCAAAAATGGGAAATGAAAGTGATCAACATTCACCATTCATTCCTCCCAGCCTTTGTTGGTGCGAACCCATATAAGCAAGCGCATGAAAAAGGTGTGAAGTTGATTGGTGCGACAGCGCATTATGTGACTGCTGATCTTGACCAAGGGCCGATTATTGAGCAAGACGTAGAGCGTGTAAGCCACGACTTTACTGTTGAACAATTGCGTGAGTTAGGTCAGGACGTAGAACGTAATGTGCTCGCACGTGCAGTCAAATGGCATCTTGAAGATCGTATTATTGTCGATGGTAATAAAACTGTTGTATTTCAATAAAACGAGATGAATTTTTGAATAAAAGGGCATACTTTAGGTATGCCTTTTTTATATTATGATTAAAAAAAGTCATTAAAACTGACGAATTAATAGTTGCAAATGAAAACACTTCTCATTTATTATTGCTGTACTTTAATTGTGCTAACCGATGAGCATGATTGTATTTTTAACAAAATAAATGCAATCGCTTCTTCAAGGTAACTGAGTTTAATGAGTCAATCTCCCGCTCCAATGATGCAATCACCTAACCCGATGAAAAAGAAAATCATTACTGCGCTTCTCGCTGTTGTGGTGGGGCATATGGGGGTATTGTGGGCGGTCAGCAATATGAAAGCACCAGAACTTAAACCGATCGAAAAAGATCCGATTAAAGTTCGTTTTGTGAAGATTGTTGAAGAGAAAAAACCTGAACCTCCGAAGCCAAAACCAGAACCGAAGAAAGAGCCACCAAAGCCAAAAGAAGTTAAAATAGTAGATAAGCCGTTACCACCTCCACCGAAGAAAGTGGAAAAAGTGGAACAGGTGAAAAAGAAAGATGCGCCGAAACCAACTGTTGAAGCGGTCAAAAACGTACCACCAACACCTGTTGTTTCAACTGTGGTTTCTGAAACGAAAGTCGTTCGTGTTGAACCAACACCTCCGGCACCTGTTGCACCACCACCTGCGCCTCCAGCACCACCTGCGCCACCGACACCTAAAATAGTCAGCATCGGTAATGGTGTCAGTTGGATTAAGAAACCTAATGTTCAATTTGAAGATGGTGAATTAAAAGCGTCGTGTACAGTTGAAGTTGCGATTGCAGCAAGTGCTGAAGGTAAAGTCGAATCAGCAACCATTAAAAACTCGACTTGTGGCGCTGCTGTGAACCGTAAAGTGACTGCAGCAGTGAAGCGTGCGCGTTTATCCAAATATATTGATAATGGTGTCGCAACTCCGACGCGAGTTGATCAACCATTTAACTTTAAACTTAATTAAGATTCCGGCTAACCCATTAGGAGTTCGAATATGAACTTTTCAGTTTATTGGCAACATGCAGATGCAGTCAGCAAAACACTGTATTTCGTGTTACTTGCAATGTCGATTGCGACTTGGACGATCTTCGTTCTTCGTATTATGGGCACACGTCAGCTCAAACAAGTGGCGTATAACCACCTTGCAGATGCACTAAGCAAACTGAAAGCGAAATTTGCTCCTTTGGCTTTTGAACAACGTAAGGCTGTGGCTGAACAAGCATTACTACGTCAAATTTCGGTAGAAAAAGCTAATGCTGAAAAAGGCGTATCTGTATTGGGTACGATTGCTTCAATTGCACCGTTCGTAGGTTTGTTCGGTACAGTGTGGGGTATTTTCCATGCCCTTGTAGCAGTGGGTAAAAGCGGTCAAGCGGGTTTAGCGCAAGTGGCAACTCCAGTCGGTGAAGCTTTGATCATGACCGGTCTTGGTTTGGCTGTGGCGATTCCTGCGGTATTGGCTTATAACATCTGTGTTCGTTTTAACCGTACACTGTCGAATGAATTGCAAGATCAAGCGCATGGTTTATTGATTGATACTATGTTGCAACAAGAATCTGCAGCGAAGAAAGAAGACGTGAAAACTGCACAGCAAAGTTTAGCTGGAGGTCAAGCTTAATGGCTTTTCAATTGGGTGAAGACAACGATGCTGGCATGAATGAGATGAACCTCATTCCGCTCATCGATATTATGTTGGTATTGATGATCATCTTCTTGGTGACTGCGACTGTTGCCAACCCATCAATTCCATTAACCTTGCCACAAACGACTGCAGAAGTGATTGATCTGCCGCCTGAAAGCGTAACCATCAGTATTAACTCAGCGGGTGATATCGCTTGGAATGGTGATATTGTGACGCTCGAAGATTTAGAAAGTCGTCTAAATACAGCTGGTCAGCAAGAGCGTAAACCTGCATTGGTCTTAAAAGCCGATAAAGAATCACGTTATGACACAGTTGCGCAAGTGATGTCGCGTGCGAGTGGAGCCGGACTCAGCGATATCGCCTTTGCCAGTGATAACTAAGCACTGAGTAAAGATAGCTAAAAAAAAGCGACTGAAATGTCGCTTTTTTTTATGTCTCTATTTTGAAAAGACGTCGTACAAATAGATCACTCAGATTTGAGTAGGTCTTGAAATTTGCTACGTAATTTCATGAGTTTAGGTGGTATTGAAAAATTACAGTAGCCTTGGTTTGGGTTACGCGCAAAGAAGTTCTGATGATATTCTTCGGCAGGGTAGAAGGTCGGCATTGGACTGAGTTCAGTCACGATATTGATGCCTTCTGCTTTTAACTCGTCAATGCGTTGTTCAGCGAGCTGCTTTTGTGATTCGTCCTGATAGAAAATCACTGAGCGATACTGTGTACCGACATCATTGCCTTGACGGTTCAGCGTGGTTGGATCGTGGGTTGCGAAAAATACATCCAGCAATTGGCTAAAACTGATTTGGCTGTCATCAAAATTGATCTGAATGACTTCTGCATGTTGGGTATTTCCCTCACAGATTTGCTCATAGCTTGGATGCTGAGTAATTCCCCCTGCATAACCACTGACAACTGTTTGCACGCCCTGAAGTTGTAGAAAAACTGCTTCTACACACCAAAAGCATCCACCACCAAATACCGCTTGTTGCATAGTGAAATCCTATCTTGTTCCCTGATGTTTAATATGGGGTTATAGCTAAAAACTGCAATGTACGTCTGTATACTAATCACAAGTTTATGTGCATTAAATGTCTCTGGCATGACTGAACAGTGAATAAAAAAGTCTGCCGAAGCAGACTTTTAAAATGATTTAACGCGGTTGAACGGCGCTTTCATATTGAATTAATAAATTGCCATGACGGTCTAGTAATTTCAAAGTTTTTCCAAAAACTTGATAATGCGTTACCTTTTCGAGTGCGGCATGATACTGTCGGTCTAGCCCATTGTTATTGAGACAAGCCATCTGTGTCGCTGCAATCGGGCCAAAAGTTATGGTGTCTTTGCCAGCATTATAGCCGCCCATTATACGATTACAGCCATCTGCACCTGAGACACGTTTTGAAGCCGCATCGAATTGAATGCTTGGAATATTATGCGCATTGGGTGCTGTTTTGATTGGGGTGTTGCCAATCTGAGTGGCAATCCAAGTACGGTTTTGTAATAGGTTTAAATTTTCAGTTATGGTGTTGTCTTGTGCAGGCATGCTTTCACAGCCTGTCACCACTAAAGTTGAAACCAAAGTTGCAGCAACAAATATTTGTTTTAGCATCGGAATTTCCCCGTGGAAGCATTTCAATTATCTAAGCAAATATCGCACAGATAAGCTAGCCATATTTGTATCAATATTTAAGAATTACAATTGATTGGCGCTTGGATTAGACTGTGAATGCGGCAAACCTTGTCGGATTAACTTCGAATATTGTTCACTGCTCAGTTGCTTAATTTGAGAGACGCGGGGGTTAACATGGGCTTTTTGATACCATGTTTTCATATCCCAATTTTGGTCTATGGCATGGAGGTCGTGCAAATAATTCGGCAAATAACCGGATGCAAATAAGCGGTAATCGGTTGGAAGTTGATGTTTGGAAACCGCTTGAATCATGTCAAACACCAGTGTTGTACAATTACTAGTGAGTGTGTTGTACCATTTGGGTTGAGTCTGCAGTTCATCGGCTTTATGTAGATATTCAATAAACAGCGCCTGCATTTCAGATTTTGGCATGTTTACGGGGAAGAAATAGACCTGTTCTCCGCGTGTATTGCTGCGGGTATAGATGATATCTTTTTCATCTGATGCAATGAGGCTCAGTTCATATTTACGGAAAAAACCACCAATCGCAGAGAATTCTTCGTTTTTCTCTTTGCGAATTTCAATCGAAAACGTCAGCGGTGGTTGGTCAGCAAAATCAAAACTGACCAGAGTATGGGCAATTTTCGGCCCCATCCAATACGAGGTAATGATGTTGACGCCATTGATTTGACTCAGGTCATATTGGCGAGTTTCCCAACGCGGGGTAAAGCTACCATCGGCATGCCAGTCGAAATTACGCACATTGTGTAAGGTGACGAGATTACCTTGCTTTTCATAATGTAGAATTTCAGCTACTTCAGGATTCCATTCACGATCTTGACGCGCTTCCATGCCAAAATACCAAAATAGACCGCAAATAAAGCCCATAATATAAATTAAGACATCTTTACGACGGCTAAAAAAGTGTTGGGTAATATAGATGCCTAAAATGCTCAGGGCAAAAGCGATCCAGATCCCAATGATAATGCGGCTGCCTAACCAGCCTGCCGGTTGCTGTATCCACAAGGCGGCACAGAGCCAAATCGAAGAACAGAGGACAAACACACTAAATAGAGCATGAAGAATACTTCGCCCTATTTTTTTGAACATTGCTTGTTGGTCACTCTGTTGCATATTTTTCTTTTAGCTTAAGATTTTTCTTTATTTTCGGTAAGTTGCGAACTCAAAAGCAATCCCAGTTTTGTCGTCGATATGTTGTTCTGACGCCACTTTTTGAAAGTCCGCAGGAATTTCAGGATAATGCGCATCACCTTGAACATCCAGTTCAACATGCGTGAGTTCTAAACGGTCTGCAATGCCGATGGTTTGCTTAAAAATTTCACCACCACCAATAATAAACAAACTCGTTGGTTTTTCTGAACTTGCAACATCAGCAACAGCTTGCGTTAATGCCTCGTCGATACTATATGCGACTTTGGTGCCTTCAAATGACCAAGTGTTATCTCGTGTAATTACCCAATTGACACGCTTCGGAAGGGTACGTCCCATAGACTCTAAGGTTTTGCGTCCCATGACCACTACACCGCCTTGAGTGATGGCTTTAAAGTGCTGTAAATCGGCAGATATATGCCACGGCAAATCATTACCTTTACCAATGCAGCGCTGCTGATCCATAGCGACAACGTGCACGATTTCTAAATTTTGAAATGCCATAGTTTGAACTCAAATAGCCGAAATATTTGTCGTCTATTAGAATGCAAAATCCCGCTTGAGGTAAAGCGGGATTTTGCTTTTCACTTGGGATTTCTAAAAATTAAACCGCAACAGGGGCTTTAATCGCAGGATGTGATTCATAACCTACGATTTCAATATCTTCAAATTTAAAATCGAAAAGATCGGTAATTTCAGGATTGAGTTTTAATTGGCACAGACCCATTGGTTCACGTGTCAATTGCAACTGCGCTTGTTCGAAATGGTTGGCATATAAATGTGTATCCCCACCGGTCCAAACGAAGTCGCCTACACCTAGACCACAAACTTGCGCAATCATATGTGTTAACAGGGCATAGCTGGCAATGTTAAACGGCACACCCAAAAAAACGTCAGCACTACGTTGATATAATTGGCAGGACAATTTTCCGTTTTGGACAAAAAATTGGAATAAGGTATGGCATGGTGGCAATGCAACATTACCTGCCTCATTTGGATTCCAACCAGACACGATTAGACGACGAGAGTTAGGATTGGTTTTGATTTCATTGACCAACCATTTAATTTGGTCGAAACCATCTTGTTCATATAGGCCATCGGCTTTTTTGGTCGCACCGAAATTACGCCATTGATGACCGTAAACAGGACCTAATTCGCCAGCAGGACGACCAAAACGTGCAGTTTGTTCTGCTGTAGACCATTCATCCCAAATGGAAACTTTATTGTCTTGCAAATATTGAACATTGGTATCGCCTTTAAGGAACCACAGTAGTTCAATCACGATAGAGCGGAAATGAACTTTTTTGGTGGTGAGTAAAGGGAAACCTTGAGAAAGATCGAAGCGCATTTGATGACCAAATACAGAACGTGTTCCCGTACCCGTACGGTCGCCCTTGTCGCCGCCGTTGTCGAGAATGTGTTGTAAAAGGTCTAAATACTGGCGCATGACTCTCTCATAATTTGCTAAATTTCTTGTGGCACATATTAGCTTGTTTTGCGTGAGGAAGGAACTGCGATGGGCGCTTGAATATGGTCAGGTTTAAAAAATCAGAAACATACGGTGTTTATTGGGTGATGACCAAATTTTGCATGCCACAAGCACTGAATTATTGGAGCGAATACGTCTATTAATAACAATTACACCAAGCGTTAACGAGACAATATGTCTGTTAAATCAAGCATGAGCTTAGGAAACTTAAGCTCTATTGTTTTTATATTGAACGATGTTTCATTCGAAGCGTTGAAAAAAATACAGATAAGTTTGATTAAAAAATAAACGTGATTTTTCTCATTATGAAGAGGTGGTTTTGGGCTGCTATTTCCGAATAAGAGTTTGATATCAAAAATAAATCCAATTGAATTAAAAATAGACGATCGTATTTAAATGTGAAGATTTGTTTAAGAAATCTTACATTTTTTACATGAAAAAACATGATTTACGCGGTACTATCACCCTCGTTAAAATTTTTGAATGCCTAAATACAGGCGGGAGTGTGGGTTAAAGAATGGCTTATGATCACAATGTAAACTTGAGTGAAGTGCATACTCCAGTTCAGGCAAATATCATAATTCGTTCTCAGGCGAGTAAAAATACGGGCAAGTCCAATAGCACTCAAAAAGCAGCAACTAAAAATGTGGTATCCCGCAATGGTCAGCGTATCGATATCGATCGTTTGACTGGATTTTTACAAGGCATTACCCGCCAAAGCAGTACTCAGAAATGTGCCCGCAGTGTTCGTCTAGCACTTGAGTCCGCAGGGGCACGTTTTAACGGTCACCCCGTTGCCGCAGCAGACTGGGGCAGCACATTACAAAAAATTGGTTATCAAAAAATTAATTTAGCGTTTGATCGTCCTAAGAAAGGCGATATTTATATTATCGACCGCAATCAAAGTAGCCGTTATGGTCATATCGCAGCATATTCAGGTAAGGATTGGGTGTCTGATTATCGTCAAGCGGGTTATGCGGTCTATCGAACTCCAAATGTGAAATATAGCTATTATCGCTTAGCAGATTAACAGCCCGTGGCTGAATAAAAGGTTAGTCTTCAAATCTTTTTGCACGCTGACTGTAGATCGAGACAATAAATAATCCAATTGCAGTAAAGCCCACACATTGCAGCGCTAAAATCCAGCATTGCTCATTGGGTAGAAAATAAATTAAGCACACTAAACATAAAATTGGCAAAGTAGCCAAAGCGCATTTTAATGACTGAGACAGTGTTCTCAGTTTGTCTTGTCTGAGTTTATAAAGCAGATCAATCATCAAACCAATCGCTAAACTTATGCCCGCAAAGCGGGGATCAAGTTGTTTTTGTTCTGCACATAGAAAAATTAGCACGCAGGTACTGATACAAATGATGAGCTTGATTTGTCGGTTACAGCGCTCAGAGTACCAAAACGTCAGCATTTAAACTTTACCTTCGGATGAAGTTTTCTCGTTTTTATTCAGCAGTGAAATCGGGGAGAGCAGGCAGATCGCCAAAGCCATAAAGCCAATGCCTTGAGCACCCGGAATCAGAATTTCACCCTTATTCATGTTGATAAAAACCAATGCCAACAGCAGTGCAATCGGTATCCACGTCAATAAACGATAGAGCAAACCAGTTGGGTTTTTTGCTGCAAAATGAATCTTGCAATAACGACAAATCAGGAAAATCACGCCTGTACCCATGAACATGAGAATGGCTTGAAGTGTTAAGGGTTCCATCCAATACAGAGCACCTGTCAGTATGGTCATCGCAATAAAAAACAGGATTTTTTTAAGTACAGAAACGCTGGGGTTAAACCAAAATTCAAGCATGGATCGATAGTTTAAAAATAAGCTGAATAAACTTTAGCACAGATCAGTTGTCTAATTCAGTCACTTCATGTGCAGTAAATGCGTATGAAGGAATAAATTTCAGCGCATAAAAAAGCGAGGCTTAAACCTCGCTTGCTTAAAGACATTTAGAAAATATTAATGATTTTTTTGTGGACCCCAGTCATAGATTTTTTTCTGGTAGGCATACCACATCATCCATAGGCCAATCAGAATCATCGGAACTGTCAGGAACTGACCTTTACTCATCCATCCAATGAACAGTTGACCATTGTCCGGCTCACGGAAGAATTCAACGGTGAAGCGTGCGATACCATATCCGATGAGGAACAAGGCTGAAACGGCATAACGTGGACGAGGTTTTGAACTAAACCACCACAGCACGATAAACAGAATTAAACCTTCACAGAGTGCTTGATAGAGTTGCGACGGATGGCGCACCAACTGAAGTGGATCGGTCGGGAAGATCATGCCGAAAGCAAAATTTGGGTCAGTCACTGCACGACCATATAGCTCGCCACCAATAAAGTTCCCAATACGACCAAACATTAAGCCTGTTGGAACGCAGGGTGCGATAAAGTCGAGGGTCTGGAACCAAGTCATTTTATATTTCTTGCACCACACTAACATGGCAATCATGACCCCAAGGAAACCGCCATGGAAGCTCATGCCGCCTGTCCAAACTTGGAATAGCCACAATGGGTTGGCAAGGAACTGATCGAAACCATAAAAGAAGACATAGCCAAAGCGTCCACCAATCACGACACCCAATGCACCGTAGAAAATCAGGTCTGAGACCATTTCTGCGTTCCAGCCGTCACGTTGTTTTGCACGGTAGGTTGCCAAGCCCCATGCAAATAAAAAGGCCAATAAATACATCAGACCATACCAGTGAACTTGTAGTGGCCCCAGTGATATCGCCACAGGGTCGATATTTGGATATGTCAGCATTGCTGTTCCTTGTCATTATGTTTTGCACAGATTTTAGCTGAATGTGCTGAAAAATGTTGTACATTCAATGTGTAAAGATATTGAGAGTTGAATATGTGCATTGTGGCTTTTGCTTGGCAGGTCTTGGATGACATGCCACTCTGCCTGATTTCGAATCGTGATGAGTTTTATCATCGACCGACGGCAGGCCTAAAGCAATGGGTAGATAGTCCGATTATTGCAGGGCAGGACTTACAGTCTGGTGGAACATGGATGGGGATAACCGCTCAAGGGCGTTGGGCGATTGTGACCAATTTTCGTGATGGTCGTGATCAGACCACATATCCCACTTCACGTGGCGCTTTGATTCAGCAATTTTTAGAATCTGAGCAAACGCCCATTCGGTTTGCGCAAGCACTGGAACAAATCCAATGTAATTATGCTGGCTTTAATTTATTCGTTGGCGATGCCACTCAAGCCGTTTATATGAGTAATCGCGGTGAAGCACCACAAGTCTTAGCCAAAGGGGTGTATGTCACATCCAATGGTTTAATGACTGAACATTGGGAAAAGACCCGACATTTACGTAAACGGTTCACTCAAGAATTTTTGCCGATGCTACAAAGCCAGCAACCACAGGCGGACATAGACGCTGCTGCGTGGGATATTTTGGAAGATGAGCGAAAAATCATTCCAGCGCTGTTACCCAATACTGGGATTCAGACAGAAATGGAACATTTGCTGTCTTCAACCTTTATTCAAAGTCCGGTGTATGGCACACGTTGTTCAAATTTATTGTGTATGCGGGATTCACAGTGGCATTGGCAGGAAAAACAGCAGCAGGGTGAGCAACAAGGACAGATCACACAGATAGAAGTGCATTTAAAGCCATAAAAAAAGCCGACGATTCGTCGGCTTATTTTTTAGAGTTTTTTTATGCGGTTTTTTGCGTTGGCTGAGCTTGTTCTACCGCTTCGCCAGCTATCACACCACCATCTTTACGGGTGATGACAACGGTTGCAGAACGTGGGCGTGAGGTCGCTGCAGCATTGGTTTGTGATGCAGGCCAGTGGCTGGTCGGTTCAGCATAGGATGCTGAATCTTCGCCGGGATGTTGCACATTGATAAAAATCGCTTTGTAGTCAGGTGTCATCGTCACACCTGTGATTTCACATTCTTTAGGTCCAGTCAGGAAGCGACGTAAGTTTTCATCATTCAGCTTTGCCCCCACAATGGTTTCTTGACCCGATGAGGTCGTAGCTTTTGTGCCATCACCGACTTGACCTGGAAGTGCAGCAAGCATCATACAGTTGGTGGTATCGGTATAAGCACCGTCATCGGTTTGAATCCATAACACACCACGTGGGTCGAACCACATCCCATCAGGTGATGACAAGTCATTATTGTCATTTAGACCAGATAAGTTAATGTTGCTCGCCATTTTTGCTTCAGCACCAAACAGGTAAATATCCCAAGTAAAGCTGAGTGCTGTGGTTGTATCACCATCTTCACGGAAACGGATAATATGACCGTTGACATTGCCTTTACCACCTTCAGGGTCGGTGTAGTTACGAGGGTTGGCAGCATCTAGTGCATGCGTCGTACCACGGTTCGAGTTATTGGTGAGGGTCACATAGACTTCACCATTGTCTGGATGCACAGCGACCCATTCAGGGCGGTCCATTTTGGTAGCACCGACAGCATCTGCGGCAAGACGTGCGAAGGTCAGAACATCTGCTTGTGAGCTAAACGGATACACGCTGTTGCTTTGGTTTAAACCATTGACGTTATAGCTCAATTCAATCCATTGACCTTTGCCATCATTGTTAAATTTGGCAACGTATAACTTACCGTTGTTCATGTATTTGTCGCCCGCGGCATAGCCACCGTTGACATCTTTTTTATTCCATTTTTGGTCTGATACAAATTTATAGATGTATTCACCGCGCGAGTCATCGCCCATGTAAAACGCAAGGTTGTCATCTTCACGTAAGCGACTTGCACGGCAGTCTTCATGTGCAAAGCGACCCAGTGCTGTACGTTTTACTGGGTTTTCACGGCGGTCAAATGGGTCGATTTCGACAATCCAACCAAAGGTGTTTGGACCATTACGATAATCTTCTGCTGCCTGAGTACCGGTAACATTCGCTGACCAACGGTCATATAAATCTTGTGACTCATTACTTCCAATCGCCGTTTCCCAACCATAGCGTGAGTTTGCACCCGCTTTTAGGCCATAACGGTTGAGTGCCACAATTTCAGCAGGACTACGTTTGGCATCATCGTCTTTTGCACGAGCGAAGTAACCAATGAAGTTTTCTTCTGTTGTCAGGTAAGTGCCCCAAGGGGTATAGCCATTACCGCAGTTGTTGTGTGTACCACGGGTTTGCTGGCTATTGGTTGAAAATTTCGTGCAAACTAAGCTTGAGCCTGCTACAGGGCCTTTAAAGTCCATTACGGTCGATGCGGTAATACGACGGTTAAATGGAGAATTTTGTACCAGTTTAACGGCTTGAGTCTTGCTGTCTTTTTCAATTTGAATCACAGAAACACCGTGTGCATTGACTTCACGGATGACTTCATCTTCAGGGCGACGACCATCCACTTTGGTTGGGCCTTGTGGGTGTAAGAAGGTTGGATTGATGTATTCATGGTTCATCACCAACAAACCTTGGTCAGACTGCTTGGCATCATAACGTCCAGAGGTGGTATTTAAACCAAAGAAGCTCATACCGTCATGGCAGTCACCAGAGCGGAATTGGAAGCTCGGGCCAGAAGGAACATTGTTATCATCCCACGCTGGGTATGCAGGGTTAATCGAGTCACCCATCGCATATAGCACATGCGCTTGATAGCCTTCAGGAACAGTCACAATATCGTCTAAATTTTTTTTCACCGGTGTGAAATTGAACTTGGTCGGTTTTTGATTTGGATCAGTGACAGGTGGTTTGGTATTGCTATTTGAACCTGAGTCATTGTCATCATTACACCCCGTTAATGAAGATGCCAATGCAAGTGCGACGGCACCACTCGCAGTCTTGGTAATCAAGCTACGACGGCTGATGCGCTGTTCTAAAATGTCACGAAAATGAAGGTTATCCGAAGTGTTGTTATCAAGTTCTTGATCTTCGTTATATGGCATGTTTGTCATGAATTTAAATCCTGGCAAAGGTGTGCTGGGTAAAAGTTGATCACATAAAACTATAGATAAAATATGACAATGCTTTGAAGCTAATGTTGCAAACTGATGAAATAGGCGTTTAGATTTCGCTGCATGAAAATTGCAAAACATTAAATGGGCGCATAAAAAAAGAGGCTATCTCAGCCTCTTAGGTGTAAAACTCACCAAAATTGTCGAAACATCAGTTTGTTTAAGTTACAGATGTACGTCGTTTTTCAATCAGCTTGCCAAAGAACAAACCCAGCTCAAAGAGCATCCACATGGGAATGGCCAGCATGATCATCGAAAGCGCATCGGGTGGCGTGGCAAACATGGCGACAAAAAAACAGCCGACGATAATAAAACGACGCTTCTCCACCAAGGTTTGAGTAGACACCACCCCGATCAAAATCAAAATTAGCGTGATGATGGGAATTTCAAAGGTCAGCCCAAACACCAAAAAAAGCTTTAAGCAGAAACTTAAATAACTATTGATATCCGTCATCGGGGCGACTGTTTCAGGGGAAACACTCATAAAAAAATGTAGGATGGAGGGCAGAGCAACCCAATAGGCAAAGGCAATTCCGACATAGAAGAGGACGATACTGCCGAATAATAAGGGCATCGCCAAATGCCGCTCTTTTTCATACAGTGCAGGTTTGATGAAGGCCCAAAGTTGATAAATCACGAAAGGCATCGCGAGCATAAGCGCGACAAAGAAATTCAACTTGAACGGCGCCATAAAGGTGGCGGTCACATCCGTTGCGATCATGGATGAGGTCATCGGCAACTGCGCACGCAGAGGCTCTGACATCAATTGATAGCTTTGATTGGCAAAGGGCAATAAACAAAAGAACAGAATCAAAATGAGCCCTGTAATTTTGATCAAATGCCGACGCAAAATCACCAAATGTTTGGTGATCGGCATTTCTTCCAAATCAGGCACAGTGTTCTGTGAATTATTCAGTGAAAGATCTGTCATACGGCCACCTGATATTCTGCTAATGCTTCGGTCGAGCTTAATGCAGCAGATTGATCTGTTTTAATTTCGTGCTTTATTTTCATTTGGGGTGTAACCATGGCAAAGATCGTGCTCTGACCACGTTCGATGTATTGATAACGTGGGGATAAATTTTTATTGTCAGGTAGGACTGCTTCTTGTTGTTTTTGCGCAGTCTGTTCTATGGGATGTTGCGTTTGTTGCAATTCATTCATCTGCGCCTGCATATGCGCTTCGAGCTGTTGAATACGTTGCATTTCTTTTTGCATTTCTTCACGAAGTTCGGACATGCGAAGTTCACGGTCAATATCTGTTTGCACGTTACTGATCAGTCGTTTAACTTTCCCGTACCATTTGCCTGCAAAGCGGATACCTTCAGGCAGTTTTTCCGGGCCGAGTACGATCAGCGCAATAATGCTGAACACCAGTAATTCGCTAATACCAATATTAAGCATTATGACAACTCCTTAGCTTTGAACTGAGGAATTGGTTTTATTTTGAGCTTCATGCTCTAGCGTGCGAGGCTCATTAAGCTGTGTATTTGCTGCGTCTTCATCACGCATCGACTTTTTGAAATCTTTGACCGCGCCGCCGACATCTTTGCCCAAGTTTTTTAGCTTAGAGGTACCAAAGAGTAAAATCACCACAATTGCAAAAATCAGTACATGCCAAATCGATAGTCCAGCCATCTTGTTATCCTCTTGTTGGTCTGCACAACATTTCAGCAGTTGTAGATGACAGTGAAGTGACCAAGATGTTGCAGTTTAAAGACAGCCGCGAAGCTTATGTTCAGTGTTACTATGCATAGATTGAGCAGTGAGGGTGGTGTAGTGGCGTTTCTTCTTCCGATATTGGGTTTTTTAAGTGGTCTCGGATTGGCATCATTATCAGGAACATCATCGCTCAAATCGATTTTCTCTAGCTTACTTGCACGCTGTTTTATTCCAGCCGTGATCATCTACAACATGGTGTTCTATCAAGCAGGCAGTTTAGCACTCATGCTTTTTAGCTTTAGTGTTGCCGTGCTGATGTTTTATTTATTTCGCTGGCTGTTAAAAGATAGTTTACGTGCCTTGTGTGTCAGTTATTTGAACTTGGCTTGGCTGGGTTTTCCTTTTGCCTTAGCACTGTTCGGCCCTGAAATAAGTGCAGCGATGGTGGCTTTGTATGTCGGTGGCTCTATCTTTGGCAATATGTGGGCCGTGACAGCCGTCAGTTCAGCCCAACTCCCATGGTCGAGCGTGATTCAAAAAGTGGCGATGTCACCCCCTGTATTTGCCTTGATGATTGCAGGTGTCTGTCGAATAGTTGGACTGCAGCATTTAGAAGAACATCAGATCTTAGATTGGCTCTATCAAGCTGCAAAAATAGGAATGAGTTTCACAGGGATGTGCGTCTTAGGCATGTGGCTGCGCCAAACTAAGATACAGTGGCGTGATCTGATTAACAGTAGTCGTATTTATGCGATGAAACTCACCGTTGGCGCGGTGATCTGTAGTTTGAGTTATGCCTTTCTTCCGATTCCCCAGATCGAGAAATATATTGGGGTGATGTTCATGCTGTTCTGCTTACCCCCTGCAGCGAATATTGTGGCTTTAGAAACGCATTATCAAGGAACAGGCACTTCGGCACGTTATATTGCTTCAGGCACGATTATGAGCTGTATCGTCGTCAGTTTTTATGGGTTAATTTTGCATCTTTTTTCGCTTTAAAATGAAAAGTGAATTATAGATGCCAGCAAAGGGTGACTACTTGAGCTGTTTGCGAATCTGCCAATCACGCACGAGGGCATATATCATCGCGATACCTATCAGCCCTGGAAATCCAACCTGACCTTGCGACAGATTAAGCATGATCGACAGTATGATCAACACTGCAAAAATAGCGTAAGTGGTACGAAAGCCTGAGGTGAGCGGGTAGGTCAGTTGCGCCTGGCAATGAGGGCAGCTTAATTTTTGAAAACCAAGAAAAGAGCGTGTCGGGATTTCAGTTGAAGTGTGATGGCAAGTGTTACATATGATCTGTATCGGTTGAAGTGCCATAATTATTCTATTTTTATTCAGGGATTGGAGTTAATCTTTGGCATTAAGATTAACTCCAATGCAAATTATTTCAAACTTGCTTTAAATAATTTCATCGCCTGACCACGATGGCTGATTTTATTTTTTTCTTCTTTTGATAATTCAGCACTAGAAACGTTTAGTTCAGGCAGCCAAAACAGTGGGTCATAGCCAAAGCCATTTTCACCGCGTGCTGCTTCCATCACTTCACCGCGCCAAATCCCTTGGAAAATTTGTGGGAGTGGGTCTTCTGCATGTTGGACCAAAGCCAAGACACATACAAACATCCCTTCGATGGCTTCACTCTCTTTACGGAGTGGTTTGAGGTCAGCAAGCAACTTGGCATTGTTAGCGGCATCATTGCCATGTTCACCTGCATAGCGCGCAGAGTAAATCCCTGGTGCGCCACCGAGTACAGGAACGCAAATGCCAGAATCATCTGCAATGGCTGGCTTGCCTGAAATTTTCGATGCGTGACGCGCTTTGATAATGGCATTTTCAACAAAGCTTAGACCGTCTTCGATGGCATCTTCAATGTTCAACTGACCTTGTGGAATCACTTCAACAGGAAGATTAAGCTCGGCAAACATTTTTTCAAATTCTGCAATTTTGCCTTTGTTATTACTTGCAAGCACCAAAGTGCCTTGAGATAACCAATCAGTTGAAGCCATGTGAATATTCACCATAAAACAAGATTTGAGGCTATTTTAACAAGATGCTGTGGCTGACAGGCAATAAAAAAGCACCCGAAGGTGCTTTTTAAGATTCAAAAACTTATTGTGCTTGAATCCATTTGTCCGCACGGTCACGTGCTTGACGGATTTGGTCTTGGCTTAAGTTCGCTGCTAAAGCGGTTTTTTTGCCTTCAGACAAGCTAATCACTTTGTTGTCGAGCATGCCATCACGGGTAGAAAGCTCATACCATTGGTATGCACCCATGTAGTTTTTCTTTTGCTCTTCCATCATGGCTAAGTTAAAGCTTGCGCGGTTATCACCACGGCTGGCTGCTTTTTCGAAATATTGACGAGCAAGCGCTTCATCTTTTTTAGTCCCAATGCCATCAGCGAGCATACGACCCACATTGAGCTGAGCTGCAGATAAACCTTGATCGGCAGCAGCTTTGTACCATGCAAAAGCTTGACGTTCATCTTTTGCAACGTCTTTACCTTGTTGATATTTAGTGCCTAAGTAAAACTGAGCACCAGGCTGACCTGCTTTAGCAGCTTTACTTAAGCTGTGAATATCCATAATTGAATATTGTGCAGCTTGGCTAGAAACTGAAGATGATGGAGCAACATAATCCGCATGGGCTTGTATGCTAAAAAGTCCAATCAGTAGCGTCGTGCTTAATAATAATTTTTTCATAGAGCGCTCACTCGATAAATTGCGACTTCACCAAATAGATTTGGGAGACGTTTACTCAGTAAACTATCTTGTTGATCCCCATTCACGGCAAGTCGGTTAATAATCCGGATGTTATTTTCAGCACACAGCGCTTCAAAATCACGGAAAGTACATAAATGAATATTGGGCGTGTTATACCACATATAGGGTAACGCGTCTGAAACAGGCATCATTCCTTTTAATGCAAGGAAAGAACGAGTCTTCCAATGTGCAAAGTTTGGAAAGGTGATAATGGCCTGTTTCCCCACACGCACCATGTCTCTTAAAAGAACGTCTGGTGCATCTACAGCTTGCAAGGCTTGTGCCATAACCACATAGTCAAAAGACTGGTCGGCAAAGCGACTTAAACCTAAGTTCAAGTCCTGTTGGATGATATTTAACCCGCGACTGACCGCAATTGCAATCTTTTCTTGATCAATTTCTAAGCCATATGCACGAATATTGTGCTTTTTGCTCATATGTGCAAGCAGTTCACCGTCACCACACCCTAAATCGAGTACGCTTGAATCTGGTTTAATCCAACGTTCAGCCAGTTGATGATCAATACGCATTAGTTGGTCTCCTTCGGTGTTTCTTGCAGGTGTTTTACACCGCCTAGGAATGCACGTAAGCTTTTCACATATAACGGAATCGGGAACAAGAAAGAGTCATGGCCTTGTTCAGCATCAATATCGACATAGCTCACAGGCTTATGATTGCTAATTAATGCATCTACAATTTCTTGCGAACGAGCAGGGGTAAAACGCCAGTCCGTTGTAAATGAAACAACTAAAAATTGACACTTGGTTTTAGACATCGCGGTTTTTAATGATTGCTCATATTCACGTGATGGATCGAAATAATCTAAAGCCTTGGTCATGATCAAATAGGTATTGGCATCAAAGTTACGGCTAAATTGCTCACCTTGATAGCGCAAATAACTTTCGACTTGGAATTCGACGTCAAAGCCATACATAAATTTACCTGACTTTAAGTCACGGCCAAATTTTTGTTTCATGGCCTCTTCAGAGAGGTAAGTGATATGACCGACCATACGGGCCAAGATCAAACCACGCTTAGGATAACTGTCATTTTCTAAATAGCGACCATCATGGAAATCTGGGTCAGACAAAATCGACTGACGTGCCACTTCGTTAAAGGCAATGTTTTGCGCAGACAGTTTAGGTGTGCTGGCAATAATCACGCACTTTTGTAAACGATCTGGATAGTCCACAGACCATTGTAGAGCTTGCATGCCCCCTAAAGAGCCGCCAATCACCGCATACCACTGCTGAATCTCTAAACGATCAGACAACATGGCTTGGGTTTTGACCCAGTCACGGACAGTCACTAATGGGAAATCAGGACCATAAGGGCGATTGTCATTTTCAGGATTTGGAGAGGTCGGTCCAGTAGAACCGCTACAGCCGCCAATATTATTTAATGCTACGACAAAGAATTTTGACGTATCAATGGCTTTGCCTGGTCCAATACATGCGTCCCACCAACCCGGTTTACGGTCATCTTCATGATGATAACCTGCTGCATGATGATGGCCTGACAGTGCATGACAAATCAAAATTGCATTAGATTTGTCTGCATTCAGTTCGCCATAAGTTTCAACCATGAGCTCAAAACGTGGGAGTATGCGATCGCATTCGAGCTCTAACGGCTCTTCAAAAATAAACTTTTGTGGGGTAACTAAGCCCACTGAGTCAGCTGGAAAAGACACAGGAATAATTCGCCTTAAATCTTTAGTATGAATAATAAAAGGATACCACTTGAGGGTATCCTTCTAAAGTCATTTTATTGCTATTTGATATTTATAGCATTGAATTAGACTGCAGCAGCAATCACTTGTTCAGTACTCAAAACACCTTGTTCAATTAAACGGTTAGTGCTGGCAATAATCGCTTCAATGGATGCAGTCACGATGTTGTCATGTACACCTGCGCCGAATGCAGACTTGCCTGTGCCTTTCACTTGAAGCTCAATCAACGCCAAGGCTTTAGCATGTGCGCCTGAACTGATGCTACGTTCTTCATAGTTCAAGACATCAATCGGTAACTGCAAGGCATTTAAGATAGCAGAGATTGGGCCGTTGCCTTCACCGCGTAATTGCTGGATCTCACCGTTCACTTCGACATCAAGCTCAATGACTTGTTTGCCATTTTCATCATGTAAGCGGTAGTTTTTCGCCGCATAATGCGTGTCTTTGGCAGCCACATACGTGTCTTTAAATAAAGACCAGATTGCTTGCGCAGAAATCTCGGTACCGTCTTCATCTGTTTTTTGCTGTACGATTTGCGAGAACTCAATTTGAATACGACGAGGCAACACCACGTTGTAATTTGATTCTAACAAGTACGCAATACCGCCTTTACCAGACTGTGAGTTGACACGAATCACGGCATCATAGTCGCGGCCCAAGTCTTTCGGGTCGATTGGCAAATAAGGCATATCCCACATTTCTTCGTTCTTTTGGAACTCGAAACCTTTTTTAATGGCATCTTGGTGTGAGCCAGAGAACGCGGTGAAGACCAAATCACCAGCATACGGATGACGAGGGTGTACCGGCAAGCCTGTGCATTCTTCAATGATTGAAATGATTTCGTTAATGTTTGAGAAATCTAAGTTTGGCGCAACACCTTGGGTATACATGTTCAATGCAATCGCTGCAACGTCCACGTTACCTGTACGTTCACCGTTACCAAACACACAACCTTCGACGCGGTCAGCACCAGCCATAATGGCCAACTCAGAAGCGGCAATACCACAGCCACGGTCGTTATGACAGTGCACAGAAATAATCACACCGTCACGGCGTTGAATGTTACGGTGCATCCATTCCACTTGGTCTGCATAGACATTCGGACCTGAAACTTCAACCGTTGCAGGCAAGTTTAAAATCACTTTGTTCTCTGGAGATGCTTCCCAAATTTCAGTGACCGCATCACAGACATCTTTAGCAACTTCTAATTCTGTTGCAGTAAAACACTCTGGACTGTATTGGAATACAAATTCAGTTTCAGGCTGTTTTGCAGCGTATTCTTTGACTTTCGTTGCGGCATTAATCGCTAATTGTTTTGCACCAGCAACGTCAACATTCAACACTTTATTGCGGAATGTTGGCGAGTTTGAGTTGTAGATATGCACGATGGCACGTTTTGCACCTTGTAATGATTCAAATGTACGTTGAATCAAATGATCACGTGCTTGAACCAAAACTTCGATGTATACATCATCAGGAATATGACCGCCTTCGATCAACAAACGAGTGAAATCAAAGTCGATTTGTGATGCAGAAGGGAAGCCGATTTCAATGTGTTTGAAACCAATTTTCACAAGCATTTGGAACATTTTGAACTTTTGTTCAATGTTCATTGGCTCGAAGATCGCTTGGTTACCGTCACGAAGGTCGGTACTCATCCAGATCGGCGCTTTATTGATTTCGTTATTTGGCCATTGACGGTCTGGTAAGTCTACACGTTGGTACATGCGACGGTATTTTTTGCTTGGATCTGCCAACATCATGTGAAAACTCCTTATAGCACCGTGGATAAATGTCGTGGATAAACGGCAAGGTACTACTTATATAGATTGTGTCTATTCTAGCAATTTACAAGTTTAATATCGGAGTCTTTAGTCGAAAGTCGAAATAAATCCGTAAAGATTCACATGACTTAGCTTTACCGTAAGCTCGTAAATGTATAACTAAATATTAGTCCATATATTCCGGAAATAATTTCCTATTTTTGCGTCAAGATGCCATTACTGGAAAATATTTTTCTATAAAATTAGCTTTTTTGAAAAATATAATCTTTATTAATCTCATCGACGGTGGCTGTTCCCATCAATGCCATCGTAATCTCAAATTCTTCTTTCAGTATTTTGAGTACATGAGCAACGCCTAAAGCGCCCGCTGTAGCTAAACCATAAATGCAGGGACGTCCGACTAATACGGCAGACGCACCCAAGGCTATCGCTTTAAACACATCTGAACCACGACGAATACCACCATCATATAAAACTGGGAAATCCTGAGGCACAACTTTTTTAATCAGTTCTAAGGCGATGAGTGGGGGAATGCAACCATCCAGTACTCGACCACCATGATTCGACACAATAATGCCCTGTACGCCGTGTTGCAGGGCAAGTTCAGCATCATGTGGACTAACAATGCCCTTTAAAATAATCGGTAATGAGGTGTTTTGACTGAGCCAAAGGATATCCGCCCATGTCGGCGCGATTTTCATCAGACCTTGAAATAATGGGTGTTCATTTTGCTTGCTTTGAGGTTGTTGAATAAAATGATGAGGCTGCGGTTCATACTTAGGAAGTTCAAAAAACGCATGTCTCTCTCGGTCACGAATTCCTGAATGTGGAGAATCAACGGTCACCACAATCGCTTTAAAACCATGTGCTTCTGCCATTTTGACCAGTGATAATGACTTTTCGCGCTCACCTTGCCAATACAATTGGAACCATTTGAATGGATTGCCCTGCTTTAACTCACGCATATCTGTATTGGTAAACGTACTGAGGATCATATTGCTGCCAAGGACTTCGGCGGCGAGGGCTGTTGCAGCTTCAGCATCAGGATGAAATTGTTGTTGATGTCCGATCGGGGCAACAAAAATAGGGTGCGGAAAGCGCTGTCCTAATATCTCAATTTGGGTATGACCTTGGGTCAGATTTCTGAGCATACGTGGTAGAAGTTGTATCTGTTCAAACTGAGACAAATTGCCACGTA
Source organism: Acinetobacter sp. YH16056_T (assembly GCF_024605895.1). Classification (NCBI taxonomy): domain Bacteria; kingdom Pseudomonadati; phylum Pseudomonadota; class Gammaproteobacteria; order Moraxellales; family Moraxellaceae; genus Acinetobacter; species Acinetobacter sp. YH16056_T. Next base: position 2,821,783 of record NZ_CP094545.1, on the reverse strand, counting down.
CACTGTGTTCATCCATAGAACCACCTTGTAGGTATTGCCATACCATGTGTGACAGGTGCAGTTCAGCCTGTTTTTCGTAATCGGCAATGGTTTGTAAATGAGCAGGAATCTGAGTCAGTGGTTGCAATGGAGAATGTTGACTCATAGAACTGCCCATTGACGTAAAAGATTATGGTAGTGATTCGTCAGTTGTAATATTTCTTTGCTATCGCCTAAATTTTGTCGTAATTGCATAATGGTCTGATCTAAATTAAAAAGCATGCTTCTTTGCCAATCATCTTTGACCATGCTTTGTACCCAAGTACAAGCTGCTATACGGGAGCCTGAAGTCACAGGTTCAACACGATGTAGACTGGTCGCTGGATAAATAATTGCATCGCCAGCATCTAACTTAACTTCATGTTCACCATAAGTATCATCAATGATCAGTTCACCACCTTCATATTCATCGGGTTCTGATAAAAAAATGGTCATTGAGACATCTGTACGCACAGTTATATTTTTTTCATGATAGTAATGGATTGCATTATCGACATGATTACCGTAGTGACCGGTATCTTGGTAGCAATTGAAAAGCGGAGGCAAGATTTCTTTAGGTAATGCAAAAGATTGAATGAGCAGACTTTCTTTAATTTGCGGTAATACTTGCTGACTTAACTGCTGATAGAGCTGACTGTTTGAATTGATTTGTAAATTTTTTTTGATGTTTTGAGCTTGTGCTCCGGCCGAACTTTTTCCTGAAACCCACTGATTATCTTGGTTCATCGCTTGTCTGATGCTTTGAACGTGTTGCTTTGAAAGGACATGAGGGACATGAAGAAGCATAATTTAACCTTAATCTAATTTTAATCAAATCTACATAAGATAAGCATAAATAAAAAAGCCTTAATACAAGATTAAGGCTTTTTTTAGAATATTTAATTTAGAACTTAAAATTAAATGTTAAGCGATAGTTACGTTCAGCACCTGCGATGTAACGTAATCCACCACGGTTGATGCTGTTAATGTAGTCTTCATCAAATAAATTGTTGATGTTGAATTGAATCCCTACATTTGGTGTTGCTTGGTAACTAACCATTGAGTCAAATACCCAGTAGTCAGGGATGACAGCAGGACCGACCTGATTGCCATCTTTGTTTTTAGTCATTTCACCATTGTAACGCGCGCCGCTACCAATGCTCCATTTATCCATATTGTAGGTCGTCCACAATGTGAATGCATCAGAAGGCGTAAATGGCATATTACTTGAACCATCTGCTGAAACTTGCTGGTTACTCGCAGCTTGGGTTACATTTTTAATGTCTGTTTTTTGATGTGTATAACCAGCAATAACTTGCCAATTGTCATTTAAGTTACCAATCACGCCAAGTTCAACACCTTTAACTGATTTTTCACCAGTTTGGTAGTATTCTTCACCATCTTTTTCCAACTCATTTGTGAGTTCAGTTTGGAAAAGTGCACCTGTTAAGAGTAAACGGTTGTCAAAAAATTCCCATTTAGCACCAACTTCAATGGTTTCAATTTCTTGAGGATCAAGATCTAAGTTGTTATTGCTGCTCGCTGAACCAGATGGGGCAAATGCATTGGCATTACCAATACCGTCACCACCTGTAATAGTACCCGGTGCTTGTTGTTGGATGGCGTAGTTAGCATACAAGCTACCGTTTTCAGTTGGTTTATATAGTGCCCCAACTTTCCAGTTGAATAGGTTGCCGTCATCTTTAAAGCTTTGTGCAACATAATTTGCCGGTTGACCTGAAGCAGCCGTATTCACAAATGTATCGGCATCAAGTTTATAACGGTCTAGGCGGACGCCACCATTCACAGAAAATTGTGGTGAAATTTCAATAGTATCGAAGGCAAAGATAGAGTAAGTATCCATTTGCGCTTCAGAATCATCCTTACCATTGGTATTTCTGACTAAAGCTGTATGTACAGTGCCTTGTGGATTATAAAGTGAACTTGTACCGGTAACTGTAGCAGTCCAACCACGCGTTTTCATTTCTTCACGTGTAAATTCAACCCCTGTACTGACATCATGTTTTAAGCGACCTGTATTGAAACTTGTAACCAAGCTAGTTTGGTTAGTTATAATTTCATTTTCAGTATCACTATTATTTGCACTGCCTGAAACGCGCATCGCAGTAGGATCATTCAGGTCAGTTGACGTTGTAGTGAAGGCATTACCTGAGAATGTCGTTAAATATTGATGCTCTGTTTTGCCCCAACGAGAAGTATTTTTGATTTTCGTATTTTCTGATAAATCATACTCTAAACGAGCAGTTGCCATGTCCGCAGTGACATCATCAAAATCTTCAGGTGCACCATAATAATTTGAAGTATCAACTTTATGGCTATTTAGATATGGCGCAAGACTTTTAATACTTGCATTCGTACTTTTATTTGCATCAAACCCTGGTAAACCTACAGTTGGGATACCACCATCCAAGACATTGTCTTGTTCAATATGTAGATAGTCTAAGAAAAAGCGAAGATCTGTGCCTAAACCAAAGCCTGCTGAAAGTGCAGCAGCCCATTTTTCATTTTCAACACCGTCACGACCAATACCGTCTGAGTTTTCACCCATGGCATTAAAACGGATGGCAGTTGTATCGTTTATTGCTTTATTGATATCAGCAGTCGCTCGGTAATATTCATCTGAGCCGAAACCAAGAGTTGCATTGTTAGCGTCTTGAAGTTTTGCTTCTTTTGTTGATAAATTAATTGAACCTGAAGCGGCAGTACGGCCATTATCAGTACCAGCAGGGCCTTTAAACACTTCAATTTGTTCGTAATTGAACATGTCTCGAGTAACGTTACCTAAGTCACGTACTCCATCGATGAAGATACTATTTGCTGTATCAAATCCACGCATGGTAACAGCATCACCAGTATTCATTCGTCCGTTCTCACCTAGGGAGAATGTGCCTACACCAGGTACGTTTCGTAGTGCTTCTGTTAGGGTCGTAGCATTTTGTTCTTTTAATACTTTCTCAGGGATAATGGCCATGGTCTGAGTCGTATTTAGTTGAGATTGCGTAAACTTATCTGATGACGCTTTTTCTACTTTATAGTTCTCTTTGTTTACAGTTTGATTAATCGTCTCAAGTTGGACTGCTTTTTCTTCAGCCATTACATTGCCTGCAATGATTGAAAGTGATGAAGCTATCGCTGTAGAAACAATTTTCTTACGTGTTTTAATGAAGGCCATTTCGAACCCGATTTGGAATAGTGAATTTGTATGCGAATAATAATGATTCTTATTTTTTCTTACATCTTTATGTAATTGTAAATCACGATAAATAATCATATTGTGATAGTCCTATTTAATGTAATGATATAACAAGTATTAATTAAGACTATGTTTTATTTAAATATTGATAAAATGTATTGTTTTTTTATGTTTAATTGAGATTATAAATATAGACATGATTGTGAATTAAATAAGAAGTAATCGTAAATTATTTATGCAAAAAAACCTGCCGAAGCAGGTTTTTTAGTTTTGTCTTTTATAAGTACTAAAAGTTAGAAATCATAAGAAATGGATAACCAGTAGTTACGACCAGCTATGTAAGTTCCAGCCATTGAAGAACCAATGGTCATATAGTCATAGTAAGATGTCTCTACACCTTGGCTATTGATATAAGTTCCATTGCTTGTGAAGTCTTTATCTAATAAGTTATTTATAGAACCATTAATACGAATATTGTCGTTAAGGCTATAACTTGTACCGAGGTTAAATAAATTATACCCCTTTAACTTATTGCCAGTTGCAGCATAAATGATGCCAGCATCACCAGCAGTTTGGACTGTACTATAACGTTTACGATCAGATTTATACTCATGCTGTAACCAAACATCGAGTGAAGGATTAATATGCCAAGTAGATGTCATATTAAAAGCATTTTTGGGTACGTTATTTAGGTACGAGCCTTTATTTTCACCTTTTGTGATCTCACTTTCCATATAGGTATATGCAGCTTTAATATCCCATTCAGGGATAATGCTGTATTTCAAACTAACTTCAACGCCCTTAGTTTCTGCTTCATTGGCATTAATACTTTGTGAAAAACTATCTTGAGTAATATGGGAACCATAGCTGACACAACCTGCTTGGTTTGGATTTGTTTCAGAGTAACAGTTCCAAAGGTCAGCTCCATCAGTTATCAGATCTTCAATTTTATTAAAGAATGCCGTTGTGGTTAAGTCAAAGCTACCTTTGTTATAATTAAAGCCTAATTCATAGTTGGTGGATTCTTCAGGTTTAAGATTAGGAGAGCCGACACCAAAAGTTGCACCTTGACCACTAACACTAATCACGCCATTGTGTAATGCTTTTGCAGAAGGTGCTTTGTAACCCGTACTTACACCACCTTTCAGTGTTAGATTTTCATTAGTATTCCAAACTAAATATGCTCGTGGGCTGAAGTGACCACCAAAACCTGAATGATCTTCATAACGTCCACCTAAAGTTAAAGCAACTGAATCTAAAAGGCGCCATTCATCTTCAGCGTAGAAAGATAATGAGTCTTTTTTGAATTTTGAGCCTATTCCCGCAATATCGTCGGCAATTTCTGCTTCTTTATATTCGGCACCTACTGTGATTTTATGATCTGCAATAGGCATGACGATATGTGTATCAGCAACAAAGTCAGTGTTTTCTAATGTACGATCTGTGCCTGCAAATGCATTTAATGGGAATGTGTTTCGTGGAATAGTACGGCCTACGGTTTCAGTAGTTGTATGGCTTACGTAAGATGACCATTTACCAAAATCATAGTTACCCTCATGTCCAGCAGAAATTTGATCACGGTTAAATTCTAGTTCGTCTTTATAACCATTAGCACGGCTCGGTGTGTCTTGAGTGCCCAGTCGATTATCATCATTTTTATAGTTTTGACTTGAATGGAAGCCATCTAACCAGAAACTATTTTTATCATCTAAGTTAAAGGATAATTTACCACCAAAATCAAAATTATCTGCTTCACTTGGGCGTGGGTCACGGCCAGATGTACCTGGAATACGTTCAGATTTTTGACGGTCTAAATAAGAACCGCGTAGCTGCATCCCTAATCGTTCGCTTATAAGAGGGCCATTTAAAACAAAACTGGTTTTTGCTGAGTCGGCTTCCCCATTATGTTCCATGAGATTACCACTCACAGTAACATTACCAGTCCATGTATCAGACACTTTTTTAGTAATAATGTTGATTACACCACCCATTGCTTCTGAGCCATAGCGAGTAGCCATAGGACCACGAATGACCTCAATACGCTCAATTGCAGCAAGGGGTGGTAAGTAACCATTTGATGATTCACCGAAACCATTTGGAGTTACGTCAGAAGATGTTGTTTGGCGACGTCCATCAATTAAAACCAAACTATAGTCATTACCTAGACCACGCATTTTTACGTTTAAGCCGGATGTTTTACCAATACCGTCACGAATATCAATGCCCGGAATGTCAGCTAGTAAATCTGCAATGCTAGAAGCATTTTTCTTTTCTATGTCTGCTTTTGTAACAACACTGATTGAAGCAGGAGCATTCTTGATCTTTTGTTCAAAGCCCGCTGCAGAAACAACAATGGTTTCCATCTGTTGAGCTTGAGATTCAGTCGTTTCAGCATGTGCGAAACTCGTAGTAGTTACAATTGCCCCAAATAAAGCAGCGGAAAGAGGGTTGAGATTAAATTTACTCATAAAAGAATACCAAATATGGACAAGATAAATATATGAAAATAAATTAAAAAAATATCATTAAGAATAATAGTGAGAAAGTTTCTCATTTTCAATGGTGAATTAAAAAATAATCAATATTTCTTCGAAAAAAGCTGAAAAATTCTAAAAATAAGAAGGGCATCCATGCCTGAATTTATAGTGTTATAATCCATTTTTGTATATCTTTAATTGTTGTCATATAATGTGGCACTTTTTTTTAAAACTGTTTTAACTAACAAATTATCGAGGAAGCCATGCAAGTAACTTCTGAAGCGGTTTCGGGCGTTGCCCGTCGTTTAAATGTATCTGTACCGACGAGCCGTATTAACGAGCAGTTTGAAGCTCGCTTGAAACGCACTGCCAAAACTGTGAAGATCAACGGCTTCCGTCCAGGTAAAGTACCTGTAAACGTTGTTCGTCGTGAATACGGTGCTGGTATCTATCAAGAAGTTGTAAACGACATCATTCGTGACACAGTATTCGAAGCGATCCAACAAGAAAAAATCAATGCTGTTGGTATGCCAAACATTGAAAAAACTGAAATGAAAGATGATGCTTTAGTTTATGAAGCAACTGTAGAAGTTTATCCAGAAGTTGAAGTTAAGTTCGAAGGTCTAGAAGTTGAACGTAAAACAACTTCAGTTGACGACAAAGACGTTGAGAAGATGATTGAAAATCTTCAAAAACAACGCGCTTCATGGGTTGAAACTAAAGGCATGGCTAAAAAAGACATGCAAGTAACTTTCGACTTTGAAGGTACTGTTGATGGCGAGAAGTTTGAAGGCGGCGCTGCTGAAGACTTTAAACTCGTTCTTGGTTCTGGTCGTATGATCCCTGGCTTCGAAGACGGTATCGTTGGTATGAAGAAAGGCGAAGAGAAAGTTATCGATGTAACTTTCCCTGAAGACTACCAAGCTGAAAACCTTGCTGGTAAAGCTGCTCAATTCAAAATCACTGTTAAGCTTGTTGAAAAACAAAAACTTCCAGAAGTTGATGCTGAATTCTTAAAAATCTTCGGTCTAACTGAAGAAGAAGGCGTTGAAAAGCTGAAAGCTGACGTGCGTAAAAACATGGAACGTGAAGTGAAAAACGGTCTTCGTAACCAAGTGAAAGGTGCAACTTTTGATGCGCTTGTAGCTGCAAACGAAGTAGAACTTCCAGAAGCAATGGTTGCTCAAGAAATTGACCGTCAACGTCAACAAATGATCCAACAATTCACTCAACAGTTTGGTGCTCAAGGCGCTAAAGCGTTTGATTCAAGCATGCTTCCAGATGACCTATTCAAAGAGCAAGCTGAAAAATCAGTTAAACTTGGCGTATTGGTCAGCAAAGTATTAGCTGATGCTAAAATTGAAGTTGATGCTGCACGTGTTGATGCTTACATCGAAGACATGGCTTCTTCTTACGAAGATCCTAAAGAAGTAATTGAATACTTCAACAACGATAAACAGCAACGTGCTCAAATCGAAGCTGTTATTCTAGAAGACCAAGTTGTAGATCACATCTTAGCTTCTGCTAAAGTAACTGATACAACTGTGAGCTATGAAGACTTATTGAAAGAGCAACAAGCTCGTCAACAAGGCTAATTTCTAGCTTTCAAAAAAAGGCGCATTAAGCGCCTTTTTTTATCGAAATTTGCCCCCAAATAAGTTGTCCTGATTTCACAATGCTTATGAAAAAAATATCTGTTATTTAATTGGGAATCTTTTGCAATTTCGACAAATATCCCTCATATTGTGAATTATGGGTTGAGTCAGAAAAATTTAGGAATAAATAACGTATGTATGTTCCAACAATTGAAAACGCACTAGTACCAATGGTGGTAGAACAGTCATCTCGTGGCGAGCGTTCTTTTGATATTTATTCACGCCTTTTGCGTGAACGTGTGATTTTTTTAACCGGTGAAGTTGAAGACAACATGGCAAATTTGATTGTTGCCCAAATGTTGTTCTTAGAAGCAGAAAACCCAGATAAAGATATTCATTTATATATCAACTCACCAGGCGGTTCGGTTACTGCAGGTATGGCGATTTACGATACCATGCAATTTATTAAACCTGATGTTGTGACTTACTGCATGGGGCAAGCAGCATCGATGGGTGCATTCCTGCTTAATGCCGGTGCTAAAGGCAAACGTTACTGTCTTGAAAATGCCCGTGTCATGATTCACCAACCACTCGGTGGTTTCCGTGGTCAGGCATCTGACATTGAAATTCATGCACGTGAAATTCTATTCATCAAAGAACGTTTAAATCGTTTAATGGCAGAGCATAGTGGTCAAGACTACGAAACTGTTGCTCGAGATACTGACCGTGACAACTTTATGACAGCGCAAGCTGCGAAAGAATACGGTCTTGTGGACGAAGTTTTATCTAAACGCCCATAAGTTTTAAAGAATTAATTATTGGAGTGAATATGTCCGAACATCCTCAAGGACAAAAGCATTGTTCATTTTGCGGTAAAACGCAGTCTGAAGTCGGGAAACTGATTGCAGGTGAGGACGCGTACATCTGTAATGAGTGTGTGGACGTATGTCTTGACCTAGTTCAGACCAGTCAGCAAGTTGAATCAAATGACTGGGCAACTCGTCCTTTACCAAAACCGCATGAAATCCGTGCTGCGCTTGACCAATATGTGATTGGGCAAGATGTTGCGAAAAAGACCCTCTCTGTTGCGGTATACAACCACTATAAACGCCTAAAAGTTGGCACCAGTGGTAAAAAACCAGAAGACGGAGTAGAGATTTCGAAAAGTAACATTATGTTGGTTGGACCAACAGGTTCAGGTAAAACGCTGCTTGCTCAGACACTTGCGCGTCTTTTAGATGTGCCATTTGCGATGGCAGATGCAACGACTTTAACTGAAGCCGGTTATGTGGGTGAAGACGTTGAGAACATTGTTCAAAAACTCCTTCAAAAAGCCGATTACGATGTAGAAAAAGCACAAAAAGGCATTATCTATATCGATGAAATCGACAAAATTACCCGCAAGTCTGAAAACCCATCGATTACTCGTGATGTATCGGGTGAGGGTGTTCAGCAAGCGTTATTGAAAATGATCGAAGGTACGGTTGCGTCGATTCCGCCTCAAGGTGGTCGTAAGCATCCGCAGCAAGAATTTATTCAAATTGATACTTCAAATATTCTGTTTATCTGTGGTGGCGCATTCTCTGGTCTAGAGAAAATCGTACAGCAGCGTCAGGAAAAAGGTGGTATTGGCTTTACGGCTGAAGTGCGTAAGAAAGATGAAACTAAAAAATTATCTGACTTATTCCGCCAAGTTGAAGCGACAGATTTGGTTAAATTCGGTCTGATTCCTGAATTTATTGGTCGTTTGCCAGTCATTGCAACCTTGGAAGAACTCGACGAAGAAGCATTGATGCAGATTCTGACTGAACCAAAAAATGCATTGACACGTCAGTACCAATATTTATTTGAAATGGAAAATGTTGACCTCGTATTTGAAGACTCAGCATTGCGTGCCGTGGCTAAAAAAGCCCTTGACCGTAATACGGGTGCGCGTGGTCTACGTTCGATTTTAGAAAATTCATTGCTTGAAACGATGTATGACCTACCAAGTCGTTCAGATGTGGGTACGGTTGTCATCAATGAAGCGGTGATTAATGGTGAAGCGGAACCTGAATTTAAATCAGAACGTCAACCAAAGAAAACTGAAGAAGCTGCACCGAAGTCAGATTTAAAAGTTGTGAACTCTAAATCTGCTTAAGCGCTATTCGTCTGAAACGTGTGTAAATCCAAGATTTGCACACGTTTTTTATTTCCAAAAATAAAGGCAGAATGTTAATCTCAGCAGGATGGCGTGGATGCCTGAATGTAAAAAACTGAAAACAAAAGTGTAAAAATAAAAAAAGACGCAGTGAGGGATAATCATGCGTGGAGTTGCAATTCTACTTTTAAGCAGTGTAGCGCTGCTGGGTTGTCATGGAAAATCAGCCATTGAGCAAACGTCATTGGCTTCAACATTAAAGCCCGTGGATCCTGAAAGTAAACCGGGTCATATTGAGCAATATCGATTGGGTATGTTTACCATTGGTGGTTGGGTCAATCAGAAACAAGGCCGACATTTTCAAGAAGTGAAAGCTCAGCATGATCAAGCAGCGATTGTGTATTTATATCGTCCAGACAGTAAATGGAATCGTCAAGAAATTGTGGCCAGCAGCTTATTTCTGAACAGTGAGCGTATTCCAAGTTTATTGAATAATCATTATTACTGGGTGGAGTTACCTGCGGGGAATTACCGCTTATCATCGAGTCGCCCTTTGGGGGTGAATCATTTTCAAAAACCTAAATATTTAGACTTTGATGTTGAAGCAGGTCAAACTTACTTCATTAAATATGATGAAGAGAATTTATCCAGTAAAAGAACGGTTTCAGGGCCATTGCTGCTCATGCCTGAAAAAATTGGTCGAAATGAAATCGCATTTACAGAGTTGAAATCCAACAGTTTTAACTTTGTGGCAGAAGATCAAAACACTGGAAAAGTGCGGAAAAGTGCGCAGAAGTTGAAAGCACCTCATTATGATCCTGCGGAAGATGTGCAGTTGACCAAGCCTTTTAAACTGTGGAATCCATTAACTTGGTAATGTAATTAGCTCGTGTTTTTGAGTGTGTGAAAGCATTAAATAGCGAATGTCATTCGACAGACAGTCTAAATATTGACAATAAAAAAGCACCCGATGGGGTGCTTTTTTTTGATCTTGAACGTGGCGAAATTAGTTCGCAGCAGCATCAACTACTGGGATTTTACCAATTTTTGCTTGCCAGATTTTTGGTGCAGTTGCGTGAACAGAAGTACCATTTACGTCAACAGCTACAGATACAGGCATGTCTTTTACAACAAATTTGTAGATCGCTTCCATACCTAAGTCAGCAAATGCTACAACTTCAGCTTCACGAATCGCTTTCGATACTAAGTACGCAGCACCACCGACAGCCATGAGGTAAGTTGCTTTGTTGTCTTTGATTGCTTCAACAGCAGCAGGACCACGATCCGCTTTACCAATCATACCGAACATACCAGTTGCTTCAAGCACTTGACGTGTGAACTTATCCATACGTGTTGCAGTTGTTGGGCCAGCAGGACCAACGACTTCGTCACCGACTGGATCAACAGGGCCAACGTAGTAAATAAATTTACCTTTTAGGTCAACTGGAAGTTCTTCACCTTTGTTTAACATGTCAACCATACGTTTGTGCGCAGCGTCACGACCCGTATAGATTGTACCGTTAAGAAGTAGTGTGTCACCTGGTTGCCAAGAGTTCATTTCTTCTTGAGTGATGTTATCTAAGTCAACACGTTTAGACGTTGATGAATCCCAAGTTACTGCAGGATAGTCTTCAAGGCTAGGCGCTTGAATATGCGCTACACCTGAACCGTCTAATTGGAAATGTGCATGACGAGTTGCAGCGCAGTTAGGAATCATACCCACTGGTTTACCTGCAGCGTGACATGGGTAGTCTTTGATTTTGATATCAAGAACAGTCGTTAAACCGCCAAGACCTTGAGCACCGATACCTAAAGCATTTACTTTTTCGAAGATTTCGATACGAAGTTCTTCGATTTGGTTTTGTGGGCCACGACGAAGTAATTCGTCCATGTTGATTTCTTCCATCAATGCTTCTTTTGCAAGCATCATGGCTTTTTCAGCAGTACCACCAATACCGATACCGAGCATACCAGGAGGACACCAACCTGCACCCATTGTTGGAACAGTTTTAAGTACCCAATCTACGATAGAGTCAGAAGGGTTAAGCATTGCAAGTTTAGATTTGTTTTCTGAACCGCCACCCTTAGCAGCAACAGTAATATCAACTTTATTACCCGGAACGAGTTTGTAGTGAATTACAGCAGGGGTATTGTCTTTGGTATTTTTACGACCAAAAGCAGGATCAGCTAATACTGATGCACGAAGAATGTTTGAGTTTTCAAGATAACCTTGACGTACGCCTTCGTTGATTGCATCGTCTAGGCTCATGGTTAAATCAAATTTAACGTCTAAGCCCACTTCAAGAAATACGTTCACAATACCCGTATCTTGACAGATAGGACGATGGCCTTCTGCACACATACGAGAGTTAATTAAAATTTGTGCAATCGCGTCTTTTGCGGCTTTATTTTCTTCACGGTCGTACGCACGGCTCATCGCTTGGATGAAGTCTTGTGGATGATAGTAAGAAATGAACTGAAGCGCATCTTTAACCGATGTGATCAAGTCATCTTGCTTGATAATAGTTGTCATACAAATATCTCTTGAGCGGGCTGTTAGCTAGCGGGCTAAATTATAAGACAAAAACACAGTTGTGTGGGTATTTCGCTTAATCTTTGGTCGAAAGTTTAATAGGCTTAAACAGCGCCATGTTTCGCAGTCATAAATGGCCTGAAAATGACGTTTTAACTGTCATATTTCATGAAATATTTGTCACAAAACTAGAGGGAGAGATATGTTTTTATTTTCAAACTATTGAAAATAAATGATATTTTTTGTTTTTGAATATTTCATATTTGTCATATAACTGTCATAAAACTTTTACATAATGACGTCATCAAAGTTAGAGTGTGAAATATATGGTTACTCCAGTGTTGTCAGTTATTGGTTTTTCTCTGTTTATCGCAGCAACTTGGTTCTACGGTCAACAAGAAGATCAAGCCTAAAGCTTTATCTTCTTTTTTTTGCTTTAAATTTTATAAAAATAATATTCTTCTTCAAATCTTCAAATCTTCAAATCTTCAAATCTTCAAATCTTCAAATCTTCAAATCTTCAAATCTTCAAATCTTCAAATCTTCAAATCTTTAGTTTCAATGATCAATTTTGTTTAAAAGTGCTTTAAAATTGAGTCTAAACGCGACAACATTTGATTATTTAACATATTGCCAAACATCAGGATCTTCATAATTTTCATCGATATGGTAGCCTTGTACTATAACTTCTTCTTCATCAATTTCTCTTGATTTTTTATTTCTTATCAGCGCATTTACAAATGCTTGTTCTAACTCTTTTGAGGTCATTTTGTATGTATCAATATTATTCTCTGAATCATCCATTGAATTTCTTTCATCATAACGAATCGTATTGAAAGCATAACGAACCATATATTGTTCTTTACCATCTTCAGTTTTTTGAGTTTGTTTTATACTCAGATCCAAAAGAATACCATTGGCATATAATCGGTAGCCTATAGTGTTCCCTCCAACTGTATTTATTATCTTTTTCCATTCTTCATAATTAAAGATATAAGTCGGGTCAATGACATCACCTGATTTCATTAGATATCGAATATTATCTTCCTTTGCTATTCGTGCAGAAAAACGATAGAAATAATTTTTCCATTCGGCCTGATTTATACGTCTCATTAAGTCAACATAAGCTTGGTGGGCTTGTTCAGGACGTACAAATTCCTCTTTGTTTAGCCCTGCATTAATATCAAGCCCTTGTATTCCATCCTCATTATTAAACGATGTTCCTAGAACTGAAAATACATGATCTATCACTAAGCTATTCTCACCATTTTCAACTTTAATCTGACCTAAGTTGGGTGGTGTAAAATCTAACTCTCTAAAACCTGCTCTAGATGGATGACTATCGGGACGCCCAAGATTATGTTGAGAAAAATCTTTAAACCCTTGTTGGCCTAAATGTAAACTAAAACGCTGTTGATTCATGACATTATTATTCTCTGTATTTTTTGCACTAGGTTGACAAGCTGAAAGGAGATAACCCACCATAAAAATAACAATGCAGTAATTAAATTTTTCCATCATTACTATCCTTTCCAACTGTAAAATTAGCTTTGCTATCGCCCCATTTCGCAATAATTTTTAGTTCTTCTTCTAAAAAGTATCTTCCTTTATCACTTTGCATTAAACGATGATATTTTTCTGCTGCTTTTTTAATCCATTCCATACGGCTATCATAATTGGCGACTTTAGTGTTTGATAATGGTTCGCTGTATACTGTTTCTGGTACCTTATCGAGTACACCGGCGTGTCGCCCCTGATATTCTCTTTCCATGTTTTTGATATTATAAGAACTCGGCAGAATACTTTTCAATTTTGGTAGATATTCAAAAGCACTTTTAATTTCTAAAGTACTTTTAAGTTTTTAATTATGGGTAAACAATTTGACCAAGGAACGTTTATAACTTCTTCTTTAATATGAGTAAATTTGGAAACATCACGTTGAGTTCGGCATTGATTAAAAGAGGATGAAGACATGCTCAAAGCATAATGCCAAGGTGCAATATCCATAAATAGCCATAAGTTACCTTTTGCAAAAGTATGTACAGGATCACGAATTACCCCTAGTGGAATCCATTTATATTCCCATGCAGTTAAACCATGTTTAAAATGGCAGCTAAGATTTTTTGAAACAAATGCACCTAAGCCCATCCAATAGTAACGGCCAACTAAATCTTTGTTTCGATGTTTTTCTTTTTCTAGATAAATATTGGCATAAACTGAAGCAATACGTCACGCCCTAGTTTCATATCCAGGCTCTAATTTATGTAAATTTTTCCTTTTATTTTTTAAATTAGATATGTGTATCAGAGCTTTGATTTCTTTTTTTAAGCGAAGAATGAATACATTATTGGTCATGTACCAAATACTCAAAATTCAGCCATAGAATTTAAAAGAAATTTCCACTAATTCTGAGCCATTTTTAATATAATGGAAGTTATATAAAACAAAAAACCACCCAATCTTTCGAAAGGGTGGTTTAGAACTCGAAACTAAAATTAAGCTTCTTGCTGTTCAGACTGAATTGCCGTTAATGCAATGGTAAACACGATGTCATCGACCAATGCGCCACGAGACAAGTCATTTACAGGCTTGTTTAAACCTTGCAGCATTGGGCCAACACTGACTACATTTGCAGAACGTTGAACTGCTTTATAGGTTGTATTACCTGTATTTAAGTCAGGGAAAATAAACACATTGGCACGACCAGCCACTTTAGAGTCAGGTGCTTTAGAGCGTCCCACACTTTCCACCGATGCAGCATCGTATTGAAGCGGGCCATCAATCAGTAAGTCTGGGCGGCGTTCTTTGGCAATACGTGTTGCTTCAGCCACTTTTTCGACATCTGCACCTGCACCAGAAGTACCTGTTGAATACGAAATCATTGCGATACGTGGGTCAATACCAAAAGCTTTTGCTGAATCTGCAGATTGAATCGCAATCTCTGCAAGCTGTTCTGCATTTGGATCTGGATTAATGGCACAGTCACCATATACATAGACTTCATCAGGCAACAGCATAAAGAACACAGAAGAAACCAATGAATAATCAGGTGCAGTCTTAATCAATTGGAATGCAGGACGTACAGTATTCGCCGTAGTATGTACTGCGCCTGAGACTAAGCCATCCACCTGATCGAGTGCAAGCATCATGGTACCTAAAACCACAGTATCTTGTAGCTGTTCACGTGCTTGTAGATCATTGAGTTTGCCTTTGCGCAGCTCAACCATTTTCGGCACATAGTTTTCACGAATCAGATCTGGATCAATGATTTCCAAATCATGTGGAAGTTCGATGTTACGTGCTTTTGCAACTTCAATTACGGCTTCAGGTTTTGCCAATAAAATACAGTGTGCAATGCCACGAGATTGACAAATGGCAGCCGCTTGGATGGTCCGTGGTTCATCACCTTCAGGTAGAACAATCCGTTTTTTCGCAGCAATGGATTTTTGTACTAATTCATGACGGAATGCAGAAGGGGACAAGCGTGGTTGATACGAACCATTCAATACTTCAGTAATCCACTCAGCATTAATGTGGCTTGAAACAAAGCGAGTCACTTGCTCTGCACGTTCTACGTCATCGACAGGAATTTCATTGCCTAAATTTGAAAGTTGTTGTGCCGTTTCAAAAGTGCTTAAAGGCGTATGTAAAATCGGTAAGCCTTGCTTAATCACGGTTTGGCAGAAATCCAAAACTTGCGGGTTCGGTTGATGATGTTCAGTCAAAACCAAACCGGCAAGTGGAATACCATTGCTACTTGCAAGGCTAGAAGCCAACAACACATCAATACGGTCAGAGGCGCTGATAATCAGTTCGCCTGCCACAAATTTGTGAAGTTCATGTTCAATATTCGACGCAACTAAGCTGCTATGCAGTACACGGCGATGAGCGGCATCGCCTTGGTTAATCCATTCCGCTTGAATATGCGTCGCCAAGTCAGACATGCGCGGTACGCTGAGCGTATTGCTAAATGGAACGAGACCAATAACAGGTAGCTGTGTAGAACCAATTTGCGGATTACTTTGTTGTAATTCGAGTACAAATTTATGGGTATCACTGATTAAACGCAGATTTGGATCAAGTGTGACTGGAATTTGTGCAGACTCTTCTGGCAAGCCACGTGTGCGCATAAACAAAACGCCCGCAGTACGTTCAGATGCCGCACCACCGAATTGGCGTAGAGAACTATCAATTTTCTCAGCCGTTTTCGTGGCATTTTGAATATCTGCTGTGCTGACAATAATTACTTTAGCATCAAGAGCTTTTGCTAATGTCGCGTTGAGCTCTGAGGCAAAGTTATCACGGCTGTTTGGAACCAAGCCTTCAACAATAATCAGGTCATGCTTTTTTGCAATTTCACGGTGCAAACGAACAGCTTCTTCGAGCAGTTCATCACTTTCATCATGACTGAGTTGCTTCACGATGGTGGCATGGTGAATGGGTTCTACCGTTTCATTATTAAATAAATGACGATAAAGAGCCGTTGTACGGTCTACAGTATCTGCGACATTTTCCTGTGAAAATGGTTTCAGAAAACCTGCTTTGACCCCTTGGCATTCCAAAGCATAAATTAAACCTAAGCATGCAGATGTTAAACCTACACCTTCCCCAGTTGGCACGAGTAAAATTGTTTTCATACGGTGTCTAAATTAAAGCTAAAAATTAATATTGAAGGCGAAGGGGCTGATGCGATTGCTTATGCAATCGCAGCTTCAGCATCAGGCTTTTTTGTAGCAGACGCTGTCACCTCGTCTACAACATGCTCAGTTTCTTTGGCAATACGGCCTTCTTCATCGGTAGGAACAACCCAAATTTGTGGGCCAGTACCGTGGTCAATACGACCTTCCGTACCGCGTTTTAGGTTGTCATTTAATTCTTTACTCAGGTTGAAACCAAAGTGTGGTAAGTATGAAACCGTTTTTTCACGAATGTAGGCAGAGTTTTCACCAATACCACCGGTAAAGAATAAACCGTCAATACGTGGTAGACCACAGCTGAGACCTGCTAAAGATTTTGCTAAACGGTAGCAGAATACTTCAATGGCAAGCGCGGCATCTTCGTTACCTTGTTCTGATGCTTCGATCAATGTACGCATGTCATTTGATAGATCAGACAAACCGAGTAGGCCTGATTGGCTGTTCAGCATTTTGTCGATTTTGTAGATATCCCAACCTAAGTTGCTCGCAAGGAAGCTGTGAATACTTGGGTCAACATCACCACTACGTGTGCCCATGACCACACCTTCAAGAGGTGTTAGACCCATTGACGTATCTACAGATTGACCATTCCAAATCGCACAAGTCGAGCTACCATTGCCTAAGTGAGCAGTTAACCAGCCACCTTGTTTAAAGCTGCCTGCCAACATTGAGCCACGCTCAGATACGTAGGCATGGCTTGTACCGTGGAAGCCATAACGACGCACGTTATGCTGTGTGTACAAGAATTTTGGTAAAGCATAGCGGTATGCATGAGACGGCATGGTTTGGTGGAATGCAGTGTCAAATACGGCTACTTGCGGAAGTTCAGGGAACAAACGCATGGTTGCTTCGATACCCACCAAGTGAGCCGGGTTATGCAATGGAGCAAGTGGAGTTGCTTCACGAATACGTTCAATAATTTCTGGTGTTAATAGCTCAGCTTTGGTTAATGTACCGCCGTGAACAACGCGGTGACCAATCGCTTGAGGATTATGGTGAGCCAAACGCTCTAAAATAGTTTCGAGGGCTTTTTCATGGTCAGCATATGGAATAGACAGCTCAAGCGCATCACCACCTGTAGTGACCCCTTTAATACGTGCATCAGCAGAACCTAGGTTCTCGGCTAGACCAAAAATACGATCTTCACGGCGCTCAGAAACTAACGCATATTTGATAGAAGAAGATCCGCAGTTAATTACTAATACTGATGTAGACACGTTTAAATACCCGAATTCTAATTGAAATACTTATCCATAATATTGATCTGATTGCAGTTGTATTGATTGATGCAATTTAGATCTGTGATGATGTTTTATCATGGGTTTTTTTATCGTCCTAGATAGACTTTAGGAGATTAGACTTAAGCACTATCGACCCTGAGCACAATAATAATTAAAATTTATCAGTTCATAGTTTTCATTTATTAATAAAATAATCCTCAAAATTTATACGATTTAAGGGATATACATAGAACATAACATGCGGTTGCTGCGCTGTAATCCTCAAATTGTTGCAAAAAGCAGGTAATTTGAACTTTTCTTATTCTTCTTAAGCATTTAATTGTCAAAAAATCTGTTTTCGATTCTATATCCTGTGTGTTTGCAGGCTTATATTTCAATATGTGAACCCTGGGTCTAGTTTTTTAAATCGCCATAAAAAAAGCTGTGCCTTTAATCAGAAAAGCACAGCTTTCATTGTCTTATTGGGTGTTATTGGCGAATTTGACCATCACCAAACACAATCCATTTTTGAGAAGTTAGACCTTCTAGACCGACTGGTCCGCGTGCATGGATTTTATCGGTTGAAATACCAATCTCAGCACCAAGACCATATTCAAACCCATCCGCAAAACGCGTTGAGGCATTGATCATCACTGAACTCGAATCTACACGCGCCAAGAACTGACGAGCCAGACTAAAGTTTTCGGTAATGATCGAGTCGGTATGGTGTGAGCCATATTTGTTGATGTGCTCGATCGCTTCATCTAGGCCAGTAACGACTTTCACTGCCAAAATCGGGCCTAAGTATTCGGTGTACCAATCTTCTTCAGTTGCAGGAACAATCGATTCACCCAAAATGCGCTGGGTTTCAGCACAGCCACGAAGTTCAACTTTTTTCTCAGCATAAAGTTCAGCAATGCGTGGTAAAAACTCTTCAGCGACATTTTCATCGACGAGCAAGGTTTCCATGGCATTACATACGCCATAACGGTGTGTTTTGGCATTAAGCGCAATAGGTAATGCTTTTTGCAAATCAGCCTGAGCTTCCACAAAAACATGGCAGTTACCATCAAGATGTTTGATAACAGGCACACGTGCTTCATTGGTGATACGTTCGATTAAGCCTTTGCCACCACGAGGTACGATCACATCGACATATTCAGGCATAGTAATTAATTGGCCAACCGCAGCACGGTCTGGGGTATTAAGCACTTGAACGGCATGCTCAGGTACACCTGCAGCAGTTAAGCCATGTTGAATCGCTGCCGCAATTGCTTGGTTAGATTCCAAAGCTTCAGAACCACCACGTAAAATAATCGCGTTACCTGATTTAAGCGCTAAAGATGCGGCTTCAAGCGTTACATTCGGGCGAGATTCATAAATCATGCCGACAACACCTAGCGGCACGCGCATTTTGCCCAGCTGAATACCTGTCGGACGAAAGGCCATATCGGTAATTTCGCCAATCGGGTCAGTGAGTGCGATTACATCTTTTAGACCTTGAAGCATGCCTTTAAAGCGTGTGGGGGTAAGTTCTAAGCGATCAAGTAGAGCACTATCCAAGTTGTTGTTATGCGCTTTGGTCATATCCACTTGGTTAGCTGCCAAAATTGCAGTTTCACTGTTTTGTAAAGCAGTATAAATTGCTGATAAGGCATTATTTTTAGTCTGGGTAGAAGCCCCTGCGAGCACACGTGATGCTGTGCGTGCTTGCTGTCCTACCGTTTGCATGTATTGTTCAATAGACTCTTGCATAGCGGTTTGATCACTTAGAAATTTCAACTCGATATTAACAGCCTGTGACTGAACAATGAAGCACTTAAGTGCATATTCGACTGTACATGCTGACCAGAATTAACATTTTGAAATTGTTTTTAGAACAAAAGTAGATAAGCGGCGGGGATATCAGTTGCTTGTAAAATGAACCTCTGTATAGAATGAAACAATAGCGACATTGAAGTCGTACAAATAACGATTAAAGAGCAGGACGCTAAGTCGAGCAGAGTCTCTAAATGAATTCCTGACAATAAAAATAAGGCAGGAATGGAGGAAAGGAATATGAATTCCATTATCCAAATGGATCCCACCGTACAGGAAAGTACGCATTACAGTTTTTTCGATCTGTATGACAAGCAAAGCTTTAAACAGCCTGCCAGAACGACATGGATTGATGGCTGGAAGGTCGAATATATGGCCATTGCACAACCTGAAACCATTCATCGCACCCCGATTGTTATTATTGGTGGGGCATTTCAAAACTTTAATTCCTACAAATATTGTGTCGAACAATTATTTGCGGCAGGCCCAATTATTTTAATTGATTTACCCTCCATGGGCTCAAACCAGCAAATTACCAATGTCGATACTTCGGTGTCGGCAGGGACTTTAGAGTTGGGTGATCTGGCACAGATGTTAGGCGTTTGGTTGGATATCGTCGGGCTAGAAAAAGTATCCGTGATGGGGATGTCGCTCGGTTCAGTGGTGGCTGCAGGACTGGCGGATCAACGTCCTGAATTGATTGACCGCATGATATTGATGGGCGTAATGCAAAAAACGCGCAAGAGCTGGCGCATGTTGCTTGAAGAATCCTTGCATTTGATGAAAGAACAGCGCATGGATGAATTTGGTCAAGCGGTGATTTTGTATTTGGTTAATCATGCCAAACTGGATGTGACGCGGATGTCACCGACAGCAAAGCGTTTGTTCTTTAGACAAATGGCTGAATTCACCAATACCGAACAAGAGCGTTATGACATTAACTGTAACCGTTTGCTGCGTTTGCAAGACGTGCCGATTCCACAGTGTGATGTATTGGTGTCTTGCGGGCAGTACGACAGTTTTACTTTGCCACATGAAAATGCGGGCTTTGCCTTGCAATGTCCGAATATGCAATTTGCCATGATTGCCAATGCGGATCATTTACCGCAGTTGCAACGCCGTAAGGAAACCATGAATTTGTTTGCAACTTATCTACGCGGTGAGTCTATTCAGCAGTTGGATGGGATCATTCCAATGAGCCGAGAGCAAATGCAAAATATTGAACGCCGTGGCGAAGCGCGTGTAAGTGTACAACAGCCATTCACGCATTTATCTCATCGCCATTCAGACCTCGTGGTTGAAACTCAAATTACGGATTTAAATTATTTCGGCGTGTTGCTGAATGTACAGGCTGAAATGTTGGACTCCATGCACGCATATCCTCGGGATTTGGCATTACATCTAGAAGATGAAGAAGGTGAGTTTAAAATTGAATGTCTCATCTTTGACGTTGTAGATACGCAGGTTCGTGCTTTGTTTAAGCATGGTAGTTTTGAGTTGGCGGAGCGTTTATTGCGCTTTGTACAACGCCAAAAAGAAGATGTGTTGTTATTAGAAGCCGTAAGTTAAAACATGAACATATATTAGAAGCCGTAAGTTAAAACATGAACATATAAAAAACAGCGCGTTAGCGCTGTTTTTTTGTTTTGGCATGGACCATCCAAACCAAATCGCCACAGTGCTGCTCTGCATCGTGGAAAGGAATCACTTGTTCTTGTTGCTGTTGTGGAAAGTATAAGGCCGGCTGAACGACGTCTACTTCTTCAAATCCTGTATGACTGAAAAACTGCTGTAATTCAGCAGGGGATTGAAAATGAAAAGTAAAAGCGCTGCGAGACATGACTTTGAGTAATTTACTACTGGCCCAAATAAAACGTGCTAAACGGTTCTTGACGGGTTCAGGATAGATGTCGGTCAGATAATGTAATTCCTGAAATGAGGCGCCATATTCGGTGATCCCTTGCAATAATTTATTCAGTAGCGTTTGATCAAAATAATTAATTAGCCCTTCACTAATCACCACCAAAGGACGTTCAGGGTTGAAACTCTGAAAAATACGTTCAAAATCTTGTGTGAAAATGTCGCCAGTTAAGACCTCGGGGGCATGCGGGTCAATCTGTTTGAGTGCCTGTGTTTTGATTTTTGCCATATCCGGCAAGTCGAGTTCACGATAGTTAATTTCAGGATGCTTGGTGCGAAAATTCCAACCACGCGGGGAAAGGCCACAGGCAATTTCGAGGACTTGTAGCTGAGGGTGTTGGGTAATGAGTTGATCTAAATGTTGATCGATCATGGCATGGCGCTGTTTAAGCGTCGAACGCATGCTACCGCCCACATTCTTTTCTGCCCAGCTTTCTAAAGGATGGACTAAACGTGCTAAAAATTTACCTTTACGTGTGGCAAAAATGGGATGCGAAATCCCCATGCTGTACCAAATATAGCCGGTGTAATGTGCAGTAAAGGAAATGTGTCGATGTTCCGATAAACTTTGTGTCATGTCGTCCTGACCTAATGTTGTTTTTATTGGCAATTTTTGTATAGCGCCGAAGCACTTATTTTGTCTTCATCATAAATCAAAAAGGAGCACCTTGTCGTGCTCCATTTTCTAGAATTTTGAAAGTCTTGGATTAGCAATATTGATTTTTAAAATCCACAATACGGTTACGCACGTTTTGCCAGTCCGCTCCGAGTTCAATGCTTTGTCCAATCTCAATTTGTGGGATTTTACCGCGCATACGTTCTAGGCGTTCTTGATTTGGGAGAGCCAAGTTTTGAATGCCATCCAGCGCAATGCATGCAGATTCACGGTTATTACATACAAGGCCCATATCACAACCTGCATTTAATGCTGCTTGCATACGAGCATCTGCGCCGCCAGCGACACAAGCGGCTTGCATGCTTAAATCATCGGAGAATAAAACGCCATCAAATTGGAGCTCTTGACGTAAGACTTTCTGAATCCAATACGGTGAAAATCCAGCAGGATTAGGATCAATATTTTCATAAATCACATGCGCAGGCATTAAGGCATCAAGCTGTGGTTGCAGTTGAATAAAGCTTTGCATGTCTTTTTGGTAGATCTCTTCATAACTACGATGGTCAATAGCAGCAGCGACGTGTGAGTCTGCTTTCACTGAACCGTGGCCTGGGAAATGCTTACCTGTAGATGCCATTCCTGCACGTTTCATACCTTTTAAGAAAGCACTTGCCAGTGGAATGATATCTTGCATATTTTTGGCAAAACCACGGTCACCAATCACATCACTAACATCATTTAGGTCCAGCACTGGTGCAAAACTAAAATCGATGCCGACCGCAAGGACTTCGGCTGCCATCAACCAGCCACATTGTTCAGCCAGTTCAACAGCTTTTTCAGGTTCAGTTAAGTAAAGTTCTCCAAACTTACCCATAGCTGGTAGGAGTGTGAAGCCTTGTTTTAAGCGTTGTACACGACCACCTTCCTGATCGACCGCAATTAAAATATCAGGACGAATTTGACGCATATGGTCGGTTAGGGCACGAACTTGTTCAGGAGATTCAATGTTACGACCAAATAAAATCATGCCGCCAACTTGTGGTGCCTGTAATAGTTCAATATCTTCTTGGGTAAGTTCTGTGCCAGCAATGTCGAGCATTAATGCGCCAATCATATTCGGTGTCCGTGTTGGAATTTTTAAGGAAAAACAATACCTGAATTCTGCAATGATTTGCTACACTTTGTCAGCAGAGAATATGATAAAACTACACGACATAAACATATTAAGTTGTTTAAGATTTTGAATCTATTCAATTCAGGTCGAAAACCAACACGGTAATATTGGTCTTAATACCAAGGAAGTACAAATTATTTATGAAACTTCAAACATTAGCTTGTGCCGTTGCGATTGCGACAGGTGGATTCTTTTTCACTCATGTGGTGAATGACGCAATTGCTGCCAATAATACAGAAGCAGTGAGCGCGGGTACCATTCAGCCCACACAAGAGCAAGCCTTGGTCTCACGTCAGCTTGCAACATTGGTAGACCGTCAACACTATTTAAATCAGCGTTTAGATGTTAATACATCTAACCGTATTTTAGATTTTTATATTGATAGTTTAGACGCTGAACATACGTTGTTCTTGGCATCGGATATTGAAAATTATAAAAAACGTTATGGCTCAACTTTTGGCGCAAATCTCAAAGCGGGCAATTTAACAGGGCCGTATGCCATTCATGCGCAATATCGTGAGCGCTTAAAACAGTTCTACACCTATATGTTGGAAGAGCTGAAAAAGCCACAGAATTTAAATCAACCGAATAACTACATCGAAACCGATCGTGAAAAAGCGCCATTCTTTAAATCGACAGAAGAACAGCGTGCGCATTGGAATAAAATGTTGGTCTCTCAGCTGATCAACTTAACCATCAGCAAAGAAGAAGAGAAAGCCAAACAAAAAGCGTTGAAAGATGACCCAACACTGGCAAATGGTCAAGACTTAACAGGTCCTGAAGACTTAACACCTGTACAGACTTTAACCAAGCGTTATACACGTCAGTTAGAGCGGATTAGTCGTTTAAAAAGCGATGATGTGCTTGATAAAACTCTGAATGCCATGATGCTGACGTATGATCCGCACAGTAATTACTTTCCACCTGTAGATGCGATGGAATTGAACCGTCAAACCACGCTGCAATTGGAAGGGATTGGGGTATCGATCCGTCCTGAACGTGGTAATGAAGACTACACCAAAATCGAGACGATTGTGGAAGGTGGGCCAGCCAGCAAATCAGGACAAGTGAAGTCAGGCGATCGCATCGTTGGTGTTGCCCAAGATGGCGACAAAATGGTCGATGTGATTGGTTGGCCGAGCAATGAAATTGTCGGACTGATTCGTGGTAAACGTGGCACCAAAGTGACTTTACGTTTATTGGGTGCTGGTGCGTCCATGAATCAAGCGCGAAATGTCACTATTGTACGTGATGTAATTCAAGAAGAAGATGCAGGCGTGCGTTCACGTACCGTTGAAATTGAACGTGATGGCAAAAAACATAAGTTTGGTGTGATTGAAATTCCATCGTTTTACTTAAACTATCGTGCACGTCGTGCGGGTACAGATTACCGTTCTGTGTCGGAAGATACCAATAAAGCTTTAAAAACTTTAGATGCGCAAAATGTTGAAGGCATCATCATTGACTTGCGTAACAACCCTGGTGGCTCACTTGAAGAAGTAGCACGTATGCTTGGACAAGTGATTAAATCAGGTCCAGTGGTGCAAATCCGTGATGGTAATGGCAATGTCAGCGTGTTTGAAGATGATGATGGTGGCGCGCAAACTTATGCAGGCCCATTGGCGGTATTGATTAATTTGGCTTCGGCTTCTGCGAGTGAAATTTATTCTGCTGCGATTCAAGACTATGAGCGTGGTGTGGTGATTGGTAGTACCACAACGGGTAAAGGAACAGCGCAGGTACAACTTGACTCTTTAGCCTATGGTCAAGCAACCTTAACGCAACGTAAATTTTACCGAGTGACGGGCGGCAGTACCCAAAATAAAGGGGTCGTACCGGATATTAAGCTGGTCGATATTTACAATGAAGAGTTTGGTGAGCGTAAATCGAAAAATGCTTTACAGTGGGATACTATTCCAACTGCACCGTTTAAACGTGAAGGCTCGATCCAAGCCTATGTTCCAGATTTGATTAAGTCATCTCAGCAACGCGTCACGATTGATCCTCAATTTAAGTATTTAGAGCAACGTACAGCGATTGCAAAAAAGACGGATGAGCAAAAGCGTGTGGTACTCGACTTAACGAAGCGTAAAGCTGAATTGTTGGCACTTGAGCAAAAGTCTTTGGATGCTGAAAATCAACGTCGTAAAGTGGTGGGTCAAAAGCCTTATGCCAACTGGGAGAGCTACCAAGCGTCTATGGATGCATTGGTGGAAGCACGTGCGAAAATGAAGGCGAACCAACGTCCAGCACTGCCTGAAGAAGAAGTCTTTGTGATGGAAGCAGCGAATGTGCTAATGGACTATGCCAAATTACAAGGTACGAATCCAACAACAGCAGCCAAAAAGTAAGCCATTCATCCATAAAAATATTGAGCTGATTGCTTAAGTTTTTGACGGAAAAGATGAATTTACCTATTGAGAAATAGCGAGCTACGGCTCGCTATTTTTTTGTGTAGAGAGGCATGATTTAAATCTAGAAAACAATATAGAAATCAATCTAATTTATTCATTTTATTATGGTTAGAAACTGTTCTAAAATAAAAACCACCTGATGCATTTTTTATCAAAAGTTTAAGTTTTAGTGAACTTGATCAAGCTTTCTTTTTTTAAATTAATCAGTTGCTTAAAATCTTGAAAGAAAGACTTGACCATTATCGTAGACTAATAGATTCTAAGGGAAAATAAGTAAGTAATTGAAAACGTAACAAGTTAAAGGGAAGAGATAGATTGGGTAATTCGGTTAAAGAAAGTGCCACGATAACCTAAGCGGAACGCTTGATATGACTCATATTCATTATGATTACAGTCTGGTCGCTGGTTCAATCGTAGTTGCATTATTAAGTTGTTACTTTGCTGTTTCACTCGAACAAATGTTGTTTCGTGGAACACGACCAAGATATGAAAATGTCATTTTATTCTTCAGCGGTGCAATTTTAGGTGCTGCGATCTGGTGCATGCATTTTGTAAGCATGATAGCCAGCCATTTGCCTTCAAGCCATAGTTTCGATACCAGTCTGACCCTGATATCCTATTTTATTGCTTTCGTTGCTTCCACTTTTGCTGTGTGGTTAACCACACGACAGACATTACCTTTTCCTCGTTTAATTTTAGGTTCAGTGTTAATGGGCCTTGGCATTTCCGGCATGCATTATACCGGTATGCTGAGTTTAGCCGTTCAGGGCTATGAACAACGGTATGAACCTTTAATTGTTATCTGTTCAATTTTAGTTGCGATCTGTGGTTCGGGTTTGGCCTTTTGGATGACGTTTAAAAATAAATATTCGCCAAAACGGAATATTTTGAATGTCTTTGTCGCATTAATGCTGACTTTTAGCATTGTGGCTATGCATTATATTGGTATGGCGGCTGTTGATTTTGTACCGCTAAACTCGATGGATGTATTGGTGGCAGCGCAGATAAACCATAATTTATTGCTGTTTATTGTCTTATTTGTCACCAGTTTATTGTTGATGGCAGCCTTTAGTGTAGCGGTATTAGAACAACGTTTAGAGCATCGCAGTTTACAGTTGATGCGTGCAAATCGAGAATTGGCCAATCAAGCGGTACAAGACAATTTGACCCGTTTACCTAATCGACTGTTTTTGGCTGAATATGCACATTTTCTATTTACAGAGCATCGCTTAAGACAAGATAAAATTGCTTTTATTTATATTGATATCGACCGTTTTAAAGCGGTCAATGATGTGTTTGGACACCATGTGGGTGATCAATTGCTGATTCAAATTGCCACGCGAATTCATCGTTTAATCGATGATCAAGCCAAATTGCTACGAATCGGTGGCGATGAGTTTCTGATTGTGCTTGAGTCGGCAAGCAATGACTCTGCGACAGCAATGTCTGAAAAAATATTGGAATTGATGCAAGAAAGCTTTTTGATTGCAGGCAAGGAAATCAATATTTCAGGCAGTATTGGTATTGCGATGTACCCTGAACATGGTGCGAACCTACAAGATCTGCTGATCAATGCAGATACAGCAATGTTGAGTTCAAAGTATCAAGGGCGGAATACCTATTCATTTTTTAATTATACCGCTGACCAATTTGAAGAAAAAAGTCAGACGAAACTGATCAATGATTTATATAAAGCGGTAGAAGAACAACAATTTATCTTATTTTATCAGCCAAAATTCAATGCCACTGATCGTGAAATTTGTGGGGTTGAGGCCTTAATTCGTTGGAATCATCCAACCTTAGGTATGCTGACGCCAAATAAGTTTATCAATGGTGCGGAAAAAACTGGACTGATTATTGCCATGGGCTATTGGGCGCTTGAAGAAGCCTGTAAGCAAATTCAGCACTGGGAAAAGCTGAATATGCCGCTGTATCCGATTGCGGTCAATTTATCGGCCATCCAGTTTGAGCATAAACATTTATTTAGTACTTTAGAGTCGCTTTTTGCACGTTATGAAATTAACCCGTCAAATTTAATTATTGAAATTACCGAGTCAACAGCGATGCATCATATCGATGCCAGTATCGTGACTTTTGAACATTTGAGACAGATGGGGATTAAAGTTGCGATTGATGACTTTGGAACAGGACATTCAAGTTTCTTGTATTTAAAAGAACTACCTGTAGATGAGCTGAAAATTGACCGTGAATTTATCCGCAATTTGAGCGTTGGCTCTAAAGAAGAAATTATTTTAGAAAGTATTATTCACTTGGCAATTCGACTGGGGCTAACAGTCACTGCAGAAGGTGTAGAGACAGAACAACAAGCAGAAATTTTAAAACGTTTAGGTTGCCAACAGTTACAAGGATATTTGTTAGGAATGCCGATGCCAGTGGTACAGCTTGAAGAAAGCATGAAAGCGAAAGTTGAATAAGGTCATTTGTAGTCTGATCGCATTGCCAATGTGTATAGAAAAAAAGAAAATGAAATGTGCTATATCGTCGATAAAAACAGGTCGTCATCCAATGTAAAACATCAAGACACGCCACGCTAAGATTTTGACTCAACCCGATGTGGTTGATTATTTTTAATGGTCAATCTGATACAATATCGCCAATTTTCCATATTGATCAGATCTGATCTTTTGCACTGCGAGTTTTGCAGTAGGTGTCTTTCATGAGTTTTAAAGAAGAATTAGCGACACAGGTCGCTCAGCGACGTACTTTCGCTATTATTTCCCACCCAAATATTTGATATCTATTCAAGCCCATTCAACCTATTTCAAATATGATAATAAAAGCATTGTAAGTGCTGTAAAAATATAAAAATATTGATATTCTTTATCTGGTATATCTTTCAACCCCATTCAATAGATTTCAAGTCTAGTCAGTATGTTTGTGTACATATGTGTGTACACATTTTCTAGAATTTTCTATTTGAAAAAAATATGTACACAGGTGGAGTAAAATGCCTTTAACAGATACGTGGCTTAAGAAGAATCTAGATCGTGAACGTTCAGCTATACATACAGAGTCTGATCAAGATGGATTGAGCGTTCGTGTTTCTCAAAAAGGAAAACTCACTTTTCAGATGCGTTTTCGATATAACGATAAGCAAGCTCGTTTAGACTTGGGAACCTATCCAAATATGAGTCTTAAAGAAGCTCGTATTGAATTGCAGAAAATGAAAGCAATTTTAGAAAAGGGACATGACCCGCGTATTCATAAAAAAGTAGAGCTTCACAAGATCACAGAGGCTATAACTTTTGAAGCGTTATTTCGTGAGTGGCATGCGAAATATAGTATTCCTAATAAAAAGAATGCAGATCAATATTTAAGATCATTTGAACTTTATGTTTTCCCAAAGTTAGGTAGCATACCTGCTGAGCAAATCACATTACATATGTGGTTAGATTTACTAGAAGAGCAATTTAAACAGTCGCCATCGATAACTGATCGCATTCTTACGAATACAAAGCAGTGTTTGGATTGGGGGATTAATCGAAAATTAATTGAGCAAAATCCCATAAGACATATCACTGGAAAGCGTGACTTAAATATTAAGAAAAATAAAACTGTTCGAGTATTACAAGATGATGAGTTGTCTTTAATTTTTAAAATTTGTGATGAGTCTAGAACATCATTAAGGAATGTTTTATTTCTCAAGTTATGTTTGTTTTATGGTAATCGATATAGTGAGTTGAGGCTTGCACGGAAATCAGATTTCGATTTTAGTAAAAATACATGGACAGTACCGTATGAAAATCATAAGACAGGAGAAAGTAAAGGGGACATTGTTCGACCTATTATTGATGAGATCAAACCGTGGCTTCAGTCTGCAATGGATTTGAGTAATTCTGAATACATTTTCCCACATGAAAATGGCAAAGAGCCAATGGGGCGTAGTGGGCCAACAGATACCCCTTATAACTTCATGCAATTTGCAAGGAAGAATTATAAAATTGAAATGGATCATTGGTCTATGCATGATTTACGGCGTACAGCAAGGACAAATTTCAGTGCGTTTACAAGTAGGGATGTTGCGGAACTGATGGTTGGTCATGTGATGCCTGGGGAACAGGGGACATATGACTATTATGATTATCAAAAAGAGATGTCGAAGGCTTATAAAAAATGGTGGAAAAAATTAAGTAATCTGTCTAGCTAGACAGATTACTCATTTGGTTGTTATTGAAATATTTGATTAGCCATTCGTTAAACGTTTCTTCATCCCAAAGGCTAGTAGAGCCAGCGCATTTCTTAATAGGTTGAGGCATTGGTTGCTCGAACATTTTTTGATTAGGTTGTTGGTAACGCCATAAAGTCGATGCAGAGCAATTTTTGAGTTTGTGGCGAATTTCTTTAGATGTTAAGTAGCCCATATCTTTGATCCTTTTGTGATTATCGCAATTAGATAAAAGAACTAATTTTTTAACCTTAAATATTGGCTGGAAATCAACCTATAATGTTAAAACTATTAGATCAGTTCATTGATGGGGTAACTATAAAATTTAGAAAATGTTTAAAATAGAGCAGTACGCATATCTAGAAATATAGTAGTATTATGCTATGTAATTATCTGTATTTTAATGAATTATGATTGATAAAAAATTATCAAGGTTAGAGCAGCTTGAGCAGGATATATGGTTAAACTTTTGTTACTACTATCAGTGTGAATTGAATAATGAATTAATAGAAACGGAGAATCAATCATATATTGATCAAAAAGAAAAAATCATAAAAAGAATGCAGCAGAATGATTTTCAATTGAGTGAGCAGTCAGCTTTTCATTTAGAAATGATGGGGGATGTGGTTTCAATCCCTTTCAAGCCATTCCAGATTGCACAGCTTTTAATGCAGATAAATACATTAAGACTTGAGATGAATAACTTGCCTGCCAAAATTTTCCAAAGGCAATATTCAGATATTTTAATTGCTTATGTGCAAATTCTTGGTGGGGTGGAGTTTATTCAGAACCGTACACTTGCCAAAAGTGCAAAGGCAATCCTTGCTGTTAAAGCTCGTTACGACAAGCATTTATATCCAAGACGGGAAATTTTATATCGCACTTTAAGAGAGCAGGTGGCGCGTCGTGGCAAATGGGTTAATTTGAATCAAGCTGTTCATTTTGTGCTTGATGATCTGGTCAAAGCTTTTGAGGTTTACGATATTGAATGGCTTCAGTCTGAACTTGTGCTTAAGCAAAACCTGCTTGGGGAGCTGGAGCAGCAGTCAGCTAAGCAAGCCTCTGGTGATTCTAGTGGTGTGAGAAGAAAGCCAGCAGCAATAACTAAAAAAATAAAAGAATTACAAGGTGAACTTAAAATCCTGAATCAGATACTTAAGGCTAAATACCCCTCCAAAGAGATGGAAAAATTCGATTATAAAATGCCATATAGTGGGGGGTACATTGCTGAAACTATTATTCATGAACTAAGAACCCAGCCGGAATTATTAAGGGAAATTTTGCACAGGGATATTTCCTGATGTTTGTTTATTAGAAGTGAATTTTGATTGAGAGAAATAATTTCGATACTGTATCTGTACTTCATAGTTTGTTGCTTGCACAAGTAATTTATTTGTGAAAGCTAATCTAGGAAATATAAAAATACTGATGGATCAAGGGTGGAATTTTCAAGGCAGGAGCACAAGCTTCTGCTTTTTTTGTCGATAATGAATGAAAATTAATAAATCTAAAAGTCGTATTTTTTATAAAAATAAAGAAGATTATTAAATCTGTAGAATACAAATAATATTTTTTAATAGTATTTTTATATCTTTATAAAGTGATATAATTTAATTATCACGTGTAATAATACATTTAAAAATTATGAAAGAACATCGATATATAAGCACTTTAGACACTTTAAATGAGAATAAATTAAAAATTAGTGATGAAGATATATTCCGTATTTTAAGATTAAAAAAATTAAAAATGATTGCTTCCTATGAAAAGAGTGGAAGTAGTGTAGACCACGCAAAAAATTTGATTGAAGAATTGGAAAAGTTGCAGTATTTATGGTCTGTGGTTGAGCAAAATTCATCATCTTCACTCGATCAGTTTAGATATAATTTAAGCAACAATAAGGCAACTTCTTGGGTGTGTATCAGACAAGAGATCGAAGCTTTAAGTTGTGATCTGAATATGCTGATGCTGCCATATCTCAAAATGGGTGATGGACTTTTTTTAGTCCAGCAAATGCTGAAAGCTCTGAGTCAATCGCAATCTTATTTAAACGACCAACAGCAGTACCTATATTCACCTTTAAATGTGAATATTACTTCAGGGCTGTCAACAGAAGTGAGTGGTACGCATCTTCAACAGCATATTCAGAGACATACGTATTTAGATGTTTTGCTGTGGTTGAAACAATATTTAAGTACAGCCACCTATCCTCAGAATTATGTTATTCCACCCCTAACCCCTCAAGTCACAACGGAGCAACTATTTGATACTCTGCTGGGCAGATACGGTTCACTTTATTGCCTGTCTTTAAATATTCAGCTTCCTTTTGTGCCAGCTCGAATTGAGGATTATGCAGAGTTTATAAAAAGTCGGGTGATGCTTCTTCCTCAGATACAACAAATTATTCAGGGTGCTGCTGGACTATTGTTTACGATGACTAAGATTGAGCATGATTTGGTGTCTGGATTGAACCTGCACATTGTATTAGTTCTAAATAACAATAAAGCAAAGGTTGCTGAGAGAGTTATTAAAAGATTTGAATCTGAGTTAAAAAAGCTTCTGATTGCTCGCCCTTTTTCTATTCACCACTGGGGGGAACAGCTCGCTCAGGATTTGAAAAAAGATGAAATTGATGGGGTAATAAAATCAACAGATAAGCGAAAAATAAGGGATTTTAAATACTGGATTTTGAATTTTTTTCAGCATGTAGATGAAGTCATTCAATTCCAATATTTCCTCAACAATCAAAATTACAATATCAATCAAGTTTGGTATTCCTCTGAACTTTTAGATGAACGTAATTTTCCTGTCGATCTAACGATGATGGGTCGAAAATCATTTCAGGACATGGCTCGCTTTGAAGATGATAAAATATGGAGTGTTCGTCACCTACCAGCCATCGCAAAAAATAGACTTAAGATTTCGCAAATTTTTAATCGTGAGTTGGCAATTCAGCTGGTTGATTTTCCAAATTTTATGGGGCTAATTCAGAATATAGAAATATTTATGGCGACTGTGATGGATACTACAGTCGGTGCATTTAATCTGCCAATACGACTAGGAAATGTTGAGTTGTCTGCTGAAGAAATCGAGCATTCGATAACGCGTATTGGTCATCAGTTGTTATGGATATGCAGTCACTTATCTGACTTACAACTATTAAGCATGAGTCCTTTCTTGTCTAAGTTGAATATCAATGTGCAATTCTTTTTAAAGAATATGTATCTTTGGCAGATGCAACAACAACTGGTGGATAAAACCAGTAAGCAAGGTGCTGAAAGATTCAATGCACTGGTCAAGCAACTTCGACTAGATTATCACTCAAATATCAGACAGTCTAAGTTGGATGTGAAAATCTGGAAACAGGTGCAGCATTCAGTAACATTAGATTTAGATGAGTCAACAACAGATAGCAATAAAAGGGTCGTTAAATATATCGACTATGTCCAAGCTGTTGATGTGGGTGATGAGGACATTGCTACAAATGATCATATTGAAGCCTGTTATAAGAAGTGTGAACTCAGACTGAAAAGCTTGCAGACGTACGTTAAAAGTTTACTGAAAAGAGAATGTACTCTCTATCGAGTTCATTTTGGACTGGGGTCAAATGGTGCGGAAGTCAATCAGCAGATTTTTTCAAAAAACATCACTGAAATGTTTTTACGTAACCGCAGAGGGAAACCCATATCCAGTATGACAGGATATTTTGGAGCATGGCGTGAATATGGTGGGCAGCATACTTATCTTGATCTCATTTTAGTTTTTGATGCGAGAAAGTATGAGGAACTAAGAGATATGGATAATTTATTCTGGGAATTGTGGAAAAGCCAAATGGATTCTGTTCAGCAGGATGGGTACAAAACGTCATTCAACATTGTTCCATTGATGCCATCTGTTCCTGAGATGAATCAGCAATCGTTTTTACTTGAAATCGGTGATCAGTCAAGGCGAAAGCAGGTCTTTGAAGTATTGGTAAATTATTATAGTTTTATTGAGCTGTATGAGCGACAAGCTACTGTACGAGTCCCTAAAGTTTTAGTGAAGGGCAGTGTGACTAAAACGACAGTTAAATCTAAAGTTAAAATTAAACCTAAGGCGTAAGTTTAGCTTCTGCAACATTCCCATATTTCTGTTGTTCTCGCTGTATGGGACTGCGGTGCAATGGTTAGATCAGAATGACTTGCTTAACAGGTAATATATATTATTAACTACAAGAGTAATATGTAAATAATATATTAAACATAAACAATATCTTATCTAGTTAGGTGAGTGCTGTTATTCACTTAGCTCGGTATAGCCCATACTCAAATGGGCTATACATCATGTATCAATGACACAGTGTTAAAATATTCAGAACTAACCCTATAGTATGTTCCAACGTCTATGAGCACATATTCAGTTGAGCAGGATGACTACAACATCCTGCTAGAGAATCCTGATCAGTAAAATTTTACATCTCTCTCTTAGATATGAACCTTATGTTTCGAGAGAGAATCCAAATGTACCAGAATATTAAATATGATCAGCTTTACCATGAAGCAGAAGTATTGGCAGCAGTAGACCATTTCATTCAAGAGGTATGCTTGGGTAGTTATGATCTATATTATCAAAACTTTATGATAGACCTACAAAAATTAGTTCAGTCATTTAAGCCAATCTATAACGCTAATTTTTTCTATTGCAATACTGTGCAGATATTCATTGAGGTGGTGAACATCGTTGATCACACACTCAGTCTAATGCCACAGGCAGACTATGATTGTATAGTCTGTTTGGATGAGATGACCGTCTGGCATATTTTGACTTACATCCAGTCATTATCTGGCTGTGTAAAACAACAACTGATAGATTTTCAACAACGTGAATTAAAGAATCAGCATAGCCTTTTTGATTATACATCCACACTCATTCATCATTATGCGAGAACACTGGTGGTTCGAGTGGATTTATCTATCAAGAAAGAATATCAAGCCTTATACAACATCCAAGTGTTCAATAAAGCGCTAGAAACATTACATCGGCGTATCGCAGATCAGGATACTTGCTTTAGTGATTTGTATGGTTATGCGTGGGCATTAGAGCATGGGGTTAGTAAGGGCTACCATTGCCATCTTTTGCTTATGTACGATGGCAATAAACATCAAGAAGGCTATGAGTTAGGGGAGTGGGTAGGTAAGTGCTGGGAGCAGATTACACATGGATGTGGTTATATTTTTAACTGTAACCATTCCGACTATATGGATACATATAAAGCGATGGGAACATTAGGCATTGGTATGATTCATCGTGATGTTGAGCATGAAGTTTTTAACTTTCTTAATTATGCTGCCCCTTATCTAGTGAATTGTGAAAAAGAGCAGCAGCATCCGAGAGGAAAAGATAAGTCAAACATGCGTAGTTTTGGTAAAGGTGTGATCGATTCGAAAAACCGAAGAGGTTTATAAATATTGAATTTTTAATAGAGAACACAACTATCAGCAGTGTTCTCTATAGGGTCGGGTTTGAGATTAAAATGATAAATTTGCAGTGCCTTGGTCTGTAATCATTTCAGCTTCAATGACCTGATCACCGTGGCATTATGATTGAATCAAAATCTATTATTTTTTATCTGGAAGGCTAGAGGTAAAAGCCTCTGGAGGAATCGGTACTTTACGTGCTTTAAACGTTCTTTCAGATTCAGGTATTTGGTGCTTTTGATCTTTCATCCACTCCTGAGATAAAGTTGGATGATCACTTGAATCTTTCATCGTTTTAGGGGGAAGTGAAATTTTAGCTATTTGTGCTGGAAATATCCCAAGCTTATTAAGCTCTGCCTCATAATAGTTTTTCAGATCAAGTGTACTCTGCAATTGTTTTTTTAATTCAGTGACTTCATTTTGTAGTGTAATTACCCCCTTCATTTTTGGTTGAGTGTTTGCTAAGGCTTGTAGAGCTTGTTCTTCATCAATGACGCCATTGGTAATTTTGGCTAATTTTCCTGAACGAGTGACATGTCTGATTTGATGTAAAGAGAAGCCATATTTTTCACAAAAGCTGGCAATGCGAATTTGAGTCATAGTTTTAAAGTCGTGATAGATGTTTTGATTAATCTTAATGATTTTATCTTAGTAATCAATTGGTGAAGGCACTAGAATTGATAAATTAATTTTAAGACGTACGGCTAAAATATATGCTGATCTGGATCTATGCTTAGTTAGTTATTATTATAAAGAAGTCTTGCTGTGGATCAGCAAGACTAAAGAGTTATTTGAATTAGATTCATTAGTGAATCAGTTGTTTACACTTTGTTGATTGGAAGTGATGCATAATGTCTGAAGGAAATACCAATTGACCATTACGTGGATCTATATAGGATTTTTTCATGTCAGCCTTGCAATGGTCTAGCATGTATTTGGCAATTTCATATTCATCACCTTCTAAAGCCAACATAAACGGAGTGTAGCCTGAGATAGGTAATTTTGCAGGTTGATTAACATCTGCACCTGCATTCAGTAAGGTAAAGACTATTTTTTTAAGTTGTTCCGTTGATACTTTAGGCTTCATGACTTCAAATAGTTCTTTACCAATTTCCCTTCCCATAGGCGAATTTAGATTTTTCAAAACGTCATCTAATTTGAGTTTCCCCGCAGAATGCTGGTGTAGGCTGTATTGGCTTTGCTCAGGATGCAATATGGTCTGCTTAATCATGTCTTCAAAAGTAAACTTCCTCTGCGAGAGATGAAGCAGTTTCAAGGTGATATGTAAGGGGCTATGATGATCAATATCTGCGAGTAAATTGACATTGCAGCCTA
Source organism: Acinetobacter sp. YH16056_T (assembly GCF_024605895.1). NCBI lineage: Bacteria > Pseudomonadati > Pseudomonadota > Gammaproteobacteria > Moraxellales > Moraxellaceae > Acinetobacter > Acinetobacter sp. YH16056_T. Next base: position 2,784,970 of record NZ_CP094545.1, on the reverse strand, counting down.
TTTGGATAAGTGTGTTAACTAATTCAAGATCACCAATTTGAATGGCTAGATGAAGGGCACTTAAACGTTTTTTTGAAGTGACTGTGTTTAATGTTACTGGTAAAAAAGTATGCTCCAAGAGCATGGATAAGATCTGTCTTTGCTCAGCAGTTAATTCAAGAATATTATCATTTAAGCACATGGTAAGAGCAGAATTGTTGTTGATACTCATTTGATTAACATCTGCACCTGCATCAAGTAAAGCTTTAACTGCTTTAACATCACGTACCTGAATTGCATGTAACAATTGAGGCATTTTTACAGTATTTTGGCTATCGACTTTGATAACTTTGTTTGGTCGAGTCAGGTCAATTCTTATATTGTCTTTCAACATTAGAAATTTTTGTTTCGGGATATTTTTTAGGAAATCACATTCTTCCATAAGGAATAATTCTTCGTCGAAGACTTCATATGTACTTGCTCTAAAAGCAATAAGTTCCCATGTCTCGAACACATTTTCCAATTTAAACTTTTGCGGAAGATTATCGAAATCTAAATCAACTTTAGATAAACGTAGATGATAACGAATGGCGATATTGGCGAATTTTCTAAGTATGTCATTTTTAGGAGTTTGAAGTAGAGAACAAGCGGTGAAGGCTTCAGTCAAAACTTGTTCTAGGTTACGTCCATCGTAACGCATACAACATTCCACACATTCTAGATAATTCTGAATTGCATCATCTAGCTTGCCAGTAAATAGGCAATAACGTGCTTTAGCCCAATGACCACTAAAGCGAAGGCTTTCAAACTCTAGGTTTTGGTTGATTGAATCCATAAATAAATCAATATTGGTGAGACTAAAGCGAAGTTGGTCAGACAGTCCCTGAATACGTTTATTTAATAGTGCTAATGTGCCTTCTGCATTACCTTTGTATTCCTCTAAAATAATATTGTCTTTGGGGATCTGTAATAAAGATGAGAAAATAAACTCATTTAAAGATAAATGTATATATGCGGATTCATTTTCAGTATTGAGGTGTTGCTGAATAAAAGGAGCAAACTCTTGATCTGATATTTCCTTCTCAGTCACGCCATTTTTATAAAGGCTGTCTAAAGCTCGAGCTGTTAAAAGAGCAGAGAGAGTATCGATCTGCTTGGTAAAATGGATATGATCTTTAACAATAAGTTGTAGGTTTTGGGGATCAGGCAGCTCATCTAAATTACCCCATACTCGGAATCGATCTTGGAGCTCTTTATCCAATTTCTTAGCATTAAAATTCTGCTTAAGAAGCTCACGCAAAAAATGAGTTTTTTGCTTTTTGCTCACATACCCAAGTGAAACCAAATGATGTTTCAAGATAGGAACAAATTTTACTGAGATCATTAAGTTCAGAAAGTCATCTGTGGTCTTTTGATGAGCATCACCATTCAGGCTAAACAATAATTGGAAACTATAAAATTCCTGCATCGCTTGCTTGAATGCATGAATCATTTTGCTTTGAGTTTTTGCTGAGAAATATTTGGTAGTAAAAAGTGCTTTGATAAAGCTCTCTTCAAAATAATGCGGATAGTGAATATTATCTGTATATTCATCCACTTGCTTTGCTAGACCAGTATAGTTCTTTAAACCAAAATGATTTGCCATTTCTCTGAGAAGAGCTGTACCAGTAGGGAATTGTAATGTTGGAGTTTGCATATTAGTTTCTTCTTAAAAATCGATTTACATCATGTTTAAATTGTTGAAAACTTCTAAAATCACTCGGAGTAGATGGAATGGCTAACTTTCTATTATTGATCATTAAAAAGTTGTGCTTTTTCCCTTTAGCTAACTGAATAGACTTTTGCTTGAGAAGCTTCGTAATGAATTGATGAATGTCTTTGTTATTCGAAAACTTCATATCAATCATCATCGTCATAATAATCATTGTCTTGCTCTGCTTGACATGAAGAGCAAAGTTCTCCATTGACGATATAATTGTAATGCTCACCTTCTGGTAAGGCATCTCCATAAAGTGTTGTATAACATCCTGCACATTGATATAAATAAGCCATAATTAACTCCTCTTCGGCATGGGAGTAATATAGATTTTGTTAAATAAAATAACAGCAAAGCAGTTGGCGGGAAAACATCAAAAAAATGCAATTAGCTGATTACACTGAATAGTATTCCAAATTATTTCAGATACATAACATCCTAATGAGAATCATGAAGCTCTTTGAGTACACATGAGAAATGAATATTAAGCCTGCCATCGTGCAGGCTTTTTTATGCCCAAAATTTAGGAGTCAAGTCATGAGCTTGAATTGTCCCTTTTGTCATTCAACCGATATCATGATTGTTGAAGCGAATGCGCAACAAGCAAATTCAACATTATCAAATCTTGCATCACCCGCAGCTTTAGGGGCCTTAGGCACAACCGTTGCGAAGTCTTTGAATTTACCTCCCATCGTTGGAGGAATTGCAGGAACTGTACTTGGTGGTTTGTTTAATTCTTTTACAGAACAAAGCACACCTCCACAGCAAAGTTTGTGCTTCTGTCATAACTGCTACCAAAAATTTCCAACGCATCTTCTGCACTAAAGATCGTTGGTATTAACACAGAATCAAATTTCAAATTAAAAGGAATACAACCATGGCACATCAACTTGAACAAATGGCTTATGTCGGTGAAACCCCTTGGCATGGACTAGGAAATCAACTAAGTCAAAACCAACCGATTGAGGTCTGGGCACAGCAGGCAGGCATGGACTGGCGTATAGAGTCATCTAATGTCAGTTATATGGCACAGAATGAACGTGGACAAAGCATCATCATGCCGTATGAAGAACAGCGTGTACTGTACCGTTCTGATACCCATGCACCTTTGTCAGTGGTCAGTCAACGTTTTCAGGAAGTACAACCTCGTGAGATCTTAGAGTTCTATCGTGATCTAACTGAACAATCAGGCTTTGAATTGGAAACCGCAGGCGTGCTTAAAGGTGGCAAGAAATTCTGGGCGCTGGCACGTACAGGTCAATCTACTGCACTTAAAGGAAAGGATGTTAGTAATGGCTATATTCTTCTTGCAACTGCATGTGATGGAACACTGGCGACAACAGCACAATTTACTTCCATTCGTGTCGTCTGCAACAACACTTTGGCGATTGCTTTACGTGGTCAGAACAGCAGTGCAGGTGTAGTGAAGGTTCCGCATAGCACCAAGTTTGATGCAGATAAGGTCAAACAGCAATTGGGCATTTCAGTACGTGCATGGGATGAACACATGTACGAAATGAAGCAACTCTGTCAGCGTAGAGTCACCCAAGGAGAAGCAGCAGCTTTCTTTGATGCAGTGTTCAACAACACCAGCATGAGTGTGGCAGATCAGGAGGACAATATTATTCAGTTCTACCGTGATGTTGCGACTCAGGCGGCACATGCAAATACCAAGGAAAAAGCTGAACCTAATGCCAAGGCGATGACAAAAGCAATGGACATGTTTAATGGTCAGGGACGTGGTGCAGAGTTGAGTTCTGCTAAAGGAACAGCCTATGGATTACTGTGTTCAATTACAGAATTTATTGATCATGAACGACGTGCCATGAGTACAGATCATCGACTCGATTCAGCTTGGTTTGGTGCAGGAGCAGCGATCAAGCAACGAGGATTGGAGCAGGCTCTTAACATGCTTGCATAGTGCGAAATATACATTTTTCAATCATGGAAAGTTAGACCTTACTATGCATTTTTAAATGGAATTTAGAATTTTAAAAATTATTAAAACCATAGCTTCGGCTGTGGTTTTTTTATGCCCTTTATTTGCCACCATCCATATAAAATGAGGAAGCAAGCTATGAATACAGCAATATTAAACCCATCCATTCAACAAGCCAGCAAACCCTTTAATGCCCCAAAACTGTTTACAGCAAAACGCTTGGTCAATACTAAAAATATGACTCAATCTGACTGGCTTGAAGTCCGTCGCCAAGGTATTGGCAGTAGTGATTGTGCAGCAGCCTGTGGATTGAATCCCTATATGTCGATGCTCGAACTTTGGATGATCAAGACAGGGCGAGTCAAACAATCGATTGAAGATGAAAGTTCAGGTGTCTCTCCACTCTATTGGGGCAAGCAACTAGAGCCATTGGTGGCTGAGTACTACAGCATGCATACCAATAACAAGGTACGCAGAATCAATGCAGTGCTTCAGCATCCAGATCCTGATAAGCATTTTATGCTTGCCAATCTGGATTACTCCGTTGTGGGTAGTGATGAAGTTCAAATTCTGGAATGCAAAACAGCAGGAGAGTACGGCGCAAAACTTTGGCGAGAGGGTGTGCCTTTATATGTCTTGTGTCAGGTACAACATCAATTAGCAGTGACAGGCAAACGAGCAGCACATGTTTGTGTGCTGATTTGTGGTCATGAAACCAAAATCTTCAAAGTGACGCGCTCCGAATCCGTGATCAAACATATCATCAATGCGGAACATTACTTCTGGGATTGTGTGGAAAAAGATATACCACCTGATGCAGATGCCAGTGAGTCGGCAGCCAAAGCCATACAGCAGCTTTATCCACAACATATTCCGTTGACTGTTGAAGACTTGAGTCATAACGAACATGCCAATCAATTGTTTGCTCAACTGATTAAAGAAAAGCATCACATTGAGCAGCATCAAAATAACTTTGATGAAACTAAGCATCAAATCCAGATGTTGATGAAGGATGCTGAACGAGCAACCTTTGCGAATGGTTCGGTGACGTGGAAGAAATCCAAAGATTCAATCAGTTTAGACAGCAAAGCCTTACTCAAACTTCACCCAGAAATGCTTGAGCAGTTTCCGCAAAACAAAGCAGGAACACGACGCTTTCAGATCTATACCAATGACTGAATTCATCACGTCGATATTTCCAGTCTTCAAAAAAGCGCAAAAAACCACCCCCGACCTACCGACTCCCGAAGGAGCGGTAGGCCAACAATGGCGGTCTTTGCATTTCATCTGATCTTTAAACGGTTTTGTATTTGCTTACATAACAAAGGGTCAACAGTAAAATTTTATTTAGAGGAAAATTATCATGATTAAAGGTTTAGCAATCACACCACCGATCCTTGGACGTATCAGTATTGGTAAAGTTGTTGAAAAGAACGGTAAACGACTGCCTGAAAAGGACGACCAATTTACCATTACCAGTCAAATCCAAAGCAAAGAGGGGTGGATCAAACATCCGCTTGATGAGCAATTACGCAGTAAAGCACCGAATCAAAAACTCCGTACCATTCCAGTAAGGATGATCTTCAATGATCCTGATTTGAATCTTAGAGCTGAGTATACTTTGTTTGACCGACAGACTGGGCGACCTATCTGTGTCGGTAATGGTGAAACTTGCCAACGTTTAACTAATCAAGGCGTAGAGCAACATCCTTGTCCATCCCCTGATTTATGCTCATTGGCACAAGGAGGAAACTGCAAGCCCTATGGACGTTTACATGTCAATTTGGATGAAAGTGATGAACTCGGTACATTCATTTTTAGAACCACAGGTTTTAACAGTATCCGCACTTTGGCAGCACGGCTAAATTATTACCATGCAGCATCGAATGGATTGCTGTCATGTCTACCGTTTCAACTGACCCTAAGAGGTAAGTCCACCACGCAAAGTTATCGAACTCCTGTGTATTACGTAGATTTGACACTCAGGGAGGGAGTTAATCTTCAACAAGCGATTCAGATGGCGAAAGACATTGATCAACAGAGTAAGCAGAGCGGCTTTAATCAATCAGCGTTAGATCATACAGCAAGGCAGGGTTTTGCCAATGCACAGTTTGAAGTCAACAGCGAAGAAGGGTTGGATTTAGTGGAGGAGTTTTATAGTGATGAAAATCAAAAGGGAGACGTTGAACAAGCACAGTCTGTAACCACAGCGAGAACCAAGGCAATGTCTAAGCCGAATCAAGGTGAGGGTTTTGTGCAGGATATGCAGAAGGGCTTGCAGGGGAGTGTGAGGGCGGTGAATTGAGGGTTACTGGATAGCAAGGGGTGCAAGCCCCTTATTTTTAATAAATTGATTAAATTGAGATTGTTATAAATGAATTTGAAATATAATTGGTCACTCTAGTTCATAATCAAAAAATCATTTATTGGGCACCTAATGAAAAATAACTTTGTACATCAGCTTCGGACATTACCAGAGATTTTTGAGGGGAATTTTTTTTGTATCCCAGACTATCAGCGAGGGTATGCATGGGATGAAAAGCAGATTGATGAATTATTGAAAGATATTGATCATCTTCTTTTAGATACTTCAGCCGTTAGGCACTATACAGGTACACTTGTTTTATCACTGAATAAAGATCAGTCTAATCAATATCATATTGTAGATGGTCAACAGCGGTTAACTACCTTGGTTATTTTTTTAAAATGTATTTCTCTATTTGCTGATAGAGAGGACAAAGAGAGTATTGGCACCAAATATTTAAAGCGTGGTGATATTGGTAATGATCAGTTTGTTTTGAAGTTGAATTTAGATACTAATAAATTTTTTGAGAAAGTTATTTTATCTGATCGTAATTTAGAAAATTGCCCTATTACATTAGAGTCACACGAACGACTATTGAATGCTCATGATTTGATCCATAAATGGTTGACTCAAAAAACTTCTTCAGGAGTTCTTATTACGCAGATTTTAAATGTTTTAGAAGAGCGTTTAGGGTTTTTAGTTTATTCGCCAGTTGAAGATGCTGAAACTGGTATCATGTTTGAAGTGATTAACAATCGAGGTAAACAACTCAGTGAATTGGAAAAAGTCAAAAACTATTTAATTTATTGTTCAATTAAGCTATCTGCTTTTTCATTGCGGGATGATATTACTGAACATTGGTCTGATATTTTACAATCACTAAATAAAGCGAAAAAAACATCACCAAATGAAGAGAGTTCATTTTTAAGATATTGTTTGGTTGTATTTTTTAAAATGAATAAAACGGATAGCCAGTATGGGTATGATGTTCTTAAGGAAAGAATAAAAATAGATCAATGTTTGCAGTCCAGTGAAAAGAAAAATCAAACAATAACCAAACTACAAGATTTTATTCAATTTTTAAAATTATCTGCAAAATGGTACGAACATCTTTATGCCCCTAATTATGTTGGGCTTGATAAAGCTATTCAACCACTAATTGAAAACATTCGTGCTCAGAATGTTCATGCTTCAATTATGCCCTTGTTTTTAGCATTGGTACTCAAAAATAAAGGTAAGGGTGAGATGCTTGAACGGCATTTACAATTATTAGAAACGTTAAATTTTAGAGTTTATATCGCTAACGGCATGACATTTAGAAAAGATACAGGTCAGGGTGACTTATACCAGTATGCGAGTAGGTACTACTATGGGAGTTTGTTAAACAGTTTTATTGCAGAGGAGAATAGAGTAGTTGGAAAAACAACACTAACAAATGATGACCAAGCATTGGAATATTTACTGGTTAGTTTTACTCAAAATCTTGCGCATGATGGTTGGTTCGAAGCCTCATTTTATTTGGATGGTAAGAGTTCTTTTGATTTTTATGGGTGGAGAGGACTTCGCTACTTCTTAATGAACTATGAATCTTCTTTACAACCTAATAAGACTATTAATATAGATAAGATTTTAAAGAGTAGATCATCTGGTAAAACCAATGATTATTTGTCGGTAGAGCATTTGTGGGCGACAGAGAATAGAAATTTTGAGGGACAAAATTGTAGAGAAGTTGATCGTTATCAAAAAAGAAGACTTGGAAATTTCGTCTTACTTGAACTCCGTTTAAATATTCAAGGTACTAATGATGATGCATGGGTTAAAGCAGATCGATATCTTGACGGGTTTGAACAAGAAGCTCCAACAGATTTATATCATGTACGACTAGCAGGTAAAAGTGTTCGGAAAACCTTTAACACTGTGAGTGATGTCAAGAAAACTATTAATTATTATTCTGATTTTTATAGTGAAATTATTGATGAACAGGAAGAGCGTTACATTAAGTTTGCGATGAAAAGATGGTCATTAAAGGGGTATATTGGTTATAAAAAATATCACGAAGAGTTAGAAAATTAAATAATTATATTTTGCAGTACGATAAAAAGTGCAAAATATATTTGCTTTAACAAAGGAAGCATCGTATAGTAACTTCACGCAGTAAAAACTCAGTACGAGTTCTACTGCGTGATTTGAAAAGTTAGGATTTGGCGATCAGATAACTTTTCAAAACAAAATCCACTATCACAGGAGACTTTGTTAAACAGATTATATCTGAAAAATAACGAAGTACTCCAAGTTTATTAAAGGAAGGACTATGGAGACTAAATTAAAAAATATTGCTGAGATTTATACAGGGTTTACACAACGCCCCCTTGAGAAACCAGCAGTGACTTTTGATGTAAAAGCAATTCAAATTAAAGATTTATCCAAAGATCAAGTAGTTATTTCAGAAAATCAATGGTCAGAACTTGAATGGGCTTACGACTCAAGACCTCAATATTTGAAATATAACTCGATTATTGTGGTCGCTCGTGGAGAGCCAAAAGCCTATGTATTCAAAGGTAATGAATCAGATCAAGTTGTAGTAAGTAATCAATTTATTGTAGTGAATCTCAAAGTAGATAGCCTAAAGCCAGAATTTTTAGCTTGGTACTTTAATCATTCACAAGCAATGCGATCTTATTTTGAAATGAATAGTCGAGGATCATTGCTCATGATGCTCAGTATTTCGACCTTAAAAGAAGCTGAAATAGTTATTCCCTCTATGTTTCAACAAGAAGAGATTCTTCGACTTGCCGAAGAAGCACACAATGAAGCTTTAATATTCAAACAATTGACAGCTTTAAGAGCTGAATACAATCAAGCGAAGAGCGAACAAATTTTAGTGCAAGCCAAAGTGGCGCAATAAACCGAATTTTTGAATTGGAGAAATGAAAATGACAAATGAAGTAAATCAACACTCACAACATGGCAAAATTGTAGGATTAGTTTGGAGTATTGCCAATATTATTCGTGGACCTTATCGTCCACCGCAGTATCGTCGTGTGATGTTGCCGTTAATTGTATTAGGGCGTTTTGATGCGATTCTTGCACCGTATGCAGATGAGATGAAAGCATGCTATGAAAAAGCTGTGGCGAATTTGCAAGATAAAACCCCAAATGTCTTTTTACAAAAGCAGTTGAGCCAAATTGCGGATAAAGATCGTAAGCAAAATCTTTATAACATCAGTGGTTTTAATCTACAAAAACTGCTAGATGATCCAGATCAATTTACGGCAAATTTAACAAAATACATTGATGGTTTCTCACCTAAAGCGAAGGATATCTTTGCCAAGTTTGAATTTGCTAAAGAAATTGAAAAACTTGATGATGCAAACCGTTTATATAAAGTCTTTCAAGAGTTTCGTAATGGTTTGGTTGAATCAGGTTTAAGCCTTGCGCCTAGTAGTGTAAGTAACTTACAAATGGGCTACCTATTTGAAGAGTTAGTACGTAAGTTTAATGAACAAGCCAATGAAGAAGCTGGGGATCACTTTACGCCTCGTGAAGTGATTGAACTGATGGTTAATTTGATCTTTGAAGAAGATCAGGACGAACTTGTTAAAGCAGGTGTACACCGTAGTATTTACGACCCTACGGCAGGTACGGGCGGGATGTTGTCTGAGTCTGAAAAGTTTCTCAAAAAATACAATGACAAGATTAGCCTGGATATGTATGGACAAGAGTATAACCCTGAGTCATACGCCATCTGTTGTTCTGACTTGTTGATTAAAGATGAACCTGCTGAAAACATTGTGTATGGCGATACGCTTGGTGTGAAAAATGCCAAGGAAAAAGATGGTTATGTTCCTCGTGATGGTCATGCAGATAAAGACTTTCACTATATGTTCTCAAATCCTCCTTTTGGTGTGGAATGGAAAAACCAAAAAGAGTTTATTGATGAGGAAGAGAAGCAAGGCTTTTCAGGTCGCTTTGGTGCAGGCTTGCCACGAATCAATGACGGCTCATTGTTGTTCGCTCAACACATGATTTCTAAAATGAAGCCTTCGCCTGAAAATGGTGGGGAAGGTTCACGTATTGCCGTAGTATTTAATGGTTCACCATTATTTACAGGTGATGCAGGCAGTGGTGAAAGTAATATTCGTCGTTGGATTATCGAAAATGATTGGCTTGAAGCGATTATCGCTTTACCTGATCAGATGTTCTATAACACAGGTATTTATACTTATGTTTGGATTATTTCGAACAAAAAATCTGAACAGCGTAAAGGTAAGGTACAGCTTATTGATGGTACGGCGCATTATCAGAAAATGGCGAAAAGTTTAGGTAACAAGCGTCATGAGTTATCTAAAGCTCATATTGCTGAACTGACAAAGTTCTATTCGAAATTTAAAGATCAAGACACCAGTGCAATGATCAAAACCAATGCAGGTGAGGCAAAGGTGTGTTCAAAGATTTTCAATAATCAAGATTTTGGTTATTTGAAGCTGACTGTAGAACGTCCTTTGCGGTTGAACTTTATGATTTCTGCTGAACGTATTGCCTTGTTAGATGAACAATCTGCTTTTGAAAACTTGGCGAAAAGTAAAAAAGTAAAAGATACTGCTGAAATTGCAAAGGAAGAAGCAGCAGGTCGTTTACAACAGGAAGCGATTAAAAAGGCACTTACAGCAAAAATTTCTGATCAGGTTTGGAAGAATCGTGATGAATTTTTAAAAGTCCTTGATCCAATTTTGAAGGGATTAAGCTTTAAGCTTGGCGCACCTGTGAAGAAAGCGATTTTGGAAGCATTGTCTGAACGTGATCAGACTGCGGATGTCTGCAAAGACAGTAAAGGGAATATTGAGCCAGATACGCAATTGCGTGATACAGAACTTGTTTCATTCCCTGACAATTTGACTTTACCTTTGCCTGTAAATTATGACAAAGAGCCTGACTTGTCTAAGTTATTGCCATTGGTTACAGCGCATTGCGAAGCTTATTTAAAAGCGGAAGTTTTACCGCATGTGGCTGATGCGTGGATTGACTATAGTAAAACTAAAGTCGGTTATGAAATTCCAATCAACCGTCATTTCTACGTGTATGAGCCACCACGTCCTTTAGAGGAGATTAAGTCTGAGATTGTTCAGCTTGAGCAGGAGATTATGCAGATGTTAGGGGGGTTGTCTGCATGAGCCAATTACCACGTTACGAAAGTTATAAGGATAGTGGCGTGCAATGGTTAGGGGAAATCCCTAGCCATTGGGATGTTAAACGCATGAAATTTGTAGTCACTAATGTCGGAGATAAAATTGACGCCAAAGAATCTGATCTTAGATATTTTGGTTTAGAAAATATTGAATCATTTACAGGTAAGTTACTTGATTCAGTAGAGCTGGAAAGTGAAGGGGTAGGTCATAGATTCCAAAAGGATGATGTTCTATTTGGTAAGCTAAGACCCTATTTAGCTAAAGTTTTTTTAGCTCAAGAAGAAGGTTTATCTTCTACTGAAGCTTTGGTGTTTAGATCTTCTGAGGTAATTTATCCAAAGTTTTTAAGTTATTACTGCTTATCGCAAGATTTCATTAATGAGGTTAATGGAACAACTTTTGGTTCAAAAATGCCTCGTGCAAGTTGGGATGATATTTCTTCATTTAGAATGGTTTATCCAAGTTTAGATGAACAAAAAATCATTGCAGATTTTCTAGATAAACGCCTTGCACAAGTCGATGCTCTGATTGCTAAGCAAGAAATTTTATTGGAGAAATTGGCTGAACAACGTGTGGCTTTGATTTCTCATGCGGTGACAAAGGGCTTAAATCCTGATGTTGAGATGAAAGAGAGTGGTATAGAAATTTTAGGTAATATTCCACAACAATGGAAAATTAAAAGGTTAAAATTTCTTTTATCGGAAAAGCTGAAATATGGTGCAAATGAATCAGCTGAATCCGAGGATAAAGAAAATCCACGATATATACGAATCACTGATATTGATGATTCTGGAAATTTGAAGGATGAAACATTTAAATCTCTAGAGTTCGAAAAAGCAGAGGAATATCTATTGGATGACTTAGATATTTTACTAGCAAGAAGTGGGGCAACAGTTGGTAAAAGTTATCTTTACAAAGCTGAATCAATAGGTATTGCCTGTTATGCGGGTTATCTAATTCGTGCTAGGTTAGATCAAGAAAATTATAATCCTGAATTTGTTAATTATTTTCTTCAATCTAAACAATATTGGGATTGGATTAGTTCCATTAATATCCAAGCTACGATTCAGAATGTAAGTGCTGAAAAGTATAATGATTTAACTTTGGCTATTCCTCCCTTGGAAGAGCAAAAGCAATTAATTGAATATTTAAAAAATGAAGATGAAAAGTTTAATAGCGCTATTGGTAAAGGCAAAAAACTCGTTCATCTTTTAAATGAATATCGCTCAACCTTAATCACGCAAGTGGTGACAGGGAAAATCGATGTTCGAAATCTTAAAGTAAACTAAAAAATCATTGGGTCATATTTTTTTTGGGAAATGCCATGCATAGCGAATATTATTTTGAACAAGCCATCGAACAAAGCTTAACAACGGCTGGCGGTTATGTAAAAGGCAACCCGAAAGATTATGACCCAAGAATTGCTCTATTTCCTAAAGATGTCGTTGCCTTTATTCAGAAAACGCAACCAAAAACTTGGGAAAAAATCCATAACTCATGTAAAGAAGAAACAGCAAGTCGTATTGTCAATGATTTAGCACATGCTTTAGATACCGAAGGTGCTCTATCAGTTTTACGTCAAGGCTTTAAATGCTTTGGTAAAAAAATCAAAATGGCATACTTTGCACCCAATACCAGCATCAATAAAACTACCCAAGAACAATACGATGCCAATGTCCTTAAATGTACACGTCAGCTTCATACAGAATTTAATGAAATTCCAGATATGGTACTTTCACTCAATGGTATTCCACTGATTACGCTTGAACTTAAGAATGAGTTTTCAGCATCGGGTTGGAATGTGGAAGATGCAAAAATTCAATTTAAGAAAGATCGCAATGCAAAAGGACGTTTATTTGACTTTAAAAAGCGCACCTTGGTTCATTTTGCAGTAGATACCTGCGATGTCTATATGACCACGAAGTTGGATGGGGAAAATACGTTTTTTCTACCTTTCAACAAAGGTTATTTAAACGGTAAAGGTAATCCACCTGTAGAAGGTGATGTGCGCACGCATTATCTGTGGACTGAAACTTTAGCTCGTCATAGCTTTATGGAAATCTTTGCTCGATACATGCATTTGAGTGTAGAAACCAAAAAAATTAGAACTGAAACTGGTTTTCGATATATCGAAAAAGAAACCGTGATTTTCCCACGTTACCATCAATTAGATGCTGTGCGTAAACTCACAAAACACAGTAAAGCCAATGGTTCAGGTCATAACTACTTAATTCAGCACTCAGCAGGTTCAGGCAAATCAAATACCATTGCTTGGCTCGCACATCAATTGGCATCGATGCACAATGCAGATGATCAGAAAATTTTTAATTCCATTATTGTGATTACTGACCGTATTGTACTTGATCGACAGTTACAAGAAACCATTGCACAGTTTGAGCATAAAGATGGTGTGGTACAAAAGATTGATGAGAATACCTTACAGCTCACCAATGCATTGGCTTCAAATGTACCGATTATAATTACTACTATCCAAAAATTCCCATACATCATGCAGTCTATTCGTACCCAAGCGAAAAAGGGAATTAAGGTTGATTTGAGTACAGAAGGTAAGAATTTTGCTGTTATTGTCGATGAAGCCCACAGTTCACAAAGTGGCGAAACGGCAATGGAATTACGTAAAATTCTAAATAAGGATGGGATTGAATCTGCAATTGCTCAAGAGTTCTTAGATGATGGCGATGAGGATGAAAGCGAACTCACCGATGACGTGAAAAAACATTTATTTGCAGAAGCATCAAAGCGTAGTCGCCAACCTAATTTAAGTTTCTTTGCCTTTACCGCTACACCAAAATGGAAAACGCTCGCTTGCTTTGATGAAGCAGGTGATAACGGCGAAGCTCCGTTTCATCATTACAGTATGAAACAGGCAATTCAGGAAGGCTTCATTTTAGATGTATTGGCAAACTACACGACTTATGAACAATACTTTAAATTAATCAAAATCGCTGACAATGATCCAGAACTTGCAAAGAATAAAACCAAAGCTTTGATGGCTCGTTTTGTTTCCATGCATCCAAGCGTGATCGCTCAGAAAGTAGAAATCATTGTCGAGCATTTTAGAACAGTGACGATGCACCGAATTGGTGGTCGTGCCAAAGCAATGGTTGTAACGAATTCTCGTGAACAAGCAGTACGCTATAAGCTGGCATTCGATGAATATATTAAAGAAAAAAAATATACAGGGATTAAGTCTTTAGTCGCTTTTTCAGGGAAATTAGAGGTCGATGGTACTGAATATACAGAACCTAAAATGAACGGTTTTAAAGAAACTGAATTACCTGATCAATTTGACACAGATGATTATCAAGTACTCTTGGTTGCTGAAAAATATCAAACAGGATTTGATCAGCCTTTACTACACACCATGTTTGTAGATAAGAAGTTATCTGGAATCCAAGCAGTACAAACCTTATCGCGTTTGAACCGTTGTGCTTATGGTAAAGAAGATACTTTTGTATTGGACTTTGTGAATACCCATGAAGATATTTATAAAGCATTTAAGCCATTCTACGAGCTGACCAAACTTGGTGATATTCCAAATGAGCAAAAGTTAAATGAGCTTGGTCATACATTGGATCAATGGAAGTTTTACTTTGATGCTGATTTAAATGAGTTTGCCAATATTTGGTTTAAGGATAGAAGCAAGCTAACAGGGCATGAACATAAGCAGTTGAATAGTATTATTGATCGTGCTGTTGATAAATATAAGAAAATTCATCCTGATGACCTTGTACATCAACAAGAGCAACAAAAGTTATTTAAGAGCCAATTACAAAGCTATTTAAATTTATATCTCTTTGTCTCGCAAATCATGGACTTTACAGATTCAGAGCATGAGCAACGATATGCGTATTTAAAAGCTTTACTACAAAAGTTGCCTAAAGGCTCTAAAGAAAATGAAGTTGATTTATCTAAAATTGTTGAACTTCAATTTTATCGACTACAGAAGTTAAGTGAAAATAGTATCGATTTAGGGCATGGTGAAGCGAATGCCTTGAAAGGTTCAACGGATGTGGGAACAGGGCAGGCAGAGTCTACAGATAATGTATCGCATCTGATTGATGAATTGAATGAGGCATTTGGTACTGATTTTACGGTAGCTGATCAATTGTTCTTTGATCAGGTTGAGCAAGCAGCTATTGAAAATGAAGAGATAGTACAAGCGGTGAACGCAAATTCTTTAGACAGTTTTACAGAGTACTTATCTGGAAAGTTGATTGATCTGTTTCTTGTTCGACTTGCAGGAAATGAGGAAGTCTGTAATAAGGTTATGAGTACAGATGAGTTGCGTAAAAAAGTTGCTAAGCGATTGGCGAAGCATATTTATACACGGACAAAAAAGAATGCTTCAAAATAGTTCTTTTTAAAATTTCACGTCAAATTGTGCCGTGCTGTTATGAATGTTTATAGACAGTATTGCACAGTTAATTTATGTTAGCATAAGACAAGGTCAAATGGGCATAGAGGAGGGAATGTAATGTCAATGCGTATCGACACTAACACATTGAATTATTATGTTCAAAATGCCCAAATTTCTTTGAGTGTTTTAAGAACAAAAATTAATAATTTAGATCAATTTTTAAGTGGAGAAAAGCAGCCAACTTTTAATCAGTTATCTGAAATAGCAAAAAAAATTAATGTTCCGACAGGTCTTTTATTACTGAATAAAACTATTGATATTGACATCAAACGATTGGACTTCAGGACCCTTGAGTCAGATTCAATCGATGAAGCAAGTGAAGAGTTAAGAGATACCATTGCAGAAATGGAGGTCAAACAGGAATTTTTGAAGAATGAAATTACTGAAACTTTAGATTTTGTGGGGCAATTCTCTATTGATTCCAATTTTCTAGAGGTAGCTAAACAAATACGTAATAAGCTAGAAATTCCTTTGTTTTTCCATAATCAAGCGGATAATCCATTAAATTATCTACGTGATAAGATTAATGGTATAGGCGTATTTGTTTTTTTTAATGGTAAAGTGAAAGACAATACACATCGTCCTCTAAGTGTGAAAGAATTTCGAGGGTTTGTATTACTTGACCATAAAGCACCTATAATTTTTATTAATCAGAAAGATACTAAGAATGGTCAACTCTTTACATTAGTGCATGAGTTAGTGCATATTTTTGTAGGTACTGAAGAAATATTTAACATTGTAGATGCTGGCGATTACCAATTTGATCGAACTGAAGCATTTATAAATAAAGTAACAGCAGAAATTTTAGTTCCTCAAGAGATTTTCTTACAGCTTAATTCAACCGATAGTAATTTTTTAGCTAGAAAATTTAAAGTCAGTGAATTTGTAATTGTAAGAAGACTATTAGACTTAAATAAGATTACACGTGAAGAATACCTGAATCGTACTAGAGACCTAAAGGAAAACCTTGAACGTTTTTTACCAAATGAATCTAATGGTGGAAGTTATACTAATAATATTAGATTTAGAGTTGATAATAGATTTTTCAAATATGTAATGAATGCAGTAAATCATGATCGTATTTCATATACAGATGCATTTAATATTGTAGGTATCGGTTTTAAAGGATATAAAATTTTGATGAATAGAGGTGGCAATGACTAAGTATTTATTGGACACTAATATTTATATCAATTTTTATGAAAGATATTATCAATTTGATTTTTTTCCAAGTTTTTGGGAGAAAATTAAAGTCATCATCAATTCACAAGTAGTACTTCCAGATATTGTTGTTAATGAACATTATCAAGATGAAAGTTTTAAAAAATGGCTTGAAGAAAACTTTACAGGAGCGTCTTGTAAATACAAAGATTATGCTGATTTATGGGCTGAAGTTATCCAACATATTGCAACTCATGACTGTTATAGTGAGAAAGCCTTAACAAATGACAAAAGTTGGACACATGAAAAAATAGCAGATGGATGGTTGATCGCAATTGCAAAGAAAGATAATTTAGTGATTGTAACAAGTGAAACGAAAAATATTAG
Source organism: Acinetobacter sp. YH16056_T (assembly GCF_024605895.1). Lineage (NCBI taxonomy): Bacteria > Pseudomonadati > Pseudomonadota > Gammaproteobacteria > Moraxellales > Moraxellaceae > Acinetobacter > Acinetobacter sp. YH16056_T. The sequence continues at coordinate 2,767,816 of NZ_CP094545.1, read as the reverse complement.
TTTAAATAAAAATCAACCTTCACAAAGCCCAAAAGTTCCTGATATTGCTAATGATCTTGGTATTCGCTGTATCAATATGAATACTTTTTTTCAAGAGATTGGCCTAAAAATTTAGAGATAATATTTCTATAATTTATTTATAAGTTAATTGAGTGTGCTGGTTTAAAAATAGTTTTAGATTAAGTCAGAACTAATACAGTTTAGTTGAGTAAACTAATAATGAAATATCAACCGCCTTATACTATTACCTCAAAAATCATCCATCTAATTGCACAGATCAGTGAGAATATAGGGCGCTTGACCGTTTTAGAAGAAATCCAAGATAGTCTTAAGCTAAGGAAGGCTAATCGTATCCGTACCATTCAAGGTTCACTTGCGATTGAAGGGAACACTCTAAGTACCGAGCAGATCACGGCGATTTTAAATGGTAAGACGGTGATTGCACCTCCGAAAGAAGTACAGGAAGTGCGTAATGCCATTAAAGCCTATGAAGCCTTTCAGCAATGGAATCCGAGTCAAGAAGCAGACTTGTTACAAGCGCATCAAATTTTAATGACAGGCTTGATTGATGAGGTTGGTCAATATCGTCATGGTGGTGTCGGTGTGATGTCAGGTGATCGAGTGGTGCATATGGCTCCACCTGCTAATCAAATCAATCGATTGATGTTTGATTTACTCGATTGGTTAAATGACAGTGATGTGCATCCACTGATTCAAAGCTCAGTATTCCATTATGAGTTTGAATTTATTCATCCATTTGCAGATGGCAATGGTCGGATGGGGAGACTATGGCAAACTTTAATATTAAGCAGATGGAATCCAATCTTTGCAAACATTCCAGTTGAAAGCCTAATCTATCAAAATCAAAAAGCCTATTATGAGGCTTTGCAAGCCAGTACTGATCGAACAGATTCAGCTCCGTTTATAGAATTTATTTTGCAGATGATTTTAGATGCAATCCTCAGCTCAAATGACACCGCTCAAGCTAGCGATCATGCTGCCGCTCAAGCTAGCGATCATGTACAGCGTTTACTTTCGGCAATGAAGCAAGAAGATTATACTTTAGCTGAATTGATGCAATTGGTTGGATTAACGCATCGAGCAACGTTCCAAAAGAATTACTTAAATCCTGCAATAGAAGCTGGTCTGATTAAACGTACCATTCCTGATAAGCCGAAAAGTCCGAAGCAAAGATATAGATTAAAAAGATAACAATACTTTCAATTGTGGATAAATCAAGACATATCCGCAATCAGTAAAATCCTATTCAAATCTGCTACAATTACGCCAATTTTGAATTCCCACTTTTTCAGTTTTAGTACATATTTAGAAATGTGTACATAACTGTGTACATATTGTAGATTTTTCTCATGTTTAAAGATCAATTAGCTAGAGAAGTAAAGGCTCGTAGAACCTTTGCTATTATTTCCCACCCCGATGCCGGTAAAACCACAATGACAGAAAAACTGTTGTTATGGGGACAGGCGATTCAGGTTGCAGGTATGGTAAAAAGCCGTAAATCTGATCGTGCGGCAACGTCTGACTGGATGGAAATGGAAAAAGAACGTGGGATTTCGATCACCACTTCGGTTATGCAGTTCCCGTTTAAAGACAAGATGATTAACTTGCTCGACACCCCAGGGCATGAAGACTTTTCTGAAGATACCTACCGTACATTAACTGCCGTTGACTCTGCACTTATGGTGATTGATGGTGCAAAAGGTGTCGAAGATCGTACGATCAAGTTGATGGAAGTGTGTCGTATGCGCGACACGCCGATTATTTCATTCGTCAACAAAATGGACCGTGAAATTCGTGAGCCATTAGAATTGCTTGATGAAATCGAAAACGTTTTAAAAATTAAATGTGTTCCGATTACTTGGCCACTGGGCACAGGTCGTGACTTTGCCGGTGTATTTAACCTACTCGAAGAAAAGTTCTACGTTTATAAGGCAGGTTTCGGTTCAACCATTACGGATATTGAAGTCCGTGATGGCTATGACTATGCAGATTTGCGTGAAAAAGTCGGTGATCTCGCTTGGGCTGCATTTGAAGAATCATTGGAATTGGTTCAAATGGCCAATGAACCTTTAGACCGTGATGAATTTTTGGCAGGTCGTCAAACGCCAGTCTTGTTTGGTACGGCACTCGGTAACTTTGGTGTGGACCACGTTTTGGATGCATTTAGTCAATATGCGCCTGAACCTAAAGCACATCCAACTCAAGACCGTAAAGTTGAAGCGACTGAAGAAGGCTTCACTGGTTTCGTCTTTAAAATTCAAGCCAATATGGATCCAAAACACCGTGACCGTATTGCATTCATGCGTATCTGTTCGGGTAAGTATGAAAAAGGCTTAAAAATGAAACATGTGCGTCTAGGTAAAGATGTGCGTATTAGTGATGCCTTAACGTTCCTTGCCGGTGACCGTCAACACCTTGAAGAAGCATGGCCGGGTGACATTATCGGTTTGCATAACCATGGTACGATTCAAATCGGTGATACTTTCACTTCGGGTGAAGATTTACATTTTACCGGTATTCCTCACTTCGCCCCTGAAATGTTCCGTCGCGTGCGTTTAAAAGATCCTTTGAAGTCAAAACAGCTACAAAAAGGCTTAAAAGAACTTTCAGAAGAAGGGGCTACTCAGGTCTTTATGCCTCAAAACAGTAACGACTTAATCGTGGGTGCTGTGGGTGTGCTTCAGTTTGAAGTTGTGGCTTATCGTCTGAAAGAAGAATACAAAGTTGATTGTATTTATGAGCCTGTAAGTATCAATACCGTACGTTGGGTATCGTGTGATGACGAGAAAAAATTCAACGAATTTAAGAAAAAAGCACACGACCAATTGTCTGTCGATGGCGGTGGTCATTTAACTTATCTTGCACCAAGTCGTGTGAATTTACAGTTAATGCAAGAACGTTATCCGGATATCGTGTTCAGCAATACACGTGAACACTAAGTTGTTCTTTTACAGAAATAAAACAGCTTCTTCGTGAAGCTGTTTTATTTTGTGGTAGAGTTTTTAAATCCATACATTACGCAATCATTTGGTCGTTTAGGACATCATGAAAAAATTCAAGGATGCTACAGTTTTTGCACTTTTGGGGAGTGTTTTGCTGCTCAGTGCATGTGATTCAGGAAAAGAAAACAAAGCGACAAAGCCGGCCGACGGTGGTGCTTCTGAAGCGGCTGTGATTAATCCAGATGTTTTGCCTTATTTAAATATCCAAGAGCAAGCCGCAAAAATCGCCAAACCGTTTTGTGAAAATAAAAGTTGTATTGATTTAGAGATACAAACCATTCAGACCGTAGATACATGGTTGAATGGCTGGATTGAAAAGAATCAGGCCAGCGTCGTACAAGATCAGATTGCATTAAAGCAAAATATGAATCTCCAACAAGCCGTCGATGCGTATGTGAAAAAATCAGATGCTTGGCAGGCAGAGTTTAAAACCAATAAAGCCTATGAATTGGCCATGTACACACGAGTTCCATATCAACAGAATCAATATGTGTTGCTGCAAATCGGTGTTGATACCAAACAGGAAAATATCACGGTCAAAGAGCGTTATTATTTTTTTGTGGCAGACCGCCGTGCGAAAAAGAATCTTAAACCTTTAGATATTATTGATGCAAAGCAACAGCAAAATATGGATGCTATTGTGCAGCAAGCCTATAGCAAATGGCTAGATGAACAAGAGGTAGATGTCAAAAAATCGGCACCGAAAAAACTCTATTGGGGCCAAGCAGATTGGTTCTTTGATCAAGAAGGTGTCGGTTTGCATTACCGTACAGATGAAATTGTCAAAGATGGTAAACAACTGGATATTTATCTCAGCAAAGCACAAACACAACAAGTATTGAAAGCTGACGTTTATCAGCATATGTTCTAAACAACGAAAGTATTTAATTTGATAAGATATTTACCAAAATAAATATCAATCATTCGAAATGAAAGGTTGAAGCAATGGTGCAAAAAAATAAAATTTGGGCAAGCTCAATATTGGCAGTTTCTGTTGCATTCACGGCGTGTCAGCCACAACAAGCTGAACCTGAAAAAAAGCCGGATCAAGCCAAAACTGAACAGCCAGATTTGAGTGCAAAACTGATTGGTGATGCGGAAAAATTACAACTGAATTTACCTGAATGTGATGGCGGGGTCTGTCCTGAAATTTCAGTTGAACGCTTAAACAGTAATCAAGCCTTTATTGATGAATTTATTGATGCGAAAATCTTAAAACAGTTAGACGAAATTCTATCTATTTCGCCTTTAGAAGATAAGACGCTGAGCACTGATGCTCCCGCTGCAAGTGAAGTTCCTGCAGCATCTGAAACAAAATCTGCTTTGGCCAAGGTTGAAACGCCCAAATTAAAATTGGAAAAAGCCACGCAGCCTTATATGCAAGCGTTTTTAAATTTAGATAAAGAATTGAAATCTTTAAGTGCCAATCAGCAAATCAGTTTGATGATTAAACCTAAAATATTGAATGCTGAAAAACCCTTGGCAACAGTGGTTTTAAATACCAGTTCATATTTAGGTGGAGCGCATGGTTCTTCTGCACAGCAATATTATAACTTCGATTTAAGCACTCAAAAATTGGTACAGCTCAATGACATATTATTGCCTAATCAACGTGCAGAGCTTGAAAAGCGGGGCTATGAAGTCTTTAAAACTTGGGTGAAAGATGCCAAGTTGGCAGACAATATTCAAGAATACGAACAGATTTGGAAATTTAAACTGTCTGATAATTTTTATCTGAGTCAGCAAGGTTTAATTTTGCAATATGCCGAATATGAAATTGGGCCGTATGTGGTGGGTTTACCTCGCTTGACCATTCCCTATGATCAATTGCAAAGTGTATTGAAAAAGCAATATCTACCTCCAGTTGAAGCTGTTGAAGCTGTTGAAGCTGTTGAAGCTGTTGAAGCCTCAGCCGCAAAAGCAAATTAATTAGTTCAATGACTTACTCACTGTTTGATACGCATACGCATTTTGATGTCCCTGATTTTGACGCTGATCGGGAACAGTTGGCGTATGCTGCCAAACAGGCGGGTGTCGATGCGTTGGTATTGATTGGTTTTTTACAGTCACGTTTTCAAGATTTGCTGCAAACTCAAGAGTTTTTAGCTCGTTTATCCAATGTTCCAAAAAGCTATTTAGCTCCCGGCTTACATCCGTTTTATATTGAGCAACATCGTACAGAACATTTGCTCGATGTGGAGCAGATGCTAAAGCAGCATGATTGTGTTGCTGTCGGTGAAATAGGTTTAGATACCTTTTTGAAACAGCATAAACAGCCTGAACTTTTTCAAAAGCAGCAGCAGTATTTTTCCGCACAACTTGAGTTAGCACAGCAGTTTGATAAACCCATTTTGCTGCATATTCGCAAATCCCATGCGGAGGTGCTTTCGATGCTAAAGCAGCATCAATTTAAACTCGGTGGTATCGCACATGCATTTAGTGGTGGTGTTGAAGAAGCGAAGGCATTTACCAAACTAGGTTTTAAAATTGGTATAACAGGGCAAATCACCAATCCTAATGCAAAAAAATTACATCAAGTGGTTCAGACTTTGGATGTAGATCATTTGGTCTTAGAAACCGACTGTCCAGATATGACACCCTTATGTTGTCAGCATTCGACGGAAGGGCGTACTCGTAATACGCCGGTCAATTTGCCCTATGTCTTGCAGGGGTTAGCTCAGAGCTTAAACCGTACTGAATCTGAGATTGCACAGATCTTATGGACTAATTCATTACAAGCATTGCATCTGGACGCTTAAGGGCCAATAAATATTGATGCTGCTTGATTGAATCTAGTTTCATTCGCATCGTGCATGCAATGATGGTTTTCTAAAAAAAGGCGCATTATGCAATTTCTAAAATGCTTTAGACTTGGCATTATGCTGTTAAATTATTTTGAGTGAGTTTCACATGGCACAAGGACTATTGGCTGGCAAACGCTTTTTAATCGCGGGTATTGCAAGTAAGTTATCAATCGCATTTGGTATTGCGCAAGCTTTACATCGCGAAGGTGCAGAACTGGCTTTTACATATCCAAATGAAAAATTAAAAAAACGTGTAGATGATTTTGCTGAACAATTTGGTTCAACTTTAGTTTTCCCATGTGATGTCGCAGTGGACGCTGAAATTGATACCGCTTTTGCTGAACTTGCTAAACATTGGGATGGTCTAGACGGTGTTGTGCATTCAATTGGTTTTGCACCGGCACATACTTTAGATGGCGATTTCACTGATATTACCGACCGTGAAGGTTTTAAAATTGCTCACGACATCAGCGCATATAGCTTTATTGCGATGGCTCGTGCGGCAAAACCTTTATTGGCTGCACGTCAAGGTTGCTTATTGACGCTGACTTACCAAGGTTCTGAACGCGTAATGCCAAACTATAACGTTATGGGCATGGCAAAAGCGTCACTAGAAGCAGGCGTACGTTATTTGGCAACAAGTCTTGGTGCTGAAGGTATTCGTGTAAATGCGATTTCAGCAGGTCCGATTCGTACCTTAGCGGCTTCAGGGATTAAATCTTTCCGTAAAATGTTAGACCTAAATGAAAAAGTCGCACCACTTAAACGCAATGTCACCATTGAAGATGTCGGTAATGCAGCATTGTTCCTTTGCTCGCCTTGGGCAAATGGTATTACAGGTGAAATTCTGTATGTTGATGCTGGCTTTAATACTGTAGGTATGAGCGCTGATCTGATGGCAGATGCTGAGTAATTCTCTTTAAGTTCCCTCTCCCTTTGGGAGAGGGCTAGGGTGAGGGAATAAAATCCTCTCCCCTTGGAAACAGTATTTCTCATCTCCTAGAAGAAGAGGGAATAAATAAAGCAATAAAAAAGACCGCTAAAAGCGGTCTTTTTTAGATTTAAAGATAAGCGATTAAGCTTGGCCTTCAGCAGCAGTTTGCGCACGTTGCAAATTCGCTTCGAATTCAGCATCGAAGTTAATTGGTGTAAGCAATAATTGTGGGAAGCTGCCTTTAGTAACCATATCGTTCACTGCTTCACGTAGGAATGGGAACAAGATATTTGGGCAGTAAGCACCAAGAATGTACGGAAGACGTTCTTCTTCAACGCTATCGATCAGGAAGATACCTGCTTGAGTAACGTCAACGATAAATGCAGTGTCACCCGCATTGTTCGCTTGAACGACAACTTTCAGTGAAACTTCGAAGTGTGTTGGATCAACTTTTTCTGCAGAAGAAGAAAGGTTGATATTTAGTTCAGGCTGCCATTCTTTAGTAAATACTTGAGCCCCAGGTACTTCGAAAGAAATATCTTTAGTATAAATACGCTCTAATGCCAATTGTGGTTGAGCTTGTTGTTCTTCACTCATTGTTTATTCCTTAATATGAGGTGACGATTTATGTTTAAAATTAAGATAGCATGCCGTCGAGTTTGCCTTCACGCTCTAAAGCATAAAGTTGGTCAAAACCGCCAATAAACTGATCATTAATAAAAATTTGAGGAACGGTACGGTGGTTGGTGCGTTGCATCAATTCAACACGTACTTCAGGCGCTTCATTTGATAAATTAATTTCTTTATAAGCCACGCCTTTACGCTCTAGGAGCTGTTTTGCACGAATGCAGTAAGGACATACAGTTGTTGAATAAATCGTAACTTCAGCCATGTTAATCTCCTAAGAAGCGCTTATTTGCTTTTAACTAAAGGTAAGCCTTGAGCTTTCCAGTTGCTAATGCCGCCATCTAGACGGTATGCATCAGCATGACCGACTTGTTGCAATGCAGAACCTGCCACTTGACCAAGGTTACATACAAAAACCAACGGGCGATCAGAAGTTTTTAACTCTTCAATGTGTTTTGTAATTTGGCTATATGGAATATTACGGCTACCGCTAATATGACCTTCGCGGAAGTCTTTCGCATCACGTAAGTCAATCAATTGAGCATTTTTAGCTTTAACTAAAATCCCTAAAGATTGAGGTGAAATTTTGCGACCATTACGCTGGCCTTCAAGAATAAAGAACAGCACGACCAATACAGCCAGCGTTCCAAATAAGAAGGGGTGATTCCCCATAAATTCGAACCAACGTTCCACAATTCACCTAACTACAATTTTAAATTGCCAAGAGTATAGCCCATAAATATGGTGATCAAAATCACCCCTTCAAGGGCATGAACAGAATAAAAATTAATTTTTTTGCTGCGCTTCCGTGATTTCGTCGATCAGACGTAAATAACTGTCTAATCGGCGCGGTAAAATTTCGCCATTTTGAGCCGCCATTCTAAGCGCACATTGCTTTTCATGTTTATGCGTACAGTTACGGAACTGGCAATAGCCCAAATGTGACTCGATCTCAGGGAAACCTTGCTGAACTTTTTCCAATTCTAGGTGCCATAAACCAAATTCACGGATTCCTGGTGAATCAATCAATGCAGAACCTTCACCAAACGCAATTAAGCGCGTAGAGGTGGTGGTGTGCTGACCGAGCGCGGAGTTTTCCGAAATAATATTGGTTTTTTGCGCAGCATCCGGAACAATGGCATTAATTAAAGTGCTCTTACCAACCCCAGACTGACCTACAAATGCGACAGTTTCACCAGAAAGTCGAGCAGAAAGTGCGCTTAAGTCACCATCGGATTGGGTTTGCATGACCTCATAGCCCAAGTCACGATATTCTTGTAATAGCGTTAAGATCGGATCGTTGTCTTTAAGCAAGTCGGATTTATTTAAGACCAATAAGGCTGGAATATCAGCATCTGCACAGGCCACCAAATAGCGGTCAATCAGGCCAGGTGCTGGCTCAGGAAGCGGTGCAAATACAATCACAATCAGGCTGACATTGGCTGCGACAGGTTTCACTTTGTGATAACGGTCAGGGCGTGTCAGTAAAGATTGGCGTGGATGAATCGCGGTAATAATCCCTAAACCTGTGATCGGGTCAGCTTGCCATTTGACACGGTCACCCGTCACCAATAATTCGAGATTGGTACGGGTATGGCAGCGCCAAACACTGCCTAATTCGATAGGTTTCCAATGTGGTTCAGGTTCACCTGCTTGCACAATGGGTTTTTCAGGATGCTGGTCGGGTGTAGACAGCGCTTGAACTTCAAGTTGACGACCATAATGTTGGACGACCAAGCCTTCCAAATCTGCAGAAGTATCGATTTCTTCCTGACGAGATTTATGTTGCTTCTGAATGCGACGTTGCTGCTGTTCAGTCAGTCGGCGCTTACGAATTAAAGCCATTCATATCCTAAAAAACCATGAAAACTAGATGGCAAAAATAGCATGAAAGCAGGGTCTATTTACAGCGCAAGCCCAATAAATTTGCTACTATGTTCATTTTTACAGCCTAATAAGATTGCACATTTATGAGCAGCACACCTGATACACGCCTGATTTGGATTGACCTTGAAATGACAGGTCTAGATACAGATAACGACCAGATTATTGAAGTTGCAACAATTGTGACGGATGATAATTTAAATATTCTGGCGGAAGGGCCTGTGCTTGCGGTACATCAGTCTGACCGTGTGCTCAATGCGATGGATGAATGGAATACTCGCCAACATGGTCAATCAGGCCTAATCGAACGTGTACGTCGTAGTAAATTGACAGCACAAGATGCTGAACAGCAAACTTTAGAATTTTTGAAAAAATGGGTGAATCCAAAATCATCACCGATGTGTGGTAACTCAATTTGCCAAGATCGTCGTTTCTTACATCGTTTAATGCCTGAAATGGAACAATACTTCCACTACCGTAATCTTGATGTATCATCAGTGAAAGAATTGGCGAAACGCTGGCGCCCAGAAATCATGGGTGGCTTGAAGAAAAATGCGTCGCATTTGGCGATGGATGATATCCGTGACTCGATTGCAGAGCTCAAATACTACCGTGAATATTTCTTTATTATGAATAAAGACTAAGGTTGTAAGATCGAAAAAGAGGCGAAAGCCTCTTTTTTTTATCCGAGATATTTTCTCTATCGTTGATAGATGTTGGCTTGATGAATCTCGAGGAAATTTGCAGGTTGAGCCAAATCGGTAAAGCCAAATTGACGATATAGGCCATGTGCATCCGCCGTTGCAAGTAACATGCGTCTGAGATCTACGGCGCCACATTTTTCAAATAAAGTACTCACTATCAATTTTGAATAGCCTTTGCCTCGATGCTCATCGGCGACATAAATATCGGCTAAATAGGCAAAAGTTGCATAATCCGTAATGGCACGACCAAAACCGATGAGTTCATCATCGAGAAGTAAGGCCACGGCCAAAGAGTTTTCAATCGCTTTTTTCACCACATGTTTTGGAATATCTTTTGACCAATAGGTATGGCTTAAAAAGCGATGCACGGTGTCTAAATCTATTTCATTTTTGTCATCGGTGATTTTTAAATTATTTGGAAGAGGATGGATGTCCATAGCAATACACACTTGAGTTTTTGATCTATGGTTATATTTTTAAAATAGATCTTCGTTCGCTGTAAATGTTTATTTTGATGGATTTAGACCTGATGCGAATGCCGCTCTATTGCGATGTATGCTGAATTGCGTTTTATCAAAGAAAATAAGTAGCGAATTTGCTAAAATGGCGGCTGATTTAACACTGCCTCCAAACCTATGACTGAACTGCTCCAAGATGATGAATATGACCGCCGTTTTGCTGGCGTAGCCAAAATATATGGTGATGAAAGTTTTCATCATTATGAAAAAAGTCATGTCATGGTGATTGGGATCGGTGGTGTAGGCTCATGGGCGGTCGAAGCTTTAGCGCGTACTGGTATTGGTGAGCTGACCTTGGTCGATATGGATGTAGTTGCTGCATCGAATATTAATCGACAATTGCCGGCCATGAGCACGACACTAGGACATGAAAAAATTGAAGTGATGGCAGAGCGCTGCCGTGCGATTAATCCCCGAATCAAAATAAATTTGATTGATGATTATCTCACACCCGAAAATGTCAAAGAAATTTTGGCAAGTGCTCCTGACCTGATTTTAGATTGTATTGATGATGTGAAGGCCAAATTTGCCTTAATGCTACATTGCCGTTTTAATAAAATTCCGTTGATCGTTTCCGGTGGAGCAGGGGGTAAACTTGATCCGCTGAAAATCCGAGTCGCAGATTTATCAAGAACAGAGCAAGACCCGATGTTAGCTAAATTGCGCACACAATTACGCGGCAAAGGCATTTGTAAAAAGCCGAAAGAAAAGTTTGGGATTACCTGTGTTTATTCGATTGATAATCCATTTTCCAGTGCTGATGTTTGTCCAAGTGCAGGACTGCGCTGTGGTGGTTATGGCTCGGCAGTTGCGGTCACATCGAGCTTTGCAATGGTTGCTGTGGCAGAGGTTTTAAAAAAATTAGACGCAAAGCGTGTAAAAGCATGACTGCTATCGCATTTTGAAAAAAATAAAGCACCGAAAGCGGTGCTTTTTTTGTATATAGAATTAAAATCAGACACAATGTTGGAATAATTAAAATATTGATTTTTTTTGGGGCGAGTATGTGGTTTTTACTGATACTAATTTTGGGGATGGGAGCACTTGCATTTTGGATGTGGAAAAGACCCGATCCAGTAAAACGCGATCAGGCCAAAGCGGTTGGGCATGACTTGTGGATAGACCAATTAGATGCACAGCTGAAATTTGCAGAACGTTTAATGCTTGATGCACCAACCGACTATACGCGGGCCTATGAGTTGTATCAAAATTTGGCCAAACAGCATGAAATTCCGCAGGCCTATGTCGCAATGGGGCAGATGCATTTACAAGGTTTAGGCCGAGAAGTCAGTGTGGAAAATGCGCTGGCTTTGTTGGAAAAAGCCAATAGTTTAGGCAGTGATGATGCTGCATATGTGTTGGGGCAAGTTGAAGAAGGCGTCTATGGCGGTGTGCCCAATATTGAAAAAGCGCAGTATTGGTATCGACATGCGATTTCACGTGGTCATTTGGATGCGCAATATCGACTCGCCGAATTAAACCCAGAAGATCAAACGCATGCCGAGCAGCAACATTTAGATTTGTTGCAAAAAAATGCGGACAATGGACATGCCAATTCACAGTATCAATTGGCACAGCACTATTTAAACCAAGCCACGCCAAATATTGCTTTGGGATTGGAATATTTACTGAAAGCTGCCCAACAAGATCATATGGCGGCTATTCAGCAGTTGCAGCAATTCTATGCACAAGGAAAGTTTCTTGCGCAAAATGATGAAAAGTCATTGCAATATTTAAAGCGAGGATTGCTTTTAGGGCATCAGCAGCAGTTGTATGAATATTATCAAGCGGTGTTGATGGGTAAGATCGATGTCGATCAGCGTCAGCGGGTTTATCATGATCTTTTGCAGCAGGCCAAAGAGCACAAAGTTGCGGCAGCCAGCCGATTATTAGGCATTGCACATTTTCATGGTTGGTACTTGGAGAAGCAGGAAACTTTAGGTTTTCGCTTTCTGACCGAAGCTGCTCAACTTAAAGATGCTGATGCAATTAGTCTTATTGCAGCACTGTATTTTGAAAAGTATTTGGTTAGTGATGATCCGCAAAAAGCATTTGAGTTATATCAAACAGCGTATCAATTCAAACCATTATTCATTAACCAAGTCGGTTTGGCACTATGCTACCTACATGGGGTCGGTGTTGAGCGAAATATCAAGCAAGCACAGCAACTTTTAATTGAAGCTGCTAGGCATTTAAATGATATGTCCATTACTTGTGTCGCCGATCAAAACTATGTGATTGGACGGTTTTATGCATTGCCAGAGTATCCATTAGCACATCGTGATCAGTGTCTGAGTTATCTGGAAAAAGCCGCAGAACAAGGTTCGCAGGATGCTGCTTGGTATCTCTACCGTTTAGCCATGGACAATATCTTGCCTGATGTACAGTTTGATGAAGCTCAAACCCAGCGAGCATTGTTGAAGGCGGCGAAATTAGGCCATCCTGATGCACTTACGCAACTGGGTCTAGTTAATTTAAAAGGACAATGGGGAGCACAAGATTTCCAACAAGCATCGCAGTATTTTTCGCAAGCGGCGGGATTAGGAAATGTGACTGCCTTGTACCAGCTTGGTGAAATGTCAGAACATGGTTTGGGTGTGCAGCAAGATTTAACTCAGGCACATAGTTATTATGCACAAGCGGCTCAGGGGATGAATGCTGCGGCGTTAACGCGATTGGGCTATTTATATATTCATGGCATGGGCGTAGAGCGTGATCTTAAAATTGCACAGCAATATTTGGAAAAAGCGGCCTTGCAAGGCTATGTCGAAGCACAAGAACAATTGGAGAATATTCACGCATTTTTAAATACCAATTAATCGTGATGCAAAGCAGTAAGGTGGTATGAAGAGACCTGAAGTTTAGTTTGATGGTCTCTACATTTTTTTAATGCAGAAATAAATAGAGTAAAAATAACATAAAGAATTGATGTAGAAATTTGAATTTTTACTTACATAAAACCCAAAAAAGCAGGCAGATTATGCCTAGAAAAATATGAGTTTTTTTGATTAAATACCCCGCATATTTTATAAAAATCTGATTTTAGATAATAACGATGCTGAACAATATTTATTCTGCACTTGAGAAATTGGGCATTAGTCCACAAAAACGTGCCTTGCATATTCAATTTTCCAATACCACGCTGAATGAACAAGTATTCTTGCAACGTATTGATGGGGAACATGCCTTAAGTGAAGGTTTGAATGTTCAGCTCATCTGTCTCTCAACTTCTGCCACGCTCGAACTGAAACAATTTATTGGCACGCAAGTCGCAATCGATCAGGTGACCGATGCGGGGCAACTTTTTCGTATTACAGGGATCATTACAGAAGCATTTCAAGGCCAAAGTGATGGTGCATTAACACTGTATAAGTTGACCTTAGAAGATGCAACGGCACTATGGCATAAGCGTCGTAATAGCCGCGTGTTTATGAATAAATCGGTCAAAGATGTGGTCGAGATTATTTTTAAGGAATGGCAAAAAAAGAGCCCACTTTTTGCAGCGAGCTTAAGTTTGGACTTAAGTGGCTTAAAAAAAGAGTATGACGTCCGGCCATTCATGATGCAAAGTAATGAAACTGACTATGATTTTATTACTCGCTTACTACGCAGTGAAGGCATTCATTGGTTGGTTGATGAAGCTCAATCTTTTGTAACATCGTCTGTGACACCCATAGCAGCTCAAAAGCTACGTTTGATTGATGAAAATAGCCAATATCAAGCTTTGGAGCGACGTAATATCCGTTTTCATCGTAGTAGTGCGACTGAAAAAAATGACAGTATGACCAGTTTTATCGGTCAGCGCAGTCTGCAACCGACGTCGGTGCATGTGCAGCGGTGGCAGGCGGATGTGCTTGAACAGGACGAGGGTGGTGGTGCAGTACAAAGCAAGCACCTACATAGTCAAAATCAAGATAATGCGAGCTTAAGCTTAGAGCAGGCATGGCATGTGAGCCCTGCATGGATGCAAGATCTGAATGGTGAAGATGCTGCAACAGCTTCTAATAGTGCTCAAGTTGAACGTCTCAATCAAAATTTTAGTGATTATTATGCAGCTCAAGCCAAACAATTTATTGCCAAAAGTACCGTGCGTGATACACAAGTTGGTTATTGGTTCAAATTGGATGAGCATCCAGAGATTGACCAGCATCGTGGTGCCGATCAAGAGTTTTTGATTTTATCCAAGTCTTTTTATAACCAAAATAATTTACCCAAAGACTTAACCGATCAAGTTACACAACTGATCCATCAAAGTCAGTGGCAAGTCAAACAAAGCGATGCGGATGAACGCCAAGCCAATACCTTGGCTTTGCAACGTCGAAATATAACGACCGTCCCTGAATTTAATCCGCTCACACATCGACCAGTAACACATCCACAGCGTGCTAAAGTTGTGGGTCCTGCTGGTGAAGAAATCCATGTTGATGAATGGGGACGGATAAAAGTCCGTTTCCTATTTACCCGTTCCGATGATCATGGTCATGATGGCGGTGCAGGTGCGAATAATAATGACACAGACTCGGCTTGGGTTGATGTACTGACGCCTTGGGCCGGCGAAGGTTATGGCGCACGCTTCTTACCTCGAATTGGTGAAATAGTTGTCGTTGATTTCTTTGATGGCAACATTGACCGACCTTTTGTCGTGGGTCGTATTCATGAAGCGCAGCGTAGTCCCACTAAATTTGACAATAAAGGACAATTACCAGATACCAAAAAACTCGCGGGAATTCGTTCTAAAGAAGTGGCGGGAGAGGGATTTGGTCAATTACGCTTTGATGACACCACGGGACAAATTAGTACGCAGTTGCAAAGTAGCCATGGTGCAACACAACTGAATTTAGGTCATTTAAGTCATCCTAAAGAAAAGGTTGAGAGTGAAAGTCGGGGTGAAGGTTTTGAGCTGAGGACGGATCAATGGGGGGCAGTTCGAGCTGGACAAGGTTTATTGGTGTCGACACATCAGCAAGCACAGGCAGGTGGGGTGCATTTAGCGAGCAATGAAGCCCATACTCAAATCGAAAGCGCATTGAATAATGCTAAAGGGCTGAGTGATGTAGCGAAAAACCAACAGACCGACCCGCTTGAAGTTTTAGAGAGTCTTCAAGCCTTTATTGAGATATTAAGTCAGGATGATCAGCAAAAAGCTGCCGAGTTTAAATCAGCCATTATGGTCTTGGCCACACCCAATTCGATTGCTTTAAGCAGTAATGAAGATATACATGTATCTGCAAATGGTCAAATCAGCCAAACTGCAGGCGATAGTATGAATATTTCCACGCAAAAATCCTTAATTGGCCATGCAGGTAAAAAAATCAGTTTATTTGCAGCACAAGATGGTTTACGTGCATTTGCTGGCAAAGGCAAAGTTGAAATTCAGGCACAAGGTGATGGACTCGATCTAATTGCACGTAAAGGCATTCAAATTGTTTCTACTGAAGATACGGTTTATATCACCAGCCCTAAAGAGGTTAATTTAACTGCGGGTGGTTCACAGATCAAAATAAATGGTTCAGGTGTGTTTCCGACTACGGGTGGCAAGTTTGAAGCGAAAGCGGGGCAGCATAAGTTTGTGGAAGGGGAAAAGGTGGAGGTTCCACCAATTAAATTAAATTCGTCACCTTGTTACTTAACATTTGAAATTGTCGATGAATTTGGTAAGCCAGGACAAGGTGTTGAATATGTAGTTTTTAAATCTGATGGTACGCAAAAAATTGGTAAGACTGATGCTAATGGTAAAACGGAAAGATTCGAAACTGATGGTCCAGAGCGAATAGGTGTGCATATTTCAGATAAAGACGCTTCAAAATATAAAATTTTGCAAAATAACTAAATTGGATAAGAAAATGGATAAATATTACGTTATTGATAATAAAATTCAGCTTAGTAAGCAGGGGGGTGGAGCGCTCTCTAAAGTAAAATATAAAGTACAAATAGTACAAAATAACAAAGTAGTAAAAGAGCTACAGGATGTAACTGATGAAAATGGGCAAACAAAAAATGTAATAGTAGAGAGTATTTGCCAACTAAGATTTTTTGTTTATGGATTTAAGAGTCCTTATTCAGCTAAAAGTGAATGGATGATCCCATTATTTTCTAAAAGTGATGTAAGTAATATTATTGTCATTGATGAAGAGAAGTTACTTGAAAACTCTAAATTTCCAAGTGAACAGAAATATGAATTAAGAAAGAAAGAATTAAGAAATACAATAAAAGTAATGAAAGAGAATTCTACGAAGGGAATTTTTTCAAACAATGGTATCGGAAAAATTAACATTCAAAAATCAGTTTTTGAATTATCGGGTAGTAAGCCAATAGACCCAAAATTTGCAGAAATACTGAAAAATAAAAACTTAAGTAATAGTAATGGTTTGATTGAACCATTTGAACGGTCACTTAAAGATTTAGGCAATAATTATATTGAATATAAAAAGAAATGTACAAAAAAAATTTATAAAGCTAAGGTATTTTTCTTGAAGACGTATTCTGTTTTTCAGTTTATGAATTCACAGTCAAAACCTATATCTAATATTCAATATCAAGTATTTGAGAAAAATAATAAGAAGCCAATTTTAAACAATTTTCCAAAGAGTGCTGAAAAAAATGGGGTAACAGGAATTGCATTCACTACCAAAAGTAGTCAGGTTAAATATAAAATAGGAAATCAAGATAAAGAGAGTGAATTTTTTCCCTCGATCACTTGTATTGATAAAAATCAAATTAATCAAATTCGTATAGGTGTAGCAATCGGTGGGAGCAGCCCGAATGAAAATACTACTGTCGGCTTAGGTAAAGCTAAAAAAATACCAATTGTAGTAAATCCTCATACTGATGAATTGTTAATATTACCTCAGGATGCTTTCGATACATTTGAAAAAATAACGCGTGACTTAGAAGATTCTATAAAAAATATACATCGTACAAAATATGAATTAGATGAAAAAATGAACTATTTATCTAGCTCTACTGCTAAGTCTACTGCTGAAATTGAAGAAATTGAAAAAAGATTAAATATTAATCAACAAAAAGCAATAGAAAAATTAAATGAAAAATTTGGAAATAAAGCAGATTTGCGAGAAGTTTTGGTTTTAGAAACCAAAGGAGATACTAAAACAGGGGAAAAACAACTATTAAGAAAATATTTAACGGCGAAGGAATATGATCAATTAAAGTCAAAGCGACTAAATGGTGAATCAAAAATAAAAATAAAAACTGCTGCGATTAAATCTAGGAATTATGAAGAAGATGGTGATATAGAAATTGACTTACTAGATATGAAGAAAAGCTTCGATGATTTAAAAGAGCAACTAAGCGTAGAAATTTATAAAAAGAAATTTGGTGATGATGAAAAAGTTATCTACGACATGATAGGTGGGATTGGTGGAGAAATTGCAGAACAATATAAAAATAGTAATGGGGTCAATGTTAGTGTTGAGTCGCAATGGATGCGCTTAGTTGCTGGAAATGGAGGTGAAGCTTCAATACATGCGACTAATAAAGGAACTTCAATTAGAGCAAAAGGCGATCTCTCTGCAAAATTTGTATTATTTGAAAAGCAAAAAGAATGGAGAAGCTTTTATCCAAGTGAAAATGGTTGGAATCTAGAGGTCGGAGATATGGCACTAGGTACTATTCGCTTTATTCGCGGTTGTAGTTTACATGGTTTTGCTGGTGCAAATATTGGATTGGCAGGTAATTTATCGGTTGATTTGCCAATGACTGTTGGTGCGCCTCAAGTTGTTTATCCTACGACACGGACACCAAGGCGTACTAATGCTACTTCCCGCGGTATTTTAAAGCCTGATGATGCTGATTTTGACAAAACAACAGAAAATCAAGTGACAGCTGAAGTAAAAGCATTTGGTGGAGCCCAAATGGGTGTTACTGCTTTAGGCTCTATAGAGTGGTATAACGATAAGACAGAGAGTCCAGCTAAGTTTGTTAATTTGGCCTCTGCAGCACCGACGGTGGGTGGAAGTATTGGTGGAGGGTTTGAGGGGAAATTTCAAATATTTCTTGAAGGTGGAAAATTTAAATTTCGTGTGGCTTTGCATGTATGTTGGGGGATCGGGGCAAAGGGAGCTTTAGACTTTGAAGTTGATTTCAAGCAAATGTGGTATTTTGCGCTGTTTGTAAAAAGTCAATTATTACAAGCGTCATTTAAACAGCTTTTATATATTAATGAATTAGCTTTCACTGCATTAGCGCAAATATTAGCTTATTGTATTGGAGATAATCATCCTTTGACACAAAATGTTAATGAATTAGTCATTGATTTTAGTGTTTGGATAAGTGGCCTTTCTTCTGATCAACAACGTTATAGAGCCGCTATGAATATCAACTCACCTAGTGGTTTAGATGGTTTAGTCATTGCCTCACCTGAAACCAAGGGGATATTGATCTATGGGGTAACACACTGGACAACTCGTACAGCTTCTTTATTTGATATGACGATTAGCATGAGTGGTTTAGATGTAGAGATTAACCGTTTTGTAACACGGAAAAATGCCATTATTAATATATTTAAAACCTGTATCTCCACTCAGGAATGGATGAATGTCATTCAACATGTGCATCCTCGTGCTAAAACCCAGTCCAAAAGTAATATGCAAAAAATTGAAGGGGATATTATTCGCTTTTTAAACTATGGCGAAGATGTCAGTATTGCTGAAGATATTATTATTGCACTCAATTCCGGGGGAGATTATGCAGGTGGTCGAGAGAACCAATGGTTAAAAGATTTCCTTAAATACCGTAAGCAGGCAAAACCGATACAAGGTTACCCTTTGAATCATTTAATTGTAAAAAATCAAGATGATATGCAATTTAAACAGTTGGATTATATGAATGGTTATGCAGATAACGACGCAATTTTAGCTACAAATTTAGATATTTTAGCTCCATTTGACGACAAGGACATACAGCTCTATCAAGCTTGAGCTTGATAGAGCTGAACGTTACGTTAGACTATAGAATCTTTTTAGTTTGGTTTACTACACAGCGTACAGAGTTGTCAAAGTTTGGATTGATTACTCCCTTAAATCTTTCAGGGAAATCTACTGGTTGAATAGGGTGAGTATGACTACGCCGTACAGTTAAACCCTCCCCCATCTGCAAGGTTTGGCCATCTAGAGGTTTAGCACTACGGAGGACTTTCTCAGTTCCTGCTTTAGGGCCTTTCGGGTTTTTTTCAGGGGAATGTTGATAATAATCTGCTGCATACCAATCAAGCATCCATTCATAGTTGTCTGTAATTAAATCATAAAAACCTAGTGCTGAAGCTGGGTATCTGCCTATTACAGAAATTTCAGCACCAATAGACTTAAATTCATGAAATAATGCTTGTCGCTGTTTAAAACTCCATACATTTACGCCATTTTCGATTTTTCCTGTATTGGTTGGAAAATGAATCTTTTGGCCTTTATTGCGGGCAGCATATTCCCACTGAGCTTCGGTCGGGAGGTCTATGTCAAGTTTTAGTTGTGTACCTAACCATTGGCAATAATTTCGTCCCTCTTGCCAAGAAACACCTGCAGAAGAAACAGGATATCTAAATTGTGAAGAGTGAGACTCGGTTGAGCCTACTTTAGGGGTATTGGTTGCAGCGCTGTATATGTCTAAATCTGCATAGGTGGCTTTATAAGCAGACATGCTAAAGCTATCTAGAGTTACTTTGTGAACAGGTTTGCTATCAATCTTGCTGTCATAATGATCAAAATCCCCCATCATAAAAGTACCACCTTCCACAAAAATCATATTCTTTTTGGTTTTTTCTAGCAATTTTTGAATTTGTGCTTGTAATTCGGGAGAAGCATTATTTTGATGATTAGAAGGTGCTTGAGTCTCGTTGGTAGTTTTTGCGCATGCACTTAAAGCAAAGGTTGATAGTAAAATAATGGCTAGGTTTTGATTGATCATATTCTTAAAAATTATAGAGTTGTTAAAATATTGCCAAAGAATAAAGCAAATTTAATATCTCAAAAAGAGAGTTTTTGTTATTTAAACCCTTTAGATGTAAAAAAAGCCCCTCAGGGCTTTTTTTATATAAATCAAGGTAACTGTTGAATCGGACTGCCACCCAACGCCTGCATTAAAGTTACATAAGCATTATATTGACTCTGTTTGGTTTGAACCAAAGACAGTCGCGCATTACGTGTGGTCTCCTGTGCATCTAGCAAGTTTTTCAACGCAATTGCACCATTTCGATAACGTACTTCAGTCAAACGCTCAGTCTTTTCTGCAAGCTGTACATTACGCTCTTGCAAAGCAACTTGTTGACTTAACTCAGTACGATTGGATAGTGCATTTTCCACATCGGCAAAAGCCTGATACAAGGTCTGACGATATTGAATAATAGATTTTTCATAATCTAAATCGCTAATCGCAAGGTCTTTCTTCATATCGTTATATTGCAAGAAAGGTAAACTTAAACTTGCACCCAAAGCCAAAGCAGGGTTTTGTAATAAATTACTCAAAGAGGTACTGCTCGATCCTAAATTGCCAGTCAAACTAATCGAAGGATAGTAACTCGCTTTCGTTGCATCTTTATTTGCCAAAGCTTTACGTAATCTTAATTCGCTCGCTTGTAAATCTGGACGGCGAGACAACAACTCGGCAGGTAAACCTGCAGCAATCGTAGGTAATGCAATTCGAGGTAAACGCTGCGGCTCTGAAATATTCAGTTGTTGCACAGGTTGATGTAACAACACAGCCAATGCAGTGCGTGTTTCCACTTTTTGTTGGGCAATTTGGCTTAAGGTCGATTTTTGACTTTGGACCGACTGTTCTGCTTGGGTTAGATCTAAACCTGACACAGCGCCAGCTTTATATTGCACCTTGACCAAGTCATAGGTTTTTTGCGTACTGGCCAAATTTTGCTGCGCAATACTGTAGCGCTCATTTAAATAGCCAAGTTGCCAATATAGGTTTGCTGTTGTTGCAATCAAGCTTTGGGCAGTGGCTTGCAGGTCTTGTTCAGTCGCTAAAGCTTCCCACTTTGCTGCTTCAGTCTGGCTAGCCAAACGACCAAATAAATCTACTTCATAACTGACGCCACCGCTGAGTGATACACCTTTTGAGGAATCATCACCTGAATTAAGGTCAAAGTTATGTCCAGTTGAAACACTTGAACTCACGCGTGGCCCTTGTTTATTTTCAGCTAAACCTGCTTGTAGCCGAGCTTGCTGTAAATTAATACCTGCAACAGCAAGGTCAGTATTGGCAGCTAAAACTTGATTCACCAACTGGTTCAATTGAGCATCATTAAACAATGTCCACCATTGGTCAGCATAAGTATCTGCATGAACTTGCTGACTCATGGCTTTCGCATTTTGAAATTGCGTCGGAATTTGTGTTGCAGGAGCTTCGTACGGCGTTTTAACCACAGCGGCACAGCCGACTAAGCTACTTCCGAGAATGAAGGCACTTGCAAGTTTAGTTAAGGTCATTTGCATCATTAATTCCTTATTCGCGAGAAAGCGCATCGACAGGGTTAAGCTGTGCGGCATTACGTGCAGGAATAAAGCCAAACACAATACCAATCATACTTGAGCAGACAAATGCAGCAACGATAGACGTCGTTGAATAGGCCATTTGAAATGTTCCACCGGCAAAATGACTAATCAATTGTCCAATACCTAAAGATAATAAAACCCCAAGCACACCGCCTAAGATACACACCAACACCGCCTCAATCAGGAACTGTTGCAGAATGTCACTTTGACGTGCACCCACGGCCATACGCACACCAATTTCTTGGGTACGTTCAGTCACAGAAACCAACATAATGTTCATGACCCCAATACCACCGACGACCAATGAAATCACGGCAATCGCAGACACTAATAGGGTCATTGTTGCCGTGGTTTGTTGAATGGTTTCGCGGATACTATCGGAGTTCTGTGTAAAGACATCTTGCGCGCCATGACGTTGTACCAATAAGCTTAAGATGGCGTTCTCAGCAGCAGCACTTGGATATTCATCTTTCACTCGGACAATGATGCTACGTACATTCGACTGACCTAACATACGACTCATGACCGTTGAATAGGGTAAATACACATTCAGGCTATCTGAGTTGCCCATCATGCTTTTTTGTTCTTCGATCACGCCAATGATACGGCTCGGCACACTGCCTAACAAAATGACTTGACCCACAGGGTTGGTGCCATCGGCAAAGAAAGTATTTTTAGTATTACTATCAATCACCACATCTTGCGCTTGCTCAGTCACACTTTCTTTATCAAAAGGTTGACCAGAAGCGAAGTTCATTCCTTTGACATAGAAGAAATCTTCACTCACGCCATTCACTGTGGTCGACGCTTCAGTGTCTTTAAAACGTGCTGTAACAGATGAATTGACTGAAGGACTAACGCCATCGACATAAGGCTGTTCAGCAAGGGCCGTCGCATCGGCAGGAATCAATGTTTTGGCTTGGGATGATCTGGAATTATCACCAAAGCCTCGACCTTGATAAACCGTAATGGTATTGGTTCCCAAGCTGCTGATATTTTCTAAAATTTGCTTTTGCGAACCATTACCCAAGGCCACCACTGAGACCACAGAGGCAATACCGATAATAATCCCGAGCATGGTGAGGAAGGTCCGCATCCGGTGTGCATTCATGGCAAGGATCGCCATACGGAATGCTTCACCAAGACGGTCAACGGCAGAGCGCCAACTCGAGGTTTTTTTCTGGGTGTTTGGAACGAGTTGTTGCTTTTCTAAAGGTTCATCATCTGTTTCAGGCACATTGGGCTGATCTGAAATGATGTTACCGTCTGAAATTTCAATAATTCGAGTCGCATTTTTTGCAACATTATGATCGTGCGTGACCAAAATAATGGTATGACCTTTGGCATTGAGTTCGCGTAAAATCCGCATCACTTCAATACCACTATTCTTATCCAATGCACCGGTGGGTTCATCGGCAAGAATAACGTCACCACCATTCATGAGGGCGCGGGCAATCGACACACGTTGTTGCTGACCACCCGAGAGTTGGCTCGGACGGTTTTGAGTTTTTTCACCCAATCCTAGGTCGGTCAGCAGTTGCTTGGCACGTGCATTACGTTCGGTTGCATCTGCACCGGCATAGATAGCGGGAACTTCGACGTTACCCGCAGCATTCAAATCACCGAGTAAGTGATAACGCTGGAAAATAAAGCCGAAATATTCACGGCGTAACTGTGCCAGTTCATCAGGTTCAAGTTCACGGGTTTCACGCCCCTTGACCTTGTAACTGCCTTTGGTTGGCTTATCTAAACACCCCAAAATGTTCATGAGGGTAGATTTACCAGAACCGGACTGACCTACAATCGCCACCAGTTCACCTGGGTAAATCTCAAGATTAACCCCTTTTAGAATCTGGACTGTGCTTTCACCAGCAGGGAATTCACGAGTCAGATTCTTGACCTCGAGTAGAGGCGTCTGATTTTGACTCATCATTACATTCTCATTGGGCCGCCGCGATTACTGCGTTTTGCAGAATCATTACTAGTGTCTGAACCGTCGGCAATCACGACTTGATCACCTTGTTTTAAGCCACGAATCACTTGTGCGGTCACACGGTTATTTAAGCCAAGTAATACGGGTTGAGGTTGCGCAGCGCCATCCGCTTGTAATACACGCACCATGGCAACGCTCGCTTTACCTTGTTTGACCAGTGCCTTTTCAGCTTCAGTCAGTTCTAAACCTTTAGGACGATTTGGATGGTCTTTGTTCGATTTAGCTTCTGCGTTGGCATTTTTATCCGCAGATTGACCATCGGTAGACGTATTATTTCGGCTACGTTGTGGACGGTTTGAGGTTTGTACGGCAGCGGCAGGTACCGTTAAGACATTCTTGGCTTCATCTAAAATGATATACACCTGAGCGGTCATATCGATACGCAATTTGCCATCTTCATTTGGGACATCAAATAACGCATTGTAGTAAACCGCAGTACTTGAAGACGAAGAGGTATTGCTGTTGCTTTCGGTGTTAATTGAATTTGGTGCAGGTTCAACTTGGCGCAGGGTAGCATAGTGTTTTGTTTCACTGTCGCCCAACGTCGTAAAGTAAACACTTTGACCTTCTTGGACTTTCATGACATCGGCTTCAGAAATTTCAGCTTTAATGGTCATGGTGTTGAGTTTTGCCAATTTCACAATGGTTGGTGCACTTTGGTTGGCGTTTACGGTTTGACCTTCTTCCGTCACAATCGCCACGATGGTGCCATCCATGGGTGCAACAATTTGTGTATAGCCTAAGTCTTCTTTTGCAGTCGCTAAAGTTAAGCGCGATTGTTCGATTTGTGCATCAATGGCTGCAATATCAGCTTGTGCGGTTTTATAGCTTGCTAGCGCAGATTCTAGTTCTGCACGACTGGTCGCATCTTGAGCATACATCGCTTGTTGACGCTTATATTCAGCATCGACTTTGGCTAAATTTGCATTTTTTACTGCCAATTGCGCTTGTTGATTTTTAATACTGGCTTCGGCTGTTTTGAGGTCATTTTCCTGACGCACTGAATCAATTTGGGCAATCAATTGACCTTGTTTTACTTCATCGCCAAGTTGCACATACATTTTTTTTACTTGACCTGAAACCTGCGCTCCTACGCTGACCATTTTAGTTGCTTCAAGCACACCAGTGGCAAGCACTGAGTTTTCAATATCCCCACGGCTGACTTCGGCCGTAATGTACTGAGGTTGCTCTTGTTTTGGTTTGAAAAAATGCCATGCTGTGACAGCGATCGCCAGAGCAGCGATGATGGCTACGATCAATTTTGCTGGTTTTATTTTTGGCATGATTGGCAGTAAAGCGTTAAGAAAGTTATTTGAATTATAAGAGTTAAATACGGATAAATTGTGAATATTTTAGCAAAGAAGTAATGATTATTATTTCCCTTTAGGCTTTCCGATTGATATGAAGGGACTTAGCAGAATCTGTAAACAGACTCATTCTACTGCGTAAAATAATTTTTTAACTGTAACTAAATGCCAATTAAAGTACAAAAAGCATATTTCATGCCTATTTATTTGAATCTAATTTCAAATTAGAAAAAAGTTGAATGAAAATTAAAAAAAGTGGTGCTATAAAGCTTTTTTGTAGCCTATGTTAATGATATTAAAATAAAAATATGCATTGTGTTTGTGCTTTAGTGTGCACAGTTTTTGTTGAGCGTGTGTGATTTTTTGCAATAGTCTTGTTCTAAAAATGCAGCTAAGATCAAAACCCATAAAAAAATTATGGGTTTAATGATAAGTGGTTTTTTTTCATTAAATATACAAAATAAAATAGGAATATAAGTCGGGGTTAGATATGGAATGGAATGAAAAATATAATATCGGCATTGATGTTATTGATAATCAACATCGCCAGATTTTAGATTATATCAATACGTTGGAAGCAATCCTCGTGAATGGCAGTCGAGAGAAAATCAAAGAGGTTTTGGATGATTTGATTGACTATACACAATCGCATTTCAGCTTTGAAGAAAATTTATTGGAACAGGTACATTATCAGTATTTGCCGTCTCATCGTGGGATTCATGAGCATTTTGTGAGGCGACTGAATGAGTATCGAACCAAATTTGAAAATGGTGTTTCGGTTGAACAAGATTTATATCGTTTATTGTCTAAATGGCTGATTAATCACATTCAGCATGATGATCAAGATTATGTAGATTCAGTGCGAGACAATATGCTGCACTATCTGCGCTCGCAGGAACAGAAAAAAGGCAAAAGTTGGTTTGCTCGCTTTTTTAGTTAAGTCAACAGGGACGGAAATAACCTTTTACCGCACATCTGAGCAATGGCTTGCATAATCAGATGTTCGGCATTTTCATGTCCCAAACCTTTAATCGAGGCATCTAAACGTAACAACAGGGCAGGCCACGTCAAAAACTCATTGGCATTTAAACGGCGTAAAGCTTGTTGATACAGCCCGACCTTGGTCTTCCAAATGCCAATTTGTAAGGCATTTTGTGGTTGCTCAAACAGTTGCATCAGCAAGCGCATTTCCTTGCTGATACTCCATAAAATGAGTGACATCGGCTCACCAGATGCAATCAAATATTGAAAAATTTTAATTGATTGCGCCAAATTGCCTTGCAGCATTGCATCATTTAAATCGTAAGTGGTGTAGCGTGACTGATCTTGTAAGCAAGAGTACAGATGATCAATCTGAATCATCTCTGCTTCAGGAAAAGTATCTACGACACGCATTAAACTATTTTTTGCCGCCAGTAAATTGTGCTCATGATGCTGTTCTAGCCATTGCCAAGCATCATTGGCGAGTTGAATGCCAAGCTTTTGCGCCTCGGTGGCTAAGATTTGCTGACGATCTTTAGGGTAGTTTGCAGTCAGTGCAACATTGACTCCATTGGCATCAATGGTTTGGAAAAAACTGGTCTTTAAACTCGCACTGTCTTGCTTCGGCATGACCACGAGCAGCAAGTTACTTTCATTTTGCTGCAAATAGCTTTTTAACAGTTTTAGTCCATTGGCATCGGGTTTAATGCTGCCATGTGCCTCAATTGCCAGTTGACTGGAAAATAATGACAAGCTATTTAAAGCATTAAAGACATTTTTCCAATCAGCAGCAGAGCTAATGTCATACCGTTGACGCTCGACTTCTCGAGTGTTCCAACTCTTACGAAATGCATCCAGGAGATTTTGTTCAAGTAAAGGCTCTTGACCATGCAGCACCCAGGCACCTTGCGCTTCATCTACACGTTTTAATGCCTGAAGATAGTCAAGTTTCATAAATCAAAATTACTCAGCTTTGGTCGGTGCAGTTAGTGGGTTTGCTTTCGGTAAGCGGTTTGATGAAATTTGGCGCACGATCTGTTGTGCAATGTCATCAATAATCACTTGTTTTAAATATTTTTCTTCTTGGTCATCGGTGTTCACGGTTGCAACGTCGTATTGGTAGCTACGTGTTGCCATCAATGTACGGGGTTCAGTTACAGGATTGCCTTGAGCATCTTCAATTTGGAACGTCACGTTTAAGCGCAATAAAGTCTCAACCAATTTACCATTGAGTTCTAAACGTCGCGGAGTGTAATCCAACACATGTAAGACATATGCATTTTGATTATTACTCAATTGCACGCCTGCAGAACCTAAATAAATCGCTAACTTTTCATGTAAGTCATCCGTATCTTCAGGAAGTGCCAATCGCATATTGGAATAGGCCACAGGTACAGCAGCAGGGTTGGTGCCTTTTAAATGAAAACCACAACCGACCATGCCTGCGCTCAGGCCCATAGTTAATACAATTGCAGCAACACGTTGAACCAAGTGCATAAAGTGTCCTCTGTTTCCCGAAGGGATAATGTTGAAATCCTGTGTGGATTGTAAAGTCAAAGCCCGTTGACTGGCAACGGGCTTTGTTTGGGAATTGTTTTTTAATCCCTCCCGACCTCCCTTTAAAAAAGGGAGGAGACCCGATTTTTTATTGGGAGCGGGAAGTCCCCCTTTTGTAAAGGGGGATTTAGGGGGATTAAATTAAACCACCAAATTCACTAATTTATTCGGCACCACAATTTCTTTCTTGGTTGGACCAGTCAAGAATTGTTGAACTTCAGGTAATGCTTTTGCTTGTGCCAGAATGTCATCTTTAGAGGCCTCGACAGATACTTCTAATTTGCCACGAAGCTTACCGTTCACTTGCACTACAATCGTTTGTGTATTGCGAGTCAGCGCAGATTCATCTACAGCAGGGAAGCGTGCTGATGTTAATTCGATACCAAACTCAGCCAATAAGGTTTGGCTTAAATGTGGCGCAAAAGGAGCAAGTAAAGTTAGAAGGGTAATGATTGATTCACGTGCAACGGCAACGTCATTGTCATCTTTGGCTTCAAACTTATTGTTTGCATTCAAAAGTTCCATCATCGCAGCAATGGCGGTGTTGAAGGCATGACGACGTGCAATGTCATCACCCACTTTTTGAATGGTTTCGTGTGTTTTACGACGCAAGTCTTGTGCAGCGGTAGATAGTGTCGCTTTGTCGATGTTTGCAGCAGAGTTGCCTTGTTCAAGGAAACCAGATGCTAGGCGCCATACACGTTTTAAGAAACGGTTTGCACCTTCAACACCTGCGTCAGACCATTCAAGTGATTGATCTGGTGGTGCAGCAAACATCATGAATACACGTGCAGTATCTGCGCCGTATTGGTCAATAATGGCTTGCGGGTCGATACCGTTATTTTTCGATTTCGACATTTTTTCTTGACCGCCAACCACGACGTCTTGACCATCACCTTGATATTTCGCAGAAATGATACGACCTTTTTCATCACGTTCTAAATCGATGTCAGCAGGGTTAAACCAAGTTTTCTTACCTGACTCTGATTCACGGTAGTAAGTATCCGCAAGAACCATACCTTGAGTAAGCAAGTTGGTGAATGGCTCGTTCCCTTGTACCACACCTTCATCACGCATCAATTTGTGGAAGAAGCGTGCATAAAGTAAATGAAGAATTGCGTGTTCAACACCACCGATGTATTGGTTCACAGGTAACCAAGTTTGACCCGCTTCAGGTTTTACCATACCGTCAGTGAAATCTGGAGATGCATAGCGTGCATAGTACCAAGATGATTCTACAAAGGTATCCAAAGTATCTGTTTCACGACGAGCATCGCCACCACAGCATGGGCAAGTGGTTTCATAGAACTCAGGCATTTTGTTGAGTGGATTGCCTGAACCGTCTGGAACCACGTCCGTTGGCAATACAACTGGAAGTTGTTCTTCAGGTACTGGAACCTGACCACATTTTTCACAGTTGATCATAGGAATTGGACAACCCCAATAACGCTGACGAGAAACACCCCAGTCACGTAAACGGAATTGAACTTTCGAGTTGGCAAGTCCAGTCGGTTCTAATTTTGCAAGGAATGCATCATATGCACCTTGTAAATCTAAACCATCAAATTCGCCTGAATTCACCAGTTTGCCTTCTTTAGAACCGTACCATTCTTGCCAAGTTGTTGCGTCAAAGTCTGCATCGTCTGCACCTTTGGCATCAATCACTTGCTTAATGGTTAAGCCATATTTATTCGCAAACTCGAAGTCACGTTCATCGTGTGAAGGCACTGCCATCACCGCACCTGAGCCGTAAGACATTAATACGTAGTTTGCGATCCAAACAGGAATTTGTTCGCCAGTAACAGGGTGTTTAACAAATAAACCTGTTGCCATACCTTTCTTTTCAGCAGTCGCAAGGTCAGCTTCAGCAACAGAGCCCATACGACATTCTTCAATAAATGCAGCAAGTTCTGGGTTGTTTTCCGCAGCTTTAAGTGCCATTGGGTGCTCTGCTGCAACTGCAACATAAGTCACACCCATTAAGGTGTCAGCACGAGTTGTAAATACAGTTAAACCATCTGCGTAAATATCTGGATTCGCTGAAGGGAAGGTGATTTCCATACCCTGTGAGCGACCAATCCAGTTACGTTGCATGGTAAGAACTTGCTGTGGCCAGCCGTCTTTTAATGTGTCTAGATCGTCAAGTAATTCTTGTGCATAGTCAGTGATGCGGAAGTAGTACATTGGAATATCACGTTTCTCAACCAATGCACCTGAACGCCAGCCACGACCATTTTCAACTTGTTCGTTTGCTAAAACAGTTTGGTCTACAGGGTCCCAGTTCACTGTAGAAAGCTTACGGTAAATTAAGCCTTTTTTATAAAGCTGAACGAATAACCATTGTTCCCAGCGGTAGTATTCCGGTGTGCAAGTCGCAAATTCACGATCCCAATCTACAGACAAACCAAGCTTTTTCAACTGGTCACGCATGTAGGCAATGTTTTCAAAAGTCCATTTTGCGGGTGCCACCTGATGTGCAATTGCCGCGTTTTCAGCAGGCAAACCGAAAGCATCCCAACCCATGGGTTGTAGCACAGTTTCACCTTGTAAACGGTGGAAACGGCTGATCACATCACCAATGGTGTAGTTACGCACATGACCCATATGCAGTTTGCCACTTGGATAAGGGAACATAGAGAGGATATAACGACGTGGTCCTTCTACTTGGTCGGCAACTTTAAAGGCTTTGCGATTTTCCCAGTCTTGTTGGACTGTAGGTTCAATCGCACTGGCTTGATATTCAGGGTCAATGTGAGTAGTCATAAACGTAAATAGAAATAACGGTTAAAAAGTTTGTGCTACAGCATAGCGCAAAATACGCCTAGAGTGAATTTTGCGATGCTGCCTAGATGTAAATAATTTAAGTCGATATAGCAGGACTTTGGCGTGAATTATTGTGCTGCGGCAGCTACCGCTTGAGCTTGGCGGAGTGCTGCATTGGCTTCGCGTTGTTGTTCTGCTTGTTGCTCATTTTGTTCATTCGACTGTTCGGCTTCACGTGAAACCTCTTCTTGGTTTTTTGCTGGAGTTGATTGCGTAGTCGTTGTTGCGCCATAGGTATTTACTTTACCTTTACGCTGCGCATTTTTTGGCGGTGGCGTGGTGGTGTAATGCGTTGAACCTTTAGCATCCACCCATTTGTAATATTCTTTCGCTGAAAGGTCCAAACTGGTCAGGCAAAACGCCATGCTAGATAAAATACAGGCAGTTCGTGCAATCGTCGTCTTCATCATAAATTCAGTCCCAAAGTTATAGTGATCATGCAAAATTATGCTGAAAATTTTGCGCTTTTTTGACAGCAGAATCTATGCATTTTTTAGCACAAAGGATAAAAGGGGCATCGCGTGGGATGAGTAACTTTGTGAATGATGAATTGTGGAATTAATGAGCAATAAAAATGTTGGGTTCTTATGATCCAATCCATGCATTAAGTTGAAAGTGAGGCAATTGAATGAAAAACCCACAGCCATTCATTTAATTTATTTATTAGATTTATAAAAGTATTTTATTAAATACATGCTAACTGGTTATAAATAAACAAACTACAAAGAATGCAAAGAAAGAGAGAGTGCTTAAAAAACAAACGGTCTGTAAGTAATCAGAAAAAAGCCGATTTTTAAACTTGACTTTAATGGTTGAAACTACAAAAATGCTGTCTTTAGTTTTATATGCCTTAGATCGATCACCCTTCGAATGAGTGCATTTTAGCAATGGACTTCTTCTCTAGCCGAGAGGTTGAACAAAGCCAACAAAATATGTTTATCCCAACATGTTTTAGACCCCATATTGCTCAAACAGCAAGCAGGTCAGATTTTTTTCTTATTGCTATGAAAACTATGAAATTTGTGTGCTATAACAGAGCACACAGTTAATGAATTAACCACGACAAATGCCCTCCATTTGTGCGTGAAAAAAGATTAGGGTGAATCACGTTGGAACTTTTATCTGGTGGTGAAATGCTCGTACGCGCTTTAGCGGACGAAGGCGTTGAACATGTTTTTGGATACCCAGGCGGCGCAGTACTGCATATTTATGATGCGCTATTTCAACAAGAAAAAATCAATCATTACCTAGTGCGCCACGAGCAAGCTGCTGGTCATATGGCTGATGCTTACTCACGTGTCACAGGTAAAACAGGTGTCGTACTGGTGACATCTGGTCCGGGTGCAACAAATACCGTAACTCCAATTGCAACTGCCTATATGGACTCAATCCCAATGGTGATTTTGTCAGGTCAGGTTGCAAGCCATCTTATCGGTGAGGATGCGTTCCAAGAAACGGATATGGTTGGTATTTCGCGCCCAATCGTAAAACACAGCTTCCAAGTACGTCATGCAAGCGAAATCCCTTCGATTATTAAGAAGGCATTTTATATCGCTTCAAGTGGTCGTCCGGGTCCTGTTGTCGTTGATATTCCAAAAGATGCAACGAATCCTGCAGAGAAATTTGCTTACGAATATCCTGAAAAAGTGAAAATGCGTTCGTATCAACCGCCGCATCGTGGTCACTCAGGTCAAATTCGTAAAGCAATTGATGAATTGATTCATGCTAAACGCCCAATTATTTATTCAGGCGGCGGTGTGGTTCAAGGCAATGCTTCTGCACAGTTGACAGAACTTGCACATTTACTGGGTTATCCAGTAACCAGTACCTTAATGGGTCTTGGTGCGTATCCGGGCA
Source organism: Acinetobacter sp. YH16056_T (assembly GCF_024605895.1). NCBI lineage: Bacteria > Pseudomonadati > Pseudomonadota > Gammaproteobacteria > Moraxellales > Moraxellaceae > Acinetobacter > Acinetobacter sp. YH16056_T. Next base: position 2,735,294 of record NZ_CP094545.1, on the reverse strand, counting down.
ATGATGAACAATTCATCGGCATGTTGGGTATGCATGGTACTTACGAAGCCAATATGACGATGCACAATGCAGATGTGATTCTGTGTGTGGGCGCGCGCTTCGATGACCGTGTAACCAATAATCCAGCGAAATTCTGTCCAAATGCCAAAGTCATTCATATTGATATAGACCCAGCAACGATTTCAAAAACAATTATGGCGCACATCCCAATTGTGGGTGCAGTAGAGCCTGTATTGACTGAAATGTTGGCTCAATTAAAGCAATTGAATGTGTCTAAACCAAATCCAGAAGATATCGCGGCTTGGTGGAAACAAATCAATGAATGGCGTCAAGTTCATGGTTTGAACTATGATAAACCAACTGATGGTTCAATGAAGCCACAGCAAGTTGTTGAAGCGTTGGATAAAATTACCAATAGCCAAGCCATCATTACTTCAGACGTTGGTCAACACCAAATGTTTGGTGCGCTTTACTACAAATACACACGTCCACGTCAATGGATCAACTCAGGTGGTCTAGGAACCATGGGTGTAGGTTTGCCATATGCTATGGCAGCAAAACTTGCCTTCCCAGATCAACAAGTAGTGTGTATTACTGGCGAAGCATCGATTCAGATGTGTATCCAAGAACTTTCTACATGTAAGCAATATGGCTTGAATGTAAAAATTCTATGCTTGAATAACCGTGCATTAGGTATGGTTAAGCAATGGCAAGACATGAACTACGAAGGTCGTCACTCAAGTTCTTATGTTGAGTCACTTCCTGACTTCCCTAAATTAATGGAGGCGTATGGTCATGTAGGTATTCAAATTGACCATGCAGATGAACTCGAGTCGAAGCTTGCTGAAGCGATGGCGATCAATGACAAGTGCGTGTTTATTAACGTGATGGTTGACCGTTCAGAGCATGTATATCCAATGTTGGTTGCTGGCCAGTCAATGAAAGATATGTGGTTAGGCAAAGGAGAGCGCACACAATGAGACATATTATCTCTGTACTTGTAGAAAACGAAGCAGGTGCGCTTTCACGTTTGGTAGGTTTATTCTCTCAGCGTGGTTATAACATTGAGACATTAAACGTAGCGCCAACAGAAGATCCGACGCTTTCGCGTTTGACTTTAACCACGTATGGCGATGAGCATAAAATTGAACAAATCACCAAACAACTCAACAAGCTTGTCGAAGTTGTTAAAGTTGTTGATTTGTCTGAAGGTGCTCATATTGAACGTGAATTGATGTTAATTAAAGTCAAAGCACTTGGTTCAGCGCGCGCAGAAATTAAACGTACTGCGGATATTTTCCGTGGACAAATCGTAGACGTAACACCAACGACATATACCATTCAAATCGCAGGTACAACTGAAAAGATAGATGGTTTTATTGATGCCTTAGCTGAAAATACAATTCTAGAAGTTGTACGTTCAGGTGTTTCAGGTATCGCACGTGGCGAAAAAGTTTTAACTATCTAATTTTATATATTCACCTCACTCCTATGGGTGAGGTACTTGAAACGTGAATAATCAAACAGAATCACGGTATCAAGTTAAAGGAAACAAAAGCATTTTAGCGGAGACAGCAATGCAAATTTTTTACGATAAAGACACAGACTTATCTATCATCCAAGGCAAAAAAGTAGCAATCATTGGTTATGGTTCACAAGGCCATGCTCATGCGCTTAACCTTAAAGATTCAGGCGTTGACGTAACTGTAGGTCTACGTGCTGGTTCTACTTCTTGGAAAAAAGCTGAAAATGCTGGTCTTAAAGTTTCAGAAGTTCCTGCTGCTGTAGCTCAAGCTGACTTAGTTATGATTTTGACTCCAGATGAGTTCCAATCACAACTTTACCGTGACGTAATTGAGCCAAACATCAAGCAAGGTGCAACGCTAGCATTTGCTCATGGTTTCTCTGTTCTTTATAACCAAGTTGTTCCACGTGCTGACCTTGACGTAATCATGGTTGCTCCAAAAGCGCCTGGTCATACTGTACGTTCAGAATTCCAACGTGGTTCAGGTGTACCTGATCTTATCGCTGTTCACCAAGATGCTTCTGGTAATGCACGTAACGTTGCGCTTTCTTACGCTTCAGGTGTGGGTGGTGGTCGTACTGGTATTATCGAAACTTCATTCCGTGAAGAAACTGAAACTGACCTTTTCGGTGAGCAAGCAGTTCTTTGTGGTGGTGCTGTTGAATTGGTTAAAATGGGCTTCGAAACTCTTGTTGAAGCTGGTTATGCACCAGAAATGGCTTACTTCGAATGTCTACACGAACTTAAATTGATCGTTGACTTAATGTTCGAAGGCGGTATCGCGGACATGAACTACTCAGTATCAAACAATGCTGAATATGGCGAATACGTAACTGGTGTTGAAGTAATCAACGAACAGTCTCGTGAAGCTATGCGTAATGCGCTTAAACGTATTCAATCTGGTGAATACGCGAAGATGTTCATCCAAGAAGGTGCGTTGAACTACCCATCTATGACTGCTCGTCGTCGTCAAAACGCGGCGCATGGTATCGAAGTAACTGGTAACAAGTTACGTGCGATGATGCCTTGGATCCAAGCGAACAAAATCGTTGATAAAGAGAAAAACTAATTTCTTGAATCAATTGATTTGAATACGAAGACCCACTCATTTTGAGTGGGTTTTTTAATATCTAAAGTTACGTGCCTTAAAAATAGAAAAGCATGCTTTTCTATTTTTACGTACCTTGGATCCAAGCGAACAAAATCGTAGACAAAGAAAAGAACGAAGTTCTGATATCTAAGTCAAAAAGCCCTTGTTTTTAACAGGGGCTTTTTTATCCCTTATAAAAGACGGCATCAAGGCTACGAGCCTCAAATGATGTAAGCGATACTTTCATCATTTTCGCGCCTTGGATCCAAGCAAACAAAATCGTTGATAAAGAGAAAAACTAATTTCTTGAATCAATTGATTTGAATACGAAGACCCACTCATTTTGAGTGGGTTTTTTAATATTTAAAGTTACGTGCCTTAAAAATAAAAAAGTAGTGCTTTCATTTCTTACGCGTCACTCAGAACAGTGTGCTGCCTCGTTGTACTTCGTACAAAACAATGTTTTGTACTCGTTCATACTTTGGATCCAATCGAACAAAATCGTAAGCAAAGAAAAGAATTTATTTAATTATCTTTTGAGTTTTATGATACAAGGAACCCAATATTAGCGTGGGTTAGAATAATGATTTTATATAAATATGTGAGTTTTGAAGCTGCTTTAACGATTTTGAAAACAAAATCTCTAGGTTTTTCACATTTAGAAGATTTTAATGACCCATTTGAATGCACTGGTTTTGGTTTTTATGATTTGGATGTACCGACATCGGTAGCAGTAGGGCATTCCGAAATCAGTTTTCTAGAAAATATGTGATTTTAAGTTTGACTAGAACTGCTTTAAATCTACTCATCTGGCCACATTATGGGGATAGTTAAAAAAGGTGTCGTGATCGGAATAGACACATGCAAAGCAGGTTTTGAAGATGGTGATCAATTTATTATTCCTTCAACAAAAGGAGAGTTAAGATATTTAAAAACAGCGCCGAAGCAGGCCAATGTGGCAAGTGTTGAAAAATTAATGTCGGTAGGAAATTCAAATATTTTAAATTGGGATAATGAAGAAGTTTTAATAAAGCATGGTTTGCTTTATAAAATGCAGGAATGGGCATACGAAGAGGAAGTGCGTATTGTAAAAAATATTAGCGATGGTCAATTCGGGTATCACTATTCTACAAAAACACATGCATATATCAATGACCAACTTTGGCAAAGAGTCCAATTGCAAACGCGTCCAATTTATACGTTAAAATTGCCTGAAGAAGCCTTTGTTGAAGTATATGTTGGGAAAAATGCATATATTGATCTTAGAAGAAAGCAAGAGCTTGTGAAGCCCGTAATTGATCATAAGGTAGATCAGTTTGAATTGCTGAAAGATCTATGTATTGAATCTAATATTGGTTTGAAATGTATTTCATTAGATTTGGAAACATGGGCTTTAAAAGCGGTACCGATTTAATCTAGTGGTTTGAGTCGTAGGTAGTTTCAAAACTCCTATATTTGTGTCATCTGTGTTGAATTTAGGTTGTGATAGAGTAGGCATTATTCATGCTGCATGGAGTGTGTAATTGCAATGAAAATATCAAAACTCTCTCTCTTACTCGCTCTTTGTCTACCTGTGGTGAGTTTTGCACAAGTTTCAGATATAGCACAGTCTGAGTTAAAGCCTTTACCTGATGTTCGGATATCCATGCAGCGGATGCTTCGCTCTACTGAAGGGCGTTATTTCTTAGATTTGTATGCTGGCATATGGAATCCGCACGGGACTTTGACTGATTTGCAAGAGCCCAAACAAATTAACTTTAAAGGGACTCAAAAAGCAGATTTTATTGACTTGAACTCAGTCAATGTTGTGACTGAACAAAATGCGGTAACAGCTTATCGATTGGCAGGAACATTGAATGCAAATACAGGATCGTTTAAAGCTGAACTGACGGAACAAACGGCACCACCATCTACAAGTTATCTACAGTTTGAGCCTGCGTTTAAAGCTGTAGATAAACCTATCCTGCTGTTTAAGTTCTATGGGGTGCAATCCGCAGACCAACCTTATGGGAAGTCTCTAAAACGCGTAGATGTCATTAATAAGTCAAATGACAAAGTCTTGCAGTCATTACAAGGCTTTAGTGCATTTGGTAATAGTATGGGATTCTTAGATGTAAACTTTGATGGATACTATGATGTGGTACTCTCAGATACCTCTGAAGGTCGAAAAATAGAAGATAAGCGATTTATTTATTGGATGTACAATCCTAAAACGAAAAATTTTCAACGCTCACCACAATTGGAAAAAATTGCTGGCTTCCCAAAATTAAAAGGAGAGTTGCAGCAGATTGACTTTGGATCAGGTCAAATCTTTCGAGTCGATCAAGGATTGCTTTATCCAGTCAGTGAGTAAGTTAAATTTTTTAAAAAGCCCCATAACTTGGGGCTTTTTTTATTTATAGAATTTTCTAAAGAAGAATGTAGGCAGTTTTAAAAGAGGTATTCAGTATTTTGAATAAAAAATCAAAGTAAAAAAGTGCGTTGAAAGAGAGGAGCTGAATTTCAATATGCATGATAATTCATGTAATAAATGAGATTCTAAAAAATTGAAAAACAAAAATCTGAAATTTAAAGAAAGAAAATATGATTTACAAAAGCTTAACATTGGAAACTAAGACGTGTTTCAAAACCTGTAATTTAATACAAAGGCTTAGTATTTGGTGACGTAATTCTTGTATTGCGTTTCAAAAGACATACCTGAAAGTGGTGATTATACATTCGAGATTCTATTTAAAATTTAAATTTAATCGGTCTTTACTATTAATATAGTTGAATATTCACGTAGTATTGGTTTGTTTGAAAATTATTTTGAACTATTTCACAAATATTTGGTGAAATATGTAACAGCCTATATTATTTTTAATGTTACTAAATTTAATAAAAACAATAAGATATGTTATACCAAGAAATAGGGATATGAAAAAAATCCCCAAAATTTGGGATAAAGAGGAAAATTAAATAAAAACATAAAAATTAAAAATATTTAATATATTACAGCCACATAATTTAAATATTCGTAAAAAATAATATTACATTAATATTCGTGTGAATATTCCACATTAGGTTCTTTTTTTCTCCACATGATTAAGAATGAATCAGCACCTAGGGAAAGTAAGATTAATTAGTTTTTCTTAATAAATATCCTTTGATGCACATACTAATAAATCTCATATGAGAATGGAGAAGTGAAATGTCTACATCTAAAATTTTAACCGCAGTACTATCTGCAACATTGTTCGTAGCACTTCCAGCAACATCTGCAATCGCTGGTGGTAAAAAAGAATCTAAACAATGTGGCGGTGCGCCGTGTGAAGGCGAAATCGACATAAAGTTACAGATTCTTAAAGCATGTGAGCTTTTGGTAGGTAAAGACATCAAACTCGTTGAAGACAGTTATACGGGTGCTAGTGGCTTTACAGTTACAACGAACACTCCATATACATTAAATCTATCTACGCTAAACGCGGGTTCAAGTGCAGATACTTTTGTAAAACATGAAACCACTAGTGATAAAGTATTTACAAAAATCACGACTTCAAAAGGTGGTGTGAATTATCCAATCGGTTCTACACCTGTAGCTGGTATGAGCGTTGATAACTTTGCTGTATCTGTAGCTCCAAAAAATACAATTTCAGGTACTCAACGTGCTGGTACATACAAAGATACTTTATATATCAAAGTAGCTTACTAATCCAAATTTAGGGAGTTGATTCTACACAGTTAGGGTCAACTTCTTTTTATTTTTGAATTGATAATAATATTTAAATGTACTGGGGTGGGTGTATGAAAAGTTTATTCAAAGTCGTTTCATTTAGTTTAATGACTTGCTTATTGAGTCCTCAAATATTTGCAGGTATTTCAATTAGCCCTGTGCAGTTATATTTAACCGATAAATCTAAACAACGCAGTGCGACATTTACTTTGGAGTCGAAAGGGGATGATGAGACACCACGTATTTTTGAGGCTCAAGCATTTAAATGGACTCAAAATGCTGCAGGCGAAGATGTTCTTTCACCTGAATCCAATATTATTATCAATCCGAAAAACTTTATTTTAAAACCAAATTCAAAACAAATGGTTCGTGTGGGATTTACTCAATCTGTAGAAAGTATGAATCTACAACAAGAAGAAGCATGGCGTATTCTTTATACTGAGCTACCACAAGTGACGAACTCTGAATCGAAAATTGCACTGTTATTAAGTATTAATGTGCCATTTTTTGTCGGCAAACAAGAACCCGCTTATTTGAAATTTATTGCTAAAAAATCGAATGGTCGCACCATTATTCAGGTTGAAAATTTAGCAAAATCACACATTCAAATCCAAAAACTTTATGTCATCGATAAAAGCAAGAAAACAGTCGCTGAATCTTCCGATATGAAATATTTATTGGCATTAGGTAAAAACCAATACGACATCGGGAGTGTTTCTTTACAAGGCGCTAGTAATTATAAAGTCGTTGTGGAAACAGATAAAGGTGACACTCCTTTGGAGTTTAATTTAGTTGAGTAGTGGCTATGAATAGAATTACATTGCTTCTATATTGTATTTTATGTGCTAATTCTGCTCATGCAGAAGCTGTTGATATGCCTGATGATTTATTTCCAACCAGTATTTGGGTAAACGAAGTAGACCGCAAGAGCGAAGTATTATTACTGACTGAAAATAACAAGTTTTATATAGAGTGCGCAGATCTTGATAAGCTGCAAATTAAAGTAGAAATTCTGAAACGACATGCAACTAAAAATTCATTTTGTTTGGTAACGGATCAAGATATTCATTCTGGATTTGATCCTCAATTGCAAGCTATCAAAATTAATCTTCCATCAAAATATTTCTTTGGGCTAGAAACGGATGCCTTAATCAGTCAGCCGATGCCTGCAAATTTTGGTGCATTTCTCAATTATGAAATGCACTTTGAAAATAACACTCAACATAATAATTTTGGTGTACTGCCTGAACTTGGGGTGTTTAAAGACAATTGGATTTTAAGAAATAATGCCTTTTATCGAAATAATAAAGGGGATGATTATCGTGAAGAAAAATTTGTAAGGTTAAATAGTAGTCTTGAGTTTGATTTCTCCAAAAATGCGACCAAGCTGATTATTGGTGATACGACCTCTGCCTATAGCGCATTAATTCATGGTGTGCGATTTGGTGGTTTGAGTTTTGGTACAGACTATACGTCACGTCCAGATTTTGTGTATTGGAATATTCCAAGTCTAAAAGGTAGTGCAGTTTTACCTTCGACTGTTGATTTATATATTGATGGCGTAAATATTTATCAGAAAAAGATTTCACCTGGAGATTATAACCTACAAACAGGTGCCAATATTGAAAGTGCTGGTACAGCGCAAATGGTTGTACAAGATGTATTGGGGAATACCACTGTTCGAAGTTTTCCGGTGTTAATTAGCAGTAAATTGCTCAAAGAAAATTTAAATGATTACAACATATCATTAGGGAAACTACGCTTCAGTTATGACGAAGAAAATAGCGATTATCGCGATTTTTTCAGTTCAGCCTATTGGCGTAGAGGTGTCACCAGTCGTACCACGTTGGGTGCAAGTGCTACCTATAGTGACAAAGTAAAAAATGCAGGACTGCTATGGACGCAAGCGGTCAATCGATGGTTTGTTTTAGACAGTATTTTTTTAGGCAGTAAAACCGATAATGACGATGGCTATTCTGCAGGTTTGGCTATCAGTCGTAATTTCGGGAAACTTAATTTTGGTGTGAGTTCACGCTACGCTACAAATGATTATCGGGCGTTAGGTTATGAAGATAATCATATTTTTCCAAAATTTGAAAATATGGCGTATTTGAGTTTTGCTAATTTTCCATTCTTTCAAAATTTAAGTCTGAACTATATCGAACAAACCCAGTATGAATCTAATGATCCTTTATTTGAGTTAGAGAATCGCAAAATGCTCACTGTGGGTGTGAGTCGCGAAATTACACCGAATTTAATGTATACCGCCAACTATTTCCAAGAATTTGGAGATAGCGATGACTCAGGTGCCTTTATTACATTTTCTTATAATTTTGGTGGTGGTAAGCGTATTCAGGCTGATGCGGGTACCAATAAATCCGGCGGTGTCCGTTTCATTCAAAATGCATTCGGTGAATATGGTGCAAATTATGCGCTCGGTGTGGATTATCGTAATGATGAAACGGTATTAAATGCCTATGGTGGTTTGTCCACTGATGTTGGTGATTTAACCTTAAGTCATCTCTATAGTGAAAATGATTCAACAACACAGGTTGGCTACCGTGGCGCTATGGTGTGGTTGGGTGGTCAATACGCATTGACCAGTTTTGTCGATAATGCCTTTGCTTTAGTGAATGTTGGTGGTCGTGAAGATATTGATGTCATGCGTTCAATGTCTCCAGTCGCGAAAACCAATAAAAAAGGCTATGCCTTTGTACACGATATCGTTCCTTATATTAATTACGATATTTCATTTGATGAAAATCAATTACCGATCGAAAGCAAAGTTCCAAATGCTGCACATCGTTTAGTCGCATTAAGACAGCGTGGTTATAACATTAATTTTTCAGTATTTGATACACAACAAATATTGGTCAAAATATTGGATGAACAAGGTCATCAATTTGTTGCAGGAAGTGAAGTTGCAATTGATACCCCAGAAGCTGATGTTTATCCAGTGGGTTCAGATGGCACGGTAATGTTATATGGTTTGGTTGAAGGCTACTACAAGTTGACGGTGAGGACCAGTGGTGGTCGATCTTGCCAAACAGCATTAACAGTGCCGAAAAAGGTAGAAAACCAAACTCCTGAATTAATTACATTGCAGTGTAAATAAAGGAGTATTTCCAATGAAAAGTATTTTACTCATCTCAGCAGCGTTATTTAGTTCAATAACATTTGCTGCACCGAATCGTTGTGAAATGGGACGAATCAGTGAAACCAATATGCGCTTGGCGAATTACTATAATAGTCAAGCGGCGAGTTCATTTAGTGTCGATTGTTCCGGTAAATACCGCATACGCTTTAATAGCCGTAATTTGCAGGATACTTCGGGCAGTAGTTTTGTGACGAATGGCCCGATTAAGCTCAAAACACGAATGACTGTTTCAGGTGCGATGGAAAATCTGTGGAATGTTTCTACAGAGCAAGGCGCTGGCAAAAATAACTATGTGATTGCTGTGCGTTTGGTGGAGCGAGTGAATGCAACGACACCTGCAGGAATCTACCGCGATACAGTCTTTGTAAATATGGTGTTTTGAGAGGCTTAGCGAGTGATTTTATTTCATGGTTAAGGTGATTATATGCAGAGTGCTAAGTTCATGTCGCTAGATTGAAGCTTGAGTATAGATATTAATGTGAGTCTCTAGCTTCAATCTAAGTAGCTCCATTCTCTGTTGCAAATATAAAGTTGGATGTGAATGTCTTGAGTATTCGAGATGTTAAAATATCGATATAGCGTTAAGAATAAATAATTCAGAAAAAGTTTTTCTTATTAGAGTTCATAGGTTTAATATGTGATCTTGTTTTTATTTTAGCCATTTTATTTCGGCTAACGGGGAAGGTCAGTATTGAATCGCTATCATTCAAATGCTCCAAGTTGCGCATGTCGGAAAAAAGGTTCGATGTGCTTGGCGTATTGCGTTCAAACACGTCTGACATTTTTAAATGTCCTCATTTCTCTAATTAAACCTTTAAAGCTGAAATTTACCGTTCTTTGTCTTGTATTTGGTGCAATTGGGCTAAGTCCACAAGCTATTGCCCAATCATGTCAGTCAAAATTAGTCAGTCAAGAAGTCGCTCAGGCGCAGATGCCAAGCGGAGAATTGACCGGGCATGAGCATTGGCAAACGATAGAAAAGTTACCAGATCGTTGGAAAGATCGTTGGGATAATTATTCTGGCACAGCTTGGTATCGCTTGAAATGGCAATACACGTGTCAAGATGCAGGCTCAGATCCGCTTTCTTTGATGGTGAGTTACATCAATATGGCAGGGCAAGTGTATTTGAATGGTCAGCTGTTTTGGCAGGATGATTCATTACAAGAGCCTTTGTCACGAAGTTGGAATATGCCTCGGCAATGGGTAATTCCACCCAACAGCCTAAAGCAAGGTCAGAATGAAGTGCTGATACGAGTGGTGGGCGTCAATGCACTGAATCTAGGGCTTGGTGAGGTTAGTTTAAACCGCTATCACGATAATACCAAAGTGTATGAAAAACATTGGTTGGCTATGCGAGGCTTGCATAGCTACACCACTATTTTTGAGTTTATCTTGGGGATCATTGCGGGGCTGGTTTGGCTGTTTCGACGCGAAGAGAACGCTTTTGGTTGGTATGCCATAACCAGTTTTCTTTGGGTGCTATACGTTGGGCAACTTTTAGCTACCGAGACGCTTTGGGGGCTATCAACGCTAGATTTCTATCGTTTGCATATCTTTATCTTTCTTTGTTTTACGACAGCGACTTGTCTCTATCCTTGGCGTTTTGCAGGACGAAAATTTCCACGTCTTGAAAAAGTCATGGGGATGACTGTTTTTGTATTGGGTTGCTTGATTTTTTTTACACCACAGTCTTTGGTACAACCTGTCTTAGATTTGAGTTTTATGGTGGGCTATGCTTGCTATATGCTGAATTGCCTGACATTTTCGTGGATTGCTTATAAATCAGGACAAGTTGAAGCCAAGTTGCTGGCAGGGATTATGTTGTTGATTTATGTCCCAATTGGTGCCCATGACGGTTGGCGCTTAATGATGAATGAAGGGGATTTGATTTCGGCATATGCTTCCCCGATAACAACCTTGGGTGTGGCGATTATTTTTGCACTACGCTTGACTAAAAGTGTGAGACGAATTGAAAAGTTTAATCAAACGTTGGCAACAACGGTCACTCAAGTAAAGGAAGAGTTGACGCATACCCTACAAAATCATTATCAGTTAGAAATGGAAAATACCCGCTTGCAAGAGCGTATTCAAATTGCACATGAGCTACATGATGGCTTAGGTGGCTCCTTGGTTCGTTCAATGGCATCGGTTGAGCAGAGTTCCAAAGATCTGACCAATTCGCAATTTTTATCGATGTTGAAAATTTTAAGAGATGATTTACGACATATCATTGATAGCGGTTCAAGTTTAGGCACCAAACTGCCTGAAACCCCATTGTTATGGATGGCACCCTTTAGGCACCGTTTTAATCAGTTATTTGATTAGCTCGATATACACGCTAAATGGTCAGTTCCTGCAAAATGGGAAGTGGATGTTACTCCAATGGAATGTTTAACCCTACAGCGTGTAGCCGAAGAAGCATTAACCAATATTGTGAAGCATAGTCATGCGACCGTGGTGCAGATTCGGATTTATTATGAAAACTCGGCATTGATAATGGAAGTAGAAGACAATGGTGTGGGGTTTGATGTGAATTTGGTCAATCAAGCCGGTTTGAGTGTGGGGCTTCGTAGTATGAGTGGGCATTTAGAGCGGATGAACGCAGATATGCAAATCACTTCTCGTGCGGGTCAGACGATTTTAAAAGTGATTAAAAATTACGGATAAATCATGATTTTGTAGAAGAAATTAGTCAATTTTTTTCAATAAACTGTCATCAAATAATCATCAAAATGCAAAAAACTGCTGCTTAAACTGTGACTATACATTTATAAGAAGCATGTAAGATCATGACAGAATCGGCTATTAATTTAGGGCGTATGCAGGATGAACCTGCGCGATTTCAGTTCCAATTTAAGCATATGCAATCACGAATGGATGTGCAAACGGTCTCAACATTAATCCGTCCAGGTCTAAAAATCGCCATTGTTACAGATACGTGGGCGCCAGAAATTAATGGTGTTGCACATTCTTTATTGCAGTTGTGTAAAGGCTTGCAGCAACAAGGCAACTCAATATTTTTAATACGCCCTGAACAGTCCGAAAGTTGTCAGGATTTCAGACCTGATCAAGAGTGTTTGGTTCGAGCGCAGTCGATTCCTAAGTATTCAGGTTTACAATTTGGCTGGCCGCAACTGATCAAACTCAGTAAAGCTTTAAAAAAAGCCCAAGTCGACATTGTGCATATAGTCACTGAAGGGCCTTTGGGTTTTGCTATGCTCCAACTGGCGCGTTCATTACAGATTCCTGTGTCCAGTGGTTTTCATTCGGCCTTTCATGATTTTAGTCGCTTCTTTGATTTAGCGTTTTTCATGAAGCCTGTACAACATTATTTACGATGGTTTCATAACAATACTCAACTCACCTGTGTCCCGAGCCAAGATACTGCGGATGCCCTGCATCGATTAGGTTTTAGTTGTCCATTGGTGGTGGTGGGGCGAGGTGTGGAGCATAGTCGATTTTCTCCCTCACATTATCGAGCAGAACTGAGACAACAGTGGCAAGCAGATGAACATACCCGCGTGATGCTCTATGTCGGTCGGCTATCTCCTGAAAAAGAGGTAGATGTTTTAATTTCAGCCTATCGTTCGATGTTGACCATGGATGCACGAACGAAATTGGTCATTGTGGGGGATGGGCCAGATCGTGAGCGATTAATGCAACTGGCAAAATCCCTAGATGTTATTTTTATGGGAAGTTTAAGTGGTCAGGCTTTATCGGAAGCCTATGCCAGTGCGGATGTTTTTGTTTTCGCAAGTCAGGTTGAGACTTTTGGTAATGTGGTTTTGGAGGCAATGGCCAGCGGATTGCCGGTGATTGCATATAATGCTGCATGTGCCCAACTGCACGTGAGAAATCAGCAAACGGGATGGTTATGTCATTTATCTCGAACCGATGAATTTATTCGCCTCATGCAGCAATTACCGCAACGCGCTAAATTAAAAACCATGGGCATCGAGGCGGCAAACGACGCAGCTAAAATTGGTTGGCAATATCCTGTACAGCAATTTGAGCACGCGCTATATCGCGTGGTGGATCAAGCCATGATGAGCCAATGAAGCTAGCGCTATTGGTTGTATAGAAAAGTTGAGCATCCTCATAACCAATATTCATTGAACTGTCATCAAAGCATCATTGCACTGTCAAAAATATAACTTAAGCTGAGTCAAATACAGATCTCAACTTGTAAAAATAACAACACAAATCTAGCTCAACCCCAACACAGTCAGGCTTTGATTGTAGATAGGAGATTAGCGATGAATTTTAAAAATGCAAAAACAAGAATGCTGCATCTCGATTTAAAAGGCTGTATTTATCTCAATCATTTTTCGCATCAACAAGTTGTCGCTGACATATTTAAAATGGTGAGTCGACTTGGTGATGGTGTGTTTTGGTATGTCATGTTGGCGACGGTTTGGATCGTGCAGGGCATGTCTTACAGTTTGCAAATCGTCTATGTATTACTGGGTGGTTCCGTCGGCACCTCGATCTATAAACTCCTCAAAAAGAAAACTGTGCGCCCAAGACCGTACCAAGTGCATCAAGTGATTCGCTTAGGTGAACGCCCTTTAGATCATTTTAGTTTTCCATCGGGGCATACTCTACATGCAGTGATGGCAACAACAGTACTGGGCTATATTCAACCCATGCTGTTGGTCTTAATGTTGCCCTTTACGTTATTGGTGGCATTATCTCGCATGATCTTAGGTTTGCATTACCCGAGTGATGTTGCTGTCGGTGCTGCAATAGGTGCTGCAGTGGGTGTGGCGATTATTCTCTGTGCACCTCTTTTGGGTTTGGTTTTATAGTTTGATGTGGACATCACAATTGCAAAATCTGGTAATAAAAAAATTAAAAGGGTTTATCACGTCCAATTGCTGAAATTTGTTAAAGTAAGCCATCATTCTATAGACGATGTTAGGAAGACCCATGGGTTTACGCTGGACAGATACCATTGATATCGCAATTGAGCTGTATGAAGCTCACCCTGATGTTGATCCGCAATGGATTCGCTTTACTGACCTACATGCATGGGTATGTGCATTGCCAAATTTCACTGATGACCCTGAAAAGTCGACTGAAGGTCTGCTTGAGGGAATTCAGATGGCCTGGATTGATGAGGCAAGTTAATCCCTACATCGAAAAAAGCAATTTTTTTGTATAGCAAAAGCAGAAAATAGCGCATTATTCGGTATAATGCGGCAAATTTTTCACGTCAAATTGACTTAAGGAGCCTCTCATGGCTATTGAACGTACTTTATCTATCGTTAAACCAGACGCAGTTGCTAAAAACCACATCGGCGACATCTTTGCTCGTTTCGAAAAAGCTGGTCTTCAAATCGTTGCAACTAAAATGAAACACTTGACTCAAGCTGAAGCTGAAGGCTTCTACGCTGAGCACAAAGAACGTGGTTTCTTTGGTGACCTAGTTGCATTCATGACTTCTGGTCCAGTTGTAGTTTCAGTTCTTGAAGGCGAAAACGCAGTTCTTGCTCACCGTGAAATCCTTGGCGCAACTAACCCTAAAGAAGCTGCTCCTGGTACTATCCGTGCAGACTTCGCTGTAAGCATCGACGAAAACGCTGCTCACGGTTCTGACTCTGTAGCATCTGCTGATCGTGAAGTTAACTACTTCTTCGCTCAAACTGAGATCGCTCCACGTACTCGTTAATTCGCAGTATTCAAACCAGATAAGTGGTATACTGCTTGTCTGGTTTTTTTATTCTCTGAATAATTCTTCGCTCAAATACTGAGCATCTCCTTTGATCTTTAGACATGGTTTAGGTAATTACACATGAGTACTGAAGTAGTCGCTACATCAGCTGTTTCTGATGCACAGCAACAATCTCCATCCGCTCCGACGCAGCAAAATACTGTGGAGAAAGTGAACTTACTGGGCATGTCACGTCCGCAAATGGAAAAATTCTTCGAAGAAATGGGGGAGAAAAAGTTCCGTGCTGGGCAGGTGATGAAATGGATTCATCAGTTCTTCGTGACTGATTTTGCTGAAATGACCAATATTTCAGGCAAATTGCGTGAAAAACTAGAAAAGATTTGTGAAATTAAAGCGCCTGAAGTGGTGCATAAAAATTACTCAAAAGACGGTACTCGTAAATGGGTGTTCCGTGTAGGTGATGGTGCAGGTTCATTGGTTGAAACCGTGCTCATTCCTGCAGAAGATAAAACCGGCGCACGTAAGACCTTGTGTATTTCGTCACAAGTGGGCTGTGCTCTGGATTGTTCATTCTGTTCAACTGGTAAACAAGGCTTCCAACGTGACTTGAGTCAAGCTGAAATTATTGGACAGCTTTGGATGGCGAACTTCTCTTATATGGAAGATGTGCCAGTTGCGGATCGTGAACGTTCAGTGACCAACGTGGTGATGATGGGCATGGGTGAGCCACTGTTGAACTATGATGCCGTATTGAATTCAATGCGTATCATGCTGGATGACTTTGCGTATGGCATGTCGAAGCGTCGTGTGACTTTATCAACATCAGGTGTGGTGCCTAAAATTGACCAATTGGCACAAGACATTGATGTGGCCTTGGCCATTTCACTCCATGCGCCAAATGATGAATTACGCAACGAACTAGTTCCGATCAATAAAAAATATCCGTTGGAACAGTTGATTGCAGCTTGTCAGCGTTATATCGCCAAAGATGGTAATGAAAGTTCGCGTAAACACGTGACCATCGAATACGTGATGTTAGATGGTGTAAATGACCATCCTGAACATGCACAGCAAATGTTAAAGCTGTTGAAAAACTTACCAAGCAAAATTAATTTAATTCCGTTTAACCCGTTCCCGCATGCGCCATACGGTCGTTCAAGCCGTAACCGTATTATTTCTTTCCAAAAAACTTTGTCTGATGCCGGTTTTGTGTGTACGATTCGTCAGACACGTGGTGATGATATCGACGCTGCGTGTGGACAACTCGTGGGGCAAGTTGCTGACCGTACTCGTCGTGCGGAGCAATGGAAAAAGAAAGTTGCGCAGCAAAATGAGATACTGCGCTCACAAGGATAATAAAGAGGCAGCCAATTGAAAAAGTTAACGTATAAGTTCACTTTCGTTTCAGCTTTATGTGCATCGGTTTTGGCATTAACAGCATGTCAAACGCCTGAGATTGGGAAAAAAGACCCAGAGAAAGCCGTAAAAATCAGAACGCAATTGGCTGTTGAACACCTGAAAGCAGGGGATTTGGACTCTGCTAAACGTGCATTAGATCAGGCTTTAGAGGTGGATTCTCGCGATTCCCAAGCCAATATGATGATGGGTGTCTTACTACAACGAGAAGGCAGTCCAGCCAACTTAGAAAAAGCAGATAGTTATTTTAAGCGTGCAATTTCAGCAGACTCAAAAAATTCTCAAGCACGTAACAACTACGGTACGTATTTATACCAAGTTGAGCGTTATAATGATGCGATTGAACAGTTCAGCATCGCAGGTTCAACTTTAGGTTATGATCAACGTTTCAAAGCATTGGAAAATTTAGGTCGAATTTACCTGAAAGTGGGTGATGTGGCGAATGCTGAAAAATCATTCAAACAAGCTTTGCAGGCTAATCGTGATTCCTATGTTTCAATGTTAGAGTTGTCTGAAATCTTTTATTTGAATCAGCAGTTCCCTGCTGCCACACAAATGTATGAACAATTTGTACGTGCAGTAGGACAAAAAAATCAGGGTGCGCGTGCACTCTGGATTGGCATTCGAACAGCGCGTGCCAATGGCGACAATTTGGGTATGCAAGTACTGGTTAACCAGTTACGTGCTTTGTTCCCAGAAAGTCCTGAATACCAACGCTATTTGCAATTACAGTACAGTACTGAGGCCGTATGGAAGTAAATCCTAATTCACCGCAATCGAATGGTTCGAGCGTAGCTCCAAATGCATTAGGAAATGTACAACGCCCAGGTGAGTATTTACGTCAAGTACGTATTACGCAAAAACTGGAACTTGAAGCTGTCGCATCAGAACTCAATATTCCATTAAAAACACTGACTGCACTTGAGCAAGATGATTATAAGTCATTGCCTGAAGCGACCTTTATTAAAGGTTACTACCGCACTTATGCCAAATATTTAAAAGTTGATGCAACCAATATCATTCAACGTTTTGATGATATTTATGCCAACGATACGGGATTGTTGCCAAATCACGCGTTAAACAATTCACCGATTAAAATAATGGGTAAATTACCCGGTTCTAATCGTGACCGTAATCGTAAATGGATCAAACGGGGTCTGATTGCATTGGCGGTGTTGGTGGTCATTGGTGCGATCGTGGCAGCGATTCAAGGCATGACCTCGGGCAGCGATAATGAAGACGCTGTGACCAGTGATGTCGCTTCAGAAGTTCAAGTCCTCGACATGAATGGCGGAAATGCAGCGGTCAGTGGCGATCAATTGACATTGACCTTCAGTAGCCCGACTTCAGTACATATTGTTGATTCGACGGGTAAGGTGTTGGCGACAGGTCGTCAAGCATCGACGCTCAACTTAAACGGTGAAACACCATTCCAAATTCGTTTGGATGATGCAACAGCAGTGTCATTAAGCTTAAATAATGAAAATATTTCATTGTCACCATATACCGTAAACGGCAAAGCAGATTTCCGTTTATCACGTTAAGGGACAACAGAGCAGACTGAACAATGATTGAAAATCCAATTAAGCGCCGTCCAACGCGTAAAATTAAAGTAGGTTCGGTGTATGTCGGTGGTGATGCGCCGATTAGCATCCAAAGTATGACCAATACTGAAACCTGTGATGTCGAAGCGACCGTGGCACAGATTCAGCGCTGTGTAGACGTCGGTGCGGACATCATGCGTGTTTCTGTACCGAGTATGGAAGCTGCTGAAGCTTTTGGTGAAATTCGTAAACGTGTGCAAGTGCCACTGGTTGCCGATATTCACTTTGATTATAAAATTGCTTTACGTGTTGCAGACCTTGGTGCAGATTGTTTGCGTATTAACCCGGGTAATATTGGTTCTGAAGCCAAAATTCGTGAAGTGGTTGCGGCAGCGAAGCACAATGACATTTCAATGCGTATTGGTGTCAATGCAGGCTCACTGGAAAAAGATATTCAAAAGAAATATGGTGAGCCTACAGGTCAGGCTTTGCTTGAATCTGCAATGCGCCATATTGATATTTTAGACCGTTTAAATTTCCATGAATTTAAAGTGTCAGTCAAAGCATCCAATGTCTTTCTGACGATGGATGCTTACCGATTACTTTCTGCACAAATTGATAACCCATTACACTTAGGTGTGACTGAAGCAGGTGTCTACCGCACGGGTTCAGTCAAATCTGCTATCGCTTTAGGCGGTTTGTTGATGGAAGGCATTGGTGACACCATGCGTATTTCATTGGCCGCAGAGCCTGAAGAAGAAATCAAAATTGGCTTTGATATTTTAAAATCATTGGGCTTACGTTCAAACGGCATTAACTTTATTGCATGCCCAAGTTGTTCGCGCCAAGAGTTTAATGTCATCAAAGTCATGCAAACATTGGAAGAGCGTTTAGAAGATATTCGTACCCCAATGGATGTATCGGTGATTGGTTGTAAAGTAAATGGTCCGGGTGAAGCCAAAGAAGCCGATATTGGTGTAGTAGGTGCAAGTCCGCGTTCACTGGTGTATCGTAATGGCGAAAAGAGCCATTTAATTGACACAAATCAGTTGGTTGACGAAATCGAAGCGATGGTTCGTCAACGTGTTAGCGATCTTGAAGACGCTAAAGCTAAAGAGATTATTCGCACAAGTTTTTCTGAGTAGATCATGAGTTCAATCGTCGCAATCAAAGGTTTTAATGACATTCTCCCTACGCAAAGTCCTGCATGGAGACGTCTAGAACAGCATCTATCTAGCCTGATGGATGCTTATGGTTATCAGCAAATTCGCTTGCCGATTGTGGAGCAGACTCATCTGTTCAAACGTTCTATTGGTGATGCAACGGATATCGTTGAAAAAGAAATGTACACATTCTTAGACAAAGGTAATCCGCCTGAGTCTTTGACTTTGCGTCCAGAAGGAACAGCAGGGTGTGTACGTGCAATGCTTGAACATAACTTACTTCGTGGTGCTACACCGCGTGTATGGTATGTCGGCCCAATGTTCCGCTATGAAAAACCACAAAAAGGTCGCTACCGTCAGTTTCATCAATTTGGCGTAGAAACCTTTGGTGTTGCAACACCAGATCAAGATGCAGAATTGATTTTAATGACTGCGCGTTTGTGGAAACGCATGGGCGTTGCAGATAAAGTTCAATTAGAACTTAATACTTTAGGTGAGTCTGATGAACGTGCTGCCTATCGTGCGGCATTGGTTGAATTTTTAGAGTCGCATAAAAATGACTTAGATGAAGATTCACAGCGTCGTCTAACTACGAATCCACTGCGTATTTTGGATTCTAAAGATGCAAAAACACAAAGCATTTTGGAAAATGCGCCAAAACTTCACGACTTTATGGGTGAAGAAACGTTGGCTCACTTTGCTCAATTGCAGCAGTATTTGACTGATGCTGGTGTTGGTTTTGTGATCAATCAAAAATTGGTTCGTGGTCTCGACTACTACAATAAAACGGTCTTTGAATGGACAACTACACACTTAGGTTCTCAAGGAACGGTATGTGCTGGTGGTCGTTATGACGGTTTAGTCGGTCAGCTTAAAGGTAAAGCAGACCAGTCGGTGCCTGCTGTTGGTTTTGCAATGGGTATGGAGCGTTTGCTTCTTCTACTTGAACAAGTGGAAGACAATACCCCAGTGCGTGACTGTGAGCTATTCTTGGTTTCAGATCCTGCAACTCAAGGTAAAGCGTTGGTGCTTGCTGAACAAATACGTGATCAACTTGAAGCAGCGGGTAGTAACATTCGCTTAAAAGTTGGTTCACAAGGTTCAATGAAATCGCAAATGAAAAAAGCTGACCAATCGGGTGCTTTATTTGCTGTGATTTACGGTGAACGTGAGCAAGCAGCAGGGCAAGTGCTGGTAAAAGAGCTAGCGATTGCAGAACAACACGAAGTGAATGTGGCAGACTTTGTTGCCTTCATTATCGAAAAAATTTCTTCAAAATAATCCCTATAACATAAGGAAAAAGGTAATTTCATGAGCGCATTGAGTGAAGAAGAACAACTTGATAATTTAAAATCGTTTGCTAAAAAATATGGCTCTGCCATTGTTAGCGGCATTTTAATTGCGTTGATTGCCTTTTTCGGATGGGAATACTGGCAGAAGAAAACTTTGGCTGAATCGCAAATGCAAACAGCCAAAGTCCAGCAGTTAATGGATGATGCTCAGTCGGCGACGGGTGACGCTTTTACACAACTTTCTGCGACTGCAGATAAAATTGTAAAAGAAGCGCCAGATTCGCCACAAGCCATCCAAACTCAGTTGCTTATGGCAAAATTGGCGTATGATAAAGCGGATTATGCCAACGCTGAAAAAGCTTTGAAAAAAGTTGAAAATTCAAAAGTTGACGATGCGGGCTTAGTTCAATTGGTGAAATTACGTTTAGCGTATGCACAATTGGCACAAAAGAAATTTGATGAAGCATTAAAAACTTTAGAAGCGGTTAAAGAACCTGCTTTTCAAGCAACTGCAGATGAAGCCCGTGGCGATGTCTATGTTGCGAAAAATGATATCGAAAATGCAAAGAAAGTTTATCAAAGTGCATGGGATGCTTTGGTTGAGCGACAAGAAGAACGTCAAATTTTACAAATTAAACTCGAAAGTGTAGGCGTTTTAGTTGATGATCCTGAAATTGAACGTCCGATTATAGATACACAAGTGGAAGCAACTGAATGAATAGAAAATACAAAATTACCTGTGCGCTGACAGTTTTAACACTTGCTTTGGCTGGTTGTGCAAATAAAGGAAAAGTAGAAAAAGTAAAACCAAATCCTTTACCAAAATTGGAACAGGCAAAAACTTTAGCACCTGTATTTTCAAACAGTGTGGCTTCAACTGAAGAAGCAGATCCACTGCGTTTACGTATGGATGCAGATAACGGCGTTGTTTTTAGCGTAAATCCTAACGGTGAAGTTCAAGCCTACAAAGGCAAAGAGCGTTTATGGCAGAAGAAAATCTCTAAACAAGGTTTGACTGCAGGTGTAGAAGCTGCTGACGGTATTGTGGTTGTCGGTAATGCAAAAGGTCAATTATTTGCATTGGATCAGGCAACAGGTGAGCAAAAGTGGACGGCGCAATTAACCGGCGCGTTACTTTCACCGTCGTTGATTCAAGCAGGTCGCGTTATTTCAGTCACCAACGATGGTACGGTATACGCAAACGATGTGGCAACGGGTCAACAAACTTGGACCTATAACTTGCCAAATGTGCAATTTAGTTTACGTGGTATGGCAGCACCGGTATCACTTGATGCACGTCATGTTCTCATCGCTTCTTCAAATGCCTATATCTATGTGATTGATGCATTGAGCGGTATTCCGAAAATGCAGCGTCGTGTTGCAGTGTCAGACGGTCGTTCAGATGTACAACGTCTCATTGATATTGACGGTGAACCGACTGTAGCAGGTCAATTTTTAATTACCACCAGTTATCAAGGCCAAGTGACAGCGCTTGATCTTGCCTCACAACAAGTGATCTGGAGCAATGATGCGAGCAGCATTCAGCGTCCTGAAGTTGCGGGCAATGGTGTCTTTGTGGCACAAACTGATGGTAAAATTGTGGCTTATGAAATTACCACTGGTCAAACATTGTGGGAAAATGACCAATTGCTTAATCGTAATTTGAGTAACCCAGTGATGTTAGGTCAAGACCTTGTGGTTGGTGATCTGGATGGTGTACTTCACTTAATCAACCCAGCGACAGGCGAGTTGGTTGGTCGTTCTAAAACCAGTGGTGAAGTACGTTCACTACGTGTAATTGACAACCAATTATATGTGTCGACACGTAAGGGTGCATTAAGCATTTGGCAGAACCGTTAATTTTTCTGCGGCTTATGTTAAAATAAGCCAAACCGTATTTTTAACGCGGGGGATTGAATCATCAATGCCCCGTGTTTTTATTTATTTTAGGCATTTATCCTATTTCCATTCTTCCTAAGCTTTCTGATGTTCAGACCAGACCAAACTGGCTGATCTGGAATAAAGGTTAATCTATGAAACCCGTAATTGCGCTCATTGGTCGTCCGAACGTCGGAAAATCAACGTTGTTTAACCAGATAACCAAGAGCCGTGATGCTCTCGTTGCTGACTTTGCCGGTCTGACTCGTGACCGTAAGTATGGTGACGCGACTTATCAAAATAAATCCTTTATCGTCGTTGATACTGGGGGTATTGGCGAAACTGAGGGCGGTATCGACTCGTACATGGCAGAACAGTCAAAAACTGCCATTAATGAAGCAGATATTATTGTCTTCGTGGTCGATGCGCGCGCAGGCCTATTGGCATCTGATGAGCAAATTGCACGTGACTTACGTACGCTAGGTAAAAAAGTTTATCTTGTTGCCAACAAAGTTGATGGTGTACATGCCGAAGCAGCTTTAGTTGAATTCTTCAAATTGGGTATGGGTGAACCACTTCAAGTGGCTGCCAGCCATGGTCGTGGTGTTCAGCAAATGCTTGAAGAAGTGTTAGCTGAAGTGCCTGAAGATGAAAGTGAAGAACAACACGATAAAGACACAGGCTTACGTTTAGCGATTATTGGTCGTCCAAACGTGGGTAAATCGACTCTAGTGAACCGTTTGTTGGGTGAAGACCGTGTGGTTGCATTTGACCAACCAGGTACTACACGTGACTCGATTTATATCCCATTTGAACGTGATGGCCGTAAATACACATTAATCGATACTGCGGGTGTACGTCGTAAAGGTAAAGTGGACGAAATGATCGAGAAATTCTCGATTGTGAAAACTTTACAAGCGATGAAAGATGCGCATGTTGTGGTTATTGTTGTCGATGCACGTGAAGGGATCGTTGAGCAAGACTTGCATTTGATCGGTTATGCGCTTGAAGCAGGCCGTGCGATGGTGATTGCCATCAACAAATGGGACAACATGTCTGACTACGACCGTAAACAATGTAAATTAGATGTTGAACGTCGTTTTGACTTTATTCCATGGGCAAAAATTCACTTAATTTCTGCACTTCACGGTACAGGTGTTGGTGATCTTTATCCATCGATCCACCGTGCTTATGATTCTTCGCATTTGAAAGTATCACCTGCGAAAATCACTCAGATCTTGAATGATGCAACTGATGCGCACCAACCACCAATGGTTCAAGGTCGTCGTATCAAAATGCGTTATGCGCATATGGGCGGACAAAATCCACCGACGATTGTAATTCATGGTAACAAGGTCGATAAAACGCCAAATGACTATCGTCGTTACCTAGAAAACGTGTTCCGTAAAGTTTATAAACTTGAAGGTACGCCAGTCAAAATTGAATTTAAAACCTCTGATAACCCATTTGAAGGTCGTAAATCCCAAATCGATGAGCGTACGGCGGCACGTAAACGTCGTTATGTTCAGAAGTTCAAAAAGGCGGAAAAGAAATTCAAACGCTAAGTTTAGATGAACAAAAAAGCCTGCAGATATGCAGGCTTTTTTATTTCACTTTATTTATCTAAAAAGATGTAGAAATTAGTTTTTACACTTTTTAGCTTGGCGGTAAATATCAATATTATCCAGATTAGCTTGAGCAATTTCCATGGCTTGCTGTGCGCTGCTGCTATCCTGTTGTGTATTTTTATTGCCAGAAAAAGCTGTCGCAAATTGTCCCATACGCGCGGCTGTTTCAGATTGACCTGAAAATGCGGATAGCGCGTTGCCAGCAAGACCAGCCCATTTTGAAACTTGATTATTTTGCTGTGCAGACACTTGGCTTAATGCCAGTTGCGATGCTTCCAATGTGCGTTCGAAAGTTTTACGTTCAACGCTCAGATCAGTGCAATCTAAGGTTTTTAAATAACTGGTGCTATAAACACTATTGTTGGTTTGGTTAGCTTGATTGAAATTTGAGGCATAGCCACGGTCTGCTTGAGCTACAGCATTGGCAGCTTCTTGACGGCTTTGATTCATACGCGCTTCAGCTTGGTCCATAATCGCGCCATTTTTGGCACCCATTACTGCAACAGCTGCATCCAATAAGCCTGCTTGAGCGAAACATGGTAGGACACAAAGTGAACTGATTAACGTGATTTTTCTTAGCATCTGATTTACCCCGAGTTTTAAATTAAAGTTATAAGAATCTAGAGTATTTTATCTAATTGAAGATGTATTTAAAATATTTATTATACTTAAGTATTTGAATATATTTATAATATTAAGTATTTCTTAAGTGGTTTGAAATATTTTTAAACTGAGTTTTAAAATCTCGATAAGTCAAAGGACCGATGCGCTCATCTGTATTGTGGTGTATTTTGTGTCGGAGAGTCGCATAAAATATAGCGTCATGGACGTAGTGTAAAAGATATTGGATCAATAACTTATGGCGAAAATTCAGCTTGAATATAGTGCAATTACTGACTTCTTTGTGGAGCCGCATGGCTTGAGTCGTCAAGAGGTAATTGCCGTGCGTAAACAAGCCATTTACCAATATCGAAATCAATTACTCGGGCAGCGGCTAAATAGGTCAGTTGAAAATTCAGATTTTTCAAAGTCTGCGTTTGGTAAGCCTTTTCTTCCGGATTTGCCACATTTTCATTTTAATCATAGTCATAGTCAGCAGCATTATGTATTGGCCAGCAGTGAAAAAATCGCCAATATTGGTGTGGATATTGAAGATTTAAATCGAAAAGTTCGTTTTGATGCGATGGCTCAACACAGCTTTCATCCCGAAGAATTGCTCAATTGGGACAGTTGTGAGCATAATCCTGATTATTGGTTTAAAGTTTGGACCACCAAAGAGGCGGTACTTAAAGCGTCAGGTTTAGGGATTCGAGTGAACCTGAATGAACTGAATACACAGTGTCATCCTGAGCAGAATGGTGGGATGTGTAGCCATCCCGCAATTGGCACTTTTGCTTATCAGAATATTCAACTACCGCATGTGATGTTGACGGTGGCATGGGAAAGTGAACAATCTTGCCGAGGCTTTCATTTGCCTAATATTGAGTTGAATGTCTTATAAATCGGTATGACATATAAATCACCATGAAAAAAGCCCTGTTCTGGCTGAACAGGGCTTTTTTTAAATCAATCTAAACTGGCTTTAGATTAGATTTTGCATTTTTTAGAACCTTGGTAGATACCAATGTTGTCGATGTTTGCTTGAGCAGCAGATTTGTTCGCTTGTTGAAGTTCAAGGTTGCCTGCATCAGAAGTATCTTGCTCACCAGCCAAGCTGTTTGCAATGTTGCCTGCACGAGCAGCTTTTTCAGAGTTACCACCGAAAGCAGCAAGAGCGCCACCCGCTAAACCAGCAAATTTGCTCAATGATTTGCCTGGCGCTTGAGCAGATGCTTGGATGTTTGCAATGTTTTTGTCAGCAGCTTCTAAAGAGCGCTTAGCATTCGCTTTTTCAACAGCAAGAGTTGCACAATCCATCGCTTTTAATTCTGAAGATGCGAATTGAGTTGTAGCAAAAGCAGAAATTGAAATAGAAGTAACAGTTGCAAGAACAAGTAATTTTTTCATGAAATAATTCACTTTTATTGT
The DNA here is from genome assembly GCF_024605895.1 of Acinetobacter sp. YH16056_T. Taxonomy (NCBI): domain Bacteria; kingdom Pseudomonadati; phylum Pseudomonadota; class Gammaproteobacteria; order Moraxellales; family Moraxellaceae; genus Acinetobacter; species Acinetobacter sp. YH16056_T. Next base: position 2,709,186 of record NZ_CP094545.1, on the reverse strand, counting down.
TAGAAAATAAACGCCCGAAAGTAATGGGCGGGTGAATATTATTCAAAAAAAGGAATTTTGTCCTGTTAAAATGTGACAATTGTGTAACTTTGTGTAATTTGCGTACAAATATGATTGCAAAATTAAATGATTAGTAACACGTTGCTATTTGGGTTTTTGTGCAATCCAAATATTACTTAAGCGGTTGACAAATTGCGGGCTAAACTTCGATAAATTAAATAAAAATTTAGCTTTCATCCCCACAGGTGTATGTGTGGCCATTAAGACCGTATCCTTTTTTTGTACCAAGGTATAAATTTGCTGAGCGACATCGCTCGGTTGAAGATTGACGCCCATTTTCTTAATGCTTTGGGCATCCATGTCTTGCACCATCGCGGTTTGAACAAATAAAGGCATCACATCTAAAACGCGAATATTGTATTTTTGCCATTCAATATCTAAGCTTTCAGTGAGCCCACGTACAGCAAATTTAGATGTGGCATAGCTGGCTAAATCTGCTTGTCCATAAATAGCTGAAGCCGAAGAGAGGTTAATCACACGAGCAAAATTGCTTTGTTGTAAATAGGGGAATGCCGCATAGCAACCGTTTATCACCCCTTTGACATTGATATCAATCGTTCGGTGGTGTGCAGACAGTTCCGTATGTTCAAAGCTGCCTGAATACAGAATTCCGGCATTATTGACTAAGATATTCAGCTGACCTGCCCAAGCAACAAATTCAGCTAAAGCGCTTTGCCATTGCTCTGGTTGTGTCACATCTAAAAGCCCAGCTTTGGCATGGCTACCGAGTTCAGCAGCTAATGAGGTGACTTGAGATTGGTTAATGTCGTAGAGCCCAACTTTATAGCCTTGTTGTATGAACAGTCGTGCAATTGCTGCGCCAATCCCTTGTCCTGCACCGCTAATAAAAATACTTTGCATGTTATGCTTCCCTGAATTGAGTTGCTCATTCCCTGAGTGAATTTTGAGCATATCAAATTCTGTAATCGAAACAATGTACTGATGAGTAAATAGCTGGAGTTCACATGGAACAATTATTAGCAGTGATGAAAGAATTACGTGAAAAATGTCCATGGGATCAAAAGCAAACCCCAGAAAGTCTGACTCGTTATGCTATAGAAGAGGCCTATGAAGTTGAAGCGGCGGTTCGTTCAGGTCAGATTGACGATGTGCGAGATGAACTGGGGGATTTGTTGCTGCAAGTGGTTTTTCAGTCGCAGATGTATAGCGAACAAGGCGCGTTTGATTTTCAAGATGTGGTGCAAGCCATTACAGATAAATTAATTCGCCGTCATCCCCATGTGTTTCAGGCAGAGCAGTTTTCTGCACTCAATGCGGATGATGTGGCAACACTATGGAAACAGATTAAACAACAAGAAAAAGCAGGGAAATCAGCATCTAGATTAGATGAGGTTAAACATGCACCTGCATTAAGCCAAGCAGATGAAATCCAAAAAAATGTGGCGAAAATTGGCTTTGATTTTCCAGATATTGAAGGGGCTTATGGCAAGCTTGAGGAAGAGCTAGGGGAGTTAAAAGAGGCCTTGGCAGGCAAAAAATCCGACGAAATATTTGATGAATTTGGTGATTGCTTATTTTCTCTAGTGAATGTTGGACGTAAGATTGGCATCTCAAGTGAGATGGCACTGTTAAGTACCATTCATAAATTTAGAAGCCGTTTTGCTTATATTGAAGCACAGGCCACATTACAACAAAAACATGTAGAAGACTTGTCCCTGACTGAAATGGATCAGTTATGGGAACAGGCAAAACAACAATTAAAACAACAGGCTGAATATGTACCACATCCTAAAGAATAAATACTCTACACAATTACTTGTCTTGGTTTTGAGTTTAATGGCAGATTTAACTTTTGCTCAAAGCCCTTCGGGCTACGCGGAATGGAAAGCCATGCAACAAGCTCAAGATCAACAATTAAAAAAGCAATCTGAGGCCTCTAAGTCCAAATCGGCAACTGCACCCAGCAATGCCAACTATTATTTGTCACGACCCAGCACTCAGCAAAATAGCCGATCAGATCAGGTACGCTTAAATACAGCCTCAGTCGATGAACTGCAGACATTGCATGGAATTGGTCAGAAAAAAGCAGAAGCCATTGTGCAATATCGTAAAAGTAATGGCTTATTTAAAAGCATTGATGATATTCAACAGGTTAAGGGCATCGGTCCTGCGCTGTTTGCTAAAAATAAAGCAAAATTGGCACTTTAAGTGAAGTGTAAAAAAAAGAATTAGGTTAAGCTCAGCTTGAGCATCGAGATAATCAAATTGCCCTTTGATTGTGTTAGAGATATCATTAGCGACATCTTAAGAATTTTACGTTCAGACGTAGGAGACAGCGTCTTTTGCAAACTTTGCGCGCGTCCAAATGTGGTTTATCAACCGCACAATTACCTTCTTCCATTTTAGATGTGATTGATGCCTTAACTAAGGCAGGCTATGAAGCTTATATCGTGGGTGGCGGTGTCCGTGACCTAATGTTGGGTCATGCACCTAAAGATTTTGATGCCGTAACTAATGCGACACCAGCTCAGGTGAAAGAAGTCTTCGGGCGACGTTGCCGAATTATTGGTCGTCGTTTTGAGCTGGCGCATGTCTACTCAGGACGTGAACTGATCGAAGTTGCGACCTTCCGTGCGCCACCTAAAAAAGCCGTGACTTCTGCTGCGGGCATGATTTTACGTGATAATAATTGGGGTACGATTGAGCAAGACTTTGCACGTCGTGACTTCTCGATCAATGCAATGTATTACCAACCACGCAAAGGTGAAGTGCTAGATTTTTGTCATGCAGTAGATGACATTAAGCATAAAACGTTGCGTTTATTGGGTGATCCACAATTACGTTTTGAAGAAGATCCTGTGCGGATGCTTCGGACTTTACGTTTTGCAGCCAAATTAAACTTTAATATTGATGAAAAAATTCTGGAGGTCTTTACTCCAGAACTTACTCAATTGCTGCGTGATGTGTCTCCACATCGTTTATACGATGAGTCACAAAAACTCTTTACCATGGGGCATCTCAATCGCGTCTTACCGATGCTGATCGATTTTGGTATCTGGTATCAATTATTTGCAGATATCAAACCGGTCGTAACGCCATTTATTGAGTTGGCAGCAAAAAATACCGATCAACGTATTTCGATTGGGAAAACCATTAACCCTGCATTTTTCTATGCCGTATTATTGTGGATTCCGTTCCAAGAACGTTGTACGTTCTATCTGAATAAAGGTGTTGTTCCAGCTGAAGCACGTGCTCAAGCGGGCTTAGATGTATTGAAACGTCAAGCTACACGAACCATTATTCCACGCTTTGCCGAAACGTTTATTCGTGAGGTTTGGGAAATGCAAACCCGTTTGCTGAATCCAAAACCACAGCAAATTGAAGCACTTTCAGGTCATGCACGTTTCCGTGCAGGCTTTGACTTTCTGCTGCTGCGTGAAAAATCGGGTGATACAAGCACGCAAGGTATGGGCCAGTGGTGGGATGCTTATCAGCAGATGAGCACTGACGAAAAAGAACGGGCAATTAGCCAATACAATCGTCAACGTGCCAAGAGTCGTCGTAAAGCGGCGCATGAAGATGTGGAAACGAAAACTTCTGCACATCAGCAAGTTGAAATTGAACCACTTGTGAATGAACCAGAAAGCAGAAGTCGCCGTCAACGTAAGCCTAAATCACATGCCAACAGTCCAGCGACAGTATCAATTGTTGCAGCGTCAGCCAGTGGTGAAATTGGTGCAGATCATCCGATTTTAAAACGTAAACGTGTGAAACGAGATCTGACTCAGGTTATTTTTGGGCCAACACAATGACGCTGACATATATTGGTTTAGGCAGTAATTTAGGTGATTCCCTGCAGATCCTCAGTGAAGCGGTGCATAAACTTGCGACACTCGGTACTGTAAAAGTCTCACAACTGTATCAAAGCCCACCAATGGGGCCACAAGATCAGCCGAATTATTTAAATGCAGCGGTTGCATTAGAAACTGATCTAGCACCTTTGGCTTTGTTGGATGAATTACAACGCTTTGAACAAGAGTCGGGGCGTGTACGCCTACGCCATTGGGGCGAGCGTACACTGGATTTAGATTTACTGATTTACGGTGAACAGCACATTCAAAATGAACGTTTAACGGTGCCTCATGTTGGTGTTTTAGAACGTGATTTTGTGTTGAAACCTTTATTGGATTTAGATGAGAATCTACAGATTAAAGGACAACCATTAAAAGATTTACCTATTTTGAATAATCCAAATTTAACTGTATTGGATGCAGGAAACTGGGCCCATCTTTAATTTTTGTATGACCACTTGAGAAAGCCGTCATCTGAGGAATATTGAAATGATTAGTCTAAGTGACTTGAAAAAATTTAAAGCGGAAGGCCGCAAATTCTCCTGCTTGACTTGCTATGATGCGAGCATGGCAAAAGCAATGGAAGTTGCTGAAGTCGATAGTATTCTGATTGGTGATTCATTGGGGATGACCATTCAAGGTAATGACTCAACCTTACCTGTCACTGTTGAAGATATGGCATATCACACTGCGGCAGTGCGTCGTGGCAATAAGCATGCGTTTATTCTGACAGATTTGCCATTTATGACCTATGCCACTTTGAATGATGCTTTGGTGAATTCAAAGACCGTAATGCAAGCAGGCGCGCAGATGGTCAAATTGGAAGGTGGTGCATGGTTGTCAGAAACAGTTGAAGTATTGACCCGTAATGGTATTCCAGTGTGTGTGCATTTAGGGTTAACTCCGCAATCGGTTCATGTGTTTGGCGGTTATAAAGTGCAAGCACGTACACGCGAAACTGCGGATCAACTCATTGCAGACTGTAAAGCTGTGGTTGATGCAGGTGCAGCACTTTTACTTTTGGAATGTGTTCCTGCCCAAGTGGGTAAAGAAATTAGTGAATTGTTCCCAAATACACCTGTGATTGGGATCGGTGCCGGTGCAGAAACGGATGCTCAAGTCTTGGTTCAACAAGATATGCTGGGACTGACGTTTAGTCACGTGGCGAAATTTGTTCGCAACTTTATGAAAGAGCAAGCAGGGGAAACGGCAATTGTGGATGCGTTTAAGGCGTATCATGCTGCCGTACTAGATGGTAGCTTCCCTGCCAAAGAACATACATTCCAAATTGAGCTGTAAGACATGAAAACTGAAACAACGATTCAAGGTTTAAGTGCATCGCTAAATCCAGCACGTGCTGCGCGTAAAATCATTGGTTTTGTACCAACGATGGGGAACTTGCATGAAGGTCACCTCAATTTAGTTCGTGAAGCACGTAAACTGTGTGATGTCGTGGTGGTGAGTATTTTCGTTAACCCAATTCAGTTTGGTCCAAATGAAGACTTTGACAACTATCCACGCACTTTGGAACAAGATCAGCACTTATTGGCTGAAGTGGGTTGTGACATCGTGTTTGCGCCGACTGTTGAACAAATGTATGGCAACAAACCGCGCTTAACCAATATTAGCGTGGGCGGCATTACCAATGATTTGTGTGGCGAACAGCGTCCGGGTCATTTTGACGGTGTTGCTGTTGTTGTGACAAAACTCTTTAATATTGTTCAACCGAATTTTGCATTCTTTGGGCAAAAAGATTACCAGCAACTTGCAGTGATTCGTCAGTTTGTACGTGACTTAAATATTCCACTAGAAGTGATTGGTGTGCCGATTACTCGTGCTGAAGATGGTTTGGCATTGAGTTCACGCAATGGTTATTTAAGTGCGGAAAATCGTGCGATTGCACCAACGATTTACCAAAGCTTGAAAACGGCTGAGGCAGAATTACATGCTGGAACTCAACTTGCAGATGTGTTAGCGAATATTAAAGCAACATTGACAGCGGCGGGTTTTGTTGTGGACTATGTTGAAGCACGTACACCTGAATTACAGAAAATTGAAGAATTTGATCAAGACGTGGTGTTGTTTATTGCGGCTAAATTAGGCGCAACACGTCTTATTGATAATATGCAGGTTAAATATACTGCAGTTTAAAACGGCTATGGGGTAGCAAGCGATGAAGCGCATTTTAATTGTTACAGGACAATCTGGATCTGGAAAGTCATCTGCATTACAGATACTTGAGGATTTGGGCTATTACTGTATCGATAATTTGCCATTGGCCTTACTCCCCGAAATTGTTGAAAAACTCGATTCAGAAAATAATCTTGAACAATTGGCACTGGGTGTGGATGTCCGCAGTACACGTGCAGATTTACAAGAGTTCGATTTGGTTTTTCAACAGCTACAACGCCATGGCTCAGTCGATATTATTTATTTGACCACGCGTGATCAGGAATTGATTGCGCGATTCAGTTCATCTCGACGTCCCCATCCGTTGGCAAGTCGTTTCAAAAGTTTAAATGAGTGCATACAGGAAGAAAAATCTTTACTGTTGCCGATTCAATTACGCTCGACAGTACATATTGATACTACTGATAAGAGCGTACATGATTTAAAACATACCTTGCTGTCTAAACTCGGACAGGCAGATAATTTAATTTTGATCTTACAGTCTTTTGGCTATAAGCATGGTATTCCACTCGATGCAGATTATGTTTTTGACGTCCGTCATTTGCCCAATCCACACTGGGATATGGAATTGCGTAAGTATTCAGGATTAGATGAGCCAGTTCGTCAGTTTTTACAACAAAGTGAACAAACCAATGAAATGTTCCAAGATATTTATAATTTTTTGGATAAATGGCTGCCGGCATTTGCCGAAGGGCATCGTCATTACATGACGGTGTCGATCGGGTGTACAGGTGGGCAACACCGTTCGGTATATATCGTAGATAGACTAAAAAAAGCACTTGAGGCAAAATGGTCTATTCAGGTTCTACATAGAGAAATGAAGCACTGGTCATGATCGACACAACTGTTGACGTAATTAATAAACTGGGTTTACATGCGCGTGCATCTGGCAAGCTAATCGAAGTCACGACCAAATTTCGCTCGTCGATTCAAATTGGTAAGGGTGGAAAATTAGTAGATGCCAAAAATATTATGTCTTTGCTGATGCTTGGTGCAGGCAAGGGCACAACTTTACGCTTAGTGATTGAAGGTGCAGATGAAGAAAAAGCTTTATCTGAAATTCAAGCACTGTTTGCGGCAAAATTTTACGAGGCAGATTAAACGTGGCACGTCGACCGAACCGCTATACCGAAGAAGACTTTGAATCCATAGAAGGACGTGCAAGTAAAACTGAGCAAAAGAAAGCTGTACAACGTATGGCTGCTTTGGGCGAGGAACTTGCAAAACTGAATCCTAAACAGATTAAAAATCTTCCTGTTGAAGAGCGTCTGATCGAAGCACTACTTGATGCACAAACCATTACTTCACATGAAGCGCGACGTCGTCAGTTTCAACGTGTAGGTAAATTGCTGCGTAATGAAGATGAAACCATGATTTTATCTTACCTAACCCCGCAGCAAGGTGCGAAAAAAACAGCGCAGCTTCAACGCTGGACTGAACGTATGATTGCCCAAGGTGATCCCGTCATTAAAGAGTTCATGAAAGCACATAATGCTGCTGAACATCATCCTATTCGTCAGCATATTTTGCGTATTCAACGTGATATAGCAAAAAATGTAAGCGAAGAAGAACTGACTGCGTCAAAGTTGAAATTGTTTAACTACATTCAACAAGTGGCTTTATTATCTGATAACTAATGCATGATTAGATAGCCAAGTACTTAGATAGCTCAATGATCAGAGAATTCAACATGATCTGATCATTGAAGCAAAACGTGAAGTTATAGACTTCACATTAAAAAAGCGACCTGATTAGGTCGCTTTTTTTGCTTAAATGATTGAAAAAATCATGCTTGGCTTTTGAGTTTTAACATTAACCAAATTCACCAACAGCGCGCTCTTTAGCCCATTCACGGAGAACGAACTTCTGAAGTTTACCTGTCGAGGTTTTTGGAATTTCGGTAATCACTACATCTTTAGGTACTTTGAAACGTGCAAGGTGCTGCTTACAGAATTCAATCAGTTCTTCAGGCGTTGCTTCTTTACCTGCTTTTAATTCAATAAAGGCACAAGGCACTTCTTGCCAACGAGGGTCAGGTTTTGCAACCACTGCAGCGGTTAGTACAGCAGGGTGTTGATATAGAATTTCTTCTACTTCGAGTGATGAAATGTTTTCACCCCCTGAAATGATCACATCTTTAGAGCGGTCAGTAATTTTGGCATAACCGTCAGGTTGGCAGACTGCTAAGTCGCCGGTATGGAACCAGCCACCGGCAAAGGCTTCAGCCGTTGCTTCTGGGTTTTTCAAATAGCCTTTCATTACGATGTTGCCACGGAACATGATTTCGCCCATGGTCTGGCCATCATGCGGAACAGGTAACATGGTCTCAGGGTCAATGACTTTCATGCCGTCTTGAAGCGGGTATGGTACACCTTGGCGAGAATGCAACTGTGCTTGTTCTTGAATGGAAAGATCAGACCAGCCTGCTTGCGATGCGCAGAGTGCCGATGGACCATAGGTTTCAGTCAAACCATAGACATGCGTGACATTGATACCAATATTACGCATCCCTTCAATAATCGCTGCAGGTGGCGCTGCGCCAGCAACCATCACTTCAACGCGATGGTCAAATTGTGCTTTTTTCTCTTCAGGCGTGTTGATCAGCATTGAAAGTACGATTGGCGCACCGCAGAAATAATCTACTTTGTGTTCTGCGATCAGTTTGAAAATCAGTTCAGGGTCGATTTTACGTAGACAAATATTGGTTCCGCCATTGGCTGCCATCGTCCAAGCAAAGCACCAGCCATTACAGTGGAATAGAGGAAGCGTCCACAGATACGTTGCACGTGGCGTCATGCCGCAAGCAATGATGTTACTCGCTGCATTGATATATGCGCCGCGGTGATGATACACCACGCCTTTTGGATTCCCTGTCGTGCCAGAGGTATAGCTTAAGCTAATTGCATCCCATTCATCTTGAGGTAAGTGCCATTCAAAGTTGGCATCGCCTTGCGCCAACCAGTCTTCAAATTCGACTTGTCCAATCGGTTGTGCTGTACCTTCAAACTCTGCATCTGCAACATCAATGACATAAATGTCTTGATCGATTAAAGCTAAAGCTTCTGTGGCTACTTGAGTGAATTCAGGGTCAACCAGCAGGACTTTGGTTTCCGCATGTTCCAACATGAAGGCAATGGTTTTCGCATCAAGGCGTGTATTTAGCGTATTCAGTACCGCACCCGCCATCGGTACGGCAAAGTGTGCTTCAACCATAGCTGGAACGTTCGGTAATAACACAGACACGGTGTCGTTTTTGCCAATGCCTAATTGTTGCAATTGATGCGCAAATTGACGACAGCGGTTATACGTTTGGCGCCATGAAATATGACGATTGCCGTGGATAATGGCATCCTGATCAGGATAAATATAGGCTGCACGCTCTAAATAACGTAGAGGCGAAAGTGCCACAAAATTTGCCGGGGTCCGTGGCAATTCATCGTATGCGCTAACCATCGTGGTACTCCAAGTCCATATATATATTTGTTTTAAATCTGACTTAACAATAATTCAGTCCGTAGCTTCTCTGCATTTATGCTTTAGTCGAGTATTTACACTAAATTTTTAAGTGATTGAAATCTAACATAATAAAAAAAATAAGGTGACGAAAATGAACCCTGTGGTTCTCAAAATTGATTTTTTAGCATAAATAATTTAGTTGAAAAATATACAGGGTTTGTTGGTTTTTTATACTAATTTGGCAGATATTTCCGTGTGTGATCTTCTTTGTTGATTCGGTTTGAATGATGCTTAACGAATAATGTAGAGCGCCTTGAATAGTCTTTGTGGGGGTATAAACGAATGATATTTTCTTTAATTGATCGTGGATTATTTGCTGTTTTATAACAATAAACTGAAATTTGAGAAGATGCTTAACTTAGTATAATCTAAGTAAAAAATCAAGATGGCTTGCGCATTAACATTGCAAAAGCAGAAATCAAAAATAAAACAATACGGCTAAATACAATAAAAAGTATGGCGACAAGGATGAATATGACAATTCAACACGACATTGCATGGGAAAATTGGTCAGGTGCTCAGAAGTCGATCCCGAAGTCATTTATACAACCGCAAAATCTTGAGCAATTAATGGATGTGGTGCAATCCCATCCTAAGATTCGCTTGGTTGGCGCAGGGCACTCATTTAGCCCTTTGGCAAAAACCACAGATACCTTAGTACGTTTAGATCATCTCAAAGGCATTCTAGATATCGATGCTGAACGCTGCCAAAGTACCGTCCAAGCTGGCACACGATTATTTGATTTGGGTGAGAAGCTCGCGTCTTTTGATCAGGCACTGATTAATCAAGGAGATATTGATCGTCAAAGTTTGGCTGGAGCTATTGCAACAGGGACGCATGGTACCGGACTCGAATTACCGTGTTTATCGGCATTGGTTACGAGGTTTGAATTATTAACCGCGCAGGGTGAATTACTACAATGCAGTGCTGAACAGAACAGCGAAATTTTCCAAGCAGGGCGTGTTTCACTCGGGAGTTTAGGCGTGCTGACGCATGTACAGCTGCAAAATCGGCCGATGTATAAACTCAAAGAACAAACGCGATTATGTCCGCTGAACGATGTCATGCAGAATATGCAGCAATGGCAATATGCACATCGACATATTGAGTTCTGGGCATTTAGTCATGCCGATCAGGTTATTTTAAAAACCTTAGATGAGACGGAAGATAACCTTCAACCTCGAAAAGAACAGTGGTTAGATGACGACGTATTACTCAAACTTTGTGCAGAATTGACGCGAATTTTTCCACCACTGAATCCATGGCTACAAAAATTATTAGGTGTTTTTGTCAAACCTTCGATCAACGTAGACTGGTCAAGTCGAATTTTTCCTTCTGCTCGAAGTACCAAATTTAATGAGATGGAATACCAGATTCCGCTGCAACACGGGATGAATTGTTTAGAAGAAATTTTGCATACCCTTCGACGACATAAGGTGCCGATGTTTTTCCCGCTAGAATATCGACTTGTACGTGGGGATGATATTTGGCTCAGTCCGTTTTATCAGCAAGATTCGGCCTCAATTTCGGTGCATCAGTTCTATAAGCAAGATTATCAAGTCATCTTTAAGCTCGTGGAGCCGATTTTTTTTAAATATGGCGGGCGTCCGCATTGGGGGAAATTGCATAGCCTAAATGCGCGGCAGCTTCAAAATGTGTACCCCAAGTGGCAAGATTTTTTGAATATTCGACAAGAATTAGATCCTCAGCAAAAGTGGCTCAGTCCCGAGCTACAGCAGTTACTGATTGATTAAGCATCGTGGAAGTTAAACATTGAAGACCAATTGAACGATATGAAAAAGGGGATGGCATGGATGCATATTTTCAAAAGTTGAATTCGCTGTTAAAACAAAATGGTACGGGGATGCCCCAGTTAATCGTGGATGTTGATGCATTAAATCACAACTTGGGGGTCACTCAGCAGCAAATGCCAGAGCGTCTGCATCCGCGCTTGGTGGTGAAATCCTTGGCGTGCATGGCTCTGCTTCAACACTGTGCTACACAGCTCAAGACACAGCGTTTCATGCTATTTCATTTTGCACATCTGAAAACACTTTTCGAGTCGATGCCACAAGCCGATGTGTTGTTTGGAAAACCGATGCCAATTCAGGCCTTGAAGCATGCAGACAAGGCAGTTTTGCAGGCCACGCAATCGCAAGTGCAATGGCTGATTGATAGTGAACAGCGTTTAGCCCAATACCTCAAATTTGCTGAGCAGCATCAACTGTGTCTACGCATCAATATTGAAATCGATGTGGGGCTACACCGCGGTGGTCTGAAAACGATCGATGAGCTAAAGGCTATTTTGGATGTAATCGTTCAACATCCTCAACATTTAAAATTTTCAGGATTGATGGGCTATGACGCACATGTGGCGAAGATTCCACGACTGATTCAATCTGCTGAACAGACTTATCAACAATCCCAGAAAAGTTATCAACAATTCAAAGCTTATGTACAACAGCGCTATCCAACTTTATGTGATGAACACACCTGTTGGAATGGTGGTGGTAGTCCTAGTTTTAGTTTTCATTATCAGCAGAGCGTCTGTAACGAAGTCTCGTTTGGCTCGATGTTATTAAAACCCGCAGATTTTGAACTGAAAAATTTACAAGCTTTCCAAAGTGCCTTATGGATCGCCGCACCCGTGCTAAAAGTGTTGCCGCGGACTGAATTACCACAGTTAGAATGGCTCAGTCGTTGGGCAAAATATCAGGCTGTATTTATTTATGGAGGCTATTGGCGAGGGGACTATGTTTATCCTCAAGGCAGTCAGCCCCATGCATTATATGGTCGAAGTAGTAATCAGGAACTTGTGCAAATTCCACAGACAAGCAACATAGATGTAGATGATTATATTTTTTTACGCCCTACCCAGAGTGAAATGATCATCCCTCAATTTGCACAGCTTTGGTTGTACCAAGCTGATCAATTCATGGCCTTTGAGACCTTCAGAGAATAAAAAAAGAGCCCGTATGGACTCTTTTTAGGTTCAATTGTTTTGAAAAAAGCTCACGATTTGAAGCTTACTCAAATCCACCGTAGTGAATACCCGTGAGGTTAGACATCTCTTTTTTCCATGTGGTCAGGTCATCTTTGCAGAATTGATTCAGATGATGATGTCCGCAGGCACGTGCCAGAACTTGCATCAGTTCAACGGATGCATTTAGAAAATTCGCCAGTTGTTGTGCCGACTTGTCTATTTCTAAACGACGACGTAAATGATCTTGTTGTGTGGCGATGCCGACAGAACAATCATTGGTCTGACAGGCACGCATAGCTAAACAGCCAATGGCTTGCATGGCAGAGTTTGAAATCGCGATGGCATCTGCACCTAAAGCCAGTGCTTTAATAAAGTCAGCGGGTACACGAAGTCCACCTGTGATCACTAAACTAATATCTGACCGTCCTAAACGGTCTAAATGACGACGTGCTCGTGCAAGCGCGGGAATGGTCGGTACAGAGATATTGTCACGGAATAAGGTTGGGGCTGCACCTGTACCACCGCCACGTCCATCTAAAATAATATAGTCCACACCAATGCTGAGTGCTGCGTCGATATCACGTTCAATATGCTGTGCGGAGAGCTTGTAGCCGATTGGGATGCCTCCTGTTTCTGCTCGGACATATTCTGCAAATTCACGATATTGTGAAAGATGTGTCCAATCAGGGAAGGTCGCAGGGGAAACGGCTGCGGTGCCTTCTGGTAATTTGCGCACTTCTGCAATCTTACCAACCACTTTATGGCCTGGAAGATGCCCTCCCGTACCTGTTTTTGCAGCTTGACCGCCTTTAAAATGAAAGGCCTGACACTTTTTAACTTTTTCGATGTCATAGCCAAAACGACCCGATGCAAGTTCATAAAAATAACGTGAATTGGCCGCTTGTTCCTCAGCAAGCATTCCACCTTCACCTGAGCAAATCCCTGTACCCGCAATTTCAGCACCTGTTGCAAGGGCAACTTTGGCTTCTTGAGATAACGCACCAAAACTCATATCTGACACAAACAGGGGAATGTTGAGTTTTAAAGGTTCTTTAGCATTTGGGCCAATCACCACTTCGGTTGCTACGGGTGCATCATCTAACAATGGAATTTTCCACAGTTGTGCGGTGATCAGTTGAATATCATCCCATTTCGGAAGTTGATTGAAAGGCACGCCCATTGCCGCTGTCGGGCCATGATGTCCAAATTTACTTAAGCCATTTCGTGCGAGTTCCAAGATCAATTTATTATATGGTTCTTCTGGCGCGGGCGCGGAGTCAGCATATAGGCCTTGGTATTGATCACGCTTATATTGTTGAGGATTTCTTTTTTCCCACGCTTGAATTTCTTCAAGATCGACATACACCTGATCGCCTTCCACCCACGCTTTAAACTTTTGCAGATTTTTATTCAGATAACGTGGGTTGATGCCAGTTTTATAAATATAGTGAGAGCCATGCAGCCCACAGACGATTTTATCTCCTTGAATATGGGCATCGGCCATGAGTGCGCCGCGATGCTGACAGCGACCATACATGACCACGACTTGTTCTACATCATCATCTTCGAGCCGTAAGACCACAAGATCGACATTGGCTGCAAGGGCATAAGCGGGTTTGGAGCGGTTTTAAACTAGACCAAGATATAAGTGAATGTGCTTGCATGATACCTGCCTACATAGAGAGTTCAGTGGGTATAGGTGTTCGAAATTCGGAATAATTTTATGAATTAGAACGTGATTATTATGTTGACAGCATAAAGCGCATTTCGGCTGAAATCTGTTTGAATTATCAGGAGTCTTGTAAAAGGCGGCAGAAAAATCAACTTCTATGGGATTAGAGGTTTATTAAAGTTGGCAGGGCGTGTAAAATTTAGGTCGAATTTTATTTATCCACCGTTTTTATCTTTTGAGGGTCTCCCTCGATCATAATCTCGCGGTGACATGCTCCATTGTACGGGGCATCACTCCTTAAGGATTTTTATATGCCAATTATCACTTTGCCTAATGGCGATCAAAAACAATTTGATCATGCCGTGTCTGTGATGGAAGTTGCTCAAAGCATCGGTCCTGGTCTAGCAAAAAATACAGTTGCGGGTCGTGTAAACGATCGTTTAGTTGATGCATCTGATTTAATTACAGAAGATGCTAGCCTACAAATTATCACGCCTAAAGATGAAGATGGTATTCACATCATTCGTCACTCTTGTGCGCATTTGGTAGGTCATGCAGTTAAGCAATTGTTCCCAGAAGCAAAGATGGTCATTGGTCCTGTCATTGAAGAAGGTTTCTACTATGACATCTGGATGCCACGTCCGTTTACTTTAGATGACATGGCAGCAATCGAAGAGCGCATGAAAAAGCTCATCGACCAAGACTATGATGTCATCAAAAAAATGACTCCACGTGATGAAGTGATCAAAGAGTTCACTGCACGCGGCGAAGAATACAAACTGCGTCTGATAGAAGACATGCCTGAAGAAACTGAAATGGGCTTGTACTATCATCAAGACTACTTGGATATGTGTCGTGGTCCGCACGTTCCAAATACTAAATTCTTAAAATCGTTCAAGTTGACTAAAATCTCTGGTGCTTACTGGCGCGGTGATGCGAAAAACGAACAGCTGCAACGTATTTACGGTACAGCTTGGGCTGACAAAAAACAGTTAGCTGCCTATATTAAACGTATTGAAGAAGCTGAAAAACGCGATCACCGTAAAATTGGTAAAGCGTTAGACTTGTTCCATATGCAAGAAGAAGCGCCGGGTATGGTGTTCTGGCATCCAAACGGCTGGACGATTTACCAAGTGCTTGAACAATACATGCGTAAAGTTCAACAAGCCAACGGTTACCAAGAAATCCGTACACCGCAAGTGGTTGATTTCACGCTTTGGGAAAAATCAGGTCACGCAGCAAACTATGCTGAAAATATGTTTACGACTCACTCAGAGAACCGTAACTATGCAGTAAAACCAATGAACTGCCCATGTCACGTGCAAGTCTTCAACCAAGGTTTGAAATCTTACCGTGACCTGCCAATCCGTTTAGCTGAGTTTGGTTCATGTCACCGTAACGAACCATCGGGTTCATTACACGGCATTATGCGTGTACGTGGCTTTACCCAAGATGATGCGCATATCTTCTGTACCAAAGAACAAATCGGTACTGAAGTTGCAGACTTTATTAAACTGACATTAGATGTTTATAAAGACTTTGGCTTTGAAGAAGTACAAATGAAGTTGTCGACACGTCCAGAAAAACGTGTAGGTGATGACAAACTTTGGGACATGGCAGAAAAATCTTTAGCAGATGCTTTAGATGCTGCAGGCCTAGAGTGGGAACTTCAACCGGGTGAAGGTGCATTCTACGGTCCGAAAATTGAATTCTCATTGAAAGACTGCTTAGGTCGTGTATGGCAGTGCGGTACAATTCAATGTGACTTTAACTTACCAGAACGTTTAGATGCGTCTTATGTGACTGAAGATAACGACCGTGATCAGCCTGTAATGTTGCACCGTGCAATTCTTGGCAGTTTCGAGCGTTTTATTGGTATACTTATTGAACACTATGCTGGTTTCATGCCACCTTGGTTGTCTCCAATTCAAGCATGTGTGATGAACATTACCGATTCACAAGCTGAAGCATGTGAGTCAGTCGTCGCTAAACTTAAAGAAAGCGGTATCCGCGCGATTTCAGACTTGAGAAATGAGAAAATCGGCTTTAAGATTCGTGAACGTACTTTAGAGCGTATTCCTTACTTATTGGTTCTTGGGGACCGTGAAGTTGAGGAAGGTACTGTAAACGTCCGTACTCGCTCTGGAAAAAATTTGGGTACTATGTCAATTGATGCATTCGTTGACCTAGTAAAAGCAGCCGTAGCCGAACGCGGCCGGTACATTGTGGAGTAAAAGCGATTAAACAGCCTGACCGTAATCAACAGGGCGGAAAATCAAACCGTCCTGCCTTGAATGATGAAATTCGTGCAAAAGAAGTCCGTCTAGTAGACGAAAATGGCGAGCAAAAAGGGATTGTATCTCTTGCTGACGCTTTGCGTGCTGCAGAAGCAGTAGATCTTGACCTTGTTGAGATTGTTGCTAATGCTGAGCCACCAGTCTGCAAAATCATGGATTTCAACAAGCATTTGTTTGATCTAAAACAAAAGCAAAAAGAAGCGAAGAAAAAACAACATCAAGTACAGGTGAAAGAAATCAAGCTACGCCCTGGTACTGATGTTGGTGACTACAACGTTAAACTACGTGCCATTATCAAGTTCCTTGAAGAAGGCAATAAGGTAAAAATCACGCTTCGTTTCCGTGGTCGTGAGATGGCTCACCAACAACTTGGTTTGGCTCAATTACAAAAAATTGAAGCTGACGTAGTTGAATACGGTGTTGTTGAACAAACCCCGAAAATGGAAGGCCGTCAAATGGGTATGCTGCTTGGTCCTAAAAAGAAAAAGTAAGTATCCATTAAAAAAGCACTGCATTTGCAGTGCTTTTTTTTGCCTATATTTTGGTTTTTTAATCTCAATGATGTTCAAGGGCACCAATAATTTTTGCTGCGTATTGATTGGAAAATAGAGCAAAATTCATGAATGCGAACTTATGTCTGAGGGTATTAAGTAAGTTTCTTTAAGAAAGACAAATTTGATTATATTTTAATTGATATTCAATCGTTGTTTCGATTCAGACGTTTTGAAATGCTTTAATTTAGTTTTAATGTAGGTATAAAGTGAGCAAAGCTTTTTATTGAGCTAACTATGTGAGATCTATTTACATAACACCGGCCGTGAGATGGGGATTTTCAGTACCCTCCAATAGATTTTCATCTTGGTAATATTAGGTCGTATATTCCATGTCATAAAAGCAATCAGAACAAAGTACATTTCATAGAAATAGATAGTAATACAAAGTAGGATTATTTTTTGCAAGATACGCCAAAATTGAAAAAGAGTAGATGAACAGCTTGTAAGCCAGACCCACCAAGGATTCATTAAAACACCTATAGGGAGTATTTAGTTTGGAATAAAAAATCAGAACATAAAATTTGCAATCTAGACACTATATTTTTGAGATGGGATGATTTTAATTCTTTTTTATTATGTTACGAATTTAACTATTTTTTTCAAAAAAAAGACCCCGAAGGGTCTTTTTTTTATGAGGGTTTACTCAGCGATATTTTCTTGGACATGACTTTCTATCAATGCCTTTTTGCCAATTGGAATTTGGCGTGGTAGTTTTTCTTCAGGAATAATACGCTGTAAGTCCACTGTCAATAAACCATTTTCATATAGGGCTTGTTGCACTTCTATATGTTCATCTAAGCGTAAAG
The DNA here is from genome assembly GCF_024605895.1 of Acinetobacter sp. YH16056_T. Lineage (NCBI taxonomy): Bacteria > Pseudomonadati > Pseudomonadota > Gammaproteobacteria > Moraxellales > Moraxellaceae > Acinetobacter > Acinetobacter sp. YH16056_T. The sequence continues at coordinate 2,691,295 of NZ_CP094545.1, read as the reverse complement.
ACAGTTTAAATGTACGACGAGCAATGCCTTTATGCAGGAATTCCACAGTTGTATCTTGCGCTTCAGTTGGTTTACCTGAAATGCTTAGCACTTGATTTTCTAAGTTTAGCGAAAGTTCATCTTCTGTAAAACCTGCGGTTGCCACCACAATGCGATAGCTATTTTCAGCCGTTTTTTCAATATTGTATGGCGGGTAATTTGGTGTGTCGCTTTGCATAGCATAATCAAATAAATCGTTGAAACGATCAAAACCAATGCTACGACGGAAAAGTGGGTTAAGATTTAAACTACTCATAATTAGAACTCTCTTTAATAAGCAAAGTTGTAACAATAAGAAATGTTCAGTGATGCTTGGCATCCACTGTTCACTAACAAGATCGTTTGATCCTTGTACATGTATCAATATCGGTCTGTGCTGATTTTTTTCAAGGGATTTTTATAAAAAAATTATATTTTTTGAATTTTTGTACCTTAAGTGATTTTAAAAGCAAAGTGATAATTCACATTTTAACGTTACTTTGCAGAAAAACTGACAAGCTTTCACTGGATTAAACATGTTATACATAAAGCAAAATGAGATTGCCTTACTGAAAATTAAAAAGGAATATAGATGATTGATCTCTACTATTGGGGTACACCCAATGGACATAAAATTACCATCGCTTTAGAAGAAATGGGTTTGGAATACCAAATTTTTCCGATTAATATCTTGGAAAATGATCAATTTCAGCCAGACTTTTTGAGAATTTCTCCGAACAATAAAATCCCTGCAATCGTGGATCAGAATGGCCCACGAGGAGAGTCAATTTCAGTTTTTGAGTCTGGTGCGATTCTGCAATATCTTGGACGTAAAACAGGTTTGTTTTATCCAGAAGATGAGTTTGAGCGCGTTGAAGTTGAACAATGGTTGATGTGGCAAATGGGTGGTTTTGGGCCCATGTTAGGACAAAATCATCATTTTAGTCGTTTTGCACCTGAACGTATTCCGTATGCAACTGAACGTTATGTAAATGAATCTAAACGCTTATATAAAGTTTTGAACCATCAGTTGATTGGTCAAAAATTTGTGGCTGGAGAGTATTCGATTGCAGATATGGCTATTCTGCCTTGGGCACTGCGTCATGAATGGCAGCAAATTCAGCTGGAAGATTATCCATACGTGAAAGACTATATCGATCGACTGACGGCCCGTCCAGCGGTACAAAAAGCCTTAGCAATACACGTTTAAAAAAAGAGCATGGAAACATGCTCTTTTTTTACGAAATAAATAGAAGCTTTTTCCACCAAGGTCTTTGGTTTTCTTTCAGGGTCTTGAGTGAGAAGGGCTGTAAGGCAACAAAGGGGGGAGGCTACACCATTTTCGATATAAGGTTTGAACTTGGCACGTAAAAGTGACTGCTCAACCCGCTTATCAATGTGTGTAAGTCCAGAGCTTTTGATTAATTCAGCTTTTTGAACTTCGCCGGTGGCTAAAACATACAATTTAAAACTAAGGTCACGATTTTGATTGCCCAGATCGTCATTGTTGAAGTTAAAGAAAGGTCGCTTTTGCCAAATCATTTGATCTTGTGTAATCACGTGTTGTTTGGCAACTTCAGAAGGACTTTGTGCATATAAAGCGGTCAAAATTTGTAATAACACGATAAAACTTAAGCAAAGAATTTTTTTCATAAAGTGAGTTAAAATTATTCAATATTTGCGTGGCAGATTAGAAGTCTCATGTATAAAAGTAAAGTGCGGAAAGACTCACCTTAAGATTTTAGATAGGACGGAAGAAAATTCTAACGCTGTGTTAGAATGCGGCGCTGCCGAAAGAACGCGTTGTTGACGGCTTAGTTGGACGATTTTGCGATGAAAGACTTTTTCTTAAATTTTACCCGTATTGTTGAAAATAACCCAAGAATCTATTGGAGTATTATTTTGGGTATTGCAGGCTGCTTAGTGCTATTTGTCGCTGAAATTGTGCATGTTCAAAATATTCTTGCAGATTTACATACCAAAGATCAAAACTTGATGCGAGCTGCGATTGAACCGATTTCTTCACAATATAAATGGTCGAGAATCGTTGTAATTGTTGCAGCAGTGCTTTGGTCAAATTTTGAATATTTGAAGTCGAAGAAAAAATTAGGTCTCTAAGCATTCGTTTCGATGTGGTCGTTTTTAGTTTTATTCTTCGCGGCATTTGGGGCTGCGACCTTACTTCCTTTACAGTCCGAAGCCGTATTGCTCGGATTGTTGAGCTATGGTCAACACAATCCATGGCTACTGATTTTGGTGGCCAGTATCGGAAATATCCTCGGTTCTTGTGTGAATTGGTGGCTCGGTTTAAAAGTAGAACATTATAAAAATAAAACATGGTTTCCCGTGTCAGAGCCAAAAATGCAGCAGGCACAGGGCATTTATCACAAATATGGCTATTGGTCTTTGCTACTGAGTTGGCTGCCGATGATTGGAGACCCAATTACTTTAATCGCGGGTTTAATGAAAGAAAACTTCTGGCGATTTTTCACACTGGTCAGTATCGCCAAAATTGGACGTTATCTGTTTATCTACGGGCTATTTTTTCAATTACATTGAATATTTTTCAGCTGAATGCGCTCTTTAAATTGAATTTTAAAGATCTGATAAAACTTACGTGGCGCTTCGATTTTTGCCAGTTCAAATTTCTTTAATAGCAAGCGGGCAATTGGATCACTTGGACTTTGTATTAAACGAATATCGGAAATTTGGTTCTTACGATCTACGCTAAAACTAAAATCTATGCTGAATTGTTTTGCTTCAGATTCCGTCATCGGCAGCTTCATTGCGGGGACGTCTTTGTATTGAAATGTTCTATGTTGGCCAGACTGTTGGAGCTGCAAGCCCTCGGGCTCAAAATCAGCCCAGCAGGTTTTGATGGGCTTTCTTTTTGGTGTTTTACGTGTCGATGAATAGTCATCAGCATTAAATTCAAATGGCTGCGTCGCTCGGAAGGGATAGCTGATGCCCGATTCTATATAAGGCCTGAAGCGTGCCTTTTTTACCGCGTTAATGACCATATCATCCAAATCTGGCAAGCCTGAACTGGTGATGATTTTGACTGCGGTAATGTTGCCCGAGTTGTCTGCATCAATTGCGACATTGACAAATCTAGGGCGTCCTTCCAGATCTCCTGGCTCAAATTTAACTTTGGGTGCGCGCATCCAGCTGACAGGTCTGTCTTGCAATATTTTTACTTCGCTGGCGGGCGCAGTCTCAGCGGCAGCATACTGCGTGCACATCACTGTGCTTGCACAGAGCATTAGACCTATTGCTGTATATTGTTTCAACATAGTCATTCCATCAGTGCGCGGCATGCCAATGCATTATTTTAATGCCGCTAAAAATTGAGATTATGAGCAGCCATTTACTTGAAATTGAATTTCATCTTTAAAGTTCGACTTTTTATAGATCCAAAGGGTGCTCGCAGTACGTTTAACCGAGATCTGACTATTTCTCAATGCTTCAACGACTTTCTGATCGAGTGCATAAATGCCAGAGCCTTGCTTGATCTTGACCTTTTTTACTTGTCCGTGTTTATCCACTTTAAAGTTAAATTTGACTTTACGATCATGCTGTTTCAACTCATGACTAGTGAGATCTAATTTTGGTTGAGATACATATTGGAATGGCGTTTTCTTATCTGCACTTTGTGCCTTCCAAACTTTTGAATCAAAGTTGAAATCACATTCAGGCGTATTGCCTTTAACTCTCAAATTAAACGCTTGATAGCCAATAATGGCTTTGGCTTCACCATTTTCTAAATGTGGTTTGACTTTAGCTTTTTTGACAGCAGAAATTAAGATTCGGTCGAGTTGATCGACACCTGTACTTTCTTCAACACTTGCATCGGTAATGGTGCCTTTTGCATTTGCTGTAACACGAATAATGGCCGCGCGGTCACGTTGCTTGAGGTCTTCATTGGCATATACCGGTTTTGGAAAAACCGACCAATTTAAACGCGTGGTTAAATGTGCAGGAGCAACTTCAATATTCTGTGCCGGAAGTTGATGGGTTTTGGTTGAAGCACTAAACGCTGTAGAAAATGGAGCGCAGGCCAAAAGGGTTAAGCACAGATATTGTTTCATAAGTCTATTCTAAGATCACAATGTGAGTGATGAATGCGTCGATATTGCTGCGCAGTATTTCCTGTATTGGAAATACTGGCAAGGTTTAAATGGAAAATATGCCATTATTTTTTTGACTGATGGGTAATGTCGATCCCAAACAAGTCACGGGTTTTTGCCCAGCTGATTGCAACAACAGCCATGGTCATACAACCACCAAAAAGTGTCGCCATGATCGTGCCCATGTATTTTGCTGCAAGTCCCGATTCAAAAGCTCCAAGTTCATTACTGCTAGAAACAAACATGCCATTCACCGCAGCAACACGACCTCGCATATTTTCAGGTGGATAAAGTTGCAAAATGGTCTGACGAACCACCACAGACACGCTGTCACATGCCCCAGTCATTGCCAGTGCAAAGAGTGATAACCAAAGATTGCTTGAAAATGCGAATAAAATGGTAAATACACCAAAACCCGCTACAGCCAATAACATATTACGCCATGCATGATGAGTTGGAGGGAATTTGGTCAATGCAATCATAGTGATCAGGGCGCCAATAGACGGTGCTGCCCGTAAGTAGCCTAAACCTTCAGGCCCCACTTTTAAAATATCTTCGGCAAAAATCGGTAAGAGGGCAATCACGCCACCAAAAAGCACAGAAACTAAATCGAGTGAAATCGCCCAAAGGACAATTTTGGTTTTCCAGATAAATCGAAAACCTTCACTTAAACTATCTTTTAAATTGTCAGATTCAATTTTAGGAAAACTGCGTTTATTGAGTAGGTTAATGAGAACGAAGCAGACCGTTAGTAGCGCCGCAACACTGAGTAAGCTGGTTTCACGGCCTAAAAATGCCAACATAAAACCGCCAAGCATTGGCCCAATAATCACCCCACTTTGCCAACCAATCGTTGTCCATGTTGCACCATTGGCATAGAGCTCCCGCGGGATTAAAAAAGGTTTAAGCGACGTTGCCGAGGGATTATAGAAACCACGGATCGTTCCAAGCCCAAAAATGACCGCATAAATTCCCCAAGACAGTTGGGTGACATCAATTTGGCCGAGACCATATTGGTGAAATAACCCCCAAAGAATTAGTGGCATAGGTACAGAAAAAAACAGACAAATTTTCATAATGGTCTGTTTATTGAAACGATCTGCAAAGTATCCTCCCCACAAAGAGAGAGCAATAAAAGGAATTGCTTCAGCTAAACCAATTAAGCCCAGTGTTAGCGGGTCTTTAGTGATTTGATACAGTGAGTAAGCAACAATAATTTCTTGAATCAAAATGGCTAAGGTCAGACAAAATTGATTAAGCGTAACAATCGAGAAATCCCGATAACGTAGGGCTGCAAAAGCATCCTGTGCAGGTTTCATAATGGACATTAATAGTTGGCGTGCCGACATTATATAAGCCTTATTGGGCATCGCTTATAAAATCATCGGAAAATCTATATCAGAAAATTAATTAAGTTCGATATTCGGTAGAAAGATTCGCTTTTGTTTTGAGCAAAGATGCTTTAGAATACTCGCTCCCTTACCTGCAGGGCGTCTTTGCAATGGTGCAGACGTGCCGAACAGGTGTTCAAAAGAGGTTCTTATGCCTAAGATGAAAACTCGCCGTGGTGCAGCTAAACGCTTCAAGCCAACTGCAAACGGTTTTAAACGTCACCAAGCGTTCAAACGACACATTTTGACCAAAAAATCTGCTAAGCGTATCCGTCAATTACGCGGCTGTGTAATGGTTCACGTAAGTGACGTTGCTTCAGTTCGCCGTATGTGCCCATACATCTAAGGAGATTATAAATGGCTCGTGTTAAACGTGGTGTACAGGCTCATCGCCGTCATAAAAAAATTCTTGCTCGTGCTAAAGGTTACTACGGCGCTCGTTCACGCGTATATCGCGTAGCGTTCCAAGCAGTAATCAAAGCAGGTCAATATGCTTACCGTGACCGTCGTCAAAAGAAACGTCAATTCCGTGCTCTATGGATTGCGCGTATCAATGCCGGTGCTCGTCAAAATGGTTTGTCGTACAGCCGTATGATCGCTGGCTTGAAAAAAGCTCAAGTGATTATCGACCGTCGCGTACTTGCTGACATCGCTATGCATGACGCAGTTGCGTTTGCTGCTTTAGCTTCTAAAGCTAAAGATGCATTAGCTGCATAAGTCTTTATGACTTAAAAAGGGACCGCTTTTAGCGGTCTTTTTTTGGGCTTTAAATTCTTATGTAAGCTTAACCAATATTAATCGGTTTTTGTTTTAAGCTGGACATAAGCAAGGTCTCGGTGCTGAAAATGATAGTTATGCCAATGATAATAAATGGGAAATTCATAAATTGCATTTATTTTAAAGTGCGTGTTGTAGAAAGATGTTTTGGGTAAAATATGAAAAGTTTGCTGGTTGTCTAATAACAACCATTTCTGACCATCTGTATCCATTGAGAGTAATTGCGCATCGGTCATTTTATGAGTGCCAAAATGCAAAGCATAATAACTATGCAATACCGGCATTAGAAAAAAGCTCAGGCTCAGCGTTAAAAATGTACTGGACAGCACGCTTCCTGTAAACGCCATTTTGGGAATATCTTTTTGTATCCACAATACGCTTGGAATGAAAATCAGCAGAAAAATAATGGCCAAACACAGCAAAACCGGATAATTGGAAATGTAAAAGAACTGCGCTTGCGCGTTTAAATATAAGCCCAAAATACCAATAGGAACGCTGCCGATAATCAGGTAGGCGATCCGCGGGCTGATCTTGGTTTGCAGAATTAAATTTTGCAGATCTTCTTGAGAAAGCGTCAGCGCCGCAATCTCATCCTGAAAATTATAATATTGTTTGAGTATTTGAATCAGCTGCCCTTTTTCATGTTCACTTAAGCATGCAAGGTGCAGTTGAGATTGAACATTTTTAAGGGGGAAGAATAAAAGCTGTGGATTTTCTTTGTTGGCAGTCTGATAAATAGGACGCTGCAGCCATGAGATCCGTTTTGGGCGTTTTATACCAAGAATGGCAAATTGACAGTATTCTACCTCCTGCCGCTGAATGAATGTGCTGAGAGGTATTTTCCACAAGCGGTAATAAATTTTATCAGGCGTAATGACCAGTTTAATCTGCGTTTTTAAGTAATCAATGACAATTATAGATACGATGTAGAGCAGGATCAGCTGGGCATGATCGGCTTGCAGCTTGTAAATCGGGAAATTTTTTAGGGTGAATTGCAGGTATTCAATCACTATGCTGACGTTAAGCGGTTGAGCTTGATCTCTAAACCATTTGAAAAAAGGTATAATAAAGACCATCGCAATGCCTAGTAAAATAAGCATTAAAATTGTTGGCCATGAAATCAGCGGTTTTTTAGCATAAATGTCAAATTCTGTTTTCATAAAGTCTCATAATAATTATGTTGAAATTTTATATTTAAGTGTTTGGTTACTATATTTAAATTTTGAATATTTGATCGATGCTTAGCGCTAAATTATATCTGAAAATGAATAGGCTAGGTAGGTGCTGCGCCCCGAGCCACGGTTTGTGCGTATTATGTCGTGATTTCAATGTTTAGCTTCGATCTTGTTGCCTGGCCGGTTTGTTTAATGCTCAGTTGAAGGCCCGCACATGCACACGGTGCTTTTCGCTCAGAACGGGAAGGTATTTATATTGCGCATGTTCATCATAATTGCGGGCAGAATTAATTCATTCATCTGGGGACAGCTAGAATCTGTTTTTTTTATAAGGCGTGCAGATAGGGGGGACGGCCATAAATGAATGGATAAATACCAACTGAAAAATTATTGGATCAATATAGTCTGTGAAAAGTGTGTTTTTATACTGCAATTGAACCTGACTTTATCAATATCGATGCAGATCTTTTAAATTATCGTGAAGAATAAAAGTTAACCTATCTTATCTAATACTGTTATCTTGAAGTAGGTTCACTTGACTCAAGTAGATCATCATGACAATGAAAAAAATAAACGTAGTCGGTACATCTGCTACAGGAAAATCAACATTTTCTAGGGCATTGGCAACAAAGCTTGGTTTGCATTACATTGAATTAGATAACTTGTTTTGGCTAGATGATTGGCAAGAATGTCCTGATGAGATCTTTTTTGCACGTATTGAAGCTGAAACCGCTAAAGCGAAAAATGGTTATGTTATTGATGGCAATTATACTCGGGCGATTCCTGTTAAATGGTCTGAAATAGATACGGTGATATGGTTAGACCTTCCGTTTCCAGTCAATTTATACCGCTCTGTAAAGCGCGCAATTTCTCGGGCTAAGTCCAAACAAGATCTTTGGCCAGATTCAAATAATCAGGAAAGTTTCTGGCGGATATTTGGTCGAGATTCCATTGTCTGGTGGATGATTAAGACCCATAAAAAGAATCGTGAAAAATATCTACAGATGATGAATGCACCTGAATATCAACATATTCAATGGATTCGTTTAAAGTCTGCAAATGCAGTTGATGCATTTTTAGAACAATTGGACTCTTATGTTTTTGATGTTTAAGTTTTGATGTTTTATCAATAAAAAGTGCAGTTAAGTTACAGAAATAATCTTTATACCGCGCTTTGCGACATGCCTAATGTATGGATAGAAAAGAACAAAAGGAAAATAAAATGTTGGCTGAAATAGTTGGTATGGGTCAAGGTAGCATTACTGTAGAGCTCGAAATGATTCCCCGCAAAGGTGAGGCAGTCAAAATCATGTATGGTGCAGACGCAGAGCTTGAGGGGGAAGTAGTCTCTGTCAGTCATTATATTAATCAACATGCCGATCAGCATCGCGTTCGATTAGAAATTCGTCCATTTAATTATTTAACGACCTCATAATTTTGAAATCTTTCATACAGAAGTATGTTTATAAAAAAGCCCCTCTATGAGAAGGGCTTTTTAGTGTTGATCATATTTATACAGTTAAAGTCCGAAGTAATAAGCCAATAAGCAAATCACTACCGTAATAATAATTAAAGTAATCACTCCACCTGCACCGGGTTTATGGGTTGGATTTGGCGTGTGTGCATGCTGAGGATTTGATTTTCTTTGCTCAGTTTTAAATCCATCCAGAGGAGAGCTTTCGACCACAGGAGTTAAACGTGCAGTTTTATAGTGATTGGCGACTTTTACGATAAATTTAGCCGTTAAATCTTCAGTTTTTTGAGCAAAATGGCGCAAATTTAACTGTTCTTCAGGTGTATAGATGCTGCCATCTGCATGATAGGGATGCTGAATTTTAGACTGAATGTGGCGGTTTAATGCATCTAAGCGATGCAAGCTGTCATGTGCAAAATCCGCTTGTGCATCCGTTGGCAAGAGTGCAAGTTTTGTAGATTCATTCGATTCGCTGCTTAGATCAAGCTGCGTACCATAATAAGGTGTGCCCAACACCTCCGGCTCAATAAAACCTTCCGCAGGTTTTTGTAAAAATAATTCTGCTTCAGTGAAGTTATGAATATCATCCCATTTTGGTAACTGCATATCTGCTTCGATGCGTTTAATGAGTTTATGGTTCAGCTCATAGCGCCAAAAAGTTTCTCGACGAATTTGCAGTTGTTGGGATGCCGGTGCTTCATAGTCATTTTCTGCGTTATACCACTCGGCAAGTTCTTTACCAAAAATCCATGCCTGCTTTTTATTTTGTTCATGGCTCACAATAAAATGAGCAAAGGGAAGAAGTTCAACGTTAGCATTCGGATTTTGTTCATCATTCAGCAAGCTAGAGCTATGTAAACTTAAGCGTTGTACCCCTTGTTTTTTTAAGCCCTCTAGCCAAATTTGGAAATGTTGAGCCAATAAATGCTGTGAAAGCAAATCACGAAAATGGAAACTGTGCTGATCAAAAATGTGGTGATTCAACCAACGTTGAAAACTCAAACCTTGGTTGAGAAATTCATTGCCATAAGTGACGAGTGTGAGCTGTTGTTTCCAGATTGGATCGAGTGCCATAAAGATTGGATCCCATTGATATTGTGTTTATCTTATACTTTTTTTAAAACTTGATGCTAATGCAATTTTAACTTGTGAATGCGCTTCATCATAACGGCTAAAAACTGTTAGAATAAGGGGTTTATATTATTTTTTTAAATTGTTGCTTTGAGAGTTACTATGTCACTGGAAGCCCTGACCACTGAAGCGCTCGCTGCGATTGCAGCAGCAGAGGACCTTGCTACACTCGACCAAGTGCGAGTGCAATTTACAGGGAAGAAAAGCCAGCTCGCGGAACAATCGAAGTCGCTCGGTAAAATGGACCCAGAAGAACGTAAAGTTTTTGGTGCTCAAATTCATGCCGTTCGTGAATCGATTACTGGCGCACTGACTGCTCGTCAAGCTGAATTACAAAAAGCTGCATTAGAACAAAAGCTTGCTAGCGAAACGGTTGATATTACTTTGCCCGGCCGTGGTCAAACGGTTGGTAGCATTCACCCTGTGACTCAAGTTCAAGAACGTATTTGCCAATTCTTTACCAAAGCTGGCTTTACTGTTGCGACCGGTCCAGAAGTTGAAGATGATTATCACAACTTTGAAGCATTGAACATTCCGGGTCATCACCCTGCACGTGCGATGCACGACACTTTCTATTTTGATGCGAATCATTTACTTCGTACGCATACCTCAGGCGTGCAAATTCGTACGATGGAAAATCAGCAGCCTCCAATCCGTATTGTGTGTCCTGGTCGTGTTTATCGCTGTGACTCGGACCAAACGCATTCACCAATGTTCCATCAAATCGAAGGTTTGTATGTGGCTGAAAACACCAGCTTTGCAGAACTTAAAGGTTTGTTAGTGAACTTGCTAAATGAATTCTTTGAAAAAGATTTGAAAGTACGTTTCCGTCCATCTTATTTCCCATTTACAGAGCCAAGTGCGGAAGTGGATATCATGGATGAACGTGGTAAATGGTTGGAAGTTTTGGGCTGCGGTATGGTGCATCCAAACGTTTTACAAGCCGCTGGCATTGACCCAGAAAAATACAAAGGCTTTGCCTTCGGTTTAGGTGTAGAGCGTTTTGCAATGTTGCGTTATGGCATTAATGACCTGCGTATGTTCTACCAAAATGATGTGCGTTTCTTACGCCAATTTGCTTAAACAGTTTTATACCTCTCCCTAACCTCTCCTAAAAGGAGAGGGGTTGTCCATCATGACTTAGGGTTCGTCCTCTTTCTTTAAAAGGACGCTAGAGAGGATTAGAAATTTAGAATTAATAGGTTTTTATACAATGAAAATTAGCGAAAATTGGTTGCGTACATGGGTTAACCCAGCCATTGATAGCGATACACTTTCTGACCAACTGACCATGTTAGGTTTAGAAGTTGATGATTTATCTCCTGCTGCAAAACCATTTACTGGTGTAGTAGTCGGTGAAGTTTTAACAGTGGTTCAACATCCCGATGCTGACCGTTTACGTGTCACTACTGTAAACATCGGTTCAGGCGAGCCGTTACAAATCGTTTGTGGTGCTCCAAACGTGCGTGTAGGCATGAAAGCTCCTGTAGCAACCATTGGTGCAGTACTTCCGGGCGATTTCAAAATTAAAAAAGGCAAGCTTCGTGGTGTTGAATCACAAGGCATGCTGTGCGGTGCGTCTGAAATTGATCTTGAAGATAAAATCGACGGTCTATTGGAGCTTCCTGCCGATGCACCTGTTGGTGTAAATGTGCGTGAATATTTAGATCTTGATGACAATGTGATTGATATCAGCATCACGCCAAACCGTGGTGACTGCTTCAGTATTCGTGGTATTGCACGTGAAATTGGTGTGATCAATCAACTTCCTGTAACTGCCCCTGAAATTAAAGAAGTTGCTGCAACAATTACTGATGAGAAGAACGTTGTTGTTGAAACTGATGGTTGCCCACGTTACTTAGGCCGTGTAATCAAAAACGTCAATACCAAAGCACCAACTCCTGAGTGGATGGAGCGTGCATTGGCTCGTGCGGGCATCCGTCAGCACAGTATTTTGGTCGATATTACCAACTACGTTTTAATGGAGCTGGGTCAACCTCTACATGCATTCGATGGCGGTAAAGTTGAAGGTTCTGTTCGTGTACGCCAAGCAACAGCAGCAGAAAAATTAACGTTGTTGAATGAACAAGAAGTTGAATTATCTGAAAACGTGATGGTGATTGCGGATGATCAAAAAGCTTTGGCGATTGCAGGAATCATGGGTGGCCTAAGTTCAGCGGTTTCTGATGACACCATTGAAATTTTCCTTGAGTCGGCGTTCTTTGATCAACTCTATATCGCAGGTCGTGCGCGTAGTTTTGGTTTGCATACCGATGCATCTCAGCGTTATGAACGTGGCGTAGACTTTGAATTGCCGATGACGGCAATGCACCGTGCTTCACAGCTTATCGCTGATTTAGCTGGTGGTGAGTTTGGTCCAATTACTGTTGCTGAAAAAGTTGAGTTATTACCAAAACGTGAAGCCATTGAACTGAACCAAGCGCAAGTCGATCAACTGCTCGGTTATAAAGTTGAATCTGCATTTATTACGGATGCTTTAACGCGTTTGGGTTGCAATGTCACTGTGAAAGCAGAAGGTGAGTGGACTGTTGTACCACCATCACACCGCTTTGATATGGCGATTTATCAAGACCTCATTGAAGAAGTGGCACGTATTCACGGCTACGACAATATTCAAATTAGCTTGCCGGTGATTGATGTCAAACTAGCGAAATACCAAGACCAATTTGAATTGGTTCAGTTACGTCAAACTGCAGTGGCTTTGGGTTATCAAGAAGCGATTAGCTTTAGCTTTGCAGATGCGAAACTAGAGAAACAATTGAATCCAAAGGTTCAACCACTAGCGCTTGCAAACCCGATTTCTAGCGACCTTGCAGTGATGCGTTCAACCTTATTATCAAGTTTGATCCCATGTGTGCAATACAACGTGAACCGTCAGCAAAACCGTGTGCGTTTCTATGAGCTTGGTCTACGTTTTGATTATCAAGGTGCGAACAGCATTCATGATCTTAAACAGATCCCAACCTTTGCACTGGTTGCAATAGGTTCGCGTACGACTGAATCTTGGCATGGTAAAGCACAGCCAATGGATTTCTTTGACTTTAAAGGCGATGTAGAGGAGATTTTAAATTCTGCACGTTTAAATGTTGAATATGTACGTTCAGAGCGTACGTGGTTGCATCCAGGTCAATCTGCTGAAATCTTAGTCAATGGTCAATCAATTGGTTACTTCGGTCGTTTACACCCATCTTTAGAAGATGAGTTGGATTTGGCAACAACTTGGGTAGCTGAGTTGGATCAATCGGCTGTTTTGCAAACTTATGTATCTAATTTTACAGAATTATCACGTTTTCCGTCGGTTCGACGTGATATTGCGCTTTTAATTAGTGATAAGATTAATGTTAGTGAAATTCAGCAACTTATCGAAAAAACCGGCGGTGAGCTTTTAGACGCAGTTTGGTTATTCGATGTGTACACTGGTCAAGGTGTCGAAGAAGGCAAGCGCTCATTGGCATTTGCAATTCAATGGCAACATCCAACACGTACATTAGAAGATGCTGAAATCAAAACCGGTATGGATAACATACTTCAGGTGTTGGAAAACACTTACCAGGCGACATTGAGGGCTTCATGACAGCATTAACAAAAGCAGAAATGGCTGATCATTTAAGTGAGCTCACGAGTTTAAACCGTCGTGAAGCAAAACAAATGGTCGAGTTATTCTTCGATGAGATTAGCCAAGCGCTAATCTCTGGGGAACAAGTTAAACTCTCTGGTTTCGGTAACTTCGAGTTGCGTGATAAACGTCAACGCCCAGGCCGTAACCCGAAAACGGGTGAAGAAATTCCGATTTCTGCCCGTCGTGTAGTGACCTTCCGTGCGGGACAAAAATTCCGTCAACGTGTTGGAAATGAGCAGATCGATTGATCTGCTTTTTTTTGCCTTTGATTTAGGAGGTGCAGTGTTCATCATCTATCGCACAAGTCATGTTGAAGAATATTCGTTTTAAAATGAGACGATATAGTTGAGTTGAGTTGAGTTGTCGTAGAGGTTGATTGTGGCTTTCCTTTAGCTAAATTGTCAGTTTTTATTTTTCAATAAGCATGGGCTTAGTATTTTGAATTTTAGCTCTTTTTATGAACTAGGGTTTAAAGTTTGAAGCAATAAAAAAGAGAGCCATAGGGCTCTCTTTTTGTGCTGAATAATCGGTTAGATTATTGAGCTTCAGAAGCAGCAGCAGTAGCTTCAGATGCAGCAGCAGTAGCTTCAGAAGCAGCAGCAGTAGCTTCAGATGCAGCAGCAGAAGCTTCAACAGCAGCAGCGTCAGACGCAGCAACTACTTCAGAAGCAGCAGCTTCAGATGCAGCAGCAGGAGCAGCTTCTTCAGTTTTTTTAGCACAACCAACGAAAGCTAAAGTAGTAGCAACTGCAGCAGCAATAGCGATTTTTTTGAATAACATGGCATCACTCTCTAAAATATGAGATTAAAAAATAACCTGCGTTAGTCTGTTGTGTGCTTTTATTATGCCTAATTTGAATAGGTATTAAAAATGCATAGAGCAGTCTAACTGGTCTGCGTGTATGCTATCACTGAGTATTTTGAAATGCTACTAGTGACTTTGAAAAAACCGTTAAAAATAGGTGAAAAACGGCCATTTTTTAACAGAAAATAACAATTAAGAGAAAGTTTTATATTGGCGAAATAGCAAATAAACTACTAAAAAGAATAGGGTTTTTTAAAATATATTTTTTATAATCATAAACTTGAAAATAAGTTTACATGGAAATCCATCAAATGTTTCTTTGTGTAACCAAAGTCAACCAAATAAAAAGGCCATCGTTATAGATGGCCTTTTCAGTCAAACATTCAACTTAGTTGGATGCTTTACGTTTCATTTGATCAAAGAAATCATCATTGGTTTTGGTTTCTTTCATACGATCAAGCAAGAATTCCATCGCTGCAAGTTCGTCTTGTGTATGAAGCAATTTACGTAAAATCCAAACTTTACGGAGGTTATCTTCAGACATTAGGCGCTCTTCACGACGTGTACCTGATTTTTTGATGTTCATCGCAGGGAACACACGTTTTTCAGCAATACGACGGTCTAGGGTAATTTCTTGGTTACCTGTACCTTTGAATTCTTCGTAGATCACTTCATCCATCTTACTGCCAGTTTCAATCAACGCAGTTGAGATAATTGTCAGTGAACCACCTTCTTCAATATTACGTGCTGCACCGAAGAAACGTTTTGGACGTTCTAAAGCATGGGCATCCACACCACCAGTAAGAACTTTACCAGATGAAGGGATTACAGTGTTGTAAGCACGTGCTAAACGAGTAATTGAGTCAAGTAAAATCACTACATCTTTTTTGTGTTCTACAAGACGTTTAGCTTTTTCAATCACCATCTCTGCAACTTGTACGTGACGAGCTGGTGATTCATCGAATGTTGAAGCAACTACTTCACCACGAACAGTACGTTCCATTTCTGTTACTTCTTCAGGACGTTCGTCAATTAGAAGGACAATCAAGAAACATTCAGGATTGTTACGAACAATCGACTGTGCGATGTTTTGTAACAACATGGTTTTACCCGCTTTTGGCGGTGCAACGATAATTGAACGTTGACCTTTACCAATCGGAGCAACCAAGTCAACCACACGCGCAGTTAAGTCTTCTGTTGTACCATTACCTAATTCCATTACCAATTGTTCGGTTGGAAATAAAGGTGTTAAGTTTTCGAAAAGAATCTTATTACGTGAGTTTTCTGGTGTGTCGTAGTTAATTTGATTAACTTTTAATAATGCAAAGTAACGTTCGCCTTCTTTAGGTGGACGAATCGTACCTGTAATAGTGTCACCAGTACGAAGGTTGAAGCGACGGATTTGTGATGGGCTCACATAGATATCGTCAGGGCCGGCTAGGTAAGAACCCGCTGCAGAGCGTAAGAAACCAAAGCCGTCCGACAGAATTTCTAGAACGCCATCACCAAAAATCTCTTCGCCGTTCATTGCGTGGCGCTTTAAGATGGCAAAAATAATATCTTGCTTACGGTTACGAGCCATTCCTTCGAGGCCCATAAACTCGGCAATCTTGATGAGTTCGCCAATCGGTTTTTTCTTGAGTTCGGTTAAGTTCATAGGTGGTCAGATAGAATCTAAAATTCTGAGGTACAGGTTGGAAAAGGGAGCAACAAATGTGCCGCGATCATGCAAGAAACGATAGCAATTGGTTTGCACAAAACAATTCAGAGATCTGATTCGTTATATGAAGAGAGATGTGAAAAACAATTCTGTTGCCGAGCGGCATTTTATGTGTTGTGTTGTAAGAAAATGACAGGATTTGAGATCCTTAATTTCTTGAGTAAACAATATAAGAGAGAACACAGCATTTGTCAATTTATCAACCAAAAAAATACGCTGTGTAAAACAGCGTATTTTCGAGTGTTATTATCGAAAAAATATTAGATGTTTTCTTCGATGAAAGCTGTCAATTTAGATTTTGGTGCGGCACCGACTTGGGTTGCTACAACTTCGCCGTTTTTAAACATTAATAATGCAGGAATGTTACGGATGTTGTAGTTTACAGCTGTTTGTTCGCAAGAAGTTACGTCTACTTTAACGATTTTAACTTTGCCTTCAAACTCAGTTGAAAGTACTTCAAGTACAGGTGCAATGGCTTTACAAGGAGCACACCAACCTGCCCAGAAATCTACAAGTACAGGAGTATCAGACTCTAGTACATCGGCTTGGAAGTTTTCATCAGTTGTATTTACGATATTGCCAGACATGGATTTTGCTCCGGAATTAATTTTTAAGTTGACTCTATGTTTATAAGTATTACATAGCCAACTATAACAATGTAGGGGGTTATGTAAATTTTCGACCTGAATGGTCAGTTTGTCTAATGGATGATCACGATGCCGATGATCGTGTATGACTATCATTGCTTTAGATAAAAAATCGATAAGTTCCGCCCGAACTACTCATAAATGGCTTTTAAATTGCATGTATGTGAATTAATCTAAGCACAATTCTGAACAGGTTTTTTTGAATAATGTCTGATTTTTTGATTGATGAAGAATTACTTGCTGCTATCGATATGGGATCGAACAGCTTCCACTTGGCTATCGCACGCGTAGACCATGGTGAAGTGAAAAAAGTTGCATCAATGTCAGAAAAAGTACAGCTTGCCGCAGGTCTAGACGAAAATAAAAATTTGACCGAAGCCGCACAGCAACGAGGATTAGCCTGCCTAGCACGTTTTGTGGGGCGTTTAAATCCTGTACAAGCTAACCGTTTACGTATTGTGGCGACTAATGCCTTGCGTCAAGCAAAAAATGGTCATGAATTTATCCAAAAAGCCGCTGAAATTTTACCAAAACCAATTGAAATCATTGCTGGTCGTGAAGAAGCCCGTCTAATTTATTTAGGGGTTTCACATACTATGGCAAATAGTGGTCGCCGCCTTGTGATTGATATCGGTGGGGGTTCAACAGAGTTGATTATTGGTGAAGAGTTTGAACCGATTCATACAGAATCTGTGCAAATGGGCTGTGTCGCTTTTACCAAAGCGTTTTTTGCTGATGGTGAAATTAACCTGAAAAGTTTTGATAAAGCGGTAAATGCTGCTCGCAAGGAAATCGCAGGCATTGCCAACACTTATAAAGCTGCGGGCTGGGATACTGTTGTCGGTTCAAGTGGCACGATCAAAGCATGTCGTCAGATTTGTGTCAATATGGGCTGGAGCAACGATCAGGAAGAACTGACACGTGACGGTTTATTTAAACTCAAAGATAAATTGCTTAAATATAAGCATGTCAATGAAATGGAATTTGATGGTCTAAAAGAAGACCGTCGAGCAGTTTTGCCAGCCGGCATTGCCATTTTGTATGCAGTCTTTGATGTGCTGAATATCGATAAATTGGTTTATTCTGATGGCGCGTTACGTGAAGGCGTGATGTACGACCTATTGGGACGTTTCCAACATGAAGATGTTCGAGATCGTTCTGTACATGCGTTGATGGGTCGCTACAACGCAGATATGAAACAAGCTGAACGTGTGGTAAATACCGCTCAACAACTGTTTAATGGTGTGGCGACCGCACTGAATTTGACCAGTGATGACAGTGATTTACTGCGTCGTGCAGCGTATTTGCATGAAATTGGCTTAGCGATCAGTCATAGTGGTTACCATCGTCATGGTGCTTATTTACTGCAACATTCGGATATTCCGGGTTTCTCACAAATTGATCAAAACCATTTGTCACATTTAGTGGCGCATCATCGTCGTAAGTTACGTAGTGACGCGCGCATTGATGTGATGAAAGTCGGTGGTAACAAACTTGTTTACTTATGTCTATTGCTTCGTTTAGCAGTTTTATTAAATCATAGTCGCAGCGATGAGATGCTTCCTGCCATTGAATTAAGCGTGGACAATGCGCAACAATGGCAACTTAGTGTTTCTGGTGATGCCAAACAGTGGCCTTTGTTGGTTGCAGACTTGCATGATGAGCAGGTGCAATTTAAGCATTGGGATATTGAACTGAATATCCAGTCGGAACAATTTATCAATTAACAGACCAGTTAAGTTAGGGATAATGATCGACCTATGAAAAATAAAGCAGCTCAATCTAAAGCCTGGACTACGGTTCAGATCGCACGTCATCCTGAACGTCCGCAGTTTTTGGATTATGTTGGCGAAATTTTTACAGAGTTCGATGCTTTGCACGGTGACCGCCTATTTGGTGATGACGGCGCGATGATTGGTGGTTTGGCTCGTTTAGATGGTCAGCCTGTGATGATCGTAGGTCAGCACCGTGGTCGTAGTACACGTGAAAAATTACAGCATAATTTTGGTATGAGTAACCCTGAAGGTTACCGTAAAGCACAGCGTTTATTGGATATGGCGGAGCGTTTTAATCTGCCTGTCTTTACCTTTATTGATACCATGGGTGCATACCCAGGCGTGGGTGCAGAAGAACGTGGTCAGGCTGAAGCGATTGCAACCAGTTTGGCTCAGCTTTCTTCACTTAAAGTGCCTGTAGTGGCAACGGTATTGGGTGAAGGCGGTTCGGGTGGTGCGCTCGGTATCGGCGTAGCTGACCGTGTGATTATGCTATCTCACAGTATTTATTCAGTGATTTCACCTGAAGGCTGTGCATCTATTTTGTGGAAAACTGCAGAGAAAGCAGAACAAGCAAGTGAAGCATTGGCATTGACGGCAGATAAATTGCAGAAGATGGGCATTGTGGAATACGTGGTGGACGAAGCGGAAGGGGCACATTTAAACCCTGAAAAAGTCATGCAGGATTTGAAAGTGGTCTTGAAGCAAGCTCTAGAAGAACTGCAACCAATGGATGCAAACGAACGATGCGAAGCGCGTTATCAGCGTTTAATGAAGTTTGGCAGCGACAATTTAGGGCTGACTGCTTAAGTCAAATTCAGGCGCTGCCTGAACAAAGCCGATTTTTAATAGGATGTAGTGGTGGCATGGATTCCATGTTGCTGCTGCATCTTATGTCGTTTTTGTGCCCTGAAAAAATGCGGGTAATTTATATTGATCACCAACTACAAGATTGTAGTCATGCTTGGGGCGAATTTGTACGTGCTCAATGTAAAGCGCTGAATTTGCCATTCATTATACAGAAAGTCCAGGTTGCGCAAGGTAACCTTGAAAATCAAGCACGCTCGGCCCGCTATCAAGCCTTTGCCCAACATTTACAAGCAGATGAAATATTGGTACTCGCGCATCATCAGCAAGATCAAGCCGAGACACTGATGTTGCGGCTACTTTCAGGTGCGGGTGTCCATGGCCTTGCTGCCATGAAAAAATTCGATGTACGTGAAGATTTTGCTTTATGGCGTCCGCTATTGGATCTTTCACGTGAGCAAATTTGCCAATGGGCAGCACAACTGCATGTGCAAAATATTCAAGATCTCACTAATTTTGATACCGACTATGACCGCGCGTGGAGTCGTGAAATTCTATGGCCTGTACTCAGTGGTCGATTTCCTAAAATGCAGCAAGCCCTGAGTCGAACCAGTTATTTGATGCAAGATGCTGATGAAATTTTACACGAGGTGTTGCAACAAGATTTGGCAGCCTGTGGTTCATCGCAAACTTTATCTTTAGTGGTTTTACAACAGCTCAGTCTGGCACGTCAGCGTCAGTTGTTATCGCACTGGATGAAAGGTGAGGGGCAATATCGTCCAAGCTTTGAAATGGTACAGCGTTTAGTTTCAGAAGTGATTAACTCACGCGAAGACTCGCAAGCGGCACTACACTGGAATGGATTTTATTATCTGCGCTTTCAACAGCAACTTCATCGGATTGCCAAAGCGGATTATCTGCCAGCAGAATCCATTCAAGAGGTTGAAGTTGTAACTTGTGTTGCAGGTCAGTGCCTCAAGTTGCCTGCCGGCCATTTTGTGATTCAACCCTCAGAGGTTGGCTTATCACCTGAATTATTGGGGCAGCAACTGCAGATACGCCCACGCCTTGGCGGTGAAAAAATTCATTTATATGGGCGTGTCGGAGGTTGGCCGTTGAAAAAAGCCATTCAGCAGGCGCAAATTTTTCCATGGCAGCGTCATACTATTCAAATATTAAGCCGAGATAATGTTATGCTAGGCGTCTTTACGCCTCAGGGCTTTTGGTTGGCGCAGTCTGAATTTTGTACTCAAGCTGGCTGGCAACCAACATTATCTCTTAACGCTAAATCTGCAATATCGGATCTTCAATCATGAGCGCAATTCTAAATTGTAATATCAGTTTCATTGGTGGCGGCAACATGGCACAGGCTTTAATTGGTGGCCTAATTGCACGTGGTGTCCCGACTACACGTATTACAGTTTCGGATCCCGTAGAAAAAGTACGTGAGCTTTTGGCTGAAAAAGATTTGCATGTGACCGATGATAATGTTGCAGCAATTCGAGAAGCTGACATTGTACTTTTTGCAGTTAAGCCTCAGGTGTTGGCAAAAGTTTTGGCACCATTACAAGGGTTGCTAGAAGGGAAGTTGGTAATTTCAATTGTTGCAGGTGCAGAAATTGCAACGATTTCAAAATTATTAGGCACAGAGCGTATTGTTCGTGTCATGCCAAATACGCCGGCTTTAGTTCAAACCGGTGCGCATGGTTTGTATGCAGGTGAAGCTGTTTCAGCTGAAGATCGTGATCTTGCAAGTCAAGTTTTGGCTTCAACGGGTTTAACACTTTGGGTAAACTCGGAAGCGCAGATTGATGCGGTAACAGCTGTTTCTGGCTCAGGTCCTGCATACTTTTTCTATATGATGGAAAGTATGATCCGTGCAGGTAAAAACATGGGCTTGGATGAAAAGGTAGCTACAGCGCTAACCTTGCAAACTGCATTGGGCGCTGCACAAATGGCGATTACCAGTGCCAACAGTCCTGCGGAGTTGCGTAAAAATGTAACCTCTCCAAACGGTACAACACAAGCTGCGATTGAAGTATTTGATCATGCTCAAATTTCACAAAATATTCAGGCCGCTTTAGCCGCAGCGCAAAAGCGTAGCCAAGAGTTGGCACAAGAGTTAAGCGAAAGCACCAAATAATTCGATTTGATTTAGGAAAGTTCAAGTATGGGCTCTGCTCAAATTTTTGGAATCATTATTAACGTTGCAATTTTGCTCGTATTTTTCCGTTTTTTAATGCAGCTTGCTGCCGTGAGTCCATATAACCCTGTGGTTTTGGCAACAGCAAAAGCAACAAAAATTGTCGACATCTTTAGCCGAATTTTCCCAACTTTGGCCAAAGGTCGAGTGAATACCGCAGCATTGGTGTTGGTGGTGATTCTGTATTTGTTAAAAATGTTTGGTTTGATGTATTTGTCCGGCGTGGCAGTGAATAGCCCATTCCATCTGATCATTATGACCTTTGTGACCATGATTCAGGATTTAATCCGTTTCTGTCGTTACTTAATTTTTGCATCGATTATTTTGAGTTGGGTGGTGATGTTTAGTCAGTCACGTTCGCCTTATATTGAAGTGGTTCAAGAGTTGGCAGAACCGCTACTTGCGCCATTCCGGCGTATTCTTCCAAATATGGGGATGATTGACTTGTCGCCAATTTTTGCGATTTTGGCATTGTTGGTTGCGGAAACTATTATGAAGCAAGTCGCAATTGCATTATTGACTGGTCTTTAATCTGAGCTAAGACGAGTTAAATTAAAAAGGACGCCGAGGCGTCCTTTTTTTGTGGATTTAAATTGAGGTGTAAAACAATAAATATCTACGAGGAGATATCTCACCTCCATGCCAACCTTCCTCCTAGAGGGAGAAAGGCGTGAATGAATTAGTGCGCTTCGTCCCAGTTATTGCCTTGACCCACTTCTACAATCAGTGGAACGGAAATTTTCAACACAGACTGCATCACTTCAGTCAGTTGTGCAGAGAGTTCATCGGCAATTGCAGCATCAACTTCAAACACCAATTCATCGTGTACTTGCAGTAACATTTTGGCTTGATCTTTAGGTAAGATTTTATCGACGGCAATCATGGCCAATTTAATAATATCCGCCGCAGAACCTTGTAGTGGTGCATTGATCGCTGCACGTTCAGCGCCTTGTTTCACCATTTTGTTGCTCGCCATAATGTCCGGTGTATACAGACGACGACCTAAAATAGTTTCCACAAAACCTTGTTCACGTGCCACTTGGCGAGTACGTTCCATATATTCCAAAACACCAGGGTAGCGTTGGAAGTATTTACCAATATAGTTACGTGACTCTTCACGAGTGAAACCTAGCTGACGAGTCAAACCAAATTCAGACATGCCATAGAGCAGACCGAAGTTCACCGCTTTGGCTTGACGACGTTGGTTGCTAGTCACTTCGTCGAGTGGAATGCCCAAAACTTCTGCCGCAGTACGTTTATGTACATCTTGCCCATGATTGAAGGCATCGACCAAGGCATGATCTTGCGAGAAATGCGCCATTAAACGTAATTCGATTTGCGAATAATCGGCTGCCAATAAAATGCGACCTTCAGGTGCAATAAAGGCTTTACGGATTTGACGTCCAATATCTTCACGGACAGGAATGTTCTGTAAGTTTGGATCGGTAGATGACAAACGACCTGTAGCCGTTAAAGCTTGGTGGTAACTGGTATGCACACGATGTGTGTCATTATTCACTTGCTTTAACAGACCGTCGGTATAGGTGCTTTTCAGTTTAGAGAGACCACGATATTCCAAAATTAAATCAGTAATCGGATGATCGATTTTTTCTAACACACTTTCACTGGTGCTGTACTGACCAGTAGAGGTCTTTTTGCCACCTTTTAAACCTAATTTATCAAACAGAATTTCACCCACTTGTTTTGGCGAGCTGACATTGAAGCTTTGACCCGCAAGATCGGTAATTTCGGTTTCTAAATTTTGAATGGTATTGGCAAATTCCACACCAAGTTGGTCGAGGAAGTTCATATCTAGCTCAATGCCGTTTTCTTCCATAGAGGTTAGAACACGGGCAACCGGCATTTCAATATTGTGCAAAATATTGATCAGCTCCGGGCGAGCTTGTAACTTCTTATCGAGTACTTCATATAGACGATAGGTCACATGGGCATCTTCTGCGGCATAATGTGCTGCCGTTTCAAGCTCAATTTGGTTAAAGGTCTTTTGTTTTGCACCTTTGCCCGCCACTTGTTCGAACGTCGTTGTGAGATGACTTAAATACAAACGTGCGACGTCATCCATCCCATGACGTGTAGCCACAGAGTTAAGGACATAAGAGGCCAACATGGTATCGAAATACCAACCTGCCAAATGAATGCCATGATTTTCTAAGACATGTGCATCATACTTGAGATGATGACCAATTTTTTGTACGTCATTATCTTCAAGTAAAGGTTTGAGTTGATTCAGAATTGTGTCGCGATCAAGTTGTTGCGGCGCAGCTTCATAATCATGCGCAAGCGGCACGTAATAGGCATCATGTGCATCTAAAGCCACCGAGAAACCCACAATCTGCGCTACGCGGTAGTCGAGGCTAGTGGTTTCGGTATCAAAGGCAAAACGCTTTTCAGTACTTAGACGCTTGAATAACACATCCCAATCTTCTTGGGTCAATACCGTGTGATACCGAGCTTCGCCAAGTAAATCATCAACACTGGTTTTGTCCGCTTGATCTTCTACTTCAGGTGCATTGGCTACAGTCGCCGTGGTGTTGATGGCTTTGGCTGCTTGTTTGTAGGTTGCGCCATTGGGGTTGTTCGGATGATCTAAAGACTGCAGTTGGTTACGGAATTCTAGTTCCGTATATAAATCACGCAGTGCTGGAATATTTGGGTCGGCAAGTTTCAAATCTTCGTATTTAAGGCCCATGTCGAGGTCACAAACGATGCTCGCCAGTTGGTGGTCAAGAGCAATTCCTTCGACATTGTCTTTAATGTTTTGACCGACTTTACCTTTAATACTGTCAACATTTTCTAAAATGCCGCCAATCGAGCCGTACTCGGTTAAAAGTTTCGCTGCCGTTTTTGCGCCAACACCGGGCACACCACGAATGCCGTCAGAGGCGTCGCCCATCAGCGTGAGGTAGTCAATGATTTGATTCGGCCACACCCCAAATTTTTCAAAAACGCCTTGAACGTCCATCGGTTTGTCTTTGAAGCTGTCTTCTAAAGTGACACGCTCAGTAACGAGCTGCGCCATGTCTTTGTCACCGGTGGAGATCAAAACTTGATGACCGGCTGCTTCAGCGCGTTTGGCCAAAGTTCCGATAATGTCATCGGCTTCAGCGCCCGGCAACATATGCAGCGGAATTCCAAGAGCACGAATTAATGCATGAAGATATGGAATTTGTTGTGATAATTCTTCAGGCATACTTGGACGGTCACCCTTATAAATCGGGGACAATTCATGACGGAAGGTTGGTTCAGGTGTGTCGAAAATAACGGCCATATGCGTCGGTTGAATACGACGCATTAATTTTTGGATGGCAGAAATGGCACCTCGGATTGCATTGGTATGCAAACCGGTTGAAGTGGTTAATGGTGGCAGTGCATGGTAGGCACGAAATAAAAAGTATGAGCCATCGACCAAGACAAATGGTGGCATGGATAATTTCCTAATCCTGAAAACGGTTTTATTGTACGTGATTTTTTGCCCGTACGCTGAGTCTAGATTGTATATGTAACTTACCGAATCACTGATGAATAGTTTTAATCCATCGGTCAGGCTCATGTATCATCAAAACATTCAGGAAAATGACGAAGCAGGTATGCTGAAACAGAATAATGAAATCAAGATGATTTGGTTGATGATGCTGATCATGGTGGGGATCGGGGCATGGTACTTAGATGTCCGTATCCTGAGTTATATCAGCGGCATCGGTTTTATGCTCAGTGTGATGAATTATGTTGATGATTTGCAGCACGGCGCTGATGCACTGAGCTCATCAAAACAAGCATTTCAAGTGACATCAAAGGTTCCGTTATATATTGCATCGTTATTAACGGTCGTTGGACTTTTAACCGAGCTAGGATATTTGGTTGCGATCGGGATTAGCCAGTGGGTCTATTTTTTTCTGCGTTGGCTGAAACGATTAGAACGTCAGCTGCATTTATTGCAAGGACGTGCGCTTCAGTCGCAATCGAGTCATGTGGCTACTTCAATGTCAGCATCGACAATAGACCGTCCTGAAAATTTTGATTCTGACGATACACCATCTGTACATCCCGCGACTGCAATTGGTACAGCTAGACATCAGGCAACATTCAATTCAACGCCTTCTAATACACCATCCAAGTCTGCGCCAAATCTATCTAGTCAAATTCAGCAATGGCTTTTCCAAGGTAATCCTGTGTTAAAAGTGGCGGTGTTGGTCTTGGTGATTGGCGTGGTGCTCTTACTTAGATTTGCCACAGAGCACTGGCAACTGAGCTTAGCCATGAAGCTGTTGATTGTGAGCTTGATCAGTGCTGGTGTTGTCGGACTGGGTTTTTGGCTACAAACCAAAAACCGCAGTTTTGCCTTGGCGCTAGAAGGTTTAGGTCTTGCAGCGCTGTTTTTGACTTTATTTTTTGCCTATTACAATGCCGTGATTTCGGGCTTTAGCATAGCCTGTGTACTGTATGCAGCGCTTATGGCATTGACGATTTGGCTCAGTTTGAAACAGCAGTCGGTAGAACTGGCAATCATGGCGATGCTGATTGCCTATCTTGCGCCATTTACCTTGCCTGTTCGTGATGCAACTGCAACGGAATTTATTGCCTATTATCTTGTGATTAATATTGCTGTTGCGGTCATGAGTACTTTAAGACCGTGGAAATATCTGAATCAAATCGCATTTTTGATGACGGTGATTATGGGTGGTGGATATGCTTTTTACCACGGATACACCACCGAACGTCAGATGATGAGCGTGTTGGTTTTAGCTCACGCTGCGATTTTTATTTGGCTCGGTTTTCGTTTTAGTCAGTTATTGGCGAAACAAGATCTTGAGCATTTTCAGCTTAAACCTGCCTTGGATATTGCACTGATTTTTGCCGCACCAGTGCTTGCTTATCTGGCATTGTATTTGATGTATTTTGAGGAAACGGTATTGCAGGCGGGGTATAGCTTGCTATTCGCAGCGCTTTTTGCCGTACTGTATAGCATCAGTAAACGCAGTGCTGTGATTCCACTGATTGCACAAAGTTATTTGAGTTTGACCTTAATTTTCTTGGCATTGATTCCACCGATAGTATTGAAAGAGCAGTGGAGTGTAGTTGGTTGGGCAGTTGAAGGTGCGTTGATATTTATATATGCCCTATACAAGCAGTCCAATATCAGCCGTTATTTAGGCATGGCGCTCTTGGTGATGGCGGGTTGTTCAAGTCTGTATTATTTGGTTCAACTGCCACATTTCCCTGCACAGATGTATTGGGGCGTGTGTTTGAGCTATTTGGCGGCCATTATCGTGACGCACGCTGTTCCTGCATTTCATAAACAGCTTTCAAGTTCGAGTATTGCCTTTCAATGTGTGCAAATGCTCTCAGCAACCACCATGTTCATCATGTTGCTCTTAGATTGGTTGCAGACTAGCCATCAATTGGCCTTGAGTCTATTGATCGTCAGTCTTGTCTATCTGGTGGTGAATGAAGGCTTGTTAAAACGAAACGCTTCGTGGAGTTGGTCCATCATTAAGTGGACGGGTCTAGTGCCTGTTTATGTGATGGGGCTGTACCAAGTTATTTCAGTGAGTGAAAACGGTCAGTTACTTTGGCATTCAACGATGGAGCAGATTTATTTTGCATTCGCTGGGCTGAGCTTGACGCTGCTTTGGCTACGACCGTTAGTCGGTGTGCGTGAAGAAAAAGAGTGGGTCAGTCTCGGAATTTTAAGCAGCTTGGCGTGGACCAGTCTGACGTTGATACCCAGTATGCCGTATATCAGTGTGGTAATTTTGCCGCTGTTATTTTGTGCATGGTGTTATTGGCAAGCGCAGCAACCGGCCTGGAAAATGTTTTGGCAAGCGCGTAGCAGTTTGTTTTTGGCTTTAATTTGGATCATTAGTTCGCAATTATTTAGTCAGCAGGCCTTTGTGGGATATATCTTGCCGATACTGAATCCTTTTGATGCAGTGAGTTTGCTGTTGTTAGCGGCTTTTTTATGGATGTTGAATCAACAGTTAAAAGCTGGTTTAGATCGTAGCTTGGCTGCCGTGTTGAGTGTCCTAGGGCTACTTTGGTTAAGTAGCTATGTTGTGCTCCGTGCCTTACATAGGTATCTGGATACACCTTATAACAGTTTAGACATTTGGAGTAATGCGACCATTCAGCTGAGTTTTACCGTGCTGTGGGTGTTATTGGCTTTGGTGAGTATGCGCTTTGCCGCTCAGCGTCAATTACGTTCAGTTTGGCTGCTCGGCGGCAGTATTTTGGTCTTGGTCACTTTGAAATTGGTCTTGCTGGATTTATCTCATGTCGGCACACTCATGCGAGTGATTTCATTTATGGCGGCAGGTTTTGCCATGCTTTTGATTGCCTATAT
The DNA here is from genome assembly GCF_024605895.1 of Acinetobacter sp. YH16056_T. Lineage (NCBI taxonomy): Bacteria > Pseudomonadati > Pseudomonadota > Gammaproteobacteria > Moraxellales > Moraxellaceae > Acinetobacter > Acinetobacter sp. YH16056_T. The sequence goes on along the minus strand of NZ_CP094545.1, from coordinate 2,663,244 downwards.
TGCACCCATGCCGAATGACAAGATTGAACCATGATGAAGTTCTTAAACGTACTAGATCACTAAGCTGTAGAGGTCGTTGGCTATAAATAGTAGATAATAAAAAAGCCCTGCACATTTGATGATATGCAGGGCTTTTTATATCAATTCTATAAACCATTATTTGAGTTGAGGCTCTCGTTGAATCTCTTGTGCATTGGCATATTGATCGACGTCAGCATCGTTTACTTGTGTAGAAAGCGGGTGGTCAACAAAACCCATTTTCGGTACAGGGATTTCAATTTTATTTTCTACAAAGGCATTACGAATCCGTTCTTGCATCTCATCGCGGACTTTTAGGAAATTCTCTCTTTGACACCAAATGGCAAAAAGCAGCTCAATGGAAGATTCTCGAAAGGCAGTGACGGTCACGGCAGGTTTAGGATCGGCCAAGACCAATGGATATTTACTGACGGCATCTAATAAAACTTCGCGGACTTTGATGATGTCTTCATGAAAGTTAATCGCAAGGGTAATTGGAATGCGCCGTATTGGAAACTTAGACAAGTTATGTACAGGTGCCCGAATCAGTTGTTCATTCGGCAAACGGACATAGACATTGTCCTGCGTGAGTAATTTGACCGACAGTAAATCAATCGAGATCACTTCACCTTCAATGGTATGCCCACGAATCAGTGTTAATTGAATGGTATCACCGACTTCAAAAGAACCTTCACCGATCAAGAACATCCCGCTGATCAGGTTGGATGCGGACGTTTGCGAGGCAAAACCCAGTGCGACCGTTAAAATACCCGCTGCACCCAAGAACACGCTGAGTTTAAAGCCGGCTTCTTTTAAACTGGCCATCACAAAGATTAAAAAGATGAAATAGAAAATCCCGCGACGCCAAACCAACTGCTGATGGGCATTGAAACGCATACCTACAGTACGAATAAAGGTATTCGAGATAAAACGGGCAATCAGAAAGCCGATGACTGCCAATAATACAGCCACCAATAATTCCGTCAGCCGATCAGTATTGAGATTGGCGACCATTCCTTTTAGGCTGCTGGTAATTTCTGTCGAAATATTTAAATCTGCCATGGCTCACCGTTAGAAAAATGAATCAAACATATTGAACAGCACATTGGCTGACTCGCGTGGCGGATGCAGATAAATCACGTCACCTGCTTGTGGCGGTGTACGGTTTTCAATTTTGACCCGCGGCGGTTTGTCATGACCCTCATGCACGACCCGAATTTGTGAAGTCCATAAACGTCCTGTACTTTCACTATAAAATAATGGCAAAGCCGGTACAGGGACATTCATACGGTCAAAGCGAATCTGTTGATTACTCACGTTATGAAACTCAATAGGGGTTACAGCACGAAAAGCACGAGGTTTGAGTTGTTTAAGTTCTGTACGACCATCAACTGCTGTGGCATAGCAAATTTCACCCATTCGATGGTTCGGACCAAACCAGGTATCTTTTGGTAGAATCACAGGTATATCAAACAAAGGTTCTCTAAGACCTTCGACAAAACCAGCAATCCAAAGCGGTGTGCTGATATATAGCGTTCCGCGCTGTCCAGCTGGAATATAAATCGGATCGACTGGTTTAATCACCACAGACCGATCGGCCAAACGTGGCATGATTTGAATTTTGTCATGTGTCTGGCGGAACATATAACGTTCCATTTTAATGGGCTGTGGAAAACCAAATTCAGGGTCTTGAATCGGATGCCATTGCTGCTCATAGTCAAACTGAAAGGTCGGGCGATGGTATTCCATACGCCACTCTTGCATGCCGCGCGTTACACGGAACAATAAAGACCCAAACTGCCAACTGCGCGGGTGATTCAGTTCAAATTGATATTCCCCCCACCATTTAATTTTTGGATTACTTTTTTCAGTGATTTCGTTCTCTAATGGCAATGCGTATATCCCTTGTCCTGATAAATCCTAAAAACAGACTTCACGCTGTCAGATGCTTAGAGTACACTCAAAACAACTTTTTTCATCATTATAATGCGTGATGCAAGTACTTAAACAATTACAAATACCATATAGTTTTGCCAAACGTCATGGCGTATTGCTTCGATATGAGGGTGATCAAGCTTTTATTGTACGTCGTGACAGCACGCCACTGCTGGCTTTACAAGAAGCACGTCGCTATTTAGGGCATCCTGCACAATATCAATTATGTAGTGAGCAAGAGTTTAATCAATTACTCAGTGCAAGCTTTGCCGGAGACACCGGTGAGTCTCAACAAGTGGCAGCGGGTCTGGAAGATCATCCTGATTTACTTAGCCTTGCGGACTCTGTACCAGAAGCTGAAGATTTGATGGATCAGGAGGATGATGCGCCGATTGTACGGTTAATCAATGCCTTATTGTCTGAAGCGATCCGTGTCGGGGCTTCAGATATTCATATCGAATCTTTTGAAAAAAAGCTGTCTGTCCGCTTACGTGTCGATGGTCAGTTACGTGAAATTGTGCAGCCACGTCGTGAACTAGCACCACTGTTGGTGTCACGTATCAAAGTCATGGCTAAACTCGATATTGCAGAAAAGCGAATTCCACAAGATGGTCGTATTTCACTACGTTTGGCGGGCCGAGAAGTCGATGTTCGTGTATCAACCTTACCATCTTCCTATGGTGAACGTGTGGTGATGCGTTTACTCGATAAACAAGCTGGGCGTTTAAACATGACCCATTTGGGCTTGATGCAGCATGACTATGATCGATTGAAACAACTGGTACATCGTCCGCATGGCATTATTTTGGTTACGGGACCAACGGGTTCGGGTAAAACCACCACCTTATATGCGGCATTGTCTGATCTAAATGATGGTTCAAAAAATATTTTGACTGCGGAAGATCCAATTGAGTATCAACTTGAAGGGATCGGGCAGACGCAGGTCAATACCAAAGTGGATATGACCTTTGCTCGTGCATTAAAAGCCATGCTTCGACAAGACCCAGATGTGGTGATGGTCGGGGAGATTCGTGATTTAGAAACTGCTGAAATTGCAGTACAAGCGTCATTAACGGGCCATTTGGTACTTTCAACGCTGCATACCAATACAGCAATCGGTGCAGTGACCCGTCTTAAAGACATGGGGATTGAACCCTTTCTACTGTCAAGCTCATTGATAGGTGTTGTGGCACAGCGTTTGGTTCGAACCTTGTGCCGTAATTGTGCGACTTGGCATGATGCCGATGATTTTGAAAAAGACTTATTTAGGCATCTCGATGCATCGGCTGAATTAAAATTGCCTCAACCTAAAGGCTGTGAACAATGCTCGCATACTGGATTTACAGGGCGTACCGCAATTTATGAAATCGTCCCGATTGATGAGCAAACACGTCGCCTCATCCATGGTAATGCTGCTGAATATGAGTTGGAAAATTATGCGCGCCGTGATGCAAGCTCCATCCGTGATGATGGCCTGCGTAAGGTGCTGGCGGGTAAAACCACGATGGAAGAAGTGCTGCGCGTGACGAATGAAGCTGCGGAATAATAGTTGTTCATAATATTTAAAAGAAAAGATGCACATCAATGTGCATCTTTTCTTTTAAGCTCTAGTTTTTCTTTAGATAGGGAGCTAATGCAGTGCCTGCTTCTCTGACCAACTCCATTAATACCTGATATTCTTTATAGCTATCATTTAAATATTCAAGTTCAGCATCTCTTTTTTCATTACTCAGAATGTTTTGATGAAATTGATAACGCTCTTCAAGATATTCTTTGTCCAATCCTAAAGCAATAATCATAAGTTCTTGTGACCAATGCATTTGCACGAGCACATGATCCAGTGCATCCCCATAAGCCCATGCTTGCAGACTTTGCAAATTTCCATCTGAAAAGTGTTTATTAAGGAACTTCACAAATTTATCAAATTCCTGAAAAAACGTTTTAACTCCATAAGCACTTTCCCATTTGCGGCTTACAATATCAAAATTTAAGCGATAAGATTCAGACGAGTTTTTCCTTGTAATATCTCTTATATCTGCTATATCAATTCTAAATTTTAGTTTCTTTCCAAATTTCTCTTTTAACTCAGGTGTTAAAAAGTGATTAGACAGATCAAACGAAAAATCTATATTGTGAGATTCAATAAATCCCCAAAGAATAAATTGAAGTTGGTAGAAAATATTCCGTGTTTCACAAATAAAATTAAAAGATCTATGTGTATTATTTACTGCAGTCTTGGCATCTGAATCATTTTCGTCAAGTTCCATAAAATCATATTTTTTACAAAATATATGTAATTCATATTTTTTTAACAGTGGATGCTGTGAGCACCATAAATTGAATAATTCTTCTGCATTTTTTATATTTCGCGGTGCTTCAATATTATCCAAATCAAAACTTTGCTGTTCCGAACTTAAAGGTTCTAAATAAGACTTTAAAACTTGAGCCACTGCATCAGCTGGAACTTGTAAAACACTGAAGCCCCAAACCGCAAAGCGCGGTTCATAAAACCCCACACCCGTTTCCTTAACAGCTTCATAAAATACCCGATACAGTGCATCGCCCTGAGCAATATGGTCAAAATGATCCAGCTCCAGAACCGCACGTGGTTCAGCTAAAATTTCTTGCTGTAAGTTTATGCACCATTGCTTTGTTTCTTCTGTGAAATAATCACTATAGGCATCATCCGTTACTTTGTTAAGCATAAATTCAGCCCAGTCTTTTATCTTTCTCCCCTTGGCAGGTGTATTTCGATGCTTTTGGTAAAGTTCATAAGCTGTGCGTTCAGATTCATTCAAATTTGGAATTTTAGCTGTAACTTCAGGCTCCCATAAATAGACTGCGCCTAATGACATATTTTCCCCTCAAATTAATGACAATTTTTAATGTTAAAAATACTTTTTCTATAAAATTCAATGTTGTGATTTTTGCTTAATATAATAGAATTTTTTATTTTTAAGGTTATATTTTTTATAAAATTATTAAAAAAATCCCAAAGCGATTGCTTTGGGATGTACACCGTCAATCAAACAATCACATTCAGCGTCACATCAATATTGCCGCGTGTCGCATTTGAATAAGGGCACACAATATGCGCAGCATCGACCAGTTTTTGGGCTTCTGCCTGATCCATCCCTTCTAAATGAATATTTAAGGTCACTTCAATACCGAAACCGGTCGGGATCGGACCAATACCAACTTCACCTTCAATATAGGCATCTTGAGATATATTTAATTTATCGCGGTTGGCAACAAATTTCATCGCACCTAAAAAACACGCTGAATAACCAGCGGCGAAGAGTTGTTCGGGATTTGTGCCATTACCTGTACCCCCCATAATTTTCGGCACAGCCAATTGAACATCTAAATGACCATCGGACGTCGTTGCACGACCATCACGACCGCCAGTGGCTTTTGCATGGGCTGTATAAACTGCTTTTTCTAAAGTCATTTTTCTAATCCCTCAGATGATGGTTCAAAATCATATCGTGGGGGATTTTGCTGAAATAATATTCAGTTTTTTTGTAATTTTATACAGGGTGAAAATCAATATTGAACCAAAACACGGTGCTGCATCAGTGGCATTGATGCGCGAACCTGTTGCTGTTCGTCTAAGTCAAAGGGAACAGTAAGTAGTTGAGCGCCTTCTTCTGCGGTGATTGCTAAAATTTGACCACGGCTATTGCTTGCTCCAGTATGCCCCCAAGTTTGACGTTTTTCACCATGCCAACCTTGTTGTGCTGCACCTAATACAGCACATTGGCTATCCATAGCGCGGGCTTGCAGTAAGAGCTGCCAGTGCATTTCACCTGTAGTATAAGTAAAAGCAGCAGGTGCAGTTAAAATATCTGCACCTTGGGTACGAAGTTTCAAAGCCAGTTCAGGAAAGCGTAAGTCGTAGCACACCATCAGGCCAATATTGCCAAAAGGTGTTTTTGCGACCACAGTTTCAGTACCAGGTTCAAAGAATTTTGATTCTTGATAGCCGCCGACAGCGTCACCAACTTGCACGTCAAATAAATGAATTTTGTCATAACGTGCTTCGGTACGTTCAGGGCTAATGCAAAGGCTGACGGTACGGACACGACCATCTTGAATGATCGAGCCATCTGGACGATAAGGGCATGGGAGCGTGCCTGCAACAATCCAAAGTTGATAACGATGTGCGAGTTGTTCTAGTCGCTGCTGAATACTTTCAAATTGCGCCGCGGTTTCGCGTTGTTTACCTGCGGCAAAGCAGACAAAATTTTCAGGAAATACAATGAGACTCGCACCTTGAGCCTGACTTTGTTGCATCAATGATTCAATCACTTTGAAGTTATCTTCAATGTTATTTTGAGAATTCATTTGTGCAACGGAAAGTAAAGTCATGCGAAGAGGGTCTCTGCTGTGATTAACCTAAATTAGACATTTTGCTGCTTGGGTTGCTCTAGATTGTCCTGCTCTTTTTGCAGTTGTTTGACCAAAGGCTCAAACATATTTTGGTTGCTATCATTTAGTTTCATCAGCGTTTTGTGTGCATCTAAAACCGTATTCAGCATATTGCTATGGGTAATGTGTTCTTCCATAAGTGCGCGAGTGCATACATTTGGATCACCACAATAATTCAAAATAACAAACACCTGACCTAAACCCATGCTATTGGCAAGCGTTGTGATATCAGAGTTTGTAGACAACATTACCGCTTGGATATGGTGAACTTGTTTGAGCTTCAAACCCAGTTTCGCCAAAATGCCAAGAACAGTACTATCGATAAATGTCGTTTGGGTTAAATCAACGATTGCACCGACGACATTTTGTTGCTGTTCAATTTTGTTTAATAACTTGTCTAGACTAATACAAGATTGGGCACGCACTTCGCCAATAAGCTTAAAAATATGCGTTCCGTTCAAGCTTGCATATTCAACATGACCTGTTGACATATAAATGCCATTTGCAGAGAAGGATAGTAAATTATCCCATAGGGGCACAGCTTACTCAAGTAGCCGAGTATGATCAGAAAGTCGTATTCGGTTTAAGTGATTGATTTCGTGATTAATTGATTCGACGTAAACTTAGGATGGCAATGTCGTCAGCAACATGGTCTGGTGCTTGAAATGATTGATTTTGCAAGTGATAAACCAATTGACCTAGCTGTTCATTCAATCCACCGTCAAAAGGTTCGAGTGCGCCATCGGAGCAAATTACAAAGCGAGAATAACGATTTAAGATAAATTCAAACTCTTCAACTTCTAGGTCTTCAGTTAAGCCGAGTGGGAAGCTGCTGGTATTTAAAATTCGCGCAGGAAGACCGGGTTCAAATAAAATGGCCGGCGGATAATGCCCTGCACTAGACCATTTCAAGACATGCGTATCGAGATTGAGTATCCCAGCAATCATGGTAATGTGCTTTTCAATATTTTCTTGAACCAGCATGCCATTGAGCTTTTTGATGAGTTCTCTCGGGGTTTTTGAACGACCGTGGAAAGCAGCCATCCATGAGGTCAGTAAACTACTCGTTACCCCATGACCAGACACATCTGCGAGATAAAACATGATTTCTTTATCACTGATTTTCCAGTAATCGTACCAATCACCCGATAAATAAGCAGATGGCTGGAAGAATGTTTCAACTTTATAATTGTGGAGTTCGATTGGATTTGGCAGTAAGCGTTTTTGCAAATCTGCAGCAGAAGGAAGGTCGCGGCTGTCTTGATTGCGTTTGTATTGCGCATCAATTTTAGTAAGTGCCACCTGAAGGTTAGTTGGGATATGATCCCAAACCCATCCTGCTAAAGCGCCTTGTTGCCAAGCTTGAGCCAATGCAGCACCTTCATGCTCAAAAGCGAGCACAATAGTAGGAAGTGTCCATTGGTGATTTAAAAAGTCGGCAACATCAGCAATTGCAATGATCGTTGGATCATACAAGTCTAGATCTTCAATGTTAATCATTTGTACGCTAGGAAGCGCATCAAGTACCTGATCTAAATATGGAATATCACGAGTAGGTTGAATGAAATACATAAAGAATTAGATGAATCCTTCGATAGACAATAAGTGTACTATAGCAAGCTAATGATGGCTGGAGGTAAAAACCACACCAGCCAATTGAAAAATTTTATTTATTCAGTTAATACCGTGTCGGTATCATCTGAAATGCTATCATCAATGAAATCGGTAGAATCATCAGATGAAACGTCTGTTGAATTATCTTCAGATTCATCAATGTCGTCATCTTCTTCATCAATAAATAGGTTTTCTTCAGCGATACCTTTTTTCTCAGAAATTGAATAATTCAGGCGTTGTAAATAGATGTCGCGAATTTGAGCATATTTATCGCCTTGCAATACACCTTCAATATCCAGTAATTGAGCGCGAGTATCGATTCCACGTAAAGTTTGCTCAGACCAATACGCCACATCATGACCATTAAGCATATATTTCTGTGGACGTCCTTGACTATCTACAGCTAGACCGACGGTTTGGCGCAATGTGCTTGGGCCAAGCACTGGTAGAACAATATAAGGACCAGAAGGAATACCGTAATATCCTAAAGTTGCGCCAAAATTTTCATCTTCAGTTTCTAAGCCTAGGCGACTTGCAGGGTCAGCAAAACCTAAGGTTGTCAGTGTATTAATAGTAAAACGGCCTAGACTTTTTGCCGCACGTGTTGGTCGTCCTTGGATGAGTTGGTTAAATGCGTTCCAAGGTTCGCCCAAATTTTTACGGAATAAACGATAAGATTCACGAATATCCTTAGGGGTTTTTGCTACATATTGCACAGCAGCAGGGCGGGCAATATGGACATCTAAATAATCATTAAATGCGTAAACTTTCCGGTTGATCGGTTGGAAAGGGTCTTTATCTTCTTCTGATTGTGCTGCATTGGCATTTACAGATAATTTTTTTGCAACTTCAGATGACTTGACCATCGCAGCATGCGCAAGTTGTTGTGTTTTTGATTTATTGGCAGCTTCTGAGTCTTGAGCAACAGGTGCTGAAGCCTCGTCATTTGCAAATACAGGTGTTGTTACGACAAGTGACAATAATCCTGCATATAAAAAAGAAGTTTGGCGCATATATAGTCCTGACGCTTTTAGCGCGGCAAAATGTTTGCCGTATAATAAGTAAAAACGTTCAAATAATCTTGATTTATTACTATTAAACCAAATTTGATCAAAATATGAATGAAAAAATGTAATTTGAGTGAAAAATGTGCGCTCAAAATAATTATTTTAAAAAAGGTGTTGCAACGGATGTGAAATGCTGTAGAATGCACATCCATCGGCGGTGATGAAGATTAAAACTTCTGATAAAACAATGACTTGGTTGAATTGATTGAGTTGGTTTTTATTTGATAAGTTTAAAAATAATTTGAATTACTGGTTGACTCTTTAGAAATAAAGAGTAATATAGCCGACCTAGCTTGCTGGTGACGAACCAACAAGAAGATCATTAAGAGATTATGAAGAACAACTTGTGTGGATTTTTACTGATTGATTGATCGAAATTATTTTCATTGATTGATGGTAGAAATTACTCGAAGTTTATTTGAGCAAATTTTTGTCAGTAATTGATGAGCCAAGATTGGTACCCTTTAAGGTACTATTGATTTTAAACTGAAGAGTTTGATCATGGCTCAGATTGAACGCTGGCGGCAGGCTTAACACATGCAAGTCGAGCGGGGAAAGGTAGCTTGCTACCTTACCTAGCGGCGGACGGGTGAGTAATGCTTAGGAATCTGCCTATTAGTGGGGGACAACATTTCGAAAGGAATGCTAATACCGCATACGCCCTACGGGGGAAAGCAGGGGACCTTCGGGCCTTGCGCTAATAGATGAGCCTAAGTCGGATTAGCTAGTTGGTGGGGTAAAGGCCTACCAAGGCGACGATCTGTAGCGGGTCTGAGAGGATGATCCGCCACACTGGGACTGAGACACGGCCCAGACTCCTACGGGAGGCAGCAGTGGGGAATATTGGACAATGGGGGGAACCCTGATCCAGCCATGCCGCGTGTGTGAAGAAGGCCTTTTGGTTGTAAAGCACTTTAAGCGAGGAGGAGGCTACCTTAGTTAATACCTAGGGATAGTGGACGTTACTCGCAGAATAAGCACCGGCTAACTCTGTGCCAGCAGCCGCGGTAATACAGAGGGTGCGAGCGTTAATCGGATTTACTGGGCGTAAAGCGTGCGTAGGCGGCTTTTTAAGTCGGATGTGAAATCCCCGAGCTTAACTTGGGAATTGCATTCGATACTGGGAAGCTAGAGTATGGGAGAGGATGGTAGAATTCCAGGTGTAGCGGTGAAATGCGTAGAGATCTGGAGGAATACCGATGGCGAAGGCAGCCATCTGGCCTAATACTGACGCTGAGGCACGAAAGCATGGGGAGCAAACAGGATTAGATACCCTGGTAGTCCATGCCGTAAACGATGTCTACTAGCCGTTGGGGCCTTTGAGGCTTTAGTGGCGCAGCTAACGCGATAAGTAGACCGCCTGGGGAGTACGGTCGCAAGACTAAAACTCAAATGAATTGACGGGGGCCCGCACAAGCGGTGGAGCATGTGGTTTAATTCGATGCAACGCGAAGAACCTTACCTGGTCTTGACATAGTAAGAACTTTCCAGAGATGGATTGGTGCCTTCGGGAACTTACATACAGGTGCTGCATGGCTGTCGTCAGCTCGTGTCGTGAGATGTTGGGTTAAGTCCCGCAACGAGCGCAACCCTTTTCCTTATTTGCCATCGGGTTAAGCCGGGAACTTTAAGGATACTGCCAGTGACAAACTGGAGGAAGGCGGGGACGACGTCAAGTCATCATGGCCCTTACGACCAGGGCTACACACGTGCTACAATGGTCGGTACAAAGGGTTGCTACTCCGCGAGGAGATGCTAATCTCAAAAAGCCGATCGTAGTCCGGATTGGAGTCTGCAACTCGACTCCATGAAGTCGGAATCGCTAGTAATCGCGGATCAGAATGCCGCGGTGAATACGTTCCCGGGCCTTGTACACACCGCCCGTCACACCATGGGAGTTTGTTGCACCAGAAGTAGGTAGTCTAACCGTAAGGAGGACGCTTACCACGGTGTGGCCGATGACTGGGGTGAAGTCGTAACAAGGTAGCCGTAGGGGAACCTGCGGCTGGATCACCTCCTTAACGAAAGATTGACGATTGGTAAGAATCCACAACAAGTTGTTCTTCATGACGATGTATCTGAGGGTCTGTAGCTCAGTTGGTTAGAGCACACGCTTGATAAGCGTGGGGTCACAAGTTCAAGTCTTGTCAGACCCACCACTACTGACGAAGTACGGAAAATCAGAGACATTGACTTATTGATAAGCTGGGGACTTAGCTTAGTTGGTAGAGCGCCTGCTTTGCACGCAGGAGGTCAGGAGTTCGACTCTCCTAGTCTCCACCATACATTGCTACGCAATGTATAGAGAACGAAGCTAAAATAAACAATCAAACGATTGTTAGCTTAGTCCTTAAGCGATCAAGTGCTTAGGTTATAGAGCTTAGCAACAAAGTGGCGTATGATTCGCTTCATTGTTATTAAGCTCTGTGATTTATCACAGTTTCCTGACCTGACGAAGGCTGGAAAAATCATTAACAGAATATATTTGAGTTGAAATAATTTGTTCATACTCGTTTGATTTAACCTAACAAGCAATTGTGAAAGTTGAATGAAATGAGTTACTAGCGAAATTAACTGAATCAAGCGTTTTGGTATATGAATCTAATTGAAGCTGTACAGTGATTAAGTTCACGAGACTCTAACTGTGGCAATTAAGTTTGCGACGCGAAATACAACTTGTATGTATTAGCGACTGTTTGGGGTTGTATAGTCAAGTAATTAAGTGCATGTGGTGGATGCCTTGGCAGTCAGAGGCGATGAAAGACGTAATAGCCTGCGATAAGCTCCGGGGAGGCGGCAAATATCCTGTGATCCGGAGATTTCTGAATGGGGAAACCCACCCGCTATAAGGCGGGTATCATAAACTGAATACATAGGTTTATGAGGCGAACGAGGGGAAGTGAAACATCTCAGTACCCTTAGGAAAAGAAATCAATTGAGATTCCCTCAGTAGCGGCGAGCGAACGGGGAAAAGCCCATTAAGTTATCTAAGCTTTAGTGGAACGCTCTGGGAAGTGCGACCATAGTAGGTGATAGTCCTGTACGCGAAAGGGCTTAGATAATGATGTCGAGTAGGGCGAGGCACGTGAAACCTTGTCTGAATATGGGGGGACCATCCTCCAAGGCTAAATACTCCTGACTGACCGATAGTGAACCAGTACCGTGAGGGAAAGGCGAAAAGAACCCCTGTGAGGGGAGTGAAATAGATCCTGAAACCGCATGCATACAAGCAGTGGGAGCCAACTTGTTTGGTGACTGCGTACCTTTTGTATAATGGGTCAGCGACTTACATTCAGTAGCAAGGTTAACCGATTAGGGGAGCCGTAGAGAAATCGAGTCTTAATAGGGCGTTTAGTTGCTGGGTGTAGACCCGAAACCGGGTGATCTATCCATGAGCAGGTTGAAGGTTGGGTAACACTAACTGGAGGACCGAACCCACTGTCGTTGAAAAGCCAGGGGATGACTTGTGGATAGGGGTGAAAGGCTAATCAAACTCGGTGATAGCTGGTTCTCCCCGAAAGCTATTTAGGTAGCGCCTCGGACGAATACCATTGGGGGTAGAGCACTGTTTCGGCTAGGGGGTCATCCCGACTTACCAAACCGATGCAAACTCCGAATACCAATGAGTACTATCCGGGAGACAGACTGCGGGTGCTAACGTCCGTAGTCAAGAGGAAAACAATCCAGACCGCCAGCTAAGGCCCCAAAATTATAGTTAAGTGGGAAACGATGTGGGAAGGCATAGACAGCTAGGAGGTTGGCTTAGAAGCAGCCACCCTTTAAAGAAAGCGTAATAGCTCACTAGTCGAGTCGGCCTGCGCGGAAGATGTAACGGGGCTAAAACTATATGCCGAAGCTGCGGATTTACACATTAGTGTAAGTGGTAGGGGAGCGTTCTGTAAGCCGATGAAGGTGGATTGAGAAGTCTGCTGGAGGTATCAGAAGTGCGAATGCTGACGTGAGTAACGACAAAACGGGTGAAAAACCCGTTCGCTGAAAGACCAAGGGTTCCAGTCCAACGTTAATCGGGGCTGGGTGAGTCGACCCCTAAGGCGAGGCCGAGAGGCGTAGTCGATGGGAAATTGGTTAATATTCCAATACTTCAGTGTAATGCGATGAGAGGACGGAGAAGGTTAAGTCAGCCTGGCGTTGGTTGTCCAGGTGAAAGGAAGTAGGCATGTATCTTAGGCAAATCCGGGGTACTCTATGCTGAGATCTGACAGCAAGCTGTACTTGTACAGTGAAGTGGCTGATACCATACTTCCAGGAAAAGTCTCTAAGCTTCAGTTACACTGGAATCGTACCCGAAACCGACACAGGTGGTCAGGTCGAGTAGACCAAAGCGCTTGAGAGAACTCTGCTGAAGGAACTAGGCAAAATGGTACCGTAACTTCGGGAGAAGGTACGCTGCTTTTGGTGATGGAACTTGCTTCCTGAGCTGAGAGCAGCCACAGAAACCAGGCCCCTGCAACTGTTTATTAAAAACATAGCACTCTGCAAACACGAAAGTGGACGTATAGGGTGTGATGCCTGCCCGGTGCTGGAAGGTTAATTGATGGGGTTAGCGTAAGCGAAGCTCTTGATCGAAGCCCCAGTAAACGGCGGCCGTAACTATAACGGTCCTAAGGTAGCGAAATTCCTTGTCGGGTAAGTTCCGACCTGCACGAATGGCATAATGATGGGGGCGCTGTCTCCAGCAGAGGCTCAGTGAAATCGAATTCGCCGTGAAGATGCGGTGTACCCGCGGCTAGACGGAAAGACCCCGTGAACCTTTACTGCAGCTTGACATTGAACTTTGATCTTACTTGTGTAGGATAGGTGGGAGGCTTTGAAACCGAGACGCTAGTTTCGGTGGAGCCAATCTTGAAATACCACCCTGGTAATATTGAGGTTCTAACTCTGTCCCGTTATCCGGGACGAGGACCATGTCTGGTGGGTAGTTTGACTGGGGCGGTCTCCTCCTAAAGAGTAACGGAGGAGTACGAAGGTGCGCTCAGCGTGGTCGGAAATCACGCGTAGAGTATAAAGGCAAAAGCGCGCTTAACTGCGAGACCCACAAGTCGAGCAGGTACGAAAGTAGGTCTTAGTGATCCGGTGGTTCTGTATGGAAGGGCCATCGCTCAACGGATAAAAGGTACTCTGGGGATAACAGGCTGATACCGCCCAAGAGTTCATATCGACGGCGGTGTTTGGCACCTCGATGTCGGCTCATCTCATCCTGGGGCTGAAGCAGGTCCCAAGGGTATGGCTGTTCGCCATTTAAAGAGGTACGCGAGCTGGGTTTAGAACGTCGTGAGACAGTTCGGTCCCTATCTACCGTGGGCGCTGGAAATTTGAGAGGATCTGCTCCTAGTACGAGAGGACCAGAGTGGACGAACCTCTGGTGTACCGGTTGTGACGCCAGTCGCATCGCCGGGTAGCTATGTTCGGAAGGGATAACCGCTGAAAGCATCTAAGCGGGAAGCCTACCTCAAGATAAGATTTCCCTTGGACTTTATGTCCACTAAAGAGCCGTTGAAGACTACGACGTTGATAGGTTGGATGTGGAAGTGCGGTGACGCATGAAGCTGACCAATACTAATTGCTCGTGAGGCTTGACTATACAACACCCAAGCAGTTGTATATATAGCATCAATTGATTCACATATAATCAATCAAACTTGATTTAGTTGAAAAGCTAGATACATGAGCGAGGAATAAACAAACATTAATTATGTTTGTTCGAGCGCAAGACATAAAGCTATGCTTTATGTTAAAATCAACTCAAATATACCTGTTAATAACTCATTTGGTAGAAAACTTAGCACGAAGAGCACTGCTCTGAGATTAGACTAAGCAAGTATCCATAACAGTTGTGCTGGCGACAATAGCAAGAGTGAACCACCTGATCCCTTCCCGAACTCAGAAGTGAAACCTCTTAGCGCTGATGGTAGTGTGGGGTTACCCATGTGAGAGTAAGTCATCGCCAGCTCATTATTCGAAACACCCCCTGATATCTCAGGGGGTGTTTTTTTATGCGTGGAAAAAAGATAAAAGGGGGCGAAAATAAAGCGTTGGAAATCCAACGCTATAAATCGACCTAAAACGATAAAATTATTTTAACTGACGTCGTGCATGCTTTAATGCAGTTCTTAACCCTTCTTCTAAAGTTGGATGATAAAAGGGTTTATTTAAAATTTCATGAATGGTTCGTTCTTCTGAAATCATCCAAGCTAACATAAGCCAATGACTGCATAATTTGAATTGTGGGCGGGTATCCAACGAATATCATGGTCCATTCTGACCAAGGCTCACAGCACTGTAGTCGTGATTTTAGAGCGCTATTATTGATGAACAACTGCATCCAAAGCATGTCTAGACGAGGCCTTGCGCAGTATATTGCTCATGGGATAATGCAGTAACAGAAAGCTTCTTTCACACATTTAAAGGTCATGTGGTACATGGCAGTGTATTTTTGACCCGAAAAGAAGCCAATGTTGTCTTGTTTGACTATATTGAGATTTACTACAATCGAGTGAGAAGGCACTCTGCAAATGGTTGGTTAAGCCCAGAAGCCTTTGAGCAGAAATATTTTAAGAATTTAGAGGGATAGGTTGTCCACGATACTGCCTGGGATCATTATTTGGCTACCTTTATCGGGTAAATTTTATATTTAAAATATCAATATCCTAAATATTCGATTAAAAAAAACCTGCTTAAAAAGCAGGTCATAGATTTAGAGAAATGAAGTCAATTAAGCAAAAATATTACATGCTGCAGATGCCAAAATCCATAGAATCACCACTGCAACTACTGGCTCTACAATTTTTGACCAAGTCGGTACTTGTACTTCAGTTGTTACGTCTTCTTGTGTATGTTGTTGATTAACCATTTGATTGAACTCCTTCATTGATGCTTCTAATGATATCTCTTCTTGCAGATTTGGTTTAGAACCAAGGAGCTCTGTTAGGTTGTTTGTTGACCAAACCCAATCATCCGCTTGACCAGAAAGGTGTTCAATTTGGCCGTTGAGTAATTCTTGAATGCTTTGTGGTGAGTGTGAGCCGGTATCATGAAGTTGCTTTAATTCATTTAATTGTAAATGAAAAATTTCAGTTGTTAGGTGTTCAAGTTCAGAGCGCTCTAATATTGATGCATTCGATGGATTGGTGGTCAGATGGCGTGAAACTTCTTGAATATAGAGTTCATCAGGATGAGTAATTTCTTGATAAACCTTTTGAGCATTATTGCGGAGCTGATGAATCAATTCACCTAAGGTTAAAGCATTAATTTCACGTAAATGTTGTCGTTTTTCTTCACGATTTAAATGACTTAAAAGCGTAGGCTTTTGAGATTCTATTTGTTCGACAAAATATTGTACTAAATCAAAAGCCATTATTCGCTTCCTTATTCTTTAATCGAGCAACCTTAAACCCGGTTTTTTCTTCGGTTGCTCTTGTTGTTCTTGGTCGTTTGATTTTAAAGCATTTTGATCATTCTGAATACCTTCATATTCTTGAGGATCGAAGAACATTCCTTGACCATTTTCACGTGCATAGATGCCTAGAACAGCAGAAAAGGGGATATAGAGGTTTTGCGAAACGCCACCAAAGCGTGCAGAGAAAGTAATCGTCTCATTACTCATGTGTAGCGCATGCGTTGCATGAGGTGCGATATTCAGGACAATTTGGCCATCTTGAATATATTGAACTGGCACCATCGTACCATTCTGTGTCGCATCGACAAGTAGGTAGGGGGTAAGTTGGTTTTCACAAATCCATTCATAAAGTGCCCGTGTTAAGTATGGACGTGTTGGAGTGAATTGTAGTTCCTGTTCAGACATAATGCTTACTCGAATATTTATGGAAAATTAATTTTTTACTAAAAGCTCGCTATAGCGATTTTTTTCCTGCAATGTCATTGATTTGATAAATGCTGGACGGCTAAAGATGCGTTGGCAATAGAGAAATATAGGGCGGCATTGCTGTTTGGGAAGCTCAATACCCATGGCTTTTAGGCGCAGAAATATAGGCGCGAGCATACAGTCTAACATGCTAAATTGTTCAGACATAAAATAAGGATAATGCTGAAACAAGGGGGTTAGTGAAATGAGTGTATCACGTAATTGTTTTTGTGCGTTTTGCTTGGCTTTTTCATCGAGGGTATCGGGATGGCGAAGCATAATATCAGCCAGTCTTAACCAATCTTGTTCGAAGCGCCATACATATTGACGTTGCTCTGCACGAGGCATAGGTGCATCTGCATACAGTTTATTTTGACGATAACGGTCATCCAGATATTCGGCAATAATACTGCTGTTATAGAGTTTTAGGCCATTTTCAATCATCATCGGAAGTTGATTGTAGGGATTTAAACTCGCAAGATCTTCGTCTTCATCATCAGCAATAATTAAATTATGTTTGATTTGCTTCTCTGCAAGTACATAGCGTATCCAGTGTGAGCGAAAGTCATCCGCATGACTGTAAAGCGTAATCCCTTGGAGAGGTGCATTTTCGACTGACATAATCCGAGACGATGAGAAATGAATAAGATAGGATACTAAAATTAGACAGTAAAATCACGGAGACTTTAGCAATATCAATGCCGCTACAGCGAAAATTACAGTTTTGTTTTATTTGATATTATCTGATAGATTTTCATGTCATTCATTTACCTGATCATCACCGCATGATGACCATTGCACTTGTACAAAAAATATTATTTTTCGCTGCTGTTATTTTTATGGGCATTGGCTTTTATACGGCACTCGCTGGAGGTTATGCCTCTGATTATGGAGCAGAGGATGATAGCCCAGAACAAAAAAGCAAAATGACCATCTGTACAATTACACTAACACTGTCGGTTATATGCTTAATTGCGAGTTTGAGTCTCTTTGTTTATCGGATCATTGTTCTATTTGCATCATCTTCATAAAAATTAAGACATAAAAAAACCTTGGCATAAGCCAAGGTTTTTTGTCCGATTCGGTAAACGAATTAACGTTTAGAGAATTGAGGACGTTTACGAGCTTTACGTAAACCAAGTTTCTTACGTTCAACTTCACGAGCATCACGAGTAACGAAACCAGCTTGACGAAGAGCAGGTTTAAGAGTTTCGTCAGAAGCGATCAATGCACGAGTAATACCGTGACGGATAGCGCCTGCTTGACCACCGATACCACCACCAGCAACAGTGATGTAAAGGTCATATTTCTCAGTAGCTTCTAAAAGCTCAAGTGGTTGGTTAACAACCATACGAGCAGTTTCACGACCGAAATATTGTTCTAAAGAACGGTTGTTGATTACGAGTTTACCAGTACCAGCTGATAGGAAAACACGTGCAGTTGCGGTCTTACGGCGACCTGTACCATAGTTAGTAGCCATGTGCTGTATCCCTTAGATGTCCAAAACTTGTGGCTGTTGAGCAGTATGTGGATGCTCAGTACCAGCGTACACTTTCATTTTCTTGATCATTGCATAACCAAGAGGACCTTTTGGCAACATGCCTTTTACAGCACGTTCGAAGATTTCTTCTGGTTTGTGAGCAACTAATTTTTCGAAATTAGTTTCACGAATACCACCAGGGAAACCAGTGTGGCGATAATATTTCTTATCAAGTGATTTTTTACCAGTCACTTGAACTTGCTCAGCATTGATAACAACGATGTAGTCACCAGTGTCAACGTGAGGAGTATAAGAAGTTTTGTGCTTACCGCGTAAACGACGAGCGATTTCAGTCGCAAGGCGACCTAAAGTTTTGCCAGAAGCATCAACAACGTACCAGTCGTGTTGAACTTCAGCTGGCTTAGCGCTGAGAGTTTTCATTAAACCACTACCTATTATAGTTGGTTTGGACTATGGAAGCTGTCCAAACAAAAGGAGACGCGATTCTATACGAATACGTGAAGAATCACAAATGAAAATATAAAATTTCAAGCGCTGTATTGTAGTATATTTCTTCAGCAATAAACAGTAGATAATCCAGAAATTATAAAAAAAGCGGATGAAAGTAAATCATGTCGAATTCTAATCTGTTAAAAAACACATCTGAACCCTTATTTTGCGACATTGGTGGTATTTAATGGGCTTATGTAGCACCTTGATTTTAAGCCCAACTTTTTTGTATTTGGTATATTTGCATGGGGCGGATGGTGCGATCATCGTTTTGTTGATGATGCTCACTTTATTTTTCCTTAGTTATTTATTGGTTTATCTGTTGATTGGATTATTGCTTGTGAGCGTTATGTCTTTTTGGTTGATAACGAAGTACCCGCAGCATGTGTCAGTCGTTCAGCGCGGCATTATGATTCTTATTTGCATTGATTTGGATCATTGACATTTTAGGTTTTGCTTTCGATTTCATTCCATACAATGTCGTACAACGCGCTTATTTTTGAGTTTTGTCAGGTATTTTTAGTCAATAAAATTAGGTCTGTCATGTGCATCACACAGTATAATAATGTTATTGCACACACAGGATAGACCCATGCTGCCTTTATATATCACGAGCGGTGAACCCGCAGGTATCGGACCTGATATTTGTTTGAGCTTAGCCAATCGAATAGATGAAAGGCCAATTGTGGTTCTTATTGATAAAGATTTGCTGATCAAGCGTGCTCAACAGTTAAAGCTCGAAGTTGAACTGATTGACTATGTTGGGCAGGAAGCGTCGGCAGCTCTAGGTCAGCTTTATGTGGAACATGTACCTGTGGCTAAATCTGTCATCGCAGGTCAGTTAGATGTGAACAATGCAGCCTATGTGTTGGAGCAATTACGGCGTTCTGCAGATTATGCGATGTCTGGCAAAAGTGTTGGTGTTGCAACTGCACCTGTGCAAAAGTCGATTATTAATGATGCCGGTATCCATTTCAGCGGACATACGGAGTTTTATCAAGAATTTGCAGGCGTTGATCGTGTCGTGATGATGCTTGCGACCAAAACGCTCCGTGTCGCATTGGCAACTACACATTTACCGCTTCGTGATGTAGCCGATGCCATTACTCAAGAACGTTTGCATCAAGTCATCGATATATTAATTCATGACTTAAAAACCAAATTTAAAAAAGATCATCCGCATATTTTAGTCTGCGGTCTAAACCCACATGCGGGTGAAGATGGCTATTTGGGCATGGAGGAGATTGAAGTGATCAATCCGGTGCTAGAGCGTTATCGCGCTCAAGGGGTGAATATGAGCCTGAGCTTACCTGCCGATACCTTATTTACCCCTGAAAATTTAAAAGATGCCGATGCGGTTTTGGCGATGTATCACGATCAGGGCTTGCCTGTGTTAAAGTCGCAGGGCTTTGGCGAAGCCATCAATATCACTTTGGGCTTACCGTTTATTCGGACTTCAGTGGATCACGGCACAGCACTGTCACTGGCTGGAACTGGTCTTGCTAAAAGTTCGAGTTTACAGGTGGCGGTTGATTTGGCTTTAGAATTAGCACGTGCGAAAAATAACGAAACTTAATAATAAAGGTTTGAATTTTATATGAATAATAGTAAAAAATTATCAAAAATAAAACAGGAAAATAACAAGATGCTTAGGGCGAAATCGATCATTCGCCCATTTTTTGGGATTGCGTTAGCGTTGATGCTGTCAGCATGTTCAACGCTCGCTACAGATCATCATTTTTGTGAATTAAAAGTATTATCGCTGCAAATTCCAAAACAGACGGAAGGATTTATACGTTTTGCATTACCGGGTGCTGTGGATGGCTTTAAACATAATCAGCAAAAATTTAATCAAGCGCTGACCGCGGTGCATAAAAAATATGCGAATCGTGATGGAGCTGATAAAATGCTTCAAGATGGACAGGCAATCAATGCTAATATTGATCTGCTTGTACAGCATCAAAATAGCCTGAGTGCGCTATATGAATATCAACTTCTTGTAAGTGAAACCATTCCAGGTATTCAAGCTGAATATAACATTCTGGCTGATATGATGGCTAGAGCAAACAATTCAGCTATTCAAGCAATGATTGCCAAAAATCAAGTCTATATTGCGGGACGAATGTTGAGTTCTTTGCTGAAGTTAACTGATGTAAATTCTATTCATCCAGACGATTTAGATGACTTTTTAGCAGATTTTGAAACTTTCAATATTTTTTTGAAGGCTCAACTGAATGGTAATCCCGAACTCGGTGTAGAGCGCGTAAACAATGCTGAAATGCGTGAAAGTTTGCTCTCCATTCAGGCTGAAACTGAAGAAATGATGAAATCTGAAACAATGGCTTTGTTGAAACAAAGAGAGCCATTGCTCAGTGTAATTAACGCGGCTCGGGATAATGTGGCCAAGTCCGAAGAAATTTTTGCTCGCTTGAGTGAATTTGAATCAAGTCAGTAATCGTTGTAATAAACCTATGCGGAGAATTTTATGTATCAAATTAATGCCCTAAACCCAAAAGATGAAGGGCATCACACGCGTAAGCGGTTTGGACAGAATTTCTTACATGATCAACGTGTTATTGCCAAAATTGTACGTTCGGTAAATCCGCGTACTGGTGACAATATTGTCGAAATTGGTCCCGGTCTTGCCGCGCTTACATCGCCTTTAATTGGTGAATGTGATGCTCTAACTGTGGTTGAGCTGGACCGTGACTTAGCTGCAGGTTTGCCGGGCCGTGTGCCGCATCCTGAGCGCTTGACCATTGTTGAAACCGACGCGCTGAAATATGACTTTACCGAGCTGTTTGCCGAAGGCCGTCCTCTGCGCGTGGTTGGCAACTTGCCGTATAACATCTCGACTCCGCTGCTGTTTCATCTCTTGGAGTTTGGCGACAAAGTCAAAGACATGCACTTCATGCTGCAAAAAGAAGTCGTGGACCGTATTACCGCTTCACCGAATACTAAAGAATATGGTCGTTTATCGGTGATGATTCAATATTTCTGCAAACCGACGTTTTTATTTGAAGTGCCACCGGGCTCATTTAATCCGCCGCCAAAAGTCACCTCTGCGGTATTCCGTTTAGAGCCTTATGCCGTTAAACCGATTATGGCGAAAGATGAAAAAGCGCTTGCGCGTTTAGTTTCACATGTCTTTACTCAGCGCCGCAAGACCTTGCGTAACAGCTTAAAAGGCATGTTGGTTGAAGATGGTTTTGAAAATGCAGGGGTTGATCCAATGGCGCGTCCAGAAACCCTAACACTTGCAGAATTTGTCGCATTAGCAGATCAAATGGTGGCTTAAATAATTATGACTCGCAATATTCGCTATAACTATGTCATTGGTGATGTTCAAGGCTGTTTTGAAGCATTAAAAGCTTTACTGAAAGAGATTAAGTTTGATGCAGACCAAGATTTTATATGGTTTGCCGGTGATCTCGTCGCACGGGGTGAAAACTCGGTAGGCGCTTTGCGGTTCATCAAAAAATTAGTGGATAGTGAAGTTGCGGCGACGGTACTGGGCAATCATGATCTGACTTTGCTGGCATGCGCTCGCGGTATTAAGGATATCAATCCTAAAGACAATATCGATGATGTGATTCACGCTTTAGAAAGTGATGATTTGATTGATTGGTTACGCAAGCAGCCGCTGTGTCTATTTCCGAATGAGCAAACCATTTTGACTCATGCGGGTATTCCTTTGAATTGGACTGCGCAGCAAACCGCAGACTTGGCAATGGAAGTGGAAGCGGTGATTGGTCATGACGACTTTGATGTGGTCGATGCGTTTCTTCAAGTGATGTACGGTAAAGAGCCGAACCTATGGTCGGATGATTTGTCTGGTCATGCGCGCTTACGCTGTATTACCAACTATTTGACCCGCATGCGCTTAACCGATGCAGAAGGTCGATTAGAGTTCAGTTTTAAAGATTCACTCGATGACCCTATGCCGAAGGGTTTTAAGCCATGGTTTGAGTTTGAGTCACAAGCAGCTCAGACCCATCAAATTCTTTTTGGTCATTGGGCTGCTTTACAAGGAAAAAGCATTTCAGCAAAAATCCAAAATGTGGATGGCGGATGTGTTTGGGGCAATCAGTTGATGGCCTATCGTTTAGAAGATCAGTGCATGTTTGCGGTCGATAATCCTGTAATGTAAGTATTTAAAAATAAAAAAGCCGCATTCGTGCGGCTTTTTTATTGGTGTGTGGATTAGTCTAAACGAATCCAAGTTTGGTTACGACCCAAGACTGAAACGCCAATACTTGCACGGATCGAAATACGTTTTCCTGTGCTGTTTAAGCGGACTTTAGCATCATAAACTTTGCCAGAAAGAGGGTCGATAATACGACCTTTTTCATAATTATTCGTATTATTAATTTGCTTTAAACCTTTAACAATTTCCATGCCGAGAATCGGTTGGTTGGTATAAGGCGCAGGGCACTTATTACAGTTTTTTTGCGGTGTATAGCCCGGACGTGGTGTAATTTTAATAATTTTACCGGTATAGGTATTATTTGATTCTTTGTGAATCGAAATAATTGCTTTTGCAGCTCCTGTTTTATCGTCAATTTGTTGCCATGTGCCAGCAATGTCATTTGCAAATGCAACATTCATCATACCCAATGTACATAGGCTGAATAATATTTTTTTAAACATGATCGCTTGTCCCCGAGAAGCATGATTTATGAGCACGTATGTTAGAAAGTTTATGAGAATAGTCAACTTTAATTTAAAAATAATTTGAAGATATTCGGAATAAGAAAAACCGCCATGTCGGCGGTTTTTTTACTTGTTTGGGGTTACTCTTGGCGAATCCAAGTTTGGCTACGACCAAGTGCAGAAACACCCATATAACCCCGTAAAGTTAGGCGTTTCCCACTGGCATTTAAACGGATTTTTGTGTCGTAAACTTTGCCTGAAAGAGGGTCAATAATACGGCCTTTGTCGTAGTTATTAGTGCCTTCAATATGTTTTAAACCTGTTAAGATATCAAGGCCTAAGATTGGCTTGTTTTTGTAGGGTGCAGGGCAGTTTACGCAGGTGTCGCGTGGTGTATAGCCCGGACGCGGCGTCACTTTGATGATTTTACCCACGAATGTGCCATTACTTTCTTTACGGATTTCAATAATGGCTTTTTGTGAACCTGTTTTATCATCAATTTGTTGCCAAGTCCCTGAAAGGTCTTGAGCAAAAGCTGAACCACTCATTACAGCAGCTAAGAATAAGAGGCTCACTTTTAATTTTTTCATCAGATATTCCCTGTAGGTGGTTCACCTATGTCAAATCAATTTACTGAATAAATTTAAAATTTATTCAGCGCGAATCCATGTCTGTGTACGACCAATCGCGGAAATCCCCAGATATCCACGTAAATGTAAGCGCTTACCATTGGCAGAAATTTTGCCTTTTAAGCTGTAAATTTTGCCTGCCAAAGGATCAATAATTTTCCCTTGAGAGTAGGTATTTTCCCTTTCAAGTTTCAGCCCCTTAAATACATCCATCCCTAAAATAGGCTGGTTGGTATAAGGTGCAGGGCAATTCACACATTTTTCCTTTGGTGTATAACCCGGACGTGGCGTCACTTTGACAATTTTGCCGGTATAGGTGTCTTTGGCATCTTTTCGAATTTCGATCAGTGCTTTAGGCGAACCGGTTTTATCGTCAATTTGTTGCCAAGTCCCTGTAAGATCTTGAGCATAAAGTGCAGAGCTTGTGACTACGGCACCGAATAATGCAGCCCATTTCAAACTTTTTTCGATCATATTAATAATCCTTTATCAATACACTTTGTGAGGGTTTATTGATCATACTAGGTAATATTTGAACTTAGAGCAACTACTCTAAGCATAAATATTTACATTTTATTCGGGAAAGTTGACATGTTGCACAAAAGTGACTTTACCAAAAATGTAACATCCACAGCACATCGTTCAATGTGTTGTGGCGTACCCTTGAATTTATATTAAGTTTATTTTTTATACAAAACAATCATTTAAAAGTGATTGCTCAGTCACATATTTTGTAGATAGAGTATGAAAGTTGGCAACCAGATTGCTGTGAAGACTGCATTTACCGCCATGCCAAATGCTGCATAGCGCCCAGCAATGCTGCCGCGCTGCCAAGCTTGAGCTGTGCCAATCGCATGTGCAGCAAGTCCTAAGGCGAGTCCTGATGCACGTTCATCATGAATATTTTTGAGTATGATGGGTGAAAATGCTGCGCCAATCACCCCTGATAAAATCACAATCAAAATCACCAAAGGAATCGGGGAATGCAGCAGCGTCGCAATGTTGATGGCAATTGGGGTGGTCACTGCCCGTGTAGCAAAAGCCATAATGGTTGGATCTGACAAATGCAATAAATAAGCCAGCCCCATAGGGAGGGCAACGGCACTGATACTGGCAAAGACTAAAATCCCGCCCACGGCTTTTAATGGCAAGTCATCGTAGCGCATTGCTGCTAAAGGAATGGCCAAGGCCACTGTGACATAGCCGAGTAAGTTATTGAACAGTGGATTGACCTGTGCCATATAACTTTCATAGGAAATGCCAAAAAGATAGAGCATACCAATGACGAAAAACATCCCAATCACAATCACGGGGATTTGCGGTAATTTTTTATTAATGGGTTTTGCGACAAGATAGGCGATCAGGGTAATGATGAATCCAGAGATGATTGAAAGCATGTTGATTCTCCTTATAGCCATTTCTTAGACATTTTTGCGTAGACCCACAGCGGTATGAGGGTGCTGACAAAGAGAACAATCAAAAACATTGGAATTTCATCACCTAAATGCATCATCATCAGCAATGAGCCTGCACTAATGGGTAAGAAGGCAAAGGCACTTTCTTTCATGATTTTATTATTGGTATCGACCAAACTGGCTGGAATTTTGTTGAATTTTCTCCAAAATGAAAGCACGATCAGCAAGCTAATCAGTCCGACGAGATTACCTAATTCTGGGTGACTGAATTGCTTCATGACCCAGACCGCACCTTCACGGAAAAGAATAATTAATGCAAGAGTGCCTATCCAGGCTTTCCAGTCGATGCGCTTGATCCAGTCCATTTTTGTCTTTCGTTAAAATTATACAAATCAAGTTTTAACCGATTTAATCTTTAATTTCAAATTCTTCAAGAGGATGTTGGAATTGTTGCGCACGTGTTCCCAAAATTTCATCAATGGGTAAATGCGCCTGTTTAATCAGTTGTTCTAACTTATGTGGGGCAATGATGACATGCAAAATTAAGTTGCCTTGTTCATCATAACTTTCATTTTGGATCACATTGAGCGCATATAGTTGTGTTCTTAATTTACCATAAGCCGGTTTTAGATGGACTTCAAAGCTTTGAATTTGACCCATTAAGCATTCTTGAACCGCTTGGCGTAATAAGGGTAGACCTTTACCACTATGTGCTGAGACATAGACACGTTCCGGCTGATGTGGCTTGCCATAGATGATTTTAGGATCTTCGCCACTGACATCAATTTTGTTATAAACGCGCAGAATCGGAACATCGACACCAATTTCTTTCAGTACTTTTTCGACAGCCTCGATTTGTTCCATCATGTCAGGACTGCTGGAGTCAATGACATGTAACAATAAGGTCGCCTCCAACGTTTCTTCTAAGGTGGCTTTAAACGACTCGACCAGTGAGTGCGATAAATTACGCACAAAACCTACAGTATCTGCGAGAACTAAGTTGCCGATACCATCCCAATGTAGACGGCGTAAAGTTGGGTCAAGTGTCGCAAACAGTTGGTCTGCTGCATAGACATCACTTTTTGCTAAATTATTAAATAAGGTCGATTTACCAGCATTGGTATAACCCACCAATGACACGGTTGGAACAGCAGCTTTTTGACGTGCCACACGACCTTGCATACGTGTTTGGCGGACTTTCTCAAGTTTCGCTTTGAGTTGTCCCATACGGAGCTTGAGTAGCCGACGGTCAGTTTCCAGCAGCGTTTCACCCGGTCCACGTAGGCCGATCCCACCTTTTTGGCTATCGAGATCGCCACGACTACGAATCAGCCGTGAAGCCATATGTTGTAATTGGGCCAATTCAACTTGCAATTTACCTTCATAGGTACGTGCGCGTTGGGCAAAAATATCTAAAATTAATTCAGTGCGATCGACCACACGACATCGCATGATGCTTTCAAGATTACGTGCTTGGGCAGGGGTGAGGGCATGGTCAAAAATGACCAATTCGGCTTCATGCTCTGCAACCACTTCTGCAATTTCTTCAGCTTTCCCTGAGCCGATAAATAATTTGGCATCAGGCTTAATACGCTGAGCATGCACATGTTGCAAAATATTGGCACCTGCAGATTGAGCAAGTAAGTGGAATTCTTCGGCATCAAGGTCTGCGAGCATTTGTACTGCCACACTGACTAAAATTACGCGTTCACCGCTCGCTTGATGTTGATTTAAATTTTCCACTCAGCACACACTCCTGTTTAAAGATTCATTTTAGGCGAAAATGCAGTACGAGGGTTAATCTAAGTGAGGGATTAATGGCTAAGTTCTGTATGTCGTGCTATTCAATTAGAGAAAGCTTCGAAAGCTCAGCGCCAATAAGAAAAGCACACAAACATATATCAATGAAAAACCAGCAATGGCTTTTAACGCTTGCCATGAAGAAATAGGGGGATTGTCTGAATATGAATGATTCATAATTTTAACCTTTAAAACCGATATAAAAATAATATTTGATTTTTAAAAACGATTAAAATAGGGAAATATTATCTTCGACTTCGGTTTTTATGATCAATGCAAAAAAACTGTCTTCGGTATATGATGATGAAAATTTACGCCAAATTGTGGCACCGTGTCCTTTTAGTGAACCGTTTATGAATCAACCTCAAATCGTCAATACACCGCAAATTAATGTGTTTTCAAAATTTTATTTGTATTGTAAAAAAGTCGGTGCAGCAGCTGTTGCCGTGACGCAGGGTTTTTATTTGGTTTATCGTCATCAATTGTATAAAGACCCGAATAACCCGCAAAATACCCGCTATGTGCAGTATTTTTGTCGCAAGTTATGCAAAGTATTTAATCTTGAAGTCAAAGTGCATGGCGAAATTCCACGTCAACCAGCCCTTTGGGTAAGTAATCATATTTCATGGTTAGATGTGGCAGTTTTGGGTTCTGGCGCACGTGTTTTCTTTTTGGCGAAAGCTGAGATTGAAAAATGGCCGGTACTGGGTAATTTGGCGAAAGGCGGTGGCACCTTATTTATTAAGCGTGGTTCTGGCGACTCAATTAAAATTAAAGAACAAATTACGGGCTTCTTAAAACAAGATACGCCGGTACTCTTTTTCCCAGAAGCCACCACTTCAGATGGCAGCAAAATTAAAAAAATTCATGGTCGTATTTTAGGTGCGGCAATTGAAGCCGAACGTCCAGTCCAAATTTGCTTAATTTGCTATGTGAATCAGGACGGTGAACTCGATAATATTGCGCCCTATGTCGGAGACATTAGCTTTGATCGACATGTCAAAAATGTCTTAGAAATGCCGAAAGTCACAGCGCATCTGATGACATTGCCCGCAATTGATTCGGCAGGTCATACTGTTGACAGTCTGACACAAGAAGTGCAGCAAAAAATGAATCAGGGATTAGCAGAGCTTCAAGCTAAAGTTCTTAAAGCGCCAGTTCCAGTTGAAGCTTAATGAATTAGTGATACATGCTGCAAGGGGGATGCCTTTGCAGCACAATCCTTACATAAAGCCTTCGAGCGGCAACCAAGAGATAAATTTCACCCCTGCTTTTTGCCACCACTTGATTTTCGGTTCACGTGGATAAATACGCGTTTGACCATTTGACAGCTTAATTTTCCAATTGATCTGTTGGTCTGCATTGAGTACTAACTTATAGGCATATTTACTCAAATTTTCATCCATGGTGTAGTGGACTGCTTTGGCTAAGCGTGGGCTATTCAGTAATACCCCAATTTCAGTATTTAAATATGCTGAGCGAGGGTCAAAGTTAAATGAACCAATAAAAACTTGTTTTTCATCAATTGCCATCAGTTTGGCATGTAGGCTTGAACGGCTTAAACCTTTTAGACTAACTTTAGATTTTTCCGCCAACTCTTTGGTATTGGTGTTGAGGTTTTCTGCATCAGGTCTAGAGAGAAATTCATAGAGTTGAACGTCGTTTTCCAAGAGATCTTGACGATATTTGCTATAAAAAGCATGAACCAATGGCACGTCATTGGCCTGGAATGAGTTAGTCAAGACTCTGACTTTTACGCCATCTGCACGAAGATTTTTTAGGCGTTCAGCCCCTTTTTTTTCTGGGACAAAGTAGGCCGAAACGATATCGACACTTTGTTCCGGTTTATCTAAACGGTTGAGGAGCTGAAAGTTGAGATGCTCTTCTTTTTTAGCCTTAGATTTGATTTTGCTCGGGGAATCTTTGACCACTTCGGCTTTGACCCAATCAAATTGGATTTTATTGTTGAGCCAGTCATCAAAGGCATGTGAACGGTTAGCTAAGTCCAAATAATTGACCACAGTGGCTTCTTGATTATAGTCATCGAGTTGTTGTTTGAGACTGTCAAAGCGCAAACTATAGTGGTGTGGATTGACCAATTGACGTACTGGAAAGGCATAATCATCATTCCAATATTCGTCAAAAGAATGGATGATTTCATCGGATGCCGCACCGACCAGCATGACGTCAACATCGGAAAATTGATAATTATCACTGACGTTATAGTATTGGTTACTCATATTGCGACCACCAATCAATGCGATTTGATTGTCTGCAATAAAGCTTTTGTTGTGCATACGGCGGTTGATGCGTTTTAGATCCAGCACCATATCGACAGGGCGGAAATGTCGGAAGCGGTATGGGTTATACAGTTTGACATCAATATTGGCATGCTGGTCGAGTGCCATATAAATCCCTTCCATCTTTTTTGCATTGTTGTCATCGACCAATAAACGAATTTTCACCCCACGATCTGCAGCTTTGATCATGGCATGCAGGGCCAAAGCACCAATTTTGTCGTTATCCCAAATATAGTATTGTAGATCTAAACTTTTTTCGGCTTTATTGATCAGTTCGATTCGAGCCGCTAAGGCTTCTAATGGGTCATAAAGTACGTGGTAACCAGTTAAATTTGGATTTTGTTCACGTAGCGGCAGCACAATTTTCGCAAGGCTAGTATCGTCAGTGGGAGTATTAAAGGCATATTCCACAGGTTGAGTGTGCTGTTTAGGCAAGGTACTACATGCAGATAAAGTCAAAACAAGGCTACAACTCAGCAAAACCGCCTTAGTGCGGTTGTGTATGAAGGGCAAATTTTGCTGTTTCGGTGTAGCTGAGTTCATACTGTTAGACATACTAAAAAATTTGATTTGAGTATAAGTGTCAGCTGTGAAAAGATAAATATAGTGACCGAGTTTTCTCGTTAGGCAAATTGTAGAGCAAATGTATGTGGGAATTAGATTCCGTAGTGATGTATTTTTATATCGGGTTGGCTGTGCTGGGCGTTTGGGCAATTTCCCAAGCTTGGTTAAGTCAGTCACGCACGGAAACGATTCATCCGTTTAAAGCCTTCGTACATTTGTTGGCATTTTATCTTTCGTATTTACTTATCCCTTTGTTCTTCTTTAGCTTTTATGCAGGCTGGAGTGGCTATTATTCACTACATGAAGCGATTTTTGTCGGTGCTGTTACGGGGCTTTTGTGCTATGCCCGATTTATCGAGCCGCACATGATTCAGGTGAAAAAATGCCAATATCAATTGCATGAAACACGACAATTATTAAAGCCTGTACGCATTGCCTTAATTGGTGATTTACATATTGGTTTATTTTCGGGTCATGAACGTCAGTTAAAAATGATCGTCGATAAAATCAATGCACAAAATCCTGATTTGGTCGTGGTTGCAGGGGATTGGACTTATGAGCCTGAAAATAAGTTGGCTGAAGAACTGGCTGTACTGAAAAATATTATTGCGCCGATTTATTCGGTGAATGGTAATCATGATGAGCAATATCCCGGCCCGCCTATTCAAGAGTTATTAAAACATGCATTAGAAAGTAATCATGTGGTGGATATCGAAGGGCAAGTGGTGGAATTTAATGAGTTTCGCTTATTAGGCGTTGGGGACTTATGGGCTGGTAAAGCCGATATGCGCTATTTGCCAGAATTGCCACAAGATAAACCTTGGATCATTTTGTCGCATAATCCAGATACCGTTGATATGGTACCTAAACTGCCAGGACGACCATTGATGTTGTCGGGTCATACCCATGGTGGACAAGTGGAATTGCCATGGTTGACCGATTATGTAATGAAAAAAGTGTCGATTTTAGGTCATAAAAAAGGGCTATATCAGCATGACAATGCAGATGTCTTTGTCACTGTCGGTACGGGGATGGTTGGGGTACCTTTTCGTTTTCTTGTGCCACCGACCATTGATATTATCGAGTTGGTTTAATCAAAAACTACCGTTCATTATCGCTAAACGGTTTGGTGACTGTTCCTCTTGATGAAGAGCTACAAACCTTGTTTTGTTAATAAAATTGAACCGTGCCATCAGACATTTGCAGTTTGAAGTTGAGTGAATGACCGTGTCTTGCAACATAAGATGTGTATTGCTACTCAGTGGGATCTAAGCTGCATGCATGAATTTAATTATTTAAAATGCTGTCAACTACAGAGTATTCATCAGTTCATTGACTCAATTTGAGACATAAAAAAGCCAGCAATATGTGCTGGCTTTTTTATTATGTGCAGATTAAACCTGATTATTCACATCATCATTTTTGGTTTCGCGAATCATTAAGAACGCGATCAATGAAAGGATTGATGCTGCAGTTAGGTAGTAACCTACTGCATATAAACCATAGCCAGTTGCAAGTTTAGTTGCGATCAATGGCGCGAAAGATGCACCAAAAATACCAGCCATGTTAAAGGTTAAAGCTGAACCTGTGTAACGTACAGACGTTGGGAAGATTTCAGACAATACCGTACCAATTGGACCATAGGTTAAACCCATGATCGCAAGACCGATACATAGGAATAAGAACACCATCGCAGTACTGCCAGACTCAAGCATGCTTGAGAAGACTAAGCCAAACAATGCAGATACAACACATACCGCAATCGAAGTCGTTTTACGACCAAATTTTTCAGCAAATACAGCAGAAAGTGGAATGAAGGCAGCGAAACAAAGTGTGGCAACCAGTTGAAGTTTTAAAAATTCTTCACGTGTGTAACCAAGCTGGGTTGTACCCCATTGTAAAGCGAATACTGTGGTTAAGTAGAACACTACAAATGTACAAATCGCGGCAATCGTACCGAGAATTAACATCCCCCAATGCTTGATGATCACTTCTTTGAATGGAATGTTAACTTCTTTTTGCTTATCCAAAACTTTTTGGAACGCAGGTGTTTCATGTAATTTTAGACGAATCCACAGACCGACAATAACCAATAGCGCACTTGCAATGAATGGAATACGCCAACCCCATTGCATAAACTCAGCTTCAGACATGAAGTGACCTAAGGTCAAGAATGAGCCTGTTGCAAGAATAAAGCCGATTGGCGCGCCCAATTGAGGGAACATACCATACCAAGCACGTTTGCCTTCTGGCGCATTTTCAGTTGCAAGTAGCACGGCACCTGACCATTCACCACCTAAACCAAGACCTTGACCTAAGCGACAAAGTGCAAGCATGAGCGGAGCAGCGATACCAATTTGAGCATAGGTTGGAAGCAAGCCGATACATACTGTCGAAATCCCCATGGTGAGGAGAGCGGCAACTAATGTGGCTTTACGACCGATACGGTCACCTAAATGGCCAAAGAATGCTGCGCCAATCGGGCGAGCAATAAAGGCAATCGCAAACGTTGCTAAAGATTGAATTGTTGCGGTTGTTGGATCTGTACTTGCAGGGAAGAACAGATGCGGGAAGATAATTACAGCCGCAGTTGCATAGATGTAGAAATCGAAGAACTCGATTGTGGTACCTACAAGACTTGCTGTAAGTACGCGGAATTTTGAATTTGTTGGTTGCTGTTCAGTGGCAGCAGCACTTGAAGACGCCATGGTGGACCTTACACTTACTAAAAATAATTGAACTTAGTTTTAAAAGCGTAATCTTTTTAAAAAAGGCGTAATTTCTTAAAAAAATACGAAATACCAACTTACGAACTGCGGAATTAGGGTCACTAAAGAATGCAGTGTCAGTGGGTTATATCACGTAGAGATAAATCGACAGGAAATGTGATCCTGCACCTATCAATACAAAAATATGCCAGATAGCGTGTGTATATCTTACCTTTTTTAAGGCATAAAACAATGCACCGATTGTATAAGATAGCCCGCCAATGATCAGGTAGGTTAAAGCTTGATCAGATAAAAAGCGTTGCATATCATCCATTACCAGTACTGCAAGCCATCCCATCACCAAATAGGCAATCAACGAAATCTTTTGAAAACGATGAATGAAAATTAATTTGAATAGTGTCCCAATTGCGGCAATGACCCACAGTGCAATGAGTAAATAATGCGCTTTTGCGGTAGGCAGTGCGATTGCCAGAAACGGGGTGTAAGTGCCTGCAATTAAATAATAGATTGCAGTATGGTCGAGTTTTTTGTACCAACCACGGCGCTCAGGAGACTCTGCGAAGTGATATAGACTCGATGCTGAAAACAATAACAGCATACTGAATGCATACACCCAAAGTGCAAGCCATTGTCCAGTTGGAAGGTAGGAGCCTTTTAAAATCAGTAGGATACCTGCGATGGCAGACAAAGCCGCACCGAAAGCATGGGTATAGAAATTCAGTCTTTCTTCAGCTGGGTCATAAGCTAAAAGATGGGGAGCATTCATAAC
This sequence comes from Acinetobacter sp. YH16056_T, assembly GCF_024605895.1. Taxonomy (NCBI): domain Bacteria; kingdom Pseudomonadati; phylum Pseudomonadota; class Gammaproteobacteria; order Moraxellales; family Moraxellaceae; genus Acinetobacter; species Acinetobacter sp. YH16056_T. Next base: position 2,629,448 of record NZ_CP094545.1, on the reverse strand, counting down.
GTATCTTTTATAATAATTTAAATATACACATGTATAGTAATTCAATTTTGCTTTTGGTGTAAGAAGATTTAAAATTGTTTTGCAAATTTATCTAGGTTTATATTATGTCATCTTTGGCTTCTCCCTCTACGCAAGAGCAGCAATTTTTAGCAGCCTTTCAGCAAGCCATTGAAACACAGCGTTTTGATCGCATGATTTTGAGTCAGTATAAAGGTGAATTAGACCAATTAGAAAAAATGACCTTGCGAGTCATTTCGCTGCAAGGTGAGTCATTTCTTAGTTGTTTATATCGTTATAGAACCCAAGACATCACCAAAAACTATCCAATGGCAGCTGCATATCAACAAGTCGAAAGTTTATTGAGTTGTTGTAAGCAAGCCAACCTGATGACCTTGGATGAAGAAATTCAGCTCAAAAAAAATAAAAAGAAAGCGATGCTAAGCATCAGCAAAAAGCAGGCAGCCTTAGGGAAAAATCCTACGGAGCAGCAAGGACATGATCGAGCGAAACATCGTTATGTCGATCAAGACAGTTATTTCTTACAGCCACTCGGTATTACGGATGCAAAAGCACAAATTATTCCGAGCATGGCACGTAAATGGAAACAAATTAATAAATTTGTAGAAATTTTTTCAGGCGCTTTAAGCCAGATCAAAGAGACCGATCAATCTCTACATGTCGTGGATTTTGGTTCAGGTAAAGGCTATCTGACTTTTGCATTATATGATTATTTAGCAAAACACCAGCAAGTGCCTAAAGTGACAGGGGTTGAGCTAAATCCGAAAATGGTGGAATTTTGCCAAAGCGTTGCTCAGCAGTCGAATTTCAGCCAACTGGATTTTTTCCAAGGCGATGTTCGTACCTATGCGCCTGAGCGCTTAGATGTCATGATTGCACTGCACGCTTGTGATGTAGCAACGGACTTTGCGATTCATACCGGCATTCATTAAATGCGCAAATGATCATGTGTGCGCCGTGTTGTCATAAAGAATTGCGTCCGCAATTGAAAGCGCCGCAAGTACTTGCACCGATGTTGCAATTTGGCATTCATGCGGGCCAGCAAGCAGAGATGCTTACTGACACGATTCGTGCACTTTTATTGAAAGCATATGGTTATGAAACCAAAGTCTTTGAATTTGTGGCACTTGAGCATACCAGTAAAAATAAAATGATCTTGGCAACCAAACGTGCAGACTATGTCGAGCCTGATCAAGCGGTATTGGTACAGATTCAAGCTTTAAAAGACATGTATGGCATTCAAAAGCATTCCTTGGAATTATTGTTAAATGATCAATGGGACCAGCAAGATATTGGCTGTAAATGCTAAAGGATGACGGGATGCAGCAGTTAAATATTCAATTCGGTCCGTGGGAGCAACTGGCATCTGCAGCTCGGCCGATACGTGAACAGGTCTTTATTTTAGAACAGCAGATATCGCCCGAAGATGAATGGGATGCAGAAGATGAGATTTCACTGCATTTTATTGTTCATGATGGGATGAAAGCTATTGCAACTGCTCGTTTGTTGAAAAATAACAGTATAGGCCGTGTTGCTGTTTTAAAGGCTCATCGCGGTCAGGGGATTGGTAAAATCTTGATGCAAGCCATCATTCAACAAGCGACATTAGAGCAACGTGAATATTTAAAACTATCTTCACAAGTGCATGCTATCCCTTTTTATGCAGCGTTGGGTTTTGTTGTTGAAGGTGATGAATATTTAGATTGTGGTATTCCGCATCAAGATATGTATATGGCTTTGGCTTAAATACTTAAAATTGGACAGCTATAAATAAAAAACGCTTAATATTTTAAGCGTTTTTTATTTGCATAGATTGGGTCAAAGCTTAGTGACCATGATCATTCGATGCAGTAGGTTCAGGGCTCATGTCATCCATATGTGCATGTTGTTCTTCGGTCATATGCATGTCTGCTGCAGTCGGTGCAGATGCTTCACGAGCTGCTTGATCAGCTTGCGCCTTTTTCAACGCTTCTTCTGACATCACAGGGGCATTTTTAAATGCATGCTGTTGAGTATTGTCTTTTTTCTGTTGGCTCGGCATATAGTCTGGTTCATTGGTCACAGCAAGCCAGAAAATACCCATGAATAGCGCACCTAAAATACAGAAGATAATCAGTGCTTTCCAGCCCCATGGTGATTTTTCAGGAGAAGTATGATCTGTCATAACAAGCTACTCAATCGGATAAAAAGAAATCAAAAAACTTGTTACTTTATAACATAAAACTGATGAGAGTTCGCGTAAATTCTAGGCTTGTTTGCAAACACGCGACTGAGAAGGAAAATAAAAAGGAGCCGAAGCTCCTTTTGATGTGATTGAACAGCAAAATTTGCATGCTCAAAATGAATAATTAAATCTGCTCAGCTTTCGCCACTTTGTCTTTCAGCAATTGCGGTGCTTTGAAGCGTTCGCCATATTTTGCTTCTAGTGTATTGGCACGTAATAGCGCTTTTTCCAAACCATATTGGTTTAAAAATTGAAGTGCACCACCTGTCCAAGGGGCAAAACCAATCCCGAAGATTGATCCGACATTGCCATCAACAGTCGATTCTAAAACACCTTCTTCTAGGCAGCGTAAGGTATCGAGTGACTGTACAAACAGGAAGCGGTCAATCATTTCCTGTTCAGAAATAGCATTATCTTTCTGCCATTTGCTCAAGCCATCCCAAAGGTGCTTTTTACCGCCTTCAGGATATTCATAAAAACCTGCACCAGCTACTTTACCTTTACGTCCGAACTCATGAATCATCGTTTGAATAACGTCATCCGCACCTGAACGTGGTAGGTCTTTGCCTTCGGCTTGCAAGGCTTTACGTGTCTCGGCCGCAACATGCTCAGACAGCGTTAAAGACACTTCATCTTGAATCGCCAATGGGCCTACAGGCATGCCGGCTTTTAGTGCAGCCATTTCAATGCGGGCAGGGTGTACGCCTTCAGACAGCAGACGTAAACCTTCTTGCACAAAGGTGCCAAAGACACGGCTGGTAAAGAAGCCACGGTTGTCATTCACTACAATTGGCGTTTTGCCAATTTGCTGCACAAAGTCAAAGGCTTTAGCCAAAGTTTCAGCCGAAGTGTTTTTACCTTTAATAATTTCCACTAATTGCATTTTGTCGACAGGACTAAAGAAATGTAGACCGATAAATTTAGCTTGATCTTGAGATGCATTGGCCAAGCCTGAAATCGGCAAGGTTGAGGTGTTGGATGCAAAAATACCGCCATCTGCCAAATAGGCTTCTGCTTCTTGTGTCACTTTGGCTTTGAGTTCGACATTTTCAAATACCGCTTCAATGATCAAGTCGCAGCCTTGTAAGTCGGCAGCATCTGCAGTGGCATGAATCAGTCCTAAAACTTGATCACATTTTTCTGCACTTAAACGGCCTTGAGATACTTTTTTATCTAGCAGTTTTTGGCTATAGGCTTTGCCTTTTTCAGCAGCTTCAACAGAAACATCTTTGAGTACAACTGCAATGCCTTTTGATGCTGTGGCATAAGCGATGCCTGCACCCATCATGCCTGCACCTAAAATACCAACTTTGGTGGCTTGCCATTTCGCGACGTCTTTTGGACGGCTTGCACCAGACTTAATAGCGTTGAGACCATGCCAGAAGGTGCCGATCATATTTTTAGAAATTTGACCGGTTGCAAGGTAAGTAAAGTAACGTGATTCAATCGTGAGCGCCGTATCAACATCGACCTGAGCGCCTTCAACAGCAGCCGACATAATGGCTTCAGGCGCAGGGTAACAGCCCTTGGTTTTGTCACGCAGCATAGCGGGGGCAATGGCGAGCATTTGCGCCACAGCAGGAGTCGATGGCGTACCGCCCGGAATTTTATAGCCTTTTACATCAAAGGGCTGCTGTGATTTTGGATTGGCTTTGACCCACGCAATCGCTTTGTCCATCAGGTCTTCAAGGCTATCTGCAGTGTCTTGAATCAGCCCGAGCGATTTGGCTTTTTCGACACCAACTTGTTTGCCTTCCATCAAGAGCGGAAAAGCATTTTGCAGACCCAATAAACGTACCATACGTACAATACCGCCACCGCCCGGTAGTAAGCCTAAAGTTACTTCTGGTAAGCCAAATTTCGCCTTAGCATCATTCAGTGCGATTCGATAATGACAACCGAGTGCTAACTCCCAACCACCGCCCAGCGCTGTGCCATTTAAGGCTGCAACAACAGGAATGCCGCGTGTTTCGATATAACGCAGTTTGGCTTTCATTTCTTCAATCATATTGAAGAATTCAGTTGCATGCTCAGGTGTAGCTTGAATCAGTTCGTCTAAATCACCGCCTGCAAAGAAGGTTTTTTTTGCGGAACGGAAAATAATCCCTACAATATTTTCATCTGCTTGCAGTTTGTCTACCGTTTCAGCCAGTGCCGTGCGGAAGTCTGCATTCATGGTGTTGGCAGATTGGTTTGGAGAATCTAAAGTTAAAATGACGATATTGTCGGCATTTTTTTCAAATTGAATTGCGCTCATAAATTTTATCCAAATATTTTTATGACTTTGCTAGTGATTTTTGAGATTTAAATTATTCATCGTCACTACGGAGTCTTTACAAATTTGTTTATTACTGTTTTTTTCATTTCAGCTAAAGCAGTGCTTTAGCTTCATTCAGGTTCGACCTACTTTTGTTTCGGCAAAAGTAGGCAAAACCATTTGTCATCCACAAAACCTGTCAACTAATGTCTTTTTTCTAAAAGTTCGCAGAAACATTATTTTCAATTTTTGGTCAGGTTGTGGATGACACATACCAAGTATCAAATGCTGTGTACGGTTCGGTTAATTAAACTAGCTCAATAATCGTTGCGATGCCCATACCACCGCCCACACACAAGGTTGCTAAACCGCGTTTTTTACCTTGGCGTTCTAGTTCATCCATCAGGGTGCCTAAAATCATGGCGCCTGTTGCACCCAGCGGATGTCCTAATGCAATTGCACCGCCATTCACATTGACTTTGGTAGGATCAACCTTGAGTTCGGTAATAAAACGCATCACGACTGCTGCAAAAGCTTCGTTCACTTCAAATAGGTCAATATCATCAATGGTTAAGTTAGCTTTGGCTAAGGCTTTACGTGCAGCAGGTGCAGGGCCAGTCAGCATAATGGTTGGGTCTGCACCCACCAATGCAGTGGCAAGCACTTTGGCACGCGGTTTTAGGCCTTGTTCTTTGATCGCTTTTTCAGAGGCAAGCAATACTACGGCAGCACCATCAACGATGCCCGATGAATTCCCTGCATGGTGTACATGGTTGACTGCGCCGACTTCAGGATATTTTTGCAAGGCAATGGCATCAAAGCCCATTTGTCCCATCATGGCAAAACTTGGGTTGAGCTTGCCTAAGCCTTCTGCTGTGGTCGTTGGTTTAATAAATTCATCTTTGGCTAAAACTGTCACGCCTGCTTTGTCTTTAACAGGAACGACAGATTGGTCAAAATAACCATTGGCTTGAGCTGCTGCGGCTTTTTGCTGAGAGTTGGCTGCAAAGGCATCCACATCTGCTCGGCTGTAACCGTCAATGGTGGCAATTAAATCGGCTCCAATGCCTTGTGGAATAAAGTCACAGGCCATATTGGTTTCAGGGTCAAGCGCCCAAGGACCGCCATCTGAGCCCATCGGCACACGAGACATCGACTCTACACCGCCAGCCACCACAAGGTCTTCCCAGCCAGAGCGGACCTTTTGCGCTGCCATATTCACAGCTTCTAAACCTGATGCACAAAAACGGTTGATTTGAACGCCTGCTACATCATTGTCCCAACCTGCTGCAATGGCTGCGGTTTTGGCAATGTCTGCGCCTTGGTCACCAATTGGAGTTACACAGCCCAGTACAATGTCGTCTACTGCAGCGGTGTCAAATTGATGGCGGTTTTGCAATTCGTTCAATAAACCGGTCAGTAGGCTGATGGGTTTAACGGCATGCAGTGAACCATCTTTTTTACCTTTTCCGCGCGGTGTGCGAATGGCATCAATGATGTAAGCCTCGCTCATAATCCTGTCCCTATGATCTATAAATTTTTATTGGTTTTTTGAGTGTACGGATTAATCAAGCCGGTGCAATGATGAGAACGGGCGAGTCGTTTGATATTTTTGGTCAACGCTTGCTGCTGAATAAGATAAAAATCAACCTGCACATTGAAAGCGAGGATCGGTTAAGATCAGTTGCTATCGATTCAGTACATATTGAAGATCTGCTTATGCATAAAAATGTGAAGCGAGTGTTGAAAGGTCTGGCTTGGCTTGTTTTTGCAGGCTGCTTAGGTTTTGTATGCTTGATCGGTTTTTATATTTATATGATCTATGGCATTCATCCTTCAGATGAAGGGACTGGCGGCTTAGCCTGTGAGTATGATCGAAATGATCATGTAACCAAGGCAGAAATGTATCGGATACAGGATGGCAAACGCGTGATCACGCCCGTCGATCCATTGCTTTGTCAAAAACAACGTGCAGATTTTCCGAAATAAAAAAACCTGATCGAGATCAGGTTTTAGAGAATGCTATTTTTGAATATTGCTTAATGATAACCATGTAATTGGCGATATAGGCCTGGTGTTACACCGGTCCACTTTTTAAAGGCACGGTGGAAAGTACTGGTTTCACTAAAACCGACTTGCTGTGCAACATCTTCAAGCGTTAAGTCTGGATTAAGCAATAAGTGAATTGCAGCATCACGACGTAAGGCATCTTTCACACCTTGGTAGCTCTTACCTTCAGCGGCTAAACGACGACGTAGTGTTTGCGGCGATAGATACAGCATTGAAGCAACATCGTTCAAGGTTGGCATTTCTTCGCCAATTTGACTCTTCAGCACATCACGGATACGAGATGTTAATGAATTAGTATTTTTAAATTTAACCAATAACTGTGCAGGAGCCGCTTTTAAGAATTCTTCAAGCGTTTCTTCGTTTTGACGAATGGGTAAATCTAAATAATCCGCTGCAAATGTAATTTCAGTTCGTGGTGTATCAAACTGCATGACAGGTGCAAAAAACAAGGCATCATATTCGTCAGCATGTTCAGGACGTTCATAACCGAAGTGAACACGCTCTAAAGGCAGACGACGTTCAATCAACCAAGAAGCGAGACCATGCCAAATCATCAGCATACTTTCTGTAATGAAATGGTCTGGGTCCATAGATTTTGGAATTTGAGGAACTAAACGTGCTTCGTGCTTATCACGTTCTAGTGTCACCGACCATTCATCGCCAAACAGTTTGTAGAACTGCGAAGACAATTCGAGTGCATCACCGAGGGTTTTTGCATGAATAATCAATTGGCACATAATGGCAAAAGTACCCAAGCGGCGCGGTTGAATATCAAAACCGACATGTTCGTCTTGAGTCACCATCCACAACATTTTAATAAAACGTGTGTATTGTTCAGGTGAAATACGGGCTTTGGGTTGGCGTAGAAGTTCAGCCTCAATGCCAACATGAGACAATAAAGTTTCGACATCCATGCCGAGACGTTTCACACCAGTTAAGGCTGCGTTGACGAAATGGATACTGATCGTATCACGACTCATGTTTAATCCTTCAGTCTCTTTAATGTTCACAAATGTTTGACCTAAATGACGCTAAAAAAAGAAATCATGGCAATTTACAACAGCGGTTTTGCCATTTTTACATGGTAAATTGCCGAAACTATCAAGGTAAATGGCTGAACATGACATTGTTTTAATCATTTTATATTTCTACCATGGATAAAAAATCTACACAATTAGAGAAAAATATCCATGGAAGCTGCTTTAAAAGGATTGAAAGTACTCGACTTTTCGACATTACTCCCAGGGCCATTTGCGACCTTGTATTTGGTTGACATGGGTGCGGAAGTTGTGCATATTGAGTCACCGACGCGTCCCGATCTGGTTCGTTTGATGCCACCTTATGCCAATGGGCAAGCCACAGCGCATAGTTATTTAAATCGCAATAAACAATCCATCGCATTAGATTTAAAAGATCCGAAAAGTATTGAATTGATCAAAGCCAAAATTTCAGATTTTGATATCGTGGTAGAACAATTTCGTCCAGGTGTCATGCAACGCTTGGGTTTGGATTATGCAGTTTTGGCCGAAATTAATCCGCGACTTATTTACTGCTCGATTACGGGTTATGGTCAAACTGGGCACTACAAAGACCGTGCAGGGCATGACATCAACTACTTGGCTTTATCGGGTATTTCAGGTCATAGCGGACGCCAAGATAGTGGCCCGCCACCGATGGGGATTCAAATCGCCGATGTGGCAGGCGGATCAATGCATGCGATTACTGGCATCTTAGCTGCGGTGATTGAGCGTTACCGTAGCGGCTTAGGACAATATATTGATATTTCCATGACCGATTGCGCTGTCGCATTGAACAATATGGCTGCAGCTGGCGTATTGGCTGCCAATGCGGTAACCGCGGCAGAGACGGCACATCTGAATGGCGGAAGTTTCTATGACTATTATCGAACCCAAGATGGTCGTTATCTGTCTATAGGTGGTTTGGAGCCACAGTTTTTACATGGATTGGCGCAAATTCTAGATTTACCCGCTTTAGCAACGCAAGGCATGTCATTTGATCCGCAAGACCAGACTGAAATTAAGCATGCAATTGCCCGAAAAATACTAACCAAAACATGGGCTGAGTGGAAAAAGATTTTTGCCTCTCAAGATGTCTGTGTGGAACCAGTTTTAAGTTTGGACGAAGCTCTAAATTCACAATTGGCCCAAGAGCGGCATTGGTGTGTTGAAGTTCCGCTACAAGAAGGCGACACAATGACACAAACTCAACTGGCATGTCCGATTAAATTTTCTAGATCAGCATTGATTTATACCCATGTGGGTAAAACTTTAGGTGCGGATAATTGGTTATGAAAGGTATAAAAAAAGGTGATAAGTTAAACAATAAAACCTTTAAAATCTCTTAATTAGATAAACATCTATGTAAATATTGAGAGTTGTTAACAAAAAAATAAATAAATTATACAAATGTGAGAGTATTATATGAGCTATTAACACAATTGGTATATAGGTCTCCAAATGAAAATAGCTGTGAGTAAACTTGGATCTTTATATCTTAGCCTCGGCATAATGCTTGCGGGTTCAGCAACCCAAGCGGCAACTACTGCAGATGCTTTCAGTTCTGAAAGCCCATGGATGTTCGGTGATTGGAACGGTCAACGAACAGCGCTTCAACAGAAAGGTTACGATTTTAGTTTTAGTTATGGTGGCGAATTAGCCACTTTGTTAGATGCAAAGCATGCTTCTGGTCATGGCACTGAATATGCGGACCAATTCGCGATCGGGGCACATCTCGATTTAGAAAAAATTGCGGGTTGGAAAGATACCGAAGCACAAATCAATATCACTGAACGTAATGGTCGTTCATTGTCTCAAACTTCAGATGCATTAAATGGTCATTTAAGTGCAACACAAGAAGTGTGGGGTCGTGGTCAAACTTGGCGTTTGACTGATTTTTGGATCAAGAAAAAATTCTTAGACCAAAAATTAGATATTAAAGTCGGTCGTTTTGGTGAAGGTGAAGATTTCAACAGCTTTGACTGTGACTTTCAAAACCTAGCACTTTGTGGTTCACAAGTGGGTAACTGGGTTGGTGACCAATGGTACAACTGGCCAGTTAGCCAATGGGCTGCTCGCGTGAAATATAACATTCAGCCTGAACTCTACGCACAAGTCGGGGTTTATGAATACAACCCTGAAAATCTAAAACGTGGTAAAGGTTGGAACTTGAGTACTGATGGTTCTAAAGGTGCGATTATTCCTGCTGAAGTGGTGTGGACTCCAAAAGTGGGGACACAAAAGCTACCGGGTGAATACCGTGCAGGTTACTACTACAGTACCGCTGATGCCGATGTCATTGATAGCCCAGTAAATGAAAAAGATCACCATCAAGGTGGTTGGATTGTGGCGAAACAACAACTGACAGCACACAAAGACGATGCCTCACGTGGCTTAAGCGGTTTTGTGAATGTGACTGTGCATGACTCAGACACCAACAATGTGAGTGATATGCAAAACATTGGCTTGGTCTACAAAGGTGCATTTGATGCACGTCCTCAGGATGAAATTGCGATTGGTTTAGGTCGTATCAGCATTAATGATGATGTGAATGATGCCAATATTGCCAATAACAGCGTTGATGCACGCGGTCTACAAAGTGAAGAGTATGACGCAGAAATTTACTACGGTATTCATGCAGCAAACTGGCTGACTATTCGTCCAAATATTCAATATATCCGTCACGTCGGTGCTTACAAAAATGGTGAGAATGCGTGGGTCGGCGGTATCAAATTTCAAACAGCATTTTAATTGATGTCAAATTAGAGTTCTTATAAAAGCAATTCGGTAATTCTGAGAAAAATTACGATATTTTCCCTTGAATTGTTTTTGTAACAACTTCTCTTTGCGACATAAAAACGGTGGTGTGTTGAATGTGTTTCACGCACCAAATACAACATTCGACAATAGAGGTGGTCAACATGAGCAACCCATCTACTGGAACTGGGATGCGAACATTTACCGTCGTTGTGATGGCAATTTTCGCCTTAGTTCTATTGATTGGTGGTATCTGGCTGGCAGTCCTTGGCGGTTCTTGGTACTACATTATCGCCGGCCTGTTAATGCTGGCTTCAGCAATATACTTAAGAAAAATTCAAAACAGTTCTTTATACATTTATGCAGCGTTGATGCTGGGTACAGTGATTTGGGGACTTTGGGAGGCAGGTTCTGACTTTTGGGCACTTGCACCGCGTTTTGATATTTTAGGCTTATTGGGCCTTTGGTTACTGATTCCTGCCGTGACACGCGGTATGGAAAATGGCAAAACTGCGAAAATTACATTATCAGGCACACTGGTGATTGCGATTATCGTGATGATCTATTCAATTTTTAATGATCCGCAAGAAATTCACGGTGAAATTAAAAATGCACAACCTCAAACAGCCAAAGCGATTGAGGGTATTGCTCCTGAAGATTGGCCTGCCTATGGTCGTACACAAGGTGGTGTACGTTATTCTCCACTCACCCAAATCAATAGCGACAACGTTAAAGATTTAGAAGTAGCGTGGACTTTCCGTACAGGTGAGTTACCAACAGAAAATGACTCAGGTGAAACCACAAACCAAGTCACTCCGATTAAAGTCGGCAATGACATGTTTATGTGTACAACTCACCAACGTTTAATTGCACTTGATCCTGCGACAGGTAAACAAAAATGGGCATTCGATCCTAAGCTTAAAGCGGACAATACCTATCAACATTTAACATGTCGTGGTGTGTCTTATTTTGACGCAGCAAATACCACTCAGTTTGCAAAAAGCTTAGAGAACAAACGCTCGACTTCAACTGAATGTCCGCGCAAAGTGATCTTGCCTGTAAATGATGGTCGTTTGGTTGCAGTCAATGCTGACACAGGTAAAGCATGTAGTGATTTTGGTCATAACGGCGAAGTCGATCTACAAAAAGATATGCCTTATCCGTATCCGGGCGGTTATATCCCAACTTCACCTCCAGTGATTACTGGTACAACTATTGTGATTGGCGGTTCAACTACCGATAACTTCTCGACTAAAGAGCCATCTGGTGTCATCCGTGGTTATGATGTCAATACCGGTGAATTATTGTGGATCTTTGATACAGGGGCGGAAGATCCAAATGCCATGCCAGGCGAAGGTCAAAAATACTCTGTAGCCTCACCGAATGCATGGGCACCTTTAGCATATGACGAAAAACTTGACATCGTTTATGTGCCAACAGGTGTAGGCACACCAGACATTTTTGGTGGTCACCGTACGCCATTAGATGAACGCTATGCAAACTCAATGTTGGCATTAAATGCATCAACAGGTAGATTAATTTGGAATTTCCAAACCACGCATCATGATTTGTGGGATATGGATGTACCATCACAACCTTCATTGGCAGATATCAAAGATAAATCAGGTAATACTGTTCCTGCGATCTATGTCTTAACCAAAACAGGTAATGCATTCGTCCTTGACCGTCGTACCGGTAAAGCGATTGTGCCAATCACTGAAAAAGCGGTTCCACAAACTGTAAAACGTGGTCCACAAACTAAAGGTGAGCATTATTCTGCAACTCAACCATTCTCTGATTTTGATTTAGCACCAAAAGATAAATTGACTGATAAACAAATGTGGGGTGCCACTATGTTTGACCAGTTGATGTGTCGTGTGTATTTCAAATCATTAAACTACGACGGTATTTATACACCACCTTCTGAAAATGGCACATTGGTATTCCCAGGTAACCTTGGGGTATTTGAATGGGGTGGTATGTCGGTGAACCAAGACCGTCAAGTTGCTGTGATGAACCCAATTGGCTTGCCATTTGTGACTAAGTTGATTCCTACAGATCCAAACCGTGAGCAAACTGCGAAAGGTGCGGGTACTGAACAAGGCGTGCAACCGATGTATGGCGTACCTTATGGTGTGGAAATCAAAGCCTTCTTGTCACCACTTGGCTTACCTTGTAAACAACCTTCATGGGGCTTTACTGCAGGTGTAGATTTAAATACACATGAAGTGGTCTGGAAAAAACGTATTGGTACAATTCGTGATAGTTTACCGAAATTGTTCCAATTACCTGCTGTGAAAATTGGTGTACCGGGTCTTGGTGGATCAATCTCGACTGCTGGTAATGTCATGTTTGTAGGCGCAACACAAGATAACTATATCCGTGCAATCAATGTAACGAATGGTGATACTTTGTGGGAAGGTCGTCTACCAGCAGGTGGTCAAGCGACTCCAATGACTTATGAAGCAAATGGTAAACAATATGTTGTGATCATGGCTGGTGGTCATGGTTCATTTGGTACAAAACTTGGTGATTACCTTGTTGCGTATGCTTTACCAGATAAAAAATAAGTGATTTTACATCGCTAAATAAAAAGCCCGATTTATCGGGCTTTTTATTAGCTGAAATTCTTTATGTAAATTTATGCTAAGTAATAGAAAAATAATTCAATATATTAATAAATAAAAAGTAAAGGACCGAAATCCGCTATATCAGTGAAATTGCGACAGTCTTATCAATAAAATCGCTATTAAATATGTAAAAAACGCATTTTCTTGATAGATAAAATCTCGTTATGCTGTGCATTGTTATAATAGAAATTACTAGCTGTACGCCATGTATTTATATACTGATTTTGACCAGCAACTGGTTAATGAACGTGTTGCACAGTTCCGTGATCAAACGGAACGTTATTTAGCAGGTAAATTGACGGAAGATGAATACCGTCCACTGCGTCTTCAAAACGGCCTTTATGTACAACGTTATGCACCGATGCTACGTATTGCAGTACCTTATGGCCTGATGAATTCTAAACAATTACGTAAAATTGCGTCATTGGCTCAGGACTATGACCGTGGTTATGCGCACGTATCTACTCGTCAAAACATTCAGTTTAACTGGCCTGCACTAGAAAATGTGCCTGATATGTTACAAGAGCTCGCATCTGTTCAAATGCATGCGATTCAAACTTCGGGTAACTGTATTCGTAACACAACTACTGACCAATATGCAGGTGTGGTTGCGGGTGAAATTGCTGACCCACGCCCAACGTGTGAATTGATTCGTCAATGGTCAACTTTCCACCCAGAATTCGCTTTCTTGCCACGTAAGTTCAAGATTGCAGTTTCAGCACTGGAAGAAACTGATCGTGCGGCAACGTCTTTCCATGATATCGGTGTGTATATCGTGAAAAATGAAGCAGGCGAGATTGGCTATAAAATCAAAGTTGGTGGTGGTTTAGGCCGTACACCAGTGATTGGTAGCTTTATTCGTGACTTCTTGCCACGTGAAGATTTGATTGCTTATTTAGAAGCGGTACTTCGTGTATACAACTTACACGGTCGTCGTGATAACAAATATAAAGCGCGTATCAAAATTTTGGTGAAAGCATTAACACCAGAAGTATTTGCAGAGAAAGTGGAAGCTGAATTTGCACATACCATCAAAACGTTAAAAATTGATGCTGATACCTTGGCGAAAATGGATGAGAACTTCACACCATTTGATTACCAAGATTATGCAGATGAAGACTTCGCAGAGCAATTTGCCGCAGAGCCGAAATTTAAACAATGGTTCAACATCAACACCAATGCACATAAAGTCAAAGGTTATCGCATCGTTACGATTTCTTTGAAACGTGCGGGTATTGCACCGGGCGATATGACCGTTGAAGAAATGAACCTAATTGCTGACTTGGCTGATAAATATACCTTTGGTGAGTTCCGTACCACACATGAGCAAAATATTGCGCTTGTAGATGTACCGCAAAAAGATTTGTTTGATCTATGGAAGATCCTTGATCAACACAATCTTGCACGTGCGCATATCGGTTTCTTAACCGACATCATTTGCTGCCCTGGTGGTGATTTCTGTTCATTGGCGAACGCGAAATCGATTCCAATTTCTGAAGCCATTACACGTCGTTTTGATGACTTAGACACCATTTACAATTTAGGTAAATTGGATCTAAACATCTCTGGCTGTATGAATGCGTGTGGTCACCATCATGTCGGTAACATCGGTATTTTAGGTGTAGACAAAAAGGGTGCTGAGTTCTATCAAATCACTTTAGGTGGTAATGCCGATCATGATGCATCGATTGGTGACATCTTAGGCCCATCATTTGCAGCTGAAGTTGTACCTGACATCATCGAAGAGATCTTAAATACTTATCTAGACCTTCGTGCTGAAGGCGAAGAGTTTATTGATACTTACCGCCGTGTTGGCATTCAACCATTTAAGGAGCGTGCATATGCTTAATACAGCACTACAAGTCCTCTCTAAAGATGGCTCGATTGCAGACAATACTTACCAAGTCATTGGTGAAGATGGTGTGTTGCCACAAGGTGACGTGGTTTTAACAGTTGAGCAGTTAGATCAACTTGCGAATGTGTCTGGTAAAAAAGCACTTTTCGTAACGGTGGATGCTTCACCTGAAACCAATGAATTCCCGCTTGACCAGTTAGATGCTATTTTCATCGAATTTGCCGGTTTTAACGATGGTCGAGGTTACTCATTTGCTGCATTGTTACGTCGCCAAGGTTTCCAAGGAGAACTACGTGCGACAGGTGATGTATTCAAAGACGTGTTGAACTACATGAAGCGTTCAGGTTTCGATACTTTTGTGGTGAAAGAAGGTAAAGATATAGCTGAAGCTGCTGCTGGTTTAGGTGATTTTACCAATCCATACCAAGCTTCAACTGCTGTGCCGCAAGCGCATTATCAAACAGGTGCTTAAGTACGTTGATTGATAAAAAAAGCCTCCATTCGGAGGCTTTTTTATTGATCAAAATACTTTTAATGAGTGATTATTCGTTTTTAAGCTGGCAAGACCATCCATTTAATACCGAACTGATCGGTAAATGCGCCATACAGCGCACCCCAAAAGGTCTTTTCGAGAGGCATTTCTATAGAGCCTCCTTTGGACAAGCCATCAAACAGTCGTTTGGCTTCAGCTTGTTCACTACTGTCTAAATTAATCGAAATATAGTGATTGCTGCCTACGGTAAAGGGTTGATTGGTTTGTGCACAAAATTGTTCGTTGACATCAGAGGCCATCAGCACGGTAAATTCATTGATTGGCAAGGAAATATGCAGAATCTTTTGCTGATCTGCATCGGACAAAGAAATGCCTTCCTCAGCAGGCATATCACCATAACGCATCACATTGAGGAATTCTCCACCAAATACAGAACGATAAAAATTAAAGGCTGCCTCGGTATTGCCTTGAAAATTCAAGTATTGATTGAGCTGCATAAAGGTCATCCATTTTTATTATGTCGACATTTATTTTTATGAGCCCTTGCTGAGCAGTATGGGAACAATTTATGTCTAAAATGTAAGCATAAAAAATCCCTCTTACAGAGGGATTTTCAGTCTCCCTCCTTTATTAAAGGAGGGGTTAGGGGAGGATTAAAGAATATTCCCTCTAAATCGTCCTTTGTGAAGGGAGTCAGCAGAGGATTAAAGCAATTCAATCGCCACAGCAGTCGCTTCACCACCACCGATACATAGCGCTGCAATACCACGCTTACCACCTGTACGTTTTAATGCATGGATCAACGTTAAAATAATGCGTGAACCGGTAGAACCAACTGGATGTCCTAGTGCACAAGCACCGCCGTTGATATTTACTTTTTCAGCATCTAATTTAAATTCATCAATTGGGCACATCGTGACCATAGCAAAGGCTTCATTGATTTCCCATAAATCTACGTCAGCAACATTCCAACCCGATTTATCTAGAACTTTTTGAATTGCGCCTACAGGTGCAATAGTAAATTCTGAAGGATGCTGTGAATTTGATGCATAAGCCACAATTTTCGCGAGCGGATTTAAACCTTTTGCTGAAGCTTGCTCTGCTGAAGTTAAAACTAAAGCAGACGCACCATCAGAAATAGAACTAGCATTGGCAGCGGTAATCGTTCCATCTTTAGCAAAAGCAGGGCGTAACGTTGGAATTTTTTCGATATTAGCGTTAAAAGGCTGTTCGTCTTTATCGATAATCACATCACCTTTACGACTCGAAACAGTGACAGGCACGATTTCGTCAGCAAAATAACCCTCAGTAATTGCAGTTTGTGCACGTTTAAGCGAGCGAATGGCGAAGTCATCCATTTGTTCACGTGTATAGCCTTTTGTATTTGCCATATCCTGCGCAAAAGAACCCATGAGTCGGCCCGTTTCTGCATCTTCTAGGCCATCTAAGAACATATGATCTTTAACATCACCATGGCCCATACGGTAGCCAGCTCGTGCTTTGGTCAATACATACGGCGCATTGGTCATTGACTCCATACCACCTGCAACCACGACTTGAGCCGAACCTGCCTTAATCATATCTGCCGCTTGCATCACGGCCTTCATACCTGAACCACACAGCTTGTTGATGGTTACGGCACCAGTTGAATCTGGAAGACCGGCTTTACGCATCGCTTGACGGGCAGGACCTTGTTTCAGGCCAGCCGGAAGCACACAGCCCATAATGACTTCTTCAACATCTGTCGGTTGTAAACCCGCGCGTTCGATGGCTGCTTTAATCGTAACTGCGCCTAATTCTGGTGCAGTGACAGCGGCTAAACTCCCTTGAAAACCACCCATTGCTGTACGGGCACCATTTACGATGACGATATCAGTCATTACATGTCTCCATTTTCTTATACATTAATTTTTGAATACGTCAGCAGTATAAGTAAAATTGAACAGGAATAAAGCAAATTTAAAAGGCTGCTTTGGACTCACCGGTTCTCAAATTAGCAACTGGTTGGGTTTTCAAATCGGATATGTCCCATTCGACTTAAGACTGCTCGGATCGGTTGAAGCGTTGATTTCGAACAGTAGTAGAAACTGCCATTTGAACCATTGGGTAAACCGGAGCTAGCCTGAAAGGTGAGACTTGGAATGTGTAGAGTCCCACGCCAAGACAGATCGCCATATTTTAAGTTGAGTTTGTCTTGCAGTAATATTTTTTCATTTGCATCAACTTGACGGTTTTTATTACTGTCAATAAATATAATCAGACCACTGTTCCAGTTGTTAGGTTGGCAAAGTTTAAAGTCAAGACTAGGACAAATCACAATATTGGAATGATAAATAGTGGCATGAGCCCGTGCGAATGCATTGTGATTTTGAATAGTCGATTTGATGTTATTCGCTTCTCGCTGCGCCATTAAATTGTTGAAATGTGGTAAAGCTATCGTCACGATAATGACAATAATCGCAATTGAGACTAAAAGTTCAAATAAAGTAAAGCCAGTTTCTTTGTTGTAAGACATTGATTTAATCCAAAATTTAATATTATTTTTATATGTTTAGTGTTATATGTGTTTTTAATGGCGATATTAATTTTGAGTATAGAATTTTATTACTCAATTTTAGATAAAGCTGTTAAAATGAAAATAGCAAGTGACAATAGGCGATTCACTGCTCAAAATTGAGTAAAAATTTACCGAATTACAACGGAAATTGTAAGTAATTTTGTCAATAATTTACTTGATTAGATTAATCAAGCACTTGGAAAAAGAATAAAGTGTTTGTATGATTCAGCGTAAATAGCTTAAAAAAAAACTGGGGTATTAAGAAAGCCTATCTCAGGATAGCCAATTTTTCGGCTTGAGCTTGAACAACAATTGTTATCTCTGGAGGATAAATCCATGAAAATGAGTCGTATTGCATTAGCAATGCTCGTAGCTGCTCCTTTAGCAGCTGCAAACGCAGGCGTAACTGTTACTCCATTAATGCTTGGTTACACTTTCCAAGATTCTCAACACAACAACAGCCGTGGCAACCTTACTGAAGGTCCAGAGCTACAAGACGACTTGTTTGTTGGTGCAGCACTTGGTGTTGAATTAACTCCATGGTTAGGTTTCGAAGCTGAATATAACCAAGTTAAAGGTGATGTAGACGTTGATCACGGCGAATACAAACAAACTCAAATCAACGGTAACTTCTATGCTACTTCTGATTTGATTACTAAAAACTATGACAGCAAAGTTAAGCCATATGTATTGTTAGGTGCTGGTCACTATAAATACAAATTTGACGAAGCTCTTGCTCGTGGTGTAAACGGTACTGATCGTGGTACTACTGAAGAAGGTACTTTAGGTAACGCTGGTCTAGGTGCTTTCTGGCGCTTAAACGATGCTTTATCTCTACGTACTGAAGCTCGTGCTACTTACAACATCGATGAAGATTTCTGGAACTACACAGCTTTGGCTGGTCTTAACGTAGTTCTTGGCGGTCACTTGAAACCTGCTGCTCCTGTAGTTGAAGTTGCTCCTGTAACTCCAGTTGCTCCAGTTGCTCCAGCTCCTCAAGAGTTGACTGAAGATCTTAACATGGAACTTCGTGTGTTCTTTGATACAAACAAATCAAACATCAAAGATCAATACAAACCTGAAATTGCTAAAGTAGCTGAAAAATTAGGCGAATACCCTAATGCTACAGCGAACATCGAAGGTCACACAGATAACACTGGTCCACGTGCTCTAAACGAACGTTTATCACTAGCTCGTGCTAACTCTGTTAAATCTTCGCTTGTTAACGAATACAACGTTGACCCAGCTCGTTTATCTACTCAAGGTTTCGCGTGGGATCAACCAATCGCTGACAACAACACTAAAGAAGGCCGTGCTATGAACCGTCGCGTATTCGCTACGATTTCTGGTAGCCGTACTGTAGTGGCTCAACCTGGTCAAGCTCAATAATTTGAGTTTAACTTCGGTTAGAAAAAAGCGGCTCTTTTGAGTCGCTTTTTTTTTGTTAAAAATTTAAAAAAGGAGATTTAAATTTGGCTAAAAGGCACTAACGCAAAAGCGTTGTTTACTTTTAAATAATCGTTGGATGTAAAAGGATTTATCTATTCATGTGGCAATTAAGCATGTAAAAATTCAAACTATTGTATATTAATTAATCATCTGTTTGCCTAAGAGCTTTAATTGAACATAACCAGGTTGTATTTTTATTTTTTTATAAAAGCAATAAAAAAACAATTATTTACATTTGTCTTATCTACAATTTATAAAAAATGAATATTTATATTTTTCATTAAAAAAATATAATCATCGGGATTCATGATGCAGTTAAGAATTATTCTAAATATAATAATGATTCTTATTCAAGTAAAACTAATCTTGAAATGATGAATAATTTTGCAAAAACACACTTAGTACGTTCTATAACTATGGTGTTGCTCGGTGTTGGAGGGGCTACATCTGTGTTTGCAGCGGATACAACGGTACTTGAGACGATTGAGGTTGAGGTACCTGCAGAAAAGCAACTTGCAAATGGTAAGTTGAAAGCCAATACAGACCTAGGTGCTTTGGGAAATCAAAAAATTGTTGATACGCCATTTAGCGTAACAGCATATAGTGAAAAACTGATTGAAGAACAGCAAGCGTCAACTGTAGCACAAGTTTTAAAAAATGATGCGAGTATTCGTATGACCACGAATCAGGGGCATTTATATGAAAATTTCCAAATTCGTGGATTTGGTGTGCATGGTGATGAAATTGCTTTAGATGGTTTATACGGAATGGCACCGGTCAGTCGTGTACCCACAGAAACCTTAGAGGCTGTAATGGTCTTGAAGGGGCCAAATGCCTTGGTCGCTGGGATGGCACCTAATGGAGGGGTTGGTGGTGTGATTAATATTACGCCTAAACGTGCACATGAAGATTTAACTAGACTGACTTCTACTCTGGAAGATGAAGGTTATTACCAAAGTCATCTTGATGTTTCACGCCGTTTCGGTGAACAAAAAAAAATTGGTGTTCGCACGAATTTAGTCTATGGCCAAGGTAAACGTAATATTGATGGAGAAGAAGATACTAAAGCACTGGGTTCAATTGCTGCAGACTATACTACAGATCAATTACAAGTAAATTTTGATGCCTATGCAATACATGAAGATCGTGAAAATGGTTCACCAGCCATGGTTTCGTTTGCAAAGATTAAAAAAGTGATTGCGGCACCGGAAGGTGGGTTAAATTATTTTAATGATTCAGATACTCAAATAGATAGTAAGTTTGTTGGTTTAAAAGCGAAATATGCATTAACACCGAATGCAAATATCTTTGCTGGTGCTGGTTATGCAGATAAAAAATATAAAGGCTTTGTATTTGGCACACGTATGGTTCTGAATAATGAACAAGGTGATGCGACTACACAGACTTATGGTCAATACGCGCACTTTAAAAATACATCCGCAAATATTGGCGGTGATTATAAATTTAATACGGGTATTGTTTCACACAAATTAGGTCTTCGAGCAGATTATCTTAATATTCAGACAGATCAGCATAACCCTGCTACATCCAGTGGATATTCAACTAACTTATATAACCCCGGTCAAAATGGATTAATGGCGGTCGCACCAAGTGTCATGCCATTAAATGACAATACGTTTGCAAGTTATACTTTGAGTGATCAAATTTCATTACTTCAAGACAAACTTCAATTTATTCTCGGTTTACGTTACCAAGATATGGATTTGAAGAATTTTAGTTCACAACGTAAAAATAGTGCTGATTGGCGTTATGAAGAAAATGCTTGGTCACCTAGTTTAGGTCTTGTAGTTAAACCTTTTGGTGAAAATCTTTCTTTATATGCCAATTATGTAGAGGGTTTGAGTCAAGGTAAAACAGTTACAGATGAAAGTGATCTGAATTTTGGAAAAACTTTTGCACCTTTTAAAACCGAACAATATGAAGTGGGTGCTAAATACCAAAATGGATCATGGTTAAATACACTTGCTTTGTATGAGATTAAAAAGCCTGACACTATGGTAATTGATGGGGCGACTACTGATGGTGCAGAAACACGTGCTCGAGGCATTGAATGGAGTTTCTCAGGACAAGTTCGTGATGGTTTAACGATATTAGGTAACATGGCTTATCTTGATACGGAATATACCAAAGCATTAGTCAATAAAGGCAATGAGCTTCTAGGTATGCCAGATCTTACAGCGACAATTGGTTTGGATTATGCGTTACCTTTACTCGACGGTTTATCTGTGAATGGTCGAGTAAACTATGTAGGTGAACAATATGTTGATTCAGCAAATACCTTACAATTACCTGATTTCACGACAGTGGATTTAGGTGCACGTTATAAAACAAATTTAGGTGGTGTATCTACAACATTTATGGCAAATGTCGACAATGTGACCAATAAAAAATATTGGGAGGGCGTATTTAATGAAAACTTTGCCACGATTGGTGCAGACCGTACCTATAAAGTTGGTGTGACTTTTGATTTCTAAGTTAGATTAGTTTTTTTAATATAAAAAGCCACCTATTTAAGGTGGCTTTTTTTGTTGATGAGGGATTCACGGAATATATTGCTTCACCACACCATCATCGAGGAGTTGTTGGAAATGCTCAACCACACTGTTTTGAATATCACGGTATTCGATCCCTAATTCTTTCTTGCTCTTATCTGCATTAAAGTAAATTGGGTAACCCATATTGAGTTCAACAAATTTACGTGGGAAGCCGGCAAGAGGGCCAAATGTCTTAAAGGCAAACTTCGGTAAGGTATTGCGCGGAAATGGAAATTTATTCCCAAAATGTGCGCGTAATAATTTGCCCATGTCTAATAGGCTTAGTGTTCCACCACTAATAATATAACGTCCGCTTGCTGCGGGATTGAGAGCTGCTTGTACGTGCGCATCGGCAACATCGCGAACATCGACGATACCATTCCACATTGGTGGAACACCGGCCAAAGTTATACCATTGGCAAACTGTTGTAGCACTTCAACGCTTCCTGACTGTGTTGACGCAGTTAAAGATGGCCCCATGACCAATGCTGGATTGACACAAACCAGATCCCAACGGTTTTGTGCTTTTTGCATATCCCACGCTTTGCGCTCTGCCATTACTTTTGAATATGGATAAGGCTGATGAGTTTCTGAACTGGAGGTATTCCAGTGAGACTCATCAAATTCATTATGCTCGGTCTGTAGAATATCAATGGCATCACCATAGGTTGATGCGATGCTTGAAGTCACGACAACACGTTTTACTGATTCAGTTTTATTGACACTGTTGAGCACATTTTCAGTACCTAAAATGGCCGGCTCAATAATATCTTTAATCGCGTCTTTATAGTTGGTCACTACAAATGGAGATGCCATGTGGATCACAATGTCACAACCTTGCATGGCTGAATCAAATGCACCCTCATCCAATAAATTGGCTTGAAACAGTTTTAAAGTGCCAGTTGTATCAGCTGCAATTTTTTCGAGGTGTGCAAAACCTGATGTTTTATTGAGATCGCGAACAGTGGCATGTACTGTATGCTCTAATTCAAGTAAGTTTTTAATGACCCAACTGGCAATATAGCCTGTCGCGCCTGTGACGAGTATCTGTCTTGTTGTCTTGCTATTCATATTCTTCAACTTTAATTGACGCATTTTTTTATCATATTGAGAATATTTGGTTTTGTCTTTGATTGATTTGAAAAAATATATGTTGATGATTGGGTTTAATACGCTCTAAATTCAGCAGAGAATGCATTAAATGCTGTAAAAGTAATTTTTTATTGATTTTAAAAATGCGAATATGGGATGAATGTTGGATAGATGTATATTCTTATGATTACGGACGCAAAATCTCACAAATAAATGGACAAAGAGTCATATCTAACTAGTACGCTTTAATTTAAAGCCTAGATCTTCGGTCTAAGCTTCTTCTGCTATTCACCAATTAAAATGTCTATGCGATAAACCATTTAAAATGTCCTGTTTTTAACTGCAAGAGTCAAGAACAGGATTTAAATATCTTTGTTCAATAACAGCTTTCTGAGCTTTACGACTCGGCATACTTTTCTTGAGACGGGAACGTTTATTCTGTTTCTCCAACTCCTCATGTTGCTGCTGGATATGGGCCAGAACCGAACCTAATCTTTTATTCTCAACAACTGCATTTTGCTGTAGTCCAGCCAGTTTATTGAAGGTGCTATAGTTGATCTTCCGTCCTTCATGCATGATCGCTACAGTGCCATCCAGATACTCCAGAAATGAAATGTATTGCCCAACAAGCTTATGATTCAGTGCTGTTGGCTCAAGTATATAAATACACTTGTCATACGTGATGGTCAGGTTCTTCGTGACCTTACGCGGTTCTTGCCAGGTGAAAATATCCTCCAGTTCAGCATCAAACTCTGTTAAAGGGCGATGTAAGTTCTTGGAATTTCTCGCACACTTGACAAACTTCTGATTGAACTGCTCAATGAAGCAGGGTAGTCAGGCATTGGCTTCGGCAATCGAACTGATGCCTTCCAGACGCATCTCCTTGATCAGACGATCCTGAAGTGTCCTGTTGGCACGTTCCACACGACCTTTGGCCTGCGGTGAGTTGGCAAAGATAATATCAATGTTTAACTCGTTGAGGATCCGCCCAAATTGCGTGATCTTGCTGTCTTGGCAGGATTTCTGATTGACTCGGAATACCGAGTGTTTATCGCTATAAAAGGCCAACGGCTTGCCGTATTGCTCAATGTAGGCTCGGGTTGAAAGCATATAATCAAAGGTTGTTTCAGCCTCACAAAAGCGCAGATGCAACAGCTTTCCAGTGGCATCATCGATATAAACCAGCAAGCAGCATTTGGCGGCTCGTCCTTCAAACCAGTCATGATATGAACCATCAATCTGGATCAACTCACCGAAGCAATCCCGGTTATATCGAGGCTGATATGGCCGTTTCAGACGCTTGGATCGCGGAATCCAGAGCTCATTGGCAGTCATCCAGCGACGAACCGTTTCCACAGGAATATTCAGACCAAACATGCTCATCAGCTTCTCATGAGCCAAGGTTGGGCCAAAGCCCAGCAGATGTTCAGAAATAATGGAAAGGCATTCAGACTTTACGGCTTCATCATGGCGACGATGGCCAGGTTGACCACGACTGGCATGTGTCAGGCCTGAAACACCGTCTTGCTTTAGCTTCTGTAATAATCGGGTAATTTGGCGGGTAGAAAGATTCAGGATTTCAGCAGCACGGACTTGTGTAATACGTCGATCGCGAACGTCTTGTAGAACTGCAAGACGTTGTATTTCCTTGTCAGACATAGTGATCAGCATCTCAAATTATATCCGGTCCATGATGTTGATGTACATCATAGACTAAACATTTTTATTGGTGAGAATACAGACACTTTAAATGGTTTCTAACATCTTTTTATTTATCTTTAAATTACAAGATTTTATCTTGATGTAAAAAGCCCAATCATGTGTGATTGGGCTTTTTACGAGATTCTTTCCGTTCCATGCTTAAATTTTGAGTAATGTTTCACAGTTTTGTTTAATGAGATTGAATGCTATAGCAAACAAAAATGTCCAGATAAAATAAGAATAGGCTTCCAAGTGGTTATGGATTTTGCAGATAGGCAAATAAAAGGATTGGGGCGTCATTGTCAGTTAAATTCACGTACAATATCGATTAATTTGCAGGTATAGATCCTGCCTTATCAGATGATTCTGTTCTCCCGTTGATTATTGGCATTCATATGGCGCAAGCAAAGAAATCTTTTCCGCAACAAAAATCGGAACTACATGCACGAAATCTGCATCGCAGTCGTTACGATTTTCCGCAGTTAATCAAGAGTTGTCCGGAACTTGCGCCTTTTGTCAGCCCAAATAAATATAATGATTTATCGGTAGATTTTTCTGATCCGCACGCTGTGAAAATGCTCAACAAAGCATTGCTCAAGCATTTTTATGGCATTCAATATTGGGATATTCCTCAAGATTATCTTTGCCCACCTATTCCGGGTAGAGCGGACTATATCCACTATATAGCTGACCTGTTGAGTGCAAACAATAAAGGGCAGATTCCAACTGGACACGCCGTTCAAGTCTTAGATATTGGGGTTGGCGCGAACTGTATTTATCCGATCATTGGTCATCGGAGCTATGGTTGGAAATTTGTCGGCTCAGACATACATGCTGCATCGGTTAAAAGTGCTCAATTTATTGTGGAGGCCAATCCGAATCTGCGTAAAGGGATTCAGATTCGATTGCAGAAGACAGCGAGCAATATTTTCAATGGTGTGATTAAACCTTCAGATCGTTTTGATTTGACCATGTGTAATCCACCATTTCATGCCTCGCAAGATGAAGCCAACGCGACAGCAACGCAAAAATTAAGAAAACTGGGTAAGCCAGTTAATCGGACCAAGGTGGTATTGAACTTTGGTGGTCAAAAGAACGAACTCTGGTGTGATGGTGGTGAAGAACGATTTGTCTGCCAAATGGTGCAAGAGAGTATTCATTTTGCTGAGCAATGCCTTTGGTTTAGTACGCTGGTTTCCAAGAAAACAACATTGCCCGTGCTTTTAAAGGCCTTAGCGAAGAGCGGCGCAGTGGATGTGAAAACCATTAAAATGACGCAGGGACAAAAAGAAAGCCGTTTTGTCGCTTGGACTTTTCTAGATTTAAGGCAACAGCAAGCGTGGAAGAATGCAAGTTGGACTTCAGCTTAAGTCTGTCTTCGTTGGAGATTTTCGCCTTGTCTTTGACAGCAATGCATAGGGCATCAATATAAAGTTTCCCATAGCGATAAGCTCAGTGTGTTGAATCAATCAGGAGATATTTTTGCTAAACAAGACGCATTGTTAATTGTTACAAAAAACAGCATCCAGCGATTTTTGATTATTTCGTGTTCTAAATGCCTTAAATTTTCTGCAAGGGCTTCTTTTATATGTGAAAAATGCGCGGAATTGAACTGCAAATGCGTATGTTTATCATTTAAATTTTATATAAATCATAAACTTACAAAAATTATATTTTGCATTCATTTTGAAACTTGTCCATAATATTTGAAAAGGGTATGGAGTGAAGAAAATGCGTGGCAATCCAGAAGTCGTAGACTACTTAAATATGCTGATCGGTGGCGAACTGGCTGCTCGTGATCAATACTTAATTCATTCCCGTATGTATGAAGATTGGGGCTTAAGTAAAATCTTTGAACGTATCGATCATGAAAGCCAAGAAGAAGGCTCACATGCAGATGCATTGATTCGGCGCGTATTGTTCCTTGAAGGAACGCCGAATATGAATCGTGATGATATTGAAGTCGGTACAGACGTTGTGACTTGTTTAAAAGCGGATTTGGCGCTTGAATATCATGTTCGTGAGAAACTTGCACAAGGCGTAAAATTGTGTGAAGAAAAGGGTGACTATGTGACCCGTGATATGCTCCGTCAGCAAATGTCAGATACTGAAGAAGATCATACTTACTGGCTTGAAAAGCAAATGCGTTTGATCGAACTTATTGGTCTACCAAACTATATTCAGTCTCAAATGTAATTTAAAAAATATCCAAAAAACCCAGCTTCTGCTGGGTTTTTTATTGGGCCATGAAAACTATTGTTGTAGTTTTTTAATATCTGCCAAGACTTGCGCCGCATGTGTCTGTGTATTCACACTGGTGTAGTGATAAACAATAATGCCTTTCGGATCAATGAGAAAGGTTTCACGTTTGGCAACTTTCAAAATCCCTAAGTTTCGTACAATACCTAACTGTGTCGCCAGCTTATGTTGGAGGTCGGCAAGAATTGGAAAGGGAAGTCCGAGTGCTTTAGAGAACGTTTGATGTGATGCAACATCATCTAAGCTTGCGCCCAAAACAACCGCATTAGTTTTTAAAAATTGTGGATATAGGGTTTTAAATTGATTGGCTTCTTCTGTACAACCGGGTGAGTTGTCTTTGGGATAAAAGTACAGAACGAGCCATTTCCCTTGATATTGCTTCAGTTCGTGCCATTTTCCATTTTGATCTTGCAATTTAAAGTTGGGTGCGGGTGTGCCAACCCATTGTTTTTGTTTGTTTTGACTGGTGCTGAGTATTGATGTTTCGGCAACTGTGATTTGGGTCGTTGCTATTAAAGCACATGTCATTAAACAGATTTTAAGCAATGAAGAAACTTTCATAGAGCATCAGTTTATATTGTTCTTTATTCGATCTTAACAAATTTTAAAGCGCTGTAGGCTGGCTGATTTTATATTTATTGAAGTCGATTGCGAATGTCTTTTGGCAAATCGGTTGATGTGCTGAAATGCCACTATCAAACTTGCTTTGAACTTTTATACTATGTGGAATCGTTTAATTTTAGAGTTTGTATTGAATCAACATATTTTACTTATTACTGGCTGGGGCGGCGGTCGTAAATTACTTGCTCCTTTACAGCAGGCATTGATCGCACAAGGTTATCAGGTTGAATTATGGAATATTTTTGATGCCTTAAATTTAGAAGTGCTCGAACAGAAAGTTGAATTTGCGCAGCAATTTGATGTGATTATTGGCTGGTCTCTTGGTGGTCAATTGGCGACGATTTTGGTAGATGAAATTCAAAAAAAATATCAACAACAGAAAGTGCTGATCACATTAGGCTCAAATCCAAGTTTTGTGGCTGATGAACAGTGGCCTGCTGCGATGGATCAAGTCAGTTTTCAAAGCTTCAAACAATCTTTCGAGCAGGATGCGATTTCTACCTTAAAGAAGTTTGGTTATATGGTTTGTCAGGGTACTGATAGCACCAAGCAAGATTTCATCATCTTGCAAAGTTTGATTCAAGCGCAAAATTTAGATGTGCTTCGAGCTGGATTGAATTGTTTGGAGAAGCTCAATAATGTCAGTATCTTGAAAAACTACACAGGTCATCAATACCATATTTTTGCTAAGCAAGATTATTTGGTTAGTTACAAAGTTGAGCGATTATTGCGTAATTTGGCTGTAAAGTTTTTGGAGACAGAATTGGTTTCTGGCTCACATGGCTTTCCATTGTTTCAATCTGAAGTCATAAGTTGCAAAATATGCCAATATTTAAAGAAAATAGAACAAATCTCTGACTAGCTGGGCTTTATGGCAATTTATTTTTTATTGCCGTGGGTTTAACATCTTGCCACATTGATGTTTTAGCCTGATACATGGAGTGAGGGATGGCCAATTTAACCGATCTACAATTTGATCAGCAGCATATTTGGCATCCCTATACATCGATGACTCAGCCCCTTCCAACGTTTAAAGTGAAACGTGCGCAAGGGGTGATGATTGAGCTTGAAGATGGTCGTCAATTGATTGATGGTATGTCTTCATGGTGGTGTGCGATTCATGGTTATAACCATCCTGAGCTAAATCAAGCTGTGACCGATCAACTGCAACAGATGTCTCATATCATGTTTGGTGGATTGACACATGATCCCGCGATTCAACTGGCTAAATTACTGTTAAAAATCACCCCGCCCAGTTTAGATAAAATCTTCTTTGCCGATTCAGGTTCGGTTGCTGTCGAAGTAGCCTTGAAAATGGCAGTGCAGTATTGGGCGTCTTTGCATCAACCGAATAAAACCAATTTTGTCACTCCACGTTCTGGCTATCATGGCGACACTTGGAATGCGATGTCTGTGTGTGATCCCGTGACAGGGATGCATCAAATTTTTGGCCCAAGTTTGCCAAATCGAATTTTTGTTCCTGCGCCGCAAATTGGCTTTGACCAAGCGTGGAATTCAGCGGATATTGCTGAACTAGAAAAGACTCTGATTGAACAGCATGAAAATATTGCGGGATTGATTCTTGAGCCGATTGTACAAGGCGCAGGAGGTATGCGTTTCTATCATCCTGAATATTTGCGTCAAGCTAAATTACTCTGCAAGCAATACAATATCTTGCTGATCTTTGATGAGATTGCGACTGGCTTTGGGCGAACAGGAAAACTCTTTGCTTGGGAATGGGCTGCAGTCGAGCCAGATATTATGTGTATTGGTAAAGGGCTGACAGGCGGTTATATGACCTTGTCTGCAACCCTGACTACGCAGAAAGTCGCAAATACGATTAGCCAAGGCGAAGCCGGCGTGTTTATGCATGGCCCAACCTTTATGGCAAATCCTTTGGCTTGCGCTGTGGCTGTAAAAAGTACCGAACTGCTGCTTTCTCAAGATTGGCAAGCCAATATTCGACGTATCGAAACTCAATTGAAGTTTCATTTACTAGCACTTTCATCGCTTGAACATGTCAAAGATGTGCGAATACTTGGTGCTATTGGTGTGGTGGAATTGACCTTCAATGTAGATATGAAAATGCTACAACAGGAGTTTGTCCGTCGTGGCATTTGGATTCGTCCATTCGGTAAGCTAGTTTATGTGATGCCGCCATATATTATTTCTGAGCATGAATTAAAAATTTTGCTAGAACAAATGGTTGAGGTGGTGAAAAACATGGAGCAGCCAGCATGAATCTGCTCAACCATTTTTCAGATCAACTTGATCAACTAAAACAGCAAGGCAACTTACGTCAGTTCACTTCAAATCATCAGCACGATCGTTACATTAGTATTCACGATCACAACATGTTGAATTTAGCGTCAAATGACTATTTAGGTTTGGCTTCAAACCAACATCTACGTGAACAATTTTTTGATGAAACCCCGAACGCACAGCGTTGGATGAGTTCATCCTCTTCGCGGTTGCTGACGGGGAATTTTCCAGAATATGAGCAACTTGAATCAACATTAAGTGATGCCTTTCATGGCCGATCAGCACTGTTATTTAACAGCGGCTATCACATGAATATCGGGATTTTACCTGCACTGGCAGACAGTAAAACCTTGATATTGGCGGATAAGCTGATTCATGCCAGTATGATTGATGGCATCCGATTATCGAGTGCGAAATATGTACGTTATCGCCATAATGATTTGGCGCATCTATTTCAGCTTTTATGTAAATACCATGAAGATGAGGCTTTTGAGCGGATCATTGTGGTGACTGAATCGATTTTCAGTATGGATGGTGATGAAACTGATTTGGCTGAATTGGTACGGATCAAAAAACAATTTTCCAAAGTGATGTTGTATGTCGATGAGGCGCATGCAATCGGTGTGCGCGGTGAGCGTGGTTTAGGCTGTGCTGAGCAATATCAGGTGATGGATGATATTGATCTTTTAGTCGGTACATTTGGTAAAGCACTGGCTTCAATAGGGGGGTATCTCATTTGTCATTCGATTATTCGTGACTATTTGATTAACTCGATGCGACCGTTGATTTTTAGTACTGCACAGCCCCCGATCTGTATGGTGTGGACAGATTTTATTTTCAAGAACGTTTTAAATTTAAAAGCAGAGCGTCACCATTTACAGCAAATCAGTCAAAATTTGCAACAAGCGGTGCAATCCCAAGGTTTTGATTGTCCATCTACATCACATATTGTGCCCGTCATTATTGGCGAGTCGAATAAAACTGTTGCTAAGGCTCAAGCTTTGCAAGCGGCAGGTTTTTATATCATGCCTGTACGTCCACCCACTGTGCCGCAGCATAGTTCGCGCTTACGCATTTCACTCACTGCTCAGATTGCACAAACAGATCTTGATCAGTTGACTCAATTGTTGTGAGTGACTTGTGAATAATTTTGAGATTGATAAATCCCAAGTGGCGTTACGCTTTGCTCAGGCAGGGCACAGCTATGCTGAACATGCCGTAGCACAAAAAGAGATTGCTCAACATTTATTTGAGTTGATGCAGCAGTATTATCCAAAGTTGCAAAATCATCCTGTGGAAACGCTTTTTGAAATTGGATGTGGCTCGGGGAATTTAAGCCATTTAATGCTGGAAAATATGCAAATCAATCGTATGGTTTTAAATGATCTATATGCAGAAATTCAACAGCATTTTCCGTCAAGTCCACAGATTCAGTACAGACTTGGAGATATCGAACAACTTGAATTTCCACAGCATATCGACTTGATCGCATCGAGTTCGGCTTTGCAATGGGTAGGGAACTTTGCGGGCATTGTCGAAAAAGCCTTTCAAAGTTTAAATCCAGAGGCATATTTTTGTTTTTCGACCTTTGGACAGCAGAATTTACAGGAAATAAAAGCTTTGACTGGGCAGGGTTTGGACTACCTCGATATCGACATGCTTCAAGCTATATTAAGTCAAAATGGTTTTGAAATTCTGCATCTTTCAGAGCAGACAGCGGCATTATATTTTGATCATCCAAAGCAGGTTTTGCAGCATTTAAAAGCGACAGGTGTGACTGCGACAGCCTCACATTTTCGTTGGACGAAACAATCGCTCTTTGATTTTTATTCAGCATATCAACAGTTTTCTTTGCGTGATGAATCTGGGCAGATGCGTTATACACTGACCTATCATCCGATTTTTTGTATTGCACGGAGAATGCCATGACAGGGCAAGTTTATTTCATTAGTGGGATCGATACAGGCATCGGTAAAACATATACCACGGGCTATTTGGCTAAAATATGGAATGAACAAGGGGCGCGAACGATCACGCAAAAGTTGATCCAAACAGGCAATGTCGATATTTCTGAGGATATAGAACAACATCGTCAAATTATGGGTACAGGGTTGTTGGTCGAAGATGAAACCAAACTTACGATGCCTGAAATATTTAGTTATCCTGCGTCGCCACATCTCGCCACCAAACTCGATGGACGTGACATTGATTTTGCTAAAATTGAATACGCGACAAAACGTTTAACTGAAAAATATGACAACGTTTTACTCGAAGGTGCGGGAGGGTTGATGGTGCCATTGACTACGGACCTTTTAACCATCGACTATGTTGTAGAGAAGCAATATCCCGTTATTTTGGTGACTTCGGGGCGTTTGGGCAGCATTAACCATACGATTTTAAGTTTGGAAGCACTAAAAAGTCGTGGCTTGGCGCTTTATGCACTGGCTTATAATTTAAATGATGAATCGCAAGATGCATTGATTTCTAAAGATACTGCTGAATATTTAAAAGCATATTTAGCCAAACTCTTTCCAGAGGCGTTATGGATTGATGTTCCTGTATTGGCATAATGGGCTAACTCTATATATTGACAATGATTGGGTGTAATTATGACGGATCATGCGTTTATAGAACTTGCGATTCAACTTGCGAAAGAAAATATTGAGCAAGGTGGGCGACCATTTGGTGCTGTGATCGTTAAGCATGGTGCTGTGGTGAGTACAGGGGTGAATGAAATATTAATCTCAGGCGATCCGACATCTCATGCCGAGTTAAATGCATTAAGACAAGCCGCACAAAATTTAAATACGACGTCTTTGAAGGACTGTGTCGTTTATGCGAGCGGACAACCGTGTCCAATGTGTTTGGCAGCTCTGCGAATGGTTGGAGTTGAAAAAATTGTGTATGCCTATTCAAATGCTGATGCAGAAGCCTATGGCTTATCTACAGCAGAGATTGCCGAAAAATTAAGACATGAACCTCATGAACAGCAAGGGTTGAGTTTTAGTCAGTTAAAGCCAAATTGTGATCATGAGCTATATGAATTTTGGAAGCAGAAAAATACTTAATAAATACTAAGAGTTTCTTTCTGAGTCACTAACTGTATAGATTTCTGTGAAGAATTAAAAAAGCCAACTGAGGTGATCAGTTGGCTTTTTTTGTTGGGGAGCAATTATTGATTTGCTGAGACCCCAATTTTTTTGACATTCAAACGTTGTGCTGCTGCCATCACCATAGCGACATCTTTATATTCTGTCATTTTGTCAGGTTGCACTTTGATCGTATCTTGATCTGCTTGTTGTGCAACACCAGCAAAAAGTGTTTCTAAAGCTTGCTTATTGGCAACGGGTTGACCATTCCAAAATAATTTACCTTGCGCATCAATCCGTAAAGTGACCGGCTCAGGCGGCTTTTCATTGGTTGGCGGTGGCGTACCGTTTGGCAAATCAATATTGATCGAGTTATTTGGAATTGGAATTGTGATAATAAACATAATGAGCAAAACCAACATCACATCGATCAATGGCGTCATGTTGACGTCCAACATAACATCATCGTCTTTATCGGAACCGACATTCATTCCCATACCTTGTCCCTCATCCGATTATGGTGCGGCAACAGGGGTGGTGACAAAAGCAATTTTGCCAATTCCTGCTGCTTGTGTTGCACTAATGACTTCATCAATCGCTTCATATTTTGTCACCTGATCGCCACGGATATGAACTTCAGGTTGCGGACGCTTTTTAGCTTCCGCTTGTAGTCGACTGATCAGCGTATCTTTATCTGCAATGTATTTTTCATTCCAGAAGATATCGCCATTTTTATTGACAGCAATCTGAATATTGATCGGTTTAGTTTCATAAGGCGTATTCTTTTCCTCAGGCAACTTCACCGGAACTGTATGGATTGCAACAGGTACTGTAATTAAGAAAATAATGAGCAGCACCAACATAATATCAACCAAAGGTGTTGTGTTAATGGCTGAAATTACATCATCTTCGTCACCATCTGAATTGACCATCATTCCCATGGCTGATGCCTCTCTTATTTTGTGTCGTTATTATTGTTTTTGATCTCACCGCTTAAAAGTACGGTGTGTAGATCTGAACCAAAGGTACGAACATTATCTAGAACTGCTTTATTACGACGTGTTAACCAGTTATAGCCAAGAACCGCAGGTACTGCTACAGCCAAACCAATTGCCGTCATAATTAGGGCTTCACCGACTGGGCCTGCAACTTTATCAATAGATGCTTGACCTGAAATACCAATTGCCGTTAAAGCATGGTAAATACCCCAAACTGTACCGAATAAACCCACAAATGGTGCAGTCGAACCTACAGTAGCGAGGAAAGCTAATCCACCACTTAAATGGCTTTGAATTTTATCGATAGCACGCTGGATTGAAATAGTTACCCATGTGTTGAAGTCAATACGTTCCAGCAGATTACCGCCGTGTTTTTTGGTTGAATTAATGCCTTTTTCTGCAATAAAGCGGTATGCACTCGATTCGTCTAAGGTTTCTGCAGCGCTATCAATTGAAGCTGCATCCCAAAATTTAGCTTCAGCTTCTTTGCCTTGGCGCTTAATTTTAGCTTGTTGAATAAATTTAGTGACCATGATGTACCAAGTTCCAATCGACATCAGGACCAAGATAAAGAGTGTCGATTTAGCAACGATGTCACCTTCACGCCATAGTGCTTCTAAGCCATACGGGTTGTGGACTTCTTGGGTTGCTGCTGGTTTTGGTGGTGGCGTGTGTGTTCCATCATCGGTAATTTGAATTTTATCTTCACTGATTTCGACTTTAACCATACTTGGCGGTGTTGCAGATTCTTCAGCAAATACAGATTGAAGCGGGAGTAATGTAGTTGTTGCTAATACAGTTGCTGATGCAAAAATACGTGCTGATTTCATCATTTTATTCATTCATATTCTCCAAATTTTTGTAGATTCATTAATCAAGTTTAAATTCGTATTCAATATCAAACCAATCTTCAACTGGCTCACCATTTTTGAGTGCAGGCTTAAATGTACATAAGCTGAATGCTTTGCTAGCAGCCTTATCTAGAGATTTAGTACCACTCGATTTTTTGACCTTCACTTGTTTCGCACTGCCGTCAGGCCCAACCAATACAGAGATGCGGACAGTTCCTACTTCTTCTGCCATTGCAGCTTCACGAGGGTAATCTGGTTCTTTACATCCAACGCTACCCTCAGATGCACCACGTGTTTCCCCAGCTGGTTTTGGAGCAGGGGCAGGAGCGGGTGCTGCCGCAGCGATTGGTGCAGGTGCTGCAACAGGGCTAGGAGATGGAGAGGCTGTAGGCGTAGGTGTTGAAACGGCTTTCACTGTTTGTGTTGGTGCAGCTTTTTCAACAACCTTTTGTTCAGGTTGAGGGTCTGGTGTTTTGAGCACTTCCTTAACGAGTTTTGGTAATTCAGGTGGTTTTTCAATTGGTTTCGGTTTTTCTGGCTCAGGTTTTTTATCTTGAATAATGATTAATTCAACAGGTTCTTCTACAGTTTTCTCACCTTTTTTGGACAGGCCAGTAATTAATCCGTAGAGTACAATGAGATGCAGAAGAATGACTGCCCCAATTCCGATCAGGCGTTTGCCGGAATTATTTTCTAATTCGGAAAAGCTTTTGCCCATTACTACTCCTGAAATGTGAGACAAACAATCAATAGTGAAATTGGCACTTGAGATATAAGTGTTTTTTGCATTTTTTATGTTTGACTAATTAAATAAATTAACGCTACTAACACGGTTAGACGAGTAACCGTGTTAGCAAAGTTATGTTTTAGAAGAATTTATATGTACCACGTACAAAGTAAGTACGTCCTGTTGGATCGCTGTAGCGAGGGTCATAACCATACTGTGCATTGTTTTTTGCGTCAGATGCAGCTGGCTCGGCATCAAACATATTTTTGATACCTGCTGTAAGCTCTAGATTTTTAAAGCCTTTGTAAGTACCTGCAACGTTATACAAGGTATAGTCAGCAACATCACGAGTTTCAGATGCGTCTTCATAACCGCGGGTGAATTGTTGTTCGAAACGCAATCCCCAGTTTTCATATGCCCAATTTAGGTTGGCCGTATGTTTCCAGCGGACAACTGCAGGGTCATCATAAACACCGACTAAGCCTTCCCATTCACCGCCTTTTTCAGTTTGGTAATCCATTTTGATGACATAAGTACCATCAATACCGAAGCCCCAACGTCCTGTAGGTGTATTTGGAGTTTGATAATTTAGACTTAAATCAACACCAGAAGTTTTTAAACCACCCATGTTTTGCAGTGTTGTATTTAAATACTGAATTCGGCCATCTGGTGCATATACAATTAAGTTACCGTATTGACTAAGATTGTCGAAAATCATGTCAGGTGTAATTGAACCAACAAGATCTTCAATTTCAATATTGTAGTAATCAGCAGTAAAGACTAAGTTTTTGATTGGTTCAAAGACGAAACCAGCTGTATATGATGTTGATTCTTCAGGTTGAAGATCTGGGTTACCACCTTGCTTGCGTTTGAATTGCATACCACATTGGTCGGCGTAGTTAACATCATTTGGCTTGCCCTCAGCATCACAAAATCTTGGATTGTCGAAGCTGGCGCTAGTGTATGTTTCGCTTTGTGGAGCGTTGATTTCCCAAAGGCTTGGGGCACGGAAACCAGTGCTATATGACGAACGGAACATCAATTGCTTTGTCGGTTCCCAACGTAATGAAACTTTCGGGTTGAATGTATCGCCGAAATCACTGAAATCATCATAACGCGCTGCAAGTTGAGCTTCTAAGGTTGGTAAAATCGGAATGTGGAATTCTGTAAAGAATGCTGTATTTTCACGATCACCTTTACTGATTGGTTTATCAGGGTCTATACCACTACCAGGAACTAAAGCGACAATCGGTGAGTTTACTTTAGCCTCCCAATCTTGCTTAGTGAAACTACCACCGAATGCAAAACCAACTTCACCCGCAGGTAGTTCGAAAATTGGTCGGCTAATTGTGAAGTCAACAGAAGTTGATTCTAAACTCGCGACGTTTGTTTTACCTCTAACATCAAAAGTCGACCATTTCCCTGCATCTTCAGGTGCTTGCGCACCAAATGGATTAAGTGTTCCATCATTCAGCGCATCTTGTACTTTCTCCATGTTGAGATAGCCGCTCTTGAAGCT
This sequence comes from Acinetobacter sp. YH16056_T, assembly GCF_024605895.1. Taxonomy (NCBI): domain Bacteria; kingdom Pseudomonadati; phylum Pseudomonadota; class Gammaproteobacteria; order Moraxellales; family Moraxellaceae; genus Acinetobacter; species Acinetobacter sp. YH16056_T. The sequence goes on along the minus strand of NZ_CP094545.1, from coordinate 2,592,448 downwards.
GTCACTTGATTCACCTTTGGCATATGTCACCCCAGCATTCACATCCCAGCCTAAAGCTTCACCTTCAATTCCGGCAAAGACACGATTCGATTCATTAATGGTGTGTGATACACGATTACCAGCTTGAGAACGAAGATAAAGGGCAGCTTCATCATCTTTTAAACCAGTTATACCTGGAGTTATGCCATTGCCAGGGTAGTATTTACTTGTATTCGGAATAGTTAGGCTACCACCCCAAACATCTGGAGCAATAGAAGTGGTGACTTCGCTTTTTGTATAGATGTATTCAGCAACAGCATTGATATTGTCATTGATTTTAATTGTAGCTTTACCAAGAGCAGATAGTGTTTCTTCTTCCGGAATAATACCAATCAATGCTTGGGTATTAAGTAAACAGCGTGTACCAGAGACAAATGTATTTGGTGCATTATTACAGTTATCGTTGATATACGGGTTAACAATACCAACGCCTGAATCACCGATATTTGCAGGGAATCCAGCTGTCGATCCAATTGCCATACCGAGTTCAGGAATTAAACCGCCACGTTTACTGACTTTACGATCTTTAGCCCAGATTGGGTCGGTTTTACGATAATCGATAACACCATAGACATTAAAACCTTGTTCATCTAAATCGCCATAACCACCAAAAATAGAGACGTCCTTTTTATCGCCTCCAGCTTCTTCAGGTGCAAATATACCTCCGCTAATACCAGCGCCTGTATATTGTTTTTTAGTGATAAAGTTGATTACACCTGCGATTGCATCTGCACCATAAACGGCAGATGCACCATCACGTAGGACTTCGACGCGGTCTACCATTGCCAATGGAATGATATTCAAATTGACTTCTGAAGTACTGAATGGACTATTTGCCAGACGGCGACCATTTAAAAGGACAAGTGTTTTATCGGTACCAATACCACGTAAATTTGCTGAAGAACCAGAGGTATTACTTTTACCAATATTCTGGGAAGTCACAAAGCCAGCCTGGTTAGCACTGACTTTATTCATCGCTTCTTCCACAGTGGTAACACCCTGTTTAATTAATTCTTCAGCTTTAATCACCGTAATTGGTGATGCACTCTGTGCTGCTACCCCTTTAATTGAAGAGCCTGTTACGGTCACTTTAGCTACTTTTGGCTGAGCTTTCTCTTCTTCGTCCGTATTATCTGCTGCATGCGCTAAAGATAAACACAGCATACTTAAACTAAGAGTACTTAATTTAAGTATTGTTTTGCTAAATGGTGTGCCCCCCACAGATTTAGCATTTTTTTTCTCTTTCATAGTAAAAGTATTCCTTTTTGTTGTAGTTAGCGATATTGCTTGATTCTTTTTAAGCAATTCAAGTGCCATATTTATATTTAAATTTTATTTTCAAATATAAAATACTGATAAATATCTACATTATTGATTTTAAATTGGAGAAATTTAAGATGAACGGTAAGTATATTTTTTAAAATTATCCTTTTGATTGGGGTTTGTTGGGAATTTAACATTTGATCAAAAAAAAATTTAAAAACATGATTAGGTGCAAATTAAACCATAAAAAGTGTGATTTAATTCATATTTATGTGTTTGATTTATAAGGCTAATAAGAGAAATAAATAAAAAATAAAAACCATAAATTCAGTGGCTTAGTTGTCTGTTGTCTGTCATTTCATCTGAACATGATCCATTATGAATCAGGAATGTATTATATTTGTGCAGAATGTGCATGGATGAGTACACATCCAAGAGTTGAATTTTTGATAAAAACGAGCTTTACTCGGAAAGTCGCTATTAGTATAAATTTATCTTAAAAAATGAATTTAAAAGGATATTTAATTCAGATAACTTTCAACCAAGGAGTGGTGGCATGAATTTCGCTTTATATTAATTGCTGTATTAAGTTCTACGTTTAAAACTCAATTTAAACTAGATTGTTTTATTTTAGTGAGGGTGGCTTTATTTAAAGTCTGCTTGCGGCTTTGTATTATTAAAAAATCATCAGAAAGGAAAAGGTTTGGAAACTAGAAAATTTAAAATAGCGCTCCTTGCATTATTAATTTCAACAGGGATGATGGCCGAGGTTCAAGCTTCTGCACAATCGAATAAAGTTTTAAATATTGCATTTGAAGCACCTGATGATGGTTTTGATATGGTCAAAACCTATAATTATTATAGTGGCAATATTGCGGAAGCCATTTTTGAACCCTTATTGAAATATGACTATCTAGCACGTCCTGTTGTTCTTGTTCCAAATACCATTGAAGCGATGCCAAAGATTGAACAAGAAGGAAAAGTCTATACCTTCAAAATCAAAAGAGGCATCCATTTTTCAGATGATCCAGCCTTTAAGGGAAAAAAACGCGAGCTAGTTGCGCAAGATTACATTTACGCGATTCAACGAATTTTAGATCCAGCTAACCGTTCTCCGACCTATTCATTTATTGATGGCAAAATCTTAGGAGGGGATGCGGTCGTTGCGGATGCAAAGAAGTCAGGAAAATTTAATTACAATGCGGCTATTGCCGGCCTAAAAGCGATAGATCCTTATACTTTGCAAATTACTTTGACGCGCCCTGACTATAATTTTCAATATATTTTGGCCTATGTTACGTTTGGTGCAATTTCAAAAGAAGTTGTTGAATTTTATGGCAATAAAATTGCACAGCATCCTGTGGGAACGGGACCGTATCAGCTCAGTAAATATGTGCCACGTAGCAAGATCGAACTGGTTGCAAACCCGAATTATCGTGGTTTTGTCTGGAATTTTAAATCGACAGGCACAGCTTGGGACAATCAGTTAGTTAAAGAAATGAACGGGAAGAAAATGCCGCAAATCGGCAAAGTTTCCGTCAGTATTATTGAAGAAGAACAGTCACGGTGGTTAGCATTTAAAACAGGGCAGCTGAATTTTGATAAATTGACATCAAATGCAGTACCTCAGGCTTTAGATGGAAATAAGCTTAAACCTGATATGCAAAAGCAGGGAATCAAACTTTATCCAAACAAAGATGCAGAAATCACCTATACCATGTTCAATATGCAAGATCCTATTGTAGGTGGGACAAGTTTGGAAAAAATTGCTTTGCGTCGTGCAATTAGCATGTCTTATAACCAAGCAGAATCTATTAAACAGTTATATCAAGGACAAGCAGTAAAAGCTGAAATGTTTTTACCTGAAGGGGTCAGTGGATTTAATCCAAATTATAAGAGCAGTATTGGTTATAACCCATTGTTAGCGAATAAGTTACTGGATCGGTTTGGTTACAAGAAGGCTGCAGATGGATACCGAAATTTGCCAAATGGCAAGCCTTTAACCCTCAAAATTAATACTGAAAATAGCTCAAAGTCTGTAATCCAGTCTGAGTTGTGGAAAAAAAATCTCGATGCCATTGGGATACGGGTACAGTTTAAGGTCAGTAACTTTGCTGATAATTTAAAAGAAGCGATGCAATGTAAATATATGATGTGGTCTGGAGCGTGGATTGCAGATTATCCTGAAGGGGAGAACTTTGCTCAATTACTATATGGGCCAAACTCAGGACAAGGGAATTTAAGTTGTTATCAATCTAAAGCTTATGACGCATTATATAAACAAGCAATTGTGTTGAAACCTAAAGATCGTGAACCTTTTTATGAAAAAATGAACCGTCAAATTGAAGCGGATAACCCTTGGATTATTCATTCTACACGGATTCGTAATTGGTTAATTCACCCTGAAATTCAGGGGTATAAAACACATCCAATGATGAACACCAGTTGGCAATATCTCGATATTCAGCCTAGTAAAAAATAATTGAGTCAGGATTACAATGAAGCGAAATTCGAATTTTACGCTAACCAAATTTGCTACAGCGTGTTTGATGGGGGGAGTGTTGTTCAGTGCGATGCCGACATTAGCATTGGCAAAGAATCCAGCAGATCCAAATAAAGTTTTACGTCATATTTTCCCTGTCGCAGAAACAGGTTTTGACCCAGTTGGCGTACATGATCTGTATTCTGCACATGTGAATACCTCAATCTTTGAAACCTTATATACCTATGATTATTTAGCATCACCGGCAAAGTTGGTTCCTAAAACGGCGGCTGCGATGCCAGAAATCAGTGCAGATGGTTTGACTTATACCATTCGCCTGCAAAAAGGCATTTATTTTGCTGATGATCCTGTATTTAAGGGCAAGAAAAGAGAGTTAACCTCGGCTGATTATGCATATACCTTTAGACGTTTAGTCGATCCACAACTTCGCTCACCAAACAGTTGGCTACTCGATGGCCGCATTTTAGGCATGGAGAAGGTTTTAGATAAGGCGAAAAAAACAGGTAAGTTTGACTATGATGCACCAATTGAAGGCATACAAACTCCTGATCGTTATACCCTTGTCATTCGTTTAAATTCTCCAGATCAAAACTTTCCAATGTTATTGGCTCATCAACCTGCATCGGCTATGGCACGTGAAGTGGTCGAAAAATATCGAGACAAAGCGGGTTTTGTGATGGGTAAACCGGTGGGTACAGGGCCATATATTTTGACGCGCTGGACACCTGGCTCACGAATTATTTTAAAGGCCAATCCCAACTATCGTGGTTTTGTCTGGGACTTCAAGGCATCAGATGCCAAAGATGAAAAGATCGTAAAAGCCATGCAAGGCAAAAAAATGCCACAAATTGGTGTGATTGATATTCAGGTGATGGAAGAATCACAATCACGTTGGTTGACCTTTGCAAAAAATGAAGCTGATTTGTTGGTGCTCGATGGAGATTTGTCGGTACAAGCCTTAAAAGATGGAGAGCTAAAGCCTGAGTTGGCTAAAAAAGGTATCCAAATGTCGCGGATTTCTGATCCCTCTATCGACTATCACTATTGGAATATGCAAAACCCTGTGGTTGGAGGTTTTAGTAAAGAAAAAATTGCATTACGTCGTGCAATGGCGATGGCTTATTCAGCAGATAATCAAATCAAAATTTTGATGAATGGTGATGCACAAAAATTACAAAGCCCAATTCCACTCGGTGTTGTCGGCTATGACCCGAATTATAAGTCGAGTATTCCATACTCAGTTAAAGCGGCAAATTTATTGCTCGATCGTTATAACTATAAAGTCGGCGCAGATGGCTGGCGTACTCAACCGAATGGTAAACCGCTTACGATTGAAATGACGATATCGGGCAATAGTAGCCGTAGTCAGCAGTTGGGCGAATTTTGGAAGAAAACTTTAGATAGCATTAAAATTAAAATGACAACAAAGTCGATGCCATTTGCAGAAGCGTTAAAAGCCGAAAAACAGTGTAAAACCATGTTTAAAGCATCTGCATGGATCGCAGACTATCCAGATGCAGACAATTTTATGCAATTGTTCTATGGCAAAAATATCAATGTCACCAACAACGGCTGTTCAAAAATTCCTGAATACGACCGTTTATATGAACAGACGCAGCGTATGAAACCGGGACCGGAGCGTGATGCAGTCTATCGGAAAATGTCACGCATATTAGAAGTGTACATGCCTGTCCAAATTAATTATGCACGTTACCGTAGTGTGTTGTCGCAACCACGCGTGATTGGTTATAAAAAGCATCCAATTTTGGCAACAGAATGGATGTACATCGATATTGACCCGAAAAAATAAAATGGAACAAAACTGGAGAAATTATGAAAAATAAAGCTTTGAAACTCACCACCCTCAGTATGTTGATGATCGGCGCTAGCCAATTCGTTCAAGCCGAAGATTCAATACGGAGTACTTTGCCAAAGTTCCAAGCCAAAGAAATACCTGCGCTGTGTGATGCCAAAATTCAGCAAGTGAAAACAGATTTAGCGGCATTTGAGCAAAAAAAGATAAAAAATAATGCAAAAGCAGCACCTGTTTTGGCGGAGTGGGATCAAATTTTTGCCAAATTTGAAGATTTTTATGGACCAATCGGACTATATAGCAACGTCGATCCTGATGAGGCTTTACGTAAGGCTGCGGAAGATTGTGAAATTAAAATTATGGAGTTTCAAACTTCGGTTTATCAAAATCCAAAACTTTATGAGCAAATTAAAAAACTCAAAACCAATGACGAAATTGATAAAAAAATGCGTCAAGACATCTTGGATGGTTTTGAAAATACAGGGGTGCAATTTACACCTGAAAAACGTGCACGTTTGAAAGCTATCTTTGATGAATTGGCAAAAATTGAACAAGAATATGCGCGTAATGTACGAGATAATAAAGAAAAACTGGAGTTTACACCGGCGGAGTTGAAAGGCTTGCCAGACAGCTATATTTCGGGCTTAAAGAAAAATGAAAAGGGCAATTATTTGCTCGGTTTTGAGTACCCAGAATACCGTCCATTTATGGAACTCGCAGAAAGCGATGATGCGCGTAAGCGTTACCAAACTGCATTCACGCGTCGTGGTACTGAGAAAAACTTAGTATTGTTAAAGCAAGCAATGGATTTACGTTATGAAATTGCGCAGCTCTTTGGCAAAAAAAGCTATGCCGAATGGGTGTTGCAACACCGTATGGCAAAAGACCCTGAAACAGTGAATAAGTTCTTAGCCGATGTTCATCAAACGGTGGCACCTTTAGAGAAAAAAGAAGTTGAGACTTTACGTGAGTTCAAAGCGAAAAGCCTGAAAATTCCACTCGAAAAAGCTGAAATCAATCGCTGGAGTGAGAGTTATTGGAGTGAAAAACTTCGCAAAGAAAAGTATCAAATCGATCAAGAAAAATTGCGTGACTATTTCCCAACCCAAGCATCTCAAGAATGGATTTTTGCCATTTCATCTGACCTTTATGGCATTGAATTTAAGCCTGGGAAAGTTGATGTTTGGCAGTCAGAAGTTGAATATTATGATGTAAAAGATAAAAAGACCGGTGAGCTGCTTGGTGGTTTATATATCGATAAATACCCACGTGAAGGGAAGTACGGTCATGCGGCTGTTTGGGGCGTAAAAGGTGGTAGTACCTTGACTAAGCGTAAACCGATTTCTGCTTTGGTGACCAACTTTAACCGTAAAGGTCTAAATAGTGATGAACTTGAAACCTTTGTTCATGAGTTTGGTCATGCCTTACACGGTATTTTGTCGAATACACGCTATGCATCTCAATCGGGGACTTCTGTAGAGCGCGACTTTGTAGAAGCACCTTCACAAATGTATGAAGAATGGGCGCGTCGTAAAGAAACTTTATCTACACTCGCAAATTACTGTAATCCAGCGTGTCCACCTGTAGATGATGCACTGATTAATAAATTAAAAGCAGTTCATAGCTATGGACGTGGTTTACATTATGCACGTCAAGCCTTGTATGCAAAATATGATATGGCACTTCACTCATCAGATGCTTTGAGTGTTAAACCTTTAGATGTTTGGAAGAAAATGGAAGGCGAGACAGCTTTAGGCTATGTCCCAAGCACTGAATTCCCAGGACAATTCAACCATATCATGGGCGGTTATCAAGTTGGCTATTATGGCTATATGTGGTCTGAAGTGATGGCACTCGATATGTTGTCTGCTTTCGGAGATAACCTAAATAACCCTGAAGTGGGACAACGCTACCGTAAAACGATCTTGTCGCAAGGTGGTCAATATGAAGCAGAAAAATTGGTACATGATTTCTTAGGTCGTAAACCTGATAACAAAGCTTTCTTTGATGAAATTACTGGACAACGAGTGAAGTAAGGACAACTTTATGCTGGCATATATCATACGGCGTATATGGCAGATGATCCCAACGATGTTGGGGGTTGTTCTGCTCATATTCTTCTTATTTAATTGGGTAGGTGGGGACCCTGCTTATATTTTAGCAGGCAAAATGTCGAACCCAGAGCAAATTGAAAACATCCGTCAACAGTTGGGGGTTGATCAACCCTACTATGTCCAATTGTGGATCTTCATTAAGCAAATTTTAACTTTTGATTATGGAATGAGTTGGAGTACAGGTGAGTCGGTGTCAGATATTATTTTGACCCGACTAGGACCATCACTGACGATTTTAATTCCTTTAACTATTTTGCAAACGATCATTTCAATTGGTTTGGCACTTGCTGTGGCTTCAGTTCGTGGCACATTAACCGATCGTATGATTATGATGCTTTGTACGATTGGTATGTCGATTAGTATTTTGGTTTACATTATTGTTTTCCAATACGTTTTTGCATATCAGTTGAGTTGGTTTCCGGTTCAAGGCTGGAGTGATCACTTTAGCGAAAACTTATTTAAATACGGTTTACTGCCTATCTTAATTATGTTGGTGGTGAGTATTGCGCCAACTTTGCGCTTATACCGCAGTTTTGTATTGGATGAAGTCAATCAAGACTATGTTCGAACTGCGCGTGCGAAAGGTGTGGGTGAAAGCCGTATTTTAGGTGTACATGTACTACGTAACGCCTCAATTCCAATTATTACCGATGTCATGTCGAGTCTACCAGCACTGCTGATAGGCGCTTTCCTGATTGAACGATTCTTTGGTATTCCGGGTATTGGTCGTGAAGTCATTATTGCTGTTGAGCGCAGTGACTTCCCTGTCATTAAGGCGATTACAGTCTACGTTGCAGCGGCTACAATGATTTTTAACTTAATCGCGGATTTGATTTATAAACTTGTCGATCCTCGCGTTCAGTTGAAGTAGGTGGCCTATGCTAGGAATATTCAATAAGACCAAAGCAACGGCATCAACACCTGCATCGACTGGCTTGTGGAAGTTGGCGATGCGACGCCTAAAGGCCGATAAATTAGCGATGGTGTCGTTGTTCGTTGTACTGTGCTATTTCGTGGTGTTGCTATTGTCGATGACAGGCGTGGTTGCATCCAATTGGAATAAAGAAGTGGCAGTTAGTTATGCACCTCCAAGTTTTATTGGGGCGGAACTCAATGAAACAGCCAAAACCAAAGCATCAGCAGAAGATATGGCATTGCCTGAAAATCCTGTTGATCCTTTAAAGGATGTAATTGCTGAACTGAATGCAGAGATTGCGACTGAGCAAGGTGGTACCAATGCAATTGACTACTATGGCGTTGTCGATCCATTAGCAGAAGATATGAAGGCGATTGATCAGCAATTGGGTGGTCATTTGTTAGATCAACAAAGCGAGCTAAAACAAACTTTACCGTTTGGTGCGGATAAATGGGGGCAGGATGTCCTGCAAAAAACCATTAAGGGTGCTGAAACATCTATTATTGTTGGCGTGGTAGCTGCATTACTTGCTGTCGTGATTGGGACAATTTTAGGGGCAATTTCTGGCTACTTTGGTGGTTGGGTTGATGATATTTTAAACTGGTTCTATAACATTTTTACCTCGATTCCGTATTTGCTCTTGGTTCTTGCGATTGCTGCTGTACTACAGCAAAAGGGGATCTTATCGATTGTCCTCATTCTAGGGCTTACTGGATGGACGGGGGTGTATCGTCTGATTCGCGCAGAGTATATGAAACATACTTCGCGTGAATATGTACTCGCTGCCAAAGCGATAGGGGTGAGTCATTTCCGACGCATCTTTGTGCATATCTTTCCGAACGTCAGTCATATTGCATTGGTGCAAATCTCGATTTTAGTGGTGGCCTTTATTAAGTCAGAAGTGATTTTGAGCTTCTTGGGATTTGGTGTTCCTGTTGGGGTTGTGTCATGGGGAAGTATGCTTAATGAAGCACAAAGTGAATTGATTTTAGGTAAATGGTGGCAACTTATCGCAGCATCTGTAGCGATGGCGGTTTTGGTTACGGCATTTTCAATGTTTACTGATGCATTGCGTGATGCATTAGATCCAAAATTGAAATAAGGAGGAGTAAAGGATGACGGAACAAAATCAAACTGTTAAACCAACGCTCCTCAGTGTTCAAAACCTGAAAGTGAGCTTTAAAGCTGAAGATAAAAGTTATATCGAAACGGTCAAAGGAATATCTTTTGACATTCCTGCCAATACAACTGTGGCGCTTGTGGGAGAATCTGGCAGTGGCAAGTCGGTGACCTCGTTGGCAACCATGGGGCTGTTGCCACGTGATCAAAGCCGTATAGATACGAGCAGTAAAATAGTTTTTGAAGGGCGGGATTTACTGAGTCTGTCACCAAGAGAAATGCGCAATATCTGCGGTAAAGATATTGCGATGATTTTTCAGGAACCGATGTCGTCACTCAATCCTGTCTTTACGGTGGGTGATCAAATTGCAGAAGTATTACGACTTCATCTAGGTATGGGACGTAAGCAGGCAAGAGCACGGACTTTGGAATTATTGAAGGAAGTGGGTATTCCTTCTCCTGAAACGAAAATTGATGCCTATCCTAGCCAAATGTCAGGTGGCCAACAACAGCGGGTCATGATTGCTATGGCAATTGCATGTGAGCCGAAGTTATTGATTGCAGATGAGCCAACCACAGCACTTGATGTGACGATTCAAAAGCAAATTTTAGATTTACTCGAAGCCTTGCAAAAGAAACGTGAGATGTCGATGCTGTTCATTACACATGATTTAGCATTGGTAAGTGAAATTGCCGATCAGGTGATTGTCATGCGTCATGGAGAAATCCGTGAACAAGGCTTGGTCAATGAAGTGCTGGATCATCCTAAAGATATTTACACACGCGCTTTGCTCAAGTGCCGTCCTCAGATGTCTGAGCGTCCTTATAAATTGCCAATGATCAGTGATTTTATGCGTCAAAATGGTGATGAGCTGATTGAGGATGTGCATTTATCTGAGGAAACCCGTAGACAACGAACGCGTGGTCTTACGGGTAACGAACAGATTATTTTAGATGTCAAAGACCTGAAAAAATCTTTTTATAGCCGCAAGGGTTTATTTGGTAAGGATGAATATCAGGCGGTCAAAGGTGTCTCGTTTCAACTGGCGAAAGGTAAAACGCTCGGGTTGGTTGGAGAGTCTGGCTCAGGTAAAACCACAATCGGCCTTTTACTGATGCGTCTACAGGAAGCGACAGGTGGTCAGGCGCTGTTTGAAGGTCATGATATTTTGGCGATGAGCGAAAAAGAATTTACCCAATATCAGCGCAAAATACAGATCATTTTCCAAAACCCATATGCTTCACTTAATCCACGTTTTACTGTGGGTCAAATTCTGATGGAGCCGATGCAAGTGCATCAGATTGGGAAGGATGATGCAGAACGAGAGCAAATGGCGTTTGATTTACTTGAACGTGTCAGTTTGCCTGCACAAGCATTTTATCGCTATCCACATGAGTTTTCTGGTGGTCAGCGTCAACGTATTGCCATTGCACGATGCTTGACCTTAAAGCCAGAAATTTTGATCTGTGATGAGTCTGTCTCTGCATTAGATGTTTCGGTTCAAGCCCAAGTTCTGAATTTATTGCAAGACTTACAAGATGAGTTTGGTTTGAGCTATATCTTTATTTCACATGATTTATCTGTAGTGAAATATATTTCTGACCAAATCATGGTGATGAACCATGGTGATATCGTTGAAATTGCAAACTCGGATGAGTTGTATAGATCGCCGCAGCATGAATATACCAAGCGTTTGCTGAGTGCGATTCCACAAACCACTGAACAATTTGCTTAGTAATCATAAAAAAAACCGCTCAAATGAGCGGTTTTTTTATACTTAAGAAATTAAAATTTCTTAAAGCCTTTGTTGTTTCCGCTAAATGCGCGACTTGGCACAGAGTCATTACGACGCTCACGATTGCCAAAATTGTCGTTACGACGTTCACGGTTACCGAAGTTTTCACTGTTGCGATCATTACGGTTATTGTTGAACCCTTCGTTGCGACGCTCTGAACGGTTAAATCCATTGCCTTGGAAAACACCTTCAGTACGACCAGTACGACGTTCGCCACGGTTGTCTTGATAACCATTGCTTTGTTGTGGCTGGTTTTCGTCACTGTCACGACGTTGTTGGCGTAAGTAACCACCACGACGTGCTGCCATTGGTTTATCTTGCATACGTTCAGTACGACGTTTCGCCATACCAAACAGGCCAGTACCTTGACGTGGTTTAAGCTCAACGGACTTGGTTAAGTTGTCGATATCTTGTTTATCTAGCTCGATCCAGCGACCAGTACGTAGTTCGCGTGGCAGAATTACTGAACCATAACGTGTACGTAAAAGACGGCTCACTTTTAAGCCTTGAGATTCGAAAATACGACGAACTTCGCGGTTACGACCTTCTTTTACGACCACTTGATACCAACGGTTAATACCGTCACCACCAATTTCAGAGAATGACTCAAATTTTGCAGGGCCATCATCTAAAACAACGCCTTGTAACATGTTGTTTTTTAACTGAGGAGTGACTTCACCCATGACACGAACGGCATATTCACGTTCGATTTCGCTAGAAGGGTGCATTAAACGGTTCGCCAGTTCACCATCATTTGTGAACAGCAATAGACCTGTAGAGTTGATATCTAGACGACCTACCATTACCCAGCGATCACCGGTAATTTGAGGTAATTGTTCAAATACCGTTGGACGGTTTTCAGGGTCATTGCGTGAGCAAATTTCGCCTTCTGGTTTGTAGTAAATCAACACACGGCGACGAATTTCGTCTTCAATTTGGAACTGAACTTTACGACCATCGATGCGAAGCTCATCACCTGGTTCGATACGTTCACCCACTTGGGCAACTTGCCCATTTACGCTCACACGACCAGCGGCAATGACTTCTTCCATATAACGGCGAGAACCCAAACCAACGCGTGCGAGCACCTTTTGCAATTTTTCACTCATGACAGCATAACCTTAGAAATTATCATCAACAGTTCACCTATTTATGACTTCGGTGCATTCGCATCGAGGGCCATAAAAGCTTCCTTGGCATCCTGCAGGGGAGGCAATTGGCCCAAAGAGGTTAGACCAAAAGCATTTAAAAATTGAGGCGTTGTAACTAACAACGCGGGTCGTCCTGGGAGTTCACGAAAACCAGATTCTTTAATCCAGTTCCAGTCAAATAACGTACGTAAAATTTGACTATTGTTGGTCACCCCACGGATTTGCTCAATATCTGCGCGGGTTACCGGTTGATGGTAAGCAATGACAGAAAGAGTTTCGAGCAAGGATGGCGATAAACGAGTTGGTCGTTCAGGCCAGGTCTGTGCAATAATATTACGATATTTTGCACGTACTTGAAAACGGAAACCTTGAGCGGTTTCAACAAGTTCAATTGATCTGCCGTGTTGCAGCATTGAAAGCTGCTGCAAATATTGGCGTAATTCGGTTTTACTGAAACGGTCTTGGAAAGCCTCTTTTAAACGGGCAATACTCACCGCCGCTTCACTGGCAAAAATAATGGCTTCAAGCTGCATCAAAATTTCATGCAGATTATCTTCTGAAGACACCGCAGTCATTTGTTTAAGTTCAGTGTTCATGCACGTGCTCCCTGAATTGCAAGCGGTGCTTCTACACCTGATGCGACAATTTGAACTTTTTGTTGGCGTGTCAGTTCCAACACGGCCATAAATGTCACGACAACACCCATGCGGCCTTGGCTTGGTTTGAGTAAGTCCGCAAAATCTAATACTTCACCTGACTCAAGCTTAGTTTCAATATAAGCAATACGTTCTTCGAGTAAGACAGGTTCTTGTAAAATTTGGTGGGTAACCGGTTCTGGTCGATTAAAGACACAGAGTATGGCATCACGAAGTAATTGAATGTCATAGCCATCATTGGTTTCGACTATTGTTCCTAAACTGACATTGGTATCGAATGTATCTCGATCCAATACTGTCATTTGACCTAATCTTTCCGCAGCTTGTTTGATGCGCAAATAGGTTTCTAAACGGTCAATCAATTCTTGTTTAGGATCTTGTTCATGTGCTGCGGTCGATTTAGGTTTTGGCAATAATAGACGCGATTTTAAATCGGCCAATAGGGCTGCCATCACCATATAGTCTGCGGTTAATTCAATATCTAGAGATTTCATTGCATCCATATAAGACAAATATTGGGATGCAATCGGGGCAATATCGACTTGTAATAAGTCGAAGCCATTTTTTTGAATGAGGTAAATCAGAAAGTCGAGTGGTCCTTCGAAATGCTCTAATAGAATTTCAAATGCAGCGGGTGGAATGTACAAATCTTCTGGAATAGCTTCTTGCCACTCATCCAAAACGCGAATGTGTGGAGCATCTTCCATAGAATTATGGACAGTTTGGTTCATTGCAATTATAGGCCACGCGAATTTTCAAAGGCATGCAGACAACTTTCGCTTCGATCTCACATCGAAAGTAAAAGCACAAAAGTTATAGGGAATAGTGTAATGGAAAAATGCGTTTAAAGAAATTACTGAACGGTTGAATTGGGTAAAAAACTTAAAATTTATAGGGAATAGGCTTTATTTATACACATGTAAAATTTTAAAGCTGTGATATCGATCACATCTTGTGTTAATTATAAAAAATACACTCATCAATCCGTGAACTCATTTAAGCTGTGATGTCTGGATGATGGGCATCCTTCATGAAATGATTTGAATGAATTGACTAAAAGAATATTAGCTATGCCACAACAATATAATCAATGGGGTCAGTCTGTAGGGATGACGTTGACGCAGTTTGAACCTTGCCAGTTCAGATGTAAAACCGAAGTGGGGCAATCTGTTCGGCTTATTCCGATGCTACCCGATCAGCTTGATGATAGTCTTTTACAGCGGCTATGGCAGACAGTACAACAAGAACCTGATGAACGCTGTTGGACGTATTTGCCTTATTCTCAAATTCAAAGCATGCAGCAATTGCGTGATTATTTTCAGCAATCCTTTCATTTTACCGGTTCGATGCATTATGTCATTGAGGTCGGTGATGCCATTGTAGGGTGGATTGGATTGCTCAATGTACGCCCAGCACATGCTGTCATCGAAATTGGCAATGTCTTTTTTTCAAGTTTAATGAAGCGATCAACCGCCGCAACAGAAACCATTTATCTATTGTTAAAAGCATGCTTTTCAGCGGGATATAGACGGGTGGAGTGGAAGTGTGATGACTTGAACACGCCTTCGAAAAACGCTGCTTTGCGTTTTGGCTTTCAATTTGAAGGGTTGTTTCGTCAACATGTGATTGTGAAAGGTCGTAACCGTGATACCGCTTGGTTTGCGATGTTAGATCAGGATTGGCCAATGTTGTCTCAAGCTTATGCAGCTTGGCTCGATACAAATAATTTTGATGAGCTGGGACAACAAAAAATTCACTTAAAAGAATTTATGCAGCTTTATTGCGCTTGAGCAAAAACCACTATTCAAGGCTTTGAGCCTGTTAGTCATATCTTTTGTTCAAGTGCAAATTCTATGATGAGTTGGCACTGCGCTTGCGAGCAGAGGTTTTGATTAGCTCTACGTTTAAACAGTGATTTGACCGTTGATGCATGCAGAAAATAACGAAAAATTTGCGGCTGTGTTGTCGCTATTGGTGAAATTAAATTTTCATCTTTTGCCCTCAGTTGAGCCGTGGATTCTAAAGTCCACGGCTCAGTGGCATATATAGCAAAATGATTGAGACTGCTTTGCTCGGAGACACTGAGGTCTGTCGCATTTTGGAGCTTGAGTAAAATCTGAAATAAAGTCATCAGGTCGATTCCTTTATCGAAAGGTGCATTAACCGAGTTTTAAGCAGACGTATATTACATGCTGAGCCTCTGATTGGTTACAGTATGTATTTAACAGTACACGCTATTCAAATGCACTGACATCACCGACACCGCGGCGAATCACTTCAGGGTATTCACCTGCAAGGTTTACAACGCTAGTGGTATTTAAAGTACCTAAACCGCCATCAATTAATACATCTATTCGTTTGCCGATTTGCAGTTCAATTTCGTAAGGATCATCAATCGGTTCTTTTTGACCCGGTAAAATTAAGGTCGATGTTAATAACGGCTCACCGAGTTCTTTGAGTAATAATTGGCAAATCGGGTTGCTCGGAATGCGCAGTCCAATGGTTTTCTTTTTAGGATGCATTAAACGGCGAGGAACTTCACTGGTCGCAGGCAAAATAAAGGTGGTGACCGCAGGGGTGTTATTTTTCAATAAACGATACATGGCATTGTCGACTTTGGCATACGTGGCAATGTCAGATAAATCTGCACAAATAATCGCATATTGATGTTTAGCATCGAGCTGACGAATTTGGGCAATGCGTTCCATGGCATTTTTGTTCCCAATCTGGCAACCGATGGCATAGGCGGCATCTGTGGGATAAACCACCACATCGCCGGCACGAATCCGTTCAACGGCTTGCGTAATTAAACGGGGTTGAGGATTTTCCGGATGTATTCTTAAATGCAACATGTCGTTTTCCTCTTATTATTAAAAGCTCTAGACATTATGTCGCGGTCTATTCGCTTTGTGCAACGTGAAATGCAGTCAAATTGTATAATTTAATCAAGCATTTCACGTTGAAATTCATTCGCCTGTAACATTTTGCCAGCACGTGTACAGTGGCAAATGCATTGGATAAAGCGCCAAGCATCGCGTGGAAGTTTGGCTTCACCTTTAAAATAAGCCTGTAATTGTGCATAGACATTATCTTTAAAGCTGCTGCCATCTCCTCCTTCACCAGTGAGGTTATCGAGTGATACACGAAACTTACGTCCAAAGGCTTTGGCAAATAACCATTCGATCGCTTGGGGCTTAATTTCTACCTGTTCAAAGAGGGCTTGTTGCTCTTTGCTGCGACCATCTGGTGCATACCAATAGCCTAAATCGGGAAGTAAACGGCGTTGCTCGCCAGCAATAGTCCAATGGCTAATTTCATGCAAAGCGCTATTGAAATAACCATGAGCAAATTGAATACGGGCAGGGCCGTTTGAATCAGCAGGAAAGTACTCGGGCTCAAAGTCACCTTTCACTAAGCTCACATTCAGGTGGGAAAACCAATGATTAAAGTGTAAGATGAGCCAATCGACGTGTTCTGTTTCTGTGGAAAGTTTCTCCCAAGCCGAGAGTTGCACTTGGTCGGTTGAAATGTCAGAATCAAGCGTTGAAATTGTGCTCATAAGTGATGAAATATTCACTTCTGTTTGCGGCTGCAACAGATGCATAACTTAAGTTACCCAAATGGTCTGTCTAAATAAGTACAAAATTGTATCTTAATCTTTGACAGAGTACTGATGAATTTGTAGAATTGCCGCCTTAATTATGTCAGCAAATACCTTTCCGGCACAGATTGAGCCGTTTAAATGGGCTGAACAGGGCTTTAAATGGTCAGGAACACTGCCATTATCTCGCTTTGTTCGTATTGCTCGTGAAGCTGTTGGATCAATTGATGATCAATTGATTAACATAGACTGTAAGCTATCAATGGATGCTTATCATCGCATTGTATGGCTAGATGGTCATGTTGAAACAAATGTTCCAATGGAATGCCAGCGTTGTCTGGATACTGTTGAGATCCCGCTTGTTTCAAGTTTTCATCTAGCTCTTGTAGATGACGAGTCACTGATAGAGCGCTTGGATGAGGATGCTGATTTCATCGTTTTAGGTGAAAGTGAAGCAACAACCAAAGGTTCATATGATGCGCCTGCGACTGCTGATTTACTCTCACTGATAGAGGATGAATTGTTATTGTTGATGCCTTTGTCACCTAAGCATGACGCTTGTGAACATAAGCATCAACCTGCCGCTGAAGAGCTTGTTGAAGAAAAACGGGACAACCCGTTTGATGTTTTGGCAGGTTTGAAGGGTAAACTTAACTAATTTTTGTGTTATACTCTTGAGTATAAGACAATCGAATTTGTTCTGATCCATTTTTTCGATCTTTGTAAGGAGCCATCATGGCCGTTCAGCAAAACCGTAAAAGTCGCTCTCGCCGTGACATGCGCCGTTCACATGACGCTTTAACCGAGAATGCATTAACTGTAGACCAAGCTACTGGCGAGACTCACCGTCGTCACCACGTATCTAAAGATGGTATCTACCGTGGTCGTCAATTATTCGCTAAAGCATCTGCTGAATAATTGGTGATGTATTAAGCGTCAAGCTTAGTAGAAAAAATGGGAGCGTTAAGCTCCCTTTTTTTGTACCGATTTTTTGTTGCATTTGGCAATTACCAAGACAAAAATTAAGTGTTAAATTTCCGTCCCTGAAACAAGCTTACATGGGATTGTGTTGAATAAATGTCCAAATAGCATAAATTCACCAGTCTTGATAAAGGATTTTTTTATGTCTGCTAAACAACTCGAGCAAGCAGCTCAAGCTACTAAAACTGCATTCGTGTTCCCGGGTCAAGGGTCACAGAAAGTCGGCATGCTCGCTGAACTTGCAGAACAGTTTAGTAGTGTGCAAGCAACATTTGCAGAAGCATCAGAAGCGGCTGGCTTTGATCTTTGGCAAATTGCGCAAAGTGGTGAAGGGTTAAACCAAACAGAATTTACTCAACCTGTACTACTGACTGCCAGTATTGCTTTATGGCGTGTGTGGTTAGAGTTAGGTGGTGTTGCACCGAAATACCTTGCAGGTCATTCATTAGGTGAATACAGCGCCTTGGTTGCTGCGGGAGCGATGAGCCTAGGTGATGCCGTTAAACTGGTGAACCTACGTGGTCAGTTGATGCAAAGTGCTGTACCTGAAGGTCAAGGTGCAATGGCGGCAATTTTGGGTCTAGATGATGCCAAAGTCATTGAACTTTGTGCTCAAGCAGAAGGCCCAGGTTCAGTAGATGCTGCAAACTACAATGCACAAGGTCAAGTTGTCATTGCTGGCGATAAAGCCATGGTTGAAGCGGTTATGGCTGCTGCTAAAGAAAATGGCGGTAAGGCAATCGCACTTCCGGTTTCTGTGCCATCGCATTGTGCATTGATGAAACCTGCTGCTGAACAGTTTGCGACAGCATTGGAACAAACTGCCATTGAGCTGCCTACTATACCTGTAATACAAAATGTAGGCGCTGAAATCGCGACTGATGTAGCGCAATTACGTCAGGCGTTAACTGCACAGTTATACCAATCTGTACAGTGGACAAAGACCATGCAGTATTTGCAAGACCAAGGTATTCAGTACATTGCTGAATGTGGTCCGGGTAATGTCCTTGCGAATCTCGCAAAACGTTTGCCAAATATTGAAAAAGCATTCCCACTCGACACGAAAGGTCGTATGGAAGATGCACTGAATGCCATTTTAGTGGCAGAAGGGAAAATTGCATGACACAAGAACGCAAAGTTGCTTTAGTAACAGGTGCGAGCCGAGGGATTGGAGCAGCAATTGCTCAGCAATTGATTCAAGACGGTTATTTTGTTGTAGGTACTGCAACTTCAGAAGCGGGTGCGGAAAAATTATCTGCTGCTTTTGCTGAAAATGGTGCGGGTAAAGTTCTAGATGTACGTGATGCAACTGCAATTGATGCATTGGTATCAGACATTGAGCAAAACTTTGGTTCTGTATTGGTTTTGGTGAACAATGCTGGTATTACCAAAGATAATTTGTTACTTCGTATGTCAGAAGATGATTGGGATGACATTCTCAACATTCATTTGAAAGCCGTTTATCGACTTTCTAAACGTGTTTTAAAGGGTATGACCAAAGCACGTTTTGGCCGAATTATTAATATTAGTTCTGTGGTTGCACATTTTGCTAACCCAGGACAAGCAAATTATTCTGCTGCAAAAGCAGGGATTGAGGCCTTTGGTCGCAGCCTTGCAAAAGAGATGGGAAGCCGCCAAATCACTGTAAATGCAGTGGCTCCGGGCTTTATTGCAACAGAAATGACAGAACAGTTAAGCGAAGAAATTCGTAAAAAGATGAGTGATCAAGTGGCTTTAAACCGTTTAGGTGAGCCACAAGATATCGCAAATGCCGTAAGTTTTCTTGCTTCTGAAAAGGCAAGTTACATTACCGGAACTGTATTACATGTAAATGGTGGTTTATACATGAGCTAAGCGCTCAAGTATAAACTTTCAAAACGATTTAGATTCAATTAAACTAACGGCATTAAAAACGCCACAAGCAATGAGGAGAATTCCTGTGAGCGATATCGAACAACGCGTAAAACAAGCAGTAGCTGAACAACTTGGTCTTAAAGCAGACGAGATCAAAAATGAAGCTTCTTTCATGGATGACTTAGGTGCAGACTCTCTAGACCTAGTTGAATTAGTTATGTCTTTCGAAAACGATTTCGACATCACTATTCCTGATGAAGACTCAAACGAAATCACTACTGTACAATCTGCAATTGACTACGTTTCTAAGAAACTAGGTTAATTTTAGATTTCAGCGATGCTGATTTAAAAAGCCACCGAATGGTGGCTTTTTTTATGCCGAATATTTTGTTTTTACATTAGCTTACGTTTCTGTCACTAACAACAACTCAAAAACGGTTACTTTTTAGCTATAAAAATAGAGGTTGAACAATAGTTAAATTATTTAAAACAGTAAAAACAACGGAGAAAAACATGGGTCTTTTTGATTTTGTAAAAGGTATTGGTAAAAAAAATACAGCGCCAGCAGAGCCTCAGGCAGCGCCAGCAACACCTTCTGAACCATCTGCACAAGAAATTGCCAATAAGTTATTGGGTCATATCAAAGCACTGGGCTTACCTGTAACTGGCTTGTCTGTGAGTTATAACGGGACTTCAGATCTAGCAACAGTGAAAGGTCAGGTGCAAAGCCAAGCAGATCGTGAAAAGATTATCTTGGCGGTAGGGAATATTGATCATGTGGCGCAAGTGGATGATCAGTTGACTGTAGCAACGCCAGAACCAGAAAGTAAATTTTATACAGTTAAATCAGGCGATAATCTTTCTAAGATTTCTAAAGAATTTTATGGTGATGCAAATCAATACAATAAAATTTTTGAAGCAAACCGTCCTTTGCTAAAAAATGCCGATGACATTTTCCCAGGTCAGGTGCTTCGTATTCCTGCATAAATATTTGTGTTTAAAGTAAAAAAAGCCATCTTGTGATGGCTTTTTTTTGTATGCGTGAATGGTGAAGTTGAATATAATGCGGCTGAAATAATTCAAAATAAGAAATCAATGAAACAAAAAATCATCTTTATTTTCTTGCTGTTGCTTGCAGTTGTTGTGTGTTTTTGTCTTTGGCTGCGGTGGGATGAGCGTATTGATCCTCGGGTGCTCAAGTGGCAGCAGTCTGAAATTTCTTATCATTCAAATTACACACAAGAGCCGTATTTTAACTTGCTTGGGCTGAATGCCGCAGATCGGTTTTCGGCATTGAATGTTGGGTGCTATCGTTATCATCAAGATTGGGCATTTAGTTTGTTGGGGCAAGAGCATCAGAATGTTTTGGGCCAGCCATTGAATGCGAAGCTAACACGTGAAAAGTGGTCAGAAGAACAGACGAATTTAGTTGCAGAGTTTCAGCAATTTCTGGTCGATGATCCTAAGGCGGCTAGCGCATTTGTTGTTGAGCATCATCAGGTGCTCGGTGCGCTGATACAGCAAGAAAAGGTACCGTTGCAGCGCTTTAACACATGGTTGCAGCATGCAGACCAATACCGCAGTTTAAGTATGCCGAGCAATTCCGCATATCCAGACTTTAAGTATTTAAATCAGTTGGCGATCCTTTATCAGATCAATATTGCGTTAAATAAAGAGGATAAGCTGGATGCATATATGGCTGAATATCAAAGATTGCAGCAGATGCTTGAGCGCCCGATCTCATTGGTTGAAAGGATGCTGATTCAAAGCTGGCTGGCACGTTATGTTCGAATTATACGTAATGAGCAATTAAAGACTGGACAAGTTGTTTATTTAGAGCCTTTAAGTGCCAGTCAGTTAAGTTTGCGCTCAGCAGCGCAATTGGAAGCCTATGGCGTATATGCGGTGTTGAAGCAGGTGCAGCAATTATCGGACTGGAATACCTCGTTGATGTATTGGTTGTATTTGCCAAATCAAACTGCAAATCAATTGTTTAAGCAATATGAAGAGGCGGCACAGCTATCTGAGCTTTCTTATGATTCGTTTAGGATGCAGGCTGGTCAAAAACAGGGACAGTATTCATCTTGGCATATCAAAAACTATTTGGGCAATACTTTGTCCAATATAGAGGGGGTGCCTTGGGAGCGCTATGTGCTTGCAGGGCACATTTTGAATGATCGAATTATGATTTTTAATTTGTTGAATCAGGGTGCGACTGATTTAACGCAGTTGAATCAAAATAGCCACGGCCGACGTTTCTTTAAGAAGGAGGGTATGCTGTGTGCTGAGGTGCCGTATCCGCGTGAGCAATTTAGAGCACACAATTGGAATATTTTAGATAGCTGTGTGCAGTTGTAGTTTTTGTATATAAACATTTTGGTATAGAAATAAAAAAGCCCCAATGAGTAGGGGCTTTTTTACAGTCGTTTAGAAGCTTGGCTTCACGACCACTAAAATGATCACTGCAAATAAAATCAAAGTTGGCATTTCATTAAAATAACGCCAGAACTTATGCGATTTATAATGTGCATTTTCGATAAGCTTTTTACGGTAATAACCACAAACAAAATGATATATCACCAAAAGTCCAACCAATCCTACTTTTAGGTAGAACCAAAGCGCTTCATGGTAGTGTCGAGTTGCATCACCCCAATCGACGAGGAAGTGCGCCGTGATCAGTGTAGCAATCATTGCAGGCCACATAATGCCGCGGTATAGCTTGCGTTCCATGATTTGAAAGCGCTGATGACTCGTAGCATCATCACTCATGGCATGGTAGACATAAAGGCGAGGGAGATAAAATAGCGCTGCGAACCAGCAAACAACTGCGATAATATGTAATGCTTTGACCCAGAGGAAAGCATCTGATGGAGCATCCATATATTGACCCTTAAAAGGGCGGTGGGTGTGTGCTTTGGCACCGAAGCGCCAAAGCAGCAAACTTTATATTAAGCTTCCCATTTTTTGAAAACGAGGCAAGCGTTTACACCGCCAAAACCAAAACTGTTACTCATCACAGTATTCAATTTTGCATCACGTTTTTCAAGTACGATATCAAAAGGTTTTGCACCTTCGTCCAGTTCAGTCACGTTGATGTTTGGTGCAATAAAGTCATTTTGCATCATCAAAATAGAGTAAATCGCTTCTTGTACACCTGCAGCACCGAGGCTGTGACCAGTCATCGACTTGGTTGAGCTGAGTGGAGGAACTTGTCCTTCACCGAAAGCACGTTCCATTGCTTTAAGTTCAGTAACATCACCTGCCGGAGTAGATGTGCCGTGTGTATTTACATAGTCAATTTTGTCTACGCCGTGTTGTTTTGCTTCTTCAAGCGCCATCAGGACACAACGAGTCGCACCTTCACCTGATGGTGCAACCATGTCTGCGCCATCTGAGTTTGCTGCATAGCCGACAACTTCAGCCAAAATGTTTGCGCCACGTGCTTGAGCATGTTCAAGAGATTCTAGTACAACGAAGCCACCACCACCTGCGATCACGAAACCGTCACGGTCAGCAGAGTAAGGGCGTGAAGCAGTCTCTGGAGTGTCATTATATTTTGAACAAAGTGCACCCATTGCATCAAATAAAAGACTTTGTGACCAATGGTCTTCTTCACCACCACCGGCAAGCATTAAGTCTTGTTTGCCCAATTGAATCAGGTTGTATGCATAACCAATGGCATCTGCAGATGTTGCACATGCGCTAGTAATCGTATGTGCAATACCTTGCATTTTAAATGCCACGCCCACGTTTGCAGTAATGGTGTTGGTCATGTTACGAGGTACAAAGAATGGACCAACTTTACGTGCACCTTTGGTGTCTAGAAGTTCTTTCATTTCAACAACAGATGCAGTTGAACCACCACCTGAACCACCCGCAATACCGTAGCGTGGATTACCGCCAATTTGTTCTGCTGTTAAGCCTGCATTTTCTACCGCAGCCAAAGCTGAGTTGTATGCATACATTGCGCATACGCCCATAAAGCGTTTTAAGCGACGGTCAATACCGTCAAAGTTTTGTTCTGCAGCTGCACTGACATGACTTTTGAAATTAAGTTCAGCATAACTTGGGTTGAAACGTGTTCCAGAAATCCCGTTTTGCAAAGAATGAGTGACATCTTCTAATGTATTACCAATGCATGAGTTGATGCCCATACCAGTGATTACAACACGTTTCATCTACAGATCCTTTATAGGTAGTGTGTGAGCAAGCTATTGAAAGTATACGAAGGAAACTTTCTAAATAGACGAACTCATATAATTTGATTGGAATAATGATAGCAGAAAGCTTTTTGAATTCTTATGGCAAATCCTATGCCTATTTTTGACTGAGCTAATTTGCAACGATGCAGCAAAAAACTTAACTTAAAGATACATATTCAAGTTGTGATAAAGTTTGACTACACCTAGTATTTATCAATAATTTCAAGAATAGTTTTAATGAGGTAGGGAATGGTGAAAACGAATAATAAACCAACGGTAGGTCTACTCTCAAACGCCTTTGGAGTGGCTAAAAAGCTCAGTTCTACTGGGGTGTCCATCATTAATCATGTCGCACCCGAATCCGTAACTAAGGTCATTCAACCTCAAAAAAATGGTCAAACCTTGGAGGGTCAGTCAAGGCAAGCGGGCGTATTTGATGTAAAAAAATATGATAATCCTCAGCAAATCTTGCGTGAACACGTTCCAAATGTTTCTAGACAATTATTGGGTCGACATTTTAATACCGTAAATAATGTGGCTAATTTTGTTGCTCCTCAATTTAGTGACAAAATTTCTGATTATATATTTGATCGACTGAATAATTTTAGTTCGGATATTTCATCTGTAGATGCTGTACTGGATGAAGCTGGGGTACGTGATTTAGAAGAGTTGACACAAGATGTCGATCGTTCGCGTCGTATTAGTCAGGCTCTGGGTGAGCAAAATAAATGGATTGCTTCGATTCAAGGGGCTTTAACAGGTGCGACAGGTGTCATTGGTTCAAGTATTGATATCCCTGCTTCACTGATTATGACTCTGCGAGTGATTTATCAAGTTGGACGTTCTTATGGTTTCGACTTAAGCAAAGAAAGTGACCAAGATATTGTTCAGTTTATTTTTAAACAGGTCGACTTGAGTTTAATTGCAGAAAAACAAACTTTGCTTATGGCAATAAAAGCTCTGAGTAGTACGCTACAAAATAGTGATTTACATCAGTTGCAGCAATTGGTGGGTTCAGACACCGATGCAGCAGTATTGAAAAAATATGTACTGGATGAAAATGGTCAGTTCAAGTGGGCATGGCTCAATCAAATGCCAAAAGTTTCACTTTTAAATCAGCTATCACGGTTATCTCCTGTGGCGAGTGCTGGTGTAAGTGTGGTGTATAGTCGCCGTTTGGTGGATGAAGTGAATCAGAAGGCACAGCAAGTCTTTTCAAATGCGCGCCAATATATTTTGCAGCATCAAGATATCACCTTGTCACCATTACATGCCTATGAGCGCTCTCTTGAGTTGCTTGCTCAAGCAACACCTAAATTACTAGAAGGCATTAAGGCGAAAGATATTGATTTGGCTGAACCAGTATTGGATCAGACCATAGATGTTGCAGGTCACGAGAGTATCCGCGCAGTAAAAGTCACTAAAAAAGCACAAGCTAAAACCGCTGATGCAGCCGAAGTGGCGGTAGCGCAGGAACAAAAAGTCTCAGAAGGTTTGGAGGCACTCGCAGAAAAAGTTGTTGAGCCGCATGCGCCCGTGGCTGCGCAAAAACCTGCTTTAGCTGAAACGGATGAGTTTGATGTGTTGGACGCTGTACAGGAGGAGGATATCCCTGTGGCTAAAGCTGCACCCAAAGCTAAGTCGCGTAAAGCCAAAACAGCAGCCGTAGATAAAGTTACAAAAAAATCAGCGGATTCTTCTGAAAAATAACCTATTTATTTGTGGGTGAAAATTTGCGCAACTCATGATGAATAAATGTTTTCGATGATCGTATATTGTTGACCAATTTTAAGTCTTCGCTTACAATTGCATGCCCTCAAAAAGTAGTATTTTTTGGGGCTTTTTATTAACGGGAGAATTGCCAAATGGCAACAACAAATCAGTTGATCCGTAAGGGTCGTACAACTTTAGTTGAAAAATCTAAAGTTCCTGCGTTGAAGGCTTGTCCACAACGTCGTGGTGTTTGTACACGTGTTTACACAACTACACCTAAAAAACCTAACTCAGCAATGCGTAAAGTTTGCCGTGTTCGCTTAACTTCAGGTTTTGAAGTTTCTAGCTACATCGGTGGTGAAGGCCATAACCTACAAGAGCACAGTGTTGTTCTTATCCGTGGTGGTCGTGTTAAAGATTTACCAGGTGTACGTTACCATACCGTTCGTGGTTCTTTAGACTGTGCTGGTGTTAAAGATCGTAACCAGTCTCGTTCTAAATACGGTGCTAAACGTCCTAAGAAATAATCTGAAAAGATTGGCTTCTTAGTTCGTTAGAACTGCAATCCTTTATCGTCTCGCTTGTCTGATTTCTGCATTTTTTGTGAAAATTCCAAGCGACGTATAGTAAGGCCAGCGAAAGCACATGACACTTTGTGCACCTGCTGGAATAACCTGAAGTGTCATATTTATTAGGTGTATTAAAATGCCAAGACGTCGCGTAGTTGCTGCCCGTGAAATCCTTCCGGATCCTAAGTTCAGCAGCCAAACAATCGCTAAATTCATGAACCACGTAATGCAAGATGGTAAAAAATCTATTGCTGAAAGTATCGTTTACGGTGCTTTAGACCGCGTTCAAGAAAAATCTAAAGTAGACCCAGTTGAATTTTTCGAGACTACTCTTGAAAAAGTTCGTCCTATGGTCGAAGTAAAAGCACGCCGTGTTGGTGGTGCTACATACCAAGTGCCTATGGAAGTACGCCCATCCCGTCGTACTGCCTTGGCTATGCGTTGGTTAGTAGATGCTGCTGCTAAGCGTTCTGAAAAAACTATGGCTTTACGTCTTGCTGGTGAGTTGCTTGATGCAGCTGAAGGTAAAGGCGCAGCGATCAAAAAACGTGAAGATGTGCATCGTATGGCTGAAGCCAACAAAGCCTTCTCTCATTACCGTTTCTAAGCGGATAAAACAGCCCCTATTCAGGAGGGTGACAAATCAGTTGTCACTGTTTTGTCATCGAATCGCTTTAAGTTGCTATGCAGCTTAAAGCGTCCTGTTTTAAACAACAAAATTTAGGAATGCTAGAAATCATGGCTCGTCAAACCCCAATTTCTCGTTATCGTAACATTGGTATCTCTGCGCACATTGATGCTGGTAAAACTACCACTTCAGAACGTATTTTGTTCTACACAGGTGAGAGTCACAAACTTGGTGAAACTCACGAAGGTTCTGCAACTACAGACTGGATGGAACAAGAGCAAGAACGTGGTATTACTATTACCTCAGCGGCAGTAACATGCTTCTGGAAAGGGATGGGTAACCAATTCGAACAGCACCGTATTAACGTAATTGATACCCCAGGACACGTAGACTTCACTATTGAAGTTGAACGTTCTATGCGTGTTCTTGACGGTGCATGCATGGTTTACTGTGCTGTAGGTGGTGTACAACCTCAGTCTGAAACTGTATGGCGTCAAGCAAATAAATATAAAGTTCCACGTATTGCATTCGTGAACAAAATGGACCGTACTGGTGCGAACTTCTTCCGTGCTGTTGAACAAGTTAAAACACGTCTTGGTGGTAATCCAGTGCCAATCGTTGTTCCAATCGGTGCAGAAGAAAACTTCCAGGGTGTTGTTGACCTAATCGAAATGAAAGCGATTATCTGGGACGAAGCGTCTCAAGGTATGAAGTTTGAATATGGCGAAATCCCTGCTGAATTAGTTGAACTAGCTAACGAATGGCGTACTAACATGGTTGAAGCTGCTGCGGAAGCATCAGAAGAACTCATGGACAAGTACCTTGAAGAAGGTGAGTTAACTAAAGAAGAAATCGTTTCAGGTTTACGTGCACGTACATTGTTGAATGAAATTCAACCAATGCTATGTGGTTCAGCGTTCAAAAACAAAGGTGTTCAACGTATGTTGGATGCTGTAATTGAATTCTTACCTGCGCCGACTGATGTCGAGGCGATTAAAGGTATCCTTGACGACAAAGACGAAACTGAAGGTTCTCGTGAAGCGTCTGACGATGCTCCGTTCTCTGCGCTTGCGTTCAAAATCATGAACGACAAATTTGTAGGTAACTTAACATTCGTACGTGTTTACTCTGGTGTGCTTAAAGCAGGTAGCCCTTGCTATAACCCAGTTAAAATGAAGCGCGAACGTGTTGGCCGTATCGTACAGATGCACGCAAATGACCGTCACGATATTGAAGAAATTCGTGCGGGTGATATCGCAGCATGTGTAGGTCTTAAAGATACTACGACTGGTGATACATTATGTGATGAAAACAATGTAATTACACTAGAGCGTATGGAATTCCCAGAGCCAGTAATTGCGCTTGCGGTTGAGCCTAAAACTAAAGCTGACCAAGAAAAAATGTCTGTTGCTTTAGGTCGTTTGGCGAAAGAAGACCCTTCATTCCGCGTACGTACTGACGAAGAATCTGGTCAAACAATTATTGCTGGTATGGGTGAGCTTCACCTTGACATTATTGTTGACCGTATGAAGCGTGAATTCAACGTTGAAGCGAACATTGGTAAACCAATGGTAGC
Source organism: Acinetobacter sp. YH16056_T (assembly GCF_024605895.1). NCBI lineage: Bacteria > Pseudomonadati > Pseudomonadota > Gammaproteobacteria > Moraxellales > Moraxellaceae > Acinetobacter > Acinetobacter sp. YH16056_T. The sequence goes on along the minus strand of NZ_CP094545.1, from coordinate 2,563,954 downwards.
TTACCGTGAAACGATCAAAAAATCAGTTGAACAAGAAGGTAAGTTCGTACGTCAAACTGGTGGTAAAGGTAAGTTTGGTCACGTATACGTACGTTTAGAACCACTTGCTGAAGATGCTGGCAAAGATTACGAGTTCGCTGAAGAAGTTGTAGGTGGTGTAGTACCTAAAGAATTCTTCGGTGCGGTTGACAAAGGTATCCAAGAACGTATGAAGAATGGTGTCCTAGCTGGTTATCCAGTTGTTGGCATCAAAGCGACATTGTTCGATGGTTCTTACCATGACGTCGACTCTGACGAATTATCGTTCAAAATGGCTGGTTCTTACGCATTCCGTGACGGTTTCATGAAAGCAGATCCTATCTTGCTTGAACCTATCATGAAAGTTGAAGTAGAAACTCCAGAAGACTACATGGGCGATATCATGGGTGACTTAAACCGTCGTCGTGGTCTTGTTCAAGGTATGGACGATTTACCTGGTGGTACTAAAGCTATCCGTGCAGAAGTTCCACTTTCTGAGATGTTTGGTTACGCAACTCATATGCGTTCTATGTCTCAAGGTCGTGCAACTTATTCTATGGAATTCGCTAAATACGCTGAAACACCACGTAACGTGGCTGAAGGCATCATCGCTAAGTTCCAATCTGGCGGTAAAAAAGGTGACGACGAGTAATCTTTCGATTACTATAAGCCCAAACTAATTCATAGTTAAAAACCAAATGCTCATGCAGTATCCCTGCATGAGTAGTTTAAAAAGGAAGATCTCATGGCTAAGGCTAAGTTCGAACGTAATAAGCCACACGTTAACGTGGGCACAATCGGTCACGTTGACCATGGTAAAACGACTTTAACAGCTGCGATTGCAACTGTATGTGCAAAAAAATTCGGTGGTGAAGCGAAAGATTACGCTGCAATCGACTCTGCACCAGAAGAAAAAGCACGTGGTATTACAATTAATACTTCACACGTAGAATACGATTCTCCAATCCGTCACTACGCTCACGTAGACTGCCCAGGTCACGCCGATTATGTTAAAAACATGATTACTGGTGCTGCGCAAATGGATGGTGCGATCCTTGTATGTGCTGCGACTGATGGTCCAATGCCACAAACTCGTGAACACATCCTTCTTTCTCGTCAGGTAGGTGTACCTTACATCGTTGTATTCTTAAACAAATGCGACCTTGTTGACGACGAAGAGCTTCTTGAATTAGTAGAAATGGAAGTTCGTGAACTTCTTTCTACTTATGACTTCCCAGGCGACGACACCCCAGTAATCCGTGGTTCTGCTCTTGCAGCGCTTAATGGTGAAGCTGGTCAATATGGCGAAGACGCAGTAGTTGCTCTTGTTGAAGCTCTTGACTCTTACATTCCAGAGCCAGAACGTGCTATCGACCTTGCATTCCTTATGCCAATCGAAGATGTATTCTCAATTTCAGGTCGTGGTACAGTAGTAACTGGCCGTGTTGAAACTGGTATCGTGAAAGTAGGCGAAGAAGTTGAAATCGTTGGTATTAAAGATACAGTTAAAACAACTGTAACTGGCGTAGAAATGTTCCGTAAACTTCTTGACGAAGGTCGTGCGGGCGAGAACTGTGGTGTTCTTCTACGTGGTACTAAACGTGAAGACGTTCAACGTGGTCAAGTATTGGCTAAACCAGGTACAATCAAACCGCATACTAAATTCGACGCAGAAGTATACGTACTTTCTAAAGACGAAGGTGGTCGTCATACTCCATTCCTTAACGGTTACCGTCCACAGTTCTACTTCCGTACAACTGACGTAACTGGTGCGATCGCGCTTAAAGAAGGCGTTGAAATGGTTATGCCTGGTGACAACGTGGAAATGTCAGTAGAATTAATCCACCCAATCGCAATGGACGCTGGCTTACGCTTCGCGATCCGTGAAGGTGGCCGTACAGTTGGTGCGGGTGTTGTTTCTAAAGTAACTGCATAATCACTAAATGTGTGTAAAAAAGCGCCTCTTTGAGGCGCTTTTTTTTATGTTTATTCAATGTGATAGGGAAATTGTCTGACAATATTTTTTAAAGCTGTCCTTTAGTGATAATTCACTGTCCTTAACTGAAATAATTACGCGTCAATAAAACCGTAATATGAACTCAAGAAAACCAATAAAAGTTTGAGTATTTCATAACTCAAAAAGGAGTTAGGCATGAACGCTAAAGTAAAGATTACTAATCGAGCAGGTGCAAGTTTCCCTGTACGCCGCATGAATTTTGATTTTGATGCGGTACCAGAGTACTGGATGAACGGCTCAGCTGGTTTGACACATTTTATGACCGCATTATCTGCTTTATTTCCCGCGGGTGAAATGTTCTTTATTGATAGTGTGCGTGCAGTACGTAAACATCCCGCGATCGCAAATAATGAAGCCCTACAAAAAGAAATTAGTGCTTTCATTGGTCAGGAAGCCATGCATACGCAAGAGCATGAAGGTTTCAATGCCTCTGCACAAAAATACGGTCATGATGTCGAAACGCTTGATAAGGCAACGGGTCGAGTTATCCAAGGTGTGCGAAAAGTTTTTGCACGTATTGGTAAACCTGTTGGTATCACTCAAGAAATGGTAGATCTTACCGCAACTACGGCACTTGAGCATTTCACTGCAACCATCGCTTCACAGTTATTGGTTAACCCACATATTCAAGCTTTAATGACAGATGAAACCATGAAAAATATGTGGTTGTGGCATGCGATTGAAGAAAATGAACATAAAGCCGTGGCTTATGATGTTTTTGAAGGTGTCTTTGGTCAGGGAATTAAGGCCTACGCACTCCGAACAGGCTCATTGATTGGCGCAATGGTGACTTTATTCTTCGTACAAAGCTACTTTGTTGCTCGTTTATTAAAAGAAGATAACAAGCTTAATTTTGAAGCATTAAAAGATATTTATACCTATGGTTATAGCCCTTCAAAAGGCATCATCACTGGTATGGGTAAAGAAATGCTGATGTATTTTAAACCAGGTTTTCACCCGAATGATTTAGATACTTCAGGTTTGTTAAAAACGTGGAAAGCATATTTGGGTCTCTAATCACAGCGCTGTGGTGACTTTTTGAGAAGGGCGATGTAAATCGCTCTTTTTTTTATTCAACTTTAGAAGCAAACTTTTTATAATGCGCATACCCTAGCTATAGAAAGATAAACGAAGATGATTCGTTTGATGCAAGACGCTGATGTACAGCAGGTTTACGATATCGAGCGCCGCGTACAAAGCCATCCTTGGACCTTAAAACAATTTCAAGAATCGATTGCTGCCTATCAAAGTACGGTGATTGAGCGACAAGGAAAAGTTGTAGGTTTTTGCATTTTACAACCCGTTTTAGATGAAGCAAATTTATTGTTAATGGCGATCGATCCGAGCCAGCAAGGCAAAGGATTAGGTTTTCAATTACTCGATGAATCTATTGCCTTACTCAAAAATAACCCCATTCAAATCTTCTTAGAAGTGCGAGAAGGTAATCAACCAGCGATCCGTTTATATGAAAAAGCGGATTTTCATCAAATCGATTTGCGAAAGAATTATTATCCAAATGCCGATGGAACTCGTGAGCACGCCATTATTATGGTGAAGGCTTGTATTGATGATTTTGCAGCTTTATTTAAATAAAAGCGGTGAAGCGTCATCAGATTTAAAGAAAGCATTCGTGAATAAACGAATGCTTTTTTATTGAAGATCTTTTGTTTGATCCCTTTTATTTAATAATAGGATTATTCCAACCTGAAGGTAAGGTGGTCATCAGGGAATCCCCCAGTTGGCTAATTTCTTCTTGGGTCAGTGGTCGATTGAGTCGACGCCATTGTCCATCAAGCAGAAGTTCCAGTGGAATGTACTGAGATTTATAATTCATTTTTTGCGAATCTGGCACCCAATAGCCCAAGTAGACATATTGCAATCCAAGCTTTTGTGCATGCTCGATTTGTTTCAGAATGGCAAAAGTCCCTAGTGAGCGACGGCTTTCATCAGGATCAAAAAAGGTATATACCGCTGAAATACCATCATCGAGTGGATCACAGGTAGATACACTGATTAGTTGCTCATCCAACCATAGCTCTAAAAAGAAACTGTCAGTGCAGCTATTAATTAAAAATTTTTCAAATTGATCTTGGCTAGGTGGGTACATATCACCATCAGCATGCCGTTCATTGATATAGCGTTCGTACAGGGCATAATGCTTTGCATCGGCATCTTGAGGACGGCTAATTTTCACCGTTAAATCTTGATTCCGTTTCCACGCTTTTTTTTGCACGCTGTTCATTTGAAATTCATGAACAGGAACGCGAGAGGACAAACATTGGCGACAAAGATGACATTCAGGGCGGTAGACAAAATCCCCACTACGACGAAAACCCATGCGGGAAAGTTCAGATAACGTGACCACATCAATACGATGGACAGGATCAAGAAAGACCATCCGAGCAGATTTATTTTCTAAGTAGCTACAATCATGCGGAGGCGTGATGTAGTACTGTAATTCGTTCAACAGGGACTTCGGTTGATAGGAATTCATCGTAATATCCCTCTTTTATTGTCATGCGCTGAGACTTGCCCATTGCGCTATTGTTTTACTTGAAAATACACTGTCCTGATACTTTTTCCAATCGATAGAGGGTTGTTTAACAACATCTTGTAACGAATTAAGGTATTGTTGGCGAGAAAGTGTACTCGCACCTAAGCTTAAGAGGTGATCGTTGACCAATTGGCAATCAATCCATGGCAACTGATTCTCTTGCCCGATGAGCATTAAGGTGTAAAACGCCATTTTAGAGACATCTGTTCGTGTACTAAACATAGACTCGCCAAAGCAGCCATGGCCAATATTGACGCCATAGAGTCCTCCGACAACGGTCTCATTTTCCCAAACTTCAATGCTATAAGCATAGCCTGCTTCAAACAGCGCAGAATATCCCTGAATAATATCTTCTGAAATCCATGTTTCATTGGCATAACTACGTGGCAATGAACATGAGCGAATCATAGTTTCAAACGCATGATTAATGGTGATCTTATAGTCCATTTTTTTCATGCTGCGTAATAACGATTTGCTTGGATGATAGTCCTGCGGTCGAATAATGCAGCGGGGTTCAGGACACCACCAGCAAATCGGATCACCTTCACTAAACCACGGGAAAAGACCATGGCTATAGGCTTCAAACAATGTAGAAGGAGAGAGGTCAGCACCGATGCAAATTAAGCCTTCACCATCAGGATCGCATTCAGCTGGATCGGGGAAAGTAAATTCAGAAGGAGGGAGTATCGGCATGCCAAGCTTCTTATTGAGTTACACGGATTTTTATCATACATAAAAAAGCCGACCATCAGGTCGGCTAATTTTTAAAACTGTTTAGCTAAGCAAATGACTTAAGCAAAAGATTATTCACCGAGTGCATCAAGGTATTTTTCAGCATCGAGTGCAGCCATACAGCCTGAACCTGCAGAAGTAATGGCTTGACGGTAAATGCTGTCGGCAATATCACCCGCAGCAAATACACCCGGAATAGACGTTTGTGTTGCATTACCCGCAGTTCCGCTTTGAACTTGGATGTAGCCATCACGTAGGTTCAATTGACCATCAAAAATACCGCTGTTTGGTTTGTGACCAATCGCCACAAACATTCCAGTGACATCAACATTTTGAGTTGAATCATCTAGCGTAGATTTAATACGTACAGAAGTCACACCGGTGTTATCGCCAATGACTTCATCCACTTGGTGATTCCAAATAATACTGATTTTACCTTCTTTTTCTTTTGCAAAAAGATGATCTTGAAGGATTTTCTCTGAACGTAAAGTGTCACGACGGTGTACAAGAGTGACATGAGAAGCAATGTTTGAAAGATACAGCGCTTCTTCCACAGCAGTATTACCACCGCCGACAACCATGACTTTTTGATTTTTATAAAAGAAGCCATCACATGTTGCACATGCGCTTACGCCTTGACCCATGAAAGCAGCTTCTGATTCAAGACCTAAATATTGTGCAGTTGCACCTGTACAAATAATCAATGCATCACAAGTAAACTCTTCCATATCGCCTTTAAGCACGAACGGACGAACATTGAGGTCCACTTCGTTGATATGGTCATACACAATTTCTGTACCAAAACGTTCAGCATGAGCTTGCATTTGTTCCATTAGGGCAGGGCCTGTTAAACCTTCTGCACCACCTGGCCAGTTGTCTACTTCTGTCGTTGTAGTCAATTGACCGCCTAATTGAATACCTGCGATGAGTGTCGGTTTCAGGTTCGCACGGGCAGCGTATACCGCAGCGCTATAACCTGCAGGACCAGAACCTAAAATAATTAGACGTGAGTGACGAGCGCTCATCCGTAGAATCCTTTTTTTATATGATAATTTGTGGAATTATACGTCAAAGTTTGAAACGATTGTGTGAGATTAAAGTCGATATTATTGATCATCGAAATCGTTTTGAGCTATATAGAATAAAGTTAACAACTATACTTAAATTATCTTGCATCTTTTTTATTGAACAGGTGCATAATAACAGGTTTAGATTCAGCCCATTTTTGTTGTGGGTAATGACAAAAACATTCATGAAGAATTGGTTACAGGAACGTATATGACAGCGGTGTCGGGTGCATATGCACAGCGCTTAATAATGACTTTATTCCTTGTTTCATTTGGGATATATCTGTTCCTTGCAACAGTCACATATACGCCATTTGATCCGGGATGGATGCATTTATCCAGTGATACTCAGCAAGTTTCAAATGCCAGCGGCGTCGCAGGTGCATGGATCGCTGATTTACTCTATGGATTTTTAGGTTGGGCAAGTCTGCTGATACCTGTCTATTTATTTCTCGAAGCAATTCAAGTGTGGTGGCCACGTAGTTTTTTAAACCGTCCATTTCGTTATGCCGCTCAGTTCTTTATTTTACTGGCAACTTCAAGTTTACTTTTCCTATTTTGGAATGTCCCTGAAGATACTTTAGAAAATGCATCGGGCGGGATTATTGGTTATGAACTGGGTCAAAGTCTTGAACAAATTTTAACGGTCTATGGTGCAGCAATATTTCTTATTGCATTTTGGATCATGTTGTTCACTTTGGCCTTTGGCATCAAGTGGAATAAGACATGGGCAACCATGAAATCGACACCAGCTTATCTGCAAGATTTGTTCTATCGCAATGTGCCTGAAGGCGACACCGCATTTGACCGTACAGTACCAACGACTAAAAAAGAGAGTGCTGCTGCGCATGCATCAAAAGTGGTTACACCAGTTACACCCGCCCATGAGCATCATGCCGTAGAGGTTGACCCTGTAGTACGCGATCGTGTTGCTGAGCGTTTATTTGATGATATTGCTGATAAAGAATGGGCAGAAAAAGAAGGCAATGTACAGCATTTATCTACGGTAGATTCGATGGAGACTGCTACACCATCCGATGATGATTTTGAACATACTTTGGCGAAAGTGCGTCAGTTTGAGCAAGATCAACAACGTGTTGTTGCGACAGGAGAGGTTTGGCGTGCCTTGCATTCAAATGATGACCAAAGGCATAAACAAGATATTGATGCTTTACTCAAAGCTGCGGAAGAAGAGCAGCCTGCCAATCAAACTGAATATTTCAACAAAACAGCAGATGTGCATTCGAATTCTCCGACAGAAGCGGTGCAACCTGCTAAAAAATCAGTGGATTGGGATGATGATGAAATCTTCGATGAGCTGTTAGCGGCTGTCCCGAATAGTAAAACAGCGACGGATGTGCATAGCCCATTTAATACAGCGCAAAATGAAAGTCCAACAACGCATTCAAATGAATTTGCTACAGGTGCTGCTGCCACAGTTGCAGGTTTAGGTGTAGCTGCTGCACAGATTACACCGCTGACCACACCGAAAAATATCAGTGCTGAAACCGAATTTAATGATCTTGATGATTTGCTGGTTGAAGAAGCAGAGCGAGCGATAGAACAGGCGCAGCCGGTTCGTACAACCAGTAGTTACGCGCAATCTACGCCTTTGGTTCGTGCTGAAATCAATACGCAGCCGCAGACTTTTGTATCTGATGATGAAAAAGCCTTAATCAGCTCGAATAAAGATGCTTTCCGTGAAGTGTGGCAAGAAACGGCGGGCAAACCTGAAGACATCGATTTAGATCTCGAAGATGATTTTGACTTTGATGCTCCTTTAACCGATGCCTCTGGTCGTCCAATGTCACGTGCGATGCAAGTGGCACAAAAACGCTTGGATTTACCGACTTTGCCGGGCTTGGAAATCTTAGATCCGGTTGATCCGAACAAGAAAGTCAATTTCACTGCAGAGCAATTGTCTCGCTTGTCTGAACTTTTAGAAATTAAACTGCAAGAGTTTAATGTCAAAGCCAAAGTTGTAGAGGCACAGCCGGGACCAGTCGTAACACGTTTTGAACTTGATTTAGCACCTGGTGTGAAAGCGTCGAAAGTGACCAATATTTCACGTGACTTGGCACGTTCGATGTCTATGGCCTCTGTACGTGTGGTGGAAGTCATTCCGGGTAAACCGTATATCGGGATTGAAGTCCCAAATAGTTCACGTGAAATGGTTCGTCTTATTGAGCTGTTAGAAACTCCTGCTTACCGTGATCCAAATGCCTTACTTAGTATGGCGATGGGTAAAGATATTTCAGGTAATCCTGTCTTGGCCGATTTGGCGAAAGCGCCGCATATGTTGGTGGCAGGTACTACGGGTTCTGGTAAGTCAGTCGCAGTCAATGCCATGTTGTTGTCGATGTTGTTGAAATACACACCTGAGCAACTGCGTCTCATTATGATTGACCCGAAACAGTTGGAACTTGCCAACTATAACGATATTCCACATTTGTTAACGCCTGTTGTAACTGACATGAAAGATGCGGTGAGTGCATTGAACTGGTGTGTGAATGAAATGGAGCGTCGTTATAAGCTGATGTCTTTGATGAAAGTACGTAAGCTGACTGACTTTAACCGCAAAATTGAAGAAGCAATGGCTAATGGTGAAGATCTCATTGATCCAACTTGGAAGCCAGATGACTCAGCAACGCAAAGTCGTGCGCCACGTTTACAGCCTATGCCGTTGATCGTAATTGTTGCCGACGAATTTGCCGACATGATCATGCAAGTGGGTAAAAAAGCTGAAGAAATGATTACCCGTCTTGCACAAAAATCACGTGCAGCAGGGATTCATTTGCTGTTGGCGACTCAGCGTCCAACCGTAGATGTAGTGACAGGTTTGATCAAAGCCAATATTCCAACGCGTGCTGCGCTACGTGTGAACAGTAAACTGGATTCACGTACTATCTTAGACGCTGGTGGTGCGGAAGACTTACTGGGCCATGGTGATATGTTATTCCTCGGACCGGGGAAAATTGAACCTGAACGGGTACATGGCGCGTTTATTTCAGACGATGAAGTGAACCGTATTTGTGATGCATGGCGTGAGCGCGGTGAACCGAATTATGTCGATGAAATCCTCACGCCTTATGATGAAGAGCCGACATCTCGCGGTTTTGAAGATGGTGATGGTGGATCAGACCGTGATGCGCTGTATGATCAATGTGTTAGTTTCGTTTTGGAAACACGTAAAGCATCGACCTCATCTTTACAGCGTAAATTCAGTCTCGGCTATAACCGTGCAGCACGGATTATTGATCAGATGGAAGAAAATGGCATCGTCAGTGGGATGGGGCCAAATGGCAAACGAGATATCTTGGTCTAAGTCCTAAAACAAAAAACCTGCTTCGGCAGGTTTTTTTTATTTTTAGATTGAGAACTCATCTTGGTAGAACATGGACTGGGCCAATTCGATAAAGGCTTTGCAGGCAGGGCTCATGAGTTTTTGATTTTTTACGGCGAGTCCAATTTGCCGTTGGGTATTTGGAAAGAGTGGACGTTTGACCACATGTGGATGCAATGCCAACAGCTCAGCAGGCATCGCCATATCTGCAACGATAGCAATCCCTTCCTGTAAATTCACCATATTTAAAATGGTTAACAGTTGCGACATTTGATAGGTGATTTTAGGTTGTATGTGGTGTTGTTTAAGCAGTTTTTCGACATGGGACTGGCTGCCCGCACGGGTCATAATAAAGGGGTAATTTTGCAGGTCTTGGATATTTAAATGACTGTGTTTGGAAACTGAATAACTATCTGGAATCAAGGCAATGAAAATGTCTTGAATTAACGGGAAGGTGAACAGCTGCGGCTTAGGGAGTACGGCAAAACCCACATCAATCTGACGTTCAGAAATCCAACGAGACACTTCTGCATCGGTACCTTCTTCGACATAGATCTCAATGTGCGGATAGCGCTCTCTATATGCCTTTAATAGCTCTGGAAGCAGATGAATCGAACTAGAAGAACCAAAAGAGCCAATTCTCAACGTTCCTTGTTGAATACCATGTGCGGCATGCACTTCTTGTTGCATGATTTGTGCCGTATTGATGATTTCTTTGGCATGCAGTAATAACTGCTGACCAATATGAGTCAGGCTAATTTCGCCTTGTTCACGGCTAAATAAGCTGACATTCCAATGTTGCTCTAAACACTTTAGGGTATGAGAGACAGCTGACTGAGTAATTCCCAGCTGTCGAGCAGCGAGAGTAAAGCTTTGTTGTTCTGAGACTTTAATAAAAATTTCAAGCTGAGAAAATGTCATTGCCATGAGTAATTACTCATTTTGTTATGAGTCTAGATGAGGATTATATTGTGCTACATAAATGGTTAAAGATGAAATAGCTACTTTATTTCAAGGCGTACAGCATGAATATCGTCGTCGCATTGTTTCCCCTCGTTGCATTAATCGCGATGGGCTATGTGCTTAAATACACACAGTTTGTTCAGGATGAATTTTGGGCAAATTCAGAAAAACTTAATTACTACGTTTTATTTCCTGTGCTGCTATTTTTGAATGTATCAGCCGTGCAATTGGATATGAACACTGTTTCACGAATGTTGACAGTACTGGTTGCGGGCACCTGTTTGATCAGCATCGTGTTGTGGGGGATCAAGCAGTTTATGCATATCCCCGTGCAGCGTTTTGGCGTGTATATCCAAAGTCATATTCGTTTTAATACCTATATTGGCTTGTCATTAATGGGGGCGCTGTTTGGCTCAGAAGGCATGCAAATGTTTGCGATGTTGATTGCTGTGGCTGTTCCTTTGGTGAATATCATTTCTGTCCTGTCTTTTTCCAATATCAGCGTTAAACAGCTTGGACAAACCTGTATTTCTATCGCGAAAAATCCGCTCATTCTAGGTTGTGTAGTCGGTGTTCTATTTAATTTATCAGGTCTCACCTTATTTAATGGTTTACCCGAGCTGCTAAAAATATTGGCGGCAATGAGTTTACCTTTGGGTTTATTGTCTGTGGGAGCGGCATTACAGTTTCAGCAAATGCGCGCCGATCTACGTCGTTTAAGTTTAAATACGATAGGGCGTCTCATGTTAATGCCATGTATTGCTTATCTATTGAGTACATGGATGGGTTTGACTGATTTTGAGCGGATGATTTTAGTGGTCTTTTTTGCTTTGCCGACGGCATCATCGTCTTATATTTTGACACGCTATTATCGGGGCGATTCACAACTGATGGCGGCGATTATTAGTGTACAAACCATTGGTTTTGGCTTGATGTTTCCATTGCTCATGTTGATCGTGCATTGATCATGATGATATTCAATAACGCCGATTTTAAATCTGATAAAAAAAGCCCGCATCATGCGGGCTTTTTTTTGGTACTCGAAATTAAGCAAATTTTGCCAATACTTCGAGGAAACCTGCGCTTTGACGTGGGTATTGAGCAATTACGTCATGAATACGCTGACCTTCAGGATTAGTTGCGTTCACATCACGGCCATCGGCAACGAATTGAGTCAAAAGACGCTCATAGTCATTTGGACGCATATGTTTGAAAGCATGGTAAAGCACGTGAAAGTCGCCATTCACTCCTTCAGGAGGAAGCTGAGTAAGGTAGGCAAATACACGCTCATCTGACCATTCTTCGTTGAACGTTGCTGGCTGAGATAATGCCATCGCAATCTCCTTGCTGGTTTAAAAATACAAAAAGGCAAAATATGAGAGACTAGATGAGTAAAGCACGGCTTTACCTAGTCGCAAGACTTGAAGCTGTACTTCAAGTGGGCGGAATATAGCTAAAATCCTATTTCTGCCACTCTCACATTTTGCCTTGATTCAATTTACTTGGCTAATCAGAATTCAGATTAACGTTCTTCAGGCAAATTGATATTCATTTCAAGCATTTCAATATTCGCTTCAGAACGAACAGACATTTGAATATGTTGCTCATCTACACCACGAACATAGCGGTTTACCACTTGCATGATTTCTTTTTTCATCATGTCGATCTTGTCTTGGCTGAGGCGTTTACCTAGACCATTTTCAGATGCCACGATGACTTTTAAACGATCTTTTGCCGTTTGTGCGCTTGACGGTTTCTCGTCGCTGCTAAAAAGTTTGCTCCAGAATCCTGCCATGATTACGCTCCAAATAGACGTGCTAACCAACCCTTAGGTTTTACCGTAATATGACGGTAAGGGCGTTCTTCACCAAGGAAACGTGCAACAAGGTCATCATACGCTTGGCCAGCCGCTTCTTCTGTAAACAGAATCACTGGTTTACCTTCGTTTGATGCTTGTAGAACGCTTTTACATTCAGGAATAACACCTAAAGTCGGTACGCGTAAAATATCTTTTGAAATGTCATCAATCGTCAACATCTCTTGCTTATCCGCACGTTCTGGATTGAAACGTGTAATACAGAGATGCTTACGGATACGACCTTCGTTTTGTTCTACTTTTTTGGTTTTGCTGTCAAGCATACCAATAATACGGTCAGAGTCACGTACCGAAGAAATTTCTGGGTTCGTTACAATGATCGCTTCATCAGCATGATACATTGCTAAAATTGCACCACGTTCGATACCCGCAGGTGAATCACAAATAATGTAATCAAACTCTTGAGAAAGTTCGTCCATTACACGTGCTACACCTTCATCTGTTAACGCGTCTTTATCACGTGTTTGAGATGCTGGTAAAATGTAGAGATTTTCAATATCTTTATCGCGAATAAGCGCTTGTTGTAATCGAGCTTCGTTATTCAATACGTTTACAAAGTCATATACAACGCGGCGTTCACAGCCCATGATCAAGTCTAGGTTACGTAAACCCACATCAAAGTCGATCACAACAGTTTTGTGGCCGCGAAGGGCTAAACCTGTTGCAAAAGATGCGCTTGTAGTTGTTTTACCTACGCCACCTTTACCTGATGTTACGACAACAATTTTCGCCACCGAATCCACTCCTGTTATGGTTTAAATCCCTTTTTTTAATTAGGGGTTTGGTGATTATTTATACATTAAAATTGCAAAGCTTCAAATACTAGCTCTTGCTGGTCATTCAAATAAATATGTACTGGCTGTTTGACCACATGAGGTGGAATGTCATCAGCGACACAGTAAGTCCCTGCAATTGAAACCAATTCAGCTTCTAATGAATGGCAGAAAATACGTGCAGCCGTGTTCCCACCAGCTCCGGCAATGACTCTACCACGAGCACTACCATAAATATGTATATTTCCTGAAGCAATTACTTCTGAACCGCTATTAATACCAGCATTAATAATGATATCGCCATGGTCTTGGACTAAACATTGACCTGTACGTAAGATTTCATTGTGATACGACGTAGCATGACGAATGGTCGGTACTTCGACTGCAGCAATTTTATCTTCGGTTTTTTCTTCTGCAGGTGCGGGTTCTTCAACCACTTGTTCGCGTGTCGGTTTAACTTGTTGTAGTTTGCGATCCGCAGGAACTACGGGAAATTGGATAGCACGTGCTTGGTCCGATAGCGGACCTTCAGTGACACCAATCGGTTGAATTTCAATACTAATAAGTAGTTGAATCAGTGCAATTAGTTCTTGATCAACCGTACTTTCAATCACGGCTAATGTTCCGGGTGGAAAAGCCTTTTGGAACATTGGAGTAAGTTGCTGGCGGATCGCATCATGATCATTGGTATCGAGGTGAATGCGAATCGCATTGACCATTTTGCCTTTTATCCGTATATCAGCCATATTGAATCCTTGAGACTTCTAACTATTACTTTTGTGCCGAAGTAGTTATGTTGTAAATAGAGCAAATCCTAGAACAATTTGCATGAATACTCTAGCGGAGTTCGCAATTATTTTTGACTAAGTGTTTATTCTGTAGCTTGGTCCTGTTCCTGCATAATCTGCTGCCACTGTTTTACTTTCACTTGCTTACGAATAGCCTCTAGACTTTCAAAAACCGCAGAGCGAACCAACTCATCCAGCTGGACATTATTTTCGATTTCAATACGGCTAACACGCTGTGAAATGTCTAAATATAGATTGGGTTTTTGAGCCGTAGATGTATTGGGATAAGCCAATGGGGAAATTAAACCTTGGGTAATATTTTCACCCAAACGTTGCCCGATACTTTGAATCTGCTGTTCAATGCGGCTGCCAACGATTGGCACTAAGCGCAATAGCTGCGTGAGCTCGGGGGTATCTTCAATGGCCTGACTGACGATTTGTCCGACATTTTTGGCGATCAATTCACGTTCAGTACGTAGCTCTTTGCTTAAATTTTCTTGCAAAATCTCAGCTAAAACTTGGGTGAACATCTCACGGTGATGCTGCACAAGATTACTAATTAGGTCTTTATGGGTTGTACTGGTATTGAGCTCATGCTTAACACCATCTAACACGGTAAGTACCACACGATCTGACAGTTCTTCCATCACGACTCGATAGTAGAACAATGCCTTTTTCTGCCATGCAGAAGGCACGATTTGATAGCCCATTTCATACAGTCGATAAGCAATAATGCCCGCACGAAATAAACGCAGGAAACGTAAATGCGGCACAATAGCTAAAATTTCGTACCAATGTATAAACGGGAAGAAGAACCAGCGCTGATGGTGCTTGTTGATGATGGCAATCGCCCAGCGCACCAACAATTCTACAATCAAAAAGATAATGAACCACGCTTCGGTAGTAATCACCCATGGATGTAAATGTTCACGGTAAAAACTCAGCACATCGGGCAGGTGGATACTGTTAAAGAACCAACTGCCAAGATTGCTCATGAGGAAAAAGTTCATGCACAGGCAGAACAAGTTAAAAACAATAATAAACACCATGAATATGTCATAAATCAAAAACAGTTTGAATGACCAACTGTTTGGATTGACATGATGATATTTAGATTTCTTGTTTTGCGGCATGCTGTTCTGCGACATAAAACTTCTTCTTAATTATTCAGTAACTGAGTATTTAGCTTTCATACGAGTAATGAGTTGGTCTTTCTCCGTCCACAGCTCATCCACCCAATGCTGAAATTTTTCACGGAATTCTGCATCATCTTCATAGTTGCCGCCATGCACCCACGTTGGAATTTCAATTTTACGTAAATCCACGGCGATACGTGGAACTTCACCTAGCCAAAATTCGCCATAACCTGGTGCACCATTTGGATAGACGATGGTCATATCTACGAGAGCATCAACTTGATCCCCTAAAATATTGAGTGCCAGTGCTAAACCACCCGCTTTTGGCTTAAGAAGGTTTTGATACGGTGACTGCTGCTGCGCATGCTTTTCAGGGGTAAAGCGAGTGCCTTCCAAATAGTTCAGCAGGGTAAAAGGCTGGCTCAATAACTGTTCACAAGATTTACGCGCTTCTTCCATATCTCGATATTTAAGTTCAGGATTTTTCGCGATTTGTTCTTTGCTATGACGTTTCATCATTGGGAAGCCTAAAATTTTAAAAGCTTGTCCAACAAATGGAATGAAAATGAGTTCCCATTTGGTAAAGAAACGCGTCAGTGGCATACGGGTTAAACCAAAATATTGGTTAACTGTTGTATCGACCCAACTCTGATGGTTACAGGTCATGAGATAGCGACCCTGCAAATTTAAGTCGAGGCCCTCATCGATGGTGATATCCCATTTTGTGTTGGGTAAAACGTGATCAATTAACCAGTTATTGACCGTGAGCCAACTGTTGGTAATTTTTATGTTGGTTTCATCAACCTTTTTTGATTTTTTAAAGAGTTTGGTTAGACCAAGGGCTAGTACAGGAGGACCATGGAAAAAAGTACTGCCTGTCATAACTGAACCGACGGTAAGTCCTTTGCTAATTTTTTTTAGTGTCGGTTGCTTATTTGTTTGAGATGACATATAAAAAGTCCTAGCGGAAATTGTCCAAATAATGATTGATTCTAATAAATATAGTTCGAGTTGATTAAATAAAAAAGGGCATCTGCAGAACTGTGAAGAAATTGTGATGGAATTAACAAATAAATCTCGTATTCATATTACAAATTGTAACTAAACGTTTTATTATTAACAAAAAATCAATGGTTCAGCCATTTGTTTTACTTCATCATTTCAACCATACAACAAAACACAAAGAAGGAGGCATGCAATGCGTGCACTAGTAATTTCGGCAGTAGTTGGGGCAATGGCACTTACTGGTTGTCAAAACATGGAATATGACAAAGCAGCAATCGGTACTGGTCTAGGTGCTCTTTTAGGCGCTGGTATTGCTTATTCTAATGCTGATAAAGACAAAATGGGTCAAGCAGCAGCAATTGGTGCTGTAGTTGGCGCGGGTGCTGGTCTTCTTCTTGATAAGAAAGAACAACGTCTTAAACAAGAATTGGCTGGTACTGGTGTTGACGTAGGTCGTAATCCAGATGGTTCGATCAACCTTGTTATGCCATCAGTAACTTTCGCAACTAACTCTTCAACTATTCAATCTCAGTTCCAATCTGCGTTGAATGACGTTGCTAAAGTATTGCGTGAAGACGGTACTGCAAACAAACTTGCAATCGTTGTACACGGTCACACAGATAACACAGGTTCTGATGCGATCAACAACCCACTTTCTCAAAACCGTGCAAACTCAGTGAAAAACTACCTAGCGTCTCAAGGTATTTCTTCAACTCGTATTACTGCACGTGGTTACGGTTCAACTTCTCCAGTAGCGGATAACTCAACTGCTGCAGGTCGTGAACAAAACCGTCGCGTAGAAATCTCAGTTTACGAAACTAAATAAGTTTTAGTTCGAAACGAAAGGCCACCCTCGGGTGGCTTTTTTTATGGCATTTTTAATGACCGATAAAATACATTTTGCATTAGGCAAGATCGTTTCAGATGACTATAATCATCCTCGAATTAATAAGAGGAAAGACTATGTCACTGGCAAGTCAGTTGAACGACAAGCAACTTGAAGCAATGAAATACACTCAAGGACCCTTGTTAGTACTTGCAGGGGCAGGTTCAGGCAAAACATCGGTGATTACCCGTAAAATTGCCTATCTGGTGAAGCATTGTGGTATTCCTGCGCACCGTATCACCGCAATGACCTTTACCAACAAAGCTGCGCGTGAAATGAAAGAGCGTGTGACGAAGCTGATGAGTCGTGAAGAGGCAAAAGGGCTGTCGGTTTCTACATTCCATAACTTCGGGCTAAACATGCTTCGTTTGGAATTAAAAAATACACCGTTAAAAAATAACTTTTCTATTTTAGATGCAGATGACTGCAAACGCATTTTGATGGATTTAATGCATCGTGACAATTTGTCGGGTGCAGAAAGTAAAGAGCTGATTGCCAAAGCCATGAAAATGATTTCAGATTGGAAAAACGATCTGATTCCACCTGAGCAAGCGCACACCACTTGTGAAACAGCAGAAGATGTTCAATTTGCGCATTTGTATCAACTGTATGAGCGTAATTTACGTGCGTACAATGCCGTTGATTTTGATGATTTAATTGTCATGCCAACGCGCTTATTACAAGAAAATGCAGAAGTGCGTGATCGTTGGCAAAATCGAATCCGCTATTTATTGGTCGACGAATATCAAGATACCAACACCGCGCAATATATTTTGGTGAAATTACTCGTGGGTGTCATGGGACAATTCACTGCGGTAGGTGATGATGACCAATCGATTTATGCATGGCGTGGTGCTAAGCCTGAGAACATGGCTTTATTGAAGGAAGATTTCCGTAATCTGAAAGTGATTAAGCTTGAGCAAAACTATCGCTCGACCAGTCGTATTTTAAAAGCTGCCAATACAGTTATTGGCAATAACCCACATATTTTCGATAAAAAGCTTTGGTCAGATAAAGGCCATGGTGAAGTAATCCGCGTGATTACTTGTCGTAATGACGATGATGAATCAGAACGCGTGGTAAAAGACTTGATTACGCACAAGCTGATGAACGGTAAAAATTGGAAAGACTACGCCATTTTATACCGTGGTAATTTCCAAGCGCGTGCTCTAGAGACACAGCTACGCCAAATGCAGATCCCGTATAAATTATCGGGTGGTCAGTCTTTCTTCGCTCGTGCTGAAATTAAGGACTTGATGAGCTACTTACGTTTGATCATCAACCCTGAAGATGACAGTGCATTTTTACGAATTATCAATACGCCAAAACGTGCGATTGGTCCTGTGACTTTGGAAAAGCTTGGCTTATTTGCGCAGGAAAGTAATTTATCCTTACTCAGTGCAGCAGGTGACCAGCGCTTAAGCATGGCGATTCCGAAAAAAGCCACAACCCAATTGGCCGAATTTGCGGACTTTATTTCGACCTTTACTCGTGAATTAGTAGAAGATGATGAACCTGTTCCGATCATTCGTCGCATGATGATTGAAGCAGGTTATATCGACTATGTTAAAGAATCTGCAGCTACACCTGCGCAGGAAAAAACCAAACTGGATAATATTGAAGTGCTATATAGCAGTATTCAAAGTTTGATAAACCGCGCTGAAGATGTAGATGAAAAGAACATTGAAAGTGTGATTCGTAAAATGGTGCTGCTCGATATGTTAGAACAGCAACAAGAAGAAGAAGACACCGATAAAGTCAATTTGTTAACACTTCATGCGTCGAAAGGTCTGGAATTTCCATTCGTTTATTTGATTGGTCTGGAAGAAGAAATTCTGCCGCATAAAAATTCCATTGCTGCCGACACGGTCGAGGAAGAACGACGTTTGATGTACGTGGGGATTACTCGTGCACGTCAAGGCTTAACCATGACTCTAGCAGAGCAACGTAAAGCCGGTGGTCAAATGCGGCAAATGACACCAAGCCGTTTCTTGGACGAACTGCCACAAGATGAATTGGAGTGGTTAGGGCGCAAGAAAAAGCTAGCAGGGGATATCGATCCTAAACAGCAAGCACAGCATTATTTAGAAAATTTACGTGCGCTGATTAAGCGTTAAAGCTTAAAGCGTAGATTATTTTTATTTTTTGAAAATTCGTTTTATTGAAACAGGAATGAACCATGAAAGTTCAAGTTAAAGTTCTCGACACACGTTTAGGTACAGAATGGCCAATGCCAACTTATGCAACAGCAGGTTCGGCAGGCCTTGATCTACGTGCATGTGTAGAAGAGACTACCGTGATTGAGCCGGGTCAAACTGTTCTGGTAAAAACAGGCCTATCGATTTATATCGAAGACACTAACTTTGCAGGTTTAATTTTGCCGCGTTCAGGCTTAGGTCATAAACACGGAATCGTGTTGGGTAACTTGGTCGGTTTGATTGACTCAGACTACCAAGGTGAATTGATGGTATCTGTTTGGAACCGTAGCCAAACGGCATTTAGCCTAGAGCCGGGTGAGCGTTTAGCACAATATGTTTTAGTGCCAGTTGTACAAGCTCAGTTTGATATTGTGGATGAGTTTGAAGCCACTGAACGTGGTGCAGGCGGTTTTGGTCATACAGGTAAAAACTAATCAGCGCTAAACATATTGCTGCAGTGCGTTGACAAGTAACATGCCTGCAATCAAGTAGCTAATAAAAAACCATCCTCGTGATGGTTTTTTATTTAAATTTTAAATTTATTCATAATATCTAGATTTTTATCGTGAAAGATTATGGTGCCTACCAGAGAGTGTTGAATTCTGATGAACTTAATACGTTTATACTTTTGAATGACATGAATATCTGAATCAATGATGAGTGATTTTATTTTGATCAATTTACTATATGTGTACAGAGTGGATTTTGAATATAAAAAATCTTGGAAAAGTAAAAATTTAATTAGATAAAAGAAAATAAGCAAGTTAATTAAATGTAACTCAAAGATTTATTTATGAAAATAATCTTGAAAACAAGAAGTAATGTTAGATTGTTGTCAGATTTTTGGTCAGTGCTTAAATATTATTAATTGATTATTAACTAAAATTGTTATAAAAAAGTTACACTTTTTTACAGGATTTTATCCTTTAATTAAAAGCTTAAATTCTCATGAGAATTTTAGATTTTTTAATTAATAAAGATGTAATTAGAAGAACATAGTATGGGTTCACTGTTTAATCACTTTCCGCAACATATTTTTCGTGCATATGATATTCGCGGGAAAATATCGCTATTAAATGCTGATTTAGTTCAGTCGATTGCTTACGGCTTAGTAAAACAATATTTAGATGCAGGTCAAAAGAGCCTTGCTATTGGCTATGATGCGCGTTTAACCAGTCCAACCTATGCAACAATAATTCAAAAAGTCTGCCATGATGCTGGCCTTGAAGCGGAAATTATTGGCTGCTGCTCAAGCCCGATGTTGTATTTTATTGCGGGACAATTTCAAGGCAATGGCATTATGGTGACGGCGAGCCATAATCCAAAATCAGATAATGGTATCAAGTGGATTATCAAAGGTGAGCCACCTTGCCCGGAGATGATTCAACACGTCGCAGTCGAAGCACGAAATTGTTTCTCATCGGAACGTGTGCATTTGATGACTGAACTTGAGCCACACGAAATCAAGCCTGAATATTGTTTGGCCTATCAGAAATTTATTTTAGATGACATTCATTTACAGCAACCACTTAAAGTTGTGATCGATGGCATGCATGGTTCAGCTGGGCATTGTGCAGCCTTATTATTAAATAAATTAGGTTGTGAAGTTTTGGCATTACGTTGCCAAGCTGATGGACATTTCCCTGATCATGCTCCAGATCCATCACAGCTCAAACATTTAACCCATCTTCGCCAAGCCATACAGCTACAAAAAGCCGATATTGGCATTGCTTTAGATGGTGATGGTGATCGTTTAGTGCTGATTGATGAGACTGGCAAAGTCGTTTCTGCAGATCGATTATTGTGTTTATTTGCTGAAATTTGTTTGACTCAAACACCACATGCAGAAGTGGTGTTTGATGTGAAATGTTCAACGATGATTCGCGATACTGTGTGTGATCTAGAAGCACAGCCTGTCATGATTCGAACAGGTAGTAGTTTCTTGCGAAAATATATTTCCCAATCTAAAGGCAAAGCGGTTTTTGGTGGTGAATACGCAGGGCATTATGTTTTTAATGATGGTCGTGGTGGCGGCTATGACGACGGTCTATATGCTGCCTTAAGAGTTTTAGAATATATTCAAACTCAGGGGCTGACATTGTCACAAGCTTTGGCGAAATATCCAGAGCGCTTTAGTACCGAAGATTTATATGTCAGTACACATCAGTATGATCCAGCGGAAGTTTTAAAGCAGGTTGAAGCCAATTCTGCGCGAATTCCGGCACAAATCAGTAAAATTGATGGGATACGCCTTGATTTTGATGATGGATTTGGCATCATTCGAGCATCGAATACAGGTGAGTATTTCACTTTACGCTTTGATGCCAACTCATCAGCACGCTTAAAAGAAATACGAGATCTGTTTGTTTCCATGTTAGTTGAGCACTATCCAGATATTGCTCATGACATTCCAGATGCTCAATAAGGAGAGGCAAATGCCACATCAACATACTGGCATCGACAAAGCACAAATTCTGACGGAAGCTTTGCCGTATATTCAACGTTTTGCGGGTAAGACGCTGGTAGTGAAGTATGGTGGTAATGCCATGACCGATCCTGAGCTTGAGAGCTCATTTGCACGTGATATCGTGCTGCTGAAAACGGTTGGTCTAAACCCGATTGTGGTACATGGCGGTGGTCCACAAGTGGATTCATTCCTCAAACAATTAGGCCGTGAGTCTGATCGTATCGACGGTATGCGCGTGACTGATCCTGCAACGATGGAAGTTGTCGAGATGGTCTTGGGCGGCAGCGTGAACAAATCGATTGTGAACTTAATCAATAAACACGGTGGCCGTGCCATTGGTTTAACGGGTAAAGATGGTAATTTGATCCGTGCGCAAAAATTATTGATGGAAAAAACAGCCGAAGATGGTTCAGTAAAACAGATTGATTTAGGTCTAGTTGGCGAAGTGGTTGGTGTGAAAACTGACGTACTTGAAATGTTTACCCAAAGCGATTTTATTCCTGTGATTGCACCATTAGGTGTAGACGAAGACGGCAACACCTATAACATCAATGCTGACTTGGTTGCAGGTAAAGTGGCTGAAGCATTGGGTGCGGAAAAGCTAATTTTATTGACCAATATCACGGGTGTTTTAGACGAAAATAAAAATCTGCTGACTGGGTTAACCACCCAAGAAGTCGATCGTTTGATTGAAACTGGCGTGATCTATGGCGGCATGATTCCGAAAGTTGGCTGTGCATTAGATGCAGTCAAAGGCGGCGTAATCAGCGCACATATTGTTGATGGTCGTGTACCTCATGCAACATTACTTGAAATCTTTACGGATCATGGTGTGGGTACATTAATCACCAATCGAACCAATGTGAAAAAAGCTTAAGATACTTAGCATTTTTTGATATAAAAAAGCCTCTTTTGAGGCTTTTTTATTATTTATCAGTTGGCTAAGTAACTTTTGAAAAGATCAAATAATGTATTTGCCCTGTTGGATTATAAAAACTCTTACAATGGCGCCGATTTTAGATTTACAACAACTAAAACTGTCATGCACAATAGAGAAATCATAGATTTACTGCTGAAATGATCGATATGTGCCAGCTGCTCGGAATGAATTGTGCGACTCCTACCGATATAACTTTTTCGTTTCGGGGATTTTCGCAGCGAGCAGGAATTACCTCAGATCATTGTGATGGCTTTGGTATCGCTTTTTTTGAAGATAAAGCATGTCGTTTATTTGTCGACAATCAATCTGCTGTAGAGTCTCCGATTGCTGAGCTGATCCGAAACTACCCGATTAAATCTCGCAATGTGATTGCACACATTCGTAAAGCGACACAAGGCAAAATTAATCTTGAAAACTCACATCCATTTAGTCGTGAATTGTGGGGCAGACAGTGGATTTTTGCACATAATGGCGACCTACATGGCTTTCAGCCTGAGCTCACAGGGCGCTTCAGCCCCGTCGGCAATACCGACAGTGAATTGGCCTTTTGCTATTTGCTCGAGCAAATGGTGAAACGTTTTGGTTATACCGAACCTACACTCGATCAGGTGTTTGATCTGTTATTAGAAATTTCTCCTAAAATTGCAGAACATGGCACCTTTAATTTTTGTTTGTCGAATGGGCAGGCGCTATTTAGTTATGCGATTACCAAGCTGCATTGGCTGGTTCGAGAGTTTCCATTTCAGCCTGCACAGTTGATTGATATTGATGTTGAAGTCGATTTTAGTGAAGTCACTACGCCTGAAGACTGTGTTGCCGTGATTACCACTGAACCCCTAACGCAAAACGAAGTTTGGACAGCATTTGAGCCGGGTGAAATGATTTTATTTCAACATGGTCGTCCAATTCGTGCTGCAAAGACGGTTGTTGAACGTTTAGAACGTGAGCGGCTGGACCCATCTTTAAAACGTGTCACACGTGCAGATCAGTATTAATTTTGAATGAAAGATATTCATTATAAAAATGAATATCTTACACTTTATTGAATTAAGGGTGTTTTCTAAGATATTGAATTGATTAAAAAATATCTTAGCTTTATACTCGGGATTAAATAAATTAACATAATAAAAACAATTGATTACAATATAAATGGCAGTATTTCAATTAAAACCAACCTTTTTACTTCATTTTTATTTAAGTTCTTTAATTATATGATGAAATTTACGTGATAAGTCCTTCATATTTATAGGTGGTCGTAATGAAAATGAAATGGGTTCCAGAATACAATACTGGTATCGATGTGATTGACGATCAACACAAACGGATTCTTGACTACATCAATGAAATTGATGGCATTGACGCAAATACAGATCGTGATCGTGTAAAACAAATTCTGGAAAACATTATTGATTACACCCAATCACATTTTACCTTCGAAGAATCTTTACAAGAAGAAGCGGGTTATAAATATCGTGTGCCACATAAACGCGTACATGATTTATTTATTAAAAAAATTGAATCTTACCGCGACCGTTTTGAAATGGGTCATGCGATTGAAAATGAATTACATGAAGTGCTTTCAAAATGGCTGATTAACCATATCCAGCACGATGATGCTGATTATGTCGGTGCGGTTAAAGAAAATATGATGGGTATCATCAAAGAAAAAGAAAAGAAAAAAGGCAAAAATTGGTTTGCACGTTTCTTTTCATAACCTCAAAAAATGAAATAAAAACAATTAAATTCTAATAATATCATTTGCGCAGCAAATCACCTTTAAGGTGATTTGCTTTTTGTTTTTGATTTTCAAGGCACAGCAAGGCAAAATAGCGCTAGAATTTTCAAAGGAATTTGTCATGCAGGACAATGCGATGTCGAAATGGTTATCGCCACTGATGGCGTTCTGTTTATCTTTTATCATTATTGCAACTTTAGCACCGGTAACAGGTATTCAAATTGAACGTCAGCTAGATTTCTGGCTGTTGTGGCTAGGTACAATGCTTATTTTAGCTTTACCGCTATGTTATTTGGAAATTGCTTTAGCAAAACGTTCAAAAACCACAGCAGTCCAAGCGCTGTCTTCGCTGACACGTGATGCAGATGCTTCGCCAAAATGGCGTTTGGTGGGTTGGCTTGCCGTAGTATTTATTCCATTTTTAGCAGGTGCCATGCTTTCAGCCGCATCGCAATATGTGGCAATTTTTACAGCTAATGGCTTTGCCTATAGCATTATTTTGGCTGTCCTTGCGGTCATTGCATTTGCATTGTCGTTTGTACCACGCCAATTTTTAGTGATTTTGACCGCTATTGGTGTGATTGCTGCAGTAGTCTTAGCGAATGTTATGGGAACTGCCTTACCAGAGTGGAAAATGACTGCGCTCGAATTTAGTGAGTGGGGCAATGCAACAGTCTTGGCGCTCGTAGCAAGTGGTTTGGGGATGGGCTTGTACTGGCAGTCAAGTTTACCAGCCGTGAAGCAACAAGAGATTGCAAGCAAAACGGTATTTCCAATTTGGATCGCTCAACTTTTGGCAGTGATTGCTTTTGCCTTTTTCGCAGCAAAAGCACAAGTATCTGCTTTAGCACTGGTTGTGGGTTTAGTCGCAGCTTCAGCATTGCTGATTCAAATGGCACGTGAACAATTACAACAACGCCAATTGGCCATAGTGGTGCAATGGGCGATTTTATTGGTTGCGGTTTTTGTATGGGCACTGAGCACTGTTGTTCCAGTATTTAATATTGCCTTGTTGATTTGGGGCTTAATTATTTGTCTGATTTATGCGATTTTCGCAGGTTGGATTATGAAGATTAGTCATCTACGTAAGTCAATGAACTTCAGTCATGAAACCTTTTATAATATTTGGCGTATTGCTGTACGTATCGTAGTGCCCTTGTCAATAATATTGGCATTGGTGGCTGTGATTGGGCAGTTATTCTAATGACAGCTCAGTTACAAGTGTGGGTGGCTTATGCGAGCGTGGAACAGCAGATATTAATTCCTCTAATCTTTAATCCCGGTATGACGGTTGAAGATGCTATTGTGCAAAGTGGCATTCGAAAACAAGTAGATTTACCAGAAGTATTAACACTAGGAATCTTCGGGGCGCGTGTAAGCGATTCATCTCAGTTACTTGAAGCAGGTGATCGTGTCGAAATCTATCGTGCATTAACCATTAATCCGAAAGATATTCGTCGTAATCGCGCCAAGAAAAATCCCGTTGGTCGTTATTGTCGAGGCAATCGTTTCAAACAATTGTACTTATAAAAAAAACCCCTAAATTTAGGGGTTTATTTTTATCTGAAAGCGACTATAGTGGTGGCGCAGTTAAAATCGCTTCTTTAGAACCTGGTAAGCCAGGTTGAGACTCTGGAATGGTTTCTAAGCCTTCAATTTTTTGAACGATACCGTTTTGGTCAAAGAAGATTTTTAAGTGTTGACCATGTGCAGCAGGAATCTTGGCTTTTTTAGCATATGTTCCTGGGGTATACTTATAAATGTAGTCCCAACGTAACGGATTCATTGGATCGGCAACAGTTGGACTACCTAGCAAAAAGCGAACTTGTTGGTGGCTCATTCCCACTTGAATTTTAGCCGCTTGTGCTTGAGTTAAAGGTGTACCTTGTGGAATATCAACTTTATAAACGCCCAAGGTTGAACAGCCTACGAGCAATGAAGTGACAAATAACGTCAGCATGATTTTTTGCATTTTGCTAAACTATCCCAAATTAATTATGATGCATTTGATCCAAGGATAGATCATACTGCATCTAAACTTTGTTGCATATTCCAACTTTAATTTTGTTGAGAGACCTTTTTTCATGCCTATTTCAAATCAAGATTTACGTAAAGCTGGACTTAAAGTTACACTTCCACGAATTAAAATATTGGAATTGCTTGAAAATTCAAGACAACATCACTTAAGCGCAGAAGATATTTATAAGACTTTACTTGAACAGGGTGAAGATGTGGGTTTAGCAACTGTGTATCGCGTGTTAACACAGTTTGAAGCTGCAGGTATTATTCAACGCCATCATTTTGAAAACAATCATTCTGTTTTTGAGATTATGCAAGAAGATCACCATGACCATATTGTGTGTCAAAACTGCAATAAAGTGGTGGAATTTACTAATGATGTGATTGAGCATGAGCAACATCAAGTGGCAGAAAAATTTGGTTTCCAACTTACAGGTCACTCATTAAATCTTTATGGCTATTGTGATGCGCCTGAATGCCAAGAAGCATATCGTAAAAAATAATCCGATGCGGATGAGAATGAATAAAAAACAGACTTCATGTGAAGTCTGTTTTTTATTTCCGAAAGCGTTTAAGCAAAATTAATGTTGACCATCAAAGGTAATATTTGAATTTGCACGCAGTAAATGCTCACCGCCTTCTTCAGACAATTTAATTTGTAGACGCAGGTCGTTCGGTGAGTCGGCATGTTTGAGCGCATCTTTGTAGCTAATTTGCTTGGCTTTATAAAGGTCATATAAGGCTTGGTCAAAGGTTTGCATACCTAGTTCACGAGAACGCTTCATCAGGTCTTTAATTTCATGCACTTCACCCTTACGGATTAAGTCTGAAATTAAAGGTGAGTTGATCAAAATCTCAATGGCAGCACGACGTGAATTACCATCAATGGTTGGAATCAACTGCTGCGCAACCATTGCTTTTAAGTTCAAAGACAAGTCCATGAATAGCTGACTATGACGATCCGCTTCAAAGAAGTGAATGATACGATCGATGGCCTGGTTGGCGTTGTTGGCATGCAGTGTTGCAAAAACCAAGTGACCGGTTTCAGCAAAGGCAATCGCATAGTCCATGGTTTCACGTGAACGAATCTCACCAATCAGAATCACGTCAGGTGCCTGACGTAGCGTATTCTTTAAGGCAACTTCGAAAGAGTCGGTATCAATACCCACTTCACGTTGGGTAATGATACAGCCTCGGTGTTGGTGTACAAATTCAATCGGGTCTTCAATTGTAATGATATGACCTTTGCTATTTTCATTACGATAGCCAATCAAAGATGCCAAAGAGGTTGATTTACCTGTACCCGTTGCACCTACGAAAATGATAATGCCACGCTTGGTCATCGCTAATTCTTTTAAAATCGGCGGTAATTTCAACTCATCCATCGTTGGAATAACGGTTTCGATACGACGCAACACCATACCTGGCTGGTCACGTTGTTGAAAGGCGCTGACACGAAAACGAGCAGATTTACTGGTATTGCTAATGGCAAAGTTACATTCGCGCGTATCGGCAAATTCCTTACGCTGTTTGTCAGACATAATCGAATGTAAGATTTGACCGACAGTCGGGCCCGGTAACTTAGTCGAGCCAATTGGCAAAATTTGCCCATTGATCTTAATCGAGGGTTCAACATCGGCTGTAATGAACAAATCCGATGCTTTTTTCTCCACCATATAATCAAGTAAGCCGTTAAAATCCATAACGATCGCCCCAGAAAAATAAAAAAATTACAAGAAAGATTCGGGTTGTTTCGCTGCAGTCCGTGCAGTTTGCGTACTAATAATGCCTTTTGCGACAAGGTTTTTTAAGCTTTGATCGAGTGTGGTCATACCGTAGTTGGCACCCGTTTGAATCGCTGAATACATTTGCGCAACTTTATTTTCACGAATCAAGTTACGGATCGCAGGAATACCAATCATAATTTCATGGGCAGCCACACGACCACCGCCATTTTTCTTGAGTAGGGTTTGTGAAATTACGGCTTGAAGTGATTCAGATAACATGGCACGAACCATATCTTTTTCTTCAGCAGGGAATACGTCAATCACACGGTCAATGGTTTTTGCGGCAGAGGTTGTATGTAGTGTACCGAAGACCAAGTGACCGGTTTCAGCAGCTGTCAGCGCCAAACGAATGGTTTCAAGGTCACGCATCTCACCGACTAAGATAATATCCGGGTCTTCACGCAGTGCGGAACGAAGTGCTTCGTTAAAGCCGTGCGTATCACGGTGTACTTCACGTTGGTTGACCAAGCATTTTTTTGATTCGTGTACAAATTCGATCGGGTCTTCGACCGTTAAAATATGGTCATAACGGTTGTCGTTGATGTAATCAACCATCGCAGCAAGCGTGGTTGATTTACCCGAACCTGTTGGACCGGTCACCAATACGATGCCACGTGGATATTCACAAATATCCTTGAATATTTGGCCCATGCCAAGATCTTCAATGGTTAGTACTTTTGAAGGAATGGTACGGAATACGGCACCAGCACCACGGTTTTGGTTAAATGCATTCACACGGAAACGAGCCACACCAGGTACTTCAAATGAAAAGTCAGTTTCTAATTTTTCTTCGTAATCACGACGCTGTTTATCGTTCATGATGTCGTAAACTAATTTGTGCACTTCTTTGTGTTCAAGAGCAGGAAGGTTAATACGACGAACTTCACCATCCACACGAATCATTGGTGGCATACCAGAAGATAAATGTAAATCCGAAGCGTTATTTTTGGCAGCAAAGGCCAATAGTTCTGTAATGTCCATAAAATCCCCGAGATAAAAATTAAATCTTAATTATTTTGATAGAATAATAAGGCTTTCCCACAGCTTAACCAACACTTAGTTGCAGGGCAATGCAAAAAAAGATGAATGAAATGAGAACCCCGTCAATGAATAAACTTCAAGAAGCACGAAATCAAGTCTTGCAGCAAATTGAGCAGGCTTGCCAACTTGCGGGTCGACCACAGCAATCGGTTGAATTGTTGGCTGTATCTAAGACGCATCCTGCTGAAATGCTAAGAGAAATGTATGCAACGGGGCAACGCTCATTTGGTGAAAATTATCTGCAAGAAGCGCTTGAAAAAATTGAGGCTTTGGCAGATTTAGAGATTGATTGGCATTTCATTGGTCATGTACAGCGCAATAAAACCAAACATTTGGCTTCAAACTTTGCTTGGGTGCATGGGGTAGACCGTTTGATTATTGCGGAGCGTTTATCAAGCCAGCGAGAAGCGACGCAAGCACCTTTGAATATTTGCCTACAAGTCAATATTGATGCGCAAGATACGAAGGATGGCTGTCAGCCGAATGAAGTAGCAGATTTGGTCGCACAGATTTCTACGCTACCGAATTTACGCTTACGTGGACTGATGGTGATTCCTGCTCCAAACAATCCGCAAGCGTTTGCTGATGCCAAAATGCTCTTTGAACACGTCAAAGCACAGCATGCGAAACCTGAAGATTGGGATACATTAAGTATGGGGATGTCAGGCGATATGACTGATGCGATTGCTGCGGGTTCAACGATGGTTCGCGTGGGGACAGCATTGTTTGGCGCACGTGATTATTCAAAATAGGACAGAAGATTCAGCCTGCTTTCAAAAACTAGGCTTATAAAGTGTAAGCACAGCAGATAAATTTTCACAATAGATGAAACCTATGGGTTCAAAGTGAGCCTTTTAATTTGAACTTTCCATTAAAGTTGAGTACAAAATAATCAGGATGTTTTTGATATTGAAGTAATTCACACTTGGACAAATAGGGAAGTTCATGACGGCATATTATCAGTTGATTCAACGCGACGTAGATGCGCAAGGCTGTGTCACGGCACATTACCATTCGACCAATTTAGCACAAGGTGCATGGAATGCACATGAGCAACACATGGCACCAGCTACAGGCATTATTTGTGCTGAATTAGACCGTTTTTCACCACGTCATGATATGCGTATCGGGCGCATTAGCCTCGATATTTTGGGCTTAATTCCTGCTGGCGAGTTTGAAATAATCACGCAAGTGATTCGTCCGGGAAAAACCATTGAACTGATTGAATCTGAAATGCGGGCTCAGGGCAAAACCTGCATTGTGGCACGCACTTGGCGCATGATGACGCAAAATAGCCAGTCCGTGAAAGGTTTGGAGGATGCTGATGTGACTGGGCCAGAAACTGCGCCGATTTGGGACGGTATCCGTCAGTGGCCGGGGGGATATATTCAGTCGATTGAAGCAAGAAGCCATGGGCGCCGTGCAGGTCAAGGCATTGTGTGGCTGAGAACACAGCATGACATGGTTGAAGGTGAGCCGACTGCTGATTTTGTCCGTTTAATGGGCATGGTTGATACCGCCAATGGTATTGTTCCGCGTCAGGATTGGCCATTTGGCTGGGGCTTTCCAAATCTGGATCTACAAATCCATTTGCACCGTTTACCACAGGGACAGTGGTTAGGTCTGGAAACCGTGCAGCAGTATGGAGCGGATGGTGTTGGTTTGAGTAGTTCTGTATTGCATGATGTCCATGGCCCATTTGGGCGTAGTGAACAGATTTTAACGCTACGTCCACTCGGGACGTAATGATCTAGAGAATCAAAAATTATAAAGCCTGCTTTAAGCAGGCTTTTTTTAAGATACGATTTGGATGGTGCTTGCACCTGCTCCGACAGGATTGACTTGAATTTGCACAGGGATTCGTTCGTGCATTTCTTGAATGTGAGAAATTAGCACGACTTTACGCCCTTGGTTTTGTAGCTGATCCAGAGCATTCATCACCATGTGCAGACTTGAAGCGTCTAGCGTACCAAATCCTTCGTCAATAAATAGGCTTTCAATTTTTGTTGTACCTGATGCCATGCTCGCAATGGCTAAGGATAAAGCGAGTGCTGTTAAGAACGACTCACCACCTGAAAGCGAAGAGACAGAGCGAGTTTCGCCATCCATGTCATGATCGATAATGGCTAGACTTAAGGAATTTTCAAGGCGCTTTAAGGTATAGCGCTGTGAAAGTATCGCCAATTGCTGGTTAGCATACTCGATTAAAATATCAAGGTTATATTGCTGCGCCAAATCACGGAACTTCTTGCCCGTTGCATCGCCCATTAAGCTCGAAATTTTATTCCAACGATGTTCTTCAGATTGGATCTGTTGAATCTGATCGGCAAATTGTTTTTGTTTGCTGAGGTTAGAAAAATGAACATCTAACTTACTTTTAAGTTGATCTCTAAGTTCTTGCTGTTCTGCAAGGGCTTTAAGATTTAGTGCAATGACACGCTCGATTTGTAAAATTTGTATTTCAGGCTGTGTTTTTAAATGCTGTTTCAACGTTTCTTGAATAGCCTGAATACCTGCTTGAGCATCTGAATAGGCACGTTCTGCATTTAAAACACGCTGTTTAAGCTGCTGTTCTTGTTCATATGAAATTGCACTAAGTTGCGCTAACAGCGTTTCACTAAATTCTGAATTTTGGCTCATCCATTGTTGAAGCGTATTTTCAACATGCCTCATTTGAGTGACTAATTGTGTTTGCTGGGTGAGGTATTCTTTTAAGCGACTTTGACTGGTTTCAAAGGCTTGACGTACTTGATCGAATGTTTGACGAGCCTGATTGAATCTCGTCTGTAACAGTTGTCTGTTTTGGTCAAAATCATTTAACCAATCATGTGGTTTTTCAACTTGTGTTTGGGTCATCTCAAAAATAGTTTGAATCGCAATATCACTATTTTTTTTGCCCTCAATTGTTAAATTTTCAATTAGATTTTGAGCCGTTTGAATTTTTTCCTGACTAAATTTAATTTGTTGCTGATAGTGCTCAAGCTGTTGTGAAGTTTGATTATATTGAGTATTTAACTCGTGGCGTTGCTTTAAGTAATTTTGACGTTGTTGTAGTGTGTGATAAATCTGTTCAGCCGCGCTTAAAGTCGACTGTTCCCATAATTTTTTTTCTACGTCATTCAACACAATGAGAATATGCTGAATATTGATTTCAGCTTGTTGCACACTGGATAAGTGCTGTGTGGTTTGTTGAATTGAAGTTATGAGTGCATGACTTTGTTTTTGAGCATTTTCATGTGAAATTAAGGCATCTTCAGTTTGTTTTTGCGCTTGTTGTGATTCATTGATTCTTGTCTGAATCAGTTGCGCCAAGGCTTCATGCTGATGTGAAAAATCAAAAGAAATATTTAGAATATTTAATTGTTGTTGAAGCGCATTTTTTGCCTGATCAAGTTGTATTTTTAAGGTCGCTAGCTGTTGCGCATTGGCATCCATTAACGCGGTTTGCTGAGTGGAGGTGGTTTGTAATTTTTGCCAAGCTTCGAAAGCCACTTTTTCCAATGCAAGTGCTTGTTGTTCTTGTTGCGTTTGTAGTTTCAGTAATTCATCAGAAAAAGCTTCTTTTTCTGAATAAGGATGATGGGTACTTCCACAGACTAAACACGCTTCGCCATCGACCAAATCTGCACGCAATTTTTCAATATTTTCCGTATTCAGTAAGCGCTGTTGTTGCAACATGTGTTGCAGTTTTTCACGCTCATTTTTCTGCGTTTGATAGGTAAGTTCGGCCGTTTTTAGCTGCGTATGACTTTGTTTAATTTGCTGAGCTAGTGTACGTTTCACCGTCATGAGATTGTTGTTTTCAGCATCAATATTTTGGAAGCTTTGCCATTGTTGCTGAACAACATTGAGCTGATTTAATTTTTGTAAAAGCTGGTCACGTTCGTAACGTAGTGATGAAATTTTCTGATTGAGCGCATCTTCTTGCCCAAATGTTTGCGTTAATTTTTCAAGTTGTTTTTGTTGTGTCTGTAATTGTGTATTGGCTTGTTGCACATTGCCA
The DNA here is from genome assembly GCF_024605895.1 of Acinetobacter sp. YH16056_T. Lineage (NCBI taxonomy): Bacteria > Pseudomonadati > Pseudomonadota > Gammaproteobacteria > Moraxellales > Moraxellaceae > Acinetobacter > Acinetobacter sp. YH16056_T. Next base: position 2,530,606 of record NZ_CP094545.1, on the reverse strand, counting down.
TAATTTTTTTCAAATTGTGCATAACTTTGAATAAATCGTTGAGTCTGTGTGATATGCGCTGAAAGTGCATCATCGAGTGAGGCAAAGTGATTTGAACTTTCTAGCTGTGCCGTGTGTTGAGCAATATTGGTTTGCAGTTGCTCAAGCTGTTCCTTCATCTGTTTTTCATTGTTGATATGCGGAACAAGTTGGTTTTCAATCTCTTTAAAATCACCTTGCGCTTTGCGTAATTGATCTACCAATACAAGACGTTCAGCAATCCGGTCACGCACCAGTTTAATTTTGTCTTGATGTTGAATCTCAAATTGATGCTGTTGTTTTTGTTCTGTATCTATTTTTTCAAAGATGGTTTTTTCAGCATTGAATTGTTGTTCAATCTCTGAAAAATGCTGTTGTGCATGTGTCAATTGCGGCTGTAATTGTGCAATTTCAAGCTTGATATTTTTTTGTTGAATTACACTTGGGCGTATAGATGAAAAGCGTTCAAGTTGTTGCAGTTGTAGCTTTTCAGGCGCAAGTGCATCAAGTTGTTGTTGCTGATTTTGTAGTTGTTGCTGACGTGCTTGCACATCAGTTTCGTATTTTTGCTTTTGTTCATACCACTGTTGATTTTTTTCGAACGCTGATTTTTCTATTTCCAGCTTTTTATATTCTGTAGAAACCGTATTGAATTGATTCGTGGTTGTTATTAGATCTTCATCAGACAATATTTCAATATGTCCTAAAACATTTTCCAGCTCTTTACGCTGATTGGCAATTTGTTTAGTTTTTTCAAAGGCCAATTGACCAATTTTTCCGAAAATACTGGAATTGGTCAGATATTCCAATAGCTCGCCACGTTCATTATCACGCGCTTTTAAAAAAGCGGTCACTTCTGACTGAGCCAGTAAAACAGCACGAGTAAATTGCTCAAAACTGAGTTGAGTAATGCGTAAAATTTGGCTCTCAACCGCTTTAGTTTTATCTGCAACGACACTGCCATCCGTTAAGCATTTCAGTGAACGCTGTACGCTTTGCAATTTGCCATTTGGGTTTTCACGGGCACGTTTAATTTCCCAACGCGCTGAATAGACTTTTTGGTCTTGGGCAACAAAGCTGAGCTCGGCAAAGCCTTGACCTGTGCCACGGCGTAATACGGTTTGCGGTGAGTTGGTTGGCAACTCTGAACCATCGATATCGATCAGTTTACCATCGCTGTCTTTTAAACGTGGCACACGATTAAACAGCGCCAAACACATGGCATCTAAAATGGTTGATTTACCTGCACCAGTTTTGCCAATAATTGCTACTAAGCCTGCACTGGCTAAAGGCTCAGATTCAAAATCAATAAAATGTTCACCCGCTAAAGATGCCAAGTTTTTAATACGTATAGATAAAATTTTCATGACAATTCCTTAAGCATTCACATCATCTTCAAGTGATTTTTGTGCTTCATCGACCAAACTTAAAAAATCTTTCATTACGGTGTCATCAGCACCATAGCCTTGTTTTTCCCAAAGGTTTTGGAATAATTTTTCAGGCGTAGGTGGATCAAGGTTGATTGCGGCTTGTTGCTGATTATTTTGATCTGAGTTTAAATAACGGCGGCTGATGCGCACCAACCGATAACGGTTCGGCGCTAAAGCCTCTTCAAACTGCTGTCTTAAATTAGGTGCAGGCGGGGTGTCGGTATGGTATTCAATTTCGACATATTCACGCTGATCAATATCTTCAATTTCACCGCTCGCCAAAGCAGATAATTGTGCCAAAACTTCTGGAATTGTGCCTTTGATGCGATGCAATTGCACACTGCGCGGAATTGCTAAGGACCCCATTTGAAAGCGTGATTCATCTGTTTGAGTTGGATCAATACTGATCTCAAGCACTTGGTGCTTATAATTAATTTCACTAAATGACAGGGGAATCGGTGAGCCGCTATAACGGATATGGGTCTGTGCGACTTTTTGCGGTTTATGCAAATGCCCAAGTGCGACATAGTCAATTACATCATCAAATAGGGCAGTCGAAAGCGCTTCTTCATTGCCAATAATAATCGGGCGCTCTGAGTCCGACGTTTCACCGCCTTGCATGTGGGCATGTGACATTAAAATTAAGGCTTGATCTGAAGTTTTACGTGCTTTGGCTTCCGCAATTAATTGCTGATGCACATAGGTAATAGCGTTTTGGCTATTGGTGGTTTGATCATTGAATCCGGTGATCTCGGCAGCCCGTAAAAAAGGTAAGGTTAGACACCATGCCACAATATTTTTGTGTTCATCATAAATAGGCACGAGTAATCGGTCTAAATCGAGCTGACCTTCAGTATTTTTATGGACCACGCCAACAGCTTTGGCATGGTATTTTTCTAATAATGGCTCAACTTGTTCAATACGGTAACCTGAGTCATGATTGCCTGCGATCATCAGGGTTTGCATGTGCGGGGCACGCACATGCGCATCGGCTAAAAATTGATAGAGCTGTTTTTGCGCTTTGGAAGCTGGGTTGATGACATCAAAAATATCGCCAGCTATCAGCAGGGCATGCGGCTGCTTTTGTTCTATTTGTTCGAGTAACCAATGAAGAAACTGTTCGTGTTCGTAGTCACGTGAGTGGTTATAGAAGAATTGTCCTAAATGCCAATCAGAAGTATGAAAAAAACGAACAGTCATGCAAGCCCCCAAAAATCAAAAAAATTGATTGGGGTCTAAAGTATCACAGATGTTCACATTTTCGAGGGTGATTAATCATTCATACGTCAAACTAAGTCGTTCTCGACAGTTACAAGGTCATCAATCTAAGCTGTTACTGTGCATTTGGATCGACTTGTACGAGGCCAAAGGTATTGTGGTCTGGGTCTAAGAAATAGCCTTGCCAACATTGACCAGGAATCGCAAATTTTTCCATGGCAATTTGACCACCCTGCGCCAAAATTTTCTCAGCGATATGGTCGAAATCTTCAACTTCAAAACTACAGGTAAATGCATTGGTGCCGCAGTGCGTTGGTGGAGTCTGAGCAGGGCGTTCTAACAGGCCACCATGAATGCCTTGAGTTTCAATACGGAAGTATTGAATCGGTAGCCCTTCAACTGGGATAAATGACCAACCGAAAACCGCAGAATAAAAGGCCACTTCACGCTTTGGATCGGAGCTTTGAATTTCAAAATAGCAGAGCTGGTTCATTGTTATTACTCTTTGTTTGATGGATTGCACATTTCAAATAGCAGAGATTTGAAATTAGGCTAAAAAATACCAAGAACTAGGAATATAAAATGTTGTTCTAATCCTGTATATAGATCAATTGTTGTACAGTAGGTGTATTACCTGCATTTGGGGTAGCAGGAGATGCAACATGCCAAATAATCCTTTTGATGAAGAAAAACTTGCAAATAGTATGGTGTATAAGACTTTATTAGAGTCTACATTAGCCATTCCTTGGTGTATTGATTGGGACAGTAAAACATTCAGCTATATTGGACCGCAAATTGAAAAGTTGCTCGGTTGGAAGCAAAATACTTGGCGCACCGTTCAGGACTGGGCATCACGTATGCATGAGGAAGACCGTGATTTTGTGCTGAATTATTGTGTTTCGCAGTCGATGGCTGGTATAGATCATGAGGCAGATTATCGCGCACTTAAAGAGGATGGTTCATATCTTTGGATACGTGATGTTGTTCATGTCGTGCGTAAACCAAATGGTGATGTAGATTGTCTTGTCGGCTTTATGTTTGATATTTCCGAGCGGAAAAAACAAGAGGAACAACTACAAAAATTGCAACGTCAGCTCGAAGAATATTCATATAAAGATGGCTTAACTGGTATTGCAAATCGACGTTTGTTTGATGACTTTTACCAGCGTGAATGGTTAAACGCAATCCGCACGCAAAAGCCGCTGAGTTTAATTTTGATCGATTTGGATTATTTTAAACAATACAATGACTTGAATGGTCATGTGATTGGGGATACATGTCTGCGTCAAATTGCTAAAAGTTTGGAATCTTGTTGTACACGACCTCGTGATTTAGTCGCGCGTTTTGGTGGTGAGGAATTTGCTTGGATTTTACCAGAAACCAATGAGGCAGCAGCAGCAGTGATGGCCGATAGAATTATGGAGGCCGTGCGTGCTGCACGATTACCGCATAAAGCTTCAGCGGTGTCTGAACTCGTCACACTCAGCATGGGGGTAAAAACCATTATTCCATCAGATCTAGATAATCGAATGCAATTTTTGGATCAGGTCGATAAAAACCTCTATGTAGCGAAAAGACAGGGGCGTAATCGCTATTGTGCTGCATAACATGGCTTTGCTGTTGTGACTTATTTTAAAGTTGCAGCAAGTTTTTAGTCAGTCGATATTTTATCGGCTGATTTTTTTGGGTGTAGAATATAAAAATTAAATGCTGAATACATAAGGCACAAAATAAAAGACCGACGATTCGAGTGATGATGAAATCGTCGGTCAAAAAATCGATTTCAAATTTAAGTGATGGCTGCTGTTCATACTTAAATTCAAAATGAAACTTATTGCTTTTAAAAAGGTCACCGAAACATTGTGGATGCCGTCCAAATCATCGGTTGCTACAGACCTTGTACCCTATATAACGTAGCCGTTTACAGATTGGTTGACATGAAAATGAAAAAAAATGCATTTTTTTTTATACTAGGTGTCAACTTCTTCTTGGGTTAGGGTCATGGTGTCTTTAACACGTTATTTTTTCTTGTTTTTTTTCATTTGTTTAATCATGACCTGTATTTGCGGTGTGATCGCTGCATTATTGCCACAGGGTTTAGGCGGTATTTTAACGGTCGTACCCTACCTGATTGCCATGATCGTGGTGTTATTTCGGTTTTTAAATAAAAACCAGAGAGCACCGACACAGGCAGAACGTAAAAAATTTACCTTAGGTTTTAGCCTGATTTTTTGGTTATATAATTTAGCTTTTGTACTTTTGGGTATCGTAATTTTTTCAAGAAAAGATCCTGAAATTTGGCAAAATTTAATGCTCTATGTTCAACATCCTCAGTTTATGAGTTTAATGGTGATCATGTTATTACTGATGGCTATCCCTTTGTATTTAATCACCTATTGGTTTTATGGTCCGCAAGCACAGCGGATGGCTTCTCAAAAGTTTGGCGCATAAAGCTTGATCATCTGGTGATCTTGTTCTATAGATAACAGTATTATTTCATATAGATAAGAACAAATTATGCATCAGCCCACAGTACTGCTGACGGGTGGCAGCGGTTTTATTGGCACACATCTCATCAAGGCACTTTTAGCTGCGGATTATAAAGTGATTGGGCTCAGTCGTAAGGCTGGGCGTATTTCTAAATCACCACATTTAACTTGGGTACAGCAGCTCGATCAAATTCCTCATGACCGAATTGATTATGTGATTAATCTTGCAGGTGAAAGTATCGGCAAAGGTCGCTGGACAGAGACGCGTAAACAGCAATTATTAGAAAGTCGGGTCAAAACCACAGAAGCGCTGTATCAATATTTACGTAAACGTAAAATTTTTCCGAAATGCATTATTTCAGGTTCGGCTGTTGGCTATTATGGTATTGATATTGAAGAACAATGGACAAAAGTGTGCGATGAAAATACTGCACCACAAGCCATTTTTATGTCAGAGCTATGCCAAAGTTGGGAGCAAGTCACACGCCAATTTCCTGAACAAAATACCATTATCACACGACTAGGTGTGGTCTTGGCTGAAGGTGGCGGAATCTTACCGCAAATGCTGCGACCGATTCAGCTCAATTTGGTCAACAAAATAGGTTCCGGTCGGCAGCCTTTTGTGTGGATACATATACAAGATGTGATCCGAAGTATGCTGTTTTTAATGAAACAAGCAGAGAAAAAATATGGGTTGCTTGAACCTACGCCAATCGATCCGCATATTTTTAATTTAGTTGCGCCTGAAAAATCGACACAGGCTCAGTTTGCGCAGATTGCAGCACGTCAATTAGCCAAAAAGCCGTGGCTCAATGTGTCTGCAACTGTCTTTAAAATTTTATTGGGTGAGCAATCGCAATTAATTTTAAATGGTCAATTGGTTCAGCCAGTTGCTTTATTACAGCAAGGGTTTGAGTTTAAATTTCCGACGTTAAAAGAAGCCTTACAGGATTTATTGGCTTAGTTGAAATTGGCCTATTGACCATTAGTCGACGCTTAATAACGCATCTTGAAACAGGCGAGTTGGACTATAGTTGTCTGCATTGAATGAAGGCGTTTCCCCAGTCATCAGTTCAGCCAATAACTGAGCTGAAGCTGGTCCCATGCATAAACCATTTCTAAAATGCCCAAAATTTGCCCATAGATTGTCGTAATTTGGCATCTGCCCAATATACGGAATCCCTTCAGGGGAAGATGGACGCAGGCCAGCCCAAGATTTCACAATCGGAAAGTTGGCAAGCTCTGGCACCATGTCAAAGCAGGATTTTTGAATATGCTGCAAGGTTGTATTTGTTGTCTGAGTATCAAAGCCACATTGGCGCATACTTGAGCCGCAAACCACATGACCGTCTTGGCGTGGAATCAAGTACATGACTTTATTCATGCACATGGTCGGCAACCAGTTCTGCGGAGTTTTAAAGAGAAGCATTTGTCCTTGTACGGGTTGTACGGGTATCTCAATGTCTAGTTGTTCACTCCATGCGGCTGACCAAGCGCCCGTGGCAATAACGAATTGATCAGCTGTATGTTGTTTGCCATCTGCGGTGGTGATGGACTGGATACGATTGTCCGAACGGTTTAATTGGCGGATAGGGCAATGTTCATAAATCTGAACTTTGGGATGCTGCTGTAAATAAGCCGTTAATGACTGCAAAAGTCGCGGATTACGGATGTTGGCTAATTGCGAAAAATAAATGCCATGTGCAAAGCGTGCTGAAATGTGAGGATTAATCTGCTCAATTTGCTCGGATTGTAAATATTCCGCCTGTTGCATTGGGTCTTGGTGCAAACGGGCATAATCTAAACCGATTTCAAAATCATCTTCATCAAAAATCAGCATCCCAGTTTCATGAATTTCAAAATCAATCCCAGTCATAGGTTTTAATTTTTCATTCCATCTTTGGTAGCTCTGTTTGCCATAACGTGCAAGCGCATTGACTTCATTGGGATATCGCCAAGGATACATCGGGGAGAGGATGCCACCACCGGCCCATGATGCAGCAGAACCTGTGCGTTGTTGGTCGAAAATTGTCACCGTACAACCACGTTCGACCAATTCCAATGCGGTGAGTAAACCACTTACACCCGCCCCAATAATGGCAATATTCATGTTCTTTTAACCGATGAATGTATAAGTTTGATCTAAACTTCAGCAATGCCGAAGTTTTTCTTCCATGACTGTTTTTTGAATTTTACAGAGATAAAAAAGCCTTCCTGAACGTTACTATTTCAGGAAGGCTTTGCGGGTTATTTCATGTCTTTCAACATGAGTGCTGCATCTTCAGCAAAATAAGTCCAGATCCCATCTGCACCTGCACGGCGGCAACTCATCAGCGATTCGATAATCACGCTATCAGACAACCAACCATTTTGAATGGCACCTGCCAACATGGCGTATTCGCCACTCACTTGATAGACAAATGTTGGAACACCGAAGTTATCTTTGACTTCACGGACGATATCTAAATAAGGCATACCTGGTTTTACAATCACCATGTCGGCGCCTTCTTGGATATCCAGTGCGATTTCATGTAAAGCTTCTGCACGGTTACCGATGTCCATTTGATAGTTATATTTATTGCCACCTTTGAGGTTGCTTGAAGAACCTACCGCATCACGGAATGGCCCGTAAAAGCTAGACGCATATTTTGCAGAATAAGCCATGATGTTGGTATAGATATGGCCATTGGCTTCAAGGGCTTGGCGAATTGCACCGATACGACCATCCATCATGTCACTTGGTGCAACCACATCTGCACCCGCTTCGGCATGGCTGAGCGCTTGTTTAATTAAGCATTCAACGGTTTCATCATTCAGTACATAGCCGGTATCATCAATGATACCGTCTTGACCATGTGTGGTGTATGGGTCGAGAGCACCATCAGTGATGAGAACCATTTCTGGTAGTTCTTTTTTTAATAAGCGGATGGTGCTTTGGACTAAGCCATCTTCATGCCAAGCTGCTTCAGCCGTTAAGCTTTTATCTTCCTGTGGTGTAACTGGGAACAAAGCTAATTTTGAAACACCCAATTCGAGTAAACGTTCTGCCTTTCTTAGTAACAAGTCAGCAGATAGACGCTGTACGTTTGGCATGCTTGGAATGTCTTGAGTTTGTTGCTGGCCTGGCAACACAAATACTGGATAAATGAGATGATCAGTCGTCAGTTGAGTTTCACGCACCATGGCACGAAGCTGGTCATTTTTACGAATGCGACGCATGCGGGTAGCTGGAAAAGCTGGACGATTGAACGTATAGGTCATAACAATCTCATTGATCAGTATTAAACTTTGACTATTGTAGACGCATAATGAGGGTTTGGCGCACCCCGTATTATTTTTTTATTCAATGACAGCGATTCGAGTAGGCTATGACAGATGTAAATAAGAGTTGGACCGGTAATATTGACCTAAACTCGAAGATTGAAATCGATACTTTATTAAATAACATTGCTCAAGCATTTAACAGCTCCCCATTTTTTGTACACAATGCCATGAAAATGACGGTGATTGATGGTCAGATCGAAGCACGTGTCGACATGGCCAGTAATTTAATTGGAAATGTCGCATTCCAAATTTTACATGGTGGTGTAGCGGCAACCTTACTCGACAGTATCGGTGGTATCTCTGCAATGGCAGAATTGTATAAAAAGGCCACAGCTGAAGATCTAGTAGAAACTAGTAAAAAGGTATCTCGCTTAGCGACCGTCGATATGCGTGTGGATTATTTGGCGCCAGGACGTGGACAGTATTTCGTTGCACGAGCTGAAACCTTACGTTTAGGTCGTAAGGGCTGCACCATGCGTATGACCATGGTCAATGATGAAGGTAAAGCGATTGCAACAGCGATTGCATCGTATGCCTATTAAGCCATTCTTAAGTTAACACATTCAAAATAATGAAAAAATAAAGTCCAGTATTGGCAGCAGGGCATGATTTTATCCTGTTGCCGACGAAAAAAAGACTGACGAGTTACATTTTCTATTCTCAGGATATGATTTTTTAGCTTTAAAATGCCGGAAAATTGAAGAAGATAGACTTTCTCACGACACCATTATCTGACAGCAAAGTTGACATGCTTTGCAAAGCTCATGATGCCATGACCAAGTCTGCTAGATTTAGGACAAATCTATGACAGATACCGTTAGTAACCTGCCAGAAACCCCATCTACAAAGCAGCCCACCGATCAGGAATTAAAAGCACGCAGAAAAAAAGGCCTTGGTATAGTGGCTGTATTGATCGTGATTGCTTTGGTGATGTATTTGATTTGGTCAATATTTCTAAATCATTCCGTCAGTACCGATAATGCCTATGTCGGTGCAGAAACAGCGTCGATTACCTCGATGGTCACGGGGCAAGTGGCAGAGGTTTTGGTGAGTGATACGCAGCAAGTGAAAAAAGGCGATGTGCTTGTTCGCATTGATGCTCGTGATGCTGAAATTGCCTTAGCTCAGGCACAGGCTGAATTACTTAAAGCAAAACGCCAATACAAACAAACTGCGGCGAATAGTAGTTCTTTAAACTCACAAATCTTTGTCAGTGATGATGCAATTCATAGTGCAAGCGCACAAGTGGCCAAAGCACAAGCCGATCTGAATAAAGCACAAGATGAATTACAACGTCGTCAACAATTGGCTGCTTCGGGTGCGATTTCTAAAGAAGAATTAAGCACAGCGCAGAGTGCTGTGAATACCGCTAAAGCCAGTTTTGATGTGGCACAAGCAGGACTCGCTCAAGCCAAATCTAGTCAAAAAGCGGCACAAAGTAATAAAGCTGCAAATGATGCATTAATTCAAGACAGCAATGAAAATTCAACCCCAGATGTTTTAATTGCACAAGCACGTCTACAACAAGCTCAGTTGGACTTAGAACGTACACAAATTAAAGCACCCTTTGATGGTGTAGTGACACGTCGTAATATTCAAGTTGGGCAACGCATTGCACCGGGAACGTCATTAATGATGGTGGTGCCAGTTTCTCAGTTATATGTCGATGCCAACTTTAAAGAAAGCCAATTGGCAGGGGTGCAAGCGGGTCAAAAAGTTGAACTGACATCTGATCTGTATGGTGACAAAGTTAAATTTAATGGCATAGTCACTGGTTTTTCTGGTGGCACAGGTTCAGCATTTGCCTTGATTCCAGCACAAAATGCCACAGGAAACTGGATTAAAGTGGTTCAGCGTTTACCTGTGAGGATACGTTTAGATCCAAAAGAGTTGGCAGAACACCCACTACGTGTGGGGCTGTCTATGGAAGCGACGATTGACCTGAAATCGAAGTAATTGCCTATGAATCAGCAAATGCAAATGACTGACTTAAAAGGTGGTCGTCTGATTCTCGCTGCCTTGGTCTTGGCATTGGCGAACTTTATGGTTGTGCTCGACATGACCATTGCCAATGTATCTGTGCCGCATATTACTGGTAGCCTTGCAGTATCGGCATCCCAAGGGACATGGGTCATTACTTCCTATGCCGTGGCAGAAGCGATTTGTGTGCCATTAACTGGTTGGCTCGCTGGGCGCTTTGGTTCTGTACGGGTTTTTGTGATCAGCCTGTTTGGCTTTACGGTATTTTCGATACTGTGTGGTTTATCGACCAGTTTGGAAATGTTGGTGTTTTGCCGAATTGGGCAAGGTTTGTTTGGTGGCCCAATTATGCCACTGAGCCAAACGTTGTTAATGCGCATTTTCCCTCCTGAAAAGCAATCGCAAGCCATGGGGATGTGGGCAATGACCACTGTGGTTGGCCCCATTTTAGGTCCAATTTTGGGTGGTACGATCAGTGATAATTTATCTTGGCATTGGATTTTCTTTATCAATATTCCTGTCGGGATCGGTTGTGCTATCGCAGCGATGCGCTTACTGAAAACGGCTGAAACACCTACACAGAAATTGAAAATAGACCGCGGTGGTTTACTGCTGTTGGTGTTGTGGATCGGTGCCTTGCAATTGATGTTGGACTTGGGTCATGAACGAGATTGGTTTAATCATCCATTTATCGTGGTGTTGGCACTGACGGCATTTGTCGGGTTGATCGTTTTTACGATTTGGGAGCTGACTGAGCGGCATCCTGTGGTGAATATACTGCTGTTTAAGTACCGAAGCTTTACCATTTCGGTCTTGGCTTTGGCCTTTGGTTTTGGTGCCTTCTTCGGGAGTATTGTCCTGATTCCGCAGTGGTTACAGATCAACTTGGGCTATACCGCAACGTGGGCAGGCTATCTCACTGCAACGATGGGCGTCGGTAGTCTGACCATGTCGCCAATTGTTGCGAAGCTTGCAACCAAATACGATCAACGTGCTTTAGCGAGTTTTGGTTTAAGTATCTTGGGCGGTGTAACCCTTATGCGGGCCTTTTGGACCACGGATGCGGACTTTATGGCTTTGGCTTTACCGCAAATATTACAAGGTTTTGCCGTGCCATTTTTCTTTATTCCTTTGTCCAATATGGCCTTGGCATCGGTACTGCCACAAGACATGGCATCTGCGGCAGGTTTGATGAACTTCTTAAGAACCATGGCTGGGGCTATTGGCGCATCGATTGCTGTTACCATTTGGGATGATCACACCAAAGTCGCACGCAGTGAAATGGTCAGTAATTTACATGTTACTGAGGTACAAAACACCTTGGTGAATCATGGAATGAGTTCAGAAGCTGCTTTGGGATATATCTCCAGTTTGGTGGATAAAGAAGCCTTAACGCTTTCAGCCAATCATGTGTTTTTAGTCTTGACGGGTGTCTTTATATTCGCTGCACTGATCATTTGGCTCTGTCCGCGACCTAAAGCAGGTGTGGGTGGTGGTCATGCACATTAAATATTATCAAGTATAAAAAAACCGCTCAAATGAGCGGTTTTTTTTATTGCATACGGTGTTGATTGAAAAAAATTAAAGGTCCGAGCGCGCCCGTTTGAGTGCAGACTGCCACTGAGCCAAATGAAATTCACGTTGATCAGCATTCATTTTTGGTTCAAAAGCACGTTCTAATTGCCATGATGCAGCAATTTCATCAAGATTTGAAAACACACCCGCTTTGAGTCCGGCCATTGCGGCAGCGCCCCATGCTGTTGATTCTAAAAGTTTAGGACGCAGTACAGGCACATTTAAAATATCGGCCTGAAATTGCATCAGCATATCATTGCTACTGGCACCGCCATCGACCCTGAGTTCTTTAAGTGGACTAGACAGGTCTGACTGCATGGCGGTCAATACATCCGACACTTGAAAGGCAATGGCCTCTAAGGCGGCACGAGCTATGTGGGATTTATTTGTACCACGTGACATTCCACAGAGGAGGGCACGGGCATCACTATCCCAATGCGGAGCGCCTAGCCCAGTAAAGGCAGGAACCAAAACCACGCCATCGGTATGCTCCACTTGGCACGCGAGTTTTTCAACATCACTGCTTTTTTGAATAATCCCTAAACCGTCTCTTAGCCATTGCACGATTGCGCCAGCCATAAATACACTGCCTTCTAGTGCATAATGGGTTTGACCTTGAGCTTGCCATGCAAGTGTCGAGAGTAATTTATTGTGGCTATATTGAACTTCAGTGCCGGTGTTAAAGAGCATGAAACAGCCGGTACCATAGGTGTTTTTTGCTGTTCCTGCTTCAAAGCATGATTGTCCAAATAACGCAGATTGCTGATCACCTAAAATGCCGGTAATGGGAATGTTTGCGCCAAGTAAACCTGTCGCGGTATCTGCAATATATTCATCTGAACTGATGATTTTAGGAAGGACCGAAAGGGGAATATCGAATAATTCTAAGAGTTCTTCATCCCATGCTTGTTGCTGCAAGTTCATTAGCATGGTTCGTGAGGCGTTGCTGGCTTCAATCACATGCTCTGCACCTTGCGTCAGATTCCACACCAACCAACTATCAATTGTGCCGAAAGCCACATGACCTTGCTCAGCGAGTTCACGTAGACCTTGAGTGTGTTCTAATAACCAGACCAATTTCCCAGCACTAAAATAGGGGTCGATACGTAAACCGGTCTTTTTGTGAATGAGGTCATTGAGGTTTTGTTGAGTTAGTTGCCCACACCACTCGGTTGCACGGCGGTCTTGCCAGACAATTGCAGGAGCAAGCGGTTGACCTGTGCGTTTATCCCAAACCACAGTGGTTTCACGCTGATTGGTCAGTCCAATGGCTTTAATGTCTTTGGCGAGGATACGGGCAGAAGCGAGCGCTTGCTGTACGACGGCAATTTGGGTACTCCAAATTTCCTGAGCATCTTGCTCCACCCAACCCGAATGTGGGGTTTGAATATGGGTTTCCCGTTGAGCTGTAGCTTGAACTTGTCCATGTTCGTTAAAAATGATCGCACGACTTGAAGTCGTTCCTTGATCGAGTGCCAATAAATAGCTCATATATTTTTCTTTTGCGGTCTTGAAAAATAAAATATTAACGCAATTATGTAATTAAGCGCAGATCAATGTGTAATTGTTTCGAAATTGCATCGCAATTTTTTGCAGTTATGCTATGATGACGCTACTTTGGGGATGTTTCTGGCTTCGACGCTGGTGATGAAACTCATAGATGCATGTCGAGAGCGCATTTTCTCTCGTAAATCAAATTTGCATATTTTAGTCGCAAACGACGAAACTTACGCTCTAGCTGCCTAAGGGCAGCTTGTCCGCATCCCTGAATACTTGTGGTTAGGGGTCCCGACTGAAGCGAACGCACACAAGTCCGTATAAGATCAAGCCTTGGGGTCTTATACTAAATCTTAAAGGATCGCGATTTGTACCCTGTTCGTCGGGTCACAAAGAGCTAAATCAATAGACGATATCTAAGCATGTAGTATTCTCGAGCGTAGTGCTGGCGGACGCGGGTTCAACTCCCGCCATCTCCACCAAAATTCAATTCAGAGATGTTCGACTGAATGTAAAAAAGCCCTTAAATTCAATATTTAAGGGCTTTTTTATTGGCTGTATTGTCCGATCCTGTCCTAAGCTGTGTGACCCAATTTTTGCCTTCTGCGGGTAATTATTGGGAAAATTTACCCAATTATTTTTAGTCTAGATAAAGGGTATATACAGATGAAACTCACGGATACTGAATGCAGAAAAGCACAGCCCCAATATAAGCGTTATCGTCTTTCAGATGAAAATGGTTTGTCATTATTGGTGACACCTGCAGGGCAAAAATACTGGAATGTACGTTATACCGTTCATGGTGAGCGTAAGTCAGAATCACTTGGTCTATATCCAGACATGAGTTTAAAGAAAGCGAGAGAGCTTGCCCTTGAGCTGAAATACAAGCATTCCAAATCAGTCTTATACGAAGACATCAAGCCATTTTTTAAAGAGGTGGCAGAAGATTGGTTTGAGAATCAAAGAGAAACTTGGTCAGCAAAGCATATCAGTAATGTACGCGCATCTTTAGATGAGCTTTACATTGCTCTCGCAAATAAACGAATCAATCAGATTCAGGCACCTGAGATTTTGCAGGTTATTAAAAAAATTGAAGCTAGAGGTTCGACTGAAGTAGCTAAACGTACGCTATCTCGATGCGGTATGGTGATGAAATATGCCATAGCCCACGGCTATCGATATGACAATCCAGCTAGTGATTTGGTTTATGCGCTTAAGAATAAGAAAGTGAAAAATTTGGCTTCATTATCTGAAACTGAAATGCCTGAATTTCTTAGACGGATTAAAGCCTATCCTGCTGATGCTCAAACGCATCATGCAATTATTTTGATCATGCTTACAGGTGTTCGAGTAAGTGAATTACTGCAAGCACGTTGGGAAGAGTTTGATCTTGAAGAACGAAAGTGGGATATCCCTGCTGATCGTATGAAGAATGGTTTACCTCATCGTGTACCTTTAACAGACATGATGATTGAGGAACTTCAGGCATTACGTTTGACACACAACCAAGACTTATTATTCCCACATAGATTAAATAACAAAGAACCTATGCGTAGTGAATCAATTTTGGCTGTGATCAAGCGTTCTGGTTATGCAGGTAGAATGACAACGCATGGTTTTAGATCTTTGTTTAGTACTGTGCTAAATGAGTCAAATTTGTTTAATTCTGATGCCATTGAACGTCAGCTTGCCCATGTGCCACAGAACCGGATTCGTGCTGCTTATAACCGAGCACAGTACTGGGATGAGCGTGTAAAGATCATGGAATGGTATGGGGAGAAGGTAAAGGTGTGGTTGGAATAATCACGGGATTTGAAAAATAATTTAGTGAGGAAATAAAACTTAAAAGGCGTGCTTAGCACGTTTTTTTTTTGCCAAATTTCTATCTTCTGATTGAGGTAATGATATTTAGACTTAATTTCTGAATATGGCTAGTGCTTGTAGAAAGGTTATTTTTATAGCTTTTCATCACACAATTAAACTTGAGCTCTAATCCAATATTTGAGAGATAATATTTCAAAAATAGAATTTAATATTAAAAAATTAACTATATAAGAAGTAAGTTTTTAGGGGATAGAAATGTATCTAAAAACCTAAAAGACCTTATTTAATTGCCTTTTAGACAGTAAGAAGATATAAAACAATAAAATTTTAAATAAAAACTATCTAGACAATATTGAGGGGATGAAAATGAAGTTGCAATGGCTTGATGATACCGATGCATTTTATGATGGGTGTTTTTCATATCTAAAAGCAAAATTCCCCAATAAGAGACCAAAAATTTTAGGTGGTGAAAAATATACTGAGCAACCTATATATAATGAAACCGTTGTCGCGTTAGAGCTGATACATCATGTTCTTAGACGTATCGAAGACCGTTCGGCGTATACACGAAAAGATTTTGAAGATGCGCAGGGTAATGATTATCTGAAGATCAAGATTATTAATTTTTATAAACCGCTAGCGTTAAATACTTCTGATGAAATGGCTAATGCATTTCAAAATTTTGCTAAGCATTATTATTGGGATTCCCGAATTTATAACTATAAAAAATTTTTACAAAGTCCAGCAGGGTTGCAAGATTTAGATTTCTCTGACCCAAAGATGTGGAGCGTAGAAAAATTTGATGCTGGAATTTTTTTTGATTTTCTAGATCGCTACAGTGCTTTTCTGGAGTCAGCCTCAACTACAGAAAATGACGAGTTTAAAAAGTTCGATTGGCTTAATAGAAAAATTGATGAGCAAAATAGAATTTATGAGAATTTACTCTTTAGTTATGATCAATTGGTAACAGAGAAAATCAGGTTTGGAATTTGTGTATTCGATGTTCGTTTGCCAATTCAATTAGAGGATGGGATTATTAACTATCAATCTATTTCTTCAGCTAAATTTCTAGGTGATTTTGCCCGATATATGGGTGGTGAGTTTGCACAAGATGATGGTGTATTGTTGGTTGTTAATCATACGCATGTTTTGAGTCTAGATTATGTAGCTATAACATTCTTAGTCATTTACAAAATTAAAAATTATGAATCTCAAGAGAGGTTAGTGGAGCACTATTCTAAAAGAATTCAGAGCTATATTGTGACTCGAAGTATTGAACAAATAAGAGTGACTAATTGTGAAAAAATGATCAAGAAAACATATCCATCAGATCACTTCGTTGGAGAGTTGGTTGGCCAAAAACAGAAAATTAATTTTCGAGATAAGTTTCTGAAATACTTTTTATCTAGTAGTTTTTTATTAAATGTAGATAGTGATGAGCTACTGAAAGTAAGCGTCCGCTGAACACACCTTCTGAATTCATCCTATAAGCCTTAATTTAGTCCCCACTTAGAAACAAGTGGGGACTTAAATTTATGACTACAAATCATCAGACATCCATCGCATCTCTTGCGAAAAAACGAAGAACATACAGTGCTGAATTTAAACAGCAGATCGTTCAGGCTTGTAAAGCACCGGACGTTTCAATTGCTTCAGTCGCTTTGCAACATGGATTGAATACAAATCTTGTATCCAAATGGATTCGCTTAATTGATGCTAAGCCAGGGAGTGATCGCTCACCACTACCGAATAAACCTGCATTTATTGCCTTATCTTGCTCTGCACCATTAGATCCTACTCCTACTGACATGTTAAAAGTTCAAATTACTTTACCCCACTCAAAAGCAGAAATTGGCTTGAAATGGCAAGTATCAGAAATACCTGCCTTGGCAGAATTACTCAAGGTGCTGGCAACATGATCCGTATCGATGAAATCTGGCTTTCTACCCAACCTCTGGATATGCGAGCAGGGATGGATACTGTCATGGCTCAGGTGGTGAGAGCCTTTGGCTACATTAAACCGCATTGTGCTTACCTGTTCTGTAATAAACGTGGCCATCGCATGAAAGTGCTGGTACATGATGGACTGGGCATCTGGCTGTGTGCCCGGCGTTTGGAACAGGGAAAATTCCACTGGGCTAAAGTTCACCAGGGTGAAAGCGTAGCTCTCAACCCGGAACAGTTACAGGCATTAATCCAGGGTTTGCCTTGGCAGCGCATTGGACGACAGCAGGTGGTCACGATGCTCTAAACCAAGCTCGGCTATTCTGCCATCCTCCAAACGTTCTATTTCATTCTTCTCATGACCTCAGGCATACTGCGGTCATGAATACGCTGCCAGATTTAAGCCAACTGACCCATGAACAACTGCTGGAATTCACCCGGCAGTTGGCGATGCAGCATCAACAACTCGCAGAAGATAAACAACAATTAGATGCTCAAGTTCAACATCTGGAAGTATCAAATCAACAATTAGATGCCAAAGTTCAACATCTTGAAGTCACCAATCAGCAATTAGATTCTAAAGTTCAGCATCTTTCTATTCTCAATCAAAAATACGAGCATGAACTGGCGCTGTTTAAACAGCATAAATTCGGCAGTAAAAACGAACATCTCACCGCAAAACAAATCCATCTGTGGGATGAGGCGGTCGAAGAAGATATCGCAGCCGTTGATCTGGAATTAGAACGATTAAATGCAGATAAAACCCATGCAGCGACACAGAAAGCCACAGTCAACAAACCTAAACGTCGACTGCTGCCAGATCATCTACACACCATCCGTATTGAGCATGAACCTGCATCAACCCAATGCAGTTGTGGCTGCCAGTTACGTCGTATCGGCGAAGATATCAGTGAAAAACTGCATTTCAGACCGGCACAGTTCTATAAGGAACAGCATGTGCGTGGTAAATGGGTCTGTGATCAGTGTGACACTCTGACTCAGCAAGCGATGCCCGCCTATGTGATTGATAAAGGCATTGCTTCACCTGAATTGCTCAGCCATGTGCTGGTATCGAAGTATGCCGATCATTTGCCGCTGTACCGTCAACGTCTGATCTATCAGCGGGCGGGAATCGAACTTTCTAGATCAACTTTATCTGACTGGATAGGTCGCTGCGGTGTGGAACTGGAACCTCTGGCCAATGCCTTAAAAGAGGTGGTACTACAACAGCAGGTGCTGCATGCAGATGAAACACCAGTCACCATCATGCGGATGGGTGAGAATGATAAAAAACCGAAGAAAGGTTATGTCTGGGCCTATGCCACCACACAGTACAATCCAGTTCAGGCGGTGATCTATGACTTTCAGGATAGTCGTTCAGGCCAGCATGCTGCAGAGTTCTTGAAAGGCTGGCAGGGCTATCTAGTCTGTGATGATTACAGTGGTTATAAAGCACGCTTTAAATCAGGCCAGGTCATAGAGGTGGGCTGCATGGCCCATGCACGTCGTAAATTCCATGAACTGCATGTAACTGGGAAAAGTCAGGTCGCTGAACAGGCCTTAGTGCTGATTCAGAAACTGTATGCGATAGAAGCAGAACTCAGGAAAAAGACCGATGGTACAGCGGAAGACCGCCGCGAATACCGACAACAGCATAGTCAACCAGTGATGCAACAACTATATGAATGGCTCAACCAACATCATCTGACAGTGCCATCGAGTTCTCCTACCGCCAAGGCCATCAATTACACTCTGAAGCGTTGGCCAGCCTTAAGCCGCTATCTGGATGATGGCAATCTACCGATTTGCAATAACTGGGTGGAAAACCAGATGCGCCCCTGGGCGTTGGGACGTAAGAACTGGTTATTTGCAGGTTCGCTGCGCAGCGGTCAGCGAGCAGCCAATATTATGACATTAATCCAGTCAGCAAAGCTGAATGGGCTGGATCCCTATGCCTATTTAAGTGATGTGCTGAAAAGGTTGCCGACACATAAAGTGACTCAGATTGAAGAATTACTGCCACATCGCTGGAAATCCAACTCAAATTAAAAAATAGGCATGGGGTTCAGCGGACGCTTACTACTGAAAGAGCAAGTAGATTTATACTCTGTATTTTTTAATGATTTCAGATGTTTTCAAGAAAAAATATACATACAACCTAAGACCCCTAAGACTCGTAAATCCTTATTAGATCAACTTAATACGGCTAGGGTGTTTCTAGATGATTTGATAGATGAAAAAATTGTTTCCAATTTTGATAAATATTTCAATATTAATGACTTAGAACCTAATGCTATAAATCAACTTAATTTGATTGAATTTTTATATCATCAACAAGCAACGGTTTCTAAAGCTTACACGAGTCTTTTGGATGATTTTATCCGAGTTGAGAAGTTGTTAACGCGCATAATGTATCAAAGACGAATAGAGTTGTTCTATTCAGATAAACAGAGAAAGGCTTTTTATGCTAGACCAGCGTTTTCGAAACTAAATGTAGTCTTTCAGCAGTTTATCCTTATTACTATGATGAACTGTTTTTTGAAGGCAAATCACTTATTGAGGGAGTTTAGCTTAAGTCAAAGTTTTGAATTTAAAAATATTGGCTATCGGGTACATCATTTTTTGAAGGAGATGAATGGAAGTTTTCCAGAAGTGATAAGAATTGATGCGCTTCCCACTGTGGAAAATGAGCTAAAAAATTATCAGAAATCTGTACTTAAAGACTTAATAAAAAAAGAAAATGTAGAGTTTAAAAAGGCTAAAAAGCGAGAAGAATCAATCCAAAATTATCTTGAGCTTGTTTTTAAAGAAGATGTCATTGTATTAAGGTTCATATTTGAGGGAGGTTTTGTACAAGGAAGCGAGGATAAGGCGAAAGTTTTTGATTCAATGTTTCGGGATTATGTTGATAATTTGAAGCGTCGCCATACTCAAGGAGTAAAGCTTCTTGGCCATGTTGGTCTTTATGTGCCATATCGCAATGAACATTATATTGATGCCACGTTATTTTTCAAAAATGACACGAATCTAAAAGTGAATTCAGCTGATTTGATAAATGACATTTCAGAGTATTGGAGTAACTATGTAGTCAAAAAAACTGAGCAAATTCAGACCTACATCTCAAAACAGAAAAAGAATGATGATCTGGTAAATCCTTTTGATGATTTCAGTGATGTATGCCTTGTGGCAAAGTCTGTGAAAGTAATACAACTAACGGGTGAACTGAATGATGAGTATTTGGAAATTTACCCAAATCAAAAAAGAAACAAGCAATACATGATTGAGACCATTGCTAAATTTTATGCCTATGCTCCACATATTTTAATTGCTGAACTAGATTTGTCACTTATGCCGAGAAAAGACAGTTTGATTCTGGGGCGAAAAACAAAAAGTAAAAGCGAAGTTAAGTCTTCACAAAAAAGGACGAGAGACTCGAGTAAGGGCTAATAAACAGGCATCGTCGGTTGTAGAAAATAATGACAGCTCCAAGAGAGTTGCTGAGGGATATGTAAACTCTAGCTCTGCAATAGGTGACTTCAACGAGATTCAAAGAGTTATCTCTGGTCCTTTAAAACAAAATAGTGAAGAATTTAGCGAAAATATTTCTAAAGTAGATGAGAGTATTTTAAGTGATGTTGTTGAATCAGTACGTGAGCCTATTAAAACATCCAGAGAGGAAGATGAAAGCAAACCTATTGCGAAATCGGATATAAGTGAACGATCAAGGAGAGTAGTAAAGGTAGAACGTAAGCGGCAGATGAAACCAATACGAGTATCTAAATTCAAATAATGGATTATATAGGATTGCTTTTCATTAGAACCTAACTTCCGCTTCATCCCTTTCCATAAAAATAGGAAGAATTGTTGGGATTTCAATGTTTGCTATAGAAGAAGGGGTTTGGAGAAATTAGTGGTAATTTGGGGTTTAGTACTTCTGAAAATTGCTAGGATATATATTTAATATATATTATTTATCATTTACTTAAGATTATCAACTAACCTTCATCACTCCAAATGATGAAGGTTTTTTTATTGAGTTCAATGCTTACGTTCATGTGTAAAAAATACTGAGCAGTGATTCCTATGAGCTTACTCAATCATAGGAAATATACTCATGAACGAAGCACAAACCTTACTTGATATTGAACACTTCATGCTTAAGGTATCTAGAAGAAAATACCGCTGGAATGATTTCCAATTTGACTTTGATACACTTAAAATAAAAGCAATAGCTGTTCACAATCCAGACTGTAAATACAGCCCTTTAGTAGAAGCCTATTTCAATCTGCTCCCTGAAAATATTTCTTGTGAGGATCAGGAGATTTTTGAAAGTAAGAGCGTATTTCAATGCTTTCAGCGTGAGTTGGCTGAAAAGCAGGAAATCTTCTTGGATGGATTCATTGATCAGATTCGAGATAACCAAAGAAGTTTAAAAAAATATTTTAATGAGCTGTTAGATCGACATCGTAAGCTACTCTTGGTAAGAGTTGATCTGTCATACAAGGTTTTGTCACAACCGAGTATATGTAAGTTCAATCGTGATATTGAGAAGTTGGTTAGTCGCATTCAAGATAAGGATACTATTTTTAAGGATCAGGTCGGGTATGTTTATCGTCTAGAGCAGGGTGGAAAAAGCAGAGGGTATCATTGTCATCTGTTGCTGATATATAACGGTTCTTTGCGTAATCGAGATTCTTACTTAGGACAGTGCATTGGTGAATTGTGGAAAGATAAAATTACAGGAGGGTGTGGACAGTTTTATAACTGCAATCAAGCTGAGCATAAAAAGTATTATTGGGGTTTGAATCAGTTAGGTATTGGAATGATTGAAAGGCGTAACTCTAAAGAGGTAGGGAACGCGTTAAAAGCAATAGGTTATTTAGCTGATCCTGATAAAGATGATCAATACTTAAGAGCTCCTTTGAAGGGCATGCGGAAGTTTAGTAAAGGTGGCTCAGGGCGCAGATAACGGGATTCCAAAAAATCATAGATATACATCATTAACATGAACGAAGAATGTTTATTTCCCCCTGACATTCAAATCAGAGGCCTGCCATGCGGTAAGCCTTTTTTCATTTTTGAGGTATATCTTATGAGTTTAACTTGTCCTTACTGCCTATCCGATCAAGTCATCCAAGTGGTGAACCAACAAGTGGATGGAACTGAATCATCAGGTCTTGCAGCATCTGCATCGTTTGCCACCATTGGTGCATCCATCTCAAAGAGCTTACCTTTGCCTGTATCACCGTTACTTGGTGGGCTAGCAGGTGCAGTCATTGGTGGTTTATTCAGTAGTGTATTTGAAGAGCCCAAAAAGCCTGTCACCATGACCTATTACCACTGTAACCAATGTCAGCAGAACTTTCGTTGAATCAGCATAGGAGATCAAAGCAATGGCACATCAAATTGAACAAATCGCCTATGTAGGTGAAACCCCTTGGCATGGCTTAGGTAATCAACTCAGTCCGAATCAACCACTCGAAGTTTGGGCACAACAAGCAGGGATGGATTGGCTTATCGAATCATCTGATGTCAGTTATATGGCTCAGAATGAGCGTGGTCAAAGCATCATCATGCCATTTGAAGAACAGCGTGTACTGTATCGCTCAGATACCCATGCGCCGTTATCTGTGGTTAGTCAGCGTTATCAGGAAGTTCAACCAAAAGAGATTTTGGAGTTCTATCGTGATCTAACAGAACAATCGGGCTTCGAGCTTGAAACAGCAGGTGTCTTGAAGGGCGGTAAGAAGTTCTGGGCATTGGCGCGTACAGGTCAAAGTACAGCGTTGAAAGGCAAGGATGTAAGTAATGGCTATATTCTGCTGGCTTCTGCATGTGATGGAACTTTGGCAACTACAGCGCAATTTACCAGTATCCGTGTCGTGTGCAATAACACGCTTGCAATTGCTCTGAAAGGCGCAACTGCAAGTTCAGGTGTGGTCAAAGTACCGCACAGCACCAAGTTCGATGCAGAGAAAGTGAAACAGCAATTGGGTGTTTCAGTGCGTGCATGGGATGAACACATGTATGAAATGAAACAATTAAGCCAGCGTAAAGTGAGTCAGCAGGAAGCCAAAGCTTACTTTGATGCAGTATTTAACAATAGCACCATGACTATTGCAGATCCTGAGGAAAACATTATTCAGTTCTACCGTCAGGTTGCAAGCAATGCACAAACACAAAATAAAACTGAACCGAATGGAAGAGCCATGACTAAAACTTTAGAAATGTTTAATGGTCAGGGACGTGGCGCAATGCTGTCTTCAGCAAAGGATACGGCTTATGGCTTGCTATGCTCGATCACAGAGTTTGCAGATCATGAAAGACGTGCTATGAGTACAGATCACCGTTTAGATTCTGCGTGGTTCGGTGCAGGTGCAGGTCTGAAACAAAGAGGCTTAGAGCAAGCTTTGGCATTGCTTGCCTGAGATACATTTAGCCTAAGCCATATCTAACTAAATACTTTCCACCTTATATCAACCATACCCAGCTTCATGCTGGGTATAGTTTTTTTATGCCGTTCAATTTTTACAGAAATCTATATTTATAAGGATGTCGCAATGAATCAAATCATCCCAATGACACACCAGAAAGCTCCACAACCAACAATAAATCCCTTAAACACAGCTAAGCGTTCCAATACAGCCAAACGTTTGGTTAACACCAAAGATATGGCCTATCAGGATTGGCTTGAAGTCCGTAAACAAGGTATTGGCAGCAGTGATGCTGCAACAGCATGCGGTTTAAACCCCTACATGTCGATGCTCGAACTTTGGCTGATCAAAACAGGCCGTCAGACGCAGTCGATTGAAGATGAGAGCTCGGGTCTTGCACCACTGTACTGGGGCAAGCAGCTGGAACCCTTAGTCGCTGAGTATTACAGCATGCACACCAATTCCAAGGTCCGCCGTGTGAATGCTGTTCTACAGCATCCTGATCCTGACAAGCACTTTATGTTGGCAAACTTGGATTACTCCGTTGTTGGCAATGAGGAAGTGCAAATTCTTGAATGTAAAACTGCAGGGGAGCATGGAGCCAAATTATGGCGAGATGGTGTACCGCTATATGTATTGTGTCAGGTGCAGCATCAATTGGCTGTGACAGGAAAACTGGCAGCCCATGTTTGTGTATTGCTCTGTGGACATGAAACCAAAATCTTTAAGGTCACACGATCTGAATCAGTGATTGAGCACATCATCAATGCAGAACGTTATTTCTGGGAATGTGTGGAAAAGGATACACCGCCATCGGTCGATGCAAGTGCATCGGCAGCGGAAGCAATCCAAAGGCTATATCCAAGTCATGTCCCACTGACAGTTGAAGATCTATCACAGAATGAAACCGCCAATCTCATGTTTGATAAGTTGATCAAACTGAAAGAAGAGATTCAGCATAAGCAGGAGCGATTTGATGAACTTAAGCATCAGATTCAGATGATGATGAAGGATGCTGAGCGTGCAGTATTCAGCCGTGGTTCAGTGGTGTGGAAGAAAGCCAAAGATAGTGTTGGTTTGAATACACAAGCTGTCTTGAAGCATCAACCCGATTTGATTGAGCTTTACCCATTGTATAGAGCTGGAAGCAGGCGCTTCAATATTTATTTAGATTCGTCGCTTTCAGACAGGCCAGCATAAAAAATCGGCAAAGCAGCCCCTTCGCCCCATTCTCAAAAAGAACAGGGCATTGGACAGCTTTGCCAGATCAAAAGACCGATGCACAACATATTCCCCCGTGGCCATTGGTGTGTCTTGTTTTTATTCATTTTAAATTAATCGGCTAAAGGGCGGGTGCTCTATAGATTTGGCCGTTTTGTATAAAAATGCAGAAAGAGGAAAACAGCATGATTAAAGGTTTAGCAATCACGCCGCCAATGCTTGGACGAATCAGCATTGGGCGGGTAGTGGAAAAGAACGGAAAACGTCTGCCTGAAAAAGACGACCAATTCACCATAACCTCCCAAATTCAGAACAAAGAAGGATGGATTAAGCATCCGCTAGATGAGCAGCTGCGGGTCAATGTGCCAAATCAAAAGCTGCGGACGATTCCTGTCCGTATGATCTTCAATGATCCTGATCTGAACTTAAGAGCAGAGTACACCATGTTTGACCGGCAAACGGGTCGACCTGTGTGTATGGGAAATGGTGAAACCTGTCAAAGGCGAACACAGCAAGGGATAGAGAAACTGCCATGTCCCTCGCCAGATATATGTCCGTTGGCTCAGGGTGGCAACTGCAAACCTTATGGACGATTGCATGTGAACTTAGATGAGTCTGATGAATTTGGCACCTTCATTTTCAGGACAGCGGGCTTCAATAGTATCCGCACCTTGGCTGCTCGGCTGAGTTATTACCATGCGGCTTCGAATGGCTTGCTTTCATGTCTGCCATTGCAGTTGACGCTAAGAGGTAAAAGCACAACTCAGAGTTATCGCCAGCCTGTGTATTACGTGGATTTAACCTTAAAGGATGGTATTAGCTTGAATGACGCGATTGTCATGGCAAAGCAAATTGATGAGCAAAGTAAACAGGCGGGGTTCTATCAGGAGGCTTTGGACCATATTGCCAGACAAGGTTTTGCCAATGCGCATTTTGAGATGGATGGAGAGGAGGGGTTGGAGGTTGTTGAAGAGTTTTATTCGGATGATCAACAGCAGCCGAAAAGTAATGAAACCAATGCTTTTGATATACAGCAAGAGTTAAAGGGAGCAGTGACTGCATTGAATTAAGTTAGCAGGTAAAAACACACAGATGTGCCGTATCTCATGAGCGAGGAGCTCGTCAACATGAGATGAGGAAATAAACATGAATGCATTTACAGGTCAGACATTTCAGATGCAGCAGCTGATTAGCATTAAGCAGGTTGTAGAATTCGTTGGTGTGGGCCGTTCTACTATCTATGAAATGATGGATGAAAACTCCCCCTATTAT
Organism: Acinetobacter sp. YH16056_T; assembly: GCF_024605895.1. Lineage (NCBI taxonomy): Bacteria > Pseudomonadati > Pseudomonadota > Gammaproteobacteria > Moraxellales > Moraxellaceae > Acinetobacter > Acinetobacter sp. YH16056_T. The sequence goes on along the minus strand of NZ_CP094545.1, from coordinate 2,504,380 downwards.
GATCCAACTTTTCCAAAGAAAGTAAAGATTACCCAAAACCGAATCGGTTGGTCAGCTTTAGAGATCCATCAGTGGATTGAAAATAAGTTGGCAAGCCGTGAATAATTGGGGAGCTGATGCTCCCTTATTTTTTTGTTTTCTTGTAGACTGAAAAATGTCTTTTAGCCTAAGTGTCCGTAATGAAAACAATAGACTACTATAATAAGCATGCAGAAGAATTTATAGCTTTAACGTTTGACGTGGATATGGAAAGCCTATATCAGCCATTTTTAGCTGAGTTGCCTGAAGGTGCTCGGATTCTTGACGTTGGCTGTGGTTCAGGACGAGATACTCTGGCTTTTAAAGATAAAGGCTATCAAGTTGAAGCAATAGATTATTCTGCCGAGCTGGTTAAAAAGGCCAAGGAGCTGACCGGCATTGAAGTACGTCAACAAAGTTTTTATGAATTAAATGAGAGTGAGAAGTACGATGGTATTTGGGCTTGTGCTTCTCTTTTACACTGTGACAGAGATTTTTTGCCTGAAGTGATGGGGCACATATTCAAAGCACTAAAGCCAAATGGTGTGTGTTACATGTCTTTTAAATATGGCAAGACAGACCGTGAGAAAGACGGGCGTAGCTTTACTGATCTAAATGAGCAGCAAGCGCAGGAACTACTTAAGCAGATCGATCAAGCTTTACTGTTACAACAATGGATTACGATAGATAAACGTCCAGATCGTGATGAAGAATGGTTGAATGTACTATGGAAAAAACATGCCTGATTTTATTCCTACGGCGCAAGCGCAATTGAAATTTCTTAAAAATATCCAGCTAATTTTACAATCTGGCAGTTTTAGCAGTACTTATAAATTTGCGTTACTGATTAGTCTTAGTCGATTGGCGATTGAGAAAGGTGAGGATACAGGTGAAAGCTTAGTCCTTGAATATACAGATATTGCTGAAAAGTTTATCGAGTTGTATTGGAAGCAGGCTGTACCGTATGTGTTTAATGATGAAGGTCAGCTGATCCTAAATCAAAACAATGGCAAGCAAGCAGCCATATTGAATCGCATTATTGCCTTAAGGCAAAGCTACTCATCTCTTGGATTATTAAGACGAGATTCATTGGTGTGGCTGAAGTTAGTTAAAGATGTGGCTCGCACTGTGAGAGAAATGCCTGTCCGTTATCTGCAAAACATCAATGGTCAAAATTTTGAGTTTATATTTCAGCTTAATCAGTGCGGAAAGAAACTCATTCTTTTACCCCAAGTGATGTATTGCTTACGCCAATTTAGCGAGATTATTGAAGAGCTTTGTCAGAAACGGTGGATTGATTACATCCGAAAGAACAGCAGTAATGCACAAATTTTGAATCAATTACCGAACCTTGAACAATTCATGTTTGAACCGAGCCGAAACCAGTTGAATGCAGTTGCGAATGTGTTGGTCGAGCTACAGGACTGTAAATGCTTCTACTGTAATAAGCCAATGAAAAAAGGTAATTATGCAGTTGATCATTTCATTCCTTGGTCAATGTATCCATCGGACACGGGGCATAATTTTGTCTTGGCGGATTCAAGCTGTAATTCTAAGAAAAGTAATTTGTTGGCTTCAGATGAGTTTTTGCGTAAGTGGAAAGAACGGAATGAAGAACAGGATTTGATTATTGTGGATCGAATTTCTGTATTGGGATTTCTAACAGATATAGAACGGTCGCATAAGGTTGCGGAGTGGGCATATGCTCAGGGACGTGAAAATGGATATTCCTTCTGGCCTTTCTGAGCAAGAGTAGCAACTTAAGTCTTAAATTGATTTAAAATTAAACAATAGTTGGCAATTTTAATGAATCAAAACATAAGATTAGGATAGTATTCATTCTAATTAATAATAAATTAGCTTTTGATAAAGAGGGTATATGCAACAGGGAAATTTAGAGCAATCTTTTAGCCAGTTTCTTTTTTTAAAAGAAATTAGCCCGTTACTATTTGATGTGTTGACCCTTGCAGAGCAATATTATTATGCCGATCCAAATGCAACTTTGGTGAAGGTGCGCCAGTTTGGCGAAAACTTAATGCGTCAATTGGCGATTAATTCACAACTTGTGATTGAACCCAACTGGAATAATTTTGAAATTATTAATCAAGTTTCAGAAAAGTTAAAGTTGGATCAAGATGTTCGTTCAGCTTTCCATCGCATACGCAAGTTAGGCAATACAGGGGCACATGAAGTCACTGCATGCCATAAAGATGCCTTAGACGCTTTAATGCTAAGTTATGAGGTTGCTAAGTGGTTATATAGAACGCTCAAGAAAGTTGAAAAAGATTTTCCTAAATATCAAGCACCACAGGATCCATCACTACATGTTGAGGCGTTAAAAGCAGAAGTCTTTGCTTTAAATGAACAGCTAAAAACAACCAAAAATAATGCTTCAATTTATCAGGAATACAAAGCAAAAGTTGAGGAGCTTACAAAAGCAAATCAGCAATTATTGTCTTTAACTCAAACTGAGCAACAACGTTCAGCTTCTATCATTGCTGATTTAGAGCAGCAAGTGAAAGTATTACAGGTTAAATTTGATCAAAATCCAACAGTGATTGGAGTGTCGGGTCAACCTGCATTGGTACAAGCAGCAAAAATTGCGAGCCAATCTTTCGACCTTACTGAAGCACAAACTCGTAAATTGATTGATCAGCAGCTTCAAGATGCTGGTTGGATCGCGGATACTGAAAATTATAGATATAGCAAAGGTACACGCCCACTGCTTGGGCGAAATATGGCGATTGCTGAATATCCTCTAGAGTTAAATGGAAAAAAAGGTCAGGCAGATTATGTGTTGTTTCAAGGTCTGACTCCTGTGGCTGTAGTTGAAGCAAAACGTCGCAATATCAATCCATATGGTGCAATTGAACAAGCAGAGTTTTATGCACAAGCCTTTGATACACAGGATTTGAAGGAGTTAGATCAAAAAGCAGAGCATTTTGGACCATGGATGATAAATGGCCTAAGCTACCATATTCCATTTGTTTATTCGTGCAATGGGCGCGCAACCAATAAACGATTATTTGAACAGACTGGAATTTGGTTTAGAGACGTTAGGCGTGGCCGTAATTTACGACGTGCTTTACAAGGTTTTCATCGTGCGGAAACGTTAATTCACTGGATGCGTTTCCCAGAAGAGCAAGCTGATGAAAATCTCAAAAATACTGCAATTTTACCGTTTAATGATCGACCTTATCAGTGCGATGCAATCAAAGCGGTTGAAAATAATATTGCAAAAGGCATTCGTAAGCATCTTGTCGCAATGGCAACTGGGACAGGCAAAACACGTTTAGCCACGGGCTTGATGTACCGCTTAATCACATCTGGGCGTTTCAAAAGTATTCTGTTTTTAGTGGATCGTAATTCACTTGCGGAGCAAGCCACAGAGGCTTTTACAACTGAAGTGATTCATGGAAGTATCACCCTGTTTTCAAGTTTTAGCGATACAAAAAATTCCGCTGAATTAAACTTGCATGATTCAGTGACTATTCAGGTTGCGACTGTACAGAGCCTTGTTCATCGAATTTTTAATGCAGATGAATATGTACCGATAGATGCTTTTGATTGCATTATTGTGGACGAAGCACATCGTGGCTATACCTTAGACCGTGAAATGACTGAAGGTGAAGAAGCTGTATGGGATCAAGAAAAATATTTGTCGACATATCGTCGAGTACTTGATTATTTCGATGCACATTTAGTGGCTTTAACTGCAACACCAGCATTGCACACTGTCGATATCTTTAAAGAACCTATTTTTAATTATACCTATACACAAGCAGTTGCAGATGGTTATTTAGTCAACTACGATACGCCGATTGTATATAAAACAGCATTGGGCACATTGGGTCTAAATTATACGAAAGGATCCTCAGTCCAAATTTATAAAACAGTCACGAAGAAAGAAGAGTTGTATACCTTGCCGGATGACTTGTCTTTTGATGTGGCGGATTTCAATAGAAGTTTATTGCTAGATAGCTTTAATGAAGTGATTTGTCAGCAGATAGTAAAAGATATTAATCCATTTAGTGTTGAGAAGACTTTAATTTTCTGTGTGACTGATACACATGCAGATAAAGTAAAAAAATTGCTCGATCAATATTATGCGGAAAAATACGAGAAGTATGATGAAAAAATGGTGCGTAAGATTACAGGGAAAACACCTGCGGTCAAGGAAGTGCTTGAATCTTACAAAAAACAGGATTTCCCAAATATTGCAATTACCGTTGATTTATTAACAACAGGGATTGATGTACCTAATATCTGCAATTTAATCTTTTTACGTAAAGTCCGTTCGCGCGTATTGTTTGAGCAGATGTTAGGGCGAGGAACACGTCGAGCTGACAAGATTGGTAAGACGCATTTCCGTGTTTATGATGCAGTAGATGTATTTAAAGACCTAGATAATGTAAATAGCATGAAAATGATATCGGTGAACCCGAATATTACATTGGCAGAGTTATTTAAAGAATTTGAAGATGACACTACACGTAAAGCTGCATCAACAGTCATTGCTGATACTTTAAATCAGCGTAGCCAAGCAGATGTGATGTTAGATCAAATTTGTCAGAAGGCTATGCGTGTTTTGGTTAAAGCTGAAAAATATAAAAATGATCCGCGCCTAACGAATCTCAAAGACAGCTTGGAACAAGTTCAGCAGTTATGGAAGTGGGAATCTAAAGATTTACCAAAAGAGCTGCACAAAATGGGTGTAGAAAAGGCAGCGACATGGTTAAAAGAACATGGCAAAACTTTAAATGGTATTTTAGAGAATGTTCGTGAAGAGTTTAGATTAGCAGAAATGCAGATCATCTCTTTTGAGAAAGATAGCATGATCTATGCAGGTCAAGACCCTAACTACAAACCTTTAGAGGATTATTTGCAGCAATTCCAAAGTTTTGTGAATCAATCTGTCAATAATAATGCTGCAATGAAAGCTGTAGTGACACGCCCATCTGATTTGACTCGTGATGAATTAAAGCAAGTTGAAGCAACGCTTACACAAGCTGGATTTACCCGTGCTAAATTAAGTAAAGAGCTTGGTAATAATGAGACAAATCATTCATATGCTGCGCAGATTATTGCCTTGATCCGCCGTTCAGCGATTGGTGAAGACCTTATGCCGTTTGAGCAGCGTGTGGAAGTTGGTCTGAGAAAAATACTTAAACTCAAAGCATGGAATCCTGAACAGGAAAAATGGTTACGTCGCTTGGCTCAATTTATTGCTACTGAGTTAGTGGTTGATAAAGACAGTATACGTGAGCGTTTCTCATCACAAGGCGGGATCGAGATGCTGAATAAGGTACTGGATGATGATGCTGAAAAAATATCCAAATACATTGTGGATAGTTTCTGGAAAGCCTCTTAAACCCTACAATGCCTGAAGCCTAAATTTAACTTTTTATAGAAGCAGTAGTAAGCATGACGCAAAATGATATTGTTCAAAAACTTTGGAACCTATGTGATGTCTTAAAAGACGACGGCATCAATTACAGTGATTATGTTTCAGAGCTGGTCATGCTGCTATTTGTCAAAATGGTTGATGAACTTGATCATCAAGATTCAACGCTGGCAAACATTTATCCAGATGAATATCGTTGGGCGGAATTGCGTAAGCGCGTGAATCAGGCAAATGATTTACTCGTGTTTTATAAAGAGATGTTACTTGAGCTTTCACAAAGTCAGCATGAGTTGATTGCATCTATTTATAACAATGCACAGACGCGTTTACGTGAGCCACGTCATTTGGCTCAGCTCATTAAAGAGTTTGATAAGTTAGATTGGTTTAGCATCAAAGCTGATGGTTTGGGTGATTTGTACGAAGGTCTATTAGAAAAAAATGCGACTGAAACTAAGTCAGGTGCAGGGCAGTATTTTACGCCGCGTCCTCTAATTAATTCGATTGTTCGCTGTATGCAACCGAAAGCGGGTGAGGTGATTCAAGATCCAGCTTGTGGTACAGCAGGTTTCTTGATTGCTGCTGATGCATTTATTAAGTCTGAAACAGATGATTTGTTTGATTTAAATTTAGATCAAAAGAAATTTCAAGAAACTCGTGCTTTTGTGGGTGTAGAACTGGTGCCGAATACGCGTCGTTTGGCGCAGATGAACTGCTTACTGCACGATATAGGTGGAGAACAGGGTGCAATTAAATTAGGTAACTCATTGGGTTCTACTGGCTTTGATTTACCTGTTTCAGATGTAATTTTAGCCAATCCTCCATTTGGTACATCGAAAGGTGGTGAAGCAAGTATTACACGACAAGATTTGCCTTTTGATACATCAAATAAGCAATTGGCATTTTTACAGCATATTTATTTAAACCTAAAACCAGGTGGTCGAGCAGCAGTTGTATTACCCGATAACGTACTATTTGAAGCTGGGCAAGGTACCGCGATTCGTCAAGACCTGATTAATAAATGCAATGTACACACAATCTTGCGTTTGCCGACAGGTATTTTTTACGCAGCTGGTGTAAAAACCAATGTGCTGTTCTTTACTAAAGGGACAGAAGCGGATCCGATGCAAAAGCAGGGCTGTACTCAAGATGTGTGGGTTTATGACTTACGGACCAACATGCCAAGTTTTGGTAAACGTACGCCATTTACCGAAAGCCATTTAAAAGGCTTTGAAGCGGTTTACGGCGCAAATGCGAAAGGTCTTTCACCACGTACAGAGGGTGAATGGTCACTGACAGAAGAAAGCCAAGAGCAAACTTTAGAGAACAGCCGTTGGCGTAAGTTTAGCCGTGAATGGATTAAAGAGCAGAAGGGTGATTCTTTAGATATTTCATGGTTAAAGGACAATGATGCGGTAGATGCTGCGAATTTGCCTGAACCGCATGTGTTGGCAAGTGAAGCCATGTCTGAACTAACACAAGCTTTGGTTGAATTAGATGCTTTGATGAAGGCATTAGGTCAAACAGATGAAGCCAATACACAAAAGCAATTACTTGCGGATGCTTTATGTTTGGGTAATGAGGAACAGGCATGAGTTTAGATAATTTGCCTGTTGAGTGGTTTTTAGTTCCTTTTACGGATTTGTTGGATGTACAGGGTGGTACTCAACCTCCAAAGTCGGAATTTATAGATCAACCTAGTGTTGGATATATTAGGTTATTACAAATTAGAGATTTTGGTTCGAAACCTGTACCTACCTATATTCCCATCACAAAAAAGTTAAAAATTTGTCAAAAGGAAGATATTTTAATTGCTAGATATGGAGCTTCCTTAGGTCGTATATGTTCAGGTATGGAAGGGGCATATAACGTTGCATTAGCTAAGGTCATTACTCCATCAGGTATCGAAAAAGCTTTTTTGAAGTATTTTTTAAGATCAGACTATTTTCAAAATCCTTTGATGTTGTTATCTAGATCAGCTCAAAATGGGTTCAATAAAGATGATTTAACAAAATTTCCATTTATATTTCCACCTTTAGCCGAACAACAAGAAATCGTTCGTCAGCTTGATGTGATGCTTGCGCAAGTGGAGCAAATTAAAGCCCGTTTAGATGCCATTCCTGCCATTCTTAAAAAAATCCGTCAGTCAGTTTTGTCAGATGCTGTGAGTGGGAAGTTGACTGAGGAGTGGAGGAAGCAGAATAAGTCTTCTTATATTGATAAAACATGTTTAGAAAAAGAACACCAAGATACATGGCTTGCTAATAAAGAAACTTATTCACTTAAAGGAAAATATAAAAAACCTAATAGCGTAAATGAAGAATATTGCTTTGAAATACCACAAACTTGGTCATGGTCGAATTTGGGACAACTTTGTTGGTCTGTAAAAGATGGACCACATTTCAGCCCCAAATATTCTGATACAGGAATTCCATTTATTTCAGGCGGTAATATACGAGCAAATAAAATTGATTTTTCAAATTGTAAGTATATCTCCGAAGAGTTACATGAGGAGCTATCAAAAAGATGCAAGCCTGAATTTGGTGATTTACTATATACAAAAGGTGGAACTACAGGTATTGCCCATTTAAACAAAGAAAACAAGGACTTTAATGTTTGGGTTCATGTAGCTGTTTTAAAAATCATTAAATTAATAGATGGTAAGTATTTACAACATGCCCTTAATTCACCTCATTGTTATGAACAATCGCAGTTGTATACACATGGGGTTGGTAATCAGGATTTAGGTTTAACAAGGTTAATTCACATTACTGTTCCTGTACCCCCCCAAGAAGAACAGTTAGAAATAGTTAGATGTATTAATCATAATCACCGTTTAGCTGACAATATTGAAAATTTAGTTGAAGCAGCCCAAAAACGTGTGAATTTACTCACGCAATCTATTTTAGCCAAATCCTTTAGCGGTGAACTGACTGCCGAATGGCGTGAACAGCATCAAGACCTTATCACTGGGGTAAACAGTGCGGAAAGCTTGTTTGCTAAAATTCAGGCAGAACGGGAAGTGAGTAAGCCTGTGAAAAAAACGCGGGTGAAGAAAGAAGCTTAAAAAATTAAAACGTGCTCATGGGTGGGCACGTTTTTTGTCGTATATACGAACTAGAGAATGAACATGGAACTTGAACTGTTAAAAAAAAGATTTGATACACCAAAGTTAAATAAATATTTAGAACAATTAGATGAAACCACGGAAGGTAACTATTGGGCTTCAATTGCAGCGATTCAGGAAATTTTTCCCAATGCGGATATTTATCATGCGGGATCATCTAAGTTTGGTTATTTAGGTGTTGGCATTAAACCTGAAAGTAACGTTAGAGTTAAAGAATTTACCTTAGTTTGTTCGCTCAATGAAAATTGTGATGAAGATGGGCATTATTATATTGAATATGGTGTTATTAAAAATCTATACATGTTCATAAAAAAGCAGGATACACAAATTTCACAAGGATTTGAGCCTGTGAAAGATCAGATTGAAGATTTCAAAGATTGGTTAAAACAGATAAAAAAATATGCAATAGAATTTAAATTTAATCTAAACGGGCAAGCATTGTTACCATCAGACTACGATGACGATTTTCAGTTCACGACAGAAGAAGCCCATCAATACTTAAATAAACGTTATCAAGTTATTGAAACAGAAAAAGATAATAAAAAAGTTGTAGGCTTTAGAAATGCTCAAGGTAGAGAGTGTGCGTTAAATCTTGAGGTACAAAATCCATCAATTTTTATTGGCATAAATCCTGAAGATAATCATCAATTTGCTTTTGATTTTTTGAAAAAGAAAAATGGTGAAATTGCAAAATACTTAGAATATGAAGGAAGGCATTCTGGACTAGAAAACAATGCGCCAAGCTTATATACAGGGCATAAAGCTTTTTATATTGGCCTCAATACCTTTAAAGATTTAGAGAAGTTTTGTGATTGGTACGAACAAAGTGATGATCAGTCCTCGGCGCTTGAACATAAAGTTAAAACATTTTTAATGAGTTGGCCTGCTGAGCGATTAGCACAGCTTAGTATCGAGGATTACCATCAAGCAAAAAATATAAATTCTTTTATTGCACAGATTGATAGTTTTGACCCTACTCAAGGTGAGCCTACTTTTGCTAATTATTTTGATATGTGGGAGCCTGTTAATTTAGGTAAGGATGAGAAATATCATAATGAGAAACCATATTCATGGCATAAACGATTAGGGAGTAATGCCGAGTTAGCATTTGAAACACTCAAACAAGAAATACTCGATATTGTAGATGCTTCACAACACCGTGATTTAAATGCTATTGATCAAATTTCTTTCCCTAAGGGACTGAAATGGATGATTGCTTTCTTATATCAGGATTTCAGCAACCCTTTGATTATTCCTATTGTGACTGAAACGAATATCAAGCGTATTGGATATGCAGAATACGCAAAGAAACCATTACCAGAGTTTTTACCAATCTTGTTGGCAGGCCAAGGTACACAAGCATTTTTCCCATATGTGGAAAAACTTTTTGCAATGGTCAGAAAGGGTTATTTGGATAATAAACAAAAGAAACAACAAACTACAGAATCAGTGGAAGAAGTCATGACTCAACAACCTTTAAACCGTATTTTATTTGGTGCTGCAGGTACAGGGAAAACTTTCCACAGCATTAACCATGCATTATCCATTATTGAAAATAAGCCGCTTGAGGTTTTAGAACAAGAAGGTCGCACGGCGCTAAAAGCACGTTTTGATCAATATAAAGAGCAAGGTCAAATTAAGTTTGTTACTTTTCATCAAAGCTTTAGTTATGAAGATTTTGTGGAAGGGATACGTGCTGAAACAAATGAAGAAGGGCAGTTAAGTTATGATGTAAAAGCTGGAGTATTTAAAGAGATTTGTGATAATGCATTTAATCAAAATTTACCTCATTCAAATGTTGAAGAGGTGATGCATGATTTTTGCAAACAAGTAGCCGAACAGCCATTAAAGTTAAAAACAAAAACAGGCTTAACGTATGAAATCACATATGAAGGTGGAAAAACCCTTAAATGTTTTTTATTGGAATCGGTAAATAAAGGTACTTATAGCTTAAGCTTAGATACAATTAGAAAACTATTACATGGTATTGAACTAGGAAATTATGGGATGCCTAGTTACATCAAACCAATTGTAAGTTTGCTTTCTAACAAAATTCAATTTTCAGATGACAAAAGCCAGGATATAGGTCAGAAACCTTATGTCTTGATTATTGATGAAATTAACCGTGGCAACATTTCACGTATCTTTGGCGAGTTAATCACGTTAATTGAAGACTCAAAACGCCAAGGTGCTGAAGAACAATTATCTGTAACGTTGCCATATTCAAAAGAAGAATTTTCTGTCCCAAGTAATGTCTACATCATTGGCACAATGAACTCATCAGACCGTTCTTTAACAGGCTTGGATGTTGCGTTGCGCCGTCGCTTTACCTTTATTGAAATGCCACCAAAACCAGAGCTATTGAATGACATTGTGGTGGAAGGGCTAAATATTGGTGAGCTATTAAGGGTCATCAATCAACGTATTGAAGTACTGTTAAATCGTGATCATTGTGTTGGTCATGCTAACTTTATGAGCTTAAAGAAAGATCGTACTCTTAAGCATTTAGCTGCCATTTTTAAACAAAAAATCATTCCTCAACTGCAAGAATACTTTTTTGATGATTGGGCGAAAATCAATATGGTTTTAAATGCTAATGGAATGTTCATGCCTAAAACTGTGGTACGTTCGGAGTTATTTCCAGACATTAAAACCGAATCCGAAGACTTATTTGAAGAGCGGAAAACTTGGACAATTTTAGAGAGCGCTTTTGATTCTATTGAAACCTTTACCAAAATTATTCGTCATTGATCGGGGATATATATGCCTGATTTTACCGTCCGAGAATACGCCTTTATTAGCGAAGTTTATAAAGGTTGTCCTGATTCTAGTTTAAACCATGCTTATATTCCCGAAAAAGCATTTATGTATCTGTGTGAATTCTCTGCTTCATTTTCTAAGCACGGTGCAAAAGTATTTGAATTAGCAGGACATAGAAAGCTTAAGCTAGATCAATATGTTGGGGTGATAGAAACCCCATGCGGTACACGGATTGAAATTCTTCCGAAGCATGTAGAGCTCAACGGCGAAAGTGATCAGGAGGTTATTGGTCAAGAGCGTAAGCTCCTGCAAAAAATGCTCAGTGTTTCGTTGCATTTACCTTATAGAGAGGCAGGGAGTGCCAATTTAAACCGTTTCAAACAGCCTTTGCATGAATGGATCATGACACAGTTCCTTGCATCATTTGAACGTTTAGTGCAACGGGGTTTACGTTTTGATTATAACCGTGTACAAGAGGAACAAAAGTTTTTACGTGGGCAATTACAGCATGTGAAATACATGCGCCAACCACCGACAAAGAAACATATCTTTCCGATTGAGCATGATGTGTATGAGGTGAATCGACCTGAAAATCGTCTGATTCGTACAGCCTTAGAAATGGTGTGTAAAAAGACCAAAGATGCCAATAACTGGAAGCTTGCTCAAGAGCTACGTTTGATGACCAGCGAAATGCCGCGAAGCCTAAACATTCAGCAGGACTTTAGGCAATGGCAGTCAGGGCGGCTACTCGCTTTGTATGCTGAGATTAAACCTTGGACGGAGTTAATTTTGGGTGAATACATGCCTGTATCTACTCAAGGGGAATGGCGTGGCATGAGTTTACTCTTCCCGATGGAGAAGCTATTTGAGAACTTTGTAGCTTATCATTTGCGCCGTAACTTACCTGAATATACGGTGAAGACACAACATGCGACGGAGCATATTTGTCAGCATCAACAGCGCAATATTTTTAAGCTTAAGCCTGATATTTTTATTGAGTGTCCAGATGCCAAGCCAATTGTGATGGATACTAAATGGAAGTTGATTGATCAAAATGATCGAGCTGGGCGTTATGGTTTGAAAGATAGTGATATTCAGCAAATGTTTGCCTATAGCCATTATTACCTCAAACATGACAGTGATGTTGTACTTGTCTATCCATATCGGAAGGACAAATTTACGCACTCCTTAGATGACTTTGAGTTTAGGCTAACCACTAGTGCAAAACTACGTGTCGTTCCTTTTAATGTAGATGATCCCAAAAGCTTCAAAATTAATAAGTCTTTTATCATGTGAGGTTAGTCCCATATTTGGGACTAAAATCTACTTTTTAGCTAGATCGGTCCCAATTTACGGATTTATCGTTTGGCATAAAGTGGATCATGCTGATTTTGAGATGTATCGTGATAGAGAGCGTAATCACTTAACACGTCTAACTCAGTTTAGAGGGATTTATCCGATTTGTTCAGCAGATGCTGTACTTAGAACTGACCAATCCGATCATAATTTGCAGTTAGTTGGACATAGTGTAGAAAGTCCTTTTGCGTATGTGTATAGCTTTGATCGGGTCTTGATGACAGGTCTGTTATTGAGTCAAGTTTAAAGGAAATTAGGGTAACTTTGGGTAAAAATTTAGATCTTCATTTTTTTTAATCACTAGATTTCATTAGAGATTTTGGATGAGTTAAATTGCCACCACCACCACCCTAAAATTAAGATCATTTCGACTAAATCGCAAATAGGACAATTAGATAAGAAATAATTATTTGTTAAAATTTGTTAGAAAATATTTAATTATTGTTAAGATTAAATTAAATATATAATTTTATTGAAAAAAAATTAAATAAATGGTTTGAAAGTAAAAAAAAATGTCTAGAATGTAGCAAAAGAAACTCAAAATAAGGGGTGTGTCTTGGTTCATAATCATGATAAAGCAGTTTGGAATTTGGCATCCGGAATTTGGGTTCAAGATGATCAAGTCGGTTATATTTTAAAAAGTACGCCAAATTTAAATGTTGAAAATCATGTGAACCCTCACTTTGTTCAGCAGTTGTTGAACTTACCAACTTTGGCTGGAAAAGTGTATCCACCTGAGTTCTTATACGATCCTGAAACAGGTACCCCTTTAGAAAAAAAGCAGGTTGATTCCGAAGCATATTGGCTTCCTCCTTATGGGCAGGGACGACATTATGATGATAATCGTCAAAGCATGGATAGCCATGGATTACAGTTAAGTCATCAACTTAAAAAATTAAAGAATGAGCCACAGATTGATGCTGATGCGGAACAGAAAATAAAAATGCCACCAAGAGGTATTTTTGAATTTGTTTCTATCAAAGCTAGTACTGAGATTCCTCAACTTGTGGCATACAATAAAATCAATGGCAATCTTTTGATTTGGAGTCAGAATAATCAGGAGTGGTTGGAGTTAAAAGCTGTAGCACACCGTTTAGAAGGTTGCCCGGAACAACTAGAAGAGTACTTACAGCTCTTAGGGGTGGTGAATGAAGCAGGTGTTCAGACTTTATACATTCCAACCAAAGCAGGTTTAGCACGCGTCATCATTGATGGTTTGTCATTAAGCTACCGAGCTGAGTATGTTACGCCATCCAATAGTTTATGTTTGGGTACACCTGTTTATTGGAATAAAACGATATTAATACCGATTTTGATTGCTGATCAGGTCAAGCTTTTTAATGTAAGCAATCAAGCATCAATCATGTTGGATCATACGATCTCTGAAATGTACTTTGAAAAAGTGGTTTATGACACTAGCCGTATTATTTGGGTCGGCACATCAGGTCAGTTGATTGTAAAATATAAAAGTTCTGATGATGAAGTACTTAATGCTATCTATAAAATATGGGTGCCGAGTTATACACCTGACTTCCGTTTTGGTGCACCTTATGATAATCAAAAAGGCAGTTTCTATCAATTTGGTACAACTCAAAATAATGAAAAAGGTCCATTGTGCTATATCGAACTAGATTCTGAAGACCAGTTTGATAAATCACTTGAAAAATCGCCATCATTTCGTTTTACCACAGGTTTATCAAAGTTTGCCCTAGATGGTAAATTGGAAATCAAGCAAGATATTTGGAAAGAAACAAGCGCAGTTGAATCCACCCATCGTTTTACAGTTCCAATGATTGAAGATGAGAAAAAGCAGTTAATTTTTGGGTTTAGCTTTGATACAGAGACCAATGTAGGTATTGAGCAAAAACTTGCAGATGATACAAAGCAAGACATTAAATTATTTATAGATACACATGATGGACTCATTGATTTCCATCGTGTTCAAGTAGAAAAGCCACTACAGTCAAGATTCTTTATTCATCAGAATGTTTTGTATTTCTATAACTCAAGCTTAACTGACATCTTAGGGTGGGAGCTTGCTGTATGAAAAAATTGGCATTGATGAGCTTATTAAGCCTTTCAGCATCTTTTGGCTATGCAGGACAGCATGCATTCTTGGTACAAAACTCAGGTTGGATGGAACCTTTTTATCAAGATCAAAACTCACAATTAAAACCACTGGTCAATGCAGTGGTTCAAACCGTAACTCAACCAAATGACACTGTTGCAGTGGTAATGTTTAACCAAAGTAATCCATTGTCTAAATCACCTTTAGTGATTTACCAAGGAGCAGGGAAACAAAATGTTAGTCAGCAGTTGAGCCAACAGAGCATTGCGAAAAAATCTGAAAAAGCATATGCAGACACAGATTTTAAGGAAGCTGTCATAGCAACTATTACAGGACCATTTGCTAAGAAGTCAGGCATAATTTGGATTTTTACAAACAACAAAAATAGTCCAAATAATGATGAAGCAACTGCTGAACGTAATAAAGAATTTTATGAGTTAGTGCATTTAGATCCAGCTATTAATAAAGTAATGGCATACCCACTAAAAATGCCTGTGCAAGGGCAGCATTTTAATGCATCTGGATTAATGGTCTATGTATTAGCCTATGGAGAACAAGCTGAGGCCGAGTTAAATCATTTAGTTCAGTCTGGGCAAATGGAAAAAGTTTTCACGCAGCAACCAGCATTATTGAAGCCCTTAGATAAAGAGCCAGTCCAGCTCATTCCGACAGGAGTGAAAAACTCATCTACGATTCATGCATCTTTAGCATCTGACCAAAAAACATTAGTGTTTAATTTAGAACCTAAAGATATCATTCCTGAATTAAAGCTGACCGCAGATCTAAAAAATAAATTTTATCCGTACAACATTGCTGCAACACGTGTTGAAGCGAAGTTGAGATTAGCTAATGGTATGCAGGCACCGATTCAGATTTCTGAAACGGATATTCGTTTGATGACTAAAGACAATACTAAGCTTGAGTTTCAAGTGCCTATTCCATCACATTTAATTGTTTCTCCATGGTCTTGGGAAGTTTTTAAGGCAATGGGTAAGGCAGTTACAATTCCTGCAAATATTGATGTGACTTTGTACGAGCAGAAGCTCAGTCTATCTGAAGATTTTAAACAGAATTTGCAGAACTTATTTCCTGGCGATCCGTTGTCGGATGTATTTGTAGCACCTCAAAGTATTCAGTCTTCAACGGCAACGATCCCTGTGCAATTCCGCTTGCAATATCCATTATGGCCTGTTGTGGTCATAATCACTGGGATTTTATTGTCAATTGCTATGGTTCTTTTCGCGTTAGCACTGGGGTCAAAACGTAAAAAATATGATGTCTGGGTCAATGGCTTGAAGAAACAAACCATCCAATTAAAACCGTTTTCTAAGATAAGTGTTTATGGTGATTCAGGACAGGAAATCGCGATTGTAAAACGAGGCATTTCAGATGCATCTGTTCAAGTTATAGATAAAGAATTTAGTGTGACACTTCGTTAAATATTAAAGACAGATCTTTAAAAACATCCAGGGGGATATATGTCAGAGTCAAATACAAATAACGGTTTTGTATTACCTACAGCAGATGAGCAAACACAAAATGAAGCAAGTGGTGTTGCGCAGACTGTACAAGAAGTGAATGTACCTACTGTACAAGAAGAAACTGGCTCTCGTGATTTGATGATTGCTGGTGCAATTATCGCAGTACTTTTGATTGCATTCTTTTTTGCAAAACGTGGTTTCAGCAATAGTTTGGTGAAAAAACGTATTTCGCCAAGTAAAGCGAGCATGGCTGGATGGTGGTTATTTATATTTCTTTCTGCAGTAGCAATTGGTGCAGTTTTAGCAGCGGTGAATCCTGTTAAATTTTTATCTTTATTAATTTTAGGGCCATTAGGTGTGGTTGCTTTGGTGAGTGGTGTACTGACCTTTACAACAAGCCGTGCTTAATTAATAACATTAAAAAGAATTAGAGAGATCAATATGACAGACGCACAAAGTGTCAATACAAACACGGCTACCAAATCTGCAGAGCAGACGGTAAAACTCCGACCAACCCTTTACATTGGTGTGGGTGGTACAGGTATGGAAGTGATGATGCGTGTGCGTCGTCGTATTCTCAATGCAAGTTGGGGCAGTGATAATGTTCGCTTAGAAAACTTATCACAATTCCCCATCGCGCAATTCATGCACTTTGACTTAGATCAAGGTGCAATTATTGATAGTGGTCGTGCACAAACTGAAGATTTGCAATACAACTTGGTGAAATTTACCGATGATGAAAAGATTGTTGAATCTTTTGATATCGAAAAATATAGCCGTGATGATGCATCATTAAGTCGTTATCCGCATATTCAAAATTGGTTGCCGTTAACTCCTAAAAAAATTCGTGAATTAGGGATTGATCCTGCCAAAGGTGCAGGTCAGATTCGTTCTGTTTCACGTCTATATTTCTTTGATAAATATCCAAAAACACGTGATAAAATTCGATCAAAGTTAAATACTTTAAAAGCAGGCCTGTCTCGTGATGACATACTGCGTAAGCTCAATCTTCAACTCGATACCAGTAAATTCCGTATCGTGGTATTAGGTTCTGTTGCTGGTGGTACAGGCTCAGGTTCATTCTTGGATATGGGCTGGTTATCTAAGTGGGTGGCAAGTAATGAAGTTGAAGCAGCTGATGTTGAATTGATGCTATTTTTGCCTACAGGCTATTCAAGTGCAAACAAGGCACGTACTGAAGCCAATGCTTATGCGGCATTGATGGAAGTTGAATCTGCGATGGTGGGTCATTCGAAGTATGTGGAAAAATGGGATGATTATGATCGTCCTCAGCTTGCCTCTAAGCCTTATGATGAAGTGCATCTGATTGATTCCGGTAACTTAGCTCGTCAACATACAGACAATATGAATGATGTGTATTCGATGATTGCGGACACATTATTTGAGGACTACCGTTCTGCTGACTTCGCCAATCGTAAACGTTCAGTTGCAGTCAACCAACGGCAGCATAAAATTCATATGTTTGCGCCACCTGTACCGACAGGTCGTTTCGGTGACATGAAACTAAACTATTCATGTGCTTATTCAGCATTTGGGCAAGCAACTTTAGATACGCTTGGTCGAGCGCGCTATGATGAGTATGCCTATAGTTTGGCTTCCGATATGCTGAAAGCATTCTTCGGTGTCGCAAGTGCCAATCCTGCTGCAAACCGTGCGAGTGAAAAAAAGCGTGATACATTCATGGCTGAGAACATGAATCTTAGTCTAGTGCCATTCAACAATCTTCCTGAATTTTCTGCTACAACACTGAAAAATCCAGAAATTCGTGAACTCAATACAGAATTCATGGATTTAGAAGTTGTAGATACTTTACTTCGTTCAGGACAGAACGGCGTGGAAGTGGATATTGCTGAAGAAACCCGTCAGCGTGTCAGTCAACGCATTAGTGAAATCAGTAATATTGATCGTGATCAGTGGGCAAATGAAGTCCGGAAAGCGATGCAAGGTTTAATGCGTGATGTGATTCGTAATCCAGATGCGATGGCAGATACTGCTGAAGATCGTGTCATGCGCCGTCGTAAAGCACTCTTTGAAAGTCTCAAGAAAGATATCGAAAGTCGTTTATATCTGTATTTAGATAATCATGAGCAAGGCGGTTTTGAATATGTGATTTCTTTAGTTGAGCAAATTAAAGATCGTATTGAAAATGCGAACTCTGGGATTGCATTACAACTGAAAAATTCAGCAAATCGTTATACTGCAATTAAAGACGCTTTGTTGACCTATGAGTATGAAAAGCAACTAAAAGATTTGGAAGAGACCAAAGGTAGAGGTCTACTGAGTATCTTTAGTGGTGGCAATAAAGAAGAACAAGCGCGTTCAGTATTAGATAATTTACGTAAAGATATTGCTAATGTACTTTCCTTCCATCTACGTGCCAAAGCTGCTTTAGAAGCGATTGAGCTGATGCAAGATATCTCAAGCTGGTTAGGTAACAGTTTAGGGGTAGATGAAAGCGGTCGCACTATTTGGAATGGGGTGATGGGTGATCTACAAAATGGTCAAGAGTCAGTTATCGATATGATGAACCGTCTTGATCATGATCGTGAAGTAATTCATCAACAAATTCGTACCAAGCACGCCACTTTGCAAATTATCGAAACTGAAGATGTAAAAGAACGGAATATTGATCCTCGTTTACTCTGTGAATGGGCAGCAGAAGCATTTAAAGACTTCGGCGGTTCAAAAGAGCTCTTTAAAGTTCTTGTTGATCCAGATCAGCAAACACCATTATTGATCAAAATCATTCGTATGGCAGAACGCCGTTTGGTTGCTTTTGAACAGAATGATCAAGAGGAAGATCCACTTTACAAAGCACTTGAAAATATGAGTGTAGTGGAGCGTCAAAATGTCTTTACCGAGTGGCTACAGCGTGCCATGCCTTGGGTCGACGCTAAAATGGGAGGTGATTTCACACCACCACCAGACCGTTTCAAATGTTTTATTGGTGTAAATGGTGCAGATCAATTCAGTAAAAAATATAAACATGAATTGACGGGAGCTATTCCGAGCGGTCTAGGCTTAAATGCACAAGCATTGTCGATTGTGGAAACAGGTGAACCTGGTCGTGCAGTGTGTTATGTAGAGCTTTCAGGTATTCCACTGACCATTTTACGTGGTATTGAGACGTGGCGTACGAGCTATCGTAAAGAGAGTGAAAGAACACCATTACATACACATATCGATTCAACACGCTTTAAACATCCATATGCGCCTACACCTGATGAATTAAATAATTTAGCGGATGACTTTAAGTGTTACTTGAAAGCAGTGATGTTGGGCGTCTTAAAACGTTGTGATGTTCCAGGCTTGATACCAAGTGGTCAATATGAATTTGCGGTTGCACGTGGTGATGTACGTCGTTTAGGAAATGAGCGTGGCTTCCGTTTAAATGGTTTGCCTCAGACCTATCGCGATAATATTTATGATCAAGTTCAACACAAATTTAAGTCACTCAGTGATGCGAATTTAACCATGTTAATTGCATTGGTTGATCATTATGAGCGTGAAGTCTATA
Source organism: Acinetobacter sp. YH16056_T (assembly GCF_024605895.1). NCBI lineage: Bacteria > Pseudomonadati > Pseudomonadota > Gammaproteobacteria > Moraxellales > Moraxellaceae > Acinetobacter > Acinetobacter sp. YH16056_T. The sequence continues at coordinate 2,484,631 of NZ_CP094545.1, read as the reverse complement.
CCCCACGTCTTGTTCAAAATGAAACGGGTGCACAAGTTGAACATGTCGGTTTTGCATGTGCAATTGCAAAAGAATTGAAGCGAGAGCTACTTGAACTTGCTCAACGTAAGGAAATTCCTCAGGACCTTATTGATCGTGCATACGAGTTAACTGAATATCGCGAAGAAATGGAAAAATGGGCTGAAGTGCTCAAAGATTCGGACGAGGATGCATATCAGGATGAAATTCGTGAGCCAAATAAAGGTCGACGTCTGAAATGGGTGATGAATATGTCACCAAGTATCTTACAAACACATGAACAACTTCTTGTGAAAAAAAGTGTGGCAGAAGTAGTTTCGCCAATAGAGACTTTTGCAATGCCTGGCATGACTCCACCGCCACCTCCAGGCGCGATGCCACCACCCATTCTGCAGCACCCTCAGTATCAATATCATATAGCGATTAATGGGCAAAACTTTGGACCATACTCACATTCTAAAGTGGTTGAAATGTTGCAGCAGCAACAAATTAACACTGCAACGATGGTATGGCGTGAAGGTTTAGCTAATTGGATCGCAATTGCCCAATGCCCTGAGCTTGCAATGCCTGTGCCACCACCAATTCCAGGCATGCCGCCAATTTTACAATAATGCCCATCGTAGTATTGTTCTCGAAGGAGGGCAATACTGCTCATGCTCAACACAAAAAGAAGTAATAGGTTAAATGAAATGGTTAAGCAGCAAGAATATACAGCTTGTATTGGATGTAAGCAGGAGCTACAGCTCAAAGTAAAGTTTTGTCCTTTTTGTAGTGTTGCACAAAGCGTTCAAGCTCAAACTCTGCCTGTAGAGCCAGAAGAAACATCGACTATTCCACAAGAAATAGTCAGTGACTTACCAGAATCGACGGTTAGTGAAACACTAAGTGAAGCTCAAAATAATGAGGCTGCTGATACATCGGTTGTGGTCAAACATATTACGAAAAAGGGTAAAGAATTAGTCGGGATCATTGTCGTAGGTGCATCTCTTGAGTTAATGCGGACTTATGATCGATATGCTTTTAAAAAGGAAGAAGGTGTTTTTGTCCGTTTAAAACATTTAGCAAGAATCCCAAATGAATTTTTAAGCTCAGAACAATATAAACTAAAGTCTCAAAAAGATTTATTAATTCAAGACAATGAACCAGATGAGTATTTTGAACAGACGTCATCTGTGGCAAGTGTTGAAAGTCCTTTACCATCAAAAAGCATGAATCAGCAAACACCTTTAGATTCACCACAGCCCAAAAACTCTATTTTTAAATATATCGCGATTTCTTTTGCCGTATTTTTTATTGGTATTGTCATTATGTTTAGTGGTAATAAGGATACAGATCAAGCGATTTCTGTAGATGAAGAGCCTTTGGTAGATTCATGTGAAAATGTAAATGCAGAAGTTAGTAGTTTATTGAGCGAAAAGATGCCAATGCGTGCGTTGAGTATCATCAAACTCAACCAGGCAGAATGTAAAACCAATGCAAGTTTTGTTCAATTGGTTGTATCGGCTGAAGCACAAGCAACTTCTGCAAAAGAAAAGCTCACTTTAGCGAAAGAATATTTACAAGCTGGGAACTTGGAGCAAGCACATCAGACATTGCTTGCTGCATTAGAGCTTGATTCAGAACTTGTGGGGGGCGTAGAGTTACTGCCACAAATTGAATCGATGATTGAAGAATATAATCTTCAGCAAGAACAAGAAGTAGAGGAAGTTCCATTAGAAAGTGAGGCTGTACAAGATGCTATTCAAAACATACCTCAACAAAATACCAATCATCAGGTTGAGCAAGCACAGCGTTTAGCACAAGCAGAACGTGAACGAGTAGAACTACAACGTCAAGCAGAACAGGCTCAACGACAAGTTGAACAAGCACAAAGAGAACGTCAACAAGCTTTAGAAAAAGAGCGTCAAAAAGCTGAAGAAGCGGCACGGCGTCAAAATGAAGCACGTTTTGATTCTCAGCTCAGTCGTGCAGAGCGTGCATTAAATGCGAATAACTACGGTTTGGCTAAATCTTTGGCTCGAGAAGTATTGTCTGCTTCCCCGAGTAATGGTCAAGCAAAACGTATTTTACGTCAGGCTGAAGCAGGTGAGTCAGCGGCCTTTGACGATATGGTAATTCAATAATCATTTGAAATGTGAAGAGGGGTAATAAAATGAAAAAATCTATGTCTATTGCTATGCTGAGTTCAGCCTTAGCCGTTTCAGGTTGTGCAAGTACTGGTGGATTGGCAACGTCAGCCAATGGTGGATGTAATACTGGAATGTCTACAGCAGTAGGTGCATTACTTGGTGCGGCAATCGGGGCATCTGTGGGTGATAGTACTTATGCTGCAACAGGTGCTGCCATTGGTGGTGCAGTTTTTGCAGCAGGGTGCGTAATGATTAATGCACACACTATTCAAAAAAAGTCCGCTGCTGAAGTTGAAATGGCATATAAACAAGCCAATAAAGGACAATTGCCACAACAAACACGGATACAACAATACTCAACAGTTGTTCTTCCTAATCAGACTATTCAAGCAAATCAAAGTATTACAGTGAAATCCGATTTAACTGTAGTTGAAGGGGTCGCAGAGCCATTACAGCGTGTACAAGAAAAGCTGGTGCTTAAAGATGCAAATGGTAAAGTGATTCGTGAATTAGTTAAGGATGTACAAATGACCAATAAGCAAGATTTTGGCTCAGGGGCATTTGAAAACTCATTTAGCTGGAAATTCCCTATGAGTGTATCAAAAGGAAGATATGTCTTAGATACAGAAGTTCTTGTGAATGGCGTGAAAGTTGCAAACAACACACGTGTGATTACATTAACTTAAATCTAAATAGACCTTCAATGGGTTATGGGGAGTTGAAGGTCTTTGAATAAAAAACAAAACATTTGAGGGTGAAATGAAGTTACAAATGGTGTGGTTGGCAAGTGTTGTCATGTTAAATGGCTGTGCTATTATGTCTAAAAATGAATGTCTTTCAGCAAACTGGTCGTTGATTGGGCAGAATGATGGTTATAATGGTAATGGTTCATTCATGCAAAAGCGTGCTCAAGCATGTATGAAGCACAACGCGATTTTAGATACAGAAGCCTATACTACTGGTTATAAGAAAGGTCTAAAAAATTATTGTAATCCACAAACGATTTTTGATTATGCGTTGCAAGGTAGAGGAACATATCAAAGTTGTCCAATGGAAATGCAAAATAATTTAAGACCCTATTACAATGTGGCAAATAAGTTTTATCACGCGAATAAAAATTTAAAATCGATTGAAGATACAATTGCTACAGCAAAATCTAATATGTATAGCTCTGATCTTAAAGAAGAGTCGCGCAAGTATTATCGCGAAAGATATAACGAAGCTAGTAATAAACTGGGACAAGTTCAGCGAGAATATAATCTAGCAGAGCGAGAAATACAGCAATTTAAGCGAACAGCGAGTTTTGAATACTAAGTGTGAGTTATAACTTTGAAAAATGCAGTTTCTGATTCAAAAACAGAGACTGCATTTTTTATTTTAGATCATAAAGAATCTTCAAATTATTGGTTTATTTATATGAAATATTTAAAGGCAAAATTACTTTTCTCATCACTCGTATTAACTTTCCCTTCTTATGTGACAGCTAATACAAAAAGCGAAGAAATTCATTCCAGAGTTGTAGGTGGTATTGATAAGGCTGGTGAAATGGCTACCCTTGGAATTGAAAAAATGTTTTCACCATTACATAAAGGGGTTGAAAAAGTTGTCAAGCCGCGTGTTGATAAAATTAATGGTGAGTATTATTTTAATCTCGGTAATGCTTACTATAAGGGAAATGTCTCGTTTAATAATCAATATATCCAAAAAGATGATGTTAAAGCATTGGAAGCATGGACGAGTGCTGCATATCACAACCATAAGTTTGCGCCATTTAATTTAGGAATCATGTATTACAAAGGTGAAGGAACGCCTGTTAACAAACAAAAAGCCTGTGAATGGTTTCTGCGCGGAGCTTTATTAGGTGATACTGGGGCACAAGCAAATGTGGGTACTTGTTATTATACTGGTCAGGGAATGCAACAAGATTTACCTGAAGCATTAAAATGGTTCTCATTAGCTGCAACAGATGGAAACAGAGTAGCTCAATTCTTACTTGGTGAAATGTATTATGACGGTCAAGGTACAGAATTAAATTTAACTTTAGCTAAAGAATGGTATGAAAAAAGTGCAGCACAAGGTCATGAAGGTGCTCAAAAAAAACTAGATAAACTTAAAAGTTCATGGGATATGCCATATAAGCAACTGACAGTGGCAAATACAGCAGGAAAAGTTATCGATGGTGATGCATTTTTTATATCTGCTGCAAATCATGCAAAAAATGGTGATGCAAAAGCACAATTTGATCTTGGCATCATGTACTTTAGAGGAATCGGTGTACCTCAAGATTATATAAAAGCTTTAGAGTTTTTTGAAAAAGCTTCTGTTCAAGGTCATGAAAGAGCAAAAGACTATATTTCACGGACCTATTTTGCCTTGGGATCAGATTATTTCAGCGAAGATGCCGGGGAGCGTCAAGATGATCAAGAAGCATTTAAATGGTTTTCAAAAGCTGCTGAACTTGGTCATGCTCAAGCACAATATATAATAGGTATCATGTATTATTTTGGTGAAGGTATTCCAAAAAATGAATCTAAAGGGGTTCAGTTGATAAAGCAGTCTGCTCAAAACGGTTTTAAAGAAGCCCAAAAGGTGATTGATGAATATAAGCTTTAAACTAAACATTTAAAAATGGTATTTTGTTTTGAATTGAGGAGGATGAATTAGCATAAAATGCTGTTTCATCTTCTAGATAATTCTCCAATAAATAATCGAAGTAAAAGTAAAAGTAAAAGTAAAAGTAAAAGTAAAAGTAAACGTTAAGTGGCCATTAACGGTCGTTTGTTACCATTGGCTTTGTATGATTTTTCATGTTTATAGAATAACAATCAATTTGTTGTATGGTCTTGTACTTATTTAAATGTATCGAACAAATATTTGCATACCAAACTGTAAGGGATCTTGCGATCTTAACCTGTGATATACACATTTTGTTATGGCCTCCCAGGCTGAAGTACGATACGTTTGTCATGCAACTTTGCCCAGTTAACCAATCAAACACTAATAAATTCAGATCCAATGTCATAGTGAATTGCAAGTGGTTTATCTCGCCATTCAAGCAACTAATTCAGTGTACGAATGACTCGTAGTACAGGCATTGATAGCCCTATTTAAATCACCAATCCTATATGCCGATAATCATCAATCATGTTCAACAAGCGTTTACTTCGTCCATCACTCAGCTGGTCAGGCATGTAATCTAATGATCATACTTACTCAGGCCGAATAGGTTCTTTCAGTCGTTTAATTAATGAGGCATACATACCACTATATTTAGCACGCCATTTCTAAAAACTCGCCTTACACATGCTATGTTCTCGGCAAAAAATGGTAACAAGGGGGTACTAGATTCAGCTTGCTTCAAGATGGACATGATATGACTGTCAGGATATTAAGATGTTTTCATGAAGAATCTCCAGCTTGTATCTTAAGAGAAAATTCTACTTTTAGATCCTATTATTTTTAGGGGGATTACCGTAGCACCTGAAATTAAAATGTTTTGCTGACGATAACCTCCTACATTGCCATCATCAATATTTTTAGGATGCTGAATTTTAGCGGTATTTTTCGCGGTACAATGACATTGGTTGGTTATAAATGTTTATTATAAACAATTATTTAAATTGTAAAGATGGTGCGCGCTGAGTGCACTATCCCATCCAAATAAATTAAAATGTAAGTTAGATAGCTCTAAATACCTAAAACAACCTGATACGGCTTAAACCCTTCCAATACAGCCTCAGAAACCAACTGAATAAAAGCTTCAGTCTTTCCATAAGCCAACCATTGATCTAAAGCTTCATAGTAAGCCAAACGATTTTCTACTGTAATCACACAAGGCAGATATCCAGCTTTAAGTAATTCGAGATTCATCAATAAGCGTGATGTACGACCATTCCCATCAATAAATGGATGAATGCCTACAAAGTCTGCATGTACTTTAGCTGCACGTTCAATAGGATGTAGCTTATGTGCCTCAGTATTGTACCAATCGACAAGCTGAGCCATTTTATCATTCAACAATGTATAGTCGGGTGGGTTAGTCGTAGCACCTGAAATCAACACGTTTTGTTGGCGATAACGTCCTGCATTGTCATCATCGATATTTTTTAGAATGAGTTGATGGATATTACGAATCTGCCATTCAGAAAAAGGTTCTTCTTTACGAATAATATCTTCAACATAATAGATCGCATTTCTATGGTTAATTGCCTCGAAATGTTCTCGTAATGCTTTTCCACCAACGGTAATGCCTTCCAAAACCACTTTTGTTTCTAGCAATGTCAGTGTATTGCCTTCAATTGCATTTGAATGATATGTCCAGCGAACAATAAGATCTTCTTGTAGATTTTTTACAATTGCAGGAGAAAGAGGACGATGCTGATCTAATTTTGTTTTTAAAGCATCTATATTGTCAAACATAACTTTCACCCTGAAGTTGTACTCTTGAATGATACATGAAAAAAACAAATATAAAAAAGGAAGGTTATAACATATCTTTTAATGTTAAATGCATACGTGTTAAAATCAGTAACCATTTCAAATCCTGTTCATGAATTTGAACAAAATAAATTTTGTGATTCAATGCGCTAAATCTAATTTGGGTAAAAAATGGGTACAGGTAAAACGCTATTGACTTTATGGTTCACTAAATCAATAGCTTAGGAGTTGAGTTCAATTGACGCCATCTCCACCAAAATTCAAAAAAGTCGAACCTTCGGGTTCGGCTTTTTTTTATGATTAATTAAAAACATTTTTTGGTACAACAATGACTCAAGTCCAGCTTCAAGAACTGCAAAAACAACTCTGGAATATTGCCAATACTTTGCGCGGTAAAATGGGGGCAGATGAATTCCGTGATTACATTTTGGGCTTGATCTTCTATAAATATTTGTCTGAAAAAATTCAAAATAATGCCAACGAAATTTTGGCGCCGGATCAAATTAAGTTTACAGAATTGGTCGAAGATACTGAAAATAATCATGCATATTTGAGTGCTGTGCGTGAAGAATGTCTTGCGAGTATGGGCTACTTCTTAGCACCACAAGAATTGTTCCACAGTATGGCAACATTGGCTCGAGCAAAAAAATACATTTTGGATGATGTAATTAAAACCCTTAAGGCAATTGAGCAAAGTACATTGCGTACAGATGCGGCCGATGATTTTTCGCATTTGTTTGAAGACATGGATTTAAGTTCGACCAAGTTAGGAAATACGCCTGATGACCGTAATGAGTTGATTAGCCGTGTGATCGTACATTTAGACGATATTAATTTTGATCTATCGAATACTGAGTCTGATATTTTAGGCGATGCTTATGAGTTTCTCATTGGTGAATTTGCTTCAGGTGCTGGTAAAAAAGCAGGTGAGTTTTATACACCGCAAATGGTTTCGACTTTGCTTGCAAAACTTGTCACCTTAGGTAAAGAACGTCTACGCAGTGTATATGACCCGACTTGTGGTTCAGGATCTTTATTGCTACGTGTAAAGCGTGAAGTCGGCGATGTGGATGCGATTTACGGTCAAGAAATGAATCGTACGACCTATAACTTGGCGCGTATGAACATGATTTTGCATGATGTGCATTATTCAAAGTTTGAAATTAAGCAGGAGGATACTTTAAAACGTCCACAGCATATGGAACTGAAATTTGATGCGATTGTAGCGAATCCACCATTTTCGGCAAAGTGGTCTGCGAGTGAGTCATACTTAAGCGATCCGCGTTTTCGTGATTTTGGCAAGCTAGCTCCAAGTTCTAAGGCAGATATGGCGTTTTTACAGCACATGCTTTATCAGTTAGATGAAAATGGGACTTTGGCGATCGTACTGCCGCATGGAGTTTTGTTCCGTGGTTCGAGTGAAGGACATATTCGTAAGCATCTAATTGAAAAGTTAAATGTGATTGATACGATTATTGGTTTGCCTGCCAATATTTTCTATGGCACGACTATTCCAACTTGTGTGTTGGTGTTGAAGAAAAACCGTGAGCATAGCGACAATATTTTATTTATTGATGCGAGCAATGAGTTTGATAAGCAAAAGAATCAAAACAAGCTCTTGCCAGAGCATTTAGACAATATTATTGGTGCATTTGAAAACCGTCAGAATATTGAAAAATATGCATATGTTGCAACTCTGCAAGACGTTGCTGACAATGATTTTAATTTGAATATTCCTCGTTATGTCGATACTTTTGAAGCGGAAGCTGAAATTGATTTAGATGCAATAGCGAAACAGCTTCAAGCTTTAGAAGTTGAAAGTCAAAAGACTGATGCGTTGATTGCAGGTTTTTGTAAAGAGTTAGGCATTGATTCTCCGTTTGCGGAGGTGAAGTAATGGCTTCGCCTAAGTTACGGTTTAAAGAGTTTGAAGCGGATTGGACGCTACAAAACCTTAGTGATAGTTTTAGTTTAATTTCTGGATATGCTTTTCCAAGCAGTGCTTCTACTGATAGTGGTGCTAAGTGGTTGAAAATTGCTGATGTTGGCATACAGGAAATGACGCCAAATAACCCTTCATATTTACCTTTAGAATATTTAGATAAATACTCACAATTTGTTGTAAATAAAGATGATTATGTAATTGCGTTGACTCGTCCAATATTAAATAAGAAATTAAAAATAGCTAAGATTGGGAATTTTTATGATGGTGCTTTGCTTAATCAGCGAGTTGCTAAAATTTCGAGCAGAAGTAACAATTTAGATTTTATTTATTCGTTATTACAAAAATCGAAGACTGTTGAAGAATTGGAAAACTCTATTGCTGGTACTGATCCTCCCAATCTGTCATTAAATGATGTAAAAGAAATCAAGTTAGGTTTTCCATCCAAAGAAGAACAAACAAAAATCGCTTCTTTTCTTTCCGCTGTGGATGAAAAAATTAACCTACTAACTCAGAAATATGAACTACTGAGCCAATATAAACAAGGTCTGATGCAAAAGCTGTTTAGTCAGCAGATACGTTTTAAAGCGGATGATGGGAGGGAGTTTGGGGAGTGGGAAAATTTAAAATTTAGAGATGTTATTACTATCAAATATGGAAAAGATCATAAGGCATTAAAAGAAGGAAATATTCCTGTTCTTGGGACAGGTGGGATAATGCGATACGTTGATTCTTATCTTTACGACGGCGACAGTATTCTTATTGGTCGTAAAGGTACGATTGATAAACCTCAGTTTATATCTGGGAAATTTTGGACGGTTGATACTCTTTTTTATACGGAAATTGGTGAGAGATTAATACCTAAATTTGTTTATCAGCAACTGCTATTGGTTAATTGGTTAAATTTGAATGAAGCCACAGGTGTGCCAAGTTTAAATACAACCTCAATTGGTAATATTGAGGTCAAAGTACCTTGTTTAGAAGAACAAACCAAAATTGCCAATTTCCTTTCTGCAATTGACCAAAAAATTGCAGGTGTAGCACAGCAAATTGAACAAGCTAAACAGTGGAAAAAAGGCTTGTTACAGCAAATGTTTGTCTGATTGTTTATATTGCTTCATAAAATTCCTGCATTTATTCAAATGTGGGAATTTTTTTATTTAAGAAAGTACTGAAGGATTCCTAAAAGAAAAAACAGTGATCTGTATCATCAGTTTAGATATTTATTTGATGAATTTAAAAGATTGAAAAATATAATAAATCTATTAGAATCAATAGATATGCATACCAATAGTTAAAAACTGAGCAGTATTATAAATGTCGACCCAAAAAGAACTCGAACTCGAAAACCAATTTATAGCGCACTTAACAACTTTAGGGTACGAACGTGTTCAGTACAGAAACGAAACAGCCTTACTCCTAAATCTAAAAAAACAGATAGAAAAATTTAACGCATTGACTGCACCACTCACACATGAGCAATGGGAACAGGTGTGGAATTACCTGAGCAGTGAACATACGATTTTCGGCAAAGCCAAGCTTTTACGTGGTTCATTTCAACTCAAATATGATGATGGTACGACCCAAACACTGCGTTTTTTAAGCGATGACGCAACAAAAAACATCTTTCAGGTCACCAATCAAGTGACTGTTCAATATGGCGATGACGGTACAGAAACCAGCCGTTTTGATGTCACGCTATTGATCAACGGCTTTCCGTTGGTACAAGTTGAACTTAAGCGTAGTGGCGTAGAAATCGCACAAGCGTTTCACCAAGTGCATAACTACAGTAAAGACGCCTATACATCTGGAAAAGGTTTGTTTGGATACATACAGCTGTTTGTCATTAGCAACAGCGTAAATTGCTTATATTATTCACACGGTACGCCACTGTTTGATTTCACATTTCCGTGGGCCGATGAAAACAACAAAGCAATTAATGATTTGAGTAAATTTACCGAAGCATTTTTAAACGCACCACATATTACGAAAATGATCAGTAAATACATCGTTCAGCATCAAACCAATGAATGCTTAATGGTGCTACGACCTTATCAAGTCTATGCAGTTGAAAACATGATTCAGCATGTGAAAACCTCAACCGATCATGCCTATATTTGGCATACAACAGGTTCAGGTAAAACACTCACGGCATTTAAAGCCAGTGAAATCATGCGTCAGTTGCCAGAAATAGAAAAAGTTATCTTTGTCGTGGACCGAAAAGACCTAGATAATCAAACCACTAAAGAGTTCAATGCCTTTGTTCCCGACTGCGTAGACCAAACGACCAACACCAAAACATTGGTCGAACAGCTCATCGGTAAACGGCTGAACTCACGAAAAAATGAAAGCAATATACTCACAGATAAATTGGTCGTGACGACCATTCAAAAGCTGAATAACGCAATTACACTCCCTAAATTCAGAGAATTGATCGCCGATTTGGCAGATAAAAAAGTCGTATTTATTTTTGATGAATGCCACCGCAGTCAATTTGGTGATACTCACCAAAATATCAAACGCTTCTTTAAACAGGCGCAAATGTTCGGTTTTACAGGCACGCCTATTTTTCCTGTGAACTGTCAAAGCATTGGTGGGGTGAAATACACCACAGAATTTCTATTTCCTAAACGGCTGCATAAATATGTGATTGTCGATGCGATAGCAGATAAAAATGTTTTACCATTTCAAATTGATTACGTAGGACAATTTACCGCTCATCAGGTGAATGCAGGTGATGAAAAAATACAAGGCATCGATACTAAAGAATTGTATGACAACCCTGAGCGCTTAGAAAAAATTGTACGTTATATTTTAAAAAATCATGACAAAAAAACGGCAAAACGCGAATTTTGTTCAATGTTTTGTGTCAGCTCAGTAGATGTCCTGCTTCAATATTATGCAATATTTGCCAAAGTCCAAGCAGAGTTGGTTGCAGAAGCGGACAAGAAGGAAGAAATTTATACCCCTTTAGTGATTGGTACGATTTTTTCTTTTGGAGCGCAGGACACGACAAACGACGCCAATGACTCCACAACAGGTACGATTTCTGAAGAAGAACTTGAACAGCCGAGTCAAGTTGATATGGGGCGTAAAGCGCAACTTGAACGGATCATTGCAGAATTTAATACGCGCCATCTGACTAGCTATAACTGTGACGAAGGATTTTATGAATATTATAAAAATCTAGGTGATCGCGTTAAGTACTTCAAAGTCCCTAAACCACCTAAAGAAGTTGGGGAGTTGAAAGGTCCGCCAATTGATTTGCTGTTGGTGGTGAATATGTTCCTGACAGGTTTTGACTCATTGCCACTTAATACGATTTATGTCGACAAGAACTTAAAATATCACGGTTTAATTCAGGCTTTTTCGCGTACAAACCGTATTTATAAGCCAACAAAAGCTTTTGGCAATGTCGTGTGTTTTAGAAATTTAAAGCAGGCAACAGATAAAGCTCTTTCTACTTTTGCAGACGACCAAAATTTTGAGCAAGTGATTGTGCCACCGTTGGATCAACAATTAGCAGAATTTAATAAGTGTGTTAGTGAATTAAGAAAAATAACACCTGAGTGTCAGTCAGTAGATGATCTAAAACTCGAAAGTCAGCAGTTGCAGTTTATTCAAGCTTTTCGTGATGTGATTCGTCTACATTCACAACTGAAAATGTATACAGACTTTGATGTTGATAACGCAGTTATAGTGCCGCAAGAACTTGAAGACTATAAATCTAAATATAAAGATTTATATGACAGAATAAATAAAGGTACAGCAGTTGAAAAAGATTCAGTGCTACGTGACGTGAATTTTGCTTTAGATTTTATTATTAGTGATTATGTCAATCAGGATTATATTTATACATTATTAAATATGATTGCTGCTGCGCCACCGTCCTCGATTCAAAGGGCTAAACAGCAGCAACAACTCCAATCTTTACTCAGTAATGACCGAAAAATGTATAAAAAAATGGATTTGATTCAGAAGTTTATTGATGAACAAATGCCACGAATGCTGAATGGTCAAAGTGTTCAAGATGCATTTAAGCAGTTTTGGGATGCAGAAAAACAGCAAGCCTACGATGTTTTTTGTAAAGATGAAAATCTTGTGATTGATGAATTTAAAAAAGTGGTTCAACGATTTGATTTTACTGAACGTTTTCCGCACGCACATGAAATTCGTCCATTGCCAAAAAACAAGCCTTCAGCACTGGTGAGTAAAGTCTATTTTGAGGGATTGCATCAGAAAACCAATGCGATTTTAGAAAAATATGATTTACGGATTTAAACGTTAAGCTAAGTTATGAAAAATATTTGCTTAAAAGGAGGATTCTTTTTTTATGGAATTTAAGAACCTTATCCTGTTTATTCAATAATTGTATGATTAAATTTCTTAGAATAAATATGATTTAAAAACAAATCACAAAGTGAGGCGAAAATTAAATTTCGCGCCAAACTTCATTCTTATCTTTCAATGAAATCACAAAGTTAAATTTGTCATCATTACTTACCAAAAGGCCTTCTGGCGTTTGCATAATCACTTTTAGAACGGTACCAGTTTCAAAAACCAAAGGACTGCAATTTTCTTTATTTAATGTAATTGGTTTGAGTAATTCAACAATTGCACTTTCCATTTTACTTCCCCAAGCATAGGTTGTTAATTGAACTTAGCATATTATTGGCGAAGAAACATGTTTTGTAAATGACGTGAGCTACATCGCAGAAAATATTTTAGAGAATTCCATAACTTAAGTTTAAATAATGGTTAAATAAATTATGGTTTTTTAATCTATTGATATCAAAAATAATTTTAAAATATAACAAACTTTTTAACTGGAACTGTATGTCCTAAGATGTGTCTTTTGTTCCACAAACAATGACCAAATCATCAATATGACTTGATCAATAAAGGAATTTAAGGCAATTTTCAGTTTTCATGCTTAAGCTAACAGAATGATGTGTCGTCTTGTATTTGATTGTTAAATTTCAGATTAAACAGCGTTAAATATTCAATCCGAATAACAAAATTGATGAAATAAAACTTATCATCAGCAACTCAAACTAAAAACAAAGATTCAGGGAAATGTAGGACTAATGTTTAAATCTTTTTTTCCAAATCCAAAATGGTTTTTTGGATCATTCCTTATATGGTTCATAATTAATATCGCCTTATGGTATAGCGGTGGTCATAGTTGGGGGACGATGTTCGGTTTACCTGCAAATTATCATCAAGCAGAATTGCCTATTGGTATTAGCCGATTTTGGAGTCCCAAATTTTTATGGTTCTATGCTTGGTTTTTTGTAGCAACGGCGCTTTTTGCAGCCTTTTGGAAGATCAAATCAGATAATCCTTGGCAGCGATGGTCAGTGTGGGGAACCGCACTTATTCTGTTTAATGTTTGGTTTAGTGTGGAATGTAATGTCGTAATCAATGCTTGGTATAACCCATTCTATGATCTGATCCAGAAGATGCTTTCAGGTGGTGGGGGCGAAGTGGCGACGCTATATTCAGAGACGCTGACTTTTCTCTATGTGGCCATGGTATATGTCACACTGGCGGTATTGAACCTGTTTTTCGTTAGTCATTATGTTTTTCGTTGGCGTACCGCAATGAATGACTTTTATACTGCACATTGGGAAAAACTGAGAACCATCGAAGGTGCCTCACAGCGTATTCAAGAAGATACGATGCGTTTTGCGAGAACCACAGAAGGACTTGGGGTTAGCTTGGTTGAATCGGTGATGACCTTAATTGCATTTCTACCTGTGTTGTTAACTTTATCAACACATGTAAAGAAATTACCTGTCGTGGGGGAAATCGCCTATGCATTGGTTTGGGCGGCAGTCCTTTGGGCAGTATTAGGGACGGTTATTTTAATGCTTGTGGGTTATAAACTACCGGGTTTGGAGTTTAATAATCAAAAAGTCGAAGCAGCATATCGTAAAGAATTAGTTTATGGTGAAGATTATGCAGATCGAGCAGACCCTCTCACATTAAAAGAATTATTTACTAAAGTCCGATTTAATTATTTTAGACTGTATTTTCACTATGCTTATTTCAACCTGGTTCGTATTTGGTATATGCAGCTTGATAATATTTATGGGTTCTTTATATTGTTCCCAAGTATTGCAGCGGGAACAATCACGCTCGGTATATTAATGCAAATATTAAATGTCTTTGGGCGTGTACGTGATTCTTTCCAATACCTGATTTCCTCATGGACAACCATTATCGAACTGATTTCTATTTATAAGCGTTTAAGAGCATTTGAAGAAAAAATTAATAATTGATTTTATAAGTTTAAAATAGACCTGCACTAAAATGCAGGTTTTTTTATGACTTTAATTTTAAGTTAATATATTTCAATAAAATCAATAGATTAATATTTTTAGATGAGCTGTTTTTTTACTCGATTCCATATTGTCGCTCGAATCATGGATAGGCCCAGCTTTATATTATTATTAATAATAGAGGCTTGTTCTGATGGCAGATTTGATAAGCACATAGCGATACATAAATGCTTGCGAAATAACCTAAAAGGGAACGATGATGACCGTTCACCAAGGATAAACAAATACACTTAAATAAAATGTGAAATTCATCAAATTAAAATGAACAACATATGCACACATCTCAAACGTGTACGATTTTAGTGATTAAATTTATAAAAATAATAAATAAAATCAAGATTATAAAATTGTGAAAGGCACTAAATTACGCTATTTTTTAAGGGTGAAATTTTTGAGATTTTTGCTGTGAATTTAAAGGCAATGTTATGGGTGGGGAGTATTGGATTTGCATTACATGGTTGTACAACCATGCAGAGTTTAAACCCAAATTCATTTAATCATTATGCAACACCACAAGATGTGATCAATCAAAAAGGGCTAAATAGTTCAAATGGGAAGGCGAAAGAATACGTCTATGATTGGGGACCACAAAAGAAAAATGTTGAAGCAGAATCACTGATACCCAAGCAAAATATGAGTAGTTACTGCCAAGCCAAAAATGGCAAATTTATTCAACTGAATAAAAGTAATTTGAACCAAGTCAAAAATGCATGGAGTCGTAAATTATTAGCGACCTATAGCAGTATAAAACAGGGCACAGGCGTATTTCAGTGTAGTCAGGCAGATGGACAACGCTGGATGGTTGCAATTGAACCCGTTTCAGAGCGTAAATCAAATGACCGTTCTGAAACCCGCTTAGTGAGTTTGTATACAGCAATTATTGGACCCGAAGAACGTCGCAAAAACTATAATAAACAAGAAGAAACTGTAGCTAAAAAAGCCACACCAAGCAAAGCAAAAGCAAAAGCAACGACAACAAAAAGCAATGCGAAAGATGAAGCAAAAAAAGAAGTAGAGACTAAAAAAGAAACCAAAGCCAAAGAGCCTGAAAACAAACCTATAGTGAAACCAGTTGCTGAAACATCTCAGCAGATACAAATGCGCTTATATGTGAATGCACGACGCGATCTGAATGCCGGAAAAAACCAAGTCACCGCTTGTAATAATGCACAGCGCGCTTATAGCTATGGCAAATTAAATGGTGCAAATGCCAATAGAGCCTATGCTGAATCAGGTATGCTCGTTGCAAAATGCTTAACCTCAGTGCCTGCATATAGCAAAAGTTATCCAAACGCCAATGCAAGAGCAAAAGGCATCTTACAAAACTTAGCGACCAACTATAACCATGCAGGGGCAAAAAATATGTTGAATCGTATGAAATAAACCTCAACAGGATAAAAGCCATTTGGGGAAATAGGCTTTTATCCTGATCTAATGATGTACTCAAGTAAAGTTTTAAAAATAATAAGGAAAAAACCATGAGTTCAGTAAATGAAATTTATTTTAATGCACCATTATTTGACCGTGAATTGACAGAAATTTTAGTTGATATCAAGCAAACCCCCTTCTTTTTGAATGATCGAGGGCATCCAACATATTTAGCGTCACTTGGGGCGGGGATTCATTTAATTACCGAGTTAACTACTAATGCGAAAATGACGATGGGAAATGCCTACGCAGTTCCTTCCGAAATTTCGACGATCACTACCGATTGGGGCGAGCAAACTGAGCTTGATTTTGAAGGGCAATACTTCGAGTTTATGCCATTGGTGGCAACCAAAGAAACCGCGGCAGCTTTTGGTATCACCCTAGTCCATGCAGGTGAAGCGATTCAGATTCATTCAAATCAAAAACGACTATCAGAAATTCATTATGAATACGGCATGATGGCAGGGCATTATTTGCCTTATGAAAATGCAACATCAAATTTAAATGGCTGTAAAACTTTAACGCCATTTGTCATTACTGATTTAGAACATCATGACTTTCCGCATATTTTTAGCGCGACAGATCAGGATCAATTGCCACTGGTCATCTCAGTAGGGCGCTATTTTCCAAATCTAGGCAAGATTTACTTGGCAGATTTATGGGTCAATCCGGGAGATGCTTTATACATTCCTGCGAAACCAAAATATTTAAATCCCGAGTTTATTGACCTACATAATAACCGTAATGCAGCACTTGCATGTTGGCGAGGTGATAGCAATAAATCGACATTGACCACCCATAGTTTGCTCGATACCAATGGACATTTTTACTGGTATTGGAATAGAAGGCCAACGATTCATCCTCTCATCTATGCACCGACTAGCAAAAATGAATAGTTGAGTTACATAGACCAAACAGCAAATACAGCACTTCATGATACAAAGGTGACTCAAGTTTTGGGAGTTTGGTCTATGGCTTACGGTTTATCTAAAAAATTACATCTACGTTTTTCACGACCTGCAGGTTTGGCTTTATTGACGCTCATCATGCTCGGGTCGACTCAGGTGAGTTTGGCGAGTCCTACGGTCGATCAGCTTAGTCAATGTTTAGTGAAATCGACCACTGCTGCGGATAAAACAGCGGTGCTGCAATGGACCTTTTCTGCCTTGGCAGCGCATCCAGATTTAAAACAATACAGTAATGTCAGTGATGCGCAAAAAACGCAACTCGATAAAAATCTGGCTCAAGTGATGCAGCGAATTTTGGTGGAGCAATGTTCTACGCAAACGCAGGCTGTAATTAAAGCCGACGGTCTACAGGCTGTAGGCGAAAGTTTTCAAGAGCTTGGTAGTATGACGGGGGATGAAATATTAAAGACGCCTGAAATTAAACAACAATTACAAGGCGTACTGCGTTATGTCGATTTGAATAAATTGGTGACCAAATTTTTAACCCCAGAAATTTGGAATAAGTTAGGTGTGGTTCGTTAATTTTATTTTGAGTAAATAAAAAATGCTCCTTTTATACAAGGAGCATTTTTTATGGATTCACCCTAAATGGATGATGATCCAATGCGTTTTAGTTTGCTGACTCAAGCATTAAATGGTAATCGTCGCGCCTAATGCTTTAACAAATTGCGCCATCCACGCAGGGTGAGCAGGCCAAGCAGGAGCAGTAACTAAATGACCGTCGGTCACTGCATCCGTGACTGCAATATCTGCATACTGACCGCCAGCCAGTTTAACTTCGGCTGCACATGCTGGGTAAGCCGAACAGGTACGACCTTTTAGCACATCGGCTGCCGCTAGAATTTGCGCCCCATGACAAACCGCTGCAATAGGTTTTTTCGCCGCGTCAAATTCGCGTACGATTTCAATCACACGTGTATTCATACGTAAATATTCAGGCGCACGACCGCCCGGGATCACTAAGCCGACATAGTTTTCTGAGTTAACTGCATCAAAGTCATAGTTAATCGCAAAGTTATGACCGCGTTTTTCGCTATAAGTTTGTTCACCTTCAAAATCATGAATGGCTGTGGCAATGCTGTCGCCAGCTTTTTTGTCAGGACAAACGGCATGAACGGTATAACCAAGACCAACTAAAAATTGAAAAGGTACCATTGTTTCGTAGTCTTCAGCATAGTCGCCCACGAGCATAAGAATTTGTTTTGACATGATGTAACCCTCTGTTGAAATATGATTTATATCAATTTTTCATTTACCTTAGCATATTGGAATGACAGTTTTAAGCAGGCTGTAAATTCTTTAGTTGTATATTTTTATTTAGATTTATAAAAGTTATAGATGGTTATAGTTCAAAATATGATGAGTTTAGTAGGCTAGATGCTATCAATTATTAATGACTTTAATGTTTTTCACAAAGTTTTAAAAAGTTAAATATTTACCTCTCCCTTGCGCAGCACTGCTGCTTATCTCCTAAAAGGAGAGGGGGGATATCCAAAAAATCGTTTAAGTATTTATTCACTTTGAAAGCTCCCTCTCCCATTGGAAGAGGGATAAATCACAGCAAATCAGGATAAAATTTTTCATAGTCTAGATTTGGTTCATGCGTTACTTTCAGCTTGCCTTTAGATCCTGTGACATAGCTATTGATCTCTTTAAGTGGTTTCTCATGCCAACCGATATTGAATGCACAAAACGTATTTTCTTTTTTAAAAAATTCTAGATGACTGTATGGCAAGTGATTGTGAATCCAATATGCAATCTGTTTCCAATTATTTGGGTCTTTTTCAATTAAATCGATGAGTGAGGGAATGATAATACACGCCGTTGCACCGTAGCCTTTTGCGTCAGGATAGTCCCAAATATGGCTTGCAAAGTTTTTTTCATTACTCGCGCAGTTATGTCCTTTTTCGTTGCCAAGTTGGTTGACGCTTGGTGAGCGATAGGCTGAACGAATAGCGATACGTCCAAACTTTTCTTGTAGAGGTTCGAGCAGTTGTTGGCAGAGTTCTTTTCCTGTGCGAATGGCAATGTCAGGATGGTCGGGGAAGTTGGGTACGCCGTACCAATTGGCAATTTCGCTATAAAGGAAGTGACGCATAAAGAAAGACTTTGAAAGTTGAATACGTCCTAAGGCTTCGAGTTTGGCGATGGATGATACTTTTTTGATGGTCATGTTGTTTTTAGTGTGAAGTGTTTTGGTGGATTTTATATTTAAAATTTTGAAATTTAAATGGTTTACCTCTCCCTAACCCTCTCCTAAAAGGAGAGGGAACATCCATTACAAAATTTATAACGGTATTAAATTAGTAATGGATGCTCCTTCTCCCATTGGGAGAAGGCGGGGGATGAGGGTATTAGAAGTCGCGCATAAAGAAGGACTTTGAAAGCTGAATACGCCCTAAGTCTTCGATATTTGTAATGAAAAATACATGGTATGATCTCATTTTATTTATATGATTAATTTAATATATTGAATTAATTATAACTTTTGACGGTAATCTTAATGAAACAAAAAATACTTAATTTAGATGGTATTTCAACTAAGAGCATTAATGATAAGAAGAAATACTATATTGTTAAAAAGAGTGATGGTAGTTATTCATCTAATATAAAACTTTTGATGGAGCAGATTGATAATGCCTGTGTATTTTATGCAAATCTTATAATTAATTCACTTTTTGAAAATGAGCAAGAAATTTATGATCATCTTAATGTTGAGTACTTTGATAAATTAGACAAGAGTAAATATTAGATTTCTTTCATAAGTCGTTTTTCACTCAGCTCCAAGTTATAAATTCCAGCAATTAGATTGAATCTCAATGCTAGTCTTTTGCCTCGATTGCGATATCGCTCAGCAAGAATTTTGAAGGTTTTCAAACTGCCAAATACATGCTCAATTCCAATTCTTCTTTTATTGATTTCCTGATTATAGATTTTTAGTTCGGAATCCAGTTTACAGCGCTTCTTTGCTTTTAATGGCAACAAGCTATTTGGATACACTGTATAAATTCCCTGATAACCCTTATCCGCAAGGATAAATGCACCTGCAGGAATCTGATTCAAGTTACGTTTGAAGAGTTCGAAATCATGTACGGCACCACGACTCGTACATAAACTCAGGATTTTTTGAGTTTGATAATGAATGATGGCCTGTACTTTGAAAGTGTGGGTCTTTTTCTTGCCGCTATAGCTTTTCTTCTGTTTTTTTAGGCCTTTGGATTGGAATTTCTGTGGCATCCACGATCACAACATTCCAATCGATGCCTTCGCCCTCGGGTAAATCTTTGGGTAAATTAAAGAGATTGGACCGAATCAGGCAGTCTTCAACATGACGGACAATTCTTGAGGCTGTGGGCTCTGAAACCCCGTAGCTCGTCGCAACGTGAAATAAGGTTCGGTATTCCCGCCAATAGCTTAGACAGAGCAGAACCTGGTCTTCCAGGCTTAACTTGGGCGGTCTGCCTTTGGCAGGGACATGTTTCTTCAATTGCTCAACCATCAAATAGAAAGTTGACCATGAGATGCCTGTGTATCGCTTGAACTGAGGATCAGAAAGCTTGTTTGAATCGATGTATTTCATCCGCAGATTATGCACGAATGCTAAGAAATCCGGAGTGCAAATATTAACCAAAAAGAAGATCGTTTTTTGATTTATGAAAGAGATCTATTTTATATATGCAGGATTAAGTGGGGAAAGTTTGTTATCAAGAGATGAATTTAAAAACTATCTTGAAGAAATAATTAGCAAATCGGAGATGAAGGAATCCATATATAAATATTTTTATTCTTTTGAAGTTCTATATTTGACAAAAAATATTCAGAATCTTTGCAGGCAAGTACAAGATAATTTTTACTTCTTTTATGATCAGTTTAATGGTGAAAATATATTTGAAGGACGTAAAACAAAAGAAGGATTAACAACTATATATTCAAGGGAAGGAATTATCATTAGCTCACTTTTGGAATCAATAATAATTAAGACTTCTTCTGTATTAGATTATTTAAGTAAATTAGCTTTTGAAGCTGAAAACTTACCTTCTAAATTTAATGAATATCCAAAGAGAAAATCATTAGAATATTCACATGGTGATTCTTTAATTGGTCAAACTAAGAATGAAAAAAAATTAAAGTGGTCTACTGAGGACAGAGAAGGTACTATCTTTGAAGATAAAAACTCAGATGTTTTATTAATTAAGAAATTACGAAACCATATTGTACATAACGGTTTTTTAGACATGGAAGCTAGTATCTATGAAAACAAAGAGAATGGTAAGTTAAAAGAAAGATTTATTCTTATGCCTGATTACAATGAAGGACAACTAGACAAGTATAAAGGAAGAACATTATTTTATTCTAAGGATATTAAAATTAATCAAATACTTCCTGAATTATTAGAATCAATTATGCAGTTAACTTTCCGTACGATTGAAGTGTTGGTGAATAAAGAAATTATTAAAAATCAGAAATTGATAGGTGTTAAGGCAACAGAAATTAATGTGGAAATACCTGATTTAAGACCTGAAGGATTAAGAAAAAACCCGCTCTAAAGCGGGTTTTTTATTCCAAAATTAATCAAATCAACCAATCAATTTCTTCATTAATTCATTGACTTGTGCAGGGTTGGCCTTACCTTTCGCAGCCTTCATCACTTGACCAACAAGACCGTTAAAGGCTTTCTCTTTACCAGATTTATACTCTTCAACCATCTTCTCGTTTGCCGCAAGCACGTCTTTAATAATCGCTTCAATCGCGCCTGTATCAGTTTCCTGTTTCAAGCCTTTTTCCGCAATAATTTCGTCCGCAGTTTTGCCTTCTTCCCACATAAAGCCGAACACTTGCTTTGCAATCTTACCGTTAATGGTGTTGTCCACAATACGTGCAATCATGCCGCCAAGTTTTTCCGCAGATACAGGAGAATCATGAAGCTCGAAGCCCGCTTTGTTTAAAGCACCTGAGAATTCGCCCATCACCCAGTTTGCAGCCACTTTACCTTGAGCAGCACCGCCAGCAGCTTTCACCACGTCTTCATAAAACTCTGACATTTCACGAGTAAGCGTAAGCACGTGAGCATCGTACTCAGTCACGCCAAAGTCAGCTACAAAACGCGCACGGCGTGCAGCAGGCAACTCAGGCAATGCAGCACGTGCCGCTTCAATTTGCGCATCTGCAATGATCACAGGTAACAAGTCAGGGTCTGGGAAGTAGCGGTAATCGTTCGCTTCTTCTTTAGAACGCATTGAACGCGTTTCCATCTTCACAGGGTCGAATAAACGTGTTTCTTGATCAATGGTGCCATCCCATTCTAGGATTTCCATTTGACGTTCAATTTCAACATTGATCGCTTGTTCAATGAAACGGAAAGAGTTCAAGTTTTTCAACTCGCAGCGCGTACCAAATGGTTGACCCGGACGACGTAGTGACACGTTACAGTCCGCACGGAACGAACCTTCTGCCATGTTACCGTCAGAAATGCCTAACCAACGCACTAAAGTGTGAATCGCTTTAATGTAGGCAACTGCTTCTTCAACCGAACGCATATCAGGTTCAGAGACAATCTCAAGTAAAGGTGTGCCTGCACGGTTTAAATCGATACCAGATTGACCTTCAAATTGGTCATGGATCGATTTACCTGCATCTTCCTCAAGGTGAGCACGGGTTACGCCAATGCGCTTAACCGTACCATCTTCAAGTTGAATGTCGATATGACCCAAGCCCACAATCGGGTTGTCCATTTGGCTGATTTGGTAGCCTTTTGGAGAGTCAGGGTAGAAATAGTTTTTACGTGCAAATACAGAAGCTTGGTCGATGTACGCATCGATACCCAAACCAAAGCGAATTGCTAGATCAACCACTTCTTTGTTCAATACTGGCAATACGCCCGGCATTGCCAAATCTACAAGGCTAGCTTGTGTATTTGGGTCTTGACCAAATGTGGTAGATGAACCTGAGAAAATTTTGGTATTGGTCGCAAGCTGAGTGTGAATCTCGATACCAATAACGACTTCCCAACCATCAATCAGGTTAGATTTTGGTTTCGCAGCGTTCTTAGCCATTATGCGTTCTCCTCAGCAATTGCAGCGCGTTGTGTATGCCAATCGGTTGCTTGTTGGTACTGATGCACCACAGACAACAATTGAGATTCTGACCAGTAGTTACCAATCAACTGTAAGCCAACAGGTAAGTTGTCTTTGTCAAAACCAACAGGCGCGTTAATCGCAGGCAGACCTGCCAAGTTCACTGCGATGGTGTAGATGTCGCCTAAGTACATTTCTACAGGAGAAAGGTTTGCACCAATCTTATACGCTGTCGTAGGCGCAGCAGGAGCAGCAATCACGTCTACAGATTCAAATGCTTTTAAAAAGTCTTGTTGAATTAAACGACGTACTTTTTGTGCTTTCACATAATAAGCATCGTAGTAACCCGCAGAAAGCGCGTATGTACCAATCAAGATACGTTGCTGAACTTCTTTACCAAAACCTTCCGAACGTGAACGCTTGTAAAGATCCATCAAATCCACAGGATTTTCTGCACGGTAGCCATAACGTACACCGTCGAAACGAGATAAGTTAGACGATGCTTCAGCAGGTGCGATCAAGTAATACGTTGGTACGTAGCTTTCAGTCATGTTCAGGTCAATCTCAACCAAGATTGCGCCCATCTCTTCCAATTTTTTCAGAGATTCTTCAACACGTGCTTTCACGTCAGCATCTAAACCTGCAACATTGAAGTATTGCTTCGGAATACCAATGCGTAAGCCTTTAACCGATGTGCCGTTGAGGTTCGCCACATAGTTGTCTACGTCTTTTTCAACCGAAGTTGAATCTTTCGCGTCATGACCTGCCATCACGTTCATGAGGTAAGCACAATCTTCAGCCGAACGTGCCATCGGGCCGCCTTGGTCTAAAGATGATGCATACGCAATCATACCGAAACGTGATACACGACCGTAAGTCGGTTTAAGGCCAGTCAAACCACAGAAAGACGCCGGTTGACGGATTGAACCGCCTGTATCTGTACCTGTTGCGAACGGAGCAAGATCAGCCGCTACCGCTGCCGCAGAACCGCCTGATGAACCGCCCGGAACGTGCGATAAATTCCAAGGATTCGCCGTTGCGCCGTAGTAAGAGTTTTCAGAGGTCGAACCCATGGCGAATTCGTCCATGTTCACTTTACCAAGTGTCACGAGGCCCGCAGCTTTACCTTTCGCTACAACGGTTGCGTCGTAAGGAGAGATAAAATTGTCCAGCATTTTAGAACCAGCAGTGGTTTTAATGCCTTGGGTACAGAAAATATCTTTGTGCGCAATTGGTACACCGGTCAACGCAGTTGCATTGCCTGATTTAATTGCAGCATCAGCCGCATCTGCTTGCGCAAGTGCTTGTTCAGCAGTCACGGTCACGTATGACTTGACTTGAGCATCGATTTTTTCAATGCGTTTTAAATAGTGTTCTGTCAATTCGCGTGAAGAAAATTTAGCGCCAGCCAAACCTTCAGACAATTCACGAATTGATAAGCGATGTAAATCTGTCATGAGAAATATTTCTTTACGTTTAATTTGAAAAAATGTTGATCTGAATAAAAATTATTCAATCACACGCGGAACAAGGTACAAGCCATCCTGTACGGCAGGAGCAACTGCTTGATATGCTTCGCGATGATTGGTCTCAGATACCACGTCTTCACGTAAGGGCTGTGGATTGTCGAATGGACTTTTTAGTGGTTCAACACCGTCAGTATCGATGCCTTTCAGGGTTTCCATCATGCCTAAAATTTTATTTAAACTTTGAGCATAGTCAGCAGATTGCGCTTCATCTAGCGACAATCGAGCCAGATGGGCAATCGCTGAAACTGTTTGTGCATTTAGATCTGCAGAATGCTGTGCATCCGATGTAGACATAACATTACCTAATCAGTATTAAAAAAATTCAAAATATCGTGGCTTATAATAAGCGATTGACTTGTTCAAATCATCACATTTAGTTAAAGTTGCCACCTTGCGTCCATATAAAAGTTTAACTGAGAACGTCCCCGTGATTCTAAAACGACTAATTGGCTTGTTTTCGCCGGATCTTGCCATTGATTTAGGCACTGCAAATACACTTATTTATGCGCCAGGACGAGGCATTATATTAAATGAACCGACGGTGGTGGCAATTCGCCACAGTGGTTCACAAAAAATCGTTGCCGCAGTAGGTCTTGACGCGAAGCAAATGCTAGGTCGTACACCTGCAAATATTTCTGCGATTCGCCCAATGAAAGATGGTGTGATTGCAGATTTTGAAGTCACTGAAACGATGTTGAATCAATTCATTGGCAAAGTGCACGAAAAACGTTTGTTCCCACCTGCACCGCGTGTCGTGGTGTGTGTGCCATGTAAATCGACGTTGGTGGAACGCCGTGCAATCCGTGAAGCTGTATACAATGCAGGTGCACGTGAAGTTCGCTTAATTGAAGAGCCAATGGCTGCTGCAATTGGTGCAGGTATGCCTGTTGAGCAAGCTTGTGGTTCGATGGTTGTCGATGTTGGTGGTGGTACAACTGAAATCGCGATCATTTCACTTCAAGGTTGTGTCTATGCAGACTCACTACGTATCGGTGGTGATGTATTTGATGAACAAATCATTAATTACGTGCGTAAAGCACATGGTTGTGTGATTGGTGAAACCACTGCAGAAAACATCAAAAAAGAAGTTGGTATGGCGCTTCCAGAAGAAGGTGCAAAACCTTTGGAAATCGAAGTCCGTGGTCGGAACTTGGCTGAAGGTGTACCTCGTGCGATTACCGTAACTTCTGATGAAGTGACTCAAGCGATTTCTGATCCACTGCAAAACATTGTGGCTGCGGTTAAATCTGCACTAGAGCAAACGCCACCTGAGTTGTCTTCAGACATCGCAGAACGCGGTATTGTGTTGACTGGTGGCGGTGCATTACTTCGCAATCTTGATAAGCTTCTTGCAAAAGAAACAGGTCTTCCTGTCGTGGTTGCAGAAGATCCACTATCATGTGTTACACGTGGTGGTGGTAAGGTTCTCGAATTCTTCGATAACCCAAATCATGACATGTTATTTGTAGGCTAAGAAAAGGACTCGGCGGGTGCAAACGCAACTGTTTTCAAGACAACCGCCATCTTTTCGCTCATTTATCATTGCGGTGATTACATGCTTGGTGGTGCTTTTCTTTGATTGGCGCATGCCACATGTAATTCAACCGGCCAGAGACGTCTTGTATGCGGCATATAATCCAATTTATGCCCTTGCAAGCTATCCAGTGTTATCGCGAGAATGGCTGAATCAACAAACCAAGTCTGAAGCTCAATTACGTCGTGAAAATACCGCGATGCAAGCAGAGTTAATTCAGGCTCAAGTCCGTTTACAGAAACTTTCTGAACTTTCTGCTGAAAATACTCGACTACGTGGACTACTCGATACACCACTCATCATTGATGGTCGTATGGAGATTGCCGAAGTCATTGGTACTGATGCTGATCCCTTACGTCATATTATTGTGATTAACCGTGGAGCCAGCAGTCAGCTTAAAGTGGGACAAACTGTACTCGATGACAAGGGCATTATGGGGCAAATTATCAATGTTTACCCGCATAGTAGCCGTGTCATGTTGCTCTCAGACAAAGAGCACTCTTTATCCGTGCGTATGGAGCATACAGGTATGCGCGCAATCGTTACGGGTACAGGTGACTTAGGTCGACTTAAGATGGAATACGTGCCAACCAGTGCGAATATCAAAGTCGGTGAAAAAGTCTATAGCTCAGGGCTAGGGGCACATTTCCCAGCAGGATATTTGGTGGGGACAGTCTCGAAAGTCAGTCGTCACAATAGTGGTGAATTTGCCCAAATTGATATCAATCCTGCTGCCCAATTGGCAGGTGGTCATCATGTGGTTGTGCTATTTTCCGATTCTTTAGCGATGGAGCAACCGCATGTCACTCGCTAAGCTTAGTCGTCATACAGAGCGCGACCCATTATTTCCAATTATCTTTTCCATCATTTTGGCATCCGTGCTGATGGTGTATCCGCTTTCTTATGACCTATCGGGTTGGCGCCCATTATTCATGATGATGATCATGCTATTTTGGGTCCTCTGTCAGCCGACATGGTGCGGTGTTTGGTTTGCATTTGCCACAGGTCTCTTTACGGACTTATTGACTGATGCGCCATTTGGCATGAACGCACTGAGTTTTGTGGTCATTGCATTTGTGACACGCTTTTTGACCCGTGAACGTCGTATCCTCACATTTGGTAATTTATGGATTATTGCTGCAATGGCAATTTTCGCGCATTTACTGTTTGTGTGGATTGTTCAAGTGATGGGTGGAGCACAGTTTTCATTTGCCCGCCATTGGCAGCCAATTGTTACTAGCTTACTCATTTGGCCAATCATGTATTACTTCTTGAGAAAATGGCGCATATAATTTTAGCTTCGAGTTCTCCTCGACGACGCGAACTATTGCAACAATTAGGTCTGGAATTTGAAATTTTCAGTCCAGATATTGATGAGTCCGTGTTGGAAGGAGAACCTGTAGCGGATTATGTAGAGCGTTTAGCACGTGCTAAAGCTTGCGCAGTACAACAACAATTCCCTGATGCTATTGTTATTGCCGCCGATACCAGTTTAGGCGTTGATGAGCACATTTTAGGAAAACCAGCGTCGAAAGCACATGCTTTTTCTATGTGGGAAATGATCTCTGGACGAAAACATGATGTGTTTTCAGGTGTTTGTGTCAGTACAAAAGATCAAATATACAGTATAGTAGTGCGCACACAGGTTGAATTTCAAACGCTGAGTCTAGCTGACATGGAAAGCTATTGGGCAACAGGTGAACCAATCGGCAAGGCGGGAGCCTACGCCATTCAAGGAATTGCTGCGCGCTATATTCCTTGTATTGAAGGGAGCTACAGCAATGTCGTTGGGCTGCCTTTGCATGAAACCGTACAGTTATTACAGACAGTTAAGGCATTAAATTAACTGCTGCAACACAAGAATTTTTATAATGTTTTGAGTTTTGATATGTCTGACGAGTTGTTGATTAACGTCACACCGATGGAATGTCGGGTGGCGTTGATTCAAAACGGTACGGTCAATGAATTATTTGTTGAGCGCACCGTGAAGCGTGGGTTAGTGGGCAATATTTATAAAGGGAAAGTTGTTCGTGTGCTTCCGGGTATGCAGGCTGCTTTTATTGATATTGGATTGTCGAGAACGGCTTTTTTACATATCAATGATATGGTCTGGCAGCGCAATCAACCGACCCCGAACGTTTTTGAGCTGTTACAACCGGGACAAGTACTCACCGTACAAGTGATGAAAGATATGTTGGGTACAAAAGGTGCACGACTATCAACTGATCTTTCTATTCCTTCCCGTTACCTCGTTTTAATGCCATATGGCAGTCATACCGGTGTTTCACAGCGCATTGAGTCTGAAGAAGAACGTGATCGCTTGCGTAGCATGATTGAACGCATTCAAAAGGAACACAATTTACCGGGTTCAGTCATCGTTCGTACTGCTGCTGAAGGTATTCCTGAATGTGAAATTGCGCAGGACATGGCTTATTTAGCAAAACTGTGGGAATACATACAACGTAAACAACGCAGTATTGTTGTGCCATCTTTGATTTTTGAAGAGCTGCCTTTACCGCAACGCGTCATCCGTGATTTAGCCAACGAAGAAACGTCTAAAATTCAGGTCGACTCACGCGAAGTACATGGCAAATTGCAAGAGTTTGTCCAAGAATTTGTACCGAGTATGCAAAATCGCTTACTGCATTATCCAGGTGAGCGTCCAATTTTTGACTTGTACAATGTCGAAGAAGATATTCAGAAAGCCTTACAGACACGTGTAGCACTTAAGTCTGGCGGCTATCTGATGATCGATCAAACTGAAGCCATGACCACGATTGATGTCAATACTGGCTCCTATGTTGGTGGTCGTTCACTTGAAGACACTGTGTTTAAAACCAATATGGAAGCCACACAGGTCATTGCACGTCAGCTTCGACTACGTAACTTGGGCGGGATTATCATTATTGACTTCATTGATATGCAAGAAGCACATCATCGTGAAGAAGTGATGAGCCAGTTTGAGAAAATGCTCGAGCGCGATCATGCAAAAACCAAGATCACTCAAGTGTCTGAGCTGGGTTTGGTGGAGATGACTCGGAAACGCACCCGTGAATCTTTGGAGCATCTTCTTTGTGATTCTTGCCCAACCTGTCAGGGGCGTGGTTATGTGAAAACGGCTGAAACAGTTTGCTATGAAATTTTCCGTGAAATCTTGAGATATGCACGTGCTTATGAGTCACAAAGTGGTTTTACCGTGGTGGCACATCCGTCGGTGATTGACCGATTGTTAACTGCTGAAGCACCTGCGGTAGCTGATTTAGAGCACTTTATTAGCCGTGTGATCAAGTTCCAAGTGGAAAATTTATATACGCAAGAGCAATACGATATCATTCTGAGCTGAAATTGTAACAGAATATCGTTAAACACTTGTTACAACTGAGATTTTACTTTTGAACTGTTATTTTGAATACTAGACACATCAAATAGCCAAAGCCATTTTCCTGCATTGGACTTGAAAATGGCTTAGCAAAAAGAGGTGTACTATGGGTGTTAGTAAAACAGTAATGAAAAGTGGTCTTAAAACTGTTGTTGAAGCAAAAGCGATCCATTCAGGTTATATCGTGGATGAGCGTGGTAATGAGGTTCAAATTACAGCGTCTATGATTCGTTCTGCTTGTCATCAGTTACTTAAACAGTGCCGAGCAATTAAAGCTTAAATATTGAAATATAAATAATGTAATCCAGAGGGTTAAAGTGCTAACGCGCAATTCTAAAATATTTAATGCGCTAAAATTTTATAAATAATGGAAAATAAACTTAATTATCAGTTCGTATCTACAAGTCATAATTAAACAATAGCAACGGATTTGTTCACCTAAATTTTAGCTTATACACATAAATTGCTCCAAAAAATCAATCAAAGTTCAAATACTAAAAACCCGTCTAGATTGTTTAATTTAGACGGGTTTTTATCATTATGCATGGTTCAAGATGCTGATGAATTGATACCAAATCTAGAAACAGGCGGTTAGCTAACCGCCTGTAACTTTGGGGAATCTTGGTTCACAATAGTTTCAAATCGTTGAATTTCTTCTTCCAAATGCGTGAGTAAATTTTGCATTTTTGGCAGCGCATTACGACATGCGGTTAAACCAACTTCAAGCTTATCTAAATAGCTGGTCATGGTGATATTAAGCGCTTGACCATCCAAAACAATAGACGCTGGGTAGAGCGCTTCTAAACGTGCACCATTCCAATATAACGGCTCTTGTGGGCCGGGAACATTCGAAATGACCAAGTTAAAGGCCTGACGTTTTGGCATGAAGCCTGATGCAATATTTAAACCTGCTGCACTGTAGACAAAAGCACTGTAGTTTAAAATTTGATTCGAGTTCATCCGCTTAAAGCGCTCTTTGGCATTGAGCACACTACGACGCACAATCTTCAACCGTTCTAGCGGATCTTCTTTATGGGTTCCAAGATTGGCCAAAATCATGGTAATACGGTTTGACATATCTGAATCATCGGTACGCACAGATGCAGGCACCATGGCAATCAATGGCTTTTTAGGTAATGCATTTTGTGTAATTAAATACTCACGTAATGCACCTGAACAAATTGCGAGCACAATATCGTTAATTGTTACACCAAGTGACTTGGCAATATGTGACAAACGTGAAAATTCAAAAGACTGAGCAGCGAAACGACGTGAAGAACTGACCCGTTGGTTTAATATTGAACTCGGCGCTTGGAAGCTAGACACATAATCTGGGTTACGCCCCATATCTTTCATCACGGTTTGTGACAGTTCGTACAAAACTCGTGGAGTAGAGTCAAGTTGTCCCTTAATGGTCGATAACAGACCTTTCATACGACTGGCTTTAGGCTGCTTCAGGCGTTTTGCACGAGGGCCTTCTACACACCATGGTGGCACAATACTTTTAGCATCTGGGTCATGCGAAAGCGATTTTTCAACTAAACGCATACCTGCAATGCCATCGACCATCGCGTGGTGGATTTTGAAGTACATGGCAAAACGATTGCCTTCAATGCCTTCAATAATATGGCAGGTCCAAAGCGGTTTTGCACGGTCAATCAGCGCACTGTGTTCCTGTGAAATATAAGTCAAAAGTTCACGGATACGACCGGGATGCGGCAGTGCGATATGGCGGAAGTGATGATCTAAATCAAACTCTTCGTCTTCATCCCAAAAGAAGCCGTTGAGTTTATTGTTAAAAGGAGGAATAGGAATGGATTTTGAATTACGAATATCTGCGACTAAATCTTGAATAAAAGTATCTGGTGCATTGTCAGGGATCTGAAATAAAAATAGACCACCTACGTGCATCGGTTGTTGCCGTTTCTCTAAATTTAAGAATATGAAATCAATAGGATGTAATGGACGCATAGCGTTGATTGCCTCACTGCAATTTCTACAGCTGCTCATGTATGAGTAGCATTGTTAGAATTATTAAATTGTCATTTGCAGTATAGCGTTTTTACGTTGAAATGATACGGAATTATGTGTATCTATGCGTTGAAAAAAACCACTGCTATGCAGTGGTTTTGTGATCTTTATTTTTTCATGTTGCCTGCGTGTAAGCCGCATTCTTTATGGGTTGCATCTTCCCACCACCAGCGACCTTCACGTTCGTGTTGATTCGGTAAAACAGGTCGAGTACATGGTTCACAGCCAATCGAGATAAAGCCACGTTCGTGTAGTGGATTATATGGAATTTCCATGAGACGGATATAGTTCCATACATCAGCGCTAGACCAGTTTGCCAAAGGATTATATTTAATCAATTGCTTGCCCGGACCTGAAAAACCGGGGTCTGCTTGTACCACAGGAATTTCATTACGTGTGCCAGGGCTTTGGTCCTTACGTTGACCTGTGATCCAGCCATCTAAAGTGGCTAGTTTTTTACGCAAAGGTTGTACTTTTCGGATACCACAGCATTCTTTATGTTCATCTTGATAGAAGCTAAAAAAGCCCTTTTCTGTCACCAGTTTTTGTACCGCATCACTTTTTGGGAAACAGATTTCGATATCAATTTTATAATGTTTACGGACAGTATCTAAAAATTGGTAAGTTTCAGGGTGTAAGCGACCGGTATCTAAACTAAATACACGAAAAGGAATCCCTAAGTTCGATGCAAGATCAATCAGTACAACATCTTCTGCACCAGAAAAGGAAATCGCAACTTCACCTTGCTGGCTAAGCGCAAGTTTCATAATCTCAGAAGGTGATTTATCTGCATATTCAGATGCAAGTGCATCGACAAGGTCAATAGTAGGGATGGTAGTCATGAATGTCCTGGCTATAGGCTTGGAACGTTAAAACCTATATTAATTTATTTCAGAACTATTTTAATGGAAATGCTAAAACACACTTATCACTAAAAAATAGATACTTATGAAAAAAACAGATTTAAAAAAGAACAATGCATTTTTTTATTCTTCCGCTATGATAATGAAAAATTTTTTTCACATAACAGAGGGTAGAGTGCATGGAAGTCGTTTGTTTAGATCTAGAAGGGGTTTTAGTACCTGAAATTTGGATTAATTTTGCGAAAAAAACAGGCATTAAAGAACTTGAAGCAACGACTCGTGACATTCCAGATTACGATGTGTTGATGACTCAGCGTTTAAATATCCTAAAACAACACGGTTTGGGTTTAAACGATATTCAAGACGTAATCGCAGATATGGGGCCATTTGAAGGTGCAAAAGAGTTTGTAGAGTGGGTGCGTACTCATTTTCAATTGATTATTCTTTCAGATACTTTCTATGAGTTTGCACATCCATTAATGCAGCAACTTGGTTGGCCAACGATTTTCTGCCACAAATTAGAAACTGATGAAAATGGTATGATCTCAGCTTATAAGCTTCGTCAACCTGATCAAAAGCGTAAAGCCGTTCAAGCATTGCATGGGTTAAACTTCCGGGTGATTGCAGCAGGTGATTCTTATAACGATACGACGATGCTTGGTGAAGCAGATGCGGGTTTCTTATTTGATGCGCCTGACAATGTGATTGCAGAATTTCCACAATTCCCACCAATTCATGGCTATGCTGCATTAAAAGAAGCGATTCGTAATGCTTCAGTTCGTGATATTCCAGCTTAATTCTGTATAGCTGGTTATAGAAAAGGGCGCTTATGCGCCCTTTCTTGTTTAATGCAAAGCTGTTCTAACAACTTAGAAGCGATAGCCTATTTTCAAACCATAGCCAAGCGCATGGTTATCTTCAAATTCACCTACTGGATTACCACCAGTTTGAGCAGTAGCATCACCTAACCAGAAGTATTTAACACCTGCTTGGATGAAATAGTTTTCAGCAGGACTATATTGACCACCTAGACCAACATTCCAATTCCCTTCAACAGGGCCTAAAGTCGTAATAGGGTTGCCAGCACCCGAATCGTAACCTACAGATGCAGAACCAGACCATTTGCTGTTAAATTTATGGCCTACACCAACATTAGCTGACCATTGGTCGTCTGAGTAATCAATAAGATTTTGACGGACATGAGGTGCTGGAATTGAACTTACGTTACCAAGTAAAGTTGGTTTAACCGCAAACTGGCTCCAATGTACCCAACGAACATTGGCAAATGCTAGCGTATCTTTAGCAATACCTGTTTGGAAATCTAAGTTAACTGATTGAGGTGTTGTTGCATCAACAGATGATGTCAGCGCACTTAAAGATGGATACGGTAGAAGCGTAGTTTCATTGGATTTTGTATTATGTTCAATTTCAGAGCGGTAGGTAATAGCCGCTTTTAATGCAATTTCAGGAATCGAATAAGCAACACCTGCTAACCAGCCATAAGCTTCTTCACGTTCCATTTCGATGTTATAAGTACCAAGTTTGGCATTACCACCATAAGCAGCACCACGTAGTTTGATATTGGCTTCTACAGTTTGCCAAACTGGACCTGCATAAAAGTTCCAATTTTCGTTTGGTTGGTAACCAATTAGGGCAGTTAAGCTTTCAGTTTTAACATCTACAGATGTACCTTGAGCACCATTACCAAATACTTGCGATGCAGCATCATATTCAGCTTCTGCACCGTATGGTTGGTCGTAAATTAAACCTAGTGAAATTTTGTCAGTCGCTTGTACTTTGACAGCAGCGGAAGGGAAGTAATATGACTTCGCCATGTCATCGACATTAAGTTCATTTGACTTTACTTCTGCATCTAGAACAGTGATACCTGCTTCTGCATAGTTACCAGGTTGTAAGAATGCTGAAATAGACTGACCTGAACGATCTAGACCCGCTGCAAATAATGATGCTGTTGGTAAAGCGGTAAGTAAAATTGCGTAGCTAAGGTGATTTAAGCGCATACTTTTCCCTGTTTGTAACTTTTGATGTTATTTCAATGTGTGGAAAGTAACATAAATAGAAAAACAGTAAATAAGAGTTGCTACTCTAAAATTGAACTAGGGAAGTTAAAAAATGAGCATGACTAGAGTATTTATTCTAGTGATTGATAATTATCTTTATGATTTTTAAATGAAAAATTAGAGTAAAAAGCTTAGTTTTTGATAAATGTTTTAGTAAATTTAAATGTTTATTGTTTGATCAAACAAGATAGGGAAAGAATAAAAAGTTAGGGCCATAGCGAACTATGGCCCGAATCATATTTAAATTAGAAGCGGTAACCGATTTTTAAACCGTATGCCCAAGCATCGTTATCTTCAAATGATGCTACTGATTCATTTGTACCAAACATTGATGCAGGTTGTGCTTCAGCATCACCTAACATGAAGTATTTAACACCACCTGCGATAAAGTAGTTAGGCGCTGGGCTGAATTGTAAACCTAAGCCTACGTTCCAGTAGCCTTCAGTAGGACCAAGTGTTGATACAGGGTTACCTGCGCCTGAATCCCAGCCTACAGAGACGTTACCAGCCCATTGTTCACTAAATTTACGACCTACACCGACTGTAGCATTGATTTGATCATCAGTATAAGCAACAAGATCAAACCCACCCACTGGGCCACGACCAATGGCACCTAGTGTTTCAGATGCTGCACCAAAAGCAGTTGGACGAATTGCGAAATTTGACCAATCTACCCAACGGACATTCGCAAATGCGACAGTGTCGGCCATGATACCAGTTTGAAAATCTAGGTTAACAGACTGAGGTGTAGTGATCTTGGTGTCAGCACGTGTTGAAAAAGCACCGCCAAGTAGAGCACTGTTTCCAGTTTCTGTGGTTGCAGCTTCGTGATCAATTTCAGAACGGTAAGTAATAGATGCTTTTAAAGCAATTTCTGGGATTTGGTAAGCTAATCCTGCTAACCAACCAACGGCGCTATCTTCTTTCATATTTGCATTATATAAACCGAGAGCTTGGTTTGCTCCATATGCAATACCACGTAGTTGAACATCGCCTTTTACTGTTTGATATACACCACCGCCATAAATGTTGAAATTTTCAGTCGGTTGAAAACCAAATATCATCGAAATATTTTGGGTGTGAACGTCGACTTCAGTTGTTTCGCCCATTAATTGGAATGCGCCAGGGTTACCTGCAACTGGTAGTGTTTGATCTGTTGCACTATATTTAGCTTCTGCACCAAAAGGTTGATCATATAGTAAACCAAAAGAAAAATTATCAGTTAGCTGTAATTTTAATGCTGCTTGTGGAAAATAGTAATCACCCGCCATGTCATCTAGTGATGTATTAGCAAGAGCTCCTAATGTTGGGTTGCTAGCAGGTGCAGTGCTGTTCATCTTCCCTGAAACATTCGGATCTAAAACCGAAATACCTGCTTCAAAATAGTTCCCTGGTTGTAAAAATGCAGAAATAGATTGTCCTGAACGATCTAGTGCTGCTGCAAAAGCACCTGTCATTGGAACTGAAGCAAGAATCATGGCTGTAGCTAAAGTTTTTAATTTCATTCTTCGTCATTCCTTGAGATACGAATTTGATTTTTATGGTTACTGCATATATTCGTTATGGAAAACTTCTTAATACTCTTAGGCTTAATTGTTACTCCATGTGACAAAAATAGCACAATTAAAATAAGAGTAAATGCTCTAGATTGAAAAATATGGCTAAAAGTTGCTATTTTTAGAGTAAAAGTACTAATTAGTATATATAACATTTTGATTATTATTTAATATTTTCATTTAGCGCATTATTTTCTAAACCTAGAAAAAAATTGAAAAAATTTTGATATGAGCAGTCATAAATTGATTTTTTGGCCTTATGGACCATACTATGTGTCGTTTTTTGCATTGAGAGGTAGGTGGTTAGCACATTTTAAAGCGCTATTTAACTGTTCTTAAAAATAGTCTTTGAACAGTAATCTTTGTAAAAACAATAATTAAGTTAAAAACTGTAATTGATGGGTTTTTAGTGTGAAAGGTTCTTTCTTTATATTTATTGGTATATGGGGGATTACAAATACAGGGAGGAGGGATATTTCAGAAATTGTGCGCTCTGCGGGACTCGAACCCACGTCGGTCGCTTAGGAGGCAACTGCTCTATCCAGTTAAGCTAAGAGCGCAAGACGGAGGCTAATGTACTCCTATTTTAGCTAAAAAAAAAGTTATTGCCGAAACAATAACTTTTTAAATTACTTAGTCTTTATGAACTTCATTGGGGTCAATGTCGCTCAAATCTTTAGGATTAAGATAGTTAAACATTAATAACATGACTGTAATCCAAACAGGGATCATTAGAACAGATTCCATAAAGCCCTGAGTCCACATAATAAAGAGAACTAAAGCAATAAAGATCAGAACGATGTAGTTGCTGACTGGTGCCCAAAGTGCAGGATAAGACGTTGTAAAATTCAAAATACGTTTTGCACGACGGAACTGTAAGTGAGTCATGGTAATCATCGCCCAGTTAAGGACAAGTGCACCAACCACCACATACATTAAGTGACCAAGCGCATCTTCAGGTACGAAGTAGTTTAAGAGTACGCAACCGAAAATCAGGACTGCAGAAAGTAATACCGCTGGAATTGGCACGCCACTTTTGTTGGTTTTAGCGAAAACTTTTGGAGCATTACCTTGCTTCGCCAAGCTGTAAAGCATACGGCTATTGGCATACATACCGCTGTTATAAACAGACAGTGCTGCAGTTAAAATAATGAAGTTCAGTAAATGTGCAGCCCAATCAATACCCAGTTGGCTAAAGATCATCACAAATGGACTTTTGTCTAAACCACCTAGTTCAAGCTGATTCCATGGCACAAGTGACAATAGAATAGTCAAAGAACCCACGTAGAAAATCAAAATACGGAAAACAACTTGGTTAATCGCTTTAGGAATAGTTTCTTTTGGATTTTCAGCTTCCGCTGCTGCCATACCAATCAGTTCAATACCACCGAAGGCGAACATCAAGAAAGCCAGCATGAAGAATAAGCCTTCAAAACCATTTGGGAAGAAACCGCCCTGACTCCATAAGTTGGTAAATGATGCTGTTGAGTTGGCATCTGCAGTCAGTAGCAAATACAAACCAAATACGATCATCGAAATAACTGCAGTGACTTTAATAATCGACAGCCAAAACTCAGATTCACCATAAAACTTCACATTACCTAAGTTTACTAAAGTAATGATCACGAAGAAGAACAGTACAGATGCCCATGCTGGAATATGAGGCCACCAGTAATTGATGTATTTCGCAACAGCGGTGAGTTCTGTCATTGCCACTAAAATATAGAGAATCCAGTAGTTCCAACCTGTTAAGAAACCTGGAAATTTCCCCCAATATTTATATGCAAAATGGCTAAATGAACCCGCTACAGGTTCATGGACGATCATTTCACCCAACTGACGCATAATTAGAAAGGCGATCAAACCGCCAATGGCGTAGCCAAGAATAATGGATGGTCCAGCAGATTGAATCACATGCGCTGAGCCCAAGAATAAGCCTGTACCAATTGCACCACCCATGGCAATCAATTGAATATGACGATTCTTTAAGCCACGCTTGAGTTCGGAGGAATTGGTAGTCAAGTTACTCTTCCCGAGAATGGTTTAATTTTGGTAATTGTAATGTATAGAGAATGAATAGCCTAGTAGCTCAAAATTTATGAAAAATATTTATAGGTTTAATAACCTATTTTTCGTTTTAAATGCTGAATTAAAAATTTATGAATCAATAGATTAATTTTATTTTAATTGAAATTCTGATGCTTGGCTTTATATGGAAAAGGTATCGAATGTTGTTTTTTTATACTTAAGTCATGTGATTGTTAAAACTTCAATTAAACATTGTATGATGCAAAAGCGCAGAAAAGAACGCTCTGCCAAAACACAATGATAAAGATTAAGGATTCAATAAAAATGAGTTTTGCTCCCCAAATTAAAATTGCAGCGACTTATATGCGTGGTGGTACAAGTAAAGGTGTATTTTTCAAGCTAGATGATTTGCCCCTTGCAGCACAACAAGCTGGAAAAGTTCGCGACCAACTTTTATTACGTGTGATTGGCAGTCCAGATCCTTATGGCAAACAAATTGATGGGATGGGTGGAGCGACATCAAGTACCAGTAAAACCGTGATTTTGGCAAAAAGTTCACAGCCTGAGCATGATGTAGACTATCTATTTGGACAAGTGTCGATTGATAAAGCATTTGTCGACTGGAGTGGTAACTGCGGAAACCTAACAGCAGCGGTTGGTGCATTTGCCATTTCAAATGGTTTGGTTGAGGCATCACGTATTCCTGAAAATGGTTTATGTACGGTTCGTATTTGGCAAGCCAATATTCAAAAAACCATTATTGCCCATATACCTATTACTGATGGTGCAGTACAAGAAACCGGTGATTTTGAACTAGATGGTGTAACCTTCCCAGCAGCCGAAGTTCAAATTGAATTTTTAGACCCCGCAGATGATGGTGAAGATGGCGGCGCTATGTTCCCTACAGGGAATTTGGTCGATACCTTAACCGTACCCGATGAAGGCAGTTTCCCTGCAACATTCATTAATGCAGGTATTCCAACGATTTTCTTAAATGCAGAAGATATTGGTTATGTCGGCACTGAACTGCAAGATGCGATCAACGGTGATGCTAAGGCATTGGCCCGTTTTGAAAAAATCCGTGCTTATGGTGCGCAGCAAATGGGTTTGATTTCAGATATTGCTGAAGCAGAGCAACGTCAACATACACCAAAGATTGCATTTGTTTCAAAACCGAAAGCTTATACATCTTCGAGTTCTAAACAAATTTCAGAACAAGATACGGACTTATTGGTTCGTGCCTTGTCGATGGGGAAACTGCATCATGCCATGATGGGCACAGCGGCAGTTGCCATTGGTACAGCAGCTGCGATACCGGGGACGCTTGTGAACTTAGCCGCGGGTGGTGGGGAGCGAGAAGCTGTGCGTTTTGGACATCCATCTGGGACGCTACGTGTAGGTGCGCAAGCAATTTATGAAAATGGTCAGTGGGTCGTTAAAAAAGCCGTAATGAGCCGAAGTGCGCGTGTCTTAATGGAAGGTTGGGTGCGTATTCCTGCGGATAGTTTGGATTAAGCATTTAACATCTCATTTGAAATCAGCCTCTGCTTTGCAGGGGCTTTTTTTTGCCTTTATCTTTTATATGAATAAGCAAATCATGAATTGGTATATCTTTTTATATAATATGAACTGCATTTAATATTAGAAAGTTTCTGTGATTTATGCCAGATTAATTTTGTTAGCATTTTGCGTAGCTTTACCCTGAAAAAAAGTAGCGAAACCATGCTTAAAAAAGACTTAATAAAATCGGATCTACCTACTGAACAATTGGCTGTATTGGAAGCGTTGCCAATGCCTGCTGCATTATTTTCTGCGACAGCTGAGCTGATATGCGCCAATCAAATATTTAAACATCGGTTTCAGTCAGACTTACAAGAGATCGTATTAAATCATGTGTCTGTGATGCAGCAAAAAACCAAAGCCACAAGTTCTGAGTTTGATTTACGCTGTTTAGAGAACGATAGCATTGAACCCTTTATGTATAGTGAAAATGAACGGCATTATTGGTTCACGCTCAAACCAAAGTTTCAACAAAGTGGCGATTTGGAACGTGTGTTGTTGTGCTGTGCGGATATTACAAATTTAAAGCAATTCGAATTATCGCTGTTGAAACATAACCAACAACTCGAACAACAAGTTTATTTTGATTATCTGACAGGGATAAAAAATCGACGAGGTTTTGATTTAGACCTTTCTCAGTGGCAAAAAAGCTTCGCGGTTGAACAAGCCGATGAAATTTGTTTGATGATGCTCGATTTAGACAATTTTAAGCAAATCAATGATATCTACGGTCATGCGTTTGGCGATGAGGTTTTAAGAAAAAGTGCGCAGCTTTTAAGGGTGCAAATTAGTCAACACGCAGATGCACAAATATATCGCATGGGTGGGGAAGAGTTTGCAATGATTTTGCCACGCACGGCTATATCGACTGCATGTTCGATTGCACAACAATGTTGTGAGCAAATCTATGCTTCTTCGATGAATTATGCGGATAAGGCTTTACAACTGAGTATCTCATGCGGAGTGGCCTTGTGGGATGGTACAGAGTCATTTTTTGAAACATTGGCACGTGCCGATCAGGCTTTGTATCAAGCCAAGAAAGGCTCGAAAAATTGTACTTGTTT
Organism: Acinetobacter sp. YH16056_T; assembly: GCF_024605895.1. Lineage (NCBI taxonomy): Bacteria > Pseudomonadati > Pseudomonadota > Gammaproteobacteria > Moraxellales > Moraxellaceae > Acinetobacter > Acinetobacter sp. YH16056_T. The sequence goes on along the minus strand of NZ_CP094545.1, from coordinate 2,443,666 downwards.
TAATGATGGACAAAATGTGGCGCTATTTGAGGAAACGACATTTAAAAAACCATCAGACTGTGGGAAAAACACATAGATTTAGGTCGTAACATAGAGAAAGATCTGAGAAAGCAGTATGATGCAACAGGTCAAAATTGACAGAAAACATTGGCAGTCGATTTGCTAATGAACGAAGCAGTTAAATATTTAAAGTATTTGAGGTGAATGTGTCTTCTTTAACAGACGTTTCCACACATGCCCTGACAGAAGCGCAGCAGCGTATTCAGCAGGATTTACTGACAGCGCTTGATGCATTTTCAATTCCAGAACCCTTAAAAGGGGCGGTGTATCATGCTGTGATGTTGGGTGGAAAACGTGTTCGACCGGCACTTTGTTATGCAACAGCAGCATTAAAACCCAATACCAATTTTGCAGCAGTACGCCGTGCTGCGGTGGCAATTGAATTTATTCATTGCTATTCATTGGCACACGATGATTTGCCGTGTATGGACAATGATTTACTTCGTCGTGGTCAACCAACTTGTCATGTGGCTTTTGGTGAAGATACGGCCTTACTTGCTGGCGATATTTTACAATCGATGGCTTTTGAAGTTTTAGGCAGTCGTCTCTTTGATCAAGGCCCAGCCGTTGAAGCGCCGATTATCTTAAAGCAAATGCAAATTTTAGCGACTGCAACTTCAAAAATGGTCAATGGACAAGTCCTAGACTTACAAGCGGAAGGCAAACACGTCAGTCAGGATGAACTAGAAAACATTCATCGAAATAAAACCGGCGCTTTAATTTCTGCAGCAATCATGATGGCGGCAGTGACAATATTTAATGGCACAGATCAAGCTATTCCTAAACTCCGCGAATTTGGTCTTGCGATTGGTTTAGCCTTTCAGGTGCAAGATGATATTTTAGATATTATTGCTGATACTGAGGCATTGGGTAAAACAGCGGGTAAAGATCAACAAGTGGATAAATCGACATATCCTGCGCTAATGGGTCTTGATCAAGCCCAAGCTTATGCAGAAGAATTACATGCACAAGCGCTTCAAGCTTTGGATTATTTTGCAGAAGATGCGGCAGAATTACACAAGATCACGCAGTTTTTATTAAAACGTCAAAGTTAATATAACGCAGTAAAAGACCTCAGCCCACACATGTAACATGTTGTGGGCTTTTTTATATTTTGTATATTTGGAACAGAAGTCAATAAACCATATACGGAATAGCTAAATGGATGACATGATAAAAAACAAAAAAGGACGCTAGGCGTCCTTTTTTGCAGATATTAAAAATTAGAGCTTAAATTTAAGTGCTATTGGTCTTAAATACTTTCTTTATAGATACGATCTGCTTCTTCAAATTTTTCAGTGACTTCAGCAGATGGTGCTTTGCCCATTAAGCTTACAATGATGATTGCAAGTAGTGAGCAAATGAAGCCAGGAATAATTTCATAAACGCCTGTATCGCCCCAGAGGTTTTTCCATAGAATAACCATAACAGCACCAACCACCATACCTGCTAAAGCACCATTGAGTGTCATGCGTTTCCAGAACAATGACATGATAATCAGTGGGCCAAATGCAGCACCGAAGCCTGCCCATGCATATGCGACGAGACCAAGGACTTTAGAGTCAGGATTAGCCGCCATATAGATCGCTAGCAACGCAATCATTAACACCATGATACGGCCGACCCAAACCAATTCTTTTTGTGAAGCATTTTTACGTAAGAATGATTTATAAAAGTCTTCAGTTAAGGTACTTGAACAGACTAAAAGCTGACAGCTTAAGGTACTCATGATCGCAGCTAAAATCGCAGCCAATACGATACCTGCCACCCATGGGTTAAATAGAATTTTAGTCAATTCCATAAAGACCGTTTCAGGGTTTGCTGTAACGACACCTGCCAGTTCTGGATGCTGTTGGAAATAAGCAATACCGAAGAAGCCTGCTGCAACTGCGCCACCGAGGCAGAGCGTCATCCATGTCATACCAATACGGCGTGCATTGGGAATCGATTTAACAGAATCAGCTGCCATGAAGCGCACTAAGATATGCGGTTGACCAAAATAGCCTAAGCCCCATGCCAATAAAGACATGATTGCGACAAAACTTAAGTCAGCAAATACATCCATGGCTTGAGGGCGTGCCGCTTCTAGTGCCAGAGTGAACTGGCTTAAATCAGAGAATGACAACATGACCACGATAGGGGTAAGTAGCAAGGCAAAAATCATAAAGCCCGCTTGAATGGTATCGGTCCAACTGACAGCAAGGAAGCCACCAATAAACACATAGCTCACCGTTGCAATGGCACTGATCCAAAGCGCAGTGCTATACGACATACCAAACATACTTTCAAATAATCGAGCGCCTGCAACCATGCCTGAAGCACAGTAAATTGCGAAGAAAATCAAAATAATCACAGCAGACACGATACGTAAGATTTTCTTTTGATCGTTAAAACGATTTGAGAAATAGTCAGGTAGGGTCAGGGCATTATTTTGAACTTCGGTATGTACACGGAGACGACCTGCCACAAGTAACCAGTTGAGCCAAGCACCAATGATCAGACCAATTGCAATCCACATTTCAGATAAACCTGAAAGGTAAATCGCCCCCGGAAGACCCATGAGCAACCAACCACTCATATCCGATGCACCTGCAGAAAGGGCAGTGACAAAGCTCCCTAATCGGCGGCCACCTAAAATGTAGTCAGAAAAGTTACTGGTCGCACGGTATGCAAGTAAACCGATCACGACCATGGCGACAATATAAAAGAGAAAGGTAATTAGGGTGGGATTCAGGGAGCTCATACGGTATCCGCTTTGGCGTTGGACAATTGCGTTTAATTAGGGGACTCAATGGGATTTGCCTAAGCCAAGTAGGTGAAATCGAACGATAAGTCCTAAAACGTCAAAAAAATAACGTGAAATTTAAACATAAATTGACAAACTTTGCCTTCTTTTTTGTTTTGGGCATAAAAATGGGCCGTATATCACGACCCATTTTAATTAATGCGAAGATTTAGTTATTACGTCCCATCACACCACGAATCGTATTCAGTACATCCGCAGGTAAAACCACAGTTTTGGCATTATTAGATTTAGCCATATCTTGCATGGCTTTAACGTATTGTTCACCCAGTAAGTAAGCAACTGGAATTTCTTTATCGCCGACGGCTGAACTCACCATTTCAATTGCACGTTGAGAAGACTCTGCCAGTACAACTTGAGCTTCTGCATCACGACGAGAGGCTTCTAAACGACCATCTGCTTCCAAAATAGCCGCTTGTTTTTCACCGTCTGCCTTGGTCACTGTCGCACGACGTTGACGTTCAGCGGCCGCTTGCTCTTCCATCGCAGCTTGCATGGTATGAGAAGGTTTAATATCTTGAATTTCTACAGTTTTAAGCGTAATTCCCCAGTCAGAGATATCGTCAGAAATAGCAGCTTTAAGTTTAGCCTTAATATGATCACGCGATGAAAGTGCATCATCGAGGTCCATTTCACCGACAATTGAACGTAAAGAGGTTTGAACTAAGTTTTGAATCGCCCATGTGTAGTTTTCAATACCATAAACTGCTTTTTCAGGTGTGGTTAAATTGATATAAGCCACAGCATTCATCAGCAGTACCGCGTTGTCACGTGTGATCACTTCCTGAGAGGGAATATCTAAGACGATATCTTTGGTTGTGACTTTATAAGCCACTTCATCGACATACGGAATCACAAAGTTCAGTCCCGGATTGAGCGTTGTATGGTATTTACCTAAACGCTGAACAATCCATTTATAACCTTGGGGAACAATACGGACACCTTTAAAAATGGTGACGGCTACAAAAACTAAGAGCGCTAAAAAAACAATAGAAACACCAGACATGTCATTTCTCACTTATTTATGGATTGTCAGTGGGGTGGTTGCTGCTGTGCAGTTGGACGACTAAATCATTGCCTAAAATATCAGTCACGCGAACACGGTCACCGACTTGAAGTGCATCTTGGGTACGGCAATGCCATTCGTCTGAACCTAAAACAGGCATCGGGAAGCGAACTTTAACGCTGCCATGATTTAGCTGGGTTTGAATCACCATACCCACTTGGCCAATCGTCGCTTCACGCGACAGACCTGCTTTGGTTTTATCAATGGATAAAGGCTTAATAAATTTGAACCACAAAAATGTGCAGAGCACGGCAAAAATAATCCAAACCACAATTTGGACATTAAAGTCCATGGATGGAAAGATCCAATATAAGATCCCAACCAAAATTGCGGAAACGCCAAACCATAGCGCAGCAAAAGACGGCAAAATTAGTTCAAAAAGCATCAAAGCGACGCCCAATACAAACCAGTGCCAAGGTTCTAAAATAAATTCCATACATCTACTCTTATATAAGGGTGAATTGATATAGATGAACCAGTATCTATATCAATGTAGCAGATGTATAACTCAATGAATATAAAAAAAATCGTTGAATTATATTTTCGCTTTTGGTGCTGGTTTAAAGGCCGCAGGGGACTGTTTAAAGTTATCGATCGCCTTAATAATGCTATTCACTTTGAGCTGTGCGGCTTTTTCACCTTCTAAAATCGTCGCATTGCTCGACTTTAAATCGAGTGTGCCAATATGTCCCACTTTAGGTTGAATCACGAAATTGGCATTTTTTAGTTCTTCATTAATACTTTGTTGTCCCATTATGTTAATGGTTTGATCGAGTAAACCAAACATGCTTACGGCTTTGCTACCGTCAGGACGCGCAGAAATATCAACCGCAATCACGATATCTGCACCCATATCACGTGCCGTTTTCACCGGAATCGGGCTGACTAAGCCACCATCGACATATTTCACCCCTGCAATGGTTGCAGGTACAAATACATTTGGAATGCTGCACGATGCACGTACCGCTTGGCCTGCATTACCACGGTTAAATTCAGTTTTGCTGCCATTATCTAAACGGGTGGCTACAGCAGCAAAGCGTTTTGGAAATTGTTCAATTGATTTATTGCCGACGTTTTTATTAACAAAGTCTTGCAGTTTTTGCCCTTGAATAATGCCTTGGCTATTTAAGGTTAAATCACGAATATCAGACTCTTTAAAGTTCAGGGCCAATTGCTGCATTTGATAAGGCGTTTTTCCACTAGCATACAAGCTGCCGACAAAACTACCCGCACTAGTCCCAGTCACAATTTTAGGTTTAATACCGTGCGATTCGAGCACTTTAAGCACACCAATATGTGCAAAACCTTTGGCACCGCCGCCACCGAGCGCAATCGCGATCACCGGTTCACGTGCTTTGGCTGGTGTAGGTGTCGTGGTCGCAGGCGTTTTGGTTGCAGAGTCACAGCCAGTGAGTGCCAATACAAAGAGGCTAGGAATCAGGTAATGCAAAAGTTTCATGGGTGAAATCTGATGTTTAAATATACAAAGTGCACATCACATCAAAAAAATAGCCATTTGACTAGGGCTTTTTCAAGTGCTTTTGTAACGGCAATGCCAACCATTCGGGATTTTTCGGGGAAAATTTGCCATCATAAATCTTCAAAATTTTTTTGAGATCAGTTTCAAAATCTCCACTGGGTTCAAAAACACCTAAGCAATGAATGGTTTTCTTTGCATAATCAAAGCTAAACATCACAATAGGTATCTGTGCTTCATAAGCAATATAGTAAAAGCCACTGCGGATTTTATCGGCTTTTTTTCGTGTTCCCTCTGGTGTCATTCCAATCCAAATTTGATCTGTCGCTTGGACAATCTCAGCAATTTCACGTGTCAGTCCATGTGGATTTTCACGCTGTACTGGGATCACGCCGACCCAATCCAAAAGTGGTTTTAAGGGAGTATCAAAAAGGGTGTTTTTACCAAAAATGGTTATTTTTATCCCGATTCCAAGCAAGGCGAGAAAACCATGCCATGCATCTATATTAGAAGTATGCGGAGAAATGATCGCCACAGCTTTGGCAAGGTTGGGAAATTCGCCGTCAAATTTCCAACCTTGTGCCAAAAAAAGTTTTTTAAAAATTGCGCGGCTCAGAGTGGAACCACGTGATGGAACTTGATCGGGCAAAACTGGAAATAATTGAGTCTTTTGATTCATTGCATATTCTTATATAGGTGAAATCCATTTTTGATGTGATGCACATTTAAAAGTATGGCATCAGCATTGACCTTATCTTAGGTCGATGATTTTTTTAGATCATTGGCAAAATAGCCGTATTTTGACTACTCTAAATGTAACTTCAGCGCATTCAACATTTAGGAACTTATGATCCAGCTTCGTCAGCTCTATCTTTTACTGTTTTCCTTATATTGGGCGCAAGGGTTACCTGTCGGTTTTATGACACATGCTTTACCGGTGATTTTAAGAGCGCAAGGTGTGTCTTTGGCGCATATTGGTGGCTTTGGATTACTCATGCTGCCATGGTCGATCAAAGTTTTTTGGGCACCGTGGATTGATCGACATGGTTCAAGGTCCAAAGGGCACTATCGGAGTTGGATTATTCCAATGCAGTTGTTGTCCGTGGTGGTCTTGGTCTTCCTATCATTTTTGCCGATCCAAAGCTTGAATGAACCGATGTATTTGCTGCTATTTTTTGTGGCTTTACTCAGTATGAATTTGGTTGGTGCGACTCAAGATGTCGCAACCGATGGCTTGGCCGTCAATATTTTAAAAACTGACCAACAGCACTGGGGCAATACCTTTCAGGTGATTGGTTCAAGACTCGGCTTTATCGTGGGCGGTGGTGCTGTACTTTGGGCCTTGGATTGGTTGGATTGGCAAGCCACCTTTCTGTTTTTAGCGGCATTGGTGTTCATGAATACGATTCCTATTTTTCTCTATCGAGAACCTTCAAAGCCACAGCTCAATATAAAATCCTCTCAAGAGCATGATAACAACCATAAACATACTTCAGGCTTGTTCTACGCTATTCGCCAATATTTGACTTATTTTACTCAAACTAAAACTCTCACACTGTGGCTGATGATTTTATTGAGTTTTAAGCTTGCAGATGGTCTAGCAGGACCCTTACTTAAGCCACTGATGGTCGATTTAGGATTGAGTTTTAGTCAAATTGGTCTGTATGTCACCATGCTAGGTGCAGTGGCTGCTTTAATTGGGGCAGGGCTTGCTGGTCTTAGCTTGAAGTATATTTCTCGGGCACAGGCCTTGGTTTTCTATTCAGTATTGAAAATATTCAGCTTATTAGCCTATGCATGGTTGGCTTTGCAGTTCGAGGCAAAACGGCCCGTCCATGAATGGCTGATCTATGGGATCAATGCTGCCGAAGACATGATTTCAGCCATGCTGCTTGTGATCATGCTGACTTTGGTGATGCAATATAGTCGTAAAGCATTTGCAGCAACGGACTTTACATTTCAGGTTGCCATTATGGCGACGGTGAGTGGGGGGCTGTATAGCATCAGTGGCATAGTGGCCGATCAGTTGGGTTATAGCACTTATTTATTTTGGATCACAGGTTTGGCTGCATTGAGCTTAGTCCCGATTCTATTTTGGGGGAAAGCATCAAAAAATGACCAAAATCACTTCTAAATCATGATTTTGGTTGTTTTTTATCAGCTAAAGCACTAAAAGAGCAATGCAAATATTATTTTAATAATTTTGTAATATGTTTCGCGTGTGTAATATCTGTTACAAAATAATTTAAGGAAAATTTTTGATGAAAACTAAGTTAGCAGCGGCAATCGCATTGAGCCTTTTGGCTGGGTCAACCTTTGCAGCACCAACCTTCTACGGTGAAATTGATGCGTCTGTTGATTATTTACCTGAAGATAATAAAACGGGTGTTTCAGACAAAGATGTCGTTGAAATCAGTTCAAACAGTTCTTTCTTGGGTTTAAAGGGCGATGAAAAACTGACTGACCGTTTAAGCGCAGTTTATGCAATTGAATGGGCATTTAACTCAGACGGCGAAGGCGATGACTGGTCTAAGCGTAACCGCTTCGTTGGTTTGAAAGATGCGAAACTTGGTACATTGAAAGTCGGTGCACACGATACACCATTAAAACAATTGTCTAGTCCGGTTGATACATTCAATAACTACGTGGGTAACCGTGCTGATGTTACAGGCATCATGACGGGTGAAAACCGTGTAGATAACGTTGTTGTCTATGAATCACCAGCATTTAAAATTGCTGAAGGTGCAATTAAAGTTAATGCATTGCTTGCAACAGGTGAATCTTCAGGAATCAAGAGCGACAAAGGTGTAGTAAAAACTGCAGGTCGTGGTCTTGGCGATGCTTGGTCGGCGTCTGTTGTCTATGACAGCCCCGTTGTTGTCGCAGGTTTAGCCTATGACAAAGCCATTCCATCGAACTTTGGTGGTGTAGGGATGCTAAATAGTGGTTCATATACCGTGAATGATAAAGTTGTTTCTAATTCTGAAATAACTGGAACTAAAGTATTTGCAGCAGCAAATACAATTCGTGCGATCGGTCGTGTAAATCTTGAGGGTGGTTTGGCGCTCAAAGCACTGTATCAAACATCAGAGGTTGAGGCTGCTAAAGGTAATGATGCTGCAGCAGAAAATATTGATGATGCTCAAGGTTGGTTAGTCGGTGCAGAATACAATCTACCTTCTGCAAAAGCTTGGACAGTAAAAGCACAATATAGTCAAAATACCACGACCTATAAAGTGGGTGATGATTACGAAGCTCAGCAATTCATTGCAGGTGCGGATTATGCATTTAGCAAACAAGTGAAAGCTTATGGTTATGCAGGTTACTTAGCACTTGAACAAGGTTCGAATGAAAGCGAACAACCTGTATTGGGTACAGGTCTAGAATTTAAATTCTAAGACTTAGATTTAAGTTGTTCAAAAAGCGATGTTTTACATCGCTTTTTGATTTATCTTGCTTGGTTTTGATCAGTTTTAAGTGATTTTTAAGTTTGAATTTTTAGATTAGGGCATCAAAGATCAATAATTGATGCCAATATGCTTCAGGTCATAGCTAAAATACAGCAAAAAATTCCAAGACTTAGTTTAAGTCAATTTAACCTCGTGCTTGCCTTATGGCTTGGGGTGGTTTTGAACCTCGCGTTTTATCAGCAAATCCAGCAGCTCACGCCTTATACGGGGCTGAAGGCCGGACTATTTTTAGCGGCAACCGTACTGGTGGTGGTGGCACTTTATAATGTGCTGATGCAACTACTGCAATGGCGATGGAATTCAAAACTTTTGGCGAGTGTTTTGCTGATCATTGGTGGCTTGAGTGCCTATTTTGTCAATAGTTTAGGCGTGACCATTACATCTGACCAAGTGCAGAACATGATGCAAACAGATGTAAAGGAAGTGCAGGATTTAATCTCGCCACAATTTTTTATCTGGGTCTTTGGACTGGTTATTTTGCCAGTGCTTTTGATCTGGCTTTTGCCACTGCATAAAGAGGCCCTAAGCACGGTGGTAGCCAAAAAAGGTTTACATATAGTGCTGTCGCTCATCCTCATGGGTGCTTTGCTGTTTGTTTATTTTGTCGATTATGCTGCGATCTTTCGTGAGCATCGTGACTTAAAAGGCATGCTCTCACCACAAAACAGTATCGCTTCGACATTTTCCTATTATCACAAAAAAGCACCGAAACAGGATTTGCCATTGCTGATCTATGGTGAAGATGCACATATGGTTGAAAACGTAAGCGCCAAAAGCTTACCAAAATTGATGGTCTTAGTGGTTGGTGAAACTGCGCGCGCGGAAAGTTTTTCACTCAATGGCTATGCTAAAAATACCAATCCTGAACTCAGTCAGCAAAATATTATCAATTTTAGCCAAGTCAGTTCATGTGGCACCGCAACCGCTGTGTCTGTTCCTTGTATGTTCTCGGGCATGCCGAGAACCGAATATGACGAACAGCTTGCAAGTCATCGCGAAGGTTTACTCGATATTGCACAGCGTGCAGGCTATAAGGTGACGTGGCTAGATAATAATTCAGGCTGTAAGGGTACATGCACACGTGTTGAAAAATATGAATTTCCTGAAGCATTGAATAAAAAGTGGTGTGATGCCGATGGCGAATGTCATGATGAAATCTTAGTGGATGGTTTGAAGGCATATTTGGCTTCGATTCCCAAAGCAGATCAGACACCTCGTTTAATTGTATTACACCAAATGGGCAGTCATGGCCCTGCCTATTTCAAACGAAGTACCACAGCGTTTCAAAAATTTAAGCCAACCTGTAATAGCAATGCCATACAGGGATGTAGCTCGACGGAATTAATAAATAGTTATGACAACAGTATTGTCTATACCGACCATGTACTGAGTAAATTGATTAACACTTTAAAAGTGACTGACAACTATCAAACAGGACTGTGGTATTTGTCCGATCATGGCGAGTCGACAGGTGAGCATGGTTTGTATTTACACGGTTCTCCATACGCAATTGCACCGTCACAGCAAACCCATGTACCGATGTTGATGTGGTTTTCACCGGCGTGGCAAAAAAATAATTCAGCGCAATATACTTGTTTAATGGCACAAAAAAGCCAAAAATTAAGTCAGGATAATCTATTTCCATCGCTATTGAGTTTGCTCGATGTGCAGACTCAAGTGATTGATGAAAAAAACAATATGTTGCAACAATGTAGTTCAGTACAGCGCAGGACTTAAGCCATGCACAAAATACTTATTATTGAAGATGATTTCATGATTGCCGAATCGACTAAAACCTTGTTGAACTATCAACAGTTTGAAGTCGAGTGGGTGAATAATGGTATCGATGGCTTAAAGCTCATAATGCAAGGGGGAATTGATATCGTCTTGCTGGATCTGGGTTTACCGATGATGGATGGTATGCAAGTCCTGAAACAAATTCGTCAAATGCAGCCCAAATTGCCGGTATTAATCATCTCCGCACGTGATCAATTACAAAATCGTGTAGATGGATTAAACCATGGGGCAGATGACTATCTAATTAAACCTTATGAGTTTGATGAATTACTTGCACGGATTCATGCTCTCCTTCGACGCACAGGGCTGAGTTCAGTCGAAGCACCACAGAAAATTTTAAAACATGGTGAATTGATTTTAGATATCGAACAGCATCTTGCACGCTATAAGGGGCAATATGTTGATTTATCTAACCGTGAATGGGCCATATTGATTCCACTGGTGACGCATCCGAATAAGATTTTTTCGAAAGCCAATTTAGAAGATAAGCTTTACGATTTTGATAGTGATATCAGTAGTAATACCATAGAAGTGTATGTGCATCATCTCAGAACAAAATTAGACAAAGATTTTATTCGCACCATTCGTGGTTTAGGTTATCGACTCGGTTAAGGCAAAGGAATTATCAACCATGCACCAGCCTTATTCTCTGAAAAAGAGACTAATTATTTATGTGTCTGTTTTCAGTATGCTTTTGGGCTGTCTTTTGGTGTTTTCAGCATATCGAATTGCGCTTGAAGAAATTAATGAAATTTTAGATGCGCAAATGCAAAATTTGGCGGAACGTGTTGCAGAGCATGATCCGCAGCCCATTCGCAGTGAATTTGATCAACATAAGCATTATCACGAAGAAGATTTATTTGTTGATGTGTGGACCTATCAATCCAATGCACATCAAACCCATCAATTAAAATTATTGGTCGCGCCTCAGCCCAAAGCCGGTTTTTATACCCACAGTACCCAACAGGATGAGTGGCATACCTATATTTTGCCACTCACAGATCGGCAAATTCAGGTCAGTCAGCAAGAGTCGGTTCGGCAGCATCTTGCAGCAGAATTGGCCAGTAGTATGTTTATTCCCTATTTGGTTTTTATACCTTTTGCATTAATCGCTTTGGGATGGTTGATTCAACGCAGCTTAAACCCACTGGAAAAATTTAAAAAAGAACTGGCAAAAAGGGATGCCTTTGAACTTTCTCCAATCTCTCAAATGCCGTATCCAGAGGAAATTGCACCGACTATCATTGAAATGAACCAGTTGTTTGAACGAATTTCGTTGTCGCAGCAGGAACAGCGCCAGTTTATTGCTGACGCAGCGCATGAGTTACGGACCCCGATTACCGCACTGAATTTGCAAATGCAGATTTTGCTACAAAAATTTCCACAAGATGACGCTCTACAAAATTTGAGTAAAGGTTTAATTCGTATTCAGCATTTGGTCAGTCAATTATTGAGTTTGGCAAAACAAGACGCCTCGGTCTTTGAACTTGAGCGCAAACAACATTTTGATCTTAAGCAAGTCGCAACCAATTGCGTGGAGCAACTGGTACATTTGGCTATGCAAAAAGATATTGACCTTGGCATGGAGCAACAACAAAGCATTGCCTTATATAGTCTTGAGCCAACGGTACATTCAATCATTTTTAATTTGATTGATAATGCCATTAAATATACCCCTGCACAGGGCATGATTAATGTCTCCGTCTTTGAACATGCGGGGCAGGCGGTTGTACAGGTTGAAGATAGTGGGCCTGGCATCGACCCAGCTTTATATGAGCAAATTCGAAAACGCTTTTATCGAATTTATAATCATGAAGAAATTGGAAGTGGTTTAGGGCTGGCAATTGTAGATAAAGCCGCAAAACATATCGGTGCGGAATTGGAGTTTTCTAAAAGTGAAACATTGGGTGGTCTGAATGTGAGTTTACAGATCCCATTGAGTGAATCATGAGTGACTCAATCATTTTCAAATCAAGGTCAATTCAGGGATTTAATTAGATCCATGTAAATGCTTTGCTCTTTTGCTGAGTAGTTGATGCATTGAAATGGCGAGAAAACAACACATACATGACACAATTAAATGCCCAAATGATCCATGCTGTCCAAAGGTTATGACTCAGAAAATGTGCACCCCGCATCATTTGCGCCCAGCCAAAAGCAAAGCCTAAAATCAGCCCAGCAGATAAAAAGAAATAGGCACGGGCAGGTCGATGTATTCGATAAACAAAATAGCCCGTGATTAGGGCAAAACCAGTCGCAGCATGGCCACCGGGGAAGCAGTGTCCTTGGCGTGCTGAAAAATCCCAAGAAAAGCCATGGGCTGTGGCGACGGTCATATTCCAAGGGCAGGCATGTGCAGATTGTGATTTGAGTAAACCAATAATTGCCGTGCTGAGTAGAGCCACCACGATAAAATAGCCAAATTCAAACTTACGTGCTTTCAGATGCGGATATTTAAAACTGCATATCCACGCTGCGATATAGAGAACATAAACGCCTATGACAATATTCTTGATATAGCGATGGTTCAGCACCGCAAGTGCCCAATCATTACGATGAGGAAAACCACCATGTAGGTCGACCCAAGGCTGAATAAAAGCTTGGTCGAGCGAACCGCCGACGGGAAAAACATAAAGGAGGCCAACCAAACTGAGTGTGAGCAGCAGGGCTTGTCGCAATAAAAAGGTACGGTTCGAGAGCATAAGTCGTGTGATGTGCTGAAATTATTTTGTTTGAATGCTGCTATTTGAAACCACAAAACTTAAATCAGACTTAATCGGCTATTTGAACTGTATTGATATCGATAGCGAAGAAGGTGCATAAAGCAGAACGGGCATTGTGTTAAAGTTTTTGAAAACTCAGTAATGAAGATTTATGAGCATACGTGCAGTCCTTTTTGATTTAGATAATACCTTGACTCACCGAGATCACAGCGTTCAGGCCTATACGCAGTATTTAGCCGAGTCTTATCAGTCGACGTTGGCGGAGGTAGACCTTGTACAGATTAAACGTATTATTAACCGTATAGATAATGGGGGATATCCGAAAAAAGAACTCCTTACTCATCCGAGTATTGGGGCATCTGTCGCTTATGCTCTACAAACGGAGCTGGATTGGATACAACGCCCTGATTTTGATGAACTCACACAATTTTGGTTTCAGCACTTTGGTCAGTTTGCTGTGGCGATGCCAGGAGCATTGAGCTTGCTGCAGCAACTAAAACAACAGCAGTATAAATTGGCGGTGGTGTCGAATGGTGGACATGCCACACGCCTGAATATTTTAAATGGACTGGGTTTTGCATCGTATTTTGATCAGATCATCAGCTCGGAAAGTGCACGCATCAGTAAGCCCAAAGTTGAAATATTTCAGTACAGTTGTCGTGAGTTGGGCGTGACGGAAACCGAGTGTTTATTTATTGGTGATCATCCTGTCAATGATATTTATGGTGCGAGCCAAGCAGGGATGTCTGCCGTATTGCTTGAAGGCTTTCATACTTTAAGTGCAGAACAACAGCACAGCATTCCGAATAAAATTCAGCATTTGGATCAGGTCTTAGATTTTCTAAAATAAGGATTTCTAAAAATAGAGCTTTGAGTGCATTTCAGGGTTAAAAAAGCGGCATAAATGCCACTTTAGATTATGCTGTTTAAAACATGTTTTCTTCAGAGTTTGCCGAAATACGGTGAATACTTAAGTCTGCACCACGGAATTCTTCTTCTTGATCTAGGCGAATGCCCATCGTTACTTTGAGTAGACCATAAACGATAAAACCACCAGCCAATGCAATCACGATCGCGAGCAGCGTACCGATACATTGAGAGATCATTGAAATACCGCCTAAACCGCCCAACCATTTTTGTCCAAATACACCCACTGCAATACCACCGAAAGCACCACAGACACCATGTAGTGGCCATACGCCAAGTACATCATCGACTTTGAGTTTGTTTTGAGTGTATGTAAATAGTTTGACAAAGATCAGACCTGCGATAGCGCCGATAATCAACGCACCGACAGGATGAACTACATCTGAGCCTGCACAGATCGCTACCAAACCTGCTAAGGGACCGTTATGTAAGAAACCGGGGTCATTTTTACCCATAAAGTTTGCTGCAAGCGTACCGCCCACCATTGCCATGAGAGAGTTAATCGCAACCAGTCCTGAAATGGCATCCAAACGTTGCGCACTCATCACGTTAAAGCCAAACCAGCCGACGATTAAAATCCAAGAGCCCAAGGCAAGGAATGGAATACTTGAAGGCGGGTGCGCACTGATACGACCGTCTTTTTTATAGCGTCCATGACGTGCGCCAAGTAAAAGTACTGCAACTAAAGCGATCCAACCGCCCATCGCATGTACCACGACCGAACCTGCAAAGTCATGAAAGGCTGCGCCAAATGTGCGTTCTAACCATGCTTGTAGCCCAAAATTACCATTCCACGCCATGCCTTCAAAAAATGGATAGACCAAAGCGACCAATAATAATGTGGCAATCGCTTGAGTCCGCATTTTTGCACGTTCAGCAATACCACCAGAAATAATCGCTGGAATGGCTGCGGCAAAAGTCAGCAGGAAGAAACAACGCATTAAGTTGTAGCCATGATCGGCTGCTAAAGTGTCCCCAATATGGAAAAAATGCTGACCATAAGAGATGTAATAACCCACAAAAAAGTATGCAATTGCGGAAATAGAAAAGTCAGTCAAAATTTTACTCAGCGCATTGACCTGATTTTTATGTCGTACTGTACCTAATTCTAAAAATGCAAAGCCAGCATGCATGGCAAGAACCAAGACTGCACCAAGAAGGAGAAAGAGGAGATCTATATTTTGCATAAGGTGTTCCAGTTTAGTGCGCTAGTTCACGAAAAGAAGTTCAGTATATCGAGCGGAATAATTTCGAAAAGAGGAGTGAGAGAGGGAAATTTTGATTAAAAAAACTAAAAAATGTAGAAGACTCGATATAAAGCAAAGACTTGCATGAGTATGACAACAATGCACTAAAATAGTGCAATGGTGATTTGCAATGACAAAATTAAATGAATGATTATTAAGTGAAAAACTATGTTTTTTGAATCTGTTTAAAAAATGAAAAACAAATAGCGCCATTTCTGAGTTAATTCAGGGCAATTCATTATTTTGTATTTTTATCTGATTGATAGATGTTAGCGCGAGAATGAAACTGAAAATTGACGAATGATACATTTTTGGGAGTCTGTCTGAGCATCTTGGGGTCTTTAAAAGATGAAAGCTTGATGTCTTGCCTGAATTGAAATGATGCACAGATATTAACCCATGAAATCTCTGCTGCTGCACTTTTAGATGGCGAATAAAACATTGAAGGGTGGGTTTGAGGTGATGGTCGTTGGGGCTGACTGTATTTGATGACGTGTTTAATTGAAGAGGCACAGAATTTTAAGTTTAAGCCTTGAATGCTTAAGCTAAACGCTGTGTATTAATCGCTTCAGCCCAGCCACAACATCCGCAGCGCGGGCAGGTATCCTGAGCACCGTGAATGTACATGGTTTTGCCACAGTGCGTACAGGCATACAGCTGATGCATTTTGATATCTCGAACCGCTTTATAGGGTTTCGGAAATAGTGGCAGTCCATAACGCACTTGTTCAGGTGGGTAAAACAGAATACTAAACTTGCCATCACTTTCTAATAAACCAACTCGAACTTGTCCTAGATGCTCAACATTTTGCTGACGCATTTCAGAGAAGAATTCATCATGTGACATTTTACCTTGTTTAATCTTTTCTAAAACCAATTCACCATCTTCCACAATGTAGAGGGCTTTGCCTTCAATTAAATCTTCAAAGGGTTGGTATTTCATCATTAGCCAAGTGATTACGCGGTATAAACCAATCACCACCGTCATCACGATGAGAGCTTGTAAGATGGGGAGTTCCTCATCAAACATCGGATCGCCAGCAATTGAGCCTAAAGCGAGTAAGATCGCGACCTCAAAAATAGACAACTGACGAACGCCACGTTTCCCTGTAAGGCGTAAAAAAACGATAATTAAAACGAACATAATGATGCTGCGTAAGATAACTTCAGCAGCAAAGCTCCATGTCGTGTCATGGATGAAAATTTGAGTGATATCCATGTCTCATCCTTTTTAATCGTTATGTGTTTTAACTTAGCAAAGCGCTGGGCGATAAAGCAGCTCAATTGTGTTAATTTTTAAGCATTATTTGAAAATGGATTTCATGCTAAGGGTATTGTATGCATGAGATATTTGATAAAAAAAGTGCTTTAAAATAGTCATAAAAAAGCACCGACGAATCGATGCTTTTGATGTGGTCTGGCAATTTTTAAAGATGCTCAGTTATTTAATATGTTCTGCAATATCCGTAAAGATTACACCTAAACCATGTGCGCCAGCATCTGGATAGCCAAGACTACGGTCGCCTACAGTTCCCGCACGTCCCATACGCGCTACGATTTCTTTGGTCTTTTCAGCGCCTTGAACCGCCGCTTTTGCACCAAGTACAAAGTTTTCTTTAAAGGATTTATCGGTATGGGCAGACCAAGAATCTGCGCATGGTACAAGTGCATCAATCAGGGTTTTATCACCCACCACTGCGCCGCGTCCAAATGAACGCTCACCTGTAGTTTGAATGCCTTTGACCGCTGCTTGCAGCATCTCGGCAAAATCAGCGACAGTTAAAACTGATTTGCCTTGAATTGATTTCGCTGCCGCACGGAATGCTGAACCCCAGATTGGGCCAGACGCGCCACCACAATGTTCCATAATGATCATTGAGCAGTTCAGCATGAATTCATCCATCTGCTGCGCTTGAATCAGACTTTGCCATTCACGTTTTAATTGCTTAAAGCCTTTCGCCACGCTCATACCGAAGTCGCCGTCACCAGCATGCGCGTCCAGCTCACAGAATGGCACTTCATTTCTAATGATACAGGCAGACATCACATCCACCACATAGCGCATGTTTTCGATGGTGAATTGCTCATTGCTAATCACCGCATGTTCAGGCTGTGTTTCAACTTGGGTGTTTACTACAGCTTCGGCTGAAGAATCTTTGGACACAAAAGTTAAAGGCTGTGCTGCTGAACCATCCATTTTAAATGCAGGGGTATTGGCTGCTGCATCGAGGTAGGTTTTCAATTCATCATCGACAGCAAGCAAGGACACAGATGCACCATTCATGTCGATACTGGTCATGTAGTTGCCGACAAATGTGCGGTAAATTTTGATGCCTTTACGTGCAAGGTGTTCGCATACATCATGGTTAAAGACATACAACTCTTGCAGCGGTGTGCTACCAAAGCCATTGACCAAGACTGCAACTTCTTTCATGTCTGGACGGTCGAGGAATAAATCATCCACGATGCGCTGTGCCATTTTTTTAGAAGGCAATATTTTTTCACGACGGATGCCGGGTTCACCGTGAATGCCGACGCCATATTCCATTTCGTCATCAGTCAAAGTAAACGTTGGCGTGCCTTTGGCTGGAACAGTACATGAGCTATAAGCAAAACCAAGGCTAATGACGTTGTCTGCAGCTTTTTGAGCAATCGCTTTTACGTCTGCAAGTTCTAAGCCTTTTGATGCTGCTGCGCCTGCAATCTTATGTACAAATACTGTGCCTGCAACACCACGACGACCGACTGTATATAGGCTGTCTTTAACCGCAATGTCATCTGCCACTTTTACATAGTCAACTTTAATGCCGTCTTCAGTCGCAAGGGCTGCGCCATTCTGGAAATTCATCATATCGCCAGAATAGTTTTTGATGATCATCAGCACGCCTTTGTCAGTTGCGACTTGCTGTAAGGCTTTATAAACCTGAATTTGCGACGGAGATGCAAATACGTCTCCGCACACAGCAGCGTCTAACATGCCTGTGCCGACAAAGCCTGCATGGGCAGGTTCATGACCGCTACCACCACCACTGATCAATGCCACGTTGTTGTGCTTTTCTTTGCGTGAAATGATTTTGTGTGACTCGTTAAATGCGAGTTCAGGATGCGCAAGAACAAAGCCTTTGCACATTTCAATTACGATGTTTTCTGCACCGTTCATGAGTTTTTTCATTAATGCACCAATGGGTTATGAATTTGGGGAGATCTAAAGTGATTATTATAAGGAAATTGGCGTGGTGTCTGACATAAAAGTGTAAAAAAGGGCAGTTGATCGATGAGTGTGGTGGAAAATTGACGTCTCAGTTGTATATATTCTTCGATAGAATCCCTCTCTTGCGAAGCTACGCTTCTCACCTTTTACAAAGGGGGACTTTTTCATGTGATTAAATGAATTACGTGATAGTCCCTCCCTTTTTTAAAGGGAGGTTAGGAGGGATTAAAAATATTAAAATAGAAGAATAAAATGAAACCCTACAATAAAAATTTAAAACAAGCCTCGCGTGATTTACGCAATAACATGACTGATTTACCTCTCCCTAACCCTCTCCTGAGAGGAGAGGGAACTTTCACTATTGAATTAACCTGATTATTAAATTAGATGGTGCTCCCTCTCCCTTTGGGAGAGGGCTGGGGTGAGGGCTTGAATGTAGGCTTTAGTGCGATGGTAGTCAGCACTTTTCGCCTGAAGAATTAGAGGCAGATCGAATTCGAGATGAAGCTTTGGCTCAGCTTGGGCTAAAAGTGCCGAGGTTTGATAATGGGCAGGTAATGGCGCAGATTGATGATGTGGTGGAAGTGATTTATCGGTATTGTCTGAAAGAATCTCCCTAAATCCCTCTTTAAGAAAGAGGGACTTCACACGAATTTGATTGCCATTGTGGATTCGCGTAGTTCCTCCCTTTTTCAAAGGGAGATTAGGAGGGATTATAAGAAAAAATAGAAATATAAAGGTAATTAATCTCATGGTTTTCTAGATAAGTTGATTGTTTTTTATAGAGTTTTTCCTTTAAAAGACTTTATGTTTTATATAAAATGAATCAATTTCTTTATAAAAATCTTAAAAATGAGTGAAATTGAACTTTTGGATGTATTAATTAAGGATTTTGCATGTGGGGATGTATTAGAAGCAGTTTTTGCAGCAATCATTATTGCTGGTCTTTTCTTCTGGGTTAGAGAACGGGTTTTAGGAATACCAGACTTTTCAGGAAAATGGTATTTGAGATCTAAAACTGAGAAAACAGCATATAGACCCTATGAAAATATGGAATTACAACATAATTTATTTTTGAGATTAGAGGGGAATAATATTCGAGGAGCCTCTGAAAAAATTTATGAAGATTCTACTTATGGAAAACGTTTTACGCATAGCCGACATGTCCTTAAATATACTGGTAAACATCGTGCTAGAGCACAAATAGAAGGGTCAATTCAAAAAAATATTTTTGGTCCAGATATATTAACTTTACATGCAACTGAATATGGAGAGCGGAGACAATCAACAATTTATTGCAGATTTGAATTAAGGAAAAATTTCATCTTTTTTAGTGATCGTAAAGCAACTAAGTTTGAAGGTGATTTTTATTCAATGGTTGCTGATCAAAAAGGAAAAGTTTGGTTATCTAAAGAACCATTTCCCCAATCTATTGCTGAAATCAAAGGTAAAGTATGAGGGCACTTTATTTCTTAGCAACCATTCCATTTTATTTTGTAGCTAAGTTATTTCAAATTCTAAACTTTGATGAAATAAATTCTGATTTCAAGAAATGTGAAGTTCATTTAGATAGTATTTATCAGTTCGTAGATGATGAAACACTCAATATTTTATTCCTTGCTGAAGACCATAGATTTTCAATGCATTTTGGAATAGATCATTATGCAATGCTTCGTGCTATTTACTGCACAAAGTTTAAAAATGAATTTCAAGGAGCAAGTACAGTGGCTCAACAATATGTCAGAGTAATTACTGAAAGGTATGAGCGAACATGGATTAGAAAATTTCGTGAACAATTATTGTCTATTTTAATTTGTAGAAAATATAGTCATAAACACATAGCAACTGCCTATCTTAAAATTGCATTTTTGGGTTCAGGATTGAATGGAATAGATAAATATTTAAGAAGAGAACATAAAAAATATTCACAGTTGAGCACTATCGAAAAGATAGAAATAGTTGCTAGACTAAAATATCCCGAACCATTAAAACATAAAGGTTTATGGTTATTTAAAATGAAAATAAGAGTTACTAATATTTCTTGTAAATTGGCTAAAAAATCCCTCCCAGCCTCCCTTTAAAAAGGGAGGAGCTGTCACGTAATTAAATTGATACGCGAAAGTCCCCCTTTGAAAAAGGGGGATTTAGGGGGATTAAAAAATAAAAGCCCTCACTGTGAGAGCTTTTATTAATGCAAATTATTGAACCGAATCATCCAAATTCGGTGCTAACCAACGCTTCGCTTCATCCAAAGTCCAGCCTTTACGCTTTGCATAATCCTCAAGCTGATCGCCTGCGATTTTACCCACGTTAAAGTATTGGCTTTCAGGGTTTGCATAGTAAAAACCGCTGACAGATGAAGGCGGCCACATTGCAAAGCTAGAAGTCAATTGCGTACCAATTTTATCGGTAGAACCTAACCAATCAAACAATGGCGCTTTTTCAGAATGCTCAGGGCAAGCAGGGTAGCCCGGCGCAGGACGGATGCCTATATACTTCTCTTTAATCAATTCTTCATTGCTTAAGGTTTCAGAAGCTTGGTTGCCCCAGAACTCTTTACGAATGCGCTCATGCAAATGCTCCGCAAACGCTTCCGCAAAACGGTCACCTAAAGATTGCGCAAGAATTGCAGAGTAGTCATCGCCTTTAGCTTTGTACTCATTGGCCATTTCTTCTGCACCAAAGATCGATACAGTGAAACCGCCCAAGTAGTCTTCTGCGACACCTTTAGGCGCAATAAAGTCCGCTAATGACAAGTTTGGTTTACCTGTCACTTTATCAGACTGTTGACGAATGTGATGGAAGGTATGCGTAACCGATTGACCATCTTCGCTATACACTTCAACCGAATCCGCTGCTGAACGGTTTGCAGGGTAAATACCAAACACAGCACGAGCATCAAAACGTTTGTTGTCGATGATGTCTTTTAGCATGGTCTGTGCTTGTTCATACAAGTCAGTTGCTGCTTCACCTACAACTTCATCAGTTAAGATAGCAGGGAATTTACCTGCCAAACTCCAAGAAATGAAGAACGGTGTCCAGTCAAAGTATTCAACTAATGTTTCCAATGGATAATTGGTCAGCGTTTGCGTACCAATAAAGTTTGGCTTCACAGGTGCATTGGCTGCAAAGTCAATTTTTAAGCCATTTTCAACCGATTCAGCATACGTCAGTTTCGCTGCTTTCGGCTGTTTATTGGCAATACGCTCACGGACTTTTTCATATTCAGCACGTGTGTCTTCAACAAATTTAGGCTTCATTTCTTTAGAAAGTAAAGTTGTTGCTACACCCACAGCTCGTGAAGCATCGGCAACATAAATGACTGCATCATTTGAATATTGCGGATCAATTTTCACTGCCGTATGTGCTTTAGAAGTGGTTGCACCGCCAATCATCAATGGAACATTAAAGCCTTTGCGCTGCATTTCTTTCGCAACAAAAACCATTTCATCCAGTGACGGCGTAATCAGGCCAGATAGACCAATAATGTCGACTTTCTCATCAATCGCAGTTTGTAAAATCTTCTCGCAAGGCACCATCACGCCAAGGTCGATGATGTCATAGCCGTTACAGCCTAACACCACACCTACGATATTTTTACCGATGTCATGCACATCGCCCTTAACAGTCGCCATCAGGACTTTACCCTTAGATTGGCCAGCTGTTTTTTCCGCTTCAATGAACGGATTCAGCCAAGCTACAGCCTGTTTCATGACACGTGCAGATTTCACCACTTGCGGCAGGAACATTTTGCCTGAACCGAACAAATCACCTACCACATTCATGCCGTCCATCAGCGGACCTTCAATCACATCGAGTGGACGTTTAGCTTTCAGACGTGCTTCTTCAGTATCTTCATCAATAAAGGTGGTGATACCTTTCACTAAAGCATGCTCAAGGCGCTTTTCTACGGGAAGCTCACGCCATTCCAAGTTTTCCACTTGTTTTTGCGCAGCACCTTGACCACGGTATTTTTCAGCAACTTCAAGCAGCTTTTCTGTAGCTTCTTGATGGCTTTCACCTTGGTTTTGGTTCAAGATCACATCTTCAACCGCAGCTTTCAGTTCAGCATCAATATCATCATAAATCGCCATTTGACCAGCGTTGACAATACCCATGGTCATGCCTTGCTTGATGGCATGGTACAAGAACACAGAGTGAATCGCTTCACGTACAGGTTCATTACCACGGAAGGAGAACGATACGTTAGACACACCGCCTGAAATCATCGCATGTGGTAAGTTTTGCTTGATCCAGCCTGTTGCTTCAATAAAGTCCACAGCATAGTTGTTGTGTTCTTCGATACCTGTTGCCACTGCAAACACGTTCGGGTCAAAAATGATGTCTTCAGCAGGGAAGCCCACTTCATTCACCAATACATCATAAGAGCGTTTACAGATTTCTTTTTTACGTGCAGCAGTATCTGCCTGACCTTGTTCATCAAAGGCCATCACAATCACGGCAGCGCCATACTGACGGCACAAACGCGCTTTATGCACAAACTCGTCATAGCCTTCTTTGAGGGAGATCGAGTTTACAACCGCTTTACCTTGTACACATTTTAAGCCTGCCTCAATGATTTCCCATTTTGATGAGTCAATCATGATAGGCACACGTGAAATTTCAGGCTCAGAGGCTACAAGATTCAGGAAGTGCACCATTGCGCCTTCTGAATCCAGCATGCCTTCATCCATGTTGATGTCGATAATCTGAGCACCGGCTTCAACTTGCTGCTGTGCAACTTCTAAAGCTTCGGCAAAGTTTTCTTCACGGATTAAACGTAGGAATTTTTTAGAACCTGTCACGTTGGTACGTTCACCGACGTTTACAAACAGCGAATCTTCTGTAATGTTGAACGGCTCTAAACCGCTGAGACGGCAAGCGGGTTTGGTTTCTGGCACTTGGCGCGGCGCAATGTCTTTTACGGCATTGGCAATAGCACGGATGTGATCCGGCGTTGTACCGCAGCAGCCGCCAGTGATGTTAATCAAGCCACTTTCTGCAAATTCTTTAATAAAGGCAGCAGTTTGTTCAGGGGTTTCATCATAACCGCCGAAGGCATTTGGTAAGCCAGCGTTCGGATGCGCCGAAACAAAAGTATCGGCAACGTCAGCAATGGTTTTTACATGCGGACGCATGGCATCTGCACCTAGGGCACAGTTAAAGCCAATCGACAATAAATCACCATGACGCACAGAGTTCCAGAACGCTTCAGCAGTTTGGCCAGTTAAAGTTCGGCCAGAGGCATCGGTAATGGTGCCTGAAATCATCAATGGCAATTCATAGCCCAGCTGATTAAACACTTCTTTCACTGCAAAAATGGCAGCTTTACAGTTTAAGGTATCGAATACGGTTTCAATGAGCAGAATGTCCGCACCGCCTTCAATCAGGGCATGTGCAGCTTCAATATAGTTTTCTTTCAGCTCATCAAAAGTAATGTTACGGAATGCAGGGTCATTTACATTTGGCGAGATCGAGCAAGTACGTGAAGTCGGGCCAAGCACACCTGCTACAAAACGCGGTTTTTCAGGCGTTGAGTATTTTTCACAAGCGGCTTTGGCAATACGCGCTGCTTCACGGTTGATCTCTGATACCAAATCTTCCATGTGGTAGTCAGACATTGAAACTTTTGTGCCGTTAAAGCTGTTGGTTTCAATAATGTCTGCACCAGCATCGAGATAGGCTTCATGAATGCCTTGAATGATTTGCGGCTGAGTCAACACCAATAGGTCATTATTGCCTTTGAGGTCAGATGCCCAATCTGCAAAACGCTCACCACGGTAGTCAGCTTCTTCGAGTTTATGACGCTGAATCATGGTGCCCATTGCACCGTCGATAATCAGAATCCGTTGAGCGAGCAGCTCTTTTAGGGTGGCAAGCGTGGACATAAATAACCCCAATCCGATGGAATATAAAATCGGCAAATATATTAACAGAATTCATTGCAGTTTTATTGATATTCAACCATCTTTACAGCGCGCAATTATTAGCTTGTTGAATTAATGAGCAATATTGCAACTTGTTAATTTCATATACCAATTTCATATAAATGTATGGAAAGCTTCATGAATTTGTCATATTGCTCAGGCAAGCTTGAAAAACAAACAGTAGGGCTATGCAATATGAAAAAAAAAGATGACAGATGAAATATAAGTTGAAACATTGGGTTTCAAAGAAATTAAAGTTTGAATATGAAGCTTAAACAACTGATTTACTTTATGAAAGTAGAGTATAAAAGTCGGTTTTTAACACTTTAAAAAAACAAATAAAGCATGAAAAATTGCTTTATATGACACCGCTTTGTCATATAATTGTCATAATTAAATTGAACAATATGGGGATTTTAAAATCCTCTATTCCTGCCTGCATGAATTCTAAACAAACTCCCGTAGATTCAGCGCACACGTCGACTACTCAAAAGTCTACGAATGTTCATGTGCCTACACCGAAATTCTTTATGCCGGTATTTTTAACGGTGATTATTTCAACGTTGATTTATATTGGTTTTCAGGTGACTGCCGATTTAGCGCATGTTCCGCCTTTAAGTCTTTATTCAATGATTTTATTGGGCACAGCCTTATTCATCGCACTTGGCTTTGAATTTGTAAATGGTTTCCATGACACTGCAAATGCAGTAGCAACAGTGATTTATACCAACGCCTTGTCAGCACCGGTTGCGGTAATGTGGGCGGGTTTCTGTAACTTCCTAGGCGTAATGGTTGCCAGTGGTGCAGTCGCTTACGGCATTATTGCCTTGTTACCTGTTGAATTGATTATGAATGTCGGTTCAGGTGCTGGCTTTGCCATGGTTTTCGCTATGTTGATCGCAGCGATTTTGTGGAATTTAGGAACTTGGTTCTTAGGCATCCCTGCGTCTAGTTCGCATACTTTGATTGGTTCTATTCTTGGCGTTGGCATCATGAACTACCTGTTAAATGCAGGCGGTGGTGCGAGCGGTGTAGATATGGAGCAGGTGCTTAAAGTCGGTAAGGCGTTATTGTTCTCGCCACTGATTGGTTTTGCATTTGCGGCTCTCGTTTTCTTGTTGGTGAAGCGTATTTTCCGCAAACAGCTTGAACTGTTTCAACCACCAGAAGGCAATAAGCCGCCACCACCACTGATTCGTGCAATTTTGATTTTTACCTGTACAGGTGTAAGTTTTGCGCACGGTTCAAATGATGGTCAAAAAGGTATGGGTCTGATCATGCTGATTTTGATCGGATGTGTGCCATTGGCTTATTCATTGAATAAGAACTTAGATAATCAACATATTCAATCTTTCCATCAGTTATCTGCTCAAACTGCGACTGCGATCTACGCAGAGCATAAGGATATTCCTGATGCACAAGCACGTGATGTACTCACCAAATACATTCAAACCAAAGAAGTCAGCCCAGAAGTTGTGCCAGCTTTGGCAAGTTTGACCGATCATTTAGGTGAGCGTGTTGCGCAGTATGGCGACTTAAAAGATATTCCTGAACAAGAAGTATCTTCGATTCGTAATGACATGTACCTCAGTACTACTGCTTTTAAACGTCTAGATAAAGCTGAACAACTACCAGCAATGGCAGAAGCTGAACAAAAGACAGTGAAGGAATATCGTAGTCACTTAGATTCGTTCTTACAGTACATTCCAACATGGGTGAAAGTCGCTGTTGCATTGGCACTGGGTCTTGGAACCATGGTGGGTTGGAAACGTATTGTCGTGACTGTAGGTGAGCGTATTGGTAAAAACCACATGACCTATGGTCAGGGTATGTCTGCCGAGCTTGTTGCTATGTCAACGATTGCTGCTGCAGATGGTTTTGGTATGCCAGTATCGACTACACACGTACTTAACTCTGCGGTTGCAGGTACTATGGTCGCGAATAAATCGGGTCTGAACTTTGCAACAGTGAAAACCATTCTATCGGCTTGGGTCTTTACTTTACCTGCAACGATCTGTCTATCAGGTTGCTTGTACTGGTTATTCTTGAAAGTGTTCTAAGCAACTCAAATTCCAGATATAAAAAAACGCTGCTTCGGCAGCGTTTTTTTATGGCTCAATCTCAGTCATCACCGATTTGAATGGGGTGACTGAGCTGAATTAGAACAATCAAACTAGCAAGTTGAAACTTTGCAAAGTTCAGTAATGATTTAAACCAATGCAATTATGCTTTTTTAAACAGACCCAATACCTTTTTCACGGGCAATTTATCTTCAGCAAAACCATACAGCGCCGCAAAAGGTAAGGCGGTACGCGCCAAATAAGCCACACGCCATAAGCCACCATGGTTGGCACCATGCATCATGAGTTCTAAAGGATGATCCAGCGCTGTTTCAGGGTTAGCAACCGATTGAGGGTTTCTCAAGTCATGAATCCATAAAGCCGCCATGAGTGCATTGGTGGTTTCAGGTTGAAACGATTCCACATCAAATAAACTCGCACCATTAAATGCGGCTTTTAATAATGGATTCTTCGTCACTGAGCGGGTCGTGGTGGATGGCGCAATATTGATACTAACCCGCTGACCATTTTGACGTGCGACAGTTGCGCGCCATTGTTGAATACGTTTTGCAAGTGCGTAGTTAGGACCTTGTTCCACCACCAAACAGTCAGCGATACCATAGGATTTTCCATTGTCTGCTGTGGTGGTTTGCTCATTATTTTGCTTAAAGAAATGCTGACCTGTGACTTTGGCAATGCTTTGCGTCAAAAGCTTTTGTGCAGAAGCACGGTTTTGGAATTTGGCTTGCGCTGCCGTAACAATCTCTTCTGGCACCGCATAGACATCGGTCGGAGTACACATAAACATCAAGCTGGTGTCGGCTTTTTGCTGGCTGACATAAGCCATGATGCTGTCCATCGCCATTGCAACACGAACATGCTTTTCACCATCTAAATAGGCAATTGCAGCCAGATCAAGTTGATGTTCACTTTGTGCAAGCCACTGTGCAATTTCAGGAATGTGTGTCAGTAAATTGGCGCCCAATTTGTGTTTTAGTTCTTGAATGGATGTGTCTTCATGCACAGCGTCGAGACTTGGTGCATATAAAGTGGCATTACCGGCCTGAACCGTGCTTAAGATTCGATCCCAAACACGTTCATTATTGAGGTCGATTGCCACAATATTGGCTTTCCATTTTGCTAACCACGTCAGAGGGCCAGCTTCGGAGGCAGCACCAAAAAGCACCATAGTCCGATCTGACAAATCGAACCATTCTGGGTGTGCAATGGCTTCACGTAATGCGTCGGCATGACTTGCTTCAATAATGCCAGCATCTTGCCATTTTTGAATCTGAGCCAGTAAAGCCTCACCTTGCAGTTTTTGGCCATGATAGGGCACATACCACTCAGGCGCTGCGTCACTTTCACCTTTTAACTTCACGGTATGCAGCGGATGTGCAGTCAAAGCTACTGCATCTTTGAGCGTATGCTTTTCTTGATCACGATAAAACTCAAAGACGTGATGCGCTTTATTTAAACCTTGCTCAGCAATGTTGATCGCTGCTTCAGATGATTGAATCCCTTGTTCAACCAAGGCTTTAAAATATTCAGGATATTTTTTACGCCAGTTTTTTTCTTGTTTTGCACGTACAGAAGAGTGATGGTCAACTGCAGCTAAGGCTTCAGCGATAATTTCACGACCAGTTTTAGATGTACTCGGCTTTTGGTTTGAAGCCGAAATGGGAAATTGAAGACCTTCAGTTGAACTCGACATGCAAAATATCTCAGCTAATTTTGTCATTAATATACAGATGTATACATTATCTATGCCAAATTAAAAAATAGGGTGGCATAAAGTGCCAGATTTATATGATTTGTCATGTGCTTTTGTGAACTTTCGTAGAATATACAGCGTCAATTTTTATTGTCGGAATTGAAAAAGCCTTCGTTTTGAAGGCTTAAAAGAAGAGGGTATGAAATCAGCAACGGCAAATCAACAACGGCCTTTTTTAGCCTGTCCGGGCGGGCAAAAGTCGCCATGGCGATCTGGGTACTTATAAGGGTAGTGATTACGATCTGGGTCGACCACGATACTGCCTTCACGGGTGTGAACGGCACAAGCACTCAACACGCAGGTCAACAGCAAACTTGAGAACATCAGGACTATTTTCATTGGAATTTTCCCTTTTTTATTCTGTGTCATTTCAGTTTAAATCAGGGCAAGGATAGATAGCGTTTCAATCTGCTGTGAAATTGTTTAGCTCGATATTTAAAGTGCAGTGTTGTAGATGTGGGAAATTGGCTAAAGAAAAAATTAAAGGACATTTCGGTTTAACGCAGCACAATAAAAAAGCCTAAACTGAAACGGTTTAGGCTGTCATTTTACTGGTTACATCAGGCTGATTTTTTAAACTTAATGTTAGAAAGGAACGTTTAATAACTGACTTAAGAAATGTGGAATGAGCTTCGGTTCAAGAATAATCGTTATGATTACACCATATGCTGCGCCCCAAAGGTGTGCGCTGTGGTTAATATTGCTGTTGCCACGTTTACCTGACCAAATACTATAAGCCACATACAGCACGGCAAAAATAATCGCAGGAACAGGAATAAAGAATACAAAAATCAGTTTCCACGGTTCAAACAAGATATAAGCAAAGAGTACTGCAGATACTGCCCCAGAAGCCCCTAAACTTGCCCAATGGGTATCATGCTTATGTTTTAAATAACTCGGAATAATCGCAGCGATCAAACCGCCTAAATAAAACAATACAAAGCCCATGTCGAAGAAATATTGGCGATAAAAACTTTCAATCACGCTACCAAAGAAAAATAAGGTAATCATGTTGAACAATAGGTGCGCGCCATCTGCATGAATAAAACCATGGCTAATAAATCGGTCATATTCGCCACGACTGAGGGCTGGCGGCCAAAATAACAAACGATTCATCACTTTCTGATTTGAAAATGCAATCAGTGAAATCACCACCGTAATCAGGATAATGGTCACGGTGTGGTTAAAGGGTAGGCCCAACATATATGACTATTCTACTTGTTAAAATTTATGCTCAATAATGCCATTAAATCTGCCTAAAGCGTGAACTTTCAGAATAATTCCGACAATTTTAGTTGATTTTTTTCTAATGCCCCGCATCTTAAGTTAAAATAGCGACTTCAGCTTGAGGAAATATTGTAATGTCGACTGAGAACAACAGCACAGCAGTTGCTGAAGAAATTCCAAACCTATTGATCACTCCAAATGCCCAAGAGTATTTGAAAGATCTTTTGGATAAACAAAATA
This sequence comes from Acinetobacter sp. YH16056_T, assembly GCF_024605895.1. Lineage (NCBI taxonomy): Bacteria > Pseudomonadati > Pseudomonadota > Gammaproteobacteria > Moraxellales > Moraxellaceae > Acinetobacter > Acinetobacter sp. YH16056_T. The sequence goes on along the minus strand of NZ_CP094545.1, from coordinate 2,413,658 downwards.
CACCGGGCATTGGTGTACGTGTTTTTGTGGAAAATCCGGGTACGCCACGTGCTGAATGTTGTATGGCTTACAGTGCACCAGAAGAAGTTGTGCCTACAGACTATAAACAAGACTATCCAGATTTCCCTGCATTTATTGACACACCGTCTATTCCATATCTTTTGGATGCGGTGATTGACTATAACAAAGACCGTTTTGGTGGTCAGTTAACATTCCGTGCACCAAACTCAAAAGTGCCACGTGTGGGTCCAGATGCTTCTGTAGAAGAGCGTATCACTTATGTTCTACAGTCAGAAATTAACCCTGGCCTTGCAGGTCATGGTGGTAACTGTGCACTGGTAGAAGTGGTTGAAGATGCAGAACATGGTTTAACTGCAGTACTTAAATTCGGTGGTGGTTGTCAAGGTTGTTCTTCAATCGATTTAACCTTGAAACAAGGTGTTGAAACAACATTGAAGCAGCATGTACCTGAGTTAATGCGTGTTGTTGACCAAACGGATCACAGTAATACTGAAGGTGCTTATTTCAAATAAGTTCAGTATTTTTATAAAAAGCCGCAACGTTGCGGCTTTTTTATTGTCTAAATCAAAAAAACGAAGATTTTCAGATATTTCTAGGGTTTCTACATCAAAATGATAAGCTATATCACAAATATAAATGAGAATGATTATTAAAATTAATTGCAATATTGTTTGTGGTGGTTACAATGTGCAACACATTATTCTAGATTTCTCCATAAATACGTTTATTTGGAAGCACTCAATGACCAAACAACTATTAAAATCAACGCTTACACTTTCAGTTCTTAGCGCAATGGTAAGCCTCAGCCATGCGAATGAAGCAGCAGAAGCAGTCGATGAATCTGCAGTTAAAATGGAAACTATTGTTGTTACTGCAGCAGAACAAGTTAAACAATCATTAGGTGCTTCAAAAATTACGGCAGAAGATTTAGAAAAAATGCCGGTTGTGAATGATATTTCAGAGTATGTGCGCCGTATGCCGGGTGTGAATTTGACTGGTAACAGTGCCACAGGCCAACGTGGTAATAACCGTCAGATTGATATCCGTGGTATGGGGCCTGAAAACACGTTGATCTTAATTGATGGCAAGCCAGTAAATTCGAGAAACTCAGTACGTTATGGCTGGCGCGGTGAGCGTGATACACGTGGTGATTCGAACTGGGTACCTGCAGATGCTATTGAATCAATTGAAGTGCTGCGTGGTCCAGCTGCAGCGCGTTATGGTTCAGGTGCGATGGGTGGTGTGGTCAATATTAAAACCAAGAAAGTGACCAACGACGTGCATGGCTCTGTGGAGGTTTTTACCAATCAGCCTGAAGATGCTAAAGAGGGCGCAAGTCACCGTGAAAGCTTTAACTTAAGCGGCCCAATTCTCAAAGATGTCCTTTCATATCGTTTCTACGGTAGTTATAACAAAACCGATTCAGATGCTGCGGATATTAATGCCTTAATGGACAATGGCGCGCGTATGGCGGGTCGAGAAGGCGTAGAGAATAAAGATATTGCTGGGCGCTTGGCTTGGCAGTTGAATGATCAACAAGTCTTGATGTTTGATGCAAGTGTTGGCCGCCAAGGCAACCGTTTTGCAGGCGACAGTCAAAACAGTGTATTTGATCCAGCCGATCCAAACAAAGCACCAATTTTATCGGCTTTAATCGGTGAAGAAACCAATACCATTTATCGTGATAGTTTTGCATTAACTCATGAAGGTACTTGGGGTTGGGGTGACAGTAAACTCATAGCGCAATATGACAAAACCAAAAATAAGCGCTTACCTGAAGGTACAGGCGGTAGTACAGAGGGTCAGATTAATAATCTCGAGAATAAACAAACGTCACATCTAGAAACCATTCGCTTTAATGCAGAAGCCAATCTGCCGTTCCAATGGTATGTCCCACAAGTATTAACTTTAGGCGCTGAGTGGGTCGAAGATGACTTTACCGATACGGTTAATACACAAGCTGGCGCAGGCGGTTTTGGTGATGCGCTGACTTCAGGTGACCGTTCACAAATGGATTCACGGATTGCGTCGGCCTATATTGAAAATAATATGAATTTGGGCGAAAGCACCGATGTTGTTTTGGCACTGCGTTATGATAATCATAGTAAATCGGGAGATAGCTGGAGTCCAAGTCTCAATATTACGCAAAAACTTGGTGACTATTGGACACTAAAAGGTGGTGTAGCTAAGGCGTATAAAGCACCTAATATGTACCAAAATGCGGAAGGTTATCTGTTAAGCACTCGCGGTAATGGCTGTCCGATTGGGCTGAGCCAATGTCTATTACAAGGTAATGGCGATCTCAAACCTGAAACTTCAGTGAATAAAGAATTAGGTGTACAGTTTGAAAAAGACATCGTAAATGCAAGCTTTGCATGGTTCCGTAATGATTATAAAAATAAGATCGTTGCAGGGGATACACGTCTAGAAGAACTAGAAGTAAATGGAACAACATATAATGTACTGCGTTGGATGAATACGCCTGAAGCCTTGGTAGAAGGTGTTGAAGGAAGTATTTCTTTGGATTGGGGTGATATCACGTGGACCAATAACGTCACCTATATGATCAACTCTGAAGATAAACGTACAGGCAACCCGCTTTCAGTGATTCCGAATTACACACTAAACTCTATTTTGAACTACAACATCACGGATCGATTAGACAGTAACTTTGTCTATACCCAATATGGACGTCAAAAACCACGTCAATATGCAGAAACCAGTCTTGAAAGCAAAGATGGCTTGGCGATGGATAGCGTGAAAAGTTATGGCATTGCAGGCATTAACTTTGGTTATAAATTTAATGCGGCTTTAAGTGCTCGTATCGGTGTGAATAACCTATTTGATGAGCAAAAACTGCGTGATAAAACGGTCAACCAAACATATAACGAGCCGGGTCGAGCTTATTATGCAAGTTTGAAATACCAGTTCTAAGTATGTCCAAAAAAAAGCCGCTTAACGCGGCTTTTTTTATGTTGGGATATTTAAAATTTTCAGTGCTTCACTTGAGTAGTAGAATTGTTCTAAATAGAGACGTGAACGCTCACGCAAATAACCCGACTCAATCATTTGTTGAACGATTGGATTGAGTAAGTTTTGAAGTTCATGCTGAATTAACGCTTCATCAATATTTAAATCACGTAGCAATAAATCAAAAGGGCGTTCTGCATTACGCACGTACCAAGCGTATACGCCATCATGCACTTGCTGTTTCATATACTCGGACTGTCGCATAAAGTCCCAAATTTCATGACCCATGGCAACCGTTTGCGGCAAGTCCTGAACTTCAACATAGTTCTTTAATACCGAAACTGGCAGCGCTTTAATTTTATGCCACAAATTGGCTTGAAAATGGTACAGCTTATGATCATCAAAGTGCTGATTTAACACGGTTTCACTCATTTGACTGAGTTTTAAAATATTCTTTTGCAAGTATTTGCTGACCGCATTATCTAAATTGGTATCTGTGACATTTTCCAGTACCGATTTCCCCATTTTCATAAATCGTGAAACACCGGGTACCGATTTTGCAATCACCGAATTATCTAAATAATCTTGTATCGCATGTTGAATCAATTGACTGATCATGGCTGAAAATGCAGGATTGTTGACCATGGTATGAATTAAACGCTGACGATGTCCTTGTTTACTGGCCACATACTGTGCAATTTTATCGATGGTCAACACAGGAATGATTTCGGCAATCGTGGTGCTGTCATTTGCAGGATGAATCAGTGCAAATTTGATATGTTCAGCAATTTGCTCAATCAGAAATTGACTTGCAGGGGTATTTAAAATTTGTTTTTGCAACAAAGCATTGATTTGATCAAAACTCCAAATCTGCTGCAAAGATTGTTTACGAAACCATTGATAAAAGTGGGTGAATTCAGTGGCTACGGTATCATTGTGTGAAAAGCTCTGATCTAAAAAGTTCAGTTGAGCGTCAATCAACTGCTCAATCATCGGATTTTTCTGCATACTTTCCCTGAAGTCCCAGTCATGGGTATCTAAAAATGGCGAATGCTCAGTTTAACTGAATCAGTTTATCTACCAAAGGGTTTTTAAACTTTTGACTTTTCGCAAGGAAAGGCAAGTAATGCTCTGCAACTTGTTGTTCAGCTTCTAAGATTGGCATATGACCGACGTTATTTAAAATCACTGGGGTTTCTGCACGTTTCAGTAAAGACTTGAGTTCGCCAGCCACTTCCACATTAAAGATTTTATCTTGTTTGCCCCAAAGGATCAGGGTTGGGGCTTCTACTGTTCGTGTTAAACGAGCAAAAGTTTCAGGGGTGTAGATTCGATTGAGCGTGACGACTTGATCGATCATTTTACTGGTGAAGGGCGCACGCGCAATTAAGATATTCTCCTGCGCTTCTTTAAGCTGTGTCGGAACATTGGGCGGATTTTGCATGAGTTTATGCATGACATCATCTAAATCCCCCGGTTTTGAAACGATTAAATTTTTAAGTTTATACGGGTCGCGGGTGTAACTGGTATTGGCCTGTTTATAAATGCCCGCGCTGTTGAGTAAAAATAAACTTTGGGTATCAAAAGGATATTGAGAGGCATATACCGTGGCAATGGAACCACCCAATGAGTGACCTGCAACATTCAGTTTATCTTCAATATCTATTTTAAGGACAAACTGGCGTAGTTGTTCCGTGACATTCGGCACTGAGACATCAAAATCGACCGGCACATGTGTATCGCCATTGGCCGGAAGGTCAGGGATGATCACGTGATAGTTCGGTGTTAAATAATGCGCAACACGATTCCAATTATCACGTGTGCCGCCTAAACCATGAATGAGCAAGATGGTCGGTTTAGAGCGTTGACCGCCTTCGCTATAACTCCAATTCACATTGCCGACTTGAACACTATGTGTGACTAAACCTGCCGCTTTACGCTCTTGGCTCAAATAATTTTGCACGATAGAGGGTACGGCAAAGTTTTTGCTGATGGGAGACGGATTTGCAGCCAAAGTGTTGTTGGCAGTAAACGTCATACAGCAAATTGTTGCTAGCTTGAAAAAGCCAAAAATGCGTGAATGATGTCCTTTCATTGACGTTTACCCCAGTTAAATCGAATCGATATATTTTTTAGATCATTTATATGACTATTATCAGAATGGGCTGAAATAGCAAAAGCGTATATTTATGAAATATATTGTAAATTAAAAATGACCTTTGTCATCCATTGCTTTTTTGACGTGGTTAAACTTGCGTTTTAATAATGTGAACCATTACAGAAAAAATAATTTTTTTTGATGAATGTAGAGTAGCATTTTCTATCAAGTTGCATCGTCGTAGAAAAAATTCACAGCAATTGTTTTTGCAAGTGACAATCGATTCGACTGGGATTAAAATATTGCAACTTCGGATAAGGGTAATTAGAACATGCTAGCAGCAGCAGAAGCTTTAGATCGTTTAAAAAAAGGGAATCAACGTTTTGTAAACGGTGAAACGAATCACCCAAAGCTTTTGACGCATCAACAACGTGCTGAAATGGCCGAAAGCCAAGAACCTTTTGCAATTATTTTAGGGTGTTCAGACTCACGTGTTCCTGCTGAAATGGTATTTGATCAAGGCTTAGGCGATTTATTCGTGATTCGTGTTGCAGGTAATATTGTGGCACCGTCTCAAGTCGGTAGCGTGGAATTTGCAGCAGAAAGCTTTGGATGTCCTGTGGTCATTGTATTGGGTCATACACACTGTGGCGCAATTCATTCTACGATTGAAGCTTTAACTAACCCTGCGACACCACCATCAGCAAACTTGATGTCGATTGTGAACCGCGTTCGTCCATCTGTAGAAATACTCATGCAAACTGAATTGAAAGATGACCTCGAAAAACTTTCAATGCATGCAGTACGTTCAAATGTTTTTGCCTCAGTGAATCAACTGCGTCATGGTTCAGCAGTCCTTGAAAACTTAATTGCGCAAGGCAAATTAAAAGTGGTGGGCGCTGAGTATTCACTCGAAACGGGTGAAGTAAGCTTCTACGATTTCTAAGCAAACTACAGTAAATACAAGATTTAAAAAAAGGCGCTCAAATGAAGCGCCTTTTTTAACGAATCCATTTTCACCCACTAAATTTATAAGTTTGCTTTAATTAATGGATAAGCATTGTTCAGCAAAATTGGTTGCGCTTTGGCATTAGGGTGAATCTGATCTTGTTGCATTAAGTTTTTATGTCCCGCCACCCCTTGCATAAAGAAAGGTAATAATTTGATTTTGTACTGTTGGCTCAACACTTGATAGTTATTTTCAAAAGCTTGGCTATATGCCTTGCCATAATTCGGTGGAATTTTCATTCCAAATAAAATCACTTTCGATTTGGCCTGTTGGCTTTTTTGAATCAGCTGCGCTAAATTTTTTTGAATTTGTGCAGGGGGTTGTCCGCGTAAACCGTCATTACCACCTAACTCAATCACCACAAGGTCTGGACGATGGGTCTGCAACAGTTTAGGCAGTCGTGCCAAAGCACCACTGGTGGTTTCACCGCTGACACTTGCATTGACCACTTTATGTTGTTTCGGATACTGTTGGTCTAGACGTTTTTGTAATAAGTGAACCCAGCCTTGCTGCACTGAAACACCATAACCCGCACTTAAGCTATCGCCCAAAATCATAATGGTTTTGGCAGAGAGCAGCATCGGGCAGAACATCAGTGCAATAGCCAGCAAGTAACTCAATAGACGATTATTTTGAATGCGATTTTGCATATAGGGAAGATATGACCCAACTCACGACAGATGTTGACATCATGCCACAGGCGATTATTTCTGCACAGCAATTGACACAAAAGATACAACTTCCACAAAAACAGTTATCGATCTTTGAACAACTCGATCTTGAAATCTTTGCAGGGGAACAAGTTGCGATTACTGGTCGTTCTGGTTCAGGTAAATCCACCTTGTTGGGTATTTTGGCAACACTAGATCAGGCCAGTTCGGGACAATTACGGGTCTGTGGTCAAGATATTCATTTATTAAATGAAGAACAGCGTGCTCAAGTCCGTTTGGCTCATATTGGATTTGTCTTTCAGTCTTTCCAGTTGTTGCCACATTTAACGGCTCTGGAAAATGTCATGCTGCCGCTACGGCTACAAGCAAATTTTCAGGTCAAAGCCGCAGAAGAAAAAGCATTAAAACTGTTAGCAAAGGTCGGACTAGAACGACAAGCGCATCAAGCTCCCAAAGTTTTATCCGGTGGTGAGCAGCAACGGGTTGCGATTGCCCGTGCTTTGGTGAGTGAACCCGATCTGATCTTTGCAGATGAACCAACAGGTAATTTAGACAGTGCAACGGCACAGGAAATTGAACAACTGTTATTTCAGTTAAATCGTGAAATGGGAACCACTTTGGTATTGGTGACGCATGATGCCGATTTGGCCCGTCAATGTCAGCGCCATTTTGAATTGGTCAATGGTCAATTGATTGAGCATCGAACAGGAGATGCTGCATGAATCTTTTGGCACTGTTTCGACCACTCTTACAGCTGAGTTTTAAAACCACGGGTGTGTATTTATTATTGATCACACTGACCTTGGCGATCAGTGCCACCACGGCTTTAAAGTTTAGTAATGTACAAATTCAAAATGCTGTAGCGCTACAAGCTGCTGAAATGTTGGCAGCAGATTTGGTGCTGACAGGCAATGAACCAATTCCACAAGAGTGGCGACAACAAGCCAAAGCACAGCAATTAAAACAATCGAATGTCACGCTATTTAGCAGCATGGCGCACACTGATCAGCAATTTGTCATGGTTAATGTCAAAGCCGTTGATGCTGCATTTCCATTAAGAGGTGAACTCGAAACAGAACCGAAACTAAACCGCTCCATACAAGCAGGTGAGGTTTGGTTAAGTCCGCGTGCTATGGATTTGTTGGGCGTAAAAGTGGGAGATCAGATCAATATTGCTGATGCTGCTTTTCAAGTCAGTGCCAAAATCATTCATGACACCAATCAAGAGCTTGGCTTCAGTGGTTTTTCACCGACGGTTATAATTGCGCAGTCTGAGGTGGCGAGAACCAATGCCATCCAAGTCGGGAGTCGGATTGAATATCGCCTGTTAATGGCAGGAGATGCACAAAATACCCAGAGATTTGAAAAACTGTATAAGCAGAAATTTGGTGATCAATCTGAAGACCGTGCTGCCAACCCAAATAATACGCAGGTTCAAGATGCGGCTCAAAGCAGTTTAAAACTGAGAAATGCCAGTGAAGGCAATACCCGCTTGATGAAGCCGATTGCCAATCTTGAAACGTTTTTACAACTGGCGAATATTTTAACCATTCTACTTTGTGGCATCGCCATCGCATTAACCAGCCAGCGCTATGTACAACAAAATCAAGATGCTATTGCATTGATGCGCTGTATTGGATCGACCAAACAGCAAATATTAAGTGCTTATCTGGCTTTACTGTTGGTTGTACTCGGGCTTTCAATCCTGTTTGGAAGTTTGATTGGTCTGGGATTGGGGTTTGGCTTATTGCAACTGATGCTACAGCTGATTCCAAATTTACAATTAGAGTTTTCAGCCCTGTCTATGCTGCTTGGCCCGCTTCCAATCGCAATATTTACCAGTGCGATTGTGCTATTAGGGTTTGTTCTTCCGAGTCTTTGGCAATTATTAGGGACGCCGCCAGCACGGGTGATACGACAACAAGAGCGTTCTGTACGTTCCATGCTTTGGATGCTAAGTTTCGGAACACTCAGTTTGGTGGTGTTTTGTGTGGTTTTAACTGAAAATTTACAACTCACCCTGTGGCTGATTTGCGCCATCATCTTCCTGTGTGTTGGCCTATATATGATGGTCTGGCTCAGTTTAAAGGCTTTGAAAAGTTGGGGGACGAAAATCTCAGCGTATATACGCACACCGTATCAAACGGCATTTCAAATTACCGCATTAGCATTGGGTCTAAGTCTGATTACGGTTTTAGCGGTATTACGTACAGATTTGCTGGAACGTTGGCAACAACAATTACCACAAGGGACACCTAACCAATTTGTCTATGGATTACCGCCATTTGAGTTGCAGGATTTTAATCAACAACTCAAGCAGCATGGTTGGCAAGGGACGCCGATGTACCAGAATATTCGTGGACGATTAGTTGCCAAAAATGATCTCCCTTTTTCGGATGCCTTAATTAAAAGCAATAATTCATTACGCCGTGAATTGAATCTCACACAGGCTGCAACTTTTCCAAAAGATAATCAAATCATCGCGGGCAATCAGCAGTTTCAACAGGTCAATGAAGTATCGGTAGAAGTGAAAACCGCACAAGAACTGGGTATTCAAATTGGAGATCGACTGAGTTTTAGCCTTCCTGAAGGGATTTTACAAGCCAAGGTGATCAACCTTCGCAGTGTGGAGTGGGAAAGCTTTAGTCCAAATTTCTTCTTTATTTTCTCTCCCCAAACCATGGATGAAAATGCCGGTAGTTACTTGGGGAGCTTCTATGTTCCACCGCAAGATAAAAATCAGTTAATTGGTCTAATTCAGCAGTTTTCGAATACCGTGTTTATTGATGTCAGTCTAATTTTGGATGAGATCAAACGCATCGTCAGTGTATTGGTTCAGATTATTACCATCTTGGCGCTGTTGGTCAGTATTTCAGGCATTTTAGTTTTGGTCGCATGTTTGAACTTATTTATGGATGAACGCAAAAAAGAAGTGGCATTACTGCGGTCCTTCGGCAGTTCCAAGCAAAAGTTAAAGTCGATGCTCAGTTTGGAAGTTGGTTTGATGGGGCTAATTTCGGGTGTTGTGGCATGTATTTTTGCTGAAGTGATCAGTGCGATTGTCAGTTATAAAATGGAACTGACCATCCAGCTACATGCAGAGATTTGGTTGATCCTCCCACTGGTCATGACCTTAGTCTGTACATTGATCGGACGTTATCGCTTAAGTTATCTTTGCGACATCCCACCCTTAGAAAGCTTACGTGAACTAAATAGTTAAGGGGGGAGATGGTTAACAGCCGAGCAAGTTAAGAGTGGAGCAGGAACCCAGTGCGCAGTCCAGGTTTAGACATGATTTGATGTGTTTTCAACATATCTGTGTTGATAGCCACAGGGTTCATTCCACTGTTTAACGTGCTGCGAGAGATTGCTTCATCAGCAGGATAAAGTGTTCCCAAAGCGGTAAAATCGGTTGGATTAATTGTTGGCAATGCAGATAAAACAGGTAGCATCCGACAGCTGCGGTGATTAGACCGATCATTTGAATGATTAGGGATTGATGTAATTTTTGTCCCACATACCAAATGAAAGCCAAGGCAGCGCCCATCAACATGCCGCCAATATGCGCGGCATTGTTAATCCCACTAATCATAAAGCCCATCGCGAGGTTAATCCCCATCACCATCAATAAGGTTTTTTTATCCAGATAAAATTGCTGTTGAGGTAACATGGGGAGCAGCGAAATAATCGTCAGCGCTGCACCCAGTCCCATCACTGCACCCGATGCGCCTGCACCAATACTCGGAAAAAGTTGCTGATTGGCTGCACCTTCGGCCAATAATGCATAGCTATCTTGAATGGTTAAATAACCACTCAATAAACTTCCCATGAGTCCGGCTAAAACATACAGGCCGAGGAAGTAGAAACGACCTAACATTTGCTCGGCAACACTGCCAAAAATATACAAAGCCCACATATTCAACATCAGGTGAATCAGGCCAAAATGAAAAAACATACTGCTGAATAAGCGGATGGGTTCCTCTAAAAAGGTTAAAGGTGCATAATCAGCACCCCAACGCAAAGCATCCAGTGTGTCGGGTTGGCTAACGTTCATTCCATGCAACACTTGCCAGCCAAAGAGTCCAACATTGATGGTAATTAAGAGTGCCGTGATCCACCACAGTTGGATTTGCAGCTTACGGGTTGATACAGCAGGAGGGCTGAGTTCAGACATGCTATTCTTGTACTGTGTCAAAATATTTAAAAATAAGCTTAACATGAAAAAACAGAATTTCTGGAGTAACACACTGACATGAAAGCCTTTATTGTTCGTACATTGTTAATTCTTGTCAGTCTTGTGCTTTTGGTACAGCTTTGGATCTTTGGTAGTCTGGTGTGGTGGCGTACACATCCTGTGGAATCGACGATGATGATGCGTTTAGATTATTGGTCTGAGCCATCAAAACCGATTAAACACGAATGGCGTGATTACGACCAAATCAGTGATTATGTCAAACATGCTGTTGTTGCCGCGGAAGATGGCAAGTTTTTACAACACAAAGGTTTTGATTGGGAAGGCATGCAAAATGCTTTAGAACGCAATAAAGATAAAGGCAAAGTGGTTGCAGGTGGATCTACCATTTCTCAGCAATTGGCAAAAAACTTATTTTTATATAATAAGCGTTCATTTATCCGAAAAGGGCAGGAAGCCGTTGCAACATGGATGATGGAGCGCATGTGGACGAAGCAACGCATTTTAGAGGTATATCTCAACTCGGTTGAGTTTGGGGATAACATTTACGGCGTAGAAGCTGCAACACAGCACTACTTTGGTAAAAGTTCAAGGAGTTTGAGTCGAGAGCAAGCAGCGTTTATTGCGGCTATTTTACCCAATCCAAAATATTATGATGAAAATCGACAAGATCGTAAGCTAAATTATCGTAAGCGCATGATCCAAAAATATATGCGTTATAGCCATATCCCAGATTAAGAACGATCTAAACACTCGTCAAATGGCATGGCAGTGATTTGAATTACAACAAAAAGCTCATATTAATGGGCTTTTTTTATGAAATTGTCACAAATTTGAAGCATACTAAACTGAGTACAGCACACATTTTTTAATATGGGTTTGAAATGAATACCGCAGCTGAAGTCGCGCAAGTACCTACTGAATATACTTATAATGATCGTTATATTAATCGAGAGTTATCGATTCTCGACTTTCATCTGCGTGTGCTCGAACAAGCGGTTGATCCGATACATCCATTACTTGAACGCATGAATTTCTTGCTGATCTTTTCACGTAACTTAGACGAATTTTTTGAAATTCGTGTTGCGGGAATGATGGAACAGCTAGACTTAGGTAATGAAAGCCGCAGTCCAGATGGCTTAACACCAAAACAAGTATTAGATGAAATTTCTGCGACAGCGCATGCGGCAATTGAGCGCCAGTATCGTATTTTAAATCAAGAAATTTTACCCAAACTGCGTGAAGAAGATATTTGCTTCTTACGTCGTGGTGAGTTAACCCCTGCACAGTCGGCATGGGTGAAAAAATATTTTCAAGAGCAAGTTGCTCCAGTCTTAACGCCAATTAGCTTAGATCCCGCACATCCATTCCCTCGCTTGGTCAACAAGTCGTTGAATTTTATTGTGACTTTAGAAGGGAAGGATGCGTTTGGCCGTCAGATTGACTTAGCCGTTGTACCTGCACCACGTTCGCTGCCACGTGTCGTTCGGCTTCCTGATGAATTAACCGGTGGCAAAGAGCATCATGTGATGCTATCGGCAATTATTCATGAACATGTCTCTGATTTGTTTCCCGGCATGACGGCGACGGGTTGCTACCAATTCCGTGTGACGCGTAATGCCGATTTGGCTTTAAATGAAGATGTTGAAGATTTGGCTAAAGCCCTCAAAGGTGAGTTGAATTCACGTCGTTTTGGTCGCGCCGTTCGCTTGGAAGTGACAGAAAATTGTCCGCAGCATATTTATGAATATTTGCTTGATGAGTTCGATTTAGAAGAAGAGCAACTCTATAAAGTAGATGGACCAGTTAACCTTGCACGTTTACTGTCAAACTTTAAACGTCCACATCTACGTTATGACGCACATATTCCTGTTATACCGAAAGTACTCAAAAAATCTGAAAACATTTTTAGTGCGATGCAAAAACAAGATATTTTGCTGCACCATCCCTTTGAATCATTCGCACCAGTAATTAACCTACTGCGCGAAGCTGCACGTGATCCACAAGTTTTGGCCATTAAACAAACGCTTTATCGAAGTGGCGCAGACTCTGAAATTGTGCAAGTTTTAGCGGAAGCAGCACGTAATGGTAAAGAGGTTACCGCAGTAATTGAGCTTCGTGCACGATTTGATGAAGAATCAAATATTGCTGTAGCCAATGTATTACAAGAAGCGGGTGCAGTGGTGGTGTATGGCATCGTGGGCTATAAGACCCATGCCAAAATGATTTTGGTGGTACGCCGTGAAAATAATAAATTGGTGCGTTATGTGCATTTAGGTACGGGGAACTATCACGCGGGCAATGCGCGTATTTACACCGATTATGGCCTATTAACCACCGATAAAGAACTCTGTGAGGATGTACATCGCATTTTCCAAGAACTGACTGGTATGGGTAAAATGGCGAAGTTGAAAAAACTGCTGCATGCGCCATTTACCTTACATGCTCAACTGATTAATTATATTGATAATGAAATTGCCAATGCTAAAGCAGGTAAGCCTGCGCAAATCATTGTCAAGGTCAATGCATTAACTGAAGTTCAGTTGATCAATAAACTGTATGAAGCGTCACAAGCGGGTGTGCAGATTGATTTAATTATTCGTTCTATTTGTTGTTTGCGTCCAGGTTTACCGGGGCTGTCTGAAAATATTCGCGTACGTTCTATTGTTGGCCGTTTCTTAGAACATACCCGAGTTTATTATTTCAGTAATAATGGCGATGCTCGGATTTACTGTTCAAGTGCAGACTGGATGGATCGTAATTTATTTAACCGTGTGGAAGCTTGTTTCCCAATTGAGGATCCCGCCTTGAAAAAGCGTATTTATCAATTAGGTTTAGTGAATTATCTAAAAGATAATCAGCAAGCTTGGTTGCTCCAAAGTGATGGTCGTTGGATTCGTACCCATGTTCAAGAGGGAGAGGAGGCACATAATTCACAGCATGTGCTTTTAGATGCATTTAAATAGATGTGGGTTATAAATAAAGGGAGCAGATGCTCCCTTTGGTATTTTTTAAGTATAGATTTATTTTTGAATACTTTATCTCAGCTAAATTTAGCTGTAGCTACAAATTTTTCTATAGATATTTTTGACAAAACCATCAATTTGATACGTTGATAGTTTTAATTCATTGACCATCTGCTCTTGAGTCGCACTATGGCTGACCATATCCAAAATTTGATATTCAGCTGGATTTAGACTGAGTTGTTTCGGCGCTGCATTTTGCGGACTAAAAGTTTCACTCAATAAAAATTTAGCAAAAGTTGGGTGCAGGGCAGCCCCACCTCTTAAAATGGTTTTCAGTTGGTTATAAGTGTCTTCAATCGGTTGTTGAATCAGCATATAGGCGGTTGCACCGATCTGAATCGCATGTAAGGTTAAATCAGCAGATTGTTCATTGACTAAAATGATGAGATTACTTGAAGGATAGATTTTCTTAATTTTATGTATGAATGAGATATCAGACTGTTGCGTGACCACTAAAAAGATTAAATTTGGCAATTGATTGAAAATTTGTTGTTCTGCATCTGCTAAATTTTCTGAAAATGTAATGAGGTCTTCAGGATAACCGAGGTCTCCTAAGATGTTAAACAGCACTGTTTTTGAAGTCATTGATTGATGATCAATGATCAAAACGGGTACTGGTAATAAAAATTCACTCATCATACATTTCGCTCATTTATTATTTTTAATCAAATTGCATTTCCATAATGTGCATGGAAGTGAATTAGAAAAATATACCTAGAAGTAGTGATTTATACATCAAAGTATAATTAAGTTATTGTGATATAATAGAATTTAATTAATGTATGGTTTTTTGTGTTTTTCATTATGTTGAATGCAAAGATTTATAGTTTTTTCGTTTTTATTTTTAGAATATTGATTAAATAATCATCAGATTTCGATTCGAATTGAAAATAATAAATGAAATGTGAAAGCAGTATTTTGACAACTAATAAATTGAACTGTTTCTGATGTGAGTTAATATTCACCTATTGCTTAGTTATTTTAAACATGAATATTAGTGACTATTTAAAATAATGTGATTTATTTCTCATTATGGTTATTTTATAGCACAAAACATAATTATGAAAAAAGCCCTTTGAAAATGAATCAGACGTACTTTATCTAAAATACCTGAAACTAGTGATTTTAACGAAAGTTATATTTTACTAAGATGTATTAATCTTCTTACTTATCTGGCTAGTGTGAAGATATTATCGAGGCGATGAATTGAGATATACATCAAGTCATATATTACCTTATCAGGCTACCTATTTGGGTTAGCCTTTTCTTTTTTCTAGATACTATATTTTTATTTTAAATTTTAAATTCATCTCAATATTATTATTTCTGGATTATTCATTTCTGCAAAATAAAAAAGAGAGCACAGGGCTCTCTTTAATTTTCACACTGATTAGTTAGTGCAGATTGTTAGTGATTTTCTGCAAGATTTGAAGCAATACATCAAATTCACTTTGAAGCGGCGTACTTTTACGCGTCACCAATGCTAATGTGCGTGTAGGGCTTGCTTCAATTTCTTTCACAGCCAAATCTTCATTGGCTTTGATCATATTGGTATGAACTGCAATTTCAGGCAATAAGGTAAAGCCTAAATCTGCGGAAACCATTTCAACCAAAGTTGGCAATGAGCTTGCTTTTAAACGATGGTCGTTTTTACGTTCACCAATCGGGCAAGCACTCAAAGCATGATCACGTAAGCAATGGCCTTCTTCAAGCAACATTAAACGAGATAAATCTAGGTCGTCTAAAGATTTCGCTTGAGCTGCATTTTGGTCAGCTTTGTTGTACACCAAGAACAATTTTTCTTTGTTTACTTCTGCAACTTTCAAGCTACGTGTATCGAAAGGAAGAGCAAGTAATACGATATCTAGATTACCGTGCTCGAGTTTCTCAACAATTTTTTCACTTTGTGCTTCATGTAAATGCAATTGAATTTTTGGTAGTTGCTTATGCACTTCTTCTAATAATGGTGCAAGTAAAAATGGCGCAATAGTAGGAATGACCCCTAGATGTAAATCACCCGTTAGAGGTTCGCTCATTTCACGACTTAAACGCATTAGGTCTTGCGCATCTGCCAATAGAACTCGAGCTCTTCCGACAACTTGTTCACCAAGAGGAGTTAAACGCACGTTTTGACGGTCGCGTTCTACCAATACGCCACCTAGTAAACGCTCAAGTTCCATGATCCCGCCAGACAAAGTAGACTGGGTGACAAAAGAACGACGCGCAGCTTCAGTAAAGTGTAGCGTTTCTGACAGTGTTACTAGATATGACAGCTGTCTTAAGGATGGTAATGCAGCCATAGTGTCCTAATTTATGATTTAAAGTGATCAGCAAACAAACCGCTAAGATATGGAATAAAATGCGGTGGGATATCATGCCCCATTCCATCAATTAATTCAAATTTAGCACCTGAAATAGCCTTTGCAACGGCCTTACCATGGCTTGGCGGCAGCAAACGGTCACGAGCTCCATGAACCACAATGGTTTTATGCTGAATTTGTTTATCTAACTGCAGCAGGGAACCTGTACATAATATTGCTAAAAACTGTTGAAGTACACCCGCTGGGTAATAACTCCGCTTATAGAGTTTACGTGCAGTTTGTATCACTTCAAGCTGATTAATATAGCCTGGAGAGCCTATAATATTAAAAACTTTCAGGCTATGGTTAATAATGCCATCTTCATCGTTATATTCAGGTTTTTCAATTAGACTAAATAATTGCTTTGGAAATGGCGGTGGAAGTAAGGGTTGGATGTTACTGGTAAAAAGTAAGCTTAAGTTGTGCACTTTGTCTGGATAGCGTGCTGCCACGATTTGAGCGATCATGCCGCCCATTGAAGCGCCTAAAATATGGACTTTATCGAGTCCCATACGATCAATTAATAGTGCAACATCGTCTGCCATATCGTATAGATCATAGGGCGCACCCTGATTCTCTAGACCTAAGGCAAAACGTCCCATCAATTTAAAGGTGTTAAGACGTGGGCCTGGGTTACGAATTTTACTCGACAGACCAATATCACGATTATCAAAGCGAATAACTCGGTAACCTTGATCTATTAGGGACTTACAAAAGAAATCGGGCCAATACAACATTTGTGCGCCGAGTCCCATAATCAATAAGATTGCAGGATCTTCAGGATGACCACCCACCTCGACATGAAGTTCAATGCCATTGCCTAACTCTACGCGAGTTTCATGCATAAAAGAGGCATAAGGTGAAATATTAAACTGAAGGGCACTATTCATTTTTATTTTCCTTTAAAAAGGACGTCTATTATTATCAGGACGTCCTTGTATTTAAACCCTAAACTGAAGCAGGAATCAAGTCCGGAACCTGCTTAGTCAAAGTTAAGCGTTGCTTCCCAGCAGTTGCACCGAGCAGTACAAATCCACGTAATACGCCATCTTGATCGATCGCACGGGCAATCATGCCATCTTCAAGCTCTTCTGTTTCCCATTGGGTTTCAACATCAATAGGTGCAGGAAGGACAGTTAATGGCGCAGCAGGTGTTTTAACGGCTACAGGCATGGCTGGATAATGCACTGCGGTATGTTCACCATTGAGGGTTTTTGCCAAAGCACGTGCTTGTTGCATGATCGGCATGACGTATGGCAGAAGGGTACCATTGACTTCAGCACAGTCACCGACAGCATAGATATCTGCCAAGTTGGTTTCTAAGCCTTTATTGGTTAATACGCCACGACTGGTGTGAATGCCGGCTTGTTTTGCCAAGTTAATTTCAGGCTGTAGACCAATCGCAGACAACACAACATCTGCCACTAAGCTTTGACCATTGGCAAGGCTCACTTGATAGTCACCATTTTCAATACGTGACACTTTGTCGACTGTCGTACCTAAAACGAATTGAATACCCGTTTCTTCTAAATTGCTTTGGAATTTAGCTGCAACATGAGACGGCAGTAGGCGACCCAAAGGTTGCGGAGCTAAATCGACCACCGATACTTTCGCCCCAGTATTTTGGAGGTCGTTGGCAAATTCACAGCCAATCAAGCCTGCCCCTAAAATCACCACACGTTTATCTTCACGTGCTGCAAGCTGTTTACGGAAAGCTTTGTAGTGATCTAAATTGTTGACGACATGAATGTCTTCACTGCCATCACCCGAAATGGCTAAGCGAATTGGATTTGCACCGACGGCTAAAACGAGTTTTGAATACAGTTGTGTTTGAGTTCCATTTTGGCTTTCGATGGCGAGCTCATGTTTTGCTGCATCGATAGCTTTAACCCAACTGTTATTGATGATTTGCATATTGAGTTGAGCCGACATTTTTGCGGCATCCCCTAGAGGGATTTGCTCAGGAGCTTTATTACCAACGAGCGCATTGGATAATGTCGGTTTAGCGTAGTTAATGGCATCATCCGCACAGATCATAATAAGTTCTAGTTCAGTATTTAACTTTCGAAATTCACGTGCAACGGCATATCCCGCCATACCAGAACCAATAATGACAATAGGGTGCATACTCAACTCCAAACACATTTCATATTTTTTTAAAGACAAAAAAAAGACCATAACGATGATGGCCTTAGATTCTATTTATTAGATTTCAACCATTTCAAAATCTACTTTTGAGACGCCACAGTCTGGGCAAGTCCAATCATCTGGGATATCTTCCCATTTCGTTCCTGCCACGATACCGTCTTGTGGCCAGCCTTCTGCTTCGTCATAAATCCATCCACAAACGATGCACTGATACTTTTTCATTCCATTCTCCAAAAACTGACACAAAATTAAGTCAGTAAATACTTCATAACTGTATAAGTTTATACCTTAAGGTTAATTAGCCTTATACAGTAGACTCTTATGTTAAATTTTTACGCAGTTCTAACGATAAAGTAAAGTGGCTAAGAGTTTAATGAGTGAAATTAAAAGCAGAATGGCAGTGAGGGACAATAAATATCATCAAAACCCCAGATCTGTGAA
Organism: Acinetobacter sp. YH16056_T; assembly: GCF_024605895.1. Classification (NCBI taxonomy): domain Bacteria; kingdom Pseudomonadati; phylum Pseudomonadota; class Gammaproteobacteria; order Moraxellales; family Moraxellaceae; genus Acinetobacter; species Acinetobacter sp. YH16056_T. Next base: position 2,394,722 of record NZ_CP094545.1, on the reverse strand, counting down.
AAATTGTCTGACAATATTTATGCCTATTGAAAGCTATATTGGAATTCATTTCCGTGAATTGGGTTCTAAATACCGCTTTTTCTATCTTCATAGACTAAAGTCTTGCAGAAAAAATCTCTAAAATCTTTTATTTTATGATTAGGAAAATATATATTTGATATTTTTTAAATAAATACAATATTAATAATCAGTAACTTATGTAAATTTGCTGTATCTTAAATATGCATTTTAGTCGGGGGTTAGCTGTTCTTTTCTCTCAAATCGCGTTAAAATTCACACATTCCTTCCTTAATTTATTTTCTCCTATTATGAGTAATTCTACTGCTGCGGCATTGTGGTCTAACATTCGTACTGTCCAAGATTTCCCAAAACCAGGAATTTGCTTCTTTGACCTTACGCCGTTATTTATGAATAACATCGAATCGTTAACTGATGCCCTAATTGCAAGTATTCCAGCCGAGCAATTGGCAGAAGTAGATAGCTTTATTGCAGTTGAAGCGCGTGGTTTTGTTTTGGCAAGCTTACTTGCTCAGCGTACAGGCAAAGGTTTGGTGTTGGTACGTAAAGCCGGAAAATTACCACCACCAGTGGTCGGTGTTGGTTATAGCCTTGAATACGGTTTAGATCGTCTTGAAATGTCAGCTGAAATCGAATCACAAAAAGTAATTATTGTGGATGACGTATTGGCGACGGGCGGTACGCTTCGTGCAGTGAAACAATTGGCTGAAAAATGTAAACACCAAGTTTTAGGCGCAAGCATTTTCTTAGATTTGCCTGACTTGCATAAAGATTTAGGACTAAATATTTGGTCTGTTTTAGATGATAAAACACGTCCTGAAGCAGATGCAGCCTAAGCGTCAGTTTTAAAATGTAAAAAGCCTTGTCTATGACAGGGCTTTTTTATGTCTGATAAAAAAGACGTTGCTACTTATGATTAATCTTATGATTTATTTTTTTAAATAGTTTAATTCGAGATGTTGGATTAAATCATTAATATTTTCAGGGCATTGTAGACGATGGTGTCCGCCATCCATCACTTGAACTTGCATATAGTCTTCGAGTTGTTGTTCTGCTTCATACATATCTAAGATTTCATCGCCACGTTCGATATAGGCAATTTGTGGAATATCGTGATCCAAATCCATTTCATTAATTGCAGGGTAGTCGTCGCGAAAGTCTGGATGCAGACTCGGGTTGGCAATTACACACGGAATACGATGAAACAGCGACATTTTTAATGCCCAATATGCCCCGAGACTATGCCCGACGATGATATCGGGCTTAATGGTTTCAATACTCTCGTGGTAAAAATCCGCAACAGTTTGAAAATTTAAGTTGCGATAGTCCACTTCAATGCAGAATTTTTGTTTTGCATTGATGGCATGGAACTTCGTAGATTCACGGGAAGAATCCAATCCATGTAAAAACAGAATTTTCGATAAGCAGGAAGTCATTGTTTTTCTACACACTGTTTTAAAACATTTTTGGATGTGTTGAATATTTTATTTTTCAACAATTTTATGACTTCATTGTAGAGAGAATTGTCAAAAAGAGAATTTAGCTTTTGGTCTAATTTGTAGGCATTTAAAAGACTTTAGTCTTAAAGAAAATAGATTAAAAGGTTGAATTAAGCTATTGAAATATATTTCAATATATTGATAGTTATAAATATTTTGAAGTGCGCAGTAGTCATTGTGATATCGCTAAATATTGGCTCGCTAAGTTTAAATATTTAACTTTTATCTCGTGCATATATGAAAGGTATGGATTAAGCAGACCTGAAGGTATAGCTGTCAAAACATCTTACTTCGATAAATTTCTACTTATTAAAAAAATGCGCGCATTGCTTACTGCTCAATTCAAAGGAAATCTGCTATGCTATGCAACTTCCGTTTTTTAACTATTTGAGACAGAGATGACGCAACATAACGCTCAATCGACTTCTGAACAAGCCATTTCCGAAAACGATTTAATTGCACAGCGTCATGCCAAGTTAGAGCACATCAAAGAGCACGCCAAGGAAACAGGTGTTAGCCCGTGGCCTAACACATTTAAGCGTGAACACTATGCACAAGACCTACAAGATCAATTCGCTGAAAAATCAAAAGAAGAAATTGAAGCAGGCGAAAAGGTTTATGTAAAAGTTGCTGGTCGTGTGATGTTGAACCGTGGTTCATTCATCGTAATCCAAGATATGACTGGTCGTATCCAGCTTTATGTACCACGTAAAGAGTTGGATGCTGATGTTCTTGCAACAATTAAAGCACTCGATTTGGGCGATATTATTGCCATTAAAGGTTATATTGGTCGTTCTGGTAAAGGTGACCTTTATGTTCATATTGAACATTTTGAGCTTTTAACCAAATCACTCCGTCCACTTCCAGACAAATTCCATGGTTTGACTGATACTGAAGTTAAATACCGTAAGCGTTATTTAGACCTCATCATGAACGAAGAAACACGTAAAACTTTTGAAATTCGTGCAAAAGTGGTGTCAGGTATTCGTTCATATTTGAGCAATGAGCGTTTCATGGAAGTTGAAACACCAATGATGCATGTGATTCCGGGTGGTGCGTCTGCGCGTCCATTCGAAACTCACCACAACGCATTGGATATGCCTTTATTCTTGCGTATTGCGCCTGAACTTTACTTAAAACGTTTGGTCGTTGGTGGTTTTGAGCGTGTGTTCGAAATTAACCGTAACTTCCGTAACGAAGGTGTATCAACACGTCATAACCCAGAATTTACCATGATCGAATTCTATCAAGCGTATGCAGACTACAAAGACCTGATGGCTTTGACTGAAAATATGCTTGAAAAATTGGCGATCGACATCTTGGGTTCGACGGATGTGCCTTATGGTGAAGAAGTGTATAGCTTCAAAGGTCCATTCAAGAAGATTTCGATGTTTGATGCGATTCTTGAACACAACCCAACGTTCACTGCTGAAAATGTGGCTGACCGTGAGTTCCTTGCTAACTTCGTTAAAAATGAACTGAAAGAGCAAGTAAAACCTGGTTTTGGTTTAGGTAAACTTCAAACCATCGTATTTGAAGAAACTGTTGAAACTGAACTTCGTCAACCGACATTCATCACAGAATACCCTGCGGAAACTTCACCATTAGCACGTCGTAATGATGATAATCCACATATTACGGACCGTTTTGAATTCTTCATCGGTGGTCGTGAGTTGGCAAATGGTTTCTCAGAGTTAAATGACCCAATTGATCAAGCTGAACGTTTCCAAGCTCAAGTTGCCGAAAAAGATGCAGGCGATGATGAAGCAATGCATTACGATGCAGACTTCATTGAAGCGCTTGAATACGGCTTACCGCCTACAGCGGGTGAGGGTATTGGTATTGACCGTTTGGTGATGTTATTTGCCAATGCTGCAAGTATTCGTGAAGTGATCTTGTTCCCACATATGCGTCATAAAAACTAATCATAAAAACTAATTAAGTTTTGAAATGAAAAACCCGCTTAATGCGGGTTTTTTATTTTGTGCTTTTATTGAGCATTTTAATCGAAATGATAAAAAATTAGGGTAGATACAGTTTCGCCCTTGAATAAATGAGTTGAAAAATCTAAGGTGGGCTGTGAATTAAACTTGAGAAAAAGAGCATGTATTTAAGAAAGTCACTCTATGCTGCTGTACTGTTTGGATTATCAGTTCCTGTTTTTGCTCAGGGGATTGTATTAAATAATGAAGAATTACGCGCAGATTTAAATTGGTTAAATCAGCAAGGCGTCATTCAAATTAGCACCTCAACATGGCCGATGAGTGGTGATGAAATACAGCGCGCTTTATCTGCTGCAAAAGCGACGACATCTGTACAGCAAAAAGTATTACAAAACATTCAAAATAAATTGACTGCTGAAAATACACTATTAAAAGCCGAATTATTTGCTGAGTCAGATAAAAATAATTTACCGCAAAATTTTGGTGATCATCAAAAAGCGCAGTATCAAGGTGCACTTGAACTGAACGTTGGTGGTGAAAATTGGGATGGTCGTTTACGTGTAAATGCTGAAGATAAACAACAAATTAATAATGATCAAGATGTAAATGTAGAAGGCACATACATTGCCGGGAAGCTTTGGAACCAATGGTTAATTGCAGGTCAGATTCCGACTTATTGGGGGCCTGGTCATGACGGTAGTTTAATCCGTGGTGATGCGAGTCGCCCTGTGTATGGTTTTACTGCATAGCGTGCAGAACAGAATGCTTTTGAAACACCGTGGTTATCTTGGATCGGCCCTTGGCAGTATCAAGCTTTTGCTGGTCGATTAGATGACTATGCTGCGGTTCCAGATACGAATTTAATTGGTTTTAGACTTACAGCACAGCCATTACCATATCTTGAGTTAGGGGCTTCACGTACTTTCCAAATTGATGGGGAAGGGCAACCAGGAAGTGCTAAGGCGTATTGGAATGCATTCATTGGCAAAGATAATGAATGTACAGATACGGGTTGCGCGGGTGAAGGAAATCCCTCAAATCAATTGGCTGGTTTTGATGCGCGTTTGAATTTACAACCATTATTGCAAGTTCCAGCCAGTCTGTATGGCCAATATATTGGTGAAGATGAAGCAGGTGGTTTGCCTGCAAAAAGCATGTATCTTGCTGGGGTTGATTATTCTTCAAGTGTGAAAAATATGCCTTATCAACTCTATACTGAATGGGTCGATACTCGAACCAATGGTGATGCTAAAGGCATTTCTTATAACCACCACATATATACAGATGGCTACTATCAACATGGCTATCCACTAGGTCATGCCTTAGGTGGTGATGCTCAAATGGTTTCAGTGGGTGGAAATATACGTATTGATCAACTAAACCGTCTAAATGGTCGTGTACTGTTTGCAAAAGTTTCTGAAACAGAGCGTGCTGCTTTGAATAACGCAGCATTTCCTGAAAAAGATGAATTGAAAGCTCTAGACTTAACTTGGACACATTATTTACGTCCAGATATGCCTTTAAAAATTAACGGTTGGGTAAGTGACTCAGATTTAAATGGTAATGATGGTGGAGTGTCAATTGGAATTGAACTACCATTAGATAACCGTTTATTTCATTACTAACTGATGTTACGCGCGTAAAAGTAATTACGCATTTTTAAAATGATTTTTTTAAGTCTATTCGACGGAGTCTTGCATCTAGGGTTTGAATAAAGGGATTAGCCTTCGGCTGGAGGTACTTTTGTTTCGGCAAAAGTACCCAAAACCATTGTCATCCGCAAAACTCGTTTACTAGCGTCAAATTACTCAAAGTATCGCAAAAACTTTTTTGATTAGAAGTAGTCCTGCCTCGAACAGTTGCGGATGACGTTACTGCGTATCGTTCTTTTATTTGAAGAAAATTGCGCTTCTGATGTTACTGCGTAACATCAGTTACTAATTTATATTCATTTTTAAAATGATGTATTCATTGAAAAGTCCGCTTATAGTGGACTTTTGGATATTGGTAGTTGCCAATTTTCAGACAAAAAAATACGCAATGATTGGGGTGTTCATTGCGTATAACAACGAATCTGTTTCCACAGGTTCGGTAAAGGAGAAATGTTATGAATTTAGGTATTCCTAAAACATAAATAGATAATAGAGTGAACGGTCAGTCATTTCATTGGTGTTCACGTTAAGTGATGTTACCTAACGTTAAAACTAAGGAGATTTTGTGAATACTTTCACAAAAAGTGCCTATAAAAAAGCCTTTCACATTGGAAAGGCTTAATTTTATGGAATTTTTTAAATTTAGAAGTGGAATACACCCAGTCCAGATTTAATCTCATCCAACGTTTGTTGGGTAATATCACGGCATTTATCGGTACCGGTTTTTAAAATATCCATGATGTAGTCAGGATCTTTTTGCAATTCTAAACGGCGTTCACGGATCGGGCCGATGAGCTCTTTTAGCACACCTTCAAGACGCTTTTTCACCGTACCATCTCCTAGGCCACCACGACGATAGTGTTCTTTCAGTTCCGCAACAGCATCTTTATCTGGGTCGAATGCATCAAGGTAAGTAAATACCACGTTACCTTCCACTTGACCTGGATCTTCAATACGTAAATGATTTGGATCGGTATACATTGCGTTTACGGCTTTTTTGATATCTTTATCAGTCGCGTCAAGCACAATGGTATTGCCCAAAGATTTAGACATTTTTGCTTTACCATCAAAACCTGGTAAGCGGCCTACATTAGAGAGTAAAGCTTTACATTCAGGAAGTACGTCACGACCAATTTGACGGTTTAAACGACGAACAATTTCGTTGGTTTGTTCAATCATTGGAATTTGGTCTTCGCCCACTGGAACGACAGATGCTTTAAACGCTGTAATATCGGCAGCTTGAGCCACTGGATAGCATAAGAAACCTGCAGGAATATCACGCTCAAATCCACGCATTTGAATCTCAGATTTGATGGTGGGATTACGCTCTAAGCGAGAAACCGTCACAAAGTTCAAATACAACATGGTCAATTCATTCAATGCTGGTAAGCATGATTGAACGCAAATCGTGGTTTTGGTTGGGTCAATTCCTACAGCAAGATAATCGGTTGCGACTTCAATAATATTGCGACGAACTTTTTCGAAGTTATCGGCATTATCAGTTAAGGCTTGAGCATCAGCTAAAAGGAGATGTTGATGATGCGAATCTTGTAAACCTACACGTGAACGTAAAGAACCTACAAAATGACCTAAATGTAATTGTCCAGTCGGACGGTCGCCAGTCAAAATCACTGGACGATTATCTTGAGTACTCATTATCTGTTCCAAAGTGGTAGTCAAAGCTACGGCTGATTTTCAAAGAATGTCCCCATTGTACGGCATTCTATTTTTGATTGTTACTGACACAGCACAATTGACTGAAAAATGGGTGAATATTTTGTTAATTATTAAAAAACTAAATACAATTTTAGCGTTAAATAGAATTAGAATATTAAAAAATGCCTAAAGGATAAAAATAATGGCGAGTAGCTTATTAATCTTACTTGATGATATTGCAACTGTGTTGGATGACGTTGCTGTGATGAGTAAGATGGCAGCCAAAAAAACAGCGGGTGTCCTTGGAGATGATTTAGCACTGAATGCACAACAAGTCAGTGGTGTCCGTTCCGATCGTGAACTTCCTGTCGTTTGGTCTGTCGCCAAAGGATCTTTTGTTAATAAATTAATTTTGGTTCCGGCTGCTTTATTGATCAGTGTGGTTGCACCTTGGCTGATTACACCGCTTTTGATGATTGGTGGTTTGTTTTTGTGCTATGAGGGTGTGGAAAAAGTCCTGCATAGTTTGCATCATAAAAAAGCCAAAACAGAAGAAGTTGCTCGTGAAGAGATGACCCATATTGAAACGGATTTGGTGACTTTTGAAAAAGAAAAAGTCAAAGGTGCCATCCGGACCGATTTTATTTTATCTGCTGAAATTGTGGTGATTTCATTGGGTACGGTTGCAACTGCGGCATTTGGGACTAAGGTCATGGTGCTTTCGGTGATTGCAATTATAATGACCGTTGGTGTTTATGGTTTTGTCGCGATGATTGTCAAAATTGATGACTTAGGACTTTATCTCACGCAACAAGCATCACAATTTAAAAAGACCGTTGGACAAGGTTTGTTAGCATTTGCACCTAAGTTGATGAAGACATTAACCATTGTAGGTACGATTGCCATGTTTTTAGTGGGTGGTGGCATCATTACCCATGGTGTGCCTCTGCTACACCATTTTATTGAAGGTTCTGTGGATTATGCAGAACATATTCCTACAGTTGGCAGTATTGTGGGTGCATTAACACCGACTTTAATCAATTTAGTGACAGGTTTTATTGCAGGTTTAATCGTGCTGTGCGTCGTGTCTTTAGTTCAAAAAGTATGGCCAAAGTCGCAAAAGGATTAATCTGTAAACGCACGGATATCAACTATTTTATATAAGGAAGATCACTATGCGCTGGAAAGGTCGAAGAGTTAGTTCAAACGTAGAAGACCGTCGCGGTGGTGGCGGTGCAAAAGCGGGTGGTATCAGTATTCTCGGTTTGGTTGTAGCATTTGTTGCGTGGAAGTTTTTTGGTGTAGATCCGCAGCAAGCTTATCAGGCGACTAAACAAGTGACTTCACAGGGTCAAACGGCTGAAGTCAAAGGTTTGGATAATCCAACACCTGAACAACAAGAAGCGATGGATTTTGTTGGAACGGTTTTGGCCGATACGGAAGATACATGGACTAAAGTCTTCCAAGAACAGTTAAATGCCCAGTATAAAGCGCCTAAATTGGTCATGTTTAATGGTGTGGTCAACTCGGGTTGTGGTACAGCACAAGCTGCAATGGGGCCGTTTTATTGCCCAGCAGATCAGAAGGTCTATATTGATACTGCATTCTTTAAAGATATGCGTACGCAAATGGGCATCACGGGTGAACAAAATCAAACTGAATTGAGTCGTCAAGATCAGGCGGGTGATTTTGCGCAAGCCTATGTGGTTGCCCATGAAGTTGGACATCATATCCAAACGATTTTAGGTATTTCTGAGCAAGTTCAGCAGGCGCGTGCGCAAGCGTCTAAAGCTGAAGGTAATCGTTATTCGGTCATGCAAGAACTACAAGCAGACTGCTTTGCGGGTATTTGGGCGCATCATAATCAACAGCGTACCCAATTTTTAGAGCAGGGTGATGTAGAAGAAGCGATGGACGCTGCACATAAGATTGGTGATGACTATTTACAGAAAAGTGCAACTGGGCAAGTGGTCCCAGATAGCTTCACGCACGGAACCAGTGAGCAACGTATGAAATGGTTCCAGACAGGGTTGAAATCAGGCAATATCAATAGCTGTGATACCTTTAACCAAGCCATTTAAAACAAAAAAAAGGAGGATGCAAACATCCTCTTTTTTTCATTGAAAAATAGATTGAAACTTATTTATTAAGAAATGATTTAAAGTTTCGAACAATACGATAGCTGACATACAATGCGGCAAATGCGAATAAAGCCACGCCAAAAACAGTATATTTAAGGCCTGAAATATCGTTTTGATAGAACTGTTTTAATTGGGCATCGCTATAGCGTAATTGTTGTTTTTGTCCAGTGCGGCTATTGGTGAAACTCACATTTTGGATATATTGAAATTGTCCGATTTTCAGTAAATCGAGGTGTTGAATTTGTCGGGTGTGTTGCTGATTAAATTCATCGAGACAAATATCTTGTGCATAGTTTTCACAATTCAGTTTGGCAAGATAACCATTATTCGCCAGCATGATAAAAATCGCACGATCGGGTGATTCATTATTGGAGACCAAAACCAATTGTTCTTTGGGTGTTGAATCCAGTGAAACCTTTTTTGCCTGACTAAAATAGTGCTCAGCACGTAAAATTTCCTGTGTCTTGCTAAAACAAGTCAGGATCAGCGCTGCAGTAATGATAAAGATCACAGCAGCAAAAAAGAGTCGAAAAATAGTTTTAATGGTCTGATGCATAGGAGAAATAAATTAGAGGATAAAAATGCATAAAATCGATGCAGGCTTGCTATGTTAAATGATCTTGATAAAAGATGTGAAAAAAACTGAATTTATACACGGTATTTAGATAAAATTCGTTAAAATATTTTATTTTTAAATACCAAATAATTTAGTATTTATTTTTAAAATACCTATATCTCACTCTGTAGGCGACACAGCACCAAAATTGGGAACGAAATGGGAAATTATTTTTTTCTACAGGTTTTTACCGTTATTTTTGCACTTTCGATTGCAACCACCATTTTTAATAAACGTATCTTGGCTTTTCCACAAGCCATAGGTGTTCCCATTGTTTCTGCAATTTTTGTCTTTATTTTGCAATGGGGTGCGAGTTTACTCAATGGCAATCAATTTGTGACGATTAATTTGCACAATATTGAAGAGGCAGTTCGTCATATCGACTTTTATGACTTTTTAATTAATGGCGTGATTTGTTTTATTTTGACCTCTTCAGCCTTGAAATTTAAAGTTTCAGATTTACGTTTACATTGGAAGCCGATCAGTATTTTGGCCAGTATTGCCTTGGTGCTTTGTGCGGTGTTTTTTGGTGTTGCTTTATATGGTTATCAGTTCTTAATTGGTCATCATGTTGATTTATTGGTGTTGTTATTATTAGGCGCTGCTTTAGGTGCGACTGACCCAATTGGGGTTAAAGGTGTATTAAGTTCTGTACGTGCCCCACATCATTTGATGGTGAAATTAGAAGGCGAATCGCTCTTTAATGATGCCATGTGTATTGCTGTGTTTATGACTTTACTCAATGTTTTGCAAGGTGAACATTTTACCGTCATTGGTACGCTTGAAACACTGTTATATGAAATTGTTGTTGCAGTCATTATTGGTTGGGCATTTGGTTTAGGGATTTTACGTTTACTCCGCGGTAAACATGAAATGGAGTCCTTGATTTTAACCACAGCATTATTGGCAAGTGGTTCATATCTAGTCGCTTTATTCGCACATGCATCTGCACCAATTGCATGTGTTATTGGTGGTCTGATCGTTGGGAATAAATGGAAAGAAATCCTCCAAGACCGAGAAATCAGGGAAGTGAACCATTTCTGGCATACCGTGGAAGGAATCATCAATTCCTTCTTATTTACCCTGATCGGTCTCGAGTTATTTATCTTAGATTTAAGTATCAGCTTAATTTTAGGCGGTATGGTGGCGTTTATCATTTTGCATGCATCGCGCTTTGCAGCAAACTATTTATCTTTTGCATTCTTCCCAAGTTTCCGCAAAAAAAGTTACAACGGTAGCCTTGCCATCTTATCGTGGGGTGGGGTTCGTGGCGGTATTTCATTGGCCTTAATCCTTGCTGTTGCCAATATTCCTGAACTCAGTGAATACAGCAGTATTTTGATTGGATATACATTTATTGCAGTCTTAATGTCGGGCCTCGTGTGTGGCCTAGGTTTACCCGCTGTGATGAATGCTTTTTATTACAACCCGAATGAAGAAACCAAAGGTTTCAAAGGTTGGTATCAAAGAATGTGCCATAAAATGAATAAAAAGGGTTTCCAATATATCGTGGGCGAAGATATACATGGTAATGAAACCATCACGGTATATAACCCAGAAGCATTAATAGATACCAAAGCGGATGATGGTGTTGCTGCTGTACATAATCCAGAGAAAGTGCAAGAAGTTCGTCGATTAGAAAATCCCGAAAACTTCTAAATTGCTTTGTTCGATTTAAAAAAAGGAAATGCTTGAGCATTTCCTTTTTTTATTTCTAGCTGTGTTCCATCATGAAACAGCAAAATGTGGGAAATTATGACTGGTCATTCAGCAGGAGATAAAAACATATTGATATTGCGATTAGCTATCAAAAAAGTTCTGATGGACTACATCTACTTGTTGACTCTATAGGTTTGAAGTTATTAGCTGAAGGTGAATCGAAACCTAATAAACATCAGTCTGAAGGTCGACGACAATGGCGTAAACTTCGTATTGGTATAGATGCTGAAAACATTGCAAACATGGACAATTCAGCTCATGACAACAATGTCAGCAGTTCATAAGTACTAGAAAACTTACTTGCATAAATTTCACCTAGTGAGCCAATGAATTCTAGCTATACCGATAGCGCATATGACACAAAATGCTGTAGGCATATCATTTCAGATTTATAAGCACTCTAGTCATTCCTCAAAGAAAAAATGCGAAACCATGAAAAGACAAAAAACTGTGGCTTTGGGAAGAAATGAATTCTTAAAGACAGTCCGACGTGTAAGGTGTGCCGTCATGAAGCTTTTAGTCACATCATGATAAAGTTTATTTGAAGTTCTGCTTTAAATGACGCTGTCTTTTTGCATAAGAAATACGATATCTCGCCATGTTTTTAATTGCATAAATGCGCTCTCTACCAAGGGGCGATATTTATACAAATGGTTGTCATAGCCCAAATGTGTCGATAAAGTTGAATTACTCACTTTGAAAAATACCGATGTGACTTTACAAGATCTAATCGATCACAACCAATTACTGTACTAATCTGTCAAAATTAAGTATTAATCAAAGAGAACCTTCGGGTTCTCTTTTTTATGCGGCTCAAAGGAGATCAGATGAAGCAGAGTGATGAATTGGCAACGCAAATTTTGTCGGTCATTCAATTGATACCGCAGGCGAAGATTGCCACTTACGGACAAATTGCCAAATTAGCGGGTTTACCGAAACATGCACGACTGGTTGGCTATGTACTAAAGCATCTAGATGCAACATCAACGATCCCATGGCATCGGGTGGTGAATGCTCAGGGAAAAATCAGCACGCAGCGTTGCAATGAAAAAGGTGAAAATATCCAGCAATTGAAATTGGCAGCTGAAAATGTCTTTGTGGTGAATGGACGCATCTCATTGAAACAATATCAATGGTTACCCTAAAAAATCCTTGCCTTAAACATAGAATTATAATTTTATAATTGATGAAGTAGTCAATAAAAAGCCCTCTAGGATCAGAAGGCTTTTTATTTCACGCTATAAATCTAATGGCTTATTTGCGTACAACCAAAACAGGAATGTCTGAAGCACCTAGTACGCTTTGAGCTACGCTGCCCAAGAAGAATTTTTTGATCCCTGTACGGCCATGTGAACCAATAATAATCAAGTCCGCATGTGTTTCTTCTGCAGCTTTAACCAGTTCAGTATGCACCACTTGACCTTCAAGTAAGCGAGTTTCAACAGTGACACCTTCAGTTGAAAATTTCGCTTTTGCTTCTTCAAGTGTATTTAAAATCGATGCACGAGCACGTTCAATTAAATCATTGGTTTGCGCTGCTGAAATATACTCTGCAGCAATATATGGATCGAGCGTCAGTACTTGAACCACAGTAATTTTACTGCCAAAAGTTTTTGCAAACTCGACAGCTTTAGCCACCGCAGCATAAGAAGTTTCTGAACCGTCCACTGGAACTAAAATATTATTTAAAGCCATCTTATTTCTCCTTATCTGATCAATTGAATTTGGATGGAAAAACCTGAAAAAAAGCGCTATTACATTGATCATAGTTTCATCATACGCTTTTTTATTTTGGAATAAAACCAAGTAAATTCATAAGGATATTGTGAATTTTGTAATAAAAATATTGCAAAAATATGGACTTGTCTTCACCATGCTTAGCGATAGCAAAAATGCTCAATAATGTAAGCAGCTATGTCTAGATTGTAAGACAATTTGGTGCTGAAAAATTGAGCCTAGATAATTCATCCAACAGCAGACATATTTTCAATCACACCGTTTCTCTTGCTCTGTCAGGGTAATATGCAACGCTTGTTGCTCAAGCAGGCTTAATTTATGCAAAGTATCTTCAGGAAAGATCTGTTTCTGTAGGCGTTGAATCTGTTGAGCTGATAAATACTGATTGGCACAATACATTGCAGCTTCATTGGCGCGAGCAACACTGACTAATTTCTCCTGATCATTGAAGTCGAGACGAATGATAGGCTGCTGTGCTCGGCTAAGTTGAGCCATGCTGCGCTTTTGTTGCATGCTCAGTAAAGGCTGTTTATTAATCCAAGTCGCCACATCACGTCGCACACCATTATAGTCAACAAAAATAGGTGAGACGATTTGGCAGCCCGTTAAGGTCATGACGGCAAGGCTGAGGGTCAGACAGGCTTTTTTTATCGAATTGAATTGCATGATAAAACTCTAATTTTTAATCAAAAAATATAGTAAATAGGGCTAAAAATAGCATAATTTGCTTAAATAGTAACATCTTGAACTTTGCTTGTTTAAACTCTGAACAATTGCAAACAAAAATGCTTGACGATAATGTGTGAAATCTAGATAATGCCACCACAGTTTACGGCTATGTAGCTCAGTTGGTTAGAGCACCGCACTCATAATGCGGGGGTCACAAGTTCAAGTCTCGTCATAGCCACCATTTTTATAGACCAAGCTCTCAGCTTGGTCTCTTTTTTTGTGCCTAGAAAAAGTCAAATAGATTGAAATAATTACAGCACTAATAAAATGATCTGTTCACGATGTTAATGTAGAAATAAAAGAGAACTCAAATCTTTGATGTTATGAATTGATGTCCTAACTTTTGAAATACACATCTCAATTACTTTTTATATTTACTGCTGTGTTTTTTGCGCCTATAAAAAAGCCCAGTTATAGAACTGGGCTTTTTTGATTTGAATTGAGTAATTAGATACCCGGTTTCCAACCATTCACGATTGGGTAGCGTCGTTCACGGCTAAATGCACGTGAGCTAATACGTGGACCGATCGCGCCTTGGCGACGTTTGTATTCGTTTAGATCAACCAAACGGATGACTTTTTTCACGACTTCAGCATCAAAACCTTTGGCAATGATGTCATCTTGGCTCATGTCTTCTTCGATATACGCATATAAGATGGCATCCAATACTTCGTATTCAGGTAATGAGTCTTGGTCTTTCTGATCTGGACGAAGTTCCGCAGAAGGTGGACGAGTAATTACACGTTCAGGGATCACTGGTGTTTCTGAAATGCTGTTACGGTATTTTGCTAGTTCAAATACAATCGTTTTATAAACGTCTTTAAGAACTGCAAAGCCACCGACCATGTCACCGTACAATGTACAGTAACCAACAGACAATTCAGACTTGTTCCCTGTAGAAAGTACAAGATTACCGAACTTGTTCGATAAGGCCATTAGCAACGTACCACGAGAACGCGCTTGTAGGTTTTCTTCAGTCGCATCAGTCGGTGCATCGCCAAAGAAAGGGAATAAGGTTTGCATAAAGCCATTCACAATTGGATTGATTTCGGCAATACCAAAAGTTACGCCCATATTCTTGGCTTGTTCAGCAGCATCTTCAACGCTGATTTGCGCGGTATAGGTATATGGCATCATGACCGCTTGAACTTTATCGGCGCCAATCGCATCGGCAGCAATCGCTAAAGTTAATGCTGAGTCAATACCACCAGATAGACCTAAAATCACGCCAGGGAAGCCTGAACGTTGTACGTAGTCACGGGTTGCGATTACAAGGCTTTGGTAGATTTCAGCCATGGTATTTAATACAGGCGTGATTGCACCTGTTTTAAAGGCTTTTTGTTCAGCATCGTATTCTGCGATATATAGATCTTCAACAAAACTTGGTGCTTGCAACGCAACTTCACCTGAATTGTTCATCACAAAGCTTGTGCCATCAAAGACAAGGTCGTCTTGACCGCCCACTTGGTTGCAGTAAACCAGATTGATGTTCAATTGTTTGGTCAATGCAGTCATGGTTTCAATGCGATGCTGTGGTTTACCAACTTCATAAGGTGAAGCATTCAACACCAAAGCGGTTTCAACATTTAACTGAGCAAGCTGTTGAACAGTTGGTAATGCCCAAACATCTTCGCAAATCAACACACCAAACTTATGACCTAAATATTCAAAGACAAGGTGTTGATGACCCTCACTGAAATAACGTCTTTCATCAAAAACGCTATAGTTTGGAAGATTTTGTTTATTGTAAATCCCGAGAACTTGACCATTTTTCATGACAGCAGCAGAGTTATAGCGCTGACCATCTTCAGTTTGATTCACAAAACCAAAGACTAAAACGATGTCCTTAATGCTCGCTAATTGTTCAAAAGCTTGCTGTGTACGTTTATTTAAACTTGGACGTAATAATAAATCTTCAGCAGGATAACCAACTGTAGAAAGTTCCGGAAAAACAATAATATCTGCATTCTGTTCTTTTGCAGCATTGGCTTGTTGAAGCATTTTTGCTGCGTTTGATTCTAGGTTACCAATATGCGGAGAGAACTGAGCAAGTGCAATTTTAAAACTATTCATTCCAACTAAATCCTATTCCTATAGGTGAATACACTTAACACACTGATTTGTATTATTGTGATTATTCAGCGAGTGTATTTAGATACGAAAAATACTGCCGAAAGGCGAAAACAAAACACCATCATCGTATGATAATTCACTTGTTTTGATGCAAAGCAAAAAAATAAGGTGAACCTATTTTATCTGAATTTAAGCGAGATACTAGAGGTATTCATAGCTTTTAAAAGCCTAGCTGAGCTTATGTGCTATAAAGTAAATATTAATGCTGTTTTTTTGTACTTAAAATAGCGTCAATGGTCGAGCACTAGTGTGAAATAGAATGATCAGGCGATATTCAATTTTATCTATAAATATTCGTCAAAGAGCATTGACGCTTTACAGCTCAATTTGATGAACAAGTTCTGGATATAAAATAATATTTTTTATTCGCTTTAAATAGATGTCACGAGCAATGTCGCCTTGTTGCTCAATGTTGTAGTCAAAAAATGCTTTGTGTGGTTTGAGGGTATAGCGGTATGGATTATATTTTTTAAAACTGAAGAAATACGCCATCTGCAAAATAGCACCCCGACCCAAAACATTGATCTGTTGCTGGTATTGATAAACATGGGTCATTTCATGAATAAACAGGGCACGATATCCTAAAGACGCTTTGGCATAGTCCGCTTTAAACAGTAAATTTCGTGCATGGATATACCCCTGAGGCGCCATGACCACATGCGCCGATTGCCAAGGCAAAAAAGGGTGATTCATCACTTTCACTTGCTCATATTGAATCAAATCACCAAACACACTGCGACACATGGATATTTCACCTGCCGTGAGGGATCGATATTTAAAACCTTCAAGTTTTAACAGTCGGATGAGTGTAGGAAAGAAGGGCAACATGATGAAAAGTGTTTATTGTTCCAAAGGGATGTGTAGTTTTACTATAACCTGAAAATACAATATCACGCTGTTGCGCTGTATTTAAAGAGCGATATTTTTGCATCTGCTACAGCGAAAAATCGGTTAGGGCGTTACAATTTAGTTTTCGGTCAAACAGATAGTCAGATGCAAGCACGGATCAATACTTTAATTTCTGAAATCAGCAAAAATATGTATGAACGTGAGCAGATTATTGCTTTGAGTTTATTGGCTGGTGTTGCGGGCATGAATACCTTTTTATATGGTTTGCCCGGTACAGCAAAAAGTTTGATTTCACGTCGAATCGCCTCTGCTTTTGAGGTCCATGACTATTTTGAATATTTGATGAATCGTTTCAGTACGCCTGAAGAAATTTTTGGACCGGTATCGATCAAAGCCTTAAAAGAAGATCAATACATTCGTAAAACAGAACATTATTTACCACGGGCAGATTTTGCATTTTTAGATGAAATTTGGAAAGCCAGCCCTGCGATTTTAAATACTTTACTGACCTTGGTGAATGAGCGGAGTTTTAAAAATGGTGACATTGTCCAAAAAGTTCCATTGAATGTTTTGGTTAGTGCATCGAATGAAATTCCCGAACCAAATCAAGGTCTAGATGCATTGTATGATCGTTTTATTTTGCGTTTAGAAGTGCCGCCGATTGCTATTGCAGAAAACTTCCATGCACTATTAGAGGCCAAACCGAGTCAAGTCAGTGTTGAAGTCGATGCAACTTTAAAAATAACAAAAGCAGAGTTACAAGATTGGCGGGAACAGATTTATCAGGTGGATTTACCCGAATCGATTTTAAATCTATTTGATCAACTTAAAACACGACTCAATCATAACTTTGAAGATCACGTGGTCTATGTCTCTGACCGTCGTTGGCAACGTGTGGCTTATTTAGTCAAAGCCTGTGCATTTTTAAATGATCGTCCATCGGTGATTTTGAGTGATCTATTGATTTTAAAACATTGCTTGTGGAATCAGCCTGAAGACATTGGTTTTGTATCGCAGCAGATAGATGAAGTATTGGCTGAAAATGGCTTAAATTACGGTTTGCAATTCGAACAGCATGTGGCAGAGAAGGATGCACTTGAACAGCGGGTGCTCAATCATTTTTATTATACCGATGATGTGTATGAGAGTTATTTAATTCATGGCATTGACTACTTGCGTGCAGTGACTAATCTAGATCGACACTATAAAGATAAAGTGTTGTATCTCGAACTGGATAAAATGGATACGAAAAAGGACTTCTTTGCCTTAGATGATACTGGTGAAGAAGTGCGTGGCATCGTATGTAATTTTAATGGTTCAAGAGTATGTACGTTAAAAGGTGGTTATTACGGCTTAGAAGAAGTGGTGACGCCGTATATAAAACATACCAAAGGTAGTCCACGCAGCTCTCTTTCAGCACAAAGCCAATATGAGCTGTTACACGAAGTTCAACAGCTCAAAGCACTGTTTCAAACAGAATTGGATCTGTTGACGGAACGCTTTAACAGTCAAAAACATCAGTTTAAATCGGTCTTTGTCACTGAACAGGATATTCAACAATTAATTCAATCTATTGAGCAGCAATTGGCGAGATATCAGTTGCAGTTACAAGATTGTGAGCGCTTGGAACAGTTATGTCGCAATTAAAACTGACACGACATCAAACTCAATCGGCACTCGATGAATTAAGTTCACAACTATATGATGAATTAAAACAATCCAGTTTAAAACATTGGTTGGAAGATCATAAAGTTGCAAAAAAGCTCGATCAAAAAATTCAGGAATGGGCCTTTCAGGCAAAATCGAGTTTAGATCAGCAGCATCCCTATGCAGTGGCGCAGCAGCAATTGGAATATTGGCTTGCGTTAAAGCATTGGGAGCAGGGTGATTTTGTTCAATTCCACACTGAATATGCCGCCTTCATGCAAACCTTAGGGATTCCAGAATTCACTGAAATGTGGCAACAGAGCCAACAGCCATTGCTGACCAAGCAGCAGCGTCAATTACAAATAGAGCTATTTAAAGGCAAATGGCAGCGTAAATTGACCGAAGCCATTGCGCATTGGGAGTTTGAGCAGCTCAGGTTACAACGAGATGCCTTTTTAGATGAAATCAAAGATTTTCTTGCGACATTGTCGAAAATGGTCAAGCACCATGACAGTGTCGGGTTTGAAACTGGGATTTTTCTAGACTATTCCAAAGGGCAATTAACTGAGCATGATGTACAGAACTTTGAGCAATGGGCGAATTATCTCGAGCAAGATCGGGCGCTTAAACGTTTATGTCAAATGATCGGAAGCGCACAGCCGAATATGCCACGTAAGCGGATTTCTGCGCAGTTAGAACAAGAACCACTGCAGCTTATTCACACCCCGATGGCGCAAGAGGAAATTACTGGAATTAAATTGGCACAAGAACTCAGTATGGCTTTACCTAGCGAGTTGGCGCTATTAGCCGATCCAGACTTGCAAGTTTTATTTGATTTGAAATATTTAGAATCTAATTTGATGAGTTTTAATCGACAAGGTCAGCAACAGGGACGGGTGATTGAAGACCAACGCCATACGCAGCATCGAGTCGGACAAAAAGGCCCGATGATTGTTTGCTTAGATACTAGTGGCTCAATGAATGGGCAACCTGAACTGATTTCCAAAGCGATTTGTCTATATTTATCCATTCGAGCGTTAAAAGAAAAGCGAGCGATGTGTTTGGTAAATTTCTCGACCAATTTAACCGCGCTGAATTTACAGAGTAACAGTGCTTTGGATGATGTCATTCACTTTTTAGGGCAGTCATTTCATGGGGGAACCGATATTATCCCTGCGATGAATCATGCCGTGGACATGTTGAAACAACCGAATTTTGTACATGCCGATGTGGTGGTAATTTCCGACTTTATAATGGGTCAACTGACTGAAGAACTCATGCAAGAGATCACACATTTTAAGCAGCAGGGCAATGGATTCTATGCTGTGGCTATCGGTAATTTTAAACTAGATCATTTAGATGACAGCCTGTTTGATCATCAATGGGTCTATCAATCTGTGACTGGCGAAGTGCAAAAAATCTAATAATCGTCCCTCACAAAAAATACGCCATGACCTTTAATGACAAGCTTTTGAGCCATACAGCATTGATGTTTTAAAGATTGTCTGACAAAGAAAATATTTGAGCATTTTTGCAAATCTAGAGGTCGGTTTTGCTAATGGCCTAGTGATCTATCTCACTTAATTTGATCCTCAATCTATGTGTTTTTACTTTAATCGACATGAAGTCAATGAACGGTAAACACCCAAATTGAGAGCAAAATCATGAGCGCTTTTCAACCGATAAAAAAAACTTTAGCACGCGTATTTGCAGGCCCTGTCTTTGACCCAACAAAACAGTCTGCCGTTGTTCCTATTCGTCATATGAAATTTGATTTCGAGCCAGAAAAAATTGATCCAAAATTTTATATGAATGCAGAATTGGCCAGTGCCTATTTTGCATCTTTATCTATTTTCTTAACCCGTGGCGAAGATTTAGTGATTGATACTGCTCGATATCATCGCGACTTTATTCAAGATCCTGTATTAAGACAACGTGTCACGTCGTTGATTGGGCAAGAGGCCATTCATTCACGTATGCATGAAGAAATGAATGAAGCATATCGCGCAAGAAATCTGCCTGTGCAATTTTTTAGAAAGTTAGAACACTACGTCTTTGCCTATGGTTTTGAACGTATGCCACAGCCAATAAAGTTATCCTTAATGGCAGCAATTGAGCATTTCACCGCAGTGCTTGCGGAATACATGATGAATCATGAAGAAATCTTTTTTAATTCAATAGATGAAAAGCAGCGCGCTATTTGGATGTGGCATATGTTGGAAGAGTCTGAACACAAAGACATTGCCTATGATGTCTATCAAGAATTATCAGGTAATTATGCTTTACGTATTGCCGGTTTTTTCCCTGCATTAATTACCATTTTGGGTTTGATTTCAATTGGTGCTTCGATTGTCCCTTTCTACAGAAAGCCATCGAACTTGATTAGCCTAAGTTACTGGAAGGATGTTCCGCGCAGTTTCCAGCTGATTTTTGGGTTAAAAGATGGTGTTTATGGCAGCAGCCTCGGGCATATTTTTGACTATCTACGACCAAGTTTTCACCCGAATGATCATGACACTTCTGCATTTCTTGAATATTACAAAAAGCGTTTGCTGAACCCTGTTGATGGCGTGTTAACACCTTATTTTGTCAAAGAATTTACCCCAGCATTAAAACGATAAAAGGACACAACCATGGGTCTATTTGGAAAAAAGGATAAGCCAAGTGAAAATGCCTACGCGGTGGTTACTGGTGCAGGCAGTGGTATAGGAAGAAGCTTTGCTTTGGAGTTGGCACGTCGTGGTGGGACAGTGGTCTGTGCCGATATTCATCTAGAAGCAGCGCAAGAAACGGTGGATCAAATTCAATCCATGACATCATCAAATGCTTATGCGGTGCAGTGTGATGTAGGTAAAGCTGAAGAAGTAAAAGCATTGTCAGAGCAAGCTGAGCAGTTGATGGGACATGCTGTGACCTTGGTGATCAACAATGCAGGCGTCGGGCTGGGTGGTAAATTTGATGAACTGAGTTTAGATGACTGGCAGTGGTGTATGCATGTCAATTTGTGGGGTGTGGTGCATGGCTGCCATTATTTTGTACCCAAGTTGAAACAAAATAAGCAGGGCGGCGCGATTATTAATGTTGCTTCTGCTGCGGCATATACTGCTGCACCAGAAATGACAGCATATAACGTGACGAAGTCGAGTGTGTTGGCATTGTCTGAAACTTTATCGGCAGAGCTCCGATCGGCAAATATCCGTGTGAATGTACTGTGCCCAACCTTGGTGCCGACCAATATCATGAAGAATGGACGCTTGCCCAATCGATATTCAAGCTTAGCTGATCAACTGCTGATGAATCATGCATTTACGACGAGCCACGATGTAGTCAATTTGACATTGAATAATTTAGATGCAGGGAAGTTGTACACCATTCCGCAACCTGATGCCAAATTATTTTGGTGGTTAAAGCGTTTATCCCCGCAAACCTATACCCGTTTATTGGGGGTGGGTTATCCCATATTTAACAACTATATTAAAAAGTCGGGAGCAAAAGCATGAACATGCCGACACAATTACATGACGAAGATGTAAAAGCATTAGATCAAGAGAAAACTCAAACTAAAAAGCCCACAGCACATACTAATGCACGTCGTCCTGCATCGTCTTCTGCTAAAGCTAAAAAAGCAGCACAAGACCAAGCAGAGCCAGAACCTAGCCTACAAAAACCAAGCGTAGAAAATCAAGTGCGTGTCTACGATACCATTGTGATTGGTGCGGGGATATCCGGTTTAGCTGCCGCTCATCAAATGAATGAACGAGGTTATACCGATTATGTGGTTTTGGAAAAAGCCAATCGCGTAGGAGGAACATGGCGCGACAACACCTATCCAGGTTGTGGATGTGATGTCCCTTCGGCTTTATATTCTTTTTCATTTGCACCGAGTCATAAATGGAGTCATTTATTTGCCAAGCAACCTGAGATTCTGAACTATTTAGAAGGTGTTGCGGAGCAGCATGCGCTGTATCGCAACATTCAGTTCAATTGTGAATTAATTGCAGCGGAATGGAATGAGCAATTAAAGCCATGGCAATTGGAGACCAGTAAAGGTAAGTATGCGGCAAGAACAGTGATCTTTTCCACTGGGCCGATTACTGAACCGCAAATTCCAAAAATTAAAGGTATTGAAAGCTTTGAAGGTGAAATGTTCCATTCTGCGCGATGGAACCATGCCTATGACTTAAAAGATAAACGTATTGCAGTGATAGGTACGGGAGCATCTGCGATTCAGTTTATTCCTCAGATTCAACCTATTGCCAAAAATGTGGTGGTGTTTCAACGGACTGCGCCATGGGTATTACCAAAAGCAGATTTACCACTGAATGACCGTGCGAAAGGCATGATTACACGCTTTCCCTCTGTTCAAGAAACTTGGCGCAAAAGTGTGGCCGGTATATTAAATGGTATCAATTTAGGACTGCGTAATCCTTCACTGTTAGAGCCAGTCAATTATTTGGGTCGTCAGTTGTTGAAAACACAAATTCAAGATGCTGAATTACGTGAAAAAGTAACACCAAACTTTTCTATTGGTTGTAAGCGTCTTTTATTTGCCAATAACTATTATCCTGCATTGCAGCAAGCCAATGTTGAACTTGTGCCACATGGTTTAGTTGAAATAGAAGGTAATACCGTCATCGCTGCAAATGGTGAACGTCATGAAGTCGATGTCATTATTTGGGGCACAGGATTTGAAGTTTCTCATCCGCCGATTGGACAACGTGTAAAAAATGCCAAAGGGGAGTTATTGTCAGAACTTTGGAAAAACAGTTCTCCTGAAGCGTTTTTGGGTACCAGTATCGCGCAAGTACCTAATGCCTTCTTGGTGCTCGGGCCAAATATTTTGGTTTATGACTCATTCATTGGGATTGCAGAAGCACAGGTTGGGTATATCGTCGATGCCTTGGTAAAAATGAAACAAGAGAAGATACAACGGCTTGAAATTAAGCCAAATGTATTGGCCTATCACAATGCAAAAGTGCAGACACATCTACAGACGACAGTCTTTAATAGTGGCGGCTGTAAGAGCTATTACTTAGATGCCAATGGGCGCAATTTTGCAGCTTGGCCGTGGTCACTGAAACAGTTAAAGCAGCGTCTTAAACATGTGGATTTGGCAGATTATGAGACTGTTGCTTAGAGACTTTGGTTTAATAAATGTCGCTTAACTCGATAAGCCAAAATGAAGCATCATCAATATTTAAACCTTTTGTTTACAGCCTAATTTCTACGTGGCATTGGGCTTTTTTTATGACGATATCTGATGAAACAGTGTGAGATTTTCTAGAAAATGGCGATTTAAAATACACTCAGCAATAAACACCATACTTTATAGCTTGTGAGGCATCGTTTTATCTAATGATTGAGTTGGAAAATTCAGTCAGATGGGGGTGTTTAATAGCGCAAAATAAATCTAGTTGCATAAAAAAACCGCCCCAAAGGGACGGTTTTTAGATTCGCACAATTCTTTCGAATTAACGACCTTGGATATCGCGTTGAGTTTCGCCAGTGTAAAGCTGACGAGGACGACCGATTTTGTAAGGTGCGCTGTGCATTTCTAACCAGTGGCTGATCCAACCAACAGTACGTGCAAGAGCGAAGATTACAGTAAACATTTCTGTTGGGATACCAATCGCTTTAAGGATGATACCTGAGTAGAAGTCTACGTTAGGGTATAGGTTACGTTTGATGAAGTATTCGTCAGAAAGCGCAATACGTTCAAGTTCCATAGCCAAAGCAAGTTGTGGATCGTTGATACCAAGTGCAGTTAACACTTCGTCACAAGTCTCTTTCATTACTTTCGCACGTGGATCGAAGTTTTTGTAAACTCGGTGACCGAAGCCCATAAGTTTAACTTCTTTAGTTTTCACTTTTTCCATGAACGGAGCAACGTTTTCTACAGTGCCGATTTCATCAAGCATCTTAAGAACAGCTTCGTTCGCGCCGCCGTGAGCAGGTCCCCATAGAGCCGCGATACCCGCAGCGATACATGCGTATGGGTTAGCGCCAGTAGAACCAGCAAGACGTACTGTAGAAGTAGACGCGTTTTGTTCGTGGTCAGCATGAAGCGTGAAGATACGGTCCATTGCTTTAGCAAGAATAGGGTCAACTTTGTAATCACGGTCTGCAGGAGTAGCAAACATCATGTACAAGAAGTTTTCTGCGTAGCTTAAGTCGTTACGTGGGTAAACGAATGGTTGGCCTACTGTGTATTTGTAAGTCCAAGCAGCTAAAGTAGGAACTTTAGCGATTAAGCGAATAGCAGTGATTTCGCGGTGATCAATGTTTTCAACATCGAAACCGTTGTGATAGAACGCAGAAAGCGCACCAACAACACCACACATGATCGCCATAGGGTGAGCGTCACGACGGAAACCATTGAAGAAACGGCCAACTTGATCGTGAACCATAGTGTGGTTACGAACTTTAGCATCGAATTCTTGTTTTTGTTCAGCAGTAGGAAGCTCGCCGTTCAAAAGAAGGTAGCAAGTTTCTAAGTAGTCTGCTTTAGTAGCAAGCTGGTCGATTGGGTAGCCACGGTGTAGAAGAACACCTTTACCGCCGTCAATGAAAGTGATTTTAGATTCACAAGCAGCCGTTGAGACAAAACCAGGATCAAAAGTAAAGTGACCTGCGGCCAACACATCTTTAACGTCAATTACATCTGGGCCTAGAGTGCCACTGTAAATTGGTAAGTCAATTTCTTTGCCATCAAGCTGTAAAACGGCTTTTTTGCCAGTTGCTTCAGACATTCAATAGATCTCCTGTCCTGGTGAATGTTTTATCTGACTCAGTACTAATCTTTTAATGCGAGAATCAGACGGATCAAAAATTTGCTCTAAGATTAGAGGGAACTGAAATTTTGTCAATTATACTTATGGATATAAATTGAGGATCATTCCTTGAAATGAAGCACAATTCATCCGCTTAAAAAATGAGTAAAATCACAGTGCCGACGCAGTATAATAAGTCAATTTGCAGGGGAGGTGCAGATTAAAAAAAGCCTATTGCCTTAATTGTAAGCAATTTTTAATTCTTAAAAACTCTGAAACAAATATGAATTACAAGACCGCTATTTCATTAAATTATTATAATTTTCGTAACTTACACACATCTGTGGCTCTAAATTGCTTTTTTCTTATTCATAATTAAAACGACTTAATCGTACTTAAAAAAAAGTTCGTTTGGTTAAAAAATAGTTAATTAAACGCCTTTAAAAGCTTAATAAATGATCATTTTTGTCATTTGAAAGGTAAAAAATGGCGTTTTATTAAACAGATTTGCTGTTGTTGAGATTTTTATGCACAGACTAAGTTCTTATTTCGTTTCATGATCTTTCAGTTTTATCATTTGAGAAAATGATGCACATTTATTTTTATGATTATGGCTTGGCGAATGTGTTGGAAGATTTTAAAATGTAGTGGGAAAAGAAAGATTTAGATTTGTTCATCTTTAGTCTAAAAGTTTAAATCGCTATATACACACAAAAACAATAAGTTAAATTTACATTTAACTGATTAAAACCAACAACATAGTATGATTTTCTTAGATAAATAAGGTATTTTTTTTTAGAAAAGTTATTGTTAATGATTCTTATTTAAGGATATTTTGCAAAATTCCTAATTGTCTTCGTTTGTGTTTTGAAAGTTCACGTTTTATAATTCCCTGTCGTTTATAAGATCAGACAGCTGCAGAGTTTATTATATTGTAATGTCTGACTATGCTAGCTTTCCTACGAATTAATTCCAACAAACTCCGGATGGAGTTTTTACTTACAGGATGCCCGCTGTGAAAAGCAACAGACCTGTCAATTTGTCCATGGGTCAAGTTTTAGACGTAAACTTAAAATCCCCTGTGGCTATTGCATCAATTTTACACCGTCTATCAGGTGTTATCGTATTTTTACTCGTACCGGTCCTTCTTTGGATTTTAGACAAATCTTTATCTTCACCTGAAGGTTTTGCGCAAGTTCAAGCTGTGTTTGATAGCTTTATTGTGCGTTTTGTCGTATGGGTATTTGTAGCCGGCTTAATTTATCACCTTATCGGTGGTATCAAGCATCTATTTGCAGATCTTGGCGTTGCTGAAGAACTTCAAAGTGGTCGTATCGCAGCTACTATTTCATTGATCTTGTCTGCAATCGGTATTGTTGCAGCATTTGTATGGATTGTTCTCTAATGAAAAGTGCTACAGGTTTAACAGGATCAGGTTCTCGCGATTGGTTTATCCAGCGTGTAAGTGCCGTTGTATTGGCTGTTTATACTATTGTTGTACTGGGCTGGATCCTTTGCAATAGCGGATTCACTTTTGAGCAATGGTATGGCTTTATGATGACAACACCAATGAAGATTATGTCTTTATTGTCTGTCTTATCTCTTGTTGCGCATGCTTGGATTGGTATGTGGCAAGTATTCACTGACTATGTGACTACTCGTCAAATGGGTCCTTCAGCAAACGGTCTGCGTTTAGTGCTGACTTCTGCAGTGATTGTTGCAGTATTTGCATACGCGATCTGGGCGATCCAGATTTTTTGGGCAAATTGATAGGAAAATATCATGGGCGCTATAACCCCTAAAGAAGATTACACAAATATTCCACACCTAACTTTCGATGCAGTCATCGTTGGTGGTGGTGGTTCAGGTATGCGTGCTTCTTACCAACTTGCTCAAGCTGGTTTGAAAGTTGCTGTACTGACTAAAGTATTCCCAACTCGTTCACACACTGTTGCAGCGCAGGGTGGTATTGGTGCATCTCTTGGTAACATGCAAGAAGATAACTGGCACTACCACTTCTACGATACAGTTAAAGGTTCTGACTGGTTAGGTGACCAAGACGCAATTGAGTTTATGACTCGTGAAGCGCCTCAAGTTGTATATGAGCTTGAACACCTAGGTATGCCATTCGACCGTAATGCTGACGGTACAATTTACCAACGTCCGTTTGGTGGTCATGCTGCGAACTATGGTGAAAAACCAGTTCCACGTGCATGTGCTGCTGCCGATCGTACAGGTCACGCACTTCTTCACACGCTTTATCAAAGCAACGTGAAAATGGGTACTCAATTCTTCGTTGAATGGATCGCACTTGATTTGATCCGTAATGAAGAGGGTGATGTGCTTGGTGTGACAGCAATTGACCAAGAAACAGGTAAAATTGCAGTATTCCAAGGTAAAGCAACATTGTTCGCTACTGGTGGTGCTGGTCGTGTTTACCGTGCATCTACTAACGCTTATATCAATACTGGTGACGGTCTTGGTATGGCAGCTCGTGCAGGTATTCCATTGCAAGATATGGAATTCTGGCAATTCCACCCAACAGGTGTTGCGGGCGCAGGCGTATTGTTGACAGAAGGTTGTCGTGGTGAAGGTGCGATCCTTCGTAACGATGCTGGTGAGCCGTTCATGGAACGTTATGCTCCGACACTTAAAGACTTGGCACCTCGTGACTTCGTATCACGTTCAATGGACCAAGAAATTAAAGAAGGTCGTGGCTGTGGTCCTAAGAAAGACTACATCTTGCTTGATATGACGCATCTTGGTGCTGAAACAATCATGAAACGTCTTCCATCTGTATTTGAGATTGGTAAGAAATTCGCGAACGTTGACATCACTAAAGAGCCAATTCCTGTAGTACCTACAATCCATTACCAAATGGGTGGTATTCCTACAAATATTCATGGTCAAGTGGTTGTTCCTGTATCTCGTGAAACTGAAGCTTTGGTTGCGAACTACAATAAAGAAACTGGTGTGTACTCACACAATGCGGGTGACCGTGATTTCACTAAACCAGTGAAAGGTTTCTATGCAATTGGTGAATGTTCATGTGTATCTGTACACGGTGCTAACCGTCTAGGTACAAACTCATTGCTTGACTTGGTTGTATTTGGTAAAGCTGCTGGTGAACATATTGTTGACTATGTAACTAAACACCACGGTGATGAATATGCACCGCTTCCTACAACTGTTCTTGAAAAAACTTTGAATCGTGTTCGTCATCTTGATGAATCAACTTCTGGTGAAAATGCTCAAGAAGTTGCAGATGCAATCCGTGACATCGTTCAAGATCACGCTGGTGTATTCCGTACATCTGCACTTCTTGAAGAGGGTGTGAAACAGATTCTTGCGATCGAACCACGTGTACGTAACATTCACTTGAAAGACAAATCTAAAGTATTTAACACAGCGCGTGTTGAAGCTCTAGAAGTTGAAAACCTGTATGAAGTTGCGAAAGCGACACTGATTTCTGCGGCTGCGCGTAAAGAATGTCGTGGTGCGCATACAGTGGTAGATTTTGAATTACCACCTGATCATGCTGACTACCCATACGGTCGTCGTGATGATGAGTGGATGAAACACACTTTATGGTTCTCTGTAGATAACCGTCTTGAGTACAAACCAGTACGTTACAAGCCTTTATCTGTAGATGCTATTCCGCCTAAACCACGTACATTCTAATTGGGAGAAGTAAGATGAGTAGAGGTACTCGTACATTTAATATCTACCGCTACGATCCTGATAAGGATACAGCTCCGTACATGCAAACTTTTAAACTAGAGTTGACTGACAAGCACCGTATGTTGCTTGATGCGCTTCTAGCATTAAAAGTACAAGACGAATCATTAACATTCCGTCGTTCATGTCGTGAAGGTATTTGTGGTTCTGATGGTGTAAACATCAATGGTAAAAATGGTTTAGCGTGTCTTTGGAACCTAAACGACTTACCAGAAGTGATTACAATTCGTCCACTTCCAGGTCTTCCAGTTATTAAAGACTTGGTTGTAGATATGAATCAGTTCTACGATCAGTACAATAAAATCCATCCGTTCCTAATCAACAATCAGCCTGCACCTCCTAAAGAGCGTTTGCAGTCTCCTGAAGAGCGTGAACACTTAGATGGTTTGTACGAATGTATTCTTTGTGCATGTTGTTCAACTTCATGTCCATCATTCTGGTGGAACCCAGACAAGTTCTTGGGTCCTTCAGCATTGTTGAACGCATATCGCTTCATCATTGACTCTCGTGATACAGCAACTCAAGAGCGTTTGGCTCGTCTTGATGACCCATTCTCATTGTTCCGTTGTAAAGGTATCATGAACTGTGTATCTGTATGTCCTAAGGGTCTTAACCCAACTAAAGCAATCGGTCACATCCGTAATATGCTTTTAGATCTTGGTTAATAGATTTAGCAGTAAAAAAAAAGCGCACCATTGGGTGCGCTTTTTTTGTCATATATAAAAATGATGATAGTGAAAGTTATTCGCTGTCATTGCAGAGTGCTATAAATGGATTTCATAGAAACGTAGTGAATTAAAAGTATAAAGTGATAGATAAATGGTTATTTATTGATGAAACGCTCGTTCAAGTCTGTCAAAAGGATTAGAAGATGTTATTATGTAACGTAGTAAAAAGAGAGAGGATAGGAATGTCAGCTCTCTTTTGTTTTTGTATATGAGATGAGGTAAAAATCGAACGTAGACTTTTGTCTTAATTGAAAGATCATTTTATATGTAGCACCATATCATAGATGAAAATACAAACAGTGTATTTCGCTAATTTATGAGAGGTATGTGTCAAAAAAATCAATTGAAAATGCTCGAACGTGTTAGCATTTAAAGTATCACTATATGTAAAAAATGACTTTGAATTGGGTACATTTTTTCTACAATTTAAGCGCTGTAGACGGTATATAAATGTTAATAAAGTCGCTTTAGAAAAGATAATGGTGCAAATTTTATTTTTTCTAAGACGATTTGCAAAAATTGCCCGATTTATGTCGGGTATTTCTCAATGAGTAATGATGCCGCTGAGGGCGTTATTGTTCATTAATCACATTGGGTAATCCTAATGTAGTGATAACGCCTCAAGGCTTAAGCCTAATGGGGACTAATGTCATATTACCAATTTGACATTACTAATCATGGGTTCGCTTAAAAAGCATCCTGAAATGTTTTGCAATAGGAAATGGGTCCACAAATGCAAGAAGTTGCTGACGCACTGCGTCTTGACACTGAACTTAGCGCTGACAGTGCAGCGTATATTGAAGAACTTTATGAGCAGTATCTAACGGCTCCAGACTCAGTAGAGGCTGATTGGCGTGAATACTTCGATAAATTCCCGAAAGGTGATCAACCACACAGCAATGTACGTGAGCAATTCCTATTATTAGGCCGTAATTCAAGCCGTGTTCAGCCAGTAGTGCAAAGTGCAGTAAGTTCTGAGCATGAACGCCGTCAAATCGGTGTATTACAGTTGATCGCTGCATACCGTAACCGTGGTCATCAAAACGCAAAATTAGATCCACTAGGTCTTGCAAAACGTGAAATCGTGCCTGATCTAGATCTTGCTGCGCATGGTTTAACTCAGTCTGACTTAGATACTGTATTTAATACAGGTAACCTTGCAATCGGTAAGTCTGAAGCAACACTTGGTGAAATGGTTCAAGCAATGGAAGCAACTTATACTGCTTCGATTGGTGTTGAATACATGCACATTGTTGATACCAAAGAAAAACGTTGGATTCAACAACGCCTTGAAGGTACTCGTGGTCAATTTGGCTACACTGCAGACCAGAAAAAACATATCCTTGAACGTCTAACTGCAGCTGAAGGCCTAGAAAAATACCTTGGTAACAAATTCGTTGGTGCGAAACGTTTCGGTGTTGAAGGTGGTGAGTCTTTCATTCCTATGGTGAATGAACTTATTCAACGCGCGGGTTCAGTCGGTTGTAAAGAAGTGGTTATCGGTATGCCTCACCGTGGCCGTTTAAACCTTCTTGTAAACATCATGGGTAAAAACCCAGCTGACCTATTTGGTGAGTTCGAAGGTAAAGCACTTCATAAAAAAGGCTCTGGTGACGTTAAATACCACCAAGGTTTCTCTTCAAACGTTATGACTCCGGGTGGCGAAGTTCACTTGGCATTAGCGTTTAACCCATCACACTTAGAAATCGTTGGACCTGTAGTTGAAGGTTCTGTACGCGCACGTCAAGTACGTCGTAAAGATATCGGTGGTGATGATGTATTACCAATCATCGTTCACGGTGATGCTGCATTTGCAGGTCAAGGTGTAAACCAAGAAACCTTCCAAATGTCACAAACTCGCGGTTATACCGTGGGTGGTACAGTTCATATCGTCGTGAACAACCAAGTTGGTTTCACAACGTCTGACCCACGTGATGCGCGTTCTACAGAATACTGTACTGACATCGCGAAAATGATCCAAGCACCGATCTTCCATGTGAACGGTGATGATCCTGAATCTGTATTATTTGTTTCTCAATTGGCACACGATTTTCGTCATACATTCCGTAAAGACGTTGTAATCGATATGTTCTGCTACCGTCGTCGTGGTCATAACGAAGCCGACGAGCCAGCTGCAACTCAGCCAATGATGTATCAAATCATCAATAAAAAAGCGACTACACGTACGCTTTATGCTGACAAGCTTGTACAAGAAGGTGTTCTTGATCGTGCTTCTGCTGATGCAATGGTTGAACAGTATCGTTCTGACCTTGAAGCAGGTAAACACGTTGCAAATGCGTTGGTACTTGAGCCAAACACAAAAATGTTTGTGGACTGGAAACCTTACTTAGGCCACGAATACACAGATAAATGGGATACCACTTTCCCAATCGAACGTCTAAAAGAGCTTGGTGCGAAAATGCGCGAGCTTCCAGAAGGCTTCGTGATGCAACGTCAGGTTGCTAAAGTGATTGATGACCGTCTGAAAATGCAGACTGGTGAAATGCCATTGAACTGGGGTGCTGCTGAAACATTAGCTTACGCGTCTCTTCTAGATGAAGGTTTCCTTGTTCGTTTAACAGGTGAAGACGTAGGTCGTGGTACATTCTCACACCGTCATGCAAAACTTCATAACCAAGTAGATGGTTCAACTTACATTCCATTATGTAACTTGAAAGAAAACCAACCACGTACAGCTATTTATGACTCATTATTGTCAGAAATGGCGGTTCTTGCATTCGAATACGGTTATGCAACGACTCTTCCGAAGAGCCTTGTCATTTGGGAAGCGCAATTTGGTGACTTCGCAAACTGTGCACAGGTTGTAATCGATCAGTTCATCGCGTCTGGCGAAACTAAGTGGGAACGTGTATGCGGTCTGACTATGCTTCTTCCACATGGCT
Organism: Acinetobacter sp. YH16056_T; assembly: GCF_024605895.1. Classification (NCBI taxonomy): domain Bacteria; kingdom Pseudomonadati; phylum Pseudomonadota; class Gammaproteobacteria; order Moraxellales; family Moraxellaceae; genus Acinetobacter; species Acinetobacter sp. YH16056_T. Next base: position 2,362,244 of record NZ_CP094545.1, on the reverse strand, counting down.
TTGAAGGTCAAGGTCCTGAGCATTCATCAGCTCGTTTAGAGCGTTTCTTACAGCTATGTGCTGAAGAAAACATGCAAGTGATCACACCGACTACACCAGCGCAGATTTACCATGCGATGCGTCGTCAAGCACTTCGTCCAATCCGTAAACCAATGATCGTGACTTCACCGAAGTCTCTTCTTCGTCACAAACTTGCAACTTCTACATTAGAAGAACTTGCAAATGGTTCATTCCAAACTGTGATCGACGAAATCGACAACATCAACAAGTCAGACGTAACTCGTCTAGTGCTTTGTGGTGGTAAGGTTTACTACGACTTACTTGAAAAACGTCGTGAAAAAGAATTGAACAACACAGCAATCGTTCGTATTGAACAATTGTATCCGTACCCAGAAGCACGTCTTGCTGAAGTTCTTGCACAATATCCAAATGTTAAAGAATTGGTTTGGGCTCAAGAAGAACCGAAGAACCAAGGTGCATGGTTATTCATCGCTCCGCGTCTGTATGACGACGTGATGAAAGCGGGCAAACAAGTTCGTATTAGTTATGCAGGTCGTGAAGCTTCTGCTGCACCGGCTTGTGGTTCACCATATTTGCACGCAAAACAACAAGCTCAGCTCGTAAATGATGCTTTAGCTATCGTAGCTGAATAACAGGAGATTCTTAATAATGGCAACCGAAATTAAAGCACCGGTATTCCCAGAGTCAGTTGCTGACGGTACAGTTGCAACTTGGCACAAACAACCAGGTGAAGCAGTATCACGTGACGAAGTGATTTGTGATATTGAAACAGATAAAGTTGTTTTAGAAGTTGTAGCTCCTGCTGACGGTACGATTTCTGCAATTGTTAAAAACGAAGGCGATACAGTTTTATCGAACGAAGTGATTGCGACTTTTGAAGAAGGTGCTGCTTCTGGCGCTGCTCAAACTCAAGCTGTTCAATCAGAAGAGAAAGTAGAACAAGCTGCTGCGCAAACTCAAGCGGGCGCTGCTCCTGTTGTTGAACGTGCTCAACCTGTTGCTGATCAAGCTCCTGCAGTGCGTAAAGCATTGACTGAGTCTGGCATTGCTGCTGCTGACGTTGCTGGCACTGGCCGTGGCGGTCGCATCACTAAAGAAGATGTTGCAAACCATCAAGCTAAACCAGCTGCTCCTGCTGCTGCGCCATTAAGCGTTGCTGTTGGTGAACGTATCGAAAAACGTGTTCCTATGACTCGTCTTCGTAAGCGTGTTGCTGAACGTCTACTTGCTGCAACTCAAGAAACTGCAATGTTGACTACGTTCAACGAAGTAAACATGAAACCAATCATGGAAATGCGTGCGCAATACAAAGATGCTTTTGAAAAGCGTCATGGTGCACGTCTTGGCTTCATGTCATTCTTCGTTAAAGCGGCAACTGAAGCACTTAAACGCTACCCAGCTGTAAACGCTTCGATTGATGGTAATGACATCGTTTATCACGGTTTCTACGACATCGGTGTTGCTGTATCAAGCGACCGTGGTCTAGTAGTTCCAGTTCTTCGTGACACTGACCGCATGAACTATGCTGAAGTTGAAAATGGTATCCGTGCATACGCTGGTAAAGCGCGTGATGGTAAATTGGGTATTGAAGATATGACTGGCGGTACATTCACTATTACTAATGGTGGTACTTTCGGTTCTTTGCTTTCTACACCTATCTTAAATACGCCACAAACTGCGATTTTGGGTATGCATAAAATCCAAGAACGTCCTATGGCTGTAAATGGTCAAGTTGAAATCTTGCCAATGATGTACTTAGCGCTTTCTTATGACCACCGTCTAATCGATGGTAAAGAAGCAGTAGGCTTCCTTGTAACAATCAAAGAATTGTTAGAAGAACCAGCTAAGCTAATCCTTGATCTTTAATACTTCAGAATAATGCAATGGGCTTAGAGCGATCCTCTAAGCCCATTTTTGGAGATACACATGTCTCAATTTGATTTAGTTGTTATTGGTGGCGGTCCTGGTGGTTATGAGGCTGCTATCCGCGCTGCTCAATTAGGCTTTAAAGTAGCTTGTATTGAAAAACGTATTCATAAAGGTAAACCATCTTTAGGTGGTACTTGCTTAAACGTGGGTTGTATCCCATCTAAAGCATTACTTGATTCATCTCACCGCTATGAAGATACCGTTCATCACTTAGATGACCACGGTATTACAACTGGTGAAGTGAAATTTGATCTTGCAAAACTGCTTGATCGTAAAGACAAAATTGTTAACCAATTGACGATGGGTATTGATGGCCTACTTAAAGGCAATGGTATCGAATGGTTAAAAGGTACAGGTAAATTACTTGCAGGTAAGAAAGTTGAGTTTGTATCTCACGAAGGTGAAACTCAAATTTTAGAACCTAAATATGTAATCCTTGCATCGGGTTCTGTGCCAGTCAATATTCCAGTTGCTCCTGTAGACCAAGACATTATTGTTGACTCTACTGGTGCGCTTGAGTTCCCAGAAGTGCCTAAACGTCTTGGCGTAATTGGCGCGGGTGTCATTGGTCTAGAGCTTGGTTCTGTTTGGCGTCGTCTAGGTGCTGAAGTTGTTGTATTTGAAGCAATGGATGCATTCTTACCAATGGCTGATAAAGCTTTGGCAAAAGACTACCAAAAAGTATTGACTAAACAAGGTCTTGATATCCGTGTTGGCGCTAAAGTTGCTGGTACAGAAGTAAATGGCCGTGAAGTTACTGTTAAGTATACGCAAGGTGGCGAAGACAAAACTCAAACTTTCGATAAATTGATCGTTTGTGTTGGCCGTAAAGCATATGCAGAAGGTTTATTGGCTGAAGATTCAGGCATTAAACTCACTGAACGCGGTCTAGTTGAAGTAAACGATTGGTGTGCAACTTCGGTTGAAGGTGTATACGCAATTGGTGACTTGGTACGTGGTCCAATGCTTGCACATAAAGCAATGGAAGAAGGCGTAATGGCTGTTGAACGTATGCACGGTCACGCAGCTCAAGTGAACTACGATACTATTATCTCTGTCATCTACACACACCCAGAAGCGGCGTGGGTTGGTTTAACAGAAGAGCAAGCGAAAGAAAAAGGCCATGAAGTGAAGACTGGTCAATTTGGCTTTGCTGCGAATGGTCGTGCAATGGCTGCTGGTGAAAACGCAGGCTTTGTTAAGTTTGTTGCTGATGCGAAAACAGATCGTCTACTTGGTATGCACGTGATTGGACCTGCAGCGTCTGATATCGTACACCAAGGTATGATTGCACTTGAGTTTGTATCAAGTGTTGAAGACCTACAGTTAATGACTTTTGGTCACCCGACATTCTCTGAAGTCGTTCACGAAGCTGCGCTTGCAGTCGATGGACGTGCGATTCACGCGATTCAGCGTAAACGTAAATAAGATGTAAAAAGAGCGGCTTAGGCCGCTCTTTTTTGTTTCAGATGGTTGTTTTAATTTGAATAATCATCTAAAAATAAAGATAAGAAATATTTTAAGATTTAAAAAAGGTTAAAGCTGCTTTGACGGATGTCTGGGCTTTAATGGGTCATAACAAAGCGAAAAAAGAGTAAAAGGTTGTTCAATGAATCTACACGAATATCAAGCTAAAGCGTTATTAAAAAAATATGGTATGCCAGTCCAAGAAGGCGTATTTGTAACAACCGCAGAAGAAGCAGTCAAAGCTTTTGAGCAACTGGGTGGTAAGTTTGCGGTACTCAAAGCCCAAGTCCATGCAGGTGGCCGCGGTAAAGCGGGCGGCGTAAAAGTGGTAAAATCTGCGCAAGAAGCCACTGATTATGTGAACCAAATGGTCGGTTCACGCTTAGTCACTTATCAAACAGATGCATTAGGTCAGCCAGTCAGCGGTATTTTGGTGTCTGAAGATGTCTATCCTGTAGAGCGTGAATTGTACCTAGGTGCTGTGGTTGACCGTTCTAGCCGCCGTGTGACCTTTATGGCATCGACTGAAGGTGGTGTGGAAATTGAGAAAGTTGCAGAAGAAACCCCAGAAAAAATTATTAAAGTTGAAGTTGATCCTTTAGTTGGATTGTTACCATTCCAAGCACGTGAAGTGGCATTTGCTTTAAACCTAAAAGATGGTCAAGTGAATCAATTTGTCAAAATCATGTCTGCTGCCTATCAAGCATTCATTGAAAATGATTTTGCTTTATTTGAAATTAACCCGTTATCTGTACGTGAAAATGGCGAGATTTTATGTGTGGATGCAAAAATTGGCATCGATTCAAATGCCTTATACCGTTTACCTGAAATCGCAGCGTTACGTGATAAATCGCAAGAAAATGAGCGTGAGCTGAAAGCATCAGAATTTGATTTGAACTATGTTGCCTTAGAAGGCAATATTGGTTGTATGGTCAATGGTGCTGGCCTAGCGATGGCAACCATGGACATCATTAAACTCTATGGTGGTCAACCTGCAAACTTCCTAGATGTAGGCGGTGGCGCGACCAAAGAACGCGTAATTGAAGCCTTTAAAATCATTTTGGCCGATAGTTCTGTACAAGGTGTATTAATCAACATTTTTGGTGGGATTGTACGTTGTGACATGATTGCTGAAGCAATTATTGCAGCGGTTCAAGAAGTAAATGTGACTGTACCTGTGGTTGTTCGTTTAGAAGGGAACAATGCAGAGTTGGGTGCAAAATTACTTGATGAATCAGGTTTGAAATTGATTTCTGCAAATGGCTTGGCCGATGCTGCAGAAAAAATCGTTGCTGCGGTAAAAGGCTAAGGGAGTAGAGATCATGAGCGTATTAGTTAATAAAGACACCAAAGTATTGGTACAAGGTTTTACCGGTAAAAACGGCACATTTCATTCAGAACAATCTATTGCTTACGGCACAAAAGTGGTTGGTGGGGTGACTCCGGGTAAAGGCGGTACACAACATTTGAATCTGCCCGTATTCAATACCATGAAAGAAGCGGTACGTGAAACGGGTGCAACGGCAACCTCGATTTATGTACCGGCACCATTTGTCCTAGATTCAATTATTGAATCGATTGATTCGGGTGTTGAGCTGATCGTTGTGATTACGGAAGGTGTGCCTACACTCGATATGCTAAAAGCTAAACGTTACCTAGAAACCTATGGTAATAATGCACGTCTAATTGGTCCGAACTGTCCAGGGATTATTACTCCGGGTGAATGTAAGATCGGTATTATGCCGGGGCATATTCATCAGCCGGGTAAAATCGGCATTATCTCGCGATCAGGGACTCTGACCTATGAAGCTGTAGCGCAAACCACGAAGCTGGGTCTAGGTCAGTCGACGTGTATCGGTATTGGGGGAGATCCAATTCCGGGCATGAACCAAATTGATTGCTTAAAGCTGTTCCAAGACGACCCGCAAACTGAAGCGATCATCATGATTGGTGAGATTGGTGGTACAGCAGAAGAAGAAGCGGCTGAATATATCCAGTCGAATGTAACTAAGCCTGTTGTCGGTTATATCGCGGGTGTGACTGCACCAAAAGGTAAACGTATGGGACATGCAGGCGCGATCATTTCGGGCGGTAAAGGTACAGCAGAAGAGAAATTTGCTGCTTTTGAAAAAGCCGGAATGGCCTATACCCGTAGTCCTGCTGAATTAGGTTCGACCATGTACGAAGTGCTGAAAGGCAAAGGTTTGGTTTAATCGCCATACTTAAACATCAAAAGAGAATCTTCGGATTCTCTTTTTTTTTTACGCAAAAAAAAGCGTATTTCAGCCGCTATGCAAAAGCCATAAGGGCATGGCTATGTGTTCTGCTTTGGGGTGCAGTGACGCTGCATAAACGGATGGAATATTGGTTGTTCAATAACTATGAAATGTAAAGAACACATAATAATCCGAATATGTGATGATTGCGGGGATGGTCATAGGTTTATGATTTTTAAAAATAATTTCGTATAGCGTGCAGTATATTGATTTTAGGGAAAATAACTAATTTAATTGAGATTTTTAATGGATCTTTATCATCAAAGAGCTTTTTTACTTGGATGAAGCCTAATATTTTCAATAGAAATTATTTTATTTGTAATTTTCTCAAGCCTTATACAAAGGATGGTAGATCAGGAATATGAGAAGGGGGAGCTTTAAAATTGGTGAAATTTGCTATCTCAGTGATGAAATTTTTTTAAGAAAATCTACATGAGCATATACATCTATAGTCAGCTATTATTTTTTAGTTGATGGTTTGAAGTGCAAAAACCTTGTTAGGCCCTATTTTCAATTTAATAAGCAATTTCCAAGTTTTATAAAAACAATAGATAGAACAAAATGTTATCGAGCTGAATATATAGAAGTAAATATCTTATTCTGTAAGATGAGAAGGATATATCAATTAATTGATTTTAAATATTTTGTTTCATAATTTTATGCTGTTTGCTCTATAGCTTCTAAATGAGTATTTTTATGAAATACGCCATTTGTTCATTGATTTAACATCAGGCTGTGATGCGAAATATAAATGTTAGAAACCATTAAAAGCGCCCTGATAAGACAGAAAATGCTGTTCATTTCTTTGAGAAATTGTATGCCCATAAGTACAAGTATCTAAGCCATTAAAAAGCAGTGCGGACACTGCTTATTAATTCATTTAGAATGTGTTGCTCAAGCAATCACTTCTGAATAAAGAGATTTGATGGAGCCCTATCTCAATCAAAAACTTAGTTTTTGCTGGTTTTTAAGCTCTGAGTTAAACCGTTAATATCGCCACCTTGGATACCGAGCTCACTCATCAAGCTATCAATCAGTGGGGCCTGGCTGCGGTAGCGTAGGGCGCTATTCACCACTTGGTCTGACAAGGCAACATTACCACTACCTTCGTGGTGAGCATCACCTTGGCAAGAACCTGCATGACCACCATTTAGGCCATTCACTTGCAAAATCTTAATGTCATCAATGTTTTCCATTGGTTTCACACTTTCGCGAATGATTTCAGGTAAGTATTTCAGCATCGCTAAACGAATTTGCATTTCAACCTGTTCAGATGACAATACGTTGTTTGCTTCGTTCACTGCACGTGTACCTTCAGCATCAACTTGGTATTGTTTTTCCATCGCCTGAGCCAAGAGAACTTTTGCGTCAGCTTCACCTTTGGCTTTTAAGCGAACTTTTTCAGCTTCGGCTTCAGCTGCAATACGGATAGCTTCTGCATCATCTGCTGCTGCTTGTTTACCTGCTTCTGCCGCGACAGTAATGGCAATCGCATCTTTCTCCGCTTTTTCTTTCGCAGAGACTAATTCGACAGCTTTTTGACGTTCAGCTTGTTGGATCTGACGAACGGTAATGACTTCTTCTTCGGCTTTTACCGCTTGAGCACGTGCTTGATCGGCATGTGCTTTAGCTTCAGATTCAGCACGAGATTTTTCAGCAATGGCAATGGCACGGTCTTGCTCAGCCAATTCAATGGTTTTCTTTTGTTCCACTTGGGCTTGCTGAATAATTTGTGACTTTTGAATATTTTGATTTTCAACGTCACGTGCAGCAGTAATACGCTTTAAGTCAACTTCACGTTCAGCAGCAATACGCGCTTCTTCGGCTTCACGTTTTTTAGCAGCTTCTTGTGATGCAATTTCTGCAAGCTGTTCTGCACGACGGATTGAAATTTCACGTTCTTGTTGCAGTTTTGCATATTCTTCTTCACGCAAAATTTGTAGACGTGCTTGTTCTGCTTCTAAGTTCTTGGTCTTAATTGCAAGATCTGCATCTTGTTCAATCGCATTACGTTTACGACGACGGTCTTCAATGGTTTCTGTCAGTTTAGTTAAACCTTCAGCATCGAACGCATTTTGTGGGTTAAAGTATTTAAAGCCTGTTTGGTCTAAGCCAGTTAATGAAACAGTTTCAAGTTCCAAACCGTTTTTATGTAAATCTTCAGACACCACTTGCTGAACTTTTTGTACGAAGTCGACGCGTTTTTCATGCAACTCTTCCATCGCCATTTCTGCGGCAACTGCACGTAATGAGTCAACAAATTTGCCTTCAACCAAATTCTTTAACTCATTTGGCGACATGGTCTTTTGACCTAGCGTTTGTGCTGCGGTAGCAATCGAATCTGCGGTTGGTTTCACACGGACATAGAACTCCGCCATCACATCGACACGCATACGGTCACGTGTAATCAGCGCTTGGTCATCTGCACGGCGTACTTCAAGACGTAGGGTGTTCATATTGACTGGAATAATTTCATGCAGCACAGGAAGCACAATAGCACCGCCACCTAAAATCACTTTTTCACCGCCGAAGCCTGTACGCACAAATGAAATTTCTTTACTTGAGCGACGATAAAGTCGAGCAATAATAAAACCAATAAAAATAAGTGCGGCAAAAATTATCCCGACTGAAACAAGGATACCGCTTGGAATAATGTCTAACATGGACGTTTATCTCTTTTGTTGTAGTTCAAGTTAACCCTCTAAAGTGCTAACAAGTTTGGTTTAAAAATCAGTATTTTGTTGACTCATCATGACTTCGAGATTTACAGAAGGAATGATGCGTTAAATGTATTTATATGGTGTTAGAAGAACTGATCGAGCATCAATTCATTCAAAATTTAGAGCATGGTGGCTTGAAAGCCTACATTTGTTTTTTGGGTTAAAACCACTGATTGACCTTGGCTGAAAATTTCATCTTGTTCAGGTTCAACCAAAATATAATGGGTCAATCCGTGTTGATCTTTGACTTTGGCTTGAGCAGGAGACTGGGGTCGTGCATCACCCAAAATGATCGTGGCCGTTCTACCGATCAATTCATCACTATAAATGGCAGTGGTTTCATCTTGCGGTAAAATACGGGCAATGAGCATTGCGCTAAAACGTACGAAGGGCATGCACAGAAAAATACAGGCTGGTGCAATAATCCATGCACTGAACATCATACTGGTCATTTGGTTAACGATGGCTTGAATAGCAAAGCCCAATAAACTATAGACACATAAGAAAATGATGAGCCATACAAACAGTGGAATACGACCCAAATACAACCAATCGAGCACACGTGTCACGATACCTGCATCGGCATCTACACCTAGCTCTGCATTATGACCAACATCCTCAGGTAGGAATTGATCTAAGAAGCCTTGAGAACCACCCCCTAAAATTGTTAACACAATCTCAAAAAGTCCAAACAAGAACATTAAGCAGAGACTGATGCTAAACACGATATTAGACGGGTGAGTAAACAATTCCCACATTATATTTATCTCTATATTTATGCTTATAAAAAATCAAAAAAAATAATTCTGGCCGAATTTTTTTCAGTAAATAAAATAACATTATCTGTCGAAATTGTGTAAAAAAATTACAGATCAGATTAACAAAAAGTCGGCTTTTATGTGAGCTATTACTAAGTTTTTCTTTAAAAATAGGTGATCAATTAAGTCAGGATTATCTAAATCTAAAGTTAATAGTATTTCTGCTTTACCCATTTAAGATTTAAGTCATTGTGATCAATCAAATTTTCAGTCTAATTGCAGATATATAAGTGGTCGTGCTCAAGGGAGAGAAATGGCCTGTTAAACGGCACAGAAAACAATGTTAGGAAATGTAAATTTATAAGCGTCACAGCAGTGCTGAGGGCTTTGCCGTGACTTTCGATGTCATATGGAGATTTGAACTGGCGTTCAATAGAGCGCTTTTTAGGTGGCTTTAACCGTTTTTATAACAATGAAGTTTGAATGCGTACTTTCATATCTAATGCCGCTTGAACAATAAAGGTTTTCATCCACTTCACTTGTTCGCCCATCGGATTGGTTTTAATCGCGGTGTCTAAAAAGCCCAAGCTTTCAAGTTGAAACAGTTGCTTTTCAATTTCTTCTTCTAACTGGGTGCTATTGGCTGCGAGCGGGAAGTGGATTAAGTAAAATGCTTTGGGGAAATTATAAAAAGCATAGAGCAGATTAAATGCACGTTGATCGGCCTTTAAATTGCCAGCGCCAATTTCATAGCCACGATCTTGGTTACTATGAGTCACCCCAATCAAAAATTCGAGTTTATTGTCCAAAAGTCGTAGGCCGAACTGAAGGCCAATTTGGTCTGCACTCAGCTCATGTTGGATAAAGTTATTCAGCGGGCTGCCGTCATCATTTAAGGCTTCTTGGAGCACGAGGATGTGTGAAGAATGCTGATAAATATAGCCAGCAAGACCTGCTGCTTCTATCAGCGACTTTAAGGTTTCAAGCGTATAGTGACTATATGGCATATCAATAACTATTGGAGAGTGATATAGCTACTTTAGGTACTTTGAGCGAGTTTGAATACCGATTGTTTAGAGGATTTAGCGATTAGTTAATTGATAAAAAATTGCGTAAACTTAAGGATCTCGGACTAGAATAATAATGAAATTGATAAGTCTATTGTATTAAATTAATTAAAATTGATAAGCAGTATCAGACAATTTGTATATGACGAATAAGAATATCAATATCACAAAACAAGCAATCGTTATGAAAGCTTAATCACTATAATGTATATATATCTTTAAAAGTGTAATAAGTACACATATTCTAAGCTGGTGTTGTCCATGTCATTAAATGAGGAAAGACTTACTCATCTTAAACAGCTTGAAGCTGAGAGTATTCATATCATCCGTGAAGTTGCTGCTGAGTTCGAAAACCCAGTCATGCTGTATTCAATCGGTAAAGATTCAGCGGTCATGCTGCATCTTGCTTTAAAAGCATTCTATCCTGCCAAACTTCCATTCCCACTACTGCATGTAGACACGGGTTGGAAATTTAAAGACATGATTACTTTCCGTGACAACATGGCAAAAGAGCATGGCTTTGATTTGATCGTGCATCAAAACAAAGAAGGTAAAGACGCAGGCGTGAATCCGTTCGATTACGGTAGCTCAAAATATACTGACATTATGAAAACTCAAGGCTTAAAACAAGCACTTGATAAATATCAGTTTGATGCGGCTTTCGGTGGTGCGCGCCGTGACGAAGAGAAATCTCGTGCCAAAGAGCGTGTTTACTCATTCCGTGATACTAAACACCGTTGGGACCCTAAAAACCAACGTCCTGAACTTTGGAATCTTTACAATGGTAAAGTGAACAAAGGCGAAAGTATTCGTGTGTTCCCATTGTCTAACTGGACTGAGTTGGATATTTGGCAATACATCTACCTCGAAAATATTAAATTGGTTCCTTTGTACTTGGCTGCTGAACGTCCAGTGGTTGAGCGTAACGGTACACTGATCATGGTTGATGATGAGCGTATGCGTTTAAACGAAGGTGAAGTGCCACAAATGAAATCGGTGCGTTTCCGTACTTTAGGTTGTTACCCACTTACAGGTGCGGTTGAATCAACTGCAACAACTTTACCGGAAATTATCCAAGAGATGCTTTTAGCCACCACATCTGAACGTCAAGGTCGTATGATCGACCATGACGAAGCAGGTTCGATGGAAAAGAAAAAGCAGGAAGGTTACTTCTAAGAATCTCATAATCTCCCCCTAACCCCCTCTTTACGAAAGAGGGGGAACTCCCGAGAAAGAACGGAGCCAAGTCTCCCTTTCTTAAAGGGAGATTTAGAGGGATTAAAAAGATTCAGAAACCGATTTCAAAAGAATATGTGGAGCTTTGAGCAATGTCTCATCAATCAGATTTAATTAGCCAAGACATCTTGGCGTATTTAAAACAACACGAAAATAAAGACCTTCTACGTTTCCTCACTTGCGGTAACGTGGATGATGGTAAATCGACTCTAATTGGTCGTTTGCTTTACGATTCAAAATTGATTTATGAAGATCAATTGCAAGCGGTGACTCGTGACTCTAAAAAAGTCGGTACTACGGGTGATGCGCCTGACTTGGCTTTACTTGTAGATGGCCTGCAAGCGGAACGTGAGCAGGGTATTACCATTGACGTGGCTTACCGTTATTTCTCTACAGAAAAACGTAAGTTCATTATTGCTGACACCCCAGGGCATGAGCAATACACACGTAACATGGCGACTGGTGCGTCGACTGCCGATTTAGCGATCATCTTGATTGATGCGCGTTATGGCGTTCAAACCCAAACTCGTCGTCACTCATTTATTGCAAGCCTTTTGGGTATTCGCAACATTGTGGTTGCAGTGAACAAAATGGACTTGGTTGAATTCTCTGAAGCGCGCTTCAATGAAATTCAAGCAGAGTACAACGAGTTCGTAAACCAATTGGGCGATCGTAAACCTGCGAACATTATCTTCACGCCAATTTCTGCGTTGAATGGTGATAACGTTGTAAACAAATCTCCATCTACACCTTGGTACCAAGGTCAAACTTTAATGGAGACTTTGGAAACTGTTGAAATTTCGCATGATACGAGCAAGCACGAATTCCGTTTCCCTGTTCAATATGTAAACCGTCCGAACCTCGACTTCCGTGGTTTCTGCGGTACGATTGCACTTGGTGAAGTAAAAGTTGGCGATACCATTACTGCATTACCATCTGGTAAGTCTTCGACTGTTAAAGAAATCGTGACTTTTGACGGTAACTTAGACCATGCTGTTGCAGGTCAAGCGGTAACTTTAACACTGAACGATGAAATTGATATTTCACGTGGTAACGTGTTGGTAAAAGCGGGCGAACAGCCATTAATTTCACGTTCTGCACGTGCCTCTGTGGTATGGATGACAGATGCGCCTTTAGTAGTTGGCAAACTGTATAATGTGAAGTTTGGTACACAAACTATTCCTGCGAAAGTTGCGAAAATCAACTACCGTACCAATGTAAACACATTGGAAAAAACGGAAGTTGAACAGCTTGAACTGAATGCGATTGCAGATGTAACGATTGAGTTTGATGCGCCAGTGGTATTTGACCGTTACCAAGACAGTCGTTACACAGGTTCATTCATCTTTATTGACCGTTTAAGCAACGTGACCGTTGGTGCGGGTATGGTTGAGTCTGCAGTGGAATGGACTGCACACAACGAACCTGTAACTGCTGAAGCGCGTGCTGCACGTTTAGGTCAAAAACCTGCAGCTGTTACTGTTACTGCAAAAGCCCTTGAAAATGCGCAAGCAATTGAAAGCTTATTGATTCAACAAGGTGTGGTTGCAATTGCGAAAGCGGGTCTTTCTGCTGAGCAAGTTGCGCTTGTTCGTGAAACTGGTGTGGTTGTGATTACAGATGCGACCGAAGGCACTGATGTGACTTATGCATTCGATACTGCTGAAGAAGTAGCTGAGAAAATTGTTGAGTTGGTTCGTCTGTAATAGATTGAGTTGATTTAAAAAAAGACCCGCCAAAAGGCGGGTTTTTTATTTGGTTATGTTGGTAAACAGGCTGAGAGTAAGCGCATTAATCCACTTTGCCAGAGTGCAGTACCAATAGTTACATGCGCTGAAACGTTCGACATAAAGGTGTTATATTTACTTGTAAAAGTTGGTTGTGAATAGTTTGATTTAAGGTCATCAATCTCTATTTGAAATTGATTCTTTTCAGCCACAGATACATTCTCAATTTTTTCAATGAAAGCTTTAAGATTGTCGAAGATTTCAGGAGTTTGAGTATTTTGACTTTGATTTACTATTTGTTGATTATTTGAACCTGTCTGAATTTGATTTTGATTACCTTGAATAGAAATATTATGGGGGGTCATGGATTTAAACGCTTCCTCAACTGTCATTTGATTGCTTTCAATTTTGTAAGTAAATGATTGTTTTAAAATATCAAATTTATCTAGGATTTCATTGGTGTATTTGAAGATATCTCTATACTTTGAATCCATATATTCCAGAGACCAAATATCAATATTATGTAATTCATAATAGATTTCTTTCATAAGTCGTTTTTCACTCAGCTCCAAGTTATAAATTCCAGCAATTAGATTGAATCTCAATGCTAGTCTTTTGCCTCGATTGCGATATCGCTCAGCAAGAATTTTGAAGGTTTTCAAACTGCCAAATACATGCTCAATTCCAATTCTTCTTTTATTGATTTCCTGATTATAGATTTTTAGTTCGGAATCCAGTTTACAGCGCTTCTTTGCTTTTAATGGCAACAAGCTATTTGGATACACTGTATAAATTCCCTGATAACCCTTATCCGCAAGGATAAATGCACCTGCAGGAATCTGATTCAAGTTACGTCTGAAGAGTTCGAAATCATGTACGGCACCACGACTCGTACATAAACTCAGGATTTTTTGAGTTTGATAATGAATGATGGCCTGTACTTTGAAAGTGTGGATCTTTTTCTTGCCGCTATAGCTTTTCTTCTGTTTTTTTAGGCCTTTGGATTGGAATTTCTGTGGCATCCACGATCACAACATTCCAATCGATGCCTTCGCCCTCGGGTAAATCTTTGGGTAAATTAAAGAGATTGGACCGAATCAGGCAGTCTTCAACATGACGGACAATTCTTGAGGCTGTGGGCTCTGAAACCCCGTAGCTCGTCGCAACGTGAAATAAGGTTCGGTATTCCCGCCAATAGCTTAGACAGAGCAGAACCTGGTCTTCCAGGCTTAACTTGGGCGGTCTGCCTTTGGCAGGGACATGTTTCTTCAATTGCTCAACCATCAAATAGAAAGTTGACCATGAGATGCCTGTGTATCGCTTGAACTGAGGATCAGAAAGCTTGTTTGAATCGATGTATTTCATCCGCAGATTATGCACGAATGCTAAGAAATCCGGAGTGCAAATATTAACCAAAAAGAAGATCGTTTTTTGATTTATGAAAGAGATCTAATATTGTTTGACTTCATCAGCAATAAAGTTCCATTTTTCACTTTTTCTTAATTCTCTAGAAATATTTTCAATCATTGCTTTTAACGTTGGATGTAATTCTTTATTGTTTATATTACCGATTTCGAAAGCTAATTCTTCTGATAAAGCTTTACCATAACAATAAGTACGTTCCAATTTATGCTTATGCTCTTTGTATGAGGTATTTAACTCAGAAATAAACATTTCTTCATGTTTGCAATGTAAGAACGCGTTTTGTAAGTGTAAAAACTTACCTCGATAATTCATAATTTCTTGTATGAGGTGATTAATATCTAAATATTCAGGTACAAGACTAAAATTTCTATCTAACGTAAAGTTTTCCATTTTTTATAAATCAAAAGTTTTTTTAATTATATAGCTGATTTCATTAACTATCATAAAAAGCTTTAAATTTTTTTTAACTACCATGAGATTTATCTTAATTAATCTTAAGTTGTATCTTTACAATGTCAAATTCAGATCTTCTCGCAGCTAGCCTAGCAACAGCCCCTTCAAAATGTGCAAACGCCAGTTTGTAGCAGGGCTTATTTCACTCAAATAGAATCGCTTAATCAACTTATTTACATAGCGCTTAAACGGGCAAGTAAACTGCTTTACAAGGCTATTTTATACACTCGCCAAATGATTAGGCATATACAGGACTTAAACACCACATCCTAAAGCTGTATAGAGCAACAAAATTATGATCAATCTAAGGTAGGGTTGTAATTTTTTCAATTTAATATAAGATATATCTTAATTAATCTTAAAGTATATCTTTGCAATGTCAAATTCAGACCTTCTCGACAGTACCGATAGTCCAGTTAAAACCCGAAAACGCCTGTTTGAAGCAGGGCACATGAAACTATTGGTGCTGCATCTCATCTCCCAAGCGCCTAAGTTCAGCTATGACATTATCAAAGATGTCGGAGCAATCGTAGGCGGCGGTTACAGTCCAAGCACAGGGACGATTTACCCAACGCTGAATTACCTAGAAGAACAGCAATACATACATGCAGAACTAAATGCGGAAGGCCGTAAGCAATACAGCGTTACGCAGTCAGGTTTAGCGCATCTGGATGCCGAAAAAGCCACAGTTGAGAAAATCCTCTGCCGTTTTGATACCCGCAAGCAGATTCATAACAACGAACAGTACGTCGATATCAAACGTGCGATGGAAAACTTAAAAGCATCACTGCGCATCAAAATTCAGCACTGTGAACTAACACCTGAACAGGTCTATGCCATTGCAGAAAAAATCGATCAGGCAGCCGTCGAAATCAGTCGTATGGAGGTGACACAATGAAGCAGCATCAATATGAAATTACGCTCAAACATATTGCCGATGCACAGGGCAATCCATCGACGTATACCGAAGCGTTGCAGTTTAATGCCTATAACCATGATGACATGTTTAAGGTGCTGGAGCATTTGACCAAAGCGCAATTGTTAGATGATGAAAAGACCAAAGCCTTTGCTGTGGGTCTGAAACTGTTTGGTGAAACCTTGTTGGAAAATAAAGACCATCCTTTGTTTAAAGATTTCATGCCGCATTTCGGCCAATTTATGAAAACACTAAAACAAACCGTAATAGCCCAGAACGCAGCCCAAGACGAATAATAGGTATTTACAGATGAATCAACTCCCAAAATTTCATCCCAAACATATGACTTGGCTGATGCCCCTAATTCTGTCCGGCATTATGAGCGGTTCAATTTCCTGCTTTAACATGCTGATGAATAAAGGCTTAGTTGAAGGCTTTCTTGGCATTTGGCTACGCGCATGGAGCATGTCGTGGATGATGGCTTTTCCGCTCATTTTGATCGTGTTGCCATTGGTGCGTAATACGCTAATGAAGTTTGTACGCCTACCAAATGAGCCTGCATCCAAATAAAAGGTACATCTATTTAGTCATGAGTTGAGTGTGACTGCATCGCATCTTGAATGATGGCTGTTAATTCAGTCAGTGATTTGACACCTGCAATACGTTGAATCACTTGCCCACGATAAAACAGCAAGGTAGAGGGTAGTCCATAAACGTTATAACGCAATGTCAGTATCGGTGAGGAATCAATATTCACTTTGCCAAATTTAAGCCGTGTATGCTGCGCTGACATTTGACTTGCGCACTGCTCAAATACTGGGAAGTTCTGTACACAGGGCGCGCACCAGTCTGCATAGAAGCGAATCACGGCAAAACCATCAAACCATTCATAGTCACTGGCGTTATCTTCATTGTATTCAACGATCTGAGACATGCTTAGCCTATTATTCATTTACGAAATACACTACAAATTATACATAAGTCCATGTTTATTCATTCTGCGGCATTTCTATGTTCAAATAGTGCAGAGATAGATGAATAGTCAATAATTGAAAAGGAAAAACAATGTCACAGCAAAGCATGCAGCAGGTCATTATTACTGAGCCGGGCGGTGTAGATAAACTGGCCTATGAAAGTGTTGCCATCCCAGAAGCGAAAGCAGATGAAGTGTTGGTTAAAGTGCATGCCTTTGGCATCAATCGTCCAGACATTTTACAGCGCCAAGGCTTGTACCCAATGCCGAAAGGCGTAACGTCAGTACCAGGTTTGGAAGTGGCAGGTGAAGTGGTTGCTGTCGGTGCAGAGGTCACTTTGTTTAAAGTGGGTGATAAAGTCTGCGGTCTGACCAATGGCGGCGGTTATGCAGAATATTGCGTGGTGCCTGAAAGCCAAACCATTCGTATTCCTGAAGGTGTAAGCTTTACCCAAGCAGCAGCGATTCCTGAAACATTCTTTACGGTTTGGGCGAATGTATTCCAAATGGGTAAAGCCAAAGCAGGTGAAACGGTGCTGATTCATGGTGGAACCAGTGGTATTGGTACCACAGCCATTATGCTGTGTAATGCGTTGGGCATGAAAACCTTTGCAACAGTCGGTTCAGATGAAAAAGTCGCTGCGATTTCAAATATCACTCATGCCATTAACTATAAAACTCAAGACTTTGAGCAAGTGATTAATGAAGCGACCAATGAGCAAGGTGTAGATGTCATTCTAGATATCGTTGGTGCACCGTATTTGGCGCAGAACCTCAATCTATTACGTCGTGATGGTCGTTTGGTCTATATCGCATTTTTAGGTGGAGCGAAAGCCAAAGATGTGAAGCTGGGTCAAATCATGATGAAGCGTTTGACCATTACAGGCTCAACCATGCGTGCGCGTAATACTGCAGAAAAAGCAGAGATTGCCAAAGGCATTCAGGAAAATGTTGTTCCGTTATGGTCTAAAGGTGAATGCCTGCCAATGATCTACAAAACATTTAAGTTTGATCAAATCCAAGATGCACATGCAGCCATGGATACAGGCGACCATGTGGGTAAGATTGTGGTTGAAGTGATCTAAAGGATTATTTTTAAAACGCGATGTATTTGCAGGGTGTTTTAAAATAATTAAAGAGGGCAATGTCCCTCTTTTTTATTGTATTCCTATCTGATTTGACGCAGTAACATCAAAAGCACAATTTGATTCAAATAAAAGAATGATACGCGGTAAGGTCATCCGCAAGTGTTTGAGACAGGGTTGTTTTTAATCAAAAATGTTTTTGCAATACTTTGAATAAGTAGACGCTAGTGAACGAGTTTTGCGGATGACAATGGTTTTGGGTACTTTTGCCGAAACAAAAGTACCTCCAGCCGAAGGCTAATCCCTTTATTCAATCCCTAGATGTAAGACTCTGTCGAGTAGATTTAAATATCGGTAAATAATGTGAAATTACTTTTACGTGCGTAACATCTGTTGCTAAATTTTAGACATAAAAAAACCAGCTTATCGCTGGGTTCTTTATTACACCATCTTCAGTAGTAGAAGAATGGTGCCCGAGGCCAGACTCGAACTGGCACGCTTTGTGGGCGGGGGATTTTAAATCCCCTGTGTCTACCGATTTCACCACTCGGGCTTTAACAAGATTGGAGGCGGAGGTCGGAATCGAACCGGCGTCCACGGAGTTGCAGTCCGCTGCATGACCACTCTGCCACCCCGCCGCGTCTTGTTGATGCGTATATTAGCAAGCTCTGAAAAAAAAACAATAGCAGATTCATCTGTATGCGCATAAAAGCAGCATACAAGGTAAAAAATTTAAAATAATCATGTATTATGTGCAAAATTGATTCATATCATCACTTGGAGAAGTGCCGTGGCATTAGTTTTAGATGGTCGTGCATTGGCGAAGAAAATTGAAGCTGACTTGTTGACTCGCGTAGAAGCGCTAAAAGAGAAAACTGGTCGTACCCCAATTCTTGCGACTATTTTGGTAGGTGACGATGGTGCATCTGCAACTTATGTACGTATGAAAGGGAATGCTTGCCGCCGTGTTGGTATGGATTCATTAAAAGTTGAGCTTCCTAAAGAAACCACAACTGAACAATTACTTGCTGAAATTGAAAAATTAAATGCAAACCCAGATGTTCACGGTATTTTGTTACAACACCCAGTACCTGCTCAAATTGATGAGCGTGCATGTTTCGATGCGATCTCTCTTGAAAAAGACGTAGATGGCGTAACTTGCTTAGGTTTTGGTCGTATGGCAATGGGTGAAGCAGCATATGGTTCTGCGACTCCTGCAGGCATCATGACCATTTTAAAAGAAAACAACATTGAAATCGCAGGGAAACATGCGGTTGTTGTGGGTCGTTCTGCAATTTTGGGTAAACCAATGTCTGCGATGCTACTTGAAGCGAATGCAACAGTGACCACTTGCCACTCACGTACTCAAAACTTAGCTGACTTTGTAAAGCAAGCGGATATTATTGTGGGTGCGGTAGGTAAAGCTGAATTGATTCAAAAAGATTGGATCAAACCGGGTGCAGTGGTTGTTGACGCTGGCTTTCATCCACGTAATGGCGGTGGTGTAGGTGATATCCAATTGGTGGGTATTGAAGAAGTTGCTTCTGCTTATACACCTGTTCCGGGTGGTGTAGGTCCTATGACCATTACAACGTTGATTCGTCAAACTGTTGAAGCTGCTGAAAAAGCGTTGGGTTAATCTTTTAATAAAAAGATCTTAAAGTCACAACGGAGTCTTACCGTTGTGACTTATAAATGTAAGAAGCTCGTATATTACTTTTGTTTCGGCAAAAGTAACCAAAACCATTTGTCATCTGCTGAACTCGACATAATCAGCCTTTTGATTAATGGTGTCGCAGAAACAGTGTTCATTCGATTAAGGTCTGTCTCGCACAGCAGCAGATGACGATGTCGCGTATCTGATACGTTTATAAATTCAAATAAAATCATCTCCAAGGCTTAATATGAGCTGTACTTTCCAATTTCCCAAAGCCCCTGAACATTTACTTAAAGCACTGCATGAAGTCATTCCACATTGTGAATTACATGCTCAACAGTTGCCTGAAACCCCGATTTCTTTATGGTTGATCCCACCGGTATTTCCAACCGATAAATTGGATAATGAAGTCATTCGTCGTATATGGAATGATACGCCGTATTGGATTTTTTGTTGGGCTTCAGGGCTTGCAATGGCGCAGTGGTTGTTGGCTGAACCCCATCATGTCAAAGATAAAGTGGTGTTGGACTTTGGTGCAGGTTCAGGTGTGGTGGCGATTGCAGCAAAAATGGCAGGGGCGAAACGCGTGATCTGCTGTGACATCGACCAAGTGAGCCTAGATGCATGCCGTGCCAATGCAGAGCTAAACAATGTTGAACTCGAATATTTAGATGATCTGTATAAAGCGGAGCAAGTCGATATTTTATTGGCTGCCGATGTGCTGTATGACCAATGCAATCGTTTCTTTTTGGATGAGTTTTTAAAGTTTGCTCCTGAAGTGTGGGTGGCAGACAGTCGTGTGAAAAACTTTAGTCATCCTAAATATGAAAAACTCGATGAACGAAGCGCGACAACATGGCCTGATTTGGATGAATCACCTGAGTTTCGTAATGTGAGTTTTTATAAAACCCTATAAATATTAAACCCATAAAAAATAAGACGCTTTAAGCGTCTTATTTTTATCTTTTGAACAGCAAATTTGATTAAGAACAGGTATAGCGAACCACACGTAAGGTGGCAGGGCGAGCATCGAGTGCATCACGCGCGCCTAAGTTTTCAGAGTTACGTAGATCAGGAGTATTTGATAGACCGAAGTTCGCACGTGTATTACCAATTTGACGGCCGTACTGGGTATTTTCCAAAGCAGGATTTGCAATTTCGTTCACGCTTAAGATTTGTAATTTATAGGTCTTTTGCGTATTTAATACTTTTTGGCAAGCACGTTGTAATTTATTGGCATCCAGTTGTTGGTTTTGGCGACCCGCTAAAGTATATGCAAGTGTTGCGCTATCTGCAGATTTGGACTCTATTTGAAAGCCCGTTTGACCATTAAAAGCACGTGGAGTGCTTTGGCAAGCAGCCATCGACATTGCAACAATACCCAAACTTAAAACTTTGTAAATATTTTTCATCATTCATTCGCCGTGTGTATTTGTATGCTCAGTATGCCATAGTCCGTCTGTCGACTCGATGGCGAAAACAAAGAAAGCCAAAGAAGTTTGATTAAATCTTTGATGCAGCCGAAACGATGAGTAGATGGAAATGGAGATAAAAAAAGCTCATCAAAATAGGCTTTGATGAGCTTAAGTGGAATAGCAGGGCTGAGCGAATTAATCGTCAGTGATCATGCTATGTTTTTTAGTATCTTTCATGAAGACATAGGTAATTAAAGATAAACCAATCATGAATGTAATGTAGTAGAAGAAGTAGTTTTCATGGCCTGCATTTTTGAAGCTCAAAGCTACAAGTTCTGCGGTACCACCAAAGAGTGTATTTGCAATGGCATAAGGCAATGCAACACCTAGGGCACGGATGTGTGCAGGGAACAACTCTGCTTTTACTACGGCATTAATCGCAGTATAACCAGTGACAATCACCATACCGCTCATGCAAAGCATAAATGCTGTGGTTGGGCTGGTAGTTGAACCGATACCATTGAAAATAGGAATGGTAAACAGCACACCAAGCACACCAAAGGCGATCATAATTGGCTTACGACCAATTTTGTCTGAAAGCGCACCGACAGCAGGTTGTAAAAGCATGAAGATGAAAATTGCAGCAGTGGTAATTTCAGTTGCTGTGGTTTTTTCAAAGCCAGACGTGTTGACCAAATATTTTTGTAAATATGTGGTAAAAGTGTTGAACGCTAAAGTACCACCGGCAGTCAACATGATCACAGTGAAGGCTTGTTTAGGGTATTTGGTAAATAACGCTAAAGCACCTGATTTTGGACCACCATTTTTAGCTTGTTCTTGAGCTTCTTTAGAGGATTGAGTTTCAACTAAACCGCGACGAATCCAGAACACCACAATAGCGAGTAATGCACCGATGAAGAACGGAACACGCCAGCCCCATTCAGTTAAAGCTTGTTCTGAGAAATTGCGTTGTAAGATAATTAAAACGCAAAGTGCCAATAGCTGACCTGAAATCAGTGTGACATATTGGAAACTTGAGAAGAAACCACGATGGTTTTTACCTGCCATTTCAGTCAAATAGGTGGCACTAGAACCATATTCACCACCAACACTTAAGCCTTGGAGTAAACGCGCTAAAAGTAGAATAGCGGGTGCGAGCATCCCTACAGAATCGTAGGTTGGTGCACATGCGATCATCAGTGAGCCGACACACATCAACGATACAGACAGCGTTAAACCTGCTTTACGACCTTTACGGTCAGCATAAATACCCATGACCCATGCGCCGATTGGACGCATTAAGAAACCGAGTGCAAAGACTGCAGCCGCTTGTAAGAGTTTTACAGTATTGTCACCATCAGGGAAAAATTGCGGTGCAAAGTAAAGGGTAAAGGCAGCGTAGACATACCAGTCGTACCATTCAACGAGGTTGCCGGCAGATCCGCCGAGGATAGATTTGACACGAGTTTTTCTATCCAATTGTTCAGGAACAACTGGCTCAGATGAGTTTGACACATCATTCTCCAAGGAATGAATGCAAAACATATCCATTTAAACTCTTTGGGAAAAGTTTAAATCAATATATTTTGTCGAAATGGGAGATGGAACTATATTTATTTAATTTATACTCCTGTTGTCGCAGAAAATCATGCGACTTTAGTCTATAAAATGCGATATTTTTGACCAGATACATTTTTCACGACTAAATGAAAAAAAACAAAGCCTCATAGACTGAGGCTTTGATGGGGAAAACATGCTGTTTTTGATCAGATTGATCAATAACTCATCTTCAAATAACCCTGATCAATGCTCCTGAATTTTGGAATGGTGTTTGGTGTCTTTCATAAAGACGTAGACCAATAACGAAATAAAAATCATGATGGTCACATAGATAAAGAACCATGACTCGTGACCAGCTTCTTTAAAACTCAGCGCGAAGAATTCTGCCGTACCACCAAAGATGGTATTTGCAAGAGCATAAGGCAGTGCAACACCCAATGCGCGAATATGCGCAGGGAACATTTCTGCTTTTACAACCGCATTGATCGAGGTGTATCCCGTGACAATCACTAGACCTGCGAGACAGAGCCAAAATGCAGTCCAATAATCTTGAGTTTGTCCTAATGCACTAAATAGAACATAGGTGAACAGCACCCCTAAGATCCCAAAAGCGATCATTAAAGGCTTACGACCAATTTTATCGGATAGACCACCTGCTAGTGGTTGTAAGCACATAAAAATAAACAGTGCTAAAGTGGTGATTTGCGTGGCCTCAGGTTTACTAAAGCCAGAGGTATTGACCAGATATTTTTGCAAATAGGTGGTGTAGGTATAAAAAGCCAATGTACCCCCAGCTGTTAAAAAATAACACCGTGAATGCTTCTTTCGGATAATGCTTAAATAGAGAAAATAAGCCTGATTCAGGCTGGTCCTTTTGCTCTTGTGCATTTTTGAAGGACTGGGTTTCTAGTAGGCCACGTCGAATACGGAAAACCACTACCGCTAAACACGCACCGATAAAGAACGGAATACGCCAGCCCCAATCATGCAATTGTTCTTCTGTCAGCAACCATTGCAAAATAAGTAGTACGCACAGTGCAGTCAACTGACCTGCAATCAGTGTCACATATTGAAAGCTTGAAAAAAACCACGACGGTCACGGTCAGCCATTTCACTGAGGTAGGTCGCACTAGCGCCATATTCACCGCCGACACTTAAACCTTGAATTAGTCGTGCAACCACAAGAATAATCGGCGCCAAAATACCAATTTGGTCATGCGTTGGAGAAATGGCAATCATCAATGAGCCGATACACATGAGTGTGACGGAGAGGGTTAAACCTGACTTTCGACCTTTTTTGTCTGAATAGATCCCCATAATCCATGCACCAATGGGTCGCATGAGGAAACCGACTGCAAAGATGGCCGCAGCTTGGAGAAGCTGTGCAGTCTGGCTACCTTGAGGGAAAAAAGCATGGGCGAAATAGAGGGTGAATGCTGCATAGACATACCAATCGTACCATTCAACAAGATTACCGGCTGAACCACCGAGAATGGATTTCACTCGGGTCTTTGTATCTAAATTTGATTGAGTAACAATTTCTTCCGTCATTTTAAAATCCATCTTTTTTTATTATGTGAAAATATCTTATGCGTATCGAAAAGCATGAAATGTAAACTAAAAAAGAGGTTTTGTTTAAAAAGTGTACAAATCAACAACTTGTCATGAATTTTGCTTTGAATAATGGTTTGGGCCTTAAAATGATTGATTTCATACTTGAGCCAGCAGGCTTTTAAACGTACATTTAAAATATAACTTCTCATTTAATGAGGAATACAAAAACTCAGCGTAAGGATATCGTGACCAAAATAGGTATCTTGATCAAAAAATCATGATCAATGAGAAAAATAATAAAGCAAAGAAAACGAAGCATTGTTGAATAAAAAGATAGAGTGGGAGGGAGCGATGAATACAGAACAACAATCAATATATGACATGGTGGTCATTGGTGGTGGAATTAATGGTGTTGGTATTGCCTGTGATGCTGCGGGGCGGGGTTTAAGTGTTTTGCTCTGTGAAAAAGACGATCTCGCGAGCCATACTTCATCTGCAAGTAGCAAATTAATTCATGGTGGTCTGCGCTATTTAGAACATAAAGAATTTCGTTTGGTACGTGAAGCACTCGCAGAACGCGAAGTTCTCCTTAAAAAAGCCCCTCATATTATTCGACCGATGCGTTTTATCATGCCACATGAACCGCACTTACGTCCGGCTTGGCTGATTCGTACTGGATTATTCTTTTATGATTATTTGGGTAAACGTGAACAGCTTGCAGGTTCAAATGGAATTGAATTTGATGTGGAAGCTAGTCCTTTAGCACCTAGATTTACCCGAGGGTTTGAATATTCCGATTGTGCAGTGGATGACGCACGCTTGGTTGTACTTAATGCGATACAAGCACGGGAACATGGTGCACAGATTCTGACTCGAACAGAATGTTTAAATGCATATAGTAAAGGTGGCATTTGGCGAGTGTGTTTAAAAAATGCTAAGGGTTTGCAAAATGTGCAGGCTAAAGTATTGGTGAATGCGGCAGGTCCTTGGGTTGCTGACTTTATAAAACAGGGGTTAAAGCAAGAGTCACCTTATAGTATACGGCTGATACAAGGTAGCCATATTATTGTGCCAAAGCTCTTTGACGGTGATAAAGCTTTTATTATGCAAAATGATGATCATCGCATTGTTTTTGCGATCCCATATTTAGAACAATTTACTCTGATCGGTACGACAGATCGTGAATATCATGCAGACCCAAATCGAGTAAAGATAAGCCAAGAAGAAATCGATTACTTGCTTGATGTGTCAAATGATCACTTTAAAACTCAATTGACGCAAACGGACATCATTTCAACTTATTCAGGTGTGCGTCCGCTGTGTGATGATGAGTCAGATAATCCAGCCGCAGTCACGCGAGATTATACTTTGGCACTGACCGATGTAGAAGGGGCTGCATTACTTTCAATCTTTGGTGGCAAACTTACCACTTACCGAAAACTAGCAGAAGCGGCATTAGATCAGCTTAAAACTGTTTTTCATCATCGATCCAAACCTTGGACTGCTGATACAGCATTGCCTGGTGCGGAAAATTTAGAATCAATCGAGCAGTTGATAGCTGAAATCCAACAAAAAGTGCGAGGGGTTTCGATCAGTCTAGCCAGTCGTTGGGCGCATGCTTATGGAACACGTGTCTGGATTTTGCTGAATCATTTAACTTCGATTGATGAGCTTGGGCAAAACTTCGGGCATGGCTTGTATGCTCAAGAAGTAGATTATTTGGTTGAGCATGAGTGGGCGAGAAGCTCTGAAGATATTTTGCAAAGACGCACAAAGTTATATTTGCAATTCAGTGCATCTGAAGTTGATGTTTTGGACGAGTACTTAATGGCAATACGTATAAAGCAAAAAGCTCAAGATGTGGCTTAGTTGATATAAAAAAGACCGCGCAAGGCGGTCTTTTAAATCTTTCTTAATCCCTCTTTTAAAGGAGGGAAATTAAAGGCCAATTAAGCAGATTTTTTTACAGCTTCTAAAAGTTCGTCTTGACGTACTTTAAGTGCTTTTGGTAAGCGATCACCAAGTTTGTTGAACAATTCAGTGTGGCTTTCAAGTTCTTTGATCCATTGATCTTTATCTTGAGAAGTTACAAGCTCGAATTGCTCTTTAGTGAAGTCTGAACCAGTCCAGTTCAATTGTTCGTATGTTGGAACAAGGCCGATAGGTGTTTCAACAGCGTCTGCACGACCTTCACAACGGTCAATGATCCACTCAAGAACACGCATGTTTTGACCGAAACCAGGCCATACAAAGTTACCTTCAGCATCACGACGGAACCAGTTCACGTTGTAGATACCAGGAAGTTTATTGCCAGCAGCTTTAGCTTTAGCAGCAACTTCTTCACCAAGTTCTAACCAGTGAGAGAAGTAGTCAGCCATGTTGTAACCCGCAAATGGAAGCATTGCGAATGGGTCACGACGAACGATACCTTGTTGACCAACAGCAGCAGCAGTTGTTTCAGAGCCCATAGTTGCAGCTTTGTAAACACCGTCAACCCAGTCAAATGCTTCTGAAATTAGAGGCACTGTGTCTGCACGACGACCACCGAAGATGAACGCAGAAATTGGAACACCTGCTGGATTTTCCCAGTCAGCATCAATAGAAGGACACTGACCAGCTGAAACAGTGAAACGAGCATTTGGATGAGCTGCTTTTTCTTCGCCGGTGTGTGGTTGACCTTTCCAGTTAGTTAGATTAGCAGGTACTTCTTTAGAAAGACCTTCCCACCATACTTCACCGTTGTCAGTTACAGCAACGTTAGTATAGATTACGTCTTTATGAAGAGTCGCCATACAGTTCGGGTTAGTCTTGGTATTTGTACCAGGTGCTACACCGAAGAAACCAGCTTCAGGGTTGATTGCATATAAACGACCATCTTCACCTGGTTTGATCCAAGCAATATCATCACCTACAGTTTCAATTTTCCAACCTTCGTAACCCGCTGGTGGAATCAACATCGCGAAGTTTGTTTTACCACACGCAGAAGGGAATGCAGCTGCGATGTAGTGTTTTTCGCCTTGTGGGTTTGTCACGCCAAGGATGAGCATGTGTTCAGCTAACCAACCTTGTTGACGACCCATAGAAGATGCAATACGTAAAGCTAGGCATTTTTTACCCAACAATGCGTTACCGCCGTAACCAGAACCGTAAGACCAGATTTCACGAGTTTCTGGGTAATGAACGATGTATTTTTCAGGGTTGCAAGGCCAAGCAACGTCTTTTTGACCTTCTTCAAGCGGAGCACCAACAGTGTGTACGCAAGGAATGAAGTCACCGTCAGTACCAAGTACGTCATAAACAGCTTTACCCATACGAGCCATTTTAGACATGCTTACAGCAACGTAAGGAGAATCAGTAAGTTCGATACCGATGTGAGCAATATGAGAACCTAAAGGACCCATAGAGAAAGGAACAACGTACAAAGTACGGCCTTTCATTGAACCGTCAAATAAACCATTCAGACGAGCACGCATTTCAGCTGGAGCTTCCCAGTTGTTTGTTGCGCCTGCATCTTCTTGTTTTTCAGAACAGATGTAAGTACGACCTTCAACACGAGCAACGTCAGAAGGATCAGAATTAGCAAGGTAAGAACCAGGATGTTTTTCTTGGTTAAGTTCTTGCATAGTGCCGTTAGCGATCATCAAGTCGATATAACGTTGATATTCTTCTGCGCTACCGTCACACCATTCGATTTTTGCTGGTTTGGTTAATTTGGCAATTTCTTCCACCCAAGCAATTAGCTTAGGGTGACGAACGAATTCTGGTGCGTTCACTTGGGTCATGGTGAGGCCTATCTCAAAAATGTACTAACCGTACAAAGTATAATCTGCATCATGGGTTACATCATGCAGATAA
Source organism: Acinetobacter sp. YH16056_T (assembly GCF_024605895.1). Taxonomy (NCBI): domain Bacteria; kingdom Pseudomonadati; phylum Pseudomonadota; class Gammaproteobacteria; order Moraxellales; family Moraxellaceae; genus Acinetobacter; species Acinetobacter sp. YH16056_T. The sequence goes on along the minus strand of NZ_CP094545.1, from coordinate 2,334,150 downwards.
AAGATGAAAAAAAGTGGCTGTATTAAAGCATAAAATCATAAAAAAAATAAGACTAAAGAAGTGGTAGATTTTTTTTGGTAGTTAATGCTATTTATATTAAATATAGATAAAATACAATAACTTAACATGTAATGTTATAAATTTTAACTTTATTTATTAACGTGATGGACAATATTTTATATAGTTATTTTTAATAAAAACAAAAAGTTGCATGTAATTGATATTTGAGAATTATTATTGATTAAATAAATGGTGGTAATTCGATTTTTACATAAAGGCGCTATTATTTGCTGTTAAATTCGACAAAATACAATACTAAGCGGCCAAGATGTATAAAAAGTGATTAAACAAGCCAAGCCTTTATCTATTATCTATAATAAAAAATCAGGATTTCATGCTGCAAACAAAGATGAAGTCTACGAGGAACTTGTGCGGATATTATCCGATCATAATTTCGAAATACAGTCATTTGAGCTTGGGCAGGAAGCGAGTTTTGATACTTTAATGAGCAAGGTATTTGCACGCCATAAAGACCCTGATAATTTGGGTGTTGTGGTTGCTGCAGGTGGTGATGGAACCTTAAATGCTGTTGCTCATCAGTTGATGCATACCGATATTCCTATGGGGGTCTTACCTTTGGGCACATTTAATTATGTGGCGCGGGTACTCAATATTCCTCTCGATTTAATTCAAGCGGCACAGGTGATTGCGACAGGCAATAATCGGCAGGTACATGTGGCGCAAATCAATGAACATATCTATTTAAACAATGCCAGTTTGGGCTTGTATCCTTTATTTATACAAAAAAGAGAGTTTTATAATCAAAAGTTTGGTCGTTTCCCATTACATGCTTATACCTCAGGTTTGGATGTGCTCATTCGAGATCGTAAAGAGCTGAAATTGGAAATCGAAGTGGATCATCATATTTATCCAGTCAAAACGCCCTTGATCTTTTTTGGCAATAATCAATTGCAATTGGCCGATTTAAACTTGCAAATTGCTAAGGATGCAGAGGCAGGTAAAGTTGCAGGTGTGGTGGTCGCAAAAAGTGATAAGAAAACGTTATTTAAAATTTTATGGCAGTTAATCCGTGGCAATATCGACAATGCACCAGATGTGTATAGTTTTGCCGCTGATGAAGTCACCATACATACCCAACGAAAAAAAATGACCGTTGCTGTGGATGGTGAGATTGTAGAAATGAAACCGCCGCTTAAAATTCGAGTGCAAAAACAAGCCTTAAAGATACGGGTGCCACATGATACTGCATCTGTCTGATCTGCATTTCGGCACTGAAAAGCCAGAGTGTATGCGCGCTATTCAGCAATTTTGTCGTGAACAGCGTATCGAGGCCGTGGTTGCCAGTGGAGACTTGACCCAACGTGCGCGTTATCGTCAGTTTTATGCATGTAAGCAATTTTTAGAAAGCTTAAAGCTGCCTTATATCGTTGTGCCGGGGAATCATGATATTCCGCTATATCATTTATGGAACCGTGTTTTTAGTCCTTTTGCACGTTATCAACTATTTTTTGGTGCCATGGAAAATGTACTGGAAACCGAGCATTTCTACTTAATTGGGATCAATAGTATTCGTCGTCGTTACCATACGCGAGGGCATGTGTCGCTCGAGCAAATACATTATGTCGACGAGTTACTTAAACATGCGCCGCCCAATAAAGTGAAATTAATCATAGCGCATCAACCTTTTTATACGCCGCCCAATGACCCGCATGGTGTGAAAGATTGTCCTGTTCAAGGGCGTTTGGCGCTCGAACAGTGGAGTCAACACGGTTTGAATGGTTTATTGCATGGACATTTACATGTTCCAGCCAGCTATGACCTCAATCAAATTTATGCTTTAGGCGTTGATCATCCCGTTTGGGATATTCATGCAGGCACAGCGACGTCATATCGCCTACATGAGAACCTTGCCAACAGTTTTAATGTCATTGATGAGCAGATGAATGTGCGACATTATTTTTATCATTCAAAGTTAAAAATATTTGAAGAAAATCTCAGCACTCATGTTTTAGATGAACTTTAACCATTTAAATTTAAATTTTGAAGAAAAAAAATACAAAAAGATGAAAAAATTTAGAATTTGCCCTTGAAGCGTTTTATTCCATCCCCACAAAAGTGTCATATCAAAATTTTGTCGATGACCTAGGAAATAAGAAGTCATCTTCACATCGTTATCAATGACATTTTAAATGTCTATGGAGTTAGAAATGAGCAAGATTCGTCCTTTACATGACAACGTCGTTATCCGCCGTGTTGAGAAAGAAACTAAAACTGCTGGCGGTTTAATCTTGAGTACTTCTGCTGCTGAACAACCAGCTCAAGGTGAAATCATTGCTGTAGGTAACGGCAAAGTAACTGACAACGGTGTTCGTGCGTTAGACGTTAAAGTTGGTGACAACGTGCTTTTCGGTGCTTATGCAGGTACTAAAGTAAAAGTTGACGGCGAAGAGCTTCTTGTAATGAAAGAGTCTGACATTTTAGCTGTACTTGAAGGCTAATCTCAGAACTTTCGAACCAAATTCGATTTGAAAAATATATTAAAAATTTTGGAGTAAACCATGTCAGCTAAAGACGTAAAATTTGGTGATTCAGCGCGTTCAAAAATGATCGCGGGTGTAAATGTACTTGCAGATGCTGTAAAAGTGACTTTAGGTCCTAAAGGCCGTAACGTTGTCATCGACCGTTCTTTCGGTGCGCCGCACATCACTAAAGATGGTGTTTCTGTTGCTAAAGAAATCACATTAAAAGACAAATTTGAAAACATGGGCGCTCAGCTGGTTCGTGAAGTGTCTTCAAAAACCAATGACATCGCGGGTGACGGTACAACAACTGCAACTGTACTTGCTCAAGCAATCCTAAATGAAGGGATCAAATCAGTTACTGCTGGTATGAACCCAATGGATCTTAAACGCGGTATCGACATCGCGGTTAAAGCTGTTGTTGCTGAAATTAAAGCGACTGCTAAACCTGCTTCTGACTCTAAAGCCATTGAACAAGTAGGTTCGATCTCTGCGAACTCTGACACCACTGTTGGTAAACTTATTGCTCAAGCAATGGAAAAAGTTGGTAAAGAAGGTGTAATTACTGTTGAAGAAGGTTCAGGCTTTGAAGATTCTCTAGATGTTGTAGAGGGTATGCAGTTTGACCGTGGTTACATCAGCCCGTACTTTGCAAACAAGCAAGATACACTAACAGCTGAACTTGAAAACCCATACATTCTTCTTGTTGATAAAAAAATCAGCAACATCCGCGAATTAATTGCTGTACTTGAAGCTGTTGCTAAAACAGGTAAACCGCTTCTTATCATTGCTGAAGATGTTGAAGGTGAAGCACTTGCAACTCTTGTTGTAAACAACATGCGTGGCATTATCAAAGTTTGTGCTGTTAAAGCACCTGGTTTTGGTGATCGTCGTAAAGCGATGCTTCAAGACATCGCGATTTTAACTGGCGCGACTGTAGTTTCTGAAGAGGTTGGTATGTCTTTAGACCAAACTACACTTGAGCACTTAGGTACAGCGCATAAAGTTACTGTTTCTAAAGAAAACACAGTAATTGTTGATGGTGCAGGTGTTGCAGAGCAAATTGCTGAACGTGTAACTCAAATTCGTGCTCAAATTGAAGAATCAACTTCAGAATACGACAAAGAAAAACTTCAAGAACGCGTTGCTAAATTGGCAGGCGGTGTTGCTGTAATCAAAATTGGTGCAGCAACTGAAGTTGAAATGAAAGAGAAGAAAGATCGCGTTGACGATGCACTTCATGCAACTCGTGCTGCAGTTGAAGAAGGTGTTGTAGCGGGTGGCGGTGTTGCACTTGTACGTGCTGCGAAATCACTTGAAGGCGTGACTGGTGCAAACGATGACCAAAATGTGGGTATCAACATTTTACGTCGTGCAATTGAAGCGCCGCTTCGTCAAATCGTTGCAAACTCTGGCGATGAGCCATCAGTTGTAATCAATGCTGTGAAAAATGGTGAAGGTAACTTCGGTTATAACGCTGCAACTTCAGAGTATGGCGATATGCTTGAAATGGGTATTCTTGACCCAGCGAAAGTAACGCGTTCTGCACTTGAGCATGCAGCGTCTGTTGCTGGCCTGATGTTAACAACAGAATGTATGATTACTGAAATTCCAGAAGATAAACCTGCTATGCCTGATATGGGCGGTATGGGTGGCATGGGCGGTATGATGTAAACCTCAGCGTACCCAAACTTCAAAAACCTCGTATCGTCAGATACGGGGTTTTTTTATGGCGCAGTTTTTGTAATGTAGAGATTGCACACATGAAAAGACAAAATCACCTAGCTATTTTATATTTACGTATTAAATGTGTGATATGTATCTAAACTACTTTTTTTTGTGAATAAAACTTATTATTCTTTTTAGAACAATAAGAAAAACAAATGATTAAATAAATGTAATGCAGGCTGGAGTAGGCATAAAGGGGATAAAAATGGATAACCGAGAACACGAAATTATAGGCAGTATTTATGATGCCGCTGTAGATGTGAATTTATGGCCGCAAGTAATTGAAAAAATTGTTCAATATACAGACAGTAAAACCGCCATTTTTACTGCCTTAGATCAATTTAGTCCAAGTTACGATTTTTTATTTAGTCACAATATTCCAGATGAAGCTTTGCATGCCTATCGTGATGAGCGGATTCGTGTGATTGACATGCAGTTACACCGAGTATTGTGGGAAAATTTAGGTGTGGGCCAAGTAGCGAGCTCGGATTTATCGCATTATGGGGAAAACCCTGAAAGTGATGAATATATCTTTTATGAACGGTGTTTAAATCCGACGGGAATTAGTTATATCTCGGCTGTTTTGCTCGATCAGGGTTCACATCGCTGGGCGGTTTTGGGATTACACCGTGCGCCAGATGTAGCGCCGTATCAACAAAAAGAGTTGGATTTTTTAAAGCATTTGGGTGTGCATTTACGCCGTGCCTTACAAATCCATCGTCAGTTTAGTTTGGTTAAACAAGAAAATTTAAGTTTGTATAGCGTGCTCGATCATTTAAAAACAGGTGTAATTTTGCTTGATCATCAGCTGAGTTTGACTTATTCAAACCCTTTAGCTCAAAGCATGCTGGAACACGATTCATGTTTAGATTTGGACTTGTATAATCGTTTAAAAACCCATGCTTATGATCAAAGTCGTTTAGATCAATTATTACATTCAGCGTTGTTGGGACAGTCGGCATTAAACGCAGATGTAGGCGGTGTATTGTCTTTGTCAGATGCGAAAGGACAACAATTAATGCTGACTATCGTACCTTGTTCTAAATTAAAAAATATGCAGCATCAAAATGCAGGACAACATCAAATTGCGGTATTTCTGACCGATAAACATCAGCACTATGCCTTGTCTAAAGCCTATTTGCAGCAAGCTTATCAATTATCTAAACGTGAGTTTGAGTTGTGTGAGTTGTTGTTGAATGGTTATAAGTTAGAAGAAATTGCGGAACATTGCGGGATTACCCTCAGTTCGGTGCGCACTTATTTTAAAAATATTTATGAAAAAACCCAATGCAACTCGCAAATTGAACTTATGCATTTATTAATGGGTTGTACCATTCATTTTGAGCATATTGGTTAAAGCTGCCTAAGTTTGGCTTAGGCAGCTTTTGAATATGTTTAGTTACTACGTTGTAGGGTAACAGAGTCTTCGCCTTGCGGATGCAAGGTTAGGCTTGTTCCTGAGATGCTGTAAGTTGCATTCACTTTACTGCCATCCCAAGAGTCTTGTAAGCCACCGCAATCGTTGGTGTCATATAACACTTCTGTTGCGGCAAGTGTATTGGCTGTCATTGAATATTTGCCATATTCAATACCTGGGTTAGCGCAATCATCATCGCCTTCAGTGTCTAACAAGAAATAGAATCCTGTGTCAAAGAAAGCAAATAAATGAGTTTGATTAAATTGCCAAGTGCCGACTAAACCTGATGATTGTTTGACTTTAGTTAAAATATAAGTGCTATTACTTCCTACATCAGTCAGCACTAAATCTGTACCGTTATAACTTAGGCGGTAATGACCATCATTGTCTGGATGTGAAAGCCCGTAGTCTCCATTAGTATCTACTGAGATCACAGGGCTCAGCGCTGAAGTTAAAGCATTCCAATTTAGTCGTCCTGTTTCGATACCAGACTTCCCTGTTTCATCAGCTACATCTGCTTCACCTAGCGCATAACGTCCGTCTGGTAAAATATGTAATATAACAGCAGTGCTTTCAGTACGCCCAATTTCCCAAGTGCCTGCAATATCTTTATAGAAAGTGGCTTGGAAGTTTTCTGCAGCTTTTTCAGGTGTCACGAGTTGGTCAACTGTGAGGGTTGTTTTGCTAAGCACTTCAGTTGTGAAATCGGTGCTATTTTGTTCAAAAGTTAGATTTACAGTATTGAAGGCTGCTTGAGTCTCTGCACTAATCTCAATCCCATTACTATGGTCGCCATCGCTATCTAAAGATTGTAAAAACACCATTAAGTTGGTACGGGCATTTTCACTTTCAGCCAAATCTAGTGGGGTAATACGTGCTTTAGCTTCAATGGCTTCACCAAGTTGCACATCACCAATAAAGAAGCGAACAGTATCACCCTCAGCATATTCAAACTCACCTTTATCATTGGTGATACCTTCAATACTTTCACCTGAACTCGAAGCTCTGAGATATTTAACCCCAGTTACAGGGCCATCGGTCAGTACACCAATCTGTGTTGCTGAACTCGGTGGCGGATTCTGATTGCTACCAGAATCATTGTCTGACCCGCCACATGCACTGAGTAAACCTGCTAAGGCTAAGCAAATTAACGTTTTTTTCATCATGAATTCCTTGTCATCCAAATTGTTATGTCAGAAGTATAGAAATAAGATGAATCTAGGAGCTATCCCAAAATTGGGAGGGCAAATACAAAAATCTGTGAGAAAAAATGAAGAAAAAACAATATTTTTGTGAAAAAGTATAATTTTTTGATTTTCAGTCACGGAAGATCCACTCGCCTATGTTAATTTGAAGAAAAATATTGCGTGTTTAAGCCCAATCGCCACCAGAAAGTGATCTTGTTCTATGCTGTCAAAATTTTTTATTGAACGTCCAATTTTTGCAGGTGTGCTCGCTATTATGGTGATGGCCGTACTTCACTTAGCGCTGCAATTGGTGTTGCTGGTGGTAGCGAAGTTGGTGGTCGTGTAGGTCTTTCTTATGTATTTGGCGGAAAATAATTAACCCGTTGATACATTTGGATTAAACAAAAAATCCCCGCTACTTGCGGGGATTTTTTTATAACAATCCTATTTAGAGTAAAACACTAATCAAGCTTTTTGGTGAGTTTAAGATTTACTTCAGGCATTTCTAGTTTTTCACCTTTATCACCACGAAGCTCAATAAAGTTTTCACCTACAAAGTAAATTCGATTGTCGCCCTCGGCATCAAGTTGAATCATCCCAGGTTGATCTGGCAAAAACTTAAAACTGCCTTTCACTTTATTTTCAGTGTTCGCAGGTTTGCCTAAAAACTCTTGGCTAAGCTCGTAGCTTTTATCGAGTTTGAGTTCAAGCTCAGTTTCAATCCCTTTGCAATCATGGCAAGGTAGAATCCCTTTATACTCACCCGCCCAATCAAGTGCATTTTCGGTGTTATCACCTGTGGCAATCGGACTTTCTGAGGCTGCGTCTGTATTGGCAATGACATTATTATCTGGTGGTGTCGCAGTTTCAGATTCATTGCTGGTTTTTGAACATGCCGTTAAGGTTGCACTGACCATACAGAGAGCGAGCATTAGTTTTTTCATGAGATTTATACACCGTATGTACCCAATATAATGCTAAGCGTGACTTTTATTGCTCAAGAAAAATAGCCTATTCCTGTTAACAATTGTGTGTTTGGTTAATACATCAAAACAGACATTTGATTTTTAAAATTCGTAAATAGTGAAATATTGGTGATTTACCTAAAAGTGAACGCTAAAGGACATTTATATATTAATTGGTGAATAACTAAACAATATAGGCTTTTATAATTATTTTGCGTTGTTAAACTCTGCGGCATAGAAAAAACTGTCGGTGCAAATTGTGTTTGAAAAAACAGCGGAAAAAAGTCTGAACTTAATGGGGTGGCAAATTGATAACCATTGGGATTTAAATATCGACCAATGTGTCATGATTGCAGCGCCACATACCAGTAATTGGGATGCACTTTATGCACGCCTTGCCCTGAAAGCTTTAGGGGTAAATGTTCGCATCACGATTAAAGACAGTTATATGAAGTTCCCGTTTGGGCCTTTTGTACGTGCCATGGGCGGGATTGGTATTAATCGACGTCCAAAACAAGATGGTGAAGCTCGTCAAAGTATGGTTGAGCTCATGGCTGACTTATTTAAGCATCATCCGAAATTGGTCATGTTAGTGACGCCTGAAGGGACACGCGCTAAACAAGAGAAGTGGAAAACTGGTTTTTATCATGTTGCTATGCAAGCGGGTGTGCCGATTGCTTTAGCTTATATGGACTATGCGCAGAAAAAAACAGGTGTGGGTAAAATTGTTTATCCTACAGGTGATTATGAAAAAGATATGGCGGAAATCATGGGTTTCTATGCGCAAATACATGCCAAATTTCCTGAAAAATTCAGTGTCGATACACGCTATTACTAATCTAACAATCCAATAAAAAAGGACAGCATCGGCTGTCCTTTTTACGTTTAGATGATTTTGTTTAGACTTTTATATTGAATTTAATCATGAAAATCGGGATGGATACCGCCCAGATTTTGACATGCCGCCTTATAAATAATGTATTGCTGGTCAACCACATCGATGAGCGGGATACGAAATAACTTTTCGCCTTGCTTATAGCTATCGATATAAGACACGACTTTTTGTTTACTTGATGCTAGTTTTTCTTCATGGAAAGTTGTAATCGAGCTATGAGTCATATGTGAACTTTCAATATTATTGCACTGAAAATGTGAGAGTAGTTTTTCAGCTTTTTTAATTTCGCTGGACGTGCCAAACATACAGCCGCTAAGCAGAGTTACACCTGCAAGCAGGATGAACTTTTTCATGGTTTTATTTTAAGCAAAATTATGAGGTGCAATATTCTATTAATTTTCGTCAGAAAAATTAATTACTTTTTTACCATTTGGCTAATTTTTATTTAAATGTGAACTGTGTCATTGTTACAAGATGTGAATGTCTAACTGAAAAGGCGTTTTATTAGAATAATTTCTACAAATATCTTTAGGTTTTGAGTTATCAGATTAAGATACTCATTGTCACCAAGAAGCAGCCTGAAGAAAATAATAGCCCTAACACGATATGCTTAAATTGGCGTTCTGAAATACGATAGAAAAGTTTGGCACCAAAAATCACGGGAAAAGCCATAATTACCAACAGCACGGCTAAATAGGGCAGATGTTCACGATGGATGATCCCTTGTAGCAGATAGCTAATGAGTGTGACGAGCTGAATGGCTAAATTGAAATGTCGCAAAATATAGCGTTGTTCTGCTTTGGGTGTATTTTTCAGCATGAGCCATGCAGAGGGTAATGCACCACAAAAGCCTCCAAGACCACCCAAGATTCCAGCAATATATCCAATACTAGAATCCGCCCATTTCCCTGATTTTTGGATGAATGAAAATTTAGGATTAAAAAATAAAATTGGGCACCAAAACATTAAAAAAGCGCCCAAAACCAATTTAAATGTATCTGGATTAATGCTGTCTAATAAATAGGTACCGAGTGGTACACCTAAAATTCCTGCAATTAAATAGGGATAAATGATTTTTTTATTGATCGGAATGCTTTTACGTTCTGATGATAATGAAATGAAGTGGCTATAAACTGAAGCGCAGACCACCAAGGGTGCGGCTATTTGTGGGGGGAGTATCCAAACCCAAAATGACATTGCGATAAGGGCGAATGCAAACCCTGTTAATCCTTGTACGAATCCCGCAAAGATGGCACCAAGAATAAAAATCAGCCAAGTCATTAAATTACAGCTTTGTAATACGTGGCGCTATTGTAGTGAATTTTTCTATATAAATGTGGCTGACTGAGCAAATGTAGCAAAATTGGATGTCAAATGATGAATAAAACATGAATGTTTAAATACAGCATATGTACACAGACTTCCGATTGAATTCATTTCGATAAGTGAAAATGCTCTTCATCAAAGAGGAGTGCTACACATGCTTAAACAAGTTGCTTTGCTATCTGTGGTTGCAGTTACATTTACAGGGTGTGTCGTGGCGCCATTTGATGATGGCCGATACCAATCGAATCGATATGGCTATGCAAATCAATATGGTTATTCAGGTCAATATGGTGGTTCATACGGACAGCGCTATGACTCAAGTCAGCGTTATGACCGTTCATATGGTCGAGTGAATAGCCCGCAACATCGACCAAACTCACCACGACCGAATTCGAATAGCCGTCCAGACAATATATATAAACCAAATGCGCATAACCCGAATGTACAGAAACCTTCATCTCAGCATCCGTCAAATGTGCAGCGTCCAAGCTCAAAGCCTCAGACGCCAGCTAAACCCAATACAAGCAAGCCCCAGCAGCAAAAACCACAGCAACAACGTCCTAAAGTGACGCCCGTGGATAAAGCTAAAAACACGGGTGGATTTAACAGCCAGCGTCCACTTCGACCACAGGTTTAATGATTTTCAAGTAATAAAAAAGGACGCATTGACGTCCTTTTTTGTGTGCATTTACATTAAGCCTTCTTATATAAGCCTGCACACACCGTCCCAGCTTTGGTTTGTTTGATTTGCTGCCAACTGCTCGGGAGTTTTAACTGAGCAAGATCACGATCAGCTTCGATATAAATTAAACCATTGTCTGCAATGCACGGATCGACCAATTCAGCAAGTTCTTGCCATAAATCAAGACTATATGGTGGATCTAAGAAAATCAGATCAAATTGATCTTTCAAATTAGGAATGGCTTGTTGAGCCGTCATGTTTTTGAGTTGCACACGTTGTTTGCTCACCCTTAAGAGTTCTAAATTGTCCATGAGAAACTTCGCTTGGGTGCGATCAGGTTCAATTAAAACGGCTTCTGCTGCACCACGTGAGAGTGCTTCAAACGATAATGCCCCTGAACCTGTACAGAGGTCGAGGACTTTGGCATTTTGAACATCCCACATGAGCCAGTTAAATAATGTCTCGCGGACACGGTCAGGTGTAGGGCGTAAACCGTCAATACTGGCAAAAGGTAATTGACGACGCTTCCATTCACCACCAATGATTCTTAATTGATTTTTCATGAATTATTCCTCATCGGTTGCATGTGCTGCACTGGCAGCACGAGGTGTTGTATTTACACTATTCGGTTGTTGAGTGGCACTGTTGTTCTGCTGAGCTGTTGGGCTCGCATTTGGATCGGCTGATAAAATATTCGAGCCGCTTGGTAACTCACTCGGTTTTAGACCTGCAGTCATGAGACCACCGCTAATTTGATGGCTTGCAGGACGAATTGGATTCTTTTTACGTGTTAATAACCAGTAGTCAAACATCGGTTTCGCAATTTGAGCAGCAGAACCACCGTGACGACCATTTTCCCAAACGACTGCAATCGCAATTTCAGGTTTTTCCGCAGGGGCAAAACCAACAAATAAACCATGGTCAAGCTGACGCTCTGTCAATAAGGACTCGTTATAACGTTTACCTTGGGCAATACTTTTAACCTGTGCGGTCCCTGTTTTACCTGCTATTTGATACATTGGGGTACGAATACCACGACCTGTTCCTGTTTGAACCACATCAATCATGGCATCACGCATTTTGATCCAATCATCTGGCTTACCATTAAATTGAATGCGACCATTCGGGGCGTTATGGACTTTGTGAACTTTAGCACCTTTACTCTCACGCAGAACGTGAGGTGTAACATGAGAGCCTTGATTGGCAGTAATGGCAGTCGCCATCGCCAGTTGTAATGGTGTTGCAGTAAAAGCACCCTGACCAATACTGACAGAAATGGTTTCACCTTTGAGCCAGTTGGACTTCCGTGTGCGAAGTTTCCATTCAGGATTTGGATATAGCCCAGTGCTTTCACTTGGTAAATCTACACCGGTTTTTTCACCGAAGCCAAACTGACGCATCCACGTATTCATTTTTTCAATGCCCATACGATAGGACAAGACATAGAAATAGGTATCGCAGGAAACGACTTGGGCTTTGTGTAAATTGACTGAGCCATGACCAGTTTTTTTGTGGTCACGGAAACGATGGCTGTCACCCGGAAGCGTGAAATAGCCCGGATCTGAAATGGCAGTACTCCAGTCCACTAGACCATAATGAATACCACCTAGACCAAACATTGGCTTAATCGTTGAACCCGGTGGATAAGCCCCTTGTACAGCACGGTTATATAATGGCTGATCGAGGCTATCACGTAGTTCAGAATAATCTTTGCTGCTAATCCCGGTAACAAATAAGTTAGGGTTAAAACTAGGACTGGACACAAGAGCAAGAATTTCTCCAGTACGTGGGTCAATCGCCACAATTGCACCACGTCGATCTGCGAGCTGCTCTGAAGCGACCATTTGTAGTCCATAATCTAGGGATAAATATAAGTCATTACCACGAATCGGATCTTTACGACCAAGGTGACGTAACACATTACCAAAGGCATCGGCTTCAACCGACTCATTCCCCGGCATTCCATGTAAAAGTTCTTCATATGATTTTTCAACGCCAATTTTACCGATCAGGTTTGAGCCAGCGTATAAATCTTTATCAATCGTTTTTAGTTCTTTGTCATTAATACGACCTACGTAGCCAATCACATGGGCAAACAGTTCGCCATGTGGATAGTAGCGAGTCATTTGGGTCTCTATATTGACACCCGGAAATTGATATTTCACCTCACTAAAACGGGCGATATCATTTTCATTTAAATTCAGTTTAATCGAAACACGTTCAGTCTTTTTAGAGGTTTTAATTCGACTTTTAAAGCGTTCGATATCTTCAGATGTAAGCTCTAATAAGGGTGTTAGGCGCTCAACAGTATCATCGATATCTTCAACATCCGCACGGCTCATGGTTGCTGAGAAAACCGGATAATTATCGGCTAATAACACGCCATTACGGTCATAGATATAACCACGAGAAGGTGCAAGTGGTTGCAGTCGAATTCGGTTTTGATCTGCAGCAGTTGAAAAGGTCTCATAACTCTTGATTTGCAAATATGCATAACGTGCCACAAGCAACAGCATAAAGAAGGAGACAATCCCTATCGAAATCACCACGCGATTACGATAAATCCGCTTTTCTTGCTGGACATTTTTTAAAGGATAATGCTGCTTCATACGCGTTCGACTTAAAGGCTGAGAGCTAAAATAACGGAAGAGGCATATTCTAGCGCAACTGACATTTTTTTGATAAATAAAAACGACTCTGCTGTGATTGCAGTCTATATTTTGACTTTGCAGACATGAAAATTATGGGGCTTTGTGTATAACAGTTCATATTATTCTGCTAAAGTCGAAACGTATAAAAAAGGAATATTCCAAAAAATAATACTAAGGAAGTTTGTGAAAACAATGAATAAATTATATCCATTGCTTGCATTTATGATGCTTGGAAGCATCGCACATGCCAATGACAATTCATTTTTACCTGAGGCAAAGTTAACAGGTAAGGGTTATCAACCATGGAATGTTGGAGCAGGTTTTACTCAAAAAATTATTCACGTGAATGGTGAGTGGGTAAACCCATATGGCATTGCCTATGCAAAAGCTGGTGTTTTCTTGAACGATGATAAAACACCTGGTGGGCAAGTCGGCTTTCGTTACCCAGTTCATTTCACTGGCAAAGATAAAAATGGTTATTATATCGGAGCTTATGCGGGCCACATCGACTCCAAGAAAGTAGATGGTGAAGATGAAGCGCGTTTAGGTGGTGGTATCGATCTTGCTTATGTGATGTTGAGTGCCGAGCGTATTAGTACGTTTAGTGTAGGCTTGGGTGCGGGTGAAAAATTAGAAGACAAATCAGGTAATGTGATTGTGGAAACCGAACCGAGACTACAAATCTCATATACTTTAAGTTTTGGTTTGTAGTGAAAATAATCAACTTTATTTTATAACCGCACTCACTGAATAAAATTAAATATGGAAGTTATGCATGCTTGAGTACGTTAACGAATTGTGGCAAACCTTTTTGCAACGTCCCGATTTTTGGGCTGTGCTGAGTATTATCCCCGTTACCGCATTCGTTACCTGGGCACACGTTTGGATGGCACTGAAAATGGTATTTTACCCGATTACTTTTTGGGGATTCCATTTAGGTCCATTACCCGTAGGATGGCAGGGGATTGTGCCAAGAAAAGCTGGACGTATTTCTGGCATTATTACGGATAATACATTGTCTAAATTGGGTTCCTTGCGCGAGTTTTTAGATGCAATGGATCCTGAGGACATGGCGCGCATCATTGGTGAACAAGTTGGCTTTGAACTTGAACATTTGATTGATGAGGTCATGCTAGACCGAAATGCGGTGCTTTGGGAAAACTTACCGTATTCGATTAAACGCCGTATTTATGCCCAAGCACATAAACAGCTGCCAAATACCTTAAAAGAACTCGTGACCGAACTGACCATGAACGTAGAGTCACTTGTTGACATGCGAGAAATGGTGGTGAGTCAAATGGAAGCGGATCGTCTCTTGATGGTGCGGATGTTCCTTAAAGTTGGCCAGAAAGAAATCAACTTTATTTGGCATATCAGTGCCTTGATTGGGATGTTCTTTGGTATCTTCCAGATGATCGTTTGGTTTGTGGTGCCTTGGCATTGGACGGTTCCATTTTGGGCAGCAATCTGGGGCTTTTTGACCAACTGGATTGCCATCTGGATGGTATTTAATCCCATTGAGCCGCACCCTGTTAAGTATTTGCAATTATTTGAATTAACTAAAGATCGTAAATTCCCTTGGATTAAACCTGTGATTCCACGTATTGGAACGTACAATGTTCAAGGGGCGTTTATGAAACGCCAAGAAGAAGTTTCGGATGTATTCGCAAGTGTAGTCACAGAAGACCTAATTACGTTAAAATCCATCATGACCGAAATGATGTATGGCGGGAAGAAAGATAAGACCCGTCGCATTGTGAAACGTCATATTAATGAAATTATGGAATCTCCACTGGTTCGTACCTCATTACAGTTGTCTTTAGGTCCAAAAGAGTACGCAAAACTCAAGACAGACTTGATCGATCGCTCAATTGAAATTACGATGGTGCCTGTATGCGACCCTGCGTTTAATGCGAGCCGTGCACAGAAAATCTTTCAAATGTTTAGAGACCGTATTCGTGAGCTAACACCGAAAGAATTTCAAAATCTATTACGTCCTGCATTTCAGGAAGACGAATGGATTTTAATTGTCTTGGGTGGTGTAACCGGTTTTATCGCGGGTACAATACATTTGTTTGTGGCTTTCTTATAATTAGATGCTGGAAGATGATCTGAATCTTGGGTTTAGATCACTACATAGCGTCATATACAATGTTTAAAATGAGGATGTTTTTTTATGCGCATTATATTACTCGGACCACCTGGAGCAGGTAAAGGGACACAAGCTCAGTTGATCTGTAAGCGCTACGATATCCCACAAATTTCAACCGGTGATATGCTCCGTGCTGCGATTCGTGAAGGTACTGAATTAGGTCTACAAGCTAAAAGCGTCATGGATAATGGCGGCCTTGTATCTGATGAGCTTATTATTGGTCTTGTAAAAGAACGCATTGCTCAACCTGACTGTGTCAACGGCTGCATTTTCGACGGTTTCCCGCGTACGATTCCACAAGCTGAAGCGCTTGAAAACGAAGGGATCAGCATCGATCATGTAATTGAAATCGATGTACCTGACGAAGAAATCGTTCAACGTTTATCTGGTCGTCGTCAACACCCTGCATCTGGTCGTGTATATCACACCGTTTACAACCCACCAAAAGTGGAAGGTAAAGATGACGAAACTGGTGAAGATCTTGTTCAACGTCCGGATGACCAAGAAGCAACAATTCGTAAGCGTTTAGGTTCTTACCACGCTGAAACTGAGCAATTGGTTGGTTTCTACCAAGGTCGTGCAGCTTCTGGCGAAAACGCACCGACTTATGACAAATTAAATGGTCTTCGTCCAATCGATCAAGTTCAAACTGATTTGTTCGCGATTTTAGATCAGTCTAAATAATTCAACTTTTTTGAATTTTTGACAATCAAAGAGTCCTACTGCATAGTGGGGCTCTTTTTTTATGTGGCTTTTAGGGCGAATCTGTTATGAAATTTGCTTTGGTTATAATGGTCATCATCGCTGTGGCGGTGTTATTGGGCTTATTATTTGTCAGCTTTAAAATGTTGCGTAAGGTGCAAGTGGAAGAAGCAGAGCAAGCTAAACTGAACCCTAAGCAATATCGCTTACATCCAAAGCTGCAGCAAGAGTTTGATAAAAAAAACAAAGAACAAGATAAAAATTAAGCATCAACTCGATCAATTGATTTATACAAATTCCATCTAGCCCGAAATTGAAGAGATTAATCTTCAATTTGGGTGGTTTTAATCGGTCTTAATGCACCAAACTCATACTTATCATTCCAATTACATACATCAGACACGATACATTCATCGCATTTGGGTTTGCGGGCAATACAACAATAGCGTCCATGTAAAATCAGCCAATGATGTGAATCGACGATAAATTCTTTAGGAATCACTTTGACGAGTCGGTGTTCGACTTCCAGAACATTTTTGCCGACAGCCAATCCTGTACGATTACCTAAACGAAAAATATGTGTATCAACGGCCATGGTCGGTTGACCAAAAGCAGTATTCAGCACCACATTTGCAGTTTTACGACCGACACCGGGTAAGGCTTCCAAATCTGCACGATTATTCGGAACGATGCTGTTGTGCTTCTCAATGAGAATCTTGCAGGCTTTAATGACATTTTCCGCTTTTGAGTTATACAGGCCAATGGTCTTGATATATTCCTTCAGTCCGTCAACACCTAACGCATAAATAGCTTCAGGAGTATTTGCTACTGGAAAAAGTTTATCTGTGGCTTTGTTGACACTGACATCTGTGGCCTGAGCAGATAGGGTAACAGCCACTAAAAGTTCAAATGGACTACTATAATTGAGTTCAGTTTTCGGGTTGGGGCGTTGCTCACGTAAGCGTTCAAAAAAAGTTTGAATTTGCTTCTTAGTCATGTTTTTAACAGCCATGATTAAGCCCCTTGCAGTTGTGTTAATTGTTGCGTGAGCGTATGGAGTAACTCACGTTTTTTTGCATCGTCTCGAACACTCAGTTGTTTTTCTAATTTCTTAATTTGTGTACGAATTTTTGCAAGTTCAATGGTGGTTTTTGCATCGAGTTGAACGACTGGCGTAGCAGGTTTTTCCACGACTTCAATGACCGGTACTGAGTCTGTCTGGGTCGAAAATTGGGCAAAAAGTTCCGTATCAATTTCTGCGCGTACAATAGGGCCTTTACGATGAATTCGGCGCTTTTCCTCACGCTGAATATGTGCATAGTAGCGGCGACGTAAATCATTCTGTTCTGCGATTCGAACAGGTTCAGATGGCACTTGATCAAGCTCTTCGACAAGGTCGATACAATCCACTGGACACGGTGGGATGCAGAGTTCGCAGCCCGTACATAAATCCGTCAAGACCGTATGCATCAATTTGCCTGAGCCAATAATGGCATCAACAGGGCAGGCACTGATACATTTGGTACAACCAATGCATTCATCCTCACGAATCACGGCTTTGACCCGTTGCGGGCGCCCATCACTTTGGATGGGCCAAACACTGGCTTCTGCTGTTAAGTGTGGACGATTTAATAACGCTGCTAGTGAATCTGCCACAGGTTGACCACCGGGTATACATTTATTGGCTTCTTCTCCTTCACTGATGGCTTTGGCATAGGGTAAGCAGCCGTCTCGGTGTCCACAAAGTCCACATTGAGTTTGTGGCAATAGGGCATCAATTTGTTGGATGAGGGAAATTTCAGAAGTCATGGGTAGTCGCGAGTACAAATGAAGGCAGAGAAAAACCAAAGAGGACGTTGAATTCTAGCATGTTTCAGTATGAATTGCTGTGCGCAAAAATGGGTCTATAGATGCATCATAAATGAGCAAAATAATTCATTAAAATATTCCTAAAAGTAATAATATTTATAACTAAAATATCTGAGTAATCAATTTAAATCGCTGTTCTTTAAAGAATTTAAAGATTTTTAAAAAAAACTATTGCTGATTAGTTACAAAAGATATTTAATATTTTGCGCCAAAATATATCTTTGATCAAAATTGTGATCAATTTTGATCCATACATCTGCTGAGGATTAAGTGTTGAAATATAACAGCCTTAACGACTTCCTAGACTACGTTAAAACACGTGATGAACATCAACCTGAATTTCTTCAAGCTGTTGAAGAAGTGATGACGAGCCTTTGGCCATTCATCGAAAAGAACCCACAATATGCTGACTACGGTTTGCTAGAACGTCTTGTTGAGCCTGAGCGTGCAATTCAGTTCCGTGTTTCATGGGTAGATGACAAAGGTCAAACTCAAGTTAACCGTGCTTTCCGTGTTCAATACAACTCAGCAATTGGTCCATTCAAAGGTGGTATGCGTTTCCACCCATCAGTGAACCTTTCAATTCTTAAATTCTTAGGTTTTGAACAAACTTTCAAAAATGCTTTAACTACACTTCCTATGGGTGGTGGTAAAGGTGGTTCAGATTTTGACCCTAAAGGTAAATCTGAAGGCGAAATCATGCGTTTCTGCCAAGCATTAATGATCGAATTATACCGTCATCTTGGTTCTAACACTGACATCCCTGCGGGTGACATCGGTGTAGGTGGCCGTGAAGTTGGCTACATGGCTGGTATGATGAAAAAATTAAGCAACGACACAGCATGTGTGTTCACTGGTAAAGGTTTAACTTTCGGTGGTTCACTTGCACGTCCTGAAGCAACTGGTTACGGTACTGTGTATTTCGCTGAGGAAATGCTAAAAACTCGTGGCGATAGCTTTAAAGATAAAGTTGTAACGATTTCGGGTTCTGGTAACGTTGCACAATACGCTGCTGAAAAAGCAATGTACTTAGGTGCGAAAGTGGTTTCACTTTCTGACTCAGCTGGTACTGTATACGTGAAAGATGGTTTCACAACTGAACTTCTTGCTGAAGTAATGGAATTGAAAAACGTTAAGCGTGGCCGTATTTCTGAATTTGCATCTAAGCACGGTTTTGAATATTTAGAAGGTCAACGTCCTTGGTCTATCAAATGTGATATCGCGCTTCCATGTGCAACTCAAAATGAATTAGATGAAGCTGATGCTGAAGCTCTTCTTGCAAATGGCGCAATCTGTGTTGCTGAAGGTGCGAACATGCCTTCAACTTTGGCTGCAGTTGAGAAATTCGTTGAAGCGAAAATTCTTTATGCACCAGGTAAAGCATCGAATGCGGGTGGTGTTGCGACTTCTGGTCTTGAAATGTCTCAAAACGCAATTCGTTTGGGTTGGACTTTCGAAGAAGTTGATGAGCGTCTACATGCGATCATGAAAGAAATTCACCGCAACTGCGTGAAATACGGTACTGAAGAAGATGGTACTGTGAACTATGTAAACGGTGCGAACATTGCAGGCTTCGTAAAAGTTGCTGACGCAATGCTTGCTCAAGGCGTTTACTAAGTTCTCCGTAAGTTGAACTGAAAACCGAGGCTAAAGCCTCGGTTTTTTTATGGCTCAATGGCTTGGAATATATAGAATTGTTGCTCAGTGTTCATGAGCCTAAGTTGGATTTTGCTATCTATAACGTTGAAGTGAAAATTTAAGGATTGGCTGAGCAAACGTTTTATATGAAGCTCTTGCTGATGTAATTGTGTGCAGAACTTCAGGGTACTCCCTACATCTCCTGTAAAACGCAAAGTATGCTTTTCTACATCATAATTGCGGCCAATGCGATTACAGCCACTAAAAAATGTTATACGGCCATTGTTGAATGTGAGAGTTATTGGGGCGGGTAGAGCCTTATTCTCTACGAGAACCCACGTCTTTTGAGTTAATTGTTCTGCTTCAAAATCACGTAAATCAGCAATTCGCTGTATGCCTTTAAAAATATAGGTCTGTTGATTGCTATTCATCACGATTAATTCAGGCAGGGCATTTTGCTTTTGAAGTAGCTTTAGATTGACATCGCGAAAGAGTTGATTGAACAGCACATTGTGATTTCAATACTATGCATATCCAATCAGCGTTTGCGGTTGTGTAGATATAAAAAACCGAGGTGATGACCTCGGTTTTTTTAAGGCTGTAACTTACAAGGTACCTTTTACGGCTTCACGTTCGACTGACATATCAAAAATATAGGCATATTTTGATTGATCAGCTGCAGGGTTTTTACGTTCAAAACGTTTTACGCGAATAATTTGGCGTTCTGCAGGAGTGTGCTTAAAGCCTTCAATTTGATCGTAAAATAAAGTCCAGTCTTTATCAACTTGTGTTTTTAAGCCTTTTTCATCGTACTTCACTTCACGTACTTGTAAGCAAGTTTGTGGAGCAACACCCGTACATTGTTTGGTTTCAGGGCTGACTTCAAGGAAAATTGTTTCGCCTTGTGAGTTGTACTGGGTTTCAGGTGTTAATTTTCCAGTGAAAACCAGTTTCTCACCTGTTGCAGAAATAATCGTTAACGTTGGATTTTGTGGATCTGTGGTATTTAAAACAAAAGGTGCTTTACGGTCACTAAAGAGTGAAGATGCAAGTCCTTCTTGTTTCATCGCATTATCAGGACATGCCATCATGGTAGATGCAATATTACCTGTCACGAGGGTATTGTGTTCCACTTTCCATTGGGTTGACATGCTGTTACAGCTGGTTGAAATACCCAAAGTGCCATTTTCTAGAAAATTTAAAACCAAAGGTTTTGGTGCATTTTCAGTGGAGGTGCTCCATTGATATGAAGCTAAAGTTTTATCAGCATTTTGTTGTTGTAATACGCTCACGGCTAAATCTCCAGCTTTTTGGATATCGCTTGATTGACATGCTGCAAGGGCTAAAGGGAAGAGGGCAATTGCTAAATATTTTAATTTCATTACGCTAACTGTTCTAAGTGAATTTCAGCCTGTAGCATAACCCATTCATTTTAAAAAAATATGAATACATTCAGCTCAAATAAGTAGCAAAATGTATCCATAAATAATAATTTGTTAACTTATTAATATAAATTATGAATAAGTCAAGCTATCTCGTTTTATTCACGTTTAATCAAAACGATAAATATCCATACCCAGCGAACCCATACTAAAGCTACTGTGAACAATAGAGAAGCGGGGGGCTGCACCCATCGCAAAGAAGATGGGTGCAAAATGTTCAATGGTCGGATGGTTGCGTTGTACAAACGGGATATTTTGCCAATCGAGAACTGCATCAAAATCTTGATGAGTGAGCTTATTGACCACAAAATTACGGAATGTAGACGCCCATTCAGGCACGGCTGCGGCACGACCATCCCAAGCCAATTCACGTAAGTTATGAGTAATACTGCCCGATCCAATCAACAGGATTTGCTTGTCACGTAAAGGTGCAAGCGTTTGTCCAATTTTATAGATCTCTTGCGCAGACATGGTCATCGGCAGTGATATTTCAATCACAGGAATGTCGGCATCAGGATACATATGCAACAACGGCATCCAAACGCCATGATCACGTGGACGAGTGCTGTTGGCATGTGCCGATAATCCTGCATTGGCAAGCAAATGAAGGATTTCTTCTGCAAGCTCTGGGTTACCCGGTGCTGGATAACGAATATCATAAAGTTCCGCAGGGAAACCACGGAAGTCATGCCAAGTTTCAGGACGGGCACTGGTACTTACTTCTAGTGCGTTACTTTCCCAATGTGCTGACATGATAACAATGGCTTCAGGTTTTGGAAGATTCAGGCTTAAACGTTCCAACGCAGGACCGACTTGCTCAGGATTGATGGCAAGCATAGGTGAGCCATGGGAAATAAATAAACCTGGAAGTGTTTGTAAATTCATCGCGGTCGCCGTTGGTTGTTTAAAGGAATATGATGATCATGCACTAAATTATTCAGCGTAACAATTCGGATAATTTCAATGGTTTGTTTCATTGTTGCAACGCTGTAATTGCTGTATACGCTGGATGTCAGTTCGGATTAACCCGCACGATGGTAAGGGTGATTATGATTAATACTCATTGCACGGTATAGCTGTTCGATGAGCATGACACGAACCAGTGGATGCGGCAAAGTTAGTTTAGATAAAGACCAATGCCATGCTGCAGCTTTACGTACTGCTTCAGAATGTCCATCTGGCCCACCAATGGCTAAAACCACATCATTACCTTCAAGCATCCAGCCTTTCATGGTTTCAGCTAGTTTTTCGGTACTGAACTCACGACCACCGACTTCTAAGGCGATCAGCACTTCAGTCGATTTCATGGCATTTAAAATGCTGTCACCTTCAATTTGACGGTATTTTAAAATGTCGGCTTCTGAGTCGTTCTTGCCACGTTTAGCCATAGGTAATTCAATGATCTGCGTTTGAACAAATGGCTGAATACGTTTGAAATAATCTTCAAAACCCGTCAGAACCCATGCTGGCATTTTTTGACCGATTGTCAGAATACGAATTTTCATACAGCGCCTGAAAGTATACAAAAGAGTATTATAACGGTTCGCTTGCGCTTTGTATGTTCAGACACAATTTGCAATTGAAATCGTGTTCTGCTTGCTGTTTAAATACGCAGCATAAACAGATTAGATCAAAGATGAAAATTGGAATAATAACAATGAAAAAAACATGGCAGGACGGTAAATTATTTTTGCTCAAGCAAGCAGCAATGCTTTTAATTTTTGGATGGTGTTCATTTGCGGCGTATGCCAACAATATTAGAACCGCTGAACCAGATAATTTAAAAGTCTATTTAGAACAAATTATTGGTAATGAAGCTGAATATCGTAACTATAAGAACATTCAAGAGTTAAACCGGGTGTCTGCTTGGATTCGTGAGCAGATGCGTTTGTTTGGTGTGAATTGTCGTTTTCAAACCTATACCGTAAACAGCCAACCATACCGTAATGTGGTTTGTCCCTTAAATGCAGGGCATAGCAACCGAGTGATCATTGGCGCGCACTACGATGTATTTGAGGAGCAGCATGGCGCTGATGATAATGCTTCTGGCGTTGCAGGTGTACTCGAAGCTGCTCGGATTCTTTCGGCTGAAAAAGCGCGTTTAAAACAAAATATTGAATTTGTATTTTATACCCTCGAAGAACCGCCGTATTTTAGAACAGAGTCGATGGGCAGTTTTATCCATGCAAAATCGGTAGCAAAGGAAAAGGATAAAATTTCAGGTGTGTATATTCTAGAAATGATTGGTTATTTTGATCCCAAAGTCACCCAAGAATATCCTGTTGGGCTGAAATGGATTTATCCATCACATACGAATTTTATTGCATCGGTGGGGAATATTCAGTCTCGTGACTTAACCTCATCGTATTGTGCTGCGATGGAGTCATTGAAGCAGTTGCAATGTGAACGCTTGATTTCACCCTCATTTATTCAGGGTGTGGATTTTTCAGATCATATGAATTATTGGCAATTTGATATGCCGGCGATGATGATCACCGATACTGCATTTTATCGTAATAAGCACTATCACACCGAGCAAGATACCCTGGATAAATTAAACTTAGACAAGATGGCTCAAGTGATCAATGGTTTAGTTAAAACCATTTTAAATTTGAAATAGCATGTCTTTAAAAACATGACATAAAAAACGCAGCCCCGAAAGCCTGTGGACTGCGATAAAAGGTCATCTACCTGGAGATGTAGATGACCATCTTGTTCCAATGATCATCACGCTTTTAGACGTGATTGGAACCAATAAAGAAACATACAGCGCGTATATCTCTCTACTATATATGTGGGATAGAGGGCGATATTTCAAGTAATAGCATTCAAATTTTGTAAGACTTTCTTATTGGCTATTATTGATCTTGATGTCGAATTTGAAATAGTTATCCAATTAAAGGTTGTAGCTATTGTCTTGAGTCTTGTCATAGCGATGGATTTGAACGACAAGTTTAGAATATTCAGTATGAATAATGGATAAAAAAAGCCCTGTCGAAACAGGGCTTTTTTCTTTTATTGCGAGTTGTTAGCGCTTAGTGACGAGCAGCTTTGCCACCTTCAGTTGCTTTGACAATCGGTGTCTTTGCAAGAGGTTTAGGCATATCAACCAAGGCTAGAGGTAAAATCTCATCAATCGATTTCACTGGTTTAATTTCTAGACCTTCTTTGACATTGTCTGGAATCTCAGTCAAGTCACGAACGTTATCTTGTGGGATAAAGACAAGCTTGATGCCACCACGGTGAGCAGCGAGAAGTTTCTCTTTTAAACCACCAATGCGCATTGCACGGCCACCAAGACTGGTTTCACCGGTCATCGCAATATCTGGACGAATCGCAATGCCTGTAAACGCTGAAACAAGTGCGGTAGTTAGGGCTAGACCAGCAGATGGGCCATCTTTCGGTGTTGCACCTTCTGGTAAATGCACGTGTACATCAGTTTCTTCAAAGCGAATCGCTTCAATACCCAGTTCATCTGCACGGGTACGTACAACGGTCATCGCTGCTGTGATCGATTCTTTCATGACATCGCCAAGAGAACCGGTGGTAATGAACTTGCCTTTACCTTTTACTGCCGCAACTTCAATCGTTAGCAGTTCACCACCAACAGATGTCCATGCCAAGCCATTTACACGACCCACTTCAGCTTCTTCTTCGGCCATACCGAAGTCGAATTTGTGTGGACCTAAGTAGTCAGGAAGATTTTTCGAATTCACTTCAATTTGAAGATTTTTCGATTTCTTACTAACAGCTTCTTTCACGACTTTACGTGCAATTTTAGATACTTCACGTTCTAAGCTACGCACACCGGCTTCACGTGTATAACGTTGTACGATATCGCGGATGGCTTCTTCGTGAACGGTTAATTCTTTCGCACGTAGACCATTGTTCTTGATGGCTTTTGGAACAAGGTAACGTTCAGCAATATTCACTTTTTCATCTTCGGTGTAACCCGGTAGACGAATCACTTCCATACGGTCAAGCAAAGCTTCTGGAATATTCATGCTGTTTGCAGTACAGATGAACATCACTTCAGAAAGGTCTAGATCAAGATCTAAGTAGTGATCATTGAACTTGCTGTTTTGTGATGGATCTAGGACTTCAAGCAATGCTGAAGCAGGGTCGCCACGATAGTCTTGCGCCATTTTGTCAATTTCATCGAGTAAGAACAGTGGGTTCTTTACTCCAACTTTAGTCAAAGACTGCACAATTTTACCCGGCATCGCACCGATATATGTACGACGGTGACCACGGATTTCAGCTTCGTCGCGCACGCCGCCAAGCGCCATACGGACAAATTCACGACCAGTTGCTTTGGCAACAGATTCACCGAGTGAAGTTTTACCTACACCTGGGGGACCAACTAAGCAAAGAATTGGACCGCGAAGTTTTTTCACACGTGATTGAACAGCAAGGTATTCCACAATGCGGTCTTTCACGTCGTCTAAACCATAGTGATCGGCATCAAGAATGTCTTGAGCTTTCGCAAGGTTAATGCTGACTTTGCTGGCTTTGTTCCAAGGCGTATCTAAAATAACTTCTAGATAGTTACGCACGACAGCAGCTTCGCTCGAAGCAGGTTGCATTGCTTTTAGCTTACGGAACTCATTTTCAGCTTTTTTACGTACATGTTCAGGTAAATCGGCTTCAGTTAGACGTTTTTCAATTTCTGCAACGTCATCCTCACCACCGCCATTCATATCAGAAAGTTCGCGTTGAATGACCTTCATTTTTTCATTTAAGAAGTATTCACGCTGATTCTTTTCCATTTGGCGTTTCACAGAATCATGTAAGGTTTGCTCAATTTGCTGCTCTTCTGACTGTTGTAATAAATACGTCATGAGCTCAGCTAAATGTGCTTCAAATTCATCATGCTCTAAGAATTTTTGTTTTACATCAATATTCAAAGGCACGCGTGTTGCTACGAAGAATAATAATTGTAGCAAATCATCAATTTTATTGGCTGCTGCAATCAATTCACGTGCGTTACGCAATTTTGCTTCTGCATATTGAGCAAATAAGGTGCGTAATTCTTCCACACGATTATTCTGAGTTTCTGAGTCAACAGAAACCGTCATTGGGCTTAATGAATGCTCGGCAGTCAGGTAATCATCGGCATCGATAATTTTTTCTAACTTGGCACGATATAAGCCTTCAATCAGTACTTTTATACAGTTTTCATCATTCTCATGATTCACAACTTGCACAATCTTCGCGACAGTACCGTATTGATATAAATTGTCGTGATCAATTTCTTCTGTAAGCGAATCTTTTTGTGCAACTACGAATACAAGATTGTCACTGTCACGTGCGACATTGACTGCATTGATCGACTTTTCACGACCCACAAACAGTGCAATTTGCATGTGAGGATATACAACCACATCTCGTAGCGCTAAGAGCGGTAATACGCTCGGAATTGTAGTTTCCAAGCTTTCTTCATTCATAATAATCTCAGACATGGGCACTCCTAATGAGTGACAACGGTGTTGCCATGTTTTTTATAGTGATGTGTATTTTTTAAATTACAAGGGTCATGCCAATTAAAATGTATAAAAAATGACTAAATATGTGATTTATAAGTGTAACTCAGTGTCAAGAATATCAAATTAACGTTTGAAGCTTAAAGTTTGAGATGGGCTAATAAAGCCATCTAGCGGTTGATCCCATGCCTCTCGGACCAAAGAGTCTTGAATGAGTTGAAAATCATGACCAAGTCCTAAACGGTAGGGGGTAGAGTGGGCTGTTGCTAATGTTTTATCGTAGAAGCCACCCCCCATACCAATACGTGTGCCGTACTTGTCGCAAGCGAGCAAGGGCATAATTAAAAGGTCAAGATGAGAAACATGCTTCCCACGACTTGCCATGGGTTCTTTCATACCGAGTGGGTGATGAGAAAAACGTTTACTAATGTATTGATGACGTGAGATTTCAACCCAAACCAGTTGCTGATTCATGTTGCAAATCATGGGTAAATACACGTGTTTTTGATGCGAAAAACAGTAGTGGATAAGCTTTTGAGTGTGAATTTCACCAAATGCATGTAAATAAACGCCTATATGCTGACTGCGCTTAAAATAACTATGTCTGATTAAGCGCTGTAGGACTTGTTGTTCAGCTTGTCGTTGCTCCCATAGGTTTAGGCTACGACGCTGCTTACGGAGTTGTTTACGAAGGCTGGTGGTGCTCAAAGTCATGGTTCATTTCAAAGTAGCACAAAATTCTCAAAGGCATTTTAACGTGTTCAAGCTTAAAAGTCCGAAAAAATAGGTTTTATCTTTTCTTGTAAAAGCGTCCTTAAGAAGCGGTCTGCTCAATGAATGTGTATCTATTTTCCCCCCTCTAATCTTGTTTAAGCCAATGATTTCATAGTTTGAATTTTTGGCTTATTTCGATGGATCAGTAGATGTGCATAGGGACGCGTAAATTTTACTTAAAAAACAGAAATAAGGAATTAAAAAAAGCAGGGCATAACCCTGCAAATAGAGTGAGACAGCCTTTATTTAAGGCAAAAGGATAATAAACCAAGTAAAAAAGATAATTGCTAAAGCAACGAATTGAGCGGCACTCCCCATATCTTTTGCAATTTTAGAAAGTGGATGCTTGTCTAAAGATACGCGGTCGACAACGGCTTCAATGGCAGAATTGAATAACTCAACTATCAAGGCAAATAAGCACACCACTACCATAAGGGCATGTTCAGCACGACTCACATCGAGAAAATAACTGGTAGGAATAAGCACAATATTCATCCAGACAATTTGTCGAAATGCAGCTTCATTTTGATAAGCAGCTTTGAATCCGTCGAGGGAATATTGCGTTGCATTTAAAATTCGTTTAAATCCAGATTTGCCTTTAAACGGGGAAATTTCACTCATAGCACTGTACAGACGTATAGATTTAAAAACTGGCGAAAATATAGCATGCCAAGCTTAAAGTTTTCTTGCATTCAGTTTTTATTTTATTGGGCCTAAAAATTTAAGGGGATTTACATAAGCCTGTATCAAGTTAGTGCTATGTTTATTCATTATTAGACTTAAAATCTGCCTGAATTTCAGGCACAATACAGGCGTTTAAATTTTTTAATTTTGAAGCCTTTGCTTCATTGCATGAAATAATAAAAGTGATATAGGTCAACAATGAAATACTTTAGTTTTGCTGTGCTTGCAGCAACACTTTTAACCAGCCAGGTTGTCAGTGCAGAGCCGGCAGTTATTCAAACGGAAATCAAAACGAATGTGACTCAGCCCATGGGATTTTATCCTTTCCAAGTGGGTGCGTATAAAGTCATTGCTTTAAAAGATGGGACACTCGAATTAAGTCCTGATTTATTTAAACAAAATTTAACACCAGAAGAAGTTCGCGCTTTATTCCAAAAGCTTGCTGTTGATCAGAGCAAAGGTATACAAACCAGTGTCAATGCCTACCTGATTGATGATGGACAAGGCGGTATCAGTCTTGTTGATAGTGGTGCAGCCAGTTGTTTTGGACCGAACTTAGGTTCTATTGCACAAAATATTGAAGCAGCTGGCTATAAGCTTAATCGTGTACGCAGTGTTTTCTTAACTCATTTACATCCTGATCATGCATGTGGCATTGCGAAACAAGGTAAGGCTGTGTTTCCAAATGCAACGGTCTACGTCAATGAACAAGAAAGTCAGTATTGGTTAAGTGAAAGCACCGTCAACACTTTAGCTACCGAAAAACGTGAAGGTTATTTAGCGACCGTTGTGAAAATTAAAGCTGCGATTGCGCCATATCAAACCATGCGGAGTTTTAAGACCTTTAGCGTTGGTTCGGTGATTAATGGTTTAGAGGTTTTACCGAGTGTTGGACATACACCGGGGCATTATTCTTTTATCTTAAAATCACAAGCTAAAAGTTTTGCTATCCTCGGCGATGTGGTTCATTCCTATCATTTACAGTTTGAACAACCAAAGTTATCTGTCGATTTTGATGTCGATCCGGTCAAAGCCAGTGAAACTCGTTTAGCAATTTTTAAACGTTTTGCTCAAGAGCAAACCTTCGTTGCATTTGCACATTTACCATTTCCGGGTATTGGTAAAATTAGTGAAATGAATGATGGTCAGTTCCGTTGGAACCCGCTAAATTTAGCTCCGACAGCTCCGACAGCTCCGACAGCTCCGACAGCTCCGACAGCTCCGACAGCTCCGACAGCTCCGACAGCTCCGACAGCTCCGACAGCTCCGACAGCTCCGACAGCTCCGACAGCTCCGACAGCTCCGACAGCTCCGACAGCTCCGACAGCTCCGACAGCTCCGACAGCTCCGACAGCTCCGACAGCTCCGACAGCTCCGACAGCTCCGACAGCTCCGACAGCTCCGACAGCTCCGACAGCTCCGACAGCTCCGACAGCTCCGACAGCTCCGACGGCTCCGACAGCTCCGACAGCTCCAGCACCTCAGCCAGTGGCAACGCAGTCAGCCGCAGAATATTTGGCAAACCCGCTTTAAGGTTTCCATTGAACAATAAAAAAGACGCCTCGGCGTCTTTTTTCATTTTAGGAAAATTAGGGCTTTTGCAGTTGCGTTAAGGTTTTACGTGCCAGTCCTGGATCATCGGCAAATACACCATCTACACCAGCTTTATAGAAGTTTTCAAATTCTTTAGCCGCACCTGTATCACAACGTTCGGTCGCCACTGAGTTACATTTTAAATAGTCAGGTAAAAAACCATTTTCAGGTCTGAGTGTATAAGGATGGACTTTCAAACCAGCAGCATGGGCATCTTTGACAAAACTGGTTTGTTTAAATTCAGTGTTTGAAAAAATATAGGTTTTACTTGGACCTACACCATCTGCATATTTTGCCACTGATTTTAGGCCATCTGCAGTGGCTAAACTTGCATAATTTTGAGGTGAGTTTTGTTGCTGTAAGTCACCCGGTATGGCAGTTGGGCTATCTAATAATTGAATAATTTTGCCATGTTTGAGGGTTTTCTTTTGCGTGAGTTGATCACGTAAGTATTTAAGATTGGTGGTTTCAAAGGACTGTAAATATACAGGCGCGATATCACGTGTATAACTGTATTTGGCAAGCGTTGTGAGTAAACGATCTTCCATGGCTAGATTTTGCTGTTGGAAAAATGTGGGATGCTTGGTTTCAATATATAAACCAACAATTTTTCCAGTTTTTTTATAATGAGCTTCGGCAAGTTCAATGATTTGTTCGAGCGTTGGGATGCTGTATTGATCATTATATTGAGTGTTATTAGGGCGATATTGAGCAATACGCTCACGTGCTTTTACATTTTGAGTCAGTTCATTCAAATTAAAGTCTTCCGTAAACCATCCTGTATAGTCGATACCATCGATTTTTTTGGTGGTTTTTCGATCCGCAAATTGTGACAGCGTACTAATATTGGTTGTCCCTGAAATTTCACTTTCATGGCGCGCAACCAGATAGCCATCCTTGGTTGGCACTAAATCGGGTTCGATAAAATCCGCACCATCATCAATCGCTTTTTGATATGCGGCAAGGGTATGCTCGGGTCGCAAAGCACTGGCACCACGATGCCCAACAATGACAAAACCTGTATCAGGCAAAATAGGGGGCTTGGTGACATGGGTTTTATCGTCATCCGAATTACATGCAGATAAACCAAAAACGCTAAAAAGGAGCAGTGAAGACACGCCCCATGAGGATTTCACTTTGCTTGTTATGGCTAGATTTAACTGTTTTGTTAATTGTTTTTGCATGGCTGCCTCGGCATCTTTTTATTTAAATGAATGAAGTTGCAGGCATACATTGCAGGGCAGTGGCTAAGACTTCATGACAGAGGCGGTTTTGTCACATAAATTTACTAAAATAGCTGAAGTGGAGGCTCTCCATATTTTCTACATATTTCGCTTCAAGCAAGGTTTTTATGTAGTCTAGGCTTGTAATCAAGCACATTGTGATTGATTATCAATAAGATTTTTTGAAAAAATCAATCAACATATTTTATTTCATTAATTGAAAAGTGACATGGACTGATGCTGTCTAAGTTTTTTATTTATCGACCGATTTTTGCAGGTGTCTTGGCGATCATCGTCATGGCGCTCGGGCTATTTGCTGTGCTCAATTTACCGGTAGAGCGCTATCCAGATATTGCGCCACCACGAATTACGGTCAGCGCAAGTTATAGCGGTGCGTCAGCAGAAACAGTTGAGGAAAGTGTCACACAAGTTCTTGAACAACAAATTAAAGGAATTGATCACCTTTTATATTTTAGTTCAAGCAGCGACTCTTCAGGTCGAAGCCGGATCAGCATCAGTTTTGAAAATGGCACTGACCCAGATACCGCTCAAGTACAAGTACAAAATGCCATAAATGGAGTAATCAATCGGCTGCCTGAAGATGTGCAGCGCCAAGGGGTAAATGTCTATAAATCTTTGGGTGATACCCATATGGTTATCGGCCTCTATGATGAGACTGGCAAGAGTTCGAATATCGAACTTGGTGACTATATGATGACTCATCTAGAGCAGGACATTGCTCGAATTGAGGGTATCGGTGAAGTCGATGTTTTTGGTTCGCAATTTGCCATGCGCATTTGGCTCAACCCACTGAAGTTAAAGCAATATAGCCTTATGCCCAGTGATATCCGTGCGGCTGTTGAATCACAAAATACGCAGGTTGCAGCCGGAGCCGTAGGTGAATTGCCGAGTGTATCGGATCAATATCTCAATGCAAAAGTCACTTCAGGTTCACGTTTAAAGTCAGTTGAAGAATTTGAAAATATTATTGTCAAATCTGCACGAAACGGCAGTTTTGTCTATTTAAAAGACGTTGCACGTGTTGAATTGGGTGCGGAAAATTATTCAGGGGTTAATACCATTAACGGGTATCCATCTTCAGGGATGGGGATCTCATTGGCTTCTGGGGCAAATGCACTTGAAACCTCAGCCTTAATTAAGCAAGAAATTGAACAGTTAGCGAAGCAATTACCTGCCGGTTATAAAATCGTTTATCCACGGGATAACACGCCATTTGTACAAGAATCGATTAAAGAAGTGGTGAAAACGTTATTCGAAGCCGTTTTACTGGTGGTTTTGGTGATGTTTATCTTCTTACAAAATTGGCGAGCAACGCTGATACCTGCGATTACGGTGCCTGTGGTGATTCTTGGGACTTTAGCGATTTTATATGCTTTGGGCATGACCATTAATACGCTCACATTGTTTGCATTGGTACTGGCCATCGGTCTGTTGGTCGATGATGCGATTGTTGTGGTGGAAAACGTCGAACGTTTAATGCATGAACAACAGTTAACAGCAAAACAAGCGGCCATCGAGTCGATGCATGAAATTAGCGGGGCATTAATCGGGATTACTTTGGTATTGACCGCTGTATTTATTCCCATGGCGTTCTTTGGTGGCTCAACGGGCGTGATCTATAGACAATTTTCCATCACACTCGTGGCTGCAATGGGCTTGTCACTGATGGTTGCGCTGATTTTAACCCCTGCATTATGTGCCTTAATTTTAAAACCCAATCCGAAACCACAGCGCTGGGCGATTTGGTTTAACACCAAATTAGAGACTTTAAAAACCAAATATCTAGCACTTGCACAAGCCACGGTTCGTTATCGCTTATGGACGGTGGTTTTGTTTGCGGGGCTCATTACGGTATTTGCTTTGTTTTATCGTGCTTTGCCGACCAGTTTTATTCCTAGTGAAGACCAGGGCATTTTGAGTGTGCAACTTAAATTACAAGAAGGTGCACCGATGTCGAAAAGTCGTGAGATCGGTGAACAAATTCGGCAGTACTTTTTGACTGAAGAAAAGCAAAATATTGATTTGGTGATGATTCGTTATGGACGAAATTTTTCTGGTACGGGTCAAAACTTAGGGCAAGGCTTTATTGCACTGAAGCATTGGGATGAACGTTCAGGACAATACAATTCAGCGCAAGCGATTCGTGAACGTGCTATGAAACATTTTAAAAAGTTCAACAATGCACAAATCAATGTCAGCATGCCGTCTTCAGTCAGCGGTCTTGGACAAACCGATGGTCTGGAGTTTTGGCTGCGAGATATGAATGGTGAGGGTCGTGCTTATCTCGATGAGCAATTTAAAAGCCTGCAAGAGAAATCCGCACAATTCAGTAGTTTCGAAAATTTAGACAAACGCTCTAACCCAGACAAAGCTGAACTGAAAGTTGATATTGATCAAAAACAAGCGATGGCTATGGGTTTAACGCAAAATGCGATTAATAGCACCATGAGTAGTGCATGGGGCGGGAGTTATATTAACGATTTCATTGACCGTGGACGTATTAAACGCGTCATGATGCAGGCAGATGCCGAATTCCGTTCTAAACCAGAAGATTTGGCTTATTGGCATGTACGTAATGACCAAAATGAAATGATTCCATTTAGTAATTTTTCAACCATTGGCTGGAGTGGCGGCCCTGAAGTCGTCAATCGCTTTATGGGATACACCGCATTACAAATGGAAGCGGATACAGCCAAAAATGTCTCAAGTGGCCAAGCCATGCAGGATGTTAAAGCTTTAGTCGATCAGGTGCCTGGCGTGGATGTGGCATGGAGTGGTTTATCTTTTGAAGAGCAAAAATCAAGTCATCAAGCGATTTGGCTATATTTGGTCTCGATTGGATTTATTTTCCTCTGTCTTGCCGCCCTATATGAAAGTTGGAGCATTCCGACCGCAGTCATGAGTGCGATTCCACTCGGGATAGGCGGTAATATTTTGTTTAGCTACATGACCGGTTTTCCAAATGACATCTATTTCCAAATTGCCTTGCTGACGACCATCGGTCTGTCCTGTAAAAATGCGATCTTGCTTGTAGAGTTTGCAGCGATGGCACAAGAAAAAGGCAAACATGTAATCGAGGCTGCAATGGAAGGCGCAGCACTACGTTTACGTCCTATTTTGATGACCTCTTTGGCTTTTGGTGCAGGGGTGGTTCCTTTAGTTCTTGCTTTTGGCGCAGGTGCAGCCAGTCGTCAAGAGATTGGGGTAAGCGTACTCGGTGGGGTAATATTCGGTACGGTCTTGGTGCTGATTTTTATTCCGTTTATGTATGTGATGGTCCGCTCTATTTTTAAAATCAAACCGGTGTCTGAAACTTAGAAATAATTCACGCACAGTGTATAGCTCTAGTAAAAGCCACCGTGAAAGCTTGAGTACATCGCGGTGGCTTTTTATGTCGCCAAATTTATGTCACCAAACTTTCGACAGGGAATGTTCACAGAGAATTTTCGCAAACAACGTTCACCGAGAACATATTGAAGAGATTTGAAACTCTTTAGTTTATCCTTCAAAATGTGCTCTACATAGAAAGATTAAAATAAGAGTGAGTTGAATGGCGGATTTAATACAAAGACAGCGTGAAATTTCCGCTTTGCTGCAACAACAAAATTATGCAGCAGCAGTTTTCGCTTTACAGCCTCTGAACTACGCTGATCAGGCTCGTTTAATTCAGCAATTTCCAATCGAAGATCAAATCGAGTTACTTTCAGGTTTAGACCATCAAGGCTTGGTATTTGAGTTTTTCCCTTTTGAGTCACAGCGACAGCTGATTTCACGTTATCCACTGCGTCTACAAATTGAACTATTTGATGATATGCATTCTGATGATGCAACGGACTTATATAAAAGTTTAACTGATGCAGAACAAGATCGGATTTATCAACAACTTGATCAAGATACCCAAGAGCATCTAAAGGCGTTATCTGCATATGCAGAAGAGTCTGCAGGTGCAATCATGAGTTCAGACTATGTCAGTATGCCTGCTGACTTTACCATGCAACAAGCTATAGAGGCCTTACGCCATGAACCGCATGACCGTGAAACCCTGTATTTAATTTATGTCACCAATGATCAGTCTCAATTAGAAGGGGTGATTTCACTGCGGCAAATTTTGCAGGCCGATCGTGATGCACGGATTCAACAGGTGATGACCAAAGATGTGGTGACCGGCTGGATAGATGAAGATCAAGAAAGCATTGCGCGAAAATTGGCAGAATATGATTTTATGGCCTTGCCGATTGTGGATCATGCCCAGCGTTTGATGGGGATTGTCACCTATGATGATGCGATGGATGTGGTACAGGCTGAAACCACTGAAGACTTTTTAAAAGCCAGTGCGGTGAGTACCGAACCAGGTATGAGCATTAATAAAGCACCGATTTTAAAGTTGTATCAAAAGCGGGTGTTCTGGTTGGTGACATTGGTCTTTGGCAGCTTATTGTCCGGATTAGGCATTTCATATTATGAAGACATCATTGCCGCACATATCGTCTTGGTTTTTTTCTTACCCTTATTGGTCGGAAGTGGAGGCAATGCAGGTTCACAGTCTGCAACCTTAATGGTGCGAGCGCTTGCCACTGGGGATGTAAAAATTCGTGATTGGTTTTATTTATTGGGTCGGGAGACGCTCGTCGCGCTTTGCCTCGGTGGAACCATGGCCATTGCTGTATCAATTCTAGGCTACTATCGTGGTGATGCAACCGTCGCCTTGGTCTTGGCTTTAAGTATGATGGGTATCGTATTGCTCGGTTGTTTAATTGGCATGAGTTTGCCCTTTGTACTCAACAAGTTAAAGCTCGATCCTGCAAGTGCTTCTGCACCTTTGGTG
Organism: Acinetobacter sp. YH16056_T; assembly: GCF_024605895.1. Classification (NCBI taxonomy): domain Bacteria; kingdom Pseudomonadati; phylum Pseudomonadota; class Gammaproteobacteria; order Moraxellales; family Moraxellaceae; genus Acinetobacter; species Acinetobacter sp. YH16056_T. The sequence continues at coordinate 2,298,353 of NZ_CP094545.1, read as the reverse complement.
ACTTCGATTTGTGATGCGACCGGCGTGGTGGTGTATTTGATGATTGCTTCACAATTGCTCAATTTATAGAGATTAGCATTTTGCTACAGATAGAAGACTTCTAATATGTTTTAATCTCAGTGATTTACACGGTTTTTATTGGATAAAACATGACTGAACCATTAAAACAAAAAATGTCAAAGCAAGAAGTCATTCGCCTTGAACGCGATCTCGCCAAGTTTGCCAATATGATGGACTCTGTGGTTCGGATTCCATTTACCCGACAAGGGGTAGGTGCAGATGCAGCGTTGAGTACCATTCCGGTCGCTGGTGATATTGCAGGATTCGTCTTGACCTGCTATGCCGTCTATAAGGCCAAACAGATTGGCGTACCACAAGCCAAATTAAATGGTGTGATGAAACTCGCGGTTATGGATGCTGTCGTGGGGTTTATTCCTGTCGCGGGGACGATCTTCGATGTGTTTATTCGTCCGAGCCGTAAAGCTTTAGATGTCGTACACACGCATATACGTGAAGAATATCAAATCAGTACAGATCAACATGTGGTACATCCGTTTTTACATGAAAAATTAGAAGAGAAACAACAGCAATCGGCTTTTTGGCGTAACCCTGTGATTGCATGGTTATGGATCCATATCCCAGATATACTCGGGATGATTTTCTTATTGGTGTTTATCTTTGCAATTTACATGGGCGGTTCATTGCTTTGGCAATGGTTAAAGGCCAATGGGGTATTGTAGATAGGACAGATTTGTGGCTTGAGTGCTAGCAATGAAAGGCTGTTCAACTGAAAAGTGATTGATAAAACAGTAAACGCTCTGAGAAAAAATTAGACTCAAAAAAAGCCTCCATAGGGAGGCTTTTTTACGACTTACATCAGATGCTGAATTATGGGCAATCTAATTGTTGTAAAGCCGCAACACGTTGTTCAATCGTTGGGTGTGTTTGGAACAATGCAGCTAAGCTGAAACCTTGTTCTTGACCCGCAGAAATAGCAAAGGCTTTCATTTCTTTTGGCATTTGATCTGGCATTTCAGATTCTGCTTGTAAACGTAATAGGGCAGAAATCATCGCTTGTTTACCTGCTAGACGCGCACCAGCTTCATCGGCACGGTATTCACGGTAGCGAGAAAACCACATCACAATAGCAGACGCTGCGATACCAAAGACAATATCTAATACAATCGTAATGACGAAGTATGCGATACCCGGTGCTTCACCATCTTCACGACCGAAGACATTACGGTCGATAAAGTCACCTGCTACACGTGCAAAGAACATGACAAAGGCGTTGACTACACCTTGCACCAAAGCAAGGGTCACCATGTCACCATTGGCTACGTGACCAATTTCGTGAGCGAGTACGGCACGGAGTTCATCTTTGTTCATACGCTCCAGTAGACCGGTAGAAACCGCCACTAAAGCATCATTTTTGTTCCAGCCTGTTGCAAAGGCATTTGACTGGTACGATGGGAAAATACCCACTTCTGGCATTTTGATACCAGAACGTTGTGCTAGTTGCGCAACTTCGTTGAGTAACCATGCTTCAGCTTGGCTACGTGGTGCATTAGGGTCAATCAGCTCTGTACCCGTGGTTTTTTTCGCCATCCATTTTGACATGAATAGTGAGATCATCGAACCCACCATACCGAACACAAAACAGATAACGAGCAAGTTGCCTAAGTTTAAGCCGCCTGCACCGTGGTAACTACCGACACCGAAGAGTGACAAGATTATGCCAGCTACAACCAGTACCGCGAGGTTGGTCAGCAAGAACAAACCAATCCGCATCATTGGGTAAATCCTCTTATTATAGAAAAATGATCTGATTTACAAATAAAAATCATTAAACTCAATATGAGGTGAAAGTCTTAAAATTTCAAGGAAAAATTAGTAAAACAGATGCAATTTTACAAAATCAGTGATTTTATTCATTGAGATAAATGCGCGCTGAGGCAGAAGCATTTGCTGTCGCAAATGAACCTGAAGGTGCATCGGTAAAACTACCATTGTCCGTTTGAATAATTTGACGTGCCGGTGACTTGGCAACAGCAGGGGCAGCAGCATGATAATTGTCCGAACTGGCAATAATCCGACCACTATTAGAAGTGCTATTTGAACTGCTCGAACCCGAGACACTTAAACTACCAGCATATAGGTTGCTGTAGCGGCTAGTGACACGGCGGACATAGTCTTGAGTTTCACGAAAAGGTGGGATGCCACCATATTTTGCGACATTGCCTTCACCTGCGTTATAACCAGCTAAGGCAAGTGAGGTGTTGCCATTAAAACGTTTCAGCAGCCAAGATAAATAGCGCGCACCAGCCATAATGTTCTGATGTGGATCATAGGCATTTGATACATTGAAGCGACGTGCAGTAGCAGGCATGAGTTGCATTAAACCTTGCGCACCGACAGGCGAGCGTGCATTGGTGTTAAAACCAGATTCGGTATGCATCACCGCTTTGATCAGACCTTCGGAAACACCATGTTGGGCCGCGGCTTGTTTAATAATATTGTCAAAGGCATTTTTATTACGGCTATAGCTTGGCAACACAGACGCTTCATTTGAGCCCCAGTTACTATAACTATGGATATTACTGTCCGGATAGTAGGTTTTTTTCTCGACTTTCAGATTGCTATAGCGGCCTTGTTTATTGGTTAGTAGCGTTGTGCCGTTACTTTCACGTAATTGATAGATCGTTTGGCCGGCAAAAATGCTCGGTGCAGCTAAACTGATAGCCACACTTCCACTTAATAACAGCCCCAAAGTCCAAGTATTGTTTTTCATTTTATTGTGAAGAAAAAAATTCTGTCCCCAAACAGTTAAAATAGAGTTTATCAAAAAAAAATCAGATGAAAAGGCTTCGAGGGCTGATTTCTTCTTTACTTTGTAAAAATCAAGTCATTTTGATGATTCAATAATCAAAAAAAATATTTATTTTTTTTTAATGAGCATAACTTGACACATCTAAAGCATTGATAAGTAAGGGATAATAAATTGATCAAAAAATGATCAATTTAAATAGAAGCCTTAAAATAAGGGCAGCTCACCTTGTCAAGTCATTTAAAATCCACAAAGTTATCCACAGCTTTTGTGGACAACTGTGGAAAAGTCCAAAAGATAAGCGTTTCGCCTAAAAAATGAACTCGACCGTATAAAATAATGCGCTGAGGATGACGTGATCATGACAGTATTTTTACTTTTTTCGGAAATTACATTCTTTTGATGCGAGAAGTCTGCGAATCGGATAAAATTGCGCGGTATTTTTTTTTAGGTTTAACTCGTCTATGTTCTCGCCAGTTGAGTCCGAACAAGGATTTAATTTCAAACCAGAACTACCAACTAGCTCTGCGTATTATCGTTTATTGAAAAAGCTACGCCGTCAGGTCGGTCATGCCATTCGTGATTTTAAAATGATCGAAGAGGGCGACAAGGTGATGGTCTGTATTTCAGGCGGTAAAGACAGTTATACCTTGCTCGACATTTTGTTGCAGTTTAAGCGTATTGCACCGATTAATTTTGATGTGGTTGCGGTCAACCTTGACCAAAAACAACCGGGTTTCCCTGAAGAAGTATTGCCACGTTATTTAGAAGAAAACAAAATTCCGTATTACATCTTAGAAAAAGATACCTACAGCATTACTAAACGTTTAACCCCAGAAGGTAAAACGTATTGTGCAGTATGCTCACGTTTACGTCGTGGTTCGTTATACGGCTTTGCTCAAGAAATTGGGGCGACGAAAGTGGCTTTAGGTCATCATCGTGATGATATTTTGGCGACGTTCTTCTTGAACTTGTTCCATGGCGGTAGCTTAAAAGCCATGCCACCGAAATTATTGTCTTCTGATAAAAAGAACATTTTGATTCGTCCACTGGCTTATGTGGAAGAAAAAGACATTATCAAGTATGCAGAAATGCGTAAGTTCCCAATTATCCCATGTAACTTGTGTGGTTCACAGGAAAACTTACAACGTGCGATGCTAAATGACATGCTGCGTACTTGGGATAAAGAATTTCCAAAACGTTTACACAGTATTTTTGGCGCATTGCAAAATGTATCGCCTTCACAACTGGCAGACCGTGAGTTATTCGACTTTGAAGCCTTGGATGAACAACGCGAATTTGACTTCAAAAATAGCGAAAGTTGTTCAACTGAAGAAGGTGAGCCTGAAAGCAAACGCATTAATATGGTGAACTTAGGGTTTATGGCAGATTAAGCCGAAAACTTCATCACACAAAAGGCATTCTACGGAATGCCTTTTTTATGCTTATGATTTTTCTCATTTTGTTGTTAAACAGTTAAATATTGAACGGTGCGTACAAAAAACTTTAGCCTTTTCGCAAATGATCATGCTATAACAAGCCTCAAGCAAAATATGCTTGCACTGATGTTGTCCGGAACGGCAACACACACGAACAAAATAAATTGAGGAAAGATCATGCCTGCTTTTTTAACTGATGATTGGTTTTCAACTGTAGAAACTCTGACAGCTCAAGCTGGTGATTTAAACTTACCACCTGCATTGGCTAATCTTGCAATTAACCTTGTAGTTGCTGACGCTGCAGGCAATACTGAATTGTCATTAGACGGTGGTGCAATTAAAAAAGGTTTATCTTCAAACGCGAAAACAACGTTGAACATGGATGCTGAAACGTTACGTAAAGTATTCCTTGAGTTTGATATGGCTGCAGCGATGCAAGCGTTTATGACGGGCAAAATTAAAGTACAAGGTGATATGTCACAATTGATGGCATTGCAAACTGCAAAACCAAGTACTGAACAAAAAGATTTATTCAAAAAAGTACTTGAGCAAACTGCTTAAGTCCAAAACGAAAAAAGCTTACCCGAAGGTAAGCTTTTTTTTGTGCGCTCACATGTAAATGTTAGATGGACACATATTAGATATTCACCAGTTGTGGTGTGGTTTTAATATGTTCCAAATAAGCACGAATACGCGTGACATATTGCACGGCTTGACGATAACGACCATTGCTGGCTTTGTTACGGTCAAGATAAGCATATAAGTTCACCCACTTATTCGGGTTTTTACCCTGAGATTTAATGCGCTTTTGAATCTGACTTACAGCACCAGGACCCATGTTATAAGCCACTAAGGCATACCAATTACGATCTGGGTAGGGAATGTTGCTATAACGGTTTAACATTTGGTCATAGTACTTTGCACCACCTTGAATGCTTTGAGTCGCATCTGTACGGTTGCTCACACCCATGGCTTTTGCTGTACTGTTGGTCAGCATCATAATGCCACGAACACCCGTTGGGGATACCGAGTCAGGTTTGAGGTAAGACTCTTGATAACCAATTGCTGCCAATAAATGCCAGTCTAGGTCGTATTGCTTGGCCGTGTTTTTAAAACTTGCCTTATAGATCGGCATACGTTTACTTAAATCACGTTGAATCACATTCCAAGAATCTTGTTTGACCACATTATGGTTGTAGAATGATGCCAACTGTCCAATTGCGCCATTTTGTTTGGCACGGCAAATAAAGCCACTCGCGGTTTGGCTGAGTGGATCGTCTGCATTTTTAAATACCCAGTTTAAGTTGCTGTTTAAACCATTCTTTTTCAAAGAAACGGTATCACCACAACTGGCTGAAAATGACGTCAAATGCTTGGCTTCAATGGTACTCATTTCGGCAGTGGTCATAGCAAAATTGGCTTGACCTTTGGCAACCATTTTTAAAGCAGTGGCATTGTCATTCACTGTTTTAAAATCTAATTGGACATTTAAACTTTCTGCATAGTTACGTGCAAGGTCGTAACCAAAACCATGTCGATGTTTACCATCCTGAAAAACAATGTCAGGATTGGCAACGGCAACAACAGTGAGTTTATTACTGTTGACGACAGCATCATATTGATGAGCTGTTTTGCTGGCATTAATACTGTGAAAAGGAATTAAGACAGTACTAAGTGCAAGCGCTTTAAATGGGAGAGAGTTAAAAGAGTTAAGGCAAAGCCTCGACCCAGAAGTTGAACTACTGTGCATGTTGTCTCCGCTACAAGTAATTTATGCCCTAAAAAGCAAAGGCAAACACGCCTCAGACTTTTTCAAGTTTGATAAATTCAATAAGGGTTGGGCAGTCATGACGTCATTCAAAAATGACTAGGGGTTTTCGGGAAATATGTAGAAAATCTACACTGGATAAAAATTAAACAAGCCTGAAAGATGTGCGCATAATAATAAGCAAAAAAATACTTGTCAAATTTTGTACGAAAAAATATTAAAATATGTAACATAAATAATTGATTTTGTTTGCGAATAAATTTTATATACTTTGCCTGTGTAGAAATGGAGGATAAAATAGGCATGTTTTGTAAAAATCAGCGCTTGCTCAAGGCCGAAAAATCATCATGAAATCTAACTTAATTACCCGTGGTGGACACGATTTATTGGTCGCTGAACTTCAACATTTATGGCATGAAGAACGACCTGAAATTACCAAAAAAGTGAACTGGGCGGCCAGTCTTGGCGACCGTTCGGAAAACGCGGATTATCAATATAATAAGCAATTGTTACGCAAAATTGACCGACGTGTACGCTATTTGGGAAAACGTTTGGAAGAGCTTCGTATTATCGATTATTCACCCGAACAAAAAGGGAAAGTCTATTTTGGGGCGTGGGTCGAAATTGAAAATGAAGACGGCGAACAAAAAACACTAAGAATCGTGGGGGTAGATGAAATTTATGATCATCATCCGCAGCATATCTCAATTGATTCACCTATGGCTCGAGCACTCCTGTCGAAGCAAGTGGATGATGAGGTCGAAGTCCTAACTCCATTGGGAAAAAAATGTTGGTATATCAATTCAATTCGTTATGAAATGGGCGAAAGTACTGAAAAATAACAAACTGCTTTTATTTTGTTCAATTAGACGTATTTTTTACAAAATAATTTGCCATTGCTGAATTTTGTTTATATGATGGCGGCCATGGAAGCGTGGCAGAGCGGTTTAATGCACCGGTCTTGAAAACCGACGAGGGCGCGAGTCCTCCGTGAGTTCGAATCTCACCGCTTCCGCCAAATTCAAAAACCCTGATGTTTTTAACATCAGGGTTTTTTTATATGTGTAAATTTAGGCAATGCAATTAGCTATGATCTCAATTTAATACATATTTATTCACCTTCAATTTTTCTGACCTAATCCAAAATTTTCGAATCGCCTAAATTTTGTATGAACGATTCGCCAAGTGTTCAAAATAAAGCAAAATAATTTGCCAAGCTGAATTTTTATTTATATGATAGCGGCCATGGAAGCGTGGCAGAGCGGTTTAATGCACCGGTCTTGAAAACCGACGAGGGCGCGAGTCCTCCGTGAGTTCGAATCTCACCGCTTCCGCCATATTCAAAAAACCCCAATGTTTTACATTGGGGTTTTTTATTGCCTAAATTTTTTGAATAGTTTTTTTCTACAGGCGAAGCTGATATACAGCATGGATATGACATGCTATTAATTATTCACAATAAACAGAAAACAAGATCAATCGATTTAGAAAAGGAATTCACCCATGCAAAAACCAGAGCTTATTCATGAACTGGAATGGCAAGCGCGTTGTCAATTGGCGGCACTGTATCGCTTGGTGGCTTATTATAAAATGACCGACTTAATTGATACCCATATCAGCCTGCGTTTAAGTCATGAACCTGAGCATTTTCTGATTAATCGTTATGGTGTGACCTTTGACAAAATGACGGCTTCTGATTTGGTCAAAATTGATCATGAAGGTAAAATTATTGAAGCCTATGATGCAGGGAAGATGGTGAATGCCGCAGGCTTTGTGATTCATTCTGCCTTACATCATGCGCGTGCAAATATTAATTGTGTGATTCATACGCATACTGCGGATGGCGTGGCGGTTTCTGCACAGGAACACGGTTTATTGCCAATTTCACAACACGCGTTAAAGTTCTATCAGAACATTGCTTATCATGAATATGAGGGCATAGCCTTTTCAACTGAAGAGCGTGAACGATTGGTGCAGGATATGGGGCATTATCGCTGCATGATTTTACGCAATCACGGTTTGCTTGCGACTGGGGATAGTGTGGCACGGGCATTTCATGAAATTTACTTTTTAGAACGGGCTTGTCAAATTCAAGTAAAAGCATTGTCGAGTGCTACATTGCATTATCCAAGTCCGAAGGTTTGTGAACATACGCTGCAGCAGTTTGAAAATCCGATGGTCGAGCCCATTATACAAGCGGCTTGGCAGGCGGCCTTGTCCTTAATTGATGATCAGCAGTCAGATTATTGTCGCTAATATAATTTTTAATCATCAAGATTGTAGATTGAAGGCACTGTGCCTTATGTGCAGAAGAATAGTCATGGCATGAGCAACGCGTTATCATGTTCATAGTGGAACTATGAGATGAACTATGAAAATCGTTGCAGATGAAAATCTGGCATTTACTGAGTATTTTTTTTCCGAATTTGGTGAAATAAAGCAAGCGGCAGGTCGAACATTGACCCATGCAGATGTTAAAGAAGCCGATGCATTATTGGTGCGATCGGTGACTCAGGTAAATGCAGACTTAATTCAACAGACCGCAGTCAAATTTGTCGGTAGTGCTACGATTGGAACAGATCATTTAGATATTACCGCTCTAGAAAAGCAGGGCATTGCTTGGTCAAATGCCGCAGGTTGTAATGCACAAGCGGTTGCTGAATATGTGATTACGGCATTGCTCTACGTTAAACCTAAATTGTTGAATGCAAATGAACAATTTACTTTGGGCATCGTTGGTTTAGGTAATGTCGGTTTACGTTTGGCTGTCATGGCACAATTATTAGGTTGGAATGTCATTGGCTATGATCCATTTGTGCAATCTGATCAGGTGAAACAAGTTGAATTTGCAGAACTGTTAAAAAATGCAGATGCGATTAGTACCCATGTGCCACTGACCAAAGAGGGTGAACATCCGACCTATCATTTAATCAATGCTGCTGCGCTTGCTGCTATGAAGCCAACTGCGATCTTGATTAATTCCGCGCGTGGGCCAGTGGTCGAAGAAGCTGCCTTAATTGCCGATATTCAACAGACTCAGCGTAAAGTAGTCTTAGACGTTTTTGAACATGAGCCAGAGATTTCAGCAGCGTTGTTAGATTTAATTTACGTGGTGACACCGCATATTGCCGGCTATAGCTTGGAAGGTAAAGCACGTGGCACACAGATGATCTATGAAGCATTCTGTCAAACTTTCAATCAAGCTATAAATAAAGCCTTTGAAAGTCAGTTGCCCGTCTGTGAGCAGTATTTTACTGGTGCTGACTTTAAGATGGTATTACATCGATACTTAAAAGATATTTATGACATCGCTCGTGATGATGCCAACTTACGTGCTTGCCTAAAAGACGGTAAGGTGGATCAAAAAGCCTTTGATTATTTACGTAAAACCTATCCTTTACGCCGTGAATGGGCTGCACATGGAGGCCCAGCAGCATGAATCAAATGAACTTTCAGCCAAGTTGTGAACTCACTGCACTTCGTGCACGTGCCACGATGTATGCCCAAATTCGCCAGTTTTTTGCAGCACGTAATGTGCTTGAAGTGGAAACACCTGTGCTTTCTCAAGCCGGTGTCACCGATGTGCATTTAGCATCGGTACAAGCTCAGCGTCATGTGAATGGTCAAAAGCAAACGCATTATTTGCAAACTTCACCTGAATTTGCCATGAAGCGTCTGTTGGCAAGTGGTAGTGGGCCAATTTACCAAATCTGTAAAGTTTTCCGTGATGATGAGCATGGACGTAAACACAACAGTGAATTCACCATGTTGGAATGGTACCGTCCGGGTTTTAGCTTAAAAGACTTGATGTTTGAAGTGACGGACTTATTGAATGAAACTTTGAAACAACGCTTTGGTGAAGTTCGTCCGACTATTTTGAGCTATAAGCATGCCTTTATGGATCGTTTGGATTTGAATCCGTTACAAGCTACTTTACAAGATTTAAAAGATTGCTGTCGTCGTGTAGGTTTAAGTTTAGATTTGGGTGAAGACCGTTTAGGCTATATCGATTTATTGTTCTCGCATTATGTTGAGCCGAGCCTCGGTTTTGATACGCCAGTGTTCCTGACCGATTTTCCACCGGAAATGGCTTCTTTGGCGAAAACCCGTGTGGACGAAGATGGTGAATTGGTTGCAGCACGATTTGAGCTTTATATCGAAGGTTTAGAGTTAGCGAATGCTTATGATGAACTGATTGATGCGGATGTTTTACGAAGTCGTTTTGAGGCAGATAATGCAGAGCGCGCTAAACTTGGGTTGCATGTGATGCCGATTGATGAATATTTGCTTGCTGCATTACCGCATATGAGCGAGTGTGCAGGTATAGCCTTAGGTATTGATCGATTGCTAATGGTGGCAACGAATCAGTTAAAACTTGAAAAAGTCATTAGTTTCCCAGCCGATATTTCTTAAAAATGTCTGGATCGGCTGATGGTAAAATTGGCCGATCAATTTAAATATTTAGTAAAACCCAAACTATAGGCTTCAAACCCTAAATTTTGATAAAAAGCATGTGCGGCATCTCGTTCCGGACGATTACCACTGTTGATTAAAATACGTTTTAGAACTTGTCGCCGAGCGCTTTGCTCAATGGCTTGCATGAAGCGTCGCCCTAAACCTTGACCGCGGTAACGGGCATCAATGACAAAAGCCTGAATCCGAATAAATTCTTCCTCAAACTCCCAACTGTATTGTTGGATAAAACCTGCATAACCAATGACGCGGTCATCAGCCGTCATCACCAAGGTCTGATAATGCTTATCCAAATGAATCAACTGCCAATGCTGTTGGAGTCGCTCTAGTGGTATTTCATAACCCAATTGGAGTGTGAGTTGATGAATGTCGAGGAGATCTTCTTGGAGTTGTAACGGACGAATTTGGGGATGCATATTGTCAGCTCGATGGTTTTCCTTAGAGCATAGATGAATGAGCCTTGATGTGCATGCTGATATTTTTCAAAGCTTATCTATATCTGAAAGGGCAAGGTGAAATATTGCAAAAGTTAAAGTTTTAAAAATATAGAAAAGGTAAATTAAAAAAGCACCCGAAGGTGCTCTAATTAAGCTTCAACTGCATACTGACTGGTTTTAAGTGCCGCAATGGCTTGAATACGTCTTTCAATCAGCATTTCACCGATATCCGGCCCTGATATATCGGGTGGAAGATCGGCAGCTTTAATATTGCGAACCACTTGCATGGCATCTAAAACGTATTGAGCTTGCGGATAGGCACGATCCTCTAAACCTAAACGGCCACGTGAATCACATTCACAGGCTTGCACAAAGGCCTCTACACGTTCAGGACGGCGTAGCACATCCATACGTTGTAACAGACGCCACAATGTCCCCGGTTTTAAGCTTAGGGCTTGATGGCATTTTAAATGCTCTTTACATACGGAGATGGCCAATTGCTTGGTATTGGTGGGTACACGCATACGGTCACAGACTTCGGTAACGGGTTTTACACCACGTTCTTCATGCATGATATGGCGCGGTAACTCATCTACTGGAGTGAGTGCTTTGCCCAAGTCGTGTACCAATACAGCAAAACGAACATCCAAAGAATAATTGGCACGACAGGCTTGCTGCAACGACATCATGGTATGAATACCACAGTCAATTTCAGGGTGATATTCAGGACGCTGTGGAATACCGTATAACGCATCAATTTCAGGGAATAAGACTTTTAAAGCACCACAGGCTCTTAAAACTTCAAAATATTCATCTGCATGGTCTTCCATTAACGCACGAGACGTTTCCTTCCAAACGCGTTCAGGTGTAAGGGCTTCAAGTTCGCCAGATTGAGCAAGCTCTTGCATCAGCGCAAGTGTTTCATCAGCCACTTTAAAACCTAAAGCTTTATAACGTGCCGCAAAACGTGCAATACGTAAAACCCTCAATGGATCTTCGACGAAGGCATCAGACACATGGCGAAGGATGCGTCGCTCTAAATCTTGTTGGCCATGATAGGGGTCGTAAATCTGGCCTGCATCATCCATGGCAATCGCATTGATCGTGAGGTCACGTCGAATGAGATCTTGTTCGAGTGTGACATTGACGTCGGTATAAAATTCAAAGCCATGATACCCATGTCCAGACTTACGTTCTGTACGGGCTAAGGCATATTCGTCTTTGGTCTCTGGATGAAGAAAAACAGGGAAATCTTTACCCACAGGTTGATAACCTTGAGCAAGTAATTGTTCCGGCGTTGCACCGACAACGACATAATCTTTTTCGTGATAGGGGTGCCCGAGCAAGTGATCTCGAACTGCACCGCCTACTAAATAAACTTGCATGAAAAAACCTCTATTCTTAGAGCAATCATGCTACAGAACAGAGGTTTTCTCAAGTCACAAAGTGTGTTCAGGTCAACTAAATTAGAGTGCTAATTTTTCGTTTTCTTGAATCTCTGCAACAGTCAATGCAGTCATATTCACTAAACGGCGAGTTGTCGCTGTTGGCGTTAAAATATGAACGGGTTTTGCAGCACCCAAAAGAATTGGGCCAATCGTCACGTTACTACCTGAAGTTGATTTCAACAAGTTGAACGAAATGTTCGCTGCATCCAGATTAGGCATAATCAGCAAGTTCGCAGAACCTTTAAAACGTGAGTTCGGGTATGCGAAATGACGAATATTTTCATCCAATGCGGCATCACCATGCATTTCACCTTCAACCTCAAGTTCAGGTGCAATTTCTGACAAAATATCATAAACCTTACGCATTTTTTGAGCGCTAGGATCATTTTGGTCAGAACCGAAACTTGAGTGAGAAAGCAATGCTACACGCGGCGTAATACCAAAACGGCGGACTTCTTCAGCCGCTAAAATAGTCATTTCAGCAAGCTGTTCAGCTGTTGGATTACGGTTAATGTAAGTGTCGGCAATAAACAAGTTACGATCTTCAAGCATTAATGCATTCAGCGTGAAGAAGTTATTACGGCCTTCTTTTAGCCCAATCACATTGCTGACGAAGTCTAAGTGAATGTCATAGCTAGAATAAGTACCACATAGCATACCGTCAGCCACACCATGACGAACCAGCATTGCAGCGATCAGGGTAGAGCGACGACGTGCTTCACGCTGAGCGTATTCAGGTGTTACACCTTTACGTTGCATGATGCTGTAGTAATCGTCAGCAAACTTATCGTAATCAGGGTTTTTCTCTTGATCGACGATAGTGATGTTCACGCCGTCTTCAAGACGTAGACCTAATTTCTTGATGTTCGCTTCAATGACTGCAGGACGACCGACAAGAATTGGTTTTGCTAAACCTTCATCAACAGCAATTTGCACCGCGCGAAGTACACGTAAATCTTCACCTTCAGCATATGCAATGCGTTTCGGATCAGTTTTCGCTTGCGCAAAAATTGGTTTCATCATAAACGCAGAGTTGTAGACGAATTCAGATAAACGTTGACGATATGCAGAGAAGTCTTGAATCGGACGAGTTGCAACACCAGAATCCATCGCTGCTTGTGCAATTGCAGGTGCAATTTCAAGAATCAAACGTTGATCTAATGGGCGCGGAATCAGGTAATCACGACCAAATGAAGCAGATTTTTCACCATACGATGCAGCATCAGCTTCGACATGCGCCATGCGAGCAATCGCATGTACACAAGCAATCTTCATCTCTTCATTAATCGTAGTTGCGCCAACATCTAGTGCACCACGGAAAATATAAGGGAAGCAAAGTGCATTGTTCACTTGGTTTGGATAGTCTGAACGACCAGTTGCCATAATCACGTCTGGACGTGCTTCATGTGCATGTTCAGGAAGAATTTCAGGGTCTGGGTTAGCAAGGGCAAAGATAATCGGATCTTTCGCCATGACTTTAACCATTTCTTTGGTCAAAATACCTGCTGCTGAAAGACCGAGGAACATGTCCGCACCTTCCATTACATCAGCAAGCTGAGAGCCTTCGATGTCTTGAACGTATGCCTTTTTCGACTCATCCAAGCCTTCACGTTTAGTCGTCAATAAACCGCGTGAATCTGCCACAACGATGTTTTCTTTTTTTACGCCAAGTGCGCAAAGTAAGTTCAAACATGAAAGGGCAGCAGCACCTGCGCCAGAAGCGACAATTTTGATTTCTTCAATTTTTTTGCCATTGAGTTGAAGTGCATTCAGTAATGCAGAACCCACAATGATTGATGTACCGTGTTGGTCATCATGGAACACAGGAATATTCATGCGTTCACGAAGTTTTTGCTCGATGTAGAAACACTCTGGGGCCTTGATGTCTTCAAGGTTGATACCACCGAAAGTTGGTTCCAATGCTGCAACGATATCTACGATTTTGTCTGGATCGTTTTCAGCAATTTCAATGTCAAAAACATCAACACCAGCGAATTTTTTGAATAGAACGCCTTTACCTTCCATAACAGGTTTTGACGCTAAAGGACCAATGTTACCTAAGCCCAGTACGGCTGTACCGTTACTGACTACAGCAACAAGATTACCGCGCGCTGTGTAAAGTGCAGCAGTAGATGGGTCGCGTTCAATTTCTAAACAAGGTGCAGCGACACCTGGCGAGTATGCGAGGGCTAAATCGTGTTGGTTGACCAATTGTTTGCTTGGTGTAACGCTGATTTTCCCCGGAGTTGGAAATTCGTGATAATACAAAGCCTGCTGTTTTAAAGATTGATCGTCCATCTGTATCTCGATTGTGTTTTGTTTATCCAATATAAAGCTGAAATGCTTGCTTTATCCGCTTGAATATAACATTAGTTGCACAGTTGGGACAGTCGAAGTCGCGTCTTTTTCAGACAATCTTATAGCTCAGGCATAGTGACTTATATTAAGTAAGTATAAGCAGGCGAAGAGATATTATTTTCAAGGAACACGGTTGCCTCTTCTTGTGGCAGTGGCTTAGAGAAAAAATAGCCTTGAGCAATGTCACATTCTAAGTCTTGTAGATACTGTAACTGCTGTTCAGTTTCAATCCCTTCAGCGACTACCGTCATGCCCATCGCTTTACCCATGGCAATCATGGCACTAACGATGGCCAATTGTTTATTTTCACCAATTTTAGAGATAAAACTGCGATCTATTTTTAAAATATCAATTGGAAAATCAGCCAGATACGATAGAGATGAGTAGCCAGTGCCAAAATCATCAAGTGAAATATTGATTTTACGTTTTTTTATTTCGTTTAATAGTTCACGTACTGAATCTAGATTTTCGACCAAAGAAGATTCTGTAATTTCCAGTTCCAGACTGGCACCATCAATTTGATTGGCATCTATCGCTTCATCTAAATCATTTAATAATTGTCCACGGCGCAGTTGCTGTGCAACAATATTGACGGATACACAAATATTTTGATAACCCAAATTATTCCAAAAGCGAATTTGCTGCGCGGTTTTTTGCAGGACAAAACGCCCGATATCGGAAATTAAACTGGTTTGTTCTGCTAAAGGAATAAATAAGCCCGGTGGTATTAAGCCTTTTTCAGGATGATTCCAGCGCACCAAGGCTTCAAAACCGTAAATATTTTTATCACGGAAATTGATCTTCGGTTGGTAATACACCACCAGCTCATTATTTTGAATGGCTTTACGCAAGTCGCGTTCCAAGAAGATCCCTTGCTCTAATAATGCGGTATTTTCATTGGAATAATAACGTGTAGTATTGCCTCCCAAATTTTTAGCTTCGCTCAGCGCTTGTTCTGCACAGTTATTTAGATAATCTAGCTGACGGCCATGCTCAGGATAGAACGCGACGCCCATCGATAAAGTGATGACATGTTCTTGGCCAAAAATATTAAATGGAATGCTAAAGGCTTTATTGATGCGTTCACAATGCTCTTGCACAGAAGGGCGGATATGTGAAATTTCATACACAATCGCAAAATCATCGCCATTTAAATGCGCAACAAATAATGCTTCGGCATTGGTTAGACGTAAACGCTGTGCGACTTGGCGTAACAGTTCGTCACCACCATTGTTGCTGAGATATTCATTTAATGGACGGAAACGGTCGATGTTTAAACGAATGACGGCCAACTGTTTAATCGAATCTTGCTGTGAAACTAAATATTGATGCAGTTGATAGTTGTAATAAAAACGGTTCGGCAAATCCGTTAAGGTGTCATAATTTTCTAAATAAGATAAACGTTGTTCTTGCAATTTACGTTCGGTCAGGTCTGAGACAATCCCGATATAATGGGTAACGCGGTTTTGATCATCAGTAATCGCATTAATATGCATCCATAGCGTCAGTTCTTTACCTGAAAGAAATTTTTCGTGCAACTCACCATCATATTCACCAATTTTCAGCACTTGTTTAATGATCGAGTAGTGCATACTGCGTTGAATTGATTTGTAATTTGCTGTGATATCAAATAGATGTTTGCCAATAATTTGGTCGTAGTTAAATCCGGTTAATTGTTCGTAAAACGGATTGACTTCGATATAGCACAGTTCTTCATTTAAAATGAAAATTCCTTCAGCGGCTTGTTCGAGTACACTAGCTGCAAGTTTTAAACGTTCTTGTGATGTCCGTTCTTGATGGATATCACGTCGAATACCGACCATGCGCAATGGCTTACGATTATCTGGATCGCGTTGAATGACCCGTCCAATATCATGTACCCAACTCCATTTTCCTTGACTGTTTTGAATCCGATAGGTGGCCTCATAACGGTCTTTAAATCCACGAAGATGTTGAATCATTGCCGACTTAAAATGAGGGATATCATCAGGATGGATCACATGTTGTAACTGTTGCTGATGCTCTTTCGAATGTCTAAGGGTTTTTTCTTGCTTATAGTTGGTGACAACGATTTTACGATCTTTGATATTCCAATCCCAAGGACGTAAACCGGCGATTTCATGCGCAAGGACTAAATTGGCTTGTTGGTTTTCTAAATCCTTGTTCATTTGCTCAATGTCGAAGGTCCGCTCTTTGACTTTCTGTTCAAGGATTTGGTTACCCAGTTGTAGCTGTAATTCGATGTCTCGTGATTTGTTGACTTCATCTTGGAGCTGCTGACACAGTTCATCAGTCCATTTGACTTGTTGCTTGGCACTATCGACCAGTAGGTTATTTTTAGCATGTAAAGTCGATACACGACGATGAATGCGATATGACGTCATGGCGCACATTAGAATCACAATGAGCCCAAAATTAATACTCAGGCTAAATAAGTGATTTGAACCATCTAAGAAAAAGAACTGTGCAATCAGATAGGGCACGATAGACGGGATAAAGGCTAAACAGAAATAATTAAGTTTTTGCGTCAAATAGGTCAAACCAAAGGTTTGCGTCACGATCAAGAGTAGGGCAGAGAGTGTCAGGGCTTGAATTGGTTCAAAGCTTTGATTGGTCGCAGGTAAATAATAAAAAATTAAAAAAATACCGCTCGCAATCAGTGTGCCGACAGAAAAACACTGAAATTGTAGCCAACGATGCGCAATCATCAGTGAATATTGTTCAGGTTTAAAATAAACGGTGCTGATCAGCCAGCATAAACTGACAAAAACTTCGGTAAAAATAAACCAAATATTGAAATACAAAGATGGTGATTTATAAAAAATTTGATATATCGAAAAAATATATAAGCAAATAATCAGGATACTGACTAAAAAATAGCGGCTATGGCGAATCGTGTTCGCAATTTGAGCAGTATGATTGTACTGCTTGATATATTCATCTTGTTTATACGTCATGAATATAAAAACCCTGCCTTAACCAAATTTAGATCGTTGTATTTGTATTGTTCCTGAGAGTATTTGTTTATTCTTAGTAACAAATCATTTGTTTTTATTGACTCTAGGGTAATTGCGTTACAAATAAAAAGCAATATCAAGGATGCCATCATTGATGCTTTCAGATGAACTATCGAGTAAAAATTAAATAAATTTATAATTTAAAATTGAAAGTGCAACTACAGGTGCAGTTTCTGTGCGAAGGACACGTTCACCGATACACCAGTTCACAAAACCTTTCTCATTTGCGGCGCTGATCTCGGCTTCGCTCAAGCCACCTTCAGGGCCAATCAGTAAGGCAAAGTGCGGGTCAGCATCAGCTAATACATCAATTTCATCTTTATTGGGTGCGAGTACCAATTTTGTTGTCGGTAGGTCACTTTCCAACCATTTTTCAAGGGAAAGAGGCGGAAGTACTTTAGGAACAATGTTGAGTCCACACTGTTCGCAAGCAGCAATAGCAATGCCTTGCCAATGGTCAAGTTTCTTTTGATCACGATCGTACTTCAAACGCATCTCACAACGTTCTGAAGTGAGTAGTTGAATTTCAGAAACACCGAGTTCCACCGCTTTTTGAATCGCATAATCCATGCGGTCGCCTTTGCTCATCACTTGACCCAATAGTGCCGTAAAATGTGGTGTGCGATTGCTTGGATTGAATTGCAAAACTTGGACGGCAGCCGACTTTTTAGCGATTTCAACCAATTCAACATGGTATTCGCCACCTTGCCCATTGAACAAAGTGGCTGTTTCGCCTACTTGAGCACGTAAAACTTTTACCCAGTGATGAAACACTGTTTCCGTTAATTCAACAGTCGTATCAACAGTTAAATCAGCTTCAATATAAAAACGTGGCATTAAAGTTTTACTCTCAAATAGGTCGAAATGTCTTATGCAAGACCGAGGTCTTTCACAAGTTGGCGTGTAGGGTCAGTGGTGTTCATGGTATAGAAGTGCAAGCTTGGCGCACCACCAGCAATCAGGCGTTCGCAAAGTTTTACAATCACTTCATGACCAAAGGCTTTGATTGACGCTGTGTCGTCGCCATAAGTCGCAAGCTGTTTACGAATCCAGCGAGGAATTTCTGCACCTGTACCATCAGCAAAGCGGATTAAATTGCTTGCATTGGTAATCGGCATAATGCCTGGCGCTACAGGAATGTTTACGCCTTCTTTTTGAATGCGCTCTACAAAGTAGAAGTATGCATCTGGATTAAAGAAGAATTGTGTGAGTGCTGCATTAGCGCCTGCATTGGCTTTATCGCAGAAACGTTTGATGTCGAGATCAAAGCTGTCTGCTTGCGGATGCATTTCAGGATAAGCCGCCACTTCAATTTTGAAGTGATCACCTGTATGTTCACGGATGAAACGCACAAGATCTGTTGCATAAGGCAATTCGCCTAAGCCCACCTGACCAGAGGGCAAGTCACCGCGCAGCGCAACAATACGGTCAATGCCTTGCGATTTATACAAATCCAGCAATTCAGCAATACGTTCTTTGCTGTCACCAATACAAGAAAGGTGAGGAGCAACAGGCGTGCCTTTACCATTGAAATCATTCAATGTAGACAAAGTACGTTCACGGGTAGAACCGCCTGCGCCGTATGTTACAGAGAAAAATTCAGGATTTAATAATTGTAGTTCTTGGTGTACAACTTTAAGTTTTTCCGCGCCCGCATCAGTTTTGGTCGGAAAGAACTCAAAGGAAATAGGAATCTGTTTTGACATGTTCAAATCCTTTTTTTATAAATACTTTTATTTAAAAAAATCCCCTCATCCTAACCTTCTCCCAGAGGGAGAAGGGACTTCCATTATGAAAGTAATAGTTATTTGGAGTTAACAACAAATTTGCTTTCACAATGAAGAGTTCCCTCTCTTGCGCTGAGCTTCAAAGCAGTGCTTGAAGCACGCTCAGGAGAGGGTTAGGGAGAGGTATTTATAAAACTTAGTATTTATAAGCCTCAGCTTTGAACGGGCCTTCAACTTGAACACCGAGGTAATCCGCTTGTTCTTGAGTCAAAGTCGTTAATACGCCACCGAAACCTGCAACCATTGCAGCAGCAACTTCTTCGTCTAATTTCTTAGGAATAAGTTCTACGCGGATCGCCGCTTGTTTTTGATCTTCAGGAAGATCAGCAAATTTTTCAGCGAATAGGTGCATTTGCCCCAATACTTGGTTAGCAAAAGAACCATCCATAATACGTGAAGGGTGACCTGTTGCATTACCAAGGTTCACTAAGCGGCCTTCTGAAAGAAGAATAAGGTAATCATTTTCATTTTCTGAACGATACACTTGGTGAACTTGTGGCTTCACTTCAACCCACTTATAACCACGTAAGTAATTTGTGTCGATTTCAGTATCGAAATGACCGATGTTACAAACTACAGCGCCAGCTTTTAATGAATCAAGCATTGCAGCGTCACATACGTGGTAGTTACCAGTTGTTGTTACGATCAAGTCAGTATTTTGAAGAAGATCAAGGTTGATGTCTTCTTTCTTGCCAGTTTGAACGCCATTTTTATACGGAGCAACAACTTCGAAACCATCCATGCATGCTTGCATTGCACAGATAGGGTCAACTTCAGTGACACGTACAATCATGCCTTCTTGACGAAGTGATTGAGCAGAACCTTTACCTACGTCACCATAACCGATTACAAGCGCACGACGACCAGATAAAAGCATATCTGTACCACGTTTGATTGCATCGTTTAATGAGTGGCGGCAGCCGTATTTATTGTCATTTTTAGACTTGGTTACAGAGTCATTTACGTTAATCGCTGGAACTTTTAAAGTACCGTCGCGGTGCATTTCGTAAAGACGTTGAACACCTGTAGTGGTTTCTTCTGTAATACCGTGGATTTTAGCAATCACTTCAGGATATTTTTCGTGAACAAGCGCAGTTAAGTCACCGCCATCATCCAGAATCATGTTGGCATCCCAAGGTGTACCGTTCACATTGATTTGCTGTTCAAGACACCACATGTATTCTTCTTCAGTTTCGCCTTTCCAAGCAAATACAGGAATACCTGCAGCAGCGATTGCAGCAGCAGCGTGGTCTTGAGTAGAGAAGATGTTGCATGAAGTCCAGCGTACTTCTGCGCCCAATTCAACTAGAGTTTCAATTAAAACTGCAGTTTGAATAGTCATGTGGATACAGCCTAGGATTTTCGCGCCAGCAAGCGGTTTAGCCGCTGCATAGCGTTTGCGAAGACCCATTAGGGCTGGCATTTCTGCTTCTGCGAGTTTGATTTCTTTACGGCCGTAGTCAGCTAGTGAAATATCGGCAACTTTGTAATCTGTAAATGAAGCATTAACCGCGTTCATCACGATCTCCTTAATAAAAACAATTGATCATTCAGTTCGCGGATGCCGTTGTTGATTGGAACGAGTGTCCAACCGAATCGTCGAGCCTAGCGATCTTATATTTAGTGCCTATAAGAAAGTCGCAGCATCCCTCGACTAGGGCAGTATTGTACTTGGAAATAGAGTGAGTTCCAATCAAAAATTGGTTAATATGTAGATGAATAATCTGATAATAAAAAGATAATAACGTACATATCATGAATATATTAAAATTTAATATTTTCCTAGTTTTACTCGTATCTTCACAAGCTGTCTCAGCAAGGCGAGGCGACTTTTCACCACAAGATATTTTTTTTCTGCCTTTAATTTTGATTGGGGTTTTATCCTTATTTAAATTTTCAGGCTTTATTGAAAATTATACGAAAGGCTTAAATTTAACCTTTAGAGTAGTCATAAAAGTAGTGAGTTTTATTATTTTGATTGGCATCATTGCCCTTATAATTATCGGGATAGGGCTAATTTCTGAGTATATTCCTGAAAAATGGTCGATGATATTCTAGTGCAATTATAAATATAAAAATTGGAAGCTAATAATGAAAAAATTAACTGCATTCATATGCTTGTGTTTTTCAGCACTAACATATGCCAACGATTCAACAGGCTATGTGGCAACGGGAGGGGTGCAGTACCTTAAAAATAAAGACATTCAAATGTTCAGTGAAGACCTATTTATTAGTAAAAAAATGATCAAGGTCGATTATCAGTTCAAAAATTTAAGCAATAAAGACGTGACTGAAACCATACTCTTTCCACTGCCAAAAGTAGAAAACTTCTTTGAATCTGATTTTGCCAATACAGAAAAGCTGCTCAAAAGTTTTAAAGTTCAAGTGAATGGAAAAACGATTCAGCCTGAAATGCACGTGCGCACTTTTATTCAAAAAAATGAGAAAACAGCCCCGATTGATATGACTGAGAGTTTTAAGCAATGCGGATTTACGGAAAAAGACATGCTGAATCCGTGGAGCAGGCAAGATGTTGAATATAAAACTTTTGAGGCAAAGCTTAGAAACTGTAAAAATGCAGCGCTGCAAAAAGTATTGCCCAAAGATCCGAATGAAACCATTTCATGGTCGTCTCAGGTGATTTACAGTTGGAAGCAAACGTTTAAAGCCAATGCGCTCACACGTGTACAGCATCAATATGCACCGCTAGTGGGTGGGTCTGTGGCTTTATATCCTGATGAATATAATAAAAGTTATTGTATGGATCAAAACTTTAAGGCAGGACTCAGAAAGGCTAAATCACAGCATGCACCATTTCAAGCGCTGGGCTATATCTTAAAAACTGGTGCCAATTGGGCAAAGCCTATTCAAGATTTTAAACTGACTATCGAGCGTGATGCAGGAGAGTTGGTTTCTTTTTGCTGGGCAGGTAAAGTGAAGAAAATCAGCGCTACGCAGTTTCAAATGGTTGAAAAGAATTTTGTGCCCAAACAAGATTTGGACATTATTTTTGTGCATGTGAAATCAGGTCTGGATTAAAACTTGCAGGCAAAACTGCTGCGATTTGTTTATCATCGTCCATAAGCAATTTTGAGTTTTGATATATGTCGATGGAAATACCTGATGAGTTGGCAAATTTAGAAGCCAACGGGGGCATTTATGCGGTGTGGATGCTGCTGCAGCACTTAGGTATAGATGCAGACATTCAGCAACTCATCGAAGTTTGCGCTTATGAAGCTGACCATGGCACAACAACCATTGGTTTAGCCGTTGGGTTAAAGAAGTTTGGCTTCCAAGTAAAGTTTTACACAGAGCATGATCCTGAGCTGCAAGACAGTGAAAAACGCAGCTATGCGGAAGCTGACCAATTGGAACTGCCTATATTGCCTGCAATTGGCTATGCACAAATTCAGCAGGCTTTTGAACAAAATCAGTTTGTGATTGTGTATTACGATACTCTAGAGGGCGTGGGGAATCATTCTTTGGTGTATGACATTGACGAAACTGAAATTAGTTTCTTTGACAGTTTTGATGCCATGCCAGCAGAGGTATTTGAACAGCAACGTGGGGCAGAGGGCATTTGCCGACAAGTGATTACTGTAGACGTAAATAATTATGTGGCGAGCTGAGCCATTTTGTTAAAAGCAAAAAGCCCATCATGAGATGGGCCTTTTTCTTTGTGATTTAAGCTTTGGGCTGTTCGGCCGCATTGGCTTTTTCATTCCAAAAATCTGCTTTTTCTTCATCAGCGTCGATGCCTAATCCATTAGCATAAATAAAAGCCAAATCACGCATGGCTTGAACTTCACCTAATTTTGCAGATTGTTCAACCAGTTCAATGGATTTAGCGACATCTTTTTCCACCACATCGCCGCGACGGTAAAAATTGGCGAGTTCTAAAATTGCAGCAGGATGGTCATGTTTTGACGCTTGTTCTAACCAGCGGTGCGCATGCTCAAAATAGGTTTTAGATTCTTCAGGATCTTCTTCGAGCATATCTTTGGCATAGACTACATAGCCTTCACCCAGCCAATACATCGCTTCTACATGACCTAACTGAGCTGCTTTGAGTGCCCATTCTTCAGCAAGTTCAACATGCTCATCATTTTCACTTTGCATATAAATTTCAGCCAGTTCAAATTGAGCATCTTTATTGCCTGCCATAGCGCGGTTATATAAAGCAGGAGAGATTGAAAGTTCAGACATGTTTAATCCAAAAGAGCAGAATAGGCATAGCCTAATCGGTTGGCATGAAAAAAGCCAATCCGAAGATTGGCTTTCAATGTTTAGAGATCGTTGTCTAAAGAATTAAAATTTCAATAACACTGTTGACAATACAAATACGACAACCAATGCACCAATAATTTTCCAAAAGTATTCAGCGATATAACTAATACATAGCCCGACAAATAAAGCCGCAATGGTCAGCGCGCCAAACCAATAACTGATGTTATTGCTCGGCGTGCCAAGTGAGAGGCAAATTATCAAGGCAATAATCAATAGCGCCCAGCCGACTAACGTGGCTAAGCGTGTTTGGCCCACACTTAACTCTTTGCTGTAGAACTGCTTTTGATGTTTAGACATGCTGCTTGCCAAGGCAAAAAAACCTAAGCTACTCAGTGCCCAAATCAGGAGAAAGAACATCATGCTTCAACCTCCTTTGTGCCACGTGCTTTTTTAACAGGCAGTCCTTTATGCTTTTTCACTTTGTAAAATGAATAGGCAAACAAGATAGCCAAAAGCCACATTGCAAGATCAAAGGATGCAATCATCCATTGGCCATTTACCATGGTATTCCAAAGCGCTTGACCACCAGTCATGAAGTTTACAATCGGCAGTAAGGCAAAAATTGCTGTGGCAAAAGCTAAAAGTTCTAGCCACGCTTGACGGTGCGTACGGAAAATCGCATAAACGAGCGTCAGTAGCCAAACAATAAAGAAACTACGAATTTCTAATTCCGAACGGTTTTCAAGCTGTACGGGAATAAAACGGTTGGCATAGAAAAATGCTGCACAGGCAATGGGTAAACCAATAATCGCTGCAATATTGGTCACTTCAACCGTGCGGTAGCCAAATGATTTAAAGCCTTGTTTTTGCTGTTGCGGCGCACGTTTTACACACCACAGAATGAGACCTGTAGCGACCATCAGGGTGCCTACAATCCCTGAAATATACAGCAGCCAACGTAGAGCTAAGTCTACACCGCGTGCTTCATGTAGCGTGGTCACTACATTGTAAATACCCATCGGTACAGAAGGGTGCTTTAACTTGGCACTTTCGTCAGTTAAGTCTTTGCCAGTTACGCCATCAAACAGTTTGCTTGCATAGACATTTCGATACGCGACACTTTCACCATGTAAGGCACGTAGTTCAATTTTAGCTTGGTCTGTATTCGGTGCAATGATGCTAACGGTACTAATAGGATTAGTTTTCCATTCAGCCTGAACCGCAGTCACGATTGGTGCTAAGTTGGTCAACGGCGCAGCAACGATAGGTTGTTCTTGACGTTTAGAGCGACGATCTCCTCGACCTTCACCACGGCCCTCAGCACGATTTTCACCTGGGTTTTGTGCAGAATTGGCACGGGCTTGCTGTGGGCGTTCGCCACGTTCTTCGCGTCCTTGAGCAGATTTACGTCCTTCAGGTTTATTTTCTTGAACCAAAGCACGATTTTGTTCTTGTAAAAATTGTCCCCGGTTTTCATAAATACGTTCAATCCCCCAAGGCATGATCGTAAATAACAGCAGCAACAGGCCACTAAAGGTAATCATGATGTGGAAGGGGAGCGCAAATACTGCGGTTGCATTATGTGCATCGAGCCAAGAACGTTGTCCTTTGCCTGAACGGAAGGTAAAGAAATCTTTAAAGATTTTTTTATGAGTAATCACACCACTAATGATGGCGACTAACATCAACAATGTGGCTATCCCGACAAACCATCGCGTCCACATACGTGGCATGCCATATAGTTCGAAATGGAAACGATAAAGAAAATTACCACCACGTGTATCGCGCGGCTCAAGCAATTCACCTGTAGCACTATCAATGTAGATTTGTTTACCACCACGGCGTGCGCGAGGGTCTTCACCTTGTTCACGAACGGTAATTAAGGTGGCATTTTGACGCGTATTCGGCAGCAAAATATTCCAAGCACCTGCATTCGGATGATTTTGCTGTAAATATTTTAGTGCGACTTGAGTTTGTTGGACTTGTGAACTGGCTGGAACAGATTGATGCAGCTCAGGTGTCATCCAGACATTGATTTCATTTTTAAAGAAGCTTAGGGTCCCGGTCAGGAAAATTGCATACAGCAACCAACCTAAGATTAGGCTGGCCCATGTATGCAGCCAAGACATGGACTGGCGCGGCCCCTCTACTTTTGCATCAACACGCATTTTAGCTTCCCATCATCATGTAAATGGCATACAAACACACCGCAGGGATCACAATGCCTAAAGTTGCTTTGAGGGTTTTATTCACCATAAAGACCCAAATAAATGCACAGCTCCACAGGATAAATGCAATTAAAGTTGCACTCATGGCTGCACTTCCACGGTCTTCGCTAAACACATCTGCGATCACGATGGCCGATAGCATCGCGACAACATATCCGCCCACTAAAGCGAGGGCAAAGCGATAGAAAATCATCAAGCGATAGGTAAATAGAGAAGGAGTGTCTTTACGCGTTTTAGGCAGCGCAGATGTGAGGGGTGTCACAAGTGCCTCAGGTGGTGAGCTATTCATAAAATACTTAAGCGCTTGGAAATTGTATTAAAGTTAATCTAAATGATAACAATTATTATTAATAATTAGAATAATGTATTCACAAAATTATTGATTTTTCAGCATGCTGAGTGGAAATTGATTTAAAAAGAGGGGAATTAAAGGCGAAAAAATAGCGACCGAAGTCGCTATTTTAGAATGCAAGAATGCTTAATTGTCTACATTATTGCTCTTGTTGAATGCCTGCAACCAACCAGTCTTGATCAGAACCCGCAGGTTTAACAAAATGCCATACTTCAGCAAATGGCTGTGGCAGGCTATTTAAGTCTTCACTTACCGTACCTGTAAAACGCACACTTACAACGTATTGACCATTTTCGTTAGCAGAATCGACCACCATAGCATTTAAGTTTGAAAACTCAGCAACGTCTTCATCTTTATTCGCCATAATGTCGTTATACATAGACTGGTATAGGTCAGGCGTTAAGTAACGCTGAATTTCAGAAATGTTGCTTGCCGTATTCATCGATTGAATGTGGTTGAAACGCTGACGCGCAACACGTAAGAATGTTGCTGGTTCTGTACCGTCAGGCAATTGATTACCGCTATTAGTATAAGCTGCACCAAAAGGCGCGTTCGTTGCTGCAGCTGCACCAAATGGAGCATTTGAAGCTGCTGAATTACCGCCTACAGAATTACCAAAAATATTCGTATTGTCATTACCTGCACGAGGTGCGGCATTTTGCTGGCCAAACGGTGCATTGTTTGCACCGCTGTTTGGCGCATACGGATTGTTAGCGGCTAGTTTTTTTTTTGCGCCCATCTTACGGAAAATGAAGAAGGCAACAGCAGCGGCAAGTAAAATCCAGATCCAGCCTGGAATACCACCTTTCTCTTCCTGTTGTTGAGCTTGCGCTTCAGAAGCTGCTTGACCGTTATTGTCATCGGCCATCGCATTTGCAGCGACTGCACCAATTGCAGCACCAGCCACACCAGCTGCAACCATTCCGCCCACATTCGAGCCAGATTTAGCTGGAGCGCCAGCAGTTGCAGGCTGTTGAACAGGAGCAGATTGACGAGGTTGCTGATAAGACTGAGTTGGAGCAGCTTGACGGCTCATACCATGGCTTTTACCACCACCGGCACGTTTCGCTTCTGCAATCGGCGCTACCAAAAGGGCTGCTGTTAAAAGAGCAGTCATCAAACCACGCTGTCGAACTTCCATCAAATTTTCCTATATCTATATAAATTTAAAATAGCCTTCTAGTTATGCCGCCATTTGTACTGAATTTCAATAGAACATCGGTAAAAAATTGAAAATTCATTCAAAATAAACGATTCAACGTGA
Organism: Acinetobacter sp. YH16056_T; assembly: GCF_024605895.1. Lineage (NCBI taxonomy): Bacteria > Pseudomonadati > Pseudomonadota > Gammaproteobacteria > Moraxellales > Moraxellaceae > Acinetobacter > Acinetobacter sp. YH16056_T. The sequence goes on along the minus strand of NZ_CP094545.1, from coordinate 2,270,728 downwards.
CTAAGACTCATCGGTCAGCGTAATTGCCTGACTCAACGCCTCATGTAAACGTGCGACAGAAATAATCTCTACACCTGAAATAGGTTTTTGCGGTGCATTCCCACGCGGTAAAATAATGGTTTTAAAACCATGTTTAATGGCTTCTTTGAGTCTTTCCTGTCCATTGGGTACAGGGCGGATTTCGCCTGAAAGGCCGACTTCACCAAATACTGCCAAATGCTGCGGCAGGGCTTTAGCTCTTAAGCTAGAGGCGCAGGCTAAAAGTACCGCAAGGTCAGAACCTGTTTCTGTGATTTTTAAACCACCCACGACATTGACATAAACATCTTGTCCTGCAGTTTGTACGCCACCATGACGGTGCATAACGGCTAAAAGCATGTTTAAACGGTTTTGTTCTAAACCTAAGGCCACGCGTCGAGGTTGTCCGTGCGCATCATCTACCAAAGCCTGAACTTCAACCAAAAGTGGACGTGTACCTTCACGGCTAATCATGACAATGGAACCCGGAATGGCTTCATCATAACGACTAAGGAAAATGGCGGAAGGGTTTGATACCTCGCGCAGACCTTTATCAGTCATGCCAAATACACCAAGCTCGTTGACCGCACCAAAACGGTTTTTCACCGCCCGAATCATACGGAAGCGCGAGTCAGACTGACCTTCAAAATACAAAACACAATCGACCATGTGCTCAAGCACGCGAGGGCCTGCCAAAGAACCTTCTTTCGTTACGTGACCGACAATAAACAATGCTGTGCCACTATTTTTGGCAAAGCGGGTCAGGAGTGCAGCCGATTCACGAATTTGGGAAACACCGCCCGGCGCAGACTGGAGTGTCTCGGTGTATAGAGTTTGGATCGAATCTAAAATGGCAACGGCAGGGCGTTCATGTGCCAAAACTTCACAAATACGCTCGACACAGGTTTCTGCCATGACTTTGAGTTGATCGGTCGGCAAATCTAGGCGCTGGGCACGTAGAGCCACTTGAGACAAAGATTCCTCACCAGTGACATATAAGGCAGAACTTTTACTCGCCGCCATATAGGTTGCGGTTTGTAGCAAAATAGTGGATTTACCAATGCCGGGGTCACCACCAATCAGCACAACTGAACCTGTGACCAGTCCACCACCGAGCACACGGTCAAATTCACCAATACCTGTTGCCATTCGAGTTTCATGCGAAACGGAAACTTGATTTAAGGTAGTCACAGCAGCAGCTTGACCTGCATAGCCACCGCCCATTTTCGGCTGTGCACGGTGTGTAACGGCGGGAGCAATACTGACTTCGACTAATGAATTCCATTCACCACATTCGGTACATTGACCGGCCCATTTGGGATGATCAGCACCACATTGTTCACATCGATAGACACTTTTTGCTTTTGCCATAATATTTACTGTGCACAAACTCAAATTGAGTCACAGCATAGCGGTGAATACATCGAAAAACCAAGTTTTTATCGCATGAAATGACTGATGAAGGTCAATTGATGTCGTTTTATTTTCAATAGCTGCACTTTTACATAGTAAGCACTTTATAATAGCGCATTATATTTTTTGAAATGGGTCACCACATGACTGAACTATTACGACATATCGATGCCATCGCACGTGAAAAAAATCGTGATGTGTTATTTGTGCATTTTGAAGAATATGATCATCAACATCCTGAAAAAAATACGGTGCGTAATGATGTTATGCACTGGTTTGACCTGCAAAATATAGACTATTTCCCTTGTATGGGGCTAGAAGGTGAGTCTTTAATCGATAGTTATACAGGTGATTTATACCTTGACGTGCCTTTTGATGAAAGCAGCCCTGCATATAAAACCCTCAGTGAATACCTTGAAGATGAACAAGGGAACATGAAAATTCAGGGGGTATTGTTCTTTTCTTTATCTTTGGAAATTGCCCTAGAAATCGAAGCTGATCTGATGGAAGCCAGTGCTGTAGATTCTGAATATGCTGAAAATGAGTTTGGTGACCAATTTGGTGAAGGCTTTATTGAAGATACTGAATCAGATCCAAAAGATGAAGCAGCCAATGAAAGCAAGACGAAAAACGACAAATTTGATGATGGTCAAATTGGCACAATTCAATAAGTAAATATCGATTTTCAGTCCGAATAAAAAAGCCACGTGAATTCACGTGGCTTTTTGTTGAGCAGGATGCAGGTATTAGTACAACTCACCTGATTTACGACGTTCAATAAAATCTTTCGATTCTTTCACAATGATGCCTGAGAGCAATAACAGTGCAATACAGTTTGGTGCAGCCATCAAACCGTTAAAGGTATCGGCAAATAACCAAACGAGATCAAGTGTTACGACACAGCCGGCAAAGACTGATGCGATGTAAATTAAGCGATAAATCAGTACTGATTTTTCACCTAAGAGGTAAGTACAGCATTTTTCACCATAATAGCTCCAACCCAGAATGGTTGAATAAGCGAAGAAAATAATACCGAAAGTCACGACCCAACCACCGAAGCCCGGAAGTAGTTTGTCAAAAACACTGATCGTTAATACGGCACCCGTTTGATCACCAAAGCTTTGTCCCGCCATGATGAAGCCCATCACCAGTACGATACCTGTAATTGAGCAAACAATGATGGTGTCTAAGAACGTACCTGTCATAGAGACAAGACCTTGACGTGCTGGGTGGTCTGTTTTTGCAGCCGCAGCGGCAATAGGTGCTGAGCCCATACCTGCTTCATTAGAGAATACACCACGTGCCACACCATAACGAATCGCAGCACCAATCGCACCACCCGCAGCAGCTTCGCCCGTAAATGCATAGCTAAAGATCATTTTTAGTGCAGGGATCACCAATTCAAGGTTGGTGAAAATAATGATTAAGCCACCCAATACATAACCTACCGCCATAATTGGAACAATAAATGAAGAGGCTTTAGAAATGGATTTGATGCCGCCTAAAATAACGAGGGCAGAGAATATGGTGATGACGATTGCAGTGGTGAGTGTGCTGATCCCTAAGCTGTTTTGCACAGCAAGCGCGACAGTATTGGACTGTACTGAGCTACCAATACCAAAGGATGCCAAAGTACCAAATAGGGCAAATACCACTGCCAACCATTTCCACTTAGGCCCAAGTCCACGTTCGATGTAATACATCGGACCACCGTTCATTTCGCCATTTTCATTTTTATGACGAAACTTTACAGCGAGTACACCTTCACCATATTTGGTTGCCATACCAAAGAGCGCGGTTATCCACATCCAAAACACTGCGCCCGGACCACCGAGCACACAAGCGGTGGCTACACCGGCAATATTACCTGTACCAATGGTGGCAGAAAGTGCGGTCATAAGTGAGGCGAAATGAGAAATATCGCCATCATGTTGATCTGCTTTAGGATGCTTGCCAAAGACTTGTTTGAATGCGAAAGGCAACATGCGAAATTGCCAGAAAAGTAGTCGGAAGGTGAGGAATACACCTGTTCCGACAATGAGGACCAACATGTACGGGCCCCAGACCCATCCACTGAGTGTTTCCATGATATTTTGAATTTCTTGCATAGTATCTTCTTCTTATCGGCCCTGAGTGAGTGAATGCTACATTTTTGATATCTGTAGCAATTGATATGCCATTGTTTGAAACTTCCATGATATTTGGCATAATTTTTTTATCGTCGGTAAAATATTTTTTGCATAAAATTTAAGTTATTACAAGTAAATTGTTGTTTTATTGGTCGCTTTAAAATGTGAACTGGCGCTAAGATTTTTATATATAAGAAAAATAAATTAACTTTGTCACTTAATCCGAAAATATAGATGATGAAAAATAATTTTGTATTTTCTGAAATTTTTACGTTAATTTGTCGCAATTGGAACGCGAAGTTGAATTAAATAATGTCAAATGAAATTCATGGATCGCACGCTGATAGCGGCGATTTGAAACGAAGCTTGTCCAACCGACACCTGCAATTGATTGCGATTGGTGGTGCGATTGGTACAGGTTTATTTATGGGGTCAGGAAAGACCATCAGTTTAGCTGGTCCGTCCATCCTTATTATCTATATGATTATTGGTTTTATGGTTTTCCTCGTCATGCGTGCATTAGGCGAGTTATTACTATCAAATCTTGAATATAAATCTTTTATCGATTTTGCAACTGACTTAATCGGCCCGTGGGCAGGTTATTTTGTGGGTTGGACCTATTGGCTGTGCTGGATCACTATAGGGATTGCAGATTTATCGGCCATTATTTATTACCTGCAATTCTTTAATGGAGGTAACCCGTTCTCGCCGGAAGAAGGGGTGATGATCAGTGTTGCCGCCATTGTATTTATCATGGGTTTAAACCTTGTTACGGTTAAACTTTTTGGTGAGTTAGAGTTCTGGTTTGCACTGATTAAGATTATTGCAATCGTGGTGCTCATTGGTGTCGGTCTTTGGATGATCTTTACCGGTTTTACCTCATCGACAGGTGAAATCGCATCATTCACACATTTATGGTCACATGGTGGTCTATTCCCAACAGGAGTAACTGGCTTCTTGGCAGGTTTCCAGATCGCCATTTTTGCCTTTGTCGGCGTAGAACTCGTCGGTACTACGGCAGCAGAAACCAAAGATCCAGAACACAACTTGCCTAAAGCTGTGAACTCGATTCCGATTCGTATCATTATTTTCTATGTGCTTGCACTTGTGATTGTGATGTCCGTTACGCCATGGAATGCCATTGACCCAAGCATTTCACCATTCGTGAACTTGTTTAGCCAAGCCGGTATTGCTGCTGCTGCGATTATTATGAACTTGGTTGTGTTGTCATCAGTTATGTCATCGATGAATAGTGGTGTGTTCTCGACTTCACGTATGTTGTTTGGTTTATCTCGTGAAGAGCAAGGTCCAAAAGCGTTTGGCCGTCTAAACTCACGTGCAGTTCCGGCAAATGCGTTATATTTCTCGGCAGTTTGTTTGTTGTTAGGTGCTGCATTACAGTATTTCGTACCGAACACTGTTGAAGCCTTTACATTAGCAACCACACTTTCTACGATTTTATTTATCTGCGTATGGCTCATGATTATCTGGAGCTATATCGTTTACTATAAAACTCGTCCTGAGCTGCATGCGAAATCAACCTTTAAATTACCAGGTGGCTTATATACTTGCTGGCTTGTGATTATCTTCTTCATCGGCATGATTTATGTCTTGTCGCTAGAAGCAGATACCATGAAAGCGCTCATGGTGAGCCCAATTTGGTTCATCATTTTGATTATTGGTTATTTTGGTTTTTATAAGAAAAAGCACCATTAATTTACATTTTTGATCTGATGTAAAAACATAAATAGCTGCTCCTGAGGGGGCAGCTTTTTTATTTGGATATGGACTTATTTTAAGTTAAAACAGACTGTTTATTAGCGTTTCGATTTGTATTAAATAGCATTCAAATTGATATGCTATTTCAGTGAAATCAATAGCCTGATCGAGCTAGAAATAAAGACAAATAAGGATTGAAAATAGCACCATCAAAATTTGCTTAAATTTAGTGCAGAATGGCAAAAAGCTCACTTGGAATTACAGGGCTTTTCTTTTATCCGCGGGTTGATCACGTTATACTCGGAAAAATCTTTTCATTAGGTACGTTTATGTATCGTTTTATGAATTATAAAATTATTGTATTAGCAAGTGCTGTGCTGCTGACCGCTTGTGGTCAGTCTGGTGCATTGCATTTACCTTCAGATGCAAATGCAGATAAGCGCGCAAAATATCTGATTTATCCAGATACGCCTGCACAGCAAAAGCAGGAAAAACAAGCGGCTCCTGTTGCAACTGAATCGGAATCATCAAATTCTAACCCTACACCTTAATGCTTTTATAGAAAGGATACTTTCATGAGTTTCACCCGTACGAATGGGGTATTGCATGCAGAGCAATGTTCTTTACAACAGCTTGCACAGCAATATGGCACACCGCTTTATGTTTATTCAAAAGCTACTTTTGAAAAGCATTATTCAGATATGGATCGTGCATTTAGCTTTATCGACCATCAAATTTGTTTTGCGGTAAAGTCAAACTCTAATCTTGCGGTGTTAAACGTACTTGCCAAGCAGGGCGCTGGTTTTGATATCGTGACGGGTGGTGAACTCGCACGTGTATTAAAAGCCGGTGGTGAAGCTTCTAAAATTGTATTCTCTGGTTTGGGTAAAACAGAAACCGATATCCAAAAAGCATTGGACGTGGGTATTGCATGTTTTAACGTTGAATCACATGCAGAGTTGGATCGAATCCAAAAAGTTGCTGCGGCAATGGGTAAGAAAGCACCGATTTCATTGCGTGTAAATCCAGATGTGGATGCCAAAACCCATCCTTATATCTCTACGGGTTTAAAAGAAAATAAATTCGGTATTCCTTCAGACAGCGTTTTTGACACCTATGCGTATGCGGCATCATTGCCAAATCTTGAGATTATCGGGATTGATTGTCATATCGGTTCACAGTTGACTGAAACTCAGCCTTTTGTTGATGCACTTGATCGTGTCATTGTGATGATTAATCAACTGAAAGAGATGGGGATTCAGCTGAAACACATTGATATTGGTGGTGGCTTAGGCGTAACGTACAAAGACGAAGTTCCGCCAACCGTTGAAGAATATGCTCAGGCAATGCGTCCGGCTTTAGAAAAATTAGGGCTTAAGGTGTATATGGAACCGGGTCGTAGTATTTCTGCAAATGCAGGTGTGTTGTTAACTAAAGTTGATTTACTCAAACCGACCAATCATCGTAATTTTGCCATTATTGATGCTGCTATGAACGACTTAATCCGACCTGCTTTATATGAAGCATGGATGGATATTCAGGAAGTAACGCCTCGTACTGATACAGAAAAGAAAGACTGGGATGTTGTTGGCGCGATTTGCGAAACTGGCGATTTCCTAGGAAAGCAACGTCAGTTGGCGATTCAAGAAAATGACGTGCTTGCAGTATTGGGTGCAGGTGCTTATGGTTTTGTCATGAGTTCAAACTACAACAGCCGCGGACGTGCTGCTGAAGTAATGGTTGACGGTGATCAGTCTCATTTGATTCGTGAGCGTGAAACCATCGAATCATTATGGGAACGTGAACGTTTATTGCCTTAAGGAGAAATTCGAGATGTTATTAGAATTTACCAAAATGCATGGCCTTGGCAATGACTTTATGGTGGTCGATCTGATTAGCCAACGAGCTTATTTAGATACAGTGACGATTCAGCGTTTGGCCGACCGTCATTTTGGTATTGGTTTTGATCAGCTTTTGATTGTAGAACCACCTGATTTACCCAATGTCGATTTTAAATATCGTATTTTTAATGCAGATGGTTCGGAAGTTGAACAATGCGGAAATGGCGTACGTTGTTTTGCGCGCTTTGTGCATGAACGTAAGTTGACCAGCAAAACCAAAATCAAAGTACAAACCAAGTCAGGTATCGTAGAGCCTGAATTAGGTGTAAATGGTTGGGTGCGCGTCAATATGGGTTATCCACGCTTTTTGCCGCATGAAATTCCATTTATTGCGGAAGAGCCTGAAAACTTATACGACATTGCATTGGCGAATAATGAACAGCTCACCATTGATGTAGTGAGTATGGGTAATCCGCATGCAGTGACGATCGTTCCTGATGTCATTACTGCAGACGTCGCTAAAATTGGTCCACAAGTCGAATCGCATGAGCGTTTTCCACAGCGTGTAAATGCTGGTTTTATGCAAATTGTGGATGAGAAACATGCACGCTTACGTGTATTTGAACGTGGTGTCGGTGAGACTATGGCCTGTGGTACAGGTGCTTGTGCAGCGGCAGTATCAGGTATGCGTCGTGGTTTATTAGCCAATTCAGTCGAAATTGAGTTGGCAGGTGGTAAGCTACAGATTGAGTGGCAAGAAGGTGGTGTAGTCTGGATGACTGGACCAACTGCAACAGTTTACGAAGGACGCTTAGATTTAAGTTACTTCCAAGGTTAAAATCAAAGCCCTGATTCATTCAGGGCTTTTTTCATAAAATAAAAAGTGAATAAAAAATTATAATTCAATTGGATTGGAATCAACATGGAACAAATAAACGAAGAAATAAAAGAAGAAATCTTAGAACAACTTTTTCATAAAGCCTTACATGAACCCGCGTATCGACCCGAATTTTTAGCTCAGTTATTGGCAGCCAATGTGTATTGTGTGGGAACAACAGGGGGACGTGATTCACGTATTGCCGAAGATTTGATCTTGGATGAAGGCGACCGTATTCAATTGAAATCATGGGAAGATGAAACATATGATTGCGTCATTCCATTTTTTACGTCCTTGGAAAAAATGCGTTTAGCAATATCTGAAGAGGAGTCGTATATCCGGCTACCAACCAAGGCATTATTTGAAATGACTTTAGGAGCAAGGCTTGTATTGAATCCACAATCACCTGATGCGACGAAGGACTTTGTACCAGAAGAAATTCAACATTTGCTGAACGGGCAGTATATTCAGCCCTCAGAAAACTATGAAGTTACGGAAGATACGGAAGTTTTAATTGGTCAGCCGGCGGAATATCCGCAGTTTATGATTGATCAATTAAGCATTTTTTTCGGCACAGAGCGTGTGGTAAAAGCTGCTTATTTAGCGCAAATGCTGAATCAAGCTCGAGATGATTCACCGACTTTGTTGATCGGATTAGATTTAGAAGCAGGATTATCTGAACAACAAATTCAAGAATTGCACAGTAAAATTGGTCGTATCACACAGGATAGTTTAAAAGAGCAATGCCCAGTGGATTTAATCCATGTCAATCCGCACAGTGTCGATGGTGTAGAAGGGTATTTGCTTAATGAAACGCAAGCTTTTTACCAACGTGTTGATGGTAAGCCTAAGGGGTTCTTTGCTAGACTCTTTTCATAAAACAGATATGTAAGATCGCTTTAGAGAACGTACCACAACGCTAAAGCACATGTTGAAATGGGAGAAGACAGGTGACGATGGATCAGAGTCAACTACTGGCTATGTGGTTGAAGGAACGTGAAATTCAAAATCAGTCTAAACATACCTTGCAAGCGTATGAGCGCGATGTCAGTGATTTTCTCCAATTTTGTACAATACGCAACTTGCCACTGCATGATGTCGAAAAGTCAGATCTGCGTGAATTTGTTGCTCATAAAGTGGAACAGTTTCAGCTCAGTCCAAGTAGTTTGCAGCGCATGTTATCTTCGATACGCCAATTTATGAAATGGGCAGAACAAGGAAATTATCTCAATTTTAATCCTGCAGATGATTTTCAGCTCAAACGCCAATCACGTCCTTTACCTGGATTGGTCGATATTGAAACCATTAAACAAATCATGGAACAGCCTGAGCCGGAAAGTGAAACTCAACGGCAGCTTTGGATACGTGATAAAGCGATTTTGGAGCTGCTCTATTCAAGTGGTTTACGTTTGGCTGAAGTGCAGGGCTTAACCATTCGAGATATTGATTTTAATCGCCAACTGTTACGTATTACGGGTAAAGGGAATAAAACGCGCATTGTACCTTTTGGTTCTAAAGCCAAAGAGGCTGTGATGCATTGGTTGCAATTATATCCTGCATGGCATGGTGATTTTGTCCCAGAAGCCCAAGTTTTTATCACTCAAAAAGGTAATCCACTGGGGGTAAGACAAATAGAAAATCGAGTTAAATTTCAAGCTCGACGTGCAGGTGTAAATGTCGATTTACATCCGCATTTATTACGACATTGCTTCGCTAGCCATATGTTGTCCAATAGCGGTGACTTGCGTGCTGTACAAGAAATGTTGGGTCATAGTAATTTAACCACTACACAAATTTATACCCATGTGGATTTTGATCGATTGGCACAAGTTTATGATCAGGCCCATCCAAGGGCACAGCATAAAGATTCGTAACAATTGCAAAAACGACTTTGGTACTCAGTGGTCTAAATTTTGCTTAAATTCACAGGCTAGATTTCACATTTTGCATCCTAAAGTGGTCTACTTCATGAAAATTAAATAAGGATGTGAAAAAATATTGGTAAAATTGACCGACATTTTGAACTATTGTCGCATTATAAAAATTCAAATTATCGGGTATAAAAATTGTCCATTATTGAATTGACGTAAGTGCTGAAGTGAAATTCGCCATTTACTAAATTGCTGTACCGTTAAAAATATATAGGCCATACCATGATTTCAGATATTCAAGAAAAATATGACCAGTTAAATGGTCAGCAAAAAGAAATTTTTGCAGGATACGGCTTACGCCAGATCAAACACTTTGTTGAAATCAGTTTGCCTGAAGTAGAAGCTGTATTGCCTGAAGGTGCGCAGCTACAAGGGATTAATGCCGATGGTAAAGTTCAGGCGTTTAATGCGGCGACGGGCCAATACTTTATTTGGATTTCGGATAAACAATGGCAGCTTACCAATAAAGCAACTGCTAAATTTGACAGTAAAGAAGATGCCCTCACCATTTGGCGTATTTTTGATTTGGCACAATATGAACTTATTGACCTAAGCCACATCCATCGTGACTTTTTGGAAAATCAGCCAGCCTAAACTATCCGGAAAATATACAACTCATGGGCTATCTTCATTGGATTTGGATGTTTAGCCCTTATATTACTTACAGCATGACATCTTGATTTGCTTTTGTGCAGCGCGTTAGAGTATTGATCTTCTTTGCATAGCTTAGTTGCCTAAACAAAAATTTCTAAATGCCAATCCGTTTCGCTGCTTAGTAATCAATTCGCTCAGTTTTGATAGCGAGAGCCTGTAAATCCAATCAGTCGTATTCTTGTTTAAGAAATTAAGCTCAAAGGCTCCTTAGATTGTGTTCGTTCATTTGCCGCAAATCATTATTTTTCTTTGCTTAAAATATAATGAAATACCGCATAGCTAGGTTTTTGCATTCGAGGCTGTGAATAACTGCGTTACTACGTTGTCATTCTTGTAGTATCAGCCTCGTCGTTTCTAATGCTTGAGTTGCTCGTTGGCAGATCAATTGTTTGGTTACAAATCTTCTAACGGTAACTGGAAGCTTTGTTTGATGATTTGGCTAGGTAAATCAGTCTTTACACTAGTGATGCCATTTTTCTTGGTTAAGTGAGTAGACTGAAATTTACGGTAACTTTCTAGGTCAGGAACTACAACTTTGAGCATTGCATCGCACTCACCCAAAATAATGTAGCACTCCATGACTTGAGGAAGTTCTTTCATCGCTTCGATAAAAGTATCGATGGTTTCAGCATCTTGCCCAGTCAACCAAATACGAGAGAATAAAATCAATTGAAAGCCAATCTTTTGTGGATCGACCACGGTGGTGTAATTCTGAATCACACCTGCTTCTTCGAGTAATTTGACCCGACGTAAACAAGAAGAAGGCGAGAGTCCAATTTCCTTGGCTAAGTCATTATTTTGCATGCGGCCATTATTTTGAAGTGCGCGAATGATATTTTTATCAATACGATCTAGTTTAACTAGAATTGACTTAGAAGATGTCTTCATAAAATAGAATATAATTCTAAAAATAATATCTATTATAGAATATTTGATATCCTATTTTAAAGCGATTCAAACATACTAATTTCACTTTCAGGACATAGAAAGGGAAAATTGAAATGTCTGTATTTGCTTTGTTTGCCTTAACGGTAATTCCCCTTATTTTCACACCAGGACCCGATATGCTTTTTATCCTGTCACAAGTGATGGGTAAGGATGCAAAAGCAGGCATGATGGCAACAGTGGGGGTATGCTCAGGTTACTTGGTTCACTCGATTTTGGTGGCATTGGGTATTGCTGCGATTATCGTGTCATTTCCACTACTCTTTGAAATAATCCGCTGGTTGGGGATTGCTTATCTTTTATATTTGGCAACGCATTTACTACGTTCAGTATTTAGCAGTAAAAAATTAAGTATTGAGAAAAAGTCAGCGTCCAACCCGATTAAAAAAGGCTTTTTTACGGCTTTACTGAACCCGAAAGGAATGTTGATATATTTTGCAATTTTGCCGCAATTTATCGATAAATCAGCGAGTACCGTGAGCCAAGGTTTGATTTTGTCCTTCATTTTTATTGGGCTGATATTTGTGGTGTATTGTAGTTTGAGTGTGGTCTTTGCACGTATTACACAAAAAACTCAAATTGATGAACGCAAACAAAAGTGGATCGATGGTACATCAGGCGGTTTATTGGCTCTTGCTGCGACATGGTTAATTGCCAATTAAAAACAGCAAATGTAAATAGAAATAATTGCCTTAACTAAAACCTTCGTGAAGGCGGAGGTTTTTTTATATGTGGTGAGTATCGACACATATTAAGAATAAGAAAGAGAGAAAAACCCACCAATTAGCTTCGGAAAAGTGAAATTAGCGCTAAATTCATTAGGCTTCTATCTTAAATGACAAGTTTAGATATGTTGCCGAATGTGTAGAGGGAAAGCTCTATTTCAGAAAGATTGATCGAAAATTGATATTAAATCAGATCTTTTGATGAGCTAAATCAAGTAAAAAAATAATAAAAATCAATGCTTAAAAAATAACTGAATAATGCGTTTTTTTGGATAACTGAACCATTCTTTAAAAAATGTGAACGATAAGTTCAAGGAAATTACGCTTTTTTACAGGTCTTTCGATAATTGTGACTTGACCGAAATGCCGTACACATTGCAAGATAGGGCACCTAAAAAATTTAAAGTGAAGAGTTAATATAACTTTTCTCAACATTTACATTTGCTAAAACAGCCGAGGATTACATGAAGGCTCTTGTTGCTGTAAAACGTGTGGTTGATGCCAACGTTAAAGTTCGCGTTAAGCCGGACAACAGTGGTGTTGACTTAACGAACGTTAAAATGTCAATTAACCCGTTCTGTGAAATCGCAGTGGAAGAAGCGGTTCGTTTAAAAGAAAAAGGAACTGTTTCAGAAATCGTTGTTGTTTCTATTGGTCCTAAAGAAGCTCAAGAACAAATCCGTTCTTCTATGGCGCTTGGTGCAGACCGCGGTATCCTTGTTGAAGCTGACGACAGCCAGTTAGGTGCACTTGAAGTTGCAAAAATCCTAAAAGGTGTTGTAGACGCTGAACAACCTCAATTGATCCTTCTTGGTAAACAAGCAATTGATGACGACTCTAACCAAGTTGGTCAGATGCTTGGTGCGCTTTTAGGTGCTGGCCAAGGTACTTTCGCTTCAGAAGTTAAAGTTGAAGGCGATAAAGTACAAGTGACTCGTGAAATCGACGGTGGTTTACAAACTGTTGAACTTGCACTTCCTGCAATCATCACAACTGACTTACGTTTGAATGAGCCACGTTATGCTGCTCTTCCAAACATCATGAAAGCGCGTAAAAAACCGCTTGATACTAAGTCACCTGCTGATTATGGCGTAAATCCTGCGACTAAGCTTAAAACTGTTAAAGTTGAAGCTCCTGCAGAACGTAAAGCGGGCGTACAAGTGAAGTCTGTAGACGAGCTTGTAGATAAATTGAAAAACGAAGCGAAAGTGATCTAATACAGAAGGATAAAAATCATGAGTATTTTAGTTATCGCTGAGCACGACAACAAAGCACTAAATGGTGCAACTCTTAACGTTGTTGCTGCAGCGCAAAAAATCGGTGGTGATATCACTGTATTAGTAGCTGGTTCAGGCGCTCAAGCAGTTGCTGACCAAGCGGCTAAAGTAGCTGGTGTAAGCAAAGTATTGCTTGCTGACGACGCTGCTTATGCAAACCAATTGGCTGAAAACGTTGCTAAATTAGTTGCTTCTATCGGTGCGGGTTACACTCACATCCTTGCTGCTTCAACAACAACAGGTAAAAACGTACTTCCACGTGCTGCTGCGCTACTTGACGTAAGCATGATCACTGACATCATTGCTGTTGAAGGTCCTAAAACTTTCAAACGTCCAATCTATGCAGGCAACGCGATTGCAACTGTAGAGTCTGGCGAGTCTGTTGTAGTTGCGACTGTTCGTGGTACTGCATTTGATGCTGTTGCAAGCGAAGGCGGCTCTGCTGCAGTTGAAGCTGTTGCATCTACTGGTGATGCTGGTATTTCTAAGTTCGTTTCTGAAGAAATCGTGAAATCTGAACGTCCAGAATTAACAGCTGCGCGTATAGTTGTTTCAGGCGGTCGTGGTGTTGGTTCAGGTGAAAACTATCACACTGTACTTGATCCATTAGCGGACAAGCTTGGTGCTGCGCAAGGCGCATCTCGTGCTGCTGTTGATGCTGGTTTCGTACCAAACGATATGCAAGTGGGTCAAACAGGTAAAATCGTTGCTCCTGACTTGTACATCGCTGTAGGTATCTCAGGTGCGATTCAGCACTTGGCAGGTATGAAGGAATCTAAAGTGATCGTTGCGATCAACAAAGACGAAGAAGCGCCAATTAACTCAGTAGCTGACTACTGGTTAGTGGGTGACTTGAACACTGTAGTTCCAGAATTAGTATCTAAAATCTAATTTCTGAACGCAGTTCAAAACGCTCCTAAGCTTATGGTTTAGGGGCGTTTTTATTGTTTGAAGAATTAGTAGGTCTTCTTGGCAATGTTTAATCGATTAATTATACGTAAATGTACATATATAAATTGCACTTAGATGTTTCATGCTTATGAGGGTAGTGGATTCTTAGTTTAGTAGTTCAAAATTCGGTGGTGTTTCAAAAAGTATGCTGAAACAAAGCAGGTTGAATTTTGATAAAATAGAGAAATGCGAATAACTCTAGAAATCAAATGTCCAACCTGCCTCAGTGACAGTATAAAGAAAAATGGCATCAAAGTAGATGGGAAACAAAACTATCAGTGCAAAGACTGTAAACGTCAGTTTATTGGTGACCATGCTCTGAGCTATCTAGGATGTCATTCAGGCATTACTCGAAAAATATTACAGTTGATGGTCAGAGGTAGTGGTATACGAGATATCGCTGAAGTTGAGCGAATCAGTATCGGTAAAGTTTTACGTACTTTAACCGAATCGACCTACCAAAATCAGCCTAAACAAAGTCATTATGAGTCTCTTGAAGTTGATGAGTTTTGGACTTTTGTGGGAAATAAAAATAATAAACAATGGCTTATTTACGCCTACCATCGAGAAACAGGTGAGATTGTTGCTTATGTTTGGGGTAAAAGAGACTTAGCTACAGTTCAACGATTGAAGGCAAAGCTTAAACAATTAGGTATTCACTACACCCGAATTGCAAGTGATCATTGGGACAGTTTCATAACTGCTTTTAAAAACTGCAAGCAAAGTATTGGTAAATTTTTTACTGTAGGTATTGAAGGTAATAATTGCAAAATAAGGCATCGAATTAGGCGCGGTTTTAGAAGGAGTTGTAATTTTTCAAAAAAGATTGAAAACCATTTTAAAGCTTTCGACTTAACCTTTTTTTACATCAATAATGGCTTCATTTAATGTCAGCATACTTTTTGAAACACCACCCAAAATTCATATAGTGTTTCTTATTATTGGTATTAGACACTACTGTAGCGTAAGGTATTTGTATGTTAAAACTTAAATGGTAAGTAAGCAGGCGCAATCGCTTGGTAATAGGATGGAAATTAATAAATTATAAAAAAATACAAAGATTTAAAATAAAATAATAAAAATTTATCCTTCAAGTTTGAATCTTAAACTTAAAGCAAGCTTAAAGGATTGTATATTTTGTGTTAACATTGCTTTTTTATTGAACTTGCCCTTTAGGCTGAGTCTCCCTTTGAAATTTGATTTTCAGTTACCAGTCAGTGTATTGGTGCTGATGATCTGCTGTTTACTTTTTCCTGTTTTACAAAGTATCTCTTTTCCTTTATTTGATGGAATGACTGTTACAGCAGTTGAATCGGTCCAAGCATTGTTATTGCTGTTTTTTGCGATTTTTACTTTTTTCTATATTCGACCACTTGAAATGCAAGATGGAAAGAAACAATTTTGGTTGTGGGCTGTCGCATGGTGGTTGTTGCTATTTGGTCGTAGCATTAGCTGGGGGGCGTGACTATTTCCCTGATGCGCCTAAACCGTATTTTCGTTTAATTTCGGTATTCATGATTGCACCAGTCGTCTTTATGCTATTTTCGCCTTATTTGCGTCAAGAAATTGTACATAAACTAAAAACCTTGGCTTTGCCAATTTGTCCATTAGGCTTGGTGATATTGGGCTTACTTATTTCTGATGCAGTTGAGCATAGTCGAAGTCTTAGTTTTTTATTTTTGTACGATTTGGCTTATAAAGATTTCATCGAAGAAGTTTATGAATTTCCGCTTATTTTAGGTTTGTTTCTAACAGCATACCCATTGTTGCAGCATGATCATGTGCCTCAAGAATTAGAGGTCATGCAATATCATAAAGAGTGATTTTTATCACATTTATGGGTCTAAATTTGAAGCTTCGAAAAGAAATATTTTGAACATTAAACAACCTCTATTCGTAGAGGTTTTTTTCACAGCAAATAAAATCAAAATGCTTAAAATAAATACAAAAAATCATGGTTCTAGTGCAAGATGATTGGCACAAAAATCAGGGTTTTTATGCTATACTGTCCGACTTGATTTTTGATATTGGTTCAGTATTTTTTGAACTAATTTTTACAGATTTACGATATATAAATGCGGGCAGAATTCTGCTTGTATAACAAGGAGTATGCATGAGCGTATCGGAAATTAGACCGATTGCCATTGAGGATGAACTGAAGAGCTCATATCTCGATTATGCAATGAGCGTGATTGTGTCACGCGCGTTGCCAGATGTCCGAGATGGTCTCAAACCTGTTCACCGTCGTGTGCTTTTTGCAATGCACGAATTGGGCAATGACTACAACAAAGCTTACAAAAAGTCTGCCCGTGTAGTCGGTGACGTCATCGGTAAATATCACCCACATGGTGACTTAGCTGTATACGAAACCATTGTTCGTATGGCTCAAGATTTCAGCTTACGCTATCAATTGGTTGATGGTCAGGGTAACTTCGGTTCTGTCGATGGTGACAGTGCAGCAGCAATGCGTTATACCGAAGTTCGTATGCGTAAATTGACCCACGAACTTTTAGCGGATCTTGAGAAAGATACCGTAGAGTGGGAAGACAACTACGACGGTTCTGAGCGTATTCCACAAGTCATGCCAACACGTGTGCCTAACTTGTTGATTAACGGTGTGGCTGGTATTGCTGTAGGTATGGCAACCAATATGGCTCCGCATAACATGACAGAAGTCATTAATGCATGTCTTGCTTATGCCAACGATCCGCACATTAGCATTGAAGGGTTAATGGAACATATTTCTGGTCCAGACTTCCCTACAGGCGGCATCATTTACGGTAAATCAGGCATTGTCGATGCGTACCGTACTGGTAAAGGCCGTTTGCATATCCGTGGTAAATATCACATTGAAGAAGACCAAAAATCGGGCCGTAGCACGATTGTCTTCACTGAAATTCCTTATCAAGTTAACAAAGCAAAAACCATTGAACGTATTGCTGAGTTGGTCAAAGAGAAAAAACTTGAAGGTATTTCTGAACTTCGTGATGAATCAGATAAAGAAGGGATGCGTATTGCAATTGACTTGAAGCGTGGTGAAAACGCTGAAGTGATTGTAAATAACCTATTCCAAAATACCCAATTAGAAAATTCATTCAGTATTAACATGGTCTGCCTCGATAATGGTCAGCCTAAGTTAATGAACTTGAAAGATATTATTGCAGCGTTTATCCGTCACCGTCAGGAAGTGGTTACACGCCGTACCATGTTCGAATTGCGTAAAGCACGTGAACGTGGACATATCTTAGAAGGTTTGACGGTTGCACTTGCAAACATCGATGCGATCATTGAAACCATCAAAACATCTGCAAACCCAAGCGAAGCACGCGAACGTTTACAAGCGGGCGAGTGGGCAGGCGGTGGTGTCGTTGCATTGCTTGAAAAAGCAGGCGCGGTATCTGTCCGTCCAGATGAAATTGAAGGCGAAGATCCAGCACGTCCATTTGGTTTAACAGGTGATATTTATCGTCTGTCTCCAACTCAAGTAGGTGCGATCTTAGAACTTCGTTTACATCGTTTAACTGGTCTAGAACAAGACAAGTTACAAGCTGAATATACAGAAATTCTTGGTCAAATTGCTGAATACACTGCAATTTTGAACGATTTCAACTTATTGATGAACGTGATTAAAGAAGAATTAGCTTTAATCCTTCAACAATATGGCGATGCACGTCGTACCGATATCGTGGAATCACGTATCGACTTCTCTCGTGAAGATTTAATCCCTGAAGAGCAAATGGTACTAACTGTTTCTAAATCAGGCTATGCAAAAACTCAACCATTGTCAGACTACGCTGCACAGCGTCGTGGTGGACGTGGTAAGTCTGCAACTTCAATGAAAGAAGACGATTACATCCAGCATTTGATCGTGACTTCAAACCACGCAACAGTGCTTTGCTTTACCAATGTGGGTAAAGTTTATCGTTTGAAAGTGTATGAAGTACCTCAAGCATCTCGTGGTGCGAAAGGTCGTCCGATGGTGAACTTATTGCCATTAGATGAAAACGAGACCATCACCGCTATTTTACCAGTGGTCGATGCGCCGAAGAAATTTAAAGAACGTTTGGCTGACTTTAAAGCATTTGTAAAAGCCAATAGTGCACAGCTACAAACCAATGAAGTGATTAATAGTCATTTTGCTGGTTTAGAAGCTGCACTTGCTGAGACTGAAGACGGTGCAGATGACTTGTCTGATGCATTACGTGTTCAATTGAAACAGTTGGGCTTAGAGCTTTCTACCACTGATCTTGATGATGAAATCATCAATGACTTTGCACAGCAAGCAGAAGCCGTTCGTAAAAACTTCTACGTATTTATGGCAACAGAATACGGTACGATTAAACGTGTTGAGTTAGAACAATTCTCGAATGTTCGTTCAAACGGTCTACGCGCGATTGAACTCAATGGTGATGACACCTTAATCGGTGTTGCCATTACCGACGGCGAACAACAAATCATGTTGTTCTCAAACGAAGGTAAAGCCATTCGTTTTGCAGAAACTGACGTGCGTTCAATGGGTCGTTCTGCCAAAGGTGTTCGTGGTATGCGCGTGACCATTGGTGCAGCAGCTCAAGCTGAAGACGCTGAGGATGCGGATGTAGAGTCTGATGATGAAGATACCTCTGATTCTGTTCTCATTAGCCGTATAGTGTCATTAGTGGTTGTTCCTGAAACCGGTGAAGTACTTTGTGCTTCAGCCAATGGTTATGGTAAACGTACACCAGTAGATGACTTCCCAACTAAGAAACGTGGCGGTAAAGGTGTTATTGCAATTAAAACATCTGAACGTAACGGTGAACTTGTTGGTGCGGTAGCGATTGATGCGTCTAAAGAGCTGATGTTAATTTCAGATGGTGGTACACTGGTTCGTACACGTGCGTCTGAAGTGGCACAAACAGGTCGTAATGCTCAAGGTGTTCGTCTGATCCGTTTAGGTGAAAGCGAAATCTTGGTCGGTGTTGTTGCGATCGAAGCAGTTGAAGAAGACGAAACTTTTGAAGAAGTGGAAGCAATCGAAACTGAGCAGCTTGTAGATGACTCAACGATTATTGATCAAAATGACAATGAATCAGATCTCAATGAGCCTGAAGAAGACTAATTGAAGATTGAGAAAAGAGGGCGCTACGGCGTCCTTTTTGATAGATGAATAGTATTAACAAAAATTTATATAAACAAGAATAGTGACTTAAATGTATTTCAAAAAATTAATTAGAACCAAAGGAATAGTCATTTGTTTTGCATTAATGGGATGTAGTGAGCCGACGTCTGTAGAGTTTAATGAAGGTATAAAAAAAGAATCATCTATTCCTTATAAGCTGACACCTTTGCAACTTAAACACATTGAGCAATTGTATGTTGCTATACGTGATAAAGATTTAGATCAAATCCAGAAAATAACAGATGAGAAGTTTTATCAAGCTTTGTTAGAAGATCCAACATTATTACCAGAAATATCTTCATATATTCCATATTTTGAAAAAGTTTTAGATTATAAAATGGTGGAATATAAAAGTATTAAAAATAGTGTGCATGGTGAACTAATTGAAGCAAAGCTTAAGTATGAATACGAGCAGCAAACTGTATTTTACACCGTATTATTTAAACAAGATGATCCTTTGGCTAAAATTATCGGTAGTCATCTAAAGTTGGTACTTAAATAAACCCTTAGAATTTTCAGTGGTACTTTATTTAAATACATTAAAAGTGAAGCTCATTTACCTTGCGTAAGTGAACAGAGTTTAATTTAATGTATTGTCAACAAGTTGGAAAGAGAAAAGTTAAAGAGATATCTTAATTTTAATATCAACTTTGAAGTTTTATATATACTCAAAAGCTTAAATTAGGAATAAGTGTGGTTATGAAGGCAAATTTTTTGTTACTAGGTTGTGTCATAGCGTTGTCAGGTTGTGACCAAATTGGCCAAAAAGCATTAAATGCAATACCAGACCCAAGTACTGAACAGACTGAAGTTGCCCAAGCTGCCTATGATCAATTACGTGAAGGCAATTTTGATAAGCTGTACACTTACTTTGAACCAGAACTCAAAGCGAAGTTTGAACAGAATGAAAAAGAGCTGCGTAAATTTGCACGAGGTATTCCGAAACAAGATTACTCACGCAAAAATATTGTGGCTAAGCACATTGAAAAACCGTCTTTATATACGGTCACTTATGAGTACGGTTATACCAATAAAAACCTTGTACAGTATGATGTAAGTTTTGATAAGCCGGCAGGAACTAACAAAATTCGAGATTTTAATATTTCAGTGTTTGGTGAAAAAAATAAATAAAGTTTGGTAAAAAATAAAACAAAGCTGTAAAAAAGGACGCCGAAGCGTCCTTTTTTATGGCATAAAATTAAGCGGCATCTTTTAGATTAGCGGCATAATTTTTTTGTTTTTCAGTATCAAATTGGCCTTCCCATTTACTGATCACCAGTACCGCAAGCGCGTTACCAATCACATTCAGTACAGTACGTGCCATATCTAAAATACGGTCAATACCTGCAATGAATGCCAGACCTTCGAGAGGAATACCGACACTGCCGAGAGTCGCCAGCAAGACCACGAAAGAAACGCCAGGTACACCTGCAATCCCTTTAGAGGTAATCATCAAGGTCAGTACTAGAATCACTTGTTGGGTGATTGTCAGATCAATCCCGTAAAGCTGAGCAATAAAGATAGCTGCAATACTTTGATATAGGGTCGAACCATCGAGGTTAAATGAATAGCCAATTGGAATCACGAAACTGGTAATCGGTTTCGGAGCACCGTAAGCTTCCATTTTTTCCATAATACGGGGGAGGACAGTTTCAGAACTTGCAGTTGAATACGCGAGAATCAATTCATCTTTTAAGATCTTGATAATGGCCCAAACACTGAAGCCACAGAACTTGGCAACGGCACCTAATACTATAAAAATAAAGAAGAAGATTGCACCATAAACTAAAACTGCGAGCTTAAGCAGTGGCACAAGAGAGCTGAAGCCGAAATTCGCAACAGTCGCTGCAATCAGGCCGAATACACCAATAGGTGCAAACATCATGATCATGTGCGTAACTTTAAACATCGTTTCAGAAACAGCGGTCAACACTTTAATTAAAGGTTGTTTTACTTCCTGATCAAGCGCACCTAAACCTACACCAAACATCACAGAGAAAAAGATGATTGGGAGCATTTGACCACTCGTCAAAGCTGCAAAAAAGTTAGATGGAATAAGTGAAAGTATTGTTTGAATCAAACCATGAGAATGTTCACTGACTTCATGTGTTGTTTCTTGATACTTTGAATGAAATATCGACTTGCGTCAATGCAGACATATCAATGCCGGCACCAGGTTGGAATACGTTGGCTGCAACTAAACCGACTAAAATAGCAACGGTGGTAATGATTTCAAAATAAATAATCGTTTTGAAACCTAGTTTACCTAAGTTACTACCGTGACTTGTATTGGCAATACCTAAAATAAGCATCGACACAACAAGCGGAATAACGATCATCTTAATGAGGTTAATAAAAATTGAGCCCAAAGGAGTCAAAAAGTTATTAACTAAAGCATCACGATATTCAGGAGAATAGTGTAGGAAAGCACCAACAAGTATACCTAGAATGAGAGCAATCACGATTTGCCAGGCAAGGCTCACCTTAATCTTTTTCATACATCAGCTCTTATGTCAGATTTGGGAGAAAAAAGCCCACAGTCATCCACGAACAAATGTTGCAGACAGACTGAATCCGCCATGACAAAAAGTTCTGAATAATTTGGGAGATAAATACGACAATATTTTGCAGTTTATATGAGAATACAGCCAACGATTTTGATAAAAACCAAACTGTTTGATCGATAAATTATCATTTTTAGTCGTATAAACGATTTGATTATTAATTTTAATTTATAAAACGAATAAAATTGAGTTATTAATAAACGCTTCACGAAATCTCTGATTTACCTAGAAAGATCGAAAAACTAAATGTGAGCCTGTATTTTTCATTTTTATATAGAAGTTTGCTTTATACTTGTCAGGCAGATAAATCAGTGAAAATTCTATAAATCACACAGATTATCCGAAATAAATTTTAACTTTATATATTTTAATAATAACCAGAGGGCTTGTACGGTGTTGAAAAAATTAGTCGTCATCATCGCTTTAATCTTACCTATAACGGCTTGTGAAAAAATTGGCGATTTCTTGATTGCAAAATTCGAATCAAGCCTACCAAGTGAGACAAGCTCACAGCGTACTAAGTCAGAAAAATTATTCGCAGCACTACACCAACCCCATCAAGACAGCTTTTTGGCATTGGTTGAAGAAAATGTTCGTGATGCGATGCTAGCAGATCCAGAGCTGTTTTCACGTATGAAAAAGCTGATTCCTGCAGGTCAACCTAGCGCTGAAGCGCAAGTGATTCAGCGAATGGCAAATACTCGGCTGGGAGAAGGTAAGACCACAACAATTGTGTATAAATATGATTATCCGCAAAAAGAACTGTATATGAGTGTGGTCTTTGCAGGTCATGATGAGGACGATAAAGTGAAAGGATTCTGGCTTGAAAACGCTGCAGAAAAAGAATCAGATGATTTGGTTACTGAGATCACCTCAGATGCAGATGATTTTGATATTCAAGTGGATGAAGCATCGACTGTCACGCCAAATGCATACAGCTAATAGATGACAGCAAGAATTTAAATTTGAGACATGATTAGATACAAAGCGTTCGAGTCTATGATGAATAGGTTTGAACGCATTTCGCTTGAGACCAGACATGTCTTACAGCACAAACAGTTTTATCTTTTGGCAAACTTTAAACGCCAGACAGCAAGACATAAAAAAATCAGTCCAATACTTGTGAGATAAAGCAGTTTTGGGATGACGATTACTGTAGGCACACCCATCTGATTGAGTTGAAGGAACATTTGAATGCCTTGGGTCGAAGGTAATGCTTGAGCGAGTATTTGCATCCATTTAGGCATAGCTGCATGTGGCCATGCCGTTCCCGAAAGTAGAAATAGCGGAATAGAACTAAAAACGATGAGATGTCCTGCACGTTCTGGCAGGTCAAGAAAGGTGGCTAGAAAGAGTGTCATCGCAATAATACAACTGAGGAAGATGGGCACAGCAATGAACATGCCACAAAAATTTCCACCCCGTGGATAGTCGTTCAGCCAAAAGGTAAAACCAAATAAATAGAAGCATCCCAACGTTCCTATGGTCAAAATACACAAGAAGATGCCAGCCAATTGTGTATAGCTCGGACGCCAAGTGGTGTTTTGTCGATAGGTCGCAATCAGCATGCACAGACCCAATAAAATCGTCTGATGAATAATTAAGGGAGCAACCGCTGGGAAAATATAGCTGCCGTAGCCTGAAAGTGGATTAAACAATGGAATCTTATGGATAGATAAAGCTGGGCTAAAATCGGATATGTTCTGGAATTTTTCTGCATATTCGCCGAGAGCATTTTCCATCGAACTGGCTAAACCTAAGCCAATTTTTTGCGTCTTTAGAAAGTTTGCAGCACTGAGATATAAACCAATTCCACCGGTTTCACCACGGCGAATGCTATTTGAAAGATTACTCGGCAACAGTAAAATCCCGTCAGCTTGCTGACTTCGGAGCATATTTTCAGCTTCCGCAAAATTACCAGTCACAGCTCGAATTTCTACATTGGGACTATTGGCTACAGCACCAATAATCGTATTGGTGAGTATGCTTTGTTCCTCATCCACCACAATAATGGGGAGCGATTCTGCGTGTTCCGCTTGATAAGCAATGGGATAAAAAAAACTGTAAAGAAAAACAGAAAGCACTAAGGTGGTAAAAATCGAACTGTGCTTAACAATATCTTTAAAGGTTTGAATATAGTGTCTGAGCAAAGTTGATAGAAATGACACGATTTTATTCATATGCTTTGCTCCTTCAGTACTTTCCGTAAAAAGAAGCTGGCAAGAACCAAATAGAACAGACAGTAAATGATCAGGGTGACAAGCGGTGTGATTGAAATGGAGATTGGGCTACCAATGACCCATTGTTCTGTTTGTAATTTGGCATAAGGCGTATAGGGAATAATATTGGCCCAGAATTTTGTAAACATCGGCGCGTTATTCAGCGGCAATGTCACCCCTGCAAAACTCAGTGATGAGCCACCATATACCGCAATAAAACCAAAAGATTTGGTGAGATCACGTGTCGCCAAAACTACAGTAGAACTGATAAAGGCATAGGCTGTATAAAAAAACAATTGCCCGAGCAAAATGAGCAGTAATGAACCCTGAACAAACCACCCTCGAAACACGATTAGCCAGAACATCCATGCCCATGTCCAAGCGGTAAAAATGAAAACATAACTGAGATTTTTAGCGATTAAAGCTTGAAAGACAGAAGTCGGTTTCACCCATTGATTTACAGTGTCATATTTGATTTCTTGACCGACTGAAAATGCGACACAGCAACACAGTAATAAATGCAGAATCGCAGGAATCATGTACGGCTCTAAATAGAACTCATAATTTAAACCTGGATTATATAAAGGTGAAATTTTGACATTGGGTGTCGGTGCATCGAGGTAGGGAATTGTATTTTCTAAATACTGATGACCACTAAAATCGGCCATGGCTTGCAATGTACTTAGCAGCATGGCTGATGAAATACTATTGCCGACACTAAAATAGCTTTGGTTATAGGCAATGCTGACTTCTGCATCTTTTGCTTGAACCAGTCGTTGCTCTGCACCAGCAGGAATATGAATATAGCCCCAAATTTGAGTCTGATTTAAAAGCTTTTCAGCATCATCCATACTGGGTGTAATGGTGGCTACTTTTAAGGTATGGTTCAGCTGCGCAAAATGAGTAATGTTACGGCTTAAACTGCTTTGATCTTGGTCTATGATCGCAATGGGTAAATGATCTGGTTTGCCTTGAGCAAACATATTGGTAAAGAGCAAAATCACAAGGGCAGGGGCAAGTGTGACCATACACAAGTCCCATTTATGCTGCATCAAATAGCGAAACTCACGCAGAATGCCCCTAAACATTATTTACGCTCTTCAATTTTAAACAAAACGCTCATACCCACTTTTAAGTCAGCAATCGGCTGAGCGGGTTTCAGTTGGACTTTAAAACTACGAATATCATAGCCGCCCGTTTGCCGCGTAGTTTTAATCGTTGCAAATTCACCTTCGGCTTCGATGTGATCAATTTTAAAATCGGCAGATTTGTTCAGTGCCGGTATAAATCCTTGCATGGTCTTGAGTTGATACACTTGAGCATACTGGTCTTCACGGACATTTAAGCTAATCCATAAGCTATCATCTTGAATCAGGCTTACAACGGGCACACCCATCGCAACTAATTCTGAAACTTTGCCATAGGTTTTTGAAATGGTGCCATTGGACGGTGCAAACAATTTGGTTTCAGCCTCAAGTGCATTTGCTTCGGCCAACGCGGCTTGCGCAATCTTGACTTGGGCATCTGCCGAGCTTTGTTGTTGCGGTGTACTGCCACGTTTTGCACGCGCATATTGTTGATAAGACGCTTCTGTCATTTGTGCAGCAGACACTGCGGCAGCTTGCATTTCATCACGGCGTTGTCGTGAAATGACACCTTCTTTATAGAGGTTTTGACCACGTTGGTAGGTGGTTTGCGCCAATTGTTGCTGTGCTTTTAGACTTTGCCAATTGGCATATAAACTATCAATATTTTCTTGTTGAGAGCCACGTTCAGCTGTGGATTGCAGTGCTTGCGCAGATTGAAGTGCAGCTAAAGCCTGTTGTTTCTTTGCATCGACTTCGGGGCTGGTTAAACGAACCAGTGCTTGACCTGCTTGTACTTTTTCACCGTCCTGCACATATATTTCTTCGATACGGCTAGGTACTTTGGTACTAATGTGGATGGTTTCAGCCTCAACTCGACCTTGTAATTCAACCTGCTTGGGCTGATAACTTTTCCATAAGCCAAATACAATCAATGCCAAAAGCAGAACCAAGACAATGCCAATCCCGAACTTGATCAAAGCAGATTTATTGCGACTTTGCACAGAGCTATTTTTCGTCTCTGCATCTGTATTGATAGCCACTTTTTCTTGAGTATCCTCAGCAGTATTTGCTGTAGGTGAAACGTCTGAAGTCGAGACATTGGATTGGGATGTTTCAGCTTTCGCGGAGGCATCTTCTTGGTGATCAGTCGGTTCCTGATTCATATGGTTTCCCCTCGGCTAAGCTTAGCGAATATAGTCGGTGTGTGATTGATTGATATAGCTTTGGAACTGGTCAATGCTCCCGTGACTTTGTAGCAGTGTTGCGAGTGACATCACGTATTTATAAGCATTAAGCGCCATTTCACTTTGTAGCCCGTTCAATGCATTTTGTGCATCAATGACTTGTGTGGCCGTACCCGTATCTTCCTTAAATGAAAGCTGTTGAATTCTTAAATTTTCTTGAGCAGCTTTTAGGTTTTGCTGTAACAACAGGTGACTTTGCTGAGCGCTGGTGACTTCATTAAATGAGCTATAAATCAGGCTTTCAATTTCTTGTTTGGTACGCTCAGTCATTAACTCAGATGCATAGCGTTGAAGTTCAGCAGCTTGTACGGATTTGTTTTTATCAATACCTGAAAATAAGTTGTAGCGAGCGGCAACACCAACGATCCAGTTTTGTTTATCGTCAAGACTATATTCACCAAAGGCAAAGACGTTGGGTTTTTTTGCTGCGCTTTGGGCTTTCACATTAGCACCAGCCAATTGACTGTCCAATTGCATTTTACGCACCAAACTAGACTGATCCTGATAACTTTTTAGTAAGGCGGTTATATTTTGATTGTGTTGCTGATTGATAAATAATGGCGTTGTAAGATCAGTAATTTGGCTGCTTTGCATTAAGTTGTTTAACTTAAATAAGCTAGAGCGGAGATTCGCTTCAGTATTTTGAAAAGTTCTGAGTGCATTATTCTTCGCCACTTCAAATTGCATACGCTGGCCTTTGCTAATAAAACCCTGTTGTTCCATTTTGAGCGCATTGGCATAGTGTTGTTGCATCGCATTTAAATTGAAGCGGCTGCTTTCGACTAATTTTTTTTGTAATTGAGCATTGAAGTAGGCTTGGATTAATTCAAAACGTTGCACATCTTGTTGTTGTTCACTGCTTATCGCGCTGCGTTTGGCTTGAATATTGGCAATTTCCTTGGTGCTAGACGTTAACCCACCGGTATACAGCGGCATCATTACGGAAACGGTAGGGCGGATCACTTGATCATCTAAGACCACTTGGGAAGAATCTGGAATTAATTCGACACCATCACGGATTGGCTGTTGCAGACTGTCTTTTAATGGGTCTGCCAAATCACTCGGTAAGCTTTCATCAATTTTATTATTAATGCCATTACTCAGCGTTTGTTCTAAGTTGTTTTTTAAGGCGCCGAGAGGAATATCGAGTTCATTATGAAAGGCATAGGCACGGACGTTTAAATCCACACGAGGTAAACCAAGGCCTTTCATGGCCTGAGCTTGAAGTTCGGCAGATTGTTGTAGCGCTTGGTTGGCCTGAGTACTATACGAGCTGGTGAGTAGACTTTGTTCTGCTTGGCTATAACTGATACTTTGCGCAAGTACGGTGGGGCTAAAAAAGCCACTGAAACAACCAAGGCCAAGCAGTAAACCTGAACGAAATGTATGTTTAATTTTTATAGAATAATCTGTTCGAGGTAAAGGCATAAAAATACACTCACAGCTAGGATGGGTTCATTATAGTCATTGTGATGAAGTTGGGTAAATTCACTAAGTTGTTGTATTGTTTCATATACATGTGTAAATAAATTTTATCTTCGCAGCGCACGTCATTTTCGCACATCAAGACCTTAAATTAGCATCACTTCAAGGGATAAAAAATATCAGTAAATCTAATAATTTGAATTAAGAAGAATTAATTTTGATCTTTATTGAAATTTTGACTTTAAATGTCAGACAGCATTGGAATATTTTCAGCTTTAACTACTGCAAGCACGCGTCAGATATGGTTAAATGCCATCATTTTATTGTGTTTCACTTTGAAAGGAAAACTCATGCGCGCGTACAACTTCTGTGCCGGTCCTGCTGCATTACCCACTGCCGTTTTAGAAAAAGCTCAAGCTGAAATGCTTGACTGGCAAGGCAAAGGCCTTTCGATCATGGAAATGAGCCACCGTAGTAAAGACTATGTCGCTGTGGCAGAGAAAGCAGAAGCTGATCTTCGTAAGCTGATGAATATTCCAGACAACTATAAAGTGTTATTCCTTCAAGGTGGCGCATCACTTCAATTCTCTGCGATCCCATTAAACCTATTGGGTAAAAACAGCAAAGCAGACTATATCCACACTGGTATTTGGTCTGAAAAAGCGTTGAAAGAAGCACAGCGTTATGGCGACATTAATGTTGTTGAAGCGGGTACCACCATTGACGGTAAACTTGCGATTACTGATCAAAGCACCTGGAACTTATCTGATGATGCGGCTTATGTGCATTATGCAGATAATGAAACTATTGGTGGTCTTCAGTTTGCCAACATTCCTGAAACGGACAAACCATTGGTTGCCGATTTTTCATCGAGCATTTTATCTGCACCATTAGACGTATCTAAGTTCGGTTTAATCTATGCAGGTGCTCAGAAAAATATTGGTCCTGCTGGTTTAACTTTGGTGATTATTCGTGATGATTTATTGGATCAAGCGAAAGCAGATATTCCAAGTATCTTGAAATATTCAGCTCAAGCGAAAAATGGTTCAATGGTGAATACACCTTCAACTTATGCATGGTACTTATCTGGCCTCGTTTTTGAATGGTTACTTGAGCAGGGCGGTGTAGACGCAATTTATAAAGCGAATATGGCAAAAGCTGAATTACTTTATGGTTATATTGATTCAAGCGATTTCTATGCAAATCCAATTGCAAAAGAATTCCGTTCAATCATGAACGTACCATTTACTTTGGCGAATCCAGAATTGGAAAAACAATTTTTGAAAGAAGCTGAAGAAAACCACTTGCTGAATTTAGCTGGTCACCGTTCAGTGGGTGGTATGCGTGCAAGTATTTATAATGCTGTTCCGCTAGAAGGCGTTCAAGCACTGGTTAACTTTATGGATGACTTTGCAAAACGCAACGCATAATCCTAAAGGCATAAAAAAACCGGCAAATGCCGGTTTTTTTTATTGAATAGATTAAAAAATAAAAGTATGTAACACGTATGCACAAATCAGCATACCTAACATAAAAAATAAGCAGGACATTGGCTCGATTTGATATCGAGATTCCATGTGATGGTCAACTTGCGATAAGTTTTCTTCTTGCACGACTTTCATAGATATTCTTTCCGATCTATTTATCGTTAATTACTATTTCTTAAACGCATTTTTAACATAATTATTTGATTAAATAAAGTACTATCTACCATAAACTTACTAAACTATTTATTTTATTTAAAAATAAGCAACTAAATTGCTAAATTTAGTTTCATAAATTTCCTATCTTATTTATTTATATTAGATTTTTATATTTTATCTTTTGCAGATAGATTTATTTTTTGGCATTATTTTGAATTTAATATTGTGGGTAAGTTATTTTAATTTGAATTTAAAAGTAGAATAAATCGACCAGCTTGTGGATAAAAAATATTCAATTATTTAAATATGCAGTGAATACACATGATTAGTGAGAAATAAAAAAACCACACTGAGGCGGCTTTTTTTATTTCTAAGTTCCTCAAAAGCAGTAGCTTATAACCATGCCTGGGTATCATCTGCAACAGCAGAACCATGAATGACATGCATAATCATCGAATGGGCGATACTGCCTTTGAAAGGAATTTCAGGTAATGCATCAAATTTAAAGAAAGCTGCATCACTGATTTCTTCTTCTTGTAATTGAAGTTCACCAGCAGCATATTCTGCTTTAAAGGCGATCATTAAATTACTTGGGAAGGGCCAAGGTTGGCTGGCTAAGTATTGAATATTTTTGACCTTTAAACCCACTTCTTCTTCAGTTTCACGACGAACCGCTTCTTCTAAAGTTTCACCGACTTCAACAAAACCCGCGATCAGTCCATACATGGCACGGACATTTTTTGCATTTTTTGCCAATAAGATTTCATCTTCACCACGGGTAATGACGGTAATGACACAAGGATTGACACGAGGGTATTGGTGATAACCGCAAGTGGGACAAACCATGGCGTATTCTGTGGCATGGACTTGAGTTGCTGTGCCGCAGTGGCTACAAAATTTATGATTACGACGCCATTCTAAGAGTTGAATAGCACGGCTGGCTTGTTCAAATTGTTGAACATTCCACAATTGTAGAAGCTGGCGAATAGGGATGAGTTGTAAGCCATCAGGAATAGGCTCATTTTCAAGTAGGTCACGGGCAATCACTCGATCACCCGTGCCAATATTTAAATCACTTGCGAGTTGTTCAACTTCGGGAAGTTGAAAGTTTTCATCGACTAGCAATTGCTGTTGTTTGAAGATATACGCAAGTGATAATTTAGACATTAGGCCGCTGCTGATTTCAGTTTTTCGCTACTGTCCAATGCTACCTTAAACATGCCCTGTAAAACAGGTTGTTTGTTCTTTAAATTGTCAATCAACATATCTGCGCTTGCCAATGAATCTAATGCTTGATTCACTTCATTTGCTTCAATGGCTGTTGACGATTCAACTCGTTTCAAAATGAATTGAGCTGTTGAGTTCAGTGCATTTTGAGCCGCATCTGCATTGAGGAACAACATTGCACCACCAATTTCGCGGAATTGAGTTGCAGTCGCTTCAAGTTGTGTCAAATCTTGGTTTTGTAAATACTGAACCAAAGATTGGCTAGCAGCATCAATTAAAACCTTGGTCTCATTTAACAGAGCAGCGTGTGCTTCATCTAAACGGTCGAGTGAAATATTCATATTATTCACACGAAGTTGTAAGCGGCTAGAAGTGTGATGACGCTCAAGCACACCAATCGAGTTCATGGCAGACAAGATATTGTTCATCAACTGCTGGGCAAAGCTTTCATCTTGTAAAATCTCAGCATTACCTAATGACGCAGCTTGACGCGACAGGTCGTTATACGCTTCATTTAAGTTCAAGACTTTGAAAATATTTGCCAATTCGTTCAATTTCGCTTGAAGTTCTTGGGTTTTTTCAGGCGTCATATTTTGATAGTTAAATTCAATATCATTACGAATTTGCGTCATTTCAGTCGTAACCAATTCACCAATGGTATGCATGGTTTCGAAGTCAGGACCATATAAATGACGACTGAAAACTTGCAATTGGGTGTCGGTAAGAAGGTCTTCACCGATATTTAACTTGCCACGAATATGATGAGAAATGTCATCTTCTTGGCTAATGCTTAGACTTAAGACATTGGCTAAATCAGAAATGGATGCTTTAAAGCGCTCAGTTCCTGCAAAATATTGAGCCATATTGCGTTCAATGCTTACCAAGGTACGTAAACGAGCATCGGTAATTAAGATTTGATCAATTTGATTAAACGCAACAAAAACCAAGTTCCAGTATTGTTTGCTTGGATGTTTGTCTGAAAGACCTGCTAAATACGTACCGACCAATTTAATCGCTTGCAAATCCAGCTCAGTTTCTTCTTGTTTAATCAATTTATTCAACGCCAACTTATACAGACGGTGAACGTATTTTGATTTTTCAAGTGCAGGAGCTTGAGGTAAGTCAAAGTCAGGAGTAATACAATCGAGTAGGGACTCAATGTGTTGGCCTTCCGACGTTAGAGGTTTACCCAAAGACAGTTCTAGACGATTAAGACTGTCCAGCAGGAACTGTGGAATTTTAACTTCACGCAAGCAGATAAATTCGATATAGCGTTTCAGCATGGTCGTGCCTTCGCTCAGTGCGATGACCTCTTGAGTGTTAATTTGCGCAGGATTCCCCATGATCTTGCGCATTAACTCTGCTGAATATTGAGCGATTTTTGCCAAACTTGGCATATCAACTAAAGCTAGTACTTGAGCACATTGTTCAAATTGAATCAGTGCATCATCAATCCCGAAAGGTAAAGTTTGATCTTCAACTAAGGTGCTGACTGCTGATTCGACTAACTTGATTGAGTTATCAACCTCATTTTTTATTATCAGCAAAGCCGTTGGATCAAAATGGATAGAGGTTTGGTAAGACATGTATCTGCACCTTTCCTAGATGTTTTATCTTGTTTATTAACCGCCCCTTAAGGCGGTCCATGTTTATGGTTTTACTATAGCGTATGTAAGAATTGTTTATATACAAAAAGTAACACGAAATTTAGATTTTATTTCGCAAAAAGGCAAGGTGTACCATGTTTTTCTTCAAATTGTTTGACCCATGTCTCATGGGCTTCAAGTTCATCGGCTGAAGGTAAAATCACTGGTAATTCTATTTCAACAGCGGCGCGGGTTTGCGAACCATCTTCATTTTGCGAGTGGGTCAGTGCATCGATATCAAAGGATACCTGACCACCCGTCATTGCTAGGTATACGTCAGACAGAATTTCCGCATCGAGTAAGGCACCATGGAAGGTACGGTCACGTTGTGGAATTTCGTAACGACGCACTAATGCATCGAGTGAGTTTTTCTGGCCTGGATGCTTGGCTTTGGCCATAGCCAAGGTATCGGTGACTTCGCAAACTTCAGATAAGGCCACAAAACCGGCACGTTTGAACTCCATATCAAGGAAGTTCATATCGAAGGTTGCGTTATGCGCAATGATTTCTGCGCCTTTTAGATAGTCAAATAAGACATCAGCAATTTCAGCATACAGTGGTTTGTCTTTTAGAAAGTCATCACTGATTCCGTGAATATTTTCAGATTCACCGACAGGTTTTTGCGGGTTGATATAAATATGAATTGAGCTACCGGTCAGTTTGCGGTTAATCATTTCCACTGCACCGACTTCAATAATACGGTCGCCATCTTGGAAATAGAAACCTGTGGTTTCCGTATCCAAAATTAATTGTCGTGGGCCAGATACATCAACTGTTGCTGGTGTAATGAAAATCATTGGATGGATTTCAGCAGCTTGTTTATACTGTGTAGGAGCAGCTTCATTCAACGTTGAAGCAGTGTCAGTTGTTTGTTGTTCTATCGCAATGTCATCAATCTGCTCTGCGTCAATAGTTTTCTCAGCAGAGATTTCTTCTGCTTCATCCTCGCTATCAGCAAATTCAAGTCCAAACGGATCATTTAATAGCCAGTCAGGTTCAGCTTTTTTTTTAGGTGCTTCAGCTGTAGATGCTGCTTGTTTGATGCGTTCGAGGGTTTTTTCTGCGCCTAGATTGGCCAATTGATCAGCCATTTCATTTCCCGGATGGCCTGCATGCCCTTTAATCCAGTTCCATTCAATTTCCCGACCCTGACAAGTTGTATCCAGTAATTTCCACAGATCAGGATTTTTAACATCTTTCCAGTTTTTCTTTTTCCAACCATGTATCCACTCGGTAATGCCTTGTTTGACATAGTTAGAGTCTGTCCAAATAATCAGTTTTGCATCGGACGGACAGTGTTGAATGCCTTCAATTGCAGCAGTCAATTCCATACGGTTATTGGTGGTTTCAGCTTCGCCGCCGCAGAGTTTTTCTTCTCCAGTTTCACGGATGATATAGGCCCCCCAACCTCCTAAGCCAGGGTTGCCTTTACATGCACCATCAACATAAAGCGTGATTGTTTGAGACATAAATCAAATCCGGAGAAAAACAAGCATTCAGAACCGTATATTGTATAACGCAAATGACAGAGAGAAATCCATTTCTGGCGATTTTTTTAATTTCTTGTAACATTTATACTGAAATAGCGTTAAATTAACGCCTTGTGTCTGTGTTCTGCTTCACTACAATGGCATATCTAAAAAATAAATTTTATATGAGTTGTCTGGATTTTTTTATGTATAAATCAACTGCGACTGTCTGGCAGCCTACGTTACCACAAATTTTTAAATTTACAGTCTTGGGTTCTGCGCTCGCAGCTCTTGGTCTGACGGGCTGTTCTTCATCGCAAACGACTAAGCAGAACTCAGCAAGTAAACAAGTTGGCTCAAACTTTCTCGATGCCAATAGTTTAGATTCACTCGAAGATTTACTTTCTGCAACAGACATGCGTGCCGTAGAAGGCGATCGCCTTTTAGTACTGAAGCATGGTGATGTCTGGAAGCGTATGACTGTGGGTTTCAAAATGGATTTGAACCACTGGGATACGCGAATTGAAGCGCAGCGTGGTTGGTTTATTTCACGTCAACCATATATTGATCGTTTAAGTGCGCGTGCGTCCCGTTATTTATATCACACGGTTAAAGAAGCAGAACGTCGTGGTTTGCCGACTGAGTTGGCGTTATTACCAGTGATTGAAAGTTCTTATGACCCAGCAGCAACCTCAAGTGCAGCCGCAGCGGGCTTATGGCAATTTATTCCAAGTACTGGACGTATTTACGGCTTAAAACAAACCTCAATGTATGATGGTCGTCGTGACGTAGTGGAATCAACGCGTGCAGCTTATGAGTTTTTAGGTGCGCTACATAACCAGTTCGGTTCGTGGGAATTGGCTTTGGCTGCATATAATGCAGGGCCGGGCCGCATTCAACAGGCGATTAACCGTAACCGTGCGGCAGGTTTGCCAACGGATTATTGGTCGCTAAAACTGCCCCAAGAAACCATGAACTATGTCCCACGTTTCTTGGCTGTTGCTCAAATTATTAAAAATCCAAGTGCCTATGGCGTAAGTTTGCCACCAATTGCCAACCGTCCACACTTTCGTGAAGTGGCTGTAGGGCCTGCAAATTTAAATGAAATTGCATCTATTACCGGTTTAAGCCGTGCAGAACTCTATGCACTAAACCCTGGTCATCGTGGCGATGTGATTGATAGCAGCAGCCCAATGCGGATTTTAATTCCTGCGGATGTGAGTCCATCAGTTGATGCACGTTTGAAAAAATTACAATCAGGTGGTTCATCAGGTTATTGGGCAAGTAATTCAACTTATAACTTACCAAAAAATAATGTTGAAATAACACCGTCACGTGTTACTCCGCCGGAATTAAATAGTAAAACTATTCAGCCCGCTAAAGTGACGCCACCTACGCTTAAAACACAGCCGACAGTGACAGCTTCTGCCAAACCACCTGTAGTCGCTACAACGGTAACGCCGAGTGTTCCATCAGGAACGAAAGGCAAAACGCCAATAGGATCATCTGCTTTGGCTGCATTTGCATCGAATAGTGATATTCCAAGTGCGCCGCGTATTCCAGTCGCTGTAACACCTTCGACGCCTGTGAAAGCCGTATCTGTCGAGCCACCACTCAGCGCAAATGAGCGTGAGCAAATCATGGCGGCTATTAAAGCTGAAGGTGAGACCAAAACAGTCGATGAGGTATTAAAACCAGTAGCGACTAAAGCAGAACAAGAAGAAGTCGTTCAGGAAATTAAAGCTATTGCGCCGAAAGGCACTGAAATTGTCGATCCTTATGATGGCAAGATTAAGTTGACTGCGATTCAGACCAGTCAGTCAATTGCAGACCAACAAGGTAAAGAACTGACGAAAGGGTTCTCTTACCCGAAAAGCGTGGCTGAAAATACAGGTGCAGATTCCGAAGAAGCCAAACGCAACCAAGGTAAAAATGTCATTCGTACAGATTCTGAAATTGTAGTTGTACCACCTAAAGGTAAACGCAGTACTTATACAGTTTTGGCGGGCGACACATTAGCGTTGATCGCGATGAAAAATGGCGTGAATTGGCGTGATATTGCAGCTTGGAACCAAATTTCGCCAGATTCGACCTTGTATGTCGGTACGACCATCTATTTATATGATGCGAAACCGATTGTGCAAAATAATGAAGAATCGAAAGCTAAGCCTATCGCAGATAGCTATGTGGTGAAAGCAAATGACAGTCTTACAGCTGTTGCGAGTCAATTTGGTTTAAGTACGAAGCAACTCGCCGATTACAATGGTTTAACCACCACGAGTGGTTTATATGTTGGGCAGAAATTATCCTTAAAAGAAACGCCAGCATCTAAAGCAAAATTGGAAGCTGACAAGAAAGCAGCTCAAGTTGTCGAAAAATCTGCAAAAGTTCAAACCAAATCCTACACGGTAAAACGTGGTGAATATCTAAAACTCATTGCAGATCGTTATGCGCTGTCAAATCAAGAGTTGGCAGATTTAACAACTGGTTTAACGGCTGGCAGTAGCTTGATGGTGGGACAAAAAATTAATGTGCCATTACAAGCTGTAGCAGAAGTTGAGAAGCTCGAAAGCAAAGTCGTGAATCGCATTGAAAATGTCAAAGTTGATCCTGCGTATAAAGTTGAAAGCTATAAAGTGCAGCGTGGTGATACCCTTTACAGTATTGCGACGCGGTCAAAAATCAGTTTGTCAGAATTGGCGAGTCTAAATGATATGTCGGTAAATAGTGGGCTGATGGCTGGGCAAAGCATTAAAGTTCCTGCAAGTTCAACTGTTCCGGATACATATGTGGTGCAGTCTGGCGATACACTGACAGGCATTGCTAGTCGCTATGATTTAGGCATGGACTATGTCGCAAATTTAAATGGTATAGAGCGTAGTTCTGGTCTACGCGTTGGGCAGAAATTAAAATTAACAGGTGATGTCGCACCGGTTAAAGTAGAAACCAAAGCTGAGGCGACCAAAATTGAAAGCAAAACCAATACACGAACGAATTCCGTTGATGCGACCGATATTCATGTGGTGAAATCAGGTGAAACATTGGGTGTGATTGCGAAGAAATATCATCTTCAATTACGTTATTTAGCTGAATTAAATGGCCTAAATACCAATAGTGCGATTCGTGTAGGGCAGCGTTTAAAAGTAGATGGTGAACTACCTGCTGATGTAGCTAGTAAAGCAACTGAAACCAAAAAAACGGAAGCTAAATCCTCTACGAGCAATGTGAAACCAACAAATACTGAAAGCTATACTGTGAAATCAGGCGAGTCTTTAAATTCGATTGCTAGTCGGACAGGTTTAACTGTGGCAGCATTGGCTGAATTAAATAACTTGAATCCGCGTGCTGGGCTTCGTGTCGGTCAAAATTTACAAGTCCCTAAAACTATCAGTGAATACCGTATTAAACGCGGCGATACATTGATTGGTTTAGCAAGCCGTTATGGACTTGATACATCAAAACTTGCTGAAATGAATGATATACAACCGTCTGCTCAGTTACGTATTGGTGAAGTCATTAAAGTACCAAACTGAGTCCAAACATTAAGGAGTTAAGTTGAATGTATTCTGCTTCAACTTCGCGTTACGTGTTTGGTGTGACTTTGAGCATACTTTCAACAGGGGCGTGGGCTGCGTTGCAGACCACGCCTTTTCTTGCCATACATAGTAGCCCTCAATATCATCAATTACAGGCAATGCCCTATGCCAATCCTCTTGCCAATAAAGGGGGATATATCACGACCTCGAGTATTGGGAGTTTTGATAATTTAAACAGCATGAATGGAAAAGGGCGTTCTGTTGAAGGTATCAATTATCTTTTTGATAGCTTGATGAGTTCATCTTTAGATGAACCTGGTGTGATGTATCCATTGCTTGCCGAAAAGGTGACATTTGACCCGAAAAAAACTAATTTTGTTATTTTTCATTTAAACCCAAAAGCACGGTTTAGTGATGGTTCTGAACTCACTGCTGAAGACGTTAAATTTAGTTTTGATACCTTTCAAACTAAATCAAATCCCGGTCTACAAATGTACTTAGCGGATTTGGACAAAACAGATGTTTTATCTAAATATCAGGTGAGGATGAGTTTTAAATCTGGACACAACACTGATATGCCCATGATTTTGGCGCAAATGCCGATTTATTCCAAAAAAGATTGGGCAAAAAAAGATTTTACTCAAATTACATTGCAGCCCATATTAGGCTCAGGCCCTTACACAATTGAGACGATCGATGCAGGTAGGAGTATTCGCTACAAGCGCAATCCTGAGTATTGGGGGCAGAACTTAGCTGTTAATCGTGGTCGATATAATTTTAACCATCTGAAATATGTATATTACCGCAGTCCTGACATTGCCTTTGAAGGCTTTAAAGCAGGTCAATTTACGTTATATGAGGAAAAGACTGCACGTAATTGGGTGGGAGCGTACAATTTTCCTGCTTTTAAAGACGGTAAAATTGTCAAATATCGCTTTAAACATGAACGACCGATTCCCACAAAAAGTCTCGTATTTAATACTCGTCGTGCGCCATTTAGTGATATTCGCTTTCGACAAGCTTTAACCTATGCTTATGATTTTGAATGGCAAAATAAAGCATTATTTTATGGGCAGTATCAGCGTTTGCAGAGTTATTTTAGTAATAGTGTGCTAGAAGCGAAGGGGAAACCCTCTATCCAAGAGTTGGATATTTTAAAACCGATGTTATCGCAACTTGATCCTATTCAAAGACAGGGGGTCTTATCCAATTGGCAATATCCCATTTCTGATGGCAGTGGATTTAATCGAAAAAATCTGCTGCATGCACGCCAACTGTTATTGAATGCGGGTTATCGTTATCAAGACGGCAGATTGGTGGATGCAAAATCTCGGCCTGTGAAATTTGAACTTTTGATTCAGCAACAAGATTTGCAGCGAACCTTAATGCCATTTATACGAAATTTGAAACGTTTAGGTATTCAGGTGTTATTACGACAAGTCGATGGGCCGCAATACACCGAGCGTATGCGAAATATTGACTTTGATATGATCGTGGATGAAATGCCTCAATCGCTCACTCCAGCAGGTGAGCAAGCTCAACTTTGGGGCAGTCAAGCAGCCGATCAAGTGGGTAATTATAATTATGCAGGGATTGAAAATCCTGTGATCGATAAGCTCATTCAACAGGTGATCAATACTCCAAATCGGGAGGAATTGATTATTCGTACGCGTGTTTTAGACCGCCTGCTCAGAGCGGGTTATTATCAAATTCCAATGTTTGGGCAAAGTGAAAACTGGTTTGCCTATTGGCATATGTATAAGCAACCTTATGTCAAACCTAAACTTTCTGCAGGGATTGACTATTGGTGGAGTGATGCAGCTCAAGCCAAGCAAATAACACAATATCTACGGCAGCAATAAATACACCTGAATGACAAGGAATGTGAAAGCAACATGGGCACATATATTTTAAAAAGATTGCTCCTGATTATTCCAACATTGTTTTTCATTTTACTGATTAACTTTGTCGTGATTCAGATTGCACCGGGAGGACCTGTTGAACAAGCCATACAGCAAGCTGAGTCCTTTCAAGGTATGGGAAACACAGGTGGTGGTGAAACTGCGACGACAGGCAGTAAATACCAAGGTGCTAAAGGCCTCAGTGAAGAAATGGTGGCAAAAATCGAAGCGCAATATGGTTTCGATAAGCCATTGTTCGAACGTTTTTGGCTCATGTTAAAGGGGTATGTGACGCTAGATTTTGGTACCAGTTTCTTTAAAGATAAGCCTGTGACTCAGCTGCTTTGGGAAAAACTGCCAGTATCTTTATCCCTTGGCTTATGGAGTACCTTGCTGATCTATATGGTGTCTATTCCATTAGGCATTAAAAAAGCCCGTCAACATGGTCTGTTATTTGATAAAAGTACGTCTATTTTATTGGCTATCGGCTACGCCATTCCTGCTTTTGCCTTTGCCATTTTACTCATTGTATTTTTTGCAGGTGGTTCATATTTTCAGTGGTTTCCTCTACAAGGTTTAGTTTCAGAGAATTTTACTGAGTTAAGTGTATTTGGCAAAATTGCAGATTATTTTTGGCATATGGCGTTGCCTTTGTTTGCCATGGTGATTGGTGGTTTTGCTGGCTTAACTTATCTGACCAAATACTCTTTTATGGAAGAACTAAATAAGCAATATGTTCTTGCTGCTCGTTCTAAAGGTTTGACCGAATCACGTGTGCTGTATGGGCATGTATTTCGTAATGCAATGCTCATTGTTATTGCTGGTCTACCAGAAGCCTTGATTGGCATCTTCTTTGTGGGAAATCTATTTATTGAAATTATTTTCAATCTAGATGGCCTGGGATTGTTGGGGTTTGAAGCCATCGTACAACGCGATTATCCAGTGATTTTTGGCACCTTGTTTATTTTTACCTTGATGGGGCTGATCTTAAGATTAATCAGTGATGTCATGTATCAAATGATTGATCCACGAATTAATTTTGATTCGCAGGGGGCAAAATAATGTCTCCGATCATGCAAGCGCGATTTCAACGTTTTAAAGACAATAAATTAGGTTTTACATGCTTTATCAGCTTTGCCTTGATTTTTATGTTGTCTCTAGCTGTCGAGTTTATTGCCAATGATAAACCGCTCTTGGTCAAATACGATGATTCTTTATATGTGCCCGTACTAAAAAGCTATCCAGAGACCGCATTCGGTGGGGTATTTGAAACTGAGGCTGATTATAAAGATCCTGTCGTTCAGCAACTGATTGAAGAGAAAGGCTGGGCTGTATGGCCACTAATTAAATTTTCCTATCAAACACCGAATTTAGAACTGGCTGTGCCCGTACCATCTGCACCAACTGCACAAAATTGGCTTGGTACCGATGACCAAGGGCGTGATGTGCTCGCACGTATTTTATATGGACTACGTGTGTCGCTCTTGTTTGGTTTTGCATTAACTTTTGCTTCAGCCATATTGGGCATCATGGTTGGGGCGATACAGGGCTATTATGGTGGCTGGGTAGACCTCATTGGTCAACGGATTTTAGAAGTCTGGGGCGGACTACCGATGCTATTCATGGTGATGATTTTGGTCAGCATGTTTACGCCGAGTGTGTATTGGCTCTTTGTCATTATGCTGCTGTTTGGCTGGCCCACTTTGGTCGGCTTGGTTCGTGCAGAGTTTTTGCGTGCTCGTAATTTTGATTATGTCCGTGCAGCACGGAGTCTTGGCGTTACAGATAGCACCATTATGTTTCGGCATATCTTACCAAATGCGATGAGTTCCAGTCTTTCACAGCTACCTTTCATGCTCACGGCAAATATTACGGCACTGACAGCCCTAGATTTCTTAGGTTATGGCTTACCGCCTCATGCAGCGTCATTAGGTGAGTTATTGCTTCAAGGGAAAAACAATCTGAATGCACCATGGCTTGCCTTATCGGGATTCTTTACCTTAGCGATCGTGCTGTCTTTATTGATCTACATTGGGGAGGCGACACGTGATGCATTCGATCCTAGACGTCAATAATCATCAAGTTAATGTACATCCCATCGTGTTAGAGGTGGAACATTTACATATTTCACATGCAGCACAGGTCTTGGTTGAAGACCTGAATTTTAAATTGCATGCAGGTGAAACGTTAGCCATTGTTGGAGAAAGCGGTTCAGGTAAATCGATTAGCAGCCTAGCTATACTCGGTTTGTTGCCAAGTGATCTGCAGGTCACAGGCAGCGTCAGCCTGAATGGACAAAATATTCTTGGACTGAGTCCTGAGCAGCACCGAAACATTCGTGGACAGAAAATTGCCATGATTTTTCAAGAGCCGATGACGGCCTTAAATCCCTTACATCGGGTTGAAAAGATTGTTGGTGAGTCACTGTTGTTACAGGGATGGTCGAAGGCAAAAACTCGGCAGCGGGTTATAGAATTATTAAATGATGTTGGTATTCCTGATGCTGAAGATAAGTTAAGACGATACCCACATGAGTTATCTGGGGGGCAGCGA
Source organism: Acinetobacter sp. YH16056_T (assembly GCF_024605895.1). Classification (NCBI taxonomy): domain Bacteria; kingdom Pseudomonadati; phylum Pseudomonadota; class Gammaproteobacteria; order Moraxellales; family Moraxellaceae; genus Acinetobacter; species Acinetobacter sp. YH16056_T. The sequence goes on along the minus strand of NZ_CP094545.1, from coordinate 2,228,575 downwards.
CAACGTGTCATGATTGCCATGGCATTGGCCTTAGATCCTGATATTTTAATCGCTGATGAGCCAACCACGGCTTTAGATGTCACTTTGCAAGCGCAAATCTTAAATTTATTAAAGTCGCTACAACAGCAGCGTAATATGGCCATGATTTTAATTAGCCATGACCTGAATTTGGTCAAGCGCTATGCCGAACATGTGATTGTGATGAATCGTGGACAAGTGGTGGAACAAGGAGATGTTCAGGAAATTTTTGAGCAACCGAAGCAGGCGTATACCCAAAATCTGTTAGACCATGATTTTGGTGTAGCAATACAGGTTTCACAAACGCAGACACTTTTAAAATTACACAAATTAGGAGTGAAGTTCCCAGTCAAACAAGGCTTATTGAACCGCATCAAAGATTATGTCGTTGCGGTAGAGGCTTTGGATTTAACAGTGGCTGAAGGTGAGTCGATCGGTATTGTTGGAGAGAGTGGTTCTGGGAAAAGCTCCCTAGCATTGGCTATTGCTCGGCTCATAGAAAGTGATGGCGAAATTATGTTAAATCAACACGCCATCCATCAACTTTCAGAAAAACAGCTCAGACCTTTACGTCGTGAATTTCAAATTGTCTTTCAAGATCCATTCAGTAGTTTAAATCCACGGCTAAATGTAGAGCAAACCATTGGCGAAGGTTTGGCCTTACAGCATTTATCTGCAAATGAAATTGTACAGCGTATAGATGAAGCTTTGCAGAAAGTCGAATTAGCCAGCTCATTTAAGCAGCGTTATCCACATGAGTTATCCGGTGGGCAACGGCAGAGAGTCGCCTTAGCACGTGCGTTGGTATTACGTCCTAAATTATTGATACTCGATGAACCCACATCGGCACTAGATCGGACGACACAAAAAGCCATCGTGAAGCTACTACGGCGTTTGCAGCAAGAATTTAATATGAGTTATTTATTTATCAGTCATGATTTACACGTGGTCAAAGCCCTGTGTCAAAAAGTGTTGGTACTGCGACATGCCAAAGTCATGGAGTTTCAAGACACTGCAGATCTATTTGCACGACCACAAACGGACTATACCCGTAAATTAATTGCAGCCAGCCAATACTAAAATCAAACATATGGATATTTTGACAAGTGTCATTGTCAAAATATCCTTGACCTTTAGAAAATAATAATTAGAGTAAATGCTCAGGACTTATTATTTCATTTTGGACATTGTCATGAGCCATTTAGCTGAAAGCTTTAAAATTCGTAATACCACGTTTAAAAATCGCATCATCAAAGGTGCAATGAGTGAAGCATTGGCCAATACCGCAGGCCAACCCAATCACCTACATTTTGGATTATATGAAGCTTGGGCGAAAGGTGGTTTAGGCTGTGCCATTACGGGTAATGTCATGGTGGATTTCCGTGCTAAAAATGAGCCGGGGGTTGTGGTCGCTGAAACTGAGCGTGATTTGGCGCAGTTAACACAGTGGGCTGAGTTGGGGAAAAAGCACGGCATGGTGCAATTGGTTCAACTTTCACATCCGGGTCGTCAATGTCCTAAAGGTTTAAATAAAGAAACGGTTGCACCGTCTGCTGTGCCATTTAGTCCGATGTTAGCTACAACGTTTGGAACACCGCGCGAACTTCGTGAAGATGAAATTTTAGATATCATTCAGCGTTTTGCACGTGCTGCACACATTTGTGAAAAGGCAGGCTTCGAAGGCGTGCAATTGCATGGTGCGCATGGTTATTTAATTAGTCAGTTCTTGTCGCCACTGACCAATAAACGTCAAGATCAGTGGGGTGGTTCAAATGAAAATCGCATGCGCTTTTTGCTTGAAATCTATAAGGCAGTTCGTGCTGCGACGACAGATGATTTTATCATTTCGGTCAAACTGAATTCTGCTGATTTCCAACGCGGCGGAATTAGCGAAACAGATGTGATTGAGGTCTTTAAGGCAATCGATGCCGCAGGGATTGATATGATTGAAATCTCGGGCGGTTCCTATGAAGCGCCAGCGATGGCCGGTGCTAAAGCAGAAAAACGTAAAGCCAGTACCATTGCTCGTGAAGCTTATTTCCTCGATTTTGCGGACAATATCCGTAAAGAAGTGAAATGCGCGTTAATGGTTACCGGCGGGTTTAGAACCGTGCAAGGCATGAATGCTGCACTAGACAGTGGAGCTTGTGATTTTATTGGTATTGCACGTCCATTCGCTGTTGAAGTCGATTTGGCTGATCGTTTATTGGCGGGTCAGGATGTTCGTTACGGTGTGGACAAAATTAAAACTGGCATACCGATGATAGATAAAATGGCGATTATGGAAATTATTTGGTATGCCGCTCAGTTTAAATCGATTGGTGAAGGCAAACAGCCAAATCCTAAACTTTCGCCGTTAAAAGTGTTTTTTAAATATCTTAAAGGCAATTTAACCGCGGTCATTAAAGGGCAAGTCAATTCACGTAAGTCGGCTTAATCAATCTTTGAATTTTTAGAATCAGGGCAACCGACATATATTCCTGTTATGGTTGCCTTCATTCATATCAATATTGCTTACAATAAAAATGTCTAAAATTTTAATATTAACGGTCATTCTTTCGGGGCTCAGTTCTGCCCTCTATGCCCAGTCCGTATTTCAGACGGGAGATATTATTTTTCATATCTCAAAGTCACAACAAAGTTTAAGCATTCAAAAGGCCACACATTCGCCCTATAGTCACATGGGCATGATCGTAAATAAAAATAACCAAACCTGGGTGCTTGAAGCCATTCAACCTGTGCAATATACCGCTTTAAATCAATGGATCGCGCGTGGGGAGAATGCTCACTATGTGGTGAAAAGGCTCAAACAACCCTTAAATGTGCCGCAGAAAACGAAGTTGGTACAACATGCAGAAAAGTACTTGGGCAAACCCTATGATATTTATTTTGAATGGGATGACCGTGCAATTTACTGTTCTGAAATTGTTTGGAAAGCTTATCAGCATGCTTTAGGAATCGAACTTTCTCCATTACAACAACTGAAACAATTTGATTTAAAACAAAATGAAGTGCAGCATCTAATGCGGCAGCGCTATGGTCAAAATATTCCGCTAAATGAGCAGGTGATTGCCCCTAAGGCCATTTATGATTCAAAACTTTTAAAAGAAATATTTAGAAATTAAGGCAATAAAAAAGCCCAAGTCGCAATGCTTGAGCTTTTTAATGAGTGGTTAAAACCAACTCGAATATGGCGTCCCTACGGGGATTCGAACCCCGGTTACCGCCGTGAAAGGGCGATGTCCTAGGCCTCTAGACGATAGGGACAGTACAGAAAGCAAATTTTAAAACCGTTCATTTCAGTCTAAGTTTTTAGACTAAATAATGGCGTCCCTACGGGGATTCGAACCCCGGTTACCGCCGTGAAAGGGCGATGTCCTAGGCCTCTAGACGATAGGGACTTAATAAAATGTACTTCTGAAAATTGGCGTCCCTACGGGGATTCGAACCCCGGTTACCGCCGTGAAAGGGCGATGTCCTAGGCCTCTAGACGATAGGGACGTTTCAGAGGTGGGCGTATATTAGGGTGAAAATCGGGGGGTGTCAAACGCTTTTCTATAAATAAATTCAGTTTTTGTTGTTGAGTGCATAAAATTAAAACAATTTGCTAAAAATGTTTGAAAAATACATTATTTATGTCGATTTTTTCAACACTTGTAAAATTGTAGCAATAACTTCTGGATGTGTTAAATATCCTGCAATATCGTGTGGGTGTTCAATCGATGTCTGAATTTGCTGGTTCATGATGGCGGGTTGAAAATCAAATGGTGCCTGACTCAGCGGAAAAGCGCTGAGAAAATCATCATGTGAATAAAAGTTTAACCAATCGCCTGAAATTGCATCAGATCGCTGTAAAGGTTGAGGTAAGTGGGCTTGGATGACACGAAAAGCCAAAGGTGAGCCTAAGGTGATAAAGCGCTGTATGTTGAGTTCAGGATGTAGCAGTAAAAAATGATACGCAATCACGCTACCTAATGAATGTGCAATCAACAGGGTAGGTTTCGTTTGATGTAATTGCTCATGCAGACGAGTGTGAACTGCCTGAATAAAATGTGGATTGGATAAATAAAGATAAGTTTCGACCAAAAATTTATGCAAAAGTGTGGCATGTAATTTTGGGAAATAATTCATTAAAACTGCAAAATCGCGTAGCGCAAGATCTTTGCCAAGTGCAGTGATCGATTTGAATGATTGGCTTAATCCAATAGCATCATTGAGGGTGATGTCAGGTAGATTATTTTGTACAGCGTGATGCTCAAGTACTTTTGGTGATTTTTCTGGGAGTTCAGTACGATGGATAAACGGAAAATGTGGCCACGTTTGAGGCGTCAAGGTGCTGGCTTGAAGCATATTCTGCAAATGATAACGCGTGAGTAAGTCCCCATAAAAAGGCATGCGCATATGGTGCTGTATATACGATAAAAAAGTCTCTTGATGGCTTTGCTTTAAGCCTTGAGACAACAGTGCAAGCCAATGCTGTTCGAGCGAACGTGCAGTTTGTTGCTGTTGATTCATGCCATGGATAAAGATGATCTGCATATTGCACCCCATCGACGGAACAATTTTTATTCTACTTTTATTAAAATATAGCCATAAAAAAAGAGCAACCGAAGTTACTCTTTTATTGTGTTTGGTATGACAACGCAGATCAATCTTTGTTGTGATACAAGGTGTAGTAGCTGATATAACATGCCACGATGAAGATCATACAGCAGATAAAGCCAGTCAACATTTCTGGGTCAAATACCATACTAATACAGGTAATCAGACAGAATACAAAACCGAGTATCGGCACGATTGGGAAGAGTGGTGCAGCAAAAGCTAAATCTTTTGCAGTTTTGCCTTCTTTATACCACTGACGACGGAAGTTAAATTGGCTTAAACAAATACTCATCCACACTACCACCATGGTAAATGCCGCAACACCTAACAAGTTTTTGAAGATGGTTTCTGGTGCAAATTGCTCAGAAAGTAAGCCCGGCATACCACCGATCATGGTCACAATTACTGCAACATAAGGAATACCACGTGAGTTCACTTTAGAGAACACTGCAGGTAATTGCTTACTATAGGACAATGACCACATCATTCGAGATGCAGCAAATAAACCAGAGTTTGCAGCAGAAAGTAGCGCTGTGATAATCACAAAGCGGATAATGTCTTCTGCATAAGGAATACCAATGTGCTGGAATACCGTTACGAAAGGTGAACTACTTACACCTTCGGCAGATAAGCCGGCTTCTTGATGGGGTAATAGTGCAGTAATAACAACAATGGTACCCACAAAGAAAATCAATAAGCGGAAAATCGCCGTGTTAATGGCTTTAGGCACATTTTTCGCTGGATCTTTGGTTTCACCCGCAGCAACACCAATCAGTTCAGTACCTGAGAATGCAAAGTTCACAATCAACATTGTAGCGAAGATTGGGAACAAACCTTCAGGGAACCAGCCTTGTGCAGTGAGGTTGCTAAACAGTGGTGCAGCTTCATAGCCTCTATAGCCTAAAACACCAAAAATGGCCAATAGACCTAAAATAATAAAGGCTACAACGGTAATCACTTTGACTAAAGCTAGCCAAAATTCAGATTCAGCAAACCATCTGGTTGAAATCATATTCAAGCAGAATACAAAAGCACCAAAGATTAGGGTCCACATCCACATAGAGCTGTCTGGGAACCATTCCTGCATTAAAAGTGCAGCAGCGGTAAATTCAGTTCCTAGCGTTACTGACCATGTCAGCCAATAGAGCCAAGTGATGGTATAACCCGTACCAGGTCCGATATAGCGTTTAGCATAAGCGCCAAATGAACCAGATTCTGGCATATGTACAGCGAGCTCGCCTAAGCAAAGCATCACCATATAGGCGATAATACCGCCTAAAAAATACGAAATAATGGCACCTACAGGCCCCGTTTGTGCAATGACTTCACCCGAACCAAGAAATAAACCAGTACCGATTGCGCCGCCAAGCGAAATCATCACCAGATGTCGAGTACTCATAGCGCGTTTTAACGGCGCAGAATTGCCCTGATGCGAAGCATCATTCGGAGAATGTGATGACTGCATAGAGAAAAAGGAGAATCAAATAATGAAGCGAGTAATTGTAGAGAAGAATGCAATGATGATGCAATCAATTAATATAAATTATAGATAAATAAACTTTAAGTTTGTCAGAACTGACAGAAGAATTGGCGTCCCTACGGGGATTCGAACCCCGGTTACCGCCGTGAAAGGGCGATGTCCTAGGCCTCTAGACGATAGGGACGTTTTAAGGTGCTGTCATAGTATGAATAAACATGATGTGAGTCAAAGAAAAAATTTAAATCTCAGCTCATTTGTCTGTTATTTAAACATATAAATCAACGATTAATAAATTATAGAAAAGAAAGGCTTTGAAAATAAAAAAGCGAACCCAATGGCTTTGGATTCGCTTTAAAGATTAATCATTAAATCAGCTTAATCTTGATTATGATATAACCAATAATAACCTGCATAACATGCCGCCATAAAGATCAAGCATCCAATAAAGCCTGAAAGCATTTCAGGATCTGCAGCCATACTTAAACCTGTTGCGGTACAGCAGACAAAGCCAAGGATTGGAACCAGTGGGAACCATGGTGTACGGAATTTAAGTTCTGACACGCTATGACCTTGTTTCAGCCATTGGCGACGGAAGTTAAATTGACTCCAACAAATACTCATCCACACGATCACCATAGTGAAAGCGGCAACCCCCATCAAGTTTTTGAAGATCACATCTGCGCCAAATTGTTCTGACAATAGACCTGGTAAACCACCGATCATAGTGACCAATACAGCAATATAAGGCACACCTGTTTTGCTTAATTTGCCGAAAGCACGTGGTAATTGTTTTTGTGCAGACAGTGCCCACATCATACGCGATGCAGCATATAAACCAGAGTTAGCTGTAGACAGTAAAGCTGTAATAATGACGAAACGAATTAAGTCTTCTGCATAGGGAATGCCCATCAGGTTAAATACGGAAACGAATGGGCTACTACTTAAGCCGCCATGTCCACCAACATTTAAACCTGCATCGGTATAGGTCAACAGTGAACTGATGACGATAATAGTGCCGACAAAGAAAATGATTAAGCGCCATACCGCAGCATGAATGGCTTTAGGCACATTCTTTTCAGGGTTTTCAGTTTCACCTGCAGCGATACCAATCATTTCTGTACCATTAAAGGCAAAGTTCACGATCAATAGCGTGGCAAACAGTGGGAACAAACCATTTGGCAGCCAACCATGTTCAGTCAAATTGTGGAACATTGGAGCTGATTCATAGCCTTGGAAAGGCACGAAACCAAAGATGCAGGCAAAACCAAGGATGATGAAAATCAACACTGTTGCAACTTTCACCATTGATAACCAAAATTCTGACTCTGCGAATGCGCGTGTAGAACTTAGATTAGAAATCAGTACACCAGCAGCAAAGATCAGTGTCCATAACCAAATAGAGGTTTGTGGAAACCATTCCTGCATCAAAATAGCCGCCGCAGTAAATTCTGTACCTAAGGTGGCAGACCAGCCCAACCAGTACATCCAAGACACCATATAACCGGTACCAGGGCCAATATAATTTGTCGCAAAAGCACCAAAAGACCCAGAAACAGGTAAATGTACGGCAAGTTCACCCAAACAGAGCATGACCATGTAGGCAATCAAACCGCCAATAATATAGGCAAGAACAGCGCCTAAAGGCCCAGCTTGTGAAATAACTTCACCTGAACCCATAAACAAACCAGTACCAATTGCACCACCAAGTGAGAGCATCACAAGGTGTCGAGTCGTCATCGCACGTTTAAGCGATGGACTTTTACCTTCAGCAGACGAGTGTTGCGAAGGTTCAGAGGGAGATTGCATAGTGAAATGAAAATTGAACGAAAGGTATATTTTATGATTGAATGCAGTGAAATGATTGATAAATCGAATTTTTCTTATAATGTGATAATACTGATCTAAAATTTAAATCTTTAGCACTGACCATTGGATTAATGGTCAGGAGTTTGATACTCAGCTTCAGAAGTTGCAGGTACTTGAGTTTGTTCAGCTACAGGGGCTTTGTTGTCATCGCGGCTCACAATATACAGATAGAGTGCAGATGGAAATAAGATGGCTAAAACCAAGAGCAACTTTTTAAACATAGGGTATTCTTACATCAAAATAGATCAAGCTGAAGTATAAACAAAACCAGTCAGGCTGTAATTAATTAAAGTTTGTGGTTTTTCTGTTCTAGATTGGACAGTATGATTTGGTAAATGTCGGGGTAGTGTTGTTTAAAGTTCCGTTGTTGCATGATTGTGATGGTTGAAGCATTTGGCTCGACACCCAGTTTTAAAATTTTTTGGGTTAAAGCGAGTTGAGGGGAGCGACCATCAAAATGTGTATTTAGTAAGTTACCATCGGTATATTTTACTGTGAGTCCGATATTCAGGAGATAATCAAAAACATCAGGCAAACCAAAACCGGCAGCTTTGTAGAGTAAATTATATGTTTCTGCACGATAGCCACGGCCGTATGTTTGATGTGTTTTTAATAATCCTAATGCATTATAAAATTCTAACTTGGCAATAATTTCTTGTTCATTAATAGAACCATCGCCATTTTTTAAAGTCCTATTGATGGTATTAAAAGTCACATCGTTTGAGCTGGGTTTGCAATTAGCAGCAATCAGTCGCTTGATATCTTGAAGTGGAAGTATAAGATGCGCTGTGTCACACATTTTTTTAACTTCTTTATTTTTCATTTTACTGCTTTGAATATTTTTATTTTCAAATTCCTGCACTATGGCTGACCAACCATATATGTTTATAAATTTATAATAACGAGACGTATCATTTGTCATCCCTTTGATCTTTTTAAAGTCTTGAATGTTTTTCACTGATGGTGCATTGGTAGAGAGATTTTGTGGTAATGGAGCATTTGCAAAGCAATGCATACTCATTAGCAGGCAGCTGGTAATAACGATGTTTTTCATGGTTTGTGTGCTTTTAATAAATTGTAAACGTCAGGATATTTGGTTGAAAAGTCATTCTGTTCCATTTGTTTATAAACGTTACTATTGGGCTCGATTCCTGCATTCAGTAGTTTTTGAACCAAACTCACAGAAGGGTTACGGCCTTTGATATTGTCTAAAATTAAATTACCATCCACGCCCGTGTAATCGACACCAATACTCAGCAAATAATCAGAAACGTCTTCAAGCCCCCAACCAATTGTTTTAGATTGCAAAGAGCTTTTTTCTTCATACGGGCCAAATTTATACGTAACGTGTGTTTGTAAAACATTTTCCGACTTGTAGAGTTTTAATTTTTCAATGATTTCGTTTTGATCTATTTTGCCTTCTGCATTGGTTAATGCGCAATTAATAATCATAGAGGATGAACGGCCATTGAGTGGTTTGCAATTTGCTTTAAATAAGCGTTTGGTTTGATCGGCAGTGCTATGACTCAGTGCAATTTCGCAAAGTTTTTCTTTTTCCCTTTTAGGCATTTTGCTTTTTAGGATGGTTCCTTTTTCAAAATCACGAACGATTGACTCCCAACCGTATTTGCTTGCTGTTCGGTAATACTGTATTGCTTCTTCGCTCAATTTTTTTGGTTTTTTCGCTTGTATTTGAGTGTCATGATCGTTGGTTTCGGGAATAGAAGATTCTTGGTCATCATTCAATGCTGTTTGATTTGTATGATTGGCATCGTGCTCAACAGTATTTGAAGGATTTATCGGTAGGCTGGCTTCTGGTCTAAAAATGTAGATGAAGATACCGAGACATACTAGGCACAGGCCAAAGATTAAGATTATTTTTTTCATTTTTTCGTCTATTTAAAAATGAATCAAGAGCGTTTTGAGGCGCTCTTGATAGGGGAAAGTTTAAAATTTAAATGTGACATCAGCAATGAACTGTCGCCCAATTTCAGATCTAAGTCTGTTGGTCGACTCACTAATACCTGGGGTGGTATAGATATTATGTCGATTGGTAATATTGTTAATGGTTAAACCGAATATTGCTTTGAGGTCTTTAGCGAAATTGAAATCATAAGTGGTACGCATATCCCAACTAAATCGAGGTCTAATCGTATCTGTAGCATAGGCTTCCAACAGGACACCATCATGCTCAACTTTGTTTTTTAGTTTATACGTATCTTTATATTCAGAGTTGTAGCTTAAAAAGTTATTAATCTTTAATGGTAAATTTGAAAACTCAATGTCCCAACCAAAACGAGCAGTCCAAGGCTGATTGAAATTTTCAACAGGACGTTCATTAAATTGGATGAGGCTGCCGTTAAAGATAATATCGCGATCTTCAGCAGTCGTATTACTGTTAACGTTATATGACTCAGAATAGTCTAAATAATTTTTTTCTGATTCAGTGTAATCAAAGCCAAAGTTAAACCCGTGCAGAGAGTTTTTATATACGACTGGCAGTATATTTCTGAGTGTGAGTGTGTAAATGTCAGCTTTTGCTTTACCACTATTACTATATTCAAAATGATCGATGGTGTTGCTGGTGGTTGGATCAATAAAACGATTTTTTGTGATTTCATCTTTGCTATCACGATTCACCCATTTCAGACCAAGGTTCCAGTTTTTAACTTGGCTATTAATGGCAAACACAATTTCGTCAGCATAAGGGGTCTTTAAATTGGCACGTTGAACATTGGAATTAGCTAATATTAAATCTGATAACCCAGTTTGAGTCCAATAGTCTTCAGTTTGATTTTTTGTGCGTTTTAAATTGTATTCCAAAAATGCAAGTTGATCTTGCAGTTCAGTGGCTAAGGTATAGTTTGCATAATATCGATTCCATCCCGTAGTGAAGGACAGAAGATCATTTTTTAGCGGTTTATAGTTAAAGGCAGTACGAGGTGCAATATTTAAATTTTTCGATAAGCTATCATAATCTGCACGTAAACCTAAACGCGCTGAAAAATTATCCCAAGTCGATGTGTTTTCAATGAAGGTATGCACACGTTGTTGGTCAATATTAACTTTACCTTTTTGATAATACTTGCCATTTGTTTGATATTGGCCTTGATAGTTATTTTCATCCGTTGCTTCATCACAAAGAATATCACCTGCCGTACAGCTAATGCCTGAACTAGATGTAAAAGTCTTAGGCTGATTATACATATAGGCATCGTTAGGCCGTTCCCATGCAACTTTAGAATAGTCATAGCCCATACCAAAGCTTAATTGTTGCATGCTGTTGCCAATCTGAATGGTATCAACGCATTTTTTAGACTATACGAAAATGTATCTTGGTGTAATTCAATATCACTACTTGTGGCACCTTCACCAGGATTGGAACTCCAGTTTTTAGTTGGTGTTTGCTTCCAAAGAATGCCGGTAGTTGAATCATTTTCACGTGCTTGGCTTAGCGTTTGATAGCTAATATTTTGTTTTAATGTTGAATTATTGAGTTTACTTTCTAATTCACCAAAAAATGTCAACGTTTCTGTATTGCTAATACTTTTTGAATTTATTCGCTTATCAACGAAATTTAGACTGTCCAAATCCCCTAAATCAAAGCCAAACTTCGCTTTGGTTGTGTCCGAAGGTGTGTAAAAAAGGGTAGTCCCTAAGTTAATATTATTACGCTCGCTTTTGACTTTACTGCGATCTTCTAAACCACTCATTACTGGAACGATGGATTCACGTTTAGAGGCATAACTATTGATGCCCCATTGTTCAGAGAGTTTGCTGTATAGATTCAGGCTTAAGCCGTGTTTTTTATATTCTTTATTATTTGATGATGTTGGATCTTCAAACTCTGCAGCTTCTTCTTCATCGGTAAAATGATAACGTGACCAATCACTTTCCGTGTAGTCGTAAGTAACGGAGCCGTGGATTTTGCCAATTTCAGTATTTGGGGTACAAGTTTCAGCATTAACTACACCACCTGTAAATTCGCCGTATGCTGCAGAAACATTACTATCGATCAATTCTAATTTACAAATTAAATCGGTATTTAGGGCCATCCCTTGTGAGCCACCATCAAGCTTGCCTGAATAGGAGTTGCCGCTTGCCAGAGGGTCAAGGTTATTGGTGGTATTGACGCCGTTAATTACAAATTTATTTCGGTAAGTTTGCGCGCCATTAATAGATATCTCGGATGGTCGTAGCTCAGCCTGTGAATCTGCAGAACGTTGTTCACGGCTAAACTGCACATTTGGATTAACTTTTAAAAAGTCTGTGATATTTTTCGAACTATTCGGCGTTTTTTCTAAATCTTCTTTGGTGTAGATGGTTTTACCTACTTCTGGCTTGGCTTTGACTTCAACTTCAATCGGCGACATTTTGAGATTATTGCTTTGAATAAATTGAGTTGTATCAATTTCATTGGCATAAGCTTGAGATGCTAAAGCAGTCAAAATTGCGAGATTGAGGGGAGAATAGGCAAAGCGCATGGCTGTCAACAATTATGCAGATAAAAACGATAGCGATTATCATTAACTTTACAAAAATAATCAATAGAAATGAGAATTATTTGCAATAGGTGTTTTTTTAATACACAGCGAATTCAATGAAAATTTTGAATAATCAGAAGAGATGGTGATGTGTATTCAATAGACTTGAATAATCAGCTTGGAGAAAGTCTGAATAATAATTGGCGTCCCTACGGGGATTCGAACCCCGGTTACCGCCGTGAAAGGGCGATGTCCTAGGCCTCTAGACGATAGGGACGTTTAGAAGATGGCGGTATCTTATTGATCCGCCATCATAGTGTCAAGTAGGTGAGGGCCGAGTTTGTTCAAAATATAACAGAACAGTTCTGCGGTCTTCTGAGTATCGTAAAGTGCAGAGTGTGCTTCTTTACCATCAAACTCAATACCAGCTTGAATACATGATTTTGCCAGCACAGTTTGTCCAAACATTACAGCGCTCAAAGTCACTGTATCGAATACGGAAAAACTATGGAAAGGATTTTGATTTTTTGTTCCTGTACGTGCAATAGCTGCCTGTACAAACCCTAAATCAAAATGGGCATTGTGACCAACTAAAACAGCATGAGTGCAGTTTTGTTGACGACGTACTTCATTCACTGACTTAAAAATACGTTTTAATGCTGATTTCTCATCTTCAGCCATGGCCATACGCATCGGATTAAATGGATCTACACCAATAAAATCCAGTGAGCGACGGTCAAGGTTGGCACCTTCAAACGGATTGATATGTGCATGGTGGGCTTCACCCGGTACAAAATTACCTTCTGCATCATACACAATAGGAATAGCTGCAATTTCCAGTAAGGCATCGGTCTGTGAATTAAAACCTGCTGTTTCGACATCGACAACAACAGGTAGGAATCCACGGAAACGTTGACCAATGACTGGTCGAGTTTCATCTGTCACACTTTTCTCCATTGGATGGTCTTACCCGCATACAACGGAATAATTTTTTCGCCATCCAAATAGTCTAAACTTTCAGGGATCATTTGATCTTCTTTTACCAAGGTAATGGTATTGGTATTTCGAGGGAGTCCGTAGAAGTCTGCACCAAAGTGGCTTGCAAAACCTTCTAAACGGTCGATTTTACCGACTTGATCAAATGCTTGAGCGTATAGCTCAATTGCTGTTGGTGCACTATAACATCCTGCACAGCCACATGCATTTTCTTTAGCATTTTTTGAGTGCGGCGCACTGTCTGTACCTAAGAAAAATTTAGGGTTCGCACTGGTCGCGACTTCGAGCAAAGTTTGCTGATGGGTTTGACGTTTTAATATCGGTAGGCAATAGAAATGCGGTTTAATACCACCCACCAACATATCATTACGGTTAAACAATAAATGTTGCGGTGTGATTGTCGCAGCGACATTACGGTCTTGTTCTAATACAAAATGCGCAGCTTCACTTGTGGTGATGTGTTCTAGCACCAATTTTAATTTAGGGAACTGTTTTAACAGTGGAGAAAGTACTTCATCAAGGAAACGTTTTTCACGGTCAAAAATATCGACATGGTTATGCGTCACTTCACCATGTAAGAGTAATGGCACTTGGTGTTCTTCGAGTTGCTCAATCACACCATATACTTTACTAATGTCACTGACACCACTGTCCGAGTTCGTGGTTGCACCTGCTGGATAGAGCTTAATGGCATTAACATGCTCAGATTCTTTAATTTTTTTAACTTCACTTGCAGGTGTGTTGTCTGTGAAATAGAGCACCATGCGCGGGTCAAAGTGAACGCCTTCAGGAACATGTGCCATGATACGTTCACGGTATGCATTTGCTTCTTCAACGGTTTTTACCGGTGGTACGGTGTTTGGCATACAAATCGCGCGAGAGAATTGTTGTGCTAAATCAGGAACTGTACGCTTTAGGGCTAGACCGTCACGTAAATGTGCATGCCAATCATCTGGCTGAAGAAGAGTAATCGTGTTCACAGCGATTCCAAGCTTGGAAATAAAACAAATGATAATGCAAATAATGTGAAAATGGTAACGAGATTTCTGTACAAATGACTGAACAGATATAAATAAAGAATAAAACTGTGGTATTTTTAAATGACTAAAAGAATTAGATAAATGCTTGGAAATGGAATACAAGTATAACCTTGCAAAGTTGCAATACGATAAAGAAAAAATAGAGGAACTGATTACACGGCAAACTCGTCGTGTAGGGGAAATGTTTCCTAAAAAACTGGAAACCCAATTTTGGACTTTAAACCTCGATCGTGCGCAAACCAACATACGTCATTTTTTCTGGATGGGGGTGTTGATCTACTTTGTGCTCACCATGCTGATCATTCCCGGAGATTACTGGATTATTGATCAACAGTATTTTGTGCATGATTTTATTCATTGTTTGCTTGGACAGCTCAATGGTGCGCTGTGTCTTCTGACTTTATATGCCTTTGCTCGTTACGACCGTCTGAAGCCTTATTTTTCACATGCCAGTATGTTTGTAGTGTTTTGGGCTGTTATTTCAATGTCTTGGCTCACCATGACCGTGTATACCGAAGCACTTAAACATCAGGCCATGATGATCCTTTGTATGATTTACATCTTGAGCTATATTTTGACGGGGGTTAAACCAGTCCAAATGTTGATGTCTGGCTTGTTGGCTGCTGTGGTCACCATGTTGATGCTTTTTTCATTAGAAGTGAAATTTGATGTGATGGTGTTGGGGCGTGTACTGATTGGAAGCTGTGTATTGGGTTTTGCAATCAGTAAGATGCTCTGTGCGCGTGAACGGATGATATTTTTGAATATGCTGCGCGCGGATATTAGTGAAAAAATCCATCGTATTCATACCACAGAGCTTTTACATTTAAGTCAGCACGATGAATTAACCAAGATTTCAAACCGACGTACTTTTGATGAAATGCTTGATACCTTTTATGAGCAATCTCGACGTAATAACACCTCGCTTGCTGTGCTATTTATCGATGTTGATCATTTTAAAAACTATAACGATTTCTACGGTCATCAAAAAGGCGATGATGTAATTTCAACCATTGCCAAAACCATTAAAAATGCCATTCGACATATGGATTTTGTAGCGCGATATGGTGGTGAAGAATTTGTGGTTTTATTGCCTGAAACCGATGCGCATGGTGCTTATGCGGTAGCGTCAAATATTTATAAAGCAATCGATCGTTTAGAAATTCCACATGCCAAATCACAGGTTTCAAATCACGTCACTATTAGTTTGGGTATTACGGTATATCGTGCTGAAAATATGACGAAGGATGAACTGTTAAATATTGCCGATCAGGCGTTGTATCGTGCGAAACAATTAGGCCGGAATCAAATTTACTATCAGTCGATTCGTTCAGCACATGTGGCTTAATGTTTAATAAAATTGAGAACTTCTCTGAAATCGGCAATAAAAAACCGCGCAAAATGCGCGGTTTTTTATGACTCAACAAATCTTATTTGTTTTTGTCTTTTAATTGAGGCACTGCAGAACCTGTACCTACTGCAAGTAAGCCAGAGTTTGTGTAGATACCTAATTTAGCGCGAGTATCTGTGATATCCAAGTTACGCATAGTCAATTGACCGATACGGTCAGCAGGACTAAACATAGAGTCACCTTTCTCCATAGTTAAACGTTCAGCTTCATAAGTGAGGTTAGGAGATTCAGTGTTTAGAATAGTGTAGTCATTACCACGACGAAGTTCTAAAGTCACAGTACCAGTGATTGCTTTAGCAACCCAACGCTGCGCAGTTTCACGAAGCATTAATGATTGAGAATCGAACCAACGACCTTGGTAAAGAAGACGACCTAAACGCAGACCGTTAATACGGTATTGTTCGATGGTGTCTTCGTTATGAATACCAGTCACTAAACGTTCATAAGCGATATGAAGAAGTGCCATACCCGGAGCTTCGTAGATACCACGAGATTTTGCTTCAATGATACGGTTTTCGATTTGGTCAGACATACCTAGACCATGACGACCACCGATACGGTTAGCTTCAAGAATGAACTCAACTGGGTTTTCGATGCGTTTGCCATTTAATGCAACAGGGAAGCCTTCTTCGAAAGTTACAGAAACTTCTTCAGCTTTTACTTCTACGTCATCTTTCCAGAACGCAACGCCCATGATTGGGTCTACGATTTTGATACCCGCATTAAGGTATTCAAGATCTTTTGCTTCGTGAGTCGCACCTAACATGTTTGAGTCAGTTGAGTACGCTTTCTCTTTTGACATTTTGTAGTCAAAACCATTGTCGATCAGGAACTGTGACATTTCTGCACGGCCGCCTAGCTCGTCAATGAAAGTTTGGTCTAACCAAGGTTTGTAAATTTTTAGCGATGGGTTAGTCAACAGACCATAACGATAGAAACGTTCAATGTCGTTACCTTTATAAGTCGAACCGTCACCCCAGATGTTTACGTCATCTTCTTTCATTGCGGTTACAAGCATCGTACCTGTAACTGCACGACCAAGAGGAGTCGTGTTGAAATAAGGCATACCACCAGTTGAAATGTGGAAAGCGCCACATTGAATAGCCGCAATACCTTCTAAAGCAAGTTGTAAACGACAATCAACTAAGCGAGCTTTAACTGCGCCATACGCTTCCGCTTTTTTTGGAATCGCATCGTAGTCGTCTTCATCAGGTTGACCTAAGTTTGCTGTGTAAGCATAAGGTTCTGCACCTTTTTGTTTCATCCACAAAAGCGCAGCTGAAGTATCTAGACCACCAGAGAAGGCAATACCAACTTTTTTGCCAACTGGGACATTCTGCAAGATAGTTGCATTATCAGTCATTGTTAATCCTAACGATATAAATATAGGCACCGAGAATGGGTGGCCTGAAAGAATACATATATGTGCATGATTGTAGCACTTTTCTGCGGGGTTTTTCTAAAAAATCATGAGATACAAGCGATGAGGTGGAAAAAAATGATCGTTGAAATCTATTGGTGAATACTTCATCCAGTTTTTGCGGGCGGAAAATGCGTTTTCTGAATGGAATAGGATGTAAATATAAAGAAATCTATTTGATTTAAATTAATGGTCATACCATTATTGGGTTAATTTGGTTTTTATGCTTTTCATTGAAATGAGACTGAGGTCAAACAAAGCGTGGTTATTAGACTAAAGTATATTTTATAAAGTTTAGTTGTAAATAATAAATACAAAACAGATATTTAAAAGTTGATATGGAGGTTTTTAAACGGAAAAATAATGTTTTTGTATTTTATATTGGTCATACCAAAAACAAGAAAAGCTTGAATGATTGAGTTGAAATAATTAAAAATTGCGGAGTATTTCAGCAATAGTATGAGTTTTTATGTGTTTAATATTTATATTGGTCATACCAATGATAAAAAGACCACATGCTGATATTGCTCAATAATTAAATCTTAGTAAGCATTTCAAGGAGATGACAATGCTTCAATGGCAGCAAATATATGACCCAATGGGGAATATATGGATATCAAGTTTAATTGCGCTCATTCCGATTATCTTTTTTTTCTTGGCGCTTGCTGTATTTCGTTTAAAAGGCAGTGTGGCAGGTACGATCACCGTTGTACTGGCACTGTTGGTGTCTTTATTTGCCTATGACATGCCTGCGCTTATGGCATTGGCTTCGATGGTCTACGGTTTTTTCTATGGTTTATGGCCGATCGCATGGATCATTATTGGTGCGGTGTTCCTGTATAAAATCTCAGTCAAAACAGGGCAGTTTGACATCATCCGTTCTTCGATACTTTCCATTACTGAAGATCAACGTTTACAGATGCTATTAGTCGGCTTTGCTTTCGGTACTTTCCTAGAAGGTGCTGCGGGCTTTGGTGCTCCTGTGGCGATTACCGCAGCACTATTGGTAGGTTTAGGCTTTAAACCTTTATATGCGGCAGGTCTTTGTCTGATCGTAAATACAGCGCCAGTGGCTTTTGGTGCGATGGGTATTCCAATTATCGTTGCTGGACAAGTGTCTGGTGTAGATACGATGGAAATCAGTCAGATGGTTGGTCGACAGTTGCCATTTATGGTGCCGATTGTACTGTTTTGGATTATGGCGATTATGGATGGCTGGCGCGGTGTGAAGGAAACTTGGCCTGCAGTTGTGGTTGGGGCGAGTAGCTTTGCGATTGCACAGTATCTAACGTCGAACTTTGTCGGTCCTGAATTACCCGATATTACCGCGGCGATTGCCTCTTTAGTGTCATTAACGATTTTATTTAAATATTGGCAGCCTAAACATATTTTCCGCTTTGCAGATCAAGATGCGACGATGAGTGAAGATGTGGCTGCACAAAAACAGCAAAAATATAGCTTGGGTCAAATTGCAAAAGCGTGGTCGCCATTTGCGATCTTAACGGTGATGGTCACGATCTGGAGTATTAAACCGTTTAAGGATTTATTTACCAAAGACGGTGCTTTACATGATTTGGTTATTTCGATCAAAGTGCCATTCTTACACCAATTGGTTCAAAAGATGCCGCCAGTCGTACCTGAAATGAAGGACTACGATGCCATCTATAAATTTGATTGGTTTTCGGCAACAGGTACGGCAATTGTCATCGCTGCGATCATTACCATTATTTTCTTAAAAATGAAGCCGAAAGACGCGATTGTGACCTTTGGTGAAACCATTAATGAATTAAAAATTCCAATTTATTCGATTGGGATGGTGTTGTCTTTTGCTTTTATCGCCAACTATTCAGGTATGTCTTCGACCTTGGCTTTGGCCCTTGCACATACAGGTCAAGCCTTTACCTTCTTCTCGCCATTTTTAGGATGGCTTGGTGTATTCCTCACGGGTTCAGATACGTCAGCCAATGCGCTATTTGCAGCATTGCAGGCGACTACTGCACAACAAATCGGTGTGCCAGAAGTATTACTCGTTGCTGCTAATACCAGTGGCGGTGTGACAGGGAAAATGATTTCACCACAGTCAATTGCAATTGCATGTGCGGCAGTCGGGTTGGTAGGTAAAGAGTCGGATTTATTCCGTTTTACCGTAAAACACAGTATAACGTTCACAATCATGATGGGGATTTTAATCACCCTACAAGCTTATGTGTTCCCTTGGATGATTCCATAACACGAATTGTGTAACAACGTTAAGGAAAGCAGATGAAAGTCTCTGATAAAACTGTTCAAAGTCTTCGTGTATTGATTGAACAAAGCAATATGCAAGTTGGAGATCGTCTGCCTGCTGAACGGAAATTGTGTGAACAACTTGGCGTCTCACGCACCTCTTTACGCGAGGCGATTTCTCAATTGACTAGCATGGGCGTGTTGGTCAGTAAAGTGGGTGCGGGGACGTTTTTAAAGCAATTACCAGCGACTTGGTCGAGTTATCAAATTGTGCAGCCCATCAGCAGTTTGATTAGTGAAGACCCTGCCTACCGTTTTGATGTGCAAGAGGCGCGCATTATTTTAGAAGGTGGTACTGCATGGTATGCGGCACAACGTGCTACAGCAGAGGACTTGGCACATATCCGACATTATTATGATCAGATCAATCATTTTCAGGCTTTAGGCAATGACGATGAAGCAGCGCGTGCAGATGCCAAATTTCATTTAGCAATTGCTGAAGCATCACATAATTTAGTGTTGATTCAGATGATGCGTGGTCTATTTGATCTGTTGCAATTTAATGTCGTTTTAGGTCGTCGAAAAGTTTATAGCGAAGCACACCGATTTGATCAATTGCATGATCAGCACTTCCAAGTCATGAATGCAATTGAACGTCGTGATCCTGAAGCTGCACGTAAAGCAGTCTGTGGACACATTGAGTTTGTAGTACAACAGGTGCGCATGATTGATGAAGAAGAAGCTCGTCGTCAGCGCGCCAGTCGATTAAACAGGATATAAGCATGATTATTTCTTCTGCCAATGACTATCGTGAAGCGGCACGTCGTCGTTTACCGCCATTTTTATTTCATTACATCGATGGCGGGGCGTATGCCGAATATACCTTAAAGCGTAATGTAGAAGATTTATCAAAAATAGCGTTGCGTCAACGTGTGCTAAATGACATGTCACAGCTGAGTCTAGAAACCCAACTGTTTAATGAAACCTTATCGATGCCTGTGGCTTTATCACCTGTGGGTTTAACAGGGATGTATGCACGCCGCGGCGAAGTTCAAGCAGCCGTTGCCGCAGATAAAAAGGGCATTCCATTTACGCTGTCTACCGTTTCAGTATGTCCAATTGAAGAAGTGGCGCCAGCGATTCAGCGTCCTATGTGGTTTCAGTTGTATGTGCTACGTGACCGTGGCTTTATGAAAAATGCCTTAGAACGTGCCAAAGCAGCAGGCTGTTCAACTTTGGTGTTTACCGTGGATATGCCTGTTCCGGGCGCGCGTTACCGTGATGCACACTCGGGGATGAGCGGGCCAAATGCTGCGATGCGACGTTATATGCAGTCGTGTTTCCACCCACACTGGGCGTGGAATGTGGGTTTATTAGGTCGTCCGCATGACTTGGGGAATATTTCTAAATACTTGGGCAAACCAACAGGTCTAGAAGATTATATCGGCTGGTTGGGCAATAACTTTGACCCATCAATTTCATGGAAAGACCTTGAGTGGATTCGTGAATTTTGGGATGGACCGATGGTCATTAAAGGCATCCTTGACCCTGAAGATGCCAAAGATGCAGTGCGTTTTGGTGCAGATGGCATCGTGGTGTCAAACCATGGTGGCCGTCAGCTCGATGGCGTTTTATCTTCTGCACGCGCACTTCCACCAATTGCAGATGCAGTCAAAGGTGATATTAAAATCCTCGCGGATTCGGGTATTCGTAATGGTCTAGATGTTGTGCGTATGCTGGCGTTGGGTGCAGATACCTGTATGCTTGGTCGTGCCTTTGTTTATGCTTTAGGTGCTGCGGGTGGAGCGGGCGTTTCAAATCTTTTAGAACTGATTGATAAAGAAATGCGTGTTGCCATGACCTTAACTGGTGCAAAAACCATTGCGGATATTACATCTGATTGTTTGGTGAAGTTAGAGAAAGAGTTGGCTGGGTGATTTTTTGAATAGATCTCTTGGGAAAGTTATTCGTCATCAAAAAAAATTAAAAAATGAAAGTTCCCTCTCCTTGTAGGAGAGGGTTAGGGAGAGGTATTTATTGATTAATTAATTCTCCTAACCCTCTTGTGTAGCATTGCTACTCATCCCAAAGGGAGAAGGGATATTCATTATAGATTTTAATAACAATGACTAAAAACTTTTGATATGTGCAAATAAACCTACGTTGTTTAAATTATTTAAATCAATATTTTTTATTGCATAACAATGCAATTCCTCTTTAGCGAGGAGAGAAAATAATGAAAATGGAAAATTCTACGAGCATGCAAAGTCAATCATCACAAACCATTCAAAACTTTATCAACATCGTCGGTAAGCAACACGTTTTAACTGAAGATAAAGACACACGTTTATACCGCCAAGGTCGCCGTTACGGTGCAGGAAAAGTATTGGCTGTGGTTACACCGGGCTCTTTGCTTGAGCAATGGCAAGTGCTGCAAGCGGCTGTGGATGCAAATTGTATTGTGATTATGCAAGCCGCCAATACAGGTCTGACAGGTGGTTCAACGCCGTTTGGTGATGACTATGACCGTCCTGTGGTGCTGATAAGTACACGTCGTTTGGTTGGCATCCAAGTGATTAATGAAGGCAAGCAAGTGATTTGTCTACCGGGTGCGACATTAGACAAACTTGAAAAAGATTTGCTGCCATATAATCGTGAACCTCATTCGGTGATTGGTTCTTCGTGTATTGGGGCATCGGTTTTGGGCGGTGTATGCAATAACTCAGGGGGTGCTTTGGTACGCCGCGGTCCTGCCTATACAGAGCTTGCACTGTATGCACAAGTGAATGAGTCAGGTGAGTTAGAGTTGGTCAATCATCTAGGTGTCAATCTTGGCAATACGCCTGAAGAAATCCTCACAGCGCTGGAAAATAAAAATTATCAAATCAATGACATTGTGAATAATTCTAGTTGCTGTGCATCAGATCAACGCTACTCACATGATGTTAAACAAGTCGATGAAAATACACCTGCACGTTTTAATGCAGATCCGAGTCGACTATTTGAAGCATCAGGTTCAGCGGGTAAAGTCTGCGTCTTTGCCGTACGTTTAGATACCTTTGAAAAAATTCCTAGTCAGGTGTTTTATGTGGGAACCAATTCGCAAGATGATTTAACAGAAATTCGTCGTTTTCTATTAAAAGATCTTGCACGCCTCCCGATTGCGGGTGAGTACATTCATCGCATGGCATACGATATTGGGGCTGAATATGGCAAAGATTCTTTTGTATTTATTGAAAAATTTGGCACTGCAAAAGTTCCTGCTGCTTTTGCCATGAAAGATAAAGTCGATGGCTATTTAGAAAAACTGGGCTTGCGAGGTTTGTCGGATAAAGTCTTGCAGCTGGTGACTAAATTTTTGCCGAATCATTTGCCAAAACGTATGAATGAATTTCGTGATTTATATGAACATCATTTGATGATTCGTATTGAAAATCAGGATGTTGATCAAGTTGATGCGTATTTGAAAACGTATTTTTTAGATAAAACCTCAGGCAATTATTTTAAATGTACGGATGAAGAAGGTCGTAAGGCATTTTTACATCGTTTTGCGGTGGCAGGAGCTGCCATTCGTTATCGTGATACGCATCGTTCAGAAGTGGAAGACATTGTTGCACTGGATATTGCATTACGTCGCAATGATCGTGAATGGGTCGAAACTTTACCGAAAGCCATGGATGAGCAAATTATCCATAAACTCTATTATGGACATTTTCTCTGCCATGTGTTTCATCAAGATTATATTGTGAAAAAAGGTGTAGATCCTTTGGTAATGGAACATGCAATGTGGCATTTACTCGATGATCGTGGTGCTGAATATCCTGCGGAACACAATGTTGGACATTTATATGTTGCCAAGCCTGCATTAAAAAATCATTATCAAAAGTTGGATCCAACCAATAGCTTTAATGTCGGGATTGGGCAAACCAGTAAGCTGAAGCATTGGAAATAATGCTTTTAAAAATAACACGCCGTGATGTGAAATATCACGGCTTTTTTTATGGTTAGAGGATTTATATATCAGGCGGTATTGACCATAAAAGCGAAGAATATTTTCTAAACTGTCATCCCAAAATATAAAAAAACCGCTAAAGTATTATGCAACAAGTTGCAAAGCCAAAATAAGGATTCAGCATGACAACGACTAGCTATGCAAATATTTTAAAACCTTTACATTTGGGTTTTACCACGATTAAAAATCGTGTCGTGATGGGGTCCATGCATAGTGGGCTGGAAGATCGTTTTTATAATTATCCTAAGCTTGCAGCTTATTTTGGTGAGCGTGCGAAAGGTGGTGTCGGCCTGATTATTACAGGCGGTATTTCGCCAAACCGTCAAGGTTGGTTGTTACCTGCTGGCGGTACCATGAATACTTTAGGTGATATCGCTCCGCATCGATTGGTGACTCATGCAGTGCATAAGCATGGTGCCAAAATTTTAATGCAAATCTTGCATGCAGGGCGTTATGGCTATCAGCCTTTTGCAGTGTCAGCGAGTCCGATAAAATCTCCGATTTCACCTTTTAAACCGCGTCAATTGAGTGATAAACAGATTTTAGACACGATAGACGACTATGTACGCTGCGCAAGCTTAGCTCAAAAAGCGGGCTATGACGGTGTTGAAATCATGGGTTCAGAAGGCTATTTGCTGAATCAATTTTTAAGTCGTCATGTCAACCAACGGACTGACCGTTGGGGCGGCGAGATTGAAAATCGTATGCGTCTTGCGGTTGATATTGTGAAATCGATACGTGCTGAAGTGGGTGAGAAATTTATTATCTGCTTCCGTTTGTCATTACTCGATTTGGTCCATGATGGGAACACCATGGCTGAAGTCATTACTGTTGCCAAAGCTTTGGAAGCAGCAGGTGTGACGTTGTTGAACACGGGGATTGGCTGGCATGAAGCACGTATTCCGACAATTGTAACTTCAGTTCCGCGTGCGGCATTTGTGGATTATACCGCTGAAGTCAAAAAACATGTTGCGATACCTGTCATTGCGTCAAACCGTATCAATATGCCAGATACAGCTGAAGAAATTTTGGCTTCAGGCAAGGCAGATATGGTGCAAATGGCACGTCCATTCTTGGCAGATCCATTTTGGGTGAATAAAACTGCGACTAATCGTGTCGATGAAATTAATACGTGTATTGCCTGTAACCAAGCCTGTTTAGATCATACTTTTAAAAATCAGCGTGCGACGTGTTTGGTCAATCCACGAGCGGCATATGAAACAGAATTGGTTTATTTAAAAACCAAAAAACCGAAGCGTATTGCAGTCGTCGGTGGTGGCGTGGCAGGTATGTCTGCTGCAACGGTAGCGGCAAGCCGAGGTCATGCCGTGACTTTATTTGAAGCTGGTGCAGAGGTAGGTGGTCAATTTAACTTGGCAAAAGTCGTTCCCGGTAAAGAAGAATTTCACGAAACGATTCGCTACTTTAAAGTTCAAATCGAAAAAACGGGTGTTGATTTGCGTTTAAACACGCGTGTAAACCGTGAGCAACTTGAACGTGAAGGGTTTGAGGAAGTTGTTATTGCAACTGG
This sequence comes from Acinetobacter sp. YH16056_T, assembly GCF_024605895.1. NCBI lineage: Bacteria > Pseudomonadati > Pseudomonadota > Gammaproteobacteria > Moraxellales > Moraxellaceae > Acinetobacter > Acinetobacter sp. YH16056_T. Next base: position 2,203,489 of record NZ_CP094545.1, on the reverse strand, counting down.
TGTGGTTCCTCGCAGCTTAAAAATTGAAGGTAGTGATGCACCGAATGTCTTGTCTTATGCAGAAGTGCTGAAGGGCGCAGCTGTGGGGAATAAAGTTGCTGTGATTGGTGCAGGCGGCATTGGCTTTGATGTATCTGAATTTTTACTCAAACCACCACATCAGCCACAACCAATGCCTTTAGCGGATTGGCAGCGGGAGTGGGGTGTTGATCCAAATCCAAACTACGTAACAGAAGGCGGTATGCAGGCTGCTGAGCTCGAACCTCCTGTTCGAGAAATTTATTTATTACAACGTAAAACAACTGCACTCGGTGCAGGGTTAGGTAAAACATCAGGCTGGGTACACCGTGCACAATTAAAGAAAAATGCGGTTCGTATGCTGCGTGGTGTTCAATACAAAGCCATTAGTGATGAAGGGCTTTGGGTTGAACATGCAGGGCATGATCAATTATTACGTGTAGATACGATCGTTGTTTGTGCAGGTCAGGAATCGGTAAAGCATTTGATGCCCGAACAGGGTGAGAAAACCCTTGCCAATTACCATATTATTGGTGGTGCAAAACTAGCAGCAGAGTTAGATGCGAAACGCGCAATACGTGAAGGTGCGGAGCTCGCGGCTAAACTTTAAGGATTTGGCGAAACAATATTCATTTGAAAGGTTTAGTTGTAATTTTTACTTGTCAGATGAATAAAACCTCCGTATTATGGCGCACATGGAAGCGTGGCAGAGCGGTTTAATGCACCGGTCTTGAAAACCGACGAGGGCGCGAGTCCTCCGTGAGTTCGAATCTCACCGCTTCCGCCAAATTCAAAAAAGCCCCTGTAGTGATACAGGGGCTTTTTTTATCTTAGATTTAAATTGGAGATGGTAGTCATTACATACCAGTGTTTTTAATAATGTCAGAAATGAATTTCAGGCATAGCATTAAGTCAAGTATTGATGTCAGCGTATTTACAGGCTGAATTGAAAGTAAGAAAAAAGAATAATGGTTTATTGATATTATTGAATTTTATTTAATGGCTGAGTTATTCACAACACTCCCAATCAGTGGGCAGAGCTATGATCGCTTATTTTGAAAAAATATCAATTGTATTTTATTTGATCAAATGTTTAGAAGTGTCACGACCCCTTGGCAAGGGATAAAAAAGTGCTATATTTAAATCACAGTAGGTCATAAGCAAGACGCTACTAATAGGTTGGACGGATCAATGACAGCTCGTTGAGTTTAGTAATATTTAAGATGTTTTTGAATATTACAGACAAGAAATCAGCACTAGCCTTCCAACATAGAGCCCGCAGCAATGCGGGCTTTTTAATGTCTTTCAAAATGTGAAAATATAGTGTTTTTGTCAAACAATAATTAAATAGTCAATCTATGTTATTGATATATATTTACTAAAGTAAAATAAGTTTACATTGCCATGAAATCTAACATTTACAAAGCAGGTTGTTGCGTAAAGGTGTGATATAAACAATTCAATTATTAAAACAAGTAGAGACGTCACTATGACACAGATGATCGATATTAAAGTGAAGGACCAATTTAGTCAGGTTTATGAAGCACAAGCTTTGGTGCGTAATCCTTCAGAAGAAGATTCAAGAGCGCTGTTTCATCGCATTGAACATATCATTATTGCAGGTGAAATCATCCTACCCAGTATCGAATTACTTTTTGAAAGTCAAAAATCGGACAGTATTTACAAGCTTTTAGAAGCTTAAATTGAATGAATAAAAAACTCACCTTAATGGTGAGTTTTTTTTTAGAGATAGAACTTTAAGCTATTTGATCTGCTTTAAATTGATTCAAAATATAAGACAGTAACTGATAGCGTGTCATCGGGTTGCTAGAAGACAGTTCAACGTCTTGTTTACGTACTTGGATTTCTTGAGTTAAAACACCAGCTTGAAAACGTTGTACGATCATATGATCTTTTGATACATCATGGTCGGTCAGCACCAGTTTTGGTCCAAGGTGCAAATGTCCAATCGCATCTAGACATTGTTCTAGGCTGCTATATAGGTTGAAAAGGATGAGTGCCTGATCATTAGAATAATTGGCTAAGTTCATTTTTATTATCCGTGGTCAAAAATTATTGAGCAGGAATAGTGTATACGAATTGAGCAATATTAATCTGTATGGATTATTTTTCATTTAATGTCTGTCTAGGTAACTTTGGTTAAATCATTGAGACAGCTTAAATCTTTATGAAAAATAAGTTGGAATTCGCTTTAAATTAAAGCGGCTTGAATACCAATGGGACATCATAACGGGCAAATTCTTCAATGATACTGTTTAAAACCAATTGAGCTTGAGGTTCCGCTGCTGTAAAGGTGAGTTCTTGGTTCGTTTGGCTGTTGAAGCATTCAACTTGTTCTATACGCCAAATTGTTTCAATGGCTGTATTTTGAATGACCACACGTCGAGGTTGTAATTCGTCACTAATTTTTCGTGGCATGACATAGGTAATGGCCAATTGAACATTAGGCAATTCGTCTTGTGAGGTTAAGAAGGTAAATACCCAATTGCCAATTTTGCTGAGTTGCATAGGATTATCGAAAGAATCAAATTCTAAACAAAACTGTTGTGACATTGACATGCTCAAACGCTAGGAGGTCGGTTTTATTCTTGCGATTTTTTACTGTTGATTGACATTAGGGGAAGGTCGTATAAAACAGCAGTTAAAACTATAAAAGAAATAAGTAAATCAATAAAGTTAATATAATTCAATTTCTTATATTGATATGTTTGAAAAATAACTCACCTCATTAAGTTGTTTTTTGAATGAGAAGTGAGGAAAAGTCTCTAAGTCAAACCAGTTGTTGCAGATTTTTTATACTGTAATTAATTTGCTGTAATGCATGTTGTAAGAGTTTAGGTTGAATATTGGATTCATTTAGACAGGTGATCCATTGCATCTGACAGGCTTTTAATTCTGCAATGTCCGTGGCCTGTTGAATATTAAGCATTAATTTTTTTGCCATCAGCCCACAATAACGCTGTAAGTAACTGCACATAAAGCTCTGTAACTCATCAAAATCATGCTCGATGAAATCAATGATTTGTTCTGCTAATACAGGGTTGTTTGATGTTATGTTTTCAGGTATGGCTTGTGGGAGTTGATGGGGTGTAGAGCCCATCGCCTCCATTGGTAGGTTGTTCGTCAGTGCGTGCTGAGTCTGAGTCTGAGGAACTTCCATTGTAGGCATTGAAAGTTCATTAAAAGTCACATGTTCTTGCGCTGTGAAATCGGATGCAAGGCTAAAGGTATTGAGATCGGACGTATTGCTAGGCGCTTTTTTAGGAGTATTAAAAGCAGAAAAATCTGAGCTTTGAAGGCGTAGATGATCATGTGCTGTAATTGGCTGAATCAGCCCAAGTTCCATTAGTTGCTCAAGCAATGTCACTTCAGCAATGCGCTGCTGATAATGCACAGGCATTTGGTTAAAGTCATCAGTACCAATTAAGAGTAGCAGACGACGTTGTCTTGCATTTAATGCGAGCTGTCGGTCTTTTAATGTTTGAAAACCCAGCTCAGTTTTTTGATAGTTGAACATGCCTTAATTCCATAGCTCAAAAGAATTAAGGCAATCCTATGCAGTAATAATGACAGTAATATTAAGAAAATATTAAATAATCAATGATTTATAAAGTAATGACAGCAGAATTTTCTAAAGCTTTACGTAGGTACGGGTCTAAGTCATCTTGACGTAATAGCCATTGCACATAGTCCGCAGGTAATTCAGCAATTGCAGTACCACGGTGTTTACCAAAATTAATACTGCGTGGAATGCGTGCATCTTCCGAAGCTTCGTATAATTCTTCGATGCTGTTGATTTTTAATTGATGCACAATATGCATCAAAATATTGGCAGTTAAAATAATATCCATATCTGCGCGGTGAGCTTTACGGATCATTTCACGGGCTTTTCCACTGCCTTTGGTGATCATATATATCAAGGCAGAAATATTATGCGCTTCTGCATCAGGCCAAACACGACGAGCTAGCGCAAGGGTACAAATGGCTTTGATTTTTGAACTATCTACACCGCATTTTTCGAGCGCTCGAATATCGTAGTCGATATTATGCCCAATGATGTATGTCGTCTCTGATGGGAGTTCAAAACTGCTGTAGTGGGGCTGACCTTCAAGATCTGATTCTAAAATATGATGTACAGCCATTGCTGCAAAAGAAATTGCTTCATCACAACGATAAAGTTGATCAAAAATTTTAGATTTATCTAGGGTAATTTTGGCATCTGCCACCTGAATTGGAGCATAGGCAATCTCGATGGGTTGTCCATTTAGTGTATGGGTTTCTGTGTCGAGAATGATGGCTTGCATGTCCAGTTCCAGCATGTTGAATAATGTTTATGAATGTACATTATCACATCCACACTGACAAACCCATGCTGTGATTATTTGTAGGAATATTATGAAGATGGCTGCGCAGTGTTTAAATAATCTGCTTTTATCGCATCTGCCGAAATAAAACCTTTACAGCGGGATAAAGCTAAACCATCTTCTAAATCGACTTGTTTTAAAGGCTTTTGTCCATCTTGATATCCCAAAATGTCGCTAAGTGGATTAAGCACTAGAGTATGTTCACGATCAATGGCATGGTGGTTTTTCGGCTTTACTTTTGTGCATATGTTTGTGTAGTTGGCAGGGGGTACAGCATTTTTGTTGATTTTACATTTTGCTTTAACCTCCGAAAAATAGCCCAATCTGTATCCAATGATCAGAAATATAAGTTCAGCCATTTTTCTGAGATCGGGGTGGCTGATGTATTCGGATACTGTTGATTAATATCAAGTTAAAACAAAGTGTTAATTCAAGGTTATTTTAGTATATTAAAATAAGAGTAGTTGCTTAAAAATTAGGCTTGAACAAAAGTTTGTTCCATGTATTTAATGATTCATATTCAATGAAAAATTGACTTTAAAACAACAAACAAAATGATCATGGAATGAAAATGCTGCGTTTAACGGTTTTAGTCAGCAGTGCGCTATTTTTAGCAGCCTGCGGTAATGATAGTAATGACCAACAATTTAGTAACCCTGAAACAAACGCTGATCTCAATCAGATCAAAAATCCAGTGGTAACTACAACCGCCTATAGTCAAGACAATATGTCTGCTGTGAGTGCAGACAGCCGTTTGATGACCTATAAAATGCTAGGAGTAGATGGCAAAGTTGTTCAAGCCACAGCCTTAGTCTTTACCCCAAAAACTGTTGCTCCGGCAGGTGGTTGGAAAATTGTGGCTTGGGCACATGGAACGACCGGTGTGGCTGATAAATGCGCTCCGAGCCGACAAGGTTTGCAAGGCACTGAATATTTATTGCAAATGTTATTGGCAAAGGGTTATGTCGTTGTGGCACCCGATTATGAAGGATTAGGGGAACCTAGTGGACGTGAAAACCATCCTTATCTGAATCTAAAAAGTGAAGCCTTTTCGATTACCGATGCCGTTGTCGCTGCTCGAAGTTATTTAACCAGCCAAGGTAAAACGGTGTCGAAGGATTGGGTGTCAATCGGGCATTCTCAAGGTGGTCAAGCCGTGTTAGGTGCAGCTGAATTCGCATCGCGTGCTGACTTAAACTATAAGGGAACGATTGCCATAGCACCTGCAAATAATCTTGCGCTCATTCTTGACGCAGGCGAGAAGTTAGCGGAAGGTAAACCTGCAACTGTGCAAAGTATGATTTATGCACCTTTAGACAGTTTTACTGCGCAGATTATTGCGGGTATGCAAGGGCATAAAAACAGTGTGGATTATTCAAAAGTATTTAGTGGACATCTGGCTGCGATTGCACCTCAGGCTGAAACAGTGTGTTCAGGTGAGTTAACCAAGTTAATTCAAGATGACATGCTCAGTTATGCGAGTCAGAACACGACTTTGGATAACTATGGACGCACGCAGTCTGATTTCTTAACTTTAAAGCCAATCCAAAAATTTATGAGTGAAGGTTCACAGCCTTTAACGACAGCGGTGAAAACGCCGATCATCATTTATCAAGGTAAAGCCGATCAGACCATTCCAGCAGATGCGACTAAATTTATGATTAGCCTTGCTAAGCCGGGAACATCGATTGACTATCGTGAGCAAGCGACAGCAGATCATCTTACTATTTATACCGATAATCTGGCAAATTTTGTGCAAGATGTAGAGACTCTCATGCCAAATCAATAAGTTGATTTGACTTAAATAATGCTCGTGCAGATTCAACACGGGCATTATTTATTTAAAAACAGCACAAACTTCCCTCTCTCATTTCTAAAACTTCATGCTACAATACGCGCCAATCTTAGCACGGCTTAAAAGCCCTAATTTAATAGGACCTCGCTAATGTTTGCCAACACCTCTATTGCTCAATTTGACCCTGAATTAGCTCAAGCGATCTCGAATGAAGATGCTCGCCAAGAAGCGCACATTGAGTTAATCGCTTCAGAAAACTACTGTTCACCTGCAGTAATGGAAGCTCAAGGTTCAAAACTTACTAACAAATATGCAGAAGGCTACCCTGGTAAACGCTACTACGGCGGTTGCGAGTATGTAGACGTGATCGAACAATTGGCCATTGACCGTGCTAAAGAATTGTTTGGTGCAGATTATGCAAACGTTCAACCACACGCTGGTTCACAAGCAAACTCTGCAGTTTACCTTGCGCTACTTAACCCAGGCGATACAGTTTTAGGTATGAGCTTGGCTCACGGTGGTCACTTGACTCACGGTGCTAAAGTTAGCTTCTCTGGTAAAACTTACAACGCAATTCAATACGGTTTGAACCCAGAAACTGGCGAAATCGACTATGAAGAAGTTGAACGTTTAGCTGAAGAACACAAGCCAAAAATGATCGTGGCTGGTTTCTCTGCGTATAGCCAAGTTGTTGATTGGCAACGTTTCCGAGATATCGCGGACAAAGTTGGTGCTTACTTATTCGTAGATATGGCTCACGTAGCTGGTCTTGTTGCTGCTGGTGTTTACCCAAGCCCAGTACAAATTGCTGACGTAACAACAACGACTACTCATAAAACACTTCGTGGTCCACGTTCTGGTTTAATCCTTGCGAAAGCAAACGAAGAAATCGAGAAAAAATTACAATCAGCTGTATTCCCAGGTAACCAAGGTGGTCCTTTAGTTCACGCTGTAGCGGCTAAAGCGATCTGCTTCAAAGAAGCAATGGCGCCTGAATATAAAGCTTACCAACAACAAGTTGTTAAGAATGCGCAAGCAATGGCTGAAGTTCTAATCGAACGTGGTTATGATGTTGTTTCTGGCGGTACTAAGAACCATTTGTTCTTATTATCTTTAATTAAACAAGACATTACTGGTAAAGATGCCGATGCTTGGTTAGGTGCTGCTCACATTACTGTGAACAAAAACTCAGTACCAAACGATCCACGTTCTCCATTCGTGACTTCTGGTATCCGGATCGGTACTCCTGCTGTAACAACACGTGGTTTTGGCGAAGCTGAAGTACGTGACCTTGCAGGCTGGATCGCTGACGTTCTAGACAGCAAAGGTGACGAAGCTGTGATTGCTGCAGTGAAAGAAAAAGTTGCTGCTGTTTGCGCTAAATTCCCAGTTTACGCAAAATAAAACAGACTTGAGAAAAGCCCCCTCAAGGGGGCTTTTTTTATGTCATCAGAAAAATTCAAAAGTTATCTAAACATTTATATTTCTGTTATAACGGAATAAGAGATAACAAAAAATTTGCCCATCGCTATAGATCTGTTGGCAAGGTCGCAAAGGAACTTTATATGAAAAAACCCAATATTATTCTTTCAGAACAAGATTTACATCGCTTAGAAACCATGTTGGAGCATCAGTCTAAGTTGACGCCGACGATGGAGCATTTGGAAGATGAGATGGCGCGCGCTGAAGTGGTTGCTCCACAAGATGTCCCTGCTAATGTGGTGAGTATGAATGCCAAGGTTCTCATTAACATTGCACCTGCGACAGAAGCAACCGAAATTACACTGGTCTATCCACATGATTTTCGTGGCGATAAAGGTCAAGTCAATGTTTTGGCTCCAGTGGGCGCTGCCATTTTAGGTTTGGCTGAAGGGCAGGAAATAGAATGGCCGCAGCCTGATGGTCATACCATGAAAGTCAAAATCATTAAAGTGCTCTATCAACCTGAGCGTGAAGGGAATTATCTATAATTCCGCTGTGATATACAGATAAAATCCGCACACAAAGCCATCGATACCGATGGCTTTTTTATTTTTTATTTATTGCATTTTTAGATATGAAATGTGCAAATGTTGTTAAGCAGATTTCATTACAACCATAGCAGTTTAACTTGGGAAAACTGTCAAATAATTGACAGAGTCATGGGCACGAAGTCGGCACACTTTATTTCAACAACACCATCGTTGCTTAATAATTTGAAGAATAAGGTAGAGCCCTATGACACAATTAGAATCGAATCATTACAATCCAGACTATCAATATCAGCATATTGAAGTAAAACCTGTAACCGGTCGTATTGGTGCCGAAATTTCTGGCATTCAGTTGTCTGGAAGTTTAGACAAAAGCGTGGTCGATGAATTTAATCATGCATTATTAAAATATAAAGTTGTATTTGTGCGTGGACAGCAAGATCTCACAGATCTAGAACAAGAAGCCTTTGCACGACTTTTAGGTAATCCGTTGAATCACCCAAGTGTGCCACTCAAAGATGGTACAGCACATACTTTGTCAATTGACTCACGTGGTGGGCGTGCAGACTCGTGGCATACCGATATTACGTTTTTGCCCAATTATCCTAAAGCCACAATTTTAAGAAATGTAGTTGCACCTGAACATGGTGGCGATACGGTTTGGGCCAATACCGTGACCGCTTATGAAGATTTAAGTCCTGAGCTGCAAAAGTTGGCGGAACAATTACGCGCGGTGCATAGCAACAGTTATGACTATGCAACACCGAAAGGTCAGTACAATGAAGAAGGTCGCCACTTATTCCGTACCGCGGTAGAAGTAGAAACCGAGCATCCTTTGGTGCGTGTACATCCTGAAACAGGTGAAAAAAGTTTGGTTTTGGGTCACTTCTTTAAACGCTTCATTGGATATAGTCCGGCACAGTCACGACGCCTATTTGAACTGTTTCAAGAGCAAATCGTGCAATGGGAAAATATTGTGCGTTGGCGCTGGGCGGTTGGTGATGTTGCGATTTGGGACAATCGTGCGACGCAGCACCGTGCCATCAATGACTATGGCGATGAGCTACGTATCGCCTCACGTGTCACTATCGAGGGCGATGTGCCTGTCAATGTAAATGGTCAGCCGAGTACTGTACTGAAAAATATTCAAAACACCGACATTTCAAACTTGCGTTCTGAAGCAGGTCGTATTTATGAGAAAGCATCTTAAGTATTAGAGCGTCATTTAAAACAGCATAAAAACAGATAAATAATGCGAAAAACAATGGTTTTACATTTTTCAGCACTTGCCTAAGATCAATGAGATCTTAGGCATTTTTTTATAGACGTGAGCGATCAAAAGAACACCACCCAACAGCATTTGTTGCAAATTTTGCGTAATGAAGACATCTTTCAGGGCTTTAGAGATCAGACTTTAGAACAGCTTGTGCAACAGGTGAAATATTCACGGTTTCATGCACAGAAGCACATCTTAAAACAACAACAAATCGTGCAAGATATTTATATTTTGCTTTCAGGTACGCTACAAATTGGTTGGTTGCAAAACAATGGTGAATTGATTGTCAATGACTATATTCGTCGTCAGTCGGTATTTAATTTTGTCGCACTCTTACAACAAAAGCCTTTGAATTATGATTATTTTGCTGCGACACACGTCGAGGTGGCAATCATTTCTGGAACAACGTTTATAGCGGTTTTACAGTGTGATTCGCAGGCGCTTTGGAATGTCGTGCAATCTCTCAGTCGACGCATGTATTTGATGTTTGAGCATAATCGTTATTTGCGAACGGCAACGCTAGAGCAGCGTATTGCTAGACATTTGATTCGACTCTATGAGCAATATGGATGTCGGCAGGAAATTCCTTTGAGACTCAGTCAGCAGGAATTTGCAGAGTCTTTTAATATTTCACGGCAAACGTTGAATAAACATTTACAGCAATTTGTTCAAACACAGGTGATCGCGTGGAATTATGGACAAATCGTGATCTTGGATCTTGAGCGTTTAAGGCAAATGAGTGAACTAGATGAATAACTAGATTTAAAATTTGACGAGAAGCCATGATCGCAAATGGCTTCATTGGACTTGTTTTTAGATTAGTGCTTACTGATTTTATCCAAATATCCCATCATAAAAGCAGAAAAAACAAAGGTTAAATGCATGATGATGTACCACATGATTTTGTCATTAGGGATGTTTTTCGCATCCATAAAAATACGTAATAAATGAATCGAAGAAATTGCCACGATTGATGCTGCAACTTTGAGTTTTAATGAATTGGCATCCATGGTGCCGAGCCAGTTCAAGCGATTGGTCGATTCATTAATTTTTAATTGCGAAACAAAGTTTTCATAGCCTGAAAACATCACCATTACAATCAGTCCACCCACCATAGTCATATCGACCAAAGAGAGGATGACTAAAATCAGGTCAGCTTCTGAATATTCTAAAATATGCGGAAGGACATGAATGACTTCTTGGAAAAATTTAATCGCGAGCAGTAGCAGTGCAAAGGATAAACCAAAGTACACGGGAGCCAGAATCCAACGTGCAGCATACATTGTATTATGGAAAAAACGTTCCATTTAAGCCTCTAAAATTATTGATCTATTATTTGGTTCTAAAGTATATGAATTAAATTTTACGATAATTTTGATAATAATTCATGTAGAGTCAGTTGTTTAATTTAAATCTAGATTGAATCTTTGGGTGTCTTAAGCTTGAATTCATCTGTGTAGGTCATCATATCAGTGGAAATGATGCTGTATGGCTGCTTAGGCGGATCTATAGGCAACGGTTGAGTTTGATGGCGAAATTTGACTGATGAAATAGATGTATTTTTTGCAAAATACTACAAGACTTTTATGGCAAAACTTGTAGTATAAAAATGATTTTATTGAGTTTAATTGGCTATGTCACAAATTGATGTATTGGTGCCGTTAAAGGATATTACGGTAGATCGGGCGGAAGTGCTTTCGATTAAGCGGAATGACCTTGTGCCATTACTGACCGATCAATATCGTCTAAATCATTATGCAGATCAATTAATTCAAGCACAGTCGGTACTGCTAGATGGTGTTGACCCTCAGTTGACGAAGCAACTTAGTCAAACCATTGAGCAGTTGATTCAAGCCTTAGCCAATTCAAAAAAATATTTAAAAACACGCAAATTTAATGCCTTGCAAAAATGGTTAGGCATTGATTTGGAGTACGGTTCAGGACAAGTTGAATATTATAAAAATTTGGATCAATTGCTTGATCGGGCAAATCATCTGAGCCAAAAATTACAGTTAGAAATTCAAAAGTCCCAAGCACGTTTTAATCAATTACAGGGTTTACGTGAGCAAATGGCGCGCTATATCGTCGCGGCTGAAGAATTTTTGCTGGAATACCCACAGTTTGTTAAAAATCAGCATCCGCTTGATAACTTTGCAGAACGCTTATCGAAAAAGGTGAATACGTTGCAAACCTTACAAGCCAGTAATGATATTGCAATTACACAAATGCAGCTTTCTCAGCAGCTTTCTTTTGGTTTATTAGATCGATATAAGGAAGCTCAGCAAGTGTTGATTCCGGCATGGCAATATCATGTGAAACAAAGTCGTCAAAGTAACTCGACAAGTTCATTGGAAAAGCTTGATAATAGCCGTGAAAATTTGATTAAAACTTTAAAAAAATCATTAGAGAATTCCTCTAAGTCTTAGAAATATAAGGTGAGTTATGACCGATTTAGATGCCAAAAATTTACCCGTTGAAGTAAGTAAAGAATTGACTGAAGAAAAGTTTCAGCAACTCAATTTACAGGAAATTGGCTTACAAACTTCCGATTTTCACGAAGTCGAAGCTGCACGTAAGGAATTGGCAGATTTAAGTCATAATAGTGTTGCCGAATATGGTAAAAACATTGCCACCAAGACGTCGACCTATACCGATGAATTATTAAATTTGGTGCAAAATAAAGATCTGGATGCGACAGGTCAAAAGCTCAATCAGGTGGTACAAGTCGCACAGCAATTGAATACCACGAGCATTTTAAATAAATCGAAAAGCTCAGGATTTTTTGGTGGTTTACTGAGTAAATTTAAAGGTGCCAAGCAAAGTTTTGATCAGCACTTTAATACCACTAAAGAGCAAATTGATGCTTTAGTTAAAGAAATTGAAACTTCGCAAAATGGCTTAAAAGCGCGTGTAAATACCTTAGATAAAATGTTTGAAGGCGTACAAGACGAATATAAACAATTAGGTGTGTATATCGCCGCAGGTAAGTTGAAAGAGCAAGAAATTCAACAGGAAATTGCAAGCTTAACCACTCAAGTTCAAGATCAAACCACTACGCAAAAAATCTATGACCTCAATCATTTGGCAAATAATCTTGAAAAACGTGTGAGTGATTTACAGATCTTGCAACAGTCTGCGATGCAGACCTTGCCGATGATTCGTATTATTCAATCCAACAATTTGATGTTGGTTGATAAATTTTATGCTATTAAAAATATCACCTTACCGGCTTGGAAAAACCAAATTAGCTTGGCGATTTCATTGCAAGAACAAAAGAACAGCGTGCAATTGGCAAATAGCATTGATGATGCGACCAATGACCTGTTAAAACGCAATGCAGATTTGTTGCATCAAAACTCTGTCGATACAGCGAAAGCCAATCAGCGTTCAGTGATTGATATTGACACACTTGAACATGTGCAAAATACCCTCATTAAAACCGTTAATGATGTGATTCAAATTCAGAAAGAAGGTGTACAAAAGCGTGAAGAAGCGACGACACGTATTCGTGCCTTACAAAACAATTTGAATCATTTAGTAATTGAATCGAGTGGTTCAAACCCTTCTTCATAAACGGTGAGGGAGGTGAAAATATAATCTGAAGGAGTATGTCTTTGCCTCCCATTGATGAATATGCGCTAAATCCGCAGCAACTGGAAACAGGGCTTCAAACCATTAAGAAGCGTCAACGCAATTTGACGTTATTGACCTTAACCAGTGTTTCTGTGCTGATCGTTTCAGCTGTGATGTTGTTTATTCAGCATGATATGGTTTATAGCTTTTTTGGCCTAAGTTCTAGCGTACAGCAACTGCATATTCCCGTCAGTGCAGGTGATTTGGCATATCAACTCGGTGAGTCCTCCGACTATTTTTCAAATTTTTTATCCTTTATTGGTTGGTTATTTCTCAAACTTATCGTTTCATTTATTGGCGCATTTTTCTTGGTTGGATTTCTAAAGAAATTTCAATTTTTTAGAATTCGATTCCAATCTTTTGTATTGAAATTTGTCGGCTGGATTTTATCGTTTATCGTGCTTTGGTCAGGCTTAACTTATGTGCAATATGACCTTAATCATGATGACCGTGCAGCAGATCAAAAATTGGTACATTATGAAAAAAATATTCAAGAAAGCCAGCTGGCTTTCGAGATGGAAGATGCACAATTGGCAAAACCCGTGCAAGCCTATTTACTTGCACAAGCTGCTTTGATGCATAAGCCTGTAGATCGTGCGACAGCAATTCCTTTGGTGCAATCCTTAATCAATGCCGAGCAACAAAATCCAGCAAAATTCCGTGAATACGGTTTTCAGCCTGAACAGCTCTGGGCAATGCAAAATCAGCTATTTGATAAAACCATGACACCGATGGCGCAAAGCGTGGAAAAACAAGTTCAGCAAGCCAATGTAGTAGAAGTTGTTGTACGTTGGGTGTTGATCGTCGTGATGGTACTCACGCTGGTTTTGAGCTTAATTTTGTATCTACTATCTCAGCATTTCAAATCACGGATTAATCGAATTGAGCAGGGACTTCATTAACAGGCCTATTTTCTTTTTAGATCATTGCATTGCTCAGAATAAAAATCCCCATCACATTGTATGGGGATTTTTGATCTTGGGTAGATTAACTTGCGCGATGAAACAGTTGTCGAAGTTCCTGTGTAGAAAAAGTCTGATCATTCACTTCGCCATCCACAAGGTAAAAAGGAATGGGGTGCTGTCCCTTTGATTTTACATATTGTGTAATTTCATGCTGACGGTCTGCAATATCTTTATGTTGAATTGAGCGTAGTACTTTTGAGCCATCTAAACCAATGCCTTCAATGATGCTTTTTAAAACCTGAATATCAGCAATATTTTGACCGTGTGCAAATAATGCATGGAATAATAAGGCTTGAGTCAGGGCATATTGATCCAGAATATTGTCCAAGGCCAAAATACCTTGATGAGCCAGTTGACTGTTTGGCATACGTTTCATGTGCTCAATATTGACAATCACATCTTCGCTATAAGCGGCAAACTTTGTCATTTCGAGTTTTCGATTTGCTGCACTTGCGCCATACTTAGTGGTTAAATACTACAGCACATCTAAGCCTTGTTCAGGAATTTCAGGAACGCGTTGAATCGGCAATAGCTCTACACGGGTTGCGGTATGTTCATTCCAGTTTTGTTTTAACTTTTGAAATGCGACATAACTCATGGGATAAACAATATCAAAGACAAATTCAATTTTCATTATTCTGCTCACTGTTGATTTTATACTTCTAGATCGATGGCTGATTGATGCAAGGGATTGATTGCGGCTTTATTGGTGGAACTCAAAAGCAGTCAAATCATCTGATATTTCCTTTGATTTAAAGCCGACTTGCTGAAATGAAACTTAAAGCTTTATAAAGATTTTGTAATTGATCAGGTCGTGCGTATGTCTTGCGCAGGCTTGGTGTGATTTCAATAAAAAAGAAAAAAATGAGGAATTTATCACGATATATGTGTGCGAATAAATCATTTTAATGTTAATATGCGAACATATATTCATGATTTAGAAAGAAATTTAACTATTTGATTTGTAAAACCGATTAATTTTATAAAAACAAACCGTTTCACCTATTTAATGGTTTGTTCTATCATTCTCTCATCAAATAAATTTACTCCTCTGGAGACGTTAGCAATGTTAGATCAAAATACTTCTGCTCAATTAAAAACCTTACTTGAACGCCTTGAAGGCCCGATTGAAATCGTCGCGACTTTAAACGGTACTGACAAATCAGACAAAATTAAAGAATTGGTAACTGAAGTTGCTGCCTTATCTGATTTAGTGACTGCACGTTTTGATGGTAACAACAGCCGTGCGCCAAGCTTTGGTATTGCAAAAGCAGGTGAAACACCACGTGTATTCTTCGCAGGTTTGCCGATGGGCCATGAGTTCACGTCCTTGATTCTAGCTTTGCTACAAACTTCAGGTTATGCACCGAAAGTTTCTGACGAAGTACTGAACACTATCAAAGGTCTAGGTCTTAAAACTGACTTTGATGTGTTTGTATCTTTAAGCTGCCATAACTGTCCTGACGTGGTTCAAGCACTTAACTTGATCGCAATTTACAACCCAGGTACAACTGCAACCATGATTGATGGTGCATTCTTCCAAGACGAAGTGGAAGAACGCAAAATCATGGCTGTACCGATGGTATTCCAAGACGGCAATCACATCGGTCAAGGTCGTATGACCTTGGAAGAAATCATTGCCAAATTAGACACCAACTCTGCTGTAAAAGATGCTGAAAAGCTAAATGCCAAAGAAGCATTTGATGTCCTTGTGATTGGTGGTGGCCCTGCAGGTAATACTTCTGCAATCTATGCAGCACGTAAAGGTATTAAAACCGGTATCGTGGCTGAACGCATGGGCGGTCAGGTCATGGATACTATGGACATTGAGAACTTCACGTCGATTCAAAAGACCCAAGGTCCTAAGTTTGCTGCTGAAATGGAAGCACATGTACGTGAGTACGGTGTGGACATCATGAACTTGCAACGTGTATCTGACATCAAAGGTGCAGATGAAACAGCCAATGGCTTGGTTGAAGTGACTTTAGAGAATGGTGCAAAACTTGAATCTAAAACAGTGATTCTTTCAACAGGTGCACGCTGGAGAGAAATGAACGTTCCGGGTGAACAAGAATACCGTACTCGTGGTGTTGCATACTGCCCACACTGTGACGGTCCATTGTTTAAAGGTAAACGTGTTGCAGTGATCGGTGGTGGTAACTCAGGTGTCGAAGCGGCGATTGACCTTGCAGGTATTGTGGAACATGTAACGCTAGTTGAGTTTGATACTAAGCTTCGTGCTGACCAAGTCCTTCAAGACAAGTTAAACAGCTTACCGAATACGACTGTGATCATGAATGCATTGTCTACAGAAGTAGTTGGTGATGGTTCACAAGTGACTGCACTGAACTACAAAGACCGTGCAACAGATGAAATCAAAACGATTGAATTGGCAGGTATCTTTGTACAAATCGGTTTGTTACCAAATACTGATTTCTTAAAAGAAACAGCGGTTGAACTTTCAAACCGTGGTGAGATCGTAATTAACGAGCGTAACGAAACCAATGTGAAAGGTGTATTTGCTGCAGGTGACTGTACAACAGTACCGTACAAACAAATCATCATTGCAACAGGTGAAGGCGCGAAAGCTTCATTGTCTGCTTTTGATTACATCATCCGTTCGGGTCAATAAAAGAAAGGCCAGTGTGTTTCGAGAAACACGCTGGCCGCGCTGAATGTTGTCATTTGAATATTATTTTTCTTAATATTCTCGTTTTACAGGAACTTTGGATGCTAACACCGGAGTTCCTTTTTTTGTCTGCAAAATTAGGATTCAAAAATGTCCCCACACATTTTGAATCCTATTCGTTGCCCAGCTATTTTTGTTTTACAACCTTATTTTTATACTTTCCCCAAGGTTGTTTCTCTATAAAATATAAAGCGGAGTAAGCAATTAATATACCAATCACATCACGAATTTAAGATTTAAATAAATTCAAGCCTTTAAACTTCTCCATTAACTGCTCATCTGTCTCCACATGTTCAGGATGAGGCACAATGCACTCAATCGGACAAACTGAAACACAAGTTTGGTGCGCATAGAAACCGACGCATTCAGTACAACGTGCGACATCGATTTCATAAATCTTTGAGCCTTCATAAATGGCATCATTGGGACATTCAGGTAGACACATGTCACAATTGATGCATTTGTCTGTAATCAACAAAGCCATAAAGTAAACTCAAGCCTGATAAGCTAAAGTTGAAGCCGAAATATCCACTGTCGAATTGGGTAAGTTACGAATCAGTAAGGCGTATCGCATATCCACATCGGCAGGTACAGGAATATCCACGATATGACCTGAACCTTTGGCATCGTCGATTAGATTACCTTTTTTATCTTTCATTTCAGTTAAAACGAAGGTGATGTTGCCTGAAGTGGTCATCAGTTCTAAAGAATCACCTACAACAAAACGGTTTTTCACTTCGATTTTAAGAGAGTCACCATTGCGTTCTAAGACTTCACCTACAAACTGTTGATGATCAAAACGTGAAGAGCCGGTTTCATAGTTTTGATATTCACTATGTACATGGCGGCGTAGAAAACCTTCGGTATAACCACGGTTCGCAAGACCTTCAAGCTGAGACATGAGAGCAGGGTCAAATGGTTTACCAGAAAGGGCATCATCGATGGCTTTACGATAAATTTGAGCGGTACGCGCACAGTAGAAATAAGACTTGGTACGGCCTTCAATTTTTAAAGAATGAATGCCCATTTTGGTTAAACGGTCAACATGCTGTACAGCACGCAAGTCTTTCGAGTTCATGAAATAAGTGCCATGTTCATCTTCTTCGGCAGCAAACATGTCTTCTTCATTGCGTTGTAATAAAACCGGCTCGCCGAATTGGTGTTGTTCTAGGGCGTGTTGCTCATCGGCATTTTTATTATTGCAGCATGATGATTCTTTAATTTGTGTGACTGGAATAACATCACCAGTTTCATCTTCAACTGCATCGTGAATTTTATAATCCCATCGGCATGCATTGGTACATGCACCTTGGTTTGCATCACGTTTATTCATATAGCCAGAAAGTAAGCAACGACCGGAGTAAGCCATACATAATGCACCATGTACGAAAACTTCAATTTCCATATCAGGTACATTGTGTTTAATTTCTTCAATTTCTTCGATTGATAATTCACGTGACAGAATGACACGTGTCAGTCCCATATTTTTCCAAAATTTAACCGTTGCCCAGTTCACCGCATTGGCTTGGACAGACAAATGAATGGACACTTCTGGAAAATGTTCACGCACCATCATGATTAGACCAGGGTCAGACATGATCAGTGCATCAGGATTCATGGCAACCACAGGTTCAAGGTCACGGATGAAATTTTTCAGTTTTGAGTTATGCGGTTGGATGTTTACCACCACATAAAACTTTTTCCCTAAGGCATGAGCTTCTTCAATGCCAATTTTTAAATTGTCATGGTCGAAAGCATTATTGCGCACACGTAAGCTATATCGCGGCTGACCTGCATACACGGCATCTGCGCCATAAGCAAAAGCGTAGCGCATATTTTTTAAAGAGCCAGCAGGTGAGAGGAGTTCGGTTACGTGTTGAATCGTCATGTCAATAAAGGCATAAAAAATTTATGGCTTTATTGTAGTGATCTAAAAAAAGGATTCAACCAAGTATTTTAGTTGGGTTTTCAAGATATTCCGTTTTCCAAATGTTTTAAAATTTGGCAATCATTAATTTGACTGGTTTCATTACAGCTAGCACGGAGCTTACTTAACTGTATTTTAAAATTTTCTAATTCTTTAATTTTTTCAGAAACTTGACGAATGTGATTGTCAATTAATTCATTCACAGCATGACAGCTTTGCGTAGGGGATTGCTCAAGTTCAAGCAGGGTTTGAATCTCGGTGAGAGAAATATCGAGGTTTCGACAGCGCTTAATAAAAACCAAACGTTTGTACATTTCTTCATCATAATAGCGATAATTGTTGTCTGCGCGGAAGCTAGGTTTCAGCAGTTTTTTCTTTTCATAAAAGCGAATACTGTCAATGCTTACCCCAGATTTGGTGGACAATTCTTTAATCAAATAATGTTTTTGTACGTTCATGCTTGACCTTGGAGTGAGTCCATAGTTTTGAATAAGAGTAATACAAATCCATTGATTTTAAAATTGGAGCACATTTATGGCATGTACATGTAGTCATGAGCCAGCACCAAACAAACCCAACAGTAAATTTCGTATCGCACTTTGGATTGCCTTAATCATTAACGCCATGATGTTTTTGGTGGAGCTGATTGGTGGGGCTTATGCACATTCTTCTGCGCTTTGGGCGGACTCGCTGGATTTCTTTGGTGATGCTGTAAATTATGGGGTTTCATTAGCCGTGCTTGGCGCCAGTTTATATTGGCGTGCAACAGTTGCCTTGGTGAAAGGTTTTGTCATGGCAGCGTTTGGGATCGTTGTGATTGCCAAAGTGCTCTATGCCTATGCCAATGGGATCGCTCCTGAACCAATCACCATGGGTGTGATTGGTATTCTGGCCTTAGTCGCTAATGTCATCTGTGCATACGTCTTATATGCCTTCCGTGAAGGTGACTCCAATATGCAATCCGTTTGGCTATGTAGCCGTAATGATGCGATTGGTAATGTCGCAGTGATCTTGGCTGCAGTCGGGGTGTTTGGTACAGGCAGTCTATGGCCAGATTTGATCGTGGCCGCAATCATGGCGATCTTAGGTTTAACGGGTGGTTATCAGGTGATTCGAAAAGCACTGCAAGAGCGTAAGCAAAAAGATATTCTGAGTACCCCTTGCTCTTAAAATACTTACTCTTAAATCCACCGTTAATGGCATTCATTTTATCCATGTTTTTAACGCAGATGAATAGTCGTTAAATCGCTAGTTGAAATTAAAATAGCAGTCAGTTTTATACGAAATTTTCCTGACTGCTAATTCGATAAATCATCTGAAATCAGACTGTATTTAATAGGGTGCTGAGGTTTTATCTACAGACTCCAATTAAGTTATGCTTTACAATAGCGCGCGAAAATCATGTTTAAAAATTAGGTTTTCTACCTTGAAAGCTTTATGTTTAGGCCCCATTGGTGCATCAGGTAAATTAAATGTCGAAAAAGCAAGACATCATTAACGTTGCGCTCCAACTCTTCAATTCTTATAGCTATAACTCGATTGGTATAGATCGAATTATTGGGGAATCGGGCGTTGCTAAAATGACGTTTTATAAATATTTCCCCTCTAAAGCCAAATTAATTGAAGAATGTCTCGTGATTCGAAATCTTAATTTACAGGAATCACTTGAAGCTGCTATTGCAAAATGTGATCCAGAAGACCATCTTTCGCATATTAAAACCATTTTTGCTTGGTACGATGCTTGGTTTCATACTGCAGATTTTAATGGTTGTATGTTTCAAAAAGCAGTAGAAGAAATATCTAAAGTTTATCCTTCGTCAGTACAAACTGCGATCGATTATAAAGACTGGCTTAAATCAAAACTAAGTACTGCCTTGCAAAATCTGGGCATTCAGCAAACTGAACAACTCGCTGCATTTCTGTGTAGTATTTTGGATGGCATGACCATCCAAGCCCAAATTGACCCCAACCAAATGCATTTAGCAGATTATTGGAAGCGAGTTGAAACCTTAATTCGTTTGGAATTGACCGCTTAAAATTTGCTTGTAGGCATCGGGGTTTTTAAATCTAGCGACGACTTATTTGTAATGATTAACCATCAATTTTTTTCACATGCTTTAAGATTCTAAGAAAATAAAAAGCGCGATTATTTGGGTAATCGCGCTTTGCTGACAATTGTGCGTTCAAATCATTCACTTTGTTAGCTTAAGTCAATGATTTGAATTTCGAACGTTTTATACGTTTTCTCTCATTTATATTGTTACCCTCTGAATGTTAAATTCATTCGGTTTTTGCAGCAAAATAGACAGACTTGTCTGTTTTTTTTGAATTATAGGGGATCTTAGGTGAATTACAAGACAGGAAAGAAAGGTTTGTGTGTTTTTTAATCTAGCTTAAATTTAAATTAATCCACTATTTTTAAAGATAATATTAAAAAATTGATCATTAAGCTCGATGTTAATTAGACGATAAAACTATTTTTACAGTTGCGTGCATGACGCTGTTCGTTGGGTGCAAGTACATGGTCTAAGACCATTTGGTGAATATTTTATATGCAAGAAGTAATTAGTGAGTGGGTTCTCCGCTTTTTATTTTTAAGTGAATTTTTGAATCGTGGATTTTACATAACGAAACATCTTCTATGGTTTTAAGCATTAAGTTTATTGATGAATTTGACTAAACTAGCAGCAAAATTATTTCCATGATTACAATTTAGAATTTTTATTATGTTAGGCAAAATATTTGCTGTATTAGAACAATTGGGTCTATCCGCCCAAAAACGTGCCATTCATGTGCAATTTTCCAACCCTGCGTTGAATGACGAGCTTTTTATTCAACGTATTGATGGGGAGCATGTCTTAAACCAAGGCCTGCAAGCGACTTTGATTTGCCTATCTACGAATGCACTTATTCCACTAAAACAATTTATTGGCGTACAAGTCGCCGTTGATCAAGTGACCGATCAGGGCGAACTCTTCCGCACCACGGGTATTATTACCGAAGCCACCCAAGGCCAGAGTGACGGTTCACTCACGCTGTATAAACTCACTTTAGAGGATGCAACATCGCTGTGGCATAAACGCAGGAACAGCCGTGTGTTTATGAACAAATCTGTTCGCGATGTCAGTGAAACTCTCTTTAAAGAATGGCAAAGCAAAAGTCCGCTCTTTGCTGCCAGTCTAACGCTAGATCTAAGCGGTTTAAGTCAGAACTATGATGTACGACCTTTCATCATGCAGTCGAATGAAAGCGATTATGACTTTTTAACGCGTCTTTGGCGCAGTGAGGGTATCAACTGGCTCATCGATGAAGCACAGTTGAAAGTGCCGCATTCCTCAGCGCCAATTGAAAAACAAAAACTTCGCCTGATTGATGACAATAGCCAATATCAAGCACTCAGCCGTCGTAGCATCCGCTTTCATCGCTCTAGCGCCACAGAAAAACAAGACAGCATCACCAGCTTGATCGGTGAGCGTAGCATTCAACCGACTGCGGTCCATGTGCAGCGCTGGCAAGCCGATGGACTCAGCCAAGAAGAAGGCGCAGGTTCAGTTCAAAGTAAACATCAGCATAGCCAAAGCCAAGACAATGCCAGCTTAAGTTTGGAACAAGCATGGCATATCAGCCCTGCATGGATGCAAGACTTAAAAGGCGAAGACCAAGCTACCGCTTCATCCAATAGCCAAATTGAAAAACTGAATCAAAACCTAACGCGCTATCACGAGCTACAATCAAAAAAATTCAATGCACAATCGACCGTGCGTGATACCCAAGTGGGTTATTGGTTTGAACTGAATGAACACCCTGAAATTGATCAACATAGTGGTGCAGACAAACAATTTTTAATTACAGAAAAGAAATTCTATAACCAAAATAACTTACCCAAAGACCTTACTGAACAAGTTAATCAACTGATTGAACAAAGTCAGTGGAACATTAAACCGATCCATGAACAGGCCGAGCGTCAGGCCAATCAGCTCACATTACAACGCCGCAATATTGCGACCGTTCCTGCATATAACCCACTCGAACACCGTCCAAGCACCCACCCGCAACGCGCCAAAGTCGTTGGACCAAGTGGTGAAGAAATACATGTCGATGAATGGGGACGTATCAAAGTCCGCTTCTTATTTACCCGTGGAGATGACCACAGCCATGATGGCGGTGCAGGCAGCAATGACAATGACACGGACTCTGCATGGGTAGATGTACTGACTCCATGGGCCGGTGAAGGCTATGGCGCACGCTTCTTGCCACGCATTAATGAAATCGTGGTCATCGATTTCTTTGACGGTAATATCGACCGACCATTTGTGGTGGGACGTATACATGAAGCACAGCGCAGTCCGACCCAATTTGATAGTAAAGGCAAACTGCCAAACACCAAAAAACTAGCTGGAATAAAAAGTAAGGAAGTCCAAGGGGAAGGCTTTGGACAACTGCGCTTTGATGACACGACTGGACAAATATCAACACAATTACAAAGTACCCATGGTGCCACTCAGCTTAACCTCGGTAACCTTAGTCATCCCAAAGAAACCGCAGAAAGTGCAGGGCGAGGTGAAGGCTTTGAACTGAGAACCGACCAATGGGGCGCAGTACGTGCAGGACAGGGGCTACTTGTCAGCACACACCCACAACAACAAGCAGCGGCAATGCACCTCGACGCACAAGCGGCGAAAGAACAAATCGAAGCCAACTTAAACAGCAGTAAAGCCTTAAGTGAAGTGGCGAAAAACCAACAAACTGACCCACTTGAAGTCTTGGATAATTTAAAAAACTTCCTTCGGCAAATCGAAAAAGGCAGTAAAGAAAAGGCGGATGCCTTTAAACAAGCCTTAATGATTTTATCTGCACCAAACTCAATTGCTGTAAGTAGTCAGGAAGATGTTCATCTTTCAGCAGATGGACAGATCAGCCAAAGTGCAGGGGATAGCATCAACCTCAGCAGTCAAAAATCCTTAATTGCCCATGCACAAAGCAAGATCAGTCTATTTGCAGCACAAGAAGGCTTACGAGCTTATGCAGGCAAAGGCAAAGTTGAAATCCAAGCCCAAGGAGATGGGGCAGATCTGATTGCCCGAAAAGGTATTCAAATTATTTCCACGGAAGATGTAGTTTATATCACCAGTCCTAAAGAAATAATCCTGACTGGAGGCGGATCACAGCTCAAGATTAATGGTTCTGGCATATTCCCTACCACGGGTGGAAAGTTTGAGGTTAAGGCTGGGCAGCATTTATTTACAGGTGGAAGTACGGCTCAACCAAAAAATATTACTTTACCATTATTAGGTGAAATGCAAAATTGGATGGAATTGAACTACCATTATGATGATTTATCACCAGTTAAAGGGGCTCCTTTTAAAGTCTTTTTTGAAGATGGAAGTTACAGAGAAGGTACTTTAGATGATAAAGGGTACGCTAAATTAGAAAATGTACCTAAAGGAAAATCTGAAATTTATTATGGGGAAGATCCGTCAGAGTTTAAAAAAGACATTCCCGATGACCTAGATGCAGAAATTGAAGATACAGACACTATTGACGATGATATTTGGTCACTATTAGATGAAGAAGCATATCAAAAACTTACAAATAACTTACAGAATGGAGCGAAATAATGGGCTCTGTCGCTAAATATAAACGTTCTGTAGATTCTGTTCCCGGTGGATGGCTACAAAGTTTAAAAAAAGACACTATGACTTTCTTTAAAGGTGAAAGTACTGGTGGTTGGGCAATTTTAGCGGAGACGGTAATTGGGTGTGTACCTGTTTTAGGTCAATTGGTAGACGCGAGAGATATTATTAAAGCGATTATCATTTTATCTGCAAATCCAGCTAGCCCTGCTGGATGGTTTGATCTTATTACAGCATTAATTGGCTTAGTTCCAGGTGGTGGGGATGCTGTCAAAATGTCATTAAAAAGTGTCAAAAAAGGCGCTTTACCAATGGATAGTATTTTAGATGGTATCCGAAAACTAGGGAAAGGTGATCCTGAGCAATTGATACGTAAGTGTCTAGATCTAAATGCATTACAAAAAAATTTGGATAAGATACTGACAAACCCTAAAGTATTAAATCAGCTAAGCCCTGAAGCTCGTAAAAATGTTGATCAGATTCGAAAAAATTTAGGTAAACAATTACAAGAATTTAAAAAGGAAGTTGATGGCTGGCTAATAAAAAGTAGAAAAACTTCAGCAGATGCAAATAAAAATTCTAAGAACCAAACAAATAAGCCAAATTCTCCAGCAAATGGTGGACAAAAAGCAAACAATACAAATCAGGGCAAATCTAACAGTACCAATAATTCGTCAATAGGCCAAACAGCTATAACTAATTTATCTAATAAATTTAAAGGTATTCTAGGTGAGCATATGGCAGATTACTATTGCCAAGAAATTAAAGGCTGGGGAACTTCAACACATGATAAGATAGGAACGAAAAACTCTCATAAATTGAATGATAATGGGGAAATGGTAAATCTATTTTCTATTAAAAGTAGAGGGCGTGGTATAGATGGAGTTTGGAAGAAAAATAATAATGACGCAAAACCATATGCAATTATTGAGGCTAAATGTAGCCAAAATCCTGCTGCTTCACTTAGAGATTTATTAGGTGATGCTAATGATAAAAATGGTATTGATAAATCAATACCTCAACAACAACAAAGATCTGGCAGAACTTCTAGAAACCGTACTAACACTAGTTCAACTAATCGTAATCTAACTTTAGGTGGCGAAAAATATAGAGATTCTAGTGGAAAAGTAGTTCAAATGAGCCATCATTGGATAACAAATCGTCTTGTTAAATCAGTAGGAATTAAGCTAGCTCCAATAATATTGAAAAAAAGAAGATATGAAAGATATGTTATTTTTTTTAGTGGATTGCAGGTAGTAGAACATGCTGTTGCATTAATTAAATTCTTATCTAAACAAACAGTAACTGATAAAGAACATTCTATTCATACAGCTACAAAGGTTTGGACTGATAAAGACATTAGTATCGTTGTTAATAATAAATAATTGGAAATTTATTTATGATGGAATTTAAGTTTAATCGTAGACAACAATTTTTAGATGAAAGTTACTATCAATCTACAAGGAGTGAGCTTGTCAGCGCCATAGAAAGTTTTTTAAGTGAATCAAATGATGATGATGATATCGAAGCAGGATGGATAGACTCTTATTCGATAGCGTCTAGATATCAGTTTGATTTGCTTATTTTGGACTATACTGCTGGTAAACCGATTGAGTATTTACGCTTAGAATTTGATAAAGTAATTGAATTATTCAAGGAACTCTCTTTAAAACAAAGAGCCTATTATAAAAATAATAATTTTAGTGTTTTTGACATCGAAATTTTAGATGACTATTGTGTATATATATGGATTATCAGCCTTTGTTATTTATTAAAAAGAACTGATTTACTACCGTTGGTAGCTAACCTTGTTGATGGAGAGGATCAAGAAAATGGAGGGAAAGATTGGATTGTAGAGGAATTTTTGGCTTTTAATGACGATAACCGTTTTGATTGTTCAGATGTCCTTTTTTCAAATCCTTATTTTGAGTTATCCAATGCATTTGTGACCCAAGATAATAAAGTTTCATTCAAGCATTTAAACAAATTTTTAAAAAAATGGTATAAAGATTTATCTGGAGCTCCATGGCATGATACCCATAAATCAGAGGGTGGATATTATGGATATTGGGCTTTTGAAGCAGCTTGTGCTGTTATTCTATTAGAAATAGAAAATGATAAAGAATTTCATGAATACCTCTATTATCCTAAAGACTTAATAGAGTTCTATCGTACATTTAAACCTAGTAGTGCTGAAATTGACCTCCTAACTAAATATCAAAAAGTATCAATTCAAGCAGGTAAAAAATGTCCTCAATCAGGTTATTGGTTCAGTGTAGCCAAGGAAAACACTCGTAAATACTTTAAACAAGGGGAAATATTCCCTGATTTTGAAAGTGATTGGGGGGATGTATATTGGCAGTTTGACGGTGAAGAATAAGTGAAAATATGCCCTTCGGGGCAGTTTTTGGGCATAAAATGGATTTAGTTAATATAAAAAGACAACAATTTCTTACACCTCAAATGTATGAAACATTAAAGGCGGAAACTCTGAACACTATTGAAACTTTTAAAGTAAATCCTACAGGTGTTGGTGATTCAATAGAAGAAAGATGGGTATACTCTTATGCTATCGTAGCAGAGGACTATTTAAATCTGCTTATATTGGAATATACAGCTGGCAATAGTTTACCTTTTATTAGAAGCCAAATTGAAATAGTTATTGACTATTATGAGCAATATGGAAGTAAATTAAGAAGTTATCATAAAAATATAAACTTACCAGTTTTTGAATTATTTACTATTGATGGCTATTGTCCATGTATTTGGTTAATCAGTTTGTGTTATTTACTCCACCGAAAGGATTTGCTACCTAGAGTTGCGAAATTAATTGACGGAGAAATGAGAGAAAATGTTGCTCAAGATTGGCTAATTGAAGAGTATTTATCTTTTTCAGATGAAAATAGATATGATTGTTCAACAGTATTAGTACCAAAACCTTACTTATTATTATGTGAAGCCTTTTCAAATCAAGATAATGAAATTTCTTTAGCTTTTGTCCGTAAGTTTTTAAAGAATTGGTACAAAGATTTATCAGGTGCGCCTTGGCATGATACTCATAAATCAGAAGGTGGCTATTATGGATACTGGGCTTTTGAAGCAGCGTGCGCTGTTATTCTGTTAGAGATAGAGAATGATACTGTCTTACATGAATACTTATATTACCCTAAAGATTTGGTTGAATTTTATCACAAATTCAAGCTCAAAACTTCAGTAATAAATTTTCTTGAAAATCATAATAAATTTTCAATTAAAGCTGGGGAAAAATGTCCTCAACAGGGTTATTGGTTTACAGTTGCTAAAGTGAACTCACGTCAATACTTTAACTTGGGAGATGTTTTTCCTGATTTTGAAAGTGATTGGGGCGATGTGTATTGGCAGTTTGATGGTGAAGAGTAATTTATGCCTTCGGGACTTGATAATATTGGATCTCTAAAAAAAGAAGTATTAATTAAAAGAATATTTTATGAGCACAGCACAAGTTTATTTAAATGATGAGGAAATAGAAGAATTAGTTTGATGTGTGCTGAAAAAACAGGAGGTTTTAACTTGGTAAACTAAACACACTCATCAGGAGTTTACCATGAGCAAGAAACACAAGACTTACACCACAGAATTTAAAGCTGAAGCCATCAAATTAATTGAAGCCAATCAAGGCAATGTCTCGGAAACACCTAGACAACTTAGCATTTCAATGCAAACTCTTTCAAATTGGAATACCAAAGCAAAGGCTGGAACTTTAGCAGGTACAAAACAGTATTCACCTGATCTAAACGCTCTACTCGAAGAAAATAAAAAACTCAAACAACAGCTCAAAATAGCTGAAATGGAACGTGAATTTTTAAAAAAGGCAGCAGCGTACTTTGCCAAAGAAAGTCAGTAAGGTACGCCTATATGAAACAAAAAAGATATTCTTTTCCAATTACCTTAATGGCTCGATTACTTCATGTTTCAGTTTCATGTTTTTATGATTGGCTCAAGAGAGGCGTGAGCAAAAGAACGATTCAACGAAATCAACAGACGATATTGGTGAAAATAGCCCATGAGGAGACAAGGCAGAGCTATGGTTATATTCGATTAACCAAATACTTACAAGCTCAGGGTATAAAAATGAGTATGTACGCTATACGTCAGATAAAAGCGCTGAACCACCTGTATTGTAAGCGACACAAGCGTTTTAAAAGGACTACGAATAGTGACCATAATCGAGCGATCTATGAAAACCTGCTGGAGCAACAATTCTCAATGACTAGACCAAATCAAGCATGGTCAAGTGATATTACGTACATATGGACTGTTGAAGGATGGCTGTATTTAGCAGCGGTAAAAGACCTTTACACGAAGCAAGTGGTTGGCTATAGCTTAAATGAGCGCATGACAACACAGCTTGTTTGTAATGCGCTAAATATGGCTATTCACAATCAAAAACCAACCAAAGAACTGATTGTGCATTCAGACAGAGGAAGTCAATATTGCAGCCATGAATATCGAAATATACTTGAGCAATATGGTTTTCAAGGTTCAATGAGCAAGCGCGGAGACTGTTACGATAATGCACCGATTGAAAGCTTTTGGGGAATACTGAAAAATGAGTTAGTGCATCATTACAACTATCAAACCAGAGAAGAAGCCAAAGCAGATATTATAAAATACATTGAGTTATTTTATAATCATCGAAGAATTCAAAAGGGTTTGGGTTTTAAGACACCAAATCAAATGGCCGAAGACTTTTATAAGTTGGCTGCCTAGAATCTCCCAAGGGAAAGTCTCCTGATAATTCAGCGTATATCAGTTGTTATTGGTGGTGAAGGTGGTTTTATTACATTAAGTACAATTAGCTTAGCAGTATTGCTAAATAAAAATAATTTATTATCTACAATTAAACAATTAATCAATGGCGAGGATGGAGGAACTTTTAGTGAAGATGAAGTGATTAATAAGTTTTTAAAACTAACGGATTCTAATCATCCAGATACTGAAAGAGATGGGATATATAGTTATAATTTTTCAATATTATGCGATGTGATTGATAATGTAATAATTAAAAATAACAAAAATCATGCGATTGAACTGTTGGATGAATATTTGGCTGATTGGTATCAAATGCATA
This sequence comes from Acinetobacter sp. YH16056_T, assembly GCF_024605895.1. Lineage (NCBI taxonomy): Bacteria > Pseudomonadati > Pseudomonadota > Gammaproteobacteria > Moraxellales > Moraxellaceae > Acinetobacter > Acinetobacter sp. YH16056_T. The sequence goes on along the minus strand of NZ_CP094545.1, from coordinate 2,174,088 downwards.
AAAATACACTTTGGTACAATAGTCATTTAAATTTAGATAATTATTCATATGTTGGTTACTGGGCTTTTGAAGCAGCAGCTCTTGTTTATTTACTAGATTTGGATGAAAGTTCTTTACATAAACATTTGTTTTATCCTAAAGATATAGTTGCATGGGCTCGTAAAAATAATACTTAATCTGAAGTAACCCAAGAGAATCTAACTGTAATAAAAGTCAAAGCTGGCGAAAAATCCCCAAAAACGGGCTATTGGACAACCCCTGCACAAGAAGATTCACGCGTTCATGTGTTAAGAGGTGAAATGTTACCAACACTTTCTGAAACAGATTGGGGTGAAGTGTACTGGTATTTTAATGGTGAGGAATAAATAAAACATGCCCTTCGGGGCATTAATTTTAGGCTGAATATGAATTTTAAAATCGATCCTAAATTTTTATATTTATTAGAACATTTTAGTTCTAAAGAATTTTTTTATAGCATGAGAAATAACTATCAATCTTTTTTAGATCGTTTGGAATTGCTGTTTGTCGTTTATATGAGAAATCTACCCTATAATTATCTGGATTTTCCAATGCCAGAGCAAGTTGACATCAATTGGGGAGGGACGGTTTTACCGCTTTTAAGAAAAACCATGGATACTTTAGATTTTGCTTATATAAGAATAAAAGAAGGCGATCTAACATATTTAGATTGCGCATCAGAGATTCGATCGAATGACAAAGGTATGAGTGAGTTTTCAAAAAAATGGATGGATGAACTACCTCATGAAAATGTGAAAGAATGTTGGGATTTTTATACAAAGGCTAAGGCCGAGGCATTCATTATTGAAAATACCTATCCAACGTATTGGAATCAAGAAAGTATTGTTGATGAAATATTTGATATTTCAAAAATTAATATTCCTGTGTCATATCCCATTTATCGTATAAATCAAAGTATTAAAGTAAAATCGAATGAAAAAGTTGCGATAACAGATTTATATATTTCCGAATTTGTGCCGAACCGAATAGAATTTATGGCTCATAGTAATGAAGATGATAGAGGTTTTGGTAGTGTAATTCCCACTACAATAGATCCAGAAACTTATGAAACATATTATGAGAAAACAGATTGGTACTTGATTGAAAGAGTCGCAAATGAAGGGGGCAAGTTTACTGATCGAAGCTGAAATGATTTGTGTTGTCTGATGTGTGTTGATAAATGATAGCGAAATAACACATATGATTTATCCAAAAGATTTGGTTAAATTTGCCCTAAAACAGGTGAATGGTATAGTCCTGCGAATAACATGGAAAAACGCCATTTTAATCAAGGAGAAGATATGCCTGAGATTAAAGATAACCCTTGGGGTCTTACGATTTGGTATCTGACTGAATAAGTAGATGCCATTCGAGGTATGTTGGAATGGATGGGTATGTGTACTGGCAGCTTGATGGTGATAAATAGGATAAAATTTCCTTTTGGTTATTCGTTTCTAATGGATAATATTTTTAATTTTCTTTGATTATTATTTTTAATTAAATAAATTAAAACCCAATATTTTTTAAAGGATAATGATGAAAGTTTTAAAAACGAATTTAATGTTTATTATGCTTTCAGCAATGAGTTTAATAGGGTGTAATACTCATTCAACAAAAACTTATGTGTTGACGACAACATCTTATGGTTATGATGCAAGTTATATTCCTTATATTGTTGAATTAAATGGAGAGGAGCTAGGTGGAGGGCTAGGTAGTGGAACGAAAAGATCAGCAGTGATAACAGGAGCTCAATATATTAAATGGGGAGAAGGTAATAGCTCTAAAAAGCATATTGCAACCAATGTCCCCACATTGACGAATGAAAATTTAAAAGATAAAAAATATTTAGCTGTACATATATATCCAGATGACAGTGTGGAAATTAATTTATCGAATGAATTACCTGATGCTACTGAGAAAGGTTTAGAGTGGAGAGCAAAAATTATTGATGAATTGAAGGTAAAAGAAGAAAAATAGCTGTATCAGTCATTAGTGGCATATAGATAAAAAAAAAGCGCATGATGAGATGCGCTTTTTAATTTACAGCTAATTATTTTTCAACGAATGCACGTTCGATCACGTAGTCGCCTAGAACGCCCATCTTAGGAGATTCTTTCAGGCCGTGCTGGTCAAGCAGGGCAGCAACGTCGTCTAGGAATGCAGGTGAACCGCAAAGCATTGCGCGGTCAGTTTCAGGGTTGAAACGTGGAAGACCAATTTTTTCGAAAAGTTGACCAGATTCAATGGCAGTAGTTACACGGCCCTGAGTATGGAATTCTTCACGAGTTACCGTAGGGTAGTAAACCAATTTTTCTTTCGCGCCTAATTCACCAAAGAATTCGTGGTTAGGAATTTCATCTAAGATTAAATCTTGATAAGCCAATTCCGAAATGAAACGTGTACCATGTACAACGATGATTTTTTCAAAACGTTCGTAAGTTTCAGGGTCACGAATTACAGAAAGGAACGGTGCAAGACCTGTACCTGAAGAAAGTAGGTATAAGTTTTTACCAGGGTTTAAGTCATCTAGAACCAACGTACCTGTAGGTTTTTTAGATACTAAAATTTCATCGCCAACTTTTACTTTTTGTAAAATAGACGTTAAAGGACCATCTGGAACTTTAATAGAGAAAAACTCTAATTCTTCTTCATAGTTTGCGCTTGCAATAGAATAAGCGCGCATTAAAGGCTTACCATTTACTTCAAGGCCGATCATCACAAATTGACCGTTTTTAAAACGTAACGCAGTATCGCGAGTGGTTTTAAAAGAGAATAAAGTGTCATTCCAATGGTGGACGTGAGTAATCTTTTCGACGTTAAAAGCAGCCATTAAAGGTCTCAATAAAATTATCAAATTAGAACAGCTTACTATTCTAATCTAAAATCATTCTCGATAAACTGAATATATTTAATTGAACTTATCAGAAAAAGTGATTATGTCTGAGCTTAAAATGCCAATTATCGGGTATATGAAATCTCCCTACCGAGAAAAATTTGGTATTCCACGTCAGCCGAATTTGGTGCAAGTCGAATCTTATATTGAAATGGTGGAACCTTATAACGATTTATTGGCTTTCGAAGGGATTGATGATTTTAGTCATCTTTGGCTGATTTGGCAGTTTCATGAAAATAAAAATGCAGATTCGACAAAATTTCGTCCGCAAGTTCGTCCTCCGCGTTTAGGTGGTAATCAAAAAATCGGGGTATTTGCGACACGAAGTATGTACCGACCGTCACCTATGGGCTTGTCGGTTGTGCAGCTCAAAGGGGTGAAAAAAGTTGGAAAATCGGTACGTGTCTATGTTGTCGGTAGTGATTTGTTGGATGGAACACCAATTTTAGATATCAAACCCTATATTCAATATTCAGATGCAGTTATGGATGCGCAAAGCGGTTATGCGCAGGATGAGCCAGAAAGAAAATCTGTGATTTGGTCAGAGCACGCTGAGCAACAAAAACAGGTATTTTTGAATAATGGCAATTTAACCGAACAATTAACAGCAGAACTGGAACAAGTATTGAGTTTAGATCCACGTCCTGCTTATCAGCATGATGTTGAACGTATATATGGCATGTTGTTTGGCGGTTGTAATGTGCGTTTTTGCGTAGACACTAATAAAATAGTCGTACACGAAATTCTAAGTAGTTAAAAAGATCAGGTTTTAAACCTGATCTTTTTTGAAATCGAATTACTTTAATTTAGAGTATTTATCAATTTCAGTACTAGCGATATTGTTAAATAGCGAGCATTCATTTTTGATTGCTTCTACATAGTTAGTTTCAACTTTTGCTTCCAGGCTATCCTTTCCATAATTTTGAATCGCCTCATCTAAGTCAGCTTGATAGTCTTTAATATCATTAGCCAATGTGTAAGTGGTCCCTGATTTATAGTATGAGCCATAACGATAATTTTGATTAAACTGCACATAAGCATCAAAATCATAATTTACAGGTTGATTTTTCGAAATATAAACTGGATAAGAAGCTATGTTTTGGATGGTATAACCGTCATCTAAATATTCAGTAGGATCAAAACCATTAATGTTGTCACCAAGGAGTTCAACATAATTTTTTGAACTTGATGATGTTTTCAGTCTTAAGCAAGTTGAACCTTGAGGAAAAGTTTTTCCTTTTAATTTTGAATAATAGAAACTAGGGAATGTGCCCAACTTCGTTGCTAACGTAGTATCTGCACCTGAAAGATAATTAAATGTGTCTACGTAATAGCCAATTTCTTTACCTGTTAAATTTACCACTTCGAAATTTTGAGTCAGTTTCAGACCATTGAAGTTTTGACTAGATGCTGGTGTGAAAATCCATTGGCTATCATTTTTAGAAATTAAATTGGCAAATTTATAACCATATTCGGTTTTGTTCAGCACTGGTGTATAAAGGCCTTCGTCTGTTAAATAATCAGAAATTATCCATTTCAAGTCATAATTTTCATTGTTATTGCTTAAATAATCAACATTGAAATAAATAGTATTATTTTGAATATTGAAATGTGTTTTTTCGAATAAATTGTCGCTTCCATCCCAATATGATGATGAGTAGATTGACCATTTATTATTTTCGGAACTAGTTTCAGCTCCATTTCCTGATCCAGTTTCAGATGAAGTAGAACTATTGTCTGAAGAGCCGCCGCCGCAAGCGCTTAGAATTAAGGAACTAAAAATGGCTAGGCTTAAAATTTTAAATTTCATGTTACCCTCTTTAATAAATTATGAATTACGTCACTATTATTTGTGACTGTTGCATATAGTATAGAAAAACATAAAAAAGGGAATGTTAAAAATTAACTAATTAAAATTAATGATTTAAGTTAAATTTTTCTTAATAATTTAAGTAAAAAATATTGCGTTTTAATCAGCTGGTTTTGTTATAGTGAACCTATGTTTGGGGAACATAGAACAATGACTTTTAATTTTGAAATTGACACTTCTTGGTGTTTAGACCAATTACAAAAAGATGGACGTATTACTGAACGGGACAAAATACTGATTCAAACCACGCACCGTCAGCGTGAGCAGTTGAAATGGCATCCTCTACAATGGATTGCCAATTTTAATTTAGTCGATCAGAGTCATCCGCAGTCTACCTTAACATTGAATAGACTTTGCCAATGGTTGGCAGAAAAGTCTGGAGTACCGTTTTATATTATCGATCCTCTAAAAGCTGATGTGCCTGCTTTGACAGCCATTATGTCTCAGGAATTTGCAGTACGAAATCGCATTTTAGCGGTTGAATTACAAAATGAGCATGTGCTGATTGCAACGGATCAACCTTATAAAAATGAATGGATTGCCAATTTAGAGAGAACGGTATTACCACGTAAGATTCAGCGTGTATTACTCAGTCCAGACCAACTACAGCGTTACTTGGTTGAATATTACCAAGTGAGTCGTGCGGTCAGTAATTCGCAAAAATCATCGAGTTATGACCGTGAAAATAAAGGCGTTGAAGCACTATTACAATTAGGTGATACACAAAATCCAGATGCCAATGATCAGCATATTGTGAAGCTTGTGGATTGGGTCTTACAGTTTGCCTTCGAACAAGGTGCAAGTGATATTCACCTCGAGCCGCGTAAAGATACAGGAAAGGTGCGTTTTCGTATCGATGGCGTATTGCATACCATCTACAACATGCCCGCAAATACCCTGACAGCCGTGGTCTCGCGAATTAAGATCTTAGGTCGGATGAATGTGGCTGAAAAACGTAAACCGCAAGATGGACGTTTAAAAACCCGTACACCCAAAGGCCAAGAAACAGAGCTACGTTTATCGACGCTGCCAACAGCCTTTGGTGAAAAGTTAGTCATGCGTATTTTTGACCCTGAAGTCTTGGTACGTAGTTTCCAACAGCTCGGTTTTGAAGGGCGTCTGTTGGATGATTGGAAAGCATTAACCAGTCATAGTCACGGTATTATTTTAGTGACCGGTCCGACGGGTTCGGGTAAAACCACCACGCTTTATTCATCGCTCAAGCAATTGGCAACTGAAGAAGTGAATGTCTGTACGATTGAAGACCCGATTGAGATGTTAGAGCCGAGCTTTAACCAAATGCAGGTGAATACAGGGATTGATTTAGGCTTTGCTGATGGTGTACGGGCTTTAATGCGTCAAGACCCTGACATTATCATGGTCGGGGAGATCCGAGATCATGATACGGCAAATATGGCAATCCAAGCTGCATTAACAGGTCATTTGGTGCTTTCAACTTTACATACCAATGATGCACCATCGAGTTTGACGCGATTACATGATCTGGGGATTCAGCCTTTTTTAACGGCAGCGACCATTTTAGGGGTTTTGGCACAACGTTTGGTTCGTCAACTCTGTCCACATTGTAAGCGTGAGACTTTTATCAATGAACAAGAGTGGAAACATTTGACCTTTGAATATGCGATACAAATGCCTGATTTTGTCTACGAGGCGGTGGGCTGTGATGAATGTCGTCAAACGGGTTATAAAGGCCGTGTGGGGATTTATGAATTTATGCCACTCAGTATTGAAACCAAACAATTGATTGGTGCCAATGCAGATCTAACCCAATTACGTACACAGGCACGTAAAGAACATGTCGAGCCATTACGAATTGCAGGTGCGCGTAAAGTACTTGCAGGGGTGACGACTTTAGAGGAAGTTCTGCGTGTCGTACCGCTCAACTAATGGTTCGATCAAATAAATAAAAACGTCTTTGCAGCTTAAGATTCGACTCATCTTGCTTTGTTTAAATAGCGCTATCGAAATAGACAAAGTAAGAGAGACCGAAGATGACAACATTCACTCAATTGGTATGTGGTTTAGCATTTGCAGGTGTGGCATCAGTGGCAGTTGCGAATACAGTAGTCAATCAGGCTGCAGTTGCACCGATGAAAACCACATCGGTGAAACATGCCTTAGGCTTAAAAGATGATAGTAAAGTTCAATTGAAAGGTTATGTTGTGAAATCGATGGGCGATGAAAAATATCAGTTCCGCGATAGCACAGGCAGCATTACAGTGGATATTGATGATGAACTTTGGCAAGGCAAAGCGATTTCAGCTAAAACACCGGTAACGCTCATTGGAGAAATCGACATTGATTACAAACCGACGAAACGCGTTGAAGTTGATGTCGATCAAGTAAAATTTTAATTTAGCCTGTTATTCATTTCAGTGCTGCTCCATAAAAAACCACGGCTTGCTGTGGTTTTTTTATGATATGAGTAGATATGAGCAAAAGTTCGATACACTGAAGTCGGAACCATAGAAATAGGGTAGGTAAGATGCGAATTTTATTGGCAGAAGATGATGCATCCCAAGCAGACAGTATAAAAACATGGCTTGAAATGGATGGCTATAGTGTCGATTGGGTTGATCGCGGCGATCACGCTATTTTGGCTTTAGAACAACATCAATATGATTGCATACTTTTAGATCGTGGCTTACCAAAAGTAACTGGTGATGAAATTTTAAAACGTATCGTACAGTTGCATCCGCTTACACCAGTTTTATTCATTACTGCTCGGGACAGTATTGCAGATCGTGTAGAAGGTTTAGATCTGGGTGCTCATGATTATTTGGTAAAACCCTTTAGCTTGGAAGAGTTGTCAGCAAGGGTACGTGCCCAATTACGCTTGCATCATCAACAGCGTGATAATTCTCTGACTTTCGGGGATTTAAGTTTAGATGTACAAGCCAAAACGCTGCGTAAAAATGCGGAATTGATTACGCTGACATCGCGTGAATATCAAATCTTGCATAAGATGATGTTAAATCCTGAGCATATTATGACGCGTAGCCAACTCGAAGAATCACTCTATGCTTGGGGGGATGAAGTTGAAAGTAATGCGATCGAAGTTTTTATTTACCAATTGCGTAAGAAGATTGGCAGTGATTACATCAAAACCTTAAGAGGTTTGGGTTATCGCATGAATCTTCCACAACAAAGTTAAGTCTATGAGTGATAAAAAAAGCATTTCCTTACAGTCGCAACTGATTAAAACCTCACTGCTCAGTGCAATTTGGGCGGGAGCAATCTCCCTGTGTCTGATGTTGGGATTTGGTCTTTATCACATCATGAGTGTACATGATGCCCTGATGGACGAAGTGGCTGACATGCTCACTGCTACTGATCTCACGCTGAAGCAAGACGAACAAATAGATGAACTCAGTGAAGAGTTTGATATGCAATATCAACTCATGCAAGGGTCGCAAGTCTTAACCACATCGGAACAACACACAGCATTTGAACATCAGCCCAATTTAAAACAAGGGTTGCATTATCAATGGAGAGAAGGCGCGCTTTGGCGTAGCTATGCACTTCAGGACGATGGATTAAGCGTACAAATCATTCAACCGATGAAAACACGGCTCAGAGAAACGCTGCAAAGCGTACTAGGCTATGCAGGGATTCTGTTGATTGTCTGGTTGATCCAATGGCTATTACTGCATATTTTGATTAAACGTCAATTGAAAGTTTTACAGCTTTTTTCAAAACAAATCGCTGAAAAAAATGTAGATGACTTACAAGCCATTGTCTTACCTGAACCTGTATTACAAGAACTAGAGCCGATCCAAACACAGCTGAATTTTTTATTAAGTCGATTAGATCAAGCCTTAGAGGCGGAACAACGCTTTACCTCCGATGCTTCACATGAATTACGCTCACCGCTGTCTGCGATTCAAATGCGACTTCAGGTATTAAAACGAAAATATCCCGACATTCAGCAGGATTTATTGAGCATACAGCACGATGTTAATCGAGGAACGCGCGTGTTGGAAAATCTACTGATTTTGGCACGGCTCGACCCGACGCAATCGGAGCAATTAGATAAAAAACAAGAAGACTTAGAACAGCTGAGTTTACAAGTCTTTGACGCTTTACAGCCTTTTATTGAAGAAAAACAGATCGAATTGAAGCTACAGACCCAGTCTGTACAGTTTGCTATGAACCCAGAGTTGATGTTTAGCTGTCTACGCAATTTAGTCGATAACGCAATTCGCTATAGTCCTGAGCAAGGACAGGTAAAGATTGATTTAACGGTAACAGCACAGCAGGCGGTTTGGACGATTGAAAATCAAGGTGCGGGACTGACAGTCGCAGAATTGCAACGCATTGGCGAGCGATTTTACCGTGTATTGGGAACGAAGACGCAAGGTTCAGGTTTAGGTATTTCAATTGCCCAAAAAATTGTACAGTTACATCAAGGCCATTTAAATGTGGATGCATCTGAACTTGGTGGCTTAAAGGTACAACTCACTTTTCCAATCCGTTAAAAACACGATTTGCTCTAAGGAATTTAGCGAAAGAGTGTTGTGAGAGGAAGATGAGTGTTGCGATTTAAATTAAGTTTGAGTAGCTATAAAACTTAATTTAACTAAGTACAAAACTTAAAAAAGCAGTAAGCGAATGGCTTACTGCTTGTGTCCACGATTATTTTTATTGCGCTGATAATTATTATTTTTATCAGAAATTATTTGGTCAAAATAAGGCGATTATTTCGTGTTAAACGTAGTCGATATTCTTCACCTGCATGCATAATGCGAATTTCACGTCCTAAAGCAAAAAGGTTGTTTGAATGTAGCATTGGCAGTGAGTGGTGTGCTTCATTGCTACGAGTAAAAAGGCTAAATGGTGCGTTCATTCCGTCGACTCCGTGGTGTATTTCTGAATGGTTTAAATGATAATCATTATCGAATAGGCCTGTCAACGGTAATTTTAGGATTTTATAAAAAAGATAAATTTGCTTACACTTAGATATCAATTGGAACAGAGTAGAGAGCAGGGAACTATGTCTAAACCGCAAATCGATGTCGCCATTGCGATTTTATTGCATCAAGACAAAGTACTGGTGGGTTGGCGTGAAGCAAAACAACATCAGGGCAATAAACATGAGTTTCCGGGCGGTAAAGTCGAGCAGGGTGAAAGTCCTGAACAGGCTTGTCGTCGTGAAATTTTTGAAGAGGTTGGAATTGGTTTACATGACTGGCATGCTTTTGATTTTATTCAACATGAATATGATGATGTCATTGTGAAATTACATTTATTTCATGCCACCGTCCCGCATGCGTTGCTGAATGAAATCCAAAAGCCATGGGCCTGGTATTCGCGTCAACAACTCATGAGTTTGAATTTTCCAAAGGCCAATCAAGCTATTTTGCAGCGTTTATATTGGCAGCAACAGATCAAAATCACCGCCGATTTACCAACACTTGAAACGCTTAAAGAGACGCTGTTGTATTATTGGCGAGTCGATGCCAGCGCAGAAAATGCAGAGGCATTAAATCAATTACCTACCGTGATTTTAAAACAACTGATAATTAATGAAGATCTATGGTCATTACTCTCTACAGAGGTGCAAGCACATATTTCGGCTTTACATCTTAAGCAGCACCAATTGCTGAAAAAAAATAAAGGTGATTTACAGCTTGGGAAGCGCTATATCGCAGCTTGTCATGATCAAGTTTCTGCGCTGCATGCGCAAAAAATTGGCTGTGAGGCTATTTTTATGAGCCCAGTTCTGGCGACACAAAGTCATCCAGAGGCGCAAGGTATGGGATGGGCGCATTTTTCTGAGATTGCACGAGGCATAGAAATCCCTGTTTTTGCTTTAGGTGGCATGCGTCCTGAATTATTGTCTATTTCACAGCAACATCATGCTTATGGGGTGGCAGGTATTCGCAGTTTTTAAATTAAAGTGTGTATTGAATTAAATTTGTATTTAAAGTCGATATTTTAGACTTAAAGTAACTATTGGAAATAAGCTTACTTTTAGTATGTTTTAAATAAAAAAGCCTGATCTCAATTAAGATCAAGCTTTTTTACGGGGTGCTTAAAGAGCTTTAATTGCTTGTTGTGCTTTTTGAATGGTGCTGCTTTTCTTTTGCATTTGACCAGCTTTTAAAACAACATTCCAAAGCTGTTGTTTCATCGGCTTGGTTTGAGCATAGCTTAATCCACGCAGTGCCAACGATTCTGCATTCGCAGGTTGATTTTTTCGATTGGCGATCATTGCCAAATATAAAAAAGTTTCCGCAGATTGTGGTGCCAAACGCTGTGCTTGAGTTGCCGCACTTTCAGCTTCATTCCATTTTCCATTGGCATAAGCAGTTTGCGTACTTTGCATCAATTTTTTGAATGCAGGTAAGTCGCGGCCATCATCAAACTTTTGAATTTGGGTTTTCTGTTCAGGAATAACGATACGTTGACGTTTAATTTCTGGATGGTCATATGGCGTAATAATGACCCCAGAAGAGTCATGGATATCTGCCTTTTTTTCAGGTGGAGCAGGCGGCTTTTGCTCAGGTTCGTTCATGGTTTGGCAACCTGCCAAAATGATCGTCAAAACGCTCAGAATACTGAACGTTTTTAAAACTTTAATGTTTTGCAGTTTAATTTGAATACTCTCCACTTGAGATGATGCGAGGTTGATCAGATGAACCCTGATCATTATCGACATCACTTTCACGAATGTAGTCACCTAAACTATCATTTTGTTCCTGAGTTGGCTGCGTCTCTTCAGTATCAACTGTGTAAGGTTCTACTTCATATTGTGTCGAACCACATGCCGTAGCCTGATTTGGAATAGAGTTACGCGACAGAGGAATATACATCGCACCTGTACAATGCTGCGCAGATAAATTACCTGAATAACGGTCTAACCAATGCCACTGTACGCTGTCTGGTTGACGTAAATTAACTGGTTTTTGACGTAACTGCTTCATGACATTGGTCCAAACAGGAAGTGCTCCTGACGAACCAGTTAAGCCTGTAACTTTGTTGTTGTCTAAACCTAACCAAACCACACTTAAGTAATTACCTGAATAACCTGCAAACCATGAGTCACGCGTATCATTGGTTGTCCCTGATTTACCTGCAAGTTTAAGTGAAGCCGGTAATGATGCATAAGCAGAACGGCCTGTCCCTGAACTCATCACTTGTTGTAAACCGTAGTTCAAGATAAAGGCTGCATCAGGTGCAATAGTCGGTTGTACCGTTAAGCTATAACGATCTAATAAACGACCATTGGCATCGACCACTGAACGAATAGCTTTCACTGGATATTTGAAGCCACCGGTTGCAAAGTTGCCATACACACTCATCACTTCCATCGGTGACATATCGATAGCACCAAGGTAAATCGAAGGGTAGCTTGGAATATTAGAAGTCACACCAAACTTTTTCAGATGGTTAATAAAAGTCGACATACCGAACTCTTGACCTAAGCGTACCGCAGAGAGGTTATAAGAGTTTGATAGGGCATCGACCATTGGTACGACACCATGTGCACCACCACTATAGTTTTTCGGTGTCCAAGCTTTGCCATCACTTTGAATGCTGATAGGACTGTCTTCGATTTGACTCGCCCAGTTATAACGGTTTGATTCTATCGCACTGAGGTAAATCACAGGTTTTAGCAATGAACCGACTTGACGTTTAGCATCCATTGTACGGTTAAAGCCAGTAAAGTCCTGCGTTGAACCGACTGCTGAAACCAATTCACCATTTTCAGGATGAGACACCAGTACCGCGCCTTGTAATTCTTTCAAGCGTGCTGGATTGGCATTACTTAAACGTGCCACAGATTCTTTAAATGCAGTTTGTACACGAGTTTGAGCAATCGGGTCCATCGCGGTGAAAATACGCAGACCTTGATTGGTCAAATCGCTTTCTTGGTATTCAGTACGCAGTTGACGACGCACGATATCCATATAGTCTGGGAAGCGAGAAGGGCCCAATGTTGGTTTTGTAATGACATTTAATGGACGTGCAGACTCAGTTTCATATTGTTCCTGAGTTAAATAGCCCATCACCACCATATTGTTCAACACAATATTACGGCGTTTAATCGCACTTTCAGGGTTTTTCCACGGATTAAATAGAGTTGGACCTTGAACCAAACCGACTAAATACGCCTGCTGAGCAATATTTAGTTCACGTAGGGGTAAACCAAAATAGAATTGTGAGGCTAAACCATAACCATTGATGGAATAGTTACCGTTTTGACCTAAGTTCACTTCGTTTAAATAAGCTTCAAGAATTTCATCTTTGTCATAGTGAAGTTCAATCAGCATGGCCATTAAGGCTTCGTTGGCCTTACGCTTAATGGTTCTCTCAGGCGATAAATAAAAATTTTTCACCAATTGCTGAGTGAGGGTCGAACCACCTTGACGTTTTCCGCCTGTGACATTACTCACAATGGCACGTGCTGTACCACGAATCGAAATACCATGATGTTGATAGAAATTGCGGTCTTCGGTAGCAATTAAAGCTTGGATTAAAGGCTTAGGCACTTTATCAAGTTTGATCAGCACACGGTCTTCATTGTGCTGAGGATAAATACCACCAATTAACATCGGCTCTAAGCGGGCAATACCACTACTTGAAGGCTTGGTTGCACTCACTTCAGTGATTTGATCTTCACCAAAGGTCACTTTAAGGACTTGTTCAGGGTCGACACTATCACCAAAGTCAAAACCACGCGTATGGATATAGGTCACATTGCCAGAAGTAACGTAACTCCCTGTTTTCGCATAGCTGTCTTGAGCGTTATAGCCCAAAAGTTTCAGTTCTTGGTTGAGGTCTGCTTGGCTTACAGGCGCATTGGTATAAATTTCTAAAGGACGAGCAAATACCTTGGCTGGAATGTCCCAACGTTGACCTTCGAATTTATCCCGTACAATATTATCTAGACGAATAAGATAAATGCTGAACACGAGAAATCCGCCGATAATCAACAGCGAAAAAATCAGTGCAATTATGCCTATGCCACGTTCAGACTTCATAAATAGTGATAATACCCTGAGAAATTTTGCTAATCATGCGAAGCTTTTCAGTATTTTGCAATATTTAAACTGTTATATGTATGCAAAATATTGGAAGCTACTTCACTAAAGTCGAAACTTTAAAGTTTTTTTAAATCATTTCTGTTAGTGATATGATACCAATGAGGCGAAGCGGAGCAAAAGCGCAGGTGCAAATTTCACATAAATCATTTCGAAACATTGGGTTGATTGGTCGTCCAGACAAATCATCAGTGATCGAAACCCTATGTTTGATCCACGATCATATTTTGAGTTTGGGATTACATCCTGTATTTGATACGCAAACAGCGCAGCTGGTTCCCTACAATAATACTCAGACGGTCAGCCGTAATTTATTGGGTGAAGTTGTCGATTTGGTGATCGTTGTCGGAGGTGATGGTTCATTGCTTCATGCCGCACGTGCCTTGGTGAAATATAATACCCCTGTGATTGGGGTGAACCGTGGTCGTTTGGGCTTCCTGACCGATATCAAACCGACAGAAGTGATTTTCAAGTTAGATCAAGTGCTCAAAGGTGAGTTTCAGCTAGACCGACGTTTCTTGTTGGAAATGGAAATTCGCTCGAAAGGCGAGTCGATTTATGATGCTGTGGCTTTAAATGATATTGTGCTGCACTCGGGTAAATCGGTACACATGATCGACTTTGAACTAAATATTGATGGGCAATATGTATACCGCCAACACAGTGATGGTTTAATTGTTTCGACACCAACCGGCTCTACAGCTTATGCATTATCTGGTGGTGGTCCGATTGTCCACCCAAGTATGGATGCGATTGCCTTAGTACCAATGCATCCACATACTTTGTCGTCACGGCCGATTGTCGTGGGCGGACAAAGTGAAATTAAAATTTTGATTCGTGAAAACCGTGTATTGCCGATGGTCAGTGCCGATGGTCAACACAGTGTATCATTGGGTATAGGCGATAGTTTACATATCCGCAAACATCCATTTAAGCTCAACTTATTACATCCACCTGGTTATGACTTCTATATGGCATGTCGTACCAAGCTAGGCTGGAACCAAGATTTTGACTCATTAAAGCAGGATTAATTATGAATATTGAACAGATGCTTGCCGTACTCGATCCTGAAATTGTTGGTCGATTAAAAACGGCAATTGAAATTGGTAAATGGCCAAATGGCGTAGCGCTGACTCAAGAACAACGTCAAATTTGTATGCAAGCGGTGTATGCATGGGAAATTAAACATTTGCCAGAAGACGAACGTAGCGGTTATATCGACCGTGGGACCAAAGAGGAAGATGAGCATTGCGACTCGCATGTGGAAGAACCTGAGTTCAAGCCCATTCGTTTCGTTTAATCGAATTCACTTCAAAAAGCCATATGGTTAGATCAATCATATGGCTTTTTAAAATCTTAAAAATAAGTAAAAAATATTTAAATGAAATCAATAAAATTAAAATACTTGATGAGTACAGTGATTGCTTTGCTGTCGGGTCAGGTTTTTGCTGAAAATAAAATTGAATGTTTAATGCAGGTTATCGTTATTTCAAGTAGCAAATTTGTTGAACCAAAAACTCAATATACACAAATCAAAAATGATAGCTCGCCAATGTTGCTGATTGGAATTAAAATTCAAAAGGCAAAAGCCGCTTTTAAATCCGCGAAAATTCAAAGTCATCAGAAATATTGTTCCAGCTTAGTAGGGCAACGTAAAGATGCCTATTTGTCTGGGCGATATGAGTCGAATAACATTCAAATTAAACTCGGCGATCAACTCGAATTGAAAAATATTCATCGCTCTGGAAAACATTATCCTTTTTGGGTGGATTTTTATTTTCCGATTAAAGCTGAATAAGTAGGGGAAATAATTAAAGTCAGAAATCAACTTAAATACTGATGTTACGCAGTAACATTAGAAGCGCAATTTGATTCAAATAAAAGAATGATACGCGGTAACGTCATCCGCAAGTGTTTGAGACAGGGCTACTTCTAATCAAAAATGTTTTTGCGATACTTTGGATAATTTGACGGTAGTGAACGAGTTTTGTGGATGACAATGGTTTTGGGTACTTTTGCCGAAACAAAAGTACTTCCAGCCGAAGGCTAATCCCTTTATTCAAACCCTAGATGCAAGACTCCGTCGAATAGACTTAAAAAATCATTTTAAAAATGCGTAACTACTTTTACGCGCGTAACATCAGTTAAATATGAAAAAATAGGAGAGTGAATTCAGAGAAATGATTCACTCTCCTAGTCTAGAGCCACAATAATTATATTAGAACCGATCTGCCCAAAGCGCTTTGGCTTTTTGCATCGCTTCATCAAAACTTGCGACGGCGCCCATGGTATACAGTGCAATTCCCATGGTTTCGATGACTGCGATTTCACCATATTCATGTACCTGTTGACCGTCCCAAACGGCTTTAAAGACGGCCAAATCGAGTTCTTCTTCGACGGGACTGCGGTTGTCCGTCAGTTTAGGCAATTCATGTTCATACATTTCACCATCCTTGATGCCGCAAATTAAGGTTTTTGCATCGGGGTTACGTTCGAATTCACCACCTTCACCCTTAATGACAGCACTATTTTGATAACCCAATTGGAATGCCGCACGTTGGTGTGATCCACGATAGGCTGGGTGGAAAATCGCTTGCATGGTGGCTTTGGCATTAAACGGATTTATTAGGCGGGCAAGGGTGTGAATTGGGGAACGCAAACCCATCACATTGCGCAGTGAAATTAGATCACTGAGTATTGGCGAAATGACGTCGAGCGGAATATAAGCAAAATGACGCTGATTGAGCTGCTGTTCCACATCTGTATCATTTTGGCAAATAGGAAAACCCAAATACTCTAATACTTGTTCTGTATAAAGGCGGTTAATGGTATGACCTGAAGCACCATGCATCACGACATTGTAGCCGTGTTTTGCCAGCGTTAATGCGGCCAATAAAAACCAAGGATAATGTTTACGTTTACCTGCATAAGATGACCAATCTAAATCGACATCAAGCTTTTTAAACTTGAGTTGATCACGGGAGGCTTGGACAAAGCCAGTGAGTTCATCGACAGATTCTTCTTTTACACGCAATAACATCAGGAAAGCGCCTAATTGAACGTCTAAAACCTCATCTTTTAAGATCATGCTGAACGCTTGGTAGGCTTCATCATAAGTGAGCGAACGTGCACCATTCTTTCCTTTACCCACAATACGGACAAATTGCGCAAAAGGATGTTCAAAATCTTTGTAAATATTTCGTTTATTGTTCATGCAAATACTGGGCTTAAAATTAGGACTTAAGGATAGTTTACTTCTATAGTTGGTATTTTTCAGCCTCATAACAGGTTTAAAAAAGGATGTCTTTAGACTATCGTCTAATAAACTCGGTCTATTATTTAACCGAAATTAACATTTGTGGCAGAACAAGCCCTTAAAAAACAGGTAAAATTTAACCTACTTTAGTATGTGTTTCATCTCCTGATCAATGCGCTGATTTTATATCAGGTCCTGATGTGATTATTTAATCACCATACATATTTCGTTTTTCTGTATTTGGCTAAGTCAAATACCTTTGGTGCTCTTTTGTCGAAGACAAAGGGGTTTTGGGCTGTTTATTTTTTGAAAATAGACAAAAACTGAATATTTCTTTGAAGCAGAAATATATCGTGAAGTAATGTCATGGCTAAAAAACCAATTTATAAGTCACTATATTTTCAAGTGATCGTTGCCATTATTGCGGGTGTTTTGGTGGGGCATTTCTCACCAAGTGGCACGCAAATTATCAATGGTACCGAGCAATACGTAAAAGGCTGGGGTGAATTGTTCTATCCACTAGGACAAGGTTTCATCAAGCTGATTAAAATGATTATTGCACCTGTGATCTTCTGTACCGTGGTGAGTGGTATTGCAGGTATGGAAAGCATGAAATCTGTGGGTAAAACAGGTGGCGTCGCTTTACTATACTTCGAAATCGTTTCGACCATCGCACTCATTATTGGTCTTGCAGTGATTAATATTGCAAAACCAGGTGTAGGCATGAACGTAGATCCAGCATCTTTAGATACTTCAGGTATTTCTAAATATGTTGAATCTGGTGCAGCACAATCTACCCAAGATTTCTTTATGAATATCATCCCAAACACCGTTGTTGGTGCGTTTGCTGAGGGTGAGATTCTTCAAGTTCTATTATTTGCCTTATTATTTGGTTTTGCATTGCATAAACTTGGTGATGCAGGTAAGCCTGTATTGAAGTTTATTGATCAAATTGCACATGTATTCTTTAACATTGTAAACATGATCATGAAGCTTGCGCCAATTGGTGCCTTCGGTGCGATGGCTTATACCATTGGTAAATATGGTATCGGTAGTTTGGCGCAATTGGGTCAGTTGATCATCTGCTTCTATATTACCTGTTTGCTGTTTATTTTCCTTGTACTTGGCTCAATTGCACGTATTTGCGGTTTCAGTATCCTCAAAATGATTCGTATGATTCGCGAAGAGTTACTGATCGTACTGGGTACGTCTTCTTCTGAATCTGTACTGCCACGTATGTTGAAAAAACTCGAACTTGCTGGTGCAGAAAAATCTGTAGTAGGCCTTGTTATTCCAACAGGTTATTCATTTAACCTAGATGGTACGTCTATTTACCTGACTATGGCGGCGATCTTTATTGCACAAGCGACCAATACACCGCTTGATATTTCGCATCAGATCACGTTGTTGTTGGTCCTACTCATCTCATCTAAGGGTGCTGCGGGTGTGACGGGTTCAGGCTTTATTGTCATGGCTGCAACACTTTCTGCTGTGGGGCATATTCCTGTTGCTGGTTTGGCATTGATTCTTGGTATTGACCGTTTCATGTCAGAAGCACGTGCATTAACGAACCTTGTAGGTAATTCTTTGGCAACGATTGTGGTTGCAAAATGGGTGGGTCAATTAGACAAAGAAAAACTGGATTTTGCTTTAGCAAATCCTGAAGAAATTGACCGTCAGATGCAAGAAGAAGGCAATGCACATCATGCCTAAGGCAGATGCTGTGATGTAAAAGATGTCATTTAAAAAGGAAGCTTCGGCTTCCTTTTTTAATGCAGGACTAAAGCCAAATTTGAACGCTTTAGTTTTTAGGCATGACGGCTGTTCTAAACTGCAATAGGATGGAGTTCAACAAAACAACAAACTTAACCAAGGAAGAAACACATGCTGGCTTATGATGCAGACTTAGAATTATTTCGAGATAACTTTCGCCGTTTTATGGCAGAGCATGTCGCACCACATTATGAGCAATGGGAACGTGAAGGCATTATGCCGCGATCAGTATGGAATGCCTTGGGTGAAAATGGCTTTTTATGTGTCGATGTGCCTGAAGAATATGGCGGCTATGGCGTCCCAACGCATTATTCACTGATGTTAGTTGAAGAATCTGCTCGCGCAGGTTTTAGTGCATTATCGACAGGTATTTCATGCCATTCTGAAATTGCAGCGCCGTATATTTTGCACATTGGTTCAGAAGAACAAAAACAATATTGGTTGCCGAAAATGGTCACGGGTGAAGTGGTCGGTGCTATTGGTATGACAGAGCCGGGTGCAGGTTCGGACTTACAGTCTATGCGCAGTAGTGCAATTTTGCAGGGTGATCATTATCTGCTCAACGGTTCGAAAACCTTGGTGGTGTTTCAAAAAGTATGCTGAAAAAAAGCAGGTTGGATTTTGATAAAATAGAGAAATGCGAATAACTCTAGAAATCAAGTGTCCAGCCTGCCTAAGTGACAGTATAAAGAAAAATGGCACAAAAGTAGATGGTAAGCAAAATTACCAATGTAAAATATGCAGACGTCAATTTATTGGTGATCATGCTCTCAGTTATCAAGGCTGTCACTCAGGTATCAAAACCAAAATATTACACCTCATGGTGCGAGGCAGTGGTGTCAGGGATATAGCAGAAATTGAAAGAGTAAGTATCGGTAAAGTTCTACGGACACTTAGCCAATCAAAATATCAACTTCGAGCACAGCAAAGTCATTATGAAACCCTTGAAGTAGATGAGTTTTGGACTTTTGTTGGTCATAAGCAAAATAAACAATGGCTAATTTATGCCTATCATCGAGAAACAGGTGAAATTGTTGCTTATGTATGGGGTAACCGAGATTTAGCCACTGCAAAACGACTTAAATTAAAATTGAAGCAGTTAGGTGTAAGCTATACATGTATATCAAGTGACCATTGGGATAGCTTTGTTACGACCTTTAAAGAATGCAAACAGTTGATTGGTAAATTTTTCACTGTGGGTATAGAAGGCAATAATTGTCGATTACGGCATCGGATCAGGCGAGGCTTTAGGAGAAGCTGCAACTTCTCCAAAAAGCTTGAAAATCATTACAAAGCCTTTGATTTAGCGTTCTTTTATATCAATAATGGATTCGTTTAATGCCAGCATACTTTTTGAAACACCACCGTCAACATGCAGACCTAGTGGTATTGGCGGCGAAAACCGATCCACAAGCACGTGCCAAAGGCGTGTCATTACTTTTAGTCGATACACATTTGGATGGATTTAAGAAGGGTACTAACCTCGACAAAATTGGTCTGCATGCGCAAGACACTTCAGAGTTGTTTTATGACAATGTCAAAGTGCCGAAAGAGCAACTTTTGGGTCAAGCTGGACAAGGCTTTGCTTACTTGATGCAAGAGTTACCGCGTGAACGTACTGCGATTGCTTCGACTGCAATTGGTGCGATTCGTGGTTCCATTGATGTGGCAACGCAGTATGTCAAAGAGCGTCAAGCGTTCGGACAGGCGATTGGACAGTTTCAAAATACTCGTTTTGTATTGGCGCAGGCTAAGATTGACGAATTGGCTACAGCGGCATTTTATAATCAAAATGTTGAGCTTTATATGCAAGGCAAACTTGATGTTGAAACTGCAGCAGCACTCAAGAGCTTTTCTACCGATATGCAAATGAAAGTGGCCCATAATCTACTTCAATTATTTGGTGGCTATGGTTATATGACGGAATATCCAATTTCACGTTTCTTTGTCGATGCACGTATTCAGCAAATCTACGGTGGCACCAATGAAATTATGAAAGAAATCGTGGCACGAAGTATTTTAGGTCGATAAGCAAATTATCAGGCTGAAATTAAAATAGCGAAGTGAAGACTTCGCTATTTTTTTTAGGATGTATTTCTATAGAGACGATGTATTTCTATAGATTTGCGTGTGTGAATTAGATTATGCGGTTGAGTTTGAGTGAATATATTGAGATCTATGATAATGACGGTTGCCCCAAAACTTGCAGACAGACTTCAATAAATTCAGACGTATCTGAAGTACTACGCGACGATATATACAGGTTATTATCATTCACGACCGATTGATCCGACACCACCACACCTGCGTTTAACAAAGCAGATTTCAGCGTTTCAGATTGGGCGAAATGGCGACCTTGTATGACACCAGCTTCTAATAACAGCTGTGGACCATGGCAACTGCTCAAAATCGGCTTTTGGCTATCTGCAAAATTACGAACAAAATAGATAAAACGGTCATCTAAAGCCAGTTTCTCGGGGGAATAACCGCCGGGGATAAATAAGGCATCAAAATCATGTACAGAGGCGTCGTCGATACTCTGGTCAATGGTGATCTGGGAACGGCGTTTAATACCGTAAACAATTTTTCCAACCTGATCTTCGATATTGATAATGCTGTGCCGAGCGGCTCGAAAGGCCTCCACAGGCTCAAGGTACTCAATATCTTCAAAATCGTAGGTCACTAACACTGCAATTTTCTTGTGCATACTTGTACCTATGGGTCTGTTATTTTTTTTCTGATATTTAGACTACAAAGCAACGAAAAAAATTACCTGTGTCTTTTGTAATAAATGCGTCAATGACTGTAAACACTAGATGAAAGTGCCTATTAAGTCACTGAAAAAACGATCAATGACCAAGTGTTTATATAGATCATCTTTAAGTTTCAAATTATTTCTATGCCATGAAAGCCAAGTTTTGAAATTTTTATTTTGCTTCAAGTATTGAGAGCAAAATTTAAAACTGAAATGACCAATGAAACAAATTGATTGATGGGCTTATACAAGGGGATGGATCTGATGCAAATTTGGAGGAAAAGAGAAGGTCTATTTATTGTGCTGCTCAAGATGAATGATCAATAAAGCCGTCAAAAGGTAAGATTTGCCTTAATTATGGCTTTACCTATCAGTTTGGCTGTTTTGGCTCTTAAGTTAAGCTGATGAAGCTTTAATCAACTGTCTGTTTTTAAGGCTGAAACCATCAAAGTCGTATTGCGCAACATTTGAAAGCTAACTATTGTTATACTGTTTGCAAAATTTTTTTGAAGGGCGACATAACAATGATCAACGATGATCAAAACACTCCGACTTCTCTGGACTTAGCTCAAATTCGTGAAGATATCGACTCTGTTGATATGCAGATTCAACAACTTATCAACCGTCGTGCGAAACTAGCTGAAGCTGTGGCAAAAGCAAAATTTGCTGCAGAAGAGAATCCATTGTTTTATCGTCCTGAACGTGAGGCGCAAGTTTTACGTAAAGTTATGGATCGTAACGAAGGCCCATTGTCTGATGTGACAATGGCACGTTTATTCCGTGAGATCATGTCGGCTTGTTTAGCCCTTGAAGCACCGCAAAGTATTGCGTTCTTAGGTCCAGTTGGGACTTATACACATTCGGCTGTTTTAAAACATTTCGGTCAAGACGCTGTTGTTCGCCCTCTTCCAACGATTGATGAAGTATTCCGCGAAGTAGAAGCAGGCAGTGCGCACTATGGTTTAGTGCCTGTAGAGAACTCATCTGAAGGGGTAGTGAACCATACTTTAGATTGCTTTAAATCTTCACATCTCAATGTTATTGGTGAAGTGGAACTGCGTATTCATCACCAATTCCTTGTGTCTGAAAATACACGAAAAGACAGCATTAAACAGATTTATGCACATCAACAAACTTTGGCGCAATGCCGTGGTTGGTTAGATGCACATTATCCGGGTGTAGAACGTGTTGCACTCAGTTCAAATGCAGAAGCTGCACGCCGTATTCGTAATGAATGGCACTCTGCGGCAATTGCCTCTGAAGTTGCTGCGAACATCTATAACCTCGAGATTTTGCATAGCAATATTGAAGACAATCCTGAAAACACCACACGTTTCTTGGTGATTGGTCGTGAAAAAGTGCCACCATCTGGCAATGATAAAACTTCATTGTTGATTTCTGCGCATGACCGTGCGGGGGCATTACTTGAAATTCTTGCACCGTTTGCCAAGCATAATATTAGCTTAACAAGTATCGAAACACGTCCTGCCTTGCCTGAAAAATGGGCTTATGTATTCTTTGTGGACTTGGAAGGTCATGTTGAGCAAGAAAACGTGAAAGCGGCAATTGAAGAAATTCGTCCATTGGTTAAAGAAATTCGTGTATTGGGTTCATATCCGATTGCTGTTCTTTAAGATCACAACTGTGATCAATTCCATCAGGAGTTGATCACCTTCATCATTTGAAAAAACTGGAAGTGTAAAATGACGTTTGTCCCAGCCAATGAAGGCATTGCAAAGCTAAAGCCTTACCAACCAGGTAAACCAATTAGTGAACTTGAGCGTGAGTTGGGTATTACAGATATCGTAAAACTCGCATCAAATGAAAACCCATTGGGTTGTTCTGACAAAGTGAAAGAAGCGGTTGCTGCTGAACTTGCAGAAATTGGTCGATATCCGGATGGTGGCGGTTTTATTTTGAAAGACCAAGTTGAAAAACAATTTGGTATTGCACATGACCGCATTACGTTAGGTAATGGTTCAAACGATCTTCTAGAAATTTTCGCTCGTGCTTTTGTTTCAGAGCAAGACTCTGTGGTGTATAGCCAACACGCATTTGCTGTGTATGGTCTGGTGACACAAGCCATTAATGCTGAAGCGATTGAAGTGCCTGCAAAAGGTTTTTCACATGACCTAGATGCAATGGCTGCGGCAATTAAAGACAATACTAAATTAATTTTTATTGCGAACCCAAATAATCCAACAGGTACATGGTTTGAAGAAGCTGAATTTGAAGCGTTCATGCAAAAAGTACCTGCAAATGTGATCGTGGTTTTAGATGAAGCTTATGTGGAATATTTCCCAGAAAACTTCAACAGCTTAAAATTCTTAGATCAATACGCAAACTTAATCGTTAGCCGTACCATGTCAAAATGTTATGGCTTGGCTGCGTTACGTGTTGGTTTTGCCTTGGCTTCAGTTGAAGTGACGGATTTCCTTAATCGTATTCGTCAACCCTTTAACGTAAACCATCTTGCAATGGTGGCTGCAGTTGCTGCACTTAAAGATGAAGCATTTATTGAAAAATCACGCGTAGTGAACAAAGCGGGTATGGCTCAACTTGAGTCAGGCTTTGATGCTTTAGGTTTAGCGTATGTGCCTTCACGTGCCAACTTCATTTTAGTAAATGTAAAAGCAGATCCTGCACAGACGTTCAATGCTTTATTAAAAGAAGGTGTGATTGTTCGTCCAGTTGGTATCCCTGAGCATTTACGTGTATCAATTGGGACTGAAGCTGAAAATGCTAAATTCTTAGCTGCCTTGGCTAAAGTTTTGGGCTTAGAGGCTAAAGCTTAAGTCATGTCTGTGCCACTATTTGAAAAAGTTGCTTTTATTGGGCTTGGGCTGATTGGCTCAAGCCTAGCTCGCGTCATGATTGCTGAAGGTTTGGCTAAGGAAATTGTGGCGTCTACGCGTTCACAAAAAACTTTAGAAGATGCAAAAGCTTTAGGACTTATTCAGCAGGGTTATAGCGATCCTGCCGAAGCGGTCAAAGGTGCAGATCTCGTTGTTTTGGCTTTGCCTGTACGTGCGACACAAAAAGTCCTTGAAGCGATCAAGCCTTATCTATCCGAACAGACGATTATTACCGATGTTGGAAGTACCAAAGGCAATGTCGTTGATGCAGCGAAAGCAGTCTATGGTGAGAAATTACCTGCTGGTTTTGTACCGGGGCATCCGATTGCGGGGGCTGAACTAACAGGTGTGCATGCAGGTAAGGTAGATTTATTTGCTAATCACAAAGTGATTTTGACACCTTTACCAAGCAGTGCAGATTGGGCTGTAGAGAAACTGATTCAATTGTGGCAAGCTGCCAAAGCGGAAGTGATTTGCATGGATGTGGAAAAACACGACGAAGTGTTGGCCCATACCAGTCATCTTCCGCATTTGATGGCATTTAACTTGGTTGAGCAACTTGCGAACCGAGAAGACAATTTAGATATTTTCCGTTATGCCGCTGGCGGTTTTCGTGATTTCTCACGCATTGCTGCAAGCGACCCACATATGTGGCATGACATCTTTTTTGCCAATAAAAAGGCAATTTTAAATGCGGTAGATGGCTTCGAAAAACAATTGGCTATTCTTCGCAAACTGATTGAAGATGAAAACTCACAAGCGTTGATGGGACTGTTGGGGCATGCACAAGCGGCACGCCAACATTTCAATCACATGCTCGCAAAGAAACCACTGATGGAGAAAAATAAAGTGACGACACAGCAATTCAAAATTTTACCGGGTCCAAAGCAATTCCAAGGTAAATTTACTGTGCCAGGTGATAAATCTGTGTCACATCGCTCTATCATGTTTGGTGCTATTGCAGAAGGCACAACGCATGTCACTGGTTTCCTTGAAGGTGAAGATGCCTTGGCAACCCTCCAAGCATTCCGCGATATGGGGGTGAGTATTGAAGGCCCTAAAAACGGCGAAGTCACCATTCATGGTGTAGGTATGCATGGTTTAAAAGCACCTGCAGGCGCTTTGTATATGGGTAACTCAGGCACTTCAATGCGTTTGCTTTCAGGCATGTTGTCGGCACAGAAGTTTGATTCGGTGATGACGGGTGATGCGTCATTATCAAAACGTCCAATGGAACGTATTGCCAAACCATTACGTGAAATGGGTGCGCAAATTCAAACTACAGGTGAGCGTGGTACGCCGCCCGTGTCTATTTCCGGAAGTCAAAACCTGAAAGGTATTCACTACGACTTACCAATGGCATCTGCACAAGTAAAATCCGGTATTTTGTTGGCTGGTCTTTGGGCGGAAGGTGAAACTGTTGTCACTGAGCCGGAACCAACACGTGACCATTCAGAGCGTATGCTTCGTGCATTTGGTTATGACGTGAAAACAGAAGGCAACCGCATTTCACTTCAAGGTGGCGGCAAGTTAGTCGGTACAGACATTCAAGTACCCTCTGACATTTCATCTGCAGCATTCTTTATGGTGGGTGCAGCGATTACTGAAGGTTCAGATGTCACACTTGAAGCGGTCGGCATTAATCCAACACGTACAGGTGTGATCGAAATTTTAAAACAGATGGGTGCTGACCTGACTGTTGAAAATGAACGTATCGCTGGCGGTGAGCCGATTGCAGATATTCGTATTCGTGGTTCACGTACACTCAAAGGCATTCATATGCCAGAAGATCAAGTACCATTGGCGATTGATGAATTCCCAGCGTTATTTATTGCTGCTGCATGTGCAGAGGGTCAAACCATTTTGACTGGTGCAGCTGAACTTCGAGTGAAAGAGTCGGATCGTATTCAAGTGATGGCAGATGGCCTAAAAATTATGGGTATCGATTGTACGCCAACCGAGGACGGCATTATCATTGAAGGTCAAGGCAAAGCGGGTGAGTGGGGTGCAATCTTCACAGGTGGTCAAATCGAATCACATCATGACCACCGTATTGCAATGAGCTTCTCAATGGCAGGTTTACGTACTTCGGGTGAAATTAATATCGTGGGTACAGAAACTGTTGCGACCAGCTTCCCGACATTTACAGAGCTAGCGACTCAAGCTGGTTTAACGATTGCGGTAAGTGAATAAATAATTCACTAAATTTGTATATTTATTCAACAACAGCCAAGCAAATGCTTGGCTGTTTGGTTTTAATTGCTTATGCTAAAACCATACAACAAGAATGTCTTTGGATAGATACATGAGAAAACTACAATTCACCGCCCATAGCGATTCAAATCGAGTTGAAAGCAGTGCTGATACGCAAACTCAAGTGGCTGAGTTTTTAGCAAGTAAGCTTGAGAAATATGGCTTTCAAACGTTATCGCAAAGTGGTGATCAGATTGCAGTCAGTGTCGATCAGCATGAATTGCCACTTTCAGTGACATGTCAGGGGCAGGATGAATCCGGTCGTCTAGTCTGTGAAATTACCTCTTATCCAGATGAAGACCAAGATTGGTTAGATCGTATTACTGAGCAAAGTCTATTGAACCAATTGGCTCAAGCGGTCGAAAACAGTTTAAAAGAAGAAGAGTCATATAGTGAGTTTCAATGGAAACAAATGACGAAATGATCTGAAAATTTGAATTAAAAATCATCCATAAAAAAGCAGCATAGCGCTGCTTTTTTGTTTTTTAACAGAATGTATTGAACAAGGTTATAGACATTCAATATTGATTGGATTAATGGTTCGATTGCTCTTTTTCACATAGTCACACATTTTTTCTGACTCTTGTTCATTGAGTCCCCAAAACACGATCACACCACGTTGATCAGTCAATTTACTATCGCTTAAATAAATATAATGGGTGTCATGATAGTTTTTATCGAGCATATCTTTATATTTTTGATCGGTAAAAGATGAACAAGACGAAATTTCAGCTTCTTTACACACCGAGTCACTTGAACAGCGTTGCTTAAAGGTTGAAATCATATTCATGGTGTCAGTGCTGTTGAGTTGGGCTTCACACACTTGGCTGTTGGGAAAGTCATAGACCATCTTTAAGCTAAAATCACGACCATTGACATTCATCTTGTATGACGCAGTCAAATAGGCTTTGGGACCATCATTGGTTGCAACCGTAGATGCAGGCAAATTCGTTGTTGTGGAGGGCGTTGAATTAAAATAATAAACCAAAGCTGCAATGCCTAGACTTAAAATCACAGCAACAATAAATTTCATTTTTCCCTCTAAATTTTATCTTAATTTTTTGGGGTATTATTTCTGTAGTTAGTCATTTAAACAAGTAAATTATTGGTTTTTCGATAAAAAATTGAGGCGTAATCAAAATTAAACGAGCGTCGGCTTAGGTCATTACATGTTGAATAGATAATGATCACCAATGCATTTAAATGATGGATAAATCGAAAAGTGATATAGGTGAATTTATCTGGAATATTTGTTGAATTAAGCAGTCAATAGGCAAAAAAAATGAGCCAGATAAGCTGACTCATTTTTTGTTTTCTAGACTAAAAAGCGTGAAATCGCGATACGAAGCTGTTTTAGATAACCCGTAAAAAAGTGGTTTGCACCGGGTAAAACCGTGATTAAATGGCGCTGCGGTTTGGCCCATTGAATTAGGTCAGATAATAGTGTGACATTATCTTCTTCACCGTGAATAAATAAAATATCACCCTTAATATGCGGCGTCACATAGTGACGTACACCTGCAACTGTTGTAGTTGGTAGTCCGCATAAAATAGTCTGTACAGGCTGTAATTCTACAGGCAATAGGGCATAGCATTTAGTCATGACATTTGCACCAAAACTAAAACCGCCTGCATAAAATGGTAGGTTTGGATGTAGGTTACGCGCAAATTCAATAACTTGCATGGTGTCTTTGGTTTCACCATTGCCTTCGTCATGTATTCCTGCACTTTGGCCAGAACCACGGAAACTTGGGCGATAGACTACATAGCCACGTTCTAAGAACATTTGCGCTAAAAGCACAGGGACTTTGTGCTGTGGTGTGCCACCTTGCAATGGGTGAGGGTGTGTAACTACCGCGAATCCTTTCACTTCACCCTGTGGATAATCAACAAAAATTTCAAGTTGACCCATCGGCCCTTGAATGAACATTTGTTCTGACATAATTACTAAAATGTGAAAGCGGGAGAGACTATAGTTTACAGATTAATATTATCTAAAACACAGATTGGCTTTGAAATTGCTCTACTGTTATAGTTTGTTTAATTAAAAATTAATCAGGATGTTTATGCTCGCTTTAATTTCTCCAGCAAAAACTTTAGATTACGAAACCGCTTTACCGACTGAAAAATTCACTCAACCACGGCTATTAGATCATTCTGAAGAATTGATCTCAGTCGCACGTAAATTATCGGCAAGTGAAATTTCAAGCTTGATGAGTGTCAGTGAGAAAATTGCGACTTTAAATGTTGAACGCTTCCGAGATTGGCAGCCTGATTTTGATTTTGCCAATGCACGTCAAGCAATCTTTGCCTTTAAAGGTGATGTTTATACGGGTTTAGATGCTTATCAACTTGCAAATACAGACCTTCAATACGCACAAATCCATTTGCGTATGCTCTCGGGCCTCTACGGGTTATTGCGTCCACTGGATTTAATGATGCCATATCGTTTAGAGATGGGGACCAAGTTGCAAAACCCACGTGGACATAACTTGTACGAGTTTTGGGACAATACCATCACCAATCTCATCAATGACGATTTGGAAAAAGCCGGCTCTGAACTTTTGGTCAACATCGCTTCAGATGAATACTATAAGTCGGTCAAAGAATCAAAAATTAAAGCCGAAATCATCAAACCTGTTTTTCTGGATCAAAAGAACGGCAAATATAAAGTCATCAGCTTCTATGCCAAAAAAGCACGTGGCCTAATGGCGCGTTATTTGTTGGAAAATAAAATTGAACGTATTGAAGATATCAAGTCGTTCAATACCGATGGTTATTATTTCGATGCAGAGAGTAGCTTAAAGGGCGAATTGGTCTTTAAGCGAGACGAACAACAAGCCGCTTAATTTCGAAATTGAAAAACTTAGACCGAAAAGAATATGAATAGCCGCTGCTTAGAACTCAGCGGCTTTTTTTATCTTCTTCATTCGAGATGTAATGGTGGGTCTGTGAAATTGATCGTGCTTTAAATTTCGCAGGTGAAATGATCTATGATTTGAGGCTTTTTCCGGAAAAGGCTTCGAAAAAACATTCAGTTATTATCTTGTCTATCAGTCTAAAATATATTACAAAGTTAACATTGATCGAACAAATAGCTTATTAAATGACTTAATAAGATATAAAATTGTGAAATACATCACTTTTTTGTTTAAGTTTTTTGTTATTATAGCTAAATATTTAAACATGAATAAAATTTTGTTATGAAAAAAATACTGATACCAATTTTTATACTCAGCATTGTGTTTTTAGGGTTTAGTGTTTATAAGAATGCAGAGTTAAAGCGACAGCAAGAAATTAATCAGGTGTTCAATGATGATTTGAGCGCATCACCTTATATGCGCTAAAAAAAATCAATCTTGCTGCTTTTGCATTGAGCTCAAGCATGGTCTTGAAGTGTTCGTTTAAATATTGATATTTTATTTTTATATATAATAATTTGAAACTTTATAAAGAAAACAATGTCTTAAATTTACTAAATTGAAAAGCGATGAAAATGTGGAAACATTAAAAAATCAATGTGTTATAATTTGCCGAAATTAATTTGATCAGTATTTATTGATATTAAATACGAATTAAATGACATAAATAGAGGAGCTGCATAGGTTTATGCAGCTTTTTTGTTTGCAAATTTCAACATTTGTACCGTGTTGTATGTTGTTGAAAATAGGATTTTTTAAAGCCTACAATCTGCCGAATTGGCATATTCGTTGCTTAGGCATACACAAAATTAATGATGAATACATGACATGATTAATTTTGTGGAATGCTTATATGCATAAAGTTTACTTCATAGGGGCTAGGTCATGACGACTCCTAATCCATCTTCCGAGAACATGCTTGAACGTCTGTTTAAACTGAGCGAAAACAAAACCAGTTTCAAAACAGAAGTCATTGCAGGTGTAACTACTTTCTTGACAATGTGTTACATCATTATTGTCAATCCAATGATTTTGTCCGAAACGGGTATGGATCATGGCGCTGTTTTTGTCGCAACCTGTCTAGCAGCAGCCATTGGCTGTTTGGTGATGGGGCTTGTTGCTAACTATCCAATTGCCTTAGCACCCGGTATGGGCTTAAACGCTTACTTTACCTATTCTGTATGTTTGGGTATGGGCGTGGAATGGCAAACTGCTTTAGCAGCTGTTTTTGTCTCTGGCCTTGTTTTTATCGCTATCAGCATGTTCAAAATCCGTGAAGCGATTGTCAATGCGATTCCAATGTCGCTTAAACTGGCGATCGGCGGCGGTATTGGTTTATTCCTTGCACTGGTTTCTTTGAAAAATGCCGGCATTATTGTTGATAACCCTGCAACATTGGTTAGTCTGGGTGATTTAAAACAGCCGTCTGTCTTGTTGGCTTTACTTGGCTTCTTGATGGTTGTGGTTATGCATCACTTCAAAGTACGTGGTGCAATCATCATCAGTATTTTGGTGATTACTGCAATTTCAACCCTACTGGGCTTCAACGAATTTAAAGGTGTTGTAGGTGCTATTCCTTCAATCGCTCCAACATTCATGCAAATGAACTTCGAAGGTCTATTCACAGCAAGTTTGATTGGCGTAATCTTTGTATTCTTCTTGGTTGATTTATTTGACTCTACAGGTACATTGGTCGGTGTATCACACCGTGCAGGCTTATTAAAAGACGGTAAATTACCACGTTTGAAGAAAGCATTATTTGCTGACTCATCTGCAATTGTTGCGGGTGCGGCATTGGGTACGTCTTCGACTACGCCTTATATTGAATCATCAGCAGGTGTTGCTGCCGGTGGTCGTACAGGTTTAACTGCAGTTGTAGTTGCTGTATTGTTTATTTTGGCATTGTTCTTAGCACCACTTGCTCAGTCTGTACCAGGTTTTGCAACTGCGCCAGCATTATTGTTTGTTGGTGTGTTGATGATTCAAGGTATCGTTCATATTGAGTGGGATGATATTACTGAAGCAGTCCCTGCATTCTTAACAATTGTATTTATGCCGTTTACCTATTCAATTGCAGACGGTATTGCAATGGGCTTCATCAGCTATGCATTAGTTAAATTGCTGACAGGTAAAGCGAAAACTGTACCGTATATGGTCTGGATTATTGCTGCACTTTGGGCATTAAAATTTGCTGCATTTGGCGGTTAATACTGTCAAATAGCGAAAGGGTGTAAACTCAGTTTGCACCCTTTTTTATTTTTATGAGGATAAAAGATGGATCAACTTGAGCTGATTCGCGCTTTGCCAAAAGCAGAGCTACATGTGCATATTGAAGGGACATTTGAGCCTGAACTCATGTTTGCAATTGCCCAACGCAACAATATTGCAATCCCTTATCAATCAGTCGAAGAATTAAAAGAAGCGTATAACTTCCATAATTTACAGTCTTTTTTAGACATTTATTATGCAGGTGCAAATGTACTGATTCATGAGCAAGATTTTTATGATTTGGCATGGGCATATTTAGAAAAATGTGCAGAAGATCATGTGGTTCATACTGAAATGTTCTTCGACCCACAAACTCATACAGATCGTGGCGTTGCTTTTGAAACGGTTTTGAATGGCTTACAACGCGCTTGTGATGATGCCAAAGTAAAACTGGGCATTAGCTCACATCTGATTATGTGTTTCTTACGTCATTTATCTGAAGACGCAGCATTTGCAACATTAGAACAAGCTTTACCATATAAAGATCAAATTATTGGTGTTGGTTTAGATTCGAGTGAAGTGGGTCATCCACCATCAAAATTCGAACGTGTTTTTGCCAAAGCACGTGAAGCAGGTTTTCTTATCGTTGCGCATGCAGGGGAAGAAGGTCCAGCAGAATACGTATGGGAAGCCTTGGATCTACTGAAAGTAAATCGTGTTGACCATGGTGTACGTTCAGAAGAAGATCCAGCCTTAATGCAGCGTTTAATTGCAGAGAAAATGCCATTAACCGTTTGCCCGCTGAGTAATTTAAAACTTTGTGTTGTGAATGATATGGCTGATCATAATATTCGCCGACTATTGCAACAAGGTGTGCATGTGACCGTCAATTCAGATGATCCATCTTATTTTGGTGGCTATATGAATGATAACTTTGTTGCGATCACCAAAGCACTTGATTTAAGCAATGCAGAGTTAAAGCAACTGGCAATCAACTCTTTTGAAGCATCATTTATTTCAGATGCTGAAAAACAAGCTTGGATTAAAAAGATTGAAGCGTTGAATTAATAATCAGCGTATAATCTCAGGCAGTGAATATTCACTGCCTTTTTTATGTTTAAATCATGCTTTTATCTCATTCAAATCGCTCTATATTTGCCTCATCGATTACATTTTTAGCCGCAGTATTGATTTCATCCGCTGCTAGTGCAGATAAATCAAGTTTAAGTCAGCGTATGCTAAAGCCTGTGATTGAATATCAATGCTCGCAAGAATTAAATACTTCTAAAATTTGGAAAGGTGCTGCGTTGTTTATGAGTGCTCAACAGAAAAAAGACAATCAAGCTGCGATTTGTCAGTGCGTGAGTGAGCATGCTATGGATGATATTGGTGCGAAAGATCTGATGACTGCTGCAGTGAATGAAACTGAAAAGAATAAACTGATTTCTAAAGCGGTTTTGAATAGTATGCGTGGCTGTGCTCAGCAAGTGCTGAATTAAAAGATGATGCTCACAATAAAAGCCACATAATGTGGCTTTTATTTTGTCTTTGTTAGGGTTTTGGTTGTCGTGTCATGCTTTTGAGCACATGGTCTTTATCAATAAAATGATGTTTCAGTGCTGCCAAAATATGAACCACTAAGAGCAAGCCTGCTGCCCAAGAAATCCAAATATGTAATGGTTTCACGATGGCAAGTAATTCAGGATTATCTTGGACCAAGCGTGGTATTTCAAACAAATACAAGACAGGGGCAGGGTGACCTGCACTCCAGCTAAATAAGCAACCTGTAATCGGTAAAGCCAGTAGTACAAAATACAGTGCTAAATGACCCAAATGTGCCAAGGTTTTCATGCCGGATGACATACTGTCAGGTAATTCAGGTGTGGGGTGGGTATAGCGCCAAAAGATTCGTATCACCGCCAGAAAAATAATCGTAGTCGCAATATTTTTATGGAGGGTAATGACTTGCCCTTTAAAGCTACCATCGACGTCATAACTCAGAAAATTGCCACTATAAAAGCCAATTAACCATGCCACGATGAATATGATCGCCATCAGCCAATGTAAGACCTGAGCTGTTCGAGTGTAGTATTGTGTGTTATTGCTCATGTTGATTATTTAAGCGTTCAATCTTATGCAGATTCTAATACAGACCACAAAAATATGCGTCGTTTAAAATCGGGACACTGTGTTGTGAATATGCAACACAGGCTTTGATGATTAACTACACAATTACCGAATTTATTTTAAATAGTCATATCGGATGGTGTGTGATTTGGGGCACAATATGCGCGTTAATTAACAGAACAAAGGAAATATTCGTGAAAAAATTAGTTGCTGTTCTAGCGCCATTAGCGCTTGTTCTTTCTGCATGTGCTGCGACTGGTACAACAGGTACAAGTTCTACAGGTACAACTTCAGCAAACAGCTTGGCAATGATGGCGGTTAAAGTGGGTGTTCAAGCGAAATGCGTGACTGAGCTAAATAACAACAGCTACTGGAAAACAGGTTCAAAATTATTAACAGAAACTCAAAAATCTGAACTACAAACTGAAGTGTGTTCATGTGTAGGCGAGAAAGCGATAACTAGCGTGACTGCAACGGATTTGGTTGTAGCAGCAATGGATAAAACTTCACAAGCAAATCTTGCGGCTAAAATCGTGACAAATACTTTAAATGCTTGCGTGATTGAAACATTTAAAAACTAAGATTTAGAACATTTTATACGACCCTGACAATGGTTTTGCTGAGTATCAGTAAATCCAAATTAAGGGTCGTATTTTATTTTGAGTGAGAGATATATGAAAATTGCTGGTGCAGATGAAGCGGGTCGCGGTCCATTGGTGGGTTCGGTTGTTGCGGCAGCTGTCATTTTAGATCCAAATAACCCGATTGAAGGTTTAAACGATTCTAAAAAACTCACTGAAAAAAAACGTGAAAAGTTATTTATTGAGATTCAAGAAAAAGCCTTGGCTTGGGCGATTGCTGAAAGTTCTGCACAAGAAATTGATGAGATCAATATTTTGCAAGCATCATTACTTGCAATGCGTCGTGCAGTGGAAAAACTCAATGTACAGCCAGAACACGTGTTGGTCGATGGTAATAAAGTCCCAACCGGTTTAGCAATGAGCTGTGATGCAATCGTGGGCGGTGATGCGATTCATCCAGAGATTTCGGCTGCGAGTATTTTGGCAAAAGTGACTCGAGACCACGAAATGGTTGAACTGGATGCAAAATATCCACAGTATGGTTTTGCGAAACACAAGGGCTATCCAACCAAAGCGCACTTCGAAGCGATTGCACAGTATGGGGTGATTGATGAACATCGCCGCAGTTTTGGCCCCGTACGTAAAGTTCTAGAAGGGCAGTAATTAAGCTCAGTTGAACTTATATAGTAAACGCATGTTCTAGATAAATTTAAAGCGGCCTAATGAGCCGCTTTATCATTTAACAACTTAAATCTTAGCGATTATAGTTGTTTTGTGAATAATCAGTTTCTTCAAAAGATGGCTGATATTCTTGATCAATGTTTTGGAGATGTTCGTGCATTGCGCGTTCATGTTGAATTCGTTGGTAAATTTCTTCACGATGAACAGATACTTCTTTTGGAGCATTCACGCCAATACGAACCTGATTACCTTTAACACCAAGTACAGTCACGCTAACTTGGTCTCCAATCATTAATGTTTCTCCGACACGACGAGTCAGAATCAGCATGTTTCTCTCCTTGCAAAATGCAAAACCTGCAAATGATCTGTTATGTAAAATTCATAACTTGTAAAAGCAAAAAAATTTAGCAGTGCATCTGAAACAATCATTGTGACAGTCGCAAACTGAGTAAATTTTAAAATCCTCAGGTTTAATATAACAGAGCCACTATAAAAAAAACTATAGTGGCTCTGAATTTTTACGATGTTTTTCAAAATCTGTCTAACAATGACAAATTTTGACACACAGCAAGGTTAATTAAGCACGCGCGCTTGATTCACCTGTTTCACGATCTAGACCGAATGCAGTGTGTAGAGCACGTACAGCAAGCTCTAAGTATTTCTCATCGATAATCACTGAAATTTTGATTTCAGAAGTCGAGATCATCAAAATGTTAATGCCTTCTTTTGCAAGAGCAGTAAACATTTTGCTTGCTACACCAGCGTGTGAACGCATACCAACACCAACAATCGATACTTTAACGATGTCTGCGCGAGTTGCAACTTCACGTGCACCAATTTCTTGTGCAGTCGCTTCAAGAATAGCTTTCGCTTTTGGTAATTCACCACGGTTAACTGTAAAAGTGAAATCAGTTGTACCGTCTTCTTCCACGTTTTGGATAATCATATCCACTTCAACATTGGCATCACCAATTGGTGAAAGGATGTTTGAAGCGATACCTGGTTTATCCGGTACACCAAGAATAGTTAATTTAGCTTCATCACGGTTGAACGCGATACCTGAGATGATTGGTTGTTCCATGTTGTCTTCCGCTTCAGTGGTGATTAGTGTCCCGACGTTTTGTTTAAAGTTTTCGTCGAATGCGCCATCATCGTCATTATCAAAACTTGATAATACGCGTAAAGGCACTTGGTATTTACCGGCAAATTCTACAGAGCGAATTTGAAGGACTTTAGAACCAAGTGATGCCATTTCAAGCATTTCTTCAAAAGAAATACGATCAACTTTTTTCGCTTTTGGAGCGACACGAGGGTCAGTGGTGTAAACACCATCAACGTCTGTGTAAATCTGACATTCATCAGCTTTAAGTGCAGCTGCCAATGCAACACCTGAAGTGTCAGAACCACCACGACCTAGAGTCGTAGTGTTACCTTCGGCATCAAAGCCTTGGAAACCTGCCACTACAATGACACGTCCAGCGTCAAGGTTTGAAGTCAATACATCTGTATCAATCGCTTCAATACGCGCCTTGGTAAATGCGCTGTCGGTTTTAATACCAACTTGACGACCTGTAAGTGATTTAGCTTCAACACCAATAGAGTTAAGTGCCATTGCTAACATAGAAATCGTTACCTGTTCACCCGTAGACACCATTTGGTCTAATTCGCGTGGATCAGGTGTTTCGGTAATGGCTTTCGCTAAAGCAAGTAGACGATTGGTTTCGCCACTCATTGCAGATACAACAACCACAACTTTGTGACCGTGATCATGCCAACGCTTTACACGACGAGCAACATTTAAAATGCGCTCTGGAGTACCCATTGAGGTACCGCCATATTTTTGAACGATTAATGCCATAACTATCCTTACCAAGTAAATAAGTCTAAAGACTTAAAGCACTTACACATATTTTAAGACCGCACTTCGGCGCGATTTTAATATACCACGTAGCTTATGAACTCCAAGGTAGGAGGAGTTCAAATAGATACTTTGTGTCTGCAGGGGATTCACATGAACCCAGCCTTTTAGACTCCATTTTCATCATTTAGCCAGAGGTTGAATATTGGTTTCAACATGATGATTGAGTTTGCGCTTTCACGCATCAACAGTGTTTAAGCAGGATCCAGCATTAAAAAACACACTGCTTAAACCTGTTGATTTGCTCAAAGGAGGTGAGTCACTTTGAGCTATAGGACTTTTGGTCTTATTTTGCAGCTAACCATGCAACGAGGTCAGTCATTACCGCTTCAAGTTTGTCGCTATAAGGCGCACCACCTTGAGCCATATCAGGTTTACCACCACCTTTACCGCCAAGTTCTTGACCAAGGTGTTTGATGATGTCACCTGCTTTTACAGCAGCAGTGTATTCTTTAGCAACCGAAGCAATGAGGCTCACTTTGTCGGCATCAACCGCTGCGATCACGATCACAGCATTGTCTAACTTAGATTTCACACCGTCGTGCAAGTTGCGAAGTGATTTCGCATCTACACCTTGAACCGTGGTGATTAATGTTTTACGGCCAGCAATCTCTTGAACTTGACTCAATAACTCAGCGGCTTGGAAGCTTGCCAATTTTTGGTTCAATTGTTCAATTTGTTTTTGCAAGCTAGATGCAGTGTGAGAAAGCGCTTCTACTTTTTCTAAAGTTTGGTCTTTTTGAGCTTTTAGCAAATCGTTGATTGCATGAATATCACGATCCGCTTTTTGTGCTACTTCAACTGCTTTTGTGCCTGTAACAGCTTCTATACGGCGTACGCCTGCAGCAACACCGCCTTCAGAAGTGATTTTAAATAGGCCGATGTCACCTGTGCGTTTTACGTGAATACCGCCACAAAGTTCGATAGAGAAGTTTTTCTCATCTTTGGTTGTACCCATAGACAATACACGTACTTCGTCACCGTATTTCTCACCGAACAACATCATCGCGCCTTTTTCTTTAGCCGCATCGATGTCTAAAAGTTCAGTTGAAACAGCAGTATTGGCAATCACTTCAGCATTGACAATGCGTTCAATTTCTTGAAGCTGTTCAAATGAAACAGGTTGATCATTGGCAAAGTCAAAACGTAAAAGTTCGCTGGCAACCAATGAGCCTTTTTGCTGTACGTGCGTACCCAAAACTTGGCGCAGCGCTGCATGCAACAGGTGAGTCGCAGAGTGGTTGCGCGATGTTGCTGCACGGATATCTGCTTTAACAATCGCTTCAACCGCTTGAGCCGCTTTTAAGTTACCCATGGTCACGATGCCTTGGTGTACAAATGCGCCGCCTGATTTTTTGGTGTCTTGAACTTCAAAAATACCAGTTTCGTTTTTGAAGATACCTGTATCGCCAACTTGACCGCCACTTTCTGCATAGAACGGAGTTTGGTTTAGAACGATTAGTGCTTCGTCACCTTCAAAAACTTCATCAACTTGTTCGCCGTCTTTGTAGATTGCAACAATTTGACCTTGGCCTTGAGTTGCGTCATAGCCGTCAAATTGAGTCTCGCCTTCAACTTTGACAATTGAGTTGTAGTCGACAGCAAATTTACCAGCATCACGCGCACGTTGACGTTGAGCCGCCATTTCGACTTCGAAACCAGCTTCATCAATCGTTAAATCACGTTCACGTGCAATGTCTGCTGTTAAGTCAGTCGGGAAGCCGTAAGTATCGTAAAGTTTAAATACAGTTTCGCCTGGAATCACTGAACCTTTAAGTTGAGCCAATTCGCCTTCAAGCAATTTCAAACCTTGCTCTAAAGTTTTTGCGAATTGTTCTTCTTCTTTCAAAAGCTGTGCTTCGATACGTGCTTGCTGTGCAGCAAGCTCAGGATAAGCAGCGCCCATCACGTCGATCAGCGGCTGCAACATTTTATGGAAGAATGAACCTGTTGCACCCAATTTGTTACCATGACGTACTGCACGACGGATAATACGGCGAAGTACATAGCCACGGCCTTCGTTAGACGGGTTAACACCGTCTGCAATCAAGAAGCAGCAAGAACGTGCATGGTCAGCCACAACTTTAAGTGAAGCAGGGTATTCAACTGGTTTGTTTTCTGCTTGTGCTTTTGCTTCAAGTTCAGTGGTATCTAAACCAATGATTTCAGCAGCAGCTTTAAGTAGGTTTTGGAATAGGTCAATTTCGTAGTTTGAGTTTACATGCTGTAAAACTGCAGAAATACGCTCAAGGCCCATACCTGTATCTACAGAAGGTGCAGGAAGGGCATGCAGAACACCATCAGCAGTACGGTTGAACTGCATGAATACGTTGTTCCAAATTTCGATGAAACGATCGCCATCTTCTTCAGGAGTGCCCGGTAAGCCGCCCCAAATGTGGTCACCATGGTCAAAGAAGATTTCAGAACATGGACCGCAAGGACCTGTATCGCCCATTGCCCAGAAGTTATCTGAAGCGTATT
This sequence comes from Acinetobacter sp. YH16056_T, assembly GCF_024605895.1. Lineage (NCBI taxonomy): Bacteria > Pseudomonadati > Pseudomonadota > Gammaproteobacteria > Moraxellales > Moraxellaceae > Acinetobacter > Acinetobacter sp. YH16056_T. Next base: position 2,134,430 of record NZ_CP094545.1, on the reverse strand, counting down.
TTTCGCCTTTGTTGTCACCAATACGGATAATGCGTGAAGCGTCTAGACCAATTTCTTTGTTCCAGATATCAAATGCTTCGTCATCTGTATGGTAAACAGTGGCATAAAGTTTATCTTTTGGCAGACCTAACCATTTTTCGTTGGTTAAGAAATCCCAAGCAAATGTGATGGCATCACGTTTGAAGTAGTCACCAAATGAGAAGTTACCCAACATTTCAAAGAACGTGTGGTGACGTGCTGTATAACCAACGTTGTCTAAGTCGTTGTGTTTACCGCCGGCACGGACACATTTTTGTGAAGAAGTTGCACGAACGTAGTCACGTTTTTCAAGACCAAGGAAGCAGTCTTTAAACTGGTTCATACCAGCATTTGTGAACAATAGTGTTGGGTCGTTGGCAGGTACCAGAGAACTCGACGCGACACGTGTATGCCCTTGCGATTCAAAGTAGCTTAAAAAAGCTTCGCGAATTTCAGCTGATGTCATAAAACGAGTACTCACAACCAAGTCTCTCCTAATTTCGATTTGGTAATAGCATATCAAGCAAGTCTTACAAAATTTTAAAGCTGGCTTGAGATGCTGACATAAAATTTAAAAACGCTAAATTATAACGGAAAAAGGTGTAGCGACCAATGATTTTCAATGAACTATATGACTTTTTATATAATTCATTTGAATTGATTCATTTTCATTATGGTTGTGAAAATTTTGGCAGTTTTTACTCAATGGTACTTTGGTTTATTTATAAATTTAAGATGAAATTTTACTTAAATCCTAAACGCATTTTCAAATTTTAAAGGCGTGAATTAATCAGCTTATAAGTCAGGATCTGTCTTTTTTATGTGTTGAATGGGGTATTCCTTGCCATTAAATTTGAGCTGATAACGACCTTGGTCATGTTCAGCGGACGCTTTGCAGTTTTTGTGATTGTAATGGCTGCTAATGCTCGACTCTTTGATTAAGAAAATAGGGAAGCCCTTATGGGTTTGATTGCTGATGTGTAAGGTGCGCTTCAATTCTTCAGTATTCCAGTCATCACAAGCACTTTGTGTACTGCTGTTGTAGTTGGTCATTAGTCCATTTAAGACAGCTAAAATTTTTGAATCAGTTTGAATGGCATAAAGGTAAAGCAATCGTCTTGATGAATGAATACCGCCTATGTGCGATTGTTTTAAAGCAATACCCACCAAGTCCTGATCTTTTGCATAGGGAGTGAGATCAAATTGAACATTATCTAAACGTGTCGTAGGCACAATGCCTTTAGGTGACTTAAATACTTTTAGTACTTGAAATGTGCCTTTATCTATAAGATAAAGCTTTAGATCATAATTGCCCGCATTGTCCTGAATCACGTCAGTCGCATTACTAGAAAGGGCTAATAATCGACGACTATGCTGAAGTTGAATGCAGTCCTGAAATACAGGTTCATTGGCATTGGAGGAATTATCGTCTGAGAATAGGCGTTGTAATTTTTGTATCTCCGCTGATGAACAGTGTTGATATATTTGCGCTGTAGTCTCGGTTGAACCTAATAAAAATATCAAAAATATTGAGATGGAAGCGTAAAAGAGCTTTGTAGGTTTAAGCTTTTGCCAGAACAAATAAAATGGTTGTAGTGTTTGCTTCATCATTGTGATTTATAGTCTATAGAATATTTTTCTTCATTATAAAGTCGAAAAGCTATTTTGAATATTTTCACTCAACACCCATTTTAATAAGTATTAAGAGAATTAATGATTACGAATTATTGTTGAAATCCTTTAATATATAAGCGCTTTATAACTGTTTCAAAATGAAGGGTAAGTCATGCAGCGAGTGGCAATTAATGGATTTGGTCGAATCGGACGCAATGTATTACGCGCTTGGTTTGAAAATCCAAAAGAATTTCATTATGAAATTGTTGCCATAAATGATGTCGCTGATGTGGAAACCATGGTGCATTTGTTTAAATATGACACCACGCATGGTCGTTTTGCAGGCCAAGTCGAAATTCTTGAACAAGATGGCGCTATTTTTCTAGATATCTCTTGTGCTCAAGCGCATCTCAAAGTGCAAGTTTTAAATGAAGCACAGCCGAGTCTTTTGCCTTGGCAGCAACTGAATGTCGATGTGGTACTCGAATGCACAGGTTTATTTAGATCGCGAGAGGCAGCCACACAACATATTGGTGCAGGTGCCAAACGTGTGATTATTGGTGCGGCGCCGTTTGACAGTGTTGATGCTGCGATTGTGTATGGTGTTAATCATCATGAAGTCAAAGCGACGGATCAAATTATTTCGAGTGTGTCGTGTACCACGCAGGCTTTGGTGCCTTTAGTCAAAATTATTGATGATGCCTTTGTTATAGACACAGCACTCATGACAGAAATTCATGCTGTGACTGCGGATCAGTCTGTATTGGATCATGCACATCGTGACTTACGTCGTGCGCGAGCTTCAGGTCAAAATATTATTCCAACGACCTCTTCAGCTCTGGGTGCGTTGAAACGGGTCATGCCGAAAATGGAAGATCGAATCGATGGCTATTCGATTCGTGTGCCGACTATCAATGTTGCTGCAATCGATTTAAGTTTTGTGTCTCAATCAGTTATCACCAAGCATGAGTTAAATGCAGTGTTAAGCAAAGCTGCACGTTTTGATTATCATGAAATTATGTCAGTAACCGATGAGCCCTTGGTCTCAAGTGATTTTAATCATTCACCTTATTCATTGATTGTCGATTTGAATCAAACCATGGTGGTAGGAAAGCAAGCAAAAGTTTTCGCATGGTATGACAATGAATGGGGCTATGCGAACCGCTTGCTCGATTTATGTGAAAGTTTTCACTCTTTATAAAAATTCAAACTTATCCAATATAGAAAACATCTACTAGCTTGTAGGTGTTTTTTTATTTTCTAAAATTAGATGAAAAATCATGCGTAATGTCGTTGATGTATCTCGAAAATATTGAAAAACTTTAAAAAATATTCAAGCACAGCCGATTTATTGTTTAAGATGAAAGTCAAAGAAATATATAAAGAGTATGAGCATGATGTTGATGTTACTTTGGGGATTTATTTTATTATTGGCACTGGCGGTTATATTTTTAATTTGGCTACAGTTTAATCGTGACGTATCGCAATCTACCGCGCATGAAACCTTGCCACTCGAGGAAAAAGTGGTGCATCTAGAAGCCAACCTGAAAAAGACCTTGGAAATTATGCAAGACCTTGCAAAGAAAATGCATATCCAGCAAGAAGTATTAGATCAAACCACTCACAAATTACAGCAAGTTGAATTGCAAAATGCAGAATTGGTGAACATTTTGGCAAAAGTGGTCAAAACCGATCAAAGCTAATCGAAAGATAAAGAAGACTGCCCATAGCTCGATATCTGCATGAAGCATGTGATCTCAAGGTATGGGTATTTTTTATCAAATAAGATGATTCCTAATATTCATCATCATTGGATTTAAATCGTAGTTCTTTCGTTATTCAAAACATGATCGTATGGGACTAAATCAAAATTTGTCTTAACACGGCTGCTGAAAGCATGCTAATCACAACGGTAGGCAATAATGAAAAACGTGATGCTGCAAATAGGGTAATGGCCATCACGATTAAATCAGCAGGATGATCTTTGACAAAATAGGGCGCGATCACTGAGATCAATACACAGCCGGGAACAACTTCCATGATTTGACGCTGTTTGTTGGTGAGGCTACGATTTTTCAGTAATACATAACCCAAGATGTGGGTCTGGTAAGTGGTTAAGGCTATAAATAGAATCGCGATCAGGGTGCTAGTGTGGATCATACATCATCTCCAATTAGGAAAAATGCAGAAGCAATGCCAGTAACTGCACCAATCGGAACATACCAGCCCGCAGGGAGATACAAGTAAGCCAAAGATGCGGCAATCAAACTGACCAGCCATGGACGCGCCGCTTTAAAGCCTTTCCACATGCCACGCAGTAAAACAAGAAATACAGCAGGGAAAGCCATATCAAAACCAAGTCGACTAATATCGCCAAGTATCGGCCCGATCATTGCCCCTAGCGTGGTAAAGCCAACCCACATCAAATATAGAGCACAGCATAAGCCTGCATAGAACATCAAACTAAAGGCGCGCTGAATTCCCAAAACATTAGATTTTTTTTGCGCATCAGCCAAACCCACAGCCCAACTTTCATCGCACATAAAAAATAAAGCGGTATAAACCGTACGATTCGGTAAATGTCGTAAATACGGGACAAGGCTCGCCCCCATTAATAGGTGCCGACTATTCACTAAAAACGTAATAAACATCAGCATGAGAATATTAGGGGGATTGGTCCAAACTTCCAAAATGGCAAATTCAGAACCACCGGCAAAGTTAAGGCCAGTCAAAAGCGGAACTTCTAAACTAGAAAAGCCTTTATGTGTTGCCTGAGCACCCAAAACTAATGCAAAAGGAATAATGCCCAGCAGCATTGGAATAGATGTTTTTAGACCTCGTTTAAACTCAATAGAATGCTGTGAGTGGGTGTGATTGAGTGTACTTTGTCTAAACATCAACATGACGTTTTCCATGAAGCGAGATCGAAAGCAATATTTTATGGATATCTGAGCAGCATTTGGCAGCTATTTTATGGAAGATTGCTTTTATTGTGCAATAAAATTGCTAAAATAAAGATTATTGTGAAATTTAGTGCCTTTATTGATGGATCAGATAGATAAACGCATTTTGCAAGCATTACAGCAAAATGGAAAACTACAAAATAATGAATTGGCCCAACTAGTTGGTTTATCACCTTCGCCGTGTTTGAGACGGGTTAGGCAACTAGAAGATGAAGGCTATATTGAGAAATATGTGGCTTTACTGAATCAGTCAAAATTGAATTTAAGTTTAACGGTATTTGCGCGGATTTGGCTAAAAGGTCAAGATGCAAAAACCGTGAATGATTTTGTCGCAGCGATTCAAACGATGCCTGAGGTGGTTGAATGTCAACTCATGGCAGGGGATTGTGACTTTTTCTTACGTATCGTCGTGGCAGATTTAGAAGCCTATCGAAAGTTTCAAATTCATCATTTAACGCAGATTGCCAGTGTGCAAAATGTAAAAACAGAGATACCGTTACAGGCCGTTAAACAAACTACAGCGCTTCCATTGGATTGATGTTCGTGTCTTAAATTAAGTTATTGAGCCTGATCATATTTATAACTTTGTTTAAAACTTCATCTATAGAAAGTAGGACGCTTATTATTTTTTATCAAATGGTTAAAAAAATAACGTTCACAGGATTTTAAAATATAAGCATAAACATGGATTTAGTTGTAAAAGTTAAAGCTGTATATGAAGTAATGAATGCTGAAGCATCTTTTATGAAAAAGTCGTGTGCAAGCGTAAAACTATCGTGCTAAACTAGGAGAAATCGGGTGTGCTCCCGATTTTTTTATGCGGATTTGTTCCGCGCTGACAAGAATTTAGGTTTACAACATGCCCATTTCAGAGACATGGTTATTACCTGATGGTGTAGCTGATGTACTGCCAGAACAGGCGCAAGTGATTGAATCTTTGCGTCGTGAAGCATTAGATTTCCTCGCATCTCGAGGTTATCAGTTGGTGTACACGCCATTCATTGAATACATCGAATCTCTATCTTCTCTTTCAGAATCGAATCAAGATTTAGACTTAGCCACTTTTAAAGTGATCGATCAACTTTCAGGTCGTTTGCTTGGTGTGCGTGCCGATATGACACCACAAGTGGCTCGTATTGATGCGCATGTACATCCTGTCGAAGGTGTAGCTCGTTATTGCTACGCTGGTACAGTACTACATACTAAGCCACAGGGTTTTAATACCACACGTGCACCTTTACAGTTAGGTGCAGAATTATTTGGTTCAGACAGCATTGATGCTGACGTTGAACTGATTGATGTCATGATCAACTTGCTTGCTAAAGCAGGTCATGCAGATGGTATCCATCTTGATTTAGGGCATGTCGGTTTATTCCGCAGCATGGTAAAACAAGCTGGCTTGAGCAAAGCGGTTGAACGTCAGTTATCTGACTTGTATCAACGTAAAGCGCTACCTGAACTTGCTGAATTCACACAAAGCATTCCAAATGGTGCTGACTTCTATACATTAGGTCGTTTTGCAAGTGACTTAGATGCATTGCAAGCCAATTTAACGGCTGATGTATTGGCAAATGAAGCATTTAAACTGGCTTTTGATGCAGTGAAATCGACTCAAGCGGCAATCCAAGCCCGTTGGCCTGATCTACATATTGGTATCGATGTTGTAGAACTTCGTTCATATCACTATCACACTGGTTTAATGTATGCCGTATATGCGCCAAACCGCGCTGCGCCATTGGCTCAAGGCGGCCGTTATGACGGTATTGGTGAACACTTCGGCCGTGCGCGCCCAGCAACAGGTTTCTCTTGTGACTTATATGCATTAACTGCAGGTCAAGTTCAGAAAAGCCAATTTTTGGTTGCACCAAAAGGCATCGAAGCAGATTTATTAAAGGCAATTGAGGCAGCACGTACCGAAGGGTTCAGTGTGGTTCAATTGTTAGGTAATGATGATTTAAGCTCTGCACCATATGCAACGCACCAGTTGGTGAATGCAAATGGCGAGTGGACAATCAAACAAATTTAATCGCGGATGTGCCTGCGGGCACACACGTTTTTTCCAATTTTAACAGCATGATGCAATGAGGCTATTATGGGCAAGAATGTTGTGGTACTTGGTACCCAATGGGGCGACGAAGGTAAAGGTAAGATCGTCGACCTGCTCACAGATCAAGCGGCTGCGGTAGTTCGCTATCAAGGCGGACACAACGCAGGTCATACACTTGTGGTTGGTGGTAAGAAAACTGTATTACACCTCATTCCATCTGGTATTCTACGTGACAACGTATTGTGCTTAATTGGTAATGGTGTTGTTTTATCACCTGAAGCTTTAATCCATGAAATGGAAGTTTTAGAAAAAGAAGGCGTGCCTGTACGTGAACGTCTACGTATTTCTCCAAACTGTCCGTTGATCCTTCCACACCATATCGCACTTGACCAAGCACGTGAGAAAAAACGTGGCAATGCGAAAATTGGTACTACAGGTCGTGGTATCGGTCCTGCATACGAAGACAAAGTGGCTCGTCGTGCAATCCGTGTTGCTGACTTGGTTCGTGGTGGTGCTCATCTTAAAGCTCAACTTGAAGAGCTTCTTGAATACCATAACTTCCAATTGACTCAATTCTTCGGTGTTGAAGCCGTTAAAGTTGAAGATGTAATCGCTCTATGTGACGAATGGCGTAAAGTCATCGAACCTATGGTGATGGACGTTACTGGCGAACTTCATGCTTACCGTAAAGCAGGTAAGAAAATCATGTTTGAAGGCGCGCAAGGTTCACTTCTTGACGTTGACCACGGTACATACCCGTATGTGACTTCTTCAAATACAACTGCTGGTGGCGTAAGCTCAGGTTCAGGTCTTGGTCCATTACACCTTGACTATGTATTGGGTATTACTAAAGCCTACACAACTCGTGTAGGTGCTGGCCCATTCCCAACTGAACTTGTTTATGATGCTGCTAACGATGTTGGTGATGCGATCGGTAAACACTTGGGTACAGTAGGTTCTGAGTTTGGTGCGTCTACTGGCCGTCAACGTCGTTGTGGTTGGTTCGATGCTGAAATTCTACGTCGTTCAGTAGAAGTAAACTCACTTTCTGGTATTTGCTTAACTAAACTAGACGTTCTAGATGGTTTAGAAGAAGTGAAAATCTGTGTAGGTTACGAAGCAGCTGATTCTGGTTGTGTAGGTTCTTCTGATGCGCTTGCATTTGAAACTTTAAAACCGATCTACGAAACTATGCCAGGTTGGTCTGAGTCTACTTTCGGTGCGAAATCACTAGATCAATTGCCACAAAATGCAATTAACTACGTGAAACGTTTAGAGCAATTGATTGAATGTCCAATCGACATCATTTCAACAGGTCCAGACCGTGATGAAACAATCGTATTACGTCATCCATTCGACGCATAATGTGCTGTTGAATTAAGATGTCAAAAGCCTCGCGAAAGCGGGGCTTTTTTTAGGTTCTTTGCACTTTAGCGTGAAGATTGTTACGATATGGACTCATCCATGAGATAACCCGCACATGAGCGCTACCAAGAAAGCAGACAAGTAAGCCGCAGCAACCTTCGTTTTCGGTTGTTGCGGCGTTCTCAAGAACCTAGTTGCTCTGCAAGAGCGCCGCCAAATTCTTAACTTAAGGAGATGGCTTCGTGCGCTCAAAAGATTTTTCTTGGCGGTATTCTCTTCCCGCCACGCTATTGCTGTTATCACCATTCGATTTGCTGGCGTCACTGGGCATGGATATGTACCTGCCCGTGGTGCCTTTCATGGCGGATGCACTTGGGTCCGGTGCAGGGACGATCCAGCTGACGTTGACGGCATACCTGGTTTTGCTTGGAGCCGGACAGCTTCTCTTCGGCCCACTGTCGGATCGGCTGGGTCGCCGCCCCGTTTTACTTGGTGGCGGGATTGCCTATATTGCGGCTTCATTCGGCCTCACCGTAGTTTCATCGCCAGAACTTTTTCTGAGCTTCCGCGTTCTTCAGGCCTGCGGCGCTTCGGCATGTCTCGTTTCCACTTTCGCGACGGTACGCGACATCTATTCGGGCCGTGAGGAAAGCAACGTCATCTATGGCTTGCTCGGCTCTATGCTTGCGATGGTTCCTGCGATAGGCCCACTGCTAGGAGCGCTGGTCGACGCGTGGCTCGGATGGCGCGCAATCTTCGGCTTGCTAGGGATGGCAATGATAGGCGCTGTTATCGCAGCCTGGCGACTCTGGCCAGAGACTCGGCGGCACCGGACGGCAGACCTACAGTGGTCGCAGCTATTGACTCCTGTGAAACACCTGAACTTCTGGCTGTACACGCTCTGTTACAGCGCGGGGATGGGCAGCTTTTTCGTCTTTTTCTCGACCGCCCCCTGGCTAATGATGGGGAGGCAAGGGTTATCGCAACTTAGCTTCAGCTTGCTATTTGCTACAGTGGCCATCGCTATGATGGCTACAGCGCGAATCATGGGACGACTGATTCCCCGGTGGGGAAGCCTGAAGACCTTACGAGTGGGAATGGGGTGTCTGATGGCGGGAGCGCTGTTGCTCGCTGTTGGCGAGACATTGGCACCGGTCTCGGTGCTTGGCTTCATCGCCCCGATGTGGCTCGTGGGTGTTGGTATCGCCACTGCGGTATCGGTGGCACCCAATGCCGCTCTTCGAGGTTTCGATCATATCGCTGGGACCGCTACAGCAGTCTACTTCTGTTTGGGTGGACTACTGTTAGGGATTATCGGGACACTCATTATTACGCTTTTATCGACTGGTACCACCTGGCCGATCATCGCTTATTGCCTCATCCTCGCAACAGCAGTGCTTTGTCTGTCCTGCATCAATCCCAACAGACGCCATCTCAGCCAAGAAGAACATGATGCCTTGGCGCTACAAGGCACCGATAGCGCGCAATCGGTCCATGATCATGACTAGCGCTGATGTTTGGAGCCTGTTCTGGAAGGGCTTTTCGCCAGCGTCTCATGGGCTTCTAGATGAACAGACTTTGCTGATCCGTCTTACACACGACGAGGAGCATACGCCAATTTGTAGCCGATGCGATTGCCCTTGTTTCCTGGTACATGACATCAATTGGCGCCGAGTTCGCGAGTCACCAATTATGCAGTATCGCGTCGAGTTGGATGTACCTGTGCGGCGGCTGCGTTGTCCACAATGCGGTCCAACCAGAGAGCGGATCGATTGGCTACCACCGCGCTCCCGTATTACGCAATCATTGCGCAACTGGATTGAGAAATTAGTACAGATGCTGCCCGTCAGTCATGTTGCCAATCTTTTGGGCTTGCATTGGCATACAGTCAAGACTATTGACATGGAGCGGCTCAAACGTGATTTGCACGAGCCAGATCGAAGTCGATTGCGCCGCCTGATGATGGACGAATTCGCCTTGCACAAGGGTCATCGCTACGCCACGGTGGTCGCCTGTGCCGACACCCAGCAAGTGGTGTGGATTGGCGAGGGCCGCTCGCGTGAGGCGATCCGGCCGTTCTTCGAGTGGTTAGGCGATGCCCGGAACCAGATCGAGGCAGTGGCCATGGACATGAACTCAGCCTTCGATCTTGAAGTGAAGGCCCAGTGCCCCAACGCGGTGGTGGTCTACGACCTGTTCCATGTGGTGGCTAAGTATGGCCGCGAAGTGATGGATAGAGTGCGAGTTGATCAGGCCAATCAACTGCGAGATGACAAGGTCGCCCGCAAGGTGATCAAAAGCAGCCGTTGGATACTGTTACGCAATGCTGACAACCTTGAGCCCGAGCAGGCGGTCAAGCTGGACGAACTCCTGGCCGCCAATGCGTTCTTGACTACGGTGTACGTGCTCAAGGACCAACTTAAGACGCTATGATTTGCGGAAAGCGAGACGACGGCCAGAAGCGCCTGGCGGGAATGGGCCGGCATGGCCCTCGGTAGCGGAATTGATGCTTTGGTACGATTTGCCAAGAAGCTGGAGCCATATATGGAGGGTATCGTTTCCAGTGCCCTCCACCGGCTGAACACCAGCGTGCTGGAGGGCATGAACAACCGGATCAAAGTCATTAAGCGGATGGCCTATGGATACCGCGACACGGACTACTTCTTCCTCAAGATCCGTGCTGCATTTCCCGGCAAAGTGCGATGAACTTTTTTTTATAGGGCGAAGAATAAAAATTCAAAAACCGACAGGTATTATTAACTGATAAACGCAGTAACATCCGAAGTGCCATTTGATTCAAATAAAAGAATGATACGCGATAACTCATCCGCAAGTGTTTGAGACAGGACAACTTTTAATTAAAAATGTTATTGCAATACTGTGAATAATTTGACACTAGTGAACGAGTTTTGTCGGTGAGGTGCATTGCACCGCAAGATGGTTTCCTTGCGAAGCACGCTTCTCATTTTGCCAAATGAGAAACAACGTTTCGTAAGAGGTACCTCCAGCCGAAGGTTAATCCCTTTATTTAAGCCCTAGATGTAAGACTCCGTCGTATACTTAAAAGTATTTAAAAAATGTGAAATTATTTTTACGGGGTAACATCAGATATTAAATTTAAATAATGGAAAAATAAAGATTTTGAAAAAAATAAGCATAAAAATATTGAGTCAGTCAATTTTTTGTATATATTTGACACTCTTTATAAATAACTAGAGATCATGATGAATTATAAAAAATCTTTGGCATGCTTTGCCGTAGCAGCTTCTTTATCAGGTTGTACCACGATTGCTGATCTTGCAGGTGCCGATTCTGCATCATTGAACTTACAGGCAACTCAGTCTTATAACGCAATGCTGAAAGACGCACAGACCAAACAAGTGCTCGATACCAAGTCTGCGACTTATCAAAAAGTAAACCGTGTTTTCTGGAAAATGAAACCATTTGCAGATCAAATGAACCAGACAGGGCAGGCATTTGATTGGAAAGTGGCCGTTATTAAATCTAAAGAAATTAACGCCTATGTCGCACCCGGTGGCAAAGTTGTTTTCTATACAGGAATCGTCGAAACACTCAAACTCACGGATGATGAAGTCGCGGCAATCATGGGCCACGAAATGGTGCATGCCTTAGAGGAACATGCAAAAAATAAAATTGGTGCTTCTGCACTGACTAATCTTGCAGTGAGTATAGGTTCACAATACGTAGGTAATGCAGCAGGTGGCTATGGTGCAACCTTGCTTGACTTGGGGAGTCAGTTCGGTGTGGGCTTACCGTATTCACGTAATTTGGAAAGTCGCGCGGATAAAGGTGGCCTAGTGATGATGGCAAAAGCTGGATACAACCCAGAAGCAGCGATCTCATTGTGGAAAAAAATGAATGCAAATGACAACAGTGGCAATGATGCACTGAGCAAATTTATGTCTACACACCCAAGCAATAATGACCGTATTGCTGCTATGCAAAAAATGATGCCAGAAGCACAGCAATATTATAAAAATGCGACACCATCGAGTGTACGTCGTTAATATCTGCGGTTTTCAAGACTAAAGTTGCATTTTAGTACGCTATACACTTTGTGGTGAGTTGCTAAAATGCAATTTGAATTAGGAAGAGAAGTGCAGGATGCAAAAGAATATTTCGACCACCATTTTTTATTCTTTATTATTTGCGATGGGGGGAGCACCCACTATTGCTATGATGATCATTCGTGCCCAAACTCAAGATCCACAATTAATTTATCAAGCCCTGATTGGGTTGTCGGTGATTATTGCCTGTATTCTTGTACCTATAGTTTTGATACAAAATGCTGTCCTATTTTTTAAGCGAAAAAATGTGCAGTTAGAAGAAAAAATCAAGCCATTAATGCATGTTTATTTAGGTTTGAATGTGGTTTGTTTAATCTATTGGTTGGTTCTTCAATTTTCAGCTTAAAAAAATTACATAAATACTATTATAAGTCGCTATAACTTCGTTTTAAGCTCCAAACCATAAGAATATAATATCCATAAATTCACTTATATTTTAATGGTCTGGAGTATCCTTAATGAAAAAAATAATTCTAACGAGCCTGTGTATGGCCGGTGTAATGACGATTTCGGGCTGTGCGACAGTGGCAGATATGGCAGGAGCGGATACTGCTACATTGAACGCGCAAGCAACACAAAGTTATAACAAAATGGTGACAGATGCGCGTTCTAAAAATCAGCTCGATACCTCTTCGAGTACATATAAGCGCATTAATACTGTATTCCAAAAACTACGTCCTTATGCAGACCAAATGAACCAAACGGGTCAAGCGTTCCAATGGCAATTGGCGGTCATGAAATCTGATCAAGTCAATGCCTTTGTAGCTCCAGGCGGTAAAGTTGTATTTTATACAGGTATCGTCAATAAACTAAATTTAACTGATGCAGAAATTGCAGCGGTTATGGGACATGAAATGGTCCATGCTCTTGAAGAACATGCAAAAAGTAAATTGGGTGCTCAAGCTTTAACGGATCTTGCGCTGAATATTGGTTTAAGTGCCGCAGGCAATAATGTCGGTCAATTGGGCACTGCTGCTGCGCAGTTAGGTAGTCAAATCGGTATAGGGTTACCGTATTCACGTTCTCTAGAAAGCCGTGCTGACCAAGGTGGTTTAATGTTAATGGCACGTGCAGGTTATAACCCACAAGCGGCGATTACACTTTGGGAAAAAATGAACAAGCTTGAAGGTGCGGGAGGTTCATCATTCCTGTCTACGCATCCATCAAACTCACAACGTATTGAAGCGATGCGTAAAAATCTACCAGCAGCGCAGCAGGTTTATAACCAACGTCGTTAATATTATGAATTAATTATCCATTTAAAAAAAGCAGGCTATGGCCTGCTTTTTTGTATTTAATAGTTTGAAAAGTTCTTATATGGCATACCTATATCAGGCGCAATAAAAAAGGCAAAGTAAAAACTTTGCCTTTTTGCACTAGAGATCAGAAGATCTTAGTGGTGGTGACCGCCTGCACCGTGTACGTGACCGTGTTCAAGTTCTTCAGCAGAAGCCTCACGGATTTCAACGATTTCAACTTCGAAAGTTAAATCTTGACCAGCAAGTGGAAAGTTTGCATCAACAAGAACGTTGTCGCCTTCAACCGCTTTAACTGTCACGATTTGTACGCCGTCATCAGTTTGAGCTTGGAATTGCATACCTGGTTGGATGTTATCCACGCCTTGGAACATTTGAGCAGGAACTTCTTGAACGAGATCAGGGTTGTATTCGCCATAACCTTCGGCAGCAGGTACAGTTACAGTGAATTTTTCACCAACTGTTTTGCCTAAAAGAGCTTTTTCAAGACCTGGAATGATGTTACCAGCGCCGTGCAAATATGCTAGTGGCTCACCTTGAGATTGGTCGAGAGTTTCACCCTCTGCATTAGTCAATGTGTAGTGGAAAGAAACCACAGAGTTATTTGCAATAGCAGTCATGTTATTGATCCATTCAATTTTTTAAGGGTTACATCATAAAGTGAAATTGCACTTTTGTAGACTAAATTTATCAAAAAAATGCAATTTTTAAATGTTTATGATGATTTTTTCATTAATCGGGGCAAATCTGTAAATTTCAATGCAATTTAATTTTAGGCGCAATTTTTCGTGTAACAAAATCTTTAGCCGTTAATAGTCCTGCATGTGCGTAGCCGTAAATTGTGGCTTGATGCATTCGATAAAGTGAAACGTACATTGATTTGGCAACAAAGCCTTGAACATTGACCTGACCTAAAAGTTCACCAACCGCTTTATGCTTGCTTAATGAGACTAGGGAGCCTTTGTCTGAAAATACGAACATTGGGAGTTGTTGACCACGGATACGCGCCTTTAAACAATCCACGAGAAATGACGCTTGTTGGCTGGCCACTTGAGCGCGTGGGCCGAGGACAGGCTCATCTGCACGCGGTTGGCAATGTGCACAATCACCAAACGCGAAAATATCTGGGTGTGCCTTAGTTTGTAATGTTGCATATACACTTAAACGCCCCATGCGGTCTTTTTCAAAGCCTTCAAGTTTAGAAATTACTTCTGGTGTTTTAATGCCTGCCGCCCAAACTTTTAGTTCGGCTTTAATTTTGCTTCCATCATTAAAATAAACATGTTCAGCATCGACTTTTTCCACACGTTTAGAGGTTAAGACCTCAATTTTCATGCGTTGTAATTGCTGCTGTGCATGCTCGGCCATTTTTTCAGGGAGTGCAGGCAGAATCCGATCAGCACCTTCAATCAAATTGATCTGTACGCTTTGAGGATGAATTTTATTTAAACCATATTTATAAAAATTATGTTTGGCTTCGACCAATTCTGCGGAGAGTTCAACGCCAGTTGCACCTGCGCCAATAATGGCAATTTTCAACTCACGTGCTGTATTGCTATTTTGCGCATCCAAATATAACTGTAAGAGATCTTGTTGGAAGATTTCAGCTTGTTGCAGACTGTCCAAATAATGGCAATGTTCATACACGCCCGGCGTGTTGAAATCGTTGGAAACTGAGCCTAAAGCAAGAACAAGGGTGTCATAACTCAGTTGCAGTTGTTCTTGAGTAGATTCATATTTACCTTGTTGGACTTTGCTGAGCTGAATGGTTTTTTCAGCAGGCTGAACATTTTCAAACTTAGCCAAGACAAATTCATAATGATGCTTCGCAGCATGCGCATAGTAATTAATTTCTTCTTCGCTGACTGACATCGTCCCTGCGGCAATTTCATGCAAGAGGGGCTTCCAAACATGCGTGAGTTTCATATCCACGAGGGTAATGCGCGCTTTCTTTTTTTTACCGAGTAAATCACCGAGTTGTGTGACCAGTTCTAAACCACCGGCACCACCACCGACAATGACAATATGGTGTAACTTGGAGTCATCAGCGTTATTCATTGAATTACCTATTTTATTATTGTTGAAAAAAAGAAGATGGCACGAGTATGCCATCTTCTTTTTTGCACGAATAACGAATTGTCTTACAAGTTACATAATCACATCATTGACCTAGAGGGTAGGTTTTAACTTCAGCTGAATCAGTATTAAAGATGCTAAAAAGGCCTTTGATCCACATCATGAAACGCTCAAAAATATTGGCTTCTTCAATTTGCACGTCATCTTCGATATCAAAGGTATTGATCAGCTGATTATTTTGATAAACAGTAACGGTGGCTAATTTCATTACTTCAGCCAAAGGCGCAGTGAGTTCTTTTTCATTTACTTCAACACTCAGTTTGGTCTGTGTTTCATGAAGTGGTTCAATGGCTTGAATTTGGCCATTGCCAGTATTTAAAAGAATACGTTGCTGTGTAGGATCAAAAGCTTTTAAATCGATGGCATAAGCTTGATCATAAAGTGAAGTTGTAATCAGTTTAGGTTGTTGAGTTTCCACCTTAAACATTTTCAAGGTTGATTTAACCACAGGTAATTCTGCAATTAATTGCTTATCTTTGATTGCAACTTCATTACGTGTATAGGTATAAGCCAAGTTCATGAGGTTGTGTGCTACTTCTGCACGTTTTAATCCACTTTTTGCCCCTAATACTACAACAATCAAACGACGTTCTGGCGCGTCAGGATTCGCGATCAAACGGTTGGCTGTTAAAGCTAAGTTATAACCTGCAGCTTTAGTAAAACCTGTTTTTAAGCCATCAACGGTGGGATCTTGTTTGAGTAAAATATTAGTTGCATGGTGGAAGCGTTGGTTATAACTAAAACTTTGTTGTTTTGAATAATATAAATAGTCAGGTGTTTCCGTCACTAGCGCTTGCCCTAAACGTGCAAGGTCAGCCGCCGATGAATAATGTTCTGGCATGGTAATACCGGCTGGATTTTGAAAATTGGTGTCATTCATGCCCAAAGCTTTAGCTTCTTTGTTCATGCGTTCAATAAATTTTGGAATATCACCAGAAATGCGTTCAGCTAAAGTCACTGCGGCATCATTGGCTGACATGACCACAAGACCTGCTAAAAGCTGATCAACTGAAATTTGTTCACCTGCTTTGAGATACATTTGTGATTCATCCCATTGAACCACTTGTACGACTGGGGTTGCGGTCAGGATTTCATTTTTCTTTAAATGACCTGCTTTAATTTCCTTTAAAGCAATATAAGCCACCATCATTTTGGTAAGTGAAGCAGGGGCACGCTGAACATGGCTATTATGTTCTGCAATCACCTGACCCGACTGAGGGTCTAAAATGGTCCAAGCTTCAGCTTCAACGGTTTCAGGGACAATATTTAAAAGGGCAGCATTTGCTATCGTGGAGCATAGAAAACTAAGCAGCGCGATGAGGTAAATCATGTGTTTCAATGAGGTTCCTTAACCAACCATTCCGTTGGTGGTAAAACGAAAAAATTTTTAGGCATGCTATGCCTTTTTTTTTCTGCTGACTAGTCATAATTGTAGACAATTGCGACAGTTCCGCATTCAGTTGTAAAAAATGTTAATCTAATTGATAAGTTATCTTTTATTTATTTTATATCGCCCATTATGTTGCATTATCAAATCGAATTTGACGATTATCGTCAGCATCTAGTCCATGTCACTGCACGTTTCTTGGCAAATCCTACACAGGTGCTTTCGTTGCCTACTTGGATTCCCGGAAGTTACTTAATCCGTGAATTTTCGAAGCATATCGAAGCCGTTCGAGCATATGATGAAGATGGGCGTTTGTTACAAATTGAGAAATTTGAAAAAAATAAATGGCGTTTATTCAATACAGATCATGAGTTGATCACGGTTGAATATGATGTATATGCCTTCGATTTATCGGTCCGTGGTGCTTATGTCGATCAAAGCCGTTTATATGTCAATCCAGCTTGCGCATGTTTAGGTTTAGTTGACCAAGAAGATACAGCCATTGAGGTTGAAGTTTTCTTGCCACCCGAGTTAAAGCATTTCCAACTTGCGACTGGATTAAAGTCAAAAAGTTTAGTGAAAGGTCGTTATACCTTATATGCAGATAACTATGCTCAGTTAATTGATGCACCGTTTGAACTGGCGGAACAAACCCGTTTTAGTTTTGAAGCCAACGGCATTCCGCATGAGTTTGTGGTGTCGGGCAAACATGCTATGAACGCGCAGCGTATGCAGCAAGACATCGAAAAAATTTGTTCGACTGAAATTTCAATGTTTGGTTCGGCGCCATTTAAAGACTATACCTTTATGACCATGGCAACGGCGAATAGCTATGGTGGTTTAGAGCATCCAAACAGTACGAGTTTAATTAGCCCGCGTGATGATTTACCAAAAGCCAATGAACCTGTAGAACCATCGGCAGATTATCAACGTTTCTTAGGGTTATGCAGCCATGAATATTTCCACTCATGGTTGGTAAAATTTATCCGTCCAGAAAACTTTGTGAATTATGACCTCAACAAAGAAGGCTATACCTCTTTGCTTTGGATTTTTGAAGGTTTTACATCGTATTATGATGATTTGATCTTGCTGCGTAGCGGTGTGATCAATCAGGATTCTTATATCAAGCTTTTAAAAGCACAAATAGATCGCTATTTGCAAAATCCGGGTCGTGAGATTCAAACTGTGGCTGAATCAAGCTTTGATGCATGGGTGAAATTCTACCGTCAGGATGAAAACTCAAATAATGCAGGTACAAGTTACTACAACAAAGGCTGCCTCGTGGCGCTGTGTTTAGATCTAGGCTTGCGTTTACGTGGTTCAAGTCTTGATGCCTTAATGCGTAAGTTATATGCAAATGCGCAAAATGGCATTCAAGTCAATGAACGGACTATTTTCAATTTATGTAATGAATTAACAGGTGATGATTGGTTAGAACAAATCAATCATTTGATTAATACTACGGATGAATTGCCGTTAGACCAGTTGTTCCCAGAGTTTGGCTTAAGCTATACGCTAAAAAATGACAAATCATTGCCATTTGGTCTAAAACTGGCTGATAAGCCTGAAGGTGTGTTGGTTCAGTCTGCTCGTCGTGATGGTGCAGCGGCAAAAGCTGGTTTGTCTGCGAACGATGTGATTATTGCGATTGATGGTCTAAAAGCGACCGTTAAATTGGTAGAAAAATATGCCAAGCAAGACGGAGCTTATAACGTACTGGCATTCCGCCGCGATGAACTGATGAGCTTTGAAGTAGAAGCGGCAGGTTCAGAATTGACGGAAGTTGAACTTAAAGTGGAAGATCAGGCTAAAGCTGAGAAGTGGTTGAAGGCTTAATTTGAAAAACATTTAAATTTCATGTAAAACCCATACTTAGTATGGGTTTTATTGTTGAAATTCTAATTGATTAGTATCTTGTCGGCATTTATTCTTGCCCATAGTCATTAAAACATTCATGTACTGAACGTATTAAATTACTTTAAAAGTTTGAGCTTTAATTTCTATCGAATAAAATTTTTAATTAATAGATAACAGCTTTTTTTGCATGACATTTATAAAAACTCAGTTCTTGAGATTTTGCCCTCAAATCTTCTGCAAGTTGTTGAGTCACGATTTGTTCAATAGATTTCTTTCATAAGTCATTTTTCACTCAGCTCCAAGTTATAAATTCCAGCAATTAGATTGAATCTTAATGCTAGTCTTTTGCCTCGATTGCGATATCGCTCAGCAAGAATTTTGAAGGTTTTCAAACTGCCAAATACATGCTCAATTCCAATTCTTCTTTTATTGATTTCCTGATTATAGATTTTTAGTTCGGAATCCAGTTTACAGCGCTTCTTTGCTTTTAATGGCAACAAGCTATTTGGATACACTGTATAAATTCCCTGATAACCCTTATCCGCAAGGATAAATGCACCTGCAGGAATCTGATTCAAGTTACGTCTGAAGAGTTCGAAATCATGTACGGCACCACGACTCGTACATAAACTCAGGATTTTTTGAGTTTGATAATGAATGATGGCCTGTACTTTGAAAGTGTGGATCTTTTTCTTGCCGCTATAGCTTTTCTTCTGTTTTTTTAGGCCTTTGGATTGGAATTTCTGTGGCATCCACGATCACAACATTCCAATCGATGCCTTCGCCCTCGGGTAAATCTTTGGGTAAATTAAAGAGATTGGACCGAATCAGGCAGTCTTCAACATGACGGACAATTCTTGAGGCTGTGGGCTCTGAAACCCCGTAGCTCGTCGCAACGTGAAATAAGGTTCGGTATTCCCGCCAATAGCTTAGACAGAGCAGAACCTGGTCTTCCAGGCTTAACTTGGGCGGTCTGCCTTTGGCAGGGACATGTTTCTTCAATTGCTCAACCATCAAATAGAAAGTTGACCATGAGATGCCTGTGTATCGCTTGAACTGAGGATCAGAAAGCTTGTTTGAATCGATGTATTTCATCCGCAGATTATGCACGAATGCTAAGAAATCCGGAGTGCAAATATTAACCAAAAAGAAGATCGTTTTTTGATTTATGAAAGAGATCTATTAATTAAATCTTAAACATTATTAAATTTATAAAATTGCAAAGGCCTACATCAAATGTAGGCCTTTTTTGAAGCTTTTTATCAACGTCCGTTACGGCCGCGGCCACGTGGGGCTTTGGTATTCGGACGAGTTGTACCATTGGTACGGCGTTTAGGTTTTTCGCTCTCATCCATTTGCCAGATACGTTTTGTACCAGACTTTTTCACTGAGCCATCTTTATTCTTACGAACCATTGGCTTACCACCTGTACCGCCTGGTTTTTTCACATAAGAGCGTGAACGGTAAGGTTCTTCAGCAGGTACATTTTGAAAGTCAGGGTAAAGTAAAGGTTCAATTTCTTTGGTTTCACCTGGCTCTAAAGCCAATTGAACTAAATCAATTGCACCAATACGTGTACGAATTAAACGTAAAGTTGGGAAACCCACTGCTGAAGTCATACGACGAACTTGGCGGTTACGGCCTTCACAAATTTGGATTTCAACCCAAGAGGTTGGAATGTTTGCACGGAAACGTACAGGAGGATCACGCTCCCATAACCATTCTGGCTGTTGCACTTTGATGGCTTTGGCTGGTAAGGTCATACCATCTTTCAGCTCAACGCCTTTACGTAATTGCTCAAGTGCTTCTTCTGTGATGTCACCATCGACTTGCACTAAGTAAGTTTTGAACTTTTTATTTTCAGGGTTGGTAATGTACTGATTTAAACCACCATGATCGGTTAAAAATACCAAACCTTCAGAGTCCATATCTAAACGACCTGCAATACGTAGACTAGGATCGTCCACGAAGTCAGATATGGTCATATGCGCTTCGTCTTTACGGAATTGGGAGAGCACGTCATATGGCTTGTTTAAGATGACGATTTTCATAGGAAATAACTTCTATTAAATACAATAATTCAAATTGGTTAAGATTTATTCAATAGGGAAATGCAGCTATTTCCCATCTAAATCTCAAAAAAGGTAGATTTGCTTTAGAGTATTATGCGTGAAGCGCAATTAAAAGTCTTATCAAACAGCAATTATTTTTTCACTCGCTTCTCAGGGAGGATCATAAAAATGGGTTATCAGAAGATCGTCGTTCCAGTGGATGGGATAAAAATTACAGTAAATTCAGACTTATCATTCAATGTTCCCAATAATCCAATTATTCCGTTTATTGAAGGCGATGGTATAGGTGTTGATATCACGCCCGTGATGAAAACCGTGGTGAATGCCGCAGTACAAAAAGCTTATGGTGGAAAACGTGCCATAGAATGGATGGAAGTCTATTGTGGTGAAAAAGCCAATAAAATTTATGGCACCTATATGCCCGAAGAAACCTTTGAGGCTTTACGCGAATTTGTGGTTTCAATTAAAGGGCCGTTAACGACGCCTGTCGGTGGTGGCATTCGTTCGCTAAATGTTGCACTACGTCAAGAATTAGATCTCTACGTCTGTGTGCGCCCAGTACGTTGGTTTAAGGGCGTTCCTTCACCTGTTCAGCATCCTGAACGTACAGACATGGTGATCTTCCGAGAGAACTCAGAAGATATTTACGCAGGGATCGAATGGAAAGCAGATTCGCCTGAAGCCAAGAAAATGATCAAATTTCTTAAAGAGGAAATGGGCGTCACTAAGATTCGCTTTGAGGAAAATTGCGGTATCGGGATTAAGCCTGTATCTAAAGAAGGTTCTCAGCGTTTGGTACGTAAAGCTATTCAATTCGCCATTGATAATGATAAGCCGAATGTCACTTTGATGCACAAAGGTAATATCATGAAATATACCGAAGGGGCGTTTAAAGAGTGGGGTTATGAAGTCGCACTTGAGCGCTTTGGTGGTGAATTGCTAGATGGTGGTCCTTGGGTCAAAATAAAAAATCCAAAAACGGGCAAAGAAATCGTGATTAAAGATGCGATCGCGGACGCTTTTTTACAGCAGATTCTCATGCGTCCGACCGATTATTCAGTCATTGCTACCCTAAATTTAAACGGTGACTATATTTCAGATGCTTTGGCGGCTGAAGTTGGCGGCATTGGTATTGCACCGGGTGCCAATATTGGTGGCGCGGTACAAGTTTATGAAGCGACACATGGCACTGCACCTAAATATGCGGGTCAAGACAAAGTAAACCCTGGGTCTATTATTCTGTCTGCAGAAATGATGCTGCGAAATATGGGCTGGACTGAAGCGGCAGATCTAATTATTAAAGGGATCGCAGGTGCCATTGAAGCCAAAACGGTGACCTATGATTTTGAACGACTCATGCAAGGTGCAAAACTATTACGTTGTTCGGAGTTTGGACAAGCCATCATTGAGCATATGGACTGAGTTTATTTGCCAATCTAAGTGTAAAAAATGCTAGGTGAAAAAAGGACTGAATGATTCAGTCCTTTTTTTATGGGAATTAATTAAACACACAGAAAAAGGGTTACTCAAGGCCATTTAAAAATACGAGATAAAAAGATGACTTCACGCAATCAATCAGATGGTTTGGCATGCTTGTCATGTTACCAAAAGTTTAAAACCACACTATTCGAGTGAACTTAGGTAATGCAGAAAATAGAGGGGGATTGATTTCAAATTAATTATTCTCCAGAAATTTTACAATGACGTAATTCGAAACATTTATCGGGTTGGTTCCATGAAAATTAGCGGTACATTGGTTGTTGTCCTTTAGTAGATGTACATCTAGTAACAGTACATTGTGATACTTATGATGATAAGGAGAAATGAAATGTCTCGTAAACAGCATCAACAAAACCAACAATCTGATCAACAGCAGCAAAATGATCAGCAACAACAACAACAGCAACAGCAACAAGACCAAAAGAAACAGAAACAACAGCCACATCAACGAAATCAGCGTCAACAACATCATTAGTAGGCTAAAGACTTTGTGAATCAAAGTTCATTTGGCCGAATGGTTTTTAATTGATCGAAATTTAAGTTTTATACGTAGACGAGAAGGAGATGAATTTGTCTAAGAAAACCAAATCACTTAAAAAGGAAATTAAAGCGAGGTTGAACAAAATTTCAAAGCATAATTCTGCTCTGAAAAAATTAAAGAAAAAGCTGAAAAAAGCTTAGCCCATTCACTCTTTATCAAAATGAAAAGACCTATTTATATAGGTCTTTTCTTTGTATGCATGACTTTTGTATGTGTGAATGATGATGCAGTTGAATGTCTTGTGATCGACCTAGACGGTATTTTTGCTGAATTTTGGTGTTCGAGTAAACCAAAAGAGTTGTAGTGTTCCAATGCAGAGTACGCATGCGGCTAAAATAAATTGCTGTGAATAATCAATACCAATTCGCTGTAAAAAACTAAAGCTTAAACCACCGATCAATTGAATAGATGCAAAGCACAGGGTTGCAATACTCCAGAGCTTTTTATAGGCGCTACCATAGATTTGCAGAATGGTATAAGAGGTGAGAAAAACCACTGCTGGATTGAGCAGGCCTGTAGCAAAAGAAGATAAAAAAGTAAAAAGTGGATGGATATTAATAATTGCTATAAAAATCGCCAAGACATAGCTGCTATATAATATTTTAAGAGCACTAATATTTCCCAGTTTTTGTGCTAGGCAGTAAGCAGCAAATGCTCCTAAAGCACTTCCTAGACCATATAAAATCCAATTGAAATTGATCCCGATCGGGCTTAGGTGTAGGGTGTGAGTTAAATAGTCAATCCAAAATAATGAATGGGGCACGTAAGCAAAAGCACTGGTGCTATACACGATTAAGAGACAATAGAAAATTCCATCAACTTTATGTTCTGCAGCTGAAATCGTGGTGAATGATGTGAGCTGTGTTTTAAAACTCTTCAAAAGTACGCTGAGTAAAATACAAATCAGGCTTGAAAAAGAAAATAAAATCAACCAAGCCCACTTTGTCGACATTTGTTGGATGTAAGGCAAAAATAGCGTTGCCATTAAGACCCCCAAGCCAATGCCGCTAAAACCAATAAAGTTGATTTTAAAGCGATCTTGAAGCACTGAACATTGGGCAACGACACTTGGGGAGAGGATCATCAGTAAGCCGCCACTGATCCCTGAAATTACGCGCCAAGTGCTGTACCAAATTTCTGAAAAACCTGAAAATGCACAACTGAGTAAACTGAGTGTCCCTGCAATAGCCGCGAGTTGGATGTAGCTCACCATGCTTTTATTTTGGGGTAATTTCATGGCCCAAAATGCGCCGATTAAGTAGCCGAGCAAATTGGCACTACCTAAGATGCTGGCAAAACTTGAGCTCCAACCAAATGCTTCGCGGGTTGAAGGGAGGAGTGCGGTATAGGAAAAACGTAATATCCCGATGCCTAGGCACATGCTTAGACAGAGAAATAGGCTCAGTTTAATTTTGTTTGAGAACATCCCGTACTCATGTGTTTTTATGATTGGTTAAAAAATAACATGAATATGCTGTAGAAAAATCAACAGATCTTAAAGTTTTGACTAAGGTCTAAGCTCAAAATAAATTTATAAAAACTTAACTATTCAAAAAGATAGCTGTGGTGTGAGTACAGTAAGAAATCAAATTTAAAGATACAGTAATAAAAAAACCGTACATGGCGTACGGTTTTTTTATTTTTAAAGCACTTATGAATTAACGCATTTTCGCCAAAAAACGACCTAAACGAGTGAGTGCTTCACGTAGTTCATTTTCAGCAGGCAAGAACACCACACGGAAATGATCAGGTGTTGGCCAGTTAAAACCCGTACCTTGAACCAACAGTACTTTTTCAGCACGGAGGAAATCCAACATGAATTTCTCATCGTCTTGAATTGGGTAAATTTCAGGGTCCAGTTTAGGGAAGCAGTACATAGCACCCTCTGGTTTCACACAAGACACACCCGGAATATCATTCAACATTTCCCAAGCAATGTTGCGTTGTTCATATAAACGTCCGCCTGGACGGATTAAATCATTAATCGATTGATAACCGCCTAAAGCTGTTTGAATCGCATATTGCGCTTGGTGGTTGGCACATAGACGCATTGAAGCCAACATATCTAAACCCTCAATGTAGTCTAGCGCACGTGATTTATCGCCTGTAATTGCCATCCAGCCTGAACGGTAACCTGCAATTCGATACGCTTTAGATAAGCCATTGAATGAAATACATAGCTGATCGCCTGCCAATGACGCAACAGAGACGTGCTCAATACCGTCATAAACGATCTTGTCGTAAATTTCATCAGCAAATAAAATTAAGTCGTATTTCTTCGCAAGAGCTACAATTTGCTCAAGCACATGACGTGGGTAAACCGCACCTGTTGGGTTGTTCGGGTTAATCACCACGATACCGCGGGTATTAGGGGTGATTTTACTTTCCATGTCGGCAGTATCTGGATACCAGAAATTTTCTTCATCACATTTATAGTGAATAGCTGTACCGCCAGAAAGGTTAACTGCTGCTGTCCAAAGCGGATAATCTGGCATAGGCACTAGCATTTCGTCGCCATCGTCGAGCAAGCCTTGCATTGCCATCACGATCAGTTCAGATACGCCATTTCCGACATACACGTCATTGACGTGCATGTTTAAGATGCCTTTTTGTTGATAATACTGACAAATCGCTTTACGCGCAGGGAAGATGCCTTTTGAGTCGGTATAACCAATTGCATTAGGCAGGTTGAGTGCCACGTCGTTAATAATTTCTTGAGGTGCTTCAAAACCAAAAGGAGCAGGGTTACCAATATTTAATTTAATAATTTTATGGCCAGCCTCTTCCATCTCATTGGCCGCTCGCAACACTGGTCCGCGAATGTCGTAGCAAACATGCTCGAGCTTAGACGATTTCTTAATTTCGCGGGGGGTGTTAAACGTATTCGGCATTTTTATATTCTCGGAAAGAGTGGAGGTCACTTTTGCATAACGGTATAAATAGCTTTTAAATGTCTCGGTCGTTACTAAATCGAGATGATGTTCGTCTCTGAGTAAAGCAACTATTTTTTCATGCGTAAACCCTGCCTGTTGATATTGTTTGATCACGGGCAGCAGATTTTTAAAAATTACGCTCTTTTTCTGCGACATTTTTTAATCCTGAGCAAGAGTAGCGCTAAGATTATCACTAAAGGTGCTCACAAAAAAGCATTTAATTTTGTATTTTGCTCACCACGATTTTATATTTGCTTACTTTTTGCTTTTTGGGTCATTATATAGATTTTGTAAATTGTTGAATAAAGACTAGAAATTTAAGATTGAATGACGTAAATATAGGATTATCCTATTTTAAATACCACGATATAAAGGGACGTCATCATGGGAAAACTCAATAAAACAGAAAGAGAATGGCAAAGAGAATTGTCGCCAGAAGAGTTTCGCATAACGCGTCAGAAAGGCACGGAGCAAGCTTTCACTGGAAAATATTGGAATACGAAACAAGCTGGCACGTATGTATGTCGTTGTTGCGGGGAACCGCTTTTTTCTTCTGAAACAAAATACGATAGCGGTTGTGGTTGGCCGAGCTTTTATAAGCCGATTGAACCTGCTGCAGTAGAAGAAAATGTAGATACGACACACGGTATGGTCAGAACAGAAATTGTTTGTCATCATTGTGACGCACATTTAGGGCATGTTTTCCCTGATGGACCACAGCCGACTGGATTGCGTTATTGTATTAATTCAGCATCCTTAGAATTAGAAACAAAAGAAAAAAATGATGAGGAAACTTATCCATGACCACCATTCACCAGTTTGAAGCAGAATTACTGGACGGAAGTAATAAATCCTTTGCAGATTATGAAGGCCAGGTTTTATTAATTGTAAATACCGCTAGTAAATGTGGATTTACTCCTCAATTTGCTGGTTTGGAGAAAATTTACGAACAATATAAAGATCAAGGTTTTGAGGTTTTAGGTTTTCCATGCAACCAATTTGGCGGACAAGATCCGGGTTCAAATGATCAAATTGGCGCATTTTGTCAAAAAAACTATGGCGTATCTTTTCCGATGTTTGCCAAAGTGAATGTAAAAGGCCCTGAAGCGCATGTGATTTTCCGTTATTTAACCAATAACTCGAAAGGCGTATTGGGTAATGGTATTAAATGGAACTTCACCAAGTTTTTAATTGGCAAAAATGGGCAAGTTATTAACCGCTATGC
Source organism: Acinetobacter sp. YH16056_T (assembly GCF_024605895.1). Lineage (NCBI taxonomy): Bacteria > Pseudomonadati > Pseudomonadota > Gammaproteobacteria > Moraxellales > Moraxellaceae > Acinetobacter > Acinetobacter sp. YH16056_T. The sequence goes on along the minus strand of NZ_CP094545.1, from coordinate 2,107,428 downwards.
ACCCACGACCAAGCCTGAAACATTGAATGAAGATATTGAAAAAGCTTTGGCTCAGTAAAATGAAGTGAATCATTGGCCGAACTGAGGTTGATATAAAGGCGCGAAAGCGTCTTTATTTTTTTGGATGTTTTATACTGACGTCTCTTTATTTGAAGGTCATAACATTGTTTAGGCAGATAGTTAAACGTCGAATTTGTGTTTTAACGGTTTTTTTACCCGTATGTGTGGGTACAGCATGGGCAGATAGCAATCTGAGCGCATCTGAAGTTGTAAAAACGTCTGTTGATGCCAGCAATCTAGACCGCACGAGAGATGCTCGGGTCAACGCATTATTGCAATTATTAAAAACACCTGTAGAAGAATACCAACCTACGCGTGTTGCTGATGCAATTGATCCACATGTCAAACCGAAAATGTATGACGTCTCTTGGGTGAATGCACCACAATATGTGCTATCTGCGTCTGAAATGAAAACATATAAGCATCCCGTCAAACTACAGCTCACCGTGATTGCTGCAACAGGCTATATTGTTAGCTCAAAACTCATTGCAAGTTCGGGCTCTAAAAGCTTTGATCAAAAAGTACAAAAATCCCTATTGGTTGCGCGACTTGAACCTATTCCGATGGTTGATAAAAAACTTAGTTATACCGTTGAACATGAATTTGCTATTCATCCACCTCAATAAGCCTATAGCAGAAGGGTTGTCTTAATCATGGTACTAGAACTGTCATTGCTCGGGTTTTCATCTAATGGTGGATGAGTGATTGGTTTCCCAAGTGTTATTAACTTGCTTGATATCGGTGTATTTGATGAATGAAAACACTCTTCAGCAATCAGGTGAGTGTAACTCGTTAAGTTGAGCTTAATAAAAAATTACAATTAAAAAATAAAAAGTAATAAATAAAAAGCATCGCAAATAATGAAATGAAAGAGTAAATGCTAATCACTATCATTTATTATATGGGCGTATTTTCTAGGATTACTCTCCCAATGTTAAAAATGAAGCAGCTCTGTGTGATGATGGCGTGTGCTACACAAGGGTTTACATATGTTTATGCGAATGAAATCGCTGAAAATGAACATCCCGCTGCCAATATCGATACTACTGAAGTTCAAACGCTAGAAGCCATTAATGTGGTCGTCAGTGCGGATGCTTCTGCAAATGGCTTGATGAAGCCTTATGCAGGGGGGCAAGTTGCGACGGGCGGTAAAGTGGGTATTTTCGGTAATCAGAAAAATTTAGAAACACCATTTAATATCACCAGTTATACCCAGCAATATATTCAAGACCGCCAAGCGAAGAGCGTCGGCGATGTGCTACAAGCAGATGCGGGTGTGCGTACGGCCAAAGGTTATGGGAACTTTCAAGAAGCTTATTTTATTCGTGGTTTTGCACTGGCATCAGATGATACGGCATATAACGGCCTGTATGGCATATTGCCACGCCAATATATTCCAACAGAACTGTTTGAGCGGGTAGAAGTCTTCAAAGGCGCTTCGGCATTTTTAAATGGTGCAATCCCAGGTGGAACAGGCATAGGTGGGTCAATTAACTTACTTCCGAAACGTGCCAGTAATGATCCCTTAACACGTGTGACGGTGGGGACAAACTTCAATGGTGCCTATGTGGCATCGGATGTATCACGTCGCTTTGGGACAGGTGATCAATTTGGAGTGCGGGTCAATACCGCTTACAATGATGGCGGAACCGAGATTGACCAAGAAAAGAAAGCACTTGGATTGGCTTTGATTGCTGCGGACTACAAAGGGGAGCGTTTCCGCCTATCTGGTGATTTGGGATATAACAATAACCGCCTTTCAGAAAATCGACCAAGTTTACGTTTAACCAATGCAGTTACACAGCTTCCGAGTGCTGCTCAGTATGCTAATTATCATGGTCAAGCATGGACTTATTCAAACGAAGAAGATTTATTCGGAAGTGTACGAGCAGAATATGACTTAACCGATGCAACAACAGCCTATGCCGCATATGGTTTCCGCAAATCAGAAGAAGCTGGTGTTTACTCAAGCCAACAATTAAGTGATACCGCAGCAGGAACGGCAAAACTTTCTGCATCGATGATTCCACGTAAAGATCGTAATCACTCAGCAGAATTGGGTGTCAAAACTAAATTTGAAACAGGTGCTTTAAAACATCAAGTGGTCGCTTCTGGTTCTTTATATCGTGCAGATAAACGCTATAGCTATGGTTATGCCACCAGTTTGAATGATAGTTTTTATGATCCGATTTATACCGAAGATTCTAACATTGACAAATGGTTGGGGGTAGAAGGGACTTATCCAAAAGCAGGTGTCAGTACCTTGAAAAGTTTTGCCTTGGGCGACAATATTTCGATGTTAGATGATCGTTTGACCCTCATGCTGGGTGCGCGTTATCAGGAAGTTGATCAAGACGTATATTCTTACGGAACCTATAAATACAATATTAATAAAAATCAGCTTACTCCGGCATTAGGTGTGAGTTATAAATTAACGCCTGAATGGTCTATGTATGCCAATTACATCGAAGCTTTGGTGCAAGGCGAAGCGATTTTGGATAGCGAAGGTAATAACTTTATTGCCGATCCATTTGTCTCGAAACAAAAAGAACTGGGCGTGAAATATGAAAATGGCTTGATTGGCGGAACATTGAATTATTTCTATACAGATCGCCAAAAAGCCTCAGTGAATAGCTCAGGGACTGCACAAATCAGTCAAGCGACGAATATTCACCAAGGGCTTGAATTTAATGCCTATGGTCAATTAACAGATTCAATCAAAATATTGGGCGGCGCAACTTGGATTGATACCGAGCAAAAAGACACATACCAAGATTTATTTGATGGACATCGTGTGATTGGTGTGCCGGAGTTTCAAGCCAATGTCGAAGCGGACTGGAAACTACCGATTGAGCAAGATGTGAGTGTAAATGGGCGTGTTGTCTATACGGGTTCAACTTATGCAAACAATGCCAACACATTGAAACTTAAAGATTGGACACGTGTAGATTTGGGTGCAAACTATAAAACGCAAATCAAGAATATACCCACCAGTTTGAATTTTACTGTGACTAATGTTTTAGATAAAGATTATTGGGCCTCTGCATCGGTGAACGACTATACGTATTTGTCACTCAGCGAACCTCGAACATTTAAATTGAGTGCTACATTTGATTTCTAATGGTTTTCAGTGATTTCTCAATGATTGTTTCAAAGTGAATACTCTTAAATGATTTTCACTAAATGATGGTTAAGAAATGACTCAAATAGAAATGCCCCAAATTTGGGGCATTTTTGTTATAAGCAAAGCGCTTTACATCAATTAAAGTACTGCTTTTAAGCGACGAATTACTTCTTCACATTGGGCAATATCGGCAACAAGGGCTAAACGGACATGGTTTTCACCCGGATTACCTTGTGCTGTATCACGCGATAAGTAACGGCCTGGAAGCACTTTAACGTGTGCTTTTTCCATGAGCATTTTGGCAAAGCTTTCATCATTATCGACTTTTAACCAGTAGTAAAACCCAGCATCAGGTTTTTGTAATGGTAGTAGGTGACCCAGTTCGCGTTGGAATAATTCAAATTTTGCACGGTACTGTACGCGGTTTTCTTCGACGTGTGCTTCGTCATCCCAAGCTGCAATTGAAGCTAACTGGTGTTGAACAGGCATCGCAGCGCCATGATAAGTACGGTATTGTAAATAAGGTTTTAAAAGCGCAGCATCACCTGCAACAAAGCCAGAACGCATACCCGGTAAGTTAGAGCGCTTAGACAGTGAGTGGAATACCACGCAGTTTTTATAGTCATCACGGCCTATTTCAGCACAAACTTCAAGCAGACCAACAGGCGCTTCATCAAACCAAAGCTCTGAGTAGCATTCATCAGATGCAATCACAAAATTATATTGGTCAGACAGAGCAATCAGTTTTTTAAACTGTTCTTTAGAAAGTACCGCACCTGTAGGATTACCCGGTGTGCAGACAAACAGTAAAGCGGTTTTTTCCCAAACTTCAGCTGGTACAGCGTCAAAGTCGCCAAGGTAGTTATTTTCTTCTGTACAGTTGATGAAGTAAGGCTCTGCACCCGCAAGTAAAGTTGCGCCTTCATAGATTTGGTAAAACGGATTTGGCATCACCACATAAGGGGCATCTTCACGTTTAACCAAAGCTTGTACAAACGAGAAGATCGCTTCACGTGTACCTGATACAGGCAGGACGTTGGTGTCTGCACTGATGCTATTGAGTTTAAAGCGACGGGTTAACCAATTTGCAATACTTGTGCGAAGCTCAGGTAAACCCTTGCTGTTTGGGTAAGTTGATAAGTGTTGAAAATTATCAATAATGGCCTGTTTCACAAACTCCGGTGCAGGATGCTTTGGCTCACCAATCGATAGGGGAATCAAAGGCAACTCTGCGGGTTTCACATCCTGAAATAGCTTATTTAGCTTTTCAAATGGATAAGGGTGCAATAATGACAAACTGGAGTTCATGGAATGGATACCGATCAATTTAAGTTAATGATGACTACAAACCTGATTCGAAGCTTCATCGAGTGCTGACTTTAATTGTGCAGCAAACGTTTCTGCTTCTGAATCGCTCATAGGTGAGCCATCTTTTTTAGTGACATAGAAAATATCTTCAGCACGTTCACCGAGCGTCGCAATTTTCGCAGAGTGAATATCTAGGCCTTGCATCATAAATAAACCACCGACTTTAGCAAGTAAGCCCGGATGGTCAAGTGTCGCAATTTCAACCATATTTTGTTGAAGCGCTTCATTAAAAGAAATACTCACGGTATTTTCAATATCAAAATGACGCAGTTGACGTGGAATACGACGTTGCATCAGGCCTGGGTACTTGTCAGATTGGCTCAAGGCTTTTTTGAGCGCTTCAATAACGGTTTGTTCACGTTCAGGATCTGTTAATAAGGTGCCAAAACGGTCAAGTACAACATAGGTGTCCAAACTAAATGCAGTGGATGCTGTGATAATCCGAGCATCTTGAACGTCTAGATTCATTCTGTCCATAATTGCCACTGTGGTCGCAAACAAGTTAGGTTGATCTTGAGTGTAAATAAAGATCTGTACCGCATCTTGTGCAAATTTACGATGTGCTCGCATCATCACCAATGGTTCTGCATTATTGCCATGTTTTAAAATGGCGCGTGTATGCCATGCGATTTCATCGGCAGATTCTTTTAGGAAATATTCATCACCGAGTTCTTGCCAAACAGTTTCTACATCGTAGAGCGCAAAATCATTGACTAACAGTTCGCTGGCCGCAAATTTAGTGTCTTCAATCAGCATTGGATAGTCTACAGGACGACCTAAACCTGAACGAATCACATCACGTGCTTGTGTATACAGTTGACGCATGAGTGATGCACGCCATGTATTCCAAAGCGTCGGATTGGTTGCGTTGATATCGGCAACTGTTAAGGTGTAGAGATAGTCGAGATGCTCCATATCGCCCATTTTCTCAGCAAATTCTTTCACCACATCTGGATCGGAAATGTCTTTTTTCTGAGAAGTAACGGACATCAATAGATGGTTTTGAATCAACCATGCGACAAGGTTGCACTCACGTTCAGTAAACCCATGGGTACGGCAGAAATCAATTGCATCCGCTGCACCAAGTTCACTGTGGTCACCACCACGACCTTTGGCGATATCATGGAAAATTGCTGCTAAATACACAATGTCACGGCGCGCTAGTCGTTGAAACACTGAGCTAACGACAGGGAAGTCTTTGGCAAATTCAGGCTCTTTAAAACGGTTTAAATTACGTAGCAATAACAGGGTATGGGCATCGACAGTATAAATATGGAACAAGTCATATTGCATGAGTCCCATGATTTGCCCAAAGGCAGGAATATAGTTGCCGAGCACACCATACCGTTTCATCGCCACCATGGTGTCATATAAACGGTAGGGTGAGCGAATGATTGCCATAAATAAGGCTTGATGTGCAGGATTGTCACGGAAGTTTTGATCAATACGTTTTGCCGCAAGAGACAATAGCCGTAAAGTTCGGGCACGAATGCCTTCAATTTCCGGACGATTCGCCAAGAGGTAGAAAATTTCTAAAATAGCACTTGGATTTTCAGAGAAAATTTTATGATGCTGCACCGCCAATTTGCCATCGACTAATTTGAAGTTGGCATTGATCTCTTCAATCTTACGTTCATAGTCAGGCAAGCGTGGCGTGATGACAGACTCATTGAAATAAGCCAAAAGCATTTCATTCAAAGTCGTCACTTGCTGAGCGCTACGGTAGTAACGTTTCATGAACTGTTCGATTGGATAATTTGGTGATTTACCTTCTTCACGTTGATAGCCAAATTTAGCGGCAATGTCACGTTGATAATCAAACAATAATCGGTTTTCGTCGCGCTTGGTTAAGCGATGTAAATGATGACGGATTTCCCAAAGAAAGCTTTCTGTTTCTTCAAGAACGCCAAGTTCAAACTCTGAAATAAAACCTAGATGTACAAGGTCATAGATGCGATTGACACGGAAATGACGCTTTGCAATCCATCCGATTTGGTTGATATCACGGATACCACCGGGCGCATTTTTAATATCGGGTTCTAAGTTGCTTTCGGTATTGTTATGTTGAGCATAGCGTTTTGCTTGCTCTTGCATTTTTGCATCATAGAAGGTTTTATCCGTCCATGTCTGCGATACGATACGGCGTGGCCATTTGGCTAGGTGTTCATTGCCCACAATCAAACGTGCTTCGATCAGCGCTGTTGCCACAGTTAAATCATTGGTGGCTTGAGCAACACAATCATTAATAGTACGTACACTGATGCCCGGCTTGAAATTACCAACATCCCAAAGCGTGGAAATAAAGCTAGAGATGAGTTTTTCTTGTTCTGGGCTGATTTCATCCTCAGACAAAATCATGATATCGACGTCGGAGTAAGGCAGCATTTCGCGGCGACCATAGCCACCGACAGCAAACAAACCGAGATCGGTTTGGTCGAGTTCAGCATGTGTCCATAAGAACTTTAAGGCTTCATCGATTAGATTCGATCGAGCCAAAATCACATCACGAATCGACTGTCCATTTTCAAAGCATTCCTGTAGCTGATTTTCAACATCTGAGCGCCATTGGTTAATCGCCTGAATGTCGTGGTTACTTTTAATGTAATTCAGCAGAGGAAGCGTATTGATCATGAACAGTGGTCCGTTAAGGTGTTACAAACTTAGTTTTGTTGAACACTGACTTGTTGTGCAGCATGTTGAGCAAGTTCACGCGCGTGATCTGTGGTTTCAGCGCGTGCTGTTGCTACGCCCATACGGCGACGTTTAAAGCCTTCTGGTTTACCAAAGAGGCGTAAATCGGTGTCTGGATTAGCCAAAGCAAGATTTAAGCCAGTAAATGATAAATTGGTATCATCCACGCCTGCATAGATGACTGCGCTCGCAGCAGTACTGTGTCGAGCAGTATTCACAGGCAGACCAAGAATGGCACGTGCATGCAGTTCGAATTCGCTTTGGAATTGCGATGCAAGAGTGACAAGGCCTGTATCGTGTGGACGAGGTGATACCTCACTAAACCATACTTTATCGCCTTTGACAAACAGTTCCACGCCAAAAATGCCACATCCACCTAATGCAATGGTTACTTTATTGGCAATACGCTTGGCTTCCTCTAAAGCAAGAGCAGTCATGAGTTGTGGCTGCCAACTTTCTACATAGTCGCCAGCGTCTTGGCGGTGGCCAATCGGGTCGCAAAATGATGTTTCAATTTCACCTGTTTCTGCATTTTTAGCACGAACAGTCAGCAGGGTGATTTCAAAGTCAAAGTCAATTTGTGATTCCACGATCACTGTACCTTGATTTACACGCCCACCTGTTTGTGCATATTCCCAAGCAGCATCGACTTCATCAAAGCTTTTTACACGTGACTGTCCTTTACCCGAAGACGACATGACAGGCTTAACAAAATTTGGATAGCCAATGTCATCGCATGCAGCACGGAACGCTTCAAGTGTGTTGGCAAATCGGTAGGCTGAAGTCGGGAGTCCAAGCTCTTCGGCAGCTAGACGGCGAATCCCTTCACGGTTCATCGTCAGGTTGACAGCTTTTGCAGAAGGAATGACAGTGGCAATATTTTGTTCTTCAATCTCGACCAAAACTTGAGTCGCAATGGCTTCAATTTCAGGGACAATCAAATGAGGCTTAACTTGAGATATTAAGGCTTTAAGTGCCTCAGGATCTGCCATATTTAAAGTATGAGAAAAATGTGCAACTTGCATGGCAGGAGCATGGTCATAACGATCGGCAGCATGAACTTCTACACCCAAACGTTGCAATGAAATCACAACTTCTTTACCGAGTTCACCAGAACCTAACAGTAAGACTTTATACGCTGAAGACTGAAGTGGAGTACCAATAGTGACGCTCATGTAATCATCCATGCTTGATTTTATGGGAATTTAAGCATAGCAGAACTTGTTCGAGAGATAAGCGAGTATTCACATAAATAAATGATATTGTCCAACAATTTTTTTTATATCTTTATGGGTATGCGTTCGTGTAATTATTTACCTGTGAAAATCTTTAAAAAGTGGTATTTAGTTGTTTTTATTTAAATTCACTTTAAATATACCTGCATTTTTTACAGATGCAGGGAATGGCTCAATATCCAAATTTGCACATTGAAGCGCGTCTGTAGCCACCGACAGAAGGTGAAATGATGAATTGAGCCATGAACTGAGGCTGAAAATGCACAATAGAAAAATCAATAAGAAGCCGATCAGCTGCAGAAAATTGCTGAACAGACGAGGCATCGATATGTGTGAAAACATCAGGCGACGTGGATGTAAGAGCAGAATCTGCTGTGTGCAGTTATATAAGCCCACAATCTTTTGTTGCTGATTTTTCTCTATATAAATGGCGCGGATCAGATCTGCAGGTTGGCAATGTACAGCGCAGAAATTACCACTGAACAGCTGGTTTTGAATGAAGCATTGAAAATATACGCTTTCTATGGGCTTTTGCAGTCCCAGTTCAATTCAGATGGTTGTCAGGAATGAATATAAATTTTGCCTTGAATAAAATGGTACTTTGCCATCTATTGGTTTTCGCTAGATTTTTTATGTTATATGCTGACTATCTCATAAATATTGCAGATTAAAAAGCACAGGATAAATAAGCATGTGCTCGAGATTTTATTTGGATTGTCGCTGACTCGGCTTTAGAGATGAAAAGGTATATAGGTATAGACTAAGCCGTAAGTCAGTGCTGCAGTGAGCGTGGCTGGTACAATTTTCTTAAACTTGAAATACAAGCCTGCAAGCACAGCAAATCCAACCAACATGGCAAAGCTTTTATTTGGGGTTTCAAGCAGAGGTGGTAAGGTTGCAACCACCAACATTGAACTAATTGCGGCAATGCCAATCGAGCCCAAAGCGATTTTTAGCCATAAAGAACCACGCTGCTGTGAACCTTGCTGAAATTTCTGAATTACAAAAAATGGCCCAAACCGTGATGCAAAATTCACAATTCCGACCAAGATCCCGACCAAGATAATTTCTAGATTCATGATGCTTCACCCATATGCTCAGGATCAGGTTTTTTTAAAACATAATGTTTGAATAAACCGGCAAAAATACCAGAAGAAATACCGATAAAAATCGCGGCAGACAAGTCAATAAAGTAGCAGGCAATCGCAGAAACAATAATTGTAACCGTGACCACAAATGTATGTTTTTTCTCAAATGCGGCAAGTAAAAAGCTTAAAAACAATGCAGGCAGTAGAAAGTCGAGTGCGGCTTGTAAAAATTGTGGAAGGTTGCTGACTTGATCGGCAAATAAACCGCCTAAAAATGAGCCTGTTGCCCAGGACAGCCAACTAAATAAGCTGAGTCCTAACATCCAAGATTCCGACCATTCTTGACGACGTTGCGACAGTTTGATCATGCCTGATGCGAAAACTTCGTCGGTTAAACCCCAAGCCCAAACTGCCGTTTTCTTTAAATTGAGTCGGTCTTGAATCAGGTTTTGTAAGGCAGGGCCATAGAGTAAATGGCGGATATCGAGGGCAATTACAGTAAGAGCAGTCATCCAAATGGATGTTCCACTTCCCAGTAACGCCACGACGAGAAATTGACTGGCACCTGCATACATAGAGCAAGATAAAAATAATGCTTCCCATGCAGTGAAGCCAAATTGAGTCGCAGAAACCCCAAATGCAAAAGAAACAGGAAGATAGGTAAAGATAATGGCTTGACTATCTTTAGCACCTTGCCAAAAACCCGCAGGCTGAACTGTAGGAAGTTTGTGCTCAGACACGACACACCTTTGAAAGAGTTGAACAACAGGTCAAATGATGATTGAGTATTGTACGCGAATTCACTAGCATATTGCCGAATATGTTTGCTGAAATGAGCCGGATATGCAGAGGTTAAAGATGCGTGGGATACTGATTGTTTCATTATTGAGCAGCACGGTGTTGTTGCAGGCCTGTGGTAATGATGGAGCTGAACAAGCTCAAGTCGAAATTAAAGCAGCACCTAAATTAACCAATGATGCAACGGAGTATGCTGCCAAAGCTTGGGCGTTTATCAATGAAGTCGATCCGATTGTTTATGCAAAACAAGTCGATCAGATGGAAGAGAAAGTTCGTATTCCAGCGCGTAAATTGAGTACGGAATGGCGTATCAATGTCAAAATGACCGATTCTGTTACGGAAGGCAAATACGCGCTGTGTCGTAAAGCTTTGACAAGTTTGGAAATTTGGGCACGTGAAAGTATTGATCAGAGTTCGACTGTTGCACAGAAGCAAGCAGATTATGAGCGTGATAAAAATCAATGCAAAGGTGCGATTGAAAACCCTGAACTCGGAAATACCGATCCGAAAAAAGTAGGCATTTAACCCGATCAAAGCAGTGAATTTTCACTGCTTTTTTTTGGAAAATATCAAAAACAAGAATAAATCTATAAGAGAGGATTGGAAAATCCTCCTAAAATCATCGCTATTTTATATAAAAATTAAATCAGTGCGCTGCCGTAGTATTGAGCTAAATTCCAAATTGCATGGTTGTTTTCTGAAGTTAAATAGATAAAGCATAGATAATGAATAGTAAAAATATCTTTTGAGAAAAATTTATTGATAAAAAATCCCCCCATTTTAGAACGCCAGTCGTCTGACCTTCTCTTTAATTAATATCTTTAAAATATTAATAATATAAAGTATAGATAATGTGATTAAAAATTAAAATTATCATTATTTGATAAAGTATGTAAAAATTACTGCGTAAAAGATGAAGTATGTAAGTTAAATTAAAGACATTGAATAGGTGATTAAGATGAAAAAAACATTAATGAAGTTATCGGTTTTGGCTGTTTTGACTACAGCGATCAATGTACAAGCAGCGACTGAAGACAAATCAGAAGCATCAACTCAAGAAGTTGCAGCATGTACAAATGGTTTTGACAGTGTAAATGTTTGCCAATTATTGTCGTGATCAAAACTCGATAAAGCGAAGTGCCACAAATAAAAGCAAAATAACTATAAAGAATCATTCTGGTGCAATTAAATGCACTTATTTAAATCACAAATGTCAGACATCATGCACAGGAAGTGCATGAGCAATCTGATGTAACTGCGCTAGATCTAAAATTTCAATTTGTTTAAACGCAACACGAAGCACCTGCATTTTTTCCAACTGCTGAAGCTCCTGATTGACTGATTGTCTTGAGCAACTCATCAGTTGCGCGAGTTGTTCCTGTGAGATGTGTATGGTGTGTTGCTCAATTTCCAAATGATTTCCATATCCATTTAAAATAAACAGCAGACGCTGTGCGAGACGTTGACTTAAACTTTGCGTATGTAAGGCAATGAGTTCCATAAAGGCATAGCGAAGTTTTTGACTGGTGAGCTGGGCAATATGAAACCAAAACTCAGGGTGTCGTTGTAATAATTGCTGAATTGCTTGAGCCGGTAAGTGTAATAAAGTGGATTTTTTGATACAGATGGCATCGTGAGAGCGTGGTAATTGGTCAACCAAGGATATTTCGCCAAACCACATAATTGGCTCAGCAATGGCGGCAATCGCTTCTTTGCCATGAATATCAATATAGCCTAAGCGAACTGCGCCATCTAAGACTGCATACATACCATTAAAACGCTGTCCTGATAAAAAAACACGTGCGTCTTTTTCGAAAGTTAAGGTCAGGGCATGGCGGCAGATAAAGTCTTGGAAGGAAATATTTAAGCCTGAATACCACACATTTTTATTGAGTTGATGCACATATTGAGCGTCCAGCACAGCATATCCTTATTTTATGGTCCAACTTGTCTATTAGATGACAACTTTATTGATGCATTTTTTATATAGTGAAATGAGTGAATGAACAAGAAGTAAGTTAATGAGCAAACTTGAAAGATTGCTAAGCCAGTATGCAGCATATCATTTAGATCGAAAAAATGTGCTGACGCATTTTGTGGGTATTCCGCTTATTGTGTTTTCAATTATGTGTCTAACCGCACGAGCAGGGCTAATGATTTCGGGTTTTGAACTGACTCTTGCATTGTTGTTGATTATTGCCAGTGTCATTTATTACCTGAGTTTAGATAAAATTTTCGGTTTGATCATGCTTTTGGTGTTTGCCGTCACATATCCCTTAGCCTTAATGATCGCAAAAATGAGCCTTATGTCATGGTTGATCTGGAGTGTGGGGATCTTTGTTGTGGGTTGGATCATCCAATTTATCGGTCATTATTATGAAAAGAAAAAGCCTGCGTTTATGGATGATGTCATTGGCTTGGCAATAGGGCCTTTATTTGTCCTAGCTGAGTTTGTATTTCTACTCGGCTTTCGTAAAGAGCTTGAACAACGCATGCTGACAGAAGCAAGAAGACAGCGTGCTGAGATGGATGCAAAAGCATTACATACCGCTCACCCATAAATGTTTTGAATAAAAAAGCCGGATAATTCCGGCTTTTTTTTGCGATGTGTTAATTCTCAACTGTTTATGATTTCACAGCAGCTTTATGTTGTTCCGCTGCGACCTTTTGTGCAGCGATTTTTGCTTTTGCGTCAGTATTTGCAGCTTTGGCAGCATGGGCTGAAGTTCTAGCTTCTGATTTTGCTTGTGTTGCAAGATGCTGTGCTTGAGCTGCATCATGTTTTGCTAATTTTTGATTATGTTTCACTTTGCTCTGAGCCAATTGGCTGGCTTGTTTTGCATCGTGTCGAGCGACTTTTGCATCATGCTGCGCAGCTTGTGCTGCATGTGTAGCAGTACGTTCCTGATGTTTTGCATCTTTAGCAATGGAAACACAAGTACCACCTTTATGGTTTGCACCTGTACCACCTGTAAGTGTGGTGCCTTGTGGACATGCAAACGCAGTTGCACTAAGCATTGTAAAGATACCTGCTGTTAGAATTGTGCTGATTTTTTTCATTGCTATTGTTCTATGAAAATAGGCATTAGTGCCTATGGGTAAATTTATAGCAGAACGGTAGAGATTTAAGTCTTTGCACTGTGGTGACTCAGCAACCAAATCATGTATTCGTGTCGATATAATTTTGTTTTTAAGCAGGTTTTAAGTTTTTAAATATGCTTATTTTTTGGCTTCATCATTTGCCTAAAATTAAAGAAGCCAGCAAATTGCTGGCTTCTTATGGGTGCTGTTTTATACGTTAAAACGGAAGTGTAAAACATCGCCATCTTGAACGATGTATGTTTTACCTTCTAAACGCCATTTACCTGCTTCTTTAGCGCCAGCTTCACCATTGTATTGAACGAAGTCGTTGTAGGCAACACATTCAGCACGAATAAAGCCTTTTTCGAAGTCAGTGTGAATCACACCTGCAGCTTGAGGTGCAGTTGCACCAATTTTTACTGTCCAAGCACGAACTTCTTGTACACCAGCTGTGAAGTATGTTTGAAGGCCGAGTAAGCCATAACCTGCACGAATAACTACGTTTAGACCAGGTTCTTCCATGCCTAAAGCTTCAAGGAATTCCGCACGGTCTTCGTCTTCAAGTAATGAAATTTCTGCTTCGATTTGGTTGCAAAGTGGAACCACAATCGCATTTTCTTCAGCAGCTAATTTTTGTACTGCTTCTAAGTGAGGGTTATTTTCGAAACCATCTTCTGCAACGTTGGCAATATACATGGTTGGTTTAAGGGTTAAGAAGCCATAACCACGCACCAATTTACGTTCATCTTCATCAAGGTCAGCTGCACGCGCAGGTTTACCTTCATCCAGTAAAGGTAAGATTTTGTCTAAAACAGCTTTGGTCGCAATCGCTTCTTTATCGCCACCTTTTGCAGATTTTGCTAGACGTGTAATTGCTTTAGAAACAGCTTCTAAGTCAGCAAGTGCAAGTTCAGTGTTGATTGTTGCGATATCGTCAAGTGGGTCAATTTTGCCATTTACGTGAATGACATTCTCGTCTTCAAAACAACGTACAACATGTGCAATAGCATCCGTTTCACGAATGTTGGCTAAGAATTGGTTACCAAGGCCTTCACCTTTAGATGCACCAGCAACGAGACCTGCGATATCCACAAATTCCATCGTGGTTGGGACAACACGTTGTGGGTTTACAATTTCAGCAAGTTTATCCATACGTGGGTCAGGTACAGGTACAATCCCAGTATTTGGCTCAATTGTACAGAATGGGAAGTTTTCAGCAGCAATCGCAGCTTTGGTTAATGCGTTGAAAAGCGTTGATTTACCAACGTTCGGCAGGCCGACAATACCACAGTTAAAACCCATGAAATAACTCACAAAGTATTATAAAAAAATTGTGGATGATTTTACATGAAAGCCATAATAAAGTCAGGTGATATGGGCAGGAGAATGTATATCTTATTGAATCGCGCAGAGATAGAGATGAATTCACGTCTGAATAATGCTTGAGTTGCACTACAGATGCAGAATAGGTGCAAAAATGACATTGTGTTTCAATAACACAGTGACTAAAGTATCCCTATAAAATTACTGGGTTTTATAAACTACAGTTACAACAAAAACTTGGAGCATTTATGCGAACTCTCTACCAGTTTCCACTCTCACATTTTTGTGAAAAGGCGCGCTGGTTACTCGATCATAAAGAGTTGGATTATGTGGCTCATAATTTAATGCCGGGTGTACATCGTGCATTTGCACAGCTTAAAACAGGGCAAAACAAATTACCGATTTTACGTGATCAAGATCATTGGGTTGCAGATTCAACTCAAATCGCCTTTTACTTGGATGCGACCTACCCCGAACATAGTCTGATCCGTCCAGATGTCAAACTGCGTGAAGACGCTTTAGAAATTAATGAACTCTCCATTGAGTTAGGGCAACATGTGCGCCGTTGGGGGTTGGCACATGTATTAAATGAAAGTGAAGAATCACTTGATATTTTAATTGGTGAAAAAGGCTATTTACGTCAGTTTGAAAAATATTCAAAACCGATTATAAAGGCACTGGTTTCTAAGGGTTATCAATTAGATACAGATAAGGTTGCGGCTTCACGTGAGCGACTGGATGAAATTGTGGTTGATTTAAATCAACGTCTGATTGAACAAGGTGGGCGTTATTTTGTGGGCGACCGATTAGGTTTAGCCGATATTGCGGTGTGTTCAATGTTAGCGCCGTTATTAGAGGTTGTCGGAACGCCGTGGGAAAAAGAGCATGGCGAAACCTTGTCAGAAGAGTTCAAAGCTTATAAAGCCTATTTGAGCGATTTGCCTTTAGGTCAATATGTACAACGCATATACCAAACAGAACGGAATGCACGGGTAGATTGGCGTGGTGTATAAGCCCTTTATATGAAACTTTGCGTCATACTGCTTAAAAAAAGCGCGCCTAATGGCGCGCTTTTTTTAAGCCACTTAATACTTACTTGGTAATATAAAAAATCAAACCGTGATGAAAAAACATTCATTTAAACACGATATTTATGCAAATTATTATGTTCATAATGCATATGAGCTTTATTATTTTTAATAAATCATGCTATACATGAGAAAACTTGCACATAAATGCTGATTTTAAAACTTAAAATAACATTGAAAATGACAACAGGTGTTTGATGAATCGGGTTCATCAGCACTGTTTTCAAAAATGGCTGGAGTAGACTGATGGAACTAGACCGTTTTGATAAACAAATTTTAGAAATTTTGACCCATGAAGATGTCAATTTAAATGAACTGTCAGAGCGGGTGAATTTATCGGTCAGTTCAGTTCATCGTCGGATCAAACAATTGATTGATCACAATATTATCAGTGGTCTGAAACGTGAAATTAATTATCAAAAATTGGGCTTTAGTTTGCATGTGCTGCTGCAGGTGTCTTTGAGTAAGCATGATACAGACACCTTTGCTAAATTTTTAGAAGCATTAGAAAGTATCCCAGAAGTCATTAATGCATTTTTAGTGACAGGGCAGTCTGCCGATTTTATTGTGGAAGTCGTTGCACGTGATATGGAAAACTATAGTGAAATTTTACTCAAGCGCATTGGTAAAATTGAACACGTAGTTGCATTACATTCGAGCTTTGTAATTAAACAATATAATGTTTTTAACTGTAATGGCTTATTAAATAAGGTTTAAATGCAGCCCTCATATATAAACTCAAACAGTTGAAAGCTAGGCAATAAAAAACGCACCGAAGGGTGCGTTTTATACTTCACTCGATTGAACTATAGAGCTTCTAACTCAGCCATCACTTCATCGGTAAATTCAACGTTGGTATACACGTTTTGAACGTCGTCAAGATCTTCAAACATATCAATCATTTTGATGATTTTTTTCGCTTGTTCGATATCTGAAATTAACGCTTTAGTTGAAGGGTTCATGACCACTTCGGCGTTATCAGATTTTAAACCTGCTGCTGCAAGTGCATCCTGAACCTCACCGAAAGTTTCAGGTGTGGTGATAACTAGAATTTCTTCTTCGTCCACTTCGATGTCTTCAGCACCCGCTTCTAAAGCGACGTCCATGATTTGATCTTCTAAAGAAACATCTTCAAAAGTAATCTCACCACGTTTGGTAAACATATAAGCTACTGAACCTGCAGTACCTAAATTACCATCAGTTTTCGAGAAGCAATGACGAACGTCAGGAACAGTACGGTTCAAGTTATCCGTCATTGTTTCAATGATGACCGCAACACCACCAACGCCATATCCTTCGTAGGTTACTTCTTTTAGATCGGTATTTTCTTCACCGCCCACACCACGTTGGATCGCACGGTTAATGGTGTCACGTGTCATGTTTGCAACTAATGCTTTTTCAACAACAGCACGTAAACGTGGGTTAGACGCTACATCACCGCCGCCTAAACGTGCAGCTGTCACGATTTCACGGATAAATTTTGTGAATACTTTAGCGCGGCTCGCATCTTGTTTTGCTTTACGATGCTTAGTATTAGCCCACTTGGAATGACCCGCCATGCGAAATATGCTCCTTGTAGATTGGCCTTATGCCTATCAAATTGAGCAAATTCTACCATAATGGCTTTTTTGTGTGAAAGTACTGGATTTCAGGAATTGAGTAGTTGAAAAAAAAATATCCAAATTTGAGAAAATAATGCGAAATGTCTAAACGCCCGTACTGTAATTTTTCTTATGATGAGAATCGGGCTAAAAGGGTGAGCTCTATCTTGATATAACAGGAAGATATAAATGTACAATGCATGGAGCACGTGACATTTATATCTTTAAATACGTAGTTCGTTAAAACGTGAATGGCGCTTAGTCTTTATTTTTAGGTTCTGGGATCACGATATCTAAACCTACTTTATCTTTATAGAGTTGCTTAATTAAAGCTAAATCGTGATCGAGCTCAGTCGGGTAAATCTTGCCAAAAATACCACCTTGTTTGGTTTTTGAGTTGGCATACATTAATACAATCGGCACACCTGCTGCTTTAGCAATATACCAAAAGCCTGTACGAATTGGTTTTCGTGTTTCACCACGTACTGCACGGGTCGCTTCTGGAGCAATGACTAAATTAAATTTTTCGCTAGCTTCAAAATGCTCAACCATTTGAGTCACGATGTCTTTATTGGCTTTACGGTCTACAGGAATACCGCCAATCGCTTCAAGAACAGGTTTAAATGGACCTTTAAAGAGTTCTTTTTTAATCAGCGTGTGAATTTTAATGTCGTAAATTTGGCAAAGGGCCAGTGAAAGAACAGCATCCATCATTGAGGTGTGTTCAAAGCCGACGATCACTTGTTTATTTTCTAAAACATCAGGTTCTACGTGGTATTTCCAGCCTGCCAATTTAAATGCAGATTCGCCAATAAACTTTTTCAACATAGTCGGTGATACGGTGATTTTAAAAAGGTGTAATTTCTGCTTGTTTGGATCATGAGTCAAGAGGATTTAAGTGAGCTTTGATCTGAATTGTGCATATATTTCAAATCAGAATAAGAAGGGGGATTGAAGACTGATACTTTTTAACAATAAATCGGTTAAATTTTATATAGAAAAGCTATCATCATAGATAAAAATACTCTTAAAAATTTGCTAAATATGGCTAGGCACCGTTAGAAATTCTTATTAGACTTTTGTCGTAGGTTAAAACTTTTAACCTGTTGGTCTTAACTCGTTTTCTAACGGAGAACTCAAGCATGATTTATTTAACTGCTGTGTTATTCGCTGTTGCTATGTTTGCTTTGATTGTGATTTGGTCAATTGTTGAGTTTTATTTGGACTTAAGAAAGCCTGAACAGATTGAGTCTTAATATTTGTGCTTTTAAAGTGTGAAATATATAGTATTTCTAAATGTCATGAATCAAAAAACATTTGCTTATAATGAATAAAATAATACCTTTTAAGTATAACAAATCGTGACTTTATTTAAGGGTATCTAGAACTTAAGCTTTTAAATTTTTCTTGAATGTATTTCTTTATAACCTACTTCTCGTATTAACCAATCGTAGCTTACTCAAGTTGACTTGAAGTTTTGTACGTATCTATATGTTATCTGCCATATCTTTTAAAGGCTTAGACAAACTTTACTTAGCTTTTAACATTAAAAAACCCCTTACGATTAATACACGTAAGGGGTTGATTTATATGGTGGGCCCACACAGACTTGAACTGTGGACCAACGGATTATGAGTCCGCTGCTCTAACCAACTGAGCTATAGGCCCTATATTCTGAATGTGTTATTTATCAACAAGTTCAGACGCAAAGCATACTAGCGAAGATTTTTTTAAAAGACAAGCCTTTTTCTTCACGGCTGCACACTAACACAACAAATTGGCTGTAGTTGCAGCAGTTAAGCTTTGATTCGACCAAAATGCACAAAGTGTCAAATCCTATCGTGATGTAAATCACGACAAAAGTTATCAAACAGTCAAAATAACCTTATAATAATGCCCATTCTTGTCAGTACCGTGCCCAACAGCGTATAGATTGGTACTGGCCTCACATTTTTAAGTCAATGTCCTACAGTTATTCGGCTTATGTTTTCATTTTTATGTGTTGCACTGACACATAAGAATATTTAGGTGCCCACATGGAAATTAAGGTTAATTATCTCGATAACCTTCGACAAGAAGCCAAATTTGATGACTTCACGGTAATTGCCGACCAACCTATTCGCTATAAAGGTGATGGTTCTGCTCCCGGACCATTCGACTACTTTTTAGCGTCATCAGCATTATGTGCAGCGTATTTTGTAAAAGTGTATTGTGCGGCGCGAGACATTCCGACAGATAATATTCGCTTATCACAAAATAATATTGTTGATCCTGAAAACCGCTATAAGCAAATTTTCAAAATTCAAGTTGAACTACCTGCGGATATTTCTGAAAAGGACCGTCAAGGTATTTTGCGTTCAATTGACCGCTGCACGGTTAAAAAAGTGATTCAAACTGGTCCTGAGTTTGTCATTGAAGAAGTAGAAAGCATTGATGCAGATGCACAAGCTTTACTTATGCCAAATTTAGCGTCAGACAGTACCACGTTTATTCCGGGTAAAGATCTGCCATTAGAAGAAACCATTGCCAATATGTCAGGTATTTTGGCTGGTTTAGGCATGAAGATTGAAATCGCGTCATGGCGTAACATCGTGCCGAATGTTTGGTCTCTACATATTCGTGATGCACAATCGCCCATGTGTTTTACCAATGGTAAGGGTTCAACCAAAGAAAGTGCCTTAGCCTCGGCTTTGGGTGAATTTATTGAACGTCTCAATTGCAACTTCTTCTATAACGACCAGTTCTGGGGTGAAGAGATTGCCAATGCTGACTTTGTGCATTATCCAGATGAAAAATGGTTCCAACCCGGCCCAGAAGGCGAGTTACCTACTGAAATCTTAGATGACTACACACGTGAAATTTATAACCCAGAAAATGAGTTATTAGGTACACATCTATATGACACCAATTCAGGAAATATAGCACGCGGTATTTGCTCTCTTCCATTTGTCCGTCAGTCCGACGGTGAAACAGTGTATTTCCCATCAAACTTGATTGAAAATTTATACTTGTCAAACGGGATGAGTGCAGGGAATACCTTGGCTGAGGCTCAAGTGCAATGTTTATCGGAAATCTTTGAGCGTGCGGTCAAACGTGAGATTTTAGAAGGTGAATTGGCTCTACCAGATGTACCAGAAGAGGTTTTAGCCAAATATCCAAGTATTGTTGCGGGTATTCAAGGCTTAGAAGAACAAGGTTTTCCTGTATTGGTAAAAGATGCTTCACTTGGTGGTCAGTACCCTGTGATGTGCGTAACCTTAATGAACCCACGTACTGGTGGGGTTTTTGCATCTTTTGGTGCGCACCCTAAACTCGAAGTAGCTTTAGAGCGTAGCTTAACCGAGCTTCTACAAGGCCGTAGCTTTGAAGGTCTAAACGATCTACCAAAACCAACGTTTAGCTCAAATGCAGTCACTGAGCCAAATAACTTTGTAGAACACTTTATTGACTCAAGTGGTTTGGTGTCTTGGAAATTCTTTAGCGCACAATCAGACTATGATTTTGTAGAGTGGGATTTCACATCTGAAGGTGAAAATGCCAATGCGGAAGAAGCTGCAGCGATGTTTGCGATTCTAGAAGACATGGGCAAAGAAGTGTATATGGCGGTCTACCAGCATCTAGGTGCTACGGCATGTCGTATTTTAGTTCCGGGTTATTCTGAAGTGTATTTGGTTGAAGACTTGGTTTGGGATAATACCAACAAAGCTTTGGACTTCCGTGAGGATATTTTAAACATTCATCGTTTAGATGAAGACGAGTTAGTGTCACTGGTTGAGCGCTTAGAAGAGCTTGAGGTGGATGATTACACGGATATTGTGACGCTCATCGGGATTGAGTTTGATGACAATACCGTATGGGGCCAATTAACGGTTCTTGAGCTCAAACTACTGATCTATATTGCCTTACAAGAATTTGAAGAAGCAAAAGAGTTGGTCGAAACCTTCCTTCAGTACAACACTAATACAGTTGAACGTGGTTTGTTCTATCAATGCATGAATGTGGTTTTAGAAGTTGAATTGGACGATGACTTAGATCTCAATGACTATGAACATAATTTCCGTCGTATGTTTGGTGACGAACGTATGGATGCAGTGATTGGTTCAATGGATGGCAGTCTTCGCTTCTACGGTTTAACTGAAACCAATATGCAACTTGAAGGTTTAGATCGTCATTTACGTCTGATTGATAGCTATAAAAAATTGCATGCTGCACGTGCGAAGTTTGCCAGTCAGAACGTTTAAATCTGGGCTTGTGAATAACGTTACTCATGTGATCATCTATTTGAAAAAACTCTCCTAAGGGGGAGTTTTTTTTGTGCAAAATTTGCTGAAAATTAATCTATATCTGTGATGTTGATATTAATAAAAATCCTTATAACTCAGGTGAATATAAGGAAGGCTTAAAAATAACCGATTATCCGAAATTGTGTCATTTTAAAGTAAAGATATTTGACTCATTGGAAAAATATGCTAATAAATTAGCTATGGCGTGTTTAGGCATGATCATAATATTTCAGGACGAAATATTCAGAAGCACATTAATAAATAAACGGGAGTTTTAACAACATGCTTCAATTATTCAGAAAACTATTTTGCATGCATATTTACGAATACGAGCAAATGGAAGAAATCGGTTCGCACAAGGAATGTCGTAAGTGCGGTGTGACAA
The DNA here is from genome assembly GCF_024605895.1 of Acinetobacter sp. YH16056_T. Lineage (NCBI taxonomy): Bacteria > Pseudomonadati > Pseudomonadota > Gammaproteobacteria > Moraxellales > Moraxellaceae > Acinetobacter > Acinetobacter sp. YH16056_T. Next base: position 2,085,303 of record NZ_CP094545.1, on the reverse strand, counting down.
AGTAATGCAGAGTCTCAGCCGAAAAAAAAGTGAGCGAAAGCTCACTTTTTTAATGCCGGTCAATATTGAAATCATTAAAATAGAAATACATTCACAGTTTTCATGCAGATATGAGTAAAGATTTTCAAGCCGAGCGTTATACCGTCGATGCCAATATGGCAGATACCATTGCATGGTTATTACAACATCAGGATTGCTTTGAATCTTTTCATTATGATGTGATTCAGCAGCAATTGGTGGTTCAACATGCTAATGGTCAAGACATTATTCGTGAAGGGGATTATTTAAATGCAGGCTATGGAATTTTAATAACAGCACATAACTTTGCGAAGTAATCGATATATTTTCCATACTCATGGTGATTCAACCATTCATTTATTCGCACCATCTCTTGCATTGCACATTGAAACCTACCACTGATCATTCAATAAAACTAAGCCCCGATGTTCGGGGCTTGGGTTTTAAGCCATTTGCATGGCATCAGTTGAAAGCTGTGCAGCAGTTGGTTTGGGCTGTTCCGCGATTAAACCGAGTTTGCTAAATAAAAGCTGATCTTTGCCTTCGCCTGCATTTGGCGTGGTCAGCAGTTTTTCACCAGAAAAGAGTGAATTTGCACCTGCCATAAATGCCAAAGCTTGTTCTGAATCACTCAGGGATTCACGACCTGCAGAGAGTCGAATATAGCTTTTTGGCATAATGATCCGTGCGACTGCAATGGTGCGAATCCATTCGATCACATCAAGTTTCTCAACCTCTGCAAGTGGGGTACCTTGAATAGGGACAAGGAGATTAATCGGCACGGATTCAGGATGAATCGGCAGCGTTGCCAACTCCATCAAAAAGGCGATACGGTCATCACGGCTTTCACCTAAGCCCACAATTCCGCCGCTACAGATTTTCATTCCAGATTGGCGAACATAGTCTAGCGTCGTTAAACGGTCATCATAGCTACGCGTGCTAATGACATTGGGATAATACTCACGAGAGGTATCGAGGTTATGGTTGTAATAATCTAAGCCTGCCTCATGTAGGCGCTCTGCTTGAGACTGATTCAGCATGCCAAGGGTCATACAGGTTTCAAGTCCCAGCGCTTTGACTTCACGCACCATTTCTAGCACATAGGGCATGTCCCGTTCATGTGGATTGCGCCATGCAGCGCCCATACAAAAACGCGAAGAACCTGAGGCAAGCGCAGCTTTCGCTTCATTGATGACTTTTTCCACAGCCAGACGTTTTTCAGCTTCTAATCCAGAGTCATAATGTGCAGACTGAGAGCAATATTTACAGTCTTCAGGGCACTTACCGGTTTTAATCGAAAGTAAGGTGCTGACTTGAATATGATTGGCTTGGAAATATTCACGGTGAATGGTCTGTGCTTGGAATAATAAATCCATCAATGGTTGTTGATACAACTCTTGTATTTCTGGATGTGTCCAGTCATTTCGGTAGCTCATAAATAATCCATATTTTCTGCCTAATGCAGATCATCATACGTAAAATTTGCAGACTTCCAAGACTATTTTGTAACATTGAAATTTAGCTAAAGTGCATTGAAATGGCTTTTTTAAAGAACTTTTGATATTTAAGATACTTACAAAGTTGTGTTAAATGTCAGCACAATCGCTGCAATGTTTATTTTAAGCTGAAAAATCAATTTTCTTTGATTGCGTCACTAAGTTTTAGCTTAAAAGAAAACTTTGTAAGGATCTGGAAAATATAGAATAAAAGCCCTTAAAGCATTTTTGAGTTTTGTTCTGCAATTGCCCAATCAATATGAACTTGCACAATCGCGTCATGTTTTTCGCGAGAATTTTTTAATGATTGAACAATATTTGAACTGTATGGTGCATTGCCTAAGCCAATGGCGATATTTCGCATAAAGCTTTGATAGCCTGTTCGTCGGATAGGACTGCCTTCAGTACAGCTTAAAAAAGTGGCTTCATCCCATTGCCAAAGATCTAATAAACTCACTTGGTCGAGGCGATGACGTGGATAAAAGTCCTCAATTTGAGTTTTATGCGCAAAGCTATTCCATGGACAGATAAGTTGACAGTCATCACAGCCAAACACACGGTTGCCAATGCCACGGCGTAATTCTTCAGGAATGATGCCTTTATATTCGATGGTTAAGTAGGCAATGCATTTACGTGCATCTAACATATAGGGCTCAACGATGGCCTGAGTTGGACAGATATCAATACAGGCTGTGCATGAACCACAATGTTTGGTTGCCGGAGAATCAAAAGGCAAATCGAGTGATGTAAACAGCTCACCTAATACAAAAAATGAGCCTGATTTTTTATGGATCAGTAAGGTGTGTTTGCCTGTCCAGCCCATGCCTGCATTTTCAGCTAAGGATTTTTCAAACACTGGGGCAGAGTCGGCAAAGGGTCTAGATTCAAAATCTCCGATTTTTTCACGGATAATATTCGACAAAGTTTTTAAACGTCCGCGCATGACTTTATGGTAGTCACGACCTCGTGCATAGCGTGCAATGATGGCTGCATTTGGCTCATCAGGAACATAACGTGGTTTTGGGGTTTCGACCAAATAGTCCATGCGGACACAGATAATACTGCGTGTGCCGGGGACTAAAAGTGCAGGATTGGCACGTTTTTCAAGGTTTTCCTCTAGGAATTTCATATCGCCATGATAACCACGTTCTAAATATTCTTTAAAACGAGGGAGTTCCTCTTGAGCATCTGGCTTTGCGATGACACAATCAGAAAAACCTAAATTTAAGGCTTGCGCTTTAATCCATGCTTTTAGGGTTTCTGGATCATATTGATCGACAGGAATTTTTTGTGCAGGAGTTGAAGCGGCCATAATCATAACAAGGAAAAACAATGCGTCTGCAAGTTTACCATAGCCCTGTTTATCTTAGCCAAAGTATTCAAGCTTGGGAGCAGCGTTGGTTTGCTCAGCACAATAGCAGTTATGGTCTGATGCAGCAGGTCGCATGGTCGATTGCTCAGCAACTTATTCCAATGTTAAAGCAGCAAAATTTAAAAAATATTGCAGTGTGTTGTGGGCAGGGTAACAACGCAGGCGACGGCTATCTTACAGCGCAATATCTACAGCAAGCAGGCTTTCAAGTCGATATCTATGCCGCTGAAATAGGGGCATCGAAAGATTTGCATTCTGCGGTACAGGAAACGATAGATCACAAGCTCAAGATCTATACACATTTTGATTTTCAGCGTGACTATGACGTCTATATCGACGCATTATTTGGTATAGGGCTCAATCGTGAACTTTCTCACGAGTGGCAAGCCATTATTCAACGATTGAATGCATGCACGGGACTCAAAGTTGCGATTGATATTCCAAGCGGTTTACATGCCAATACAGGACAGCCTTTACCCATCGCATTTCAAGCCGATTATACCTTTACGGCATTGGGTTTAAAAGCAGGGTTATTTACAGGCCAAGCGAAGGAATATGCAGGTGAAGTTTCGGTGATAGCATGCATACCGACTGATATTAAGCTTGAGCCACTTGCGTATTTGTCACCGCAGAAAATCACTTTACCTGAGCGACAAGCTTTTGGTCATAAAGGCAGTTATGGACATGTTTTAGTTGTTGGTGGACATGCTGAAATGGGTGGGGCGGTGATTATGGCTGCTGAGGCTGCATTCCATGCAGGTGCAGGTAAGGTCACGGTTGTTTGTGATGCACGACATCACACCGCAATTTTGGCGCGCGCACCGAATATTATGCTACGCGATATCAATGCTTTAAATACAGAAGCGATTCGGCAACTGATCGATCATGTCGATGCGATTAGCTTTGGCATGGGGCTTGGTCGTGACAATTGGGCACAACAGCAGTTTCAGTCATGGTTTCCATTGATTCAGCAGTCAACCTTGGAAATTGTTTTGGATGCAGATGCCTTGTGGTTTCTAGCTGAAACACCTGAAAAATTGAATACACGCACCTATGCAACGCCACATCCGGGTGAGGCTGCAAAATTATTGGGTCTATCTACTGCAGAAGTTGAAGCGGATCGTGTACAAGCAATTCAGTATTTAAAAGAAAAATTTCAAGGTCAATGGGTGCTTAAAGGGGCAGGCAGCTTAATACTTGAAGATCAGCTTTGGATTTGCACCGCAGGTAATGCAGGAATGGGTACAGGCGGTATGGGCGATGTGCTTGCAGGGATGATTGCAAGTTTAAAAGCACAATTCCATCAGCAAATTCATCTGCACGAAATCGTAAGCCTGCATGCTTTAGCAGGTGATGTATTGGCGAAGCCGGGGATGCGTGGTTTGCAAGCGCAGGATATGGCCCAAGCGGTTTATCATGTGGTCAATCATTCAGGAGTTGAAGACTAAAATGCATGCAGTTAAATTGCGAATTCAAGGTAAAGTGCAGGGCGTTGGCTATCGTCGTTGGTTTGAACAGCAAGCGATTGCACTTGGTTTAAATGGCTATGTGAAAAATCTAGCGACGGGCGAAGTTGAAGCACTGATTATTGGAACTGAAGACGCCATTCATAAAATACTGAAACACAGTCTGGTGGGGCCTTTACGAGCAGACGTAACTAAAATCGATCAGCAAGAAATTCCAATGCATGAATTAGACTATAGCAATTTTAAAATGATCCGCTAAATTTGATCACTAGATTGAGTGGGCTTTTGAAAACAATCTGAATTACTGAGCTATATGTTTTGACGATTATTTATCGACGTCGAGTGCTTACACGACTTCGACCACGAGCCATACCACCTAAGGCATTCAGTACAGCCATTTTACTCATACTACCAGACGCATGCGCATGACAAATTGCGGCAGCCAAAGCATCGGCTGCATCCTGCTGTGGTTTGATGCTTAGGTTCAGAATGCGCATAACCATCATTTGGACTTGTTCTTTGTCTGCCGCACCATAGCCGACCACTGATTGTTTGATTTGACGTGCTGTATATTCAGCGACTTGTAAATCTAAATTGGTTAAAGCGGCAATGGCAGCACCGCGTGCTTGACCCAGTTTTAAGGCAGAGTCAGGGTTTTGAGCCATAAAGACTTGCTCAACCGCGGCTTCAGTAGGTCCGTGAAACTTTACGATACGATCAATACCAGCAAAGATACGTTTTAAGCGTTCAGGCATTTCTGTCGTTTCGGTACGAATGGTGCCAGCATCGACAAAACGTAGTTTAGAACCATCCTTTTCGATGATGCCGTAACCAGTTAAGCGCGACCCAGGGTCAATACCGATAATTAATGACATGTTTGCCTATTTGCCCTTTAAAAATAAAAATATGCCCATATTGTTACATAAGCGTGTCAAAAAAGCTTGATAGTGATTGAGCAGTTGAACGCAACACCTTAAATTAATTTACTTAGATTTGTTTAATTTTCATGAAATTATTTCTTCTGATTTTAGCAGGCTTGATCCTGGAAGTGTTTGTCTGGATCGGTGTGGGCGACCTCGTCGGCAGCATGTGGTATGTCTTTTTCTGGTTCGTGGCGGCCTTCTTTATAGGGATGAATATTATCCGTAAATATTCATCAGGTCTGATGCCTCAAATGCAGCAAATGCAAGCAGGTCAAATGAGTAATGATCCAGCTTTAACTGGAAATTTACCAAAAATTTTGGCTGGTTTCTTATTGCTGTTACCGGGTCTAATCTCAGATATTATGGCATTACTTATTTTGATTCCACCTGTACAAAATGCCATGAAAGCAGTCATGATGAAAACAATGATGAAGCGTCAGCAAGCTATGATGGAAAAAATGATGGGTGGCATGATGGGCGATATGGGAGGCATGGGCGGTGCTCAAGGTCAGAACCCATTTGCAGATATGATGCGTCAAATGCAAGATATGCAAAATCAGCAATCAGGTCGTGATTCATCCGTTATTGATGGTGAAGCTCGTGAAGTGACGCCAGAAGCGAAACAAATTGAACTGAAAGATGTCAATAAAAAATAAGTAACTCAGTATGAAAAGCCGAATGTGTATTCGGCTTTTTTTGCGTAAATTTTGATACGGCCTAAAAATAAACCTTGTGTTGCCAACAAAAAAATTGAACAAGCGATATAATCTTCACGTTTTAATTCAAATGAATCAGCTTGCATGTCACTGTTATTCACCATCTGTGCGCTTCATTTTGTTGCGCAGTTGAGTCCCGGTCCAGATGTATTATTAATTGCTAAATGTGCAGTATCAACAACCCGTGCAAATACCTTAAAAATTATTGCGGGGATCTCAGTTGGGATTGTGGTGTGGGTCGTTTTAACCTTATTGGGCTTTACGGTTTTGGTCGAGCAATTTCCATGGATACAACAAGTTTTAATGGCTGTAGGTGGATTTTTCTTAGCGAAAATGGGCTGGGCAATGTTTAGTGGCGGGCTTAAAAGTTTAAATCAAACAGCCAATTTAGAAGATGGGCAGGACTTAAGTCAGCAGAAAACTGAAAATTATTTCTTATTAGGTTTATTTACGAATTTAGCCAATCCGAAAACACTGATCTATTTTAGTAGTGTGTTCTCACTGGCGTTGAGCTCATCAGCCAGTAGCAACCTAAAAGCACAGCTAGCTGTCATTATTCCGATTCAGACCTTTATCGTGTTTAGTTTGTTTATGATGATTATGTCTTTGCCTAAAATTAAAGCACTCTACCAACGTTCGGGTAGTTATATTGATGTGGTTTCAGGGGCGTTATTTTTAATTTTTGCGATTTGGCTGTGGTTCGACGCAATTAGAATGTTCAATCTTCAATAGCTGCAAACATATTGCTGTAAGCAAAGCGAAAGCCAAGTGTTAAAACTTGGCTTTTTTATGTCCAAGTTCTATTGCTCTGGATTGGTTTGATCTTGGTCTTTAGATGGTGCTGTATTTGATGGATCTTGTGCAACATCGGTAGTTTCAGCATGATCACGATAACGGTTCGGTTTGAGGGTGGTTTCGGTATTTTCAGAGCCCTTGTATAATCGGCTACGATTGGCGCGTTCACGTAAACCGCCTTTTTTGATTAACTGCACCATCGTCTAGAACCTCTTTGCTATTGTCATAGTTTAAAGAATTTTCCTCGTGAAGATAAGTGAGCAGGGCGATGCTAGCGCATAAAAAAGCCTGAAATCATTCAGGCTTTCATCATTTTAATTTCTCGCTTTGAATGACTTTAAAGCAACTGGATAATAGTGCTTAGATTTAACTTGGCTAAATTTCACACATTGCCAGCCTGTTCATACGGCTGTATTTGGCTGTTGTAAAAAAGCTTAATTTTTACCATCTTGCTTGAGTACTTCAAAGATGTTGAGTTGGGTCGTAGCTTCAGTATCGTGCTGTTGCAAATACACTTGAACACTCTTAAATAGAATGGCAACAGCCAAACAACTGAGTATGCAAAATATCCAAAAGCCATATGGGCTACGGATATTATGCGAGCCACATTCGGAACATTCTTTATCGCTTGAAGCCAATACTTTATTGCAACAAGCACAGTGATATTGATAGTGCATTGCGTTTCTCCATTTCGTCGAATTTGACCAACATTCTTGTTGTTATTGTCAACCATCAATCCGTGATGATTGTTTTATCTTAATGTGCAAATAAGCTGCTGTACAAGTTTTAAACGGTTTGTTTTGCTCATTATTGTGTAAGTGAAAAGCGTCAGAGAGTTAAATATTTGTTTTATTACTAATTTATAAATGAAACAAGAGATGAATTTTCAGACATAAAAAAAGCCAGTTCGAAAACTGGCTTTTGCTGTTCTGTCTAAATTGAATTATTGACCAGAGCGGATGATGTAATCAAAAGCAGATAATGATGCTTTCGCGCCTTCACCTGTCGCAATGATGATTTGTTTGTAAGGTACTGTTGTACAGTCACCGGCAGCAAATACACCTTTCACATTGGTTTCGTTACGCTCGTTAATTACGATCTCACCACGGTTTGAAAGTTCAACCGCTGTTTCTTTTAAGAAATCAGTGTTTGGTAACAAACCGATTTGTACAAAGATACCTGCCAATTCAATCGTTTTGATTTCATCTGTTGCACGGTCTTTGTAGTTCAATGCAGTCACTTGTGAACCATCACCAACCACTTCTGTAGATAATGCATTCATGATCACAGTCGTATTCGGTAAGCTGTTTAACTTGTCTTGAAGGACTTGGTCAGCACGAAGCTTAGTATCAAACTCAACTAGCGTTACATGTTCCACAATACCTGCAAGGTCAATCGCCGCTTCGACACCTGAGTTACCACCACCGATCACTGCAACACGTTTACCTTTAAACAATGGACCGTCACAGTGTGGGCAGTATGCAACACCACGAGTACGGTATTCTTGTTCACCCGGAACGTTCATTTCTCTCCAGCGTGCACCTGTTGAAAGAATCACTGTTTTAGATTCAAGTTTTGCACCATTCTCTAAAGTCACTTCAACCAAGCCATTGGCTGTTTCATCTGCACCTTTGATGTCAGATACACGTTGCAAGTTCATGATGTCCACACCGTACTCACGTACATGTGCTTCCATTTCAGCAGCAAACTTAGGACCTTGGGTCTTTTGAATCGACGTGAAGTTCTCAATGTCCATAGTATCCATGACCTGACCGCCCATGCGTTCAGCCACGATACCGGTTTTAATACCTTTACGTGCTGCATAGATTGCAGAAGTATTACCTGCAGGGCCACCACCAATCACAAGGACATCAAATGCTTCTTTGGCATTTAGCTTTTCAGCATCTTTTACAGCAGAGTTGGTGTCTAATTTGGCAATGATTTCTTCCAAGGTCATACGACCTTGACCGATGTGATTGCCGTCTTGGAATACCATCGGTACAGCCATGATTTTGCGTTCTTCCACTTCGTCTTGGAAGAATGCACCATCAATCATGGTTGCAGTTGTACCTGGGTTGTAAATTGCGATCAAGTTAAGTGCTTGAACCACGTCAGGACAGTTATGGCAGCTTAAAGATACAAACACATCAAAGTCAGTTTTAAGACCTAGACCTTTGATAGTGTTCAGTACTTCGTCAGAAACTTTCGGTGCATAACCTGAAGTTTGTAGCAAAGCTAGAATCAAGGACGTGAACTCATGGCCCATCGGCAAACCTGCGAAGAATACACGTGGTGTTTCACCTGCTTTTGCAATACCAAAGCTTGGCGCACGGCTGTTGTTACCATCAAAACGTGCAGTCACTAAATCAGATAAGGCAGCAACTTCAGTTACCAATTCTTTAATTTTGTCTGATTTGTCAGTACCGTTTAAAGTCGCGACGATTTCAATCGGGCCTTCAAGGCGTTCAAGTAAGGTTTTTAATTGAGCAGAAGTATTTTGATCTAACATTGCTAACGTCTCCAGAGGAGTAAATTTATTTGATGAGAGAATGATAGAACAAACCATTAAATAGGTGAAACGGTTTGTTTTTATAAAATTAATCGGTTTTACAAATCAAATAGTTAAATTTCTTTCTAAATCATAAGAATATACCGATGTGAATGCAGTCAATATTGGGCCACTATCGAGAAATACAAGTTAAATAGTGGAAAAATAAACGAATTCATCGCGCTTTGAGCGAGAGAATGCTAGAGTCAACGCTATTGTATTGAGAACTTTTTAGGGAAATGGCATGCAGGTTAAACAGGGAATTTATCAGCATTATAAAGGTCAGTTGTATCAAGTCTTTCATGTTGCAACACATAGTGAAACGCGTGAAAAAGTTGTGGTCTATCAGTGCTTGTATGACGACTATTCAATGTGGGTCAGACCCTTAGAGATGTTTATGGAAACCGTTGAAATTGATGGTGAAGTAATTCCACGTTTTAAACTGATCCAAGAAACCCACTGAGTAGATATTTAGTACTTTAATCTTTAAATATGAAAGAAATAACAAAAGGACAGAATCATGAGCATGGATGCAAATTTTAAAAACTATATGCAACAACTCTATGCAGACTTTAGTGCTCACGATGCTGCGCAAAATCACCGACTTGCGCGTTACCGAAATATTGAGCCTGAGTCTGCACTGTTTTTAGCTATGCAAATTCGCTTAAAACAAGCCAAACAGATCTTGGAAATTGGAACATCTACAGGCTATTCCACGCTGTGGTTGGCAGATGCTGCCCAGTCTACACAAGGGCGAGTCGAAACCATTGAAATTGATGCAGCGCGTATCGAACAAGCTAAACAGCATGCGGAAAATTTAGCTTTATCCGAATACATTGAATTTCATCATGGCGATGCGCTGCATTTTTTACAGCAGTTAAATCAGCGTTATGACTTCATTTTATTGGATGCAGAACGTGATGCGTATATCGCGTATTGGCCATATTTAGCTGAATTGATACAAGTTCAAAGTGGCGTGTTAATCGTGGATAATGTGCTGTCACATGCCAATGAGGTCGCTGAATTTATCCAACGTGTTGAAGCGGATGATCGTTTTATCAGTATGACATTAAATGTGGGCGCAGGGCTCTTTATGGTGACTTGGCGCAACTAAAAATCAGGGCATTCAGCCCTGATTTGATCGATTTTTTTTAATTAGGGTCTGTTGACATTTGTTGATTAAAAAAATAGCGAGATAGTAAAATTAAATCGCCAAACCCAATTTTACACTCGCTATGCCTCGAACAATGCTAAATGATCAACACTGGTCCAAGTTACTTGCTATTTTCCGTCACTTTAATATTTATCTCAAATTAAATTTACGGAATTTTATTGAAGCGATTTTATTTCGAATTAGAACAGGCTGTCCTTGGCGTGATTTACCTCAAGAGTTTGGTAAATCAAATTCTATTTTTAAGAAATATAATCGATGGTCTAAAAATAGTAAGTTTATGAATATTTTTAAATTATTCAGCCAGCATGCTGATAAAGAGTGGATTTTTATCGATGGGAGCCATGTACGAGCGCATCAACATTCAGCTGGTATTAAGAATCAAAGTATTTCCAAAAGTATTGGTGGTAATAGTTCAAAAATACATTTAGCAATCGATTCAAATGGTAATCCTATTGAATTTATTATTTCAGATGGAACTTCACATGATATTAAGGTTGCACCTGATCTTGTATCAAAATTAGATTTAACAGAGTCAGAAATGCTATGTGCAGATAAAGGCTATGATTCAGAAAGTTTCAGAAAGAAAATTAGAGAAAGTAATACGAAAGCAAACATTCCTCGAAGATCAAATGCCAAATCTAGCAATGATGATATGGACTGGTATATGTATAAAATCAGACATTTAGTTGAAAATGCATTTTGTAGATTAAAACAATTTAGAGGAATTGCCACAAGATACGATAAGCTAAAACGTAACTATCAAAGCGCTGTTGCTTTAGCTTGTATATTTATATGGTTGCCTCTTTAGCTCAATTTATCGGCTGTAAATGTCAACACACCCTAATAAAAATACTGTTGCTATAGCGCTAAACTTGTAGCGGTTTAACCCTGTAAGCTTACTCGTGAAAAATGTAGATCATATTCTAGATATTTGTGGACAAATGCCGTTTTATCACTACATCGAAGTAAATTATCATAAATAAAAGGTGAAACTGGATAAAAGAGATCCCCAGAACCATTCGCATAAAATATTTTTAAGTAACGTGAAGAAGAACTGTATTTCCAAGAAGTTACAACAGTTGTTGTCATAAGCCACCCCCTTATTGCGTTGTTATAGTCATACTGCAGTTAAAGGTTTATCTCTTTTGAAATTAAGACAAATTCGGGGCGTGGAGTATTGCAGAATTGTTAAAAAATAAAGTTTTATCTCACATTTTTTTTCATTTCTTTATCAACTAATTTGATAAAAATATTGCCAGTTCAAAGAAATGCCATAAGCGTTATTCTCCCATATTAGTGTAGGGCGGGTTAAAAACTACGGCATTGTTCTGATTTATTGCCTTTGACTTGGTTGTTACTGCCATTAATTGAAAAAGCATTTTCAAGACAAATCAAATTACCTGCGATTTCATTATTATTTAGCACAATATTGCCATTATTTTTCTTTAATTTGAGGTCGCCTGAAATTTGGTTATTGATGAGTTGGATGTTTTTCCCAGTTGTAAAATCGACATTGCCACTGATATTGTTATGATTGGCAATGATCTTGGTAAAATTTTTATTAGATTCAATATTGCCTTTGATGTGGTTGTCATGCAGTTCAACACTAGCGCCATTTTCTAAAATAACATTGCCATGAACAATTAAACCTTCAAGCTGACAATTTTTTTTGACTTTAATATCTTCACGAATACTTTGGTTTTTAATTTCACCTTCGCAGTTCACGGCAGCAAAAGTCGTAAACGAACATAAAATTAAACTGATCGAGACGAAATATTTTTTCATGGGCTTACATCTTCCTGAAATAAGCAATTGACCTAAAATTCAAGTTAAAAATACTGAAATACCGACAAAGATGTAAGTCTAAACTATCAGGTATGAGGCGCATTTTTATTATATTTGTGTAAGTGCTAAGTTGATGAATATCTATAGATAGATGGAAAGTGCTAGGGCGTTATAGCTGTATGAATAAAGTGTGAACTGCGTAGGGTGTATAGAGGTACATACTCGCAGATAATAGGCATAAAAAAACCACGCTAAAAGCGTGGTTTTTGAATCAGTTCAATCTAATACAGATTAGATTTTACCAACTAGGTCGATTGAAGGAGCAAGAGTTGCGTCGCCTTCTTTCCATTTAGCTGGGCAAACTTCGCCTGGGTGAGCGTGTACGTATTGAGCTGCTTTAACTTTACGAAGAAGTTCTTGAGCATCACGACCGATACCACCAGCGTTGATTTCAACGATTTGGATTTTACCTTCTGGATCGATAACGAAAGTACCACGATCAGCAAGACCGTCAGCTTCGATTAATACGTCAAAGTTTTTAGCAAGAGTCCAGTTCGCATCACCAACCATTACGTATTGGATTTTTTTGATTTCTTCTGAAGAATCGTGCCAAGCTTTGTGAGTGAAATGAGTGTCAGTAGAAACTGAGTAGATTTCAACACCTAGTTTTTGGAATTCTGCATAGTTGTCAGCAAGGTCACCAAGTTCAGTTGGGCAAACGAAAGTGAAGTCAGCTGGGTAGAAGAATACAACAGACCATTTACCTTTAAGATCAGCTTCAGTTACTTCGATGAATTGACCATTTTGGAATGCAGTAGCTTTAAACGGTTTAACTTCAGTATTAATTAAGCTCATCATTGTCTCCATGATTGAGGTTTGTTTTTGATTTCCAATAGGGTACAGAAATTTTTCTTATTGCTGAAATAGTATTTTTACATAACTAATATCGGAAAATCCGAATTAATAGTGATTTACTCATTTCCCAATAGACCAGTATTTCATCTCATTTAACCGCAGTTGTGTGAGGATTAAATGACAGGAACTACCCTAAACGCCCTACACAGACATGAAGCCACACCCCTTAAAATTCAAGGGTAAAATTTAAAAAAAGTGATTTAAATTTTTCTATTGTTGATTTAATCCATCTTTAGGCATGCCGATTCGCTCATCAGCGAAGCATTTCTTTTGTTCAATTAGGCGGATGAAGGGGGATATGGCGAATTCATCCTATTTTCAGATTTGAGATCTAAACCGCACCACGCCAGTCGCGCCAGATAAATTCACTTCGGGTTTTCAATTGTTGCATTGGGAAATGCGATGAAACCGAGTAGAATATCGGGTTTCATGTAGTTGTAAGGCGTATTCTTGGTGGCGAAAGATTTAAATGTAGATCAGATGGTGATGGCTCGTGATGTTCACCGTTTAAATCGATTGCGTAAGGGAAAAGACGCCAACGAAAAGCAGCATAAAGAACTGTTTGAAAAGTCGAATGCGAAAGTCCGCGAACGGATTGCCCGCATCCCAAATATTAAATTAAATCAAGACTTACCTGTTACGCAGTATGCAGACAAACTGATCGATGCGATTCAAAAGCATCAAGTGATTATTGTGGCAGGTGAAACCGGTTCGGGTAAAACCACACAGTTGCCTCAAATTGCCATGCTTGCAGGTCGTGGTTTAACGGGTTTGATTGGCCATACTCAACCCCGTCGACTAGCAGCGCGTAGTGTTTCGCAACGTATTGCAGAAGAAGTGGGCGAAAAGCTGGGGGAGTCGATCTCCTTTAAAGTTCGTTTCAATGAACAAGGTTCACAAGATTCCATCGTTCGGTTAATGACCGATGGTATTTTATTGGCTGAACTGGCCAATGACCGATTCTTAAATAAATATGACACGATTATTATCGATGAAGCACATGAACGTTCGCTGAATATCGACTTCATCATGGGCTATCTCAAACAGCTCTTGCCTCGTCGTAAAGATCTCAAAGTCATTATTACTTCAGCAACTTTAGACGTAAATCGATTCTCGAATTACTTTAATGGGGCACCTATTTTTGAGGTCGAAGGTCGAAGCTTCCCTGTAGAATTGCGTTATCGTCCGATTTCAGAGCTGAGCATTGTCGGTAGTGATGATGATGAATTTGACGATTTTGAAGAAAATTTACCTCGTGCCGTGGTTTCAGCTGTAGAAGAATGTTTTCAAGATGCGCAGGAAAAAGGTCATCCTGAACATGCCGACATTTTGATTTTTGCCAGCACTGAACAAGAAATTCGTGAGTTACAGGAAACACTGCAAAAGTTTGGGCCAAGACATACCGAAGTTTTACCTTTATATGCTCGATTGGCTTTGGCAGAACAGCAAAAGATCTTTAATCCATCAGGCGGTGGGCGACGTATTATTATTGCCACCAACGTGGCAGAAACGGCTTTAACCGTACCGAATATTCGCTACGTAATTGATAGTGGCTTTGCACGGATATCCCGTTATAACTATCGCTCACGTGTACAGCGTCTACCGATTGAGGCTGTATCACAGGCGGCAGCAAATCAGCGTAAAGGTCGTTGTGGTCGTATCGCGCCGGGTGTGTGTATTCGACTATATTCAGAAGAAGACTTTATGAGTCGTCCTGAATTTACCGAGCCTGAGATTAAACGAACCAACTTGGCCTCGGTTATTTTGCAAATGCAAAGTTTGGGCTTTGGTGAATTAGAAGACTTTGATTTTATTGAGCCGCCAGATCATCGTTTGGTGAATGATGGTCGTAAGCTTTTGATTGAGCTTGGGGCGATGGTTGAGAAAGGGAAAGCCCCTCTTTCGCAAAGAGGGGTTGGGGGAGATTCTATTGAAAGTAATCCCCCTAAATCCCCCTTTACAAAAGGGGGGCTTCCTCCGGCGAAGGGTGGTGGTTTAACCAAAATTGGTCAGCAAATGGCAAAAATGCCGATTGACCCACGTCTTGCACGGATGATTTTGGGTGGAGCGCATTTTGGCGTATTAAATGAAGTCTTAATTATTGTCGCTGCTTTAGCGGTACAAGATCCACGTGAACGTCCTGCGGATAAACAAATGCAGGCCGATCAGAAACATGCTTTGTTCCGTGAAGCTGACTCGGATTTCTTGTTCTATATCAAATTATGGGAAGCTCTAGTCGCAAATCGTGACATGAGTGAAAATAAGCGTCGAACTTTTGCACGCAACCATTTCCTGAGTTGGTTACGCCTCCGTGAGTGGAAAAAAACCCATGAGCAATTGGTGGATTTGGCTCAGGGCTTAAAACTGTCCTTTAATGAAAAGAAGGCCAATTATGAAAATCTGCACCGTGCGTTATTAACGGGTTTACTTTCATTTATTGCCAACAAAACCGATGAACGTAATGTGTTCATGGCGGTGCGTCAGCAAAAGGCACGCATTTTCCCTGCATCAACTTTGCATAAAACCAATACACCTTGGGTCATGGCTTTTGAGATGGTGGAAACCTCTCAGGTATATCTTCGTACATTGGCGAAAATTGAACCTGAATGGATTTTATTGGCTGCAGGCGATTTATTGAAGCATCATTATTTTGAGCCGCATTGGTCGAAAAAATCTGGTGTAGTCAATGCCTATGATCAAATTTCTTTGTTTGGTTTGATTATTGAGCCACGTCGTCAGATTAATTATGAAAAAGTGGATCATCCGGCGGCGCATGAAATTTTCCTACGCGATGCGTTGACGACGGGACATTTGGGTATTACGCCACCGTTCGTAAAACACAATTTATTAAAACTCGAAGAAGTTGAGCGTGTTGAAGATAAACTGCGTCGTCGTGATTTAGTAGTGGATGAGGAAACCATCTACCAATTTTATGCTGCAAAAGTGCCTGAAGAGGTGGCAAGTCGTCGTAGTTTTGAAGACTGGCGTGCAACGGTAGAACCACAAAATCCACGGTATTTATTTATCGATGATGATGCGCTTTGGATGAATGACCGTCCAACGACCCAGCAATTTCCAGACTACCTACGAAATGGTGAACTGCGTTTGGCTGCAAGTTATCGTTTTGACCCAAGTCATGATGAAGATGGTGCAACGGTCAAAATTCCAGTTCAAGCTTTGCCGCAAGTGGATGAAAATATTTGGTCATGGGGTATACCTGGTTGGCGACAAGACCTGATTGAAGCCTTGCTTAAAGCATTGCCTAAGGATAAACGCCGTCACTTGGTGCCAATACCAGATACAGCGCGTAAATTGATGGATCGTGTCGATGCCGTGCATTTGCGCGAGCATATTTTTAGTTTCTTGGCGTTCCAACTACGTGGTGAGCAAATCACAGATAAGGACTTTTCTTGGGAGCGCGTTGAGCAATATCTGCTGCCTTTAATCAAAGTCATTGATGAAAAAGGCCGTGTGATTGAGCAAGGTCGTGACCTAGATGAACTCAAAGCACGCTGTCGTACGGAAACTCATAGCCCAGTCAAACAGTTAAAAGGTGAGTTTAAAACCTTCCCTGATAATTTTGTGTTCGAAGCATCACAAAAAGTCACGGGTGTGGTGGTAAAACAATACCAAGCGCTTGTTCCAGTCAAAGGCTTTGCGGAGTTGGATGCCAAAGATGAATCGGGTGTGGTGATTCAGACCTTCAATGACCAATTTGAAGCAGTCAAACAACATCGCGAAGGGATCATTCGTTTGGTTCATATGCAGTTGGGGGATTTAGTTCGTCAGTTGAAAAAACAGATTTCTAAACCCTTGGCATTGGCTTATTCACCGCTAGGTGACAAAGCCAAACTAGAGCAAATGTTAGTTTATGCCACACTTCAGCTTGCAATAAATGAGCTACCTGTCAATATGCAGGAGTACCAAAACCTGATTTTAAATGTAAAGAAATCTTTCTTGACCCATGGGCAACAAGCGTTAGCTGTTTTAACTGAAACCTATATTCAATGGCAGGATATACGTCGGAAATTATTGGTTTTAGATGATTCTGTGTTTGGAAAGAATATTGATGACATTGAAGATCAGCTCGATTTGATGCAACTTTCAGATTTTGTTTATGGCAAAACTTCCGATGTGTGGCTCGAATTTCCAAGATATTTGAAGGCATTAGTCTTGCGTTTAGACCGCTTGCCAAATAACCTACAAAGGGACAATTCTGCCATTGATCAAGTTGACCCATGGATGGAAAAATTATTTAAGTTTAAAAATGACACTCGCCTTAAAGAATTGTATTTCATGGTTGAGGAGTTACGCATCTCTATTTTCTCTCAACCAATGAAGACCAAGATGCCAATTTCTCCATCCCGCTTGCAAAAAGTATGGGATAAGCTCGGAATCAGTTAAGATATAGGTAATTTCTAAAAGGAGTTTTACATGGGCATCCGCATTACGGGTACAGGTCTTTATCATCCAGAAGACGTAATTACTAACGAAGAGTTAGTTGAAGCTTTAAATGCTTATGTGGAACAGTACAACAGCGACAATGCTGAAAAAATTGAAGCCGGTGAGCTAGAAGCGCGCCGTGGTTCAAGTGCAGAATTTATCGAAAAAGCGTCTGGCGTGAAAGCACGTTATGTTGCTGAAAAAAGCGGTATTTTAGATCCAAAACGTTTACGCCCAGTGCTACATGAACGTCCAAATGATGAAATTTCGCTACAAGCGGAATGGGGTGTTGCTGCGGCTAAACAAGCGATGGAAAATGCAGGCGTGACTGCAGAAGACATCGATGTTGTGATCTTGTCATGCTCTAACATTCAACGTGCATATCCAGCCGTTTCAATTGAAATTCAAACTGCTTTGGGTATTCAGGGTTATGCCTATGACATGAACGTTGCATGTTCAGCTGCAACTTTTGGTATCAAGCAAGCCTATGACGCGATCAAATCAGGCGCTCGTCGCGTGTTATTGGTAAACGTTGAGATCACATCTGGTCATACAGATTTCCGTATGCGTGACTGCCACTTCATCTTTGGTGACGTTGCAACGGCTTCGATCATTGAAGAAACTGAAACCAAAGCTGGTTTTGAAGTGTTGGATATTGACCTGTTTACTCAGTTCTCAAACAACATTCGTAACAACTTCGGTTACTTAAATATGAGTGAAGTCGATGCTGACATCGACAACAACCGTTTCCGTCAAGACGGTCGTAAAGTATTTAAAGAAGTGTGTCCATTAGTGGCGAAAATGATCACTAAGCAATTGGATGACAACAAAATTGCGGCAACAGATGTAAAACGCTTCTGGTTACACCAAGCGAATGCCAGCATGAATGAATTGATTCTGAAACTGGTTGTGGGTAAAGAACACGCTCAGCCAGACCTTGTGCCAATCATTCTTGATGAATTTGCCAATACTTCATCAGCAGGTGTCATTATTGCTTTGCACCGTACAGCAAATGAAGTAAACCATGGCGAATACGGTGTGCTTTGCTCATTTGGTGCAGGCTACTCAGTAGGTTCTGTACTTGTTCAAAAACATGATGCCGCCTAAGGTCGGCACATTTGCAGGTTGAACATGATGCAAAATGGATAAAGCGTTTAAGCGCTTTATCCCGCATGTATTTCACGCCAACATTTTTAGGCGCTGAATACATCGATGCATCTAAACCTGCAATGTATGTAGGGAATCACACAATTTACGGTGTACTCGATTCACCGGTGATTATTGATTATCTCTACAATGAACATAAAGTGGCTGTGGTCAGTATTGCTGATCATAGCCATTTTTATTTGCCCGGTTGGCGTGGCATGGTCAAAAAGTTCGGTGCAGTCCAAGGTATTCAGGACTATGTCAGAACAGTGATGCAACAAGGTTATTCCATTTTGGTTTTTCCTGGTGGCGGTCGAGAGGTATTGAAGCGAAAAGGAGAAGCCTATCAACTGATCTGGAAGCAACGTTATGGCTTTTTAAAACTGGCGCAAGAATTTAATTATGACATCGTGCCTTTTGCTGCTTTAGGTGGGGATGAAGTCTTTGAACTGGGTTTTGATGCCAGTGTGATTGTTGAACATCGTTGGTTTAAACAACTATTAAAAATACAAAAGCTCGATAAATTATTACGTCATGGTGATGTGATTCCGTCTTTACCCAAACGTATTATTCCTAAGCGCATTCCGTTCTATTTTCAATTTTTACCTCGTCAAAGTTTGAGTCATATTCAGAGTGTGGAGGATTTAAAGCTCTATCGAGAGGTTCTACAACAAGATATTTACACTGCGATAGAACAGCTTAAAAAAATCCGTGCAGAACAACATTCTACAGATCAATAATAGTGACTACTCTGAAACTTTATCTATTTTTTATCCGTCACAGCTCAAAATCATGGTGAATTTTGTCACAACAATAGCCTTTAGATTATTTTATTTAACGCCTTCGTATTGACCTTTTGTACAGCTATCTGGCCGATTAATGGCAGTAGTCGGAGCATTAAACTTTGACTATAGTGAAGGTTGAAAAATAATCAACGATCGTTAGGGCGGAAGATGGAACAGAACAGCTTGACCCCGCAGCTTGAGCATATTGCTCGGCAACTTATTCGAATATCACCAAGTTTAAAGCAGTTGTATCAAGAGCAAATGGAGTTTGCTACGGCACTCAATTCACAAAATATATTTAAAATTGAACAAGAGCAGCACCGCATTCAACTATGTAATGGACTATGGACCTTACAGCTACAAAGTCGTGAATCAATTGGCTATCAGTTTCCTAGAAATCCGTTTAGACTCATCAAAATTGCTGAATTGCATTCGACAGCGCCTTGTATTGAGGCAATAGAAGATTTCTTATTTCATGAATTGTATTTTTTTACTGGGGACTTAAAGCCGCAACATTCACTCTTGCTCAGAGAAAAAGCACAGCAATTTAGACAATTGATCTTACAGTCGATTTTTCAACATCTAAATGGGCCAGCGCGTGTTCAGCAGTTTTTAGCACAGATGACAGCAGTTGAAGCGCAAATTTTTGATCAGTTGATGCAAGAGCAGCAGATTTATCAGACACCACTATTACAAGCGTATATTGAATGCCAGATCAGTCTACCACATTGGTTGATGCAAAAGATTGAGCAGATGTTTGCGCTCAACTCACTTACAGAAGCTGAAATATTGCCGATACAACTGTTAATGGATAGTTTGGACGAGATTTGTTTTGCTACGGCACAATTTTTAGATCCGACGATTTATCGGATCATGAGTTTGAGTTATGAAGATCGGTTCAATTTACAAGAATTAAATGAACATATAGAAGATATTATTTTGTTGCTCGACCATGCATATGAGCGTCCCAATTTACTAGGCTTTATTCGTATGATGCATCGGGATGTTTGGGCAGAACAGGACATATTAAGCCATAGCAATTTTGTGCAAGCCACAGCAATTTGGCAAAAAAAATGTGGAAAACTCCCTTTACTCGATAACAATCGTGCAGTGCGATGGATGTTCAAACAGTCAGCCGAAGTGTTGGATTGGCTGAGTCGTAATTTCCAACACAGTAATGTACGAGTGGCTGTGACAGCATTGAGTTTTGTCGATACGCAGCATATTCATCCCTCGTTGATTCTTGCGACCTTACAACATTTTCAATTTATTGCAGCGCGTTTATTTATTCAAAATTGCCATGCGATTGCGCATGAACATGGCTGGTTTAATCATGAAAAAAATCTGCAATTTGTTTTGCAGCGAAAATATCAGCAGCATGATGATCACCGGGTGGTGATCAGCCCATCGATTTTGTATTTAGATGAGTGGTTGATCTTAATGCGACAGGTGTTAGGCGCGGAGGATCAGGCCATAAAAAAAGTCTATCTACCTTTGAGCCGTATTATGCAGGCCTATCTGCAACATTTAGTACGTTGTACGCAGCATTTACCGCAGGCTTTGATGGATTATATCCGTCCAGAAACCCAAGAAAATCGCCAGTTTTTAAGTATGTTACGACAGCATAAAATTCAACTGCAGGATTTTCGAAATTTATTTTATTTAAAGCATGCTAATTTAAGAGTATCTGTATTTGATGCCTATGTGCGTGATTATGTCAGTGCGACTTATTCTACAGGTCATACAGTCCCAAAAAATATTACCTGGAATGGAGTCTTTCATCAGGCGGTACATTGGCATGCCAAGCAACAAAAGCAGGAAGTGTTAACTCAATTAAAGCGTGAATTTGCGACAACGGTCTGGCAGCCGTTTACAACTGACGACAAAATATATTTTCAAGAGTGGGTCTTTGAAGAATTAAAAACTATCGATCGAATTATTGATGAATCTATTCAATTTAAACATTGTTTGGCATTAAGTTATAGCGCCAGTATCATTGCAAGAGTATATGTAGCTTTTCATATGTACCATCCCATTTTGCATGTATCGATGACTTTGGGCTGTCATGTGCAAAACCACATTTTGGTTTTTGATCAACTTGAGTATTCAAATAATACCCAAGCAGAAATAGAAAAAGTAAATATCGCCAAAGAATTTTTAAATAGGTTCAATAGCTTAAAGTTAGATTGGCGAAATACGGATTTAGTAAACTGTGTTGTGCGCTTAACTTTTGAGTCAAAAATCGTTAGGCTATAGCCGTTCTTTTACGGTATAGGTCTTATGAAACAAGAAACTGCACTCAAGCTGCTCAAAGCAGGCGAAAATGTGTTTTTAACAGGTTCGGCTGGTGCAGGTAAAACTTATACTTTAAATCAGTACATCAATTATCTAAAAGCGCGCAAAGTGCCGGTGGCAATTACGGCTTCTACAGGGATTGCTGCAACCCATATGAATGGCATGACAATTCATACATGGGCAGGGATTGGGATTAAAGATGCGATTTCCGAAGATGAGTTAAAGCGCTTAAAAGAACGTAAATATTTAAAAGAGCATTTGGAAAATGCCCAAGTTTTAATCATCGATGAAATTTCGATGTTGCATGCCAAGCAATTAAACTTGGTGAATAAAGTTTTAAAATTTTTTAAAGACAGTGAAGATGCTTTTGGGGGGATTCAAGTCATTGTTGCAGGTGACTTCTTCCAGTTACCCCCTGTGGGACGCAAAGGTGAATTAAACCGTGACAAGTTTTGCTTTATGTCTGAGGCATGGGTAGAAGCGAAGTTTCGCGTGTGTTATTTGACCGAACAACATCGTCAGGGTAATGACTATCTCAATGATATTCTAAATGCGATTCGTGCTCAGCAAATTACGGGCGATCATTTGCATGCTTTAAGGCAGACAAGTTCACAAAATATAGGTGAAACCTTTACGCGCTTGTATACCCATAATATGGATGTAGATAGTATTAACTATAAACATCTAAATGAAATTGAACAGGAATCTCGCCAGTTTGATGCTCAATGCGATGGTAATGACAAACTGATTGAAACCTTAAAATCTTCAGTGCGTGCGCCGGAAACTTTGACCTTAAAGAAAAATGCCAAAGTGATGTTTGTAAAAAACAACTTTGACGTGGGCTATATCAATGGCAGCCTCGGTGAAGTGATAGGTTTTGAAGAAGATGATGAATATGGCATCTTGCCTAAAGTAAAACTCACTGATGGCACGACCTTGGTGGTAGAACCTGAAACATGGTCTGTCGATAATGATGATGGTAAAACCATTGCCAGTTTCCAACAAATTCCACTGCGTTTGGCTTGGGCGATCACCATTCACAAATCTCAAGGGATGACCCTGGCAGCGGCTGAAATTAACTTGACGCATACTTTTGAGAAAGGTCAGGGTTATGTGGCATTGTCGCGTTTAAAAACATTAGATGGTTTGCGTTTACTTGGTTTTAATGAACAAGCCTTAGAACTCGACAGTTTGGCCATTAAAGCTGATCGACGCTTTCAGGAACTCTCTGATGAAGCGGAAACCAATTTTGCAGAGGCTGATTTAACCGTACAACATAAAGCCTTTATTCGTCATTGTGGTGGAACGCTGAATGAAGTGGAAATCGAGCGCAATGAAAAGAAAATAGCCAAAACTGGTGCAAAACAAAGCTTTGCCACAGCGACTTTAGATCAAACTCGGGAGTTGTTTGAGGAAGGTTATGAAATTCAGGATATTGCTGTGGAGCGTGGTTTAACACCAGCTACGATTATTAACCATTTGGCTCGTCTGCAAAAAGAGCAAGGTTTAGATATCTCGGTGGCACATCCGGGAGAAGACGTGGTTGAGCAGGTGCGTAAAATCTATAAACGTTTGGCGAAACGACAAGACCCAGCACATTATAATGATGACGGCACGGTTAAGTTGCGTCCAATTGTGGAGTTAACCAGTCCACGCATGGGATATGACCAAGTTCGTTTGGCTTTATTATTTGTGGAATAATGGATATATGGTGCATACGAAAAATACTGATGAATAAAGTGTGGTTAATATCGTTCAATAGATTTAACAGTAGACTGTCTAAAGGATTCGTATTTTTCCTAAGCGATGGTTTACACTGTAGCAAGTTAATTTGCTAACGATTTGAATTATGACTTTTAGTGCATGGTATTCACTGCGTAAATTTGTCTATAACAATTTACATAATGATGATTATGAAACTAAATTTAGTCATTTTCTCAACTATGCTTTGATATTGCTGATTTTAGGTAATGCTGCTGCGGTTTTACTCGAATCGGTCAATGATATTTATTTGTCTTATCAAGTTTACTTTGATTTTTTTGAAAATTTTTCAATCATTGTATTTAGTGTTGAATACGTATTGAGGCTTTGGTCGATTGCAGATAAAGACCCATTTTACTCCGCTTGGCGTAATCGTTTGAATTGGGTAAAAAGTGGTGGCGCAATTATTGATTTATTGGCAATTTTACCTGCATATCTAAATTTCTTTGTCCATTTTGATTTGCGTTTTTTACGTATTTTACGATTACTGCGTTTATTAAAATTAACTCGATATTTTGTGTCGTTGCAAATTTTGTTACGTGTCATTGAACGTGAAAAAGGTTCATTTCAAGCTGTTGTTTTTATTTTATTTATTATGATTATTATGGCCGCAGCTGGGGTGTATTTAGTTGAGAGTAAAGCACAGCCAGAGGTCTTTAGTTCTATTCCTGCGTCCATGTGGTGGGCTGTTGTTACTTTAACGACGGTCGGTTATGGCGATGTAACACCGATAACCCCTGTTGGGCGGATATTAGGTGCAATGATTACGATATTAGGGGTTGGCTTGGCAGCATTGCCAGCAGGTATTTTAGCCAATGGTTTGGCACATGAATTGGAGCAACGCAAACAACAATTAGAACTCAGTTTTCGTGAGTTGATTCAAAATCGTGAAATTGATTTTGTACTTGAGCCTGAAAAAATCGAAGAAATCCGAAAAACAGTGGGTTTAACCCGTGAGCAAACACAGGATATTATTTGGCAATTGTTACGTGAGCAAAAAGAGGAATCATTAAAGCAGGAGCGTGAGCAGTATGCATATTGCCCGCATTGTGGAAAAAAATTACCTGATTTGTAATGTGAAAAAAACACATTAGCTAAAGATGATTCAGTAAAACTTGATGAAGTATATTCATGTGAATAAAAAATAGTTAAATAAAATTTATGATGAATATGATTCATAAATATCATGATATGATAAATATAATTTAAAAATACTGATTTTCAGCTCATTCAGTATGTCGTTTGTGGAACTCATTATGTTGGAATTACGCCATCTCAAAACCTTATTGGCACTCAGAGAACACGGTTCTTTGGTCGCTGCATCTAATGATCTGTGTTTAACGCCTTCTGCACTTTCACACCAGTTGAAAGAGCTAGATCATTGGTATGGGGTAGAGGTGGTGAACCGACGCACACGTCCTGTGACCTTTTCGAATGTTGGGCAACGTTTACTACGCCTTGCTGATGATATTTTGCCGCAAGTTCAAATTGCGCAATCGGACATTACACGTATTGTGCATGGTCAAACCGGCCGAATTATTTTTTCTTCTGAATGTCATAGTTGTTTTGATTGGCTGATGCCGTTATTGAATGTCTACCGTCAGCAATACCCCGATGTAGATTTGGACTTTGCCTCTGGCTTTGAAGCCAATCCGCATGAACTATTACAAACAGGCGAGTTTGATCTTCTGATTACGGCAGACCCAATCAATTTAAAAGGTGTGGAATATTTCCCTATCTTTGAATATGAGTCTCGTTTGGTATTGTCCAATACACATCCATTGGTTCGTGCGACAAATGTGACTGTTCAAGAATTAGCAGAAGAAACGCTGATTACCTATCCGGTCGATAAACATCGTTTAGATATCATGGCGAAATTATTTTTACCGGCCAATATTCAGCCTAAACACGTCCGTACCACAGATTTGACCCAGATGCTGATTCAGTTGGTTGCAAGCGGTCGTGGCATTGCGGCATTACCAGATTGGGTGGTAAATGAATATGAACAAAAAGGTTGGGTGACCTCTCGACGTTTAGATTGTGTTTCACCTGAAGGTTTAAGACGAACTTTGTACGCCGGTTATCGTACCGAAGAGGCTGAAAAAAGCTATTTTGAAGGCTTCCTAAAACAGTTGGCCAAATTCTCACAAAAACGCAATCAATATTATTCCAACTAAGGAGGAGCTATGACTCAGAGTCTTTTTGTATACGGGACATGACGTCTAGGTCAGCCCAATGCTCACGTGATGGATCGCATTGGTGGCGAGTGGAAGAAAGGTGTGGTGTGGGGTGAATTAGAACATAAAGGCTGGGGTGCGGCGATGGGCAGTCCGGGCATTCGTTTATCGAAGGCAGGTCAAGCCATTGAAGGCTATGTTTTTATCTCTGAAAACTTAGCAGCTCATTGGGCTGCTTTAGATGAATTTGAAGGTACTGAATATCAACGTGTTGCTGTCGATGTACAACTGGAAGGCGGAGAATGGATGCAGAGTGAAATTTATGCCTTGAAATAATATCGTGAGGGAGAGTCGTAAAATACGTGGGCCATCCATACATCATGACTTTCCCCAACCTTCGATATATGTATCGATGATTCTGCTTGCTCTGTTGTTTCCTTGAGTGCATTTTCTTTCGAAGACCAGTATTTGAAAGAGTTGTATCTAAAGTGCTTGAATGCACAGAAATCACTTTAAGATTGCTATACAAGTGGATGAATAATTTTTAGAATTGAGCTGTATCTCACATTGAACCCTGTTTGAACTCAATCATGCCGAATACTATAGAACCTTCACCAACTCAACTCATGTCTGTGATTCAAACGCAGACAGCTATTGCCAAACTGGGTTTAGATCTAAATGCAGTGATGACCGTGGTCGCAGAACAGGCGCAGCAGATTACACACGCTAAAGGTGCAGTTGTAGAGTTGGCTGAAGATGGTGATATGGTCTATCGTGCAGTGTCTGGCGGGGCGAGCCATTTACTGGGTTTAAGACTTCATATTGAAAACAGCTTATCAGGTCTATGTATTGCACAAAAACAAACACTGTATTGCCAAGATTCGGAAACAGATGCACGGGTAGATCGCGTGGCATGTCAACGTGTTGGATTGCGTTCGATGGCAGTAGTGCCATTGATTCATTGTGATGAAGGTGTCGGTGTTTTAAAGATTTACTCTGACCAAGTCGATGCCTTTCAGGAAGCCGACTTGCATATATTAAGTTTGATGTCTGAGTTGATCGCTGCGGCGATGTACCATGCGACACATTTCGGTGCGACAGAGCTATATAAATTGGCGACGCAAGATAGCTTAACCGGCTTAGCTAATCGGGCTTTGTTTGTCGACTTTTTACGCCAAGGGATAGAAAAAGCACGTGCGCAGAAAAAAGTGTTGGGTATCTTGATGATTGATATGGATGGTCTGAAGCCGATTAATGATCAGTTTGGACATCGCATTGGGGATGCTGCACTGAAAGAAATCGCGCAGCGCATTTTGCGTGAAACGCGTCAAGATGACTTGGTTGCACGCTTGGGTGGTGATGAATTTGCTGTGATTTTAACCAATATTGCCAACTTAGAGCGTGCGCAAACGGCGATGAATCGAATCGCAGAAAGTTGCGGACTGCCATTTGCATTCGAGCAAATGAGCTTGAAAATTGGTGCCAGTATTGGCATGGCTTTATTTCCAGAGGATGCCGAATCCATCGATCAATTGGTCGAAATGGCTGATTTGAAAATGTACGCCAATAAGCGTGAACGGAAACAAGTAAATATTGAATAACTCACTGCTTAAATAATTCACTAATTGTTATGCAGGTGAATTCCTTCACTACCGCCAAATTATTGAAAGTATCAGAAAAAACATTTTTGATGGGAATACGTGTTGTCTCAAACAATTGCAGATGACATCACGGAATATCATTGTTTAATTTAAATCAAAGTGCGCTTAGCATGTGACGGTGCAAGATGATTAAATAATTGAAAAATCATCTAAGGTCATTTGTTTTTTGACTCAAAATAATATTTTGAATTGTTAAGCTGTGCACTATTGCATGGCGAAAAGAGCATGACAATTCAATGAAAGGGATGTCAAAAGATTTATTCATTATTGCGGCAGGTTTTATTGCTGCAATGCATATCGGGAAACTACCGCCCGCAATACCTGTATTACAACAGCAACTCGGCATTAGCTTTATTCAGTCTGGTTTATTGCTCTCACTAGTACAGGGTGCAGGAATGTGCTTTGCATTGTTGATTGGTAGTTATATCCAAAAAATTGGATTTAAACTGTGTATCTTATTGGGCTTAAGTCTATTGACGATAGCAAGTGCATGGGGGAGCTTTGCACAAAGCTTTGATGTCTTGTTGCTACTGCGTGTCATAGAAGGATTTGGCTTCTTATTGGTGACACTCACAGGGCCTGCATTTATCCGTCAGCTTGTACCGCTACAGCACATCAGCGCAAAGATGGGACTGTGGAGTGCTTATATGGGCGGAGGTATGGGCATAGCCTTATTGGTTGCGCCATTTCTAATTGCTCAATATGGTTGGAGTGTGGTTTGGCTCAGTTTCGCTATGATTACTGCAGCATTACTACTCTGTATCGCTATGTTTATTCCTCAGCCTAATGTGGCGCTGAATACAACACCTGTTATCGGTCTCATTCGGGATACCTTGAAACATCCTGCAGCATGGCTTTTGGCGCTCATTTTTGGGACATATGCAGGGCAATGGTTTGCATTGGTGGGTTTCTTACCGATGATTTATGCGCAAAATCAAATTTCAGCCGAATTGGCAGGTGCTTTAACAGCCAGTGTTGCCGTTGCGAATGCAGTGGGCACTTGGGGGTGTGGACTGCTATTACAGCGTGGTTTTCAAGCTAAAACTTTAGTCCAACTGGGTTTTGCTGTTTTGATCATTTGCTCCTTAGGTTTTTATCTCTCTAAAGATGCGTTACCGTTTTTACTGCAATATTTAACGGTGTTTAGTTTTTCGCTTTTTGGAGGCTTGGTTGCTGCGACGGTCTTTGCGCAATCACTGCATTTTGCACCTTATCCCGCGGCAATCAGTACGACGGTCGGCATGATTTTACAATGTTCTGCCATTTCCCAATTTGTTTTGCCACCTGTGATTGCCACCGTAGTTTCACAGACTGGAGCGTGGTTCTGGGCAGGTATCTTGATGTCAGCGTTGTCATTCGTTGGAATTATGCTTAGTCGGTGTTTATTTCAAATGCAGCATGGCTCAAATTAACATTTTGTTAAACCGCTATGTCAGCAACGGCCTTATTGCTTAATCCCAATCAGTAAAGACAAGATGCCTGCTGCAATGAGTGGGCCGACAGGTACACCACGCAGCATCGCAACACCTGCGACTGTCCCAATCAATAGTCCGGCAACCACATCAGGCTGATTGGACATCAGTTTGACACCACGTCCGCCTAGCCATGCTACAAAGATGCCAATGGCGATTGCGACGAGGGATTTCCAACTTAAAAAGGATTTTAAAATCGAATCACCAGGAATTTTTCCGCTAGCGATCGGCGTGAGTACGCCAATGGTTAAAATAATAATGCCAATGTTTAAGCCATATTGTTGCAGATAGGGGAAAAATTCACTTAAAGGCGTGATGCGGAAAACAATCAAGACACCTGCAGCTATGGTGATCGCTGTATTGTGGCTAAAGATGCCACAAGCCAATAACACCAATAACACGATCAGATTTAAATCCAACTGAGACATAGGATATTCGTGAGAAACTTCAATAAATAATCAATAGTGTAGCGCAGAAACATTAAAAACTGGCGTTCAAGATTATTTCCGCTATTTTTCCTGCAAGTTGGCTCGTGGTTCAGTATAAAATAGCAATATATGGTGTTTATTAGGTTGTTCTATGTTTTTGGAAAAAATGCTGCAATCACAAGGTTTTGGTTCGCGTAAATATTGCCAACAGTTGATTAAAAATGGTGCGGTCGAAATACGCGGTGAGATTGTAGATAATCCAAAGCAAAAGCTGGACTTGAATGATTTAACTTACAGTGTGCATGGACAGGACTATACCTATCGTGAGCATGTTTATATCGCGTTAAATAAACCTCAAGGTTATGAATGTTCGCATCAGGCAACCCATCATTTTAGTGTTTTTGAATTATTTGATGATGTGCTGTTAAATCGTGGTCTGCAATGCGTCGGGCGACTGGATCAAGACACCACTGGACTGTTGCTGCTCACGGATGATGGTCAATATCTACAAGCGCTTACACACCCTAAAAAGCATGTTGCCAAAGTGTATTCGATGCATACCGCAGATCCTGTGACACCTGAGCAAATACAACAATTAGAACAAGGCGTGGAGCTTCGAAACGAAAAAGGCATTTTCGCTGCAACCGATGTACAGCTATTGGCTTCACATCAATTGCAAATGACTGTCCATCAAGGGGTATATCATCAAGTGAAGCGGATGTTGGCGGCTGTCGGCAATAAAGTTGAAACATTACATCGTGCTCAAATAGGACAATTAAAGCTTGAAGATATTGCTGAGGGTGAATGGATCTATTTGAATGCAGCGCAAATTGAACAATCGAAATTTCGTGAAAATCTAAATTCACAGTAATAGGTACAGGGCTTTGATACGTCATCATTTGAAGGATGAATGTGCGGTATTAAAGCCCATAAATATGTCTGCTAATTATTTAAAGATGCGTTTCTAATATGCGTTGATGATGTTTTTAATGCCGAGCAAGGCATTAGCGAATAAAGTAATGATAAGTTTGAAATTCATCATCTTTAATGAAGCCCATCGATTCATAGAGCTGATGTGAGTGATAGTTATTTTTTTGAGTTTCGAGGCTGATTCGAAGCGCACCTTCATGTTGAGCAAAGAGAACCGCGGTATCGATCAATTGTTTGGCTGAACCCTGACGACGATATACAGGGCTGACATAGACATCA
Organism: Acinetobacter sp. YH16056_T; assembly: GCF_024605895.1. Lineage (NCBI taxonomy): Bacteria > Pseudomonadati > Pseudomonadota > Gammaproteobacteria > Moraxellales > Moraxellaceae > Acinetobacter > Acinetobacter sp. YH16056_T. The sequence continues at coordinate 2,054,718 of NZ_CP094545.1, read as the reverse complement.
TCTAAAATATAGTAGGTTGAACAAGCCACAGATGAAAAGCCCAAATACAGTAAGATAAACCCAGTAATCACATCATCTTTTAAGCAAATAAAAATTACGCTTTCATTATTTTCAAAACGTTGTCTTAGAAATTTATATGAGATATCAAGATTAGAAGAGGTGCCATAAAATTGGCGATATTCATCAAATAAAACAGCAAGTGGATGAAGGTCTGCTTCTGTTGCGCGTCGAACGATCATTTTTTTCTATACTCCATGCTATTTTTATCAGTCTTGCATGAAGCATATCGAATTTTCGAAATTGGTTGATTTATAAATTGTTTATAAATGCGACAGTGTTAAGTTTTGTCACCTTCACCCAAAATTGCATTGAGCTCTTCAAACAAGTCGAGATGATCATCATCTAATAATGGATCATTATTTAAAATTTCTAATTCCGCAGGGCTAATTTCAGTGGTTGAAATGGCTTGGGCTTCTTGTTGTTTTAATTTGCGTAACTTAATCAATTGTTCAATATTGATATTTTGGTTTTCAATAGAGAAGGGGATTGATTTGGTTAAAACAACTTGTTTAAAGAATAGACGTACAGCCTGTGCAGGTGTAATGCCTAATTGTTTAAACACGGCAAAGGCCTGTTTCTTTTCCTGTGAATCGAGGCGGATTTGGTAGACTTCAGTTTTTCTCATATTCTTAGAAAGCTTTAAAATACTTAACTTTTCGCATTTATTCTAATCAAAACTGTTTTAAATTCAAGAAAGTTTGGCAGTATTTTATCAATTTAATGTAATGACAATCGATTTACAGTGTCAATTCATAGGCAGAACTGAATTGAAAAGCCTGCTCTGTCACAGGATCGATAAACTCAAGATGTTTCGCAAGTAGTTGTAAAGGTTGGCTGAAATCGTCATCTGCCTTATGTTGTACTACTGGATAAAAGGGGTCATTTTGAATTGGAATGCCCAAAGCATTTAAATGTACACGAAGTTGGTGTTGCTTGCCGGTATGGGGATTTAATTCATACTTAGCGCGGTTTCCATGCTGCTGGATCAGCTGAATGAAGGTTTCGCTGTTAGGTTCACCATCTACTATTTGCATTGTATAAAAAGGTTGACCTTTTTCCATGCGATAGCGAGTTGTGATTGGGAAATTTAATTCATCTCGATAAGCTGCAATGGCATGATAGGTTTTTTGAACGTTTCGAGTGGCAAACATTTGTTGATACAGCCCACGGCTTTCGACACATTTGGAAAACAGCACCACACCTGCAGTTTCACGGTCTAAACGATGAATCGGCGTTAGCTGTTCAAGCTGCGTTTGTTTTTTGAGTCGAACCAATAAGGTTTCTTGTACATACTGACCGGTTGGACTCATGGTGAGAAAATGTGGTTTATCGACCACAATGAAATGATCATTTTCAAACAAAATCTGATGCTCAAAAGGAACATGGATTTCATGCGCTAAGAATCGATAATAATAAACATGACGATTGGCTTCAAAAGGACTGTCTATCGTTAAAACGTCACCATTTGCGGCATAGACCAATCCATCCTTAAATCGTTGTTGCCACTCTGCTGCTTGGATATGAGGAAATTGTTCACACAAATATGCATAGACGGTAGAGGCTTGCGTGTGTTGACCGTCAAGGAAGACTTTGCTGGCACTAACACCATTGATCATCGGGGGAGTAAATTCAAAACTGTGCATGAAGAAAGATCTAAAAACTGAGCAAATGAAGCAGAGAACACATCATGAAAAATGCTCAATCTGTAGTGTGAACATATCCATTTTAGCCAGTGCGATGCTATCATATTTAATTCTTATGTACATGTTGTGAGTAATATGCAGTATTCATTCAGTCTGGAACTTAATAGTGAAGTCGATACCCAAAACTTAGCTACCGTACTGGCGACGCATTTTACGACGGGTGTAGCGTATTTAATTGGTGACTTGGGTGCAGGAAAGACCACGTTAACACGTTATTTTTTACAACACTTGGGTCATCAAGGTGCGGTAAAAAGTCCAACCTATACATTAGTTGAACCTTACAATATTCAAGGACAAGATATTTTTCATTTTGATTTATATCGTCTGAATGACCCTTATGAGCTTGAACTTATGGGTATCCGTGATTATTTAGAAACGCCGAACGCCCTATTTTTATTTGAATGGCCATCTAAAGGGGGCGACGAAATCCCTGAGGCTGATTTAATTATTAATATTGAAAAGTCTGCGGATGAAACCACCCGTACAGCGACTTTAAGCTCTTCTTCAGAAACTTTGCAAAACGCTTTGGAGCAAAAATTTAACCATGCTGAATGAAATCAGTGCCCGCCGCATTCGAACGCTTGATCCTGCCTTAGCCAACCAAATTGCCGCAGGGGAAGTGATTGAACGTCCTGCTTCTGTGGTCAAAGAATTACTGGAAAATGCCATTGATGCAGGGGCGACTGAGCTGATTGTTCGTATTGAACAAGGCGGCAGTACACTGATTGAAATAATAGACAATGGTCGGGGTATTCACCCTGAAGATCTACCTTTGGCGGTCATGCGCCATGCCACAAGTAAAATCCAAACTGCTGAAGATTTGCATGCCATTGTAAGTCTAGGTTTTCGTGGGGAAGCCTTGGCTTCGATCGCTGCGGTGTCTCGTTTGACATTGACCAGTAGCCAAAATGATGACGGTGTAGGCTATCAGGTCGAAGTAAATGGCACCGCATTTGATTCGCAAGAAATTCAGCCTGTGGCAGCGACGCAAGGCACCACCATCCGTGTGCAAGATTTATTTTTTAATGTACCTGCACGGCGTAAGTTCCTCAAAAAACCGGGGACTGAGTTTGGACATATCGAAGAAATTGTCCGTCGTTTAGCACTGACCCATTTTGATATACGTTTTGTCCTTGAGCATAACAATAGCATTAAGCTGAACTTGCCTATTGCAGATAGTGGTGCGCTGCGTTTTCAGCGGGTGCAACAATTATTAGGCCGTCAATTTACTGAAAATGCGTACTGGATGGATGCTGATAGCGTCAATATGCGTCTCAGTGGGTGGTTAGGTCATCCTTCAGATGCACGTGCGCAAGCCGATATGCAATATGTCTATGTGAATGGACGTATCGTAAAAGACAAGACAGTTTCACATGCACTTCGCATGGCCTATGACGGTATTTTGCATGGACATCAACATGCGGCTTATTTGTTATTTATGGAAGTTGATCCAGAAAATATCGATGTGAATGTGCATCCAACCAAGCATGAAATACGTTTTCTAAATCAACGTGAAGTACATGAGTTTGTGCGCCATTTTGCCAAATCGACTTTAGCGCAATTTCAAACCGCGACAGCCGAATTGTCATCTGCAATGAAACTCGACGGGCAGGCACACGAAAATATTATTCCGCAGCCGCGTCATCAGGAACAATTTTCATTACATCAATCTCAGCCAGTTGCAGAGCAAGGCTCAAATTTTGTCAGTCCAGAGATCTCAGGCGGACTCACTGACTTTAGTTCACCTGCAACAGTGCAATATGCTTCTAATCATGCGCCAACAGGGCAGGAAGCTTATACACAGCAATATTCAAATGCGTCGAACAATAGTGCTGGATATCAGTCAAATTTAGCGGGTTCCAGACAGCTCAATAATGCATTGCAAAGTTATTTGGCGCCTTTACGTCAAACTGAGTCGTTAAATGATCCGGATACCGCATTGGCTGAACATATTCAGCAGAAAGTCGATGAGCATCCTTTGGGGATTGCCATTGCGCAATTGCATGGTATTTATATTTTGGCCCAAAACACCGAAGGTTTAATCATTGTTGATATGCATGCTGCGCATGAGCGCATTGTTTTACAACAAATGAAAACGGCTTGGGATAAACCTGAGTTTTGGACATCACAGCAATTGCTGATTCCTAAAGTCGTCAGTATCAGTCGGATGCAAGCGATGCGCGTCGATGAGCTCAAAGAACAATTGGCACGCCTAGGTTTAGAAATAGACCAATATGGCGATGAGCAAGTCATTGTTCGTGGTGTTCCTGCCATTTTGCATAAAGCAGACTTTGATGCGCTGATTCCAGATTTATTAAATGATTTAGACCCAAGTGATCAGGTTGCAGGGTTACTACAAAAGCGTGATCAAATATTGGCAGGCATGGCTTGTCATGGCGCTGTACGCGCACACCGTATTTTAAGTCTATCTGAAATGAATGCATTACTGCGTCAGATGGAACAAACTGAATTTGCCAGCCAATGTAACCATGGACGTCCGACGTGGCGTGCGTTTCCATTGGCACAGCTAGATAAACTTTTTGCTCGGGGAGAGTAGTTTTACATGTCAAATCAATTGCCGGTCATCAACTTAATGGGACCAACTGCAAGCGGTAAAACCGCCTTGGCATGTGAGTTATACGAGCAAGGTGGATTCGAATTAATTTCTGTCGATTCTGCTTTGGTTTTTCAGGATATGGATATTGGTACGGCCAAGCCGAGTAAAGCTGAGTTGGAGAAATATCCACATCATTTGATTGATATTATCAGTCCGCTAGAAGTGTATTCGGCAGCGAACTTTGTGGAAGATGCGTGTGTGCTGATTGATGATATGCATGCCCGAGGTAAAACACCGATTTTAGTCGGTGGCACGATGTTGTATTACAAAGCTTTATTGGAAGGGTTGTCTTCAAACTTACCAAGTGCAGACTATGCTGTACGTGCTGAAATTGAAGCCAAAGCTGAGTCGCAAGGTTGGGACGCTGTATATGCAGAACTGTGCAATGTAGACCCATTGGCAGGTGAAAAATTTAAACCGAGTGATAAGCAACGAATTATCCGTGCGCTCGAAGTTTTTAAATTAACAGGTAAACCCATTACGCAGTTACAAGCTGAGCAACCTAAAAACGTACCATACCGTTACAATTTTCATAATTACGCATTATTGCCAGACCGATTAGAATTACATGAGCGTATAGCTCAACGTCTAAAAATAATGTGGGAAATTGGATTTTTAAATGAAGTGAAAGCTCTCATTGAAAAATACGATTTAGATGAAAATTTACCCTCTATGCGCTCAGTTGGATATCGTCAAGCTTTAGATTTTTTGAAAAATAGTGATCAAAGTAGCGAAAAACAGAGTGAAATGGAGGATAAGGCACTTTTTGCAACACGACAACTTGCAAAACGTCAATATACTTGGTTAAGATCTTTGCAAGAAACGCATAAATTTACTACATATTTAACTGCGCAGCAGGCTCAAGAAGACTTGCGAAAGTGCTACGGATAAAGCAAAATTTACAGACTACCTTTTTGATAATTTTTAATTGAAAAGTAAAGGTAGCTTTTGCGCTGATTTTTATTATTTTTTGGAGTTATAACATGTCTAAAGGTCAAACTTTACAAGATCCGTTCTTAAATTCTCTCCGTAAAGAACGTATTCCAGTGTCGATCTTCCTTGTAAACGGTATTAAATTGCAAGGTCATATTGAATCTTTCGACCAATACGTTGTTTTATTAAAAAATACTGTAAGCCAAATGGTTTACAAACACGCTATTTCAACTGTTGTTCCAGCACGTAACCCACGTCCTGCTGGTGCTCCTGCTGGTGCTCAAGGCGCTGCTGGCTTCGGTGGTCAACAAGGCGGCTTCGGCGGTCAACAAGGTGGCTTCGGTGGTCAAGGTGGCTTCGGTGGTCAAGGTGGCTTCGGTGGTCAAAGTGGCTTTGGTGGTCAAGGTGGCTTCGGTGGTCAAGGTGGCTTCGGTGGTCAAGGTGGCTTTGGTGGTCAAGGTGGCTTCGGTGGTCAAAGTGGTTTCGGCGGTCAAAATGCTGGTTTTGATGGCGAAACTAAATTTGAAGATGCTCAAGACGACGAAAACAACAATCGTTAATTGAATTAAAAAAAACCTCCCAAATGGGAGGTTTTTTTGCCTATAAAAGAGTAGATTGTTTTCACAAAGGGTATGTAATAATTACTAAAGTGCTGAATGATGATAAGAATCGACATAAAAAAACCAGCCGAAGCTGGTTTTTTGTTTATTCACTTATTTCTTTTTACGATCTAGAGTAGGATCTTTAATTTCAACATAGGCATTGTTGCGAATTTCACGTAACCAGCTGTCCAGTTCAGTGTCAAATTGACGCTCACCTAAAATCTGACGTGCCATACGTTCTTGTACTTCATGTGTCATGTCTTGTTGACGTGTATCTGTTACTTGCAGGATGTGCCAACCAAACTGAGATTGGAAAGGTTTGCTGATTTCACCTTTCGCTGTTGATTTCATCATCGCTTCAAATTCTGGAACCATAACACCTGGGCTAACCCAACCTAAACTACCACCATTGGCAGCAGAACCGGTGTCATTCGAGAATGTTGAAGCCAAGACAGCAAAATCTTCACCTTTTTGCAGGCGGTTATACAAGCTGTCTATCATTTGTTTTGCGTTTTCAGGACTCACCACTTCAGAAGGTTGAATCAAGATATGGCGAGTTTGGTATTGTGGAACAATGGCTTTTTGTTCGCCACCTTTACGGTCAACCAATTTTAAAACATGAACGCCATCACGTACTGAAATCAGTTCAGTGGTTTGACCGACTTGCAAAGGTGCTACACGTGCAGCAAGTTCATCTGGAATATCAGATAAGTTGCGGAAGCCCATATCTGCACCGTCAACTTTAATGTCTTTGGTGCTGTATTTGTTGGTAATCGCTTTAACATCGTTACTTGCTGCCAGTTCTTTGCGAATGTCTTCAGCGATTTTAACGGCATTATCACTGCTAGCAACGCGTACATGTAAGACGTGGACTTGATTACCTAGCGCAGCTTGACCTTGTGGTGAACTTAAGAAGTTTTTCACATCTTGGTCACTGATTTGAATGCGAGAAGTGACCAACTGTTGGCGTAGGCGTTGTAACGCGATGTCTTCAGCGATACGTGCACGTAAACCTGCATAGGTATTTGGTGCAACAGCATCTAATTTTTGCTGAAACGCTTCTAAGCTTGGAGAGCCGGCATCTTTCGCAACTTTAAGTACGGCTTCATTGAGTGATTTTTCATCCGCTTTGACGTTATAGCGTTTCACTTGTTCAAGCTGTGCTTGGCGCGTAATCAGCTGTTCTAAAGCTTGTTGCTGCAAGTATTCGGTCGGTGGGGCGGTTTGTTTTTTTGCTTGAAGTTGGTGAGTGATCTCGGCAATGCTTTGATCAAGATCACTACGTAGAATCACGCTATTGTCAACGACAGCTACAATTTCATCTTTAGGTTGCGCAGCAGCAAATACAGATACAGAAGTCGATAGGCAAAGTGCCAAAGCTGACGCTTTAAAAATTTGTTTTAACTGTTTTGTCTTCATTAACGTTCTGTCCAAGATTGATTAATATTGTTAAAACCCAACACTCGGTTTTCAAGCAAAGAGGTTAATTTATTGTTGAAGCCACCTAAACCTTTTAGGGTGAACTCCGCCATAATGGCACGTTTTGGTTTAACATCTGAAGATGTTACATCATCTAAATCGTTATAGTACGAACGACCATAAACTGAAACACCCCAGCAGCATGACTCGTAGTTCACACCAAGTAAATATTCACGCGCAATACTGTTGTCGAGGTCATATTGTGCATGACCGATAATACGCCAGTTATTGTGAATAGGTTGAATAAACGATGCTACTGCTTGGTCATAGCTGTCTTGGCGGTTCGGAATGTCTTTACGATAGAAATAACCGACATTGTATAAATTGCCTTTATTTCCTGTGTAATACATTTGAATATCGCGCTGAGCATTATCACCATTCGCCATCCATGCAGAATTGGCATTGACACTGATGCTGTCAGATAGCTGGCTAGAAATGCTCACGACAGGGCCAGTATGGCGTTCGGTATCAAATTTATCAGAGACGTTGTTTAGCGTGACGCGGCGGTCTTCAAAATAGAAACTTTGACCAACGCTAGCTTTTAAACGCTCAAGACCTACATCATCAAATAAACTATAGCTTAAACCTAGAGATGCGAAGTTGTTGTCTTCTAAACGGTCATTACCGTAGAAACGACGCGGGCTAAACAACTGGTCATAGTTAATTGATGCTGTGGTTGAGTCAAAGTTTGGGTTAGTGTCTTGGTTTTTGTATGGAGAATACGCGTAGAAGAAACGTGGCGTTAAAGTTTGTAGATAACGACCTTCGCGCTCCATCACAAGACCCGCATCTAAAGTAAATTGCGGTACAATGACCGATTTACTTTCACTACTAGAGTGATTGTTATTTGTATTGGCACGATCAACAGTATCTTGATCATAAATCGTGTTTACGTTACGAATAGACACTTCTGGAATTACAAAAGACCATGGGTTACGATAGTTATAACGCACACTAAAGTCGTTATAAATACGTGCACCACTTGGCTCATACATTGTCGCATCACTATTGTTTTGCGGAATATTATCGCCACGCAGATTCTTTTTAAAATATGCTGTATCGTTGTTAAATTCGTACTGTAAGCCGAGCGGATTACCAGTCTTGTAGTTCAGTAGGAATTGCGGCAAGCGCGCATACGGACGGTCTTCATCACTGACAGTTTTATCCAGTGTTTGGAAGTCTTCAACTTTAAGCTGTGCTTTTAGGCCGGGGATACCATTTTTATAATTGAGTTCCCATGCACGGCGTAAGTTCAGGTCAGTTTTTGAGTTTGGATTATTATTGAGATCTGAGAAATAGTCTTTATCAGATGCATAGTTGTATTCTAAATTTGTCGTGAATTGATCGTTAATTTTCCAGTTATGGAGGAAATGTAAGTCTTTACGATCTTGATCGTCATACTTTTGGTCGGATGGTAAATAACCACCCCAAACCATCCCTGAACCAAAATTTTTAGTTAAATAACGGAATTCACCTTCCATCATTGCGCCACGATCTGCGATATAACGCGGCGTTACTGTAGCATCATAGTTTGGTGCAAGGTTCAGATAAACCGGTACTGCGAGTTCAATACCACCGTCATTGGTAAAACCAAAGCTTGGGGTCAAAATACCTGTGGTACGGCGGTCATCAATCGGGAAGTTGAAGTAGGGTACAGCCATGACCGGAACATCTTTTACATAAAGTGTTGTTCCTTTTGTTTCGCCACGACCAGTTTCTTGATTCAGCTTAATTTTGTCTGCTTGAATTTTCCACGTTGGTTTTTCATCGGGTGGACAAGTGGTATAAACCGCATTTTCTAATTCAAGTGTTTCGGTTGAAGTGCGTGAAATTTTTTCAGCACGACCATGCGCATGTTGCTGTTCAGCAATAAAGAAACTGTTATTTAAATCACCCTGTTGGGTTTTTAAATTGTAATCAATGGAATCGCTTTGAGAGATCAACCCAGACTGTGCCATTTGTACGCGGCCAGACGCATTGGCATAGGTTTGGGTTTTATCAATTTTGATTTGATCGGCACGAATTTGACGACCTTCTTGGTCAATCAGTACATTACCTTCAAGAATGGAATCGCCATTCGGGTCAAAATGACCATAGTCTGCGGTAATGGTTGAGGTTGCATCTTCAGGTGCGACTGCTTTCGTTGTTGGCGCAACAGGGGTAATCCACGTGCCTGTACAAAACGCTGAACTTAATTGATTGGTGTTGCGAATCTGTGCTTCAGGTGCAGACTTATCGACATAATATTGTTCGAAGAACTGCTGCCCCGGATAAGCTTCTGAAATGCTTTGTTTGAGTTGTTCTGTATCGTCATCCGTGGACGGGTTTGAAACAGGTGCTGCATAGCTTGGTAACGAGCTACCACATAGAAGGGTTAAGATCGCAGTCGCTAAAGGATTAAATTTAAACTGATGCTTCATTTGTCTCATTAACCAGGTATGCTTAATCGCAATTAATTATTGTCGCATCATAGAGAAAAAGTTGATAAGTAGCTACACTTAGCACTTTAAAAACTCAGCCTGTATTAGAATTTATCGCAAATGAATACACAACGTGAACAATTGATACAAACATGGATTTCATCTGTACTCGGTTCAGATCAATTTGAAATTAACTTCTTAGCAGGCGATGCAAGCTTCCGTCGTTATGCACGAATCAAATTGAATAATAAAACATTTATGCTTATGGATGCACCACCAGAAAAAGAAGATTGTGGTCCTTTTGTGTCGATTGATGAATTTTTTGATGCACATGGTGTGCGTGTACCACATATCGTGGCCAAAGACCTTGATCAAGGCTTCTTATTGTTAGAAGATTTTGGTGATGTTTTGTTGTCGACATTGTTAAATGATCAAACAGTAGACGCACATTATGCTCAAAGTTTTAAACAGTTGATTCAATTACAGTCAATTGATGGTGCTGCTCATTTTCCTGCATATGCCTATGAAAAGCTGATTTCTGAAATGGAGCTGTTAACCGATTGGTTATTGCCATCTCTACAAGTGCAGCCAACTGCAGAAGAATCGGCACTCATTAAACGTACCTTTGCTATCTTAGCCAATGCTGCATTGGCTCAGCCTCAAGTGATTGTGCATCGTGATTTTCATAGCCGTAATTTGATGGTACTTGACGGTGAGCAAGATCAGGGCGTGATTGATTTCCAAGATGCTGTGATTGGTGCAGATACTTATGATTTGATCTCAATCACACGTGATGCTTATGTGCAGTGGAATGCAGATCGCGTTTATGCATGGTTTAAAACATTCTATGATTTGCTACCTGCATCGGCAAAAGAAGGTCGTAGCTTTGAGCAATTCAAACAAGACGCAGACCTCATGGCGATTCAACGTCATATCAAAATTTTAGGTATTTTTGTGCGCTTATTTGAGCGTGATGGTAAGTCAGGTTATCTCAAAGATTTGCCGCGTGTGATGTGGTATTTACTTGAAGAAAGTAAACCGTATGCAGAATTACAACCTTTTATGCAATTTATTCAGGCTAAAGTATTGCCGAAATTTGAAGCCAAATACGGCACTTATGAGGTTGTTGCATAATGAAAGCCATGATTTTAGCGGCGGGTCTCGGAAATCGGATGCGCCCTTTAACATTGTATAAGCCAAAGCCTTTGCTTGAAGTGGGTGGAAAACCACTGATTGTTTGGCATATAGAAAAGCTAAAAAAAATTGGCGTAACTGAAATCATCATCAATTCTGCATGGCTTGCAGATATATTGATTGGTACTTTGGGCGATGGCTCGCAGTTTGGTGTGGATATTCGCTGGACACGTGAAGCAGAAGGCTTGGAAACAGCCGGTGGTATTATTAATGCCTTACCTTTGCTTGGGACAGAACCGTTTATTTTAGTCAATGGTGACGTTTGGACGACCTACGATTTTTCAGCCTTGCTCAATGTTGAGCTAAAAGATGACTTGGCACACTTGGTCTATGTGACTAACCCAACGCAACATCCAAAGGGTGATTTTATCTTGGATGCTGGGCGTAGTTATACCTTTGAGCAAGAACATACAGGCGAGGCACTCACCTATAGCGGAATCGCAGTTATACATCCAAACATGTTTAATGGATTGGAAGCTGGCAAGCGTCCGCTCGCACCTTTATTGAAACAAGCTATGTTGGATGGAAAAATTTCTGCAGAGAAAATGCAAACTGCGTGGGTTGATGTTGGCACACCTGAGCGTTTAAGTGATCTAGATCTACAGATTCGCCAAGGCATGTACGATTAAGTGCATATTCGCTAAGCGTTAGCTACTGTTCCACGGCTTAGAAATCGGTATACTTCAGTTAATTTTTATTGAGATGTCTTCTTTATGCATCCTTTTTTTCAAGACTTAAAGCAAGGTAGTCAAAAGCTTGGCTTAGATTTGAGTGAAGAAGCATTAAATCTATTGCTGAAATACCAAGATGCCCTAGTGCTGTGGAACAAAGCGTATAACTTGACTGCTATTCGTGATCCTAAAGAAATGTTGGTTAAGCATTTATTGGATAGCTTAAGTATCCTAAATGATTTGCCTGCAGGTCGTTTATTGGATATCGGTACGGGTGGTGGCATGCCGGGCATGATCATTGCACTGTGTCAGCCTGAACGTGAATGTGTGCTTTTAGATGCCAACGGTAAAAAAATTCGATTCTTAAAACAATTTATTGCTGACTTAAAACTAAAAAATGTCATTGCGGTACAAACACGTGTCGAAAATGAAGACAGCATTAATGAACTGGGGCAGTTTGATGTGATTACGAGTCGTGCTTTTGCGTCGTTAACGGATTTTGTGGATGCGTCTAAACCGTATATGCATGCGCAAAGTATTATCGCGTCGATGAAAGGCTTAATTCCTGAAGAAGAAGTTGAAACACTAAAAAGTGATTTCAAGATTGATATCGTTGCATTAAAAGTTCCACGACTTGATGAGCAGCGTCATTTAATTTTTCTTAAACGTATTTAAAATTTTCAAAGGACTGGGGTTACCATGGCTCAAATTATTGCGATTGCAAACCAAAAGGGTGGCGTAGGTAAAACCACAACGGCTGTGAACTTGGCTGCATCTTTAGCCATATTAAAAAAACGAGTTTTACTTGTGGACATGGATTCACAAGGCAATGCCACGATGGGTTCGGGCATTCAAAAAAATGATTTGTTGTATTCAGTCACGGATGTCTTACTTGGTGAAGTGCCGATTGAAACCGCTATTTATAAAGCGGAAGTGGGCTATAAAGTTTTAGGTGCAAACCGTGACTTAGCCGGCGTTGAACTGGCGATTGCGGATCAAGACGGTCGTGAGTTTATTTTGCGTGAAGCGTTGGCAAGCGTTGAAAAAGACTTCGACTATATTATTGTCGATTGTGCACCAAGTTTAAGTTTGATCACTGTCAATGCCCTTGCAGCGGTACGTGCGGTGCTGATTCCAATGCAGTGTGAATATTATGCCTTGGAAGGTTTGGCTGACTTAACCCAAACCATTGACCGTATTCAGCAAGCTTTAAACCCAGATCTAGAGATCGTGGGTGTGCTTCGTACCATGTACGATGCGCGTAATGCCTTAACACGTGATGTGTCTGCTGAGCTTGAACAATACTTCGGTCAGAAACTTTATGACACGGTCATTCCGCGTAATATTCGTTTGGCTGAAGCGCCTGCGCACGGTTTGCCAGTGATTTATTTTGAAAAAAGCTCGAAGGGTGCAGTTGCTTATTTGAACTTGGCAGCTGAGATGTTAAAAAAAACCAAAGTAAAAAAAGGAACTAAAGCATGACCGTAAAAAAACGCGGACTGGCTAAAGGTCGTGGTCTGGATGCCTTACTCGGCTCAATCCAAAAAGAAAAACTACAGCTCGAAGCAAAAGCTTTAGATCATGGACAGTTAAAACAAATTGATGTGCATTTATTGAAACGCGGCGAGTATCAACCGCGTCGTTTCATTAAAGAACAAGATTTACAAGAACTTGCTGCATCGATTGAAAAGCATGGTGTCATGCAACCAATCGTCATTCGTCCTGTCGAAGATGAAAAGCATCCCTACGAAATTATTGCAGGTGAGCGTCGTTGGCGTGCGGCTCAGCTTGCAGGTTTAACCGAAGTTCCAGCCATTGTTCGTGACTTGAGTGACCAAGTGGCAATTGCCTTGGCGTTGATTGAAAACATTCAACGTCAAGATTTGAACCCAATCGATCAAGCCATGGCTTTACAACGCTTCCATGACGAATTTGGTTTAAGTCATCAAGAGATTGCCGATACGGTTGGTAAAGCACGTACCACGATTAGTAACTTGCTACGCCTCTTGTCTTTAGCGGATCAAGTCAAAGACTTTATGCAGCAAGGTTTGCTCGATATGGGGCATGCACGTGCGATCTTGACGTTAAAAGCCAAAGATCAGCTTAAAGTTGCTGAAATGGTGATTGAAAAAAGTATGTCTGTACGTCAAACCGAACAATTTGTTCGTGATTTGAATGCACCAAAACAACAAAAAGCTAAACCAATTGTTTCATCAGACATTCAACAACTGACACAACGTCTCTCTGATCGTTTCAGTGCAGACGTGAAAATTGATCATAATAAACAAGGGAAAGGCAAGCTGGTGATTAGCTACCATACTCTTGAAGAGCTAGATGGCATTTTAAATATTTGTCTAGCTGAATAATTTTTAAATTCGATTTATTGGGGAAAATCAAATGTGGGAATTAGTCAAAGCGGGCGGGTGGTTAATGATCCCGCTCGTCATTTGTTCGATCTTTACGGTAGCCATTACCATTGAGCGCTTTATTCGTTTAAAGAAATCAATGGTGTTGCCAAAAGACTTGATGATGAATGTAAACACATCGGTGAAAGATGTGGTGCAGCAGCTAAAGCAAAGTCCAAGTTTACAGCAAAGTACATTGGGTCGTGTATTGGGCGCAGGTTACGCTAGTAAAGATCAAAACGAGCAATATGCACGTGCGCAAATGGAAGTCACAGCGTCACAAGAAATTGGTTATTTAGAAAAAAATATCAACTTTTTGGGCACCTTAAGCGCTGTTGCACCGTTACTAGGTTTGTTGGGTACGGTGATCGGTATCATTGAAGCATTCTTAATGATTGATATTGGTACTAATAGTGATCCAGTGTTAATGATGCCGGGTATTTCAAAAGCCTTGATTACCACTGCTGCAGGTATGTTAATTGCTGTGCCTGCATTATTTGCGCATCGTTATTTCCAACGTTTGGTTCAGGAATATGTGGCTGAGTTAGAACAGCAGTCGACATTGTTTCATGCCGCTTTGTTTTATAAAAAAACACCTGAAGTAGAAAGTCAGGACATTCAGAAAGCCAGCTGAGTGGAGACTGCGCATGAAATTTAAACGTCGTCAGGTTGAAGATATTCATATCAACCTCACACCGATGATTGACTGTTTGATGTTTATTTTGGTGTTCTTGTTGCTCTCGACTACCTTTAATCAGATGAGTCGAATGAACCTCACTTTGCCAGATGCACAAGGTGTTCCACCTAAAAACTATGATCAAAAAATTGAAGTTGTGGTGGATTCATCAGGCCATTATTCTGTCAATGGTCAGTCATTGGCCAGTAAAGAAGTTTCTGATTTGAATACTGCAATTAAACAGACAGCCAATGATCGTCGTGATTTAATGTTTGTGATTGCCGCAGATGCAAAAGCAACACATCAAGATGTGATTCGGGTGATGGATGTTGCAGGTCAACTTGGATTTGTGAATGTCAACATCAGTACTAAAGTTCCAACTCGAGGTTATTAGTGAAGCACGATTTTAAGGTCTATTTACGCCTATTAAGTTATTTAAAACCTTTTTGGGGAATCGGCCTGCTGGTTTTGCTTGGTTTCGGTATTAATGCTGCGACAGAAGTTTCTGTCGCAAAATTATTGGAACGCATTATTGAAGCCATTCAAAACAAAGATCAAAGCTTTACAACCTTATTTCCACTCTTGGTGGTTTTATTGATGTTCTTCCGTGGACTCGGTTTGTTCATGGGGGGATACTTTACCGCAGTGATTTCTCGAAACTTAATCTTTAATATTCGTCAGCAAGTGTTCGCAAAACTCATGCGTTTGCCTTCGCAATATTATTTAGATAATTCGAGCGGTCATATCACTGCAAAAATTATGTATAACGTTGAACAGTTGACGGCAGCATCATCTGAGTCACTGAAAACGATTGTACAACAGGGTCTGATTACCATCGCATTATTGGGTTATTTGCTGTATACCAACTGGCGTTTAACTCTATGTATTTTAATTTTTGGCCCAATTATTGGGCTGATCATTCGTAAAGCGTCGAAACGCATGCGTAAATTATCCATGCAAGTACAAAGTACCATGGGTGACGTTAACCATGTGGTGCAAGAGACAGTACAAGGCAACCTAGTGGTGAAGGGCTTTGCAGGGCAAGATTATGAACAAAAACGTTTTTATGAAAGCTCAATGGAGAACTTACGCCGCGGCTTAAAAATGGTTGTGGTGCAGCAACTCAATAGCCCAATTGTTCAGCTGATTATGTCGATCGCGCTCAGTATCGTGATGTATATCGCGCTACGCCCAGAGATTCTACAAGATACAACAGCAGGTGAGTTTGTAGCGTATATCACTGCCGCAGGTATGCTGAGTAAGCCGATTAAAACCTTAACGGATGTCAATGAAAAACTACAACGAGGCATGGCAGCAGCTTATTCAGTTTTTGAATTGCTTGATATGCCTGAAGAAGTAAATAACGGCACGCTTAAGCCTGCTTTGAAAGGTGATGTCGAATTTAAAAATGTTAATTTGATCTATGCCGATGGTCACCATGCGATTCATGACTTCAATTTAAAAGTGAATGCAGGGCAAACTGTTGCATTGGTTGGGCGTTCAGGTGCAGGTAAAACCTCACTGGTCAATCTGTTGGTGCGTTACCAAGAGGTATCCTCAGGCCAATTGTTGCTTGATCAGCATGATATTCACGACATAGAGCTCAATAGCTTGCGTACTCAGATTTCGATGGTCAATCAGCAAGTGGTTTTGTTTAACCGTACAGTGCGTGAAAATATTGCTTATGGTCAGCTCGAGCATGCAACAGATGAACAAGTCATTGCTGCTGCTAAAGCTGCATTTGCACATGATTTTATTATGGATTTACCGCAAGGTTATGACACACCATTGGGTGCCCAAGGTTTAAATCTATCAGGTGGTCAACGTCAACGGATTGCGATTGCACGTGCCATTTTGAAAAATGCACCGATCTTAATTTTAGATGAAGCGACCAGTGCGCTGGATAATGAATCTGAATTTTTTATTCAGCAAGCATTTGACGCTGCGATGCAAGATCGTACCACGATCGTGATTGCGCATCGTTTATCGACCATTGAAAATGCAGACTGTATTGTAGTGATGGATAAAGGGCGTATTATTGAACAAGGTTCTCATACGGAATTGATGGCACAACGTGGTGCATATTACCAACTTCATCAGCGTAATTTTGAGGAAAATTAAGACATGTCTTTTGCACAATTGATTCAGGATGCTTGGAATGAACAGGCAAAGTGGCTCATTGTGTTTAGACCTTTGTCATGGCTTTATCGTGGCGGCTTTTTACTTAATAAAAAACTCTATCAATCAGGTATTAAGCAAAGCTATAAAGCGCCTATTCCAGTCATGGTCATTGGAAATATCACAGTGGGTGGGAGTGGCAAAACCCCCTTGCTCATTCACTTGGTCAGTTATTTAAATAGCTTAAACCTGCGTGTTGGTGTGATCAGTCGTGGCTATGGTGGTCAAGGACCATTTCCGGCCTATGTGGATTTAGACTCGACGGCTGAAATCGTGGGTGATGAACCGAGCTTAATCGTTCAGTCTACAGGTGTGCCAATGGCGGTCGGTCCAAATCGCCAGCAAAGTATTGAGCTGCTACTATCCAAGCATGAATTGGATTTGATCATCTGTGATGATGGTTTGCAGCATTGGGCGCTTCAACGTCAGTTGGAGTGGATCGTGTTGGATAATAACCGTGGTTTAGGCAATGAAAAATTATTACCCGAAGGTTATTTGCGTGAACCGAAAAAGCGCCTTGCCAGTGGAACGGTCATTGAGCATTCAGCAGATCCAAGTTCTCCACTGAATATGCACCTAGAAGCGGCGCAGCCTTATTTGCTCAATAAAGATCTTGTGACGACATTTGATGCAAATAAAGATTTTTATGCCGTAGTGGGTATCGGTTTTCCGCAACGATTTTATAAAACCCTAGAAAACATGGGGATTCATCAATTTCAATGTCATGAATTCCCAGATCATTATGAATATGAACTGAGTGATTTGCAGTTTGAAGATGCCAATCCCATCATTACTACTGAAAAAGATGCAGTTAAAATTTTAGCGATCCTCAAAAATAATCCAGATTTTAAAAGAGAAATATGGGTTGTTCCTGTAGATGCAGTGTTGTCACCTGCGTGTTATGAAACTTTGCATGCACAGTTGAAACAACTGGGTCTGAAACTTCCCGAAGGCATTTAATTTATGAAACATATTGTTATTCCTGCACGTTTTTCAAGTTCACGTTTACCAGGTAAGCCATTGCTTGAAATTCATGGCCGTCCGATGATTTTACGTGTGGTCGATCAAGCCAAAAAAGTTGCAGGATTCGATGATCTTTGTGTTGCTACAGATGATGAACGTATTGCCGCAGTGTGTCGTGCGGAAGGGGTTGATGTGGTATTGACCTCTGCAGAGCATCCATCTGGGACAGATCGTTTAAGTGAAGTTGCGCGTATCAAAGGTTGGGCAAGTGATGACATTATTGTCAATGTGCAAGGTGATGAACCTTTGCTTCCCGCTCAATTGGTAAAACAAGTTGCACAATTACTTGTAGATCAGCCGACATGTTCGATGTCGACACTCTGCGAGCCGATTCATAGTCTAGAAGAATTTCAACGTGACAGCATTGTCAAAGTGGTGATGTCAAAGCACAATCAAGCGCTTTATTTCAGTCGTGCGACTATTCCTTATGACCGAGACGGTGCAAAGCAAGCTGAAAAAACCTTGCATGATCAAGCTTTTCGTCATTTAGGACTTTATGCATACCGCGTAAAACTCCTTCAAGAATATGTCACTTGGGATATGGGTGTACTAGAAAAATTAGAAAGCCTTGAACAATTACGCGTTTTGGAAAATGGTCACCGTATTGCCATTGCTGTGGCAGAAGCGAACCTACCACCGGGCGTAGATACTCAAGCTGACCTTGATCGTTTGAACCAAATGGATGTTTCAAACTTCGAATAAGGTTTAACGATTTATGCAAAATGACATTGTGGCGCAAGTGTACCCTTGGCAGCAAAATACATGGAATACATTAACCAGCCGTTTTCCACAACTGGGACATGGCGTGCTTTTGTATGGCAAAAAAGGCTGTGGTAAAGAGGCATTTGCAAAACAATTTCTTGCTTGGGTGCTGTGTCAAAAACGTGATGAGCGAACTGAGCCATGTGGTGAGTGTGGGAGTTGCCAGTGGTTAAAGTCAGATACACATCCAAATTTTGTCCATATCAGTACAGATGAAGACAATAAAAAGCAAAACGCCAAAATTAAAATCGAGAAAATTCGTGATTTATTGCCTTTTGTACAGCAAACCGTAGACGGTTGGCGAGTTGTGTTGATTGAGCCTGCTGAAGCATTAAACATTGCATCATCAAATGCATTGCTGAAAACATTGGAAGAGCCGGGCGAGCGGATTGTGATTATGTTATTGGCAGAGCATTATTTGAAATTGCCGGCAACCATTCGCAGTCGAATGCAGCACTATGCATTGGATCGTATTGAACCGGAACAATCACAGCAATATTTACAGCAGCATTTGCCCGATAGTGGTGAAACCCAGCGCAAAGTTCTCATGAACTTAGCTAGTCAAATGCCATTACAAGCGATTTCATTGGCAAGTAGTGAATGGCTAAATATGCGCCAAGAGTTTCTACAAGATTGGCAAAAACTTGTGACACAAAAAAATATGCCGATGGCAATTGCGACCAAGTGGAATAAAGCTCTGAGTTTTAGTGATTTTAGTCAAATGTTTGAATACTTGTTGTCCGATATAATTTGTGTCAAGCTAAATCAATCCATAAAAAATATAGATTTGGATTTTGGGGTGTTGGCAGAGCAATATTCGCTCGAAACACTCTTTGGGATTTATACAGAATTACAGCAGTCTAAGCAGTTCATTGAGCAGAACGTACAGGGGAATCTGGTCGTAGATGAGCTTTGCATCAAACTGATGAATGTTTAATTAAGGGGAAACATCATGCAACCACGTATGGGCGGGATCGTTCACGCTAATATTCCAGATGTGGAAACACTTTTTGCGAGCTACATGCCTTATGTCGTTGGTGGCGGTTTATTTGTACCATCAAAGCAAGCTGTGAAAATGGGTGATGAGGTTTTCTTATTGGCGACTTTGCCTGAACAAAGTATAAAAATTCCTTTGACAGGGAAAGTGATTTGGATTTCGCAAAAGCAAAATGGCATTAAACCACAAGGCTTTGGAATTCAATTAAGCGGCGAAAAAGGCGTTTATTTCAAAACAGAAGCAGAACGTTTACTTGCAGGGCTTAAATCTGAGGGGCGTAGAAGTTACACTATGTAGTTACAACAGTGAAGACTTGTAGGTACATATTGTGTTTGTAGATACCCATTGCCATTTAACCATGCTTGACTTAAGCCCTTATGAGGGTAATTTAGATCTTGCATTGGATCAGGCTCGTCAAGCCGGGGTCTCAAAATTTATGAGTATCTCGGTTGATCTAGATGACCATATCGAACTTTCAAAAATTGCATCACGTCATGCTGATGTGGGTTATTCCGTTGGGGTTCACCCATGTGAAGATCCTGCAACGATGGCTCGGGCAACAGAAGAATATCTCATTGAATTAGCACAACCTGAAAAGGTTTGGGCGATTGGTGAAACAGGGCTGGACTATTTTCATAGTACAGACTTTATTGCAGAGCAAAAAGAATGCTTTGCCCGCCATATTCACGCATCACAAGCTGTAAAAAAACCAGTGGTTGTTCATACCCGTTCTGCAAAGCATGATACGGTGGATATTATCCGTGCAGAGAAATCCACTCACGGTATTTTGCATTGTTTTACTGAAGATTGGGAAACGGCAAAAGCGGTCTTAGATTGCGGTTATTACGTGTCATTTTCAGGCATTGTTTCTTTTAAAAATGCACAAGATTTGCGTGATGTGGCCAAGCAAGTGCCACTGGATCGCGTGCTCATTGAAACAGATAGTCCATATCTTGCACCGATGCCCTATAGAGGAAAGTCTAATGAACCAAAATACGTTCCTTATGTAGCCAAAGCCTTAAGTGATGTATATGATAAGTCAATTGAAGAGATGGCTTTCATTACAATGCAAAACTTTGAAAATCTCCTCAATCTTAAGTAAATAATTTGAATTGATATAAGAGTAAGAGAGTATAGGGTGAAGATGGATCGTCAAGCTCAGTTTAGAGCAAGAGAGGCATTAATTTTCCAAGTGGCAGAGCAGCTGCTATTGGAAAATGGCGAAGCAGGGATGACACTAGATGCGCTAGCGGCAGAACTCGACTTGGCAAAAGGGACGTTATATAAACATTTTCAAAGTAAAGATGAACTATATATGTTGCTCATTATTCGTAATGAACGCATGTTATTGGAAATGATTAAAGACACCGATAAAGCTTTTCCTGAACACCTTGCTTTCTTTATGTTGCATCACTTACATCACCCAGAACGTACAGTGTTGTTTCACCAAATTGAAGAGCGTTTATCGACAACGGGTGTGGGTATTCAGCACTTGTTTAGTGAACTATATCAAGTGCGCAAACAACGCCTACGATTGATCATTCGTATGACTGAGCGTTATTTGGAGTCGATTCAAAGTAGCATGCCAGTACGTGATTATCTTGCTTCGATTTGGTCACTTACACATGGCGCCGCAGCAATTTTGAACTCTAGTTTTTATCAGCGTTATTTGGGTTCAAGAGACACCTTGCGGGTTGCTTATATTGATCAAGCCTTGGCCTTACCAAAACAAGTGCATGCGGTTGCTCAATTCGCTTAAAGGCTGCTTATGAAAAGTGCATCACCATCATCGGTTCGTGGATTCACCCTCGTAGAATTGATGGTGGTGATTGTGATTATGGGCATCATGGCCTCATTGGTGCTTTTAAATATCGGTGGGACAGATCAACGCAAAGCCATGCAGGCACGTGAAGTGTTTGTAATGGATCTGAAACGAATTTTACGCGATGCAAATGATCAAGCTTTGATATTGGCCTTACAGCAAAACGCTGGAACGGATGTCAACACGCAAAGCTATGCGGTACAAGAATATTTACCAGAACAAAAACGTGTAGAAAATAGTATTTTAAATCAGAATAATAAATGGCAAAACTATAAAGATTTTGAAACCCGAGTATTACCTGAAAATGTCTCTTTTACGATTCAGCCTTTAGATCAGCAGTATGCAAATGCCAATAATGATGATTTGTTAAATACCAATGCACCCAAGTTGATTTGGTTGGGCAATGGTGAGGTAAAGCCTGTGCGTATACAGTTTTATTTTGAAGAACGTCCCATTGGTAATGAAATCGAAATCGATCATTTAGGGAAAGTTAATGCGGGCTAAAGGGTTTACACTACTTGAAGTCATGGTGGCATTGGCGATTTTTGCGACTGCGGCAATGGCTTTGTCTAATGTTGCGATGCAATATACACAGTCGACAGCACACGCAATTTTAAGAAATAAAGCACAATTTGTCGCGTTGAATGAAATCGCTAAGATGGAAATCAATCGTGAATGGATGACGGGTACTGCATCTAAACAAGTCACTGAACAAGGCGAACAATGGCAAATTGACAAAAAAGCCCAAGCCACCATTAGTCCAAATGTACAACGGATTGATATCCAAGTGAGTTTGATGAATGCTGAAACAGGCGATGTTGAAGCAGGGATTAGCAGTTTGGTGTTCTTTAACTATAAGGCTCCGTTGGATGAAAATAATAACTAGAAAAAAACGTACATCTCAAGATATGCCTGTGCTTGTACAGCAAGGAATGAAGAATCAAGCAGGATTTACCTTAGTTGAGCTTTTGGTTGCGATTGCTATTTTCGCAGTGCTGTCTGCTTTGGGTTGGAAGGTTTTTGATTATGTCTCGAAAGTGAAGGAACGAAACGCAACCCATGAGGCAAGGCTTAGTCAGTTGCAAGATGCCCATCAGCAAATTCTCAGAGACACAGTACAAGCTGTGCCCTTAACTGCCAATATTAATGGAGATATTCAACCAGCGTTAGTATTGCAAAATGGCCGATTTAATTTCAGTAAGACAGGTGTCACTGATCCATTAAATCAGGGCATTGCACCTGACGAGCGAGTGGAATATCAATACAAAGCTGATGAAAAAAAATTGTATCGGCTAAAATTTAAAAATCTCAACCAAACGGGGCATGATCAGCCAGATTCGAGTGTTTTACTGGATAATGTTGAACAATATAAAATCACGGTACTCAATCCAAATGAGTTAGAGAATTGGCCAGATGCTGCCGCTGATTTGAATAATGAAAAAACCATACAACTGTTACCGCGGGGTATCAGGATGCAGCTCACAGTTGATGGGACAAACTACGAATGGTTATTCAGTTTGTTAAATACTGATTTTTTATTGGATAAAAATAAGAATGGTTAGCGGTCAGGTAGTAGAGTCATTTGAAGTTCGGAGTTGCGTATGAAACAGCAACGTGGTATCGCTTTGTTAACTATCCTGATGATGGTAGCTTTGGCAACCATAGTTGCAGCAGGTATCGCAAAACAACAAGCCCATACTTCTGAAAATACCGCTTATGTGATGCGCCAAAATCAGTCGTTGTTATATGCGAAAAGTGCCGAAGCATTTTTTGCTGAACTTTTAGTAAATGATGCCGAAAATGCAGGGCAGGTGGATCACCTCCAAGAAAATTGGGCTCAGCCTATGCCCGCCTTTCCAGTGGAAGGTGGAACTGTTGCAGGTGTGCTGCAAGACGAATCTGGAAAATTTAACCTCAATAGTTTGGTTTCAGAAGAGGGTGTGGTAAATGACAAAGCAAAGCTATGGTTTGAAAAAATATTGCAGCGTGTTGGTTTACCCGCAGAATTAAGTCAAGCCGTGATTGATTGGCAAGATGAAGATGATGAGACTTCTGGCCCGATGGGGGCAGAGCTGGCGTACTATCGTGGTTTAAATAATGCGGCATTACCGCCAAATGCAAAATTTCATAGTGTGGAAGAACTGAAATCAGTCCGTGGTTTTGAAGGTGCTCAATATAAACTGATTGCGCCCTATGTGAGTAGCTTGCCCTCGCATGAAACAACAGTAAACATTAATACTGCTCCTGCATTTTTGTTAGCGACCTTGGATGATCGTTTAGATGTCAATGCAGTCGAACAAGCTTTGCAACAAAAAGCTGCCAAATTTGAACATTTCGAAAATATCAATGATTTATGGGCAATGGAGCCATTTGCACAGGTGAGCACAGAAAATCGAGAAGTTTTAAATTCACAATTGGGTGTGCAGTCGAACTATTTTAAAGCGCAAATTGAAATTATTTTAAATGAAAGAAAGCGTCAATTTACCAGTGAGTTAGTGCGAAAAGATAAAGATGTATATGTGGCTTTTCGCAGTATGGCACCATTTTAGGTCTTAAAGGTCGCTAAATTTTCATGATGCCTTTTCCCAATTGTGCTGAATAGCAAAATTAATGCCTCTTGTTAGACTTTTGCATTATAATCTCTAAGAACCCATAGATTATTTGATTGCATTACGACACATGTTAATTCGTAAGTTATTTAAGTTTGAAAACGCGCATATCGTGCGTAATTGCACGTCAGACCGTTGCAAACGTTCCATTCATGGACACAGTTATAAAGTCGAACTATTACTTAAAGCGTCGAAACTTGACCATGGACAAATGGTTTACGATTTCGGTTTGCTCAAAGGGGTAATTAAAGACTTATTTGACAGTTTTGATCACGCGATTTGTTTTTGGCAACATGATGATGCCGAGTACATTCGTGCCTGCAAGCAGTTCAGCGCACGTTGGGTTCAACTACCCGTATCGCCTTCAGCAGAACAGTTTTCACGGATCTTCTTTTACTTGGCACAACAAGTTCTAAAATCAACAGAAACTCAAAATGGTGAGGGTGATGTTGAAGTGTATTCTGTGATCGTACATGAGACGGACACAGGCTATGCGCAAAGCTTTTTAGAAGATATCGACAACGCACAAATGGGGCTGTTGCAGTTAGATCAAATCGTCTTTTCCGAACAGGTTCAGTCGGAATGGAACGATCCCCAGATGTATGAAAAATTAAAACAGGGTCAAAAATTTTTAAACCCTGCAGTTGATTTACAAGTTAAAATTTAAGTAAATATTTGGTTTTATTAGGATTAGTTAACAGTGATGTCTTTAACAGAAGAGCAACAAGCAAAACTCGCTAAAGTGCAGCTTGATGCTAGCTGGAAATATGGTCTAAGTGAGTTTCTGCTTAGCCCCCGCATGGATGAGTTAAAAGACTTTCTGATACAACAAATGAAACAGGATAAAGTGATTTATCCTCCGAATCCGCTGATTTTTAATGCCTTAAATACGACGCCTATGGCGAATGTAAAGGTGGTGATTTTAGGCCAAGACCCTTATCATGGGCCAAATCAGGCACATGGCTTGAGTTTTTCGGTACAAAAGGGGGTTGCATTACCACCTTCTTTACGTAATATTTTCCATGAGTTAAATACCGACCTTGGGGTGCCTGTGTCAAAACATGGGGACTTAACACGCTGGGCAGAACAAGGTGTTTTGCTTTTAAATGCGGTACTGACTGTTGAGGCTGGGCAACCAACTTCACATCAAAAACGTGGCTGGGAAGATTTTACAGACCATGTGATTGATGTTTTAAATGAGCAACGTGAGCATATTGTCTTTATTTTATGGGGGGCATATGCACAGCGTAAGGGACAACGCATTGACCAAAATAAGCACTTGGTGCTAAAAGCCGCGCATCCATCACCTTTGGCTGCAAACCGCGGTGGTTTTTTTGGTTGTAAGGTGTTCTCAAAAAGTAATAATTATCTTAAACAAAATGGCATTGAGCCAATAGACTGGCAGCTGGACGCATGACTTATTCTCCCGTTTCAAAAAATTATCACCCAGATCTGATTGTGGAAGAAGCGAAAAAGGGCTGGCGCATTGTTCGCCTGAATCGCCCAAAATCGCTTCATGCATTAGATGAATCTATCTGTACAGCATTGCTTGAAGTCTTTCAGGACTTTCAACATGATGATGCTGTTAAAGCGATTTGGTTGGATTCCACTACGCCGAAAGCATTTTGTGCAGGTGGCGATGTACGCAAATTGCGACAATTGGTGGTCAATGATGAAGTTGAAACGGCGAATAAATTCTTTGAACAAGAATATGCCCTAGATTTGCTGCTGCATAACTATGCAAAGCCGATTTTGGTTTGGGGCGAAGGTTATGTCATGGGTGGTGGTTTAGGTCTATTTATGGCCGCACCTTTCCGTTTGGTGACACCTTATTCGCGTTTAGCAATGCCTGAAATTAATATCGGTTTGTATCCAGATGTAGGTGCGACGCGTTTCCTAGCTGACCGTGGTGCTATTGGTTTGTTTACGGGATTAACAGGCTCGATTATGACCGCAGCAGGTGCTTATGGTATCGGCTGGGCAACGCATATTTGTGATGCTCAGCGTGATAACGTACTTGAAACTGTCATCAATATTGATTGGGATCATTATCCAGCGGGCGATTTCCGTGCCATTGATGACACTTTAAATAGTATGCATCGTCCTGTGGGGCCGGGCCCATTACAAAATTCATTAGATGTGATTCAGAGTGTGTGCCGTGGGCACAATTTTGAACATGACTATGAATCAATTATTGGTTTAAGCGATGCACGCAGTGATTGGCTACGCCAAGCCAGTGAAAATCTGCAAAAAGGTTCACCTGCAACCGCAGCATTAACATGGTTATTGTGGCAGTGGGGGAAAAAAGTGCATTCTTGGAATGAAGTGTTTGAACTAGAAACTCAAATTTCAGAGTGGAAAATTCGTCATGCGGACTTTGTGGAAGGTGTGCGTGCACGTCTTGTTGATAAAGACCTGTCCCCAGAGTGGAAAAAAGGTACAGACCTTTCCCTTAAAGGGATTTTGGCTGACGATCCTCCTGTAACCAATATTGACAGTTGGAATGCACTGTTAAGACAGTATGGTGTAATTTAGTTAATTGATGTCTGAACAAAACCAACATAGTGATGAGCATTGGATGCAGCTTGCTTTCGAGCAAGCTGCGCAAGCTGCCGAATTGCAAGAAATTCCTGTAGGTGCAGTGATTGTGAGTCAAAATCAAGTCATAGGTGCAGGGTTTAATGCGCCTATTTCTTTGAAAGATCCCACCGCGCATGCGGAAGTACAAGCTTTGCGTCAAGCTTGTTTAAATATCGATAATTACCGTTTACCTGATGATGCAACCTTATATGTAACATTGGAGCCATGCACAATGTGTGTGGGTGCTTTGGTACATTCGAGAATTAAACGTGTGGTATTTGCGACGACTGAGCCTAAAGCAGGTTCTTTGGTCAGTTCGCGTCAATTATTAAATTCAGGCTACTATAACCATATCTTTGAGTTTGAGCATGGTTGCCTACAAGAGCAATGCTCCCAACAATTAAGTGATTTTTTTAAAATGCGTCGTGAACAAAAACGACTGATGAAGTTACAGGAAAAAGCCACTTTGACTGAACTTAATTTAAAAAATCAAGTAAACTCTACTGACAATTAATATTGTCAAATAAAATAGGGTACACCATGAAATCCATTCAAGTAAAAAAAGAATTTAATGCACCGGTCGAGCAGGTTTTTGACTTACTTTCAAAACATTCGACCTATAACGTGGCTTTTGCACCGATTCAAGTGGTGCGCGTCAAAGATTCTGCAGATCCTAAGCGTCCTGATGGTGTAGGTTCAGTACGTCGTATGGGCTTTGGGCCAGTGAAGCCGTTACAAGAGCAAATTACCTTGCTTGAGCCAAACCAACGCATTGAATATAAGATTATTAAAAACCCTTTGGTGAAACATCATTTGGGTGTGATTCAATTCGAAGCGATTGATGCTGCGCGTACTTTAGTCACTTATACGATTGAATTACAGGCGCGTGCGCCATTCGTTAGTCAATTAATCCTTGCGCAACTGAAGTCAGCGATTAAAATTGGTTTTTCAAAACTTGCAAAAACCGTATAAACAAAAGTGGAAGAGCAATGACAGTTCAAATCATTACAATTGATGGCCCAAGTGGCTCAGGTAAAGGAACATTGGCAGCAAAAATTGCGGCACATTATCAGTTCCACTTACTCGACTCAGGTGCGTTATATCGTCTGTTGGGATTGTCATTGCATAAGCAAGACTTAATTGATGCATTAGACTCAAAGCTCGATGAATGCGTAAAAATTGCAACAAATTTAGACATACAATTTGTGACAAATGAAGCAGGTGTTTCGGTGCTTTTAGATGGTGAAGATGTCTCAAAAGTTATCCGTACTGAGAGAGTCGGAGAGTTTGCCTCAAAAGTTGCTGCAATTCCTGCACTTAGAACTGCGCTTTTAGAACGTCAGCATGCCTTTGCCCAAGCACCTGGTTTGGTTGCAGATGGCCGTGACATGGCAACTACGATTTTTCCCAATGCTCAAGCCAAGATTTATTTAACGGCTTCTGCTCAGTCCCGTGCAGAGCGCCGTCTAAATCAGTTGCAGGCTATGGGCGTGGATGTTAAAATAAACGACATTTTAGCTAATATCGAAGCGCGTGATAAGCGAGATATGGAACGCACAGTCGCTCCACTCAAGCCTGCGCCAGATGCTTATTTCATTGATAGTTCAACTTTGAGTATTGATGAAGTATTCACGCTGATGACGAATTACATCGATCAGCAATTAGCAAACTAAAGAATTTTCAGCAGAAGCATAGCTTGATCAGTCTTATATGGACTATGTAGACGCTTAATTAAACCGGCCTTGTCTGATCCAAGACCGCTGACTTTACTAGGTATATCATGACCGAATCTTTTGCAGCCCTCTTTGAAGAAAGCGAATTAAACCTCAACGTTGAAAAGGGTGCTGTCATCCAAGGCGTTGTAGTAAATATCGACTCTGACTGGGTAACAGTTGACACTGGCCTTAAATCAGAAGGTATTGTTGACCGCGCTGAATTCTTAAATGAACAACGTGAACTTGAAGTTCAAGTTGGCGACACTGTTGACGTAGTTGTTGAAGCTCTTGACAACGGTATGGGTCAAACAGTTTTATCACGTGAAAAAGCTAAACGTGCTGAAACTTGGACTAAACTTGAAAAAATCTTTGAAGACGGCGAAATCGTTACTGGTGTTATCTCTGGTAAGGTTAAAGGCGGTTTCACTGTTGACATCGGTCCAGTTCGTGCGTTCCTTCCAGGTTCTTTAGTTGATACTCGTCCTATTCGTGATACTACTCACTTAGAAGGTAAAGAGTTAGAATTTAAAGTAATCAAACTTGATGCTAAACGTAACAACGTTGTTGTATCTCGTCGTGCTGTTATGGAAGCTGAATCTTCAGCTGACCGTGAAGCTCTTCTTGCTCAGCTTGAAGAAGGTCAAACAGTTACTGGTACTATCAAAAATCTTACTGACTACGGCGCATTCGTTGACCTTGGTGGTATTGATGGTCTTCTTCACATCACTGACATGGCTTGGAAACGTATCAAGCACCCTTCAGAAGTTGTTGAAGTTGGTCAAGAAGTTACTGTTAAAGTACTTAAATTCGACCGCGAACGTAACCGCGTATCTTTAGGCCTTAAACAATTAGGCGAAGATCCATGGTTAGCGATCATGAACCGTTACCCTAAAGGTTCTATCGTTAAAGCTCGTGTAACTAACTTAACTGACTACGGTTGCTTCGCTGAAATCGCTGAAGGCGTTGAAGGCTTAGTACACGTTTCAGAAATGGACCACACTAACAAAAACATCCACCCATCTAAAGTTGTTCAGATCGGTGACGAAGTTGACGTTATGGTTCTTGAAGTTGATGAAGAGCGTCGTCGTATTTCTCTTGGTATCAAACAAACTCGTGCTAACCCATGGGAAGAGTTTGCTAAAGAACACGACAAAGGTGAAAAAGTTTCAGGTACTATCAAGTCAATCACTGACTTCGGTATCTTCATCGGTTTACCAGGCGGTATCGATGGTCTAGTTCACTTGTCTGACATTTCTTGGAACGAACAAGGCGAAGAAGCTATCCGTCGTTACAAGAAAGGTGACACAGTTGAAGCGGTTATCCTTTCAGTAGACGCTGAAGGCAACCGTATCAGCCTTGGCATCAAACAAATGAACAGCGATCCGTTCAACGATTTCTTGGCTGCTAACGAACGCGGTGCGCTTGTTAAAGGTACTGTAACTGCAGTTGACGCTAAAGGCGCTACTGTTAAGTTAGCTGACGAAGTTGAAGCGACTCTTAAAGCATCTGAAATCAACCGCGACCGCGTTGAAGATGCAACTAAGTTCCTTGAAGTTGGTCAAGAAGTTGAAGCTAAAATCATCAACGTAGACCGCAAATCACGTTCTATCAACTTGTCTATCAAAGCGAAAGACGAAGCTGAAGAAAAAGAAGCAGTAGCTAACTTGAACAAGACAGCTACAGCAACTTCAGACAATGGTCCTAAGACTATTGGTGATTTGATCAAAGCTCAAATGAACCACTAAGTAAGTGTTTGAATTGTATTGTTAATGTAAATTAATTAATATATTTTACACAATTACTGTAACGGTAGCGTAGTAAGTGATTATTACGCTACCGTTTTGTATTTAAACAGGTTATTATCAGGAAACTGATCCTAGGTAGCTTGATAATTAAAGAGGTCGCAGATGACTACTGAAGCACTTAATAAGTCTGACTTAATAGAGCGTATTTCTCTTAAAAACCCA
This sequence comes from Acinetobacter sp. YH16056_T, assembly GCF_024605895.1. Classification (NCBI taxonomy): domain Bacteria; kingdom Pseudomonadati; phylum Pseudomonadota; class Gammaproteobacteria; order Moraxellales; family Moraxellaceae; genus Acinetobacter; species Acinetobacter sp. YH16056_T. Next base: position 2,024,305 of record NZ_CP094545.1, on the reverse strand, counting down.
CACTTAGCTGAACCCTTAGTGGAAGAGGCCGTTAAGATAATGATCGATCAAATGATCGAAGCTTTGTCTACAGACAACCGAATAGAAATCCGTGGTTTTGGTAGTTTTGCATTACATCACCGTGAACCACGTGTGGGTCGTAACCCAAAAACAGGTAAATCAGTTGAAGTTGCAGCAAAAGCTGTACCGCACTTTAAACCTGGTAAAGCTTTACGTGATGCGGTAAACGAATCTGCAAACTAATTCAAAACATTGTTAGGGGTGTTTATGCGTTACGTATTGGTCGTAATTCTACTGGTCCTATTTGGATACTCATTGGCTTTGGTTCTGCAAAACGGAACTGAACTTTCGGTCGATTTGTTGTTTACACAAGTGCCTGCAATGCGTTTAGGGCTTTTATTGCTATTAACCTTGTCATTAGGTTTGGTGTTAGGTCTTTTATTGGCAGTGCAAGTATTTCGAGTATTTCAAAATAACTGGGAAATTAAACGTCTACGTAAAGATATTGACCGCCTACGTAAAGAGCAAATTCAAACTGCTCAACTGGCTGCTGCTGAAGCGGCTGCACATACGCGTCATGAAAAGACAGTTTTAGATATTGATGCAAATGAGCGTCCTTCTAACCCGTTATAATTGGGTTTTTGAAGTAAATGAACTACTTTTATGAGTAGATTTAAATTTTATATTTAACACTCTGGTGGATCATCGGAGTGTTTTTTTATGGGCTGAAAAAATAATACGCTTATCTCAAATAAAATAATGAGATAGCTCAATTCAAATTAATCATTTCAAATAACATGAGTTTTATGACTTTCTGATCAAGTTGAATCCATCTATAATGTACTAATTTTGTCAAAATGAAGGGTAAGTCTCTTGAGTATCATCGTTGCACTAGATGCTAAAAGCCAATATGACGCACTTACAATTGCAGAGCAGTTAGATCCTGCATTATGTCGAGTTAAGGTTGGTAAAGAGTTATTTACCCATGAGGGCCCAAGTGTCGTTAAGGCATTGCATGATAAAGGTTTTGAAGTATTTCTAGATCTAAAATTCCATGATATTCCAAACACTACAGCGCAAGCAGTTTGTGCAGCTGCGGATATGGGTGTGTGGATGGTCAATGTCCATGCATCAGGTGGCCGTAAAATGATGGAAACCTGTGTAGAGCGCTTAAAGGCGGGCAATTACAATACTCAGCTGATTGCTGTTACGGTTTTGACCTCGATGGGGCGTGAAGATCTTGCTGATTTAGGTTTGGATGTTGAACCATTTGAACACGTGAAACGTCTTGCGACTTTAACGAAAGAAAGTGGCTTAGATGGTGTGGTGTGTTCAGCTCAAGAAGCGAAAATGCTGCGTGAAACTTTGGGTGCAGAGTTTGCTTTAGTGACACCGGGTATCCGTCCTGCAGGTTCTGCTGCTGATGATCAAAAACGAATTGTGACACCTAAACAAGCTATGCTTGATGGTTCTACACATTTGGTGATTGGCCGTCCAATTACTAAATCGGACAATATGCGTCAAACTTTAAAAGATATTTTGGCGACACTTTAATATTTACCCTCTCTCTAACTCTCTCCCAAAGGGAGAGAGAAAGTCCTCTCCCTTTGGGAGAGGATTTAGGTGAGGGGGTTAGATAGCCGCCAATATACTTACCAATATAGGTGCAAGTACAGAAAGGATAAAGCCGCTGACCATGGCATGTGGAATAAAATCATTCCCACAGGCTTGTTTGACCATGGGTAGGGTGACATCCATAGCTGTTGCACCCGCAGATGAAATTGCAGAGCGTGGGTAGCGCCAGCCAATAATATACATAAACACAATCGCAAAGATTTCTCTGAATAAATCATTCATCAACGCAATACTACCTAGATGCGCATTTTTTAATTCAGTTACGACGATGCCTGTCATCGAATAGAAACCATAGCCTTGTGACAGCATAATCAAATCTTTCAAGCTGATTTGTGGCAATAGATAGGCAGCAGCAAAAGCGCCCAAAAGTGAACCGACGATACAACCGAGTGGAACAAGTAGAATTTTCCAATTTAACCAAGAACGATCGAGCGGTGAGTAGGCGAGATCAAGCCCAATCAGAAACATGAAGACTAAAAGTAGATCCCAAGTACTCATATGTGGCTGAAGACTAAAATGTGCTGCCATTTCAGCAAAAGCATAACCTAAACCCAATGCAATAAAAGCATAGCTAATATTGATGAGTGAGCTTGTTACTAACTGCATGGACACTTTGCCATGACTGGGTTTATAGCCTAAAAGCTTAAATAAAATATAGCAGCAAATAAAAGCACCCACTGAGGTCAATAGTGCAATAAGTACTGATGAAGAGAGGATTTGCAGAGGTGCTGAAATGGTGTGTAATGTTTCAGAAAATTCGATCGCAATCGCAAATAACAAAATATAAGTAAAGTAAGGCAGGAGTTTAAAGGCGATTTTTTCAAGCCAAGTGGGTAGGCGACGTGCAAGTATAAAACCAAGCCCTAAACAGGCCAAGAGCTGGAAAATCAACCAGAAAGATTGCATACAAAAATAGGCAGATAATGAATACCTGCCTATTATGAACTGTTATTACTTAAGCTGCATGACTAGATTTTGTTTTACTGAGGAGTCGAAAATCGGCTGGATTTATTTTTCGAGTAGCCAGCCAATATTTCCATGTATAAGTTGGCCACAGTGCAAAATTTTTACCGCCATTTTGTTGATACCAGCTTACGCAGCCTGATTGCCATACCGTGCCATCAAGCATGTCTTGTACATGAGTGTTAAATTGATCTTGCACCTGATCTTTGACAGCGATGGCTTGAACATTAGATTTTGAAACCAATTGCATCATTTGTAAGATGTAATCGACTTGTGCCTCAATCATAAATACCACTGAATTATGCGCAAGTACGGTATTGGGGCCTAATAATTGGAATAGATTTGGAAAGCCTTTGGTGCAAATGCCATAAAAACTTTCTGCGCCAGCTTGCCAAACTTGTTTGAGTTCTTGAGCATTTTCACCAATACATTTAAATGATTTTAAATAAATTCTTGGATCGGTAATAAAGCCTGTGCCATAGATCAGACAATCGATTTCACGGGATTTTCCATCTTTGGTAATAATGGCATTTTCAGTGATTTCTTGTATTGCATCACTGACCAATTCCACATTAGGTCGATTAAACGTTGGAAAGTATTTATTAGAAATTAAAATGCGTTTACAACCCATGATGTAGTTTGGCGTTAGTTTCTTGGCAAGTTCAGCATCTTTGACTTGGTATTTAATATACAGTTCTGCCAGTTTTTGCGCATATTTCATGGTGGTTGGTTTAACAATTGGTACGACACGTGATTCGTTGGTCCAATACAGGCGAGCGCGGTGAATTTTTCGAAACCAATCATATTTTTTAAATAATGATTTTTCTAAACCATGATAACTACGTTCATCTCGTGGAATGACCCAAGCCGCGGTACGCTGAAAAACATACAGTTGCTGTGTTTGTGGTGCGATTTCTGGAATGTATTGGATGGCACTGCCGCCTGTACCAATCGATGCGACTTTTTTACCTTCTAATGGATATTGATGATCCCATTGCGAAGAATGAAACACTTTACCCTTAAATTTTTCAATGCCCGGAATGTGTGGAATTTGCGGGACATGTAGCGGGCCAGATGCAAAAATCACGTATTGAGCGGTAATTTTAACACCATCTTTGAGTTCTAAATGCCAGTCGCAGGTTGATTCATTGTATCGACTTGAAAGCACTTCACTATTAAAGCGACAGAATTGTTTTAAATTATATTCACGGGTGACGTGTTGGATATAATCAAATATTTCAGGTGCTTCGGCATAACGTTTTGACCAATCTGTTTTGGGTGCAAAAGAAAGCGAATACATATGTGATTGCACATCACACGCAGCGCCAGGGTAGCGGTTCTCACGCCAAGTTCCACCAAAATCATTGGCTTTTTCGAGAATCAGGAAATCTTGATTGCCTTGTTGGAAAAGCCGTATTGCCATAGCAATACCACCAAAACCACCGCCGATGATAGCGATTTGCGTATGAATTTCCGAATTGGCTTTAGAGGTTTGCATTGTTTTTGTTTGCGCTTCCTGCATCATTTTTTTAATTCCAAGCGAGATTACAGGCTAAGCATACTTGAGTTCATGATCAGAACAATATGATTGAGGTGACAGAAAAATTGATCGAAACGGCAATGTTCATAATTGCAAATTTGTAGTAAAAAAGAAGAAATTTAATGTCATTTTACGATTTATGAAACGATCCATTCTAAGCCTGATGTATTTAGTACAAGGAATGCGTAAAGCAGGCGTAGATGTCGATCAACGTTTGCAAACCATTGGGCTGCGTGTCGACGCACTCGATCCCACCTCAGTGATCCATCCGAGTTTGGAGTGGGATGTACTGAAAGTCATTGGTAAAGATGTAGAACCTGAACAAGGGTTATTTATTGGTCAACATTATACGTTGGCGGGTTATGGCCCATTGCTGATGTTATTGGTTACTAGTGATACTTTACGCCAAGCTTTAAATCAGGGGATTCGCTTTCAACAGTTGACACATCTAACTGGGCGTTTGAGTTTGCAAATCAGTCAGCATAAAGTGGCCTTATGTTATCAACCCCAAGATGTGTATGCACCACTGGGTGCATTATTGGCACAGTCAGAGATTTCAGGAACGTATAAATTCATCCGTGATCTGTACAAAATGATGGGGCTATCTACACCGCAAGTTCAAATTGATTTGCCGTTCGCTGACCCCAAAGATCCTGAAAAATTAAAAATGTTTACTGATTATTATGGCTCTCAAGTTCGATTTGGTGCGCCATTTGCGGCATTTTGGTTCGATGAAGATGTTTTAGATATTCGGATCCCTTCCGCAGATATTATTACTTTTCGATTATATGAGTCGAAATGTATTGCGGAGTTAGAACGTTTAAGCGCCGATGAAGATGCGCCATCATTGGTTCAACGTGTGCAAGATTATTTGGAATTACAAAGTGGTGCGATGCCAAGTATGGCAGCAACTGCTCAAGCGTTGAACTTGCCTGAAAGAACTTTGCGTCATCAACTGCAACAGTTAAATACCAGTTATAAGCAAATTCGTGAAGATATTATTAAAGATAAAGCACTCCGTATGATTGAATATAATGAGTATTCAATTGAAATGATTGCAGAATTGCTCGGTTATTCTGAGCCGGCGGCGTTTAATCACGCATTTAAACGCTGGTTTGGTCATAGTCCGCGCCAATATAACAAATAGCCTAAGTTGATTAATGCCAAAGTGTTATATCTTCAAATTCAATCTCCGCTATAATTTATGTAGCCCAAAAAAGTATTCAATGATATGTCCGAATTTCAGTCTACACAAAACACCTCTTTCACACCGATTTCACCGGCTGAGCGTTATGCTCAAGCTTTAGCATCTGGTCAATTTTTACCAGATCAAGAGCAGGCGCAAGCAGTGCATGAGCTGGATCGTGTTTGGCAGGAATTAATACAGCGTTTTAAAGCGTCGAAAAAAGCATTCCGTCGCTTCCGCCGTCAAACTGCACCGAAGGGTGTGTACATGTGGGGTGGTGTAGGTCGTGGTAAAACATGGTTAATGGATCAGTTCTATGAATCTGTACCATTTCGCCGTAAAACCCGTATGCATTTCCATCACTTCATGCAATATGTGCATCGCGAGTTAAATAAGCTATCAGGACAACGTAATCCATTAGAGCTTGTTGCAGATCAAATTTACAAAGAAGCTGTGGTGATTTGTTTCGATGAGTTCTTTGTATCGAACGTTACTGATGCAATGATTTTAAGTGACTTGTTCCAGAAATTATTTACACGTGGAATCACACTTGTAGCAACTTCAAACATTGCACCAGATGGTTTATATAAAAATGGTATTCATCGTGACCGTTTTATTCCGACTATTGAAATGGTGAAAAAGAACTGCGTTATTTTAAATGTCGATGCAGGTGTGGATTACCGTTTACGTGTATTGAAGCAAGCACAGTTGTTTAAATCACCCTTAACCCACGAACATAAGTTGTGGATGGCGCAGCGTTTTACCGCATTAACGCAAACCCAAACAGTTTCACAAGAGCCAATTATTATTAATCAGCGTATTGTGGAAACCATTGGTCATACGGAAGATGTACTGTGGTGTGAATATTCTGAACTTTGCCTAAAACCACGTAGCCCAGCAGACTTTATTGAAATTGCCAATATTTATAATACGGTCTTGGTGAGTAATGTGCCGCACATGACGGATTATTTGTCTGAAGGGACTCGTCGTTTTATCTATCTAGTTGATGAGTTTTATGACCGTGGTGTGAAGTTGTTGCTTACTTCAGAAGATACGATTATTGAATTATATCAAGGTGAAAAATTGGCATTTGAAATTGAGCGTACACGTTCGCGCTTATTGGAAATGCAATCTGATGATTATCTACATACATCTCACCGTCAAATCAATGCACCAGAATCTACGGCAGAAAATTAAGCGTTTCTGTTGGAATGAAAAAAGAACGTCTTGATGGCGTTCTTTTTTTTGATTTTTAGTTTTAGAAAACATGTATAAATTAAGAAAAGCTGTGGAACGAACAATAGAAGTTAAAGCAAAGTCTCATGATAAAAGCATCATTAAATAAGAAGTATGGCTGTTTAATAATTCATCGATAAAAGCGTTAAATTTAAACTGATTGGTTGAAGTTGTAGCATCGACATTGGCAGCATTTCATGGCTTAATCGAGTGAGTTTGTTTGACGCTTGGGTCTATTTGTTCAGTTTTAGAACAAAATTCTGCACTTAAGTCTAATTTCGACATTTCAAAAACTTTATACACTGTAAAAAGGTATTCAGGCTGATGATGACGTCGTATTTCTGATCTTTATTATGTTGAATGATGAGGGTATTTCATTACATAGAAAATGATCATTATTTAGGAATGTGATAGTACTATTCAGCAAAGTATAAATGGGTATACTAGAATCTCTTGTTATAAAAAATAGCAATATCAGGAAAGACAATGACTGCACGTATTCAAAAAGGCAAGTTAGCGATTGCTAAAGAACTTTACGATTTCATCGAAAATGAAGCACTACCGGGTTCAGGTTTAGACAGTGAAACTTACTGGAAAAACTTTGAACAAGTCGTTGTCGATCTTAGCCCAAAGAACAAAGCACTATTGGCTAAGCGTGACGACATTCAAGCGAAAATTGATGAATGGCACCGCAACAACAAATTTGAACTCGAAGCTTACAAAGCTTTCCTTACTGAAATTGGCTACTTATTACCAGAAGTAGAAGATTTCCAAATCAGCACAGAAAATGTAGACGAAGAAATCGCATTATTGGCTGGTGCGCAATTAGTAGTGCCTGTACGTAATGCACGTTACTGCTTAAACGCTGCGAACGCACGTTGGGGTTCACTCTACGATGCTCTTTACGGTTTTGACGTGATCTCTGAAGAAGACGGCGCGGAAAAAGGTAAGGGCTATAACCCAGCTCGTGGCGCAAAAGTTATCGAATTTGCTAAAAACTTCTTAAATGAGACTTTTCCGCTAGCTAATGGTTCCCATGCAGATGCAACTAAATATGCGGTAGAAGGCAAAAAGTTAGTTGTAAGCCTAAAAGATGGCTCAACTGCAACTTTAGCGAAAGAAGCTCAGTTTGTTGGTTTTAATGGTGACGAAGCTGCACCAACTGAAATCGTACTTTTAAACAATGGTTTACATGTAATCATTGAAGTTGATGCGACGAGCCCAATTGGTTCAACAGATGCTGCTGGCGTGAAAGACTTAGTTCTTGAAGCTGCGGTAACGACAATTCAAGACTTGGAAGACTCAATTGCAGCAGTTGATGCTGAAGAGAAAGTTGAAGGCTACCGTAATTGGTTAGGCTTAATGAAAGGTACACTTTCTGAGTCAATCGAGAAAAATGGTAAGACCATCACGCGTACATTAAATAAAGATCGTACGCACAAAAACTTAATCGGTGGTGAAACTACGCTTCACGGTCGTTCATTGATGTTGCTTCGTAATGTAGGTCATTTGATGACAAACCCTGCGATCCTTGTAGATGGTGCTGAAATCTACGAAGGCATCATGGATGCATTGATCACACCGTTATTGACGTTTGCAGACATTAAAGGCGAAAACGAAAACAAGAATTCTCGTAAAGGTTCTATGTACATCGTTAAACCAAAAATGCATGGTCCAGAAGAAGTTGCATTTGCAGTTGAATTATTTGAGCGTGCTGAACAAGCGCTTGGTCTACCTGCGAAGACTTTGAAAATCGGTATCATGGACGAAGAACGTCGTACTTCTGTGAACTTGAAAAACTGTATCGCGCAAGCGAAAGATCGTACGATCTTTATTAATACAGGTTTCATGGACCGTACGGGTGATGAAATCCATACTTTCATGGAAGCAGGTCCATTCGTTCGTAAAGGCGAAGTGAAGTCTCAAATCTGGTTCCCTGCATATGAAAACCGTAACGTGATGATCGGTCTTCAAGCCGGCTTACGTGGTAAAGCGCAAATCGGTAAAGGCATGTGGCCAAAACCAGATATGTTGCTTGATATGTACAAAACGAAGATTGAGCATCCAGAAGCTGGCGCAAGTTGTGCATGGGTTCCGTCTCCATCTGGTGCTGTAATTCACGCGATTCACTACCATCAGTGCAATGTTTCTGAGCGTCAAAAAGAGTTGTTGAATACTCAGCCGCTATCTTTAGATGACTTGTTAACGCCGCCTTTAGCGACAGATACAAACTGGTCTGAAGAAGAGAAAACTAAAGAACTCGAAAATAACCTTCAAGGTATCTTAGGTTATGTCGTTCGTTGGGTTGATTTGGGTGTAGGTTGTTCAAAAGTACTAGACATCAACAACGTTGGTTTGATGGAAGACCGTGCAACTTTACGTATTTCTTCTCAACACGTTGCAAACTGGTTACGTCACGGTATCGTAACTGCTGAGCAAGTTGAAGAAGTGTTTAAACGTATGGCGAAAATTGTGGATGAGCAAAATGCCAACGATCCACTTTACACGCCAATGGCACCAAGCTTTGATGGTTATGCATACAAAGCTGCTTATGACTTAGTATTCAAAGGTGGCGAGCAGCCTTCTGGTTATACAGAGCCGCTTCTTCATGCTTACCGTTTAAAATTAAAAGGTTATACAGGTGACTAATCTGTAAATCAAAAAAAGCCTCTTCGGAGGCTTTTTTTATTGCTTGAGAAAGTTAGAATGTCGACATAAAAAATGAAAAGGAAACTCCATGTATTTATGGAATGTAAATCGGTTGGTGGATGATATAAGACTGAATAAAGTCTCTGAAACCCATTATAAAAACTACTATATTGCCAGCTCAATATTGATTTTCTTTAGCTACTTAGCACTGACGTTAACCCCAGAATCCAAACCTACAGAAGCTTGGGCTTCGTTTGTTTTACAAGTTGGTCTGCTGATTAGCTGGGTGAATGCCATATTTAAAGCCAATGGCGGCGAGCAAGGCCGAGATTTTTTAAAGCGCTTTATTGCATTGTATCTGCCGGTGACGATTCAGAGTTTAGTCCTCTTTATTGCCATCGGCATTGTCATCGAAGGGCTGTTACCCATGTTGACCGTTAACATGGAGGAGGCTGCGCTTGAGCAACTCACCACAGTTAAAGATCTAAGTTTTGAAGTCATCATTAGCTGTTATATTTATTGGCGAATCTATAAAGCGATGCGGCAGATTCATCATCCTGTTTAGGTTATAGCGCTGTACAATAAATTATGGAATAAGCTTCATCCTGTTTTTCTCATAGCTTTTCGATGCTGAAGCCTTTACATTGGAATGAATGATAAAAATGGGATGGAAATGATGTCAGCTTATACCGCATTAGATTTGCAATATATTGGTGGGCAGTGGCGAGCAGGGACTTCAACACGTCACATCAAGAATATCAATCCCTTTAGCCAAGCAGAGATTTTTGAATTGCAGGCAGCCAGCAGTGTCGATGTAGACAGTGCTTATAGTGCGGCAGAAGCTGCCTTTAAATCAGAAGTGACCAAGCCCATTGAAGTACGTCAGCAAGTCATCACTAAATTAACTCAAACCATTCAGCAGCGCAGAGAAGAAATTATTCAATGGCTGATAGATGAATCTGGTAGTACACGTTTAAAAGCCAATATTGAAGTTGATGCAGCGCTCGGCATTATCCAAGAATCGTTGCGTTTTCCTGAAAAAATGCAAACTACGCAGCTAGAGAGTAAAGACCCGAGTCGAAAGAGTTTTGTATTGCGCAAACCTTTGGGTGTCATTGCGGTGATTAGCCCGTGGAATTTTCCATTTCATTTATCGATGCGTTCTGTGGTGACTGCGATTGCCTGCGGTAATAGTGTGGTGTTGAAGCCTGCAAGTGACACGCCAGTGACAGGTGGAACGTTGCTCGGAAAATTATTTGAAGAAGCGGGCTTGCCGCATGGCGTGTTAAATGTCGTTGCAGGCAGTGGCAGTGAAATTGGCGACTATTTTGTAGAGCATCCTGTGCCTAAAATGATTTCATTTACAGGTTCAACTGAAGTGGGTCAACAGGTGGGGGTGAAAGCGCTAGGAAGTTCACGGATTAAGCGTTTAGCGCTGGAACTTGGCGGCAATGCGCCTTTGGTGATTTTAGATGATGCAGATTTAAATTTAGCCGTTGAACTGACCGTGATGGGGCGTTTTTTGCATCAAGGACAAATCTGCATGAGTACCAATCGAGTGATTGTGGATGAATCCTTGCACGATGCTTATGTTGAAAAATTAATTAAACGGGTAAAAAGCATTGTGGTCGGTGATCCGAATGATGTCGAAACTCTGATAGGCCCTATCATCAATAAGTCGCAAATCGATAAATTAAAAACCATTATTCAAAATGCCATTCAGCAAGATGCGATTTTAGCCTATGCAGGCGGTATAGAAGGTCAATTGGTTGCACCGCATATTTTCACCCATGTGGATGCACATGCTGATATTGCATTAGAAGAAAGCTTTGGGCCAATCTTGCCGATTTTAAAAGCGCGAGATGAAGCGCACGCACTTGAATTGGCGAATTCAACCCGATTTGGTTTATCGAGTGCGGTATGTACCTCAAATTTAGCACGCGGCGGAGAGTTTGCGGCCAAACTCGATATAGGCATGACGCATATCAATGGCATCAGTGTGGCGGATCATTCTAATGCACCCTTTGGTGGTGAACGTAATTCAGGCCTTGGTCGTTTTAACGGTGAGTGGATATTTGAGGAATTTACCCGCACCCATTGGCAAACGTTCCCTGCTTAAAATACTCAAAGTGAAGTCTATTTAATCTTGTGCAATAGACTTCACCGCAGCTAATGTTACGCAGGACATTTTTAGTTTATTTCCATGAAATATCAGGCAGAATATAGTCCCAAAAACGGCTCCAACGTGTCTTGTAATAGAGAAAAGAGCCAATATCTTGGCTTGAACAATTATCCTGATAGTACATTTTGTGATTCATCAACAGCATAGGTTTACGCTGCAAAGCCGTCATATATAGCTTGACCTGAACCTTGTAATTGTAGATTGAATAATTAGAAGAAATACTCTCGGTTTTCATTTTTTGGATATTGTGAATATACACATCAAACTTCAAGCCATTTTTGTAATCTGTTGCCTCATGAATTGTTCGATCTTCGATTGGAATAAGCGGATTGTTATCACTAAACGCTAAATATGCGTTATGTATTTTGTTTCCTTGTTGATAATTAAACTGAATAGCTGAATTTGCAGTAGTGAAATAGGGGAGCGCATCTTGAGGATTGATTTTAAACGTGCCTGTACAATTAGTCCTGACACGCCCTTCATCTTCGTTCACCGTAAACCAGCCAAATTGATCTTCCAATTCCGTCGTATGGGCTTCATCTACGTCAGGAAGAATCATGCCAAACTGATCTCTTTGTCTTTGCTGATTTTGCATCAAGCGATAACTATTTTGAGCACGTTTTGCAAAACGGATTTCAGGAAACATCTCTGGAGAAGTAATTTTAAAATCAGAGACATTGATTACTTCACCATCAGGCAATATGACCAATGAAAATTGTTGTTCTTGGGTGTTGGGAAGATTTTTGACCGTCACCCAATGATGTGTACTGATCATTTGCTGATTGCGAAAATGCTTATATTGAATGCGGTACTTGCCTGCCGGAATCTCAGTCTCATTGATTAGGTCTTGTTTAAATGGATATTCGTTGAGATAGAGCGCGTCGAGACTAAAAGGTAGAAATGAAACGGTATGTACAGAAACTTTTGCTGCTTTGCAGTTGGATATAGACTTAAACTGAGAATTAAAACGATAAAGCGACTTCGGTCTAGATTTTTCATTTATTATAAAGATTGAATTTTTGCGGATTATGGCAAATATGTGTGCCAATTTCAAACCGATTACCTTAGCGCAATTAAAGTCGCAAAACTTGCCTGAAATCAGTTTTGAATATCCTGAGGAAGTCTATCCAAATTATGATTTGCCGCTGCTCTTTAAGTCTGAGCAAGGGCTAGAGTGGCGAAAAGTGGGTTTTGGCATGGTGCCTAAATGGGCCGAAGACAAATCTATTGCACTAAAAACCTATAATGCCCGAAATGAAACTTTGTATCAAAAGCCGTCTTTTATCAATGCGATCTCAAAATGTAAGTTTGGCGTAATTCCAGTGTCTGAATTTTATGAGTCTATGTATATCGACAATAAACCGCAGCGTTGGAGTGTTAAACGCAAAGATGGAGAAGCGTTTTATATCGCTGCCTTATATGACATTTGTCGGCAAGGTGATGAGATTGTACGTTCTGCAACCATGATTACGATGGATGCTATCGATCATGAAATGATGAAACACTTTCATGAGCCAGGAAATATAAAACGCTCGGTGATTGTGATTCCGCATGCGCGATTAGAGGAATGGTTAAGCTGGAAATCACCCAATATCCAAAGTTTTGTACAGGGTTTTCCCGTTGATGAATTTGAATGCGCGCATGCACCTAAAATAAAAATCGAAAAAATCAGTCCCCAACTGAACTTTTTCGATTAATACTTCGGTGATGCAGAATGCTTAGCGCGCTAAGTTTTTGAAGATGTGCTTTAAGCTTTCCATGGTTTTTTCAATTTGTAGCGGTGTTAAGCCTTCAAAAGATTGCTCGAGAACGACATTCGTTAGATCGTTAATCTTCTGCGTCATTGCAGTGCCTTTATCGGTTAACACGACGCGGGTAATACGCGCATCATCTTCACAAGAATAGGTATCTACTAAGCCTTCATCTTTTAAGCGATAAACAATTTTGGTTGTCGTCGACATTTTAGACACGACCATTTCAGATAAATCCGAAACGCTCGCATGTGGCTTAGACTTGAGTGCGAGAAGGATACGGCGACGTGAATTATCAACACCATATTTTTTCAACGCATGGTCAACGTTTAAAACGTATTGAGCATGAACCTGAGTGACCCAGTAGAAAGGAAAATTTTCTAAGCTAAAGTCATCGGTGGATGGTAAAAATTTTGAATACTTTTTTGTCATAAAGGAGTCCCCTGAATATTTGTTTTAATTTTATTTAATGTTTTAACATTCTATTGAAAAATAGAGGGTAATAGCAAGAGTTCACAATAAAAAAATAGAAAGTAGAAGATATCTCATTTTTAGATTATCTTAATAGATTATATTGATATTCTGTCCAAGCGATTAAAAAAGAATAAAAGTAATTTTTGCTATAGAGAGATAGTGTAGTGAAAATAAATAAGTTTTTAATTCAAATTGAATATTAATATATTTTACCAAAAGGTTGAAATAAATAATTCATTAGATTTGTCATACAATCTTATACAACGCATTTAATAATATTTAATTAACCCGAATCGCGGATAAGAAATAAACTTGAAAATAAGAAGACTAGAGCCATCAGTTGAGTTACCACACAAAACTCACAACTCTAGTCCTAATGTTCAATAGTACCGAATTATTCTGCGTAATTGATGATTTCTTTCTTAAATTTGAAGCAACTTATTGGAACTTTCTCAAACAAAATAACCATTCTTTAAGAATCAGACGTGCTCATCTGACGATCTCAGAAATCTGCTTTATTGCCATTTGGTATAAATGTTCTTATTTCAGCAATTTCAAAGCCTTTTTCACATGGTTAAAAGAAGATAAAAGACATTTGTTTAAAAGCTTACCATGTTACCAACGGATGATTCATCTGATCAATATGCACCAATTAGCAATACATGCTTTACATGTGGCTCTGATGAAAGGTCAAAATACCCAATATTTGTGGATTGATTCAACGACTTTGCCAGTCTGTAAAAATCAACGTATTCAACGCCATAAATCATTAGCTCAAATAGCATCTCGTGGTAAAAGCTCAATGGGCTGGTTTTATGGCTGTAAGCTACATATTGCGATGAACCCATTTGGTGAAATCGCTTGTTCTGCTTTATCAAATGGGCATATAGCTGACATAAAAATGGTTGAGCAATTGGCTGACGGCTTAGAAGCAAAGCTATATGGAGATCGTGGTTATATCAGCCAGGAACTAAAAAGCAGGTTAAAAGATCAAGGTATTGATTTGATTACTTACCATCGAAAAAACATGCAATCCATCCAACTATCTGCATCAGATGAATATCACTTAAGACAACGAAATAAGATAGAAACGTTATTCAGCTTATTGAAAGGACAATACAATTTAGTGACGAGTAAAGCTCGTAGTATTCATGGATTTCTGAGTGGGATTTACGCATCGTTATGTGCATATCAACTTAATCATCAAAATAAACCAACAATTCAAATTATGGAATCATTGGCTTAAGCGGGATTCGGGTTAATTAAAAAGTTAGATGAAATCAATCTTTTTAACAGCGTTGGCATGTATCTATAAAAGTCAGTATTACGATCTAGATTTATATTTGATGTAGCCCATTCAATCGGCAACGCATTAAGCGCTTTTAACATTTTGTCATATTGTTGATGCGAAAAAATATGCTTGAATACATTACAAATGCGCAAGATTGTGCATAATGGAATGGTCTATAGTTACACAGGTTAAATTTATGGATCCGTCGCCGTGCGTTGGTCTGATTGAAGATATTCTTACAATCCAGAATGAGGAAGAGAGCTAATGGAATTTTTGTTAGATCCCGGAATCTGGGTTGGTTTACTTACATTAATTATTTTAGAAATTGTACTAGGGATTGATAACCTAGTCTTTATTGCCATTTTGGCAGAAAAACTCCCTCCAGAACAACGTGATAAAGCCCGTGTACTTGGTCTTTCACTCGCATTATTTATGCGATTAGGATTGTTATTTGCAATCTCTTGGTTGGTCACGTTAACAAAGCCCCTGATTACCGTTTTTGATTGGACATTCTCTGGTCGAGATCTCATATTATTGTTCGGTGGATTGTTCTTAGTCTATAAGGCGGTCACAGAGCTGCATGAGAAATTAGAAGGTAAACCGGAAGTTCAAGTGACAACAAAAGTGGCATATGCCAGCTTTACAGCAGTAGTTGCGCAAATTGTTGTCTTAGATGCGGTTTTCTCTTTAGACTCTGTCATTACAGCGATCGGTATGGTCGACAACATTTTTGTCATGATGGCTGCAATGATTGTGGCAATGGCAGTGATGTTACTTGCATCTAAACCGCTAACGGTTTTTGTAAACCGACATCCGACCGTCGTGATCCTATGTTTAAGCTTCTTATTGCTTATCGGTATTAGTTTGATAGCAGAAGGTTTTGGTTTCCATATTCCGAAAGGCTATATCTACTCAGGTATTGGTGTTGCGATTGTCATCGAAGCCTTTAACCAGTTTAGTCAACGCAATGCTCAAAAACACGAAGCGAAAATTCCATTACGCCATCGTACTGCAGACAGTATTTTAAAACTGATGGGTGGGCGCTTAGAAGCTGATCAAGTCGGTAATCAGGCGCAAGAAACCTTTGCAGACGAAGAGCGTTACATGATTGGGGGGGTGTTGACGCTTGCAGAGCGTTCAGTTGCGTCGATCATGACTCCCCGTAATCAAATTTCTTGGGTGGATTTAAATGACACACCTGAGCAAATTCGTGAGCAAGTCCTTTCTGTGCCGCACAGTTTATTCCCTGTGTGTCGTGGTAGCTTGGATAAAGTGATTAGTATTGTCCGCGCGAAAGAACTTATTGATGTTCTAGACAGTGAAGATGATCTAAAAGCATTGATTAAACGTCATCGTCCGATCTTTATTTTCCAAAAGATGAAGGTGATTGATGCGATTAATACCTTGCGTACCTCTAAAGGCTCTTTGGTATTGGTTACGGATGAGTTTGGTGCGGTACAAGGTCTGATTTCACCACTCGATGTGTTTGAAGCGATTGCTGGTGAATTCCCTGATGCTGATGAACAACTAGATTTGATTAAAATCGATGATGCATATTGGAAAGCTTCAGGCATGCTCGATCTGTATCAGTTAGAACTTGAATTGGAAATGCTGGATTTGATCGAAGAAGATGATGGTTATATCAGTGTTTCAGGTCTTATTTTAGATCAGACCCACGGCAATGTTGAAGTCGGGACTGTAGTTGATTTTAAAGGCATCCAATTTAAAGTTACGGCAATGGATGAAAACCGCATTAAAACGGTTGATATCTATTACCAAGCTTAATGCTTAAATTTTAAAATAACTCAAAGACAGCTTTTCGAAGCTGTCTATTTTGTATGACTAGAAAGTATAAGAAATCCTATCCAAGGGGGCTGTAATTCACGATGTTAAAACGTATTATATTTACATGATGTAACAGTCAAAAAACGCTGCATCTTTTGAGCTTTTAGAGGGCTAAAACGGTTCAAAAGTAAAAAATATTGATATGGTTGGTTTTAAAAAAGCATGAGGTTAAATAGTGATTCAATTTAACTCGGGGTTTTAATCATCATAGATGATCTATTAATAATTTTATTTCATTTTAAATATCGTTTTTGAAATATTTATAACTAGGGACTTTGAAAAAACATCAAAGTTAATCCATTAAAAAATGGGTGTTGGTATGGCGATCACTGAGAATATCATTGATTTTAGTAAACTCACGACTGAAGAAAAACATGAGTTGTTTCAACGGCTCTGGGAGTTTGATCAATGTATTTTCCCGACTTCGAAAATTGAGCAACTCTATCAATACATGCATGACCCCGATATTGTTGCATTACCAATTATTCAGTATTTTGAGCAGGATAAACTGATCGGGCAAAACATTGTGCGTATATTAAAAATTATGCATCGCAATCGGCCGATTTTTATTTTTAATTCACGAGCTGGGGTATTGGTTGATTATCGTCGGAAAAACCTGACCTTAAACTCGGCGATTAAAGTGGCGATGCAACATCAGATACGATTTCCAGCGATTCCGATGTGGTTTGTGGCTACATTGGCACAACCAAAGGTATATACATTATTTGCCTCGCGCTCTGTTAAGTTTTATCCAAGGCATGGTGTCCCGATGCCCACCGAGTATGTGGATGTTTTAAATAGTTATAAAATCCGTCAGCATGATGTGCAGCATCGGGCTGAGGATATTTTTGTTCATCGTTGTGATTTACCGAAGGTGACGCCTGAGCAATTGGTTCGGCTACGGAAAAAATCTGATGAACATGTTCAATTTTTTATGCAGCACGTGCCAGATTATTTTGATGGCATGGGGTTAATGTGTATTTGTAAATTAAATGTTTCAACCATTTTTGAAGCAAGTATGAATCTGGCAGTTGGGCGGGCAGTTTAATGATGGACATGGATGTGTTATGCGACAAATGACGATATATCGATTATTAGGTTTTGGTGCGGGAGTCTTTTTAACGGCTTGTCAGCCTGCAGAGCAAAAAATACAAGAGCAATCGCAGAAATGTGTTGCACCGGAAAAACTGGTCAAACAAATTTATGACCAAGAGTTGAAATTACATGCTTTGAGTAAAGATCAACTTACTGCCTATTTTGAGCCATCGTTAGCGGAACGTATGCAAGCAGAAATTAACTGTAAGCAGTCGCAACAAGTGTGTAATGTGGATTTTGATATTTTTACGGATAGCCAAGATCCGCAGCAAGATTCGAAAAAGGGTATTCAACCTAAACTGAGTTTTGATGAAAATAAAAATGTGGTTCGCGCTGAGTTTAAAATTGGTGATGAAGCCAAAGTATTAAATTATGAAATGAGTGGTGGAGACTGTTCAAAAATCAAAAATATCGTCTATGCGGATGATTATGACCTCGACATGATTTTGAGTAATCCAACAGAAACGATCGAAGATTCAGAAATGTTTGATGCCAATGCTACAAGTGACAGTACGGCACAGTAAATTTTTTCGCATATTAATTAGTACAAAACAGTATGAATCCCTGAACAGCTTGAGTCCTATACTCAAGCTGTTTTTGTTTTCTCAAGCTATCATAGCTTCATAGTGCATAAATTTGCATGTTGGCAAGTTGATTGAAATCATCTTCATTGAGATTATAAATTTCATCTAAAAATGCAACATTAAAACTGCCGACACTTGAGCTAATTTCATAGGCTTTTTGACCCGCAATCGCAAAGTGCAAATGTGCTGCGACCGTGCCAGCAGTTAGCGTTTCACTCACGGCGCAATAAGCCGCTGTTAACGCACCTAAAGCGCAGCCAGAAGCCGTCACTTTGGGTTGTAAGTAAGATCCACCATTAATCTGTATCACCGCATTCATTTCTTTCGATAAGATGAAATCCGATTCGCCTGAAATTGCCACACATTCACAGTGTTCTAATAAGGGTGCAGCATTTAAGTAAATTTCTGCACTATTGAGCGTGCTATCGACACCGCGTGACTCACCTTGATTACCTGCAAGACCACTGATTTCTGATGCGTTGCCACGGATTATGCTTGGCTTGTACTGGAGTAATTGGTCAACCATTTCAGATCGCCACGGCAAAACGGGGCCATAACCGACAGGGTCAAGCACCCAAGGTTTATTTAAATTTTGTGCTGTTTGTGCAGCAATTTGCATGGCCTGCATTTGTTCAGACGTTGGCGTGCCTAAATTGATATTCAAGGCACTGGCAATTGAGGCAAAGCTTTCGGCTTCAAAGGGATTGTCAATCATTGCAGGAGAAGCACCCGCAGCCAAAAGGACATTGGCGACGTAATTGCTCGCAACTGCATTGGTGAGGATATGCACCAAAGGTTGTTTGGATTGAAGTTCAATCCACGCATTAATGACGCTTTGTAAAAGCGGGCTATTTAAGTCAGTTAATTCACTGTTCATGGTCGTTTCAAAATTTTCAGATTGATTCATCGTTTTCTCCCTTAGCGGGTGAAGTAATGGTCTTGATGTTTACAATTACGGCAGAACAGGGTCACATAATCTGCGGCATCATAATCGACAGAGAGCTCTTGTGAACCACAGTACATGCAGCGCTTTGTGGAATAAAAATTTAATCGTGGTTCGATTTTTTTCCAAGCATGGCGTATCGGTTGCACAAAGATACTTTCATCGAGTCCTAAAAAGTGAAAGAGCAAAATTTCACTCATTTTACTAAACGGTAATTGTGGCGGACGAGGGAGGGTAAAGGTTTCCCATTTTTCCTGTAAGCCACGTTCACGGTATTGCTGTAAGGTCTTTTTTAACAGATTAGTATTAATGAAGTTTTCATTACGTACTTGCAGAGCTTTTTGTTTGTGTAGGTATTCGAGTGCTGACTGAATCATATAGTAAATCTGCCCAACCGCTAGATGGTCGAGTAGGCGATAACAGAACACTTGAAAGCTTTTATTCCCTGCAATTTGAATGCCCCATGTCTTACAGTAAAACTGCATGAATTGGACAATTTCTTGAAACAGTAGGAGATACAAGCACTCTTTCACTTCGTCAGCGCTTTTAAAAGGAACACCCAGAGCTAAATTTTCATAAAACCAATGGCGCAGTTGCTGTGCTACGCTAAAAAGGCTGGGCTCTGAATATCCATCCAAACGGACATTGATATAATACTGTTCAGCTTGTAGTGCATCATCTTTCACAATCAAAATTTGCTCATGCACGAGATGCTTTTTGAGTGATTGTTGGAAGAAATAATTCGGGCTGATGTTATGATACTTAATAGCGTCCCAGTCGATAAATTCTTGATGTGCCGTATGTTCTTGGACGTGATTATCCAATAAAGCCAGCAAAAAGAGTTTCTGTAAAAAGCTCAGTTCACTTAATTCACGTTCAACGATATCTTTATTTTTAAGTTTACGCTGTTCTTGTAAACGGGTTTCTTTGAGTAGTTTTTTTCGTGCGGCCTGACAGTTTTCACAATGGCAGTTGTATTGCTGTTCTGGAAATATTTGATGATGACAGTGGCTACACTGATAAAAATTAAATTCTTGCTCATCTAATTTTTCAGCATCTACCCAATACATAGATGCACGACACAACGGGCATTGCGTACTTTCATCCATTTGTTTGCGTAGAATATTGAACATGTTGCCAGCGTTTATTGAAAGATTAAATTGATTATACACATCTCTGTTTAAAGACGGGTTTGGAATTTGAGTTGCGGCAGCTCAGGCGAGAAGTCGACAATTAAAAAAGCTGCATAGTGATGATGCAGCTCTTAGTCAGAATGGATTATTAATAAGCGGCTGGGCATGGGATTGATTCGTCCTCCTCTCCAAGTTGTTTGGCTTGTATTAAAGCTTGCACTTTTTTAGACGTAACTTTTTTAGTGCCTAATGCACTATATGAGTTAAGTAGCGAACTGACCTCAAAGGCTTTGAGTGGAATCCCTTCGCAGGTCATAAACATTGCAATCACCTGATGGTCGATATTTGCAGCATCAAGCGCTTGCAGTGTCTTCATATTTTCAATACGGATGATGTGTTCTTTAATAAACATAATGCACCTCTTTTTGTTTTAGTCTGAATATTTTGCTTTTGGCAATTAAGTAGATGCAAAACGCATGCTCAAATGTTTTGAGTAGAGATTTTAAAGCAGATAAATTGTATATTTTTTTTATTAAGACATTGAAAATAAAGTATTAATTTAAAAGTAACAAAATAATATTGATGCGTATGGCTATCTCTAATGAATTCTCAAAATGCTTGAACTGTTGAAAAAGAAACATCTTGGTGCAAGGTTTAAACAGAAGTATGCAATCAAATCCAAATTAGAAGATTGATATGATTTGTGAACTAAGGTGCTTTTTGGAAGGAATCACCTAAGCGATTGGATTTGAAAAGTATATTTGTATATATTGAGCTTATAATTCTAATGATCTTAACTTGCAGGACTGAAACAAAGCGGAATCTACTGAAATTGATACATAGTATGATTCAGCTGGATTTCTAAAGGTTTTGATCTTTTTTTATCCTTTCTTTGTATGGAATAAATATGTCAGACGCACTTAAAAACAGCAATATCACCCGTATGCAATTATATAAGCAGTCACAGGGTACGGTTGGTGCGCTGATTATTGGGCATGATCAAACACTGGAAAAGACGATCGAGTTACTTGGCCTGGCGCAGCAACATCAAGTATCTAAAATTTATGTGGCGGGTGCGACGGAAGAAATTCAGCAATTCCTCACCTCAAAAGTCACGGCATTTCAATTTTACTTTGCAGCAGACTACGACAGTGCACTCGATTTAATTTTCGCAAATCAATAATCCTCTAAGTCTTAAGCAGGAAAGTTTGAGCGCAATAATTTGAACGTACAGATGGATTAAGCACCGGTACTTTCTCTTTCTAGTATATAGGCGCTTTATTTATTTTAGGTAGATAAAAAATTTGCACATTGTTATAGCTGTACTCAACTCAGGCATTTATTTTGCTTAAACATGGCGAAAATATGTGCCAGCCTTTAAATTATTCTATAAAGATGATTGAAAACAACATGCGCTGAGCCCATATATAAATCATTGTAAATGCGAAGACAGCTTGTACATCTTGTCGTATGATCAAGTCATTCACAATGTGTTCAAAAAGCTGATGAAGCAATAACTAAGGAATAGGACGAGATATGAATATTGCGGCAAATCCAGTGGTCGAAGCAGACCAAACTGTTTATTTAAAAGATTATCAAAAACCATCATTTGTCGTAGATAGTATCGATCTTGATATTCAAGTCTTTGATAAGCATACCAATGTAAATGCAAAATTAGTGATGCAGCGTCAAACTGCTGGGGATTTGGTGTTATTGGGTCGTGATTTGGAACTCAAATCAATTCGCTTAAATGGTCAAGTTTTGCCAGCAGATGCCTATATTGTAGATGCAGAACAACTGGTAATTTCAAATGCACCTGACCAAGCTGTCATTGAAACCGAAGTCGTGATTCATCCTGAAAGCAATACTCAACTCGAAGGCTTATACCAAGCGGCAGGCGATTTATTCGTTACCCAAAACGAGCCTGAAGGCTTCCGTAAAATTACCTATTATCCTGACCGTCCTGATGTGCTATCGGTATTTACCACACGTGTCGAAGCGGATAAAAAATTCCCTGTATTACTTGCCAATGGTAATTTGATTGAAGCGGGTGAAACCGGTGAAGGTCGTCATTATACCGTTTGGCAAGATCCAACCAAAAAACCATCGTATCTATTTGCTTGTGTGATTGGTGATTTGGCAGTACTCAAAGACTCTTATGTGACGTCTGAAGGTCGTAATGTTGCTTTAGAAATCTATGCAGAAGAAAAAGACATTCCAAAATGTCATATTGCGATGGAAGCTTTAAAGCACTCGATGCGTTGGGACGAAGAGCATTATGGTCGTCCTTATGATTTAGACAATTATATGATCGTGGCAACCAGTGCATTTAACATGGGTGCAATGGAAAACAAAGGCTTGAATATTTTCAACACCTCTTGTGTGCTTGCTGATGAAGAATATACAACTGATGCAGCGATCATGCGCGTTCAATCGGTGATTGCACATGAATACTTCCATAACTGGACGGGTAACCGTATTACCTGTCGTGATTGGTTCCAACTTTGTTTAAAAGAAGGTTTGACAGTATTCCGTGATCAGTCGTTCTCAGAAGATTTACAATCTGCTGCGGTACAACGTATCGATGACGTTGCAGTGTTAAAAGCTCATCAGTTCCCAGAAGATTCAGGCCCGCTTTCACATCCACCGCGTCCAGATCATTTTGTTGAAATTAATAACTTCTATACAGCAACAGTGTACGAAAAAGGTGCGGAAATTAACCGCATGATGGCAACACTCCTGGGCAAAGAAAAATTCCGTGCAGGTACTGACGAATATTTCAAACGCCACGATGGTCAAGCCGTGACTGTTGAAGATTGGGTAGCAGCACTGACAGCAGGTTCAGGTGTAGATTTATCGAGTTTCTTGATTTGGTATAACCAACCGGGCACACCAAAACTTGAAGCAAAAGGTGAGTACGATGCTGAAAATCAAACTTATACTTTAAGCTTGAAACAAAGCTTAAAAGTGCATCCAAAATATCCAAATTTAAAAGCAGTGCCTATTCCTGTAGTTTTGGCATTGTTTGATGCAGCAAGTGGCGAACAGTTAGTTCTCAGCTCCGATGCATTGGTTGAAAATGGCATTAAAGATGGCGTGTATTTATTTGATACCGTTACTGCAACCATTACATTTAGCGGTGTAAAAACCCAGCCTGTTGTGTCTTTACTGCGTAACTTCTCTGCACCCGTTAATCTTGAATTTAACTATTCAGATGAAGAGCTTGCATTCCTGATGCAGTACGAGCCGAATGGTTTTAACCAATGGCAAGCCAGCCAAACCTTGTTAGAACGTATTTTGTTAAATGGGCATGATGCTGACATCTATGTCCAAGCTATACAAAATACATTACCAGCATTGGTTGAGCGTGATCCATTACTTGCTTCACGTTTATTCGATGTACCGACAGAGGGTTATTTAGGTAGTCGTATTGATACCGACTACAGTCCTACCCAAGTGCAAGAACAGCGTGAAGCACTGTTAAGTCGTGTGGCACGTGAGTTAGGTTCATTCTTTAAAGAGACTTATGCAACTTTAGACCCAGATGCGCAGAAAGAATTTTCACAAGCCATGGGTGTTCGTGCATTGAAAAACATCATGTTGAGTATGATGGCACGTCAAGGCGATGCATCCGTATTTGAATTGGCCTATGAACAATTCAGCTCTACAGGCAATATGTCTGAACGTCTTGGTGCTTTAAAAGTATTGGTTTGGAATGATGCACCACAAGCACAGCAAGCTTTAGAAGCCTTCTATACACGCTTTAAAAATGAAGCCTTGTCGATGGACCAATGGTTTATGCTGCAAGCTGCACATCCGAAAGCAACTGCGGAAACTATCAAGGCACTAACTGCTCATCCTGACTATGACTTGAAAGTACCGAACCGTATTCGTGCGGTTACAGGCGGTTTAAATAGCAATCCTGTCAACACATGGAGCTTTGGTGTACAGCACATTGTTGAATTGGCTAAATTCCTCGATGAGAAAAATCCAATTGTCGGTTCACGGTTACTGCAAATTTTGTCCCGTTGGTACACGTTGGCAGAGCCGCAGCGTAGTGAAGTCAAAGCCGAACTTGAAGCGCTTAAACCTGTCGTGAAATCGAAGAATGTATTAGAAACCTTAAACAGTATGTTGAGTGTTTAATCATTCAACCTCTCTGTACGATTGATTTGAGTTTAATCAGTCGTACTGAAATGAGCCTGTTGCCATGGCTATGGCAGCAGGCTTTTTTATATCCAGTCTTTTAATCCAATCTTTAGCTAGGATTGAAAATCAATCATGTTTAGAAGACATAAACTGAATGATATTCTCTAATTATTTATTTAAATTACATAATATTTGCAATACAAATCACATAATGGCGTTACAATGATGTGGGTTTATCGTATTTCTCACTGTATGCGGTAAGTCATCCAAGTTTTTGAATGTTTAGATTTTTTATCTATTTCATTATGCAATATTTTTGAGGCGAGTCATGTTAGTTAAGGTTGATGATGGTTTTTATTTAAACTCACATCATATTATTGCAATTCGGATTAATAGAGATTTGCTTGATACCTTTGTTGTTTCTGTAGAATACACACCGAACAGTGTGCAAAATACGGGTGTATTTGAAAAGAAATTCAATGCGCGCCGTGACGCAGAACAATACCTACAGACTCTGAATCAAATCATTGGTAAATCGTAAAAGCTAAAGTGCATATCGAATATTGTCTAGATTGAAAGCGATATGATATGCATTAGACTTAGATTGACGTCTAGCAAAAGGGATGAAACGCATCCCTTTTTTTGTGCTTATCTGAGCGAAACTAATGTGAAGAATTGAAAATAAATCATTCTATCGATACAACTCGATTTGCACGTCCGATATTTTCCTGACATGCTGTAGCCATCGAAAATGAGTTAAAACTATATGCGAATCAGTATTGTGGGTGCAGGTCGTGTTGCACATCATTTGCTCAAAGTACTTCATCCACAACATCACATTGTGCAAGTTTATGCGCGAAATCTTGAAAAGGCAGAAAAACTTGCAGCAAGTGTAGGTGCAGAAGCCGTTGATACCCCGACAAAGTTGAATGCTGAGATTGATCTTTTGATCATTGCGGTGAGCGACCAATCGATTGCAACCGTTATTCAGCAAGTTACAGCCTATCTGCCACAGGTTTTGATCGTGCATACTTCAGGTAGCACCAATATCACGGTACTGACCCAGCAACATTTGCGAGCAGGGGTGTTTTATCCTTTACAAACCTTTAGTTTAGATCGAGATGTGGACTGGACGTCTACACCGATCTTTGTAGAAGCCGCGGATTCTACAGATTTGAGGACACTAACAGATTTAGCAAACAGCATGAGTCAAAGGGTTTATCAATATGATTCGGCACAACGTTTAAGTCTGCATCTTGCTGCGGTGTTCGCATGTAATTTTAGTAATTATTGTTATGACATGGCAAAGCAGGTTGTCGATGCAAAATACGTCGATTTTAGCTTGCTTTATCCATTGATTTTAGAGACAGCGAAGAAAGCCACTCAGGCTGAACCACGGAACATGCAAACAGGCCCTGCAATGCGTGGAGATCAAAATATCATGCAGATGCATGCCAATATGCTTGAGCAAGCTGATCAAGTCGACCTGAAAGCGGTCTATGAAATGTTGAGTCAGCAGATTTTTGAACTTCATCAGAAATAAATAATCCATATAGAACAATGAATATTTATTAGCTTAGACATACATGTCAAACAGGATGTTACATGGCAAAAGATTTTAATAGTCCGCAAGTGGTCGAAAGTTATGATGCACATATACGAAAATTAATTCCCGGCTATGAACTTGTCCATCAACAGATTCAGGCGGTGTTGAATTGCCATGTCGCTGAAGATGCCCATGTACTGATCATTGGATGTGGGACGGGCTATGAATTGGGCTATCTCATGGCCTTGAATCCAACATGGTCATTTACCGTTACAGAATTGTCTGAAAATATGCTGAATCAAACACGGCAACGCGTTGAAGCCGCTGGACAGTTGCATCGCGTCAATTTTGTTTTGGGCAGTCATACTGCTTTTGAGGAAGTAAGTTGTTTTGATGCGGTGCTGAGTATCTTGGTGACGCATTTCATTGCGTTGTCAGAGAAAACGAATTTTTTAGCAAAAGCATTTGAGCTGCTTAAACCGCAGGGCATTTTTTTAAGTTTTGACTTGATGCAAACTCATTCGAATTTTGAGCAGCGTGTCCTGCCTGAATTTTGCCAAATGCAAGGTTTATCTGCTGCGCAAGCGACAAAAATGATGCAGCGTTTAGAAGATGATTTTGAACTGATTAGCCAGCAGCATTATCAAAGCTTACTGACGGAAATAGGCTTTGATCAAATTTATTGTTTCAGTCAAATCTTTAGCTATGCGGCTTACAGTGCTTTTAAAACGTCTATGGATTAAAAGAATAAAGACCAAGTTTTGAGTGTATTAAATCCATCGATCATTGAATACCAAGGTACATTTGGCGTGTCTTTACCCGGCTCAATTGATATGTTCAAGCAGATCAGTCGCTATCGTAAGGAACGACGAGGCATGATTGCTTCAAATTTTGCAGAATGTGGTGGTTTTCTAAAGTCTTCGCCCGATTTGGCAATACCAAATTTGCAATTACACTTTGTCGTGGCGTTAGTAGATGACCATGCACGGAAATTTCATACAAGACATGGTTTATCTGTCATGTGTGTCTGCTCAATCCAAGAAGTCGCGGCACGATCAAACTAAGTGGTTCCAGTGTCAATGATCCATTATTGATTGATCCAAACTTTTTAGGGGATGAACAGGATTTAGAAGATTTGGTACAAGGCTTTAAGTTGACGCAGCAGTTAATGATGTCGCCGTCTTTATCGAGTCATTATCAGTAAGATTTATTTACCTCACTGGTCAAAACGGATGATATACGTGCAATCTTACGTCAGCGTGTGGATACGGTTTATCACCCTGTCGGTAGTTGTAAGATGGGCGTAGATGAGATGTCTGTGGTTGACCTTGAATTGAAAGTCTACGGCATTCAAAACCTTCGTGTCGTCGATGCATCTATCATGCCTTCTGTGGTAAATGGCAATACCAATGCACCGACAGTGATGATTGCTGAAAAAGCCGTGGATATGATTCGACAAAGTCAGCTCCAAGCGCAAGTAGCTTAGTGGTTATTCATTTTATATGATTTGATACAACACAGATAAATCTTAGATCAAAAACAGCAATAAAAAACCACCGCTAACGGTGGTTTTTTGCTTTATTCCAAAGTTAGTTTACTTTTTTGAAGATGAAGTCATTAATTTTATGGCCTGCTTCAATTCCGCGACGTTCAAACTTAGTTTGCGGACGCCAGTCTGGACGAGGGTAGCTATTGCCTTTACCTGCAAGGTTTTCAAGACGTGGACGTTCTTCAAGAACTTCGATCATCCATTCAGCATACGGTTCCCAGTCAGTCGCTGAGTGGAATGTGCCGCCGATTTCTAATTTTTCTTCAACCAATGGCATACGGTCATGAGATACAAAACGACGTTTGAAATGACGTTTCTTCTGCCATGGATCTGGGAAGTATAATTGCACAGTGTTAATACTGTTGTCTGGCATTTCACGTAGCACTTGGATGGCATCAGCATCCAATACTCGAAGGTTAGTTAACCCTGCAAGACCTGCTTCATACACACATTGAGCGATACCCGGAACATGTACTTCAATGCCGACAAAGTTACGTTCTGGGTTTGCTTTTGCCATCAGTACCAAAGAGCGACCCATACCAAAACCGATCTCAACAGTTAATGGACGTTCAGGGTGTTCAAAATGCTGACGCAAATCCCCAACAGGATATTCCAAAATTAGATGACCATATTGTTCCAGCGCAGTACGTTGCGAAGTATTAAGTGGCGCAGAGCGGCGCATAAACGTCACGATTTCACGGTGTTCGTTTAGGTTATCCAGATCTACAGCGTGCTGGTCTAATTGATCGTTCGACATAACTTTGGCAAATGTAAAAAATTCGAATGCGGTATTTTAAGTCCTGAGTTGCACAAGTCAAATTTTTTACCGTGAATATATCCGCTTTTTGCTCAATCTCACCGACGGAAGCCGTGCTGAGCATTTGCCATGTACAGTGAATTACTTAGCTCAAAAGTCATGAATTAACATTAATCTAGGCTGTTTTTTCATCAAGATCTTCACTGTCAGCACCATCAGGTTTAAATGGCAAAATGGCCTCAAGCACGGTACAACCCGGCTGTGACTGTATTTTAAATTCACCACCAATACGATGGATTCGCGTTTGCATACTGTGAAGGCCGACATGTAGGCCTTGCTCAACTTCGTCAGGGTTGAAGCCGATACCGTTATCTTCAATACGTAAGATCAGTTGAGTCTCTGTTTCGCACAAACTGAATTGAACTTTGCTTGCCTGACTGTGCTTTAAAATATTGGTTAGGGTTTCTTCAGCGACACGAGTCAAATTGAGACATTGGGTCGCAGTGGGTGAGTGAATCCATTCGGCAGCAAATTTCCAGCTTGAGCTCATGTCTAATTCTTCAAAGAGCTGTACAAAGCGATGGCGAATCGGCGCCGCCCATTCGATCGGGGTGTCTGGAACTTTCGTCCCTATACTTGAACCTGAATCGATGACTTGTCTTAAATCATTACGGAATAGTTTAAGCATCGACATGATTTGTGGTTTTTCAATTTTGTCATTTTGTTCTAACAATAAAATTGAACGGACAATTGATCCGCCTAAACCATCATGTAAGTCATGAGATAAATGAATTCGTTCTTGAAGTCGTGCATTTTCAAGCGCGAGTTGATGTTGTTGACCAAGTGAGGTCGCGAGTTTCAGTTCAGCTCGTTGTACATTTTCAGTTAAGGTCTTATTAAAACGTTCAATTTGACGGGTGTGTCGAGCTAAACGTAGAGCCAGTACGCCACCCAAGATGAGGGTTGTCACTGGCCCGGTATAGGGCGAGAGCGCATGACCTTCCATGGTCATCATAAAGTGCGCATCATGTACCGCAATCGGTAAATAAATCAGATACAGCGTTGCAAGCAAATAGGTTTCGGCCATTTTGGCTTTATACGCCAAGTACGGATAGCTAATACATTTGGCCACAAAGACCAAAACAAAGAAGCTAAAACAAATTTGGATGACGGTTTTTAAATAAGCCTCTGGTGCAAAACCGATACTGAGCGCTGCGATAGTCACAAGGCTTAATAACAGCTTTTGAATTTTTGGGAAGGGGTGGTTTGCAAAATACCACGCACCAATACAGCCAAAAACCGTATAAAAACAGAAAATAATATTTTGTAGACGATCGACCTGTACGGTGGTTAGTAATGCAATTGGCCCATTAAAAATAATACACAGGCTATAAAATACCCAAGCCATGCCTGTAATGGTTAACCATAAGTAAGCTCTTTCATTACGATTGGCGAGCCATGCTAAAAAAAAGAACACGGCCACGACGAAATTAATCATCGTATTCAGTTCGACTAATTGTCGTTGTTCGAGTAACCAAATTTTAAAGGTGTCATAGACTTGCTGGTAATCCCCAATTTGAACTGAACTGAGTCCTGATTTTTGGGTCACCGAACCATACACTTGTACCCAAATGGTATTTACACCTTGCTTTAAACTCGAGCTAGGTAAGTTCAACAGTCTAGGTTGATGTTGGCTTCGCGAAAAATGTTCTGCTGAAATGTAATCTTGCCAAAGTAGGGCTTCGTTGATATAAACCCGTCCACTTTGGGTGATGCCTTGTATAGCGATAGCAATGGGTTGATTTAACTGATGGAGGTCACAGTTCAACTTAAATTGGATTTTGTACCAAGCGATACCATGATAATCCGGCCAACGTTTATTCCAAGTGTCTGGAAGCTTTTGCAGATTTTGCCAACCTGTACGTGGGCGCTCTTGCTCGACAGCGCTTTTAGCTGTGGCAATATGGGTAATTTCAATAGGACAATGACTGCTTGAGATTTGAGGGGTGGCATTGGCAAAACTGGGTATAGCGATACAACATAGCAGGCAAAATAGACTCGCTAAGACCAGCAGCCGATTTGCTTGAATGCAGTGTCGTGACCAAAACCAAACCATCAAAATTCCCCCAATTTTGTGTATCCACAATTTAAAAAAATATATAGAAAGTCACATCAAATCTTTGTTTTATTTTTAATAGTTATAATTTTATGAGATGAATTATACAGTTAAATCGAATGAATGGTGAATTTTTCTCTTTTTATAGGCTTAGTATTATATGTAATGTCATTACACATCAGAGCTTCGATCTTTGAAACCCTTTGCTATATACATCCTGCATAGGGTTTCAATAGGTCACACTTTATTGAAAATTGATTTGATTCAAAGTGAATATTCAAAAATCCATTAGTCACTGACACGGTCAAGTAAAGTGCTACTTGCTTCATTTAAGCCAAAAACCTCTACTTGAATCTGTCTTGATTCAAATTTTTGCACGACATTCTTCAAAATATTAACAGAAGTAATATCCCAAATATGTGCATGACTTAGATCAATTCGCACATGACTAACCCTCTCCTGAAAATCAAAAAATTGATAAAAACTCTCAGAGCTACTAAAGAAAATTTGTCCATAGACTGTGTAGCTACGAATATTGTCTTTAAGTTCAGATGTGACTTTTACCGAACTTTCTAATTGATTGATAATAAACAACGCAGAGAGGAGCACACCAACCAATACGCCAAGCGCCAAGTTATGTGTTGCAAGAACCACGATCACCACAGCTATCATCACGACATTAAAAGACATCGGATGCTTTGAAAATTGCTTGACTGAATTCCATTGGAAAGTGGTAAACGACACCATGACCATAATCGCGACTAAGGCCGCCATTGGGACATAGGCCAACCAGTCTTTTAGGAACACCACTAAGCACAACAAAAATACACCTGCAACCAAAGTGGAGAGACGAGTTCGCGCGCCAGAGCTAACATTAATAATCGACTGACCAATCATGGCGCAACCTGCCATGCCGCCCATAAAGCCACTGACAATATTGGCAATCCCTTGACCACGACATTCCTGATGACGATCTCCTTCGGTTCCAGTGACTTCATTGATCACTGTCGTGGTCATCATGGTTTCTAATAGGCCAACTGTTGCTAGGGTGATGGAATAAGGGAAAATAATCGTGAAGGTTTCAAGATTGAAAGGAATTTCAGGAATCAAGAAAATAGGTAGAGTCTCTGGAAACTTACCCAAATCACTCACAGTACGCAGGTCTGCACCTAGAAATAATGCCAAGCCACTGAGGACAATAATGCAAATCAGCGGTGATGGAATGGCTTTGCCAATTTTAGGTAGATATGGAAACAGATAAATAATCGCAAGCCCTAAAAGCATAAAGATATAGCCCCAACTATCCATCTTTGACATTTCAGGTAGCTGTGCGACAAAAATCAAAATCGCGAGTGCATTTAAAAAACCATACACCACTGACTGCGAGACGAAGCGCATAAGTTTTGCGACTTTAAAATAGCCAGCAATGATTTGAATCACACCAGTCAAAACTGTGGCAGCCAAAAGGTATTGCAAACCATGATCTTTGACCAAAGTGATCATAAGTAAGGCCATCGCACCCGTAGCAGCTGAAATCATTGCTGTACGACCACCAAAAAAGGCAATGGTGACGGCGATACAAAACGAAGCGTACAAACCAACCTGAGGGTCAACCCCAGCAATGGCTGAAAAGGCGATCGATTCTGGAATTAGCGCCAGTCCAACTACTAAGCCAGCGAGCACATCGGTACGAATATTGGAAAACCATTGTTCTTTTTTAAGTTGTAACACGGTAACTTTTCATCAAATCTTAAACGCGGCTATGTTAAAACAACTGAGTATAAAAATGCATAACAGATTGACTTGAAATCTTCTTGATTATGGACAATAGTCAATGAGTATATGTGTTTCAGCATTTACGCTTTTTTGCAATTTACAGGTTTGATCACTTGAAAGTTTGACAGAAGAGATTTAAAACATTGAATAGTACATAACAAGGATCAGATATGAAGCTTTATTATTCTCCAGGTGCATGTTCATTAGCATCACATATAATTTTAAATGAAATTAATGTCGATTTTGATTTGGTCCGTGTTGACCTAAAAAACCATAAAACAGAAAAAGGGGTGGATTATTACGAGATCAACCCAAAAGGTTATGTACCTGCATTAGAAATCAACCCAGGTTTGATCCTGACCGAGAACGTGGCCATTTTACCGTTCCTTGCACAACATGATCCTAAACAAGACTTAATTCCTCCATCAGGTTTAGGTCGTGCCAAAGTTTTAGAATGGCTTGGCTATTTGAACTCAGAATTACATGATGCTTATGCCGTATTCTTTGGTGCTTCACTAGATGCAGACGCTAAAGAAAAAGCTTATGCAGAAATTGATCGTTTATTGACATACATCGATAAAGCAATTGGTGAATCGGATAACGACTATTTAGTCGATGATAACTTTGGCCCTGCAGATGCCTATCTCTTTGTACTGACAAATTGGTCAAATGGCATCGGTCATGATTTAACGCCATATAAAAATATCATTGCATTGCGTAACAAAGTTGCAGAGCGTCAATCAGTTCAAATTGCGATGCGTGATGAAGGATTGATTCCTTAAGTTGTGTATTCAAATTGAATTAAAAAAGACCGCCGAAATTGGCGGTTTTTTTATTGCTAGATTTTTATTGCTCAGGTTTAGCTTAATACTCGAACTGTGTATAGAAATCATCAAAGTTAATATTTTTAAGCGTCAGTTGCTTCGGTGCTTTGAAGGTTGACCATTTGGTTTGAGTTTTGGCATCTTCAAACATATTGCCGCCTACAATTTCCTTACGTTTTAAGGTCGAAAAATTATAGCTTTTCGATGTTTCTTCACCAGAAGCTCGGTGAAAGCTATTGTAGTCAAAACCAATCAGATCAAAGTGTTGATTTTGCCAACGGAAGGTATAACTATGTCGGGGCCATTCCCAGCCACCACAAGCCATAAAATAACTAAAATGAACGAGTAAATTGCCTTTACTGATTTGAATGTCTTCTGCTTCAGCAAGTGGGTCAAGTAGGCATGAATTGGGCTGCTGAGCGACGGGGATGCTGTTGTTTTCAACGATACGTTGATATCCCTTTGCGGTTTTAAAAAACACGATGAGTTTTCGTGGATGGTTGTGAACGACTTTGCCATCGTCATCATAGGTCGCCACATCGACTTTTTGTTTTTCCACGATCATCGCAATATCTGGCTTTTGATCTTTGTTTAGGTCGCCAGTCGTAGCCATCAAAATGTTCCAACCTTGAGGTGCAAGTGATTTGGCTGTGCTGGGCACTTGGGCTGGCAGCCAACTAGATGCGGCACAAAGACTCAACGTACAAAATATATGGGATATTTTCATTATTATCAGGTTTTCAAAATCAAAAAAAGGACTCAATAGAGTCCTCTTTTATACCGTGAATGAGTTCTTATTTAAAGAAGTATCCAGTTTCAGGTGAACTGGCATTTGCCATGCGTTTACGCGGCATACGTCCTGCTAGGAATGCTTCACGGCCTGCTTCAACTGCTTTTTTCATCGCTGAAGCCATCAGAACAGGGTTTTGTGCAGCTGCAATTGCTGTATTCATTAATACGCCATCACAGCCCAATTCCATCGCTATCGCTGCATCACTTGCTGTACCTACACCCGCATCGACCAAGACAGGCACTTTGGCATTGTCTTTAATGATCGAAATAGTATGTGGGTTGAGAATGCCTAAACCTGAGCCAATGAGACTACCTAAAGGCATAATGGCTACACAGCCCATGCTTTCCAGTTCTTGTGCCACAATCGGGTCATCTGAGGTATAAACCATGATTTCAAAGCCATCGTCAATCAATGTACGTGCAGCTTTTAAAGTCTCGGTAATATTTGGATATAGGGTTTTCTCATCGCCTAAAACCTCAAGTTTAACCAGATTGTGACCATCTAATAGTTCACGCGCCAACATACAAGTACGAACCGCGCTGTTCGCATCGAAACAACCGGCTGTATTTGGCAAAATCGTATATTTCTCAGGTGGAACTACAGAAAGCAAGTTCGGCTGGTCTGGATGTTGACCAATATTCACACGGCGAATGGCAACGGTCACAATTTCAGCACCACTAGCTTGAATGGCCTGGTCAGTTTCCGTTAAGTCCTTGTACTTACCTGTACCAACTAAAAGTCGTGAATTAAATGTACGTGAACCAATGATTAGGGGTGTATCTTCCATGGGAGCTCCATTTTAGCCGCCACCTACGGCATGAATAATTTCAATATGATCTTGCTCTGCAATTGGGGTTTGTTCCAATTTACTTTTCGAGATGATCATTTCATTTTTTTCAACAGCGAAGCGTTTGCCTTCCAGTTGTAATTGTTGAACCAATTGCAAGAGGTTGACACATTCGGTTTGTGTAGCTTCGCCGTTTAAATAGATTTGCATTTTTGGATTCCGTTCTTGCTGCCTTACCTATTGAATAAGGCCAAAATCTGTTGTTAATTATTTTGCGTATTTAAATGCATTCCAGGCCAATATGAGCCATCCAGCAATCATCAGCGCTCCACCAATTGGGGTAATGGCACCGAGACCACGTGGTAAGCCTAGAGCCATCACATATAAAGAACCACAGAAGAAGAAAATACCAACTTGTATAAGGAGGAAACTAGCTTTAATTGGAAGTTGGGGAATGACTTTGGATAAGATCGCGAGGGCAAGTAAGCCTAGTGCATGGTAAAAGAAATAGTCCGTTGCAGTTTGCCACCAAGCCAATTGGGCTTCAGTCGCGCGCGCTTTTAATCCGTGTGCACCAAAGGCACCAAGCATCACAGCAAAAGCTAAGTTAAGTGCGGAAATGGCAATCCACATGTGCATTCACCTTAACAAAATTTGCGCATAACCATAGCATATTTAGCGCGCAGGGTTAAAGCAAAAATGCCCAAAGTTTTTGTGTTGTAGTTTGTCATTCAATACTATTCAGACATAAAAAAGAGCATCGAAATGCTCTTTTTTAGGATGACTAGGAAATGCTTTCCAATTAGTTTGAAGACATTGCGACTTTAATTTTTTCCATCGCATTTTTTTCCAACTGACGGATACGTTCAGCAGATACATTATATTCTGCCGCCAATTCATGCAGCGTCGACTTTTCGTCATCTAACCAGCGACGTTGTAAGATGTTACGCGAACGGTCATCCAACTGATCCATGGCTTCATGTAAAGCTGAAGTGCTTTGTTCTTCGTAATCTTCATCTTCCGCTAAACGCGCAGGGTCGTAACGGTTATCTTCGAGATAAAGGGCAGGAGCGACATGGGTCGAACCTTCATCGTCATCATCACCTTGAGCTTCAAATGCAGCATCATAAGCGGTTAAACGGCCTTCCATTTCCAAGACTTGTTCAGGTGTCACATTTAAGTCATTGGCAATCGACTGTGCTTCAGCCAAAGTTAATTTTTTAGATGACTTTTTTAAGCTACGTAAATTAAAGAATAATTTACGCTGTGCTTTAGTGGTCGCAATTTTGACAATACGCCAGTTACGAATCACATATTCATGAATTTCTGCTTTAATCCAATGCACAGCAAAAGATACGAGACGTACGCCCATGTTTGGGTCAAAACGTTTTACCGCTTTCATTAAGCCCAAGTTACCTTCTTGAATCAGGTCACCTTGTGGCAAGCCGTAGCCTGCATAGCTACGTGCGATATGCACAACAAAACGAAGATGTGACATCACCAGCATTTTAGCTGCGTCTAAATCTTGGTCATAATAATAACGTTCGGCCAGCTCTTTTTCTTGTTCGGCCGATAAAATTGGAATCTGATTAACAGTACTAATATAAGCACCAAGATTCACCCCAGGTGCCGATAATGACAGGGGCATCAATTGATTGCTGCTGTCACTCATGTTTTCTCCTTGAGAATTAAAATGGGTAAGCCCAATAACTAAGATTCATCTTAATCCAATATTTCCGTAAATTATGGAAAATTGGGTATAGAAATGTAAACTTTTATTCAATTATGAAGCAATTTAGTTTAACTGAATCTTTTTAAGATTCAATTAAGTAATGAAACTCAGAATCGGAAATTTTGCGCATTTCACAGTTTAACTGATGTATTTGACAGTATCGTGATACATCTTGTTGGCTGTGCGGATCGGATGACTTTAACAATAAAGATTGATCTGGACTTTTCTTTAAAGCTTTTTTGAGCATCAATAGTGGCATCGGGCAAGGTTTACCCATTGCATCTACAGTTAAAAGCGAATTTTGGCTGTCACTCACGAAGCAGATCCAACATGTTTACATTTCAATGGAAATATTAGCAAATACAGTGCCAAATCCCAACCTAAAATAGGTAAAAATCCTTTGTGATTTATAACTCAAACGATGTGAAAAAATAAGAATATTCAAAAGGAAAATAGATCAAAAAAATCTATTAATTGCGGTAAACCCGTGTTAAGCTCGTTGCGTTGTTAAGATTTTTGTTGGCTGTGAAGCCTCTTAACTCTTGATATATTTGGATGTAACCGGGATTTTGTTGATAGTTTTACAGAATGATTACAAGCTTAGAAATAAAAATATTTTTTAACCTTGTTTGGTCTGCTGTTTGCAACACCGGGTGGTCCTTCTTTTTTAAATACGATAAGGATTAACTTATGACAGCTCGTGAACAAGGCGTTGTTAAATGGTTCAACGACACTAAAGGCTTTGGCTTTATTCAACGTAACGGCGGCGACGACGTATTCGTTCATTTCCGCGCAATTATGGGCGAAGGTCACCGTTCACTTCGTGACGGTCAACGCGTAGAATTCAGCGTTGTTAAAGGTCAAAAAGGCTTCCAAGCTGAAGAAGTACAACCTTTAGACTAATCGTCTGAATGTACTCAAAAACGCTCCAATGTAAATTGGGGCGTTTTTTGTTTATAATGCTTCAGCAATTTTGTGATTATTCAATTAGGGCACATCTATATGTCATCAGGTTTTGAAACCTTAAATTTACATCCGAACCTTAAAAAAGCCATTGATGCTTTGGGTTTTAAGGATATGACGCCTATTCAGCAAAAGGTTTTAAAATTTACATTGGCTGGACATGACGCTATTGGTCGTGCTCAAACTGGTACTGGGAAGACTGCGGCTTTCTTGGTCAGTGTGATCAATGACTTGTTGAATAATCCAATTAAGGAACAGCGTTATCGTGGTGAACCGCGTGCATTGATTCTTGCACCAACCCGTGAGCTTGCATTGCAAATTGAAAGTGATGCTAAAGAATTAGTGAAATACACTGATCTCAATGTCATGACTTTGCTCGGTGGGGTAGATTTTGATAAGCAAAAAAATCTATTAAATCGTAATTTTGTCGACATTATGGTTGCAACCCCAGGTCGCTTAATT
Organism: Acinetobacter sp. YH16056_T; assembly: GCF_024605895.1. Lineage (NCBI taxonomy): Bacteria > Pseudomonadati > Pseudomonadota > Gammaproteobacteria > Moraxellales > Moraxellaceae > Acinetobacter > Acinetobacter sp. YH16056_T. Next base: position 1,986,344 of record NZ_CP094545.1, on the reverse strand, counting down.
GACTTTGTGGAACAAAAAGAAGTTTGGCTCGATCAAATTGAATTTTTAGTGATTGATGAAGCTGACCGTTTATTAGATATGGGCTTTATCCCATCTGTAAAACGTATCGTGCGCTTTTCACCACGTAAAGAACAACGACAAACTTTGATGTTCTCTGCAACATTTAGTTATGATGTTTTAAATTTGGCACAGCAATGGTTGTTTGAACCAGTAACTGTTGAAATTGAACCTGAGAAAAAAACCAATGCAGATGTAGAGCAACGTGTCTACATGGTGGCGAAGTCTGATAAATATAAATTATTGGAAGACATCTTACGTGATGAACCAATTGAAAAGGTCATGATCTTTGCCAACCGTCGTGATCAAGTGCGTAAACTTTATGATCATCTCAAAAAAGACGGTTATAAAGTGGTGATGTTGTCAGGTGAAATCGCTCAAGATAAGCGTTTGAAAATGCTTGATCAGTTTAAAAATGGTCAACATAACATCATGATTGCAACAGACGTTGCAGGTCGTGGTATCCATGTCGATGGCGTTTCTCATGTCGTGAACTTTACACTTCCTGAACAGTCTGATGATTATGTACACCGTATCGGTCGTACAGGTCGTGCAGGAACACGTGGTGTCAGTATTAGTTTCTTGTCTGAAGATGATGCTTTTTCACTACCTGAAATTGAAAAAGCCATTGGTCAAAAATTACCTTTAACCCGTTTAGACGGTTATTGCTAATTTTTGCTTCAAAAAAAGCCTGCAGATTTGCAGGCTTTTTTTATTTCATCTCGACTATTTCATAACAATTATTTCATGACGATAATTTCATTTTGAGTTAATGACAAAACGACATCACAGACTAACGTTTTAGTTGGCACGGCAACTAAAGGTCAGTACAGTTTGGTAATCATCATCTTTGCTGATACTGCCGCTATTTCCTGTAATGGTGCCAAGTACGCCAGCCGCAGCCTGAATCATTTGACCTGTCTTTTCATCGACCACGCCTTTTAATACACCGTTGTATTCTTGCTTTTCATCTACCACGACAGGGGTCGCATTTTTACCACAGGTACTATTTGCAGCTGCAATTGCATTATTTTTTGCCGCTAAACTGGTTTTACCTACGGCGGTCACTTCATATTGATTATTTGGTTTTTGAATCGCTAAAGATTTTGTTGGCGTAGATGTACATGCAGCTAAAAGCACAGTTGCGCTTAGCGTGCTAACAATGGCAACAGTTTTGTTGAATTTTTTCATGCGGTGCCCCGAGTTAGAAATAATTTGATTTATTTGAACATAAAATTTCTTATAGAACAGGGAACTGCTGTACAAGTTATGCGGTTTTTTTATAGTAAATCTGTGAATAAAGCTGACTTAACAAATAAGCACCGAGTCTGACGTAAACATTCTAGAGTAAGTTATTGAGAATATGCTAATCTTGAGCAAACGTTTTAAAGTACAGTGTATAGATGTCAATTCTAAAATCAGCAGTTGATACAGTTCATCAAAATATTCATCAGCGTCAGTCGATTGGTCATTTAATTGAACCTGCGCCGAATGCTGAGCAATTGGAAAATGCGTTTCAAGCCGCTTTAACGGCGCCAGATCATCATCGTCTTAAGCCTACGCGTTTCGTGATTATTCCTGAAACTGAACGTGAAGCATTTGGTGAGTTGCTTTCACATGCTTTAGCCGATACTGGACAAACAGAAGAAGCGCAGTTGGAACGTGTGAAACACCATCCATTTCGTGCGCCACTATTGGTTTTGGCTTTAACTCAATTACAAGATCATCCCAAAGTTCCGCATTTCGAACAAATCTTAAGTTCAGGCGCAGCAGTACAAAACTTTTTGCTCTCTCTACAAGCACAAGGCTTTTCAACCATGTGGCGTAGTGGGGCGGTGGTTGAATCTAAATTGTTTAAACAAGCCTTGGGTTTAACGGAAAATGATTTGATTTCAGGCATTATTTATATCGGTACAGCAGTGAAAGCCATTCCACCGCGTGCTGAAATACAGTCTGCTGACTTTGTAAGCCATTGGCATAAAGCAAACCAATAAAAGTGAAAAATAGGTCGATTGAACAAGATCGATCAGTAAAGAAATTAGGATAAAAGAACAATGTCAGAACTTGATTTTGCAAGTCTTGTTAGCCCTGTGTCAGTTGATCAAAAAACTGCACTGCGTGTTACGGTGCTGGGTGGTGGGAGTTTTGGTACTGCGATGGCTAATACTGCAGTACGTAATGGCTGTGACACCATGATATGGATTCGTGATGAGGCGGTGGCTGCGGATATCAATGCAACACATATTAATAAACGTTACTTGCCAGATTTTCAATTAGAAGCAGGTTTGCTCGCTGTTTCAGATTTAGAACAAGCAGTATGTAATCGTGACATTATTTTGGTGGCCATTCCGAGCCATTCTTTCCGTAGTGTTTTACAGCAGATCAAGCCTTTTATCACGTCACAAGCAGTGGTGTCTTTAACCAAAGGTATTGAAGCCAATACCTTTAGCTTTATGAGCGATATTATTCGTGAAGAACTTCCTGAAGTCCCTTATGGTGTGCTTTCAGGGCCAAACTTGGCGAAGGAAATTGTTGCAGGACAACCAGCAGGAACAGTGATCGCAAGCCAATCTGAGCTGGTTCGTTATGCAGTTCAACAAGCGCTACACAGTGCGTTGTTCCGTGTATTTGCCAGTGATGATGTGCATGGCGTGGAATTGGGCGGTGCTCTGAAAAATATCTATGCAGTCGCGATGGGTCTAGCTGCGGCTTATGGTGTCGGTGAAAATACCAAGAGTATGATTTTGACACGTGCTTTGGCAGAAATGAGCCGCTTTGCAGTGAAATTGGGTGCAAACCCATTAACCTTCTTAGGGCTGTCTGGGGTAGGTGACTTATTTGCAACCTGTAGTAGTCCACTCAGCCGCAATTACCAAGTTGGCTTTGCACTCGGTAGTGGTAAAAACTTAGAACAAGCCACCAAAGAACTAGGACAAACTGCGGAAGGGATTAATACCATTGTGCAAGTACGCGCACGCTCTGAAGAGCTCGGTGTATATATGCCAATTACCAGTGCATTGTATGAAGTGATTTTTGAAGGTGCGCCGGCCCTGAACATTGCATTGTCATTGATGAAAAATGGACATCGCAGTGACGTTGAATTTGTCTTGCCACATCAGCAAGTTTAAGTTTGCTGATTAATATGCAATACACATAGCTTTGTCATACTGGCTGTATATAATGTGCGGAATAGAATAAGGAAATTTTATGCAACTGACATTGGTTAGGCATGGCGAAGCTGCTCCGCCAGTAATGGGGAATGATGAAAAGCGTCCTTTAACAGCGCGCGGACAAACTCAAGCGGCAGAAACTGCAGCATATTTGAAAGATATAATTCAACCAGACGTTTTTGTGGTGAGTCCGCTACTGCGTGCGCAGCAAACACTTTCATCTTTGCAAAAACATTTTCCACATGTGCCTGTGGTTATTTGTAATGCCATCAAACCGGAAGATGATGCCAAAGTTGCAGTGGAATGGTTGTCACATTTACCGTATGAGTCTATTGTGGTGGTGTGCCATATGAACGTTGTGGCACATATGGCCAGTGTTTTGGTCTCAGAATATTTTAATCCCTATGCTTTGGCAGAAGCGCGCATTTATGAACAAGCGGTCATTGCTCCAGGGTTATCAACACAAATTAAAACGTTTATACCATCAACATAAAAACCAATTAAAACGGCAGAAAAATTAATGTTGTATTTATGGATGCCCGAAGCCAATGGGGTTTGGCAATGGTCAGAAGGGGATTTCTGGAAGCAGTCATCGACACTTGAACAATTGATTCAGGAAATTCAGCCGCATGCGGGAAAGGAAGCGGTTGTTTTCTTTCCAAGTCGTGATGTACAAATCATTCAGCAAATTTTTCCAAAAAACCAATATAAAAAACTTGGCCCAGACGGCGTAAAATATTTACTTGAGGAATATGTCATTTTGCCTTTGGATGCAATGAAAGTATTGCATCATTTTCAAAGTCCGGATGAATTAACGGTCATGGGGATTGCGCATAGTACAGTCGAAACGATGCAGCATGCTTTGACGCTAATTCCTGTAAAAGTCATTTCGTTATTACCTGACTTTTTGGTCTTGCCAAGCCCAGAAGCTGGGCAACATGTTTTGGCAAATGTCAGCGGTCATTTATTGGTCCGAAATGGTGAATATGTCGGGCAATCTGTTGATGATTTGGCTTTGTACTTAGATTATCAAATTGGTCAGCCGAACTATAAGATTTCAAATCTAAGTTCAGATCAGACGCATAGTCTTGAAGCCGCTGTAACGCATGATCACATTGAATCTTTTCATTATGAATTACCCAATATAAAAAAACCGAAACAACATCCACTGAATGTTTTGCCGAAAGCCAAAACCAATACGGGTGTAAGCGGTTATTGGAAAGCTTGTGCAGCTGTTTTGGTTGCGGCTCTAATTACTCAGTTTAGTTATGATGCAGTTCGCTGGTATCAATACAAAAAAGTGGCCAATATCACTGCGGCACAAGCGATTGATCAATTTAAATATTGGTTTGGTCAAAGCTATCCTGTGACCGAACAAACGCTGAAAAGCCAGTTCGAATCACAATTGCGTCAGAGTCAAACGGGCAATGCACAGGCTTTGTCTTTACTGAGCCGTGTCGGGCCAGTTTTAATGCAAAACCAAATTTCTGCAAATCGTGTGAGCTATGAAGCCTCGATGCTGAATATGGAGTTAAAAGCTAATTCGGCAGAAGTACTACAAACCCTAACTGATCAATTAAAACAACAAGGTTTTAAAGTCGAATTAGGGAATATTCAACCAAGTGCCAACGGCGCGATTGGATTGGTGAAAATACAATAATGATAAAAATGGAAAACCTACAGCAACGTATAGATGGGCAAATTGAGCGCATCACTGATTATTTAGACCAACTTTCTACTCGTGAACGAGTCATGGTGATCTTTACCACAATTTTTGTTGTAGTGGCAGCGATTGGTTCGGCACTGTTTTATATGAACAAAGCTGCAAATTTTCAACAAAAGCGCGTGAATGAACTCAAAGATACTGTTGTTTGGATGCAAAGTAATGCCGTCACGATGAAACCAGCAGGTGATACACAACTGAGCGCGTTGGAAAAAGTTCAGCGTGTATCGCAACAACAGGGCTTGTCAGTAGCATCTCAACAAGTCGGCGAGCAAATACAGATTGCTGTGATGCATGAAAATTATGCAATTCTGGCCAATTTTTTGACTCAATTGGTTCAAATGGGCTTAAGTATTGAAAAGATGGAATTAAGTTCTGAAGCGGGACAGGTCAAATTAACAGCGAGTGTACAATAATCGGTAAAAATAAAGATCTGCTAAGCATGGTGTTTTATTTGTGCTGTGCCTATAATATGCCGACTTAAAAAGCAGTAGACTTTTATAGATATGTTGTATTCTCTAGCCCGCCCTTTGTTGTTTACTTTAGCACCAGAGCGTGCACATGAGCTAACATTATCGCTGTTGAAATCTTCTCACAAGATGGGAATGATGCGTCAAAACGTGGCGTCTAAACCAGTGACATGTATGGGAATCGAATTTCCGAATCCAGTTGGTTTAGCAGCCGGTCTTGATAAAAACGGTGCTTATATCGATGCGCTGGCGAGCCAGGGCTTCGGCTTTATTGAAATTGGTACAATTACACCACTTCCACAATCAGGTAACCCTGAACCGCGTTTATTTCGTTTACCGAAAGCAAAAGCCATTATTAACCGTATGGGCTTTAATAATGATGGCGTGGATCAGCTGATCGAAAATGTCAAAGCTGCAAAATTTAAGGGTGTACTTGGGATCAATATCGGTAAAAATGCAGTCACACCTGTTGAAAAAGCAGTTGACGATTATCTGATTTGTCTAGAAAAAGTTTATAACTACGCTTCTTATATTACGGTTAATATTTCATCTCCTAACACAAAAAATCTTCGCAGCTTACAAAGCGGTGATGCTTTGACTGAACTGTTAGAGACACTCAAGAAACGTCAACTCGAGTTGGCGGATGAAAATCAACATTATGTACCCTTAGTACTTAAAGTTGCACCAGATCTAGAACCAGAAGACATTAATTTTATTGCCCAACAATTGTTAAAATTTAAAATTGATGGTCTGATTGTTACCAATACGACTTTGTCACGTGAAGGTGTTGAAGGCCTTCCATATGGTGATGAAGCAGGTGGTCTATCCGGTGCGCCAGTCTTTGAAAAAAGTACGGCATGTTTGGCGGCTTTTGCTAAAGTATTAAACGGTCAAATTCCATTGATCGGTGTAGGTGGTATTTTGTCGGGCGCGGATGCTGTTGCGAAACAAAAAGCAGGAGCTAGCCTTGTACAAGTGTATAGTGGCCTCATATATACAGGTCCGACACTTGTAAAAGACTGCGTAGACGCATTGTAAATATCATGAATACCATTGATATCTTTATACTGATTATTTTGCTCATTGGAGGGCTTAACGGTTTGCGTCAAGGATTTGTAAAAGCCTTTGCGAACTTCATTGGATGGATTCTTGCACTTGTCATTGCGGCAAAGTATGCAACCGTCCTTGCACCTTCGATGACATCTTTAAGTACAGATCCAGTGGTACAGAAGATTGCCGCGTTCGCATTTATTGTATTGTTGATTGTAGTCATGACTTGGGTCGCGACATGGTTATTGAACAGTATTTTGAAAACATTAAAGCTCGGTCCGTTAAATCGACTGGCAGGTGGTGTTTTTGGAAGCTTAAAAGGATTGTTGGTGGTGCTGATCACTATGCAGGGGCTAGGTCCTTGGGTAGAAAGTTCACCACATTGGAAACAATCTAAAATGGTTCAGTCATTATTGCCATATGCGCCTTGGGCAACCGAATTGTCCAAAGATGCTGCAAATCAAGCACTTCATCATATTCAGTCTGAAGATGCTCAGAAATCTTCAGACCTCCCATCTGAGTCGCAGAACAAGCACGGACGTTCTGGATCGGGTGAGTCAACAAATAATCCTTTTTATTAACCCTAGCTTGTCTGCGAGGTTGCTATGTGTGGAGTAGTTGGTATAGCTGGTAAATCACCTGTTAACCAAATGTTGTTTGATGCGTTAACGATGTTACAACATCGTGGACAGGATGCAGCCGGGATCGTAACTTGTCAGGATGGTCGTTTATTCCTGCGTAAAGATACGGGTATGGTACGTGATGTGTTCCACACACGTCATATGCGTGCATTACAGGGTAATTATGGTATTGGCCATGTTCGTTACCCAACTGCGGGTTCTTCTAGCAGTGCTGAAGCTCAGCCATTCTATGTAAACTCACCTTATGGCATTACGCTTGCACATAACGGTAACTTAACCAATGCTGCTGAAATTCATGATGACTTGTTCAAGACTGACTTACGTCACATGAACACCGATTCAGACTCAGAAGTATTATTAAACGTATTTGCTCACGAATTGCAAAAACGCGCAAAACTTACACCAAGCGCTGAAGATGTATTCCACGTGGTTTCACGTGTGCATGAACGTTGCAAAGGTGGTTATGCGGTTGTTGCTATGATCACCGGTCAGGGCCTTGTTGGTTTCCGTGATCCAAATGGTATTCGCCCATTGATCTACGGTTCGCGTGAGACTGAAAATGGTATGGAATATATCATTGCGTCTGAATCTGTCGCAATTACAGCGCTCGGCTTTAAGGTTGAGCGTGATATTGCACCGGGTGAAGCAATTTATATTACTGCTGATGGCGTGATGTCGACCAAGCAGTGTGCAGTAGCCCCTGAATATCGTCCTTGTATCTTTGAATACGTATATTTTGCGCGTCCAGATGCAACCATTGACGGTATTTCAGTTTACAAAGCACGTTTGAAAATGGGCGAAAAACTTGCTCAGAAAATTCTACGTGAATGGGGCGATGAGCACGATATCGATGTCGTGATCCCAATTCCTGATACTTCACGTACTTCGGCGCTAGAACTTGCAAATACCTTAGGTGTGAAATTCCGTGAAGGCTTCATGAAGAACCGTTATATCGGTCGTACCTTCATTATGCCGGGTCAGCAACTTCGTAAGAAATCTGTGCGTCAAAAGCTTAACCCTGTAGAGCTAGAGTTCCAAGGCAAAAACGTACTTTTGGTCGATGACTCGATTGTACGTGGTACGACTTGTAATGAAATCATTCAAATGGCGCGTGATGCGGGTGCGAAAAAAGTATTCTTTGCATCTGCTGCACCGATGGTGAAATATCCAAACGTGTATGGTATCGATATGCCTGCCAAATCTGAACTGATTGCGTCTGAACGTAGCGTTGAAGAAATTCGTGAAATTATTGGTGCTGATCGCCTAATTTTCCAAGACTTGGAAGATCTAAAATCTGCTGTTCGCACCAAGAAAGTCCCTGAGTTACAAGACTTTGATTGCTCGGTATTTGATGGTAAATATGTGGCAGGCGGTATTGATGCTGAATATTTGGCAGCTTTAGAGCGTAAGCGTAATGACTCTGCAAAAAATGAAAAGCCAGCCTATATCGATGTTAACATTGATGCAGCTTCTGTGGATTTAACAGGTGTTCGCGAAGAATAATCTGCTGAAAACACACTGAAAAAGCGGGAATTTCCCGCTTTTTTCATTTATGATGAGCAAACAAAAGACAATGTAGCTTAAGGGTATTACATTGAGACGTGTGGGTTATGATTTTATAAAAAACAAAAATATGTTTTGGCCTGTCACCATGTGTATGGCGGCAGTGTTTTTGACCGTCGCAATTATTAATGTAATTGTCGGTTTAATTGTGGATTATTATGATTCCACTCAGTCTATCTATTGGCATGTCCTTAGCCCATTTTTAGTGGCTACTGTACTGCTGATTATGTTGGTTTCAGTTCTCTATGATTTTTACACCTTTCGCTTAGGCGGCTATTCACTTGCAAAACAGTTAGGTGCGCGACGTCTGAGTCTCATTGAAAGTATTCCTGAAGAAAGTGTTGCACTGCGTATGACGGAGCAACTGGCAGATACCTTTCTAATCGATACTCCTGCACTTTATGTCTTACCTGATGAAGTGGGTGTGAATGCGCTCACCGCTGGTTTTAGCCCTCGAGATACATCGATCATTTTAACCTGGGGTGCCTTACAAACCCTAGATGAGATGGAAATGTATGGTTTGCTGAGCCATGAATTTAATAAAATCTTGTCGGGGGAAGCTGCTGAAAATACCCGTTTGAAAATCTTATATAGCGGTTTGACGACCTTTAGTCAGTGGGGCAGTAAAATTGCAAAACGTGGTTTCTATAAAAATGGACAAGCACGGGACAATAAGTTTGAAACGCTCTTTGTAGCGATTGGCGCAGTTATTTGGTTGATCGGTAGTTTAGGTGTTTTGATTTCCCGCTTTATTAAATATATCTCTTTGGGTTCTCGAACCTATCGTAATGACCAGAAAACTAAACGTCTGATTCAAAATGATGCCAATATTCAAACCTTATTAAGGATTTATGTGCATCATTCAGGTTCGCAAATTCATAGTGAATATGCGGAATCGATTTCTCATATGTGTTTTGCAAACTCACTCAGTCCGCAAAACTGGATGAATATTCACCCAAGTATTGAACAGCGCATTTTTGAATTAAATCCGGCGCTCATTCATGACCTGCAACTAGAAAATTTAAAAAAACTGCGAAACCAACCGCTATTTTATTTATTCCGTTCATTGGAAGAAGCTAATCCAGATGTTGCAACACCATGGAATTCGCCACAACCATTGCCTTTACTGCGCTTATCACCGATTAGTTTTGCGATACGAGATGCAATTAAACCGTTGAACCCTGAGATTCGTGAAAATTGGCAGCGGCCTGAATTGATCCAACGTGCCTTACAAACAGCAACGGGTTCGCGTGAGGTGATGGTTGCTATTTTAATGATTCGTCAGTATCGAGAGTTTATTCCGACTGAAGCTGAAGTGAGTCGTGCGATTGTGGATGCCTTATTGAATCTTGATGGTCGTGTGCATATCTCCATTTTTCATGAGGCATGTAAAAATATTGGCACCATGCCTGCGACGATTTCTCGGCAGTTCTTAACTAAGCTTGCTAAGATTATTCAAGAAGATGGTGAAATTGGTCTACTCGATGCCTTGCTACTTGAAACAGTCAAATATGAGTTAAATCTGTTGCCTGCACATACACCTACATCTTTAGAAGATGTAAAACCGAGTATTGTGCGTTTGATTGATGCCTTGTTGCATGTGCAACAAATTAACAGTGATAACCAACTCGAAGTGCGTGAAAAAATCCTCAATCGAATCTTAACGAAAGAAGAACTAGAGTTCTATCGCGATATATCTGATGAGCCAATAGACTTGGCTGAAATCCTAAATGATATTTCTGGATTATTGCTGCGTGAGCGGTTAAGCATCCTTGGTGTTGCAGAAATATGTTTATGGAATGATCGAATTATCACGCAAGATGAGTTGGATGTTTTGCAGCTACTATATTGGCGTATTGGATTTGAATCAGCTGAGATAGTTGAACTAATGCAAAAGAAAAATAGTTTAATGATCGTATAATTATTTATAGCGGCTTGATTTATGAATAAATTGTTTAATTTTAAGTCAAAAGTAGTCTGAGCAATTCTAAAGAATCTTTAAAGAAATAGTATGATCTAATTGATTTATAAAAGTTCAGCAAAAACCAATGAATCCCGTTAGAATATCAAGCCTTGAATAGGTGAAAATGAAAGCATGATTGGGCATCAGCGAAGCATAATGGCGGCAATGGGAATTGATGTATGGATTCCTCAGGCGGCACCGTGTCAGCAATTTAGCTCAAATATTTGGCGAGATCAGGCGGCTCCTGAAATAGTCTCTGAAATCCTACTCAAAAATGCGCCTCAGCCAACGCCTGTTCCATCACAGACTGAGCTTAAAAACAACGTTGATGTTGTTATAAATCAACCTGTAGAAGCACCTAAAGATGAACCTAAGGGTGTTGAGCCTGTTGAAGTTCGTCCGATTGTTCAAATCCCTTCGTTTAACTTAGAAGCCATCTGTTTAATGCACTGTGTCATTGTCATTAATGCCACAGAATTAACTGCAGAGCAGCAAGTTTTGTGGAGCAATATTCAGCGCGCAGTCAGTGCAGATTTCTTTGCTTTACAGTGGCCGTTTGGTTGGGTGAATTTGCAAGATGGTCGTGGTGCAGCATCTTATGTGCAGGGCTTTATCGATGCGATGAGCTTGGATAAAAATGTTATTTGCTTAGGCGATATTCCGCATTTAGAGCATGCGAAGGTGTATCCACTGGCATCTTTACAGCAAATGATTGAACAGCCTTTATTGAAAAAACGCCTATGGCAATTTATGCAAAACAAGGCAGGACAAAATACTTAAATTACGTAAATGGAAAATTTATGCAAAAAAAAGTAGTGGTTTTTAGTCAAATAGAGCAAGAAATAATTCAACGTTTAGAACAGCAATTTAAAGTTTTCCAAATTAGCCCTAAATTGGGCGATGTGAATCAGCAAATTCTTGAGCATTCAAAAGATGCTGACGCCATGATCGGTGCGGGACGTTTGTTGAATGCCTCAAATTTAGCCCATGCATCACAATTAAAAGTCATCTCAAGTGTAAGTGTCGGTTATGACAACTATGATCTAGCATTTTTAAACCAAAAAAATATCTGGTTGAGCCACACTCCACATGTATTGACGGAAACTACAGCAGATTTAGCATTTACCTTGTTGATGAGTGCAGCACGTAAAGTGCCTGTATTGGATCAATGGACCAAACAAGGGCAGTGGAAGCGTACAGTGGGCCCTGAGCAATTTGGCATGGATGTCTTTGCTAAAACTATTGGTATTATTGGCTTAGGACATATTGGCGCAGCCATTGGGCGTCGTGCTCGCTACGGCTTTAATATGAATGTACTCTATCATAATCGCCGAGAAAAAATTGAATTGGCTGAATCTTTATCAGCGCAATATTGCGATTTGGATGATTTGTTGCAACGTGCTGACTTTGTGGTCGTTGCAGTGGATTTAAATGCAGAATCGAAAGCTTTAATTGGTGAACGTGAGTTGGCCTTGATGCAATCGCATGCGGTATTGGTGAATATTTCACGGGGTTCAGTGATTGATGAAACTGCTTTAATCGATGCATTAAGTCGTGGTCAAATTTTTGCAGCAGGCTTAGATGTGTATGAGCAAGAGCCACTTCAAGAATCCCCATTATTTACATTAGCCAATGTCGTGACATTACCCCATGTGGGTTCAGCAACAGCGGCAACCCGTAAACGTATGGCGGAATTGGCTTATCAAAATTTAGTGGATGTTTTGGTACATGAGCGCGCGCCACGCTATGTGGTCAATCCAAAATTTGAATAAACAATCACAACAGTTTTCTCCATAATTCACCAAAATTCAATGCTATATTCGATGAAGTACGAATATGAAATTTAGAGAATAGACTTTGAAAAAGATTTTACTGGCATGTGGTCTCGGGCTTTGTTCGACATTGGCGCAGACGCAGTCCGTAGATTTTAGTTCATCCCCACAATTTTCTGTGCCTGAAATAGGTAGTGGCGTCGGCTTGTTGGATCAACAAAAAGAGCGTGCCATTGGCGAGAAGGTGTATCGTGAGGTGCATCGTCAACTTCCTGTGACTGAAAATCCGTGGATGGAAGATCGTCTTTTATCTGTCTTTACGCATATTTTGAGCCAAACCCAACTCAACCAACCGGTCGGTTTGTTATTAATTAATGATCCACAAATTAACGCTTTTGCTGTGCCGGGAGGTTTATTTGCATTAAATGCTGGATTAATTAATTCAGCTCGCAACATGGATGAAGTGGCAGGGGTGATGGCGCATGAAATTGCACATGTCTCACAACGTCATTACAGTCGTTCACAAGAAGCTTTTAAAGGGCAAGGTTTATTGTCACTAGCCGGTATTTTGGTCGGAGCCTTGGTGGCCTCACAGGCAGATGGTGATGTCGGTGCGGCTGTAATGATGGGTTCACAAGCCGCTTTGATGGATAAACAGCTAACCTATAGCCGCAATCAAGAACGTGAAGCAGACCGTATCGGGATGCAGTATATGTATCGTGCTGGATACAATCCGCAGAGCATGGCTGACTTCTTTGAAGTGATGCATCGCTCTACGAGTCGAGTGAGCTTTCTGCCTGATTTTTGGTTGACGCATCCTTTAACCACGGAGCGTATGAGCGAAGCGCGCTTACGTGCCAATCAGTTGCCTCAAGTTAAAACCAGTTTGGTTGATCAAGATTTTGAAATTCTGCGCTGGTATAGTCGAGTATTGTCAGGTCAGGCGACTGAATTGCAATTAAATGCGATGGTGGCGCAAAAGAATTATGCAGCTGAGTTGGCTTTGGTGAGCTTGCATATTAAACAAGGTGACTTTAGTGCTGCTCAAAAGTTATTAAATGAAGCAGCAAAACAAAATGCTTCGCATGCACTTTTTACTATTTTGCAGACCGATGTGCTGTTGGGGCAAAACAAAGCGGCTGAAGCCGTGAACGCTGTGAAAAGTTCGGCAATCATTATGCCTGAAAATCGTGCTTTAAATTATAAATATGCAGAGGCTTTGATTCGAAACAAAGAATATGCGCAAGCACAACTGATTCTACAGCGATTTTTACAAGCAAATCCACGTGACTTGAGTGGTTGGCGACTCATGTTGCAAATGGCTGATGCAGACAAAGACGCAAGCTTCCGTTCGGTCAATGTGCTGCGATATCGAGCTGAAGTAGAGTATTGGGGCGGGGATGAAGAACGCGCGATTAAATCTTTGTTACAGGCACAGCGCATCGCCAAAGACTCGAAAAGTCTTTCTGCAAAAATCAAGCAGCGTGTAGACGAAATGCAAAATGAACGGAAATTAAAAATATAAAGATTTCAACTGTGATGCACTTATCTATGTTGATTATAAAGTGCAAATTGTAGTTTTAGTGGCTTAGATTAATCAGTGTAAACTAGCTGGATGTAAAATATTTATGATTAAGAACTTACAAATGAAAAATATGATTTTGGCGGCCTGTCTGTTGGGCTTAGCAACGAATATTGCAGCAGCTAGCGCAGAACAATATGTGATTGCTGTGAATGATATTAACGAAAAATATAAAACTGATGTACGCCAATTTTTTAGTCAGTTAGACCCGCAGCAACAGGGATTTAAAGCAGACCAGCAAGTGAAATACTGCGGTATTGTTCAGACTTATGTGAATGATCTTTATCGTGCTGCAGACGAAAATCGTGCATTTTTAGATCGTGAGTACCGTAATATGAATAAGCAGGATGTGATTCAGCAGGTGATCGCATCAAAAGAGATGCAATTATTAAAAAAATATAATGTGCAATGTACCCTAAATTAAAAATAAATTTATAAGCATTTTAAATCATCACGAGAAACTGAATAAAAATGAAACTCGATGATTTTGGTATGAGTCATGGCAGAATCACGCTTCAGTTGATTCAGCGCCACGATGCAAAAGCACTTTATGAGGCGATTTGTCAAAGTATAGAAACCTTACGAATGTTTCCTGCAAGTTTGGTTTGGTCCTTACAAGAACCTAATTTAGATGCTTCATTGGCATTTTGTGATTCGAGGGTGTTGGCTGCGTTAAATCAGGAAAATTTTGTTTACGTGATTCGTGAGCAACAGTCGCATAACTTTTTAGGTGTCATGGATATTCATCAAATCAATTGGATGGAAAATCAAGCTGCCGTTGGATTTTGGGGAAATGTTGAATTTAAAGGGCAGGGTTTGATGACAGAAGCTTTGCAGTTATTTGTGGATCAATTATTAAATGATCTAGGATTCCAGCAATTAAATGCTTTTGTAGATGTGGAAAACAAGCGAGCGCGACGTCTATGTGAACGAGCAAATTTTAAATTGATTGAAATCGATGAAGCGGCAATTCAAAATCCAGTAGATGGAAGTTGGCGAGATATTTGTAAGTATGAAATCGTTAGATAAGAAAGAAAATTATAAATGATGAATGAATTTGAATTATTTTTGAATTTGGATAATTTGGCTATTTAAGTCATCAGCGTACTTAAATAGACCAAATCAAACAATATAGATGAAAGATTAAGAGAGTTTCGCTTTAATTTTAGCTGAAACTTGTGCAGGATCGGCACGTCCGGCTATGAGCGGACGTAGAGAGTTCATCACCTTACCCATATCTTTCATGCTAGTAGCTTCTTGCGCAGTAATCGTTTGCGCAATGATGGAATCAAGTTCTTCCTCAGTCATAGCTTCTGGTAGAAATTGAGATAACACCTCAATCTCGGCTTGTTCCTTACTAGCTAAATCATCTCGGTTTGCACCTAAAAAGGCTTTAACCGATTCTTTGCGTTGTTTGATTTGCTTTTCAATGACCGCAAGAACTTGCTTATCGTCAAGCTCTATGCGCTCATCGACTTCGATTTGCTTGATTGCTGCCTGTAGACTACGTATTACCGTTAACTTATCCATTTCTTTAGCACGCATAGCGGCTTTTAAAACTTCAGTTATTTGGTTTTTTAAAGTAGTCATTTATCTTGTCCAGGTTAGTCAATCAATCACAAATTAATCTTAGTAAAGGCGAGTAGTACGTACTGATTCGCGAGCCAATTTCTTTTGGTAGCGTTTAACAGCAGCAGCTTTTTTACGTTTACGTTCTTGAGTTGGTTTTTCGTAGAATTCACGTTTACGAACGTCAGCAAGAACACCTGCTTTTTCGCATGAACGTTTGAAACGACGGATAGCTACGTCTACTGGTTCGCCTTCTTTCAATTTAACTTGTGGCATGAAGAATCCTCATTAAGTTATGGATAAGATCTCGGGTCGAATTACCCTTGATCACAAGTGAAGGTCAGTATTTTACTCATTTACATCTCATATCACAAGTCTATAATAGGTTTCGCAATATTTTGAAATGGGCAAAAGGCAGTTTAATGATCGTTTTAGGCTTGGAAACTTCGTGTGATGAAACAGGACTCGCACTCTACGATAGTGAGCAAGGATTACGCGGACAAGTATTGTATAGCCAAATCAAACTGCATGCAGAATATGGTGGTGTGGTACCTGAATTAGCTTCACGTGATCATGTGCGCAAGTTAATTCCTCTAATAAAACAATTGCTTGAAGAAAGTCAGATGGATAAATCTGAAATTGATGCAATTGCATATACTCGCGGGCCGGGCTTGATGGGTGCCTTAATGACTGGTGCATTGTTTGGTCGCACATTGGCATTTGCACTGAATAAACCTGCAATTGGTGTGCATCACATGGAAGGTCATATGTTGGCGCCTTTGTTGTCTAAAACTCCACCAGAATTTCCATTTGTAGCACTTTTAGTCTCTGGCGGACATACTCAATTGATGGCTGCTTATGGAATCGGTCAATATGAATTATTGGGTGAGTCGATTGATGATGCAGCGGGTGAGGCATTCGATAAAGTCGCTAAAATGATGGGTCTACCATACCCAGGTGGTCCAAATATTTCGAAATTGGCGATCAATGGCGACATCAATGCCTTTGAATTTCCACGTCCAATGCTACACCAAGGCTTAGATTTTTCATTTAGTGGTTTAAAAACTGCCGTTTCAGTTCAATTGAAAAAAGTTGAAGGCGAAGGTCGTCAGGCGGATATCGCTGCATCTTTCCAAGAAGCGTTGGTTGATACATTGGTGAAAAAATCAGTTAAAGCCTTAAAACAAACTGGTTTAAAACGTTTAGTTATTGCCGGCGGTGTAAGTGCAAACAAGCGTTTACGTGAGCGCTTAGAGGCTGATTTGGCAAAAATCCGTGCAAATGTGTTTTATGCAGAACCTGCACTGTGTACAGATAATGGCGCAATGATTGCATTTGCTGGTTATCAGCGTCTTAAAGCGGGTCAGCATGATGGTTTGTCTGTGACGACGACTCCACGTTGGCCGATGACGGAATTAACTAATCCAACGGAAGGGTGATTTGAAAAAAGAAAAGAGGCGAAAGCCTCTTTTCTTTTTTCAAATCACTTTCCACTTAAAATATATTGAATCTTTAAATTCTGTTGATCAAATAAGCTTTTTAAGCTTGAAGCAGCAGCAAAAGCTTTATCTATGGCTGGATCATTCTGTAACCAGAAAGGATGATTAAATAATCTATTTAAAAATAGTCTCAATTCTTTTTGTTCATCTTCAGTCATAGTGTGTCTGTATAATTTCTTGTCTTGTGATTCTTTGTCGAATAATTTAAAAATAGCATTTAACATAGCACTTAAAAACGGAGCCCAAGTTAAAACAGATGCTTTGTTCCAGATTCTTCTGGCTTTTATCGCTTCAGGATTTGAATCTTGTTTATTTGGACTCCATTTTTCGATTCCACTCTCTTCTACGAGAATTTTTGCTAATAAATGATAGTTATTTTTTTCACTGTCTCTAAAATCGTCTATAGAATCAATAACTGCATCAGATGGATTTAAAAATAAAGTATTTTTGAAAATGGTTTTTTTGAGTAAATCTTGTGATAGTGGGAATGTAGAGTCTTTATTTGATTCCGCGGTGTATTTCTTGAGGGCAGATTGGTCGTGTACATTCTTAATTATAGATGCTTCAAACATATTTTTTACTTCTGACCTTTCATGCTTTTTGAGTAAAAAGTTTAAGAAGTTATATTCGCTGTGTTTTTCATTAGGATTTAGTTCAACATATTCTTCCCACTTAATAGAATACATTTCATTCCATTTTTGAAATAGTGTATTTGTATAGAAAGAAACTTGGGCTAGTTTAGAATGAGCTTCTAAATTAGTTTTTAGAAGTTTTTCATAAATATTTTTAGCTTTTATCTCATCATTAGGAGAGATATACACTTTTATATCTATGGTCTTATTGTTGTTTAATATTTGGGCTGCAAGTTTGTGTTGCCCATCGAATAACTTAATCTCGTTGTTGACAAGACGTGCAATAGAAGGAGCAAGTTGAGGATAAGACTGAAAGTGTTTGTGTAGTTGATTTAATCTTTTAAAATCAATAACACGAGGCTGAAGCCCTTGTTCATCATCATTTTTAAGCCAAGATATAGGTAATTGAGCATAAAAATATTCAATCTCAAGTTTAGGATCATAGAATAATTCGTATGAATAATTTTTATTATCATTACCAAGAAAATTAATATTGCCATCTTTTAAAATTAAGTAAAAAGATTCGCGTTGAATATTTTTGAAAGCAAGGATATCTTGAAGTTTAACTTTATTATCTTTTTCTTCATATAGTCGTTTTAAATTAAAATATTCTTTATAGGCTTCAAGAGGCATTTTCCCCTTTTCTCTATTAAATTTTTTTAAAAAAATTCGCATATTGGAAGTATCTGTATCTCCACCATTCACGAAAGCTTTTAAATGATCATATTCAATAGCATCATTTTCTAAATTAATAATTTCTCCAGAAATATAGCATCTTAAAGCCCCATCAGTTGAACGCTGGATTCTTTGAACTTCTAGCTTTTCTGTTTCAGAAAGAGATCTTTTTTTTGACATAAGAGTTGCCTTTGGTTAGTAATTTAATGTGTAACTTAATCCGTTAGATGTTCTTTAACTGTTTAGACCCAATCCAATGCTTTGAAAACTGATAAGCAGCACGCCCTGAACGTTGCCCACGACCTTGACACCAACGCAGTGCTTCAGCACGAGCTTCATCTGTCCATGGCATTGCAGCTTTAGCCAAATAATGTTCAACAATTTCTAAATATAAATTTTGATCCATTGGATAAAAAGACAGCCACATCCCAAAGCGGTCAGAAAGAGATATTTTTTCTTCAATCGCTTCTTGTGGATGAAGCTCAGTATATTGAGGCACATCTACCTTGGTTACAGGTGTGTTTTCATGCATGAATTCAGGCAATAAATGACGACGGTTACTGGTAGCATAAATAATAAAATTACTTGAACCTGATTGTAATGAACCATCCAAAACACTTTTTAAGCTGCGATAGTTTTCATCTTCAGCATTGAATGCCAAATCATCACAATATACGATAAATTTTTCAGGGCGATGTTCAATCAACTTTTGGATTTCTGGCAAATCAGATAAATCATCACGCTCAATTTCAATTAAACGTAAACCTTGGTCTGCATAATGGGTGAGCAGAGCACGTACGATGGATGATTTACCTGTACCACGAGAGCCAGTGAGTAAAACATCATTGGCAGGTAAGCCTTTTAAAAACTGTAAAGTGTTTTGAATCACTTTTTCTTTTTGACGTTCAATTCCTTTTAAGTCTTCTAAATACATGACTTTGGGCTGTTTAATGGCCTTAAGCTGCTTATCTTGCCATTTGAAAGCGATACTCGAAAAATCGGGTGCTTGTTTAAGCTCAGGCAAACTGTGCTGTAGTTGTAAGAGTACAGTAGATAGCGATTGAAGGATGTTGTCAGGTAAATCAATTGTAGCCATGATAAGTCAGCTTGTCGTGTCTTGTTGTTGGTTGGTATATGACAGCAGTGTACATCAATAATGCAGTTATAATCGCCTCAATATGTCAAAGTTAAATGATTGTTCTAGGAGATCAGCGCTATTCGAATAACCAAAAAGTTGTTATAAATCTAGCTGAGTGAACAGTTTAAAGTGTGCTGAGGGATAGTCATGTTGTTTACAGGGTTTTCAAAAAGTATTAATCCACATCAGGCATATCGGATAAAAAAATTAAAGCGTCAGCTCGACCGTGCTGAATGTTATGAAGAATGGAAAGATATCGCACTTAAAATAGATGAAGAATCGGGTGCGCAAGAATGGAAATTCGATAATAGTTCACCGTATTTTGATGCAGAAATTATTACTCATCGTTTAGGGTTACTGAGACGATATCGTGCTCAGAAACGTACTCGAGATTTGATGTACATTTTAAGTGAAGGTTTAACTTATGATGTGGGCAATATTGCCCATCCCTTGCTGTTTACAGAAGCCTACGTCGGCACCAAAAAAATTATTGAAGACTATGTTGATGAGGTGAGTCAAAGTTTGGCATTTATCGCATCCGAAGAATGCGTTTGTCTCAATGCTGCACAAAAAATTGAATTCTTTGAACAAAGCCAAAAAGCCTATGGACAACCTGTATTGATGTTTTCCGGCGGTTCAACTTTAGGCTTGTTTCATACCGGTGTGTGTAAAGCGCTGATGGAACAAGACCTCATGCCAAAAGTTTTGTCAGGTTCCAGTGCTGGCGCCATTATGACCGGGATGTTGGGTGTATCTAAACCGTCAGAATTTACCAATTTATTAAACGGACAAAACTTCTTTAGTGAGGCATTTCACTTTCGGAAATTGACTGAGTTAGTGCAGGGTAATGGCGGCTTGGCGGATGTAAAATATCTGAAAAAGTTTTTGGTTGAAAACTTAGGTGACTTAACTTTTTCCGAAGCCTATAAGCAATCTGGTCTGCATATCAATGTGGCAGTTGCGCCTTATGATGCATCACAAGATGCAAGAATTATGAATGCCTATACATCACCCGATTTGTTGGTATGGAGTGCAGTGCTGGCATCATGTGCAGTGCCCATTCTATTTCCACCGGTACGACTGACCAGTAAGCGTTATGACGGGCAATTTACGCCATATATGTCGGCAACACGTTGGGTAGATGGTAGTGTGCGCAGTGATTTCCCACAGGAGAAAATGGCACGTCTATATAATATTAATTATAGTATCGCCAGTCAGGTCAATCCGCATATTGTGCCGTTTATGCAGGATGATGCTGCACGCTTTCGTAAAAGCATGTTGAGTTGGCCTGAGCGGATCGTTCGTCGTCAAGGCAAGGTGATTAGTAAAGGGGTGATGGATTTTGCCCGTGAGCGCGCAGGAAGTATTCCACCGGTTAGACGTTTGCTTGATCATGGTTATGGCGTGATGGATCAGCGTTACTATGGTGATGTCAATATTGTGGGAAAATATGGCTTAAGACACTATAGTTATATGTTGCAAAATCCTCGACCTTATCTGTTTAAGGTATTGCAACGTGAAGGTGAAAGAGCCACATGGCCGAAGATTTCATTAATCGAAACGCAAGCCCGTATCGGTAAGACCATTCAGCATTGTTTGGAATTATTAAATTATCAAAATGAACCCAGCCAACGACATGCAGAGTTTATTGCGGTTTAAATCCACAGATTTAACGCAAATCATTTATGAGCCAAAAACCAAATCTAAAAGTTTGGTTTTTGGGCGTCGTCTATATCAATTTCAATTCAATCAACAACGTTATTGGCTCAAGGCGCAAGTCAGTGACAGCAGTCCTGAACATGTAGCTAGTTTTGGTCGTGAAATTGAGCTGTACCAACTATTTAGTCAAGCGTCTACACAAAACAGCATCACGCTACCTTTTCAAGTGATAAAACAGTCGCATCTCAGTATTCAGCAAGAGTCTATTGATCGCCTATTAATACTCCCGAATGCCGAGCCTTGGTTCGTACAGCCTGCATCGAATTTGAGCCTTGCGCAGGTGAGGCAAGTGCTATGGCAAGCACTCGATGTGGTTGAACGATTAAGCTTGCACGGTTGGATACATGCAGATTTAAAACAAGAGCATTTTGTGAATTGGCAAGGGCAGTGCAGACTCATCGATTTTGAGCAAGCGTTACCTTTAGAATTTGATCAGTTAGATGCCTTAACTGCGACACCACGTTATATGGCTCCAGAACTTTTCCATGGACAAGCGAAATCTTTGCACAGTGATATCTATGCGCTGGGGATTATTTTTTTGGAATGGCTGACATCACAGCGTTTAGAGGCGAAAAACTATGAAGATTGGGCCTATTTACATTGCCAACGCTTAAAGCTTGATCTGCCACTGCAATATCAAGGGTTTACTCAGCTATTGCAACACATGTTGATGAAGCAAAAAAATGACAGATTGGTGGATTTTTATCGCTTAAAAAGCGACTTAGTTGCTGAATTTGCTTAAGAAAAATACAAAAAAAGCACTATTGTTTTTTATTTAAACAAACAAGATGCTTTTTTATAAAAAAGGCTTGTCATGTAGGGGTGATCTCTATAATATACACAGCCATCGGGGACGTGGCGAAATTGGTAGACGCACTGGATTTAGGTTCCAGCGCCGCGAGGTGTGAGAGTTCGAGTCTCTCCGTCCCCACCACTGAATTACTAAACATGAGTTTGGTAATGAAGGTTACAGAGGATTGGTGTAATGGTAGCATGACGGTCTCCAAAACCGTTCGTCAAGGTTCGAATCCTTGATCCTCTGCCAAGTTTTAAAAAGTCTGACATTGTCAGCAACCCTGTTGGGGACGTGGCGAAATTGGTAGACGCACTGGATTTAGGTTCCAGCGCCGCGAGGTGTGAGAGTTCGAGTCTCTCCGTCCCCACCACTTAATTTATTAAGTTGCCAAATAAACAGGTTTTTAAAACAAATTAAAGTCTGACATTGTCAGCAATCCTGTTGGGGACGTGGCGAAATTGGTAGACGCACTGGATTTAGGTTCCAGCGCCGCGAGGTGTGAGAGTTCGAGTCTCTCCGTCCCCACCATTAGATTAAGCAAGGTTTTATACCTTGCTTTTTTGTTTTTGAAATTCGAAAAAAATCAGTGTCTCAAACGTGGTTTTTTTGAAGACATAATCTAATGAAATAAATCTAATGAAAGATGATGAACCAAGAGATACAGCAAGATGTCTAATCTTGCTTTTTTATTGTCTGAAATTTAAATCAATAAAAATGTGTCAGTAAAACAAAGGTGAAAAAAAGCCCGCATATACGGGCAAATTTAGAAATGCGGATTCGAATCAATCGAATTAAATCATTTATTTCAAATCGTTCGAATAAATTATAGAGCAGATTATGCCTTTAAATGATCTTCAAACTCTTCACCGAGCTGCATGGCCAAAGCATTACCAGACAAGTCTACAGTCACTAGACCATATTCTTTTTTAAAACTGAATGTAAATCCACGATTATCTGCCAGTGTGCGAACAGAATATCCTAACTTTTCTAACCAAAGACGGAAGGCAACTAAATTTTTTGCTTTAACCACTTTTTTCACGAGCGAACTCCTTATCAATCATTAAAATATTAAATAGGGGTGTCAAAATATTTTTTAAAGGGGAAATGGAAAACTTTTATTTAAAATATGAAATTTTGATGGATAAATAAACAGATTATCGGCTTGTAAACTGTATAAATTAATTTAACTCATTGTTTTATAACAATCTAAACTTAATGTAAGTAAATATAACGTATTTTAAAAATTTGGTTTTTAACTGCGGGCTTAAAATATGTCCTATGTGCATAGAGAAGCTGTGCGCAAAATAAACGATTGCTTGGCTTAGAATGCACAGCCGTTTGGGTATGCAGTTGTTGTGGATTGCAAAAAGCGACTTGTTCAAAGCCAAACTGGCTGGATAGGTGAGCTTGCAATGCTATTTCTCATCAAGATTTATCGAAAAGCTTTTATACTATGTTCTATTGGTATAAGTAGATTGAACGCATGCAAAACATTGAGCACGATGTCAAAGCAAAAATTGAACAGATGCAACAAGCGGGGCAGACGCCTGTTGCGGTGATGCTTGGACATGAAGATTGGTTGGTCTTTTCGGAGCAATCCAAAGTGGCATATACACCATTTGGCAGTGCACGACGTTATCAGCCTGCATTAGGTGGCTTATTGATGGTGCGTATCGATGAAATGCAAGCGGTTCGAGTTGTGACTCAAGCTGAATTGGATGAATTTGCTGCCACCAATCAAATTTTATAAATATAAAATGATGAATCGGCCCGAAACATTCATCACAAATAAAACAGTATATTTGTGATGAAATTTAAAATGCTTATACCTCTCAATCCAATTAAAAATTGTCTTTAAGTTCTCTTAAGCGCTGAAACGCTTCAACACTTTCTGCACGTAAAAATGGATTGGTTTCTAGTTCTAATTCAATGCTGCTTGGCAAAGTACATTTCCCGAGCATGCGTAGGGATTCAACCTCATCAAACCGCTGTTGTATGGCAAGGTTGTCAGGTTCAACATGCCGCGCAAACTGCGCATTCGATAGGGTGTATTCGTGAGTACAATACACTTGAGTTTCAGCAGGGAATGCGGCTATACGGTTCAAGGAATCGTACATTTGTTGAAAGGTGCCTTCAAATACACGTCCACAGCCCATAGCAAATAATACATCGCCACAGAAAAGTGTATGAATGTCATCGATAAAATATACGATATGACCGAGGGTGTGGCCGGGCGTTGCTGTTATTTCAACTTCAAGACCATGAAATTCAAAACGGTCATTATGATCGAGAGGAAAATTCACCCATGGAATACGGCTTAATTCTGCACGGGGGCCGTAAACGGCAATGTTTTTATTTTGAATAAGTTCAGGTACACCACCGACGTGATCTTTATGCCAATGCGTTAGCCAAATTTGCGTAAGATTGAGCTGATATACCTGACAATAGCGCTCGACCAAAGCGGCTTCAGTAGGATCTACTGCAATGACATCATGGCTTTCGGTGTGCTCAAGCAGCCAAATATAATTTTGCAGTGAATTTTTGACATCCAATGTATGTATTTTAAACGTCATATCCATTCATTCAATATTTTAAATTAAGTTAAAGTTAGCATGAAAATGCTCAAAAGGTATGATTATCGATTTTCAACCCTAAATAAACGACAGAGTTCATAGCGCTATTTTAGTCTGGTGTCTCGTCTACAGATACAGGATTACCAATGGTATAAAAGTGCCCGCCAGCAACATGATGTAGGCTTTTCCATTCATCTGCTACTTCATGATAATACCAATGTCCGTTACGGAAGACGCGGTCGTCTGCATAAGCAGCAATGACTTCGCCGATAAACAGATCATGTGCTTGTTGATTGTGAGGTTCAGGAATAAGTTTGCACAGTAGCCAAGCAGCACAACCTTCAACCACAGGAATATCAGAGGCATTAAATTGAAATAATTCCACGCCACATTGGCGTAATTTTTCTGGCGCATCACGTTGGCTCATCATGCCAAGTGCATAGACCATTTTGAGTTGTTTCAGTGTCGGTACTTGTAAGGCGAAATAACCTGAATTTTCAATAATCTCACGTGTTTTAGTTGATTTATCCAGTACTACCGTCACTTTTGCAGGGTTGAACTCTAAGGCGCATGCCCATGCTGCAGTCATCACACCAGTATGGGTTTGATCCTGAGCAGAGACGAGCACAGTCGGGCCATGATTTAAAAGTCGGTATGATTTTTCTAAAGGAACAGGGTGAATATGCGTTTTCAAAATTGTACCTATATTTAAGTGCATCTAAAACTTAGATGTTTTATTAAAAAGTGTTGTTACATAGCATATAACGCAT
The DNA here is from genome assembly GCF_024605895.1 of Acinetobacter sp. YH16056_T. Taxonomy (NCBI): domain Bacteria; kingdom Pseudomonadati; phylum Pseudomonadota; class Gammaproteobacteria; order Moraxellales; family Moraxellaceae; genus Acinetobacter; species Acinetobacter sp. YH16056_T. Next base: position 1,960,982 of record NZ_CP094545.1, on the reverse strand, counting down.
GAAATATTTTCAAAAGCCTTTAATATAAATCACTAAATCAGGAGTTCTATCAATGAAAATGTATCAAGTGGACGCATTTACCCAAGTGTTATTTAAAGGCAACCCAGCGGCGGTTTTGGTGTTGGATGAATGGTTAGATGAACACTTGATGCAACAGATTGCTTTGGAAAATAATCTGTCTGAAACTGCATTTGTGAAAAAAATCGACAGCAGCAATTATGAAATTCGTTGGTTTACGCCGACCACTGAAGTGGATTTTTGTGGACATGCGACATTGGCCAGCAGTTATGTGCTTTTTGAGTTTTATACTGTAGAAAAAAACATCCAATTTCATGTCAAAAATCTCGGTATTTTTAGCGTAAATAAAGCTGAAGATGGAAAAATTCTGATGAATTTCCCTGTGCGTCGGGCACAGGTCGTGAGCGAATATCCTGAAGAGCTACGTCTAGGGTTGAGTCAACCTTTTAAGCAGGTTTGTCTGAATGCGCAGGCGTATATCGTGGAATACGAAACGGCTCAACAGGTTTTGGATGAACAACCGAATTTTGAAATTTTAAAACGACTCGGCAAAATCCGCACCGCAATTACAGCGCCGGGTACGATTACTGATGTTGCAATCACTGCGGCAGCCCAGCAATATGACTGTATTTCACGCTATTTTGCACCGGGTAATGGCATCAATGAAGATCCTGTTACGGGTTCTATTCATACCGGAATCGTGCCAATTTGGGCAGAACGTCTAGAAAAACGTCAAATCTTGGCGTATCAAGCATCAAGCCGTGGTGGTGAGTTACATTGTCAAATGCTCGAAAATGACCGTATAGAAATCTCAGGCTATGCGTGTTTATATATGCAGTCGGACATTTATATCTGAACATAAATCAAATACATGCTGTCGAAATCTGCGGCATGTATTTAATAAAAAGTAACTATTAATCCTGAAAAGCTCAGCATAAAATCAAAACCAATCTGATCGACAGCACAGCGCTGATCGATACTAAATATAAAGGACACTTGAATTACATGCGTATTAAACATTTAACGCTTTCATTTTTTTTTGCAGGTTTAAGTACAAGCCTTTTTGCTCAACCTGTATTGGTTAAAACTGAACAAGCCATTGAAGAATATAAATTAGATAACGGTTTTCGTGTGGTTTTGGCGCAAAACGATAAAGAAAGCAAAGTGTTTATGAATACGGTGTATTTCACGGGTTCTTTAAATGACCCTGCGGGCAAAGGTGGTTTGGCACATTTGCTCGAACATTTGGCCTTTAAAGGCACTGAAAATGTCAAAGGTGATGAATTTCAGCGTCGCTTAGACCAATTCACGCTGATGACCAATGCCAGTACGGATTATTATTCAACGAAATACACCAATGTGATTCGTCCTGAACAAAGTTCAATCGATCAAGTTTTGCATTTAGAAGCAGAACGGATGGACAAATTGGTACTTCAGGAAAAATTTGTACCAACAGAAATTGATATCGTTAAGCGTGAACGTGAAATTCGTTTAGATCAGCCATTTTCAGTGTTAATCGACCAAGTTTTAAAAGAAGCCTATGGCAATCAATCTTTAGGCCGCTTACCGATAGGTGATTTGAAAGAACTTCAATCCATCAATATGAACGAATTAAACCAGTTCTATCGCCGTTGGTATGCGCCAAATAATGCAGTGATGGTGATTTCTGGTAAGTTTGATAAAGCGGCTGTATTAAAACAAATTGATCAACAATTTAGCCCAATTGCCGCACGCCAAATTCCTGAACAGGCCAAAGTCCCTAAATTAGATGGAACGAAATTAAAGCAACGCGAATTTACAGTTCATAAGGGCAGTGACTTTGGTAAATTTAATATTTATTTAAATGGTGCAGTCGAACCGATTAAAACCGCTTTGGCGGTATCTCCAACGTTGTATACCTTACAGCCAAGTGGGCATTTGTATCAAAGCATGGTGGAAACAGGGACAGCAACCGCAGTTCAATCCACCACATGGTTAGATAAAGATTTTAATTTGGTGTTTATGGGGGCGATATATGGCCCAAGTCATGATGCTAACAAAGTGGCAACCAGTCTGGCACAAGGTGTAGAGCAGAATAAAGCCTTTAATGACGTCGAGCTAAACCGTGTTAAAAGCCTGACTCGAAATATGGCTGACAATGTCAAAAATAGCGCAACAGCACTTGGCGAGCGTCTTAGTTCTTATACTGTGGCTTATAACGGGGACTGGTCTCAATATTTCCGAGACTTAGATAAAGTACAAAAGCTGAATGTAAGCGACGTGAATCAGGTGTATAAGGATTTTCTAAAGCCTGAATACCGTGTCACAGGAAATATTCTGCCTACACCTGAAGATCAAAAGAAAGCACAGCAACAAGCAGCGTCGAAACCTGCTGAAACTTTAGATCAGCAAGCGCCTGCAGAAGAGCCATTGAAAGATGCGAGTGTTTATCGAGCTGAAGTGAAGCAATATGTAGCTGAGTCTAAGCAATATCTAAATCAGAAAGAAAAACAGATTCAGCGAGCTAAATTTAAAAACGGCATTCAGTATGCATTGTTTCCAACCAAAACTCGTGATGACAAGACTTATGCAACAATTGCATTGGATTTTGGTACAGCACAAAGCTTAATGAATAAAGGGGAGTTGCTAGATTTAACAGCTTATCTCATGTTCCGTGCATCTAAAGATCAAAGCTTACAGCAAATTGCCGATAAAATTATTGATGTCGGTGGCGGTGCAACGGTTAGTGCAAATGATAATGGCCTCATGATTCAAGTGGTTGCTCGTAAAGAAAAATTTGCAGAATTTTTGCAATATGTCATTGATGTTATTAAAGCACCAGCATTTGAACAGTCACAATTTGATTTAATCAAAGCGCAAAGTTTGTCGAGTTTGGATCGACCTTATACAGAGCCGGATACCGTTGCTGCAATGACACTGTCGCGTATTGTCGAGATCTATGAGCCGGGGGATATTCGTTATCACTTCGAACCTGAACTTGCGAAAAAACAAATTGAGTCGGCTACACGTGATCAAGTGCAGCAGTTACATCAAAAATTCTTTAAAACACAGCATGCACAAATTGCGGTAACAGGTGATTTTGATACCAAGCAAATAGAAAAAATTCTGAAAAAAGAATTTGCAGATTGGAAAACCAGCGAACCTTATCAACGCTTAGAGTCTACATTTACAGCGTATCCTGCACAGAAAGTGCATGCATTGTCTGAACAGCGTGAGTTTGGTAGTTACCAAGCCATTATGACTCTACCTGTAGGTGTAGAGCATACCGATTCTCCTGCACTACAAGTATTACGCCACATACTTGGTGATTCACAGTTGTCTTCACGTCTAGCTCAAGAGTTACGTGAAAAGAATGCACTGGTTTATGGTTTTAGTGCAGACATTAATTTTGATGAATGGGTGAATTCAGGTGTACTGAGTATTGATGCAAACTACACTGCGGGTAAATCAGCACAAGTTTCTCAGTCTGTTCATAAAGTGTTGCAAGACTTATTGAAAAATGGCGTGACGGAACAGGAAGTAGAAGCAGCCAAAGCCAGTATTTTGAAAAAGCGTTTAACTGCACTTGAAGATGACCGTCGCATTCATAGCATGTTGATTCCACAGTTAGAAAAAGGTCGTGATTTAAACTATCGTGAAAAGCGTGATCAACGCATTGCTAGTTTGACCAAAGCGGATGTTAATGCTGTCATCAAAAAATATATTCAACCTGAGCGTTTGGTTGAGGTGATGGCTGACCAATATGGTCAAGCTGTAAAATCTACTCAAAAATAAACTTAATAAAAAAATCCTCCATCTGGAGGATTTTTTTTGAGCTGCATTGTATGACTTGATTGTAAGATTATCTTAACGAACTTATAGGCGGTAGAACTGACGGGCATTTTGTTGGAAGACTAAAGTCAGTGCATCATGATCATAACTCGCGACCGCATCTGAAAAGGCGTCAATAATATTCACCAAGGATGCACTCACACTATCCATCGGGAAGTTAGAGCCAAACATCACACGGTATTTCCCAAAGCATTGTAGAGCATGAGAAATAAGCGGAAAGGCGCAATCGAAAATCTCTTGTTTGGATGCAAGGCGTTGTTCTTTATGAAACTGATGACCCAGCACCGGCATGAATAATCCAGACATTTTGGTATAAACATTTGGGCAACTTGCCAGTTCAGCTAAATCATCTTTCCAACGAAACAAGATATTGTCACGTGAAGTTTGGGTTAAGCCTGTATGTGAGCCGACAGGTCCAAAGGCACCGACAGGTGTCCCAAAATGATCCAGAACGATAGATGTTTCAGGGAAAGCACGTGCTAAAGCGGTTAAATCACGAATTTGGTCTGAATAAACCCATGCATCAAAACTTAAATTCATTTGAGCAAGAGCTTCAAAACCTTTCATAAATTTTTTATTGGTATAGAGATGGGGCTCATTGGTCCATGCATGAACTTTTGGGTCTTCATGTACAGCTGCCATTTTTCGTATGCCACGAAAATGTGGGGAGGCTTGTTTATGCATTTTAAGAATTTTCTTAAAACTACTGTCACATGGGGCTGCAGTGCCGACTATGGCGCCAAGTTTAATTTTTTGAGCGTTAAAGTCTAAAGATTCAATAAACTTGGTTTCACCAACCACCCCTTTGCCTTTATGGTCATGCCAGCTCGCTTCTACATGTACGATTTGATCGACCTGATAATGTCCTGCATCTTGCTTATAATTTTCAGGCAAATACGGTGTCGTCACATGTTTGGTCAAACCAACTGTGTCAATTAACTCTTGCGGCTTAACTAAGCGCATCATTTTGTCGAGCAAGTAGGGATGTTTACCCAATAATTTCACGGTAAGTGAAGCGGCATGTGGGGTATTGTATGGATCCCATTGATGTATATGTGAATCCACGATGGCAAAATCGAGCGTCTGCATTGCTATCCTTGTCCTTAAAACCATGTCCATTTCTTGCGTATTTCATTGTATTTCCGAATACGCAAGGTACTGAAAATAGTTTGAATGATGAAAATACAACGTTATGACTGAATATTAAATCAAAGCTTTGTGAAAGAGAAGTTGTATAAAAAAAGCCCCGAAGGGCTTTTGATTAATGCTGATGATCGTGGTCATCATGCTTATTTGCATGGAATTCTTCGTTATGACGGAAGCGAAGATAGTTTTCAAACTGTTCGCAATATTCATCATAATTATCTTCAAGCATCATTTGAAATTGTTGAAGAATATAAGACATCACTTGATCTTTGGCATCACGCATTTCTTTGCCATCTTTGAAGCCATTTGCAGCAACCCAAGTATTAAAGCGAGCAGTACCAAATAACATGGCAGCACTCACTTGGCCGCGCATTTCTGCAGGTTTAACTTGAGAACCTTTTTCAACACGACAAAATTCATTGGCTTGTTTAATAAATTCATCCGCACGTTCAAAGAAAGCTGCATTCAACGCTTCTTCTTCGGTTACATCAGTAGCTTCAATCTTTTGAACCATGAATGTGTCCTAGCATAAAAATCTAATGCAGTATTATAGGCAAAGCCTTGCAGAAACTAAACCTTTGACTTAATCTAAAAATAGCCTAAGTAAAATGGAATGCTTCATGCAAGACGCAATCGCAGTGCAAAGTCTGAAAAGTGATATTGCATTACTTCGACAAAATATTTGGCCGCCCTCAACCTTAGCCAATGTAGAAGGGCTGCCCATTTATTATGGTACACAGTCTGAAGTAGCCGAATATTATGCACAGTGGACAGGCTTAATTGAACGTGCTCAAGACTTATTTCAACCCTTTGTGGAAGATGAAGTCCTTGATGCAATCCATTTGCCGAGTTATTTGAATCTGCCGCTTTTTTATTTTCATGTGGATCGTATTCGAATCAACAAAACACGTGCGAAAGAATCTAAAACCTTTAGGGGTATTGCCAGCTTAGTTGAAAAATGTGGGCAGTTTGAAGCAGATCAAATTCAAGCGATGCGACATTGGCTTGACAGCGATGACACGGCAGCCTTGGTCGCACACCGTGAATTTATTGACCTCAGAACCTATGTATTTCAACATGGGCAAAGTGATTATACCCGTACCCGTTTTTATGTGAATGGCATTGTACTTAGTGTCGAAAACGAGTTTAAATTGGTGGATGCCCGTGACAAACCACGTAAAGCCCGTAGCGATAGCTATAGTGACCCTTTAGCAGATAACAATACGTGGAAAATCTTTGGGAAATATCGTTAATTAATAAATATCGTTAATTACTGATGTTACGCAGTAACATCAGAAGCGCCATTTGATTCAAATAAAAGAGCGATACGCGGCAACGTCATCCGCAAGTGTTTGAGACAGAACTACATCTATTTAAAGATGTTTTTGCGATACTTTGAATAAGTAGACGCTAGTGAACGAGTTTTGCGGATGACAATGGTTTTGGGTACTTTTGCCGAAACAAAAGTACTTCCAGCCGAAGGCTAATCCCTTTATTTAAACCCTAGATGTAAGACTCCGTCGAATAGACTTAAAAATCATTTTAAAAATGCGTAATTACTTTTACGTGCGTAACATCAGTTAATTAAATATGTTGACGATATTACTTAGAACGTGAATTTAGTTCGCTGCACAAGGATGCTTTGGATTATGTAATCCACGCCCTAATGTGAAAATAGCCACTATGGCAAATGCCGAAATTGAAAGTTTGGCTCATGCAGAGCAATTGACTGATTTTTATATGACCTTATTGCAAGGGATGACGATACAAGCACGTGATGGTATGGCCTTGACACAATTACAACGCATGGTGAGTAATGCCATGAAATCATGGGGGTTATTAGCACAAGGTTAAATCAGTATGGATTATGAATTAAACCCCCAATAGCATCGAGGTCTTAACGCAATATTCTTAGTTTTTTTGAATGACGGATATGTAAATACTATGTTGAAGTTCATTTGCAAGGGTGAATTTTAATGTCACCCAATTCCATCACACTGATATAACCGTCAACCGCAATTAAATTATCACTTTGACTCGATAGGGTGAGACATTCTCCAGACTTGACGCTGGATAGTAGCTGACCTTGTTGCGGATTCAAGTTCATACTGTAAATACTCAGTGTGCCAGCATCGGTTTTGATTTGGTAAGACTCATCACCATAGTCCTCATTATTATTGCGCAAGACTTTAAAGGTTCGTCGTGTCTGATCAAAGTTTTGAGTTGGAGAAAGCGGCTTTTCGACCTGTAAGGATGCCGTGCGCCTTAATTCGGTGCTTTGCACAGGCTTATGTTGTTCACTACAAGCACTCAGTATTGGGAAAAATATAAAAATAAGTGAAAATGAAAATAGGGGATAAATTACAGGTATGTGACTATTCAACATAAAACCACCCTGAATCTAAGTTTTCAGATAGCTTATTTTAAAAGTTTTTATCCAGAAAACAAAAATAATAGGTTCTCAAAATATTTCAATGTAACTGAGTCAAACTAAGGAAATGATGAATTGAAAATAGCCGACTATGAACCTGAATGTTCAACAAATGAATATCTATATGACAATGTAGGATACAAATAAAAAAGGGAGACGCATTGAATCTCCCTTAGGTTTTATTTAATGAGTTTTCGACTGACAAGGAATTGCTCGGTCGCTTCTAATAGCTTATCTGCATAAACCTCTTGTTTTGCAGTCAACCAGCCGAGTACAAACCAATCACTAGCTTCCAGCTCTGTTTGCTGAATATATTGTGCAGAAGAGGAAAGGACTTGGTATTCCTGAGCTGAGACTTGTGCATCATTGAGCGCTTTACTGTATTTCTGCAAGTTTTTTACATCATAAATAGACGTCAAAATTGGGAAGCTAAATTTAAGCTCTTGTATGCGCTGCGAAAGTACATCTAAGCTTTCAAAATTGTTAATGTCGGCATCATTTAAAGCGTCTTGGAGGGCTTTATATTGGTTTTGCAGGGTGGTTTGAGCATGCCATTTAAAATCATGTTGCTGCGGCGCTTCATCGACTTTCAAACTAAACATTAAAAGCTCAAGATAATGATGCACATTTTGAGTCGATTTGACTAAATTGCCTAACTTCTCTTTGGCATACAAAATATCTTTGGTTAAATTTTCTGAAGTCGTTGGGTTTTGTAAAAAGCCACCCAAGGTATTTTGCATATGCTCAAAATGGTGTAATTGTTCAAACTGCTGTTTAAATGCGCCCAATTGCACAGCCCATTTTTCAATGATATCACTGTTCCAATCTTTAAACAGTGAAATGGTTAATTGTAGATGATGGAGTGCTTTCTGAGCTTGTGTAATGTGCTCAGCCTGAGCAACACCTGCAGAAATTGCGGCAATATTAGGCAGAAGGTGCTGCATTTCCTGAGCAATTAAAAGTCGTAAGTTTTTTGCGGCAGTATCTTTTTTACTGAGTTGAAATTCTTTAGCCTCAACTGCTGGACTCACAGTTTGACTCAATGCCAACAAGTTTCCAATTTCGGCTTTACTGCGAACATCCAACCACAAATGGTACTTTTTAACCCATTCAAAACCAAAGGCAAGGAGTGATTGAATAGAGCCACTTTTAAGCTCAAATTCTACTTCATGAACCTCTGTTTCTGTATTGTTGCTACGGATACAGCCGACATCTAAGCTAACTTCGATCTCGGCATCTTCAAACTCTATGACGCGATAAGTTCTGAGAATGTCTGTTTCAAACTGAAGTTGTAGCGTATCTTGCTGATCGCCTAAAGTGGTTTTTAAAACCGATTGAACTTCAGCTTTATTGGCATAGACCGATAAATCTAAAGCAGGAGCTTGTTCAACTTCACCCAAATCTAAGTTATGTTCAAAGCGTTCAATGTGGCTTTTACCTGCAGCTTTCAGGGTTTGAATCCAGCGGGTTCCTTCTAAACGCTGACGCAAGGCTGCATGCTGCTGTGCCATTTGTCGATCTGGGGTATCAAAATATTTAGCTTTAAGTTGAATTTGTTCCGATTTTTTTGGATCGAGTGCTTTTAATAATGCAGTTCGACGTGCTTCTGGAATCTGGAACTTTAATTCAACTTCAACCATGGTTTTCTGTCCTGATGTCACAACTTCATGATCTGGCATGAAGCGATCTTTAAATTTTTATAAAAATGAAAAACTAAAATGTGCGTACATTTTCTATCAACTAAACGCGTATCGATTGTAGCGAAAAACAGTTGAGAAGTAAGACTTGACGGATTTGAAAACTCTGCTTTTGGACTAAGAAAAGTTTTAAAAGATGGATATTCCATCAATTGTATAATTCACAATGGTTCGACTTTCATTGGAACAAAATAAAATTTTACGCCTTTAAAGTGGGCGAGTTTTGAGCTATGTTGATTAAAATAAGTTCAGGATGAGCACAAAATGAATTCCCAAGTACAACCCGAGTTTAATCGAGATTTAAAGCCCGAATTTCAGTTACCTATTCGTGACTACACGCAATTTTATCGATTTTATTTGACTGAACATCGAAATATCATGAGTCGACGTTTACATGCCACAGGCAGCAGTATAGGACTCTATTTCTTCGCAAAAGCAATTTTAAAAAGACAACCCAAGTATTTTGCTTATGGCCTGGTTTCAGGCTATGCCTGTGCATGGGTCGGACATTTTTTCTTTGAAAAAAATAAGCCGGCAAGTTTCAAGCAACCTTTGTACAGTTTTATTTCTGATTGGCGCATGCTGTCTGATATTGTGAAGGGAAACTTAAGCTTAAAAGACCGTAATTTAGATAAGATTGATAGTTAATTATTTATTAATCAAACGTTTAATTTTTATGGATCTAGGCGTGATTTTTTTGAGTAAATGACTTGCAAAATTAGAGTGATTAGTCTAATAATGTTCATATTGTTTATTTACTACTTATCTATAAGATGAAAAGTCGATAAACCCCAGTTTTCCGAGCCTAGAGTGACCTTCTCTAGGCTTTTTTTATGGCCTTAGAAAAGGTCTATTGTTTGAAAGATATAACAATAAAAATTTTCATAAAATAGGCTAGACTTTTTGATGCTCTGAACGCTCCCCAAAACGTTTCTTACCAAGCACCAAAAAGTCTAATAGGTTACACATTTTTATTTTTATAAAGTGTTGTGTTTTTATGCGCTGCGTTTTGTGTTCTTCTGTTTCAGTATTAAATAATTTGTATCAGTTTTGTTCTATACCTGAAAATAGGTATTTTTTGCCATTTTCTACAGAAAATTCAATTAAACATTTATATAAGCAGTCCTGTGAAAAGGAATATAACTTTCTCAGCGGCAAAGCATTAAAATTTTATGCCCCAAGCAACATTTCATAGACCTAATCGTTATAATATTCAAAAGTTTTAAGTTGTGATTGAATTATGCGTGGTTTATACCTCATTACCAATGATGATCCTATCGAATTGCTTTTAGCCAAACTCGAAGGCGCGATGGCAACTTATGAAGTTGCTGTTTTGCAATATCGCCGTAAAAAAGTGGCAAAGGAAGATCAGGCTTATGAAATTGAATACATGAAAAATATGTGTAATCAGTACAAAGTGCCTTTTGTTATTAATGACGATCTAGAAACTGCAGTTCAATATGGTGTGGGTGTCCATTTAGGGCAAGATGACGGTTCAATTGCTGAAGCTGTAGCACGCTTACCTAAAAATGTTTTGATCGGTCGAAGCTGTAATAACTCTTTAGAACTGGCTGAGCAAGCGATTGCAGACGGCGCAAACTACGTGGCTTTTGGCGCAATTTTTGCGACTGAAACCAAGCCTGAAGCAGGCAATATTGGCTTAGAAACGCTAAAACAAGCCAAAGCGAAACTAAATGTACCTATTTGTGCAATTGGTGGATTAACTGTAGAAAATTCTGCTGAAGTGATTGAAGCGGGTGCTGATCTTTGTGCTGTGATTAGTGATGTATTAGGTCGTTCAATGTCTGCTGTAAGCAGTCGTGTTTATGAATGGTCTGAGCTTTTTGCTGAACAAGCTTAATTTTATTTTTTAGATTGAATAAGTAGAGAATTTTTATGAGCTTATCTGCTAAGCAAGAACAATTATTTAAACAAGCCAGCAAGCATATTCCTGGTGGCGTAAACTCTCCTGTACGCGCATTTAATGGTGTAGGCGGTACACCGGTATTTATCGAAAAAGCGCAAGGCGCATATCTCTATGACGTAGACGGAAAACGCTATGTCGACTATGTCGGCTCTTGGGGCCCAATGATTTTAGGTCATGCGCAGCCCGACATTATTAAAGCGGTTCAAGAAGCGGCCGTTGATGGTTTGAGTTTTGGTGCGCCAACGGTTCATGAAACGACTTTGGCGGATATTATTTGCGAAATTATGCCGTCTATTGAATTGGTTCGTATGACCAACTCAGGGACTGAAGCAACCATGACCGCCATTCGTCTTGCTCGTGGCTACACCGGCCGTGACAAGATTGTAAAATTCGAAGGCTGCTACCATGGCCACTCAGACTCACTTTTAGTAAAAGCAGGTTCTGGCTTATTGACCAAGGGTGAAGGTGAAGCGACTTCTGCAGGTGTTCCGGCTGATTTTGCAAAACACACTTTAACACTGCCGTATAACGATATTGCGATGCTGAAAGAATGCTTTGCAAAATTCGGTTCAGAAATTGCAGGTGTGATTGTAGAACCTGTAGCAGGCAACATGAACTTGGTGAAACCGATTGATGGTTTCTTGCAAACAATTCGCGATGTATGCGATGAGCATGGTTCGGTCTTTATCATTGATGAAGTAATGACAGGTTTCCGTGTCGGTCTTGGCGGTGCGCAAGCGCATTATGGCGTAACACCTGATTTAACCACGTTGGGTAAAATTATTGGTGCTGGCCTGCCAGTTGGCGCATTTGGGGGTAAACGCGAAGTGATGGAATGCATTGCACCACTGGGCAAGGTCTATCAAGCAGGTACATTGTCTGGTAACCCATTGGCTATGCGTGCCGGTATTGAGATGTTTAAACATTTGCGTCAGCCGGGCTTCTATGAAACTTTGACTGAAAAATTGGCAGGTTTGCTTGCTGGTTTACAGGCAGCTGCAGACGAAGCGGGCATTCCGTTCTTTACGCAGCAAGTGGGCGGCATGTTCGGTATTTATTTCACTGATCAAACTGAAATCACCGGTTTTGATTCAATTCTGAAATGTGATGTAGATGCTTTCCGTACTTTCTTCCACGGTATGTTACAGCGCGGTGTAAACTTAGCACCTTCAGCATTTGAAGCAGGTTTCTTCTCAAGCGCGCATAGCGATGAAGATATTGCATTTACCATTGAAATGGCGAAAGAAGTTTTTGCCAAAATGAAGTAATTTTCATTTAAATTGGTAAATTCTGCTTTAGAATAAAGCCCGCAGCCTGCTGTGGGCTTTTTTTGTTGTTTTAAGTTCAGTTTTTTAAGAGAAGGATTTTTAAATGAAAACCAAGCATTATTTAACTTTGGCAGATGCAGAATTTTTACTAAACACAGCACATGCTTATGCAGTCGAAAATGGTTTTAATGTCAGCATTGCGGTTACGGATGAGACAGGCAATTTGTTAGCGATGAAACGCATGGATGGTGCATCGCCAATGACAGCAAACCTATGCTTAGAAAAAGCCAAATGTTCTGCGATTAGCCGCCGTCCTTCAAAACTTTTTGAAGACATTATTAAAGGCGGTCAAATGGGCTTTCTGACCATGGATACCTTTTCAGGCATGCTGGAAGGCGGTGAGCCGATTATGTATGAAGGGCAGTTGGTTGGTGCAATGGGCGTGTCTGGCGTAAAGTCTTTTCAGGATGCTGAAATTGCACAGCAGGCGATTCAAGCTTTTTTAGCGCAGCAAAACTAAATATTGTGAGCGTAATAGATACTTCAGTCTTGTCGAAATCATTGGCCTTAATATATTTTGGTTTAGATGTCGATAAATCTCGGTCATAGCATTAAGTCGAAAAAAATCTAAGATTGAGCTGAAATATTAAGCATGTTAGTAACTTATGTATAACTTTGTTGAAGTAAGATTATATCTTACTCAATTAATAGACCTCTTTTATAAGTCATTTTTACGCAGTTCCAAATTATAGATTCCAGCAATTAAATAGAATCTCTATCCTAGTTTGTTACCCCGACAACGTTCAGCAATGGTTTTTAACGGGTTTCATAACCCAATACAGCTTAATCCTTTATTCTTCTTTCATGGATTTCCTAATTATTGAACAATGGATGTGTTGTTGCCCAATTTGGATATCACACCCAATCACAGAAAAAGAGTGCTTGCTAAAAACTGCAATAAACAACTCGTTTATTTACCACAAACTTGATAAGTTAAATTTTTATATTCAGAAATAGACATGATGAAAAATATATGGATTTTAGTTGCACTGACAGCACTTATGGCGGGTTGTAGCACAACACAGCAAACTGAAAATATGCCAGAAAAAATTGGTATAGCAAATCCAGCCAGCCAATATTGTGTAGAGCAAAAAGGTAAACTTGAGATTCGTGATGAAGCAAATGGTCAGGTGGGGTATTGCCATCTGCCAAACGGGCAAGTGGTTGAAGAATGGGCATTATTCCGTAGTAGTCAGACCCAATGTGTACCTGAAAAGGCCAACACTCTGATTGGTCAAGCAAAATTGACAGAAGATCAGATCAAGGCGATTAGCCAAGCTCAAATTGTCCGTCTAGTCAAACCTGGGCAGCCTGTGACAATGGATTATCGTGTAGAGCGCGTAACTGTTACTGTAAATCCAATCAATCAAAAGATTATTCAAGCAACTTGTGGTTAATGCAAACTTATAAAAAAGGCCCGAAAGGGCTTTTTTTGTTTGTTCGGTTGCGACTAATTTAAATGACAAATCCATTACGATCTTTTATATTGCCCCTCGTAAGGAGAAGTTCATGAAAAAGTTATTTGCTTTATCCGTTATGGTGGCTTTGGTCGGCTGTGCTGAAAAAAAACCATTAACCCCTGAAGAGCAGTGGCAGGGTTACTGCCGCAGTGTAGGTAATGCTGCACGTACGATTATGTTAGATCGTCAAAATGCAATTGAAAAAGACAAAGCAGTTGAGCATGCCAACAAAATTGAGGATGAAACCACCAAAGGATTTATCCTGAACATCATTGATGAAGTTTATGCCTTGCCGCAAGCTGAGATTAATACTGATGTTGAAACAGCACGTGAAAAAATTCGTGCTGAGTTTACTGAAAAATGTATCGCAACACCGCATACCGAAATGCCAGATTATAAACCGTTCTAAGGAACGGTTTTTTATGCGAGAAAGCGCGTAAAGCAAAACCTAAAGGCTCTATTCAGCAGTGAGTAGTTACAACAGGGCAACTATCCGTTGTTTAGCCATATGATGGAGTTCATGCTTATTTTGCGAATGCATATTTATCTTCGGGTTACTTTGAATATGAGATGCTTAAAGATTTTAAAATAGCCTAAGCAGAGCGGAATACAAATTGTGACAACTTGCTAAATCATAAATATAGAAAAGCAAATCTTTTTAATGAATAATGAAATGGAGAATAAAAAACAGTAGAGGAGCAGAATATGGACGTTATCGGTTATATGCATCACTCAGATCTACTCCTAGAAGATGAACAAGGCGTAGCAATTATCGGTGGTGGGAACTACGTGCTCAGCATTGGAGATAAAGTCACATTACGCCAAAAAATAGATGAATTTTCTCAACGCTATTTGGTCGATATCAGCTTTGCAAGTAATCAACATCAAACCACATGTCAGGACGAATGGTGCCTCAGATTTACAGGCGATCGAGCGGAACTTCAGCAATATATCACTGCAACCACTGTCCACTAAGGTGGAATATCCAATACTGATAAAAACAGGCAACATTTAGTTGCCTGTTTTTTGATGGTTAATTTTAGTCAAAAGTTAATATGCGCAAGAAAAGCGTGTTCTAAGTATTGATTTTGCTTAATGTATAAACGATATGAGGATCATTTATTTATAAAATAACGGGCATCACGAAGAAACACTTGTAGTGCATTAACTTTTAACTGGAATTTTAGTAAAATTTAGCAGTCCATATTATTTGCGTAGCTTTATTTAAAGCAGGAATGCGTAAATAATTTTTTAAAAAAGAGGAATAACACCGTGCTAGAAGCTTACCGCCAACACGTTGAAGAACGTGCCGCACTCGGAGTCCCACCGAAGCCACTTGACGATGCTCAAACAGCTGCATTAGTTGAATTATTAAAAAACCCACCAGCTGGCGAAGAAGCATTTTTAGTTGATTTACTAGAAAACCGTGTTCCAGCGGGTGTTGACCAAGCTGCATACGTTAAAGCTGCTTTCTTAGCTGCTTTGGCAAAAGGTGAAGCGACTTCTCCACTAGTAACTAAAGAACGTGCGGTTTACCTACTAGGTACTATGCTTGGTGGTTATAACGTTGCTCCTTTAGTTGCACTTCTTGATGATGCAGAGCTTGCTGAATTAGCTGCTGACGCACTTAAGAAAACTCTTCTTGTATTTGATGCGTTCCACGACGTTGCTGATAAAGCAAAAGCGGGCAATGCGAATGCACAAGCAGTTATGCAATCTTGGGCAGATGCTGAATGGTTCACTAGCCGTAAAGACGTTCCTGAAGAAATCAAACTTACAGTTTTCAAAGTAACTGGCGAAACGAACACAGACGACTTGTCACCTGCACAAGACGCGTGGAGCCGTCCAGACATTCCGTTACATGCTAACGCAATGCTTAAAAACGTACGTGACGGTATCAATCCAGAAGTTCCTGGCGAAGTTGGTCCACTTAGCCAAATCAAAGAGCTTATCGCGAAAGGCAACCAAGTTGCTTACGTAGGTGACGTTGTTGGTACTGGTTCTTCTCGTAAGTCAGCAACTAACTCTGTACTTTGGTTCTTTGGTGACGAAATTGCTCACATTCCGAACAAAAAAGACGGTGGTTATTGCTTAGGTTCTAAAATCGCTCCGATTTTCTTCAACACTATGGAAGATGCTGGTGCATTGCCAGTAGAAATCGATGTTCAAAACATGAACATGGGCGACGAAATCACGCTTAAAATCGACCACGCTGCTGCTAAAGTAACGGCGTTCAAAGACGGCGTTCAAATCGCTGAATCTGAACTTAAAACTCCAGTTCTTTTAGATGAAGTACGTGCTGGTGGCCGTATCAACCTTATCGTTGGTCGTGGTTTAACAACTAAAGCTCGTGAAGCTCTTGGTCTTGCACCTTCAACTTTATTCCGTACTCCAGTTCAACCTGCAGCTACTGGTAAAGGCTTCACTCAAGCTCAAAAAATGGTTGGTCGCGCTTGTGGTCTTCCTGAAGGTCAAGGTGTACTTCCAGGTACTTACTGCGAACCTAAGATGACTACTGTTGGTTCTCAAGATACAACAGGTCCAATGACTCGTGACGAACTTAAAGATCTTGCTTGCCTAGGCTTCTCTGCTGACCTAGTTATGCAATCTTTCTGTCATACAGCTGCGTATCCAAAACCAGTTGACGTTCAAATGCAGCACACGCTTCCTGATTTCATTATGAACCGTGGTGGTGTTTCTCTACGTCCAGGTGATGGTATTATCCACTCTTGGTTAAACCGTATGCTTCTTCCAGATACAGTTGGTACTGGTGGTGACTCGCATACTCGTTTCCCAATCGGTATTTCATTCCCAGCGGGTTCTGGTCTTGTAGCGTTTGCTGCTGCAACTGGCGTTATGCCACTAGACATGCCTGAGTCTGTACTTGTGAAGTTCAAAGGTAAAATGCAACCTGGTATCACTCTACGTGACCTAGTACATGCGATTCCTTACGTTGCGATCCAAGAAGGCGACTTAACTGTAGAGAAAAAAGGTAAGAAGAACATCTTCTCTGGCCGTATCCTTGAGATCGACCTTACAGAAATGGAAACTGACCTTACTGTTGAGCAAGCGTTCGAACTTTCTGACGCTTCTGCTGAACGTTCAGCTGCTGGTTGTTCTATCACGCTTTCTGAAGAGAAAGTTGCTGAATACCTTAAATCAAACATTACTATGTTGAAATGGATGATTTCTGAAGGTTATGGCGATGCTCGTACTATGGCGCGCCGTGTAGAAAACATGGAGAAATGGTTAGCGAACCCAAGCCTAATCAAAGCAGATCCAGATGCTGAATACACTAAAGTGTATGAAATTGACCTTTCTACAATTACTGAACCAGTTCTTTGCTGCCCGAACGACCCAGATGACGCTAAATTGCTTTCTGACGTTGCTGGTACAAAAATTGACGAAGTATTCGTTGGTTCATGTATGACTAACATTGGTCACTTCCGTGCGGCTGGTAAACTTCTAGACAAAGTTCCTGGTGGTTCTTTATCTACTCGTCTATGGTTGGCTCCTCCAACTCGTATGGACGAACGTCAATTGATGGAAGAAGGTTTCTACAACATCTATGGTAAAGCTGGCGCTCGTACAGAAATGCCAGGTTGTTCATTATGTATGGGTAACCAAGCACGTGTAGCTCCGAACACTACTTGTGTATCGACTTCTACTCGTAACTTCCCGAACCGTCTAGGTCAAGGTGCGAACGTTTACTTAGCTTCTGCTGAGCTTGCTTCTGTTGCTGCTGTACTTGGTAAATTACCAACTCCAGCTGAGTACCAAGAATACGCAGCTCAAATTGATAGCATGTCTGCTGACATCTACCAATACTTAAGCTTCGACAAAATGAGCGACTATACTGACGCTTCTAAAGATGTTGATACTAAGAAAATTGCTGCTGCTCAATTGTCTTAATTGATTAAGTAGTTGAAAATAAGGGCTGATTTATCAGCCCTTATTTTATTATTAAAAGTATATTGCGAATTTTATACGTGTTTAAATTTGATTAATTAGAATATTGTAAGTTTAATCTGTTATTAGGTTTAAACGACTTTTATAAAATATTAAGAAATAAGTGATATTGAATTCACGGATTAGTTATGAACTTTAGATTATATTTTTTACCTTTAGTTATAGTATTTTTTTTAAGCTCTTGTTCATCAAGCTCATCTGAACCATTAATTTTATCCGAACAGCAAGAAAAAAATATTTTGAATGAGTATAAAGGTCTGCTTGAAAAGAAAAAGTATGAAAAAGCATATAAAAAATTAGATTTCTTTCATAAGTCATTTTTCACTCAGCTCCAAGTTATAAATTCCAGCAATTAGATTGAATCTTAATGCTAGTCTTTTGCCTCGATTGCGATATCGCTCAGCAAGAATTTTGAAGGTTTTCAAACTGCCAAATACATGCTCAATTCCAATTCTTCTTTTATTGATTTCCTGATTATAGATTTTTAGTTCGGAATCCAGTTTACAGCGCTTCTTTGCTTTTAATGGCAACAAGCTATTTGGATACACTGTATAAATTCCCTGATAACCCTTATCCGCAAGGATAAATGCACCTGCAGGAATCTGATTCAAGTTACGTCTGAAGAGTTCGAAATCATGTACGGCACCACGACTCGTACATAAACTCAGGATTTTTTGAGTTTGATAATGAATGATGGCCTGTACTTTGAAAGTGTGGATCTTTTTCTTGCCGCTATAGCTTTTCTTCTGTTTTTTTAGGCCTTTGGATTGGAATTTCTGTGGCATCCACGATCACAACATTCCAATCGATGCCTTCGCCCTCGGGTAAATCTTTGGGTAAATTAAAGAGATTGGACCGAATCAGGCAGTCTTCAACATGACGGACAATTCTTGAGGCTGTGGGCTCTGAAACCCCGTAGCTCGTCGCAACGTGAAATAAGGTTCGGTATTCCCGCCAATAGCTTAGACAGAGCAGAACCTGGTCTTCCAGGCTTAACTTGGGCGGTCTGCCTTTGGCAGGGACATGTTTCTTCAATTGCTCAACCATCAAATAGAAAGTTGACCATGAGATGCCTGTGTATCGCTTGAACTGAGGATCAGAAAGCTTGTTTGAATCGATGTATTTCATCCGCAGATTATGCACGAATGCTAAGAAATCCGGAGTGCAAATATTAACCAAAAAGAAGATCGTTTTTTGATTTATGAAAGAGATCTATTATTAACTTTAGAAAACGTAAATAATATTAGGGTGTGTTGACATTTACAGCCGATAAATTGAGCTAAAGAGGCAACCATATAAATATACAAGCTAAAGCAACAGCGCTTTGATAGTTACGTTTTAGCTTATCGTATCTTGTGGCAATTCCTCTAAATTGTTTTAATCTACAAAATGCATTTTCAACTAAATGTCTGATTTTATACATATACCAGTCCATATCATCATTGCTAGATTTGGCATTTGATCTTCGAGGAATGTTTGCTTTCGTATTACTTTCTCTAATTTTCTTTCTGAAACTTTCTGAATCATAGCCTTTATCTGCACATAGCATTTCTGACTCTGTTAAATCTAATTTTGATACAAGATCAGGTGCAACCTTAATATCATGTGAAGTTCCATCTGAAATAATAAATTCAATAGGATTACCATTTGAATCGATTGCTAAATGTATTTTTGAACTATTACCACCAATACTTTTGGAAATACTTTGATTCTTAATACCAGCTGAATGTTGATGCGCTCGTACATGGCTCCCATCGATAAAAATCCACTCTTTATCAGCATGCTGGCTGAATAATTTAAAAATATTCATAAACTTACTATTTTTAGACCATCGATTATATTTCTTAAAAATAGAATTTGATTTACCAAACTCTTGAGGTAAATCACGCCAAGGACAGCCTGTTCTAATTCGAAATAAAATCGCTTCAATAAAATTCCGTAAATTTAATTTGAGATAAATATTAAAGTGACGGAAAATAGCAAGTAACTTGGACCAGTGTTGATCATTTAGCATTGTTCGAGGCATAGCGAGTGTAAAATTGGGTTTGGCGATTTAATTTTACTATCTCGCTATTTTTTTAATCAACAAATGTCAACAGACCCTAGTAGTTATGCTAAAAATGAGCTTGGGAATTTTTATGAGAATGGAATTTATGTCGATAAAAATTTAGATTCTGCATTAAAATATTATGCTGAAGCTGGAAATGAAAATTATATTCCAGCTATTTATAATGTAGGAAGAGTTCGATTAGAGCAAGGATATTATACAGAAGCAGCATCAATTTTTAAGGAGATTGAAAATGATAATTTCGCGCCAGCCTTTAATTTAATAGGTGTGATGTATAATTATGGCTATGGTTATGATGTAGATTTAGAAAAGGCACTGAAATATTATAAGAAGGCTGCTTTGCTAGGTAATCCAGATGCGCAGTTTAATATTGGGCAAAAGAGGTGGATCAGGAAATTTGAACAACACTTATAAGTGATATTTTGCTCCCCAAATGATGTTATAAACATCAATATATGGAGTATTTTATGGCACGTAGACCAAGAAGAAATCATTCAAACGACTTTAAGGCTAAGGTAGCACTTGCTGCGATCAAAGCAGAAAAAACACTTGCTGAATTGAGTTCTGAGTTTGATGTTCATCAAAACCAAATTATTGACTGGAAAAATCAATTGATCTCAGCTTCCTCACAAGCTTTCGATCAATCAAAAGCTCCATCAGAACCTCCCATTGATCTTAAAAAGTTACATGCAAAAATCGGTGAGCAGGCATTAGAAATTGATTTTTTAGAAGGTGTGTTGAAGAAACTGGGCCGCTTCAACCACAAAAGTTAATCGATCACTCACTTCAGATTTCAGTATCTAAACAAGCTAAGTTACTGAAAGTCTCTCGTGGTTGTTATTATTATCGCCCAAAACCTGTTAGCTCATCAGATCTGAAGCTGATGCGATGTATTGATGAATTACATATGCAATATCCTTTTGCAGGCAGTCGTATGATGCGTGATTTGTTGAAACGTCAAGGGCATCATATAGGACGACGTCATACACGTACTTTAATGAAGAAAATGGGTATTCAGGCGTTATATTGCAAACCAAATTTAAGCCAGGCTAATCAAGCTCACCGTAAATATCCATATCTGCTCAAAGGATTGGCTATTCAGCGCAGTAATCAAGTGTGGTCTACGGATATAACGTATATCCCTATGGCAAAAGGCTTTGTTTATTTATGTGCTGTGATTGATTGGCATAGCCGCAAGGTACTTGCGCATAGGGTATCGATTAGTATGGAGGTGGATTTTTGTATTTCGGCTTTAAATGAAGCGATTGAAAAATATGGATCACCTGAAATATTGAATACAGACCAAGGCAGTCAGTTCACCAGTGATGCATTTATTGATGTATTGAAATCAAATGGCATTCAAATCAGTATGGATGGTAAAGGTCGATGGGTAGATAATGTGATGGTTGAACGATTATGGCGGAGCGTTAAATATGAAGAGGTGTATCTCAAAGCTTATAGCAGTGTCACAGATGCGAAAAAGCAATTGAGTGCATATTTTGAGTTTTATAATCTGAAACGACCTCATTCGAGTCTAGACATGAGAAGCACTGCTTCGCAAGGCTAAATGAGTTTTACTATGATCAGCTACCCCAACAAAACAAGGTGGCTTAACTAGAGCGGAATATCACTTATAAATACGCTTTTAGTTGTTCAAACATGTGGGACCACCTCTCAAATGTATTTTGAAGGAATAGGGGTTAATAAGGATTTTAAGGCGGCTTTCAAGTGGTACACTTTATCGGCAAATCAAAATTATTCTCTAGCGGAGATCCAATTAGCAACATTATATTTTAAAGGGTATGGTGTGGGAGCTAATATTAATACAGCTATTGAAATAATAAAACCATTAGCAATAAATGGGAACCCTGATGCTATTTACAACTTAAGACTTTATTATAAAAAACTAAATAATTCAAAAGATTATGAATACTGGGATAAAGTATGTAAAAAAAACCATGATTGTGATATTTGACTTTAAATTTTTTTAAAATGGCGGATTCAAGCAGCAAGTGCAACAGTATAAAAACCAGCCATAACTTCACTCGGTGTATACCAACCTAGTGTTTTTCTAGGACGATGGTTGAGTGCAAATTCTATCTGCTCTATTTGTTCGTTTGACACGTCATCAAACGATGATGATTTTGGCAGATATTGACGGATTAAACCATTCGTATTTTCATTTCTAGCTCGCTGAATAGACTTGTAAGGGTCAGCGAAATACGCCTCTATGCCGGTATCAGTAATTCTTTTGTGTTCGGAAAATTCTTTGCCATTATCAAATGTCACGCTATAAGCATGGCTCATTCGTAAACGATCTAATGCATAAGTAATCGTTTGAGGGGATGCTCTCGTTGGCCCTAAATGAACAATATGTACGTACAGGCTCTTTCGATCAACGAGAGTTAATAAAGCACCTTTATGATGCTTACCAATCACCGTGTCACCTTCGAAATCTCCTAAACGTTGTCGTTATCAATGACCTCATCTCGGCAATGAATACTTGTTTTATCAATGATTTGACCCCTACGATCCGTGTTTTTGTAACCTCGTTTTCGATATTTCTTCTGATGCCTTAAGTGTAGATGGAGTTTACCGCCTTTTGATTTATCTTGATAAATGTACTGGTAAATCCATTCATGTGAAGGTGCATCCAGCCAACTGCGTTGTGTTAAAGCACCTGAAATTTGTTCTGGTGACCAGTCCAAGCCAATCAAATAATCAATATACGCGAAGGCAAATGCTGTCATTGATGATGAAGGACGGTACCGTCTTTGACTTGCAAATTTAGCTGCCTGTTGAGCCCTATATCCACGTTGCCCAGTATTTCTTTTTAATTCACGGTAGATGGTTGATCGTGAACGCCCTAGCTCCCGAGCAAGGGTAGTGATTGAACTTTTACTTTTCAAAGTAGCATAAATTTTGTATCTTTCATCTTGAGAAAGTTGGGTGTATTTCTTCATTGTGTGCTTTCCAATTGCGAGTTGAAAAAGTCTAATGATTCTATGAATACATCTAACTTTTTCAACTAACTACAAATGTGTCGCACTTGGGATTTGAATCTGCGATGAATAATGACTTAAACTTTGAAAATATGTGCCTTTTTTCTTGTCACCATAGCTTCGCTTTTGTTTTTAGGCTTTTATATTTGAATTCCGATGGTATCTACGATCACCACATTCTAGTCTATGTCTTCACCTTAAATACAGCGTGATGCGCTATCTGTGGTTTATTGGATTTGTGTTGTTGATAGTATGGGTTTATCGTGTGATCGTGGAGAAAAAAGCCGATCAAGTCGAAGATTTTTTAAATCGTAGAAAGCGAAAATAATGCTATTCAGCAGTATAAAAAGGGAGCATGACGCTCCCTTTTTATTGAGTTTATTCAGCTTCCGTTGGGACGAGCATCAGCACAGATTCATTTAATAGCATGGCAATATCTTCTAAGATATCAGCATCATATAAAGATTCGTCTAGCGCTAGACTTTGGCCATCGGCAATGGTTTTTAAATGCACTGCAAATTCGTCTGAGATACAGATTCCTTCGCCATTTGCCCAAAACAAAATATCACCGTCTTGCTCTGTATATAGTAAGCGTGAAGCCGGTTCTAACATGAGTTGATAGCCTTGATCTAAGGCCTCTTCAAGATCACCAGTGCCGATTTCTTCGGCTTCAGGAATATTGTCAGGATATTTAGGTTCTGACATTAAGCTCATGATTGCATCTTCAAGTACGGTTGAATTTTGCAATTGTTCAAATAACTTTTCTTTTAAATACTCAAGTTCATTTTCAGTCACTTGGCCGATCGCACTGATTTGATCACGTAAAATATCAGTTAATGGATTTTTAAGTAGAGGATTGTCTGTGAATTTGTCTGTCACTCGATCCATCATTTCAGTGACATTTGGCATGCGGAAGCCAAATGAATAGGTCAGACATTCATCTTCAGCTACGCCATAGTGTGACAGGCCTGGTGGCACATAAAGTAAGTCGCCGGGAGCAAGCACTTCATCAAAATGAACGTCCATTTCTGGTAGTAAGCGAAGCGGTTGACCTTCGACAAATGAAGTATCTGCATCACACATCTGACCTAATTGCCAACGGCGGTGACCATAGCCTTGTACGAGGAATACATCGTAAAAATCAAAATGTTGCCCGACAGAGCCACCTTTTTGTGCATATGACACCATGATGTCATCACGACGCCATTGCGGAATAAATGAAAACTGCTTCCAAAGCTCGGCTAGGTCAAAAGAATAATGATCGACAGCTTGAACCAATAAAGTCCACAGTTTTGGCATTTTTTGAAAATCGGCTTTAAGTAGTGGAGAAGATTTCACTGTCCATTGGTTAGGATCACGATCTTTTTGTTTGATGAGACGTGCAGTGACATTGTCTTCTAAAGCCAATTCAAGAACGTCTTTCGGTTCAAGTATTTGGGCAATTTCAGGGAGTGCATTACGAACCAATAATGGTTTTTTTTGCCAATATTCGGCAAGGAATTGTTCAGCGCTGATGCCGCCGAGGATGTCAAGAGAATGAGCCATAGCTAAATACATACAATTTCAATGGATATATTGTCCCTTGAGATTCCTGTTTTTAGCAAGGCTCTATTTCATTAAATTATTGCGATTAACTTGAGACTATTTTAAAGGATTGTCTTTGAGATATTGCATGACTAATTTTTCAACTTCCAAATCATAGCTATTGGCAGCAGCCGTTGTCGCTGAAAATTTCATGAATTGCTCAAAATGTGCATTGGTGTCAATTTTAGTATTTTCTTTGTCAGACATTAATTTGAAATGATTCGGCATGACTTTTGCCATCATTTCAACATTTTCGGTTTGTAGTTTTAGAAGTTTTTTCACTTCAACTGTTTGTGGTTGAATGCTTTCAAATTTTTGTTTGCCTAGAGCAACCAGTTTATTGATTTGTTGTTCTGGCGTGCTACTACCACCGGTTTTGGTTTTAGTCCCTAGCTGTTGAATGATTTGCTCCTGCATTGCAGCGCCTTGTTGTTCTAATTCAGCATAGATAAATTTATATTGAACCCATTCATTGACTAAGTTTTTGTTGTATTGCTGAGAGTTGGTCACAGTTTGATTCACTGTATTGGTATGACCGTTTGTCGAACAAAATAGAAGGCTAATGCTAATGAGGCTAGATGAAATTAAATTAAACGTTTTCATGTTTTCAGTTCTTGGTTGTAATAAATAAGTAAGTGACTTTTTAATCATTAGCCCATAAAGAGCTAATGATGTGTTTATTATGCTGTAACAAATAAAGATTTTAAAATTATGGGACTAAGATCTTAAGCTCACGCAAAATATTGCAGAGTTTAATCATCGGCATACCCATGAGTGTAGTTTGGTCTTGCCCGATCATTTCTTCAAATAAGCTAATCCCTAAACTTTCACATTTAAAACTGCCAGCGCAGTGTAACGGTTGTTCAACCTGAACATAACGTTCAATTTCAGGCAAGCTAAGTTTGCGAAACTTCACTTTATAGTGCTCGACAAGGGTTTGTTCAAAACCTGTCGATTTTTGTTGGACACTGAGTGCCGTACTGAAATAAACGATTTTGTCAGAATTGGCTTGAAGCTGCTTAATGGCTTTTTCATCGCAAAGCGGTTTACCGATAAAAATATCTGGTGCACCTTCGCGCCATGCGACTTGGTCAGAACCAATCACAATCGCGTCTGGGTGCTGGTTTGCAATCGCTGAAGCTTTTTCAAATGCCAGTCGCTTCGCTAACTCATCGGCGTGGTTCTCACCGCGAGGTGTTTCGTCTATATCTGGTACGATTGAGTGATAATCAATCCGTAAACGGTCCATTAGGTCTTTACGGGTTTGGCTGCTCGAAGCCAAAATGATTTTGGGAGTACTCATTACACTGCATATTCCATAAGTACATCAAGCGGTACATAAGACAGCGCCGCTTGGTGACACGCTTGTATTTTAATAGGTGGGGCAAATCCTTCTTGATACGCTTCCACCCAGCGAGTCACACAGATACACCAGAAGTCACCAGGTTGTAGTCCTGGAAAACCAACTTCGGGTAAAGGTGTGATTAGGTCATTGCCAACTTTTTGGGAAAAGTTTAAAAATTCAGATGTCATTTGTGCACACATCGTATGCTGACCAAGGTCTGTTGTTGCTGTATGGCAAAAGCCATTTCTAAAATATCCGGTAATCGGATCAAAACAACAGCTTGCCAAGGGTTCGCCTAAAACATTTAAACGATTAATATTTGGGTCTGGATGAATCGACATAAGCGCTGAATCTTTATAAGGCTTTTCGCTATCATAACAAAACTTTGGCTCGACATAGCTTTTCTGCAAAAGAAGCTAACGTTTTTCTGCATAATCATTTAAAATCGTCGCGTTTTGATATCAATAAAAGAGAGTAATGCATGAACTTTCAGCGTATGACTGACCTAGATTTGGCGGGTAAACGTGTTCTGATCCGTGAAGATCTTAACGTACCAGTTAAAAATGGCGTGATTACAAGCGATGCGCGTTTACGTGCGGCGTTGCCAACAATTAAAGCAGCTTTAGAAAAAGGTGCTGCTGTAATGGTGTATTCACACTTAGGTCGTCCTGTTGAAGGTGAGCCTAAAGCAGAACAGTCTCTAGCACCTGTAGCCGCTTATTTAACAGAAGCTTTGGGTCAAGATGTTCAATTGATCACTGACTATTTGGATGGTGTTGACGTTGTGCCAGGTCAAGTGGTTTTACTTGAAAACTGCCGTTTCAATGTAGGTGAAAAGAAAAACAATCCTGAATTATCTGCTAAATACGCAGCACTTTGTGATGTTTACGTAATGGATGCATTTGGTACGGCTCACCGTGCAGAAGCATCGACTGAAGGTGTAGCACGTTGCGCAAAAGTCGCTGCTGCAGGTCCGTTACTTGCTGCTGAACTTGATGCACTAGGCCGTGCACTTAAAACTCCTGCAAAACCAATGGTTGCGATTGTTGCAGGCTCAAAAGTTTCTACTAAATTAGATGTATTAACTTCACTATCTGACATCTGTGATCAATTGATCGTGGGTGGTGGTATTGCCAATACATTCTTAGCTGCTGCGGGCTTCAATGTTGGTAAATCACTTTGTGAAAATGACCTGATCGACACAGCAAAAGCCATTGCCGCAAAAGTATCTGTACCACTTCCAACAGATGTTGTTGTTGCTGATGCTGCTGAAATTGATTTTGCAGACTTCCTTGGTTCATTAGCTGCTGCTAAAGCTGTCGTGAAAAAAGTTGAAGATGTAACAGACAACGACATGATTTTGGATGTAGGTCCTGAAACTGCCAAAGCATTTGCTGAAATCTTGAAAACTTCAAAAACTATTCTATGGAATGGTCCAGTAGGTGTGTTTGAAGTTGATCAATTCGGCGAAGGCACTAAAGCATTGTCTTTAGCGATTGCTGAATCTGAAGGCTTCTCGATCGCGGGTGGTGGTGACACGCTTGCTGCAATTGATAAATATGAAGTTGCAGACAATATTGGTTACATCTCGACTGGTGGTGGTGCTTTCCTTGAATTCGTTGAAGGTAAAACTCTTCCTGCTGTAGCAGCGCTTCTTGACCGTGCTTAATTTAGTATTATCAATAAGATAATACAGTATTAAAAAAGGTTGGCTTCGGTCAGCCTTTTTTTATGGTCCATTCATTTTGCCGTCATCAAAGTGCAATATTTCTGCAATAAAATTCATCGCAACACCTAATTCGCAGTAGTAGGAAACAACGATGAACTTAAAACTTGCACTTGCTGTACTTTTAATTGCTCCATTAACTTTGACAGCTTGTGCTAAAAAAGAGTCTGCACCAACGGAATCAGAAGCATCTGCTGTTGCCGTAGATAATGCTCAAACAACGCCAGAACAACAAAAAGCCATTGATGAACTTGATAAGCCAGTATTGGATGAAAAGAATCAAGATGTTCCTGCTGAAATTGCAAATGCACCTGCAGACGAAGCAACAGCTGACGCTGAAACAGCCGCTTCAGCAGCAGCAACTCACTAAGATTGTTGTCTTTATTTAAAAAGTCCCTGCAAATGCAGGGATTTTTTTTTAAATAGTGTTATTTGTTGCTGAATTGAAATGATTGAGCATGTAGAATATGCGGCATTACCTGGGAGGATATTATGGCTCTTATTTCATTGCGCCAGCTCTTGGATCACGCCGGCGAACATGCTTACGGCGTACCAGCATTCAACGTAAACAACTTAGAACAAATGCGTGCAATTATGCTTGCAGCAGATGTAACAAATTCACCTGTAATCGTACAAGCATCTGCGGGTGCACGTAAGTATGCAGGCGCTCCGTTCTTGCGTCATTTGATTTTGGCAGCAATCGAAGAATGGCCACATATTCCTGTGGTTATGCACCAAGACCATGGTACTAGCCCTGACGTATGTCAACGTTCTATTCAACTTGGCTTCTCATCAGTGATGATGGACGGTTCATTAGGTGAAGACGGTAAAACACCAACTTCATACGAATACAACGTAGACGTGACTCGTCGTACTGTTCAAATGGCACATGCGTGTGGCGTTTCAGTAGAAGGCGAAATCGGTTGTTTAGGTAGCCTTGAAACTGGTATGGCTGGTGAAGAAGATGGTGTAGGCGCTGAAGGCGTACTTGACCATTCTCAGCTTTTAACTTCAGTTGAAGAAGCGCGTTCATTTGTAGCAGATACCAATGTTGACGCACTTGCAATTGCAGTGGGTACTTCACACGGTGCGTACAAATTTACTCGTCCACCTACAGGTGACATCTTAGCGATTGACCGTATTAAAGAAATTCACGCTGCGTTACCAAATACGCATCTTGTAATGCACGGTTCAAGCTCTGTGCCACAAGAATGGTTGGCTGTAATTAATGAATTCGGTGGTAACATCGGCGAAACTTACGGTGTTCCAGTAGAGCAACTTGTAGACGCAATCAAACACGGTGTTCGTAAAATTAACATCGATACTGACTTACGTCTTGCATCTACAGGTGCTATGCGCCGTATGATGGCTGAGAAACCAGCTGAATTTGACCCACGTAAATTCTTCTCTGCAACTGTTGATGCAATGAAACAAATTTGTATCGATCGTTATGAAGCATTTGGTACAGCGGGTAATGCTGACAAGATTCGTCCAATTTCTTTAGAGAAAATGGTGAGTCACTATAAATAATTTGTCTTGAGATAGATTATTTTTGAAGAAAAGCCCACAATTAAGTGGGCTTTTCTTTGATTTGAACTTAGAAAAATTGCTTTAAATACAACTCAAGAATAAGAGCGTGTCATGGAATTGATCTTTGCTGCCGCGATTTGCAGTGTTCTCGTTTCAGTAATTCTAAAACTCTGTCGTGATCGTGGTTTTAACCCTGCACAAATGATCACATGGAATTATGCATCTGCGAGTATTTTATGTTTTCTATGGTTTAAGCCGGATCTAGCTCATATATCGATCAATAAAACACCGTGGGTTTTAATTGCGGCTTTGGGTGTATTACTGCCGACGATTTTTTATTGCTTAGCACGCTCACTGCAAACAGCAGGTATTTTAAAAACCGAATTGGCTCAGCGCTTATCTGTTGTGCTTTCTCTTAGCGCAGCCTATTTTATTTTCAGTGAATATTTTAATGCCATTAAGCTCATTGGTATTGCACTTGGTGTACTTGCGGTATTGCTGATTTTATTTTCACAGCGTAAGGGAAGCATTGATGGAAAGCAGGGGATTTTATTTTTATTAAGCGTTTGGGCAGGCTATGCACTGATTGATGTGTTATTAAAATTTGCTTCAGGTTTGGGCATGCAGTTTGCAGTGACTTTAAATCTGGTGTTTATTTGTGCATTTATACTTTCGAGTATTTATAACATCGTACAACACGGCAGTTTGGGGCAGACCAAAAATATCCTCGCTGGATTGGGCTTAGGTCTCTTAAACTTTGCCAATATTGCACTGTATGTGAAAGCCCACATGTTGCTTAAAGACACACCTGCAATCGTGTTTGCTGGAATGAATATTTTGGTCGTGGTTTTAGGTGTGGTTGCGGGCCTCATCATCTTTAAAGAAAAATTGAGAGTCGCAACCGTATTTGGTTTGATTGCAGGGATCATGAGTGTGGTTTGCTTAGCATATGCCATGTCTGTCTAAGATAATTTTTAGCAAAAACGATCGGGTGTTGTAGCAAATCATCCCACTCAGCCACGCCCATGAGCAGTCCTTGATCTCGACAGGTTGGACACTCAGGGCAGTGATGATCAGTATATTGATAAGTATGCAGATACATTTGATGGCAATGACCGCATTCAAACTTCATCGGCATTTGTAGTAAATATGACATGTCCCACCTCTGCTTGATTTGTTGTTCTGATTCAAATTATTCAGCAAAGTTCAGACCAATTTATAAATATTATATTTTCACATTGTTGCTAAATATGTCGTTATTAAAAAAGCCCTCGATTTGAGGGCTTTTAGTTTTAGATGCTTAGTTAACGTGTGAGTTATTGAAAACGTTGTAAGGTGTTTTCAAAATAACATTTACCCACTGCAACGGGGTGTTTTAGGAAATCTTGAGTTTCAATCGTGCCTTGTAACTGACCCGGTTGTTTACAGTTTGGGCAGTTTGGATAGCTATGGAGCATATCGCCCGCATATTTTTGTAAATAAACCGTATTGCACGCTTCGCAATGAAATTTCATGGGTAATTTTATAGCTGTAGGCATAGGGAGAGACCTGAGTATATTTTGAGCAGAATATACTCGATAATTGTTTAAATAATAAGTCCTGAAATGACAAAAAAGAGGCAAAATTGCCCCTTTCGTCGGTTTTATGGAAAGCTTAAAGATGTGTAAAAATTTCTTCAGCATTTAGACGTGATTTAGGTAATTTCGCATTGAAATCATTTTCGCTACGATAGCCTAAAGTCATCAGTACAGAAGGAATCAAGTTTTGTTCAACTAAGCCCAATTCTTCAGAGATGATCGCTTCGTCAAATCCACCAATCGGAGTTGCATCCACACCTTCAATGCCTGCTGCCAAAAGCATTTGACCTAAAGCAATAAATGTTTGGTTTTCAGCCCAACGTTGAATATCACCTTTTACATTACGATAATAATCGACATAACCTGTACGGCTGTCTTTTTGACCTTGTTTGGCTTTGTCATCTTTAAAGCGACCACTACGATCATCCTGATTTAAAAGATTATCTAAATGCTCTGCAGTGATGTCTGCTTTAGTACAGAATAAAATCGTATGTGATGAATCTAAAACTTTTGGGGCATTGTAGGCATATTTTCCTACTAAGGCTTTAGCAATGCGTTGTTTGGCTGCATCATGATCTGCAATAAAAAAATGCCAAGGCTGAATATTAATAGAAGATGGTGCTAAACGGAGTATTTGTAATAAACGCTCAAATTGTTCCTGCGGAATTTTTTTAGCAGGATCATAAGCTTTCGTGGTATAGCGTTGTTTTGATACGCTTAACAGATCCATCGAATATCTCCAGATATAGTTTGCTGTAGTTTAGCGGATAAACGGCCAAATGGTCTAAGGAGAAAATTTTCCAAGGATAGATCTTAGTCGTATATGCTGTACTCAATGGCTAAAAATTAACAGATTTAAGCTGTATGAAGTGCGAATTAGAGTTATATAAAATCATAAGATAGATAAATGCTATTGGTAGTTTTTGCCAAAAGGCGTTTAATTAATTGTAGTTAATCATAGTTTAAGCATGAGACAGCAGCGATGGATTACACCAATCATTTCAAGAAAAAATTAAAAACCGAACAGCAGATTGGTTTATGGGTCGGATTAGCCGATGCTTATGGGACTGAAATAGCTGCAAATGCAGGTTATGACTGGTTGCTGATTGATGGCGAGCATGCGCCAAGTGACTTGCGGACGACATTGTCGCAATTGCAAAGTATTGCTGCATATCCTTCGCAAGCCGTGGTTAGACCTCCAATTGGTAGTGTGCAACTGATTAAACAACTGTTGGATATCGGTGCGCAAACCTTGCTCATCCCTATGGTCGAAACTGTTGAACAAGCTCAACTTATGGTTAAGGCAGTACGTTATCCACCTGAAGGTATTCGTGGAGTAGGTGCAGCATTAGCACGTGCAACACGTTGGAACAGTATTCCTGACTACTATGCAACTGCACATGAAAATATCTGTTTACTGATTCAGATTGAGTCGGTTGAGGGGATTAAAAACTTAGATGAAATACTGAAAATTGATGGCATCGATGGGGTATTTATTGGTGCGGTGGATTTGTCGGCGACGATGGGTTATCAGGGGAATTCGAACCATCCTGAAGTACAAAAAACCGTGATTGATGCAATTCAGCGTATACGTAAGGCGGGTAAAGCAGCAGGTATTTTGTCGACACAGCATGATGTGACTCAGAAGTATATCGAGTTAGGCACAGAATTTGTTGCCGTGGGTGTCGACACC
The DNA here is from genome assembly GCF_024605895.1 of Acinetobacter sp. YH16056_T. Lineage (NCBI taxonomy): Bacteria > Pseudomonadati > Pseudomonadota > Gammaproteobacteria > Moraxellales > Moraxellaceae > Acinetobacter > Acinetobacter sp. YH16056_T. The sequence goes on along the minus strand of NZ_CP094545.1, from coordinate 1,928,650 downwards.
AGTGTGCTCATGAATTCGTTACGTGAGCTTTTATCGAAGTATAAAACAGATACCCAAGTGATGAAAACAGAAGGTGGTTACTAAGCGGTACAGCCTTAAGCAATTGGTAACCGTCAGATCAGATTTGAGCTAGTACAGCCTTAGAAAAACCTCTGCATAACGAGTTGTATATTTGATATCTTTGTTCTTGAGTGAGATGAGTATAGTTCATGATGCAACTTTGACCGGTCGGAAGCAAAATGCGAACTCAACTTGCTTCTCTCTAATAATTTAATCTTTGTTGCTCTTCTTTTTTGAATTTAAGAGTAAAAAAGACATACCGGAGTATGTCTTTTGGGGGAGATATTGCAGCTTAGAAGTCGTAACGTAGACCAAGAGAAAGTGCAGTTGCATTTTCATCACCGATACCTGAGATACCGTTACCGAAGCTACGACCTTCTTTCCAAGGATTAAGTTTTGAATTTTTGTCGTTAATTACAGTTGCTAAGTTGCCGTATACCCGTAGGGTGCTGTCCAATTTGTGTTCGACACCTACACCAACTAAGCTTGCATTTGCGTCATCTGCATCTACATCACGGTAGAAATATTCACCGCGTACAGAAGTTTTAGGTGTTACTTTGTATTCGCCAGCTACACCAAAGACTTGAGCATCTGGGTTTGCCGTATCATTATCGTGTTTTGCAATTTGATATAACGCACCTAAGTTAAATGCTTCGGTGAGTTTGTATGCACCTGCAATACGGAAGGCATCGCGGCCTGCACTGCCAGCAGCATTTGCAGCATTTTCGTCATATTTTTCATATGCCGCAGCAAAGTCGATCGGACCTTCTTTGTAGGTTAAAGCTAAGTCATAAGCTTTGTTGTCGTCTTTGCCCTCTTTTACACCTTCTGCAGGAGGAGTGGTGGTAGCATCAACACGTCCGATATTGGTGCCTGAGTGCATAGATATTGCAGCGAGGACGTTAAAGCCGCCACCAAATTTTGGTGATTTATATTCGATGGTGTTTTCGTTACGTTCATCAAATTTTAAGTTGCCTACGCGAGTTACGTTACGTACGTCACCGACCATATCACCGAAGAAGTTAACTGGACCACGTGCAACTTTGAATGGGCTATCGAAGCGACCTACACGTGCTTGACCATAAGTACCGCTTTTTAAGCCAACAAATGTATCACGTGTTGAAAAATCTACACCTTTGCTGTCTTGGCTACCGCTGGCAAAGTTTACTTCTTGTTCTATTTGCGCAAATACGTTTAAGTCATCATTGATTTTTTGGTCTACTTTGAAGCCTAAGCGTGAAGAGTTAGAAGAAAGCCCAACTTCGTTGTAATCTTTACCATCATCAAGATAGTCAAGAGAGACATGTGCACGGCCATAAATTTTTACATCTGCAGCAGATGCCATCATAGGTGTAAGAATTGTTGCCCCGATTGCTAATGCACATAGAGTTTTTTTCATTTGAAGCTCCAAAAGACTTTTCCAGTCATATCAATACGTTTTATCAGTAGCTTGGCTAGAAATAATTTCGCTATCTAATGGCGCTAAGTATTCATTACAAATAAGACAGTTCTATTAAGGAAATATTTCAAAACGGTGAAAGGTGATTTTTGGTTTAAATTGTATTTTTATTTATAAAGATTGATATTTATTAAATATTTATAGTTATTTTTAAATATTAAATTTTGCAGTTAAAATGACTTGGCACAATATTCTAAACATAAAAAAATGGAGCCGAAGCTCCATTGATCATCACTTTAAACTCAATTGGACTTAAAGTGCTGCTTTGATTTTTTCGCCAATAGCTTTAATTTTTTCCATGTCGCCCATTTGTGCGGCATGTTTACCTAATTCATGCACTGAAGTCGGTATTAGGTGGAAATGTACATGCGGAACAGTTTGACCCGCAGCAGCGCCAGACAACTGCATCAATACGATACCTTTCACGTCTAAAGCTTTTTCCATTGCTTTCGCAACTTTTTGAGCAACCTGAATGGTATAAGCAGCCGCTTCTGGATCTAAATCAAGCAGCGTAATAGCAGGGGTTTTAGGAATTACGAGCGTATGACCTTCGGCCTGTGGCATGACATCCATAAAAGCGAGTACTTGATCATCTTCATAGACTTTAAACGCGGGAAGTTCTCCACGTAAAATCCGAGCAAAAATATTTTGATCATCATAAGTCATTGCTAAATTCCTTGTGCGAATTGAATCGTAATTATTTACAATTCAATTCTTTCTGACGATCTTTGATCGCGTCAAGTCGTTGTTGCTCTTTTTCTGAAAATTTAGGCTTAGTTGTGTAGCAATTGTCATTGCCAAACTTCGCTTTAGCGTCAGGATCTTTAAAGCAGAAACCTTTCGATGCATAAATCACGTCATGGTCATTTTTCAACTTTTGGCATTCTTGCTCAGATGCTAAAACAGTAGTAGAAGCCCCGATTAAAGTTACAGCACCTAGCAAAGTTGCGAGGGTAAATTTGTTCATGCGAGTTTCCTCTGTCATTTGTAACAATGTGTGTTATGACACTAGAGTACAATATGATGGTTATTTATCGTTATTCAATGGCGAGTTATTACTCAATTGTAATTTTACTCCATTTTTCATACATAATCATAGCGCTTGAAAAATCACTGTTTTCTTCAGCTTGATCACTTGCTGCTTGGATTAAGTTTTGCGTCAAAGACAGCACAGGCGCTGAAAGTTTTGCTTGTCGCACCAGATCAACAGCAATTCCCGTATCTTTTGCAAGTAATGGAAGTGCAAAGGTTAATGGGAAGCTACGATTCAGTACGCGCTGCGGTAAAACCGTTTCGGTCACATTACTTTTACCACTCGACGCATTTATACAATCGAGTGCTTCATGTAAGTCTACGCCATGCGCTTTTAAGGTGGTGAATCCTTCAGCAACTGCACAAAGATTTACAGCCATTAACATGTTGTTTACAGCTTTAACAGCAAAACCCGCACCCGGTTCACCCACATGTTTAATCAGTCTGCCAAATGTTTGGATCGCAGGTAATGCACGTTCAAAGGCTGCTGCGTCACCACCAATCATGACGGTTAATGTTCCCGTTTCAGCGCCAATGGTTTGTCCACTCACAGGGGCGTCTAAGAATGAAACGTTTTGTTGCTTTAAGGCTGAAGCGAGTTTTTTTGCAGATTCTGGCACACCGCTGGTACAGTCGACCCAAATCGAGCCTGATTTCAGCGTCACACTCGCAATTAAATTTTCAACATCTTGGCTGATGGGTAGGCAAGAAAAAATAATGTCCGCTTGTACTGCTTGTTCTAAAGCAACCGCTTGCGTACCAAATTCAGCAGCATGTTGCTCTGCCTTGGTAAAGTTTCGATTCCAGACATAAACCGTGTCGAACTGTTTTGGTAGGTGCGCTGCCATACGGGAACCCATTGCGCCCAATCCAATAAATGCAACTGACTGAATCATCTTTACTTTACCCTCTAAATTTTTATTTCAATAAACTGGATCTTTGTGTAAGCCACTGGGTCAAAGTTGGCCAAAATTGATTGGCACTTTTTTGACTCGACATCAGGCCGAGGTGACCACCGGGAATGAGAGTAAACGTGACATCTTGACTACTTGTCAATTCGCCTAAAGGACTTGCTGCATCTGCCGTAACGATTTGATCGGTAGAACCCGCGCCAATTAACAATGAACAGTGGATATTTTTTAATTGAATAACTTTATCTTTCAATTGAATAATGCCGTTTTTAAGCGGATTTTGCAGCCAAACATTGAATACCATGTCTTGGTTAATGCCACCAGGATAGTCAATCATGTGATTGAGAAAATCGCCCATGGTTGCATGTTCATACAGATCATGCAGATTATCTAAGTTGGAAAGAAATTGTTTTTGGCTTTTGAACCAACCCATTGGATCGACGATTTTAAAGCCAATCGCATTGAGCACACCCGGTGTATGGATAAAATGTTTAGGGATTTTCCCGGTGTAGACCGTATCTTGTAAATTCTTACTACGTGAAAGCAAGCGATTGGTTTTTTGAAATAACTTTCCGATACGACCTGAGGCATAGCTATCTATCGGCGCGCCCATCACCATTAGATTTTTAACATGTTCAGGTTGATGTAATGCGGTATACAGCGTGACAAAGACTCCAGCCATACTCCAACCATGTAGCGAGATGTATCGACTATCTGCATGCTGAGAAATTTGATCAATACAATGTGGAATCACATCATCAATAAACGATAGAAAATTTAAGAATCGATCTTGATAGTTTAATTTTCCCCATTCCAACAAATAGACATCAAAGCCACTGTGTTGAAAATGTTTCACCAATGAGCGATATGGATACAAATCATAAATTGCCATATTGATGGCCAGTGGTGCAACAAACACTAAGGGTTCTTTGTATTTACGATCAGGCGAAGCGTAATACCGAACTTTTGCATGTTTATATTCAGTAATTACTTCATAGGGTGTTGATTGAGAAAGGACCAGCGATTTTGCATTAAACACACGTGTAGACAGATGTTTAATTTTCTTTTGCTGCGCTAGAAATTTCTGTTTGAAAGGGTGCATAACTGTCAATTGCCTAAGTCCTTGTAGGATTGGTCGAAGTCTAAGCGATAATTTCGTATTTTACCTTGACCTTAAATAGCTTAGACGCTCAAAATATTGGCAATTCTTCACAAAGGCAGTTCTTCGCGACTGAGTAATACAGATGAGCCAACAAGACGACATCGAATACCAATTAGAGACTTTAGCGATTCGTACAGGTCATACTCGTACTTTTGAGGGTGAACATAGCGAGCCAATTTTCCTGACTTCATCATTTGTTTGTGAAAGTGCAGCAGATGCCGCAGCAAAATTTTCAGGTCAAATTGAAGGCAATACCTATTCACGTTATACCAACCCAACTGTACAAGCTTTCGAAAAACGTTTAGCTGTTTTGGATGGTGCTGAAGCCGCGGTTGCGACAAGTTCAGGTATGGCGGGCGTACACGCGATCACTTTGGCGTATTTGAAAGCTGGCGATCATGTGGTGTGTTCACGTGCTGTCTTTGGTTCGATCATTTCTCTGTTTGAAAAATATGTCATCAAATTTGGTGTTGACGTTACTTTTGTTGATTTGGAAGATTTAGATGCTTGGAAACAAGCGATTCGTCCAACTACACGCCTATTGTTTATTGAAACACCGTCAAACCCATTAGCTCAAGTAGGTGATTTACAAGCCATTGCTGATATTGCACATGCGCATGGGGCATTATTTGCAGTCGATAATACCTTCTGTACACCAGTGTTACAGCAACCGATTAAATTTGGTGCGGACCTCGTGATCTATTCATCAACAAAATATATTGATGGTCAAGGTCGTGCGCTCGGTGGTGCAGTTGTTGGTAGTGCAAAATTGATGGAAGAGATTACAGGTGTTATTCGTACACTGGGTAACTCGATGAGTCCATTCAATGCATGGATCTTCCTGAAAGGCCTAGAAACTTTAAGCTTACGTATGAAAGCCCACTGTGCAAGTGCTCAAACTTTAGCTGAATGGTTAGATTCACACCCGAAAGTTGAAAAAGTGTACTATGCGGGACTTCCAAATCACGAAGGTCATGAGTTGGCGAAAAAGCAACAAAAAGGCTTTGGCGGAGTTGTATCGTTTGTTGTGAAAGGCGAACGTGAAGGCGCTTGGACAGTGATTGATAATACTAAGTTCCTTTCTATTACAAGTAACTTGGGTGATGTAAAGTCAACAATTACCCATCCTGCAACGACTTCTCATGGCAGAATGTCAGCAGAAGCGAAAAAAGCAGCAGGGATTAGCGAAGGTTTAATTCGCGTATCTGTTGGTTTAGAAGATATTAATGATATTATTCGCGATCTTTCACGCGGTTTAGATCTTATCTAAAGTGAATTCATCAGTTTTGTTCGGAGATTTTTATGAACATTAATATGCTCATGCAGCAAGCTCAACGCATGCAAAAAGAAGTTGAGAGCAACATTAAAAAAGCCAAGGAAGAGCTTGCACAAGTTGAAGTTCACGCTGAAGCAGGTGGTGGTCTGGTTAAAGTTACTATGACTGCACGTCATGTAGTGAAACGTATCGAAATCAATCCTGAACTACTTCAAGATGATGCAGATATGATTGAAGACTTAATTGCAGCAGCAATGAATGATGCTTCACGTCAAGCTGAAGTAATTTCAGAAGAAAAACTGAAATCTGCAAACTCTGGTATGGGTCTTCCACCAGGTCTTTCAGGTTTATTCTAAGGAATACGTTGAATGTTTAGTGATCGTTTTGATCAACTTGTACAGGCATTGCGTATTTTGCCAAGCGTTGGGCCAAAGTCGGCTCAACGTATGGCACTGCACTTAATCATGAAAAATAGGGAAGGCGCTGTTGGTTTGGCACATGCCTTGACTGAAGCAACCAACTATATTCATGAATGTACAATTTGCCATTCATTGACTGAAGATGAAGTGTGCAACATATGCGTCTCGTCAGAACGTGATGATCAACTGCTTTGTGTGGTTGAATCTCCCGCAGATGTCATGGCAATCGAGCAAAGTGGCAGTTTTAGAGGGAAATATCATGTATTGGGTGGACATTTGTCGCCACTCGATGGTATTGGCCCAGACGAAATTGGTATCCCATATTTAATTCAACGATTAAGTGATGGTAAAGTGCAGGAAGTGATCTTGGCGACCAATGCAACGGTAGAAGGTCAAGCGACAGCACATTATTTGGTTGAAGCGACCAAGCATTTACCAATACAAATGACCCGTATTGCACAGGGTGTACCACAGGGTGGTGAGCTTGAATATGTGGATAGTCATACTTTAAGTCAGGCCGTGCATAACCGAATGCGAATGAAGTAACTATAGAGCGAAACTCGTTTCGCTTTGTATAAAATTCACCTAATTATTTATACTTAATAACGATTAAAGTTTTTGTTAATAATGAATAAAAAAGCCAAATAAAGAAAATAAGTCACTAAAATAACGTTTTTCCTTATAGATAAATAATATATATCAGTTAATATAAGCTCATAGAGCATCTAAAATTAGACTCAGCAACTTATGTATCAATTCATTCAAAATCAGCCAGATTTAAATTGCGTTTTAAATCTTATGGACCAAAGCTCGATTTACGGACTCGACACCGAGTTTATAAAAGTAGATACCCTGTGGCCCAAACTTGGACTTTTCCAAATTAATGTACAAAATCAGGTGTATTTACTTGATGGTACAACCCTCGATTTAAGCCAATTCTGGCAAAAATTATTTGCAGCTCAGCAAAACATTTTTCATGCTTGTAGTGAAGATATCGACCTGATTTATCACTATGCACAGCATAAGTCTTTAGAAAATGTCTTTGATACCCAAGTTGGGATGTCATTTTTAGGGCATGGCTTACAAGTCAGCTATCAAAATGCCTTAAAAACTATGCTCGATGTTGATATAGATAAAGATCAGACACGTTCAGATTGGTTGGCCCGTCCACTCAGTGCCGAGCAATTGAACTATGCAGCGAATGATGTACATTATTTAATGAATTTAAGCCAAACGATTCAAAATGAGTTGGCTGCGAAAAGTTTATTAAATTGTGTGCTTGAGGACTGCAAAAATTTAACATATGAAATCGGCACTGAAACGCCGATCCATATGCTGTATCACGATATTGGTAATTATCGACATTCACGTCGTCAGCTCATGCAAATTCAGCAATTGGCCGTTTGGCGTGAGCAAATGGTGAAAGCCTTAAATCAGCCACGTAGCTTTATTCTTAAAAACTCAACCATCATTGATATGGTAGAAAAAAATCCAAAAAATAATTTTCAATTGAGTGCGGTGAAAGATATTCGTCCGAACATTGTGCGTGAGCATGGTAAAATTATTTTAGATTTGTTGAAGTTTTTACCAGAACAAGCTGAATGGCCGCTGCGTATGGCACGTCCAATTCGTCATTCGTCTCAGGATATTGGTTCGCGCGTCGATACAGTCATTCAGCGTGCAGTACAAGAAACCTCTGTGCCTAAAGAAGTTTTAATGCGTAAAAAATGGTTAAATGCTTTGTATCAGCATGTGGTTTTTCATAATGATGAACAAGATTTACCGAGCTATTTGTTGGGCTGGCGCTATGATTTGCTGACGAAGCCTTTAATTGAAGTACTGCATGCCGATGAAAGCTATCTTTCTGGTCAAATGAAAGTGATGGAATAAGTTCTGATTGATTAAAGAACTATCACTTATACAAATTCACGACTGATGCGTTAATAAACACTAATGTATCAGTCTTTTTTTTGATGTATCCTTTGCCTTGCGTCTAATGAGTATTGATTCAATTATGTACTGTTCTATCTACAAATCGAGCAAAAAAGATGAAATGTATCTTTATATTGCTCGTCCTGAAGTTAATGAAAACGAAACTGAAGTGACAGATCCACTTGCAGTAATGCCTGATGCTTTACGTACAGCATTTGGTCGTGCCACATTTGTCATGGATCTAGAACTTAGTGAATCACGCAAACTTGCACGTGTAAACGTATTGCATGTACTAGATTCAATTGAAACAAAAGGGTTCTTTATTCAAATGCCTCCAGAAGGTTTAATTGACCCAAATGCAGTTGAGCCAGAAGGCTTGCGCGGCGCTTAAGTTAATTCAGGAGTTGTGAAAATGAATGGTGTAGTATCGGTATTGGACTCAATTCCTGAAAGCAGTATTGCAATTACGGTTTACCTAGGTGGGGCTGTAATTGCTTTGTTGTGTTGGTATGGGCTGATGAAGCGCTTACCCAAAACGATCGGTGCCATTGGTTGGCTTATCGTATTTGCTATTTTATTAACACCAACCGTTTCTGAAGGTTCAAATGCAGCGATCGCACCTGCGATTTTTGGTTTGATTTTTGGTGTATTAACAAAAGATCAGCCATTGGTTTGGTTGAATCTATCGTTGATTCTCTTTGTGGTGGGTATTGGTTTAGTCCTCGGTTATTTTTGGACAAAATACAATGCAGCGAAACCACAGCACGTTGTAAACAAGAAAATTTCACCGCTTTAAATAAAAAAATAAGGTTATGTCATGTCTGTTGAAACTCAACAATTTACTGGTACAGATCAATATATTGCGACCGATAGTTTAAAACTTGCAGTAAAAGCTGCACGTTCATTGCAAAAGCCACTTTTGGTTAAAGGTGAGCCGGGGACAGGTAAGACACTTTTAGCCGAACAAGTGGCTGAAAGCTTAGGGCTTAAGCTCATTACGTGGCATATCAAATCAACGACCAAGGCTCAGCAAGGTTTGTACGAGTACGACGCCGTATCTCGTCTGCGTGATAGTCAGTTGGGCGATGACCGTGTTTATGACATCAAAAACTATATTAAGCCGGGTAAGCTTTGGGAAGCATTCACTAGTGAAGAACGTTGTGTACTTCTAATTGACGAGATTGATAAAGCAGATATCGAATTCCCTAATGATTTGCTACACGAACTCGATAAAATGTCCTTCTTTGTGTATGAGACGGGTGAAACGATTACGGCAACACAACGTCCAATCGTGATCATTACTTCAAATAATGAAAAAGAACTTCCAGATGCCTTCTTGCGTCGCTGTTTCTTTCATTATATTGAATTCCCTGACGAAGCAACCATGCGTGAAATCATCGATGTACATTTTGAAAATATTTCAAATACCTTGGTCTCTGAAGCACTACAAATCTTCTTTAAATTACGTCAAATTCCGGGTTTAAAGAAACCGCCTTCAACCTCTGAGTTGATTGATTGGTTGAGTTTGCTGATGGCTGATGATATGCCAGAAGATATTTTACGCAATACAGATAAATCAAAATCAATTCCACCGCTTTATGGTGCCTTGATTAAGAACGAACAAGATGTGCAATTGCTTGAACGTCTAGCATTTATGTCACGTCGTTAATTGCTATTAATTTTATCAAAGATTTAAAAGCCGGTTATCCGGCTTTTATTTTGAGCATTAAAAAATATAAAGGTGAATTATGCAGACAAGCGCATACGTATCAGGTGTACATATAGCTGTACCTAGGAGATTTAAGTCAACTGTGCTCTTGTTGGCTGCGAGCTTGTATTTATCTAGTTATAGCTATGCGATGGATGATGCTCAGTTTGAACAGCAGCATCAACAGCTACTTCAAGATGTGTATTGGGCGCAAGTTGCAGAACATCAACTTAAAGAAAAGCTCATCGATCAATCAGATCATCTTGTAGCTCAAACGGCCATTCAACAAAAGGCCTGTGCTGCAACTGTACTCGAGCTGAAATACTATGATTTTGTGATCTTGAACCTAAGCGATTTTAACCGCTATAGAAACCATCAAGGTTTTCATAAAATCGTGTCTATTGAAAAGTTGCAGCAAGATCGTCTCGATGTTCAGCGCAAATATGAAACTCTTAAAAAATCACTTAAAGAAAGAAATGCGACTTGCGAATAAATCATGCCGTTTGTGTTTCTTTGGGTAGGTAGGGCAACGTATATGAACACACAGTAAAAGCTTTTGGCTTTACTTGTAGGGATCAATTTTTCATAATGGTGGATGTAAAGGCAAGACTCAGTTGCAGATGAAATAACAAGATCACATGCATTCACACTGGATTTGACCTCCTGATATTTAATTTTTATTGGATTTTATTCGCCTATGTTTGTGCGATTGTTTTATACCCTTCGAAAATACGGTGTTCCTGTTTCAACTCGTGAATTGATTGACTTGAACCAAGCAGTGGCAGCAGGGCTGGTCTTTGCAGATCAAAATGAATTTTATCAGCTTGCAAAAACCGTCATGGTCAAAGATGAACGTTACTTTGATAAGTTCGACCGTGCAATGAAGGACTATTTTGACGGTATTGCTACCTTTGATTTGGATGAGCTATTAAATCAGGTACATAAACTGCCAAAGGATTGGTTTGACCTTGAGCTCATCGAAAAGCATCTAACACCAGAACAACGAGAAGAATTAAAAAAAGCTGGTTCCTTAGAAGAACTGATGAAAATGCTCGAAGAGCGTTTGCGCGAGCAGCATAAAAAGCATCAGGGTGGTAATCGGATGATTGGGACGGGTGGTACGTCGCCGTTTGGTGCCTATGGCGACCATCCTGAAGGCGTGCGTATTGGTGGGCCTGGTCGTAAACGATCTGCGGTGAAAGTGTGGGAACAACGTCAATACCGAAACCTAGATGATGAGCAGATTCTCGGCAGTCGTCAGATGCAGATGGCTTTGCGTCGTTTGCGTAAATTTGCCCGTCAAGGTGCAGCAGAAGAGCTGGATATCGACGGAACCATTCGTGAAACTGCCAAACAGGGTATTTTGGATGTGCAGTTGGTTCCAGAACGACGTAACCGTATTAAAGTCTTGATGCTTTTTGATGTTGGGGGCTCGATGGATTCACATATTGCCCAATGTGAGAAGCTCTTTACCGCTGCAAAAACGGAATTTAAAACGTTAGAGTATTTCTATTTCCATAACTGTTTATATGATTATGTATGGAAAGACAATATTCGCCGTTCAAGCACGCGTATGAATACATGGGATCTATTCAACACCTATGGTCGAGATTACCGTGTCATCGTTGTCGGTGATGCGAGTATGGCACCATATGAGTTGAACTCGGCAGGTGGATCTGTGGAGTATATGAATGATGAAGCTGGTCAGGTGTGGTTACAGCGCTTACGCAATCATTTTGATAAAACAGCGTGGTTAAATCCAGAAGAAGAAAGTTATTGGCATTACACCCAGACCATTGCTGCGATTAAACAAATCTTTGAAGATCATATGTTCCCGATGACCCTCAAAGGTGTGGAAGATATGACGAAATATTTAGCGCGCTAAAGCTTTAAAAACGCTACTTTTTCTTATCAATGATGTTTATATTACTTACTCCAATTTTGCATTGTTTCTTATTTTCAAAATTGGATAGTATTTAAAAGTCTTTGTTTTGCATACAACATGAAGGAAATATGATGGATCATCAAATTAATGGTATCGCATTACCTAATGAAGAAGGTTTCTTCGGTGAATACGGTGGGCAGTTCATTCCACCAGATTTAAAACAGGCAATGGATGACATTAATGTTGCTTATGAGCAAATTCGTCATACAGAAGAATTTCAAAATGAATTGAAAGAGTTGTTTGCACACTATGTTGGACGTCCTAGTCCATTGTTTTATGCAAAGCGCTTGTCTGACAAATTAGGTGGGGCACAAATCTACCTAAAGCGTGAAGACCTCAACCATACCGGTGCGCATAAAATTAACCACTGCCTTGGCGAAGCTTTGTTAGCAAAATACATGGGTAAAACCAAAGTGATTGCTGAAACCGGCGCAGGTCAGCATGGTGTAGCATTGGCAACGGCTTGTGCCTTGGTGGGCATTCCATGTGAAATTCACATGGGGCAAGTGGATATTGAAAAAGAACATCCAAACGTGGTGAAAATGAAGATTTTAGGTGCCAACCTAATCTCTGTTACTCGTGGTACAGCTACGCTCAAAGATGCAGTAGACAGCGCATTTGAAGAATATTTAAAAGATCCAACCAATTTTATTTATGCGATTGGTTCAGTGGTTGGCCCACATCCATTCCCGAAAATGGTTCGTGACTTCCAGTCAATTATTGGAGATGAAATTAAAGTTCAAGCCAATGATCGATTTGGTGCAAATCCTGACTATGTGGTTGCATGTGTGGGCGGTGGTTCAAATGCTGTCGGTGCATTTACAGCATTCCTCAATGACACCGATGTAAAACTTGTGGGTGTAGAACCTGCAGGTCATGGCTTAGATACCAATATGCACTCTGCGACGTTGACATTGGGTAAGCCAAGTCAAATTCATGGCATGGCATGTTATGTCCTTGAAGATGAACAGGGTGAGCCATTACCAGTGCATTCAATTGCATCAGGTTTGGACTATCCAGGAGTGGGGCCACAACATAGTTTGTTAAAAGACCTAGGCCGTGTTGAATATACAACAGCGACAGACCAAGAATGTTTAGATGCCTTCATGACGCTCTCACGTGTGGAAGGTATTGTTCCTGCACTAGAAAGTTCACATGCGGTTGCATGGGCAATTCGTGAAGCATCAAAACTTGCCAAAGATGTGAAGATTGTCGTTAACGTTTCAGGCCGTGGCGATAAAGACTCAGACTATGTGGCTGAAAAATTAGGTTTAAATTAATTACTGCCATTAAAAAAGACTAAGTTGCTCATCATCTGTTGATGATGCAAAAATCTTTTGCAGTTGTATAGCCCGATCTATATTCGAAGTATCCCAGTTTTTAACTGGGATATTTTTTTTGACATAATTTTTATATATAGTGTGGTTAACGCTTGATGTAATTGGAATTAACTCAGGATGTAGTGCATAAATAATTGCCTTTGCATCTAAAATTTCAGCGATAGAAGTAGCAATCTCTAAATTAATCGTGCGTCGGTAGTTTTGCAACACCTCATCGTCTTTCATCGAAAACATTAAGCGTTCTAATTCTAAAATGATGGCATCTAGTTGGTCTAATTTATCTAAAGCGGGTTTAAGCATAAGAAAGGAAATTGAGAAAAGTAATTAATTTGTAATGTGTATGTCATTACAAATTTTGAATTATATTAAATTATTGATTTTTAGAATTCCCCCCTTAAAGCTTGTTAAGGGGGAATTATTGAGTTTAGCCTGAAATATATTGTTGAAGTTGTTCGATCAGTTTGCGTTGATCATCCATTGCTGCTTTTACAAGGTCGCCGATGGAGATTAAGCCGGTTAATTTCTGTTCCTCAACGACAGGTAAATGACGTAAATGGCGATCTGTCATAAGTTCTAAACATTCTTCGACAGTCGCGGCACTTGTCACGGTGATGACACTACCCGTCATAATTTCGCTGACAGAGGTATCGAAAGAGGTTCTTTCCATGAGTGCGATTTTACGTGTGTAATCACGCTCAGACAAAATCCCAACAACTGTGCCTTCATGGGTCACAACGAGGGCACCAATGCCTTTTTGTGCCATCAGGGAAATGGCTTCGAGTACAGTCGCATCTGGGGTGATGGTGTAAATTTCTTGATAAGCTTTGTCTTTAAGTACTTGGGCAACTGTAGTCATATTTTCATTCCTTTATAGTAGTTTTTGTTTAATTTAAATTAGCGCGAAATTTGAAAAAAGCAAATACTTTTCAGTGCATGCAGAGGTCAAGCATGCACTGAGGGTTTTATGCCATTTGAATCTTATCTTGGTTAAAAAAGAATAAACGCATTTGCGAGGTTGTGAGCTTGAGACGAATGTGACTTGAGCTATGCAACGCAGGGATAACTTTAAGGCGTGTCAATGTTGGTAATAGCGATGCCTCAAAATCTTCTGGTGTAATGCGTCGTGGAGTGTAGTTGGGCCAATGCTTTTTGGCATATTTATGCGCTTGAATGCCATTTAGCCAAAACGGGAAGATAATATGATCTTGATCGCTGGTCATTGCCCAACCTTGTTGGTGGTAGAGACCCCAAAGGACTCCACAGTACATCATGGTTTTTAAAATACTAATTTTGAAAAATAAATCTTTTGGAATAGGTTTATATTGCTTTAATTTAGACATCATATGCAGCGTGTTGTTGATGTTGCTCCTATTGTAGGAAATTCTTATGAAAAAGCTGTGTAAGCTTTGAACTGGATTGTAAGAATTTATGTAGTTAAAAGTTGAAGGGTGTAAAAAACGCCACCTTAGTGACGTTTTTTTATGCTTGCAAGGTGGCCATGTTCTGCCAATATTGCGCTTTGAGTGAGTCACGTTCTACGCGGAAGCCTTGATAATAAAGTTCAGCCAAAAATAACGCTGCTTTACCATGTCCAGCACGAGCTGCATCTTCCAATTCGTGAACTGCATCGCTGAAGTTCATTTGAGATTGAATTGTGTTTACCGCATTTGCGTATACATGTTCGAGTTCATGTTGAGAGAATTGTTGAATCATATTTAACTCCTTATTCTAATTATGATCATTAAGGGCCCATTCTTTAGCCCTATTAACTAATATAACTAAGTATTATTAAACTAATATTACAATTATCTTGAATTGTCAACTATTCACGTAAATATTTCTAATTTGCTATAGTTTACATGATTAAACAATGAACAATTGTTTTCATGAGTAAAATACTAACATAAGAAGTTGTAGATAATAAGGAGAAGTAAAATGACAAAAGTTTTAGACGGTTTAACTTTAGATTATCCTCCGACATTAGCGCAAATTGTGGAATTGGCACATCTACATCGTCGCAATCTTGATGACGCAATTTTTCATCAGGAGATTCATTTAGGGGATTTTGGTTTAGCACAGCGCAAACGTGTATATGATTTCACACGGGATTTAGATAAGGGACAGCGCTTAGAATTTTACAATGCATATAATGGCGAATTACTCAAAATCGCCGATGATGATGATTTACATCCTGCGCATGCAGAAGGTGGAATGAGTATTTTTGCAGTATTTATCGTTTTGGCGATTATTGCATTAATTCTTTATTTTGCGGTGATACGTACCATTATTCATTAAATTGTTTAGCTAACTCACAGACTGAAACGGTGGACTGATTCAGTTTTAAGCGCTGTGACTTGAACTTCTTGAACGTCAGCCATACACTACTTTGAACCTGAGGTAGTGTATGACTATTGATTTAGAAAAAATTATTCAATTCAAATCTAAAATACAGCTAGAGCAAATTTATAATATCTTTGTTTCAGTCATGATCGTGGTGATTTTGGTATTGGCTGTAATTGCCTTATATCGTCCTATTTCTGTACAGCAATACCAAAACGTGTCACGACTTGCGTTGCAGCAAAGTTATCCTGAAACACAGGAAATGGCGATGCTGCTGAGACAGCAAGATCGCATTCGTGTGGGTGCTTATCTTAAATTGATGCATGCTTATCAGATGGAGTCTGTGCGAGCACATCAACTTCCGGCTTTGGCAGAGGAACAGCCTTAGTCGCAGGGATTATCTTGGTTGGAGCTGCTTGTACATTCTCCTCCAATATCTGCTGTACTTCATTTTTATCTAAGGTTTTACTGACCACAATCACCGTCATATTTTCAGGGTGCATATAGGTACGAACCGCATTTTGTACATCAGCTACAGTTATTTTTTCCAGTAATTTAGGGTACTGGGTCAAATAATCTGGGTCTTGTTGATAAAAGCCCAATAGACCAAGCTGTGCATTGATCGTTGCATTACTGCTGTAATTATTTGGAAAAGCACGCAGCATACCGGCTTTGGTTTCTTCCATTTGTTTTTGATCAATAGGCATTTTGACAAAATCATTAAAAGCCTTATGTGCCACTCGAATACTATCTATAAGCTGATCTTGACGTGTTCCATAGCTAAAACTAAAGATTCCGGGTGCTTGGCTAAAGCTAAATGCACTATAGGCACCATAAGTATAACCACGTTTAACACGAAGCTCTTGCATGAGGACCGAGTTAAAACCACCACCGCCAAACATTCGATTGGCTACTTCTAAGGCTAATCGATCTTTGTTATCACGGGTCGTCCCTAAATGTCCAAATATGACGTTGGCTTGGGTGGAATTGTAGGAAAGATGGATAATATCAAACCCTTGTTTTTCTTCTGGTTGTGCAAGTGCCTTGGCTTTTTCGCCTTGCTTTAAGTTTCCAGAAATACGTTCTGCTAGGTTCTGAGCTTCTTTTTTGCTGAGTTTGCCTGTAATGGCAATATTCAAGTTTTGAGCAACTAAAAATTGATCACGAAACTTTTTTAAAATGTCTGGGGTGATTTTTTTGATACTGCCATTGGTTCCCGTAATCGGTTCTGCATAAGGGTGTGTGCCGTATACAGCCCGATAGAATCGAATATTCATTAAGCGACTTGGGCTTTCTTGGAGTTGCTTCTGACCAGCTTGGTTATTACTGAGAGCTAAGTTTAGACTAGAGGTTTTAAAAGTCGCATTTTTAATCACGTCCATCATCATGCTTAAAGCAGGTTCTAATTTTTTAGGGTCTGACAATACGCGTAGCCGAACGACAAACATATCTCGATGTGCTTGCACGCTAAATTGAGCACCTGTTTGGTCAAAAACCGAGGCAATTTGCGTTGGATTGTATTTTTCTGTGCCTTCAACGATTAAACGTGCAGCCATGTTGGCAACACCATACAAGCCTTTTCCGACTTCTTCATCACGAGCAGAACCTGCATTAAAGGTCAGTTGAATATCCACCATGGGTAGATCTTGTGACTCAACAAACAGGCTATTCACACCATGTCGGTTTTTCAGCACTTGAACAAGCGGAGCACGGTAGTCTTTATCAATCTGTAAATTCTTTAAACTTTGCAGCATGGGGATAGATTGTAATTGGCTCGGATTATCGTTGAGGTCGGGAACATTTTCCGTATAAGTTTCTGCATGGAGGAGTGAGCCAAACGCAGTGAGTAAGCTTAGGGATAAAATTTTCGTAATAGTCATCACTAATCCTTACAAGACGCTATCTGTGTTTTGGGTTGAGCTGATTTGTTGCTCTGGAATAACAACTTCCGTTTGAGCGGATTTTACTGTTTGATCTGCTTTATTTGAGGTTGTTGGAACCTCCGTCTGTTCTGGAAGTAGATACATGGTGCTTAAATTTTCTCGGACAAAATACGCATTTGCGACACGTTGAATATCTTGTGCGCTGACGTTTTCATATAGTTTTGGTAATTCGTCCATTAGCCTGAAACTGAGCCCATTGACTTCTAAGTTACCGATCGTCTTGGCTTGGCTGCTGATGTCATCTTGGTTATAGACTAAATTGGAGACAAAACGTGTGGTGATACGTTCAACTTCAGGTGTTTTGACTAATTCTGTTTTTAAAGTGTCGATTTCATCTTGTATCGCTTTTTGCGCTTGTTCCATTTTGACGCCATCGGCAGGGAGTGCTGAAATGGTAAACAAACTGTCTCCACGATTGTATGGATCATAAGAAACACTTACAGCAGTAAGTAATTTTCTATCGCGTACCAGTTTGTCTTGTAGGCGAGATGAGATCCCACTGTCTAAAATATTGCGAATAATATTGAGTGCATAAGCATCTTGTGGATTTTTTGCGGTAGCCAGTGAGCGTACATTCCACGCCATATACAAATTGGGCACTTGTACGGGCAAATTTAGTTCCATGTGACGATAGCCCACACGTTCGAATTCCATCACATCGTTACGATCAGGTGTTTTACGTGATGGAATATCACCAAAGTATTTTTGAACTTGACGTATTGCTGCTTCGGCATCGACATCACCGACAATCACCAAAATGGCGTTGTTTGGGGTATACCAATCTTTATACCACTGTTTTAAATCTGCTAATTTGATGTTTTGCAGATTTTTCATGTGTCCAATGACGGGTTGACGATAGTGACTGGTTGGGTAAGAGATCCATTTGAAACGTTCATAAGCCAAAGAACGAGGGTTATCATCTGTACGCTGTCTGCGTTCTTCCATTACCACTTTAATTTCAGGCTCGAAATCTTGTTGTTGCAATCGTAAATTACTCATACGATCCGCTTCGAGCTCCAGCGCCATAGGAAAATAGGCTTTTGGATACAACTGATAATAATTGGTGTAATTGGTAAAGGTTGCAGCGTTGATGCTGCCGCCATAGATACGGCTGAGACGTGTAAATTCATCATTAGGAACTTTGGTGGTTCCTTTAAACATCATATGTTCGAGCGCGTGGGAGATCCCTAATAGATTGCCCGACTCATCACTACTGCCAACACGATACCAAATATGGGTCATTACCATCGGCGCACGGTGGTCTTCACGGATAATGACCTTTAAGCCATTTTTAAGTGTGGTTTCAAAGGTGCTACGTGTTAATTGGGTACGTGTGTCTGCATGTAGATGAGTTGCAGACCAAAGGCAACTGCTAATGACACAGATAGGAAGCGCAGAGCGAAATAAAGTTTTAAAAAGACAAGGAGAAAATCTGTTTTTATGGGACACAAAGGAATCCATTAAAATGCATTTTATAGCTATCTAGTTTTCCTAAAGTTAATTTTGATTGCAAGTTCAACATGTTGTTTTTTAGTGTGCTTCGCTCTGACAGGCGTGTAGCGACTCAATTTAAGATAACTTATGATAGAATCGGTTTTTTTAACGCAGTGCTTTTCAAGGATTCGGCATGCAACAGCAATCTCATGGGCAGAATAAATTTTTGATTGATGCTGATATCGGTGATGACGATGTCACGCTACCGAGTTTACCTGCGGTAAATGTGCCGATTATCGAGACACCGAAAGTGCAGCAAGAAGTTGCTGCACCATTACAAGAAACAGAGTCAGAAACTGAAGATTCGAAGGTGAAAGGCGGCTTCTTTAGTCGTATGAAAGAAGGTCTAGCAAAGTCACGTAAGAACTTGGCAGACGGCATGGTGAATATCCTGATCGGTGGGAAGGAAATTGACGATGAACTTTTAGAGGAAGTTGAAGAGCAACTTTTGGTTGCTGACATTGGTGTCGATGCAACCAAAACGATTATTGCGAACTTAACTGAACGTACTGAACGTGGCGATTTAATCTATTCGCACTCTTTATATAAAGCGCTTCAAGAAGAACTGGTGGCATTACTTGCACCACGTGTTAAACCGCTACATATCGACAGCAATAAAAATCCGTATGTGATTTTGGTTGTTGGTGTAAATGGTGTGGGTAAAACCACCACGATTGGTAAATTAGCGAAACGCTTACAAGGTGAAGGTAAAAAAGTAATGTTGGCTGCTGGTGATACATTCCGTGCAGCAGCCACAGAACAATTACAAATTTGGGGCGAACGCAATAATATTGCCGTTGTGGCGCAAGGTCATGGTGCAGATTCTGCATCTGTTATTTTTGATGCATTTGAAAGTGCTCGTGCAAAAGGCGTAGATGTGCTGATTGCAGACACTGCAGGTCGTTTACACAACAAAGGACACCTCATGCAAGAGTTGTCTAAAGTAAAACGTGTAATGCAAAAAATTGATGCTACAGCTCCGCATGAAGTGATGTTAGTGGTAGATGCAGGCACAGGTCAAAATGCCATTAACCAAGTTGAAATGTTTGACGAGGCAGTAGGGCTTACAGGTCTAACTATTACTAAGCTTGATGGTACAGCAAAAGGTGGTGTGTTATTTAATATTGCAAGCCGGACCCATGTGCCAATTCGTTTTATTGGTGTAGGTGAGAAAATTGATGACTTGCGTCCATTCTCAGCAAAATCATTTGTCGCAGCATTATTTGAAACTGATAAATAAATTGCGTTAAATGTCACATAAACTCCGCAAAATGCGGAGTTTTTTGTTTTTGAGCTTACTGATTGATTTAAAAAGCAACATGTGAATAAATCATAATCAAAATTCAGCCTGATATACCCTTAGAATAAGTAAGGAATTGTTGTTTATATATAAAAATTGCTTTGGGGTGTTTAGGGTGGCGTTACTCGATAAAATTGGTCATGTATTGACTGCGGATATCACTAAAGATTTTAAATTAAAAAAGAAAAATACCGACCAAGAAATAGAAGCGTCCTTTGTTGATCAATTAAAGAAACGTCGCAGTATTTACGAGCTTGGAAAGAAGGTGCATTACAGTCAGGCTTATTTGGCGGAACTGATTCAAGAATCCGTAAGAAGTTGTCCATCTGCATATAATTCGCAAAGCACACGTATTGTAGTTTTATTTGGCGAATCTCATCAAAAATTTTGGGACATTGTAAAAGACGTACAACGCAAGAATGTTGCGAGTTATATTTTTGAAGGTGTGGCGCTCAAAATAGATCAGTGTGCAGCTGGCCTGGGAACTGTACTTTTCTATGAAGATCAAGTTGTGATTCAACAATTACAAAAGAAAGTGCCATTAAGTGCAGAAGATTTTCCAGTGTGGTCGGAGCAAACGTCTGGCATGGCGCAATTCGCAGTATGGACTTCGATCGCAGATGCAGGTTTAGGCGCATGTTTACAACACTATAATCCACACATTGATTATGCCGTTGCCGAACACTTTAATATTTCAAAACAATGGCTGCTACGTGCGCAGTTGGTCTTTGGTTCAATTGAAGGTCAAGCGCCTGAACGTTTAGAACCAGAAGATCAAGATCAGTTTAGAATTTATGAGTAATTTCTATGTTCTGTAGGTTGCTTTGATTTCTGCTGTCCTAAAGACTGTGAACCAATATTTGAATGTAAGTGGGTTGTAGGTATTTAGATGCTTGCAACTGATTGTTCTAGAAATAAGACACAATGTTGTAAATATAGTCATGCAACTGTTAAAAACATCACCTATTATAAATCACAACTTAGTAAGCTAATTGAAAATAAAAAGAGGTCTTGTAATGTCATTCTTGAATCAAATCGAACAACGTCGCACAATCTATTCTATTGGTAATAACGTGAGTTTATCGCAAGATGAAATTGAGCAAACCATTAAAAATGCTGTACGTTTAAGTCCATCATCATTTAACTCTCAAACATCTCGTGTTGTTATTCTGTTTGGTGATGCACATCAAAAATTCTGGAATATCGTACGTGAAACTTTACGTAAAATTGTACCTGCAGATGCATTTGAAGGAACCAATGGCAAGATTAATAGTTTTGCAGCAGGTTTTGGTACAGCATTATTTTATGAAGATCAGGCTGTAGTAAAAGCACTCCAAGAACAATTTGCACTTTATGCAGATAATTTCCCAGTATGGTCTGAACACTCAACGGCGATTGCTCAATTTGCTACTTGGACGGCATTGGCTGAAAAAAATATCGGTGCATCATTGCAACATTACAATCCAATTGTTGATGCTGAAACAGCTGCGGCATTTGATGTGCCAGATCAATGGAAACTACGTGCACAGCTTGTTTTTGGTTCGATTGAAGCGCCTGCAGGTGAAAAAACCTTTATTGCAGATGAAGAACGATTCAAAACTTTCAAGTAATGATGGTGTGATGAATTAAAAAAGGATGCTTTAAGCATCCTTTTTTTATATGCAAAATTCTTGAATGAATATCTAAATAATGTCTTGAAACTAAATATACAGTGATTGTTAGATGTCATAAGATTGTCACATATGCATTGCATAGTGCAATCGAAACTAAATAATTGATAAAGAGTGATAATGATGACTTTAAGATTAACTGTTGCAGCTACAGCGCTGATGTTAAGTAGTGCAGGATTTGCAGCTGTAACTTTGACTGTTCCGGAAGAAATCAAAATAGTTGCAGTTAATGATCAAGAAGTTACAGGTGGTTTATTTCGATCTACAGAGAAATATAAGCTAGATGCAGGTGAAAACCTATTAACTGTACGTTATAGCGAATTTTTTCAACATGCTGATAATTCCCACGATATATTAAAGTCAGGTGTTGCTGCTATTCGTACTCCAGCACTGATTGATGGTCAAGAGTATCGTTTGGGTCTAGTCAATGCACCAAAAGATTTTGATGCTGCGCAAAAATATAAAGACCAACCGATATTTGGTTTGTATGACAAATCTAATCAATTACTTGTGCAGCAAGCTGGGGCAAAGAAAGAACAAAAAACGATTTTCTCCAATGGTATTTTGGGTAATGCTGTAGATTTTACGAAGAAAGACGCTGTGCCAGAAAATCAACCGGCACCTATTTATGCACAATCCGTAACAGTAAAGCCGGCGAACGTAGTATCTCCTGTAGCTGCTCCAAAAAATGTGACTATTAATGAAAATGGGGCAGATCAACAATTAATTCAGCTTTGGCAGAAGGCTAGTAAAGCTGAACGACAAAAATTCATGAGTTGGTTGGCTGAGCAAGCAAACTAAAGCCACTTTCATAACTTCATTGGTTTTCTTAAAATTCGTATTATTCGAAAAGTCCGTTGAAATACGGGCTTTTTAGATTGAAGAATATAAAAATTACCAAGAATTATAAAATTCGTCTTTCATAAGGCAAAATATGTGGATATATTGATCTTTAAATAAGCAATAAATTGCATTTAGTTTAAAAAATACACACTCAAGCACAATATCATAGAAATTTCTATGATAGAGGCTTGTGTTTGTTTTGAAACTCTATAGAATACGCTGCATACCAACGCAGACAGCGATAAACGTAAGTTTTTAAGTTGTTTGATGTTGTTTTCTTATTTGCTGACGAAGCATTAAGAAGATCATTAAGAGATTATGAAGAACAACTTGTGTGGATTTTTACTAGTTGATTGATCGAAATTATTTTCATTGATTGATGGTAGAAATTACTCGAAGTTTATTTGAGCAAATTTTTGTCAGTAATTGATGAGCCAAGATTGGTACCCTTTAAGGTGCTACAAAGTATTAAACTGAAGAGTTTGATCATGGCTCAGATTGAACGCTGGCGGCAGGCTTAACACATGCAAGTCGAGCGGGAATAGGTAGCTTGCTACCGATTTCTAGCGGCGGACGGGTGAGTAATGCTTAGGAATCTGCCTATTAGTGGGGGACAACATTTCGAAAGGGATGCTAATACCGCATACGTCCTACGGGAGAAAGCAGGGGATCTTCGGACCTTGCGCTAATAGATGAGCCTAAGTCGGATTAGCTAGTTGGTGGGGTAAAGGCCTACCAAGGCGACGATCTGTAGCGGGTCTGAGAGGATGATCCGCCACACTGGGACTGAGACACGGCCCAGACTCCTACGGGAGGCAGCAGTGGGGAATATTGGACAATGGGGGGAACCCTGATCCAGCCATGCCGCGTGTGTGAAGAAGGCCTTTTGGTTGTAAAGCACTTTAAGCGAGGAGGAGGCTACCTTAGTTAATACCTAAGGATAGTGGACGTTACTCGCAGAATAAGCACCGGCTAACTCTGTGCCAGCAGCCGCGGTAATACAGAGGGTGCGAGCGTTAATCGGATTTACTGGGCGTAAAGCGTGCGTAGGCGGCTTTTTAAGTCGGATGTGAAATCCCCGAGCTTAACTTGGGAATTGCATTCGATACTGGGAAGCTAGAGTATGGGAGAGGATGGTAGAATTCCAGGTGTAGCGGTGAAATGCGTAGAGATCTGGAGGAATACCGATGGCGAAGGCAGCCATCTGGCCTAATACTGACGCTGAGGCACGAAAGCATGGGGAGCAAACAGGATTAGATACCCTGGTAGTCCATGCCGTAAACGATGTCTACTAGCCGTTGGGGCCTTTGAGGCTTTAGTGGCGCAGCTAACGCGATAAGTAGACCGCCTGGGGAGTACGGTCGCAAGACTAAAACTCAAATGAATTGACGGGGGCCCGCACAAGCGGTGGAGCATGTGGTTTAATTCGATGCAACGCGAAGAACCTTACCTGGTCTTGACATAGTAAGAACTTTCCAGAGATGGATTGGTGCCTTCGGGAACTTACATACAGGTGCTGCATGGCTGTCGTCAGCTCGTGTCGTGAGATGTTGGGTTAAGTCCCGCAACGAGCGCAACCCTTTTCCTTATTTGCCATCGGGTTAAGCCGGGAACTTTAAGGATACTGCCAGTGACAAACTGGAGGAAGGCGGGGACGACGTCAAGTCATCATGGCCCTTACGACCAGGGCTACACACGTGCTACAATGGTCGGTACAAAGGGTTGCTACTCCGCGAGGAGATGCTAATCTCAAAAAGCCGATCGTAGTCCGGATTGGAGTCTGCAACTCGACTCCATGAAGTCGGAATCGCTAGTAATCGCGGATCAGAATGCCGCGGTGAATACGTTCCCGGGCCTTGTACACACCGCCCGTCACACCATGGGAGTTTGTTGCACCAGAAGTAGGTAGTCTAACCGTAAGGAGGACGCTTACCACGGTGTGGCCGATGACTGGGGTGAAGTCGTAACAAGGTAGCCGTAGGGGAACCTGCGGCTGGATCACCTCCTTAACGAAAGATTGACGATTGGTAAGAATCCACAACAAGTTGTTCTTCATGACGATGTATCTGAGGGTCTGTAGCTCAGTTGGTTAGAGCACACGCTTGATAAGCGTGGGGTCACAAGTTCAAGTCTTGTCAGACCCACCATTCTGACTAACGAAGTATTTGAATAAAATACGGAAGCAAACAGAAAATCAGACACATTGACTTATTGATAAGCTGGGGACTTAGCTTAGTTGGTAGAGCGCCTGCTTTGCACGCAGGAGGTCAGGAGTTCGACTCTCCTAGTCTCCACCAAATTTCAAGATAAGAAAAACAACGTTTTTCCTTGAAATTTAAGCAAGAAGCTACGCTTCGCGCAGTATGTGATCATGCAGTGTTGAAGTTGTTTAGTCCTTAAGCGATCAAGTGTTTAGGTTATAGAGCTTAGCAACAAAGTGGCGTATGATTCGCTCCATTGTTATTAAGCTCTGTGATTTATCGCAGTTTCCTGACCTGACGAAGGCTGGAAAAATCATTAACAGAATATATTTGAGTTGAAATAATTTGTTCATACTCGTTTGATTTAACCTAACAAGCAATTGTGAAAGTTGAATAAAATGAGTTACTAGCGAAATTAACTGAATCAAGCGTTTTGGTATATGAATCTAATTGAAGCTGTACAGTGATTAAATTCACGAAGCTCTAAACTGTAATGTTGGTTGATCTACTTGTAGGATCAAACGACTGTTTGGGGTTGTATAGTCAAGTAATTAAGTGCATGTGGTGGATGCCTTGGCAGTCAGAGGCGATGAAAGACGTAATAGCCTGCGATAAGCTCCGGGGAGGCGGCAAATATCCTGTGATCCGGAGATTTCTGAATGGGGAAACCCACC
Source organism: Acinetobacter sp. YH16056_T (assembly GCF_024605895.1). Classification (NCBI taxonomy): domain Bacteria; kingdom Pseudomonadati; phylum Pseudomonadota; class Gammaproteobacteria; order Moraxellales; family Moraxellaceae; genus Acinetobacter; species Acinetobacter sp. YH16056_T. The sequence continues at coordinate 1,902,941 of NZ_CP094545.1, read as the reverse complement.
CGCTATAAGGCGGGTATCATAAACTGAATACATAGGTTTATGAGGCGAACGAGGGGAAGTGAAACATCTCAGTACCCTTAGGAAAAGAAATCAATTGAGATTCCCTCAGTAGCGGCGAGCGAACGGGGAAAAGCCCATTAAGTTATCTAAGCTTTAGTGGAACGCTCTGGGAAGTGCGACCATAGTAGGTGATAGTCCTGTACGCGAAAGGGCTTAGATAATGATGTCGAGTAGGGCGAGGCACGTGAAACCTTGTCTGAATATGGGGGGACCATCCTCCAAGGCTAAATACTCCTGACTGACCGATAGTGAACCAGTACCGTGAGGGAAAGGCGAAAAGAACCCCTGTGAGGGGAGTGAAATAGATCCTGAAACCGCATGCATACAAGCAGTGGGAGCCAACTTGTTTGGTGACTGCGTACCTTTTGTATAATGGGTCAGCGACTTACATTCAGTAGCAAGGTTAACCGATTAGGGGAGCCGTAGAGAAATCGAGTCTTAATAGGGCGTTTAGTTGCTGGGTGTAGACCCGAAACCGGGTGATCTATCCATGAGCAGGTTGAAGGTTGGGTAACACTAACTGGAGGACCGAACCCACTGTCGTTGAAAAGCCAGGGGATGACTTGTGGATAGGGGTGAAAGGCTAATCAAACTCGGTGATAGCTGGTTCTCCCCGAAAGCTATTTAGGTAGCGCCTCGGACGAATACCATTGGGGGTAGAGCACTGTTTCGGCTAGGGGGTCATCCCGACTTACCAAACCGATGCAAACTCCGAATACCAATGAGTACTATCCGGGAGACAGACTGCGGGTGCTAACGTCCGTAGTCAAGAGGAAAACAATCCAGACCGCCAGCTAAGGCCCCAAAATTATAGTTAAGTGGGAAACGATGTGGGAAGGCATAGACAGCTAGGAGGTTGGCTTAGAAGCAGCCACCCTTTAAAGAAAGCGTAATAGCTCACTAGTCGAGTCGGCCTGCGCGGAAGATGTAACGGGGCTAAAACTATATGCCGAAGCTGCGGATTTACACATTAGTGTAAGTGGTAGGGGAGCGTTCTGTAAGCCGATGAAGGTGGATTGAGAAGTCTGCTGGAGGTATCAGAAGTGCGAATGCTGACGTGAGTAACGACAAAACGGGTGAAAAACCCGTTCGCTGAAAGACCAAGGGTTCCAGTCCAACGTTAATCGGGGCTGGGTGAGTCGACCCCTAAGGCGAGGCCGAGAGGCGTAGTCGATGGGAAATTGGTTAATATTCCAATACTTCAGTGTAATGCGATGAGAGGACGGAGAAGGTTAAGTCAGCCTGGCGTTGGTTGTCCAGGTGAAAGGAAGTAGGCATGTATCTTAGGCAAATCCGGGGTACTCTATGCTGAGATCTGACAGCAAGCTGTACTTGTACAGTGAAGTGGCTGATACCATACTTCCAGGAAAAGTCTCTAAGCTTCAGTTACACTGGAATCGTACCCGAAACCGACACAGGTGGTCAGGTCGAGTAGACCAAAGCGCTTGAGAGAACTCTGCTGAAGGAACTAGGCAAAATGGTACCGTAACTTCGGGAGAAGGTACGCTGCTTTTGGTGATGGAACTTGCTTCCTGAGCTGAGAGCAGCCACAGAAACCAGGCCCCTGCAACTGTTTATTAAAAACATAGCACTCTGCAAACACGAAAGTGGACGTATAGGGTGTGATGCCTGCCCGGTGCTGGAAGGTTAATTGATGGGGTTAGCGTAAGCGAAGCTCTTGATCGAAGCCCCAGTAAACGGCGGCCGTAACTATAACGGTCCTAAGGTAGCGAAATTCCTTGTCGGGTAAGTTCCGACCTGCACGAATGGCATAATGATGGGGGCGCTGTCTCCAGCAGAGGCTCAGTGAAATCGAATTCGCCGTGAAGATGCGGTGTACCCGCGGCTAGACGGAAAGACCCCGTGAACCTTTACTGCAGCTTGACATTGAACTTTGATCTTACTTGTGTAGGATAGGTGGGAGGCTTTGAAACCGAGACGCTAGTTTCGGTGGAGCCAATCTTGAAATACCACCCTGGTAATATTGAGGTTCTAACTCTGTCCCGTTATCCGGGACGAGGACCATGTCTGGTGGGTAGTTTGACTGGGGCGGTCTCCTCCTAAAGAGTAACGGAGGAGTACGAAGGTGCGCTCAGCGTGGTCGGAAATCACGCGTAGAGTATAAAGGCAAAAGCGCGCTTAACTGCGAGACCCACAAGTCGAGCAGGTACGAAAGTAGGTCTTAGTGATCCGGTGGTTCTGTATGGAAGGGCCATCGCTCAACGGATAAAAGGTACTCTGGGGATAACAGGCTGATACCGCCCAAGAGTTCATATCGACGGCGGTGTTTGGCACCTCGATGTCGGCTCATCTCATCCTGGGGCTGAAGCAGGTCCCAAGGGTATGGCTGTTCGCCATTTAAAGAGGTACGCGAGCTGGGTTTAGAACGTCGTGAGACAGTTCGGTCCCTATCTACCGTGGGCGCTGGAAATTTGAGAGGATCTGCTCCTAGTACGAGAGGACCAGAGTGGACGAACCTCTGGTGTACCGGTTGTGACGCCAGTCGCATCGCCGGGTAGCTATGTTCGGAAGGGATAACCGCTGAAAGCATCTAAGCGGGAAGCCTACCTCAAGATAAGATTTCCCTTGGACTTTATGTCCACTAAAGAGCCGTTGAAGACTACGACGTTGATAGGTTGGATGTGGAAGTGCGGTGACGCATGAAGCTGACCAATACTAATTGCTCGTGAGGCTTGACTATACAACACCCAAGCAGTTGTATATATAGCATCAATTGATTCACATATAATCAATCAAACTTGATTTAGTTAACGCTTAAGAACAAAATATGCAACTTAGATATGATCTGTTAATAACTCATTTGACCAAGCAACGGCACTGAAAAGATAAGACCAAATGCAAAGTCATAACAGTTGTGCTGGCGACCATAGCAAGAGTGAACCACCTGATCCCTTCCCGAACTCAGAAGTGAAACCTCTTAGCGCTGATGGTAGTGTGGGGTTACCCATGTGAGAGTAAGTCATCGCCAGCTCATTATTCGAAACACCCCCTGATATCTCAGGGGGTGTTTTTTTATGTGGGGAAAAAGGGAAGAAAAAAATAATAAGAAAAGCAGAAGAAAAAACAGGGAAATGATAGATATTTAAAAAGAATAAGGCCGATCAACAATAAACTCGTCTAGAACTCTTTTATATCATTTAAAATGTTTTGCTAATGAAAATGTGTAATAAATCAATATAATAAAATCGTTTGTCTCTTTAATAATATATAGGGTATTTAAGATGTTTTTAAAAAAATTATTAGCTAACCCGAATCGCGGATAAGAAATTGACTTGAAAAATATGAGGACTAGAGCCATCAGTTGAGTTACCACACAAAACTCACAACTCTATCCTCATGTTTAATAGTACCGAATTATTTTGCGTAATTGATGATTTCTTTCTTAAATTTGAAGCAACTTATTGGCAATTCCTTAAGCAAAGCCATCGTTTCTCAAGAATTCGAGCGGCTCACTTGAGTCTTTCAGAAATCACCTTTATTGCTATTTGGTATAAATGCTCTCATTTCACTAATTTCAAAGCATTTTTCACATGGCTAAGGCAGGATAAAAGCTCTTTATTTAAGAGCTTACCCTGTTACCAACGGCTGATTCACCTCATTAATACGCACCAGTTGGCACTACATGCTTTACATGTAGCCTTAATGAAAGGTCAACGGAGCCAATATTTATGGATTGACTCAACCACTTTACCTGTCTGTAAAAATCAACGAATTCAACGCCATAAATCTCTAGCAGAAATTGCATCTCGTGGTAAAAGCTCGATGGGTTGGTTCTACGGCTGTAAATTACATATTATGATGAATCAACTTGGAGAAGTCGTTTGTTCAGCATTATCCAATGGACATGTGGCTGACATAAGAATGGTTGAGCATTTGGTTGAAGGCTTGGAAGCAAAGCTTTACGCGGATCGTGGTTATATCAGTCAGGATTTAAAAAACAGATTAAAAGAACAAGGTATTGATTTAATTACTTATCATCGAAAGAACATGCGGTCTGTTCAACTCTGTACATCAGATGCATATCACTTAAAACAACGTAATAAAATAGAAACGTTATTCAGCTTATTGAAAGGTCAATACAATTTGGTGACGAGTAGAGCTAGAAGTATCTCAGGCTTTTTAAGTGGTATTTACGCATCACTATGTGCATACCAATTAACTCAGCAGCATAAGCCCACAATTCAAATTATGCAGTCATTGGCTTAAAAAGGATTCGGGTTAGCTACAGTTTTATTTGCATTTGTTTCTTTCAATACTACAGCCGGTGTGTATCAGGGTAAACTAAGTGAATGTTTGGTAAATAAAATTTCAGCAAAAGAGAGTCAGAACTTAACAGCTTGGATTTATTTGGCATTTTCAGCACATCCAGAAATTTCTAAATATAGTAAAGTAACGCCAGTTGAGATACAAAAAATTGATAAAAATATGGCTATTCTATTTCAAGATTTATTTACTAAACGTTGTAATGCTGAAATCAAAGCTGTTACAGAAAATGAAGGAACAAATGCTCTAGGTAAAGCATTTGAACTATTGGGAAATCGTGCAGCTGAAAATCTGATGAAAAATCCAATTGTTGAAAAACGTATTGCATCATTTGCGCAATATTTTGATGAAGATAAAATGCGTCAATCTATGAAATAATTGAAGAGATTAGACCTAACAAAATTTATCCTCTTAAGCTTAGTTAGGTCTATATGGTTAAATAAAAGATTAAATTTTTAGAAATTATAAGGAACTTTTTAAATTATTTTGATGTTCTTTAACTTGTTTTGCATAACGTTTGCCTTGTTTTTTCATTTTTCGATTGGTGTTATAAGCAGTAGGTCCGACATTATAGTAGGCTAAAGCTTTTGGAATACTACCTGCCGCATTTTTATATTTAGTTAAAATAAATGACCCACAATTAATATTGGTTAATTCGTCATATAAATCCCCAGGGCATGTTGCTTGCCAATAACGTGGCATCACCTGAGTTAAACCGACTGCACCTGCAGGAGAACTGACATAAGGGCGGAAAGTTGATTCTTGGCGAATAACGGCAGCCAGTAGTAAAGGATCTAAGTTGTATTGATCGGCAGTTTGCACAATGTAGGGTGACACTCGATTTGCAGTTTCAGGATTGACTGAATAGGCCTTTTGGATCCCTGATGAAAGTTTAACTGCACGTTTTTCTACAGAGCCACCACCTAGTGATGAACATCCAGAAATCAGGGTTACATATATAATAACAGTTGAAAACTTTAAGCTGTGAGCGTTTAGGAGCGACGAAAGACGAGTTGAAAGGCGAGTTTTATTCAGTACATTCTGCATTTATATTCACTTTAAAATAATCATGGCTAAGTGTAATTTCTAAAGCGATATTATGAACTGGAGACTTAGAGGTCAATATTTTCTTAAGATGCTCTGTACAGTGAAATTGTAAGAATTGATGGAAATGTACTCAAATTACATGATTTTTTAAGTGAAGAGAGAAAAACAGATCGTGTTAATTGAGTCAGTATTTCTCTCTTTACATTCTTACTTAAGATTGTGGGGCATTCAAATCCCGAGAACTTTAGTTATAAAAAACTAGAATATCCACTCATTAAATATCCCTATTTGGAAAAGCTATAACTCTTTTCAGAGGTATTAGTGGAATCTGAGTTTAAAGCGTTTTAAGCATCCAAATTTCGCATGCTTGGCTATGACCTGTATTGCCCTTGGGAGCTTGTAAGTGTTGAAATCCTACTTTTTCATAAAGTTTCACTGCTTGCCCAAGTGTATGTGTAGTTTCTAAATAACACGCTTTAAAATTATGATCTTTGGCGAATTGAAAACAAAGTTCTAAAATATCTTTGGCTAAGCCATGACCACGTAATTCAGGCATAAAATACATTTTTTGGATTTCTAAAATGCTTGAGTCTCCAACTAAAGGAGAAAGGCCCCCACCACCTAAAATTGTACCGTGTTGATTTTCAATAACCCAATATTGTGCATTTGCTTGCGTATAGACGTGATATAAATCATCTAAAATTGGATCTGCAACGGCAAATCCTGATTCAGGTGCTAATCCAAATTCTTTGGAAACTGTGCGAATGACGTTGGCAATGCTTACATTGTCTTCAAGTTGAAGTGGTCGGATCTGAAACATAATCATCGAAAAACAAAAAGATGGATTGTTTATAGACTGATCCTATAAAAAAATCCATCTCTAAGTTTAAAATTACTCAAGCAAAAAATTACTTTAATTCGCTTGAACTTTTACCCAGTTCACGACGTGCAACGATTAATTGTTGAATTTGCTGTGTGCCTTCAAATATATCGAGGATTTTTGAATCACGTGCCCATTTTTCTAATAATTCATCTTCGCTATAGCCGACAGCCGCTGCGAGTTCTACACACTTTAACGTGATTTCATTACCTACACGGCCTGCTTTTGCTTTAGCGATGGATGCTTCACGTGAGTTTGGTTTTTTGTTGTCGGCCATCCATGCGGCTTTGAGCATGAGGAGACGTGCTGCTTCCCAGTCTGCTTCCATTCGATATATTTGTGCAGCAATATTCGAGCTTTGTAAGATCGGTGTTGAATACTGCTCATCTAATTCATCTTTAAAGATTTCTTTAATTCGCTCTAAAGATGCCTTGGCACAGCCAATAGCCATCGCGGCAACGAGTGGGCGAGTATTATCAAAAGTTTCCATAACCCCAGCAAAACCCTTTGCTACATCAATTTCAGCATTGCCTAATAAGTTTGCAGCAGGGACACGACAATCTACAAAGCTAATGGCAGCCGTATCAGAAGCTTTAATACCCAATTTATGTTCTAGGCGTTCTACAGTCATGCCCAGCGTACCTTTTTCAACAACAAAGGATTTAATCGCTGCACGGCCTAATTTTTTATCTAGCGTTGCCCAAACCACCACGGAATCAGCACGCTCACCCGAGGTGACAAAGATTTTTTCCCCATTGAGAATGTATTCATCGCCATCTTTCGTCGCTGTTGTCCGAATAGCAGCAGAATCAGAGCCGCAATTGGGTTCTGTAATGGCCATAGCGGCCCAAGTTCCTTTTAAGCGTTCTAGTTGTTCATCATTGGCTACTGCTGCAATAGCCGAATTTCCAAGCCCTTGTCGAGGCATACTGAGCAACAGGCCTGTATCTCCATAGCACATCTCGATGATACTGAGGGCTGTCGACATATTGACACCGTTTTTATTACCAGTGTCTGTGTCACCACGTTTATTGACGGCAGCACCTGCATTCATGCCATCTCCGCCATCATTCATACCGTCGACGAGGGAAGATAACATGTCTAACTCTTTAGGATAGGCATGTTCGGCTTTGTCATATTTACGTGAAATAGGACGTAGAACATTTAATGCGACTTCATGGGCTTGGTCGATCAGCAATTTAAATTTTTTCGGATTTTGTAAGTTCATGGACATTTCCTTGTTTTTATTTTGCTGAATTAAGCATGCAAGCCAGATTGAAGAATCGCTGTGGCACGTAAGTCTCGATACCAACGTTCTACGGGATGTTCTTTGGTAAAGCCGTGACCACCTAATATTTGCACGCCATCGGTCCCAATTTTCATCGATTTTTCAGCACATAGCACGCGAGCTAAATAGGCTTCACGATGAAAAGGCTTGCCGGCTTCGGCTAGGCTTGCTGCATTGAGGATGAGCATATGCATGGCATCAATTTCGATTGCCATATCTGCAATCATAAATGCCACACTTTGACGGTGCGAAATTGGCTCTCCAAAAGCTGTACGTTCGTTTGCATATTGAATGCAATATTTTTTGACTGCAGTTGCGGTGCCAACAGCCATGGCACACCACATTAAGTTGCCAAGATCGATAAATGAGGTGTAATTGAAATCTTGATCTCCTAAGCGTTGGGCAGGGGTCTGATCAAATTTTAAAGTTACCGTTTCAGTGGCTTTCAAACCCATAGCAGGTGTTTTTTTTGCGCTAATGCTCTGGTCGCGTTGCACAATAAAAACTTCAGGCTGTCCATTGAGCATGGCACTCACTAACAGCACATCTGCCTGTTCGCCTAGAAGGACTAAGGTTTTCTCCCCACTGATTTTATACTGCTGGCCATCAGCAATCGCGTGAGTTTTAAGTTGATAGGGATTAAATGCCGCTGTTGCCTCTTGAACCGCAAAGCTTGCACGTAGGGCTGAATCATCTGCAAATGCCGCTAAGTAGGTTGCTTGAACAGATTCGGAACCCCATTGGGTAATGGCGTTGATACAGCTAAACGTCGACAGTAAACCTGCTGTTAAACTAAAGTCACCTTCAGCCAATTGTTCAGCAATTAAGATATTGCTAATGATATTTTTTTCTGCCGCGACGCCACCCAAATCTTCAGGTAAGGCATAATAATTTAGACCTAGATCTTGGATATGTTGCCATAACGCTTCAGGAAATCTTTCCTCTTGATCGGCTTGATGAGCAAGTGGATACAAGACTTCTGTGGCAAACTGCTGCATCGCATCAGCAGTCATTTGTTGTTCTTCAGTCAGGTTTAAATCAAATAATGATTTTTGTTGATTAGGCAAACGTTGCTTATGCACATCTTTGTTGGTCTGAAATACTTTTTGCGTCTGGCTCAGGGTTTTAAAACCAGCTTTTGAGCTTTGATACAAAGATTTTTCAACAAATTTGCGCAGTTTAAACTGATCGAGTACATCACTTCCGGCAATTTTCGTTAAAAGTGAGAGTCCAAATCCTTGTGCATTGTTTACCATATTGGTCATTGTTGTTTTCCATTTGCGCTGTTCTTATTTAATGCTGACATGCCAAAGATAGAAAAACCATGTCATAAATGACATGCATGATTGTCAAAGATAAACGGCGAGATTAGGTGGGATTTGATAGCTAAATGATTAATTAAGAATAGAAAAGTAAAAAGGCTTAAAAGTGTTGTTATTTTAAAATTGACTTGGCTGACATTTGAGTCAGCCAAGTTTTAAGGTCTGTATTGAATGATTATTGATATTTTTGAATCATACGACGAACATTGGTTTTTGCTTCAATGACGGTCATAAAGGTATATGCACCGATAAATTTACGGCTAATAAACATAAACTCTTTAGGTGGAACTGAGAAATAGCGAGATGCCATCGATTTTGACGCTTGTTGCATCACACGGCTATGTAATTGGCTTTTTTTCCAGTCATAGCGTTGTTGTTCGTCCATAACACCAGCAGGGATGTTTGGGTTATTTTCAGTGCTACTAAATGCCTCTGTCGCTAACAAAAAGACTTTAGCCATATCAGGTTTAATACTTTGTGGAATACCATCAAAGAACTCATAACCTGTCATCGCTTTGACCATTTGCTCAGAGCTGTGATGGTAACCCGCGGTAATCAAATTACGCGCAACGCCTAATAGATGCTCATCGAACTGACGGATCGCACCAAAGTCGAGGAGAACAATTTTATCTGGCACATCCGCACCATTGCCTAAACGGACCAAATAGTTTCCGAAGTTAGGGTCGGTTTGCATTTCACCCCATTCAAAAATTTCGCGTACGGCAATTTCAAGTGATGCTTCACCTAAGGCATTACGGCGCTCTTGAGGAAGTGATAGCATTACAGGGCTATTAATCGGCACACCACGTTCAAAGGTCATACACAGCACTTGAGGTGTTGAATAACCTTCAATGATTTGCGGGACGATATATCGTGGATCTTCTTTTAAGCGTGCAGCAAAACGGCGTGTGGTATCTGCTTCGATTTTATAATTTACTTCACGATGCATCATTTCACGAACTTCATCAAACCACTGATCAAATTCACGCGTTTGGGGCACCATTCGTGTCAGTTTGAGCATGTTTTTGAATAGATTCATATCTGAATCGATAGCATCAGCCACACCCGGATACTGGATTTTTAATACCAGTTCTAAACCATCAGATTTACGTTTTGCACGATGAACTTGTGCCAAAGATGCTGTACCAAGCGGCTCATGATCAATCACGAGATCATCAAGTTTTGAGCCAAGTTGATTTTGTAATTGTACTTTGATGGCTGGCCATGCCAATGCGACTGTTTGATTGTTAAGGGTATTGAGGGCTTGGGTGATTTCTTCAGGTAGAAAATGTTCACCATACAACGCCATCATTTGCCCAATTTTTACAATTGAACCTTTTAATTTACCAATTTCTGCGACGAGATATTCAGCCTGATCTTTCATGGCTTTTTTACGCTTTTTCTCTTTTTCTTCTTCACTCGAAAAAATAGAAGTGGCGTTTGATGCTGCCCAACGAGTTCCCGCAAGTAGCGATGCCTTTGCGATAGATAAGCGTCGATCCATAGAAGACGTTTTCAAGTGTTTGAGCTTATCGTTCTGATCTGACATGTAAATTAAATCCTTTAATCAGCAATTCGCAGAAAAATACATTGTAGCTAATTTTAACGTTTCTTAACGTATTAAAATAGTTCAACTTACTGAATATGCAGTAAGCATTTGCAAACTTAAGCAAGATGCCACGTAGACAGGCACATTGGAAAAGAAAACTATAAACGATATTTGATTTTTACCGTATCGTTTTGCATCAATGCGGCTTTATGTTCTTCAATATGTTGATGAATAAGATGTTGGACAGATTCGTCTTTAAATCCGGCAGCATAACCTTTGACAATAATAATGCTCGGTAAGCTAAAAAATAGGGTACGTGCGTTTTCTAGACTCGCATCAGGGAAAACTTGATGTTCGATCAGCAGTTGCTGAAAAAATGCCTTTTCAGTTTGCACGTTTAAAGACTGAGTGTCTTCCCAATAGCTTTGACGCATAGCCATGAGGTTATTGTGCTTATAGCTCATTGGAGCTCCGCATTTAAAATTTAACTGTTTGTATGGGGATGATTTTAAGAAAATAAAGCTTAGGATCAAGTACAAATTGCTAAACAATTGAGCTTGAATTGGTTTTTATTCGTAATTTTCATCTAATTAGATTTTATAGAATGCTGAAAGGCATAAAGTACACATTTCATTTCAGCGAATGTATCAGACCTCATATATACGGTTATGAAATGCTTTCAAGCGGTGAATAATGCCGTATTTTTATTATAAATAGCATTAAAACAAGGTATCATAGGGCGTTTAAAAAATTATGAACTGGAGACGCCTTAAGTGGATCGACCGACTATTAGCCCTGAACATTTACAGGAAGCAGCTGAAAACCTATCTACAATTCGTGATTATATCCGCTTTGGGGTAACAGCTTTACGTCAATATGATGCCCACTTAGGACAAGGTACAGAAGACTATTTTGCTGAAAGCTCAGCATTGGTTTTACAAACGTTATCTCTAGATTGGAATGCAGATGCGGAAATCTTAGATGCGAAATTATTGCCAAGTGAAGTTGCAGAATTTTTAGCATTGTTAGAACGTCGTATTAATGAAAAAGTTCCGACGTCTTATTTACTAAACTTGTCATATTTCTTTGGTAAGCCATTTTATGTCGATGAACGTGTACTAATTCCACGTTCTCCAATTGCAGAGTTAATTGAAAACCGTTTTGCACCTTATTGTTTAGGCGAAAATGGCGAGATGGGTGCTGCAGTTAATAATCTACCTGAAAATGCCAATCCAAAAACTCCTCAGCGCATTTTAGATATGTGTACGGGTTCGGGTTGTATCGCGATTGCCTTAGCTTATGCATTCCCAGACGCTGAAGTTGATGCAACAGATTTATCTAAAGATGCACTTGAAGTGGCACAAATTAACTGTGAACACCACAATAAACAATATCAAGTGGCATTACTCGAGTCTGATTTATTTGCCAAAATTCCAGCAGAAAATCAATATGATTTGATCGTGTCGAATCCACCATATGTGGATGCTGAAGACATGGCAGATTTACCAGAAGAATTCCACCATGAACCTGAAATGGCGCTTGCTGCGGGTCAAGATGGTTTGGATCTTGTACGTAAAATGTTGGCACAAGCTGCAGATTACCTGACTGAAGATGGCTTAATTGTGATCGAAGTGGGTAACTCTGAATGGGCAATGCGTCAAAACTTCAATACCGTTGATTTTTACTGGTTACAGTTCCAAAAAGGCGGTACAGGTATCTTTGCATTGACTGCTGCTCAATGCCGCGAATACCGAGATTTATTCATTCAATCTGTTCAAGCATAAGGAGTCGTTTGACATGGCAGGTAATAGTATAGGGCAACTCTTCCGTGTAACGACTTGTGGTGAATCTCATGGCGTTGGTTTGATGGCCATTGTGGATGGGGTTCCACCGGGTATTGAACTGACTGAAGCCGATTTGCAAAAGGATCTGGATCGTCGTAAGCCGGGCACATCTAAGTTTGCGACTCAGCGTAAAGAACCCGATGAAGTTGAAATTATTTCAGGCGTATTTGAAGGCAAAACAACCGGTACATCGATTGGTCTATTGATCCGTAACACAGATCAAAAATCAAAAGATTATGGCAACATCGCGCAAACCTTCCGTCCGGGTCATGCAGACTATACGTATACACATAAGTATGGTTTTCGTGATTACCGTGGTGGTGGCCGTTCGAGTGCTCGTGAAACTGCGATGCGTGTTGCTGCGGGTGCGATTGCTAAAAAATTCTTGTTTGAGAAATTCGGCATAGAAATTCGTGGTCATGTAACCCAAATTGGTACCGAAAAAGCAGAGAAATTGGACTGGAATGAAGTTCCGAATAACCCATTTTTCTGTGGTGATGCAGATGCCGTCCCACGTTTCGAAGCTCTCGTAACGTCACTTCGTGAACAAGGAACGAGCTGTGGCGCCAAACTGGAAATTATTGCGACGCAAGTGCCAGTCGGTTGGGGCGAGCCTGTATTTGATCGTTTAGATGCAGATATTGCACATGCCATGATGTCCATCAATGCTGTAAAAGGTGTGGAAATTGGTGATGGCTTTGGCGTTGCTGAGCAGTTTGGTCATGAAACCCGTGATGAGTTAACTACGGATGGTTTCTTGGCAAACCATGCAGGCGGCATTTTGGGTGGTATTTCGAGTGGTCAGGATATTCGTGTTGCGATCGCCTTGAAACCAACAGCTTCCATTACTACGCCGGGTAAAACCATCACGATTAATCGTGAAGATACAGATGTGTTGACCAAAGGTCGCCATGATCCTTGTGTCGGTGTTCGTGCGACACCAATTGCAGAGGCGATGTTGGCAATTGTGCTTATGGATCACTTCATGCGTAACCGCGCACAAAATGCGGATGTAGTCGCACCATTTGCCCCAATTGAACCCAAGTGAGGAAACAAAGCGCTGCTTTGTTCCGAACGCGGTTGGTGAGTAGCGTTAGCGAGTCACAGTAGATAAATAACAAAGCGTTGCTTTGTTCCGAACGCGGTTAGTGAATAGCGTTAGCGAGTCACAGTGGATAAATAACAAAGCGTTGCTTTGTTCCGAACGCGGTTAGTGAATAGCTTTAGCAAGTCACAGTGTATAAATAACAAAGCGTTGCTTTGTTCCGAACGCGGTTGGTGAGTAGCGTTAGCGAGTCACAGTGGATAAATAACAAAGCGCTGCTTTGTTCCGAACGCGGTTGGTGAATAGCTTTAGCAAGTCACACTGATGAGAAAATTGCATAAAAAAACCAGACAATTGTCTGGTTTTTTTATTTCGGTAAACTAGGCCTATGAAAATAAATAGCAAAAAAATATGAATATACGAAATGCTTTACTTGGTGATATTCAGCAGCTTGAAAGCTTAATGAATACAGCCTATCGGGAAAATCATCCCAAGAGTTGGACGACAGAACATCATATTGTTCGAGGAAATCGAATAAATGTGTCTCAACTCAGTCAACTCTTACAAAAAAGGGATTTTCATTTATATGTGATTGAGTCGGTACATGCGCAGATCATGGGGTGTATTGGTATTCAAATGCAGGGGAAGAGCTGTGAAATTGGTCATTTTGCAATTCATCCAAATGAGCAAGCTCAGGGCTTAGGAAAAAAAATTATTGCAATTTGCAGAACAGCAAGCGATGTTGATTGAACCCAATGTTGAAGAATTTGTGATGTATGTGATTGATCGGCGTTTAGAATTAATAAAATATTATCAACGACGTGGCTATAAGCTTACAGATGAAAATCAAGCCTATCCTCTTCATCTAGAGGTAGGTCAACCGATTTGTGAACTGACAATTAAACAATTAATTAAACGAATAAAATAAAGACCATGTGATGCATTTGATCAATTTATAAAGCGAGATGAATAAAAAATCCCCAAAAAACATACACTAACTTTTGGGATTTTGATTTTAGACTATTTGGGCTTAAGAGTAAGCACGTAAAAATAGTCGGTAGGCATCTGATGATTTTTGGTTTTTTAGCATATAGTGTGCGATTTCACCTTGGTTGGTATTCATAATCACCGCAATATCTTTTGCGTCACAAAATTGTTTAAGCACAGTATCTGGGATCATCACGGTATTAGAAGAATCAATCACATTTGAATTATCTAAGCGACGATAATTTGTTTGACCTATTGCAGGATAAGACAATACTTTGCCGTCGATCACAAAAGATATTTCATTCATATCAAGCTGCTGTTGATCATAAGAATGCAGTGAAAGTGCATACTCACCTTTATTCTTTTGCTAATCAATTGCAAGTTCAGGACATTTTTGTCCAGTACAGTAATTGACCTCGAGTAATGGTTCGTTGGATTACGTTACTGTTTTCAACGGTATTCACACCTTTTAGCTTCAAGGTTCTTGTTTCAGGTTTATTTTTAGGTACGGTAATACAACCTGTGAGTAGTAGGAGTGTAAATCCTAGAACTAAATAATTTTTCATGTGTTTTTCCATGTTAGCGTTATTTTTATAAGCAATATTTATTTTGGCGCATATTCACACAGAAAAAACAAAAAAGTAAAATACATCACACTTTTCTAGTTTTGTTTGAGCACTGCTTTGATATAAGTGGTCGATATTCAAATAAAAAATATTATTAAGTGATGTAAATCTTATTTCATTGAAATTTAGATAACTTAAGTAAGATCTGTGATTTTGCGCTATCAATCTGCTCGGGATTGGTTTGTCGAGACAATTGGTCACGTGGTTTTTCGCCTAAAAAATATTTGATCCGTTCAGCATTCGCACCCGATGGATGGGGAAGTCCTGCTAAAATCTGCTGATCTTTTAAATAGCCTAAGCTGCTTACATAATTTAAAACCTCATCTACACCTTTGCCTAGCGGAATATAAATTGCGTTCGGAAGCTGTTGAATCATAGGAATAAAATAATCATCAATATGTTGTTTTAATAATTCATTTTTCAACATTGCGGGCGTTGAGCCTGCATAATTTTTTCCATTGACCAAAATACATTGCTGTAAAACCGAACACATTTGCACCATATCTTGATGATTGCTAAATAGCTCTGCAGTGGTCTGTATGCCTAATTGATTCTGTAATCCAATATGATCTAGCAGTTGAGTTAAATTTTTACGAATAGGACCACTAAAAGCACCACTATTCTTGGCAAGTTTAAGTATGTTTTCCTCAGATAATTGCTGCTCTACGCCGTCCTTCGCTGCAATTAATGCATTACGCCATTGTTGTTGGCCTGGGCAGATGCCGACGATGACCACTTTTGCATCATGATTTATGGCCTCGAATGGTGCATAAAAGCTTTGAATAGTTCCCAGAGTTTTAAGACGGAGTAAATCACTTTGAGTTAATTCTTCAATAGAATGTGTTTTGATCACAGATGCAAAGCAAGAGAAAAGGGTAGAATCCGACATAAAACTTCAATCTTTCTAGATATAAATTTCATTCAGTATTTTAAACCTTTATTTTAAAGATGAAGTATTTAGGTATAAAAAAATTGATTTTAAATTTATAACCTAATAACTTAAATCGATATAAAAATATTATTTAACAATATTGACCCAAATAGGACTTGAGATTTGGTACAAATATTGCTCATATCTAACTAAGGCAATACCAAGATGAATGCCGAATAAAAAAACGAATGGATGATTGCAGGAGAGAAGCACAGATCGTGCTCGCCGAAGGAGCAAGTTCCCCCAGGAAACTCTCAGGCAAAAGGACTGTAATCATATAAAAATCTGGAGAGAAGTAGGCTAGACCTACTCACCGAAGGGGAAGGTTCACATTGCTTCGCAAGGAACCAAAGCTCTCAGGTAACAATGACAGATGGGGCGAACATAGGAAATATAATTTCCAAGGAGCCTATATGTGTCATATTGTTGTGATTGGTGCAGGTATTACTGGGGTAACGACAGCTTACGAACTCGGATTACTCGGTTATCGTGTCACTGTGGTCGATAAACATCTTTATCCTGCGATGGAAACGTCGTTTGCCAATGGTGGACAATTATCAGCGTGTAATGCTGAAGTCTGGAACCAAAAAGCAACGGTAGTGAAAGGCATCAAATGGATGTCACAAAAAACCGCGCCATTATTATTAAATCCAAGTTTTAATCTACACAAATATTCATGGCTCTTTGAGTTTATGGGGCATATTAAAGATTACCGTGAAAATACTCACGAGACCGTCCGTCTTGCATTGATGGCACGTCAGCGTTTATTTGAAATTGCTGAGCATGAAAACTTGCAGTTTGATTTAGAAAAACGCGGCATTTTACATTTCTTTCATAATCAACATGATTATGAGGTGGCGACTCAAGTTAATAATATGCTCTGTGAAGGTGGTTTAGAGCGTCATCCTGTGACATTAGCTGAAATCCGTGACATTGAGCCTAGTCTGACAGGTGAATACTATGGAGGCTTTTATTGTCCGGGTGATGCCACTGGAGATATCCATAAATTTACAACGCAGCTTGCCAAAGCAACGGAACGCTTTGATGTGAAATATATGTGGGGTTTTGAGGTGACTGACTTTGAGCATCATACAAAAGGTGTCAATGTTCGATTAAAAGCCAGTGATGAAAATATGGAAAATCCTGATGCAGATAGCATACTTGAGGCAGATGCTGTAGTGGTCTGTGGTGGCGTAGGTAGTTATGAACTTGCACATAAACTCGGTGATCGCGTAAATGTGTATCCAGTCAAAGGATATTCAATCACCATTAATTTAAATGATGAACAAAGTCAGGCCAATGCGCCTTGGGTAAGTCTGTTGGATGAAAGTGCCAAAATTGTGACTTCACGCTTAGGTGCAAATCGACTCCGTGTTGCAGGTACGGCAGAGTTTAATGGCTATAACCGAGATATTCGTGCCGATCGCATTCAGCCTTTAATTGATTGGTCGAATCGTAATTTTAATCTATCAACAGAACATGTGGTGCCGTGGGCGGGTTTACGACCAATGATGCCCAATATGATGCCAGTAGTGCATGCAAGTAAGCGAGATCATATTTTCTATAATACAGGGCATGGTCACCTTGGATGGACTTTATCTGCGGCAACAGCTGCAATGATCAGCCAGCAAGTGCAGCAAACACATCCGATTTAACTGACATATTGTAGACATCAAAAAAGCCTCAATGTTGAGGCTTTTTTGTATTTTTCTAAGTCATTCGAATTTGATCTTAATCATATAAACGATAAATCCCTGCAAAACGTTCACAGCCTTTTTGTTCGGTTTTTACTGAGAGTAAGGCCTTACTGTAATTGAACTGATATTTGCAGTCGTGTTCATTATCGGTGATTTGATTTTTTTGTTCGGGTGTTGTGTAAGCTAAAAATGGAATGGTTTGTGTTTCAACTCGATTGTTCGGATTACGATAGGCAATGCCTTCGATTTTGATGCTGTCTTTGCCCAGTTGATGCACTTTTAAATGTACAGGTGATGTCGCAAAATGGCCATTTTCAAATTTAAGATAATGCTGCGTTAAACTTTGGTTCATTGAGGTATAAATATTCAAATCTTCATAGCGAAGCTCGAATTGTTGTTTAAAACACTCCAAGTTTTTGCATTGCTGAACTCGGCTGTACCATAATTTTTGCGTATCTATCAGCAAGCGTATTGGGGCATCGGTAATCAACTGCGCTGTTAAAAAAAGCCCATCTAGCTTTTCACGTTGTTCTTCAAAACCGTTAGAACAGTAATTTTTTTTTGCATGAGTATTGGCATGATCACAGTCTATCTTTTCTGCATGCGTAAACGTCGCTAGGCCAGAACCTATTAGCAGAACCAGTCCGAATTTTTTAATGATATTTATTTCAGTTTTCAACAGCATGATCGCTTATACTTTCACTATGTTGCGCTTGCCCACACTATAGCGAAATAGAAAGCGTGAATACAAGATTTCAATCATTATTTTCTCAAGGAACTCAAGCATGATAGCTCAAATTCGTATCGGTCAGGGCATGGATGTGCATGCATTTGAAGAAGGTGATTTTGTAACGCTTGCTGGTGTTCAAATTCCACACACACATGGACTCAAAGCACATTCAGATGGTGATGTGGTATTGCATGCGCTTTGTGATGCATTATTAGGAGCTTTGGCACTTGGAGATATTGGTCAGCATTTTCCAGATACAGATCCAAAATTTAAAGGTGCCGATAGTCGA
Source organism: Acinetobacter sp. YH16056_T (assembly GCF_024605895.1). Lineage (NCBI taxonomy): Bacteria > Pseudomonadati > Pseudomonadota > Gammaproteobacteria > Moraxellales > Moraxellaceae > Acinetobacter > Acinetobacter sp. YH16056_T. The sequence continues at coordinate 1,884,362 of NZ_CP094545.1, read as the reverse complement.
GTACTTTTAAAACACGTCTACCAAATGATTTTAGATCGTGGATATGTACTTAATAATGCTGATATTACCGTGGCTTGTGAGCGCCCTAAACTAGCAAAACATAATTTAGAAATGCGTCAAAGTATCGCAAATGTTATGGATGTTGAAGTTACACAAATTAGCATCAAAGCGACCACCACCGAAAAATTAGGGTTTACTGGTCGCCAAGAAGGAATTCTTTCTACCGCAACTGTACTGATTTCTCACGCAAAATGATCTGGATGGATCAGTGCATGTTGTAAATCTTGAGTTGCTTTACGGCCTTGAAGTTGTAAGGCAACCGCATGGATTAAACCTGTCCATGTTTCATTGGGTTTCCAAATTTGATGCATCAACTCTTGAGCCTTTGGCATATCAACATCCATATAGTATTGACGATATAAATACATCAAACTGCTGACACGGAAGTTTTTCGCACAGTGTAGCCAAACCGTTTGACCTTGAACCAAATGGTCAATCATATCGAGTACTAATAGGCATTGGTCATCTGAAGGGGTATCCCAAGAGATCGGAACTTGGATGTAGTTCAGGCCTAGATCTAGGCAAATGCGGTCTTCATGCTCGATATGATTGGATGCATCGGTCAAGGCTAAATTGATAACTGTTGAAACACCATATTCTTTAATCGTTTGAAGCTCAGAAGGAGATGGTTGTCCTGACGTTAATAAGTGTTCATGTATATATTGGAAGTTTTCAATGTGACTTAACGCATTTTCGATTTCATTCATCTGACAAATAATCCTTCAAAGTAAAACGCCATCTTGAAGATGGCGTTTTTCATTCACTTAGCGTGTCGGTAACACGTCTTTAAGTGCTTCATGCATCTCTAACAAGACTTTTTCAGTCGTATCCCAATCGATACAGCCATCAGTCACTGATTTACCATATTCGAGGTCACAGAGGTTGGCAGGAATATCCTGACGACCACCTTTTAAGTGACTTTCTACCATAATACCCACGATTGACTTGTTTCCGTCAAGGATTTGTTCAGTAATATTTTTCAGAACAAGGGGTTGTAGGTACGGGTCTTTGTTTGAGTTTGCATGACTGGTATCAATCATGATTTTGCCACTAACTTTTGCTTTGGCTAATGCCGCTTCGGCATCTGCAACAGAACCTGCGTCGTAGTTTGGTTTACCGTTACCGCCACGAAGTACAACGTGTGCATAAGGGTTACCACTGGTACGAATAACTGAAACTTGACCTTGGTCGCTTAAGCCCAAGAAGCTATGACCATGTTTAACAGATTGCATGGCATTGGTCGCAACGGTTAAACCGCCATCTGTACCATTTTTAAAGCCAACTGGTGAAGAAAGGCCAGAAGACATTTCACGATGTGTTTGGCTTTCAGTGGTACGCGCACCAATCGCTGACCAAGAAATAAGATCTTGGTAGTACTGTGGTGAGTTTGGATCGAGCGCTTCAGTTGCACAAGGCAAACCTTTTTCATTCAATTCAAGTAAAAGTTTACGACCAATACGTAAGCCTTTTTCGATGTTGAAAGAGTCGTTCATGTCTGGGTCATTAATTAGACCTTTCCAACCCACAGTGGTACGTGGTTTTTCAAAATACACACGCATCACGACATAAATCGTATCTTGGATTTTGTCACTTAAAACTTTTAAACGGTCAGCATAATCATGTGCAGCGACTGTGTCGTGAATTGAACATGGACCAATGACAACAAAAAGACGTTTGTCATTTCCATCTAAAATATTACGTACAGTTTCACGGCCCTTAAGGACTGTTTGATAGGCAGTTTCAGTCAGAGGTAGCTCTTTTTTTAGTTCTGCAGGAGTAACAAGAGGCTGAATGCTTTTTACATTCACGTCATCAATGTCGTTTTGGGTAATAGAATTTGACTGTAAAGTATTCATTGCCGTCACTGGTTTGATTATACAAAAGGTTGTTTCGTGAGCCGAATATAACATGAATATAGCATGCAAATGTTATAAAAAAGATCAATAAGTCTCTGAAAAAAAAGTGATGAATCGGGCAGTTAATTTAAACCTGCTGACTATTCACCGTCGGTGCGATCAACATTGCAGTTGTTGGTTTTTCAACAGGTTTTGATTTTACTGGATTAATGATGAAATTCATGCCTAAAACAAACAAGGTAATGCCTAAGACTTTACGAATCACTTTTTCTGGTAAACGTGAGCTGATCAAAGTTCCGACAACAATCGCTGGAATAGAACCCACCAATAACCAACCCAATAAATGAAAATCGACATTACCTGAGCTCATATGACCCAAGCCTGCAACCAGTGTAAGAAGCACGGCATGTACCACATCAGAACCAATAATACGAATCATCGGTAAGTTCGGGAACATAAGCACCAAAGCCATAATACCGAAGGCACCTGCACCAACAGACGATAGGGTAACGAATACGCCTAAAATAATCCCCATGATGATGATATATGCACGCTTATTTTTAGCTTGGAAATTGATACGTTCAAGATCCGCACTCATATCATCCAACTGATCAGTTTTTCGAAATTTATTAAAGAATTTTTCGATATGACCACGGAAAATAATTGAGATCCCAGTAATCGTCAGCATAAAACCCAAAAACATGGTTAATACCGTTTTGTAATGTGTCGATTGGCTCAGATAGTTTTCCAGTACCCAATGGGTCGCAAAAGACGCAGGGATACTGCCGACTGCAAGCCAAATAACAATGGTCCATACAATATTCATTTTACGTGCATGAACTAAAGAACCACAAAATTTTGAAATTGCGGCATATAGTAGGTCTGTGCCGATCGCAATATGGGGTTCAATTTTATACAGGCTGATCAGGATCGGGGTCATCAATGAACCACCGCCAACGCCGGTAATACCTACGCAGAAACCTACAATTACACCTGCCAGAATGAACTCTAAAGGACCGACCATCGCTGAATGCCAAATATCAAAAAACGTGCATATCTTATGACTAATTGATATAAGTCGTTGTCTCGATTAGTGATTTGCTTGTGAAAAAAATAGATAAAGAGTGGTTTTAATTTGGAAAATAATGGATTTTAAATAAGCTAAGTTATTGATTGTAGTTTTTGCAAGTGGTTGATAGCTCAAATGGAGATTATGCTGCAGTGAAATCATGTATTTAGAATATAAGGTGATGACTATCTGAAATGCATCTCTAATACCAAAAAACGCACCGTAGGTTTATTTTCCTAGTCTTTAATTAGTTATTTATCGATATATGCGACTGTGAACTTAAAGTCCATTCCTGCAAAATCTATACTCCTTAAAAAGATAAGGTTTCGCCATTATTCCAATATGAGTAGAAGGACACTGACCAGACATTTTAAACATGCGACAGGACTACCTATTGTCACTTGGTTAAACAATGAAAGACTGCGATATGCGGCTGAATTGCTTGAAGTGACAGATTATTCGATTGATAAAATTGCGGAAAGCGCAGGTTTTAATACCGCAGTGCTATTTCGTAAATTGTTTAAGAATAAATACGGTACAAATCCGAACCATTGGCGGAAAAATTTTAATCAGCAGCTAAATAGCAGTGATGAATATTCCTAAAATGTTGAATTAAAGACGTGCAGCTTTTTTTTGGAAATCTATTAACTTTGTGAAGGACTCGTATAGAATCTATAGCTAAAGAACATTGAGTTAAAAGGACAGACTTTTGCAAAATCGGAAACTGAAAATTGGCATCGTGGTTGGGGAAGTATCCGGGGATACATTAGGCGCCAAGCTTATCCGCAGTTTTCGAGAGCAAGGGATTGATGCGGAATTTGAAGGCATCGGCGGTCCGCAAATGATTGCAGAAGGTTTTAATAGCTATTATCCGATGGATATTTTATCGGTAATGGGGATTGTTGAGGTCTTAAAAGATATTAAAAAACTCTTTGCTGTACGCGATGGTCTGGTTGAAAAATGGACTGAAAATCCTGTCGATGTTTTTGTGGGGATTGATGCGCCGGATTTTAATTTGCGTTTGTCTAAGAGCTTAAAGCAAAAACAGCTACCAATTAAAACAGTGCAATATGTCAGCCCTTCTGTGTGGGCATGGCGACAAGGCCGTGTACATGGCATTAAAGCAAGTATTGATTTAGTCCTTTGCTTATTTCCATTTGAAAAAGCGTTTTTCCAAAAATGGCAAGTTCCGGCTGCATTTGTCGGACACCCATTGGCAAGTCAGTTGCCTTTAGATAATCCACTTGTTGCGGCTAAACACGAGTTAGGCTTAGATGAGCATCAAAAACATATTGCATTACTTCCGGGCAGCCGTCGCGGTGAAATTGAGCGTTTGGGGCCTTTGGTACTGTCTGCCGCACAGATATTGACGGAGCAGCATCCAGACTATGTGTTCCTGATTCCTGCAATCAATGATGCACGTAAACAGCAAATCGAATTGTTGCTCAAGCAGTATCCTGAAGCATTACAAGCCAAAGTTCGCTTGATGGAAAACACCGATACTGAATCTAAAATTGGCCGTCAGGTGATGAACGCATCGAATATTGTCGCTTTGGCTTCGGGTACAGCGACTTTAGAAGCGATGCTTTTACATCGTCCAATGGTGACTTTTTATAAGTTAAATTGGCTGACCTACCATGTGGTGAAATTGCTGATCAAAATTCCGTATTATTCATTGCCAAATATTATTGCGGGCAAAAAGGTGATTCAGGAACTTATTCAACATGATGCAACACCTGAAAAATTAGCAGCAGAAATTGAAAGCTTGATGGATGTTGAAAAATCGCAAATTCAAGTGATGCAGCACATCACCATGCATAAACAACTGCTTTCAGGTAACAGTGAAAACCCTGTGGAAGCGATTTTAAAGCTTTTAGATTAAACCTTTAAGATGACTCAGTTTTTGCGAGCTGATGCTGCTGTCGATACTGGCTCGGTGTGAGATCATAAAACTTTTTAAAAGTTTGGCTAAATGCCGTTTCAGATGAGTAACCTATACGATGGGCAATTTGCTGAATAGTGAGTTGCCCCATTTGTAAGTGCTGTGTTGCCAGTCGCAAACGATGTTGCTGCAAATAGGCGAGTGGTGATTCACCGAGCATTTGAGTAAATAAACTGGCAAATTTAGAACGCGACATACAACATTGTTCTGCCAAACTTTCGACGGTCCAAGCATGCTGCGGTTGTTCATGAATCGCGGCCAAAGCGTTGGATAATTCAGGATGACTCAAGGCATGCAACCAACTGCTTGAATCTGACAAGGCTGCAATATAATCACGCACACATTCGATAAATAAAATACTCACCAAATGATCCAAAATTTTGTCACGGCCTGGACGGATCTGATGCGCTTCAACGGCCAGAAAATGTAAGCCAATTTGCAACCATTCCGGTGCGGTACTGCTCATGATATGTGGTGTATGTAACAGCGTGGGGAGGGCATTCACTAAAGGCTTTGCCATAATGCTGTCGACATGTCCACGGATCGCTAGTACAAATAATTCTTCTGCTTCATGAGATTCGGTAGAATTTAATTCAATGGTTTTATTTCGTTGCTCTTGAAACAGTGGCGTGATGTTCACTGATTCGACCAAGACATCAGACTGTATAGATTTGCAGTGGTGGTTTTGCCCTGAGGGAATAAGGCAAAGATCGCCAGCTTCAAGTAAGACCTGCTCTTGATCGATATGCACAACACACTGACCTTGAATCACCACATACGCAACCATGGCATTGTGATCTTGAAAATGAAAAGCCCAAGGATGCTTTGATCTCAAATAAATATATTCAGATCGGTGGAGATGAATATCATCAAAAATTTTACTTAAAGCATCCATATTTCAAATATTTACTCATATTAATTTTGTATTTATAGATGGTCACTATGTGCTTAAAGGTCAACATTTATCCTTAAATGCCAAAGACGATCACATAGTTTTTTTGGACGCTTAAAACTGTTCTGGCTGCCCATATTTTACGAATATAAACACAGAAGAAGTAATTAGGGAAGTCTAGCGCATGAATGCACCAGTAAAATTAAATGAACAGCAGCTCGCTCAGTTAGAAAGCAAAATCTGGAGTGTTTTAGATAAAAAACGTTATGGTTGGCTATTGAGTCCAGGTTTACCAGTCATTGGTATGGGGATCTTGGCGGGTTATCATTTTGGTCCCAAACCGACAAAAAAACTATTTGCCATGGGCGGGCCGCTTCTACTGCATGTCATTATTCCTGCACTGGATGCACTGATCGGTGATGATGCCAATAACCCGACAGATGATGACATCAAAGTTTTAGTGAATGATCCTTATTATGATCGTATCGTCAAATTATTTATTCCACTGCAAATGGCAGCGAATGCTTTTGCTGGCTATGTGGTTACCCGTAAAGATGTTTCATTATTAGATCAAGTTCTACTTGGGATTTCGATGGGTGCCATCAATGGCGTCGGTGTAAATACAGCACATGAACTCTGCCATCGACCTCATAAAAAAGACCATTATTGGGCACATGCGACGCTCGCACCTTTGGGTTATAGCCATTTCCGCATTGAACATCCTTATGGACACCATAAACGTGCGGCAACGCCTGAAGATCCTGCATCTTCAAAAATGGGCGAAACTTTTTATGAGTTTTGGCCACGCACTGTATTTGGTGGAATTAAATCGGCGGTGCAGATTGAGAAACAACGCTTAAAACGTAAAGGTTTAAGTTTCTTTTCGAAGGAGAATGAACTGTTTCATGGTTGGGCGATGAGTGCAGGTTTTCATGCCGCGATGCTGAAAAAGTTTGGTAAAGGCGTGACACCGTATTTAGTGACACAGGCCTTTTATGGAATCAGCCTTTTTGAAATTATTAATTATATTGAACATTATGGCCTGAAGCGTGAGCAAAAAACGGATGGAAGTTATGCCCGCACCATGCCTGAACATAGTTGGAATAATAATAATATTGTGACCAATCTATTTTTGTATCAATTACAACGACATTCAGACCATCATGCATATCCGACTCGTCCATTTCAGGCATTAAGACATTTTGATGAAGCGCCAGAGTTGCCTAGCGGCTATGCCACTATGCTAATTCCTGCTTTAGTACCCTCTATTTGGTTTAAGATGATGGATAAACGGGTCTATGATCACTATCAAGGTGATTTAACTAAAGCCAATATTCATCCTAAACGTCGTGCAAGTATTTTTAAAAAGTTTGCAATTTCAGTCGTTTAAATCGAATACCTGATAAGAAGAATCCCAAGCTTGTTTGCTTGGGATTTTTTATTGTGCGTATTATTAACCGATGCTACGCAGTAACATCAGAAGCGCACGTTGATTCAAATAAAAGAACGATACACGGTAACATCATCCGCAATTGTTTGAGACAAGACTTATTGTAATCAAAAATGTTTCTGCGATACTTTGAATAATTTGATGCTAGTAAACGCGTTTTGTCGGTGAGGTGCATTGCACCGCAAGATGGTTTCCTTGCGAAGCTTCGCTTCTCATTTTGCCGAATGAGAAACAACGTTTCGTAAGAGTATCTCCAGCCGAAGGCTAATACCTTTATTCAATCCTTAGATGTAAGACACTGTCGCATAGACTTAAAAATCATTTTTAAAATGTAAAATTAATTCTACGTGCGTAACATCATTTAAAATCCCAAATTTTCTGTTTGAAACTTAGTCATTTCTTAAGACCACCAATAGCGCAAAATGTGGAAAAAAATCGGTGCAGAAAAGCAGATGGAATCAATTCGGTCGAGCATGCCACCATGGCCTTGGATAAGTTGTCCCCAGTCTTTTACACCACGATCGCGTTTAATGGCTGACATGACAAGACCACCAAAGAAGCCAAATATGCAAACAATAAATCCAATACATGCAGCCTGTAGATAGCTAAAGGGTGTAAGCCATGACATAGCAACACCTAATGCAGTGGCTAAAGCAATGCCTCCGATTAATCCTTCTACGGTCTTAGATGGTGAAAGTATCGGTGCGACTTTGTGCTTTCCAAATAGCTTGCCACAGACATATTGCAAGACATCGGAGGCTTGTACCACCATGATCAGCCAGATTGCTAGCCAAATTTTTTCACCCTCAAATCCGGGAAGTTTGAGGTTTAATAGCGCAGGCACATGCGAAATACAGAATACGCTGATCATCAGACCCCATTGAATTTTTGAACTGCGCTCTAAAAATCGCGTGGTATCTTCGGCTTTGAGTGTAGCGATAGGGATAAGAAGAAATACATACAGCGGAATAAAAATCGAATATAGCCCGTACCAGTCGATATACACCAAGTAATACTGGTAAGGGATGACAAAATAAAAAGCGATCAATAAAGGAAGATAATCACCGCGACGGGTTGGAAGTAAGCTGATAAATTCACGTAAAGCAAAGAGTGAAATCAACGCAAACAGGATCACAAAGGCAATTTTGCCTAATGAAATTGCTACACCAAGTACCAACAACATGACCCACCATGCATTGATCCGCGCATTTAAATTGTCGATGACCGGTGCCGGCGCATAACCCGCTTTAAATTTTAGTATTGAGCCAATGGTTGAGGCAATAATCAAAATAACCGCAAAGATACCAAACAATACATAGGTCATTTGCGCATTGGTGAATTCCATTATTGATACTCCAATGCTTTTAATTTGAGTAGTTCTTCTTGAGCGTAGTTTAAAAACGCGGATTTACTCTGTTCATTATGAACTTCTAAAGGCTTACCAAAAATAACGGTAGATAATAATGGCAATGGTATAAGCGCGCCTTTAGGCATGACACGTTTTAAATTAGAGATCCATACCGGTACGATTTCAACATCAGGAAATTGATTTTTGAGATGAAATAAGCCGCTTTTAAAGGCTAATAATTCAACGTCATCATTTAAATTTCGAGTACCCTCAGGAAAGAAAATAATCGAGTCACCTTGAGCTAATACGGTTTTGATCGGTTCTAAGGGGTCTTGATTTTGCTCTCGATTTCGCTGAATAGTGACGCCAGTAAACGTGTCTTGAATGAGAAAACGTCGAAAGCCATCTTTTAACCAATAATCCGAAGCCGCTACAGGACGGGTCCTCCGTCTGAGATCTGTCGGCAGTGATGACCAAAGTAAAATAAAGTCGATATGGCTATTATGATTTGCATAATAAATACGCTGTTTCATAACCGGTTTGCACCCGACCCAGAGACTCCGCGCACCCGTGAGCAGCCGCGCACCACGACGAGTGAGAAAGGCAATATAGCGAGCAATTGAACGGCTTAAAAAATTACCTTTCATTGGTGAGTGAGCATTCCCTGAAGTGTCTAATGGATTTGGCATGGTTTCAAATTATTGTGAATTATTTATACAGTAAAAATATGCAGAGGAATGCGATGTATTGCAAGCAAAGCACAAAGATCTGCCATTTAAATAAAGCCAGACAACCTAATTCACGCAGCTCCCATGCGCGACCACATTTATTTGCAGGCATTAATTTTAAGTTGATTAAACTTAAGTCCAGCTCCTTGGTGGTTTGTTCAAGGTTTTGAGTTTGGCTGTATTCAGCGACAGTGGCTAAAAGTGCCGAATCAAATTTGATTCTCAGGCTTAAATAATGTTGTATTCCGAGCAAAACTAGACAAATTAATATATATAGCAAATCGAATAGCATCACATTACCAAACTGGATAATGAGCCAGAGCGTGAGGATCGCTGCTACATAAGCTGAAATGAGCAATCCAGTGGTGGATTGCAACAACTTTGATAGCACCACAAGTTGTAAATTCATGGTGCAAGTCCTTTAAGTTTTAAACGATAAGTATTTAAATGTTTTATTTGCGGTGTTTTAAGCACAACCCAAGGACGGTTATGGCGAATAATCCGTAAAACATCTTCGACTGAATATTCAGGATGTTGTTTCAATAATAATGCGGCAACTACAGCACTACTTCGTGAATATCCCAAAGCACAGAAGACCAAGATGTTTTGTGCTTCATCATTGTTATTAGATTTCAAGAATAGTTCTAAAGACTCTACAGCATTATGTAGCTGATTGGCCTGTAAAGGAATCAGGTCTAAACTCAAGTTTTGAGCATAGGAGCATTTTGGATAAGTGGGTAATTCTGCGCAACAATCGAGTAAAGCATCATATTGCTGCATGACGTGTTTGGACGGATAGCGACCTAAATAAATATAACTCTGATTGATTTTGATGATTTTAGAATCTTCAGGATGGCGATAGGTCCAGATTCGGCTATTGATCCAAGCAAATACAAAGTAAGGCGCAAACAATATTTTTGCAGCAATGGTCATATCACCATGACTGAGTTTTTGAAAAAAATGGGGACGATTGAATAAATATGCAAACGAAACTAAAAGCAGACTGCTTGCAGGATAGAGCAGCCAAAGCCACCAACCTTTTGCATGTGCGATTGCGCTACACAATAAGGCAGCAAACAGATAAAGGATGCCGATTTTAATGTGCTTTAAGCTTAGCCGACTTTGTTTATTTTGAACCCATGGCGCAGAGCCAGCCATCGGGAATAGCCATAAACATAAGGCACCGACCAATAAACCTGTTGGAATATCTATAAAATGGTGCTGCCAAGTGGTTAGAACTGAGAGACCAATCAAAAAGGACCAACCATCTACCAGATATTTTAGCTTACCTGTGCTATGCCGACGGAAAAAATCCCAAAGTATCACCAGTAGCACAATATGCAGAGAGGGTGCTTGATTAAACGGTTTATCAAAGCCCATCAAGACATCAAACCACAGCCCGAAAAAACCTGTGAGTTCGGGGCGCTCAAAGCTAAAACGTAGCGGGAAAAGTAAAAAGCAGCTGATTGAAAGGATTTGTGCCGAAAATAGTCGCAGTACATGTTGTTTTAATTCAAACTTATTCCAACAAAGTAATAAAGACAAACCATAGAACAGATCAATCGACCAATACGGCACAATACTCCATGGCCAAAGTGGAATATATTTTTCCCATTCAAAGACGATAACAGGTACGGAAGCTAAGCCCGCAGCGTATTGATTGGCAAAACCATAACTTAAGAAGAAAAAAGGTGCCAGAAATGCCAAACACAGTAGGCCGTATTTCCAAGTTCCTTTTTCAGTATCCAGTTTATGCATAAGATTGACCGTCCAAGCTTAAATTTTTTGTGCAACGGAAACGGTGAAAATACCAAACTCATCAATAACTTGATCGATTTTTTTGAAACCAGCTTGCTCAACTAATGCATCCATTTCTGCTTGTGAGCGTAAACGCATCACCCATGCATCTCCTTGGCGATGTGAGGTCAGAGCACGGGCAATAAACTCTTGTTGCGGATGCCAAATTTGACCTGTGTAGATGAGATACCCATCTTTCTCAATGGCCTGACATAAGCCGGATAAGGACTGTCTGAGTAAATCATTATCACTAAATAATTCGTATAAACCTGAGACCACGGCTAGAGTGGGTTTAGGTTCAACACTGGCTAATGAAGTGGCATCAAAGGCATCCGCTTCTACAAAATTGGCAATCTGGCTTAAACCTCTTTGCTCAATCATTGCTTGACCTGCTTGTACATTGATCGAGCTATAGTCTCTAAGCAGGATGGATTCAGGCTGCTCAGGCAGTTTTTGTACAGCATCTAAAATATATCGGCCATGGCCTGCAGCAATATCCATAATCCGTACCGCGTGTTGGTCATCATGTAACTTAGAAGCATATTTCGTTAATAGCGCTTCAATATTTTGTTTTCTAACGCGAATACCACGCCAACCAATCGCATTTAAATATTGTCGATCGATGATTTTACCCAGTGCATTTTGGCTTTCTGATTTATCTCTGTAGACAAAATCTAAGGTACTGCCGGAGTCATATCCTGTCTCTTCACCAATTTTTAAACCCTTGGAAAAGAGACTACCAATTTTAAGATTTTGTTTGGTTAAGCTCCAAAATGCATGTTTTAAAGAATGCTTTGGAAGCGTTGAACTTAAGGTTTCTGCTACAGCACAGCTCGGGCCAATTTTATCGGCATCTAAAAGTTTAGGTGCGGAATAGGGTTGTTTAAAACATTGTTGAATAAAGCGATGGATTTTATCTGTGGCGATTTTGCGATGTTTTTCACCCAAAGTATCATGATAAAAACCATCTAAGACGTGAAATTCCTTCAATGGATGAGGGAGTTTTTGATAAAACGCCAATTGCGGTTTTTGATGCACCACGAAGTCAGATCCTGAACATAAGACTTGAGTAGGAACAAAAATATTTTGTGCATCTTTAACGATTCGATCTGAGGCTGCATATAGACCCAGCAGCATACGGACCGATATGGCCCGAGCGATTTGCGGGTCAGTGTCATAACTCTGCGCACGTGCAGTATCGTGCGTCAGCATTTTGGCTTTGACATAACTATTAATAAAAAAGTTGCCAGCGAATTTATTGAGAAGTGTTAAGCCAGGTTTTGCAAAAGGCACATAGAGTTTGATGTCAAATGCAGGCGAGGCAAGGCATAAAGCACGAATTTTAGGGGCATAATCATGCACCCATGTCGCGGCTAAAACAGCGCCAACGCTTTGAGCTACAATTGCTATATTTTCTGATCGAATTTGGTAATTTTGTTCTATATGCTGAACAAAATATTGAATGTCTTGAACGCATGCAGAAAAGCTCGGTGCATCTCCTCGCTCACCGGCTGTATTACCGTGACCTCGCGCATCCCAAGCGAAAAAATCAAAATCAGGCAAATTCAATTCATTGACCAAATGCGCCATTCGTCCCGAATGTTCATGGCCACGATGAAATAAGATCACCGCTTTTTTCTTACGGTTGCTTTTTAAACTGCTATTTTCCCAATGTTGATAAAACAAGGATGTTCCATCATGGCTCGTAAAGGTATGCTGAGTATTGTTATACATTGTGTTGTTCTCAAAATAATGAATCGACTGACGATCTAAACTGAAATTTATTGTGGGTTGATAATGCTATTTTTAATGCGGTTATAAATCGTAATAAATAATAAAAAGATGGTAATAATCAAAATACTATTGCAGATAAGAGACAATGTATTTAAGCCAACATTCAATATAGAAGAGGTCACGATGATGACGCAGATGATGCTAAATACAAAAGCGCGGTCACTTTTTCCCATTGGACCATCGTAACGACGTTCTTGCCCCACTAATGGCGCCATCACACCGGTATATTCGGCAAGTATGGCGAGAAAACAGGTTAAAATAAGTAATTCAGCTTGAATAAAAGCAAAACAAATTAAACTAAAATAGAGTGCTGAGTCGGAAATCACATCACATAATTCATTATAAAAAGCACCGAGTTTGGATTGTTGGTTGAACTCACGTGCCAGCATGCCATCTATGGCATTGAAGCCCATTCGAATAAGCATCCACACGGGGAAAATCAACAGTAAAATGCCAATACCGTTGTGAGAAAAATAGATATAAATAAAAAATGCCACAGCTAGCGAAATGAACATTGCCAGTAGTGTTACTTGATTTGCTGTAATACCAAGATGATGAAGTGATTTAACCAAAGGTCGAAGCAGGTTTTGAAATGCAGGCTTAAGCTGGTAGATCGAAGGCATATTATTGTTATAGCGGTATGATTTGCATGAATTTTATACGATTGATGCTTAACTTAACAAGAATTTGAATGTTAAAGATTGTCACAAGGCTGACGATTCGCCTGTATAACGCATTAAATTTTCTTGTGTGGTGCTTGCGACTAATTTTCCATCTTGCCACATTTGCCCATGACTAAGCCCACGTGATTGCGAGGTTCGAGTGGTATTCATGTCATAGAAAATCCAATCATCCACCCGAAAGGTATGATGAAAATACATCGAATGATCAAGGCTGGTTGCGATGAGTTCAGGAGACAGATAATTTAAACCATGTGTTTTGAGCGCCGCAGAATATAAATTATAGTCTGAATAGTATGCTGCAATGGCCTGATGTATATGAAGTTGGTCAAATTGGGCATCTAAGGCATCATGGAGTTTTAAATATTCTGCATATTGATTTTGATTTAAGACAGAAGCTTGACCGGACGGTGGCAAATCTGTCAGCACGTATTCAATTGGTTTAGATATAAGCTGAAAAGGCTGTAAAAATGTGGATAGATATTCAGGTGAAATAGATGATTGGATTTGCGCTTTATAGAATTGCTCCTCTTTGAGGCTACTTGGTGGAAATTGTTGGATCAAATCTGGTTCAGGTATTTGATACTCCATACCCATTTCGTTTTTCATATAGGACAACATCACCATATATATTGGTTTGCCATGCTGTATGGCGGTCACTTGTCGTGTAGAAAAACTATGGCTATCACGTAAATTTTCGACTTTAAATAAGACGGGATGATTTGCATGACCCGCAGAAGTAAAGTTGGCATGTAAAGAGTGGAGTGGGAGTGTACAGGTATAGGATGCACTGACTATGCTCTGAGCAAGTAATTGTCCACCAAAAATATGGTCACCAAACAGTGGTTTACTTTGTGCTAAAAAGTAGCCCTGCTCTTTGGGCACTACAGATAATAATTGGATGAGGTCTTGAATCAGTGTTGTCATCTTTTTTTGAAATTTTTGCTTTGTTTAAATGTATTCAACTCGAACTTATTGCACAAGCCATGTTCATGAAAAATATAAAAGTCTTCGCCAGTCTTTCTAGAATAGGCTTATAATCGAGTTTTCCTAGTTGTCCGAATGGAATGACGAAAAAGCAATGACACCTGCATGTAAACTCTTAAAATCTAATAAAATCGACTTTACCATTCATGAATATGATCATGACCCAGAAGCAAAAAGTTTTGGTTTAGAAGCTGCGGAAAAACTAGGCTTAACGGTCGATGAAGTATTTAAAACATTGATGGTTACGGACGATAAAAATTACTTTGTTGCCGTATTGCCAGTGGAATATCAGCTGAATTTGAAAAAAGTGGCCACAGCATTTGGCTGTAAAAAACTCAAAATGGCCGATCCAAAAGATGCAGAGCGTTTAACTGGTTATTTGGTTGGTGGTATTAGTCCAGTTGGACAGAAAAAACGCTTAAAAACTGTGATCGATGCTTCCGCACAGAACTTAGCTAAAATCTATGTCAGTGGTGGTAAGCGTGGTTTGGATATTGGTTTAAAACCCGAAGATTTAGCAAAAGTTTTGGGTGCAAACTTTGCTGATGTGATTGATGATTAAATGTGGTTTTTGACTACTTAAATTTAAGTGAATTTAGAGGGAATACCTTCCACTTCAAAATCTATAAAATAACAAAAGCCGCATAGAGCGGCTTTGTGGTTCGATGATGCATCAAGTGTACGGAAGAGATGCTTAGGAATATAATCACAACTCATCTTCTCTTTTAAGCGAAAATTTAGTTATCTCGGAACAGCCGAAAAATTTTGGTTGATGATAATTACAACTTTTACTATTAGATTTTCAGCTGCTGTCTGGGGTGTTGATTAAATGTTCGATACTTAATTTTCTGCATAATATTTCAGGTACAAGTTTATTAATTATGCACAAAATCACGAGAGATAACTTTATTTTAATTCAACATAACTTTCAGTGTTTACAAGCTTTATTAAGTAGTTTTGTTTTGTATTTAAAGTGAGCCCATTCGCATCTTTTAAATTTGATGTATGCAGGGCAATTAGACATTTTTGCGTGCCACAATGGATAACTTTAGCTTTAGCTGGATATGTAATAGTTAGTTTTTTAGCTTCGAGCCAATCAGTAATGAGGGCATCGTCAATGATAATTTGATTATGTTTTGTGCTATTAAATTCATTTTCAGCTTCTTTACGGGCATCTTTACCAATACTAATAACATAAAAAGTAAATGTGAAAAATAAAATATAAAAACCAACTAAATATGCATAGTAAATTCCACCACTTTGAACAATTTTATCAATTTTTTCACTGTGTTCTATGACTTCAAAATTATGAAATTTCTCTGATGAATCAATGGCGTCTTTAGCTGCAGGTTTTATGATATTGAGCGTAAATTGCCCAAGAGAAATCCAAAATAAGCCTACAACTGATAAAGGTTTTTGTATTTTGCTATTAATGGTATAGATAAAAATAGTTAGTAAAATTTGCCACAATTTTACTAAGATCCTTTTAAAAATCAGGTTGAAAATAAAGAGAAGGATAAATGTAATAAAGACAAATATAAATTTTATCATCACTTCATATAAATTATTTTGGTAGACAGTATGTACCAAAGCAGCGAGTAAAAGTATTAAGAAGCCTACTACTAGCCCTGACATACCGTTTACCCATCCATACATTAGATAGTCTTGAATAGATATGCCAAGTGAAACTTGATTAAATCCGTAGTAGCTGATTAAACCATCGTAGTAAAAGTAACCGCAAACAAATAAGTAAATAGTAAATATTGTTGTAAAGAGGGCTATATCAAAACTGAAGTTAAATTTCATATGTAATGTTTCTTGGATCCGCTTATATGCTTTTTTAAGTGCTTAGGTGAATAGTATTAAAGCAAAGTTAGAAGTGCAAATTGAGAATTAGACCTAGATCAGGGTATCTAAGATGTTTCTGTAATAGTGGACGAAATTGTCTTAATTCAGTTAGTACAAAATGCTCGCCAAATGTGGTTTATTTTTAGCTTTGAATAACGAAAATCCATGAAGTTGCAGAAGCAAAATTTAGTAAAACTTCATGTTTAGAGGCTCATTCATTAATAGTGCTTAATTATATTTAAATGTAAAAATACCTATAAAAAATAGGTATTTAAAATCCGACTAAAACAGTTGTATTTTAATTTAAAAGCTGTAATTTGAAAGAGCGATCTAATAAAGAGACAACAAAATGCCTTAGTTTCAAATACTAAAGCGATTATTGAGCAAATCTATAATTTTGTATTAGAAAAACATGGTTTAGCGTCTAAAAGTCGATTTATGCAGTTATCGATTTCTTTAAAGAATTACATGAAGGGGATGAGTCAAAATTTACCGCAGATAGGTCTTTTTATTACAAAGGAATATTTAACAACAGAGAAAAAAGTGTATTTGCGAATGCTGCGCCAGACTTTTTTGATAAGCACAAGTTTTTGGATTGGGTTGTTAAATCAATTGATTGATTTCAACCCAATCGTTTGAGTACATATTCATCATTCATGCTGTATAGCCAGTCTGAATAGAAGATATGGATCAGAAATCAGTAGGTGTTTGTTATGAAATACATGCTTATAGTCAATAAAGATGCATGATCAGTATGATGCCAGTAAAGTCTTCAATGATTAAAATTTAACTGCACATTTCGTTCTTTGATTTAAATAAAAGCTTGGTTCAAAGCAGAATATAAAAACCCATGTAAAAGACATGGGTTTTTAGTTTAAGTTGCACAATGTGATAATTTGGCTAAAAAATAAGCAATTCAATTCATTTGTTCTATGCTAAATGAGAAAATTATCATTTAGTTCCATTTCAGAAAATTGTATAAATAAAAACAGAAAAGTTCATATCAAAAAAATTAATTTTTAAATACATAGAGATAAGACCAAATTTGCAATCCTGTAGCAAATCTTCACAAAAATGCAATTATTAACAATAATGATTATCATTAACATAGTTTCACGCTGGCCAGCGTACTAAGCATGACTTGCACAGTTAAAGAAACATAATTACATGACAAAGCTTGGAAAAGCTTAAAAATAGAGGATATGGTCAGATGAAAGAGCTTGCTAATCGCTTGGCGATGCAGCATCTTGTCAATGCATACTCACAAGAAACCGGTAAAGGTATTTTGCTGGAAAAGTATCAACAGAATTCATCACAATTGACGTTTAGCCAAGGCTTGACGTTGTTATGCATCCCTTTAGATTGCATTCAATCACAGTTATTTGTACCACTATCTTATGTCAGCCTTGTTGGTAGACATCGTCTTGCAGATCTCCCATACGTTTTTAATAAAGGACAGAAACTGTCATTTAGTATCACCGCGATCGCGAGTTTATTGCTTGAACAGCTCGTACAAGAGTCAGGTCATACACTGGATGCTTCATCATTATTAGAGCGTTGGATCGAAAGTCGTGAAGCGCTTACACAATTTTTGACACTACGTGAACATGATTTAGAGGCCTTGGTCCAAGCGGAACAAAGTTTCATTGAATCAGAACAGGCCTTAATTTTAGGGCACAGCATGCATCCTGCACCGAAAAGTCGGGTTGGTTTTGTGCATGAAGATTGGGAAAGGTATTCGCCAGAAGCCAAAGGTCTCAGCCAACTGCATTATTGGTTGGTTGCTCCAGAATATATTCAAGAAGGTTCAGCTTTAGATCAAACTGTATCAACGCAATTGAAAAGCGAATTGCAATGGCATTTATCAGAAACAGATCAAGCACTGCTCAATTCCTATTCGCATTATAAGTTATTACCTTTGCATCCTTGGCAAGCACGCTATTTACAGTCAAAAGCATGGTTTAAAAACTTAAAAACCAAATTAAAAATTATCGACTTCGGCGAAAAGGGTTGGACATTTTCACCAACAACATCTGTACGCACCATGGCAAGTTTTGCGGCGCCGTGGATGTTGAAACCATCACTTTCCGTAATGATCACCAATTCAATCCGAGTCAATCTTGCCAAAGAATGCCACCGTGGTGAAATGACCCATCGACTTTGGCATTCAAGTCTTGGTGAACGTATTTTAAAACAATGCCCAACGCTCAAAGCGGTGAATGATCCTGCATGGATGGCATTGAGCATAGATGATGAAATAGTCGATGAAACTATTTGCATCTTCCGTGATCAGCCTTTTAGTGAAAAGCAGCAGGTGAGTTGTATTGCATCATTGTGTCAAGATCATCCTGCACAGCCGATAAGCCGTTTTAATGCACTATTCGAACAAATCGCAAAACAACAACCTGAACTTGATCAAAGCGCCATTGCGATCAATTGGTTTAAACAATTCTTAGCTATCAGTCTAAAACCACTGATGTATTTGTATCACCGATACGGAATGGCTTTTGAATCACATCAGCAAAATGTCTTACTTGAGCTTGAAAATGCAATGCCTAAATATCTATGGCTGCGTGACAATCAAGGCTTTTACTATATTGAAGAACTTGCAGGTGATGTCTTAAGCGCGTTTCCAGAGTTGCAAGAAAAAGCGCATGCCGTGGGTTCCAAAGCCTTTGTCGATGAGCGCTTTAGCTATTATTTCTTTGGTAATACTTTATTCGGCATTATCAACGCAATTGGTGCAACTGGATATGTCAAAGAGCAAGTGCTGATATCGATATTGCAAAATGAACTGTTGGACTTATATCAGGCTTATCCAGAAAGTTCATTGATTCATTCATTACTTTATCAGCCGACCTTGCCGTATAAGGGTAATCTGTTGACGCGCTTGTATGAGCTGGATGAATTGATTGCCCCAGTCGATCAGCAATCGGTTTATGTACAGTTGCCAAATCCTTTATGTGTGGAACAGAAGGATGTGCAATATGCTTGATTTTATTGGGATAGGCTTAGGGCCATTTAACCTCAGTTTGGCGAGTTTGCTACATAAGCAAAATCATTTGCAGTATCAATTTTTTGAAAAGAAACCACAGTTCGACTGGCATGCGGGTATGCAATTGCCCAATACGGTATTGCAAGTGCCGTTCATGGCCGATCTGGTTTCCATGGTTGATCCAACCAGTCCTTTTAGTTTTTTAAACTATTTAAAGGCACAGCAGCGTTTATATAAATTCTATTTTTTAGAACAAGCTCAGATTCCTAGACGTGAATATAATCATTATTGTCAGTGGGTTGCAGACCAACTAGAGCATATTCAATATCAATCAACCGTAAAAGCCATTTATGCCCAAGAGCAAGGCTTTGAAGTCATGGTTGAGCAAGATGGACGTTTTAGACGTTATCAATGCCGAAATTTGGTCATTGGTTCGGGTAATGTTCCGCATTTACCACAGTGTCTAAAAGACATACAACAGCAATATCCGGAGCGCTGCTTACATTCTGCAAATTATTGCAATGCAGCGTTAAATCACTTGAAAGGGAATGTGGTTGTACTGGGATCAGGCCAGTCTTCGGCAGAAGTCTTTATGGGTCTGTTTGATCGTCAATATATTCAGGATCAGACCACAACAGCGCAGTTTAAGTTGCATTGGCTGACCCGTTCTAATGGGTTTTTCCCGATGGAATATGCACCACTTGGATTGGAGCATTTTAGTCCGGATTATACCGCGCATTTTTATCAACTGAGCCCAGAAAATAAAGCCGAACTATTGAAGCAACAAGGCCTGTTATATAAGGGCATCAGTGCAAAAACCATTCGTGATATTTACCAAAAACTATATCACCGGAGCATTGGTCAAAATATTAAACAGACGCATTTACATGCTCAGGTGGGTTTGGTCGCTGCCGAGCCGCATGGCGCGGGCATCCGTTTGCAGTTTCAGCATAAAGTCACGGCAGAACAATTCTATCTGGATGCCGACTTTGTCGTGGCTTCAACGGGATATCACAGTCCCGAGTGGCAATATCTCAAATATCTAAAACCACTGATTCAATGTGATGAATTCGGTCGCTGGAAAATTAGTCAGGACTACCGCGTACAGCATGATGCTGTCGGGGAGATCTTTGTTCAAAATCAGGAAATGCACAGTCACGGTGTCGGGACTCCTGATTTAGGGTTGGGTGCTCACCGTGCAGCGGTCATTGCCAATCAATTATTGGGTTTTAACTTATACGATTTGGGTGATCAAGCGCAAAGTTTCCAACATTTTTCACCCAGTGAAAATGCTGAAATGCACAGTATGGGCATTGTGAAGAAATCAGCGCAAACCAATATCCAAAGACCATTTTCCGTTAAAAAAACCATTGCCAACTATGCAATGAACCGCAATACGACCATGCCGAATAAGCAAGAACAGAATACGGTTAAACTCGAGAAATTATAATGACATTTGCAAAATTAAAGATAAATCAAACGCAGTGGCGCCGTGCAGGACAAAGACTGATTGAAATGGCGATTGCTGAGTTTTTATATGAAGAAATTATTCAGATTCAGCCAGTGGAAAATAACACTTGGCAACTCAAACTGGATGATAAAACGTATCAATTTGAAGCGACTCAGTTTCTGCTTGGGCATTGGCGTATTGTTGAAGGGAGCGTTCGAGAGTTAAGTGAATCGACAACAGAGCCCGCATGGAATCTGCATGAATTTATTCGTGCTTTTTCAAATCAAGCTGAGGTGAAACCATTTACCAAGGCATATTTGATTAAAGAAATGAACAATACATGGTTAGCAGAAGCCCATGTTTTTGATGAACAGCGATTGCTGAGTCATGCTGTCTTGTCAGCGCCACACTATCAAATTGAAGGCATGTTACGTGGACACCCATGGCTTATTATGAGTAAAGGCCGTATGGGCTTTGGCTATGATGATTATTTAAGCTCCGCACCAGAGATTTCTCCAACGGTCAAAGTCTTATGGTTAGCTGTTCATCGTGATTTAGCTGAGTTTCGTTCGACCGAGGCTTGGTATGCGAAAAGCTTATATCGCCATGAATTGAATTCTGCGCAATTACACGATTTTCAACAGCAATTGGCGGACAACGCCTTAAATGCTGCTGAGTATTTCTTTATTCCTGTACATGCATGGCAATGGCATCAGTGGTTAATCCCGACCTATGCCAATGAAATCGTCGATCAGCGCATTGTAGAGCTGGACATTGGACAAGATGACTATGCGCCAATGCAATCAATTCGTACTTTATGCAATACCAGTCATCCTGAACGTCATTATGTAAAGTTACCTGTCAGTATCTTTAATACGGCGGTATATCGAGGTTTGCCTTCAAAACGAAATTTAGCTGCACCTGCGGTGACCGCTTGGCTGAAGGACATTCAACATCATGATGTAGACCTGCAAAAAACACAGGTAGCATTTTTGGGTGAAGTTGCAAGTTTAACTTTGCAACAGCCATGTTTTGATCAGATAGACGGTGCGCCTTACCAATTTAAAGAATTGTTTGGTTGTTTATGGCGTGAAAGTGTCGAGCCATGTATTGGTGAACACCAGTTAGCACTTTCCCAAGCAGCATTGTTGCATCGAGACATAAATGGTCGGTCTATTTTATCCGTGTTGATTGAGGCTTCAGGTTTGACCCCTTTGCAATGGCTGAAACGTTTTGCTGAAGTTTGTGTAACACCGCTACTGATTTGTTTATACAAATATGGTTTGGCTTTTTCTCCCCACGGTGAAAACACCATGTTGATCCATGAAAATGGCTTACCGAAAAAAATGGTGCTGAAGGACTTTATTGATGATGTCAATTTAGTTGATGAAGATTTTCCTGAACTCGAAAATTTACCAACTGAAGGGCAAATTTTACTGCGCCATCCTGCTGAAGAACTTAGTCACTTTATCTTTACAGGTTTGTTCATGGTGCATTACCGCTATATCTCTAATGTCTTCCTTGAAGATTATCCACAGCATACAGAACTTGAGTTTTGGCAAACCATCTCCACCGTGATTGACGAATTTCATCAGGCACATCCTGAATTGGCAGATCGTATTGAAAAATTCAGTATGTTCCGTCCACGTTTCGAGAAAATTTGTCTGAACCGTGTTCGACTGTTTACTACCAGTTATAACGACGAAGCAGAACGACCAGTACCTGTATTTTTAGATCCTATTGCAAACCCTGTGAGTCCAAGCACTTTAAATCAGTGGGCGAAACAACAGCATACCGCCGAACAGAAAACGACAACTAATCGTATTGCGTCATAAACAGATTTTTGAGCTAAGAACAGAAAAGATTAAACAAATTTAAAGGACGACATCATGACAACGTTATCACGACAACTACCTGATTTTTATGAATACCATGAGAATGAGACGCAATACTACTTACGACAAATGCAATATCCAGAAGATATGGCTTTGGTTCATAAATGGATGCATGAACCGCATGTTATTCCACAGTGGCAGCTCAATAAGTCAGAAACTGAACTAAAAGTGTATTACGAAAAAATGCTGGCAGATGATCATCACCGAATTTTGATTGTGGGGGTAAATGGTGAAGATGTGGGCTACACAGAGATCTACGAAGGAAAACGGGATCGATTAGGTTTGTACTACGACGGTGATGAGCTTGATCTAGGTTGGCATTTGTTATTTGGTGAAAAGTCCGTTTTTGGTAAAGGCTATTTACGTCCCGTCATGCGTTTATTGAGTTTTTATATCTTTGAAAATGCTGCATCAGCCAAGATTGTGGGAGAGCCTGATCATAGTGTGAAGCCTTATGCCGTCGTAGTTGAAGACATGTGCTATGAAGCGCAGCGCCTAATCCCAATGCCTGAAAAGACCGCCATGTTGTATTACTGCTTTAGAGAAACATTTTATTCAAAATTTGGTCATTACTTAAACGACTCCAAGGCATTTCAGCATCAGCAACTAGCTAAGGCGGTGTCATGAGTTATCGCTGCACCCACATGCACATACTGGACATGCGCTTTTCAGCGCATGTTTCAGTGGAAGAGTTTGAACAATGGTTGACTCAAGTTGAGCGCTTTTTTCTGAAAAGTCAGCCCTTTGTTTTGGTTATGCAAACGGCTGAGGGAACGACTTTTCCTGAAGAATATCGGCAAATACAGGCCGTTTGGTACAAGAAGTTTAAACATCTCTTTTTTCAATATTGTTTGGGTCTGGTGCGTATTGCGCAAGATCCAGATGACTTCAAACGTTTAAATACACCCGCGCTGCATGCAGCGTGGCGTGTGCCTTATTACGTTTCATTAGAACAGTCTGATGCGCTGCAATGGGCAGTGCAGAGGTGGATATGCAACAACACCCAAGAAAATTAAATCATGCAATTTCACCATCTCAAATTTCAGTCCTGAGTTTGAGCGTCGTGATTATTTTGTACTTAGCACATGCATTGCCTTTGTATTTTTACAATGTGGCTTTGCCTGCCATTTTACGACATCAAGGGGTAGATTTACGCTGGATCGGCATGTTATCGCTGCTTTATATTCCATGGGCATTCAAGTTTTTTTGGGCGCCTTGGATCGATCAGCTCTATGTCAAAAAACTCGGTAAACGTAAAACATGGCTGTTGTTTACGCAAATCGCATTGGTACTGGGGGTACTGGTTTTAGCCTTTACGCAGTTTTCTTATGGGCTGACTTTATTTGTCATTGTTGGTTTATGGATTTCAACGTTTGCGGCAACGCAAGATATTGCGATTGATGGTTATACCGTAGAGAAATTTACCGAAGGCAATTACCGTCTGGGCAGTATGGCACAGAGTATTGGGGTGGCCGTCGGTAGCATGCTTGGTGGCGCTGCAACTTTATGGATTTACCAATATTGGGGTTGGCAGTCAGCGCTCACAACTTTAGCGCTGCTGACATTTTTAACCATGTTTGCTGTGTTTTTTATTCAAGAAGAACCACAAACTCAAATTGCCAAAGCCAAACCAAGCCTACGACAAGCGTTTAAACGACCTGCGATTCGTTGGGCCTTGCTGCTCATCGTTTGTTATCGCGTGGTGGAAGCACCCGCTATGGCAATGCTGAATCCCATGTTGATCGATCAAAAATGGTCACTGTCTCAGATCGGGGTGTTGATGTCTGTGGTCGGTGCTGGTGTCGGTCTGATTGCTGCCGTTAGTGCAGCTATGTTGCTGAAAAAAATCAAAGCAACGCAGTTGTTGGTCTGGGCAGGATGGTTACGTACATTGCTATATGCCGTCATTGGGGCAGCCGTTGTATTGGGGTGGTTGAATCAAT
Organism: Acinetobacter sp. YH16056_T; assembly: GCF_024605895.1. Classification (NCBI taxonomy): domain Bacteria; kingdom Pseudomonadati; phylum Pseudomonadota; class Gammaproteobacteria; order Moraxellales; family Moraxellaceae; genus Acinetobacter; species Acinetobacter sp. YH16056_T. The sequence continues at coordinate 1,859,628 of NZ_CP094545.1, read as the reverse complement.
GGCATCTGCTTTTAGGTGTATTTGTCGTGCTGATGCTAGCCATTCGTTATATCGCCATGACATCACTCTATGCCTATTTCATGCAGACCAGTTCTAAAGAACAGGCGGGTACCGATTTCACTATATTAGTGTGCTTTGAATTGCTCGTTTACTTCATTGGCGGCGCATTTTCAGGCTTTCTCGCAAAATCATTAGGCTATGGACATTTTTACTTGGTATTGGCAATTGGCTCAGTAATCAGCGTCTTAATTAGTCAACGCATTGTTTTAAAAACGCAAAATTTAAAAACTCAAACTCTTCCGACCCAATCGGAACTCTAAGAAATGGAAAAGAATATGAAACGTTTAGCTCTACCGATGCAACTGACTTGTCTCAGCTTAGCAATTTGCACTCAGCTTTATGCGCAAGACGTCACGACAGACACTGCACAAAATACTGCGGTCGAAACGCAAACTGCAGAAGCTACTAAAATGGCACCGATTGTTGTGACGGCAACTCGTTCTGCGAAAAGCATTGCCGATATTGCGGGTACGGTGTACAGCATTCCTAAAGAAGAAATTGAAAAACAAGCCAATGCAGGTAAAAGCACAGCTGATATTGTCGGTTTATTGGTGCCATCACTGACTCCATCGAGTGGTACAACGTCTAACTATGGGATGACCATGCGTGGACGTGTGGTGCAATACATGATCGATGGTGTGCCGCAAACGGGATATCGTGATGGATCTCGACAACTGGCGAGTATTAGCCCGTCGATGATTGAACGAATTGAAGTGGTCTCAGGTGCAAGTAGTATTTATGGTTCAGGTGCAACAGGCGGTATTATCAATATCATCACCAAACGAGGTGGATCTGAGCCGCTGAGTTTTGAAACGAAAGTCGGTGTCACTTCTGGTAATAACTTTAAGTCCGATGCGCTAGCTTATGAAGCTGCACAAACCATGAACTTTAATCAAGGCAATTTACGCGGAACTTTAGGTGCAAGCTATACCAAACGTGGTGAAATACAAGATAGCCATGGCAATCGTATTGGGCCTGAGATTGCGCAAACAGACCGTCAAGATACCGACACCTTAGATCTAAATGGTCGTGTCAGTTGGAAAATTGCCGATGGTCAAACGCTGAGTTTCGGTGCGCAATATTATAATGATGAGCAAGATAGTGACTATGGTCCAGACTATGGTCCAAATTTAAATGCGCTGCGCTCGCAGCCCGTGGGTGGAAAGCTGCCGTTGTCATTAAATGCAGTAAAAGGCTTACAACTCGCTGAACAACCACAAACTGAACGTTATAGCGTCAATGCACAATATGAAAATCAAGATATTTTAGGCCACCGTCTAAACGCTGAAACCTATTATCGAAATGAAAAAGCACGGTGGTTCCCATCTGCACGTCAAATGGCACCTGAACTCTTCTTGGTGTATCAGTCAGAAACCGATATCGATGTTTTAGGCGCGCGTGTTGCTCTACAAAAAGATCTTAACTTAAATGGTCGTGAACTGGGTTTAACCTATGGTGTGGACTATGAAAATGAAAAAGATCAACAAAATATCCAAATGTATGACAGCGCAACGTTTATTCAAAGTAATGGTTTGAGTTATCAGCCGTTTAACTACTATGCCTTTGGCCCAGATGTTGAAACAGAAAAACTTGGCGTATTTGCCCAAGCGCAATATGAATTAACCGACCGACTTGGCTTACAAGCAGGCATTCGCCATGAACGTGTAGAAAGCGATGTCGATTCATCTGTGCCTTATATGGAAGCAATTACTGCAGATTTAACCCCAGGTTATGTGGCGAAAACACTGAATGGCGGCAAAGTAAAACATGATGCAACGCTGTTTAATGTTGGCGCGGTGTATCACTTAACAGATGCACAGCAAGTGTTTGCCAATTTCTCACAAGGTTCAAACTTGCCCGATGTGCAACGTATGCTGCGTGATGTGCCAGCAAATTCTGTGATTAATAGCCAAACCATTGACCCGATTAAAGTCAATAACTATGAACTCGGTTGGCGTGTACAAAATGCCGGTGGTTTAAATGCAGGAGTGACAGCTTTTTATAATGACTCAGATAAAAGCCTGAAATTTGGTGCGCCGAATTACACCATTGATGTTATTGATACCGATGAACGTATCTATGGTGTCGAAGCCAATGCCAGTTATGAAGTTCAACCAAATTGGACGGTTGGCGGCACAGTTGCATATACCACGGGCCAATTTAAAAATACCCAAGGTGACTGGCAAGAATTGGATGCCATTCGTGTGGCACCTTTAAAAGGAACAGCATTTTCAGAATGGCAGTTTGATAATGACATGAGCCTACGTGTTCAAGCTTTAGCGATTGGCGGTACAGACAAAGCCCAAAAAGATGCTATGAAATATGGATCTGCTCCAGCAGCGGCAATTAAAGGCTTTGCAACGATGGACGTGATTGCCAATGCAAAAGTAGGACCGGGTAATGTGGGCTTTGGTATCTACAACGTGTGGAATACGGATTATAAGTCGGTGTACAGCCAGTCGGTTGAAACTGTCTATGGCCCAATTTCTAGCCTAGCTGCACAAGGTCGTACCTACGGTTTAAGTTATACAGTGAAATACTGATTTAAATCCTGAATCGTGTTTAAAGCACGGTATCGTGACTTACAAAATAGAGGTGGCTTAAGTCACCTCTATTGTTTATAACGTAGCCATTAAAAATGGATAACAAAAATAATGGATCGAAATAACAAACTGTTTATTGCTGCCAGTCTTGCCAATGGTGCAAGTTTCTCGATGATATTGCCGCTGTTGGCGCCATTGGTTCGTGAGTTAAAACTTACTGAGCTACAAGGTGGCGCGATGGTTTCCGTCGGTGCGCTGCTGATGGCTGTCGGTGCCATTTACATTTCAAAAAATCAATCTAAGTTTTCGATTTATCAACTCTTGAGTATCGGTTTTGTGGGCATGGCTGTGACATGGGGGCTATTTACAGCCGTGTTGATGTATGGCCTTACTGTTCATATAGGGATGTTGCTGCTATTTAGTTTATTAATGTTGTCACGCGCAGCGACTGGGGTATTTATGGCGATGCCACAGATTGCCTTGCAAACTTATGTGATGACCCGTTTTAGCAATGAGCAGCAGCGTTCACAAGCAATGTCAAAATTCGGTGCATTAAATAGTGCAGGCGTGATCATTGGTCCATTTCTAACAACCTTGCTGCTGGGCTTCGGTGGAATCATGACGCCGCTGTGGGCTGCAATCATTATTTTAGCGTTGATTTCTGTGGTCTTGGTGTTCAGCTTTGACCGACATACAGAACAGCATAGCGTTGAAAAGCCAGTGACAGCTAAGAATGAGATACCATCTACGGATTTGAGCATTCAGCAATGCTATCCATGGTTAATGTTGGGATTCAGTCTCTATCTTGCCATCGTGACCGTAAATTTAACGGCCGGGTTTTATATTCAAGACCGCTTTAATATGACTGCTGCAGAAGGCGCAGTGCATTTTGCAGAATGTTCTCTCGTCGTAGGTATTGCTTTGGTGATTATGCAAACGCTGATTTCTAAGTATTTAAATTGGTCCGTATATCGCTTACTGTGGGTTGGGCTGTTTAGCATGGCAGCAGCCTTGCTGATTTCGGTTTTCACCACTGAATTACAGATATTTCAAGCTACATATCTTTTATATGGTATATCGGTTGCATGTTTAATCCCTGCATTTACAACGGGTGCAGCGCAAACGGCGCCCAGTGCGTTACAGACTAAGGTGGCAAGTTGGTGTACAGCCACTCAGGCTTTGAGCTTTGTTGTCGGGCCACTGATTAGCACGGGTTTATACCAGTGGCACAAAGAATTTCCGTATTATTTTTTATTTTTAGTGATGCTTGGTCTGATCGTATTCTTTTTATTTCAAACCAAAATTCAAACCGTGAAGCGAGTTACTGAGTGAAATTGCAGTGAATTGTATATTTACAGCAATAGATCACTGTGTAGACCGTACCATCCTGACAACAGTGGGTTTTGATTACATGATGTTACTTGATTGGTGATTGATCTTACAAAATAGATGTTTAGAGCAAGCACTTTGATTAAAAAATAATCACAATTGTTTCATTAATTCTCAAAGTACTGAATCAATAGTTTTCTCCGTTATTCTTTTCACATAAAAAATAACGGAGGTTAAATGCTTAAATTTAATAATGATTTGGTTCTGGGCGCCATTTTTGATATGGATGGAACAATGTTTGATACTGAACGTTTACGGTTTCAAACATTGAAACAGGCATCTCTTGAATTGACCGGTGTTGAGTTTTCCGAATCTTATCTGATGAATTGTTTGGGGCTAAGTGCACAAAGCGCGCATCGATTGGCCCAAGCCGAATATGATGAAAATATTCCATACGCAGATATTCGCAAACGCGCAGATGAATTAGAGCTGGAGCATGTTCGCCAGTTTGGTGTACCGATCAAAAAAGGCTTGGTTCAAGTATTAGAACGCTTACGCAAGTCAGGACTGAGGATGGCCGTGGCAACATCGAGTCGCCGTGCAATCGCAGAAGAATATCTCATCAATGCCAATGTGTATAAGTTCTTTGATGTCTTAGTCTGTGGCGATGAAGTTGAAAATGGTAAGCCACATCCTGAAATATTTATGCGTGCTGCCGCAAAGCTGAATTTAAATCCTGCTGATTGTTTGATGTTTGAAGACTCGGAAAATGGTGTGACTTCGGCCTTTGAGGCTGGTGGTATTACCGTACTGTTTAAAGATATTAAATCGCCCAATCAAAACATGCTGGCCAAAGCCAAATATTATTATGAATGTATGTATGACTGCTTGACGGAACTTGACCCGTTCACCGCGCATTTAGAGATGCCACAGGTGCAAGAGGCTTTTCCACAAACCCTTAATCAGCTCACTGTTGGTATTCATGGTTTTGGGGCGATTGGTGGTGGTTATTTAGCACAAATTTTGTCGCATTGGGATGGTTATACTCGCCCGAAAAAAATCTATGCTTCGACACGTAACCCTTTATATCGCTCTGCGGTCAATGCATTTGGTACCTATAGTATTCGCTATGGTCAATTGTCTTATGACGAACGCATTGAAAACATGGCAGTCATTGATGCTGAAAATATTCAGCAGATGCAAGAGATGTACACAGAGTCAAGTTTGGTTGCCATCTGTTTGCCTGAAAAAGCGATTGCAGAAGAGGCCAAAACCATTGCACAAGGCCTGTATGCACGACATATTGCACATGATGAGAAAGCCATCGAACCTCTAACGATGCTGATCATTTTGAACAAAGTCGGAGCAAAACAATTATTAATGTCACATTTAAAACAGGCTTTAACTGAGCTTGCTGGAGCGGTTGTTGCAGAGAAAATCATGCAACAACACTATTTTTGCGATACCGTAGTCAACCGCATGGTATCTAAGTTAAGTGACCAAAACTTATATCGTCAGCTCCGTATAAAATATAATATCTTCAAACAATTTCAATTAGATGAAGTTGAAGTGGATGCTCAATTAGACTTAGAAGATGCGACGAAATTAAATCCTGATCAGGAACGTCAAGCCACTTTATATGTTGAGGATATGCGCCGAAATTTCCACCCAAGTCATATATTGCAAAGCATGGATTTAATTTTATTTAACGCAGAATCTGACATGCCGATCTATGTAGAAAATAACAGTCCTTTGTTAGAAAAAATGCGTCAAATGATTTTGGTCGATCATATTGAAGATATTCAGCTAATCAAAAATCGCTTATGGAATGGCGTACATGCCATGTTGGCTTGGCAATCTGCACTGTTCAATCATCAAACCATAGGTGTGGCACTTGCAGATCATCGTGTTGATCAATTTATGCATGAACTCATTGACGAGGTGCAGGCTGGTTTAGCACTGCGCTTACCAAATCGTGCTTTTGATTTAACACGACTGGCAGAAAGCTTTATAAACTCTTGTGAACATGCGTATAAAGATCCATGTGCGCGTGTGGCACGAGATCCTTTACGTAAACTTGCAATTAATGAACGAGTGTTGGGCTCGTTGGCGACCAATGTGAAATATGGACTGGAGACAACACATCTACAACAAGGGATTGTCTATGGTTTGATGTATGCCGTGAGTGTAAATCAATGTACGATGGATCAGGCTATCAACTTTATCCGGTTGCAATTTTCAGAACTGAAAAAGACCAACGAGCTTGAACAACTGGAACGTATTGAACAGATTGAGGCCAATGTAATGATACAGTTGCACCATTTTTCTGATCAGTCCACAGAGCAGTTCACATCTTGGAAAAACCATGCTGTAACGCAAGATCAAAAAGATACTGTGAAATTTGCCTAAAATATAATGCTTATCTGTGCGCAATGTATATTGAATCAAAATGCTGAGTATGACTCGGCATTTTTTTCTTACAAAGAAGCTTTAGATGAATGAATTTCAGCTTTAAATGAATATTACTAAATCAAAATTGGGCAAAGTCTGTTTTGATTCATGCTTTAATAAAGCAGATTGAATTTAAAGTGATTTATCTGTGTTTCTAAAACCTTCAACGCAAGTCGTACCTACGCTCAATCAGGATTATCCCGATTGGCATCAAGGTCGTCATCACTATGCTTTGTGGTATATAGAAATACAGGATCCTGAATTATTGGCATATCTCACAGCACTTCGAGCGCAGTTTTCAGATCTTTTATACACGCCGAATACGCGCCAATTTCATATTACCGTGTTTATTTGTGGTTTTTTTCAAGAGCTGAATAAAACCCAATTATTCGATCATTCTGAACAACGATGGAATGATAATTTCTCAGCAGATGAATTGGCACTGCACCAACAACAACTTCGACAGTTATCGCTATCTAATATTCGGTTATGTACAGGTCAGATCCATAGCTTTCAAAGCGCGCTGTTTATTGAAATTGTGGATTTAGAACGTAAGTTAGACCATCTACGTCAAGCTTTGAATTTTAGTTCGAATGAAATTGCACCGATCGAATATTGTCCGCATATCACATTGGGCTTGTATAAACAGGCGTGGAATAGCGATGATATTTTTGAAAGAATCCAACAAATTGAGCAGCACAGCTTTGATTTTGAAAGCGAGCAACTGACTTTTGGTCATTATCAGGCTCAAGTATTACAAGGGGCTTTGAGTCCTTATTATCAACATCAGTTCAGACAAAATATAGAGATGGCACAGTCATGATTCATTTCATTTTGGGTGGGGCGCGTTCAGGTAAGAGCCGACTTGCAGAACAAAAAGCCAAAGAAAGTGCTCAAGCCGTCATCTATGTGGCGACAGCACAAGCCTATGATGAGGAAATGCAGGAGCGAATTCAGCATCATCAAGCGGACCGACCTGAACATTGGGGGCTGATTGAAGAGCCTTTGTATTTAGCCGATCGCTTAGTTGAAATAGACCAAGCTCATCAAACCATTCTTATCGATTGTTTAACGCTGTGGATGAGTAATTTATTGCTGCATGAACAAGCAGATTTTCAACAGCAACAATGCCAAAAATTACTTACGGTGCTGCCAATATTAAAGTCAGACATTATTTTAGTCAGTAACGAAACTGGACTGGGCGTTGTTCCCATGGGACAAATCAGTCGAAAATTCGTCGATGAATCTGGGCGCTTACATCAACAAATTGGTCAAATCGCTGACCATGTGGTGTTTTGTGTTGCAGGTTTTCCAATGATCTTAAAAGGAGATAAAGCATGAACTGGTGGCAAGAACCCTGTCAAAATCCGAGTATCGAAGCTAAGCAACAGGCGTCAAATCACCAGTTACAGCTAACCAAACCTACGGGCTCGCTTTCAGAACTTGAAAATGTTGCGGTGCAACTTGCATCATTACAAAACACGGATCAGCCTAATATCGATTTTCCATGGATCACTATTTTTGCAGGTGATCATGGTGTGATGGAAGAAAATATTTCAGCCTACTCACAAGCCGTCACACGCCAAATGCTACAAAACTTCACGACCGGTGGTGCGTGTATTAGTGTCATTGCACGTGAGTATCAAGCCAAACTACAAGTGATTGACTGTGGTTCGGTGGGTGACGCTTATGAATATGCAGGGGTTGAGCGCTACTGTATTGCAGCGGGTACAGCAAATTTTGCTAAAACTGTTGCGATGACCGAATCACAATGTATTGAAGCGATGAATCTCGGCCGTAAAAGTGTTGAAGATGCTATCGCTGCAGGTGCGTCTATTTATGTCGCAGGGGAAATGGGCATTGGCAATACCTGTTCGGCTTCTGCTGTTGCATGTTTTTTATTTAATGAGCCGGCCGAAAAACTGACAGGTGTTGGTACAGGTATTCGTGCTGAACAATTGGCACATAAGAAACAAGTGATTGATAAGGCCTTGGCTTTACATCAGGACTATGTCGGCCAAGATGTCTTTAAAGCCCTATGTGCCGTAGGTGGTTTGGAAATTGCCGCGATGGTTGGAGCATACATTCGCTGTGCGCAATTGGGGCTAGCAATGGTCGTGGATGGATTTATTAGTACGGTTTCTGCCTTGGTCGCTGTTCGTTTAAATCCTGCTGTACGTGAATGGATGCTTTTTGGTCATCAATCGGCTGAATATGGGCACCAACGTTTACTTCAAGCCCTTGAAGCTGATCCACTCTTAAAGTTGAATTTACGTTTAGGTGAAGGCAGCGGTGCCGGTGCGGCATTGGGTTTAATTCGTTTGGCATGTCGTTTACATAACAACATGGCGACTTTTGCACAAGCTGCTGTGATTGGTGAAAAAGTTTAAATGGAACATTTCCGTTTAGATATATTGCGTCATGGTGAGACTGAACTAAGCCATACCTTACGTGGCTCTACAGATGATGCTTTGACGCAAAAAGGTTGGCAGCAGATGCAGCAGACCATAGATGATGTATTGAACGTCATACATACACACGGTTTAGCGAGCTGGGATGTCATCATCACTTCTGACTTACAGCGCTGCCGTTTATTTGCTTTAGATTTGTCTCAACAACTTAAATGTCCAATGTTTGAAAATGCGAAGTTTCAAGAAATGCATTTTGGCGACTGGGAAGCAATATCAACCAAGTATATCTATGAAAACACCCCAGAGTTACTCGCACAGTTTTGGCAAAGTCCAAGCACATTTACGCCACCGAATGCAGAAAGTCTTCAGCAATTTCAACAACGGATCTTAAGCGGTCTAGATGAGCTAGTCTTGCAGGCTCAACAGCATCATTGGCAACGCGTTTTATTGGTTTCCCATGGTGGCGTGATTAAATTATTAAAATGTATGGCACAGCAAAGTCATTTAGATGATTTATTAAAAATGACGGCTGAATTGGGACAATTAAATTCATTCATTGTGCAAAATCGTGCAAATATTCGTCTTTTGGAGCAAAGTGAATGACACCTTTTTGGATTGCTCTACAGTTTCTCACGACTTTCCCGATTCAACTTAAAGCGATGCCATCGAAACAGCAAAATGGACAGTCTTTACTGTTTTATCCTGCGGTGGGATTGCTGATAGGCGGCATTCTTGCCTTGCTTGCTTTTACATTTCACAGCCTGCCAATCATCTTACTCAGTAGCATTTTGCTTGTGGTTTGGATTTGGCTCACAGGTGGGTTACATCTAGATGGTTTAGCCGATACGGCAGATGCATGGGTCGGTGGCTTTGGCGATGCCGAGCGTACACTTAACATCATGAAAGACCCTGCATGTGGGCCGATTGGTGTGTTGAGCCTCGTCGTGATTTGCTTACTCAAATGGTCGGCACTTTATGTTTTGCTACAACAGCAAATGTATTTGGCATTAATTGTATTTCCAGTCTTGGGACGTTTAGCCCCTTTATTTTTGTTTTTAACAACTCAGTATGTTCGCGAAAAAGGCTTAGGCTCATCGATAGCAGCAACTATTCCACGCAAGTCGGCATACCTAGTCTTTATACTCTGCCTAAGTGCATGTTTGTATTTTAGCTGGACTGGAGTGGTCAGTATTCTTACATTTATTTGTACTTTATTGTATTTACGATGGAAATTTATTCAGCGTATAGGTGGTGTGACAGGAGATACAATTGGTGCCGCGATTGAAATCACAGAAGTGTCGAGTCTTTTAACGTTTGTCATAGCAATACATTATTTAGCTGTATAGTTTTACAGATGAAACAGTTTAAATCATCATTTAAAAAGCCCAGAGACTGCACTGGGCTTTTTATTTATCCCAATAGATAAATGACTAAATGAATAAGCGATGGCCCAAGCAATACCATAAATACTCCAGCAAGTACCATGCTCAAGCAGGCTGCAACACCTTCTTCTTTATGACGTGATAATGCTTTACTTGTACCAAATCCGTGTGCAGCATTGCCAAGAGCCGCACCTTGTGCAAAGCGTGAATGCAATTTAAGCCCAGCCAAAACTAGGTCAGCCATAGCCACGCCGGCAATCCCAGTAATCATGGTAAATAGAATCACCAATTCGACTGAACCTCCAATATTCGAGGTAAGTTCCATGGCAAAGGGCGTAGAAATGGAACGTGCCATTAAGCTATAAGACGTTTCTTGGTCAAACTGAAACAACTGTGCCAAATAAAAAGCACTGATAATTCCTGCTAACATGCCAATCACGATGCCTAAACTAATGCTCAGCGCATGCTGACGGATAATTTGTCGATATTCATAGATGGGAATAGCAAAGGCCACAGTGGCAGGGCCGAGCATCCATACAATCCATTGGCTTTCTTGCATATAGGTGTCATATGAAATATGAAAGCAAAGCATGAGTATAATCAGCACAAACGGGACGAATAGTGCAGGGGAAAGAACCATATACGGTAACTTACGATGTAGCTTTTTCGCCAAAATATAACCGATTAGGGTCAGGACGAAAAACAATACAGAGATGCTGTTCAACCCAAAATCGTTCATAAGGTTTTTCCTGCTGTGTTGACATCATGATCTGTCGCAGTTTGGTGTTTAGCTTTAAGTTTTGCCTCGAGTTTAAAGCCCCAATAAACCGTAAATGCTGTAAACACCATGACACAGACAGTACCCAGTACCACGGCTAAAATTAACTGCCAGCCAGAGCTGAGTAATAAATCTTGATATTTAATTAACCCAACCACACAGGGGATAAAGAATAAAACCAGTTCAGCCAAAATAAAATCTGAGCCTTGTTTGACCCATTGCATTTTAAATAAACCACTCAATAATGCGGCTAATAGCAGCAATAGACCAATCACGCCAGCAGAGATCGGCAAGTTAAACCAAGATTGAATGCAAGATCCAATCCACCAGATCAATATCAATAAACTTAGCTGCGCTAAGGTCTTGAGAAACTGGGTAAATTTGGAAGAAGATTGTGGAAGCGTATCCATGAGACAACAGCAGAATAGGAGATGACGCTATTTTAAAAGTGCATACCCTGTATAATTATGAATAATTAATTATTAATTATGCCTATATGGAATAATAATGGACATTAAAAGCTTAAAAGTCTTTGTGACCATCGTACAAAAACAGAGTTTCAGTCATGCAGCAGAAGCGCTTTTTGTCACTCAGCCGACCATTAGTAAATTAATTCGTCAGTTAGAAGACGAGATCGGCGTACCCTTATTTCATAAAGGTGAAGCAGGGCGTAAAAGGGAAGCACAGCTCACCTATATGGGAGAGCAGATTTATCAGCATGCCTTAGTGATATTGAATGAACAACAACGGATGCTTGATACTGTCACCCAAGTTCGCGCCTTAAAACAAGGTAAATTGACCCTAGGTTTACCGCCATTGGCATCGGTGCTGTTTAGTCAGTTAATTGCGCTGTTTCATAAAAAATACCCGAATATTGAACTGAGCTTTTTTGAGGTAGGGGCGACGGGTATTGAAAGTGCCATTTTAAAAAAACAGGTCGATGTGGGGATTATTTTGGGTCACTTGAAACCGGTGTTAAGTGGTATTCCAGTGATGGAGTCACCTTTATGTTTATTATCTAAAAAAAACTCACAGTGGCGTAAGCGAAAAACCGTTTCGTTGATTGAATTAAAAGAAGAATCTTTTTTATTGTATGATGATACCTTCACACTCAATGACATCATTATACAGGCGGCAAACTACGTCGGATTTGAGCCCAATGTAGTGTGTAAAAGTAGCCAGTGGGACTTCATCGCCAAAATGGTAGATTCAAATGTCGGGATTGCACTCCTGCCTAAAATTTATTGTGAACAACTTGATGCGGCAAAATACCATATGGCTGAATTAGAAAATCCAAACCTAGACTGGAAACTCAGTATGGCCTGGAATACCACTGTTGCCATGAGTCCCGCAACGCGTGCATGGCTAGAAATCATTGAAGACAATAAAGACAAAATACATTTTTAGTTCATTCACAGATCAAGCCGATAAATAAATGATTGGAAATGAAGGTTGATTTATGATTTGTATATCAAAGATTATTGAAAAGGATTTTGCAAAATCAACAGGCATGAATTAAATTGGGTGTTGGTCGTTATTTTTGATGGTTCATAAAATGAAATGGGATGATATTGGTCAACAACCGTGTTCAATCGCTCGTGCGCTTTCAGTGCTAGGGGATCGTTGGACCATGTTGATTATCCGTAATGCATTTATGGGCATTCGACGTTTTGATGACTTTCAACAAAATCTCGGTGTGACGCGTCATGTGTTATCCGACCGATTAAAGCGTTTGGTTGAAGAGGGTATTTTAACCAAAGTTGCTTATGTCGAGCGTCAGGAACGTTTTGAATATCGACTGACGCAAAAAGGCTTAGACTTGTATCCAATCCTTCTAGCTATGACCCATTGGGCTGATCAATATATGGATCAGGGCTTAGGATCACCTGTTGAATATGTGCATCAGGCATGTGGGCAAAAATTTAAACCGGTTTTGGTGTGCTCATGTTGTGCTGAACCAATCCAAGCCAAACAGGTCAAACCGATATTTACCCAAGCCTATTACATCGCTCTCAACCAATTAAAACCTGCCTAAGCTGTTTTATGGCTTTCTTCAAGATGCTGATTTGCATCTATTTAGCCAAAATAGCCTAAGCGGTATTTAGATTGCTTTAAAATTACAAACAATTTGCAGGTTTAGGGATTCCCGCTAAACGACTTAAATGTCGAGCGACCAAACCCGTATTAAATTTGTCTTGTAACACCGCATTATTAATATCAGCGCTCACCGTTTTCATTAAAAATTTAATGAGTGGGCGAGTTGCCGGCGAGTGACCAAACTGTTGATAAAACTGTCGCACAGCTTTTAAAACTTCAAAATGCCAAGGGCTTAACTCAAGTTCTAAACTTTTAGCCAGTTCTTGGGCAACAGTTTCATTCCAAATAGTGTAATCCACCAAATGGCCATCTTGGTCTAATTCAAGATTCATATTCATTCCAAAAGAGAAGATTGTAGAAATGGATCGCTTTTACTCAATTTATTTGAGTGAAATACATCTTTTAAATCTCAGGCATAGATCAGCAAAAGCGGCATAGTCGATTACTTTCATATGACTATAATTCATAGTTTTACCTAAAATCTCAGCATCATTTTCAAGTACATAACATGTGCCAAATTGCTGAATTTGTTCATCTGCAATATGTAAGACTGCTTCACCCATCAAGATAATTGCATCTTCAGGGTTGATTAAACTGGCTAACTGCTGGATGTGCTGTAGGGTATTGGCATAGCTGGCTTGGACTAAATACAGCGTAGAATTTGACATCATCATTCCTCTTTTACCAATACAACACATGATCAAATTGTTGAATCAATTCAGTATTGAATTGAACAAACTCAAGTTCTTGTTCACTGTTGATTACAAATGGATGCTGTGAATTTTTTTGTTCAATATAAATCGGGGTGAGATCGTAAAACTCAAAGCTATCAACCATGTTGGAAGCGAGTTTAAACGCATGCTTGAGCTGACTAAACTCTTGTTCTGCTTGAAGTAAGCTTAGCGCAGCATCTTTGAGCAATACTTTAACGTCACAGCCGAAGGTTGCAAGCACCATGGTCGCAGAAAGACTTTCATGTACTTGTAAGCTTGCAAGATTTGCATGGGTTAAAACAACCAGTACAGATTTCACGTAATTTTCCTTTTCAATGCTACAAATGCGCGGCAATCAAAATACTTAGAATTGCAATAAACGGTCAGCAGCTTGTACGGCATCGGCGAGTTCGCCTAGGCCCACAAGTTCAAATTGCTCAGCTAGATTATGTTGCTGAATATTGTGACGCTGTGCATTTTCCTGATCTGTGATCCCACGTGCGAGAGCTGCACTTACGCAAACAGGTAAACGAATGCCGAGTTTTTGCCATTCACTACTGAGTTTGCGTTGATCATCTGGCACCCATTGCAGGGCATTTGCGACATTTACACCATCTTGATAGAAAAAAACCCGAAAGTTTTCGCCTTTTTGCTTCAGCGCTTGGGCAAGACCCAAAGCATGCCAAGCCAATATCGAAGTGGGTGAGGAGGTAATTAGTAATAGAGTACTCATCGAAATTCACTAAATGAATAAACGGTCTAGATCGACAGTTTGTTCTGAGTTCAGAAGAAAAAGCTAGTATACAATGATTTACTCAATGATCTGAATATTTGCACAGTTTTGCTTATTTAGGCAGCACTGCCATTGCAAATTTTTCTTCAAATAGAACGATTGGTATAACATTGGGTTTAATTTGGATTCAGCCTCGAGCCATCACTTTTTCATAAATAAACTCTACGGTTACATACTGAAAAATCTTTATATGAATAAAACGCAATTTTTGATTTTACAGAGTGCTATGATCTTTTCATTTTTTAAACCATCTCATGAATATAGAGAAATTTAATTTAAGTTTATTTAATTCAATCAATGCTTCGGACAATGCTTTAGATTTCACTATTTCTTTTGCCATATTTATTGCCAATGATCTATTTTATATCGTGATTCTTTTGATGTTTTTGGCTTGGTTTAAAGGCAGTTTTGACACCAAAAAACAAATCGTTAAAGCCACAGTTTTTACAATCGTCGCTTTTCTTATCAGCCAAGTGATTTCGAGTTTCTTTTACTATCCTAGACCCTTTGTCTTGGACGTCGGACGCACGATTATAGAACATTCACCGAATGGATCCTTCCCGAGTGATCACATGCTGTTTTTTAGCACGATTGCATTTTCTTATATATTTTCAAAGCAAAAAACCGTCGGCTATGTATTTCTCGCATTCGCTTTTCTTGTGGCGTGGTCGAGAGTCTATTTAGGTGTGCATTATCCAATGGATATGGCGGGCGCGTTGATCATCGCTGTTTTGCTTAATTTTGTCGGACTGTCTTTATGGCGAAGCTATGGTTTTCATTTGGTGAGCATGATATTAAAAGTTTACGAGTTCCTATTCTCAGCCATGATTAAAAAAGGCTATATCCGCTAAATTAAGTTGCTTAGATATTTGCGATTTCAAACGTTTGCTGCTGCTATAGTTACATTGCCAACATCTTGCCAGATGAATATTTCTGATGATTCATCTGGCGTTCACATCCAGATCCTATACCTCAAAAAATAGTCAGACTGCTCAATGCTATTTGCTCATTCGATAAGATCATCTCTAATATTTTGTTGCTGTGTAATATGTTTGCAGTGCGACTATTTTCAAATATCTTCTTCTAAACGCGTTCACTCAAATGCCACGAATAATTGTGATGTCTTCAAATTGGATCGCTAGCGAGGTCATTTGTCGTAAATCAAATACAGTTAATATCCATAACTGCAACACAGTCAAAATTCTAAAGCAGTAAGATAAAACTAGAATGCTCTTGCAGATTGTTCGGCTCATGAAAAATGCTGAGGCGAGGTTTAATAATTTTGATCTGTAGAAAAGTTGGTGACGACACCAAGATGATGCCGAAGAGTTGTAAAAGCTTGATAACTATAAGGAGTATCTAAACAATGATTTTAGTGACTGGTGGTTTAGGCTTTATAGGCTCACATATAGCCTTGAGTTTAATGGCTCAAGGTCAAGAAGTCATTATTGTGGATAATTTATCCAATGCAAATTTACAA
Source organism: Acinetobacter sp. YH16056_T (assembly GCF_024605895.1). NCBI lineage: Bacteria > Pseudomonadati > Pseudomonadota > Gammaproteobacteria > Moraxellales > Moraxellaceae > Acinetobacter > Acinetobacter sp. YH16056_T. The sequence goes on along the minus strand of NZ_CP094545.1, from coordinate 1,843,591 downwards.
ACACTTGAACGACTAGAATTTATTTCAGGCATGTATGTACCTTTTGTCAAACTCGATATTCGAAATACTCCCGCACTCAATAAAGTATTTGAACAATATACCGTCGATGCTGTCATTCATACGGCAGGCTTTAAGTCATTGGAAGAATCCGTCCTTAAACCACTTGAATACTATAATGATAATGTCAGCTGTATCATGAGTTTGCTGCGTGCCATGCAGCGAACAGGTGTACGAACACTGATCCATTTATCAAGTTTGGCGGTATATGGTCAGTCTTCGGCAGAATTAACAGAAGACACAGAAATCAATTTTACCTATCCAAATCCCTATGTGAAATCTCAACAAATGGTGGAAGAAATTATACGGGATACGGCACGTACCGATAATGAGTGGAAAATTGCGATTTTGCGTTTAGGAAACGTCGCAGGTGCTTTCGAACATGCAGTTTTAGGTGAGTTTGTTGCGCCATTGCCAAAAAATATCGTGCCACTTTCGATGCAAGTCGGTGCTTTACAACGAGATTTTATTGAACTTCGCAAACAAGCCAAAACTGAAGATGGTACTGTGGAACGGAGTTTCTTGCATGTACTCGACTGTTGTAAGGCGGTGTGGCAATGTTTGCAATGGTTGTCGCAGCAACAATTTACTTGCGAGGCCTTTAATATTTCAGGTGAATTGGTTTCGATACAGCAACTGTTGGATACGCTTTCAGAAGTGACACAGGCGGAGATTAAGACGGTCGAATCTAGTTTTTACCCAAGCCATGAATATGACCAGCTTGGGGCAAGTACACAGAAAGCGAAAAGTACTTTTGATTGGCAGCCTGAACAAGATTTAAAGAAAATGCTAGAAGATGAATGGCGTTTCTATCAACAAACATTAAGAGGGAATTAACTCGTCTTGTTTTCGGTAAATTTAATCATCGTGCATGATTTTCTTTATAAAATCACGATAAAGATTATCAAATAAACCACTCATAATTGATAATGGTTATTATTTACAAGTCTAAACAAGTTACCTAAACTGTATTTATCAGCAGAGTTTGATTCTGCATAGACGTTCAAGTTTTATAGATAAGGATATGAGGTCATTTATGCAAACACGTATTGAACATGACACAATGGGCGATGTTGAAGTACCTAGCGATGCGATGTGGGGTGCACAAACACAGCGTAGTTTGCAAAACTTTAAAATTGGTGGTGAACGTTTACCACGTCCCATGATTCGTGCAATGGGTCTCGTTAAAAAATCAGCAGCGATTACTAACGCAGCATTGGGTCAAATCCCTCAGGAACTTTCTGGTTATATCGTCAATGCAGCCGAAGAAGTGATCTCAGGGCAGTGGGATGCACAATTTCCACTGGTAGTTTGGCAAACTGGTTCAGGTACGCAAAGTAACATGAACTGTAATGAGGTAATTGCCAATATTGCCAATCAAAAACTGGGTAATCCGTTGGGTTCACAAAAACCTGTCCATCCCAATGATCATGTCAATCGTGCTCAATCGACCAACGATTCATTCCCAACCGCAATTCATGTGGCTGCAAGTCTACAAATCAATGAGCTTTTAATTCCTGCTGTAACGAAACTTCGTAATACCTTAGAAGCGAAATCTAAAGAATTTAAAGATATTGTTAAAATTGGCCGTACACATTTACAGGACGCAACGCCTTTAACATTAGGCCAAGAGTTTAGTGGCTATGTTTCACAGCTCGATCATGGATTGAAGCGTTTAAATCAAGCTTTAGAAGGACTGTATGAATTACCACTAGGTGGTACGGCTGTGGGTACTGGTCTAAATGCACATCCTGAATATGCTGTAAAAGCAGCAGCAGAACTTGCGAAGCAAACGGGTCTACCATTTGTCACTGCGCCCAATAAATTTGAAGCACTTGCAGGACGTGATGCAGCTGTATTTGCGTCGGGTGCTTTAAAAACACTTGCTGCAAGTTTAAATAAAATCGCCAATGACGTGCGCTGGTTAGCCAGTGGTCCACGCTGTGGTTTTGGTGAGCTACGCATTCCAGAAAATGAACCAGGCTCAAGCATCATGCCAGGTAAGGTCAATCCAACTCAAAGTGAAGCCATGACGATGGTGGGTGCTCAAGTACTTGGAAATGACACAACCATTAATGTTGCCGGTGCATCGGGTAACTTTGAATTAAACGTGTTTATGCCTGTTATTGCCTTTAACCTATTGCAATCTATTCAACTCCTCGGCGATGCATGTAATAGCTTCAATGACCACTGTGCAGTAGGCATTGAACCAAACCGTGAAAAAATCGATCATTTCTTACATGATTCATTAATGTTAGTTACGGCGCTCAATCCAGTAATTGGTTATGAAAATGCTGCGAAAGTTGCTAAAACCGCATATAAAGAGGGCAAAACCTTAAAGCAAGTTGCGGTAGAACTCGGTTTAGTCACTGCAGAGCAATTTGATGAAGTGGTTCGTCCTGAGCAAATGGTTTCACCCAATACCAAATAAATTGTTTTGAGATCATTCATCTAGAGTGTTTGAAAATAAAAAGAGGGGCTGATTCATATTCAGCCTCTCTTTTTATTGGATATATGATTGAATTATTTTTCAACTAGTTATTGCCTAACACAGATTCTTTGGATTCATATTCATCTTGAAATGTATGTATAGAAACCAGACGATTTATTAAAAATAGGGGAACGAACAAAATGAAGAAAGGCCTGATGATGAAGCGAGTAATTCATTGGATTGGGCTTTGAATTCATTGGCACACTTGTTAAAATGCCTTTCTTTTTCTGTTTTCGTTGCTATTTGACATTTGTTTGAATAAATATTTGCAAGACAGTGTTTTATTTAAGGATTTCCCCCAATGCTCACCATCTATTTGACAGATGTCCAAAAGAACGTTCAATTTAAAGACTATCCGGGCGAGCATCCTGTTAAATTTGTTTTGAATTTTAAAAAGATTTTCCCAAGTGTTATGGAGCTTTTGCTACCAGTTTTGCCTGAGAATGAAAATCTAGAAGAAATGAGCTGGGAATCAACAACGACAGATTTTGAAAAATTTAAATTACTACTCAGTGGGTGGGGCGTAATTGAGCTACGTTTGAATGCTATTGCCCAATATAAAGACCGTGCTTATGCAGATAACTTGGTAAAAAAAGCACAGCAAAAACGTAAAGAATATAAAAAAGCACAGTCAAAATTACAAACTGTTGAACTTGATTATTTATTCATGCACGAAGTTCATGGTTTGATTGATGCAGAGTTGGTTGAGTTAGGTGAAAAATTCTATCTACCGACGTTACGTGAGCTTTGGAAAAACCAAGTGTCAGCGAATGTGCTAGAAGCAAAATTCTAAACTTCATAAGGTTTTAGTCGAAAAATCCTCCGCTTAGGAGGATTTTTTATATGCACATCAGAACTTCAGATTTACTGCGGCAAGTGACTGTTTCATAGTGCCCCATCAAGCAAGTGAAGCATTGATCCTAAACAATATCGTGAACGGTCATCCCTTCTAAATACTTAAAATATTTCTGCTTAAAGGCTTTTAGACTTAACCAGTCATTTGTAGAAGGTCGTCTAATTCGATGGTAGTAAACTTTGAGAATAATACAGCATCGGTTTCTTTTCTAGTAGTAAACACTACCGTGAATCACATGGTCTTTTAATGTGGGAGACAAGCTTCGCTTACTGCATTATCCCATGAGCAGCATACTGTGTAAGGTCGCGACGGTTGTATACTAGAATACCGTTATTCATCAATAAATAGCCCCTACAATCATGATTACAGTACTTCGAGTCTGTGAAGTATTGCTTTGCAAGGAAATGTACCATGCACCTGTTTGGATAACCTTGATGAGCTACTGCTTAATTAAATGCATTACACGCATATCAATTGATGGTCTGATTTTACTTGACCATTACAATGGCTAGTTTGCCAACAGACAGTACAACGACTAAATAAACTTAGCATCCACATAAATACAACCCATCTTGCTTGGTACTGATATAAGTAATATCCGTTGTATGCTTATATTTGCGTGCAACTTTATTCAGTAAACTTAGCTTTTTAAATATTCTTAGATTCTACAGACAGAACATTCATTCATACGATAATCAAGATCATGTATGTCATGGACATGATTGTGCGCCTAAATGAGTATGATGCTGCCAATGGATAGCTTTCAAATCATCATACATAAATAAATCTAACATTTTTCATGCATAGAAGCGTGAAGTGCTGACACCTAGATATTTGCAGGCAGAAGAGACTGCAGTGATTATTTTTAACTGATCGGTGATAGATTTAAGTAAGTATATCGTTGCTTTGAATACTTTCTTAGCTTTACGAGTATAGGGCTATGCTGGCAGCATGTCGAAAGACACAGCAAACTATTAGCGAAAGAGTCTCTCAAAGATGCTAAAACTTGAAAATCATAAATGCGGACATTAAAAAGCCCCCATGGTTAGGGGCTAGTCGTATCACTCGCGTGATACTCATATAAGGCTCATCTCATACTGTGTATATTAAAGCATAAAATTGAAAAAATGCTGAGTAAATTGACAGTTAAAACTTTGTTGTTTTAGGAAAAAGCGATCGCTATACTTTGCCATGAACATTTGTTCAATTCACTATAACCATAAAGAACTATATTGATGAAAGAATATAAAGTTGTTATCTATCAAGAAGGTATGCTGGGATCTTTGCTGCTTGGCTCTTCAAAAGTTGATCCTGTTAAATTCACTAATTTTTTAAATCAAAATGCACAGCAAGGTTGGGCGGTGATTACGATGGAAAAGGATATCCGTCGTATGCTGCTTTTTTGGAAGCGCGAAGCTTATGTAGTTGTTTTGGAGAGAGAAAAATGAAATACGGTGTCTTTAGTGCACTTATTATTTCAGTTTTATGGGGTTTATTAGCCATCGCTCAATTATGGTTTGAGTTGCTCAGTATCGAAGTATTTACCAAACTAACCGTCACAGTAGTGATCTTAGAAGCCATCATTATTATTGCAACATTGGTCATACGTGAGTATTTGACAGATAAAAAATTGAAAAAAGATGGCTATATAGATTAGAACACATAAATAGGGCAATTGAGTGCTGAACTCAATTGCCCTTAAATTTTAAAGTCATTTTATAGATTAGATCTATATTGACTCATTACTCAATCATCATGAGGTCAGCACTGCTGGCAGATTTTAATTGTCGTAGCGCAAAAATGGAGCGGGTATGGCGTATACCTTTCATAGAATATAAATTTTTACGTAAAAAACGCTCATAGTGTTCAGCATTTTTAACTGCAACTTTCACCAAATAATCATAATCGCCAGTGACTAAATGTGCTTCTACTACTTCTGGCATATTGGCTAAAGTTTCACTAAATTGATCTAAAATTTCATCGTCGTGACGTTCTAATGTAATTTCAATAAAGAATAATTCATTGATCCCAATCGATTTTGGGTTGATGTTGGCTGTATAGCCGTCGATAATTTTTAAATTTTCTAGACGCTTTAAGCGTGTCCAACACGGCGAAGAGGAGAGACCAACACGTTCAGAAAGCTGGGCTATGGTGAGTCGTCCATCTTCTCTTAATGCGGATAATATTAAACGATCAATTCTGTCGAGGTTGTGTCGTGCTTCACTCATGCCAAAATAGAATATAATTGAGAAAAAATAGTTATATCATTTTTTGCAATGGTCGGCTGAAGAAAATAAGTACACTTGGACGTTCAGTGCAGATTTTAAAGATAGAAAAATAAAATATGTAAGCTGTCAGGCAGGGTGATTGAATCTAAAAGTAGAAATTATTGTGCAGTCCATAAAAAGACCACTCAGCCGGATTACTGACTGAGTGGCAAAAACTTAAGCGTGTAACTGTTGTTCAATGATCGGCCATAGGTTTTGATGTGACGATTTAAACATCAACATATGTCCGATGGCTTTATGACCTGTTTCTTTCGGTTTTAACTCAATCATTTGAGTCGAAGCATTCGGGTATAAGCGCAGCAAGTCTTTGACATTGGCTTCCGTGGCGATTTCGTCATCAGAGCTCCATACGGCAGTGATCGGGCAGCTCACTTGTTGATGAAAATCATGCTGAACAGTTTTGCCTAAGGCATTGATGACATAACCGGGTTTGCTACAAAATTCAGCCCATTCACGAGCAACATCTTTTGGCAAATTTTCACCCATGCCAATTGCATTGGTCGGGCCATAGCCAATGGTATAGCGTGCAATCGGGAAGATCACATTAAACATCACTGGAGCTAAAAGTTTGGTACGACCTTTAAGTTTTTTTACATGACCTGTAGAGCCAGAAACAGCAACCACTTTAGCAACTTTGTCAAAATTTGGCACGATACCTAATAATTGTCCGCCTGCGCTATGACCGAGTAATATGACTTTAGGCGCTTGCGTTTTACTGATCAAGGCGTCGATTGCCGCAGGGATATCAAGCTGCCCCCATTGCACAATACTTGCTGTCGATTCTTTTAGAGGGCTGTGTAGCGACTCACCAATACCACGAAAATCAAAAACTAAAACGTCATAGCCTTGTTGGCTCAACCATGTTGCATAACTATTATAAAATTGATTGGTAATGCCTGTGGCTGGACAAATCAACACAGGTAAAACCTGTTTGAGCTCTGTCTGGTGCGGATAATAGCGCGCACTCAGTGGATAGCCGTCTTGGCAATGAATCGTGAGTTTTTCAGATGATGACATGATTCAAACTTTATGGATGTATTCCGATGTCACTAATTTAAACAAGTTCCAAAAAGAAACTTGAAAAGAGTATGACTCTAAAGTCATGTCATAATAGGTTAGAAGTAAGTATTATTGGAGAAGAAATACAGATAAAAATAATGCGTATAATTGAACAATGGATTTGAATTAAAAATGGATATATTTCAACTTTCAAGTGCAGTAAAAATTGCGATAGTTTTTAGTGGGATTTATTTATGGGTAGGTATGCTCACGGGGGTGTGGAAATATGCACAAATAAGACATTCTGAACTAGCACGTGCGCATTATTATGTCGATATAGCACATCGGAGTAGTTTGTTATACGCCCCAGCAACGCTCATTTTGGCGGTATTGGCCTATTTTTCAGCACTTCCACATACACTCAATTTACTCTTTGTAATCATCAATTTGTTCTTTTTTAGCTTTTCGATTTTAAGTTATGTACTGCATGGCTATTTAGCCGATACCACCAATCAATTTAAAGTCCCGCACGTCTTAGGCAAATGGCATTTACCTAAATGGATGATGAGTATGGCAATGCTTGGATTGGTGATAGGCGAGTTAATTGCAACACTCGGATTGCTCTTTGGAGTCATCGTTAAATTTTGGTTTTAAACAAAGCAATATCAATTAGAAATGGTTTGCATGAGATTGGAAGCTAATCAAGAACTAAAAGCTTTTAAAGTGCAGACGATGGCTATGTAGAAGAATTTATAAAACAAAATTTGAAGTTAAATAGAATCGAAAATTCATGAGAAAAGGCTGATGATTTTCTGGTTATTTTAGGGATTATTTGTATTGTTTTTTAAAATGGATTAAATAATCGAGAAGGTAGGGGTGGCATCTTTTCTTTTTTCAAGATGGATGATGCCTCATCCATCTTCTAACTTAAAATTCTGTTGATTTTTGCTTTCGATATTTGTGGTCAATGACTGCCCATAAATAAAAGGCCACCGAGACAATAAGCGCATAAGCAAAGTATTCAGGTCTTAAATTTCCTTGTATTAAGCCTTGAATAAGTAGTGTCAGCATGAGAGCAATAGTGGTGCTTGTATAGGTCACCATGTTCTTATTTGCCTTCAGAGCGTTAATGAAGAATTGCTTTTTGAAATGTACTGATAACATCTCCACCCCTCCGTGTTGTTGTTTCGCCAAAACCCATGATTTTGGTCAGGTTTGAACTACTGTTGTACTTCGAAACTAGAAGTATTTCAATAGCAAATGTCATTATTTTGTCATAAAACTATGTTAGATCATCATATAAGAATAATCATTTTATTCATATACTAAATATTATGAATCTAAAGGTGTTGACTAGTGAGTAAAATGGTCGATGCATAATATCTATGTATGAATAAGCAATATATATACCAACACGGGTATATCGGCTTTATGACACGAAACCGCCTAGCTTACAGTCTGAATCGGGCTTAATCATGGAGTTTGTGTACGGTGTATTTTGCAGAAAGTATTTGTATTTTAACTATTATTATATTTTGTAGCCAAAGGGCTGGCTTTTTTTCTCATCATGAAAATAAAACTTTATTTAAAAGTTCAATGACTTAGGATTATTGCGCTGTAGTAGGACAAATAAATGTCAGTTTGGGTAAAACTCGACAATTATTGGTCACAGGTAAAATCGTCATTCGGGTAAAACTCCGATTTTAGACAGGTCAAAAAAGGTTATTTTTTAACTTTGTCAATTACAGCAGCAATAATCAGCACAATCGCAGAAGGGATCAGCCATGCTAAATTTTGTTGAGCAAGCGGTAGATTGGCAATAAAGCTTGGAAGTGCATCTTCGAAACCAGCCACTTTTAAACCGTCAAAAATACCGAAAATAAACGCACATGCGGTAACAGGCGCAATAACTCTTGATGGTGAAATAAACCATTTAGAGCAGAAGCTAAGTAGGATAACTACAATCGCAGGTGGATAAATCGCACTTAAAACAGGTACTGAAACAGCAATGAGTTTGGTTAAACCTAAGTTTGAAATCAGCAGTGAGAAGCCAACTAAAATGAACACAAAAACTTTGTATGGAATTTTAGTCAATTCTGAGAAATATTCAGCACATGCGCAGGTCAAGCCTATCGCAGTCACCATACATGCAACAAAAATCATTGCGGATAGGAAATAAGCGCCCATATCACCAAATGCATGTTGTACATATGCATGCAGGATCACTGCACCATTTGTTGCATTTGGAGCAATATCATGGCTGCCCATACCGAGTTTGAACAAGCTGATATAAACCAGTGTAAGTCCAATACCAGAAATAATACTGGCAATGACAGCATACTTAGTGACGAGCTTACTATCCGTTACACCGCGTGAAGTAATGGCTTTTACGATCACGATACCAAAAACTAAAGCGCCTAAAGTATCCATGGTTAAATAACCATTGACCACACCTTCTGAAACTGGTGCAGCCACGTAATTACCAATAGCAGGTGGAATCACACCGGCAGGGATAAAGAACGCAGAGATACCCAGTACAATGAGACCTAAGATCTTGAGCGGTGAAAGGAAATAACCCACAGTATCCAAAATTTTGTTTGGATAAAGTGAAACAATGGTCACTAATGCAAAATAAATCACGCTATAAATTAGCAGACTGTTTGCGCCGTTACCAAAATAAGAAGAGAAACCAATTTCATATGAAACGGTAGCTGTACGAGGTGTTGCAAATAAAGGTCCAACAGCTAAGTAACACGCGACAGTAAGGATAATGCTGGCTGCTTTACCCAAAGGTGAACTTAAAACTTGAATAGAACCCTCAACACGCGACAAAGCAATAATCGTGATGACAGGTAGACCAACTGCGGTGATTAAGAAACCAAATGCAGCTAACCAAACATGTTCACCCGCTTGCTGTGCGACAATTGGTGGGAAAATAATGTTACCTGCACCAATAAACAGTGCAAAGGTCATAAAACCTAAGGCAACAATATCCCGTGTACGAAGACTTGTCATAAAGGGGAGATGAACTGTGAAAAAAGGCAATTTTAGTGCAATTAAGCTCGTTTTTGGAGCAAAATTTATAAATCGTATAGATAGTTTTTATAATACGAATCATGAATATATTGACAGATAAAATAATGTTTTATTTATATTTATGATAAATAAAAGAAATTTATTGTATATAAATTTTTTATAGAAATATGTTTAGCGATTAAGATTTATCAGATATAAATCAATTGTTCTAATTTTCAGCACTAAATAGGATGCTATAAGCCGAATAAATGCAGAAATATTGGCTGAATAAAACAAAAAAAATCTAAAAGGTCTATAATTCGGTGTATTCAAATTTGAGGATATTCAGATGAAAGCTTCCAAAATCACGATTAAAACCGAGCAAGATATTGAAAAATTACGCATTTCAGGTCGTTTAGCTGCTCAGGTTTTAGAGATGATCGGGGAGTATGTCAAGCCGGGCGTGACCACTGAATATCTAGACGATATCTGTAATGATTTTATCGTCAACACACTTAAAGTGATTCCTGCCAACGTTGGCTACTATGGCTATACCAAAACCACCTGTATTTCACCGAATGAAGTGGTTTGTCATGGTATTCCTTCGAAAGAAACTGTATTGAAAGATGGTGACATTATCAATATTGATGTTGCCATCATTAAAGATGGTTATTTTGGTGATACCAGTCGTATGTACTATGTGGGTGAAGTTTCACCTGCGGCTAAAAAGTTAGTCGAAACTACCTACGAGGCCATGGTTGCTGGGATTCATGCAGTTAAACCGGGAGCAACATTGGGAGATGTAGGTTATGCCATTCAACAAGTTGCTCATCGTGAAGGCTACAGCATTGTACGTGAATACTGTGGTCATGGGATTGGTAAGGTTTATCATGAGCAACCGAGCGTTTTACACTATGGTCAACCGGGTCAAGGTGTAATTCTAAAAAAAGGCATGGTCTTTACCATTGAGCCGATGATTAACAGCGGTAAAGCGCGAACTAAAGAGTTAAAAGATGGCTGGACAGTGATTACTGCAGACCGCTCTTTATCTGCACAGTGGGAGCATATGGTGGTTGTAACCGATAGTGGTTTTGAGTTGCTATCTCCATGGCCAGAAGGTACAGGTACATATCCTGCAATCTAAGCTAAATCGCGAATTTAATCCTGAATCTGCTGTATCTAAAGGATTGAAGTTAAATTAAATTGTACAAGTGTATATTTTTTGACTTTAGTCTAATAAGTTGTAGTGTGTATGAGCGTTATAGGTTTTAAGACTAAGAGGTTTTCTCTATAGCTTAATTTATAAGGTTTTGCTTATAACTCTGAAAATCAGTTAGAGCTATTAACGATTTAATAAAGATGTATTTTATTTATATAATATGATTACAGATTCTGCTGTAGTTTCTGATTTTACTTAGTTTTTAAGTTTTCGCTTACCCATCACATGGGTAAGCTTTTTTTTGCCTAAAATTTAGCGTGTTCATGTTGGCTGAGTTTTTCAACTAAATAATCAATGAAAACACGTACAGCCGGTAATAAGCCACGACGAGATGGATATACAGCATGGAAAATACCATGTGCAGCTTTCCATTCAGGTAATACATGAACCAAAGCACCTGATTTCACATGATCGGACACAATGCTATCGGGTAATAACACCACGCCACAATCTTGGCAGGCTAGTGCAGCTAACATCGATAGGTCAGAACCCATCACGGTTGGGTTAACTTTGATTTTTTTCTGATGATGCTGTGCATCGGTCACAATAATATGTTGATCGAGATGCTCATCCGCCATACTTAAGATTTGATGCTGTGATAAATCTTCAGGTTGTTTGAGTTCGCCAAATTTATTCAGATAGGCCTGACTGGCAAATAAGTGCTGCTCAATCGTTTCAAATTTACGAATAACTAAATTCGGGTCATCGTCTAGATTTGAACGTACACGTAGCGCAAGATCGAAGCCTTCATTAATGATATCTACGCGGCGATTGGTCACCATCATTTGCACTTTAATTTCTGGGTATTGCTTTAAAAATTCAGGCAAAATTTTGGTCATTTCATTTTGCGCGATGGAAACCGGTAAGCTGACTTTAATTAAGCCGCGCGGCTGCGTACTGAGATGATCAACCAAATCGTGTGCGGCTTGAGCGGCATTCATCATGACTTGTGCATGGCGATAGATATTCATACCAATATCTGTAACAGCAAAATGTCGTGAGCTACGTTGAATCAGGCGGACACCTAAACGTTCTTCTAAGTTATAGACCCGACGACTCAGTTTTGATTTTGGAATATCTGTTGCACGTTCTGCTGCACTAAAACCACCATGCTCGACCACTTGGGCAAAACAATAAAAATCATCTAGATCACTCAGCACTGTTCTTATTCCATATTTGCAACGATTTAGCTAATTAACTTGAATTGTTTCATGAAGTCAATCACGTTTTGTAGTTTTTCATGTGAGAAAGTTGAGCAAAATTGCCAAGACTAAAGTCGGGTTAACCTTGTAATCGTTTCACATTAGCATGACCAAACAATAAATGTGGTGTATATATCTTTTAAATAACCGAATTTGAAGGATGTGATTTGAGTGTCGTCCTGATATATTCAAATACAAGACCATTATGAAAGAAATTCGACATTAAAGGACAATGTCATGGAATTAAGACATTTACGTTACTTTGTCGCCGTTGTAGAAGAACAGAGTTTTACGAAGGCTGCTGAAAAGCTATTTATTGCTCAACCTCCTTTAAGTCGTCAAATTCAAAATTTAGAAGAAGAGTTGGGTGCACAGCTTTTTGAGCGTGGCAGCCGTCCTTTAAGAACCACCACCATCGGCCGTTTCTTTTATCAGCAAGCCGTGAAATTACTCTCCAATGCAGAAGAGATTAAGCTCATTACGCAGCGGGCCAGTGCCACTGAACGTACTATTAATATTGGCTATGGCGGTTCGTTACTCTGTGGTTTATTACCTCGAATTGTTTATTTGTTCCGCCAGCAATACCCACACTTAAATGTAAATTTAATCGAACTGAGTGCAGTTGATCAGATTCAGGCATTAAAAGAAGGTCGGGTTGATGCATGTTTTAGCCGAGTTCGTGTGTCGGATCAGGCGGTTAAACGTGTGCTATTGCGTGAAGAGCCGCTAATTGTTGCGGTGCATTCGAGCCATCCTTTATCTTCACAGCAGCAGATTGCATTAAATAATCTCAAAGATGAGCAGATTTTTATCTATCCAGCAACGGATGGTCAAAGTTATGCAACGCTGATCAAGTCGTTGTTTTTAGAATACGGTATGGAGCCGAAACGCTTTAACACCCAAGCAGATTTGCAGCAATCACTAGGCATGGTTGCAGCAGGCGAAGGTATTTGTATTGTTCCTGAATCTGTACAAATTATGCAGTTTAGGCATGTGAATTATGTGAAATTATCGGATAGTGCGGCCATTAGCCAAATTTACTTGATCGTGCGGAATGATGATGAAGGGGAGTTGGCGCGTCCTTTATTTGACTGCGTTTACCAAGTATATGATTTGGAAGCAATTGAATACGATCGTCGGGTTTTCTAGTGCTTATTTTAAAAAGTAATAATAACGTTAAATTTGAAATTCAATTTTGAAGCAAACGTTTAAGTAACACCTTTCTGCATAAAACATAGGCTCATTCTTGAAAGTATTGAGCCTATTTTTTTATTCAGTCTTATTAGAGCGCTTGTTTTAAAAACTTGGTGATTTCACGGCTGAATTTGACCGGTTCACTGAGCAATGGCGTGTGTCCCGATTTTTTAAAAATAATCTGCTCTGCATTGGCTAGGCTGTCAGCAATAATTTTTTGACCTTGGGCAGGATAGAGGATCGATTTTGCCCCTGTGAAAAAAGTCGTCGGAGCGGTGAGTGCTGCAATGGCTTCACGATAATCTTCAGTATGGTTCAAATAATTTTGAATATACCAATATAAATAGGCCACACTTTGTGATGGTAACATCAGCTTCTGTAAAGTTGGTTGTTGGTATGCGAAACGGAAAGCGGATAATGCATAAGGATTGCTATTTTGTAAGTCTATGAATCTTAACCAAGCGTCGACCAGACCTTGACGGTCATGTTTATTCATCTGCTGTGCAAATGGCACGGAGAGGTTAGTTGCAAGTACCTTCGAGATGTCTTCTAAAATACTTAAAAACTCAGTGTGACGTTTGCCATATAAACCATATTGCCAATCTTCATCTACTCTAATTTTAGGCGTTTGATCGATGTGCAAATAACGTTTAATTTTTTCGGCAAACTGACCGTATTTTAAACCGTGCATGGTGGTCGTTGCCCCCATGGAGTAGGCAATCACCGTGAGTTTATCGTAACCGAGCTGGGAAACTAAGCTGTCAATATCTCGCCAATGGCTTGAAATGGTGTCCATATTTGGAATTTGACAAAGTTTAGAGCCGCCAAATCCACGCCAGTCTGGAATGATAAATTTAAAATGCTTTCGGTGTTGATATAGAAAAGGGTGCCATTGCCAACTTTGCATGCCCAGTCCAGATAAAACCAGAATGGGTTCTCCTTGACCATATTCACGAACATACAGTTGTTGCTGATCGGGCATTGTATAGTGTGGCATGCGGCTTCCTATTTATTTTTTGTTTTAGCGATTAAACTTATGTAACTGTGGAATGATGGTTTCAAGCCATTTGATCCAACCGATTTCCAAATCAATCCCAAGCTGTAAAATCATTTTATGAATGTACAAAGTACGGTCTTCATCATGCGCATGTGCAAAGTCTTTTGCAAAAATAGACTGGTACACTTTTAGTTTTTCTTTGTGAATTTCAAGATGGCGCTCTAATTCGGGTAATACGCCATTTGTACCCAGCTGAGCTTCTGCACGTAAACGAACCATCAACTCTTCACGTAATTGAGCCGGAGGGCTTTGCTCAACCATCCAATTGGCTAATTCAACACGTCCAAGTTGTTCAACTTGGTAGGTTTTTTTACGGGTTGTGCTGTGCTCATCTTCAATAGTGCTGATCCAGCCTTTTTGCTGCATACCACTGAGTTCACGGTAGATTTGCTGATGTGTTGCATTCCAAAAAAAGCCCATAGAGCGGTCAAAACGGCGTGCAAGGTCAATTCCTGTACTCGGTTTTTCAAGTAAGCTCGTGAGTAAAACATGGGCTAAAGACATATATGGCTCAGTCAAAATAGTTTTGTACTTTTTATTATGCAACATGTTGCATAAAAATCAAATCTCGCATATAAATTAGTGCAACAAGTTGCAAAAATCTTGTATGCGTAGATGGAAAGAGAAAGCTCGTATACAAGCGAAGATAAAAATAGCCAGCTTTTCAGCACGCTAAGGAGAAAAAATGTCAAATTATCCAAATTTATTGGCACCACTAGATTTAGGTTTTACAACGCTAAAGAACCGTGTATTGATGGGTTCTATGCATATCGGTCTGGAAGAAGCACCGGGTGGCTATGAACGCATGGCAGCTTTTTATGCAGAGCGTGCGAAAGGCGGTGTAGGTTTGATTGTAACCGGTGGTATTTCTCCCAATGATGATGGTGTGACATTTGCTGGTGGTTCAAAATTAGACTCTTTAGAAGAAGCAGAAAAGCATAAAGTAATTACGCAGGCGGTACATGATGCTGGCGGTAAAATTGCGATGCAGATTTTGCATACAGGTCGTTATTCGTATCAGGCCAATAATGTTGCACCTTCTTCAATTCAAGCACCAATTAACCCAGTAAAACCACAAGCTTTAAGCACAGCAGACGTCGAACGCACGATCAATGACTTTGCTAGATGTGCTCAGTTAGCACAGACAGCGGGTTATGACGGTGTAGAAGTCATGGGGTCAGAAGGTTATTTAATTAATGAGTTTATTGCTGCACGTACCAACCACCGTGATGACGAATGGGGCGGCAGTTATGAAAACCGTATTCGTTTTCCAATTGAGATCGTGCGTCGTACGCGTGAATTAATTGGTGAAAATTTTATTATTATTTATCGTCTTTCTATGTTGGATTTGGTTGAGGGTGGGTCGACTTTTGAAGAAGTTGTGCAACTTGCAAAAGCCATTGAAAAAGCCGGTGCAACTATTATCAATACCGGTATTGGCTGGCACGAAGCACGTATTCCGACCATTGCAACCAAAGTGCCACGTGCTGCATTTACATGGGTGACCAAGAAATTAAAAGGTCTTGTGAATGTTCCTTTAATCACCTCAAACCGTATCAATACTCCTGAAATGGCTGAGCACGTACTTGCTTCGGGTGATGCAGATATGGTGTCCATGGCACGTCCAATGCTGGCTGACCCACGTTTTGTGGAAAAAGCAGAACAAGGTCGTAGTGATGAAATTAATACCTGTATCGGTTGCAACCAAGCCTGCCTAGATCATATTTTCTCAATGAAAATTGCAACATGTTTGGTTAACCCTCAAGCTTGCTATGAAACTGAACTGATTTTTAAAGAATCTGCACAGGTGAAAAATATTGCTGTGATTGGTGCGGGACCTGCAGGTTTAAGCTTTGCAACTTATGCTGCAGAGCGTGGTCATAACATAACTATTTTTGAAGCATCGAGCCAAATTGGTGGGCAGTTTAATATTGCGAAAACGATTCCTGGTAAAGAAGAGTTTTATGAAACGCTGCGTTATTTCAGACGTAAAATAGAACTATTACCTCAGATTAAATTGGTACTGAACCATACGGCAACTTATGAAGAGTTAGCACAGTCTGATTTTGATGACATCGTGGTGGCGACGGGTGTTACACCGCGTCAGTTAGATATAGATGGTATTGATCATCCAAAAGTATTGAGCTATTTACAGGTTTTACGTGAACGTCACCCTGTGGGCAAACGTGTAGCGATCATTGGTGCAGGCGGTATTGGTTTCGATACGGCTGAATATTTAACGCATGAAGGTGAAAGCGGTAGCCTCAATCCTGAGAAATTTTATGATGAATGGGGTATTGATACCACTTATGCGCAAGTCGGTGGCTTGAAACATCCAGACGTCGAAGAATCGCCGCGTGAAGTGTATTTATTGCAACGTAAGGCTAAATCGGTTGGTGCTGGCTTAGGTAAAACCACGGGTTGGATTCACCGTACAGGTTTGAAACACCGCGATGTGAAAATGATTGCGGGTGCAAGCTACGACAAAATTGATGATCAAGGTTTGCATATTACCGTTGATGGTCAATCACGTATTTTAGATGTTGATCATGTGGTGATTTGTGCAGGTCAGGAATCCTATACCGCGATGTATGAACAGCTACAAGCAGATGGCAAAAATGTGCATTTGATTGGAGGTGCGAAAGAAGCCGGTGAGTTGGATGCTAAACGTGCCATTCGTCAAGGTGCAGATTTGGCTGCGGTGATTTAATCAGCCTCATACTAAACCACGACAACTTCATTCAATTTAATATGCAGTTGTCGTGCTTCCTCTCCATTTGGGAGAGGAGTTTGAGGAAAGGGAAATGATTCATCAAAAAAAAGGACATAAACATGACTATTGAAACAACAAAAAAATCTGTTGCACGTTGGCACGAAATGCTTAACACACGGGATATGAATATTTTAAATGAACTCTTGGCAGAAGATGTGGTGTTTCGTTCACCTGTCGCGTTTAACCCATATCCAGGTAAGCCTGTAGTAACTTTTATTTTGACCAATGTGATTCAAATTTTTGAAAATTTTACCTATCACCGTGAGTTCTATACAGAAGATGGCTTGAACGTAGTTCTTGAGTTTTCTGCCAATGTTGGCGAGAAAAAGTTAAAAGGGATCGACATGATTCAGTTTAATGAACAAGGTCAGATGATTGATTTTGAAGTCATGCTTCGTCCAAAAAGTGGCTTAGAAGCATTGGCTGCAAAAATGGGTGAGCGCATTATGCAATATCAGCCTTAAATCTGCTGATTTTAAATGCTCATCACAGAATGATAAAAAGCATGATGGATATTGTCATGCTTTTTGCTTTTGAGGCTTAAGCAAACAAATATTGCTAGCGAGATATGGTTTTGTAGATACGTTTTTTTTAATGGGCATTGTTAGTCAAAGTGAAAAGATTGGAATAATTTGCTGTGGTGCGAAGCGAGGTGAAGGTAAGGTCAATGAATAATGTGATTCATAAAGGGCGTCAGGCTCTTTTAAATTTTGTAGATCATGCCATCGGTGCAGAATTACCACAGCTTTATTATCATCCTGAAGGGCAAATGAAACATGTGCTGCCGAAGTTAAAGCAACTACATGAAAAATATCGCCCTACGCCTTGGCTGTCGAATACCCACGCACATTTACTGTATTTTGATGTCATTAAAAAGCGTCAAGTGAAGCTTAAATATGATGCTATAGAGCAGCTAACCATGGCTGATGGTGGAATCACAGCCATTGCATGGTTGGGCTTAGATTTACCTGCGGATGTGCCAACTGTGGTACTCATGCATACGATTACGGGAACGCCTGAAAGTATGCGAGAAGTGGTTCGGGATCTTCATCTATATACAGGTTGGCGCATTGCACTGTGTTTAAGACGTGGTCATGCCAATTTACCTATGCCAGTTGCCAAAATAAATTTATTTGGTTCAACCGATGACCTGCGTGAACAGATTGCCTTTATTCAGCAGAAATTTCCCGAATCGTGTTTGTATGGCGTCGGTTCATCTGCAGGAACGGGGCTATTGGTCCGCTATTTAGGCGAACAAGGTGAGGAAACACCACTTAAAGCGGCTTTTGCTTTATGTCCGGGCTATGATACTGAGCTTGGCTTTAAAAATGTACATCCTTTTTACAGTAAAATGATGACCAAGAAGCTCTTTCAGAAATTTGTAGAACCCTATTCTGCAACATGGTCAACAACACCATCTTTAATAGAAGTCCTAAAAAGTAAAGATCTGGCGCAGTTTGAGCGTGCTTATTTCCAAATGGCTGGTTTTGCCGATTATGAAAGTTATGCAAAATCTACCAATCCAATTTATGTATTTGAAAATCTTAAAATTCCATTGATGATTTTAAATGCCGAAGATGACCCTGTTTGCCACATTCAAAACTTTGAACCCTATAAAGAATTAATCCGTTCTTTGCCGAATGTTGTGGTGGTAACCACCAAAAAAGGCAGTCACTGTGGTTATTATGAAGGTTTAGTGGAAACCCATTCATGGGCAACCAAATTGATGGCAGATTTTTTAAAGTTATATGCGAACTAAAAAATAGCCTACTTTGGGTAGGCTATTTTAAGTGTGTGTTACTCAGCTTGTGCGCAACATGCAGATGTTTGAGGTTTAAGCTTCATCTGTATCAATACTAAAATCAACGCTATAGCGCTCAGTGTAGCGCCTGCATAAGACACTGCAGCATAGCTTAGGTTGAGATTTAGCACTGCGGCACCTGCAACAGCGCCCAAAGCATTTCCAAGATTAAATGCACCAATATTCACTGAAGAAGCGAGGCCTGGTGCATCGTGAGCTACTGTCATAACATGCATTTGTAAAGGTGGTACGACGGCAAAGGCTGCTGCTCCCCAGATGATTAATGCAATCGCCGCGCCAATGGTGGTTGTTGCTAAAATTGGAAATAACAGCATCATCAGCATGAGTAAGACTAAAAAGCCAATCAAGGTTTTATCTAAGGATTGATCTGCGAACTTACCACCGAAATGGTTACCAATTGAAAATCCGATCCCGATTAAGACCAACATGAAAGTGATAAGTTCGGGGCTTGCATGAGTAAAGACTTTTAAGCTTGGTGCGATATAGGTATAGAGCGAGAACATAGCTCCAGCACTCATGACCGTGGTGAGCAGTGCTAAAACAACAGGCATGCGTGTTAATACTTTTAACTCTGCTCGTACATCCGGTTTTTCGGTCTGTTGCTGATGGGGCAGTGCTTTCCATAATGCCAACATGGTGATGATGCCAAGTAAGGTGATGGCCGCAAAAGACATACGCCAACCGATATTTTGCCCCACCCATGTTGCGAGTGGCACGCCGCCAATATTGGCAATGGTCAAGCCCATAAACATCATAGCAACGGCACTGGCTTGTTTATCTTTTGGAACAACACTTGCTGCGACGACAGAGCCTAAGCCAAAAAAGGCGCCGTGGTTCAAACTCGTCACTAAACGCGCAGCCATTAAACCTAAATAATCTGGCGCAACTGTGGCAAGCAGATTGCCAAGGGTGAAAATTGTCATTAATAACATGAGTGATGTACGTTTTGGAAAACGTGCTAACCATAAGGTCATCAATGGGGCACCAATCATGACGCCAACGGCATAGGCACTAATCAGTAAGCCCGCTTGAGGAATAGATACCGATAAATCTGCTGCGATTTCAGGCAAAAAACCCATCGGTGAAAATTCTGTTGTGCCAATTGCAAAAGCACCTACGGCTAATGCAATTAATGGAAAATTGAATTTCATATTAAATATCCCACACTGGAGCAAGTTCAGGTGGGTTCACTTCACGCGCATTTCTGTCTAGTGTGGTAATGGCCTGCATCTGTTCTGGTGTTAAATGAATCTCTTGAGCTTTTAAATTACTGGTTAAATGTTCACGTTGGGTTGATGATGGAATCACGGCATAACCTTTTTGCAGTGCCCATGCGAGTGCAATTTGGGCCGAAGTGACTTGGTGTTCGGCCGCAATATTTAACAGGGTTGGGTCTTGCAAAACTTTGCCATAAGCCAAGGTCATATAGGATGTGGCATCTATATTGTTCGTTTGCAGATAATTGACCAATTTTTGATTTTGCAAATATGGACTAAGTTCAATTTGATTGGTTGCAATATTTTCTAGCCCGATGTGATCAATGGCTTGTTGAGTGAGCTCAATATTAAAATTAGATACACCAATATGTTCAGTCAAACCTTGTTTTTTTGCTTCAAGTAAATGTCCCATTAATTCAGGAATATCGACTCCTAGAGCAGGTGCTGGCCAATGAATAAGTGTGAGGTTAACTGCATCAGTCCTCAATTTAATTAAACTGTCTTTTAGACTGGGTATTAGTTTGTCGGCAGCATAATTTTCAGTCCAAATTTTCGTGGTTAAGAAAATATCAGCTCGATTGACCTGACTTTCATGGAGTGCTTGGCCTACTTCTGCTTCATTAGCGTAAATTTGTGCGGTGTCTACAGCACGATATCCTACCTCTAAGGCTGTTTTAACTGAATGAATGACAGTTTCACCTGCCAAACGGAAGGTACCGACACCAAATTGGGGAACAATCATCAGGAATTCTCTTTTTTGAATTGATGCTATTGTGCTGCTAATTTTAATGAAGAAAAATGCATGAATTTGGAATATATTATTGATTAAAAATCACGAATCGAATAAGCAATGAAATCGACAATTGAGGAGCTGCAGGCTTTTACTGTTATTGTAGATAGCGGCTCTATTATTAAAGCAGCAGAAAGACTGGATCAAACAGCATCTGGTGTAAGCCGCGCATTACAGCGTCTGGAATCTAAATTAAATGTAACCCTGTTGGAACGAACAACCCGCAAAATTAAGCTGACGCAGGAGGGGCAATTATTTTTAGCTAAAACACGGCGGATATTGAATGATTTGAGTGAAGCGGAAGATTCTCTGCTGAAATTAGATGCAGATACTTCGGGGTTGGTGCGGGTCGATTCTGCGATTTCGTTTATTCTGCATATGATCGTTCCCTTGATACCAGAATTTAATGCACGTTATCCGCATATACAGATTGAATTGGTGAATCATGATCAAGTGATTGACTTATTAGAGCATAAAGCAGATGTCGCAATTCGCTTTGGAAAATTAAGCGACTCCAGTTTGCATGCAAAACTTATCTACAAGAGTCGACTGTGTTTGGTGGCGAGTCCTGAATACCTTCAGCAGCATGGACGTCCGCAAAATGCTGAAGAGCTAACCGCACATGCTTTACTTGGATTTAGTCAAATTACCCATATGAATACTTGGCCGATCCAAGTCGCAGGGAAGCCCCTGACGATCCGCCCGAACATCAAGGCGTCAAATGGTGAAACGATACGCGAGCTTGCGATTCATGGGATGGGCATCGCTTGTCTTTCGATTTTTATGTTAGAAAAAGATATTGCAGAAGGACGATTGGTACAACTTTTAGACGATCAAATTGAGCCACATGAACAGCTTATTCATGCTGTCTATTATCAACAAGAGCATTTACCGAAACGTGTTCGTTTATTTATTGAATATTTAGCTGAAAAATTACAAGAATAGTTGTGAGAAAAACAGTGCATCGTCGGGTACAGATTTTTATTTACATAGAAACAATAAAAAACCCGACTTTTGCCGGGTTTTTTTGATCATTTGTTTGATAAAACTTCGATCTTAGTTCTCTAAAGCTGGTGTTGCAGCAGCAATGGCAGCAGCTACGGCGTCATCTTCAGACTGTGCAGAACCTGAGTTTTGTTTAGGTTGAGCAGCTTGCGCAGGTTTTTCTGCTGCTTTAGGTGCTTCTGCTTTTGGAGCAGGAGCTTCTGCAGGAGGAGTAGGTTCACGACGAATTTCAGTTGTTGTATTCGGTGTCTCTTCACGAATCACTTCAACTTGCTGTTGAGTCGGTTCTTCAACAACTGGTTGTTCTTCAACTGGTTCTAATTGTGTAGGTACAGATGCTGTTGGTTCAGATGCTGCAACTTCAACCTGTTCCTGTTCTTCTTCTTTTGGTGCTTCTTTTTTTACACATGCTGTAAGAAGTAGACCTGTTGCGATTGCACCGCAGATTAAAAGTTTCTTATTCATAATTACACAAAACAAAAAAGTGTGGATTGGATAAATGCATTATAACAGCAAATAAGAATATAGAAATGATAAGAACTTACTCTAAATTTTTATGATAATTGCTGTTACAATAGCCAATTGTTAATTGTTCTATGAATTGATGCGGAATGACTTTGCTTTCTTGGTACAGAGTAAAGTAAAATCGCACAACATTGTAGGCCAATTTAGGCTCCATTGTACGAGAAACTTAATGACCCATTTTATTTTCGTTACTGGTGGTGTTGTATCATCACTAGGTAAAGGTATTTCAGCTGCATCAGTGGCTGCGCTTTTAGAAGCCCGTGGTTTAAAAGTAACCATGGTAAAAATGGATCCATACATTAATGTCGATCCAGGGACTATGAGTCCATTCCAACACGGTGAAGTTTTTGTCACAGAGGATGGTGCTGAAACTGACTTAGACTTGGGTTATTACGAACGTTTCTTGCGTCGTGCGAAAATGACCAAACTGAACAACTTTACTTCAGGACGAGTGTACCAAGATGTCTTGAATAAAGAACGTCGTGGTGACTACCTCGGTGGTACAGTTCAAGTTATTCCACATATTACTGACAATATTAAAGAACGTGTTCTTCGCGCAGGTGAAGGCTATGACGTTGCGATCGTTGAGATCGGCGGTACAGTAGGTGACATTGAATCTCTCCCATTCATGGAATCTGTACGTCAACTTATGGTCGAACTCGGTCATAAGCGAACAATGTTAATGCACTTAACTTTACTCCCATACATTAAGTCAGCTGCTGAATTAAAAACTAAACCAACTCAACACTCTGTAAAAGAGCTTTTGTCGATTGGTATTCAACCAGACATCCTGATCTGCCGTACAGAGCATGATGTTGATGCTGATACTACACGTAAAATCGCGTTATTTACGAACGTTGAAGCACGTGCAGTTGTGGTGTGTAAAGATGCGCGTTCGATTTACCAAATTCCACGTACATTCTATGAACAAAACGTTGATGATTTAATCTGTGAACGTTTTGGTTATAACGATCTTCCAGAAGCTGATCTTACAGACTGGGATAACGTTGTAGATGCATTACTAAACCCTGAATACACAGTTCGTGTAGCGATGGTTGGTAAATACGTTGAACTTCCAGATGCGTATAAATCTGTAAACGAAGCACTTTTACATGCGGGTATTCAAAACCGTGTGAAAGTTCAAATCGACTACGTCAATGCTGAAGAACTTGAAAGCCAAGATGTAACCGACGTATTAAAAGACGCGGATGCAATCTTAGTTCCGGGCGGTTTCGGTGAGCGCGGTACAGAAGGCAAAATGAAAGCGATTCGTTTTGCACGTGAAAACGGTGTGCCGTTCCTCGGCATCTGTTTAGGTATGCAGCTGGCTGTGATCGAATATGCGCGCAACGTTGCGGGTATTAGTGATGCAACTTCAACTGAATTTAACCGTTCTACAAAATCACCATTGATTGGTCTAATCACTGAATGGTTAGATGAGCGCGGCGAAGTTCAACAACGTAATGCAGATTCTGACTTAGGCGGCACAATGCGTCTGGGTGCTCAAAAATCTGAATTGGTTGCGGGAACAAAAACTGCACAAGTTTACGGTTCTGAAGAGATCGTTGAACGTCATCGTCACCGTTATGAAATGAACAACCGTTATATCCCAGTGCTTGAAGAAAAAGGCATGAAGATTTCAGGTTATTCTCCAGTACAGCGTCTCGTTGAAACTGTTGAAATTCCTGAACATCCTTGGTTTATTGCTGTACAATTCCATCCGGAATTTACAAGTTCACCACGTGATGGACACCCATTATTCGCAGGCTTTATTGATGCTGCTAAAAAGCAGTACCAAAAAGCGAAATAATGTGTTTTTGACTAAACCAGGAAGAGTTTAAATGTCACAATTAAAACCACAGGAAATTGTACGTTTAGGCGATATACAAATGGCAAATCATTTGCCATTTGTACTATTCGGCGGCATGAACGTACTTGAGTCAAAAGACCTTGCTTTTGAAATTGCTGAAACCTATGTGGATATCTGCAAACGCTTGGATATTCCGTATGTATTTAAAGCAAGTTTTGATAAAGCCAATCGTTCAAGCTTGAACTCTTTCCGTGGCCCAGGCCTGGAAAAAGGAATCGAGTGGTTAGCTGACATTAAAAAACACTTTAATGTGCCGATTATTACTGACGTACATGAACCATACCAAGCTGCGCCTGTTGCTGAAGTTGCGGATATTATCCAACTTCCTGCATTTTTAAGCCGTCAAACTGACCTTGTTGAAGCGATGGCGAAAACTGATGCCATCATCAACATTAAAAAAGCACAGTTCCTCGCACCACACGAAATGCGTCATATTTTGCATAAGTGTTTGGAAGCAGGAAATGACAAACTAATTCTTTGTGAACGTGGTTCAGCATTTGGTTACAACAATTTAGTTGTAGACATGTTGGGCTTTGACATCATGAAAGAAATGAATGTCCCTGTGTTCTTTGATGTGACACATGCGCTTCAAACGCCGGGTGGTCGTGCGGATTCTGCAGGTGGTCGTCGTGCGCAAATCACGACATTGGCACGTGCAGGTATGGCGACTGGTTTAGCAGGTTTGTTCTTAGAAGCTCATCCAGATCCAGAAAATGCCAAATGTGACGGTCCATGTGCGCTACGCATGTCACAGTTGGAACCTTTCTTGGCACAGTTAAAAGAACTCGATACCTTGGTCAAAGGTTTCGCAAAGTTAGACACACACTAATTCGATACACATTGATGCGTCACTTTTGACGCATCATTTTTATTAATCAACTGAGGAATTGTTCATGAGCCAAATCGTTGACATTCGTGCACGTGAAATTTTGGACTCTCGTGGTAACCCTACCATCGAAGCAGACGTAATCTTAGCCTCTGGCGTTGTAGGCCGTGCATGTGCACCATCTGGTGCTTCAACTGGTTCTCGTGAAGCTTTAGAACTTCGTGACGGCGACAAAGCTCGTTACTTAGGTAAAGGCGTTAAAACTGCGGTTAACAACGTTAACACAGTAATTCGTGATGCATTGTTGGGTAAATCAGTATTCGAACAAAAAGACATTGATAACACAATGATCGCGCTTGACGGTACTGAAAACAAAGAAAAATTAGGTGCGAACGCAACTTTAGCGGTATCGCTAGCTGCTGCGCGCGCTGCTGCTGACGAAAAGAAAATTCCACTTTTCCAATACATCGCAGACCTTCGTAATAACAGCATTTTGACTATGCCTGTTCCAATGATGAACATCCTAAATGGTGGTTCACATGCAGACAATAACGTAGACATTCAAGAATTTATGATTGAGCCAGTAGGCTTCACTTCATTCTCTGAAGCTTTACGCGCTGGTGCTGAAATTTTCCATTCTTTAAAATCAGTATTAAAGAAACAAGGTTTAAATACTGCAGTTGGTGATGAAGGCGGTTTTGCACCGAACCTTCGTTCTAACGAAGAAGCAATTACAGTAATTCTTGAAGCAATTGAAAAAACTGGCTACAAAGCTGGTTCTGACATTATGCTTGCGCTTGACTGTGCATCTTCAGAATTCTACAAAGATGGTCAATACATCCTTGCAGGTGAAGGCAATAAAGCATTCACAAGCAACCAATTTGCTGACTACCTTGCTGGTTTTGCAAAACAATACCCAATCATCTCAATTGAAGATGGTTTGGATGAGTCTGATTGGGAAGGTTGGTCTTACCTCACTTCAATCCTTGGCGACAAAATCCAATTGGTTGGTGATGACCTATTCGTTACGAATCCTAAAATTCTTCAACGTGGTATCAATGAAAAAGTGGGTAACTCGATTCTGATCAAGTACAACCAAATCGGTACGTTGACTGAAACTCTAGATGCAATCTACCTTGCAAAAGCAAATGGTTACACTACAGTAATTTCACACCGTTCTGGTGAAACTGAAGATTCAACTATTGCGGATCTTGCAGTGGGTACAGCAGCGGGTCAAATCAAAACTGGTTCACTTTGCCGTTCTGACCGTGTAGCGAAATATAACCAATTACTTCGTATTGAAGAATTGACTAATGCTGCATATCGCGGTAAAGCTGAGTTCAAAGGTTTGAACTAAGCAGATCATGCTATCTATGTTAAATGTATTTGACTCCAAAGCGAGTAAAGCATTGTTGGGCCTTGCGATCTTTTTGATCGCAGGGTTTCAATATTTATACTGGTTCGGTGAAGGTGGTTATCATCAACATCAACAACTGAGTCAGAAAATACAACAACAAGTCGAACTCAATGACGAATTAAAAGAACGAAATCGCGTGCTTGCCGCTGAAGTATACGATTTAAAAAATGGCGTTGAAGCTATTGAAGAGCATGCTCGTCTAGATTTAGGTTTAATTAAACCGCATGAGACTTTCGTACAGATGAGTACGATCAGTACTCAGTACAAACCAATTTATATTGATCCAAATGCAAAAGTAGACCTACGTACCAATGAATCAGAACCAGCCGAACTTCCACCCGAACCTTAAATTGTGGGCTATTATTCCTGCTGCTGGTTCAGGAAGTCGATTTTCTAAAACTGAACTAAAACAATATCAAAACATTGCGGGTCTAACTGTGCTTGAACACACAGTTGCACGTCTCAACCAATTGCCGTTGACAGGCTATGTATTGGCTATAGGTGAGCAAGATAATGTTGCTCAGACCTTGGCACTCACTAATCAAGAGAAGGCTCATTTTTGTTTAGGCGGTGCAGAGCGTGTGCATTCTGTACTCAATGCATTGCAATATCTATCTGCGATTGCCAATGATGATGATTGGGTGTTTGTTCATGATGCAGCACGACCATGTGTCTCACAGTTGAGTTTAGAAAATTTAGTTCAATCGGCAGTCGATTCAGAGCTAAGTGCGATTCTCGCCATTCCCGTACGCGATACCTTAAAACGAGTTGAAACGGCACCACAAATATCAACTACGGTAGATCGTTCAACTTTATGGCAAGCGCAGACACCACAAATTGCCAAATTGGGTGTGCTTAAAAATGCCATTGAACAAGCGCTTGCCGCTGGTGCGACCATCACAGATGAAGCAAGTGCCTTAGAATTTTTCGGTGAGCATGTCAATGTCGTGCAGGGTCGTTCGGACAATATTAAAATTACCTATCCTGATGACTTGGAATTGGCACGTTTAATTTTAGCGTCTCAAGTTAATAGATGATTATTTCGAGGAATATTTAAGGGAAAGTGATTTTTACTGTCGCTTTAATCTATAATTCCCGCATCCTTTTTAGATCTGTTTCGCAATGATCCCTTCTCAACAGTATCGTTTTTTACGTCAGTCATTACGCGATGGCCGCAGTATAAAACACGATTCTTCTCGATGGGCTAAACTTCATTTAGACCCGTGGTTACTTTGCTTCTTGGTACTCAATGCAATATTGGGGCTGATGGTTGTCTATAGTGCGACCGCAGAAGACTCGGGAATGGTGCTGCGTCAAGCCACAAGTTTTGGCGTGGGCTTTATTGTGATGCTGATCTGCGCGCAAATTCCACCCAAAGTTTACCAATCTATGAGTCCGTACTTATACGCCATCGGTATATTTTTACTGTTGTTGGTTTTGGTCATTGGTGAAAAAAGGATGGGGGCGAAACGCTGGATTAGCTTGCCGGGTATCGGCAGTATGCAGCCGAGTGAGTTTATGAAATTTGCCATGCCACTCATGATGGCGTGGTATTTTGCGCGAAAACCTTTTCCACCGAAATTTTTACAAATTGTCGGTGCATTAATTTTATTATTGATTCCATTTGCATTGGTCGCTTTACAGCCTGACTTGAATATCGGTTTGATTATTCCGGGTATTTTTGTTTTATTTTTAAGTGGAATGTCTTGGCGTTTGATTGCAGGTGCTTTAACCGCTTTTGCGATTGCAGCACCTGTACTCTGGATGTTCTTTTTGCAGGAATATCAGAAAAAACGTGTGCTGACGCTATTTGACCCAGAATCTGACGCGCTTGGTGCAGGTTGGAACATTATTCAGTCTAAAATTGCCATTGGTTCAGGGGGTTTAATGGGCAAGGGTTATACCGAAGGGACACAGTCGCACTTAGGTTATCTACCAGAGCATCATACTGACTTTATTATGTCGACCTATGCTGAAGAATTTGGCTTTATTGGTGTTTTCCTTTTATTTAGTTTGTTTACAGCAATTATTGTTCGCTGTTTAATTATTGGACTAAATTCCTTCCATAATTTTGGACGACTTTATGCAGGGGCGATGGGCTTAACTTTCTTCTTCTTTGTATTTTTGAACTCAGGTATGGTTAGTGGTATCTTGCCTGTAACAGGTGATCCATTACCCTTGATGAGCTATGGGGGTACAGCAGTCATATCCATGCTTGCAGGTATGGGGATTGTGATGTCGATTCATACGCATCGTTAAATTTTAAAGCTGGAATTAATCCGGCTTTTTTTATATTTTAAATTTTGGCATTTAAAAAATGGAAGCTGATGTTGATCGATATTTTTCGTGATTCTGAATCGATGTTGGATGAGCTATATAACGAGTTAAATCATTCAGCATTTATTGGTGGCGTGCAGCGACTTGATTTGGTCTATGAATGTTGTGAATTATCCATGGAGCATGGTGAAGCCATTTTACAACTTTTAGAATCACGCCAAGATATATTGCACTCGCATTATTTCGAATTCAATTTGAAGCTGTGGTGAGGGCATATTGGTTACTAATGGTCGCCTCTAATATAGAAATTCAGAAATTTGAAATTCAACGAGAAGAAGAGTTGCTTCAGAATGTGAAAATTCCTACCGCAGCTGAAATGATTACAAAGTTAGAAAATGTTGTAGAAATTAAGCATATTGTTGAAATGTTTAAAGAGTTTAAGTTCTATTCGTTAAAGCATTTGCATTCGATTGTGCATACTGGTCGAAACTCATTAATTCAGCGAAAAGCTGGGTTGGCGGATGCTCAGCGCATAATAATAGTGAAGCAAGTCAATGGATTTATCATAATGGCAGCTCAAATTTTGCTAAGGCATGCCGCTAAAGAAAAATATATTCATCATATCCATGAAAAATTTAGAGACTGTTTTCAAATGCAAGACGATATTACAGCAGAAAAAAAAGCCGAAATTGATCGCAAATATAATAAAGCCCTCAAATGAGGGCTTTATTTAGATATTAATTAATGTAGGAACCATGTGTAGTAGCCCCATAACATCAGTGGCCAAGCGAGAAAGGGGCTAAAAAGCCATTTCCAGAACCAATGGTGTGGCGTAAAACCCACACCATGCACAAAACCACCTGAAATACCTATCATGATGAACATCAGCGCTCGATGGCTATATCCACCATTGTCATCCAGCATGGCAGCGGGATGTACAAGTAACACGGCTGCCAAAGGAAAAGCTAACAGGCAGGAAATGACCATTGCAAATTTATTTGGCTTCTTTTCTACAAGTGATTTTTCTACAGCAGCATCAGTCATTTGTTATTCCTCATCTAGATCTTGATGATGTTCGATGTAAAGCGCACTAAGTACACCCGCAAAACATGCCATCAAAATACCGAGAATCCAAGCAAAATACCACATCGTCTTTTCTCCTTAGACACAGCCTTAGTATAGGCTGTGTGAATTCTCTTCAATATGTTTGTTAGTGACTACACCCCACATCTTGTAGTAACACCAAGTTGTGTAGCACAGGATAAGTGGGACAAAAATACATGCTGCAACTGTCATCACAGTTAGGGTATTTTTACTTGATACCGCATCCCACATAGTCAAACTTACAGTTGGGTTGATGCTCGATGGCATAAGGAAAGGGAACAATGCAAAACCAGCAGTTAAGATTGCACCAATGACTGCCAAGCTTGAACCAAGGAAGCTGAAACCTGCTTTACCTTTACCTGCGGCAAGGATGATGATCAGCGCACCTAAAATAGCCATGATTGGCGCAATCATAGTAATAGGATAAATACTATAATTGTTCATCCAACCTGGGTTGGCATTGGTGATCACTTCTTTAGCTAACGGGTTTGCAACGCCATTCGTGTCAAACGGTTGAGCTAATGTGTAGCCTTGGATATTACCGAAGTATAACCATGCGCCTGCAAGTAAGAAGCAAACCAAGAATACGATACCCATAAGCTGAGTCGCTTTTGCAGATCGTGTACGTAGGTCGCCGTCTGTACGAAGCATGAGCCATGCACCACCATGAGCGCAAAGCATAGATAAACTCACAATACCGCAAACTAAAGCAAATGGGTTAAGCAGTGCAAAGAAGCTCCCTGTATAAGTCGAGCGAACAGTTTCGTCCATAGTGAATGGAACACCAAGGAACATATTACCAAACGCAACACCAAATACGAGGGCAGGAACGGCACCACCAATTGCTAAACCCCAGTCCCAAGAATTACGCCACTTGGTATTTTCAAGTTTAGAACGGTAGTCAAAACCGACTGGACGTAAGAAGAGAGCGAAGAGTACCAGTAACAGCGCCCAATACATGCCTGAGAATGCAGTTGCATATACCATTGGCCATGCTGCAAACAGTGCACCACCGGCAGTAATAAACCATACTTGGTTACCGTCCCAGTGTGGGGCAATCGTATTGATTGCCGCACGACGTTCTTCGTCTTTTTTACCTACGAATGGCATGATCGCCATTGAGCCCATATCGAAGCCATCGGTGAGGGCGAAGCCGATCAGTAGGACACCGACTAAAACCCACCAAATGATTTTGAGTAATTCATATTCGATCATGCTTGAGCCTCCTCATTTGCCTTTTTTGCAGCTTCAAGTTTCTCGAAGTGGTATTTACCAGTATGTAGAGAACTTGGGCCAAGGCGTGAGAATTTAATCATTAAGTACATTTCAATGATCAGCAGTACAGTGTAGAACGCTGCCAATGCAAGGATAGAACCCCATACATCACCTGTACTTAAGCTAGAAGCTGAAAGATGTGTAGGTAGAACTTCACCGATAGTCCAAGGTTGACGACCAACTTCGGCAACATACCAACCTGTTTGTGCTGCAATCCAAGGTAATGGCAGGGCAAATAAAGCAAACTTTAATAACCAAGGTTTGTTTTCTGCATTACGTTTACCGACAGCAAAGGTAGCAAGTACGAACAGAAGGAGCATTAAGAAACCAGAAGCAACCATTGCACGGAATGCCCAGAACAAGCTTGGAACATGTGGAATAGTGTCTTTTGCAGCAGCTTTGATTTGATCATCAGAAGCATCGACCACTTTGTCTGTGTATTTTTTCAGAAGCAGACCATAACCCAAGTCTTTTTGAGACTCAGCAAATGCTGCTTTAAGTTCAGGAGACGTATCGCCTGCACGAAGTTGTTCTAACTGTGAGTAAGCCACCATACCGTTACGAATACGCGCTTCGTGTTGTACGATCAGGTCTTTAATACCTATCACTTCTTTGTCAGTTGAACGTGTTGCAATAATCCCCATGACATAAGGAATTTTGATCGCGTAGTCAGTAGACATGGTTTCTTTATTTGGAATACCGAACAAAGTAAATGGCGCTGGAGCTGGGTGAGTGTCCCATTCAGCTTCAATCGCAGCTAGTTTAGTTTTTTGTACGTCACCAATTTCATAACCAGATTCATCACCCAGTAAGATCACCGAAAGTGTAGACGCTAAACCAAAGATAGCAGCGATGGCGAATGAGCGACGCGCAAATGGCAAGTCACGCTTTTTCAATAAGTAGTAACTTGAAATTGCCAGTACGAAAATAGCACCAGTCACATAACCTGCAGATACGGTATGCACGAATTTAACCTGAGCCACGGGGTTGAAAATCAGCGCACCGAAGTCCACCATTTCCATACGCATGGTTTCATAGTTAAAAGCAGAACCAACAGGGTTTTGCATCCAACCATTGGCTACTAAAATCCATAGTGCAGACATGTTCGAGCCTAGAGCAACTAACCAAGTGACAGCCAAATGCTGAACTTTGGATAGGCGATCCCAGCCGAAGAAGAATAAACCAATAAATGTTGATTCAAGGAAGAATGCCATCAGACCTTCAATGGCTAATGGTGCACCGAAAATATCACCGACATAGTGCGAGTAATACGCCCAGTTAGTACCGAACTGAAACTCCATGGTCAAACCAGTAGTAACACCTAATGCGAAGTTAATACCGAAGAGTTTTCCCCAGAATTTAGTCATGTCTTTATAAATTTCTTTGCCAGAAATCACATAGGTGGTTTCCATAATGGCAAGAATAAAAGCCAGACCTAAAGTCAGCGGAACAAAAATAAAGTGATACATCGCGGTCATTGCAAATTGGAACCGCGAAAGATCGACCACGCTTTCAGAAATCATCAACGTGTCTCCTTGATTTGGGAAGGACTGCCAGCAATATGCTCGGCAACTTGATTGTCAAAGTTTTTAGGGATGGTAGGGGCGTCGAACCAGATGTTCTTAATGATCATTAAAATAATCACTTTAATTATTAGTATTGCGGTTATTTCTCTGACCACACGACGATTTAAATCTTTGAATTTTAAGCTCATGGAGATAAGCCTATTCTTTAAACTTGTACTATATTATTAACAAATATATACAAAAAGCAAATAGGTTGAACAGTTAAAATAAAAATATATTATTAAGTAATTTAAATACAATTACTTATATTACTTATTAGTTAAAAAATAAACTAATTTTTTATTTTAAATACTTGACTAAAACACTTGTGTTTACATATTTTAAATCCGACTAAATTGCTTATGTATCTAATTTAAATTCTGACTAATTTACTATATTTACTAAAATTTACATTGTGAATAATGAGAATCTTTACTAATTAAATATAAGTAGGTTAAGTCTTGAAGTGCGACACCACCTCGCTATTAAATAACCCGAATCATGAATAAGCCCAGATATATCATGATAAATTGAGGCTTGTTTTAATGTGGGCCGCATTCTTCAGTGTATAAACTTCTGTCTGCGGACATATCGCAGCAATTGCCTCAGGAAGCTTTTACGTCCATCAATGCAGGCGATCAGAATGTCTGTCACTATTCTGCAAATCTGTGAATACGCTGAACATTCATTAGCACCTTCACTTTTTGAAAGGTAAAGACCTAGCCGTTCTTTATGGTCCTCGGCATGTAATCCCAGAATGGTAAAACGGCTTTGTTGACAGAAATACCTTCATTCTTGATCTTTTTTGTTAAAAACACGACATTTTAATTGGTGAATAATACTTGTAATGAATGGTATTGAGCCACACAAATGGATATACGGCAATATCGAGAAGACGCCGTTACCAAGCATGTAATTCAGGGATTAACTTGTCTGTAATATTGGTAATGCCACCCTTGGAAAGAACCAGTGCATACATATCGGTAATTTGTTTCTGAATATTGCGGTAGCCCGTACGGAGTGCATATAGCGAAATGACTTTGTTGTCGATCTATTTATGGAGTTAGGTTTGATTTTTCTTGACGAGTTGAGGCTCAAAATCGTCAGCACGATCCCGAGGTATTTCCAGTTCAAATGAACCGTAAGATGATTTTACAGTCTTACGAGAATAGCTATTCCTACAATTGGCTAGTGGGGGCTTCTAAATTCAATTTCAGCATTTAAAGCTGCTTCTGTCAGTTGTTTGAGGGGTGGGGTTAAGATACCGTTTTCACCAGTGAGGAGGGCTTGACTGTAATTGTTTTTAAAAACAGCTTTGAAATCAAAGTTGCTTGCCATGATGTGTCATTTCTTGTTTGATTCAGTTTATTGAAATGACACAGATTTTTGAATACTATTGAAAAAGCAGGTATTTATAACGTATATAAGTCCTACTTTTGCTAATCAAAGCGCAATATTGTATACTTCTGCTTAACTCGAAGCGGGTAATGTTCCTGCTTATCTTTTTTTATTTAGCTGATTGTGATTTATCTGTATTCAAGCTTCTGACTTGAATCATATCTTTGTAACTACAGAATTATTATTCCAAACCCGATTGATTAATCTCTTTGTTCTGTCACAAAAAGCTCACATGTTGAGTAAATCTTTTGAATATTTTAAATACTTGGCAAACTGCCAAAGCCGTAAATGGCGACGAAATTAATGTAAAAATGGTGCCTTTAAAACGTCAACAAAATACCAATGCTGGTTTAATTTGGGTTGATGTTGGGCAAATGGTTGAATTAGAAACAGGCGAGACATTTAACCTGAATCTAGATGGAAAAAGCTTCTATACTGGCCCAAACCAGCTATATCGCTTAGCCTAAAAGCAAAAAACAGCAGATCATCTGCTGTTTTTTTTTTGCTTAATTAAAAGTCTACGTTTGCATGGTCTGGATGCGTATATTAATCAAATATGATGGTAAGTTTTTCTAAAGGCTAACGATTAGAAAGCTATGGACTAGTAAGACCAAATTTTTAATTTTAAATCACTCACAGATGGGTTTTCACCAATCTCTAATATTTGAGCTTGTTCTGTACGCCAGTCCCCTAAAACGATACGAGGTTTGCCATGCACATCGTGTATTTGGGGGCGGTGGGTATGTCCATGAATCAGTAGATCGGCATGCTCTAAAGCTTTTTCTACAGCTTCGGCATTTACATCCATGATTTCATAAGATTTAACTTGCTTGGTTTCTGTACTTTTTTTGCGGAAGCCATTGGCGATTTTTTGTCGAATGCTAAGCGGTAAGCTCTTTAAGAAACCTAAAAGCAAAGGATTACGAATCACTTTACGAAACTTTTGGTAAGACACATCATCGGTGCAAAGTAAATCGCCATGTTCGAGGCGAATTTTATAGTTGCTAATGTGGAGATAATCAACGTCTTGTAATAATTGACCGTGAAATTTATCTAAAAACTTTTGACCCAATGCAAAGTCACGATTACCTACTTGGAAATAAATTTGATTTCCCAAAGCAGTAAAATCTTTAAGCGCTGCAATGATTTCGTCTAACCATGGGGCAGTAAAGTCATCACCAATCCAAGCATTAAACCAATCACCTAAAATATACAGCTGGGTATTTTGAGTTTTGTATTGTTCTAACAAAGCTAAAAACCCCCGAACGAGTCGAGGGTGTTCAGGTGACAAATGTAAATCAGCGATAAACAGATAGGTCACGAATCTTTTCCTTATTCTAAAAATCCCTCCCAGCCTCCCTTTGGAAAAGGGAGGAGTTCCGACATTTATTTCATATTGAAACTCCCTCCTTTATTAAAGGGACTTGCGCAGCAATGCTACTCAGGGAGAATTTAAAAATTATTCAGAAATGATTTTAGCTGATTCGATTACAACGTTCTCTAAAGGAACGTCTGCGTGGTAGCCACGGTTACCAGTACGAACGCTTTTGATTGCGTCAACAACGTCAAGACCTTCAACTACTTTACCAAATACTGCATAGCCCCAACCTTGCGCTGTTTTACCAGTGTGATTAAGGAAAGAGTTGTTTTTCACGTTAATGAAGAATTGAGCTGAAGCAGAGTGAGGTGCTTGAGTACGTGCCATAGCGATCGTACCAACATCATTGCTTAAACCGTTGTCAGCTTCGTTTTCAATAGAATCACGAGTTGTTTTTTCTTTGAAGTTTTCATCCATGCCGCCGCCTTGGATCATGAAACCATCAATAACACGGTGGAAAATCACGCCGTCATAGAAACCATCGCGAACATACTGTAAGAAGTTTTCAGCAGTTTTAGGTGCTTTTTCAGTGTTAAGCTCAAGAACAATACGACCTTTATTGGTGTTTAATTCGACTTGAGGAAAACTCATTGTGTAATCTCCTGTACATGGACATGAAAGCCATGGGTTTTTTGGTTGTGAGAAGCATAAGCAAACTGTAAACTACAAGGCAAGTAAAAACGTTACTTTCTTTGTTAAAAATAAAGAAAAGCGTTTTAATTATCCTAATTTTATCTTTATAGAAGTGATTTTATTACCATGAAGCCAAACGATGTTGTTTCATCCCTGCCTAACAATCCGACAACCAAGAACAATGCCCCTGTCGAAGCTGCGCAGCAGGAACAACAGCCAGGCTTAGATTTTGTACGTCAAGTTATTACAGATGATTTATCTGCAGGTCGTACAGAACAAGTTGTAACACGTTTTCCACCAGAGCCAAACGGCTACCTACATATTGGTCATGTAAAAGCCATTTGTTTGAACTTTGGTATTGCTCAAGAATTCGCAGGTCTATGTAACCTCCGTTTCGACGATACAAACCCTGATGCCGAAGAACAAGAGTATGTAGACGGTATTGCCAATGACGTGAAATGGCTAGGTTTTGAATGGAACGGCGAGCCACGTTATGCATCGAGCTATTTTGATCAGCTTTACACTTGGGCAGTTCAATTGATTGAACAAGGTGATGCCTATGTGGATTTGCAAAGCCCTGAAGAAATCAAACTAAACCGTGGTAATTTTGTTGAGCCGGGTAAAAACTCACCGCAACGTGATGCTAGCGTAGAAGAAAACTTAGCGCGTTTTGAACAAATGCGTAATGGTGAGTTGGGAGAAGGTCAGGCAGTACTACGTGCCAAAATTGACATGACTTCACCTAACATTCATATGCGTGATCCTATTTTGTATCGTATTTTGCATTCTGAACATCACCAAACTGGTGATAAATGGAAAATGTACCCAATGTACGATTATGCGCATCCATTATCAGATGCCATTGAAGGAGTTACGCATTCACTGTGTACACTTGAGTTTGTTGATCACCGTCCATTCTATGACTGGGTTGTAGAAAAAGTTAAATCACCATCTGTACCACGTCAGTACGAATCAAGCCGCTTAAATGTGGATTACACCATTACCTCTAAGCGTAAATTACGTAAATTGGTTGAAGGTGGTTTTGTGAATGGTTGGGATGACCCGCGTATGCCGACCGTTGTAGGTATGCGCCGTCGCGGCTTTACTCCAGAAGGTCTGCGTGACTTCTGTAAACGTGTCGGTGTAACAAAAGTCGATGGCAGTATCGTGGATGTTGCAATGCTTGAATACTGCATCCGTCAGTCTTTAGAAAATACTGCTTCGCGTGGTATGGCAGTGTTGAATCCACTCAAAGTGACTTTAACTAACTTGCCTGAAGCAATGGATTTGGTACATGCACGTCATCCAAACGTTGACATGGGTGACCGTATCATTCCGTTGACTCAAGACATTTACATCGACCGTAAAGACTTTGAAGAAGTTGCACCTAAAGGCTTTAAACGTCTGATTCCGGGCGGTGAAGTGCGTTTACGTCATGCGTATGTGATTAAGTGCGATGAAGTGATTAAAGACGAGAACGGTGAAGTGGTTGAATTGAAATGTTCAATTGACCCTGAAACTTTA
The DNA here is from genome assembly GCF_024605895.1 of Acinetobacter sp. YH16056_T. NCBI lineage: Bacteria > Pseudomonadati > Pseudomonadota > Gammaproteobacteria > Moraxellales > Moraxellaceae > Acinetobacter > Acinetobacter sp. YH16056_T. Next base: position 1,805,814 of record NZ_CP094545.1, on the reverse strand, counting down.
GGTAAAAACCCCGAAGGCCGTAAGGTGAAGGGCGTTGTACATTGGGTTTCTGCAAGCAAGGGTATTGCTGCGGAAGTTCGTATCTACGACCGTTTATTCACTGAATCAGACCCTGAAGTGGGTGATGACTTCCTTGCAAACTTAAATCCAGAATCACTTAAAGTGGTTCAAGCGGTCATTGAGCCTGCATTGGCAGAAGCAAAACCTGAAGATCGCTTCCAATTTGAACGTGAAGGTTACTTTGTTGCAGATCAGTTTGATCATACAGCTGAAAAACCAGTGTTTAACCGCATCTTAGATTTGAAAGACAGTTTTAAACCGGGTAAATAAAATCTTAGTTTTTAAAGGGATTCATCTTTGAATCCCCAATAGGTTAAGATCAAGTAGGTTAAGATTAAGCTCAACTTCGGTTGGGCTTTTTTCATGCTTGAGATGGTTCATTAAGGCAGTACAGAGGGGAAATAAGTGATCATTCGAAATAAAAATAATAGCTTTAAACTTTTATTTGCATGGCATGGCACGATACTCCCAAAAGTCATGCCTGCGTTGGCTGTCGTCGTGAGTTTGTCGGCGATTTTGGTGTATCTAAGCGCTGCACACTACCTGAATACGCCTGAAGTTCCAGCCATCGGATTTACCATCTTTGGGGTGATTCTGTCGATTTTTTTGAGCTTTCGAAATACTGCCTGTTATGACCGTTGGTGGGAAGGGCGCAAGCTTTGGGGCTCATTGATTGCCAATACACGCCACATGATTCGTGATAGCCATGTCCTTGAAGATGAGCAAAGAAACGTGTTGATGTACCGCATCATGCTGTTTTGCAATTTGTTACGTGATCGCTTACGCCATGAATCACAAGATATTGCACATTTTAAAGACGGCGTAGCTTTGACGGATCAGCAATGGCAGCAATGCCGAGACAATATCAATGCACCACAGTATTTACTTGAAATTATTCAAAAAGATTTAGTCAAAGCCTATAAGCAAGGTCAGATTACAGACATTATCTACAGCACGCTTACACGTCATACCGTAGCGATGGGTGATATCCATGCAGGCTGTGACCGTATTATGACCACGCCATTGCCATTTTCCTATTCGGTGCTTTTACATCGCGCGGTGTATTCATTTTGTCTGATTTTGCCGTTTAGCCTAGAGGCCAGTTTAGGGATTTGGACACCTGTTATTGTGGCTTTGATTGCATATTTATTTTTAGGTTTGGATGCGTTAAGTGCAGAGCTAGAAGAGCCTTTTGGCTTGCAGGAAAATGATTTACCGCTGGACTCGATTGTACGAAACATTGAGCGTGAAATATTTAGTAGTTTAGAGGTGGATCTGCCACCGCTGATTAAGACTTTTAACAGTAACCTAAGATAAGTTTGGCCTAATTTTCAGATAAATTGGGCGATATGTACCAAGCATACTGATGCTGAAAAAAATCGTCCAAGTGCTGCATAAAGGCCTGTACTTTAGGCGGGACAAAATGTCGATGCGGAATTACCATATAGATTGCTGTGCTTTGAACAGGGATTGCTGGTAGAACTTGGACAAGTCGGCCAGAGAGTAGATCGTCCTCCACATGCCAAATAGAGTGGTTTGAGATGCCTAAACCTGCAAGTGCTGCTTGGCGTACGCCTTCACCTGAGTTGATATGAACTTGTCCTGAAACAGGTATATTTATGTTGTGTTGATCTTGGACGAATGTCCAAAGCTGCGAAACACCCTTAGGGTATTTCTGTAAAATGCATTGGTGTATAGAGAGCTCTTCTAGGGAGTGAGGTTCGCCATGTTGTTCGATATAGCTAGGCGAGGCACACAAAATACGACGGTTTAAGCTGAGCGGTTTAGCAATCAGTGATGAGTCTTCTAACTGTCCAATACGTATCGCAACGTCGATACCTGCGGAGACCAAATCTAAATTTTGATCGGTCTGTTCAATATCCAAAGTCAATGTTGGATGCAACTTGGCAAAGGCTGCAAATACTGGCCCTAAGATACGATTTCCAAAAACTTCTGAACAGGTGATTTTTAATACCCCACTAAGTTGTTGTGGTTCAGGCTGAAATTGGCCTAGCAGAGAATTAAATTGTTCGAGTAAGGGAAAACCTTGCTGCAATAAAACAGCACCCTCCTGTGTTAAATGTAGTTGCCGTGTAGTGCGATGAAATAAGCGCAGCCCTAAACTTTGTTCAAGTCTGTGTAGACGGCTACTAGCGACAGAAACAGAGAGATTGGCTTCTTTGGCAGCTTGACTGATTGAACCCAGTGCCGCCATTCGTGTGAATAAGTCGAAATCTTCAGTTAGCATTATCAATATAATCAAGAAAGTCTTTCTCGATATTCAGGGTTTTTCTGATAAATATCTGTGCCTATTCTGTGTATAAATTAAACACAGGAAATCACCATGAACTATCACAATCTAGGGCAATCTGGCTTACAAGTTTCAGAGTTCGGCTTTGGTGCAGGTACATTTGGCGGGCAAGGCCCTATTTTCTCTGCATGGGGGCAATCGAGTTTAAATGATGCCCAACGTATGATTGATCTGTGTATTGATCAAGGCGTGAATTATTTCGATACCGCAGATGCTTACTCAAATGGTGCCTCAGAGCAGATGCTCGGTGCATTACTTCAATCAAAACGCCAAGAGGTGATTATTTCCAGCAAAGTGGGTATTCTAGAAGCTATATAATTCAAGCCGTGGAGGCGAGTTTAAAGCGTTTAGGCACAGATTATATTGATGTGCTGCAACTACATCAGTTTGATAGCACGACGCCACTTGAGCAGCTGATGCGCAGTTTGGATGACTTGGTACGTAGTGGAAAAGTTCGCTATATCGGTGCGTCGAATTTTTCAGGCTGGCAGCTCATGAAAGCTCAGTCGATTGCCCAACAGCAGGGCTATGAAAAGCTAAGTGTGCATCAAGTCTATTATTCTTTGATTGGACGTGACTATGAATGGGAGTTGATGCCTGCGCAGCATGATCAACAGATTGGTGCAGTGGTATGGAGTCCGCTAGGCTGGGGGAGATTAACAGGAAAATTTGATCGTGAGCATGCGATTCCAAAGCAAAGTCGACTACATGAGACAGCACAATTCGCACCACCAGTTCAACACGAAAAGTTATTTGCAGTGTTAGATGTAATGCAAGAAATCGTCATGGAAACAGGGCACTCTATTCCACAGATTGCATTGAATTGGCTGAAAACCAGACCGACAGTGTCTAGCATTTTGATAGGCGCACGTAATGAACAGCAACTGTTGGATAACCTTGCGGCGAAGGAATGGTCATTAAGCTTAGAGCAGTTAGCCCGATTAGACGCAGTCAGTGCAGTGTATCCACCTTATCCATACTATCCCTATTGGAATGGGCAATTTACAGAGAAGAATCCCACGCTAGTGACATCAGCCTCTATTTCAGAACATACAGCAGAATAGGGCAATAACAATTCAGTGGTAGGCAATGATCAGTTCTCTGTGCTATCACTGAATAAAATTAAAATACTGAAGGAATACTGATGAGTGTCGTGATTGAAACCCAGATGTTAATTCGTAAGTCCATCAATATCGTATTTAATGCTTTTGTTGATCCTTTAATAACACAGCATTTTTGGTTTAGTGCATCGAGTGGATATCTAGAAGAAGGTAAAACGGTGCAATGGACTTGGCAAAAATATAATGCAGTCGCCGATGTAGACGTGCTGAATATTAAGGAAAACAAATTAATTCAAATACAGTGGGGAGAACCAAAAACTCAGGTCGATTTTATTTTTGAGCAAATTAGCCCGATGGAAACCTATGTCCGCATCAAAAATTCAAAGATTCCTCTGCAAGGTCAGGCATTAATTGATTTTATTATCGATAGTACAGGTGGTTTTACAACGGTTTTGGATGCAGCCAAAATTTATTTAGAACATGGCCTGCAAAGCAATTTGGTTGAAGATAAATTTCCACCTTTTAGCAATGCGAACTTTTAGCAATGTGAAGAGTGACCAAAATTAAGCATGACATCTGATACGCCGTAAGGAAAAGCTTGTGTATTAGCGCAGTATTTCTAAGCAATGTGCTGATGTATTGAAATTTGATAAAGCCACGGTTCAATGCTGCTGCAGTGAATTAACGATTTTTATGTTCTTCACGCTTTAAATAGGTATAAACCGGCATCTGCATTTTGGCTTTTTCGCGCAGTTTCTTTTTGATATAGAACACCAGTGCAAAGCAAGTGGTGGTCACGGTCAGCATCATACTGCTCATAAAACTCATCAGAGAACTGACATAGCCAATCGTGGTGAGTCGGTTCATCATACGGAACACTTGAGGACTACTTTCAACGCCGGTAATAGCCCATGTGCATAAGTGTTCACAGTTATTAATAATCAGATGATAGTTGTTTTCATGCATGCGAGAGCGCATACGACGCACCACTTTACGACCTTTAAATTTTGGATTGCTATATGACTGAACGATAATTTTTTTGCCGTGGCTGAATTTTTCGATCGAAGTCATTTCAATCGGATGTTTTTTGAAAAGGTGTGCAAAACCAGAGTAGTGAATGACTCTACCGCGGCCGGCATATATGCCATGATGGCTATAACCGAAGTGTTTAACAATCAGATGTGTTCCAAGAGGAAAACCATCTTTCTGCACGTGCATGAATTTACCAGTCCTACTTTAAATCCGAATTATTTTTAAAGATTAGTCTACTTTTAATCTGTGAATTAATCGACTATTTTAGCGATGATTTAGCTAAAATTTGTTCGATTTTTAACGTGCACTATGGATAGGGTCATGCTTGGTCTTCAATCAACCTCAATGTTTAAAAAAATGCGCTTTATGATGCTGCTCGGTCTGATTTTCTCACCGACTATTTCCTATGCCAATATTCAAGCGAAACGTGTCAGTCAGCCTATTGCAGTGGATGTGGTTGAAATTTCGGATTTGAGTAAACTAGAGCTCTATTTATATGATGCAGAGCAGCAGCCATATCGAGACCTACAGCGTTTAAAGCAGTCATTAGCGCGTAAGTGTAATACGATGAACTTTGCAATGAATGCAGGGATGTATCATGCAGATTTAGCGCCTGTTGGTCTTTACGTTGAAAATGGGCTGCAGAAAAAAGCCTTGAATCGTGCAACACGAGGCTTTGGTAATTTTTTAATTCAGCCGAATGGTGTTCTGGCATGGAATGACAAGCAAGCGGTGATATTAACTACACAAAAATATGCTTCCACAGATTTTAAGGCACGTTATGCAACGCAGTCAGGTCCAATGCTGGTGGTAGATGGAAAAATCAATCCAAACTTTATCCCACAGTCAGATTCATTGAAAATCCGCAATGGCGTGGGGATCAAAAACGGCAAGTTGTATTTTGTGATCAGTCGTGAAGGGGTGTCATTTTATGCATTTGCACAATATTTTAAGCAGCAATTATCGATTAACAATGCCTTGTATTTAGATGGATCTGTGTCTAGTGCAGATATTCAAGCATTGAATAGACATGATTCGAGTTTAAAACCTTTAGGGCCAATTGTAGCGTATACAACAGCATCTCAATGCAAACAATAAAAGCCCGAATGGTCGGGCTTCATGTATACAGTCTTTAGATTGATAGCAACTACTGTTTATTTGCCGATTAAACCTAAAAAGGTACTTTGGGTTTGGCACATTTGAATGGCTTGTTCTTTAGATTGCTGCTTAATACTGTCTTCAAACTGTTTTTTCTGTTCTTTGATTTGCTCTTCGTTTAAGCCCATTTGTTTCGATAAGGCTTCGAGTTTGTCCCAAGATTCTTCGCATTCTTTGGGGATTTGGCTACAAGCACTTAGACTAAGTATGCAGCAGGCGATTAGGCAAATTGTTAATTTATTCATGTTCATTCCTTTAGTTTTTATATCAATGCTGTTTAGAGGTCTTCGGCATCATATTTGATGCAATATTAGGTTTTATTGTCGTGTGTTTAAAAATTAGACATCACTGAGTTGCCTTGGAGCATAGCATAAAAGCTGTAAATAGCGATGTGGCCAATCCACAAAACCTAATCTGTAAATAAGCGGCATACTTTTGATTAGACTAAAAAATGAAAAAGGCACTCTGTAAAACAGAATGCCTTGTTTGAACATTGAATGTTCAGACTCTACTGTAGAGGTAGATGCTGGATTTCATTTAATTCCTTACGGCTATAACCGCGCGAAGCGAGTACTTTTTTGATACCGAGGATAACATCTTCATCTGTTGCCTTTGTAAGAGCAGCAATAAGCTGTTCATTGGTTTTACAAGAGCAATCATTTTCAACACAGGCAATTTGATTCTTATGCCCGTTTTGCTGTTCATTAGCGAACAACTTATGCCAAAAACTCATAGAGCCTTCATTTGCGACCTAACATAGGACGAAATATAACCAATCCAATAAATAAAGCAAGACTACTAAAGTGAAATTTTAGCCACTTGAATCATCATTTTTTCGATTGGACTTTTAGAATCTTTGCCTAATTGATATAAAAAGGCATCCATTACACCGCATGTGGCGAGAAAATAAAGCTTTTTTAGTATATAAAAAAGGAGCTTTTAGAAAGCTCCTTTTATGACAACAACATGACTTGAAATAATTTGTTTAAATCTTCTCAAGAAACACACCAGACTCTACATGGTGTGTATAAGGGAATTGATCAAACAAGGCAAATTTACTGATTTTATGCGTTTGTGAAAGCAGTTTAAGATTGTCATGTAAAGTATCTGGGTTGCATGAAATATAGATAATGCGTTCAAAACGTTGCAACAGTTTTAGTGTTTCATCATCGATACCTGCACGCGGTGGATCGACAAATACCGTATCGAAGTTATAGCTTGAAATTTCAATCTCAGCTTCTTCAAGGCGGCGGAATGTACGTTCAGCATTGTAGGCTTGGGTAAACTCTTCAGCTGATAGACGAGCCACTTGGATATTATCAATGCCATTTTGCTCAATATTCCACTGTGCTGCATAAACTGAAGACTTGGCTAATTCTGTTGCCAAAACGCGATTAAAGCATGTAGAAAGTGGCAGCGTGAAATTACCATTACCACAGTAGAGCTCAAGTAAGTCTTTGTCTGAGTGATCGGCAGCCTGACACGCCCATTCCAGCATTTTTTGACATACGCCGGCATTGGGCTGAGTGAAACTACTTTCAATTTGTTTGTACTGATATTTGCGGTCAAACACTTGGAGTTCTTCAACCACATAGTCATCAGTTAAAATCACGCGCTGACCACGACTACGACCATAAATCTTGATGTTGAGCTTTTCAGACAGCGCTTTGGCAGCTACCTCCCATTCAGCATTGAGCGGGCAGCGGTAAACCAATGAAACTAACATTTCACCTTTCAGCGTTGATAAGAAATGAACCTCAAATAAACGGCTCGATAAGATCTCTTGTGCCTTGAGTTCATTTAATAATACGGGCATTAAATCATTAATGCTTTTATCTGCAATCGGGAAATCTTTAATTTCTACAACTTGTTTTTCATTGTCTGAATTGCGTTCAAACATTGCATAGAACATATCATTTTCAGTATGCCAAATTCGGAATTCCGCTCGCATACGAAAGTTTTGTTCAGCAGAAGGAAAAACTTCTAAAGAGGGAGGGTTGTATTCTGAAAATTGAGCCGTAATGCGGGCAACTTTGGCATCAAGTTGTTGCTGATAAGTTGAAGTCATATGCAGTAAAAAATCGCAAACATATTAAAAAAAGTCATGTTAGCAAAATTCACCTTATAAGACTAAATTAATTCCACTTTTGGCTGTATTTATCTGTAGAGAAGATGAATCTGAATACGCTAAACAGAACTTTTATCGAGGGGAAGTTAAAAAAACGCTCAATCTTTATGGAACATTCATAAAGATTGAGCTAAGTGAGGAACTGATTAGTTGGAGTTAAATTCAGTGTTTAATTCATTGTCATTAAGCTAGCATTACCACCGGCTGCCGCTGTATTGACACTGATTGCCCGCTCAATCACGAAACGCTCTACAGGGATGTCATATTGGCCTGAAGCTAAATGTGTAATGCCAATAATTGCACCTTCACGAGACGCGATGACTTGTTGAATTTTTAATAACTCAGCTTTTTCACCATGATGTAAAACCGCATCAAAATTCCCATGATAAATATCCGTGATCACTTTAAATTGGTCTACGAGGATTTTTGGCATGCTATTTAAGTGTTTCAACACAAAAGTATTGTCTGCAAGTACAACAGGCTGACTACCTACAGATAAAATCGCAGCAATTTGATTCAGTTGATCTGCATCATTATTAGCCAATGAAAGCACACCTTTACGTGCCAAAATGGCATATTGGTTGTTTTCACCGGTTGGGCCTTGCAGTTCAAAACTTTGTCCTGCGGCTATGGCCTGCGGTGCTTGAATAGCAATGCCTGAAAAATGCTGCTTCGCCCAAGTGTTAAATGCGTCATATGCAGGGAAGTGTGCAGCTTGTGCTTCTGCCTGAGCTGCATAAGGTGTAGCCAGTTTTTTCTCAGAAACTTGATGCATTAAACGGTAAAGATATAAAGGACCGCCAGCTTTTGGACCTGTACCTGATAAGCCTTCGCCACCAAAAGGTTGTACACCGACCACAGCACCTACAATATTACGGTTAATGTACAAGTTGCTGACTTCTGCATGACCGATGACTTTTTGAATCGTGTCATCAATACGTGTATGCAAGCCCATGGTTAAACCATAACCTTTGGCATTAATTTGCGTTAATAGGTTTTCAATCTCACCATATTTGTAGGTGATTAAATGCAATACTGGCCCAAAAACTTCACGTTCTAAATCATTTAAATTTGGCAGTTCAATCAAAGTTGGTGCAACGAAAGTACCCGTACTTAAGGTATTGCTATCAGCATTAAACATGATTTGATGTACGGGATAGCCTTTGCTACGCATCTTCTCAATATGTTTTTCAATATTTTGCTGTGCTTCAAGGTCGATCACAGGGCCAATGTCAGTTGCTAAAAGTGCAGGATTTCCGACACGAAGTTGCTTCATCGCACCTTGTAACATGGTACGGACAACGTCCACATTATCTTCTTGCACACAGAGAATACGTAGGGCAGAACAGCGTTGACCTGCACTGTCATAGGCAGAGTTAACGACATCCAATACCACTTGTTCTGTCAATGCTGATGAGTCAACAATCATGGCATTTTGACCACCAGTTTCAGCAATCAAAACCACACTTTCGCCAAATTGGTTTAAGCGCTGTGCCACGGTTTTTTGCAAGATACGTGCGACTTCCGTTGAGCCTGTAAACATGATGCCTTGGATACGTGAGTCAGCACTGAGTTTGGCACCAATGGTTTCACCACGGCCAGGAAGGAGTTGCAATACATCGAAGGGAACACCAGCTTCCCATAAAATATGTACAGCTTGAGCAGCAATTAGCGGTGTTTGTTCAGCAGGCTTGGCAATCACGGTATTACCTGCAACCAAGGCTGCAGCAATTTGACCTGTGAAAATAGCAAGCGGGAAGTTCCACGGGCTAATGCACAGTACAGTACCAAGGGGTTCAATTTGCGTATTCTCTGCTAGATCAATTATTTGAGCTGCATAATAACGTAGGAAATCTACAGCTTCACGGACTTCAGCAATAGCATTGGCATAAGTTTTACCACTTTCACGTGACAACAACACCAAGAGAGATTGCAATTGTGCTTCCATCAAATCTGCCGCACGGTTTAAGCATGCTGCACGCTGATCTTTGTCTAAAGTTTTCCATGAAGCTTGGGCATTTACAGCATTATTGAGAGCGATTTCCGCTTGCTCTAGACTAGCTTCACTGACACTGCCGACCACATCACTACGGTTTGCAGGGTTTGTAATGTTGATACTTGCAGTATGAATTTCTTCTAAATTAGCGCCGATTGCACTAGCATGCCACTGGGTATGTGCATGCTGTACTGCCGTGGTATTGAGCTGAGATAAGTCGCGATCATTGGCTAAATCGAGTCCTTTTGAGTTGCGACGTTCTGTGCCATACAAATCTTGCGGAAATGGGATAGAAGGATGCTTAGCTCCAGTGATACCTTCTTTTTCAGCCGTCGCTAATATCGTCTGTCTTGGATTTTCAATTAAATCTTCAATTTTTAAATTTTTATCTGCAATACGGTTGACGAAAGAGGTATTCGCACCATTTTCCAGTAAACGTCGAACCAAATAGGCCAATAAGGTTTCATGGTTACCCACTGGTGCATAAATACGACAAGGCACACCCAGTTTGTTATCAGACTTCGAACCCACCACTTGTTCATAGAGGGGTTCACCCATGCCGTGAAGGCACTGAAATTCATACTGGCCTGGATAGTAAAGCTCTGGCTGTGCTAATTGGTAGATCGTAGCAACGGTTTGCGCATTGTGTGTTGCAAACTGAGGATAAATTTGCTCAGGTGCTGCCAAGAGTTTTTTAGCACATGCAATATAAGACAGGTCGGTATGAACTTTGCGCGTAAATACAGGATAGTCACTCATACCTTCAATTTGCGCTTTCTTAATTTCGCTGTCCCAGTATGCACCTTTCACTAAGCGGATCATTAAACGTTTTTGGCTACGCTTAGCGAGGTCAATAATATGGTCGACCACATAGAAACAGCGCTTTTGGTAGGCTTGAATCACAAATCCAATACCTTTCCAGTCTGCTAATTTAGGCTCAAAACACAGGCGCTCAAGTAGTTCCAAAGAAATTTCTAGGCGGTCAGTTTCTTCAGCATCAATGTTTAAACCAATATTGTAATGCTTAGCTAATACAGCAAGTTCTAGCACTTTGCCATAAAGTTCGTTATGTATACGGTCGATCTGTGAACGTTGGTAGCGTGGGTGTAGGGCAGACAATTTGATCGAAATACCTGCGCCGTTATAAACATCCTTACCTTCAGAGGCTTGACCAATCGCGTGGATCGCATCGGTATAGTCTTGATAATAACGTTCTGCATCAGGTTCAGTTAATGCTGCTTCACCTAACATGTCATATGAATAACGGAAGCCTTTGTCTTCTAATACTTCTGCATGTTTAAGCGCTTCATTGATGGTCTCGCCTGTAACAAACTGTTCGCCCATCATACGCATAGCCACGTCGACAGCTTTACGGATAATGCCACGTCCACTGCGTGCTAAAATACCGGTGAGTAGGCTAGACAGACTTTTTTGTTGAGGGGTTTCCATTAGTTTACCCGTCAGCATTAAACCCCAAGCAGCAGCATTTACGAACATGAGGCTACTTTGGCCAACATGATCTTTCCAGTTACCTTGGTTGATTTTATCTTTGATCAGTAAATCACGTGTTGCTTTGTCTGGAATACGGAGTAGCGCTTCAGCTAAACACATGAGCGCGATGCCTTCCTGAGAAGACAATGAAAACTCTTGTAGCAAGCCTTGTACAATGCCTGCTTTACCTGTACCGCTTTTACGTTCACGTAATGAATGGGCTAAGTCAAAAGCCAATTGTTGAATTTGATCGCTGATCGGGGAAGGGATTTCACTGTGTGCTAATAAGTTTTCAATGCACTCAGTTTCAGCACGACGCCATGCTGTATTAATCGATTGTTCAAAGCTATTCTTGTCTTTAAATTCAATGATGTAGTCATCGCTTCCCGTGACTTCAAATACTTTTCCATTCATGTTTCAATTTTCCGTGTCAAAGTTCTATGACGAGCAAATAAATCTTGAGCTTGATCCTTTATTTAATTTATCATCACAGAATATTTAGCGAATAACTCACTATAGTTTTAATAATATTTAGAGAAAAATTCAGATGACTAGCCCATATTTGAGCTTAGACCGTATAGATATTCGAATTTTAGAGCTGCTGCAAGACGAAGGAAAATTGTCCAATATTAAGCTTGCAGAAATGGTGAATTTATCACCCACTGCGGCGTTGGCACGTGTGCAAAAATTATCGAAAGAGGGCTTTATTTTAGGCTATGAAGCACGTTTAAATCCGGTCTTACTCAACAATGGATTTGTGGTTTTTGTAGAGATTTTACTAGATAAAACCACGCCCAATGTATTGGAAGATTTTTCGGATGCAGTGCGTCAAATTCCAGAAATCGTAGAATGTCATATGATCAGCGGTGGTTTTGATTTTGTAGTGAAAATACGCTGTGCAAATATGGAAGAATTTAGAAAAATTTCAGGGCAGGTGCTTTGGCAGCTACCCGGCATCAAGGAAACGCGCAGTTATCCTGTGATGGAAGTAATCAAAGAAAGTATGCAAATTAAGCTGAAACCTGCGGCTAGGCCGAAGTAGCTAATCATCAATAATCGAGTATAAAAAAAGGGGCATTTAGCCCCTTTTTTAGTGTCAAAAATTTTAGATTTCAGACATTTCTTTTTGATATTGCGCTTCGGCTTTTTCAAAGCGTTCAACCACATCCGCCTCAGGTGCTTTGCCCAATAAGCTCACCACAACGATACTGATTGCAGAGAAAATAAAGCCTGGAATGATTTCGTATAAACCAAGGTGGCCTAAGTAGTTTTTCCACACGATTACAGTCACAGCACCCACGATCATGCCAATGATTGCTCCGTTAAGCGTCATACGTTTCCACAGCAATGAAAGAATAATCAGTGGGCCAAATGCAGCTCCGAAACCTGCCCATGCATAAGCTACTAAGCCTAAAACTTTACTTGCAGGGTTCATTGCAAAGGTGATTGCAAATACGGCAATTGCCAAGACCATCGCACGTCCAATCCAAACCAATTCTTTTTGCGATGCATTTTTACGAATAAATCCTTTGTACAAATCTTCCGTCAAGGTGGTTGAGCAAACCAATAACTGACAGCTAAGTGTGCTCATCACCGCAGCTAAAATTGCGGCTAAAATAATCCCAGCAATCCACGGATTGAATAGAATTTTAGTCAACTCCATAAATACCGTTTCAGGGTTGGCATTAACGACACTTGCCAGTTCTGGGTGGACTTGGAAGTAAGCAATACCGATATAACCCACTGCTACAGCACCGCCTAGACACAGGATCATCCATGTCATACCAATGCGTCGTGCATTCGGAATGGATTTAACAGAATCGGCTGCCATAAAGCGAACCAAAATATGCGGCTGACCAAAATAGCCTAAGCCCCATGCCATGCTGGATAAAATCGCAACTGTACTTAAACCTTCAAATAAATTAGAAGCTTGTGGGCGAGCTGTTTCCAAAACAGCAGCAAGATTTTGACTGTTATCACCTAAAGCAAGGTAGGCGATGATCGGTGTGATCAGCAGTGCAAAGATCATCAGACCCGCTTGGAAAGTATCGGTCCAACTGATCGCTAAGAATCCACCAATACAGACATAGCTGATGGTTGCAATTGCACCAATCCACAGTGCTGTTGTGTAGTTCCAACCGAATAAACTTTCGAAAAGTCGTGCGCCAGCCACCATGCCAGAAGCACAGTAAATCGCAAAGAACACTAAAATCACTACAGCTGAAATGATACGTAAAATCTTTTTACGGTCTGCAAAACGGCTCGTGAAATAATCGGGCAGGGTCAGGGCATTATTTTGATATTCGGTATGAACACGCAAGCGACCAGCAACGATCAACCAGTTCAACCAAGCACCGATAATTAAGCCGATTGCAATCCAAGCTTCGGAAAGACCAGATAGATAAATTGCACCAGGGAGACCCATGAGTAGCCAACCACTCATGTCGGATGCACCTGCTGAAAGTGCAGTCACAACACTTCCTAAACTTCGTCCACCTAAAATGTATTCGTCAAAGTTATGCGTAGCTTTGTAGGCACACAAACCAATGGCAAGCATTGCAAGAATATAAAAAATAAAGGTGACTAATGTCGGGTTTAAATGGCTCATAGGCGGTTCATCCTTAATGAAAGCAAATCATCTCTGTCCTAGATGAAAATTTGTACTTCTGTCGTAAGTCGCAGATTCAAGCACGATTTAAAAATTACACTCTGTAACCTTTAAGCATATTTTATGTATGTTTTGCGTAAATGATATTTTTTCTTATTACAAATCGAATTTTTTATTGTGCTGCTGAAATGTTGTACAGAAGGGAATTTAAATTTTGAAATGTAAATCTACTTAAGACTTTTCATCACAAAAAGAGAACTAATGAAATTAGGTAAAAATTACACAATGTTACATGGTGAACAAGAAATGTGCATTTGAAATATTGGTTGCAAATGTGCATCACATCATCTGTAGTGAGATGATTTGAACAGGTCGAATATGAGGTATGCACAGTCTTGGTGCGTAATTAGAGGGAATGCGCAGTGACAACGGTTCAAATGGAAAAAACGAGAATAGAGCATGATTTATTGGGGGATAAAGCAGTCCCGCAGTCATGTTATTACGGTATACATACATTGCGTGCCATCGAAAACTTTCAAATATCAAAGCAGCATGTCGGACAAAATTTAAACTTTGTACGCGCTATTGCTCAGGTAAAAAAAGCGTCAGCAGAAACCAATTATCAATTTAACTTAATACAAGATGATATTCGCCAAGCGATTCAGCAGGCGTGTGATGCATTGATTGTTCATCCTGAACAATGGGCAGATTCATTTCCAATTGATATTTATCAAGGTGGAGCAGGCACTTCTATTAACATGAATGCCAATGAAGTCATTGCCAATATTGCCCTTGAGTTGCTCGGAGATGCGAAAGGCAGTTATCAAAGGATTCATCCCAACGACCATGTCAATAAGTCACAATCGACTAATGATGTCTATCCAACAGCGCTGCGTCTAGCGACATATAGTGCTTTTAATGCTTTATTTGTGGTGCTAAATCAACTTATAGGAAGCTTACATCTCAAAGCTGATGAGTTTAAACATGTCATCAAAATGGGGCGTACACAGTTACAAGATGCAGTTCCGATGACTTTGGGGCAAGAGTTCCGAGCATTTGCAACATTATTAAAAGAAGATTTGAAGTTGATTGAGCAAAATCGACAGCTTCTATTGGAAATTAATTTAGGTGCGACGGCAATTGGCACTGGCGTGAATTCTCCTGCGGGTTATGCAGCCAAGGCCGTTGAAAATCTAGCTCATTTGACCGGTCTAAAATTGCAAGGTGCAGAAGACTATGTCGAAGCAACCAGCGATTGTGGCGTATTCATTTTATTATCAAGCTGCTTAAAACGTTTAGCTGTCAAACTTTCTAAAATTTGTAATGACTTACGTCTTTTAAGTTCAGGGCCACGAACAGGTTTAGCGGAAATTCGTTTACCTGAGTTACAAGCAGGTTCCTCCATTATGCCTGCAAAGGTCAATCCTGTGATCCCTGAAGTGGTCAACCAAATTGCATTTCGAGTAATGGGGAATGATTTAACCATTACTTTGGCCGCAGAAGCGGGGCAATTACAATTAAATGTCATGGAGCCGGTGATTGCATTGTCCATGAATGAATCAATTGAGCTTTTGGTGAATGCGGTGAAAACTTTAGACAGCAAATGTATTCAAGGGATTCAGGCAAATGAGCAAGCATGTTTTGATGCTGTGATGCGTAGTGTAGGAATTGTGACCTTACTCGATCCATATTTAGGTCATGCAAAATGTGATGAAATCGGCAAGCAATGTATTGCCGAAAATAAAACCATTCGCCAAGTGGTTTTAGAGCAAGAGCTGTTAACTGTAAGTCAATTGGATGAAATTTTCTCGATTGAAAATTTAGTTTCTGAAGTGACACCATTTAGTATGCCACTCGCTCAAGTGAGTTAAATGCTTATTTAAGACTTTTAAATAGCCTAATGATGAGTAAATGACGAAGGTTAATCCTTCGTTTTTTATTTGAAAATGATCAGTGGTAAATCTTGAAGACTATTCTGATGGCAGTGATGTATTAAGTATCTATTAGATACTTAAATTCTAAAAGTAAGTATTGGTTGAGAATAGAACGCTATATTTACTTAGGATAGTAATTATAGTTCTATATATAGTCATGAAGGTTTGGATGAAAAATTTAGTGCATAGATAAAGTCAGAAAAGCTTTAACTTGCCCCAAAAAGGACGTAATCGAAGTACAATAGGTTTTTATCATGTTGTAGATAGTCAGATGTTTAATAAGTTAGTCGATTTATTCAAAGGCGCTAAAGAGTCGCCTGAGCAACTTTACTTAGAACAACACCACATTCAATATGATGAAACTCAGGGCTATATCATTGAAGGCGTAGTTTTAAATACTTTGTCTGAACGTATGGAATATTTGTCGAATAGAAAAATGACAAATTTCGATGATTTAAAACAGCTCTATGCGACTGCAATGATTATCAATGAAAAAATAGACTTGGAAATTGCAAATCAACGCTTTGTTGCACGATTAGGCAATACTGAAGAAAATCTGTTGCAATTTAAACATTATGTCAAACTATTGAATGATTATTATCGTCAATTCATCCGTGATCGTAAGTAAGTGAATGGACTGCAGTGTTTGAGTTTGATGTGTGCGTTAAGGGTACTCATCAATAGAAAATACAATCACAAATCCATATTGGTTAAAACACTGTATATAGTTGCTTAAATCTCGGAATGTAAAAAGCATCGTGTTAATATGATCACTAAGTGATTAAAACATTAAAAGCTATTTACATCATGTTCCAGCAAGAAATTTCACAACTCAATCTTAAACAGCTCAAAGCTGGCGAAAAGCGGTGGGTCGGAAACTTACAAGGCTCATCTGCTGCATTATTATTTAAAGAAATTAGCAAACAATCCAAACAGTTGTTTGTGATTGTAGCACGTAATAATCAGCATCTCGGGCAGTTAGAAAGTGAGCTGGAATTTTACGGAATTAAGCCGACTATTTTCCCTGATTGGGAAATTTTACCTTATGACCGGCTGTCGCCACATCAAGACATTGTTTCTGAACGCTTGGCGATTTTGTCTAATATGCCACAGCAAGGCGTGTTGTTGGTTTCGGCAACAACCTTGGCGCAGCGAGTTGCGCCTGCATCTTGGGTATTAGGTGAACACTTTGATATTAAAGTAGGTCAAAAATTTGATATCGAACAACAAAAATTAAGATTAGTACAAGCGGGCTATCACTTGGTGGATACCGTTTATGATCATGGTGAATTTGCAGTACGCGGCAGCATCATGGATATTTACGCTTCGGGGCAAAGTTCACCGATTCGTATTGACTTATTTGATGATGAAATCGATACCCTCAAATTCTTTGATCCTGAAACTCAGCGAACCACCCAAAACTTAGATTATTTTACGGTTTTACCTGCAAAAGAATTTCCATTAAAAGAAGCACGTTCACTGTTTCGTGATCGATATGCGGAAAATTTTCCGACAGCAAATCCAAAGAAAAACCCAATTTATCAAGATGTACAAGATGGTATAGCTTCACCGGGTATTGAGTTTTATTTTCCGTTGTTCTTCTCTGAACAAGCCATGAGAGAGCAAAGTACCCTGTTTTCGTACTTACCTGAGAATGGCATTGTCATTACAGACAGAGCCATAGATGACACATTGATTCAGTTTTGGTCAGACATTGTGCGTCGTTATGAAGACCGTCGTCATAATGTCGACCAACCGATTTTGCCGCCAGAGCAGATTTTCCTACAACCAAATCAAGTGTTAGAACAATTAAATCTCTGCCGTCGTATCGTGGCTTCGCCTGAGGCTTTTGATGAACGCAATGGCGTGATCAATCTTGCAGCTGAGATTCCACCCCGTTTACCTGTCGATCCAAAACGTGAAAAGCCATTTTCTGCGGTTAAGCAATATATAGATGCGGCAAATTATCCAGTGTTATTGGTGGCTGAAAGCGCAGGTAGACGTGAAACCTTAAAAGATGCATTGCGTCCAAGTTTGGGTGATATCCCGACGGTCGAAAGTTTTGATGATTTTATGCATTCTATGCATGCGATTGCGATCACCAATGCGCCCTTAGATCGTGGTTTATTGCTAACTGACAAACTCAGTGTAATTTCTGAAAATCAGCTTTATGAACACCGTGTGGTTCAACGTCGTCGTAAACGCCAACAGGAAGTATCAGAAGAGTTTCTTGTTCGTAGTTTAACCGAGCTAAGTATTGGCGCACCTGTGGTTCATATTGATTATGGTGTGGGGCGATATGCAGGTTTAATTACCTTGAGTATCGATGACCAAGACCATGAGTTTTTGCAGTTAGACTATGCCGATGCAGCTAAGGTGTATGTCCCTGTAACAAACCTGCATTTAATTAGCCGATACAGTGGTGGTGACCCAGATCTAGCACCATTACATAAATTGGGCACAGATGCATGGTCTAAAGCCAAACGCAAGGCTTTAGAGCAGATCCATGATGTGGCGGCAGAACTTTTACATATTCAAGCCCGTCGTCACTCGAAGCCGGGTTATGGATTTGAACTGGATCAAAGTCTGTATATGCAGTTTGCCAGTGGCTTCGCCTATGAAGAAACTTTAGACCAAGCCAATGCTATTGAAGCGACACTGTATGACATGCAACAAGCGAAGCCGATGGATCGCTTGGTTTGTGGTGATGTCGGTTTTGGTAAAACAGAAGTGGCCATGCGTGCTGCATTTGTGGCAGTACAAAATAACAAACAAGTGGCTGTACTTGTGCCAACCACGTTGTTGGCGCAGCAGCACTACGAGTCTTTCAAAGACCGTTTTGCGGACTGGCCTGTACGTATTGAAGTCCTTTCACGCTTTGGTTCATCAAAATCACATACCAAAACCATTGAAGACCTCGCAGAAGGCAAAGTGGATATTGTGATTGGCACACATAAAATCTTGCAGGAAAGTGTGCAATTTAAAAATCTCGGCCTCATGATCGTGGATGAAGAGCACCGTTTTGGTGTACGTGATAAAGAGAGAATTAAAGCCTTACGTGCCGATGTTGATATGCTAACGCTAACTGCAACGCCTATTCCACGTACGCTGAATATGGCTTTTAGTGGTATGCGTGATCTATCTATTATTGCAACGCCGCCTGCACGTCGTCTTGCTGTGAAAACCTTTGTGCAAGAACACACTGGAGATTCGATCAAAGAAGCCATCTTGCGTGAACTGTTACGTGGTGGGCAAGTGTATTTCTTGCATAATGAAGTGGAGACCATTGAACGTACGGCAGAAACTCTACGTGAATTGGTTCCTGAAGCCCGAGTTGCGGTAGCACATGGTCAAATGCGTGAGCGTGAACTAGAGCAAATCATGCAACAGTTCTATCACAAAGAATATAACGTACTGGTGTGTTCAACCATTATTGAAACTGGGATTGACGTGCCAAACGCCAATACCATTTTGATTGAGCGTGCAGATAAACTGGGACTAGCACAGTTGCACCAACTACGTGGTCGTGTCGGTCGATCGCACCATCAAGCCTATGCATATTTACTTGTGCCTTCGCTTAAAGGTTTAAAAGGTGATGCTGAAAAACGCCTAGATGCCATTTCTCGTGCATCGACTTTGGGTGCGGGCTTCATGTTGGCTACAGAAGACTTAGAAATTCGTGGCGCAGGTGAGTTGCTGGGTGAACAGCAAAGTGGCTCAATGCAAACCATCGGTTATAGCCTGTATATGGAAATGCTTGAAAAAGCCACCAAAGCCATTCAAAAAGGTAAAACGCCTAACTTTGACTCTCCATTGTCATTAACGGCTGAAATTAGCATGCACATGCCAACCTTAATTCCAGATGATTATTTAGGTGATGTACATCAACGGTTATTGTTCTATAAACGCATTAGTAATACGGATACTCAAGAGAAACTCGATAACATTCGTATGGAGTTGATCGATCGTTTTGGCTTGCCGCCGCAAGCAGTCAAGCAATTATTCTCTGTCCATCAGTTGCGTTTAAAAGCGGAACAATTGGGTATCACAAAAATTGATATCAGTTCACATGGCGGCAGTATTGAGTTCTCACCAGATACACCAGTTCAAGCCATATCGATCATTCAAATGATGCAAAAGCATCCGACTTTCTTCCGAATGGAAGGTGGACAGCGTCTAAAAGTGATGGTCATGCTCGAAGAATATGACAAACGCATTCAATTTATAAATGACTTATTAGACAGTTTGCTGAAGGAATTGGCGCCAAATCAATAGATTTGGCGTATAAATTGCTTGTTTATAATGAGTAGATTTTCATGAGTGTTTTTTATATAGAAGAAACGCTTGATTTTTTTGAAAAATTTATTAGAGTCATAAGCACGCAACGTTTTATTCAAATGCAGTTTATTTGTAATGAAACGTTCTGTACAGAATATTCACACCCATAAGGATGTGATAGTATTAGCCATCATTCTAATTTTGCATCATTTATAAAGATATGTTTAGTTTACATCCACAACTTGCTCAAGATACGTTTTATGTAGGCGACTTTCCTCTGTCAACATGTCGTTTGATGAATGATATGCAATTCCCGTGGCTTATTTTGATTCCACGTGTTCCGGGAATTACAGAGCTTTATGAATTAAGTCAGGCAGACCAAGAGCAGTTTTTACGTGAATCAAGCTGGTTATCAAGCCAATTGTCACGTGTATTCCGTGCAGACAAAATGAATGTAGCTGCATTGGGTAATATGGTTCCACAATTACATTTTCATCATGTTGTTCGTTATCAAAATGATGTGGCTTGGCCGAAACCAGTTTGGGGTACGCCAGCAGTTCCTTATAACAATGATGTCTTGGCACACATGCGCCAAACACTAATGCTTGCACTACGTGGTCAAGGCGATATGCCTTTTGATTGGCGTATGGACTAATCCCGATTTACGGACAATATCAGGATAGTAGAAGAATGAGTGTCCGTATGGGGGCGATCGAGTGCCGTTAGACAATTTAATCAGCAAAGAGCCTAAACAGTTTGAATATTTTCATCGTTTGATGGGATATATCATGCTGTCTTTGGTGATTGTTGTCTATCACTACACCCAACCAGATACGCATTATCAAATCTACATTCCTGCATTTTTATTTTTTCTGATTTTAGTTGTTCCTAAGTTTTCCCATTGGCTAATTTATCGATATAGCAATCAAGTTAAACGCAATGTACTTTTTCTGATCGATATCATCGTTATTGCTGTACTGATGTCTGCAGTACATTTAAGCCTCGTTTTAACCTTTCTTGCGGTCTTTGCGCTGCTATATACAACCATTTATAACAAAATCAATTTTTTAATGATGTCCTTGGCAGGGATTGTGGGCGTCACTGTATTTTATTTATGTAATATTTATGTCTTTGGTTTCCAAGAATATTTCGAGTCAACCAGCAGTGAATTAACCGTACTTGGTTTTCTGTGCCTCATTACCTATTTCAGTGTAGGAACTTTTTATCAGCACACCCAAGTTCAGTCTCTAAGTAATAAAAAGAACCATTATTATGATCAGATGAATCGTTATATGGAATTCGCCAATCAGCTGAGTCGTTATGCGCCAATGCAACTTTGGCAATCGATTATGAAAGGTGAGTCTGAAGCTAAAATCGAATATAAACGTAAAAAACTCACGATTTTCTTTTCAGATATCCAAGGGTTTACAGAACTTTCTGAAACATTAATCCCAGACGATTTAGCATTTCTACTCAATGACTATTTGAGTCATATGACTGAGATTGCCAAACAGTATGAAGCGACTGTCGATAAATTTATGGGTGATGCAATTCTAATTTTCTTTGGTGATCCACATAGCCAAGGTGTAGAGCAAGATGCAAAAACCTGTTTAGAGATGGCAATGGTCATGCGTCAGCAAATGAAGTTGCTACGTGAACGCTGGATTAAAATGGGTTATCCGCCGCTACACATTCGTATGGGTATTTCTACAGGGTATTGCCACGTTGGGAACTATGGTGCGGCTCACCGTATGGCTTATACCATCGTGGGTCGTGATGCCAACTTGGCTGCAAGATTACAGAGTGCTGCCGAAGTCGATGAAATTTTGATTTCAGACGATACGCATCATTTAGTGAAAAATGACTATTTATGTGCACCTAAAGCACCGATCTTCTTAAAAGGTATCAAAGGCCCAGTACGTACTTGGCAAGTGATGGAAAAATACACCTCACAGAAAACAGATTATCAACGTTGGTTCGATTACGAATATAAAGGCTTCAATCTATTATTGAACTTAGATGAAGTGCAAAACTTTGAATATCCTGAACTAATACATGTTTTAGAACGTATGATTCAACGCTTACAAACTCAGCAAAGAATGACCAACTCTGCTGGTATCGTAAAACTGAATTTAGAAGATGAAGTGATCGA
Source organism: Acinetobacter sp. YH16056_T (assembly GCF_024605895.1). NCBI lineage: Bacteria > Pseudomonadati > Pseudomonadota > Gammaproteobacteria > Moraxellales > Moraxellaceae > Acinetobacter > Acinetobacter sp. YH16056_T. Next base: position 1,783,605 of record NZ_CP094545.1, on the reverse strand, counting down.
AGAAGTCAAAAAAACTGAATCGCACTCTTAATTTCACATATACATTATATAAATTAGATCTAATCGTATTGCCTTAAATTGTAAAAATAACTCAATTCATTCTTTTATCAAAACGTCTTCTTTTTTTTGAATTGTTGAATAGTTTTATGCATAAAAAGCCAGTTACGATGAACTGGCTTTTTGATTATAGAAAATTATCTATAAATTAATGATTTTCTGAAGCATGGTTGATGGTGTATTTGGGAATTTCAATTTCCAAATCTTCATCTTCAATTTTTACTTGGCATGACAGACGAGAGTCTGGTTCTAACCCCCAAGCACGATCGAGAAGATCTGCTTCGACATCATCCATTTCATCTAGACCATCAAAACCTTTACGTACAACCACATGGCAAGTGGTGCATGCTTTAGACATATCACATGCATGCTCAATTTTGATGCCGTTTTTTAACATGCTTTCGCAAAGGTTAGCATTTGATTCGACTTCAAACTCAGCGCCGTTTGGGCAGATTGTTGCGTGAGGCAGTACTTTAATACGTGGCATAATCTTGACCTATAAATTAATTTGAGTTTGACCAGTCATCGAGTTTTGTGCCTTTCAGTGCGGCATCAATGTGCTGATTCATACGAGCTGCAGCAAATGCATCGCTATGTATTTTAAGCTGTTCTACAGCATGTTCAATAGCTTTGATATCAGTCGTTTCAAGTGCAGCATCTAAAACACTGCGTGCAGAAGTGAGGGAACTGAGTTGCTCTTGGCTGAGGAGTTGAGCATCCACTTTAAGTGCTTGATCAAGTGCTTCAAGTTCACGTTTTGCTTCAACTTTGGTTTCTTGAAGATGACGTAAGTTTTTGTCTTCTTCAGCAAACTTATAACCATCAACCAGTAAGCGTTCAGTGTCGGCATCAGATAAACCATAAGAAGGTTTGATGTCAATTTGAGCATGCACACCAGAGGTAGTTTCTTTAGCTGAAACCGTCAGTAAACCATCTGCATCGACTTGGAAAGTCACTTCAATACGCGCTTGACCCGCAGTCATCGGTGGAATACCACGAAGCACGAAACGACCTAGACTACGGCAATGTTCAACTAGATCACGTTCACCTTGTACAACATGAATCAACATCGCTGTTTGACCATCTTGATAGGTTGTGAATTCTTGGCGACGCGCCACTGGAATGGCTGTATTACGCGAAATAAGGCGCTCAACCAAACCGCCCATGGTTTCTAAACCTAAAGAAAGCGGCGTGACGTCTAAAAGCAGTGAACCATCTTTAGAGTTACCAATAAGTTGGTTCGCTGTAATCGAGGCGCCAATGGCCACAACTTCATCAGGGTTGATGGTGCAAAGAGGTTCTTGATTGAAGACATCTTGAACAGCTTTTTGTACAGCATACGAGCGGGTAGAACCACCGACCAATACCACATTTTGAATATCGCTGAGCTCAAGCTTGGCATCACGCATGACACGTTTACAAACGCTGATGGTTTTATCCAAAGCAACTTTGATGATGGATTCAAAAGTAGGGCGGTCTAAAGTCAATGATTGATCAAGAACTTTAAGCTCTACAGATTCAGCCTCGGTTAGAGCTTCTTTTGCTTTACGAGCAGAAACGATGAAATGTGCATATTCAGCATCATCTAAAGTTTCAATATTCAGTTGTTTTTTTGCCCATTTTACAATCAGACGGTCTAAGTCATCACCACCAAGCGCCGTGTGGCCACCCGTTGCTAGAACTTCAAAAACGCCTTGAGAGAAACGTAAAATTGAAACGTCAAAAGTACCACCACCCAGATCATAGATCACATAGTTTTGATCATGTGCAAGATTGGTGTCTTGGTCTAAGCCATAAGCCACTGCCGCAGCAGTCGGTTCATTTAAAAGACGGAGTACATTTAAGCCTGCAAGCTGTGCTGCATCACGCGTTGCTTGACGCTGTGCTTCATCAAAATAGGCAGGCACAGTAATGACAGCACCATTTACTGGATTGTTTAAGCTGCTTTCTGCACGGTCTTTAAGTTGTTTTAAAATTTCAGCAGAAATTTCAACTGGTGTTTTGCGACCTTGTGCAGTTTCAAAAGCAGGCATTTCATTCGCTTCACCGACTAAGTTGTACGGGTGTTGGAATTTAATATCTGCCTTAGAGCGACCCATAAAGCGTTTTACAGAAACGATGGTGTTTTTAGGATCAGTCGTTAAGAATGCCTTTGCGTCGTCACCATATTGCGTAGTGGATTCGCCATAGTGTGCAATAGAAGGGAGTAACACACGACCATGTTCATCGTTAAGCACTTTCGCTTTACCAGAAAGTACCGTGGCTACTAAAGAGTGTGTAGTCCCAAGATCGATACCAATTGCGATGCGGTGTTCATGCGGCGCACTTGATTGACCAGGTTCTGCAATTTGCAAGAGAGCCATGTGTGTTACATCCTTTGAACGTCAAATATAAAAAATAAATTAAAAATCATCGTCTAAATCAAAGCTATCGTCGTCTAAGAAGCGATCTTCAGCTTTATCGATGTCAGCCATTACTTTTTGGAAGAAGCGTAATTTACGTACGGTATCACGTGCTTCAGCCCAGTCTTCGTCGTCATAATCAATCTTGAATTCACGAACCAAACCGTCAATCCATTGCTGAACTTCAGTTTTAAGTGAAGTGAGGTCATCAGCAGAGCCTGCCTCATCTAACTGTTCACGAATTTCTAAGGCATCTTGTAGGAACTCAAAATCACTAATTGATTGATCAAGGTGATAATCTTGTTTTTTGAGACTTAATAGATATGCAGCGCGGCTATCAACATTGGATAAAGCTTTAAATGCTTGATTAATCTCACTGGATTTAATCAGGGCTAGATCTTTGTCTTCGGCTTTATCTGGATGATATTGTTGCTGCAACTTTAAAAATTCAGATTTTAAAACTGCTAAATCAATATCGAGTGCTACAGGTAAGTTAAACAACTCAAAATGATTCATGGGAGATGGTGTCCGCAATAGAGGTGCAAAAAGTGTTGCTTTAAATGCAATTAAAACAGTGAATTTTACACTGTTTTAATGCGAAAAAGGAGCGTGGAAAAGGCTTAAACCGTAAACGATTCGCCGCAGCCACATTCGCCTTTTTTATTTGGGTTATTAAATTCAAAACCTTCGTTTAATCCATTTTTCACATAGTCCATCTCCATACCTTCGAGATAAACTAAGCTTTTTGGGTCAACGAATACTTTTACGCCAAACTGATCGAATACTTGGTCATGCGTGTCAATATCATCGACAAACTCAAGTACATAAGCTAAACCAGAACAGCCAGAAGTTTTCACGCCAACGCGAATGCCTTCACCCTTACCGCGATTCTTGATGTAATTGCTGATATGAGTTGCAGCATTTTCAGTTAAATGAATCATGAAAACTCCGTTAATCTTTTTTAAAACACGTAAACAATTAAGCTTTTACTTTCTTGCTACGGTAGTCTTCTACAGCAGCTTTGATTGCATCTTCAGCAAGTACAGAGCAGTGTACTTTTACTGGTGGAAGTGCAAGTTCAGTTGCAATATCAATGTTCTTAATTGCTTGAGCTTCATCAAGAGTTTTGCCTTTTAGCCACTCTGTTACTAATGAGCTAGATGCAATTGCTGAACCACAACCGTAAGTTTTGAAGCGAGCTTCTTCAATTACGCCATTGTCATCAACTTGAATCTGTAGACGCATAACATCGCCACAAGCTGGTGCACCGACCATACCTGTACCAACGTTTTCTGCATTTTTGTCTAAAACACCAACATTACGAGGGTTTTCGTAATGATCAATTACTTTTTCGCTATAAGCCATGATGCTTCTCCAAACCTCGGGGTCAGCCTTAAGATTAATATGGGGGTGAAATTACGTTAATCAATGAGATAGCCTTAAAATAAAAGCTATCTCACCGGGATGAATTAGTGTTCAGCCCATTCTACAGAATTAAGGTCGATACCTTCTTTGTACATGTCCCAAAGCGGTGAAAGATCACGTAGTTTTTCAACTGCTGCTTTGGTAATTTCAAGTACGTGGTCAATATCGGCTTCAGTGGTGTATTTACCAAAGCTGAAACGAATCGAGCTGTGAGCCAATTCGTCTGAAAGACCCAATGCACGAAGTACATAAGATGGTTCTAAAGTTGCTGATGTACATGCAGAACCAGAAGATACTGCGCAATCTTTAAGTGCCATCATTAACGATTCACCTTCAACAAAGTTAAAGCTGACGTTTAGATAGTTTGCAACGTTGTATTCTGGGTGACCGTTGAGGAAGACTTGTTCAAGATCTTGCAAGCCATTCCAAAGTTTGTCACGAAGTACACGAATACGAGTTTGTTCAGCATGCAGGTTTTTGCCAGCAAGTTCGAACGCTTCGCCCATACCCACGATTTGGTGAGTCGCTAGCGTACCTGAACGCATACCACGTTCATGACCGCCACCGTGCATTTGCGCTTTAATACGTACACGTGGTTGACGACGTACATAAAGAGCACCAATACCTTTAGGACCATAGATTTTGTGGCCAGAGAAACTCATCAAATCAACTTTCATTGTTGAAAGATCAATTTCTACTTTACCTGCAGCTTGCGCAGCATCTACATGGAAATAAGTTTTGTTTGCACGAGTCAATTCACCGATTGCAGCTACATCTGTAGTTGTACCGATTTCATTGTTCACCATCATCAAAGATACAAGAATTGTATCTGGACGAAGGGCTGCTTGAACCATTTCAGGTGTGATTAAACCTGTTTTTGCTTCTGGCTCAAGATAAGTAATTTCGAAACCTTCTTCTTCAAGCTCGCGGCAAGTATCAAGAATTGCTTTATGTTCAATTTTACTTGTAATAATGTGCTTGCCTTTAGATGCATAGAACTGAGCAATACCTTTAAGCGCAAGGTTGTCAGATTCAGTTGCACCAGAAGTCCAAACGATTTCGCGTGGATCAGCTTTTACTAGATTAGCAACTTGTTCACGTGCATATTCTACTTTTTCTTCTGCCTGCCAGCCGTAAGCATGAGAACGAGAAGCTGCATTACCAAAAGTACCGTCAAACGTTAGACATTCCATCATACGTTCTGCGACTTGAGGGTCTACAGGTGTAGTTGCTGCATAGTCAAGATAAATAGGACGCTTCATGTCAAATACCTGTAACCGATAAAAGGGCTGAATCAAAGTTTGCTGAATTTTGACGAATTGATACGGTTTGAACGTTATCGCGTGCTACAAGGTCAGCAAGGGTGATTTTTGCAAGATAATCGGCAATGTGGTGGGAGAGTTCCTGCCATAAATCATGAGTCAAGCACATTGCACCATTTTGGCAGTTGCCTTTGTGGTCACAACGGGTTGCATCAACTGTTTCATTTACAGCTTCAATAATTTCCAAAACAGTGATGTCTTCAGCACTACGAGCAAGGTGATAACCACCGTTTGCTCCACGGATGCTGGAAACTAAGCCGTGACGCTTTAATTTTGCAAATAACTGCTCAAGATAGGCCACTGAAATGGTTTGACGAGCTGCAATTTCTGCAAGAGTGATCGTTTGTTCAGTTGGCTGCAAAGCTAAATCAAGTAGAGCAGTCACTGCGTAGCGACCGCGAGTTGTTAAGCGCATGATTCGATACACATGTTAAGTCTAGATGTGCAGATTTTATGAATCCTGACTAAAATAGTCAAGTTTTTTTGAGATTGTTTATTTGTTTTATTTTGTCTGAAAAATTATGTATTTATTTGAACCACACATTATACACTAATAACGTTATTAAAAGAACAGATATTAGACTAAAAGCGATATTAATCCGCTTTTGACGACGTTCGATACGCTTAATACGGTTTTTATATTGTTTAACTTCAACTTGCAGTGTGTTGATTTTAGAGCGTTGCTGTTCGATTTTTTCTAAAAGTGGGGCAATACGTTTTTTTGACGCAACGATATCGTTTTCTTCGACAGGTTCAGACAGCCAGTGTTTCCAGTCAGATAAAATTTTCGGCACACTAAATAATGAAACAAGATCGCGAAATTCATCTTTCAGAACCACATCACCATCGATCCGCATGGTTTTGATGCTTTTACGATTACCAAATACAAAAATTTTCACCAAATCCATTAATGTCGTGCGGACATCAAGGTCGATGGCTTTATCTGGAGATTTCGTGTCGAACAGAATACCGTGCTCAGTAAATTGAACATAAAAGTCAAAATAAGGGATGTAGCTATTTATTTTCAGTGCGACTTTTTGATCAACAAATTTTTTAGCTTGTAATGCTACAACACGGTCATGTTTTAAAATGAAAGTAAAAATCGTTTCTAAAACAATCAGGGTCATAGTAAGCAACAAATGTGGTTGAGCTTGTGTTTGTTGCGTATCACTCATAAAAAAAATGTCCTTGTTAAAATCTGAAAGCACTGGAAACTGAGCATCCTGCTCTAGAGGAACTTAGAATATACCAAAAAGTTGGTAATTCACCAGCTTTGTAGAACAGTTTAATCAATCTATCAAGTCATATGTTTGCTATTATGTTGTTAAAATGAAGAATCACATGTTGTTGTGCACATAAAATAATCAGGAGAAGTGCGGATTATGGAAAATACAGAAAGCATAATTGACGATGCACAAGAAACATCAGAAAAGCCGGCTAAAACTCGCGTACGTAGTCATTCTGATCGTCGCTCTAAAATGGATTTTCGCAAATATACCAAACAGATTTGGTTGGCTGGATTAGGTGCTTTTTCACGTGCTGAGGGTGAAGGAAATAAGCTTTTTGACTCTTTAGTCAAAGTTGGAGAGGAGCTTGAGTCCAAAACGATTGATATTGCAGATCAAACTGTCGAAAAAGTTTCAGAAAAAGCCAAAGAATCTGTAACCGATACGAAAGATAAAGTAGAAAAAATTTTAGATAATGGTGTTAATCATTCTTTAAACCGTTTAGGATTGGTGACTGTAAAGGATTTACAGCACTTAGAAAGGCTTATACTTCAATTACATACTAAAGTTGACCAATTGGCCGAAGAAAATGCCCAACTGAGGGCCGAAATACTAAAAAAACACTAACTTTTTTACTATTATCGAATTTTCAAGGTTTTTTTCGTCAAAAAATTCTATAAAAAGAGGTTGATGAGTATTGCGTTTAACCCTAAAGCATTGCTATAAAGGCGTTATGGCGTTTTATACAAATTCTTGAACCTTAAATAAACGATATTAAGAGGACGTAATTTTCATGAATAAATCAGAATTAATTGATGCAATTGCCGAAAATGGGGGATTATCTAAGGCCGATGCCGGTAAAGCTTTAGATGCTACAATTGCTGCAGTTACCAATGCATTAAAAGCTGGTGATACAGTTACTTTAGTTGGTTTCGGTACTTTCAGCGTTAAAGAACGCGCTGCACGTACTGGTCGTAACCCACAAACTGGTGCGACTTTAGAAATCAAAGCAAGCAAAGTTCCTAGCTTCAAAGCTGGTAAAGGCTTGAAAGATTCTGTAGCTTAAGCTTATTAAGCACATGAGACGCGCCATTATTTGGCGCGTTTTTTATTGGTAAATGTGATTAATTGATATATCGCATTCATTCATCTCGGGTTTTCGGTTAAAATTCACCGCAAATAAAATATTGGAATACTTATGGAATCGTTTCGTAAAGTCATTAAGGGTTGGCTGGGCAAGGTCTTGCTCGTTTTGTTTTTAACCCCTTTAGCACTTGTAGGTATTGAAGGATATTTTAGTGGTGGATCTAAAGATGCAGCAAAGACTGTAAACGGTACTGAAATTTCTCAAAAAGAACTCGAAGCACTGACGAACTCATTAAAAGAACAATATCTGGCATATGCTCAGGGTGATGAAACATTATTGAATCAAAATTTCATTAGCAATAAAGCGATGGATACCTTGGTTTCACGCCAATTGTTATTGCAACAAGCTGATAAATTAGGCATTAGCTTGAGTGATGCACAAATTGTGCAAATGATTCATCAGCAGCCAAGCTTCCAAGTCAATGGTCAATTTTCAGATGAAGCGTTTGGGAGATACCTCGAATCGATTGGTATGACGAACCGCACATTCATTGATAATTTACGTAAAGACCATGCTTTAAAAATGTTGTCTACTACATTTATGGAATATGCATTGGTGAGTAAGCTTGATATCTTGCAAATTGCGAACTTACAAACGGAACAACGTAGTATTCAGTTGGCGAGCATTAATCTTGAAAATTACAAGAAAAATGTAAAAGTATCTGATGCTGAAATTGCCGCTTATTATGAGCAGCATAAAAACAAATTTAAGCAAGCAACCAGTGTTGATGCTGATTTTGTCGTATTAACACCTGCCAATATTACTGCACCAGTAGAAGCTGCAACTGATGCTGAATTGAAAGAAGCGTATAACAGCTTTGTTGAGAATGCACAGAAGTCAGTTAAACCACTCGTTAAGCACATCATGATCACTGCGGACAATCGTTCAGATGCCGAAGCTAAAAAACTGGCTGAAAGTGTTCAAGCTAAAATTAAAGCGGGTTTAAGCTTTGACCAAGCTGCAGCGCAATTCTCTGAAGATCCGGAATCTAAAGCAAAAGGTGGTAAACTGGTTGCTTATGAAAAAGGTGTGTTTGGTGATGCGTTTGATGCAGCAGTTGAAGGTGCTCAAGCTGGTCAAGTAACTGCTCCCGTGAAAACAGACAGTGGCTATCACTTGATCGAAAAAGTGGCGCCAGCTGTAAAAGTGGCTTCATTTGAACAGGAAAAGGCACGTCTACAAGCAGAAGTCGCTGCTTCGAAAAAAGCCAATGTTTTTTCTGACACTGTAAACAGCCTCAATGACATGGTCGTAAGCAGTGATGCCCTTGATGTCGTGGGCCAAGAAGTGAAAGGCGTAAAAGTACAGTCATTGAATGGCTTAACATTAGCATCGCAACATCCGGTTTTAAGTGATGCAAACGTCAAAGTTAAATTGTTTAACGATGATGTTAAAAATGGTGAACGTAATGTTTCATCGAGCATTCAGTTGAAAAACGGTGATGTAGTTTGGGTGAAAGTGCGTAACTATCATGCTGCAGGTGTTCAAACCTTAGCTGAAGCGAAAGCGCATGTGAAAACGCAGCTGATTGAAAAGAAAGCGTCTGATGCTGCAAAAGCCCAAATTCAAGTGACATTAAAAGAGTTTGCTGCAAAACCTGCTGCTTCAGTTGCAAAAGGCAGTTTAAACTTTGAAAATGCGGGTACATTCACTCGTGCGGATGGTTTGTTAAAACGCGAAATTCAACGTGCTGCATTTAGTGTAAAAGCGCCGAAAGCAGGTCATTGGTCTGTTACTACGACTAATCTACCAAATGAATTGGTTGTGGTTGCTGTGACTGCAGTGAATAAACAATCTGATGCGGCATTAACGGGTGAGCAGTTAGATGAGTTAACAAAACTTTATCAACAGCTTCGTGGTCAACAAGAATTTGATGACTACACACGTTATCTAAAAGATCATGCCAAAATTAAATAATTAAGGCAGCTTTAAAAAAACCAGCTTTCGAGCTGGTTTTTTTATGTTTAAGTTTAATGCATCACACTTTAAGAAAAACTTTTAAAAACAAAGATTAAATAAAATTGACTATTTAAATAATTCTCTTAAATTGAGTTTGGGAAGGCAGTTTCCTAAAAAATATAATGATGTGATTTGAGGGTGCTATGCAAAAGATGAGAGATTTAAACAGTATTTTAAAAAATATTTTGGGACAAGTTGAAATAAAGCAGTTGCTGATTCAGGGGAAATCACAGCATCAGCATATTCCCTCAACACCAGAAGTGACAGGACTAAATGACCTTTTAACTGGCACGGCAGAGCCAAAAACATGGGTGATCATTTCGGTCGGTGAAACTTTTACACGGGTCAAAGTGGATAAACAAGGACATTAGCAGATTGAAAATCCACTTAAAGAGGGCGGAGTTGTCACAATTTATGCGGCAAATCATCATGGCTTACGCTCAGAGGCAATAATGATTGCTCCAATTGCAGAGCCAAGTGTGCTACCCAAGATGCCGGAAATAATTGAAAAAGGCGAATATTTGGTTGGTAAAGCTGATGCAGGAAATACGGTGGTTGTGACCTATGGTGAGCAAGAGTTTATAACAGTTGCTGATGTAAATGGCGATTGGTCGATGCTCAATCCTTTAACGACCACAGGTGCAATAAGTGTTGTGGCAATTGATCAGGACGGTAATCGTTCTGAGGCGTTGCATACAGCGCAAATCATTTTACCGCAAGCTGTTACGATTTTAGAGTCTGGCGCGGTGATATCAGGTACTGCCGCACCAAATACGACTGTTGTGATTTAGTCGGATCAAGCGGTCTATCGTATTCAGGTCGATGAAAATGGTGATTGGTCAATAGAAAATCCAGTGGCAAATGGTGGCATGTTGATGATTGTTGTGGAAGATCAATTTGGTCAGCAATCTCCTGCGATTGGCTTGGTATTTCCATTTATTCAGACCTCGCCTGAAAATCCAAGCTATCTACTGCCGGCGCCAGAAGTGACGCTAAATACTGAAAAACTCGAAGGCAATGCATTTCAACAGGCTAAAATCATTGTTACAGCCAATGGTCAAGAGTACGTGACGTATGCCAATGAAAGTGGTTTTTGGTCGATGGATAACCCGATTCAAAATGGTGGCTTTGCAACAATCGTGGCGGAGGACAGTCGTGGTGTTCAATCGCCTGAAATCTCAATAGCTAAACTGTTTCTTGCACAACCTGAATCATCTGTTGAACTTACAGAGATTTTATTGGCAAGTGATGAGCAAAGTGAAAACCAAAATGACAGTCAAATTGAGCCGATTCAATCTGTGATCAATCTAGATACGCTTTTACAGGATGCGAATGAAGTCCCAATTGTATTGCACACCGATGAACAGGATTTGATCGCATTGGGCAGCGACGTTTCAAATCCGCCCGCTATACTTCCTGCGCTTGAATATCCAAGCTTACTCATTGAAGCTCCACTGACACCGTCTGATTGGCTTGCTTAGAAATATGAACCAGCTTCTGAGCTGGTTTTTTTTGACTTAAATTGACAGATATAATTTTTATTTAAAAGATTTGGCAAATGAAATATCGGCTCTAGCATCGTAGATTGGTGTTCTCAAAAAATAATATGAAAAAAATAACTCATCACGACAAAGGATTAAGTGGATGATATCTCTGTATATGCCTCAATGTAAACGTTTAAAGAACCCGTTATTGCGATGGATGGATCATTATTTTAAACACATGATACAGATGCTACTAACGATTTGCGTTGCCAGTAGTATTCAAGCTGCAGAACTAAACTTTCAAAAAGTTTTAGAGCAGGAAAGAGCTTGGGCGGGCTTGAGTAGTAAAAAAGTCAAAAATAATGAAATCGAATGGACATACAGTGAAGGAGGAGATCCACGAAAACCGACGCTACTGTTGCTGCATGGTTTGTCAGGCACGCGTGATAATTGGAACCGAGTTGCCCGTTATTTAACGCCCAATTATCATGTCATTATTCCAGATCTGCCAGCACATGGAGAAACTATTGTCGCAGATCAATTTGATCTATCAATTCCTAATTTAACTGAAAAATTACGACGATTTATAGATGCTGCAAAGTTAGATCCAAATTTACATATCGCAGGGCATTCGATGGGTGGTGCAATTGCCATGCTCTATAGCGCTCAGTATCCCTTAGAAGTGAAATCTTTATTGTTGGTGGATTCAGCAGGTGTCTTTAAGTCGAGCAATACAGCGTATCTAAAAGATACGGCAAAGCTTGCAGAGCTAGTGGTCAGAAAAACTGGTGATTTTGATCGCGTGATGAAGATCGTGATGCAATCTCCGCCTTTTATTCCACAAGAATTAAAAATTGGGCAAGAAAAGTTGATGATCGTTCAGTCTAAACAAACCAATAAAATGGTGGAGCAACTGCAAAAAATGGCCACCTTGTATACGCCAGAGTCCTTTGCTTTGGCTGCACGAGGCATTGATGCACCTGTGTTTATTATCTGGGGGAAGCAAGATCAGATTATCAATGTTGAAGTAGCAGAAGAACTGAGACGCTTATTTAAAAAAGCCGAAAAGCCTCTGATTTTAGACCATGTTGGTCATATGCCAATCTTAGAAGCGGAGCAGTTAATGGCGTTGCCATATTTAAAGTTTCTTTCAACTGTTCAATGAATCAGATTGGTAGAGTAGGTGTAAAAAAGCGAGAAATATCTCGCTTTTTTAAACTTAATTAGATACTTTGAGTCGATTTAAGCACGTACTTTAATTTCATAGCCAGTGTATTTTCGAATATTAATCACACCGGTATCCAAAATCAGATACTGACCTTTAATCCCTTGTAATTTTCCTCGAATAATCGGTGTTTTGTCCAAATTATGCGATTTGATTTTTTCAGGATATTCATCTACCGGGTAGATAAATTGGCGTGGCAACTCATCTTCTAGTAGTTCAACGGTTTCATTAAACTCTAAATTTTGGCTAAATTCTTCACGAATGGTCTGAATTTTTGGTGCGAATTCTTCTACCAATTGGTCGCGAATTTCGATCAGGTTGATCGGTTCTGCTTCACCTTTGAGCAATTTACGCCAATCGGTTTTATCGGCCACTTGCGTACCAAACATGACTTCAAGCTGACCAGATAAACGACGTGAACCAACTTTCATAATAGGCAAAGCTTGCGTCGCACCTTGGTCCAGCCAACGTGTAGGCATTTGACCAAGTCGAGTAATCCCCACTTTTAAGGCACTCGAATTAGCTAAATAGACAATATGCGGTTGAAAGCAAACTTCATGGGCAAAATCATCTTCACGGCAAGTCCCGAGATGATAATGACAGGTTTCAGGCTTCATAATGCACATATCACAAGAAGCCTTGGTCTTCATGCATTTGAAGCAATGACCTTGTGAATACGATTTAGGCGTTTTTGCGCCGCAAGAAATGCAGTAGATATTTCCAGTGGCTTCAATTTCAATTTCTTGGCCAAGGCTAAACGGTAGATCAACTTCTGAGCGATCTAGAATAAATTTATACTCAACATTTGCCTTGTGTGTATGTTGATCAGTTACACTAAGGTCTTTAAGACCTGCATGCATTTTATGGCAAATGCCTTGTAGTTCCATACGAATACTCACTTCATTATTAAGGATGCGGTCAATGGCTGAACAAAATGTCATCACTTCTATGCTAGACGATTTGTCAAAAGAGCAGCCCATTTCAACCGCAATCTGTATTGGTCAGGATCTTGAGCAATACAATCAATTTCATCCAATTCAATGGCAACATTTTAACGTAACTGAGTTTTTAAATCTGCCTTTTACCCAGCGTTTTGACCTTGGATTTGTGATTCTTGATACTGAAACGATGTTGAGTTTGGATCAGCAGCAGAAAACTCAGATGTTGGTAAAATTGCGTGACCTATTTGCCAAACGCATCGTGGTGGTGAGTAAGTTACACGATGAACAATTATTACGTGCTTTAGGCTTTACTCAGCTCATTGATAAAACCACGCATGAAAGTGATTTTGCTTTATGGCAGTTTAATATTTTGACTTATAAACATATTCCAGATTGGTTTAACTCTAAATTTTGGGCAAATCCTGAAAACTGGGATAAATTCCGTTGGTAACAAATACTTAGCCTGAGAAAAATTGCAAAAATTAACAAACATTTATGATGGAAATGTCTTTTTCCACGTATGCTGTAACTAAGTTTATCTAGGTTTTACTGGGAAAAATAAAATGACAAATTTAAATAATATTGTTGAAATTTTAGCAAAGCAGGCCCTTGGTGGTGCGAACAATCAAAATCAACAAGGTGGCTTAGGCGGTATTTTAGGTTCGGTGTTGGGGCAACTGGGTGCAAATGCAGGCGCTCAAAATACACAAACCAATGCTCAAAACCAAGCGGGTGGTTTGGCTGGAATTCTAGGCTCTGTGTTGGGCCAACTGGGCGGTGCAGCGCAGTCGCAGCAACGTAGTAGTGGTGGCAATGCTTCAACCATTTTAGTTGCAGTGTTACCTCTGGTGCTGGCTTGGATTCAAAAACAAGGTGGCCTACAAGGTGCTTTGGATAAATTACGTGGACAGGGCTTGAGCAGTCAGGTTGATGATTGGGTATCTACAGGCCCTGGCGATAATGCCGCTGTGAATAATCAACAAGTACAAAATTTATTTGATGATGCCGAAGTGGAGCAAGTTGCACAAGAAACTCAAACTCAGAAACAAGATGTGTACAGTGCAATTTCAACAGTATTGCCGCAAATTATTGACTCATTGACGCCACAAGCTGGACAAACCAATCAGCAAGAAGCGAATGCTGATATTCAACAAGTGATGAATTTGGTTTCAGGTTTTCTTAAGCGTTAATCACAATATCGTTTGATGGTATTTGATTGAATACAAGCCAGTGAACACTGGCTTTTTTATGATTTGAAAAATGATAACAATGTGACGCTAAGGTGGATTAAATAAACGGTTCGACACACTGATTTTTTTGCCAATATAGTGTGATTTTTTTTGACGAATCAAAATGATTCTTGACTGAAATTCTAACTCACCAAACTCTGGTTCAACTTGCACATAATGTAGTTGACCAAACTCATCACGCACACGCGCTTGAGCCGAAAAGCCGGGACGGGCATTTCCACTTGAAATGGTTGCTAGACGACCCAGTAGGTTAACGGTTTGTTTTTTATATTTGGGCGGTACAACCTGATCCAAACAATGAATCATAAATACCGTAAAGAATATGGCAATAATCAACGCAGGTAAAATAAGATAATAAGCGGGAACGAATTGACCTTCTTTAGCGTGAATACAGAACTGAAGTACATAGCCTGCAAAGCTAAAATTCATCAGTAGAAAGAACAAAATCAGAGTCTTGGAAAATTTGACATTCAATAATGCCAATTCTTGTATGCGCTGTGGGGCAATTCTTTTCAAAACTTGGCTAGGACTAATATTGATGTAATAGCCAATGGTTTCAACCATGCCCAATAACAGTACGGCCAATAAACTTAAATGAAAGGGTATTAAGTTATAGTCTGTTAAAAATGCGGACATGGTTGTATTCCAGTGTTTATTCTTCTGTGAGGTAGATTCCACCGTCAGAATGCACGTTAATGTTCACTTTTTCAAGGGCTTGACCTTGGCATGGGCCAGAAATACATTCCCCAGAGTCGACCATAAACAGTGCGCCGTGTGTTGAGCACTCAATAAACTCTTGGTCACGATCTAGAAACTGATTTTCAAGAAACTCAAGTTCCACGTGCAAGTGTGGGCAGTTATTTTGATAAGCGTAAAACATGCCATCACGTTGGGTGATAAAAATCGTTTCACCTTCAGGCGTTTCGAATGATCGTGCTTCACGTTCAGGCACATCATCCGTCATGCAAATTTTAAACATTAAGCACATTCCTTCTGAAATGATTGTAAAAGCTGAGCATAGTCTTCAACTGCTAGGCGTGGACCAAACTGAGCCACAACTTCACTTGAGATCAAGATGGCAAGTTCAGCAGCCGTTTGATAGTCATGACCTGCATTGAGTGCATATAGGAAAGCACCAGCAAAAGCATCACCAGCACCATTGGTATCTACTGCGGTAACTTTACGACCTGGCACGGTAAATGTTGCGGCTTCATTATGAATTAAGGCACCTTTGGCACTTAATGTAATGACAATGTGTTTGCTTAGTGATTGCAATTTCGTAAGTGCAGCATCCAAATGGTCAGTTTCTGTATACATCAGTGCTTCCTGTTCATTACAGAACAATAAGTCCACACCATCATCGAGTAGCTCATCTAGACCTTGACGTGCATATTGCACCATTGCTGGATCAGATAAGGTCAATGCAATTTGTACACCATTGGCTTTGGCGATTTGACGTGCTTGTTTTACCGCAAGACGCGCGCTATCTGATGTTGAAAGATAACCTTCGATATATAACCATTTCGCAGTATTTAAGCTGCCAAAATCAATTTGGCTATCAGTTAATTCAGCAGTAATACCGAGGTAAGTATGCATCGTACGTTCAGAATCAGGGCTGACCAATACCATACATGTGCCGGTTACACCTTCACTGATTGATTGAGTTGCAGTTTGGATACCTGCGTCGTTTAAACCATTTAGGTAAATTTGACCTAAGTCATCATTGCCGACACGACAACCATAAAATGCAGTTCCGCCTAAAGCACTAAAAGCAACCGTTGTATTTGCTGCAGAACCACCAGAAGCTTGACCTTTATATTCTTGAGTCGCTTTTAGATTGTTATAAAGGGCTGCTTGAGTATCACCATCTGTCAGTTGCATCGTACCTTTTTGCAGATTGTGTTGAATTAGGAATTCGTCAGAGACTTTAAATTCTTGGTCAATAAGTGCATTACCAATTGCAAAAAGGTCAACAGTTGCCATGTTGTATGTTCACATCAAAAAAATGAAAGTGCTAAGTTTACACGAATGCTCAGGATTGCTGTAGTTTGTTGAAGAAAATTCAATTAAAGGACAAGTGTGTATAAAAATCGGGCAAATCCATTATATTTTTACATTTTTTTTGAATTAGTTGCCGTTTTAATCAGCTTTGCTATTGTGCAAATCGAAAAATTTTACTTTTATAGAGCTATAGGGTGTTCAGACTGAATCAAGATGATTTGGTCATCATAAATAGATAACAGATTAAAAGTGTGAATATATGGAAATTACGATTCGTCCAGCAGAGCAACTTCCTGCTCAAATCGAAAATATTGCTGCTTTGGCGCAGCATGAAGGCTATACATTTATACACCGTTTAATTGAAGAATATCAAAGTGGTAAAAATCGTTTTGACCAAACGGGTGAGCAATTATTGCTTGCTTATGATGGCGATAAATTAATTGCTTGTGGCGGTTTAAATCAGCAATGGGGTGATACTGGTGTAGAAGAACGGATTGGACGAGTTCGCCGTTTCTATGTGCATCCGCAGTACCGTCAGCATGGCGTGGGTAAGCAGCTATTGGTGGAATTGGAAAAGGGTGCGAAAAAGCATTTTTCTGCACTGTGCTTAAATACAGAACTTAAAAATGCTGCAAAATTCTATCAAAAGCAGAATTATGTCTATGTTGAAAGTCATCCAAATTATAATTATTTCAAATATCTAGTTTAGTTTTAAATCCAAAAATAGAAAGTAAACACTGTAAATGAAGCATCCGATATCGGGTGCTTTTTTTTCATTTAGTAATTCAAAAAAAGAGTGCTTTATTTTAAGCAAAGTTTTAAGCAAAAATTCATTTTAGTTATCGAAGATATAAGCATCAAAATAACTGCATAGAGTGATGCATATGCAAGCGCTTGAGCTACAAGACTACGTTAAAAAAGTCCCTGAGATTACCGCACTGTTTTGGTTGACTAAAATTTTTGCGACCACCTTTGGTGAAACCAGTGGTGATGCACTGTCCATGTCCTTAAATTTGGGCTATTTACTCAGTACCTTTATTTTCGCAGGCATATTTATCAGTCTGCTGTATTTTCAAATACAGTCCAAAGCCTATAAACCTTATTTATATTGGGCCACGATTATTGCCAGTACTACGGTCGGTACGACTTTAGCGGATTTTGTAGATCGTTCTTTAGGGATTGGCTACTTGGGTGGTAGTTTGCTGTTGCTGGGTTTGGTGCTCATATCGCTTTTTAGTTGGTATCGAGTCGAAGGGTCAATCAATCCAAGTGTAGTGAATTTGCCGCGCACACAGATCTTTTATTGGTTGACGATTACATTTTCTCAAACGCTAGGTACAGCTTTGGGGGACTGGACTTCCGATAGTGCAGGATTAGGCTATAGCGGTGGCATTTGGCTATTTGGTGGTTTAATTCTATTGATGGCGTTGTTGTACTTTTTTAATCGGGTCTCAAAGACGATTTTATTTTGGGCCACTTTTGTTTTGACACGTCCATTGGGTGCAGTTGTTGGGGATTTTTTAGATAAGCCCATCAGTTCAGGTGGATTGGATTTAAGTCGCTTTATGGCTTCTTTTGTATTGTTATTGGCGATTGTGATTTGCGTCTATTGGTCAACACGAAATGATAGGCAATCCATAAAATCTGTCTAAATGTTTTAGTGCGAAAACAAGTGATTTTTAAAATTAAAGTTCAAGTTGATTAAAACAGTTGGAAATGTTGTTTCGGTGAATCTAGTTGTGATTTTTTAAGGTATACTTTGCCTAATTTAAATGAATAGATTAGGAGCACACATGACTGTAGATGTCACTGAAACCATTTCTCAAACTGTACATCCCGCGTTTCAGTTGATTCGTCAACATCATGTTGAAGCTTTAGACATTTTAGTGTCTGAATATAAACACAAAGTGACTGGCGCAGTGCATTATCACTTAGCCACAAACCATGACGAAAACGTATTTTTAGTTGCCTTCCGTACGCAGCCGATGGATTCAAAAGGTGAGGCGCATATTCTTGAGCATACGGCACTGTGTGGCTCAGAAAAGTTCCCTGTACGTGACCCATTCTTTTTAATGATTCGTCGTTCACTCAATACGTTTATGAACGCGTTTACCGCAGCGGATTGGACGGCATATCCATTTGCAACGCAAAACAAAAAAGATTTCCAAAACTTGTTAGAAGTTTATATGGATGCTGCTTTTGCTGCGAATTTGAACCCGCTTGATTTTGCGCAAGAAGGGATTCGTATTGAGCTAGAAAATGGAGAAGCTGTATATAAAGGCGTGGTATTTAATGAAATGAAAGGTGCCATGAGTTCACCTTCAGATCAGTTGTATCACCAACTTGCCCATCATTTATTCCCAGAAACGACATATCATTACAACTCAGGCGGTGATCCGAAAGACATTCCTGACTTAAGTTATGAAGAGCTAGTAAGTTTCTACAAATCACATTATCACCCAAGTAATGCGGTGTTCATGACCTTTGGTAATGAGCCTGTTTATAACTTACAAGAACAGTTTGAAACGCTTGCTTTGTCAAAATTTGAAAAAGGTCAAACGCTGTATTCAAAACCTGAGCGCCGCTTAACTGCGCCTGTAACGGTAACCGAAACGTATGCAGTTGATGCTGAAGACCTCAAAGACAAAACATATCATGTGCTTTCTTGGTTATTGCCTGAAGCAAGTAATATTAAATTACGTTTAGGTATGCGTTTGGTTGAGGGGGTATTGCTTGAAGATTCTGCTTCGCCATTACGTCATTACTTAGAAACCTGTGGTTATGCACAGTCTACTGGTCCATTCATGGGCGTAGATGACTCAAACTATGAAATGACGTTCTACTGTGCAATTCAAGGTTCAAACCCTGAGCATGCAGAACAATTTAAAAATGGCGTGTTTAAAGTATTAGAAGACGTTGCGGCTAAGCCTGTTGATCCAGCTTTAGTTGAGGCGATTTTACATCAGATTGAATTGCATCAGCGTGAAATCAATGGTGATGGTACACCATATGGCCTAAGCTTAATTCTGAATGGTTTAAGCAGTGCGATTCACCATTCAGACCCTGTGGATGTTTGGGATGTGGATACGGCCATTGAACAAGTGAAGGAAGAGTTGAAAGACCCAATGTGGTTATCTAACTTAATCAAAACATACTTGCTTGATAATCAACATCGTGTGCAATTAACTTTGGTTCCAGATGCTGAAAAAAATGCGTTGGAAGCGGCAGCAGAAAAAGCACGTTTAAAAGAAATTGATGCGAACTTAACTGAAGCGCAAAAAGCAGAGATTATTGCGCAGACTGAAGCACTGAACATTCGTCAAGATACCCCAGATGATTTGAACCTATTGCCTAAAGTAGGTTTAGAAGACGTTCCTGCACAATTACAGATTATACAAGGTCAATTACGCGAAATTATCAGTAATGGATTGGACACACCTTTAAATCTTTACCATGCAGGCACCAATGGTCTTTATTACCAACAAGTTTTGATTCAGATTCCTGATGAAGTGGTGCAATCGCCGTATTTCAACCTCTTGTCGATTTTGATGGGTGAAGTTGGTGCAGGTGAATACGACTACTTAGAGCTACAACAGTTGCAAACAGCTGTGAGTGGCGGTTTAGGTATGGGTGCGTCGCTGCGTTCAAAAGTGGACGACAAAGGTCAAATTAGTGCTTGGCTGACTCTAACCACTAAATCATTGGTGAATAATCTTGAAGCTATTCGCTTATTGAAATTGGCTTTTGAACAGCTACGTTTTGATGAGAAAAACCGTATCGTAGAGTTATTGCAACAACGTAAAGCACGTTGGCAGTCACGTGTTTCTGGCTCTGGTCATAGCTATGCAATGCAAATTGCAGGTCGTCAACATAGTGCATTGGCGTTACGTGATTATCATAATACAGGGCTAAGCGCGCTGAACTGGTTGTCAGAACTTGTCAGCAAAATTGAGCAAGACGACACGGCTTATAATGCCTTGATTGATGAGCTTAAGTTAATTCATAACCGTTTGCTTAAAGCACCAAAACAATTCTTGGTGGTGTGTGAAGAACATCATTCAGACCGATTGGTTGAGGAAGTTCAAACCATTTGGGATAAAGTGGCGATTGACGATAACCCACATGATTTAACTCAAGTGAATTTTGCGGATAGCAACAATGACGAAGCTTGGCTCATTCAAGCCAATGTTCAGTTCTGCGCTTCAGCATATCCTGCGGTGGAAGTGTCGCATCCTGATGCAGCACCTTTAATGATTTTGGCGGCTTATTTGCGTAATGGCTTCTTGCATAGCGCGATTCGTGAAAAAGGTGGTGCTTATGGTGGTGGTGCAAGCTATGACGGTAATGCATGTTCATTCCGTTTCTATAGCTACCGTGACCCACGTTTAGCTGAAACGTTTAAAGATTTTGACGCAAGTGTGCAGTGGCTACTGAATGCTGAACAACAACCTCATCAGCTAGAAGAAGCGATTTTGGGTCTAATTGCTAGCATGGATAAACCGGGATCACCAGCGGGTGAAGCTATTACAGCTTGCTACGCTTTATTGCATAAACGCACGCCAGCTTTCCGTCAAATGTTACGTGAACGTTTGTTGAATGTGACTTTGGAAGATCTAAAACGTGTTGCTGTAGCGTACTTGGTTGAACAACAACCGACAAAAGCTGTGGTTGCACCGATGGCTAAGCGAGATGCTTTGGTTGAGCTTGGTTTCGAAATAAAACAAGTGAATTAAAACAAAAAAGGGGTTTTTATGGCGTTCAAATCTCTTGAGCGTACGACATTGCAACTGAGCCTAATTGCGCTCAGTTCAATGTATGTCAATACTGTAAATGCACAAAATGCGGAAGTGGCTGTTAAACCAGCTACCGCTGAAGCATGTGTGGCACTTGAGTCAAATGCAGAGCGATTATCGTGTTATGACGCTTTGTTTAAAGTGCAACCTGCTGAAAAAGAAATGTTGGTTTCTGAGCGCCAAGCCGCCCAAGAAATTAAACCTGAGCCGACTGAAAAGCTGACTTTGAAAGAAAAAGTCAGTCATGCGTTTACGGACCGTTTATTTGCTGTAGAAGCACCGAACCTCAATCCAAATCTTTCATTATTGGATAGTCGTTGGGAGCTTTCTCCAGAAAGTAAATTGGGAACATGGAATATTCGCGGCTATCAACCTGTGTATTTAATGCCGGGATATTGGACGTCGGATAAAAATGAACGTCCATCTAGCCCGAATGAAAACAACACGGTACAAGCCGATCAGGAACAAAACCTGAAATCGATGGAAGCCAAATTCCAATTGTCATTAAAAACCAAAGCTGTTGAAAACTTATTTGGTGATAATGGTGATATCTGGTTGGGCTATACCCAGTCTTCTCGTTGGCAAGTCTACAACGAAGACGAATCACGACCATTCCGTGAAACCAACTATGAACCTGAAGCTAGTCTGGTTTTTCGTACCAACTATGAACTCTTAGGTTTGAATTGGCGTATGTTGGGTCTAACCTTTAACCATCAGTCTAATGGACGTTCTGATCCCTTATCGCGGAGTTGGAACCGTGTCATGTTAAATCTAGGATTTGAACGTGATAATTTTGCACTGATGTTACGTCCTTGGTATCGTTTCGAAGAAGATACCAAAGATGATAACAACCCAGATATTACCGATTATGTGGGACGTGGGGATTTAACAGCGTTTTATCGTCATAAAGATCATGACTTTAGTTTGATGTTGCGCCATTCACTAAAAGGTGGTGATGATTCACATGGTGCTGTGCAGTTTGATTGGACTTTCCCAATCAATGGTAAATTGCGCGGTACAGTTCAATTGTTTGATGGTTATGGTGAAAGTCTGATTGACTATAACCATCGTGCAACCTATGTCGGTGTCGGTGTGTCATTAATGAATTGGTTTTAATGATTGCTCAATAATTAATTTACGGACGTAAAAGTAATTTCGCATTTTTAAGATGCTTTTAAGTCTAATCGACGGAGTCTTATATCTAGGGATTGAATAAAGGGATTAGCCTTCGGCTGGAGGTACTTTTGTTTCGGCAAAAGTACCCAAAACCATTGTCATCCGCAAAACTCGCTCTCTAGCGTCTATTTATTTAAAGTATCGCAAAAACATTTTTGATTAGAAGTCATCCTGTCTCAAACACTTGCGGATGACCTTACCGCGTATCGTTCTTTCATTTGAATCAAATTACGCTTCTGATGTTACTATGTAACATCAGTAAATAAAAAAACCATGCTATGGCGTGGTTTTTTTATAACTGTGAGACAATGTACAAATCAACCAATCTGAATCTCAGAAGGTGGGTGTTTTAAGCGACTCTTCTTCGGTGTGGCAATCAGATAAGCCAGTGTTAAGGGTCCAAGTCGACCTGCGAACATTAATAACATCAGGGCAACTAAACTAGCAGGTTGTAAGTCACTGGTGATGCCACGAGATAGGCCTACTGTACAGGCAGCGGATACCGCTTCGAACAACAAATCTAAAAAGCGTTTATCAGGTTCGAGAAGCAATAGACTGAAAAAGCCAATGAAAATCAACGTTACTGTAATGAAAATCACCGCTAATGCTTTAAAGGTCGTTTTTTCAGAAACAGAGTGGTTAAACACACGCAGTTCATCTTCACGTCTTAAAAAACTGACCACACTGAGTACAACAATAATAAACGTCCCGACTTTGATGCCACCAGCTGTACTGAGAGAACCACCACCAATAAACATCAGTAACATCGTGATCAGTGAAGATGCATCGCTCATGCTTTCCATGGGTAAGCTGTTAAAACCCGAAGAGCGCGGAACAGTTGCATGGAACCAAGCATTTAGGGCTTGGTCACCAAGTGACATCGTAGCTAAGGTAGCAGCATTATTAGCTTCTAATAACCAAATGGTGATGAAGGCAAAGACATTTAAACCCGCAATAGTCGATAAAATCAGCTTGCTATTGGTACTGAGTTTTTTCCAACTTTTATTGCGCTTAATGTCCATCAGTACCAAAAAGCCGATACCCCCAATAATGTAAAGCATACTGATGGTAAACGTAATGAAATAACGGTCAGCAAAGCTCATTAAACTATTGGGAAATAATGAAAATCCACCATTATTAAATGCTGAAACACTATAAAAGGCAGCATAGAACAGGGCCTGGTTAAAATTGTATTCTTGCATCCAAGCGATGGTCAAAATAACCGTTCCCACCATTTCAAAAAATAGCGAATAAAGCAGTACGCCTTTAATAGTCATGGTCACTTTGGCAAGACTGGTTTGTCCAATGGTTTCTTGAGCCATAATTTGTTGTTTTAGCCCAATTTTAGGGGACAAACTCATAGCGGCCAATATCGCAAAGGTCATAAAACCGAGACCACCGCATTGTAGTAAACCCATAATCACGACTTTACCAAACACCGTATAGGCTTCGCCGACATTCACAACTGAAAGTCCAGTAATGGTTACGGCAGAGGTCGCTGTAAAGAGGGCATTGATCCAACTTAAATCACCATGATGTGAATATGGGAGCTTTAACAGCAAGGTGCCAATGATAATGAGCCCAAGAAAACCCAATGCCAAAATACTGGGTGGGCTGAGATTAATGGTATTACGCTGTTTATTGTGCAGTTTCATGTTTTTTACTGTCATCTTGCGTGATTATGTGCAAAAGGAGCTCGACGCTGATTACAAAGTTGCTTTAAAGTGTTTAGCCAGTCGACGTAAATGTTCGAGTAAACCTTCAACCACTAAAATATCGCCTGTTTGTAAAATCAGGTTCGGATCTAAACTATATTGAAGCTCGGTGCCACGTTTATGCAAAATCGTCTTCACTTCAGGGACATGATCCATTATTTGATTTAAACGCGTGCCTTGTTGTGATTCTTTAATTTCAACTTTCACCAAATAATGGTCATCTTCGAGTACCATGTAGCGGCTCACCATTGGATAACTTAGTGACTGAGCAACACGGACACCCATATCTTCTTCAGGATGGATGATTTTGCTGATGCCTAAATGGGTTAAAATCATGTGATGCGCTTTGGACTTGGCTTTGGCCCAAATTTTGTTGATCCCCATGTTTTTAAGATGGAGCACACATAAGATGCTGGCTTCAATATCTTCACCAATTGCGACTACGACGGCTTCACAATTTTGAATATTGAGTTCATGTAAAACGTGCTCATCTGTTGCGTCAGCAATCACTGCATGGGTCAGTTGGTCCGAAATACTTTCAACAAACTTTTTGTTGCTATCGATTCCAATGACATCGTGTTTTAAACCCATGAGTTCAGTGGCTACAGTTGCGCCAAAACTTCCTAAGCCAATCACAGCGAATTGAGCCATGCCGTATTCCTAAATTATTCTAAAGTTATTGAATATGTTGATGTTAGCTTGTTCAGCCTGGAGCGGCTATGGAAATTTACATAATCCATCTAAACCGAAAAGCTCTAATTTTTAATTTCTTCAGCATTTTGATAGGCATAAAGTTCAACAATATTGGGGCAATTATCCATAACTTGTTGGTATTTAAAAATTTCATAGCCTAATTTATTTTTTAGAATGTATTGAAATTGATGCTGATCTTCTTTAATGACATTTAAGGTGGCTTTACGAACGAGCTCAGAATTGTTCTTTAAACGGTTTAAGCCATCGCATGAAAATTCACGGATGATGGCTTGAACAGGTTCGGGAGCGGTTTGATCACTTAGCTCATCAAAGCGAATATATACAATGTAATTTGGATATTGATTCAACATTTCAGCTTGCGCGGTATAGCCGTAAATATTTTCTAGATTTTGCGTACGGGACTGATTTGGAATTTGTTTCATACTTTGACGAATCTTATCTTCCTCTTGCTTAAGTTGATAAGCCGGATATGCATAAAAATATCCACCTAAACCTACAATAGCGATCATAAATAAGGCATAAAAATTCAATTTTAAATATCCATTTTGTTTTATTTTCAATGGATTATAGGGTATGGTTAAATTAACAACAATGACAGCGTTGATGAATTAATTTGATGAATTTATTTATTTTGATTCAGGAAATAGTTGATGCAAATAAAAAAGCTGGAACCTAGATCCCAGCTTTCATATAGAAATTTTACTTATTTCAAGAAACGTTGATAACCGAGGTTATTGGTAATCTCAACATATGGATAGGTAATATTTTCCAATGTTTCAATCAAACCATCTGGGTTTTGTTTCGCATCCGTTGCTTCCATACCCACCAATACACGACCTTCCGCAGCACCGTGGTTACGGTAGTGGAATAGGGTGATGTTATGCGTTGGGCCTAGACGTTCTAAGAAAGTCAGTAATGCGCCTGGACGTTCAGGGAATTCCACGCGGAATAGGCGTTCATTCTCGATATCGGCATGACCGCCAATTAAATAACGGATATGCAGTTTAGCCACTTCATCGTCTGAAAGATCGTCTACATCGTATTGGAATTTTAAGGTTTCAAAAATTTCCTGACGTTCTTTTTCGCCATTTTTGAGACTAATACCCACAAACACTTGAGCGGCACTTGAGTAGCTTGCGCGGTAGTTAAACTCAGTGATGTTACGGCCTTGTAGTGCGCGGCAGAATTGGAGGAATGAACCTTTTTCTTCTGGAATGGTCACAGCAAAGATCGCTTCTTTACGTTCACCCAGTTCAGTACGTTCTGCAATGTAGCGCAGACGGTCAAAGTTCATATTAGCGCCGCATACAATCGACACCATATTTTTATTTTCTAGACCATGCTCTGCAACATACTTCTTAATACCTGCAAGCGCCATTGCACCTGACGGCTCTACAATGCTGCGGCACTCATCAAAGGTATCTTTAATTGCAGCACAGATTTCATCTGTATTCACCAAAATAACGTCACGCTCAACAATTGGGCCTGAGTTATCTGATTTTTGTAGCTGAATCACTTCAAATGGTTTTTCACCAATTTGTGCAACTGCTGTACCGTCGGCAAAAAGACCAACAGATGGAAGAATGACACGTTCATTAGCTTCAAAGGCTGCTTTTAAACATGCTGATTCGTCATATTCAACAGGAATGACTTTAACATGCGGTGCCACATCACCTAAATAAGCAGCTACACCGGCAATGAGACCGCCACCGCCAACAGCAACAAATACATACTCTACATCACGCCATTGACGCAAAATTTCGTTGGCAATGGTTCCTTGACCGGCCATAACGAGTTCGTCGTCATAAGGTGGAATAAAGGTCATACCTTCATCTTTTGCACATTGGATTGCATATTTATTGGCTACGTCAAAAGAATCACCATGCAGAACTACCTCACCACCTAAGCGTTTAACCGCTTGTACTTTAATGTCTGGTGTGGTTTTAGGCATAACAATAATGGCGCGAATACCCAACTTTTTACCAGATAACGCCACGCCTTGAGCATGGTTACCTGCAGAAGCAGTAATAACGCCACGTTCCAACTGAGATTTCGGTAATTGACTAATACGGTTGTAGGCACCGCGTAGCTTGAAAGAAAAGACAGGTTGTAAATCTTCGCGTTTAAAGCGAATGTTATTGTTTAGTTTTTCACTAATTCGTGGCGCTGCTTCGAGTGGGGTTTCGATTGCAACGTCATAGACTGTTGCCTGTAATATTTGTCGAACCAAACGAGACAGCATGTTAATTTTCCATCTAACAGTTTAAAATAGGCGTTCATTGTAACAAACACCCGTACATTTGGGCTGTAAAATCAGCAACAAATGTCAAAAAATAGTTGAGCCAAGTTATGAGTCTGTATGCTACCCAAGATGAAAAGAAACAAGCTGCCGCAAAAGCTGCATTAAAGCATTTGCCAAAGGGCGGTATTTTGGGTGTTGGTACAGGAAGTACTGTGAACTTCCTCATCGAATTATTGCCAGAGCTTCAACTCGAAGCTGCGGTTGCCAGTTCTGAAGCAACTGCACAACGTTTGAAAAAATTAGGCATTGAAGTGGTTGATATGAACCATGTTGGTGGTTTAGATGCCTATGTGGATGGCGCAGATGAAATCGACCGTCATATGCACATGATTAAAGGCGGCGGCGCTGCGTTGACTCGAGAAAAAATCGTGGCGTCTATTGCGAAAAAATTCGTTTGTATCGTAGATGATTCTAAATGGGTTGATCAGTTGGCACGTGAATTTCCGCTTCCTGTAGAAGTGATTCCAATGGCACGTTCTGCTGTGGCACGTAAAATCGTTTCTTTAGGCGGCGATCCTGTGTACCGTGAAGGCGTAGTAACAGATAACGGTAATGTAATTTTAGACGTACACAACTTAAATATCCTAAATGCATTGGAACTTGAAAAAACTTTAAACAATATTCCGGGTGTAGTGTGTAACGGTATCTTTGCTCTAAACAAGGCGGATATTGCGGTTGTAGCCACTGATAACGGTATTGAAGAGCGTACAGCGGTTTAATCTATAGAAAATTTAAATGTAAATAGAGTTTCGATTTATATTTAAATTTCTAATGGAAGTTCCCTCTCCTTTGAGGAGAGGGTTAGGGAGAGGTCAATTTAAATGTCCCCCTCATCCTAACCTTCTCCCAGAGGGAGAAGGAACCCTCAATATACTTTTGAAAACTGCTTAAAGTTAAATTTTATGCATTATTAATAAGCTTTTAAAAAGAATAAATGACTCCCAACCTCCCTGAAATTCAAATCACCCGAAAATTACGTGCCACACGCTTAAGATTGCGAGTAGAACCAACTCAAATTAAATTAACAGTGCCGCAATTTTGTACACAGCGCCAAGTGCAAGATTTTCTGAAACAATCAGAACAATGGATGATTGAGACATGGCAGAAGCAGCAGGAAAAAGCAGGGCTGCAGGATCGAAGTCTGCCAATAAAATTAAAGTTATTTAATTTAGAACAACCGTTAATGGTTGTTTATCAAACGCAAAAACATTCATTTATCTTGGATGACGAAAGCCATCAACTATTCATCAGTGATCGACAGCCTGAGCAATATTTAAAAAGCTTTGTGATTGCTTATGCCAAAGAGTATTTACCAATTTATTTAAAGCAAGTGAGCAGTGAAACAGGCTTGAAATATGGTGATTGCTCAATTCGTCAGCCCAAAACGCGCTGGGGAAGCTGTTCAGCGCGCCATGATATTATGCTGAATAGCGCATTGGTGCTGTTTCCAGAGCAAGTTGTACGATATGTGGCTGTACATGAGTTAGCGCATACCAAGCACTTTGACCATAGCCCAAACTTTTGGGCTGAAGTGCAAAAGCATGATATAAATTTTCAGCAGCATCGAAAAATACTAAAAATGACGGCAATGCCTTGGTGGTGGGTGCTCTGAATTAAAGGCACTAAGTTGTAAACACTAAAGCATTTCTTAATATATTATTTCAATTAAATCAAATCCTTCTTGGTATGTAGGCGGTTCTAATGCGTAATAAACATTGGTTAATGCCATCAGATCGACTATTTCATCTGAAGGGTGTTGAGCGTTTCTTTTTATGCATACTTCGAGCGGGATTTGAAACCATACAGCAACGCATTTTTTACCCAATTATTTAGCTTGCTCAATTATCGGTAGACGTTCAGATTGCTTTACTAAAATAGCATCAAAAATAATATTTTCAGGTTCGCGGGATATTTGGTTTTTGGCCCAAGTTGATTTCCCAGCCCCTTGGCATCCGATCAATATATAAATGATTTTAACCTTTGGGTTAGTTTTTAATTCATGCTTAAAAGCGTCAAAACAGCATTGCCATGCTGGAATATTTCTTTCTTTAGTGAAGACACGACCTTGAGCTGTGGATAGGTAATGATCAGGATTTATATGCATGATCTGACTTAATAGGATTCAGAAGATAAGCTAACATTATAAAGTGAAGCTTTATATGTCAAAACAGTTCAGAAATCCTCAACTTCCTGTCATACTAGGCAGTCATCAAATGGATACTTTGAATAGAGGTAAAGAGCGTGATTTCAGTAGGTATTGTCGGCGGTACAGGTTACACAGGTGTTGAATTACTGCGTATTTTACTGCGACACCCAAATGCGGAAGTGAAAGTTTTAACTTCGCGTACTGAAAATGGCCGCCGTGTGGATGATATGTTCCCAAGTTTGCGTGGACATACAGACCTTTGCTATTCAGATCTAAATATTGAAGAACTAAAACACTGTGACGTTGTATTCTTTGCGACGCCGCACGGTGTTGCAATGAAACACGCAGAAGAGTTAGTTGCTGCAAATACTAAAGTGATTGACCTTGCTGCTGACTTCCGCTTGCAAGATTTAGCTCAATTTGAGAAATGGTATGGCCTAGATCATGCATGTCCAGAGCTATTAAAAGATTCAGTTTATGGTTTGTCTGAATTAAACCGTGAAAAAATTCAAAAGGCTTCAGTGATTGGTAACCCAGGTTGTTACCCAACAACTGTTCAGCTCGGTTTAGCGCCAGTATTAAAAGCCGAAGGATTAGTGAAACCTGAAAGCATTATTATTGATGCAAAATCAGGTGTGTCTGGTGCAGGTCGTAAAGCCAGCCTAGGTATGATCTATTCTGAAAATGCAGATAACTTTAAAGCATATGGTGTAGCAGGTCACCGTCATCATCCCGAAATAGTAGAAGCCTTAGAAAATATATCAGGTCAAAAAGGTGTGTTTAACGAAATTTTATTCGTACCGCATTTAGTACCGATGATTCGTGGCATGCTCAGTACTATCTATATTGATTTGACAGACGCAGGTGCTTCTGCGGATTTACAAAGCATATATGAACAGTTCTATGCCAATGAGCAGTTTGTAGATGTTATGCCTGCAGGTAGCTCACCTGAAACACGTACTGTGCGTGGTGCGAACCAATTACGTATTGCGATTTGCAAACCTCAACCGAAAAAATTAGTGATTTTGGTGGCTCAAGACAATTTGGTGAAAGGTGCAGCAGGTCAAGCCGTACAAAATATGAACTTGATGTTTAGTTTTGCTGAAAATGCAGGACTTCAAGGCATTGGTTTATTACCATAAGAAACGATTTAAAACTTCACACACATTTAAAACTGGATTTAAATGTGTGCCTTGAGTGAACTAAAAATAAGAGATGACGATGTCGAATACAGAATCTAATTTCAAGTCAGAACCTGAAAACAGTGAAAAAACGCCTTTTATGAAGACGAATATGCCACTGGCGATTGGTGCAGTTGTACTTGCATTGAGCAGCGGTTTGCTCGGATATAGTATCGGTCATCGTCAGGGCTTAACTGTGGTCGGATATGATGCAGATGCAGAGCAACTGGTTGATGTGGTGCAAAAGCAAAAAACTGAATTAGCAGGCCTGAATAAAAGTTTGAATGCGGCAATTCAAGAGCGTGATGTCGCTGTAAGTAATTCAAATGATTTATATTTGGCCGTTAAAAAAGCACGTGATGATCAAGAGTTAACCGGTAATTTGGGTGTTTTGTATCGTGAAGTATTGCGCCAACGTGGGGGTATGCCGCTTGCAGTACAACATTTAGCGATTAAATCGTTACCTGAAAATGCGTATGAATACCAACTTGATCTCGTTCAAGTAAGTCCGTCAAAAAGTAATGTATCTGGAAGTGTTGAGCTGCGTCTAATTAAGGGTACAGAAGTACTTGCAGTGCCTTTAGAAGACAAAAACTTTAACTTTAGCGAAAGTGAGCGACTCACTGGACGTTGGACCATGCCAAAAGGCTTTAGTCCAGACTTTATTGAAGTGCGTTTAACCGGTTCTAAACCCGTTATTCGCCGTTTTAGCTGGTCGAAAGGTCAGCCTGTTGAAAATCAATCTGCCTTCCTTTCAGAAATTCCTCAAACTGAAGCAAGTGCAAACTAAGTGTGAAACCTAAATTCTATGCGAACCAATAAGCGTCAAACGTGTTTATCTGACATTAAAAATTCATTTTACCAATCTGGTTTAGTGGACTGGCATCTAAACCCGACTCTCAGCCAAGGTACGCAGGATGATGGTGATTCAGACATTCAAGTATTGACTGCGCCACCTGAGTTAAAGCGTCCTCCTATGTATGCTGTCGTTTTAATGAACGATGATTACACCCCAATGGACTTTGTAATTGAAATTTTACAACAATACTTTGCTTTGAATCTTGACCAAGCCACTCAAGTAATGCTAACTGTACATTATGAAGGAAAGGGTGTTGCAGGGGTTTATCCGCGAGACATCGCAGAGACTAAAGCAAATCAGGTCAATAATTACGCTCGGTCGCAAAGTCATCCATTACTTTGTCAGATTGAGCCAAAAGATTAATAAGGGGATTACATGCTCAGTCGTCAATTAGAAGTATCATTACGTTTGGCTGTCAGCATGGCTCGTCAAAAGAGACATGAATTTTTGACGGTAGAACATTTATTATTGGCTTTACTGGATAATGATTCCGCTGTTAATGCATTGAAAGCATGTGGCGCAGACATTATTGTGCTTCGCAAAGAACTTGAAGAATACGTAGAACAACATACCCCTAAGCTTGGCGAAAATAGCGATCAAGCACCACATCCTACAGAAAGTTTTGATCGTATTTTGCAGCGTGCAATTTTCCATGTTCAATCGAGTGGTAATGACCGCACTGTAGAAGGTGCAGACATTTTAGTTGCGATGTATTCAGAGCGTGATTCATTTGCGGTGTATTTACTTAAACGCCATCAAATCAACCGTTTGACATTAACGCAGTATTTGTCACATGGCACACGTAAAGATGAAGTCCAAGCTGAAGAGGAAATTGAAGAGCTCGATGGTGAAAGCACCACGTCTTCAAATTCTGGCCCATTAGAGCTTTATACGACCAATCTCAATGTTGAAGCTCAAAAAGGCAAAACAGATCCACTGATTGGTCGTGAAAAAGAAATTGAACGTACAGCTCAAATTCTGTGCCGCCGTCGTAAAAACAACCCACTTTTGGTGGGTGACCCAGGTGTCGGTAAAACTTCGATTGCTGAAGGTTTGGCTTGGCTCATTGTAAATGGCAAAGCTCCTAAACCGCTTGAAAATGCAGAAGTATTTAGTTTAGACATTGGTGCTTTAGTTGCTGGAACTAAATACCGTGGTGATTTTGAAAAGCGTTTAAAACAACTGCTAAATGCCTTGAAAAAGAAACCTGATGCCATTTTATTTATTGATGAAATTCACATGATCATCGGTGCAGGCTCAAGTATGGGCAGCACGATGGATGCATCGAACCTCATCAAGCCAGCTTTGGCGAATGGTACTTTACGTTGTATCGGTTCAACGACTTTCCAAGAATATCGTCAAGTTTTTGAAAAAGATCATGCATTATCTCGTCGTTTCCAAAAAATTGATGTCAATGAACCATCTATTTCAGAAACGGTTGATATTCTGCGTGGCTTAAAAGGCAAATTTGAAGAATTCCATCATGTGAAATACGAAGATCAAGCGTTGGTTTCTGCGGTAGAACTATCTGCAAAATTTATCAATGATCGTTTCTTGCCTGATAAAGCCATTGATGTGATTGATGAAGCTGGTGCGCAGCGTCGTTTAAAAGCTGAGCAAGATGATACGGTCATTTCAGTTGAAAACATTGAAGATATCGTTTCGAAAATTGCCCGTATTCCACCGAAAACTGTGTCTAAAGATGACAAGAGCGTCCTTGAAAATCTTGAGCGTGATCTGAAACGTGTGGTGTTCGGTCAGGATGAAGCGATTGAAGCGCTTGCATCTGCGATTAAATTATCTCGTGCAGGTCTAAAAGCACCAGATAAGCCAGTGGGTAATTTTGTCTTTGCGGGTCCTACAGGTGTGGGTAAAACTGAAGTCACTAAGCAATTGGCGAAATTGTTAGGTGTTGAACTTGTACGTTTCGATATGTCGGAATACATGGAACGTCATGCCGTATCTCGTTTAATTGGTGCGCCTCCGGGTTATGTAGGTTTTGATCAAGGTGGTTTGTTGACCGACGCGATTCATAAAAATCCGCATTGCGTACTTTTACTAGACGAAATTGAGAAAGCGCATCCAGATGTCTTTAATTTGTTATTACAAATTATGGATCATGGTTCATTAACGGATAACAATGGTCGTAAGTCTGACTTCCGTAACGTCGTGTTAGTGCTGACTACCAATATTGGTGCAGAATCAATTTCACGTGTGAGCATTGGTTTCATGGATCAAGATAACAGTAATGATAACCAAGACGCGATGAAAAAAGCCTTCTCTCCGGAGTTCCGTAACCGCTTAGATGGTGTTATTCAATTTAAAGCATTGCCAACAACTGTCATTGAAAGTGTGGTTGATAAGTTTTTAACAGAGCTTCAGGCACAGTTAGATGACAAAAAAGTGGTTCTTGAGGTTGACCAAGATGCACGCGAATGGATGGCAGAGCAAGGATACGATCGCTTGATGGGCGCTCGTCCAATGCAGCGTTTAATTCAAGAGCATTTGAAGAAACCGCTTGCTGAAATGATTTTGTTTGGCGAGCTTGCGGAACATGGCGGTAATGTTGGTGTTTCAGTGAAGAAAGAAAATGGCAAAGCTGTGGGCTTAAAACTCGAAGTGTTTGAAGACCAAACCGCTGAACCTGCTTAAGTAATTTAATTAACGAAAAACCCGTGCTTGCACGGGTTTTTTATATTTATTCGACGCTAGATTTGGGTTTCTCAATGATGGACATACCATTAACAAAAGTGCTGACCACATTTGGTTTATTTGCACTGACAGCACTGATGGAAATTTTAGGCTGTTACTTCCCATATTTGATTTTAAATCAGCAAAAATCGCAGTGGTTATGGATTCCAACAGCGCTTGCATTGGCTGCATTTGTTTGGTTATTGACGTTGCATCCAGCAGCTTCGGGTCGTATCTATGCAGCCTATGGCGGAATCTACATTTTCTCTGCATTGCTGTGGTTGCGTTTTGTCGATCACGTAGTTCTAACACGTTGGGATATGCTAGGTGGCGTCATTGTGTTGGTGGGCGCAGCTGTGATTGTATTACAGCCTCAAGGTTTAATTCGTTAAGTTAAACAATGCAAAAGTTAAACCAAGAGCTGTAAGAAATTAGATATTTATTTAAATTTGCACTCTGTATTTTTAATGATAATTTCGTATTGTTTGCTACCCGAGCTTAGATCCATTTCAATTTTATATGGATTAACACGTTGAAATTGATGCTCGAATAGTAATTCACAGTTTTGGAGTGAATTATGCTTGATGAGTTGCTTCACCTTATGTTCACCGACTGATTGTTCAAATTGCGCAAAATCAGGGGTGGTGATAATACCATCAATTTCAATCTTATCCGCTTCCATTTCCATTTTTTCCATCAACATATTCTGATCAACTTGATAGGGAAGAGTGCGTGAATCTTCATCACTAATGGCAGCCAGTATTTCGTTTAAACCTGTTTTATTTTTAATTTTAAAATTGCTATCTAAAATCTGATTTTTCACCAAGTATTGATCTAATTCACTTGGTTCACCAGCAAAGCTAAAAGTAGATAAGCTCAATCCAAGAGCCAATAAGCAAATATTTCTTAAACGCATAATCTTAATCACTTATAAAATATATGGTTTTATTAAAGCATGCAAAAACAAAAAAAGCACCCGAAGGTGCTTCATTTATCTAAGTAAAACCTTAGTCTTTTTTAAGATTTTCGTTAATTAAGAATTCAACAAGTGCTTTTTGTGCATGTAAGCGATTTTCAGCTTCATCCCAAACCACAGCATTTTTGTGGTCAAGCATATTTTCAGAAATTTCTTCGCCACGATGCGCAGGTAAGCAGTGCATAAATAGGCAGTCAGCGTGAGCAAGATCCATCAGGCGTTCATTCACTTGATAATCTGCAAACGCTTTTTCACGAATTTTTTGCTCTTCTTCTTGGCCCATACTTGCCCAAACATCTGTCACGATTAAATCTGCATTAACCGCAGCATCTTCGGCAGAATCAACAAGTTCCACACAGTGTGCAAATTCAGATAAAAATTCAGCTTTAGGTTCATAGCCCTTAGGTGCAGCGATTTTTAATTTAAAGCCCCACATATGAGCTGCTTCAATATATGAGTTACACATATTGTTGCCATCACCAATCCAAGCAACCGTTTTACCTTCAATAGAACCACGGTGTTCAACGAATGTTTGAACATCGGCAAGTAATTGGCAAGGGTGGTGATCATCTGTTAATGCATTGATGACAGGAACTTTTGAATAAGAAGCAAAGCGTTCAACAATGTCATGACCAAAAGTACGAATCATCACAATATCAAGCATGCTTGAAATCACGCGTGCAGAATCTTCTACTGGCTCACCACGACCTAATTGAGAGTCGCGAGATGAAAGGAAAATTGCGCTACCACCAAATTGGCTCATTCCTGCTTCAAACGATACACGTGTACGGGTGCTCGATTTCTCAAAAATCATGCCCATGACTTTACCAACGAAAGGTTGGAAAACTTCATTGTTATGCTGTTTGCGCTTGAGTTCGATACCGCGCTGTACAATTTGATTAAGTTCTAAAGTCGATAAATCGCGTAAAGTTAGAAAGTGACGTAGAGCCATTGTTACTCCACAATAATTGCTGAATCAAAAAACAAAACAACAATTAGTTGTTGGTTGGTTAGAGAAAAAGGAATCGATTAA
Organism: Acinetobacter sp. YH16056_T; assembly: GCF_024605895.1. NCBI lineage: Bacteria > Pseudomonadati > Pseudomonadota > Gammaproteobacteria > Moraxellales > Moraxellaceae > Acinetobacter > Acinetobacter sp. YH16056_T. The sequence continues at coordinate 1,747,580 of NZ_CP094545.1, read as the reverse complement.
TATACTATAAGAGAGGTAAATTGCAAAAAATCTAGCGCTTTTGGTGACCGTCTAGGAAACGATCGACGCAATAACTGATGTAATTGATGGTTTCTTGATCATTTTCGTCAATGCTGATGCCCATGAGAACGCGCCATTCTAAATTTCGCAAAATTCCAAAATAAAATTGAGCCGAAAACAGTGGGTTTTCACAATACAGCAAACCGTGTTGATGTGCTTGATACAAAATTTCTGCAACGGTGTTCTGAATTTGTTTTGGGCCTTGCTCATGAATATAACGTGCTATTTCAGGATTACGTCCTGTTTGTTCTAAGACTAACCGCATAAATGCCGCATTTTCAGGCATCACAATATGCTGATGAAAGTCACTTAAAGTATTGATGAGATAAGCACGAATATCGGTGTCAGGGCTCACCGTAAATGGTAGGCAAATATCTTTGAAAAATAAGCAGCGACGATAGTCACAAATAGCCTTAAATAATCCGTCTTTATTACCAAAATATTTATAGATTGACGCTTTGGAACCACCAGCATGATTCACGATGTCATCTAATGAAACCGCATCAAAACCACGTTTTAAAAAAAGCTCCGTAGCACTTTCTAAAAGCGCAACACATCGTTCATGTCCGCGCCGCGTTTGTGGCTGGTCATGCGTTAAAGGTTCAATGTGTATTAAATCTTGCATAAAGTGATAATATTTAACAAAAAAAGATCTGAGCTGACGATAATTATAGCAAAAAATTCAGTTCTTTTCTGCTTTGCTCATAAATAAGAGATCTTTGACTAAAGAATAACAACAGATAGGTGACAAGTGAAATATTTGACTAAAGTTTTAGAGTTAATATTCTACAAAGCCATAGAGTTGGAAAAAAATATGGATATACTCAAACTTCGAAAATTAAAGTAAATGCCGTGGAAAGGAATATGACACAACAAACGTCTGCAGGCTTAAGATTTAGACAAGCATTGGAAATCGAAAAACCATTACAAATCATTGGCACAGTAAATGCCTATGCAGCAATGATGGCAAAAGAAGTTGGCTATAAAGCCATATATTTATCTGGTGCAGGTGTTGCGAACTATTCATATGGTTTACCTGACTTAGGCATGACCAGTTTAGACAATGTTTTGGAAGATGTTCGTCGTATTACTGAACGTGTAGATACGCCATTACTCGTCGATATCGATACAGGTTGGGGCGGTGCATTTAACATTGCTCGTACTGTGAAACAAATGATTGCTGCGGGTGCAGCAGCGGTGCATATCGAAGACCAAGTGGCACAAAAACGTTGTGGTCACCGTCCAAACAAAGAAATTGTGTCACAACAAGAAATGGTTGACCGTATTAAAGCGGCAGTCGATGCAAAAACCGATTCAAATTTTGTGGTGATGGCACGTACAGATGCATTACAAAAAGAAGGTTTGCAGGCAGTGATCGACCGCGCATGTGCATGTGTAGAAGCAGGAGCAGATGCGATCTTTGCTGAAGCAATGACAGACATCACCATGTACAAAACAGTCTGCGATGCTGTGGGTGTACCAGTATTGGCAAATATCACAGAGTTTGGTGATACCCCTTACTACACCAAAGAAGAATTAGGCGAGCAAGGCATTTCAATGGTGCTTTATCCATTGTCTCCGACACGTGCAATGCAAAAAGCGGCACTCGAAGTGATGCATGCAATCCGCAATGACGGTACACAAGTCAATGTACTGGATAAAATGCAACAACGAAAAGAACTCTATCAATTCCTCGATTATCACACTTTTGAAAATACCTTAGATAAATTGTTCACTGAAGGAAAATAAAAAATGGCTGAAGGAAAAGTACTCACGGGCGCAGGACTGCGCGGACAAGTAGCGGGTAAAACTGCACTTTCAACTGTAGGCAAAAGCGGTGCGGGCTTAACCTATCGTGGTTATGACGTTCAAGACTTGGCAGAAAACTGTCAGTTTGAAGAAGTTGCGTACCTGATTTTCTTTGGTGAATTGCCAACAACAGAACAATTAGCAGCATACAAAGCTAAACTCAAATCATTGCGTCAATTGCCACAAGCGTTGAAAGAAGTATTAGAACGTATTCCTGCGGACTCACATCCAATGGATGTGATGCGTACAGGCGTTTCAATGTTAGGCAACCTTGAAACTGAACAATCGTTTGAACAACAACAAGATGTTGCAGACCGTATTTTGGCAACGCTACCTGCGATCATTTGCTACTGGTACCGTTTCAGCCATGATGGTGTACGTGTAGAAGAAAACACCGATGATGATTCAATCGGCGCTCAATTCCTACATTTACTGCGTGGCGAAAAACCAAATGAATTGCACGAGCAAGTGATGAACGTATCACTGATTTTGTATGCAGAGCATGAGTTTAACGCATCTACATTCACAGCGCGTGTATGTGCATCAACATTGTCAGATATGCATTCATGCATCACAGGTGCAATTGGTTCACTACGTGGCCCATTACATGGCGGTGCGAACGAAGCTGCGATGGAAATGATTGAAAACTGGACGTCTCCAGAAGAAGCTGAACGTGAAATGCTCGGCAAACTTGAGCGTAAAGAAAAGATCATGGGCTTTGGTCATGCGATCTATAAAGACAATGATCCACGTAATGGCATCATCAAAATTTGGTCTGAACGCCTAGCAAAAGACGTCGGTGATACTGTGCTTTATCCAGTATCAGTACGCTGTGAAGAAGTGATGTGGCGCGAGAAGAAATTGTTCTGTAATGCAGACTTCTTCCATGCATCTGCATACCATTTCATGGATATTGCAACCAAATTATTCACGCCAATCTTTGTGATGAGCCGTGTAACAGGTTGGGCAGCGCATGTGATGGAACAACGTGCGGACAACCGTATTATTCGCCCAAGCGCGGACTATACAGGCCCTGAACTGCGTAAAGTGGTGCCGATTGCAGAGCGTTCTGCGGCATAATTTTAAAGTGAAATAAAAAAGCCTCAAAAGAGGCTTTTTTATTATTTGTTAATTGAGTTAACAATCTATTTGGTTAATAAAACAGGATCTTCGACGCTATATCCCGTTTCAAATGGAATCCCTAGATATTTAACAGTCACTAAATAAAAAGGCTTTTGCACTACACGATAAGTTTTAGAGATTTTTAAACCTTCTTTATACGTCTCAGCCTTTTGTATGGCGCTTTTATACTGCGAATTTTTAATACGATATTGATAGGTCCATTTATCAATGGTTTCATTCGGGTCATACCAAGATTTTGCAGTGCCATTCATGGTCGTTAATAACTGTATTCGGGCATTATTGTTATTTACTGGTGTTAGTTTGGCTAAACGCTTTTTAATTTTCGCGATTTCTTTATCAAACTGGGCACTGTCTTGGTCGTAATCAATCCGTTTTGTCTTAGGATTAATATATAAAGACTTCACTGTAATTAATTGCGTCGGCTTTTGGCTATTTAATTGATAATAATATAATTGTGGTAAACGACCACGACCATCTTCAAAATGACGCATTAAATAGATTTTTTGGTCTTTTTTATCAAAACCTAAAACCTCAATGGTTTGAGGGCCGCCTACCGTAGCCAAAGCAGAGCAGGACAGTAGTGTGCTAATTGCGAATGCATTGAAATGACGTAGCTGCATTTTCTTGTCCTGATGAGAAAAATTTCTCAATACAGTATGCTATGCAAAATGATATTTAAATATGAAGATTATGTATGTTTTATTCTGCATTTAAGATGTCTAATACACTGTGAGCAACATTTTCAGTTAACTGATCTAAGCGTTCTAAAGCTGTACCTAAAATAAAATAGTGGTAATTATAAATACGACTGTCATGTAAGATTGAAATATAAAATGTTCCTTCGGGTTTTTCTACAGTTGCGCTGCCACCGGATTTGAGTAATCCAGTGCAGGCAACCACAAAGTTTGCACGTGAAAAAAGCTGTTGTCCGTGCTCAGCCATCGCTTGAGTCACTTCTGCCGATTCGGCCGTATATTGTTCTATCAGTAGAGGATCTACTTTTAAAATTTCACGCTTGATCGACGGATCATAGCTGACCAGACCACCTAACAAGATATCTGCACCACTATTCTTATAAATTGAAAATTGGCTACATAAATAACCAGAGCTTGCACTCTCGATAAATGCGATAGTCATGGATTTTTGTTCTAAAGCATCGCAACACTGTTTAAGCATGTGCTTACCCCAAAGTAGAATGGTGAATGATCATTAGTATTCTTAAAATTTTAGCATTGATTCCGCTCGCCTGTAATTTCACTAAAAGTCTAAGTTGGTACTGTGGGTGTTGTGGAATTCACAAAATAGCGTGATTGCTTAGAAGCTGTACGAAAATATGAAATAAAGGTTTTTTCGGAAGGAAAACGATGTTAAAACTTAAAATAAAGAGCGTAACAAAAGTAGGTTTATTTCAATGAAAACGACTGTTAAATATGTAGTATTAAAAAGCCTAGACTATCAATTGGGCACGCCACTTTTTCAAGAAGAATTAGACGCAGATAGCCTGTATTTTGATCAAATTCCGGCTGTAATTCAGTATCAAAATCATCAATTCAAAGTGAAAAGTAAAGAGTTAAAGCGTGTTTATTTGGCTGAAGAAAATGAAGACATGCAAACCATTATTGTGAAAGTACTTGCTGTTTAATTTCGATCAATTTGTAGTATTAATAATACAGTTCTCATTGAGTTGGGAACTGTATTTTTGTATTTGCCTGATTCAAACTTTAGATAAGTCTAGATTCAAAAGTAATACATATTTTTTTAATGATCACTTGATCCATAGCTCTAGCTATTCGACCAACGGCTATTTAATCCACTAGATATTATTGAGTATAATTTATTTATTTTTTCATGGGGGGAAGAAATAATGGATTTATTTAAATTTCTAAAAAGCTTTAATACAACGGGTACTTAAGAGGTGGATCAGGAAATTTGAACAACACTTATAAGTGATATTTTGCTCCCCAAATGATGTTATAAACATCAATATATGGAGTATTTTATGGCACGTAGACCAAGAAGAAATCATTCAAACGACTTTAAGGCTAAGGTAGCACTTGCTGCGATCAAAGCAGAAAAAACACTTGCTGAATTGAGTTCTGAGTTTGATGTTCATCAAAACCAAATTATTGACTGGAAAAATCAATTGATCTCAGCTTCCTCACAAGCTTTCGATCAATCAAAAGCTCCATCAGAACCTCCCATTGATCTTAAAAAGTTACATGCAAAAATCGGTGAGCAGGCATTAGAAATTGATTTTTTAGAAGGTGTGTTGAAGAAACTGGGCCGCTTCAACCACAAAAGTTAATCGATCACTCACTTCAGATTTCAGTATCTAAACAAGCTAAGTTACTGAAAGTCTCTCGTGGTTGTTATTATTATCGCCCAAAACCTGTTAGCTCATCAGATCTGAAGCTGATGCGATGTATTGATGAATTACATATGCAATATCCTTTTGCAGGCAGTCGTATGATGCGTGATTTGTTGAAACGTCAAGGGCATCATATAGGACGACGTCATACACGTACTTTAATGAAGAAAATGGGTATTCAGGCGTTATATTGCAAACCAAATTTAAGCCAGGCTAATCAAGCTCACCGTAAATATCCATATCTGCTCAAAGGATTGGCTATTCAGCGCAGTAATCAAGTGTGGTCTACGGATATAACGTATATCCCTATGGCAAAAGGCTTTGTTTATTTATGTGCTGTGATTGATTGGCATAGCCGCAAGGTACTTGCGCATAGGGTATCGATTAGTATGGAGGTGGATTTTTGTATTTCGGCTTTAAATGAAGCGATTGAAAAATATGGATCACCTGAAATATTGAATACAGACCAAGGCAGTCAGTTCACCAGTGATGCATTTATTGATGTATTGAAATCAAATGGCATTCAAATCAGTATGGATGGTAAAGGTCGATGGGTAGATAATGTGATGGTTGAACGATTATGGCGGAGCGTTAAATATGAAGAGGTGTATCTCAAAGCTTATAGCAGTGTCACAGATGCGAAAAAGCAATTGAGTGCATATTTTGAGTTTTATAATCTGAAACGACCTCATTCGAGTCTAGACATGAGAAGCACTGCTTCGCAAGGCTAAATGAGTTTTACTATGATCAGCTACCCCAACAAAACAAGGTGGCTTAACTAGAGCGGAATATCACTTATAAATACGCTTTTAGTTGTTCAAACATGTGGGACCACCTCTTTGGTCAATTATTAGCAAGATGAATTTATTTTTAATCAGTCTAATAAAAAAGAGTGCCATATGGCACTCTTTTGATTTAAGTACAAATTAACCTTTATTGCATTTTGGATCTTGACCTAATGCACGAAGTTTATCCTGCTCTAAACGTTTTTTTAATACATTTTGATTGGCATTGTCTGTCAGAAGACTGCCACGTATTGTATAGATTGTAAGCTTAGATGAAGTTGAATCTATAGGCGTAATTGTAGTCTTAAAAATATAAGTCCCATATGGCGGTCTGCCATAAAAAGTCCCAATATTATTTTCACGATCTAGGTTAGCTTCAACTTTCAAATAATCATTATAAGTCCTGTATTCCACGCATTTTCCATATGCCTGCTTTAAGTTTGCATAGGATTGTACATAGTCCAAAGGAACTTCTACTGAACCACCACCATTGATTGATTTTGTGACCAATTCAGTTTCTGAGGTTGGTAGCATCATTCGTACGCAGCCTTGGAGCAATAACAGTGAAGTTAATAGCCCTAAGCCAGTAGCTGTTTTAATAAACTTTGACTTTTTTAAGGTTTGCATGCTCAACACCTTCAACAATACGTTTTGTAATAACAATAGATTCTGGCTCAGTCGCTTTAAATCGAGAGTCAACTTCATATTCAGCAATGAAAACTAGAGGTTTTGTATTTGGATTACGATCTACGCCAATCACATAATCTTTATTTTCTTCTAAAGTCACGTTTTTGATCTCAGTAAAGTAACTATGATTTCCAATGCCACTTACGAAAACAATGTCGTGTTGACCAACAGGTAGTTTGAGTTTCACCTGCGAATGATCAAATCTTGTTTGTGTAGTTGATGGGCTGAGTAGTGAGTTTTCTACAAATTTCACACGTTGCTGGTCAAAAGTGTAAACCGTGTAAGGGTACGCACTTAAAGAACCTGATCCTTGGAAAAACTCATAAGGAATTGTTTTGATCGTGGCATATTTTTGGCCCGAGCTCACGAGTTGGTTAGCATAAGCTTCTCGCTTTTCTGAAATAGGTGCATTTGCAGCAGTATTTAGGTAGCGTGCTTCCTTTGGAATGTGTAGCGGTAACATAGAAACTGACTTTTTATTATCAGCAGTTTCTACAACTTGACACCCGGTTAATAGACCAAATAAGCCTAAAAGTAAAAGTGGTTTAATATGCATTATTGATCCAAATTTATTCATAATTTTTGGTAAGCATAATTTACTTAAAATATATTTCGACTGAAATACATTAGGAAATAATTAAATCTAATGGATTAAATTATAATCAATATACTTGTTCAATTTTATCTTTTCTTCTTCGGGCACTTCTTGCCATTTCCACCCGGCAGGCAATCACAGGCCTGACCATCGCCGTCGCGGTCTAAACTTTTCCAACCTGTTTGTCCTGATTTCTTTCTTTGTTCATACCATTTCTGTGCTTGCTGCTGAGTACTAAAGTCAGCACACTTTTTTGCATAAACTTGAATGGAAGTGAACCCCAAAATTAAAATGAGTAAAAATTTCATAAATTATTTTAAAAGTAGAAAAGTCATGCAAATCTTATCAGTAAATTTACCGTGTGACAAAAAGTACACAATTTGTTAAATTAAGTAAAAATATAACATTCTTGGGGTATAAAGTGAACGGTATTACAATTTTTTTGCTTATATGTGTAGCACTTTTGGGGGCGGCTTTTTATTTTATATATGGGAAATATAAAGCAAAAGAAACTGAGAATACTAATAATCAGACTCAATTAAAAAAAATATGAAGCTAGATATTCAAGAATTATAGATGTTGATAAGGAAGTCGAAGAATCTTTAAAGCGTAAGACTCAACTAAGTAGCGATATTCAAGCGCTTCAGCTGGATTACCAAAAAAAATATGGTCTTTTCCAAATATTAACTCGTAAGATTGCTGTATATGATGAAGATTTAGAATTAGCTTAATCTGGGTTTTATAAGCCACATTTTGATTTTGGAACATCTGAAGAATATAAACAAAGAATTGCGTTGATCAGAGAAAAACAGAAATCAATGCTTAAGGCTAAAACCGCAGTCACTTGCTCTACAGAGTGGACTGTGGGAGAAAGTAAAGCTGAAGGTAAGAAAATGGTCACACGCGCAATCAAGCTAACAACGCGAGCATTCAATAATGAATGTGAAGCAGCTATAGCAAATGTGCGTTGGAATAATATAGAAAAAATGCAGGAGCGTATTCGCAAAGCTGCCGAAGATATAAATAAAATGAATGAGTCAAACCATGTCTATATTGATCGTAAATATGTGGACATGAAGATGCAGGAGTTATGGTTGGCTTATGGATATCAAGAAAAAGTAAAAGAAGAGAAAGAGGAGCAGGCTGAAATTCGCCGTCAAATGCGCGAAGAGGCAAAGCTTGAGCAGGAAATGGCGGCAGCTCAGAAGGAAGAGGAAAAATTCCAAAAATTATTATTGAAAGCACAAGCTGAAGCAGCAAAAGCTGTCGGTGGTAACTTAGATAAATTGAATGCAGAAATTGCTGAGTTATCAATTAAGTTAGAAGAGGCTCATCAGAAAAATGAGCGCGCACTATCAATGGCACAGCAGACAAAAGCGGGACATGTTTATATTATTTCTAACATCGGATCATTTGGCGAAGATGTCTATAAGATTGGTATGACGCGCCGTTTGGAGCCAATAGATCGTGTACATGAACTGGGCGATGCTAGTGTGCCGTTCTACTTTGATGTACATGCAATGATCTATAGCGAAAATGCACCGGCTATGGAAAATGCGCTTCATAAAGTGTTTGCTGAACGTCGTTTAAATCTAGTCAATCTCCGAAAAGAATTTTTCCATGTGACTTTAGATGAAATCCAAAGTGAGGTTCATAAGATTTCAAGCGATGCTGAATTTACTATTACAGCTGAAGCTGAGCAATATAGACAAAGCCAAACAATTAGACATGAAAAAACTCAGGCAGAAAAAAGGCTTGAGGAAGAAATTCCAGCTTTAATATAAGGGGTTAATCGTGGGTTTTAATTTTAGAAAAAGTCTAAAGATAGCACCGGGTGTACGTTTAAATATTACGAAAAAGGGTATTTCTAGCGTTTCATTAGGCGGTAAAGGCGCGCGTGTAAACCTTGGCAAAAAGGGAACAAGAACAACTGTTGGTTTGCCTGGTACTGGGCTTTCGTATAGCAGTTTTAGCCCTAAGCAAGTAAAGAAAGAAACTGTTAGAAGTGAGCCTGTAAGGTCTAGCATGCAAATGAATATGTCTCCTGTAGGAACGCAAGTTCCTACACCTTTACCATTTATGCCAAAGTTTGAGCGGAAGGTTTCGATTCTTTTAGGCATTGGAATCTTTCTAATGCCATATATTTTCGCATGGTTTACTTTGCGTGAAGGCTATTCAAAGCCAGCAAGGTTTATAAGTTTTGGATGGCTTTTATTATTTGTATTTGTGAATCTACAACAATCTTGAGTAATGCTTAATGAAAAAAATAATTCTACAGCTATCTCTAATCCTATTGTCATCATTTAGTTTTGCTTTTGATGGTTTGGAATTAAATGAAGAAGAATTCTATCCTTTAGCAAAGAAATATGTAAATACCAGTACTCTTAATGTTAGAAACAATCCTAAAAATGGGGAAATTGTAGAAAAGTTAGCAAGAGGTGATGCCGTTCTAATATATGATAGAAAAGATCAGTGGGAAAGATTATCAAAAGAATTTGAAAGTCCTAAATGGGTTTTATCCAAATATTTATGCGCATTTGAAAACTGCTTTCTTAAAGGTGATCTATACTCAAAAAGTACAGTGAAGAACAGTTATTCCTCGCATATAAAGAGTCAACCTAACACAAAAGTTAAAAAAACATATTCTAAAGGTTGTTCTTGTGATTCAGGCTCGTATTGTTATGGTCCAAGAGGTGGTCGTTATTGCTATACTTCCGGAGGAAATAAGAGTTACCGCTAATAAAAGCACCTTAAGGTGCTTTACCCCAATTGGGTGTTACGAATATTTTCTTAACGTGGCGCTCTCATTTAATAGCAATCTTCGCCCTCACACAAGTCGCTAAAGAATTCCGCAAATGGGTACTCGATGTACTGGAAAAAGAAGTTCTAAAACAGCAAATCGACACACGAGTAAAAATCAACGCAGAGCAGCAAGCAGAACTCAAAGAAATTATCGACCGACGTGCCCAAGGTGAACGCAAACTACATGCAGAAATGTGGTCACGTCACAAAAAACACTTCCGCATCGCACGTTATAGCGATCTGTTGCCCATTCATTTCCACGACGCAGTAAATTACCTAGAAACTTTAGAAGTTAAGTCAAAAGGAAATATCTATATAGATGAAAAACAATTCCTAGAAATGCTCTGCGTACATGCACGAGTCTTTCAAGCGTGGTGGAATACACATAGCCCAGCATTACTCAATTCATTACTGATGAGCATGCTCAACGACAATATGTTCTCTATGAGCAGTGCCATATCAAACGTAAGTAAAAATGTGGATTCATAATGCCAAACTATGATTACGACCACATGTTTGAATTACAGACACTTTCACATGCAAGATACGGACTGCTCAAGTAAAAAATAAGCCACCTTCGTACGGTTTTTTATATCAATGGATAACAAAAGGAAATGGCAAAAGTGCTTTGTACATCTTACGATATAAATGAAAAATCATTGATGAAATTTAGAATTTCACATGATTAAAAATGATCAATTTAAAAATGGCACATAGTGATGAAAAAATTAACTTTGTTAGGTTCAATAACTTTGGCTTTGTCTGCGGCGGTTTCGCCAAGTGTATCTGCTGCACCAGTAAAACCCATTCAGTTTGCAAAAGGTGCTATTGGTACTACAGTTGCAGGATCATTTAAAGGCTACGATGACATTCAGTATAGTTTGAATGCTAAGGCTGGACAAACTTTAAGCTATAAGCTGACAAGCAATCATGATTTAGCCCAAATTAATATATATGCTCCTGGTGATAAACCAGGAAAAGCAGACGCTTTGGTGATTGGATCTACAACAGGAGCATCTGGAAAATTCAAGCTGCCAGAATCAGGCAATTATTTGATTCAGATCTACCAAATGCGGAATACGGCACGGAATAATAGAACAGTTAATTATAAATTGCATGTTGAAGCAGTTCGCTAAACTTACTTTATCTGGATAGCTTAGAAAGTAACCGAAGCAAAACCAACTAGATGAAATTAGGGTCTGTTGACATTTGTTGATTAAAAAAATAGCGAGATAGTAAAATTAAATCGCCAAACCCAATTTTACACTCGCTATGCCTCGAACAATGCTAAATGATCAACACTGGTCCAAGTTACTTGCTATTTTCCGTCACTTTAATATTTATCTCAAATTAAATTTACGGAATTTTATTGAAGCGATTTTATTTCGAATTAGAACAGGCTGTCCTTGGCGTGATTTACCTCAAGAGTTTGGTAAATCAAATTCTATTTTTAAGAAATATAATCGATGGTCTAAAAATAGTAAGTTTATGAATATTTTTAAATTATTCAGCCAGCATGCTGATAAAGAGTGGATTTTTATCGATGGGAGCCATGTACGAGCGCATCAACATTCAGCTGGTATTAAGAATCAAAGTATTTCCAAAAGTATTGGTGGTAATAGTTCAAAAATACATTTAGCAATCGATTCAAATGGTAATCCTATTGAATTTATTATTTCAGATGGAACTTCACATGATATTAAGGTTGCACCTGATCTTGTATCAAAATTAGATTTAACAGAGTCAGAAATGCTATGTGCAGATAAAGGCTATGATTCAGAAAGTTTCAGAAAGAAAATTAGAGAAAGTAATACGAAAGCAAACATTCCTCGAAGATCAAATGCCAAATCTAGCAATGATGATATGGACTGGTATATGTATAAAATCAGACATTTAGTTGAAAATGCATTTTGTAGATTAAAACAATTTAGAGGAATTGCCACAAGATACGATAAGCTAAAACGTAACTATCAAAGCACTGTTGCTTTAGCTTGTATATTTATATGGTTGCCTCTTTAGCTCAATTTATCGGCTGTAAATGTCAACACACCCTATATAAGTGATAAAAAAATATTCAAAAAACCACCAAAAAGTGGTTTTTTGAATTTTGTATTAATTGGAAAATTATAAGAAATTAAGAAAAATGATATTGATAAATATAATGAATTTAGAATGAAGACATTAAATTGATCGTTTTCTTAATTTAATAAATTGCTTAATATTTAATTTAGTATCTAAAAATATGATAACATGTGCACATTCTAAACAGTGGCTTAGATTGAGTCAGCCTTTAATTTTCAATTTATGCACATGAATATTTTTAATATTTATCGTATAGAGCGAAATTACAATCGCCAGCACTCATCTTTACAAGCCTGTTTCTTCCGCAGTTAGCGGATATCTCTTTGATCAATTTTGATCTGTCTTACAAATAAAACGGAATAGGGAAGGTATGTCTTCATTGAAACCGTCATGGTATTCCAATGTGAATCCAAATGTGTTTATTAGCACAGTTGTTATTATCGGCATTTTCATTGCCATTGTATTTTTAGCTCCCAATGCTTTTGATCTAATTACTAAACAACTAAATCAATGGGTTACAAACTCATTCAGTTGGTTCTATGTGTTATCTGTAGCCATTTTTCTAATAGTGCTTATTTATATTGCCTGTTCAAATATGGGTAAAATTAAATTAGGTTTAGACCATAGCCAACCAAAATATAGTAATAGCTCCTGGTTTGCTATGTTATTTACTGCTGGTATGGGTATTGGCTTAATGTTTTTCGGTGTCGCGGAGCCAGTGATGCACTATGTATCACCTCCAACTGGTGATCCTGAAACGATCCAATCAGCGCAGCAAGCCATGCGCGTAACCTTCTTCCACTGGGGACTTCATGCATGGGCAATCTACACCATCGTTGGCTTAGCGTTAGCTTACTTTGCTTATAGACACAATCTACCTCTAAAAATTCGCTCTGCGTTATATCCTCTCATAGGAAAAAAAATCTATGGTCCAATCGGTGATGGTGTAGATACCTTTGCGACGATCGGTACTGTATTTGGTGTCGCAACGACATTAGGTTTTGGTGTAACCCAAATTAACTCCGGCCTGAATTATCTATTCAGGATTGAATATTCAACGACGACGCAACTAATTCTAATTGTCATTGTTACGGCTATGGCCTCTTTGTCCGTATTTATGGGCTTAGACAAGGGTATTAAACGATTATCAGAGATCAATTTAGGCTTAGCATTAACCCTCTTATTATTTGTATTTTTTGCTAGTTCAACAATATTTATATTGCAAGCGACTATACAAAATGCTGGTCAGTATTTTTCAAACTTATTTAACATGACCTTTAATTTATATGCCTATCAATCTGATGGTTGGATTGGTGGTTGGACAATTATGTACTGGGCATGGTGGATTTCATGGTCGCCATTTGTAGGTATGTTTATTGCGCGTGTGTCTGAAGGACGTACTATTCGTGAGTTTATTGTAGGTGTTTTACTTATACCAACAGGCTTCACGCTGATCTGGATGGGAGTGATGGGCAACGCTGCACTCTATAGCATCTTAAACGAAGCGAATACCTCACTGATTTCTGCAGTACAACGAGACTCATCCGTTGCGCTATTTGAGTATTTAGGAACTTTGCCATTCTCAGGCATTATGAGTTTTGTTGCGACCATATTGGTTATGCTATTTTTTGTGACTTCAGCGGACTCTGGTGCACTTGTTACAGATTATTTAACAGCTAAATCTGAGAACTCCCCAACATGGCAACGATTGTTTTGGACAACGTTAATGGCTGTTCTTGCGATTGTTTTGTTGTTTGCAGGAGGTTTAGGTGCTTTGCAATCTGCAACAATGTTGAGTGCATTACCATTCACTTTTGTAATGCTTTTAATTTGCTGGGGCTTAGTCAAGGCTCTACATTTAGATGCAACCAAGATGCAAGCATTACAGGATGCGCGTATTACACCTAGAGCAATTCATAATCCAAGAAGTTGGCAGCAACGTTTAGGATTGATTATGCATTATCCGCATACACGTGAAGAAGTTGAACAATATATTGATACAACGGTAAGCCAGGCATTTTCAAATCTACAGAAAGAGTTTAAGCGTCGTCATTTAGATGTGACGGTAAACACGATAGATGATGGCTTGCAGCTTCGTGTAAACCATCAAGATGAGATTAACTTTATCTACCAAGTAGTTGTCCAAGAAAAAAATACACCAAGCTTTATGATTGATTCAGGAGAAATTACGCAAGATTATCAAGCTGAAGTATTTTTGAGGGAAGGTGGTCAAAATTATGACATCATCGAATGGACGCAAGAAGATATCTTGCAAGATGTCATTGATCAATATGAGCGTCATCTGCATTTTTTAAATTTAGTTCGAACTAAGAGCCAATAGATAAAAAACCGCCCAAATGGGCGGTTTTTATTAACATATGAGAGTTTTATAAGTAAAAATAACATATTGTTTAATAAATAGAATAATGAGGAAATTTGATATTTTGATAAAATTGTACAAATTTTGAAATAATTTAATTAAAATAAATTTGTATACTCGTCATATCCTAACCAAGCCTTTTAGATGCAAAAGCATACAACTCTGAAAAGTTTATAACTTACTGTAAATACTAAGGAATACAGTTTGATGCTTAACATTCCAATCCAATCCAAACTCGGTGGATTCTACTTTTTCTATTATTCAATAGTGGGTACATTCATGCCGTATTGGAGTTTGTATTTAGAGGATCAAGGGTTTAATTATCAAGAAATAGGTGTTTTATCTTCGATTGCAATTGTGACACGTTTTTTTGCGCCATTTATTTGGGGGTGGATTGCAGATAAATCCGGAAAGCGCATGCTTTTAGTTCGAATCGCAACATGGATGGAAGCCTGTATTTGGTTTCTGATTTTTATAATTCCAAACAGTTTTCAGTCTGTTGCATTACTCATGTTGGTATTCAGTTTCTTTCAAAATGCCATTTTAGCTCAGTTTGAAGGGGTAACTTTATTTTGGTTGGCTGAGCGTCGTGCAGAACTTTATGGAAAAGTCAGAAAATGGGGATCAGTTGGTTTCATTGTTGGTGTATTTGGAATAGGGGCTTTGCTAGAAATAATACCTGTTTCAATGCTGCCTATCATGTTGTTATGCATTGCATTTCTCGCATTTATTTGGTCATTTACGATTAAAGAGCCCGCTACTGCACCATCTTCACAGAAAAAACTTGAACCACTTTGGCCTATCTTAAAACGACCAGTTGTAGCTAGTTTTTTTATCATTGAATTTTTTCTACTTTTTTCGCATGCGCCGTTTTATAGTTTTTATAGCAATTACCTTAAGCAGGCTGATTTTTCGACGAGCCAAATCGGTTTTTTATGGTCTGTAGGAGTCATTGCAGAAATCATTATGTTTGCCTATGCCAATGTCTTTTTTAATCGATATTCTTGGCGTAACTTAGTGCTCATTTGTTTGGGGCTAACAGGGATGCGATGGTTGATTGTAGGCTTATATCCGGCGGTGTTTATCACTCAATTTGCTGCGCAAACGATTCATGCCTTCAGTTTTGGATTATTCCACTTAATCGCGATGCGAATCATTTTTCAAAATTTTACTGCGAGTCAACAAGGGCGTGGTCAAGCGCTATACAGTACCATGTGGGGCTTAGGTGTTGCGAGTGGCAGTATTTTAGCAGGCCGATATTGGGACATGCTTTCGGGACCCGTTATTTTTATGATCGCAGGACTGGTGGTTATACCTGCCATGTTTTTGGTCGTGGGCTTGCCTAAAACGATCCAAAAGCCAACTTAAAACAATTCAGTATTTTGATAAATCTCAATGAACTAAAATCACCTGATTACGGCCGAGCTCTTTGGCTTGATATAAGGCCTGATCGGCTTGATTTATCATACTTTGCAAACTTGGAGCATTGGGCAAAGACTGATGAATCAGACCTATACTCACCGTAATATAAATCGTATTTTTTTTATCAATGAAAATAGGCGTAGTTTCAACGACTTTTCGGATACGCTCAGCAATACCTTGAGCTTCAGTTGCAGCAATGTTCGTGAGTAATACACTAAACTCTTCTCCCCCAATTCGTGCAAATAAATCAGTTTCACGTAAATTCTTACGCACAATACTCGAAAATTCTTGTAAAACTTGGTCACCGACATAATGCCCATATTGATCATTTAATTTTTTAAAATGATCAATATCCATCATGATAATGGAAAAGTTAAGCTGAATTTGGTTTTGTAGGTAAAGCTCACCTTGCTCGAAAAAATATCGACGATTCATCGCATGCGTTAAACTATCATGATTTGCAAGGTATAAAACCTCTTTATATAGTTCGTGCCGATTTCGGCTAATAATACAAAGAATCAACGGCGATAGAATCAGCATGGCTAGGCCGATACGGACCGAAATTGCTGTCGATAAATAGGCTAATGAAGAATCGTGTAAGTAGAACGCATTTAAATTGTAATAGGTCGCTAAAATTACCACGGCATTAATCAGTGATAAGGTAAATAATCGATAGGTTAATGCTGCCCAAATTAGAGCCGCTAAAGGGTAGAGAATTGCCCCTGGGCCTGTAGAAACTGCTGTTAAAAATACACAGAAGACAACTGCAATTGCCGGAAATATTTTATTGATCAGAAAGCTTTGATGACGTCGATCTTTGAAATAAAGTTTAAGATCGGCCAGTTTAGGAAAAGACAGAATAAGCGGTAATATAATCAGCGCATTTAATATTTCAGTAATCCACCACATACCAAAATCAATCGACAATCGATCGGTCGACATAAACGTGTTAGGGATATAAGGCACAGTGAAAATAGCAAAAAGAGCACCTGCAAGGCATCCACCACAGGCGATGATGACAATCATGGTCAGAAAGGTGAAACCTTTATTATAGTTTTGATAGTTCACCTGAAAATATCGCATAAAAAATAGCGATACCATGCTGTTGGTTAAATTTGAAAAAGTGAGAAATAAAGTGAGTTGGAAATAATTGCTTGTCACTAAATCTGCGAGCATATAACCGGTAAATGCACCTAACCATCCTCCCAGATTACTCAGTTTAGGGAACCTTAAGAATATTGCTAACAATACTGCATTCGCAGGCCAAAAAATCGCTAAATAGCATAATGGGCGGGTGAAAATACCGATTAAGCAGCAGCAAAGAATAACTGCAGCGACTATTACAAAAGCCATGCTGTGGCGTGCATTAAGCGGAGCAAGACTATTCGAATGCAGTTTCATTAGCTTATGTAAGCCTAGGTTAAATATGGGAGAATTCGTTTTTTTCGTATATTAAACGATAAAAAAGATTTTATATTATTTTATTGTAAATAGTGTGATTTGTTTGGCATTTAGCTGATTTGTAGTTTCGTTAACCGAGATTGATTTTTTGGATAAATAGGAAAAATGATTGTTATGAAAATGTGATAAACCGCGGATTTGTAAAAAAATGTGTTACTTTAAGAGCATGATTTATATGACTGATTAAATGTATGAAAATAGCATATCTTACAGTTTTACTCATGTTGAGTTCATCGTTGGTGATGGCGGCAGATAATAAGAATACAACTCAAAATTCAGAGGCTAAAAATCAAGTTGAAGCGGTGAATAGCTTTAGGGTGACAACACGTTCTGAATTGGTCGGCTTATGGGGTATGGAAATTCCGACCAATAAAAAGTGCGTTGAATATTATAATTTTAAGAGCAATAATGATGTTGTGATCAAAAGCGGTGAAGAGTGGTCATCTGGGGTATATGACTATCAACCTGCGCAAGATCCGAATGTGCAAATTCCAGCACTGATTTTACAAGTGAAATATGACAATAATCAGATGGATTGTTCGGGCAATATTCAAGATCAAACCGGCGAAATTTCACAGTACTTTGTAAAGTGGAAAAGTCCATCGGTTATTAATTTCTGTGCCAATGATCAGGCTCAGCAGTGTTTTGCGACATTGCGTCGAGTTTTGCCTTAAGCATGACTATAGATCTTTCTTATGAAAATAAAAAACCACTCATTTGAGTGGTTTTTTTGACGCTGAAGTTTTATTTCTCTTCATGTCCTTCGACTTTCTTTAATAAATGTTTTTCAAGATAGTGAATATCCATTGCTTGTTCGCAGAAATTTTTATCTTGAAGAATCAAATCTTTATGTAGCGGAATATTGGTTTTCACGCCAGTTAAGATAATCTCTTCGAGAGCTTGTTTCATGCGCGCAATAGAGGTTTCACGATCTTTACCATGCGCAATGAGTTTTGCAATCATTGAATCATAGTATGGCGGGATGCTATATCCTTGATAGATATGAGAATCTAGTCGGATACCTGCGCCGCCCGGTGCATAGAAATGATCGATTTTGCCCGGTGAAGGCATAAATGTAGATGGATCTTCTGCATTAATACGACATTCAATCGCATGACCTTTAAGTTGAATATCTTCTTGTTGAAGATCCAAACCTAAGCCAGCAGCAATGCGTAATTGTTGCTCGATAATATCTACGCCAGTCACTTGCTCAGTAACAGGATGTTCTACTTGTACACGAGTATTCATTTCAATAAAGAAGAATTCACCTTCTTCAAATAAGAACTCGAATGTACCAGCACCACGGTATTGCATCAATTTACAAGCATTTACACATGCTTCAAGAATATGCGCACGTGCTTCTTCAGGTAAACCTGGTGCAGGCGCTTCTTCAAGCACTTTTTGATGGCGACGTTGCAATGAACAGTCACGATCATAAAGGTGAATTGCATGGCCATTACCATCTGCAAGAACTTGCACTTCGACATGGCGTGGCTTTTGAAGGAAACGTTCCATATAAACGGTGTCGTCACCAAACCACATTTCCGCATCACGTTGAGCAGCTTGTACAGATTCGAGTAGTGTGTCTACACGTTCAACGATACGCATACCACGACCACCACCACCAGAGGCAGCTTTTACGATCAATGGAAATCCAATTTCTTTGGCTTCTGCCAATGCATTGTGAATCGTTACAGCATGGTCACAACCCGGAACAGTTGGTACACCAGCTTTTTTCATCGCAATAATGGCAGAAACTTTGTTCCCCATTAAGCGAATGTGTTCAGGACGCGGACCGATAAAGATAAAACCTGAGTTTTCTACAATTTCTGCAAACTCAGCGTTTTCAGATAAGAAACCATAACCTGGATGGATGGCATCTGCACTGGTGATTTCAGCCGCTGTAATAATGGCAGGGATATTGAGATAACTTTCGCTGCTGGCACCTGGTCCAATGCACACTGCTTCGTCACAGAAGCGTAAGTGCATTAGGTCTTTGTCGGCATCGGAATAAATCCCTACGGTTTTAATTCCTAAAGTTTTGCAAGCGCGGGTGATGCGGAGCGCAATCTCACCACGGTTTGCAATTAAAACTTTTTGCAACATTGTGATTCCCCGTGGTCTTAAGCGCGATAGCGGAATAATGGTTGACCGAATTGGATCACTTCGCCATTTTTAACCAAAATTTCTTCAATCACACCGCTTTGAGTTGCTTCAATTGGGTTCATGATTTTCATTGCTTCGATGATACCGAGTGTTTCACCAGCAGATACAGTTTGACCAACTTTAACAAATGGTGCTTCACCTGGATTTGGCGCAGCATAGAACACACCAACCATAGGAGACGGCTCAACAGCACCACGTGGTGAACGAGGTGCAGCAGGTGCAGCGGCGGGAGCAGCCATAGCAGGCGCAGCGGCAGCAACAACTGGATTGCGACGAGTTAGAGCGATAGATTGATCGCCTTCTTTAACTTCAATCGCCTGTAAGTCAGATTCAATCATCAAATCGATGAGTTTCTTGATTTTACGGATATCCATGAACAGTATTCCTAATTAAGATTGAGAAGTTGGTTGAATTTTTTCGATGGCGAAGTCTAGTGCTGCGGCATAGCCTTTTGCACCTAAACCACAAATAACGCCAACGGCTTTATCAGATAGATAGGAGTGATGTCTAAATGCTTCGCGAGCGTGGACATTTGATAGATGTACTTCGATAAACGGAATGGCTACACCAAGGAGGGCATCACGCACAGCAACCGAAGTATGTGTTAGGGCTGCTGGGTTAATAATGATAAATTGAACGCCTTCTTGTTGCGCTTGATGAATTCGGTCGACGACAGCGCCTTCCCAATTACTTTGGAAAGTGTCGAGAGAAATGGAAGCGTTTTGAGCCTGTGAAATCAGTTTTTGGTTAATATCTTCGAGTGTTAGATAGCCATAAACTTCGGGTTCACGTTTTCCCAGTAAGTTGAGATTCGGTCCATGAATGACCAAAATGGTCGAGCTCATTCAGCCTGCTCCAATAAAAAGTTGCAAATTTACTTTGCAAGATACCTGCAAAGTTTGCTCATTATGGCATAAAATTCCACATTTTTTTTATAATTTCTTTGAATTGACGTGAAAAGCATGTGCCGAGAATGGGCTATATAATGCGAACTTTGCATAGAATTGGCAATGTTAAAAAATTACATTTTTATCATTATATTGTAGGACATCATTTTAAACCCAATTGGCTAAAACTGTTGATATCTTTTGTGTAAACTTGCTTTATCGTGGTGCATGCGTTTAGCAATAACCAGTATAAATGATTTGAAAGGTGAGATGGCTTGTACATTTGTCTTATAGATCGTCAGTTGAACAGCCTACGCAAGCATAGTCGTAAAGATGGTATTTATACAGCGACTTAAAAAATTCTAAGGTTTAACTTATTTCACGCGTAAAGGAATCTAAATTGTTCTCAGTTTTCAATCGAGTTATTTGAAAGCATAAATCAGGTTTGTGTGCTAAGTATATAAAAATTAAAAGATAGTTACTTTTTCTATGGTTTATAAAGCATATTTCTAGGCCAATGAAATTTTTTTCATAGATGATAGGGCTCAAGCTAGATATTTTGTTTGCCTTAGCGAATTAAATATTCTGTGGGAGCATTTCCTTATAAGTAGGCAGCTTTAGATATGATGAACATTTATTGCCTAGCTAAGTCATACTTTATAGACCTATATATAAGCGTATTAACCATCCTGTGTATTTTCTAGTCAGTGTTTTGAATCTATGAAACGTACAAGGCATTGACGATTTCTTTC
Organism: Acinetobacter sp. YH16056_T; assembly: GCF_024605895.1. Classification (NCBI taxonomy): domain Bacteria; kingdom Pseudomonadati; phylum Pseudomonadota; class Gammaproteobacteria; order Moraxellales; family Moraxellaceae; genus Acinetobacter; species Acinetobacter sp. YH16056_T. The sequence goes on along the minus strand of NZ_CP094545.1, from coordinate 1,726,181 downwards.
ATAAATCATGTAAGTTTGGAAAATCGGGTATTTGTCCAAATTTGCACAGGCATTGGCAAAAGTTAAATCTGTGGTGGTAAAGAAGCTTGCTGTTTGCATGCTGATTCTATTTTTTATTCGTCTATTTCCATGTTTTAGCGGTATATGTGTTGAATAAGTTTCCTTTCTTCTTGTTTATACTTTTAGGTGGAATCTACCGCATTGAGTCTTTTGCTATAAATGAATTGATAAAACAAGGCTCGAATGCTTTCCCGCGGAAAAAATTTATCTATATAAGTGTAATTCACGGTAGAATGCCCGAAACCTATATGGCCTGAGAACAAACATGGCAAAACATACGCAAAATTCATCACCTTTGGCAGAACTGATTGCAGAACAAAAGCTTTTATGTGAAGAAGTGGGTTCTGCATATGTAGAAGTGCAGGGCGATGATGTAATTGCTGTGGCTGTTCATACCTTAAATAAAGATCCAATTGTTGGTATTCGTAAGCCTGCAGAAGGTGATGAAAATGTCAGTTGGTATATTTATGGTGGTGAGCTTGAAGGCGCAGATAACTTTGAAACAATGACTGTGCGTAAACTGCAAGATGTCGTGCCTGAAGTGCTACCATATTTAGCTTTGGATGTAGGCTATCGTTTTATGATCGATGCTGATGATTATGAAGATGTCTGGAAAGAAGGTGATGAGGCTTAGTTTATGCATTCTCCATTGATGTATAAACTGTATGTTTTTATTTTCTCGGTGTTTACTGCTTCTTTATTATATGCAAATGTGAAAGAAGCGGTTACTCCACAACTAACTCAAGCTGAATATAATGCTCAGATACAAGCATATACTGAGCAAATTAATTCAACCAAAGCCATTTTGGATGACCCAGCCTCTACAGCAACTGGTCAGCAGCAAACTCAAGCTTTTTGTTTAAGATTGAATGCATATCGACAGATTTTAGAAATTTCTCAGCAAAACTCAGCTCTTGAAATGGCCAATCTAATGCGAGTGGCTTCACAGCACTACTTACAACAACAGCAACAGAGTATGCAGTCATCTGGCTTAAACGAAAGTGCATTTTGTTCGAGTCCTACAAAATAATTTAGGTTTAAATTTCTCTTCTAAAACTTTTGGGCTCTAGTCTAACTTTCTTTCATTTTGTTCTATTTTTCATAATTCGAAATGGTCTAATATTTCAAAATTATTACAGCATTATTCACTATAGGTGCAGTTTCTAATAATCTTAGAAGTTGAAAATGTAGATTGTCAGAAAATGATATAAAATATGCTTAAAATGATAAGTCCATCACATTATTATGATTAGGTTAGAACAATTTATATGCAACAAACATCCCTGGTCCTGTTGCATAGGTCAGTACTAATACATCAACTTGTTGATGTCGTTCTCTTTTGGCCACTGAATAAGTGGCTATTTTTTTGTGAAAAATTAAATGCTTAATTGGGTGATAAATCCAATGTAGGTAACTTTTACTTAATTCCTGATTTACTATCCACACACATTGACTCATATACGACATTCTTTTCGAGTAAGATAATCAAATGATTTAAGCACTTTGAATTTTTATCGATTTCCTTTCAGTATGAGTGATGGATAAATAGACAAATATTGCGAGTATGATAAGATGATTGAACACATTATTTTTGATGTTTGAGGAGTTGTTTCCATGACAGCTTATACTTCAGTAATGAAAGCAAGCCAATATGAGGACGATATGATCCCGAGCCTTGCTATCCATGCATTTCGCCATGCTTTTGAACAAGCAAGTGCTTCATCCACTGTGGTTTATGTAAAAGGTCTACAACTGGTTCAACGTCTGCAAAATGGTCAAGAAGTACAAATAAAAGATGTTTCAGCCGACTTCGTACAAGTGGATGATCTACCTAAAATTTTAAAACGTAAAAAGAAAATAGAGGAAATTGTTTAATACATGCCTCCACAACCTCGCATTAGAATGTTCGCGGGTCCAAATGGTTCAGGTAAAAGCACAGTTAAAGAATATTTATTGCCCCATCATATTGGGGCATATTTAAATGCGGATGAACTCGAAGCTCAACTGAAACATTCACACCGGCTCAATTTGTTGGATTACCATCCCGCTTTAAAATCCGAAGCATTAATTGACTTTCTATATACGAAAAAGCGTCCCGCCGATGGAGAATTTATTCCTCTATTAGCACGTAAACCTCAGATATTAGATCCGTGGAAAATTGAGTTTCATCCAGACCAGATTGACTCGTATCTTTGTGCAAGAATTATTGATTATATCCGTTTGCAGTTTTTAGAACTAAAAATTAGTTTTACCTTTGAAACAGTGATGTCCCATATTTCAAAGGTGGAGTTTCTACGCGAAGCAAAAAGAAAAGGCTTTCGAACCTATCTGTATTATGTTTCCACTATTGATCCTGTTATCAATATTTCACGTGTTCAGTACCGAGTGAAAACGGGTGGACATGGCGTGCCAGAACAAAAAATTCGTGAACGTTATTATCGAAGTATGGATTTGTTAATGCAGGCGGTAGAAGCAACGGATCGAAGTTATTTATTTGATAACTCTGCCGATGGACAGCATGCGTCTTTCATTGCGGAAATTGAACAAGCTGAAATTTTAAAGATGAATTCAGGTATTCAGCGTTTACCGTGGTGGTTTGTAGATAAGGTGCTCAAAGAGTTTGAACCGAAGTAATATCAATCGTAAGTGATATAAAAAACAACAGGATAACTCTATGCAAAATATAGACAATGAATTACAACAACATTCAAACTCATCTCCATTAGATCAAACGGATCTAGATCAAGTCATTGAGCAGCAAGCTGAACAAGAACAGCAAAAAAACAATTCATCATTTGATCCTTTATCTTCTCTAGATTTGACCGACTTAGCTGAAATTGGTTCGAATATTATAGAATTGGGTTCAGATGCTTTAACGTGGGTGAGCGATGCACTCAGCGATATCAGTATTGATCTATAAACTATCTATTATTTCAATTAACTTCATAATAAACAGCCTTTATTGAAAAATCTCCGAGGATATATTTCGTGATTTTTCAAGTTTATAAATTATTTCTAAATAAATTAATCAAACACTCTTGAAACGTTGAATTTTTCAATCAGGAAAAGGCAAGTCAGAACGAATATTTCGGTTGGAGAGCTTGCATCTTTTTTTAAATAACATATTATAAAAACATATATTGTTTTTGTGGCTGATGAATATGCATCCATTTCTAACCGCTTTTCTCGGCGGGACCTTATTGGGCCTAGCCGCAGTTGGCTACCTATACGTACATGGTCGAATCGCCGGTATCAGTGGTTTAATTGCGCAAATGTTGAATCCTCAAACGATTTTAAAAACACCTGCGATATGGTTTTTAGCGGGACTTTTTATTGTGCCTTTTATCTACGTGAAAATGACCTCTGTGACAATTGAACTGGATGCAAGCCCATGGATGATGATCATTGCCGGGGTATTGGTTGGATTCGGAACGAGATTAGGTTCAGGTTGTACTAGCGGTCATGGCATTTGCGGTATTAGTCGTCTTTCTAAGCGTTCATTCTTTGCAACTGCTAGTTTTATGTTGGCTGGGATTATCACAGTTTATGTAATGAGACATGTAATCGGAGCTTAATGATGAAAAATATATTGGCTTTTATTTTTGGTGGAATTTTCTCATTAGGTTTAATGATTTCGGGCATGTCTAATCCAGAAAAGGTCTTAAGTTTCCTTGATATTACAGGGCAGTGGGATGCGAGTTTAGCTTTTGTGATGATGGGAGCCATTGCAGTTGCATTTATTCCATTTCAAATGGCCGTTCGTCAATCAAAACCGACAACCTTTGATGGGACGGCGATTGAATTACCGAGTAATAATCAAATTGATGCAAAACTCATCATGGGGAGTGTTATCTTTGGAATAGGTTGGGGCATTGCTGGGATTTGTCCTGCGCCAGCCTTTACTTTGATCGGGCTTGGTTATTATCAAGCGATCTATTTCGTTGTAGCGATGTTTGCGGGCGTCTATATACATCGTAAATTTTCGGGAGCAAATTAATGTCAAATCGTGCACAGGTACAACATTTTTTTGATGAAAATACCAATACATTCAGTTATGTGGTAGCCGATCCGCAAACAAACCGATGTGCGATTATAGATAGTGTATTGGATTATGATGCTGCTTCCGCAACTACTCAAACGAAGCATGCAGATTTGATTATTCATTATATCCAAGAAAATAGCCTAAGCGTAGAATGGATTTTAGAAACGCATGTGCACGCAGATCACTTAACGGCATCACAATATTTAAAACAGGTTCTTGGTGGCAAAATTGCGATGAGCCATAACATCAAGATTGTGCAGGAAACATTCAGCGCCATTTATAATTTTGATGTGAAATATTTTAATTCACATCAGTCTTTTGATTATTTATTTGCAGATCATGAGGCATTTAAAATCGGTGAGTTAAAGGCCTATAACATTCCAACGCCTGGACATACACCTGCTTGTCTGAGCTATGTGGTTGGTGATGATGCTGTGTTTGTCGGTGATACCTTATTTATGCCTGATTATGGCACAGCACGTTGTGATTTCCCCAAGGGTAGTGCGGCAGTATTATTCGACTCTGTACAAAAGATTTATCAGTTAGCACCTGAAATGCGCGTGTTTTTATGTCATGACTATTTACCAGAAAACCGGTCAAAATACTGCTGCGAAAGCAGTGTGCATGCGCAAAAACAGCAGAATATTCATATCCACGTTGATACGAAAAAAGAAGATTTTGTCACAATGCGAACTCAGCGTGACGCAAATTTGGCTATGCCCAAACTGATTTTACCTGCGATACAAATCAATATGGATGCAGGTAAATTTCCAGAACCAGAAGGGAATGGTATCCGCTATTTAAAAATTCCTTTTAATCATTTTAAATCTGCAAATTAAAGACAAAGATCTTTTAGGTTGATTGCGGTTGGCTATTTCATTTATAAAATAGCCTAAGCAAGTTAAATCATATACCACATACAAATAGCCTAAGTAAGACTAATAATTTTTAACTGTCATTTGATTTCATTCCGTCAACTAGGCATCATAATATCAACATAGCAAAGTATTCAAAAATGATCCTAAATTACGAATATCATCAAAAATTAGAGGGCGAAACGCATCCACTAGTCTTTATTCACGGTTTATTTGGCAGCCTCAGTAACCTAGGGATGCTTGCCAGAGCTTTTCAAAATTCACATTCTGTCATTCAGCTTGATTTACGAAATCATGGTAAATCACCTCAAAGTACAGAAATGAATTATCGTGAGATGGCAAACGATGTACTTGAGACATTAGATGCGATTGGTATCGATAAGTTTTCAGTGATTGGCCATTCCATGGGAGGCAAGGTCGCAATGCAATTGGCTTTAATCTCAGAGCGGGTAGAGCAACTTGTTGTATTGGATATCGCGCCCTTTGCATATCAGGAACGTCATCATGATGAAATATTTATAGCTTTGATTGCTGTACAAAATGCGCAAATTCAATCTAGACAGCAAGCGGTAGAAATTATGCGTGAGTATATTCATTCAGATATGGTGATACAGTTTCTACTCAAGTCTTTTAGCAAAGGACAATGGTTGTTTAATGTAGATGCGTTGTATAAACAGTATGACCAAATTATTGGTTGGGAAAGTATGGGAAATACTTGGCAACAGCCTGTATTGTTCCTCAAAGGTGGACAGTCACCTTATATTTCAAAAGTGGAACATACCAATACGATAGAACAACAATTTCCACATGCGAAAATTGTAGAAATAGAAGGTGCAGGCCATTGGTTACATGCAGAAAAAACAACTGAAGTTATAGAGCAAATACAAAATTATTTAGATTAATACGGTGTGCCTTCAATTATATTTTGCAGGCACAACATCGAAATACTACTCAATCGAAATGTTATTGGCTTGAAGCTGACCTTCAGAGGTGAGTAATGCCGCCATCTCTGCAGTTTTTTTCAGGCCTGGCATACGATATTCTGTATGACCATAATCTTGAATAGATTTCCAGCGTCCACCCCATGTTAAACCGACAGACTCAGCGGCTTGACCATAAAGTTGATAACCACGCATAGCCCAAGGATCTCGCTCAGTAATGACCACTTTGCCATTGCGTTTAAAGGCGACATCGGCTGCTAAACCAAACTGATGATAACTTTGGAAACCACGCGCACGAGTGGTATTTTTATTGGTGGCTAAATTATTTTGACGCTCTGGACTACGATAACCTTCAAGCAAAACCATTTCATAACCATGTTGTTCACGCATGATTTTGAACACCATCAATAAACGCTGCTTATAACGTGGGTTCATTTTATGCCATTTACGATCTGCTGAAGGCACATCCGTAGAGTATGAATGCGTATGGATATCTTGAACTTCTGGGTTAAAGCTTGAAGCCATAACAGATGGCTGCTCAATCATTGCCGCTTCTTCAGCGATTGCTTCTTGAACAAGATATTCTTCGACTTCAGGAGGCGCATCTAAAACCTGTCCATCGAGCATGGCGTAAATTTGTGGATCGACTTTACGTAAATAATCCGCTTCAACTTTGCTTGCAGTAATCGGGCGAGTAAAAGCAAATAATAAAATACTGGCAAACAGTAAGAAGCCTGCAAATAAAATCCACCATTGTTGTAAATGCCAGTGTGATTGAATCTGTTGTGGTGCTGCTGCATAGTTCAGTTCATAAGCAAAATTTTTGGCGTGCTGAATTCTTTTTTTACTTTGTGGAATGATTTGAAAGAAAAAATCCTGAACTTTAATTCTGAGTTCATAAGAAAAACAAAGCACTGTCACCAGTGCTAAGACAAAGAAACAACTAACCAAAAAAATGATCATGGAGAAACTGTAGTGCTCACAGTCGCATTGGCAGTGCTTGTTGCAGCAACCACTTTTGGACGTTTGGTTTCAGAAATTTGCGTTCCGCCCATCGGTTCTTCGAAGTGCTCATCTTCTTTCACTACTTTCGTAGATGGCTCTGTAGGCTTGGTCACCTTGGCCGTTGTTGGCGAAGCTTTTGGTTTCGCTATAGTATTTGGAATATGTGATTTAACGGTTGTTGTAGCAGCTACAACAGGGCGCTGCGGTTGGGTAATTTCAAAAGGTGAACGGTTATTCGCCACAGCTTGAACAGGCTGAGTTGCCTTAGCCGTGTTACCATGATTGAAAGCAGTAGCTAAATCATTCGAATATAAGTCATTATCCGGATCTTTTTCTTCAGTTGCATGAACGGTTTGCTGCGCTTTTTCAGCTGAAGCTTGCTCATTTTCGTTTTGACGAGGTACAGCGGATGCCTCAGTTTCAGCTTTATCTTCAGTTGGGGCAGAAGTAGTCATTTCTGCATTTGTAGGCTGATCGTCAGAATTTAGATAAAAATATCCCAGGCCAACAACAATAATCACCGCTGCACCAACAAGAAAGCCGATAGCAGCATGAGCTAAAGGCGGTAAATTATTTTTTTGAGTCGACTGTAAAATTCTAACGTTATTCGATTTTTCGTTTGCCATGGTGTCTAAGTCTTATGGTAAATGAATGGTGATATAAGCCTGTTCCGATGGGGCAGTTATGACGTTTTGATATTGTGATAACGCCTGATTATTTTGGCTAGATAACATATATCTCAGTCCACCAAATGCTAATACAGCAAACAAAGCCCAAAAGATAATGATCCAAAAAAATGGTAATTCACGGTGAATAATGTTTTTAATTTGATCCGGTAATGCCGCGAAAGGCGAAAACGCCTTTTTACCTTTCATATAATCAATTTCATCGCCGACACGTGCAACGAGTGAATTGAGCATTTCAATCGATTCAAGGCGGTATTTACCATGAAAACCAAGGAGCATGCAGTAATGATAAACTTCAAGTGCAGCTAATCGATCTTTATTTTTAGAACGAATTTGCTCTAAATTTTCAAAAAAACGATAACCAGCTAGCTGAGAACCAAAAAGACTTAATTGCAGTGGATTCATCATCCAATTGTTTTGTAAATCAAAAAAGCGAGCATCTTGTTGGGTGACAATGGTTTCATCCAGTAAAGCGCAATAAGCATATTTTGCGTCCGTGATATCTTCATTGCTGAATTGAAGCTTACGAGCTTGGCTTTCAAATCGGTTTAATAGATCCATAATTTTTGTCCTGAAGCTTTCAGGGCTTGATGGAACATATTGATTTTTGAGTAAGAAAACAATGTAAAAACCATCATGCAGTAGATCAACTAAATTAGTTGAACTGTTGATTTTCGGTTCAGCACTTGGTTTTGAAGAGCCTAATCCAATTTGACCGTCGTCAAAAAGTGAAGGGGCATTATTTGAAATATTCATGATTGCTCCTTAACCATTCATCACTGCAATAAGTTCAATCGAGATATCTTGGAAACCAGCTGGTATGTATACGCAGATGGATTCAGAATCAAGCATACGTTGATACAAATCATTATTTGGCTCAACTTCAAAATAACTCACACCTGAACGTACTGGAATTGCTGTTGGCACTTGCATCATATGTTGCAATGGAACAGCCGGTAAGGCTGCCATGACGCGCTGTTCAACATCGACAGTATTGCCGACTTTAAAGCGCAGCGGTACATAAGAAATAATGTCATGTGTAGGCATCACGCTACTTGAAACAGCTAAATACAGGCGAGAATCGCGAGTAATTTTGTCACTTTCAAGACTGCCCACCCAGTAGGATTGACGGGTTTCTTTCAAGTTAATACTGATATATCGATTTGAAATAATCGTATCGAGCAACTCACGTAAAATCACATCTAATTGAGCAAAACTTTCTTGCAAATTATGATGTTGATACTGTGGAAGCTGATCTACTTCGTAAGCTGTCGAGAAGGTGAGCAAGGAACCTGTCAGACGCAATAATTCAAAATACAAACGTTCAGGATGAATCAGTGGATATTGCAATAAATGATTTAAGGTCGCATGTGCAGTATTCAGCGCATTAACCAACCAAAACGACACAATATCGCCTGAACGGAATTCAATTAACTTTTGTTCGTTTTCACGATTATTCGATTGAATGGTTTTAATTTTAGCCTTGATGATATTGAGCGTTCGTTTAAGCCCAGTAATCAGCGAATCACACGAGCTAATATGTAATATTGGTGGGATAAATTGATAATCTAAAACAAAATTACCAGAACTTTGGCGCTTAATTCGGCCAATAGGCATGTAAAGAAAACCATCAAGATTGTGCTGTGGTTCTTGGCCTAATTCAAAGATTTTAAACTCTGCACGGCGGCGTAATAAAGTAATTTCAGCAGCCGTTGCATCTGTAAATAAATCATGAGTTTCAGTCAAATGTGAATGATAGCGACTCGATTGGGTATTTTCTTCAAAATTGACGTTTCGCTTATTCGGTTGAACAATCGGTAATGCCAAATAAATTTGCATTTCGCCGCGTAAATTTAATGAGTCGAGTAGCACGGGCTCTGGTAATAAATCTTGTGCAGGTGCTTGATAAATCTCGCCATCTTGCCAAATCATTTCAACTTTATTCAAAGCCAAAGTATTGGTACTGAGTTGTGATTCATCAAAATTTAAACTTTGAATACCATAAGCGAACGGTATCGTTGCGCGAACCGTATGGTTTAAACGCTGTTCATGATAAGCATCTTGTAATTGAAAGTGTTGTGGGCGTAAAAATAATCCTTCGCCCCATAAAATTTTTTCTGCTTTAAACATTGTTTTTACCAGTCGCTATTCGATTCATTGCTTTGTTGCTGAACACCTAACATTTCTTGTACAGCTTCAAGAGGGTTTTCATCCTTAATCACATGGGTTAACCATTCATGCAGTGGCATTTGTGACCATTTAATGGTTTTTTGCAGCATATAACTAACAGGGCTATGCGGCTCATTCACTTGAAAATAGTCAGCAATATCTTGCAAGACTTTCATGGCTTGTTCACGATTTTCAAGATGATTTTGCACTTGAGGTTTAAATTGCTGTGTATGCTGTTGTTGTATTATTTGCATATCATTCTGCACGGAAGTTACAGTGGAAAGTGTCTGGCTTTCAATTGGAGAATTTGATTGAACCTGTTCAGCGCTCGATGAATTGATAAAAGCATCTGCTTTATAGATTTTTTTCAAGCTCAAGTGAATCATTTCGATTTGAGAGTCAATGCCAGCAAAGCTTGGCGCATCTAAACCCATCAAATCATCAAGAGTCGTTTTTAAGTTTTCCCAATGGTTTAAAATATCTAAAAACTGTTGGTAATACTGGTATTGAATTGATTTTGACGTATTGAACAAGGCATGTTCAAACTGTTCCATACCATTAAAAGACTCTTCTTGATCATCATCTTCATGGTTGGATTTACGTCTTTGGTTTTGAACATGAAGTAGTCGATCATAGTCGGATAGGGAATAAGCTGCCGCGCCATGAACGATTGAAACTGATTTAATTAATGTTGGGATTTGATTAATTATCCCTTGTAATAAACCTAGACGTTGATCAAGGTCATCATCTTCAATTTCAGGATGAAGCTGCAGCCAAAAGTCTTGCAAACTTTTTTGTGTAAGTTCAATCCCTTTGGCAATCCCTTCAAAACCATGAATGTGAGTCCACGCTTCAAGCAACCAACCATATAAGCGAATATCTTTAGTTTGTTCGCGAAGTAGATCTGACGATTTTTGGTGCACAAAGCCCCAATCTGCTTGTTTCGGTTCTGCGATCCAGTCGCCTTGATCCAAGAGTGGGTCATCTTGTGTTTTAGCTTTTTTAATTGCATGAAAATCATTGGAAAATGAAAAATCACTACCGCAAGGTAAATCATCCGTAATCGGTTGCAATAAAGCGTCGAGCTCTAAACTCATATTCTACATCGTTCCTAACTTATGCTTCTAAGGTTTTAGTCTTTTTGCTGCTGCGTTTTTTCGCAGGTTTACTTTTAGGATCTAAAACATAAATAATTTCATCGTCTTTGACATCGATTTCAATGACTGATGGAATCTTTTGTTCACTCATCGCCATCAACAATTCAGTGGCTAAAGCAGGTAAGACCGTCGCATTTAAAATGTTGTCGACATTACGCGCACCACTATCGACCTCAGTACAGCGACTTAATAATAATTCGACTAAATCATCGGTATAGCGTGTTTGCGTACCATATTGTTTTTCAATACGCGCGGTGATTTTTCCTAATTTATGCTGAATAATGCGTACGAGCAGATCATCGTGCAATGGGAAATACGGCACAATACGCATACGACCTAAAAATGCCGGCTTAAATTGTTTATATAAAGCTGGTTTTAATACATCTAAAAGTTCTTCTGCTGACGGCCATTCTTCTACTGGCTGATTTAAACAGGCCTGCATAATGGCACTTGAGCCTGCATTTGAAGTCAATAAGATCGTAGTATTTTTAAAGTCAATGACACGACCTTCGCCATCTTCCAAAGTACCTTTATCGAATACTTGGTAGAATAGCTCTTGAACATCGCTGTGTGCTTTTTCAATCTCATCGAGCAAAACCACACTATATGGATTTCGGCGAACTGCTTCTGTCAGTACGCCGCCTTGGCCATAACCGACATAGCCCGGAGGGGAACCTTTTAAAGACGACACGGTATGTGCTTCTTGATACTCAGACATGTTAATGGTGATTAAATGTGACTCACCACCATATAACTCGTTTGCTAACGCAAGTGCTGTTTCGGTTTTACCCACACCACTTGGGCCAACCAGCATGAAAACGCCTTGAGGTTTATTAGGATCTTCCAATTTTGCCTTGGAGGTTTTAATGCCTTGTACCAGTTGATGCAGTGCATAATCTTGACCCATCACACGTTGTTCTAACTGTGTTTCAAGCTTCAAAATTTGCTGAATTTCATCATTCACCATTTTTCCAACTGGGATACCGGTCCAGTCTGAAATGATTTCATTAATAATTTGTGCATTCACACGTTCAAAAACCAGCGGCGTTTGACCTTGTAACGTTGCCAATTGGTTACGAATATTGCTTAAAATTTCAATATTTTCTGGTTTTTGCTCGGACTCTTGTTCAAGCGTTTTAATCTGTTGAACGATTTCGAGTTCTTTTTTCCACTGTGTTTCAGTCGACTGAATCTCTTGTTCAAGCGCGGATATTTGTGTTTTTACATTTTCAATGCGTTCGTGGTGAATAGGAATATTCTTATGTTCATTTTCAAGAATCGCCAATTCAAGCTTCAAATTATGTAATTGAGCTTGAAGTTGATCCAATTTTACTGGTTGTGCATTTTGCGTTAACGCAACACGTGCAGAAGCCGTATCTAAGACACTTATCGCTATATCAGGTAATTGACGGCCAGTGATATAACGGTGTGATGCATGGACTGCAGTAACGATAGCTTCATCGTCAATTTGTAAATTGAAATGTTTTGCCATCACGGGAATCATGGCACGCAGCATATCGATTGCGACTTCTTCAGTCGGTTCTTCAACCTGAATTACTTGGAAGCGTCGGCTTAATGCGGCATCTTTTTCAAAATACTGCTTATATTCAGCCCATGTGGTTGCGGCAATGGTTCTTAACTCACCACGTGCGAGCGCCGGTTTTAACAGGTTTGCTGCATCATTTTGACCTGCTTGACCACCCGCACCAATCAACGTGTGTGCTTCATCAATAAATAAAATGATTGGATGTGCAGAGGCTTGAACTTCATGAATAACTTGTTTTAAGCGATTTTCGAATTCACCTTTAACACTGGCACCCGCTTGTAGTAAGCCCATATCTAAAGTATGAATGCTGACATTTTTTAAAGCATCTGGAACTTGGTTGGTTGCAATTTTTAATGCCAGACCTTCAACAACGGCTGTTTTACCAACACCAGGCTCACCCGTTAAAATCGGATTGTTTTGACGACGACGCATCAAAATATCGAGCATTAAGCGGATTTCAAACTCACGACCAATCACAGGATCAATGCCACCATTTTTAGCTTTTTCAGTAAGATTAATGGTGTATTGGTCTAGAGCTGGTGTTTTAACTGGCGTAGTTGCATTCGTTTGTGCTGCTGATTTTTCATCAAGTGATGCTGTTGCTAAATCTTCATTTTCAATGCTCTTTAGGCAAAGATCTAAAAATTTATGTTTAATCGTATCGATAGGTAATAAATCGAAAAGAGAAGAAGCTCTTGCTGCAATTTGGTATAAATCTGGCGCGGTAAGGAGCGCAACAAGTAAATGACCACTACGAATTTGTGGATCTTGTTCAGCAGATGCTAATAACCAAGCTTGTTCAAGTAAGCGCACAATGGATTGGGCAAAAATAGGAGTGCGCGTATTTCCTTTTGGAAGTTGAGCAATACTTTCTTTGAGGTCATCTGCCAAACCGTCTGCAGAAACTTTGTATTTTTCTAAGAGTATTTGGAGGTCATTTTTATTGTTATAGGTTAATAATTCGAGTAAAAAATGTTCAATTTCGATTTCATAATTTTGCTGTGAAATACATGTATTGGCTGACTTTTCGAGTGAAATGCGGGTGTGAGGTGAAAGTTTAGTAATTAAAACTTTTAAATTATTCATAAATAACTCATCAAATTTAGAATCCACAGTACGAAATTTTACAAGTTTGACTGTGATCTCTTTTTTCTTGCTATAAAAATAAAAACTTTAAAATCAACACCTTATATATTATTAGTGTCTTGCTTTAGGCGATATAATACAGACTAAATAAAAAAAGGAAAAAGATTTTTTTATAAAATGAAACAAAAAAAAACAAATAGACGACAAACTTTGGAGTGTTTGGCACATTTTTGTATTGACTCTATGTGCTTATTTTTTGTTAAATCTGCAGCATATTTTTAATTTTGATAAATGAAGAGAAAACCCACGGGAACACGGGAAAATAAGTGGTGATTTCTCCACATAAATTAAGTTTTAGCACATAGAAATACAGAGGCAATTTTGAATAAATTTAGTGTTTTATTACCTATAATTTTAGCAGCCAGTTTAACACAAACCGTTTTTGCAAAAGATAAAGCGGCATCTGTGAAAAAATCCTGTTTAAAGGATTATCCACTGGCAGTAGGTGATACAGATCCAGAGATTATTGGTTTTTATAATCAATTATGTGACAAAAAAAATAAGAAAAATGAGAACTTAAAAAATGAAATCTTTGTAGATATTGCCAAAAAATATCAAGCTAATGGTTACAATTTAAAAGCATTGCAAGCGGTCAATCTGCTGCGAGAAAAGAACTATCAGTCGCCTGAACTTACTGATGTCACTTTTTTAGCAGGTATCGCTATTTCTTATAATGCGCTGAATCATATGCGGAGTAATGAAAATCGTACTCTAGATGAACAGACCTATTCTCCTGCCAAAGTGTTGTCGGATAATATTCGTTATATTCAGCCGACGATTGATAAATCTACGTCTGCTGCAGCAGATGTTCGTGAAAAAAGTACAGAATCTTCGAGCAATGTGAAATCTAAACAGACAACACCAGCTAAAAAACGAACCAATACAGCGTCTACCAAGTCTAAACAAACGACTACAGCAGCAAGCAAAAAGAAAACTACCACGACAGCAAAAACGCAGACTACAGCGAAAAAACCTGCTGCCAGTGGTTCACCTTTCGATACATTAAAAAATAAATAACAAGGAAAAGCACTCATGGCAAAACGTGAAAGTGTACAGAAAAAACTTCAACGAATTCGTCCTCCTCGTGTTCAATTGACTTACGATGTTGAAGTTGGCGACGGTAAAGAAATTAAAGAATTACCATTCGTTGTAGGGGTGTTAGGTGATTTCTCAGCGGCATCTGAAGTAGAGAAAACCAAATTAAAAGACAAGAAATTCATTAATGTTGATTTAGATAATATTGATGAAGTAATGGAGTCTTTAGCGCCACGTGCTAATTTTCAAGTTGAGAATACCTTGACTGAAGACGGTGGAAAAATGTCGGTAGATCTTACATTTAAGAGCATGGCTGATTTCACTCCAGAGCAAGTTGTACAACAGGTTGATCCATTACAAAAGTTAGTTGCCGCGCGTGAGCGTCTGTCTGACTTGCGTAATAAAATTTCAAATAATGAACGCTTAGAAGATTTACTGGATGAAGTGTTACATAACACTGATCAAATTCGTAAGTTGAGTGTGGAGGCAGAAAATGAGTAATTTTAATACTGCAACTGCTGCAAACCTTGAAGCAACTGAAGAATATTCGCTTTTAGATTCAATTGTCGAACAAAGTCGTATTGCGCGTACAGATCAAGAACATGATCGTGCAAAAAGTCTGATCGGTGAACTTGCCAAAGAAGTCATGGCAGGTACCATCACCGTTTCGGACAATATGACTTTATCAATTGATAAGCGTATTGCTGAAATTGATGCGTTGATTTCATCTCAGTTAAGTAAAATCATGCACCATGCTGAATTTCAAAAAATTGAATCGACATGGCGTGGTTTGTATTATTTCTGCCAAGAAACACCTTCAAATTCTTTAACAAAAATTCGTATGTTAAATACGACGAAAAAAGAATTGATTAAAGATTTCCAAGGTGCGACCGATTTTGACCAAAGCACGTTGTTCAAAAAAATCTATGAAGAAGAATATGGATCATTCGGTGGTGCGCCTTATGCAACATTGATTGGTGACTTTGAGTTTGACCGTACTTCATCTGATATGTATTTGCTTGAGCAAATTTCACATGTCGCTGCGGCTGCACATGCACCGTTTATTTCGGCTGCTAGCCCGAATATGTTGGGACTAGAGTCTTTTACTGATATTGATCGTCCGCGTGATGTATCTAAAATCTTTGAAACAGCAGAATATGTACAATGGCGTTCATTCCGTGAAAGTGACGATGCACGTTATGTTGCGTTGACAATGCCACGTGTTTTGGGTCGTTTGCCATATGATCCAAAAGAAGGTATTGCCACTGAAGGATTTAACTTCGTTGAAGAAGTTTCGGGCGAAAACCATAATGAATATTTATGGATGAACGCGGCTTATGCCTTTGGTACGCGTTTAACTAATGCTTTTGATATGCATGGTTGGTGTGCTGCGATTCGTGGTGTAGAAGGTGGTGGTTTAGTTGAAGGATTGCCTGTCCATACGTTCAAAACCAATGATGGTGAAGTGGTCTTTAAATGCCCAACTGAAATTGCCATTACTGACCGTCGTGAAAAAGAACTGAGTGATCTTGGTTTTATTCCGTTGGTACACTGCAAAAATACGGATTATGCTGCATTTTTCGGTGCGCAATCGACGCAAAAACCTAAAAAATATGATAGCGATACAGCAAATGCCAATTCTGCATTGTCTAGCCAGATCCAATACATCATGGCAGTTTCACGTATTGCACATTATTTAAAAGCAATGATGCGTGACAAAGTGGGTAGTTTTGCATCAGCGGGTAATGTTGAGACCTTCTTAAATGAATGGTTATCGCAATATGTATTGCTCGATGATGGTGCATCTCAAGAAGCTAAAGCTCAGTATCCATTGCGTGAAGCTTCTGTAAAAGTTGTAGAAAATCCAGCTTTGCCTGGTCACTACAAATCTGTGGTTTTCTTAAGACCACATTTCCAGTTGGATGAGTTGTCTGTTTCATTACGACTTGTGACCGAGTTACCTCAGTCCTCAAATTAATTTTGGGTCAACACTATAATAACTTTAAATAAATAGGTATTCAGAACAATGAAAGATATATACATTCAATTTCGTGGTAAGTACAAAGTAGACGGCGAATCTCGTGATGCAGAGCACAAGAGTTGGTTAGAAGTAAACTCTTGGACGCATAACATCCGTCAACCTAAATCTGCGACTTCTTCAAGTGTGGGTGGTCACACTGCAGAACGTGTAGAACATTCTGACATGGTTTTTGTTAAAGATTTAGACGCGACAAGCCCTAAACTTTGGGAAGCATGTTCAGCAGGTTATACATTTGATGAAGTTCAAATTGATTTCTACCGTGCGAATGGCGATAAACGTATTAAATATCTTCAAATCAAACTGAAACATGTGTTGGTTTCTAGTGTGACTCCAACTGTAAATGATGAAGGTGTTCCGCACGAATCATTTGGTTTGAAATATGCTGCAGTAGAGTGGACATATAACCAACAAGATATTAACGGTACTGCGAAAGGTGCTGTTACTAAGAAGTGGTCATTATCTAACAACACTGCTTCATACGCAGCGTAATAGATGGATTCAGATAGAGGCTAACTTGGGTAGCCTCTATTTTCATTTTTTTAAATATTTATAAGAAGATATGAATCTCGATCAGCTTTATCCTTACGGTTTTAGAACGACATTATTTGACCGCTTATTACCAGCAGATGCTCAGCAGACTCAAGGTCTGTCTTTGCAAGAACTTCGTGAATCTGTTGCTTCCGATTTAGAGGATCTTCTCAATAGTCGGGTGGCAAAGTTAGATGAACTGATTGATGACTTTCCATTAGCAAAAAAGTCTATTTTGCAATTTGGCATTATCGATTTTGTGGGCTTATCGACAGCAAATCCATCGGATCGCGACAAAATTTGCCAGTCAATTGAGCAATCGATTGCTGCACATGAACCGCGTTTAAAACAGATTCGAGTCGAAATGCTCATGGATGGCCATAATATGGGGGCACTATGTTTAAGTATTCAGGCATATTTAAATATTCATCCTTTATACGAACCAGTTATTTTTGATGCCTTATTAAAACCAACAACACAACAATATGTTATTTCTCCAAGAGCTTAATGAAGTGGGTTATCTGTGATTGAAGAGCTGTTACCGTATTACGAAAAACAACTACAGGAATTTGGACAACAATCCCGTGAGTTTGCCAGTAAATACCCCAAAATCGCCCAGCGTTTGTCTTTAAACCAAGAACAAATAGATGACCCGCATATTGAGCGTTTAATTCAAGCCTTTTCTTTAATTTCTGCACGGATTGATAAAAAACTTGCAGATAGTTATGACGTTTTTACTCGATCAATTTTTGAGGTGATGTTTCCTCAATATTTAAAACCATTTCCTGCATGTTCTGTGGTGAGCTTCGAAGATATAAATAAAATTAAGCAATTAACAGATCGACACGTTATTCCAAAGGCGACCAGTCTAAAAGCCAAAAGTACGCGTGGTGTTCAATGTGAATATCAGACGGTACAAGAAGTCACTTTATTACCGATTCAATTAAAACAGCTCAATTTCAAAACTCATCCATCGGCACATATGCATTTAAATCAAAATGCCACATTGAGCTTAGGATTTGAAATTTTTTCGAATAAGCACGCTTTACTCAAAAATGAAACTTTGCCGATATTTTTAGACGCTATTTCTAATTTTCCTTTACAGGTTTTAGATAGTATTTTTAAATCGACTACGAGTTTTTCGATTCGTGTGGGGCAGCACATTTTTGATATTGCCAATCCATTTGAAATTATGGGCTTTGATGAAATTCAAAGTGTTCTACCTATCGATCAACATACGCATCATGCATATCGTTTATTGATGGAATATTTTTGTGTTCCTGAAAAATTCAATTTTTTAAATCTAAATTTAGATTTCATTAAGTTTTTAAGTTTAGAACATAGTGAATTTGATGTTCAAATGCACTTTAAACTCAATTTAAATGATCAAGCGGCGATTCGAAATTATTCAGAATTAAATGCGGCAAATTTTAAATTGTTTGCTACACCAATTGTTAATCTTTTCAATAAACAAGCAGAGCCGCAAAAGATTAATCATAAGCGAATGGAATATCCATTGGTGACAGACGCACATCATCCTGAATATTTTCAAGCCTATAGCATTTTAAAAATGAACATGGTGCGTGAAAAAAGTAACCAAGATGAAGTGTATTATCCTGTACTGCCTTTTTTTGCAATGAGTCATTATCATCAAGATAAAATTCAGTTTTTTTATAGTTTAAATCCGCAGCAGATGAAGAATAAACATCAGGAATTAAACTATTCAATCATATCTCGTGCTTTAGATCCGCATAGCACTCAGTCTGATTTTATTAGTACGGAACTACTATGTAGTAATCGTGAGTTACCTTACGAAAGTTATAATAAAGATCAGAATGCATTAACACTGAATGATAGTAATTTGGCACGTCGTGCTCTGATGCTCAAACGTCCGTCGATTCCATATTATTTTGAACAAAATAAACAAGAACAGTGGCGAGTGATTTCACATTTATCTTTGAATAATATGTCTTTAATGAAAGGCGATGCGGTCTCTCATATTAAAGAACTTTTGGAATTGTATAATTTACCTAAATCAAAAGAAAACCAAATTATTATCGACTCCATAAAAAATATTCAGTTTTCTACCACGCAGAAACTTGTGGATAGTAAACCGTTTCCCTTATTTGTCAGAGGTTTAAAAGTACAGCTCGATATCGATGCGGATATATTTAGAGGACATAGCCTGTATATATTTAGTCAATTACTGGCACATATCTTTAATTTAAAAGTCAATATGAACAGCTTTGTCGATGTCTCGGTTTTTGATGCAAATAGTCAACAGGAGTTATACCAATGCGTGCAGAACGTTGGTGGCAAGAAAGCTCTGTAATTGACGGACTTTTCCAAGAACCGAAAGCCTACGAGTTTGTTCAAGCCACTCGTTTGTTAAGACATGCACCTTATGGAGCAGCTCAAGTCCATTGGGCAAATGACTTTGAGTTTAATAGTTCACTTAATCTGAACTTCCCGAATACTGAAATTGAAAGTTTAGAGTTCAATGATGAAAAAGTTGAACTGACAAATTTAATGGTGGGTTTAACGGGTATTCAAGGTGCATTACCTTATAGTTATACCAATAAGATTAAGCTCAGCGGGCGACATCAGCGACACGAAACACAAAAGTTTTTAGGGCTGTTTAATCATAAATTAACAGCACATTATGTTGATGCCAGTTTAAATTATCATTTACCTATTCGTTATGAAATCGAGCAGGATAATCACTATCTTGATATTTTACATGCATTAAATGGTTATATCCGTAGCCAGCATGATCAGCCTGATTTAGATGATTATTTTGCAGAGTTTTCAGGTTTAATGCAGGGACAAAACAATACAGCGTATGCATTAAAAACCATGCTGAACTGTATCTTTAAGCAGAATTTTGATATTCGAGAATTTATCCCTGAAACTTTTGTATTTGAAGAAGATCAGAGAACATGTTTAGGTGGATCTCAGCCGAGTTTATTGGGACTAAATACATTTTGTGGTGAAAAGATTCAACAGATTGACGAAAAAATTGAAATCGTGATTGGACCTTTAAATCATGAAGATTATTTAACATTTTTACCGAATCAGTCACGCAGCTTAAAATTAAAACAAATGATTCAAACTTGGTGCAGTCCAACATTAATGGTGGATGTGCGCTTAATTTTACAAAAAGAAGAAATAAAACCGGTGTGTTTAAATTCTTTGAGCGGAATTGGTTTAGCTCAGGGAGCATTTTTACAGCCGAATAAACAGGTCGATAATACAGAAACCTGTTATGCCTTAATGGGGAATTTATAATAATGCTGAAATTAATAATTGGTACCTTTAGTACGCTTTTTGTTTTGTGTACTGCTTTCGTGATTTTTTACTGGCGAGATACAGGCTATGACCCGACAGCTTTTGATCTGGTCACCTATTTTCTACTTCTTCCTGTCGCTTTATGTGCAATTATTTTGTCGCCTTATTTGATTTATAAGGGCATTCAACATCAAAAAGAAAAAAAACTTGAAGCTGAAAAACGTGCAGAAGAACAAGCTGAGCAACAACAACTTGATGCCATTGAACAAGCAAAACCGAAGCCTATTGATGTACAGCAATTTCGTTTAAATGTTTATTCTTCAGCGGCTTGGCATAGTTTTGGTGAAAATGAACAAATTATCCAAGATATTCAACAATTCAAAAGTCCTGAACTCGATGATAAATTATTCAATGCATACGGTTTGCCTGTTCTTTCATTTCGAATCAAAGATTTAGATGAACTCACTAATGAAGAAGCAGATGATGAATATAGTGCCATCACCATGCGTGAAAAACGAATCCAGTCACTTATTCAGCAACAACTAGAGCAACACGTTGAAAGTCTATTTTTAATTGCTGAGCATCTGAAGCAATCAGCACTCTTTTATGATAGTGAATTGGCATATCAGTACCGTATGCATCCGGGTTGGGTGGATCCAGATTATACGCAAGATGAACATCCAGAACATTTGGCGAACAATGCACAGCAAGTTTCACGTTTAAATCGTTTAAATGTCCATATTTTGCTTGCTGATAATTTGATTCATCAATGGAATGATGATTATGCCCAGATTATTCAGCAGTATCTTTCTGACGGATTTTCGATCATTCCCGAACAAATTCATATCGAGCCACATTTTATCGGCACTCAAGTCGCTTATTCAGAATGGTTAAGCATTTTAGAGATGATTTCAAAACAAAAGTTTGAAGTCAGTTTGATTCTGAATGCTGACTCTGAAATCGACCAAGAATGGATTGATGAAAAGATGTGGTTACAAGAAAAATACATTGCTGCAGAGTTTGCATCGAGTTGGTGTTTGGCTGCTTCAGACGTTCAAGTTCGAGGTTTAACTCCAAATAAAGTGCTACAAGTGGTGGCACATGAGCCTGAGTTGAAACGTCATTTAGAGCTTAAAGCACTGAATAATTTAGATCAGTATGATCAAGAACAACCCTTTTTATTGATGTTAGATGATGCAACGGATATGAAAGTGGTGAAAAAATTACAGTATAAATTTAATGAAACCGCGATTGAAACCTATCATTTTTTATATACAAAACAGAATCTTGGAAATACCCAGCAATTGGCAAAAATTTTTGGATTCATGTTGGGTATGCACTTGCCAGAAGAGTTAACTGCCATGATTTATAGCACAGACCAAGAATCGACATTTGCTTTTATTCAAGCATTTTCAGTAGAAGATGAACTTGAACAAGAAACTGTTTAATTAGAATTAAGACGAAATTGAGAACATTGTGAACACACTATTTTATACGATCCTCGGTTATGTTTGGCAGTACGTCACCAATCCTAAAGCGATGGTGGCTTTGTCATTTTTTGTGGCCATTGTGGCTATGCATAATTCGATTCCGCAAAAGACTTTTTACATTGTGGTTGCTGTTTATATTCTCGGATTAATTCTGTGGGGTATATATGAATTAGTACAGCATTATCGTCATAAACAGCAAGGCGAAGAACTTGCTGAGGCGATTGCCAAGGATAATGAAGCTGAATACGGTAAACAAAAAAATAAAGAAGAACTTGCGCTGATCAATCAGCAAATGAAAGACTCGATTCAACTTATCCGTAAATCAAAACTCGGCGACAAAAAGGGGAATGCAGCCCTATATGAATTACCTTGGTACATGGTGATTGGTAACCCAGCAGCGGGTAAAAGTTCAGCGATTTATAATTCTGGTCTTAGATTTCCATTTGAAGAAACTCATCAGAAAATGGTGTCGGCAGGTCTAAGTGGTACTCGTAACTGCGATTGGTTTTTCTCTACAGATGGTGTGTTACTCGATACCGCAGGTCGATATTCAGTTTATGCCGAAGACCATTCAGAATGGTTAGGCTTTTTAAATATTCTAAAGAAAAACCGTTCTAAAGCACCAATTAACGGTTTAATCGTGATTGTTTCTGTGGCGGAGCTTGTTAGTCAAAGTCCTGAAAAATCAATCAAATTAGCCAAAAACTTACGCGCACGTATACAGGATTTGACGGAACGTTTAGAAATTTTTGCGCCAGTGTATATCGTTTTTTCAAAAATGGATTTGATTGCTGGCTTTACAGAATTTTTTGATTGTTATGATAAGGATGAATTTGATCAAGTTTGGGGTGCAACGCTACCTTATGATCCAGACTCATCCGAACATGCTGTTGAGATGTTCGAAAAGCATTATTCAATTTTATACGATGGCTTGAAGAGCGTCAGTACTACGCACTTGAGTCGTCGTCATTCGCAAAATATTTCTCCAAGTGTAATGACATTTCCACTTGAGTTTAAAAGTTTAAAGCCAGTGTTAAAAACTTTTATTGGTACGTTGTTTCAAGACAACCCTTATCAGTTTAAACCGGTATTCCGTGGGTTCTATTTCACCAGTGCGTTACAAGAAGGTGTGATTGAAAGTCCGATGACCGAACAAATTGCTGAAGATTTTCATTTGGTGAAAAGTACGGATAGTGAGTTTGGCATTCCGACAAATTCTGTTTCGCAAGATCATGGTTATTTCTTAAAAGGACTCTTTTCAACCGTCATTTTAAAAGATAAAAATCTGGTTAAACAACATATCAATCCTGCACGTAAGCGTCAGCGTTTTATGGCATTTATTGCTGCATTATTATTGGTTGCTGTGGTGCTTGGATTATGGGTTTGGTCGTATCGTAATAACCAACAACTCGTGGCTGAAGTTCAGGCAGACCTAGACAAAGTTGTACAAATGGAAAGCCGTAGCGGAAGTGAGCTTTCGACTCAATTGGATGCATTGCTGATATTACAAGGGCATTTACAGCAGCTCGATCATTTTGATGAAGATCGTCCTTTGAAATATAGCTTTGGTTTATACCAAGGGAATAAAATTCGTGAAAAACTCAAAGTTGAGTATTTACGAGGTATTCAACAAATTGTATTGGCACCATCTCAGCAAAATATGGCGCAGTACTTACAGCGCGTTAAAGCCAATGAAGCGACGTTGAAAGAAAATCACGTCAATGTGCAAATCACTCAAGCTGTGAAATCAAATCAGCCCTATTTAGAACCATCAGATACTAACCCTCAGGATGCATATAATGCACTGAAGGCGTATTTGATGATGAGCAATCATAAATATATGGAATCGAGCCATTTGAGTGATCAAGTCACTCGTTTTTGGCGTTCATGGTTAGATTCAAATCGTGGTCAAATGCCACGTGGGGAAATGATTCAAAAAGCCGAACAAGTTTTATCTTATGCGATGACTTTAGCTGCTGATCCTGCGTTCCCGCAAATGGAATCTGATCCTTTATTGGTTGATCAAACACGTCAATTATTGACGGCTGTTACTATGGGCATTCCTGCACGTGACCGCGTTTATAATGAAATTAAAATGCGTGGTTCAGTACGTTTCCCTGCAGTGACAGTGAAGCAAATTTTAGGTGAAACAGGCCAAAATAGCATGTTGGGTAGTTATGCCTTGCCGGGTATCTTTACTTACCAAGCATGGAATGATTATGTAAAAGATGCGATTAACCAAGCAGCGAATAATCCGACGGATACTCAAGATTGGGTACTCAATACCAATCGTTCTGATGACCTGACATTTAGTGGCAGTCCAGATCAGATCAGTAAACAGTTAACCGAACTTTATAAGCAGGAATATATCGCTGAATGGCGTAAATTCTTAAATGCTGTGCATTATGGCAAAGGCGCAGATGTCGCTCAGCAGTCACGTTTTATCGATATTTTAGGTGAACCTGAAAATTCGCCAATTCGTAAAGTGGTTGACCGTATTGCGAAAGAAACCAGTTGGGATAATCCAATTGTTCAAGCAGAACTGGCTGCACCTCAGAAAGGCTTTATTGCGTGGTTTAAACGTAAAGTCCTTAGCCGTGATGATGCGCAGCAGGCACAGCAAGTGGCTTCAAAAGCCGGTCAAGGTGTTATTGCAAAAGAATTTGATGTGTTCTATCAATTGGTTCGTAAGCGTGATGATCAGCAAAACAAATCTATTTTAGATGAATACATGCTGTCTTTGAGTCAAGTACGTAGTAAGTTCAATGACTTAAAGAGTGGTGGTGATATGGGCCCTGCAAGCATGACATTGGTGAAACAAACCATCAATGATCAAAGCTCTGTCTTTAATAGCACGCAAAAATTTGTGGATGAAAAAATGTCTGTGGGTCTAAATGAATTAGATCAACAATTGATTCAAAAACTCTTTATGCAGCCGGTGACTCAGTCATTTGAAGTTCTTTTGATTCCAGCTCAAAACGAAATTAATAAATTATGGGCAATGCAGGCGTATCAACCATTTACAACCAATCTTGCACCTAAATATCCATTTAATAGCAATGCCACTTTACAAGCGACCAGTAATGAAATTAGCCAAATTTTTGGTGAAAACGGAAGTATCGCGCGCTTTGTAAAAGAATATTTAGATCCATTGGTGATTCGTCGTGGCTATACCTTAACCACGAAAACATGGAAAGATTTGGGTATAGGGTTAAATCCACAATTTGTAGCGAATTTCCAACGCTATGTTGCGCCAAGTAATGGCGTTGCTACAGGGGAATTGAGTCAAGCAGCACCTGCGGCAACCAATCAATCGAACTTCCAGTTCTTCCCATTAGAAAATACACAGTTGCTTTCATATACCATTGATATTGATGGTCAGCGTATGGTGTATGAAAACGGTGTTCAGCAATGGGTGAACTTCGTTTGGCCAAATAAAGGGGCAATTCCGGGTGCACGTATTACTGCAATTGACTTGGAAGGTCAAACGCATACGATTTTTGATGAGCCGGGTGAATATGGTATTAACCGATTGGTTGAAGGCGCTCAGCGTACACAAAATGGTAATTCATTTGAAATGGTGTGGCGTAGCAAACAAAATCCAAAAGTGTTTGTTAAAGTGAACTTCCGTTTGATTAGTGGTAACGCATCTGGCCCAACTACAGGTTCAGGCTATTCAGGTATGACTCTTGTTGATCAAGTGGTGACGAATAAAGGTGTTCGTGTCGTCGCAGCGCAAACGATGCCTGCAGGACAAGCGCCTGTAGCGCCAGCGACTTCACCGATGAGTGTTGTACAAGGAACAGCAACACCATGATGATGAATTTAAAAATGAGAGCGGTGGCATTCGTGCAAAAGAACAAGGAGTGTGACGATGTATGAAGTGAGAACGACACCGCTGTATTATGGAAAATGTCCAGCTCGTGGTGACTTCTTAAAGAGCCGTGAACAATATTCACTGATTCAGTTAATTGATCAGTGGATCACGGAGGCGCTTGAGTTCGCTATGCGTTCAGACAATTTTAATGCAGCGTATAACTCACTGCCTTCATTAGATTTCTTTATTGCCAGTCCAAAAGATAAGCGTTTTTTGGTTGCCAATTTGATTAGTAGTGAAGACAGTTCAAAGCGTCAATTTCCAATGGTGCTGGCTCATCTGCTAGAAATCGATGATCCTTTCGATAATATTTTGTATGCACCATATCGTTATAAACAGACTTTGATTGACTTATATCAGCGTAACCGAGTGATGCGTTCTATTCGCGATCCCGATATTTTGCTCGATAAATTAGGTAAATTAAATAACGAAATCCAAGTGTTCGGAACAGAAGAAACCTCTTCTTTTTATGAGCATCATACTTTGCATTCATTTGCACGTTTATTGAATTTTACGCCGTATCAGCTGGCGCAAAGCATGATTGGTCTCGGTTTGCTGCTACAACCGATTATTCATCAGGGTACGTCTCGGTTGAATAAAGTGTTGATCTTACCGATCAATAATATTAGTTACTGTTATGAAATTGCGGCTTTTTGGGTCAATTTAATTAGTCGCTTTGTCGAAAACCAAGATGCTGAATTACTCATTGGCATCCTACACAGTGATTCGCCAGTTTTACTGTTTGGTTTTCAAGGCGCTGATATTACAGCGCTGAGTGATGTATTTACCCAAAACATGCAAAGTGATCATTGGGTTTCCTTGATTGATGCTAGTTGGATTGATCCTTATCTTGAACAAAATGCAGGCTTAGCCGTTTTGGAACAGTCTTTGAGTGAGCGTCAGATCAGCCTTATTCATGGCATTAAACTTTTTAGACAGACTTTTATAGAAGAATAATGATGCAAAGAATCTTACCAATGTTGCCCAAATTTATTGCGAGTGTATGCATTTTAGGTTGTTCGACTTTGCTTTGGGCAGAGCCTATTGTGATTGAAGGCGCTGTACCGAATGAAGCAACCAAGCAAGAAATATTAAATAAAGCCTATTTGACCTATGGTCAGGCAAATGTGGTTGATAAAATTCAGGTTCGAGCAGTTACCGCACCCAATGGCTGGGGTAATAGCGTAAGCCAAATGATTAATGACGACTTAAAAAAAGTAAAACAGGGCAAACTCTCTGTACGCGGAACGCAAGTCGATTTAAGTGGAAAGATGTCAAATCAAAATGATATCCAACCCACGACCACCAAGTTTCAGTCTTTGGTCACAGCACCTTTTCGTTTCAATGCACAGCTTTCTGTCAATCAGGCTGAACAGGCCATTATTGATGCGGCTTTACGTAATCGTATTATTGAATTTGAATCTGGAAGCGCGATTTTAGCACCATCTGGGGTACAGATCTTAGATGAAATGGTTATCGCACTGAATCGCGTCGGTGGGAAAAAAGTACGAATTATTGGTCACACAGACAGCTCAGGGAATCCTGAGAAAAACTTAAGTTTAAGCCAAGATCGTGCTAATGCAGTTAAAAACTACCTGATTTCAAAAAATATTGCAGCGGCGAACTTAAGTACTGAAGGGATGGGCTCAAATAAGCCTGTGGCAGACAATGCTACGCCTGAAGGCCGTAAGAAAAACCGTCGTATTGAGTTTGAAGTGCTGTAACTATTGTAACTACAACGGCTAATGCGACGATTGAACCCAGTGTATCTAGACTGGGTTTTTTTATGCCAATTGACTCAGTCGATTATTTGATAACTGAAAACGACATTTTTTAAAGCAGCAGTGTTATAACTAAATAAGACTATATTTTGAATAGGGCTAAAGCTTTAATTTTTGCATTTTATACCACTAAAGCATTCATATTTTGAGCAATAAAACAGTGGATTCTAAAATCAATTAAGGTTAAAACATAAGAATCAGTTTTGGATATGCGTTTCATATCTACTGCTTTCAACCTTGTCGATGAAGAATAATCACTTTTGACATGGTGCAAAGTTTTAAAAAATCTGCAGGACAGTGCGGAAAAACAACAACTCAATATGGATGAATGTGGGAGCAAAGAATGCTTGGTAATATGATGTTTAAACCGCTTTTGATTAGTAGCATGATTGAACATGCGGGTCGCTATCATGCGGATAGTTTAGTAATTTCAAAAAATACAGACACGACGATTACGAAAACCACTTGGGGTGATGTCCATAAAAATTCAAAACGATTTGCTAATGTTCTTGCATCTCTCGGTTTAAATTTAGGGGATCGTGTTGCGACCATCGCTTGGAATAACCACCGTCATTTAGAGTCTTGGTACGCTATTTCAGGTAGCGGCTATGTTTGTCACACCATTAATCCGCGTTTATTTCCAGAACAATTAATTTTTATCATCAATGATGCCGCAGACCGCGTCATGTTATTTGATAAAACCTTTTTGCCTTTAATCAAAGCAGTAAAACCACTATTAAAATCTGTTGAACATTTTATTTGTTTAGATGCACCAGATGCAGCAATTATCGAAGCGGTGCCAGAAGTTAAATTTTATGATGAACTCATCGCGGCGCAATCTGCAGACTATACATGGCCAGAATTAGATGAATTATCGGCTAGTTCGTTATGTTATACCTCGGGTACCACAGGCAATCCGAAAGGCGTGTTGTATAGTCATCGTTCAACAGTCTTACACAGTTATGCGATTTGTATGCCGGATTCATTAAATATCTCAGCGCGAGATATTATGATGCCTGTTGTGCCGATGTTCCATGTCAATGCATGGGGTACGCCATATGCTGCGGCAATGGTGGGATGTACTTTAGTGCTGCCAGGCCCAGGTTTAGATGGAGCAAGCCTGACGCAAATGATTGATGACTATAAAGTATCCGTTGCATTGGGTGTTCCAACGATTTGGCAGGGATTAATCAATGCTGCGCAGCAAGCGGGCAGTCAGCTCCAAAGTTTAGTGCGTAATGTGGTTGGTGGATCTGCTTGTCCTCCTGCGATGTTAAAAGTCTTTAAAGAACAATTTAACTGTGAAACGATTCATGCTTGGGGGATGACTGAAACCAGTCCATTAGGTTCTTCAAACCAGTTTAAAGCCAAACATTTATTATTATCTGAAGAAGAACAATTACAAGTAAGATTGTCTCAAGGTCGTCCACCATTCGGGGTCGATTTACGTATTACCGATGAAGAAAACGGTACACACGAAGTTGCACGTGATGGCGAAACGACGGGTAATTTACAGATCCAAGGGCATTGGATTATTGGCAATTACTTTGGCAAAACAGAATCTGCATTAACCTCAGATGGTTGGTTTGATACCGGGGATATTGCAACCCTGAACGAAGATGGTTTCTTAAAAATTAGTGACCGTTCAAAAGATTTGATCAAATCGGGCGGTGAATGGATTTCTTCCGTTGAGTTAGAAAATTTAGCTATGGGACATCCTAAAATTGCAATGGCGGCAGTGATTGCAGCAACCCATCCAAAATGGGATGAGCGTCCTGTATTGATTGCAATTAAAAAGCCAGATGTCGATTTATCTGATACAGAAATTTTGGATTATTATGCAGATAAAGTCGCTAAATGGCAGGTGCCAGATAAAGTGATTTTCGTGGATGCTATTCCATTGAGTGGAACAGGTAAAATGCTGAAAAAAGATCTACGTGAGCAATTTGGTGCTGTATTACTAGAAAGCTAACTTAATATAAGTCACTAACTAAATGTTGGTAAGGAGCAAAACGCAAAGGTAACATGCCTTTGCGTTTTTTTATAAAAACTTAAATTTTGATAAATACCATATGCTTAATATGAGGTTTTTAAATAAATTTTTTTCAACGAATCCATAACCAAGTTCAATGAATAATCTAGCCGTGTTGGGTCGCATTCAATTCAATAAAAGCGTAAATTGATGAGGCATCCACCGTTAAACCACCTTTCTTATGTTTCAAGTTTGGATCTTATTCACTTTAATGGCTGCTTTTATGCAGTCATGGCGCAATGCATTTCAAAAGCAACTCAGTACCACTGTTGATGTGTATGGTGTCACCCTTGCACGGTTTATTTTTGGGCTCCCATTTGCCTGCATTTATTTGTTCGTGTTGTACCAACAACAGCCTGTGACTCAGGTGACCACATTTACACCTATGTTTTGGGTCTATGTGGTGATTGCTGGACTAAGTCAAATTTTAGCGACGATTTTAATGGTCTTGCTTTTTAAACAAAAGAATTATGCCATCGGTGTCGGTTTAGCGAAAAGTGAAGCCATCTTTGCGGCCATAGTGGGGGTGATTTTCTTAAGTGAACATTTAAGTTTATTTGGTTGGATTGGTGTTTTGGTTGGTGGCATAGCCGTTTTTCTTTTAAGCAAGGGTTCTCAACGACAAAAATTATCTCTGCCAACGTTATGCATTGGTGTAGGGAGTGGATTAAGTTTTGCTATTACCTCTTTATTGGTTCGTGAAGCCAGTTTAGAGCTAAGTGATTTACCGACTTTGCATCGTGCGGCGTGGGTACTGTTGAGTGTAATTGGCTTTCAATGTGTGATTATGCTGCTGTACCTCAGTCTATTTAGCCGTAAAACGCTCATTGCCATGTGGGAGAGAGTCGGTCTGACCTTTCGCGTTAGTGTCTGTAGTTTTCTAGCGTCTTTGGGCTGGTTTACTGCTATGAGTATGCAGACGGTTGCGATTGTTAAAACCCTAGGTCAAATCGAAATATTATTTAGTCTATTAATCTCTGCCTATTTCTTTAAGGAAAAACTCGCTAGAACCGATCATTGGGGATTAGCCTTAGTGGTGATTGCGGCCATTATGGTGATTTGGGCTTAATGTGTGCTTTAAACAGTCATGAAAGCAAATAAAGGCCGAATTTAAGTCAGTTTTTCG
This sequence comes from Acinetobacter sp. YH16056_T, assembly GCF_024605895.1. Classification (NCBI taxonomy): domain Bacteria; kingdom Pseudomonadati; phylum Pseudomonadota; class Gammaproteobacteria; order Moraxellales; family Moraxellaceae; genus Acinetobacter; species Acinetobacter sp. YH16056_T. The sequence goes on along the minus strand of NZ_CP094545.1, from coordinate 1,695,356 downwards.
AATATATTTTTAGGGTGTGTTGACATTTACAGCCGATAAATTGAGCTAAAGAGGCAACCATATAAATATACAAGCTAAAGCAACAGCGCTTTGATAGTTACGTTTTAGCTTATCGTATCTTGTGGCAATTCCTCTAAATTGTTTTAATCTACAAAATGCATTTTCAACTAAATGTCTGATTTTATACATATACCAGTCCATATCATCATTGCTAGATTTGGCATTTGATCTTCGAGGAATGTTTGCTTTCGTATTACTTTCTCTAATTTTCTTTCTGAAACTTTCTGAATCATAGCCTTTATCTGCACATAGCATTTCTGACTCTGTTAAATCTAATTTTGATACAAGATCAGGTGCAACCTTAATATCATGTGAAGTTCCATCTGAAATAATAAATTCAATAGGATTACCATTTGAATCGATTGCTAAATGTATTTTTGAACTATTACCACCAATACTTTTGGAAATACTTTGATTCTTAATACCAGCTGAATGTTGATGCGCTCGTACATGGCTCCCATCGATAAAAATCCACTCTTTATCAGCATGCTGGCTGAATAATTTAAAAATATTCATAAACTTACTATTTTTAGACCATCGATTATATTTCTTAAAAATAGAATTTGATTTACCAAACTCTTGAGGTAAATCACGCCAAGGACAGCCTGTTCTAATTCGAAATAAAATCGCTTCAATAAAATTCCGTAAATTTAATTTGAGATAAATATTAAAGTGACGGAAAATAGCAAGTAACTTGGACCAGTGTTGATCATTTAGCATTGTTCGAGGCATAGCGAGTGTAAAATTGGGTTTGGCGATTTAATTTTACTATCTCGCTATTTTTTTAATCAACAAATGTCAACAGACCCTAATTAAAATATGGGAAAAATTAATGTTTACTAAGATATTTATCATGGAATTGTTTATGATTTAAAGGATGACTAAACTTTGAACATGATTGAAAATGCTCAAGTTGTTCAATCTATATATTTATTTTTCAAATTTTAGCGTTAAATTTTTTTTATTATTTTTTATTTATATTGCCAATATAAACAATGTATTGATGGGAGGGCTTAAATTTGGAAATACTCATACAAACATTATCCTTCCCAGCATTGTTAACTATTTTAGCTTCGGCTTTAGGCTGTGGATTGCTCATCGGTTTGGAGCGTCAACGTAACAACAATTTGGACAGTGAACAGAGCTTTGCCGGTTTACGCTCATTTACCATTTGTGCGTTGTTTGGAGCATTGTGTTTTTTAATCCATTTAGCTGTTGGTGTGATCGGTGCAATTGTCGTCAGTATGTTTAGCTATTATGGATTAAGTCAACAAAAACAAGATATTGGAACAACCACAGAACTTGCTTTTGTCATGACTTATTTGATCGGTGCCGCTTGTGTTTTTAATATTCCACTTGCTGCGTGTTTGGCTGTCGTGCTGACCCTCATATTATTTGGAAAAAAAGGCTTACATCATTTTGCAGCGCATTGGATCAAAGACTATGAGTTAAGAGATGGGGTCTTTTTACTGGCATTGATCCTAATTGCCTTACCTTTAACTCCAAATCAAGCCTATTGGGGTTCAGTATTAAATCCCTATGTGATTTTAAAATTACTGATATTGATCTTGGTGGTGCAGTCATTAGCGCACATCGCCAAGCGGCTTCTATCTTCTGATAAAGCCATTATTTTATCGGCCTTGGCATCAGGTTTTGTGTCGAGCACAGCAACAATCGCAAGCTTAGGCATGGAAGTGCGAGCAGGAAAAGCCAGTGCCAAAAGTAATGCAGGGGCAGGACTTTTTTCATGTGTTGCGACATTGGTTCAACTTTTGATCATTGTCCTTGGGGTGAGTTTTGCCTGGTTTAAAATATTAGTTATACCAAGTATCGTCAGCATCTTGATATTGGTCCTTGCTGCGTTATATCTGATTTATGGCTCATCTCAACAGCATAATAAAGAGTCAGAACCTGAAATGCTTCGTGTAGAGGCGAATGAAACAGTGCCGTTAGAAAATACTGATAGTCGAATGTTTAGCTTAAAACAGGCGGCAATCATTGCCATCACGCTTACTTTGATCCAAGCACTTGTTTATGGATTAAATCTCGCTTTAGGTGATAAAGGCTTAATTTTAGGGACATTATTGGCATCACTCTTTGAAGTCCATGCAGCTATGGCAACCGTGGTGATGCAAGGTAATATCGACAATTTAACATTGGTTTATGCTGTGGTGATTGGATTATCAGCCCATGCGATTTCAAAATGTGTGAATGCATTTCTCACAGGTGGCTGGAAATATTTTCTATATTTTGCACCAACACAGTTACTTCATATTCTGTGCCTAATCGCGGTTTTGCTATTCAGTTTAAGATAAATGAGCCAAGTGACTGCTTCTTATTATTCATGACGCAATTGCATTAATTTTGCTTTTATTTGTGGCCAACTGGTTGAAATCCAACATACCAGCGAACCTAATGTCACCAAAATGGCACCATGCCAAAAACTTAAACTCAGTGGTGTCTGTAAAATAAACATTGAAATTAATGAAGAAAAAATCGGACTAAAATACGATAAGGTCACCAATATCGTAATATTGCCTTTTATAATACCTACATTCCACGCTGCATAGCCCAATGCGGTCACGATGGACACGATTAACATATACTTACCGGTATGTAAGTCTACGGCAGGCATTCGCGGGATACCGTGAAATGTCAACATTTTTAGCCATAGCACAATGGTGATCACGACGAAAAAGAATGAAATAGGGTTATGTCCATGACTGTATTTACGGGTAATCACACAGTAGAGTGACCATAAACTCGCGCCCATAAAAGCAAGAAAATAGCTTAATGGATTGGACTGAATGTTCGTAAAGACTGTAGACCAGTTAAAACTTCCATTACCCGTTTGGATCAAAATGATGCCGCCCAAACTAATGGCTAAACCAATGATTACGAAAAAGTTAAATTTTAATTCTTTAAATAATATTAACGCGGCAATTGTCAGACTCGGCCATAAATAATTGACCAAACTGATTTCAATCGCTTGTTGAGCTGTTTGAGCCAAAGCAATGGCATAAGAAAAACACAACTCATAAATCACAAATAAAATGGTGGCGTATATCAAAAATTGGTGCGGAACCAGTTTAAGGTTTGGAATTTTAAATAAGAGCAATAGAATAATTGAGCTCAAAGTATACATAAAGAGCACAGCAAGATCAGGGCCAATACTGAAACTAATTTTCTTAAGTAAACCAACAATAGAAGACCATTGTAAGATTGCACTGAATCCAATCAGCGTTGCAAGATTTTTGGACATGATTGCTCGAAGATTTCGCAAATGGCGAATGAATTCTAAGCTTTAATTATAATCTTTCTTTAGTTGTTTAGTCTAAGCGTGAAATTATCAAACTCTATTTAATTAAAAATATTTAGAGCTCGTTGTACGTCAAGAGCAGCATGGCGATGAACTAGGTTTAGGTTCTGGCTTATTAACGCACGATTTAAAACTTGGACAATGTATTCATGCCTATATTCATGCGAATCCAAATTTTCACTTAGCAGAGGGCGTTCACTCTGCGATTTTGATTGGCAATGGCTCAGGAATGGCGGGTTTGCTTTCACATCTTAAGCAACGTGTCGCAACAGAGCACTATCAAAACTGGTTAATTTATGGTGAGCATCAACAAGATTTCGATGCAATTTTTGCTGATGAACTGCATAAATTACAAAACCAAGGTAAAATTGCAGAAATCGATCGGGTATTTTCTCGTGATGGATTTGCTGAAAAGTATGTGCAAGATATCCTAGTTGTAAAAAAAGCTGAATTGATTGATTGGCTAGAGCAAGGGGCTTGTCTCTATATCTGCGGCAGTTTGAATATGGCCAAAGCGGTAGATGCCACTTTGCAAGAGATACTGGGCATTGAACAACTGCATACACTGCGTAAAGCAGGTCGTTACCGCCGTGATGTGTATTAAATAATTGATGTCTACTGAAGAAGTAAATAATGATGCAGTTCGTAATGAGATGGATCGATAGTTTAAAAAGGAACAATAATGGATAAATTTGTAATTAGAGTTTATCACGATTATAAAAGGCTAATTATAGCTATTTTTTTATTATTGAGTTTTTGATTTTTTTAATAAAGTATTACTTTTTTGGGATAGGTTTCTGGAGTTTTATTGGTGCAGTAGTTTTTTTTATTATCTTTGTTGATCTAATTTATAATGGGAGTTATTTGTTGATCGGGAAGATAAAAAAAGAAAGTGAAGTTTATGAATATTATATTAGGTTTATCTATATTTTTGTAATTTATTTATTTTCAATATATTGCATTGTTGAGTGAAGAGTAAAATTTAAAAATTATGAGTAAATATTTTTTTTAATATTTTGTAGAGTTTTGCTCGTTTATGGCTCTATTGCATAAAGATTCTTAAGACAGACCACCATAAGTCACTAAAACTTAAGTAACTTACTTGGATATGAGGTGGGCCTAATCAAAATCTTTTGTCTTTTCCAAAGCATGGATTAATCAATTGCTAGCCAATCTTATTGTTTGAATCTTTTATTTGGAACTGAGTGAAAATGACTTATGAGTATAAATTAATTTTCAGCGTTAGGTGTGTTGATTTTACAAAGAATAATTGATCATGATGCTTTAAATTTATCAATATTTACGTATAGTTATACCATTAAAAAATTACTAGATTAACCCGAATCCTTTTTAAGCCAATGACTGCATAATTTGAATTGTGGGCTTATGCTGCTGAGTTAATTGGTATGCACATAGTGATGCGTAAATACCACTTAAAAAGCCTGAGATACTTCTAGCTCTACTCGTCACCAAATTGTATTGACCTTTCAATAAGCTGAATAACGTTTCTATTTTATTACGTTGTTTTAAGTGATATGCATCTGATGTACAGAGTTGAACAGACCGCATGTTCTTTCGATGATAAGTAATTAAATCAATACCTTGTTCTTTTAATCTGTTTTTTAAATCCTGACTGATATAACCACGATCCGCGTAAAGCTTTGCTTCCAAGCCTTCAACCAAATGCTCAACCATTCTTATGTCAGCCACATGTCCATTGGATAATGCTGAACAAACGACTTCTCCAAGTTGATTCATCATAATATGTAATTTACAGCCGTAGAACCAACCCATCGAGCTTTTACCACGAGATGCAATTTCTGCTAGAGATTTATGGCGTTGAATTCGTTGATTTTTACAGACAGGTAAAGTGGTTGAGTCAATCCATAAATATTGGCTCCGTTGACCTTTCATTAAGGCTACATGTAAAGCATGTAGTGCCAACTGGTGCGTATTAATGAGGTGAATCAGCCGTTGGTAACAGGGTAAGCTCTTAAATAAAGAGCTTTTATCCTGCCTTAGCCATGTGAAAAATGCTTTGAAATTAGTGAAATGAGAGCATTTATACCAAATAGCAATAAAGGTGATTTCTGAAAGACTCAAGTGAGCCGCTCGAATTCTTGAGAAACGATGGCTTTGCTTAAGGAATTGCCAATAAGTTGCTTCAAATTTAAGAAAGAAATCATCAATTACGCAAAATAATTCGGTACTATTAAACATGAGGATAGAGTTGTGAGTTTTGTGTGGTAACTCAACTGATGGCTCTAGTCCTCATATTTTTCAAGTCAATTTCTTATCCGCGATTCGGGTTAGATTAAACAAACAATGAGAATGCATATTTTTTTAAATTCCTTACTTACGATGTATTGTTCAATTTCAATATTTATGGTCATTTTTATATATTTTTTATCTAATTGGCAAATATGGGAAAAACATTTTACATTCATTAGTTTAATTTCATTCTTAATGCTGGCAATTTGTTTTTACTTTAAATATAACGAAAAATTGAATGATGGTAATATTTTATTCAAGCAGTTGCCAATGAAAGTACAACTACCAATAAGAACTTCAACTATATTATTTTTAAACCTAAATTTGGGTTTTATCTTATTTATATTGGCAGTACTTACGATAGTAATTACAGCTAATATATGGTTTTTTACACTTTGCATTTTTATTATTTGGAATGCAATAATTTGTCATCCTCATATTTGGTTTGTAGATTCAATTGATTTAAAACAAGATATAAAAAATAAAACAAACGAATTTGAGAGTGTAAGACAGGATAAAGGTGATTTTGAATATTTTAATGATGGTTTCACATACAATATAACTGGGCCTGAAATAAGCACTAAAACTATATTATGGAAAGATATTCAAAGTATAGATGTCGTACGCCAAGATCTTGGAACCATTGATGAGATTCAGCTCTATATATTGTGTTCAAATACAATCATTTATATTACCGAAAATACACCGGGTTATTACTATTTCATTGATCAACTGCATCAGAATTTTCCAGAAATAGATGAAATTTGGCAAATTTCAATCATTGCAGATGATTCAGGGCAACCATTCAATATTTTAAAAAATGGCAATGGTCATTGATATGAAAAGCTATTTAGCCATCTATGACATTGGCGCATAATTTGCTTGCTTCTACCTAATTTTTTTACTGTTTGATATAACAAATTAGGAAGTTGAAGTGACTACAGGCTACTTACGTGGACAAAACTTAATTGACCAGATCCAACAACAGGATTATTCCAGAGACCTAATTGGATATCATGGTAATGTTCCTCAAGTCGTATGGCCTAATCAGGCACGGATCGCAGTGCAGTTCGTGTTGAACTATGAAGAAGGTGGAGAAAACCACATCGAACATGGGGATGCAGGATCAGAACAATTCTTATCCGATATTATTGGAGCGGCCAGTTTTCCTGCCAAACATATGTCGATGGACTCGATGTATGAATACGGCTCCAGAGCAGGTTTTTGGCGGATTCATGAAGAATTTAAAAAACGTGATTTACCCATGACGGTCTTTGGTGTCGGTATGGCTTTAGCGCGCAATCCTTATATCGTCGATGCGATCAAACAAGCCAACTATGATGTCGTTTCACATGGTCAACGCTGGTTACATTATCAAGATATGCCGATAGAGCTGGAACGTCAGCACATGGATCAAGCGATTAGTGTGCTTGAAGCTTTATTTGGAAAGACGCCTATTGGTTGGTACACAGGGCGTGACAGTCCGAATACACGTCAGCTATTGGCTGAATTTCCGCAAATCAAATATGACTGCGATCACTATGGTGATGATTTACCTTTTTGGAGTCATTTGACGAATGAAAATGGTCTAACCCGTCCTCATTTAATTATTCCTTATACACTCGAAAGCAATGATATGAAGTTTTGTTCACCGGGTGGTTTCAACAGTGGTGAACAATTTTATCAATACCTTAAAGACGCTTTTGATGTGTTATATGAAGAAGGTGAAAGCGCGCCAAAAATGTTATCGATTGGGATGCATTGTCGTATTTTAGGGCGACCAGGCCGTTTTAAAGCACTACAACGATTCTTAGATTATGTGCAATCACATGAAAAAGTGTGGATCTGTCGCCGTGGTGATATCGCGGAACATTGGTATACACATCATGCAGTCTAATAAAAAAATAGTTGGATAAAGAGGAGCTTAGCTCCTCTTTTTTTAGGCCTGTACATAGGTAACTGACATCATAGACCTAGGTTGGCACTGATATTGCAAAACTAAATTTGAACAATCATTCAATAATTTTAGGCGATTTTATAGTGCAACTTGTTGAATTTAATAAAGCATCCGAAGCAGATGTAAAAACTTTTTTAAAGCACTGTGTGCAAATTGAAGGCTGGGCAGAACACATTGTGGCGCAGCGTCCTTATACCTGTGTCACGCAAATCACAGAGCAAGCAGTAAAAGCTGCAAATGCTTGGACTTGGGATGAAATCAAAAATGCTTTAGATAACCATCCACGAATTGGTGAAAAAAAGGCACAGGCAGAATTAAGTTGTTTGGAACAACAATTTTCAAATCAAGAACAGTCTGAAATTTCAGCAGATGAAGAAACTCAATTTGCATTGCTCAAAGGCAATGTCGCGTATGAGAAAAAGTACGGATATCTCTTTTTAATCAAAGCTTCTGGCCTCAGTAGTGAAGATGTACTACAGGCACTGCAATATCGATTATTGAATGATCCTGAAACTGAAAAACGAATTGTTCATCATCAATTGGCTGAAATTGCCTTATTAAGATTAAAACAGGAGCTTAGCGCATGATTAGCTCACATATTTTAGATACCAATCTGGGTAAACCTGCAGCGAATGTCCACATTCAATTATTTAATGCACACGGAGAGTTACTAGGTTCAGCCCAAACCAATGCAGATGGTCGCGTCAATGATTTTGCGCTGAAGGACTTTACAGCAGGTGCTTATAGCCTTGAATTTGCGACTGCTGAATATTTTCAGACTTTAAATACCGAAACCTTTTTTCCGAAAGCTGTGATTCATTTTTATGTAAAAGATGCCTCGCAGCATTTTCATATTCCTTTACTCATCAGCCCATTTGCATATTCAACGTATCGTGGCAGCTAAGAGCAAAGTTAAAAAATAGGGGATATAAAAATGACAGAACAAGATAAAACAGATTCACCAGAACATGAATATTTAGGCGCAGGGAAAAGCCTTGCCTATGGTTTACAGCATGTATTAACCATGTATGGCGGTATTATCGCTCCGCCATTGATTATTGGTACAGCCGCGGGACTTGAACCTGCGCAAATCGGTTTATTGATTGCGGCGGCGCTTTTTGTCGGTGGCTTGGCGACCATACTACAAACCGTAGGTGTGAAATATATCGGTGCAAAATTACCCTTAGTACAAGGTGTTTCATTTGCAGGTGTGGCGACGATGATTGCCATAGTAACCGCAGGCGGTGGGCTTTCTGCTGTTTATGGCGCGGTGATTGTTGCATCCCTAATTGGCTTTTTCCTAGCACCTTATTTTTCAAAAATTATTCGTTTTTTCCCACCGATTGTGACAGGCTGTGTGATCACCGTGATTGGTCTTTCATTGCTTCCTGTAGCGGTACGCTGGATGATGGGGGGCAATAATAAAGCACCAGACTGGGGAAATGCTGAGAACATCAGCTTGGCATTTTTAACTTTGGGTATCGTGATAGCGCTGAATTTAACACGTAATGCAACCATCCGACGTTTATCTATTTTGTTAGCCATCGTCTTCGGTACAGTGCTCGCTTATACCTTTGGCTTTGGAGATTTTTCTAAAGTTGCAAATGGTAACTGGATTCAATTTCCAAGCTTCTTTGCTTTCGGTATGCCAACTTTTGAGTTAAGTGCCATTATTGCCATGCTGATCGTAACTTTAGTGATTATGACTGAAACGACGGCAGACATTATTGCTGTCGGGGAAATTGTAGGTACCAAAGTGGATGCTGAGCGTATTACCAATGGCTTACGTGCAGATATGCTATCTAGTGCAGCAGCGCCAATTTTCGGTTCATTCATGCAAAGTGCTTTTGCACAAAATGTCGGTTTAGTAGCGATTACTGGCGTTAAAAGTCGCTTTGTTGTCGCAGCGGGTGGAATGATTTTAGTCGTCTTAGGCGTTCTACCAATTATGGGGCGACTGATTGCAGCAATTCCTGTCCCTGTATTAGGTGGTGCTGGTTTAGTTTTGTTTGGAACGGTTGCGGCAAGTGGTATTCGTACCTTGGCGAAAATTGACTATAACGAGCAAAAGAACCTCATCATTGTTGCGACTGCGATTGCAGCAGGGATGATTCCAATTATCGATCATTCTTTCTATGCCAACTTCCCGAAATGGGTGCAAACACTCTTTCATTCAGGCATTAGTTCAACTTGTTTGATGGCGATTATTTTAAATATTGTGTTCAATCATCTGAATTTATTTAAAAATAAAGAAGTGACTATGGGCAAAGATCAGGTTAAAAAACCAAGCATGGCGATAGATGTGCAACATTAATCATTGCCAATCTTGAGTCTTGAACCATACGATGATTCATAGAATATAGTTTGTATAGAATAAATAAAGCCCTCTAAATTGAGGGCTTTTTTAATGCGTTATGTTTAAATTAAATAATATCAAGAGATGAAATAAATTATGTATTAACAGATGGTTAGATGGTTTTTAGTCTATTTAACTCTAAGTATTTAAGCTAAAAAAATTAATTTGAAATGTGAATAGACGTAGGGAACTGGAACACATCACAATTATGTCCAGTGCCAATCCGATCGATGACGGCAAAGCTACTGGGTGCTTCGAGTGTCAGGAGAGGATGATGCCATGTTCCTGCACGATAATTGACTCCTTGGCTACCATCAGTAATGAAAGCACGTAGCTGTGTAAGATCAGGGCTGTGATCATCCAACGCAGGTGCAACTACCACTAAAAAAGCCTGCGCTTGCATTGGAATAAACGCTTGTGAACCGTTGGGATGACGCTCTAACATCGAAATCGTAAATGGCAATTCAGTGGTTTTGATATTTCTAAAGATGCTAATTCCAGCAACCGCATCAGCTGAAATTTCTGTTTCTACGAGGGCATGATATCGCTCTGTATGTGCGTCATTGATGTGGAAAAAATCATGTCCAGTCGTACAAATAACCTCACCAAAAGGTGCAAAGCCTTCAATACTTAGAGCTTGTATTTTTATGCTGTGTGTCATGTTTAGATATCTTATAGGGCATTTAATTAAAAAAATTGAAACCATACACATAGGAAGCACGAAGGCTTCCTATTTTATCAATATTGCAATTAAGGATGTATTTTTCCCCATAACCGTATGCGACTAATCCCCCCGTCAGGAATCATATTGATGCGGATATGCGATATTTTTTCATGCTTTAAAATCTCACTGACAAAGCTATGAATATGATCCATCTGCATGTCTTGTGAATCTAGCAAAAACGGCCAGAACATACTTTGCGGAATCAGTTGAGGGTCAGTGGCATCTTCTACATAGATCGCTTGTATGGAAACCTGCGCAGGGAAGTTGCCTTTAAAATGGGCAGTATCAATATCAATTTTCTCTATTGCACCAGATTGACCCAAAGCCAAAATACACCAGTCAAAACCTGGTGCACGGCGACGTTTAGTTTCCCAACCATCTCCCATATTGATGCCGCGGCCAGGGTTAATTAAGTTTCGTGGATGCCCAAAATGAGCATCACTATAAGCAATAACACGTCCACCATTTTCTAGCGCAACGAGGTCTAATGTGCTCGTATTGTCTTGAATTTGAACCTGAACTTCACCATAGACTTTAAATCGCGCAATACCGCCGTCTGGGTATATATTTAAACGCACATGGGTAAAAACCTGATCATTTGAGACCTTCAATATATGGTGTTGGCTCGGGCCCAATACGGTATTGTCTAAGATATTGACCCATGCTGCCTGTGCTAGCTCGCCATTTGGTGCAAAGCAGGCTTCAACTGATGCGGAAGCTGGATAATTCCCTGTAAAGAATGTTGTATCAATATCTAAGGCTTGAATTCGACCAGCAACACCGAGTTGCATAATTGCCCAATCATAACCTGCATGGCGTTTACGACGCGTTTCCCAACCATCCATCCATTTGCCATGATCATCAAATTTATCTTCGACGAAGATAGGTGCATTAAATTGAAGCATGCGTTTTGCTTCTGCAAAAAAATCATCTGAACATTCAAGTATTTTTGCACCAATACGGTCATCTGCTAAATTTGTAAGTGTCTGTAATTGTGCAGGAATATCAAAACTTGGTGCGAGTAAAGTCGCCATATATAAAATCCATTCACTATTTTCATTTAAAACATATGCATTTTGTTTTTAGTGTTAAAAATTTAACATTTGATAAAAACTAGCATTTACACGTGTTTAGAAGCACAGCGTGTGCCAACTTTAGATTTTTTTATTGTTTGTTTGAAAAAATGGCATGCTTTTCGCTTTTTAGGAGAAAGATATTTAAAAAAACACAGGGGAGTTATAGATGGACATTACAATTATTGGTGCAGGTATGGCGGGCCTAACGACAGGGATCGCTTTGAAAAAATTTGGACACCAAGTAACCATCTATGAACAGGCAGAACAAATTTTACCTGTTGGAGCCGCTATTTCTTTATGGTCTAACGGTGTCAAATGTTTGAACTATTTGGGGCTAACCGAACAAGTCGAAAAGCTCGGTGGCAAGATGGATCACTTAGCCTATATCGATGGTTTAACGGGCGATGTTATGACACAGTTTAGTCTGTTTCCTTTAATCGAAGAAGTTGGTCAGCGACCTTATCCAGTTTCACGCGCAGACTTACAAAATATGCTCATGGATGAATTTGGTCGTGAGAATATTCATCTAGGCAAAAAAATGGTGAGCTTCTCAGAACAAGATGATCAAGTGATCACCCGTTTTGCTGACGGAAGTGAGGTTCTGGCTGATTTATTGGTTGGCGCCGATGGTACACATTCATTGACACGGGCGTATGTATTGGGGGAACAAGTTGAGCGCCGCTATGCAGGTTATGTCAATTGGAACGGTTTAGTCGATATTTCAGAAGAATTTGCTGCGGCAGATCAATGGACGACATTTGTAGGAGAAGGTAAGCGCGTTTCGCTGATGCCCGTTGCCGACAACCGATTCTATTTCTTCTTTGATGTACCTTTAGCAGCAGGCTTAGAAAATGACCGCACACAATATAAGGCCTTATTTAAAGAATACTTTAAAGGTTGGTGTGAACCGGTTCAAAAGCTAATTGATGCTGTAGATGCCAAAAAAACCAATCGGGTAGAAATTCATGATATTGAACCTTTTGCAGATTTCTACAAAGGTCGTGTGGTGATCGTGGGTGATGCAGCACACAGCACAACGCCTGATATTGGACAAGGTGGTTGCCAAGCAATGGAAGATGCAATTTATCTAGCTCGTGCTTTGCAAATCAATACTTTGGGCTTGCAAGATTCATTGCGTCGTTATCAAAATAAACGTAATGAACGTGCCAATGAATTGGTTTTGCGTGCGCGTAAGCGTTGTGATGTGACCCATATGAAGGATGAAAGTGTGACGCGCGAATGGTATGCAGAACTGCGTAAAGAACAAGGCAATCATATTATGAAAGGCATCATTAGTAATATTGTAGGTAATCCATTGGATTAAAAAAATAAACTAATAAAACTTTAGCTTTCAGCAGCCAGTACGGGTTATTCGCACTGGCTTTTTTTTACAAAAAAATATGTGACAAAAAAAGCTTAAATAATGGTTTTAGGGGTTCAAAGATTTTAAATTGATCTTAATTTCTTCCATTTTTTCCACCAAAAGATTAATCATGATCTGAGAAATTCGAGAGGTTTGGCGTTTCGATGCGACACATAAAGCAATGGTCAAACTGTGTAAGCCTTTTTCACGGATCGGTTTAAAAATAATCTTATTATTCTCAAGCAGTGGCAAAGCATCCATGTATGACATCAAACTGATGCCTAATTGTTGCTGAACCAATGACAATATCATTCTAATGTCATTACATTCGATCTTTTGAATCGGACTAAACTTATGATGTTTATATAAAGTCTGTACATATTCACTAATAATGAGTGGATCACTCGGTAAAATATGCCGTTCATTTAACGTATCTGAAAGATAGATTTTATCCATCCCACCCAAGGTATGATGCGGCGACATTACAAAGCCCAACGGAATTTCTATAAAGGATAAAATCTCTAATTGGCTATGGCTTTTAGGATTTAATATAATGCCAAAATCTAATTCTGCATCGACGATTTTTCTGGAAATGTCTTCACTGCTATTCATGCTGATGTTGAGGTTGATCCACGGATAAGTTTCAGCCATCTTTTGAATGCAGTCGACGACGAAACTGTCATTCAAAGCTGCAATAAAACCCATTTCAATGTTTCCACGGTTTAAGCCTTGGATTTCATCAAATCGAGTTCGCGTCAGTTGATATTCTTTTTGCCATTTTAATAAATCGGCGTACAGTAATTCACCCGCAAGCGTCAGTTTTAAGCCCTGAGGTAGTCGTTCAAATAGGGCAACCCCCAGTTCTTCCTCTGCCAAAACGATTTGTCGATGTACTGCCGAGACTGAAATAAAAAGTTGTTCAGCAGCTTTGCGTAGACTTCCAGTCCGTGCAACCGCCATAAAATATTCAGAAAATCTAGAAAAAGTAATCGACATACAGGCTTCAATCTCTATCGCGTAAATAGCGAATCATAATGTTATGCATTTTAAGCGATATTCATGCCAGCTTTATCAAATCGTGCAGAGTTCAATGCTTAATGTTCTAAAAAACAGAACAATCCATGCAAATCATTCTAATAGACAGAAATGTGTTTAGATTTTAATTTCGACTTAGAAAATAAGGATTTAGCAAAATTTAAATAGCGCTAAATGCTAAAGAAATATTGCAATTGTCGAGATGAACTATGAATGCCATTCCAGTACTCAATTTATTTACCCAACCTCAGTGCAGTACATTTGATGCCAACGACTGGAATATTTTGGCGCAGCATTGGTATCCCGTTGCACGTGTAGAAGATGTTTCGATTGAACCGCAACAAGTGCAATTACTCGATGTAAAAATGGCGTTATATCAAACTGAAAGTGGGAAAATTCATTTGGTTCGTGACATCTGTCCACATCGTGGGGTGCCATTAACCAAAGGCTGGGTCAAGGGTGAAGACATTATTTGTCCATATCATGGTTTACATTATAACGGCGCAGGAAAGTGTGTAAAAATTCCCGCACAGCCAGAGCTGACTCAAATTTCAGAGCGTTTTTCATTAACCAAATTTCCAGTTGTATTGAAATATGGATTGGTGTGGACCAGTTTATTTAACAGAGACGAATCTACGGCCAATTTTCCAGATTTAGACACGTGGGATACCGAGCAGCACCAATCTATATTGCCACCTTATGTAGATATTGGTGGTTCAAGTGGGCGCCAGCTCGAAGGCTTTATTGATGTTGCACATTTCGCATGGGTGCATCATGAGAGCTTTGCAGACCGTGAAAATCCTAAAGTACAAAAATATTCGACAGTACGTACGGACTATGGACTACATACAGAATATCTTAGTGATGTGAGTAATTATCCGCATGGTTTACAACATTTAGCGCCAGAAGATTTTTTATGGAAAAGAACGTTTGATGTCTATCCGCCATTTTCTGCAATTTTAACCATCGATTTTCCTGAAAATGGAGTGTTAAAAATATTAAATGCCTGTTGTCCTGTATCGCATAATAAAACCCGTTTATTTGTGCCTTTAACTCGTAATTTTGATACCACAGGCGATTTACAAGCGGTCTATGATTTTAATGCACAAATTTTTGCTGAAGATCAGGACATGGTGGAAAGTCAAAAACCTGAGGAATTGCCACTGGATATCAGTATGGAGGCGCATTTCGAAGCAGATCGCTCATCGACAACCTATCGTCGAATATTAGCCGAATGGGGGCTAAGCAAACGTTATACCGTTTAATTTTTATTTTCGAATAATTTCATTCTTGGTTTTCATACAAAAAAAGCGACTCAATCGAGCCGCTTTTGACTTTGTACATAAAGGATTAGTTTACACGTATCCATGTTTGGCTGCGTCCAAGCGCAGATACACCAATATAGCCACGACCATTCAAGGTCTTGCCGTCATTCGACATTTTGGCATTGAAACTATAGGTTTTACCATTTTTCGGGTCAGTAATTTTACCGCCGTCATAGGTATTTTTACCGGTATTTTTCAAACCATTCACGATTTGCACACCGAGTAGTGGTTTATTGTGGAATTTACCTACACATTTTTGGCAGTTTTCTGCTTCACCCGGGGTGAGTACATCAACGATTTTTGCAGATAAAACGCCCTTTGATGTTTCATTAAATTGAACTACAGATAAAGGTTTTTTGGTTTGGTCATCGATGGTTTTCCATTTAGTACCATGCAATGGATCAGCAGCCAAAGCTAAGCTAGACACCAGTGACAAACCGATTAGGCTAAGAGTTGTTTTTATCATTTTAGAACCTCTATTGAACATAGTAAGAGATGTGCATCCCTGATCTTCCAAAGGGTGGATACACAAGACTTGGAAAATTACAAAGCATCAGCCTTGTTGTCTTCAAGGGCTATATTCACAAAAAAATAAGTATATATTGTGGATTTTATATACTGATTTTGAATATGTAGAATCTGGATCGTGTAGAAAAATAGAATAAATGTTGAGCTTTGTTTATAACATTTGGGATTTGTATCACTTTTATAAATATCAAACGCTGTTTGAGCTGAAAAATTTAGAGCTACAATCCCAAAAAAAGCCGGAGCTAAAAGGCTCATTTAAGTTTTCAATTTTTGCTCTAATCATGTTGAATTACATTAATTTGATTTGAAGCAATAACGCTAAAGAGCTATGTATAGCATTCATATTTTACAATTAAATAAAATCATTTCATTCATAGATCAGTTCTCGTTAAGCTTGTGTTATGAATAATATGAAAATGCAGCTTGTTCACTGAACGAGATTAAGTGTGTATAGGAATAACGATGAAAAATTTTAACAACAAAGTCGCAGCCATTACTGGAGCAGGTTCAGGTATTGGGCAGCAGTTAGCCATTCAACTGGCTCAATCAGGTGCGCATCTAGCATTAAGTGATCGCAACCTTGACGGTCTTGCACAAACGGCTGAAATGATTAAGTACACCGGTGTGAAAATAATTCAGACCCAATTAGATGTGTCTGATCGTGCCGCTGTAGAGCAATGGGCGGCTGCAACCCAAGCTGAATTTGGCCAGGTCAATTTGATCTTTAATAATGCAGGTGTCGCGTTAGCCAGTACTGTAGAAGGTATGCATTATGATGAAATTGAGTGGATTATGAATATTAATTTCTGGGGCGTGGTATATGGGACAAAAGCATTTTTACCGTATTTAAAACAAAGTGGCGATGGACATATAGTTAATATTTCCAGCTTATTTGGTTTGACGGCTCAACCGACTCAAAGTGCCTATAATGCAACGAAGTTTGCGGTACGAGGTTTTACTGAATCTTTACGCCAAGAATTAGACTTGGAAAATGCTGGAGTCAGCGCAACTTGCGTGCATCCGGGTGGGATTCGAACCAATATTGCAAATAGCGCGCGTATGAGTGACAGTATTCGTGCGTTAGGGATGAACCCAGATAGGGCAACCAAAGCATTTAATAAAGTGCTAAAAACACCGCCTGAAGTCGCAGCAAAAGTCATTTTAGATGCGGTAAAGCAGAATAAACGTCGAGTTTTAATTGGTAATGATGCCAAAATTATTGATTTAATTCAGCGAATTGCACCTACACGTTATGCCCAAGCCATAGATCTACTTAGTGGTAAGAAAAAACGTAAATAATTCAAAGATAAGTAAAAAAGGGATGATGCAACATGATCCCTTTTTTATCCTATAGAGCTCTTAATTTCGAATATTGAATTTTTAAGTTTATAAATGACAAGAAAATCAAAAAATTGAGTTTTCGATTAAACAAAGAAGATGTAGTGTTCCATCTTCTTTGTATTGGCAATGCGTTTGGACATTATGAACTTTTAGAATCTTGAGTCGTTGTCATCGGTGCTTGTGTGGCTACTCGTTTGGTCAAAATGACATGTGCAGCGACACCGATACAAATCCCCCAAAATACTGAGCTTAGCCCTAAAAAATGCATACCTGAGGCTGTCGCTAAAAAAGTGATTAGCGCCGCATCACGGTTGGCCTCATTTTTCATCGCAACGGACATGTTTGTTCCAATCGCACCTAATAACGCTAAACCTGCAAGTGCAGCGACCAACTCTTTAGGTAATAGGCTAAATAACATGACAATACTGCCTGCAAATAAGCCGCCTAAAATATAAAAAATACCATTGGCAATACCGGCTATATAACGTTTTTCTTTTAGTTCATGTGCATCTTTGCCCATACACATGGCTGCGGTAATAGACGCCAAAACAATGGTAATACCTCCGACACATGCGACAGCGAGCGAGGCAATACTGGTCGCAGTGATAATGGGCTTAGCTGGCGTGTCATATCCACTTAGTTTCATGATCGCCATCCCCGGAAGGAACTGACCACTCAGACTGACTAAAATTAAGGGAATCGCCAAATTTAAAGTCGAGTTCCAAGTCCAAACTGGAGCAATAAACTGCGGTATAGCGAGTTGAAAATTCACATCAACAGGATTAATTTTTCCTAATGTAAAACTCAGGATGACACCAGTCAGTAAGACCCAAATCATCGCGTAGCGTGGCGAAAGTCTTTTCGATATGAGAAAGACCAATAACATGCCAAAGACAATGATCGGCATACTATCTGTCGCAGTGAACAGTCCAAGTCCAAACTGAAATAAAATACCTGCCATCATTCCCGCAGCGACATCTTGAGGAATCCATTTTAAGAGTTTGTCAAAATAGCCAGTGATGCCAATCAAGAAAATAACAATAGCGGACGTGATATAAGCTGCTATGGCTTCATTCAGTGAAATATTCGGAAATAGGGTGACTAAAAGGGCTGTACCGGGCGCTGACCACGCGGTAATCACCGGGGTTTTATATTTAATAGAGAGATAAATACCCGCCAGCGCAGCACCAATAGAAATCCCCCAAATCCATGAAATCATCATGGCTGGGGAAACTTGAGCTTTTTGTGCGGCTTGGAAAAAAATAATCAGTGGGCCTGAATATGAAATCAGCACGGCTAAAAATCCTGCAACCGTCGCTGAGATCGACCAATCTTCTTTTAATGTTTTTAACAGGGGTGCCATCGCTTTTGCCTCCATGCGACTATGTCAATGAGCCTGTTGAATTAAACCAATGACGGTATAGCGTTTAACCTTGATCTCCACCACCAACAGGGACGACTGTTCCTGTCATATAAGATGAATCATCGGATGCCAAAAATAAGATGGCATTCACTTGTTCCTGAATTGTGCCATAGCGTCCCAAGAATGTACGGTCAATGGTTTGATCGACCACGTCTTGCATCCATTGTTTTTCATGATCTGACAATGGATTGGTATTTCTTGGTACTTTTCGTGGTGGGGCTTCTGTGCCACCTGTGGCTACGGCATTGACTCGAATACCATCTTTGGCATGTTCAAAAGCGAGAGCAGCGGTTAAGCCATTAACCCCACCTTTTGACGCTGAATATGGCACACGGTTAATACCACGGGTTGCAATAGAAGATACATTTACAATTGTCCCTTGCTGATTTTGAATCATTTCAGGTAACACGGCTCGGCAGCACCAGAGGGTTGGAAATAATGAACGATTAACTTCCTTAATGATTTCTTCTTCTGAAAATTCTTGGAAGGGCTTCATCCAAATCGCACCGCCAACGTTATTGATTAAAATATCAATTCGGCCATATTTTTCAATGGCTTGAGCAGCAACTGATTGAGCGCCTGCAAATGTTTCAAGATTGGCTTTAACAATAATGGCATCGCCATTGTGGGCTTGAATATCGTTAAGCGTCTCTTCAACAAAATCTGAGAGATCTGCCAATACCACTTGAGCGCCTTCTCGAGCCACTTGTAGTGCTACTCCACGACCGATACCTTGTGCGGCACCGGTAACGATGACAACTTTATTGTTAAATCTGGCTTGTTCTGACATTAAACTATTCTCCCTTAATTCGCTGAGAATTTTTCAAACAAAAAGTTTGCAGGTTTAACGCCTTCGGTATCTAACCAGCCACGTACCGCTTCGACCATCGGTACAGGACCACAGAGGTAAATATCCACATCGCCATTGTTTAACCAATCTTTTTCAACATGACTGGTCACATAGCCTTTACGTTCATGCTGTGACTCAGGGTGAGCGACCACAGTACGGTATTCGAACCACGGGAGTTTGCTTTGTAATTCATCGAGCTTGTCTTTTGCTACGATGTCAAAGTCATTGGTTACGCCAAATACAAGACGAACAGGTTGTTCAGAACCTTTTTCTTCAAGCACTTGTAACATGGACATAAACGGCGCAATACCTGTACCACCTGCAAGCATGACCACAGGGCGGACAACATTACGCAGATAAAAACTACCAAAAGGTCCTTTGAAGGTCATTTTGTCGCCGGCTTTCGCATCGGCACTCAGGAAAGTACTCATTTTGCCTTCAGGGACATTACGAACCACGAAGCCTGTTAAACGATTGCCCGGCTTTGAACTAAACGAATACGAACGAGTTTCTTCAGTCCCCGGAATGCCGACATTGACGTATTGACCTGCCAAGAAGTTAATGTCAGGTTGACCTTCATCCAGTTGAATATCAAAGGTAATCGTAGAATCCGACATATTTTCAACACGAGACAATGTGCCTTGAAACTCATGAATTTCAGTTTTACACACGTCAGATGATGCACTGATTTGGAAAACAGCATCTGAACTTGGACGACATTGGCAAGCTAAAATATAACCTTGCTCAGCTTCTTCGGGGGTTAAAGCATCTTCGATATAAGATTCTTCAGGCATGTCGTAAGTACCCGACTCACAAAATGCACGGCATGTCCCGCATGCGCCATCACGGCAATCTAGAGGGATATTGATTTTTTGACGATAGGCTGCGTCGGATAGGGTTTCACCTTGAGCAACACTAATAAAACGAGTAACGCCATCTTCAAATTGAAGTGCAACATTATGGTTTGACATGGCTGAATATCCTTTTGAAAATCTGGTATAACATGTCCTTTCAGCCAAATATCCTTCTGGCTGAAAGTAAAAACTTGCTTAGTGAAATAAGCTTTTAGAGGTGATAAATATCAATAACTTGGTTGATATAATCGTTTTTCAGAACAACATATTTGCTGAGGATTTTTGGCTGCTCGCCTGAAAAATCAATTTCATAACGTGACATGCCAAAGTAGCTATAGTTGGTTTTGTAGCGGAAACTTAAGGTGTTCCAGTTAAAACGCACCGTGACTTTGTCGCCATCACGTTCAATAATCTCGACATTATTAATGTTATGGCTGGTTCGGGTATCCGGCATCGTGGCAGATGAACGCTCGGTTTTAATGCGGAAGACACGGTCTTCTAAACCTTGACGGTCTGGATAATAAATCAAAGAAATCTCAGACTGTGGATCTTCCGTGAGGCGGTCATCGTCATCCCAAGCAGGCATCCAGAATGATGCAGATGGGGCATAGCACGCTAGCCATTCATCCCACTGTTCATCATCTAAAAAACGCGCTTCGCGGTAGAGGAACTGAGATACAGCTTCAATGCTTACGCTGTCTAAATGTGCAGTTGCATTCATGCGACATCTCCTTGTTCATTTGCGACTTGTTCTGCCAATTCTTTTTCTTCAGCGATGGCATGTTTCATGGTTTTTAACCAATATTGATGCTGAGCAAGGTAAAGACCTTCATCTTCCGTTTTGATGCCACTTAATAGCGGTTTTAATCCAATTTCATTGGCTGCATCATCCGGTCCATGAATCCAGTGTTTTGAACCACGGCACATGTCGTTCCATTCCAGCTCAATTCCTGCATAACCGGCTTGGCAGGCACGGAATTCTTCTAAATCATCAGGTGTTGCCATGCCTGAAGCATTAAAGAAGTCTTCATATTGACGAATACGACGTGTACGTGCTTCTGGCTCTTCACCAACAGGGGCGATACAGTAAATGGTGACTTCAGTTTTATTGACAGAAATCGGACGTAAAACTCGAATTTGTGAACCGAATTGATCCATCAAATAGACGTTTGGATAAAGACAAAGGTTGCGTGAACGCTCGATCATCCATTTCGACATCGGTGCGCCGAATTTTTCGGTATATTCATCGGCTTTGCTAAAGTTTGGACGGTCTTCTGGGTTAGCCCATTGCGTCCATAACAACATGTGACCACTGTCAAAACCATAAGAACCACCGCCTTGCTTGCCCCAAGAACCCGCACTCATAGCACGAATATTATCCGCTGCTTGTGCTTCTTTACGGTGCTGTGTGGTGGCTGCATAGTTCCAATGCACGGCTGAAACGTGATAACCATCTGCGCCATTTTCAGCTGTCAGTTTCCAGTTACCTTCATAGGTATAGGTAGATGAACCACGTAAAACTTCCAAACCGTTTTCCGACTGACCTTCGATCATGTCGATAATTTTGGTGGTTTCACCTAAGAATTCTTCAAGGCTTGGCACATCAGGATTTAAGCTACCAAATAAAAAGCCTTTATAACTTTCAAAGCGCGCGACTTTTTTCAAGTCATGTGAACCATTTTGGTTAAAGCAATCTGAATAACCCGCTTCGGCAGGGTCTTTAACTTTGAGCAATTTACCTGAGTTATTAAAGGTCCAACCATGGAATGGACATGTATACGTCGCTTTGTTGCCTTTTTTATAACGACATAACTGTGCGCCACGATGTGAGCAGGCATTGATCATGGCATTCAGTTCACCATTACGGTTACGTGCAATGATGATCGGCTGGCGACCAATATGAGTTGTGTAATAATCATTGTTATTTGGAATTTGGCTTTCATGTGCTAAATACACCCAGTTACCTTCAAAAATGTATTTCATTTCAAGATCAAACAACGCTTGATCGGTAAATACTGAGCGGTGCAGTTTAAATTCACCAGTATCAAAATTATCGACAAGAAGTTCATCAATACGATCTAGATGGCTGGTGTTAATTACAGGAATACGTGGCATGTCCATTCTCCGACTGTCCAATGAGGGGATAGTCGCCGAGTTGTCAAACTTGGATGAGACAGCTCGGCTTCCTTTGAGTGAGTAATTAAGCGCTAGCGCGTCGACGATCAACTTCAGTATTTGGTGCTGCGGCTTGTTCTTTAACTAACTCAACATTAAAGCTAATGTGCTTAAACGGTTGGTTTAGACCACGACGCGCAATTTCAGCTTCGTCTGTGATATCAACAGCAGTTGCTACCAGACCATCACGAGTTGCAAAGGCAAAGTCGTCCCAAAGGTATTTGTCACCTTCGATGTTGAATTGAGTGGTTAGCTTGCGGTAACCTGGTGCAGAGATAAAATAATGTACATGTGATGGACGGTTACCATGACGGCCTAATTTGTCTAAAACAAATTGAGTTGTACCTTCTGGAGGGCAGCCATAACCAACTGGCATCGAGGTTTGTGCAACATATTTACCGTCTTGGTCAGAAAGAATCGTACGGCGAAGGTTAAAGTCAGATTGTGACTTATCAAAGAAAGAATAGTTACCCAGGCTGTTGGCATGCCAAATTTCAACTTTAGCGCCTTCAATGATGTTGCCTTCGGTATCTGTTACTGTACCTTCAATAAACAGGGTTGGAATTTTATCGGTTTCCGTACCATCATCCATACGAGCAAAGCCAACTGATTCAGGTGCGCCAGCTACATATAAAGGGCCTTCAATGGTACGTGGTGTACCACCTGTAATACCTGCTTTCGCATCAGCTTCATCGGCACGTAAATCTAGATAGTGCTCTAAACCTAAACCAGCGGCTAAAAGACCTAATTCGTTCGCTTGACCCGCATCTGTAAAATACTCTAGACCTTTCCATAGTTCAGTTTGAGTAATATCTAGATCTTCAATCGCTTGGAATAAATCACCCAATAAACGGACCACAACTTGCTGTACACGTTGGTCAACAGGCCCTGTTGCTGTATCTACGTTCATTTGTTTAACCAGAACATCAATCTCTTGACGGTTCATACTATATCTCCTTAAGTATGCATTTAAGTATGGGTGGCTATCACTCGATAAAAGAGGTCTTTGGCTGCCACGTTCCTTGTTTGGTTGTCTAACAATACTTTTTAAGTTGTTTCGTGTAGCAGCTGAAGTTTCTTTCAGGTATGGGCTGCACGATGTTTTTGATCTGTTGGATGGGATTAAATTTGCTTAATCCTGTCTATGTGATATACCTTAAAAGAATAAAATCTTCACGTCGAAGATCAAATTTGCATTTTATTATACTTAATAGGTATTGATAGCCATGGAACTAAGACACTTAAGATACTTTGTCGCGGTGGTTGAAGAGCAGAGTTTTACCAAAGCGGCAGAAAAACTATATATAGCTCAACCACCTTTGAGTCGGCAGATTCAAAATTTGGAACATGAGCTTGGAATTCAGTTATTTGAACGCGGTAGCCGTCCGCTTAAGACTACAGAAGCAGGCCAATTTTTTTATCATCATGCTTTAAAACTTTTGTCTAATGCAGAAGAAATTAAATCAATGACGAAACGAATCGGTTTGACAGAAAGAACAGTGACAATCGGTTTTGTGAGCTCTTTATTGTTTGGTTTACTCTCGAATATTTTGTACTTATTTAAACAACAACATCCACATTTAAAAATAGAAATGGAGGAAATGGCCACCACAGAACAAATCAAAGCATTAAAGGAAGGTCGTATAGATGTCGGCTTTGGGCGTTTGCGTATTTCAGACCCTGCAATTAAACGGGTTTTACTGCGTGAAGAACGCTTAGTAGTTGCCTTACATGCTAGTCATCCATTGGCACAAAAAAAGGAAGGGGTATATCTCGCAGATCTGATCGATCAACAATTGATTTTTTACCCAAATCACAACAAACCAAACTTTTCGACCCAAGTGCGTGGCATATTTTCAGAGTATGGTTTAGAACCTAAAAAAGTACGTGAAGTACGTGAATTACAACTGGCACTAGGCTTTGTTGCAGCGAATGAAGGGGTTTGTATTACCCCAATGAGTGCCCAAAGTGTGCAATTAACACATTTAACCTTTGTTCCTATCTTAGACGAAGCCGCGATTAGCCCTGTATTTATGGCTGTGCGTCATATGGATGAGAGCGAAGATATTCGTGGTTTATTTGATAGTGTTTATCAAGTGTATGATTTAGAAGCGATTCCATATGATCGTGCTGTGTTTTGAGTATGCTGTCGCTAGACGTTCAGATGAACTGCAGTTATGAAATGATCTATTTAAATAAAGCGGAATCAAGGGATTAATTTGTATTTAACTTTTTAGGTATACAAACATGCCTAATCGGTTTTGGACATTAAGCACCGACTTATTCATTGTGAAAAGCGAATTTTACAAGCTTCACAATTAGGAGGTGGGCTATGCAAAACCAGAAAATTAATATTAATACCTTGGTTGATGAAGCCAAATTTACGCCATTTCATTGGGGTGTGCTGATTTGGTGTCTTTTGATTATTATTTTTGACGGTTATGACTTGGTGATCTATGGCGTTGCCTTACCGTTGTTGATGCAAGAATGGTCCTTATCTGCGGTACAAGCCGGCTTACTGGCAAGTACGGCTTTATTTGGCATGATGTTTGGTGCCATGTGTTTTGGCACACTGTCCGATAAAATTGGTCGCAAAAAAACCATTATGATCTGTGTCGGTATCTTTAGTGGTTTTACCTTCTGCGGCGCTTTTGCAAGTACCCCCGTTGAGTTTGGTATTTTACGCTTTCTTGCCGGACTAGGCATCGGTGGCGTTATGCCGAACGTTGTGGCATTAATGACAGAATACGCGCCAAAACGTATACGCAGCACCTTGGTTGCACTAATGTTTAGTGGTTATGCCATTGGTGGTATGGCTTCAGCATTATTGGGAGCTTGGTTAGTGCCAGTATATGGCTGGAAAATCATGTTTTATATTGCGATTATTCCATGTCTTGCACTGCCTTTAATTTGGAAATTCCTCCCTGAGTCATTGATGTATTTAACCTCGAAGCATCAAACAGATACGACTCGAACGATTGTCTCAAAAATTGCCCCTGAACATGTCCTCACAACGGATACTCAATTTGTACTCAATGAAGTTTCTGAAGAAGACAAAGCTCCGTTAAAAGCATTATTTCAACAAGGCCGTAGTTTCAGTACGTTCATGTTCTGGATTGCATTTTTCATGTGCTTATTGATGGTTTATGCACTTGGAAGTTGGTTACCAAAATTGATGATTCAAGCTGGCTATTCGCTAGGTGCAAGTATGATTTTCCTCTTTGCACTGAATATTGGTGGAATGGTAGGTGCTATTGGTGGAGGTGCTTTGGCAGACCGATTCCATATCAAGAAAGTACTAAGCATCATGTTCATGTGTGGCGCATTGGCTTTAATCTTACTGGGCTTTAACAGTCCGCAAATGGTTCTGTATACCTTAATTGCTGTAGCAGGCGCAGCTACCATCGGTTCGCAAATCCTACTTTATACCTTTGTCGCACAATACTACCCAACCACGGTACGTTCTACAGGTATGGGCTGGGCATCGGGTATTGGACGAATTGGTGCAATCGTTGGACCTGTGCTTACAGGGGCACTGTTAACCATGAATTTGCCGCATCAAATGAACTTCTTGGTGATAGCCATTCCCGGTGTTATTGCTGCATTGGCGATCTTTATGGTGAATTTGCAAGCGTCTGTAGAGGCATCTACTCAAGGTCAATCGCCAAAACTCAATACGCAAGCTATCAAAAATCCAGCGAATTAAGCCGATATTTAAAGATTTAACATTACCCCAAAATTTTAAGTTTCCAGGCCCTGATGCACAGCATGAGGGCTAGTGGGAAATTGTGACAAAAAATAAGGAAAGGGCATTGCCCAAATCGAGGTCAGGATGAAAACTCAAAAGCTAAATTTAGTCAAAAAAACCTTTAAAATTAAACCGATGATACTAGCTTGTGCAGTCGCGTTCCCCATGTGGACACATGCGGCAGTCAGCGAAGCTGAAGTTGAACAGTTGCGTGATGAAGTCAAAGCATTAAAAGCCATGATGCAGCAATATGTTCAGCAGCAAAACACTTTGTCGAGTGAAATCAAAGACGTAAAACAAGGATCTGTAGTTGCTGCGCAGAATCAAAAACCGACTCAAACACCGAGCCTGAGTTTAAATACCAAATCGGGCGCTGAGTTTAGCTTGTATGGCAATGTGCGAGCAGATGCATCTTATCAGACAGAAGGCGGCAGCTTATCTCGCCTGTATAACCAAATGAATAGTGTTCCGCTAGAAGGGAATGCTGAAAGTTCAGATCGTTTAAAAGCAACACTTGCTGCCACACGTTTAGGACTAGACTTTAAAACGCCGACTCAAGTGGGAGATGTAGGTGGTAAAATTGAAGTCGACTTTTTGGGTGCAAATGATGGACTACGTATTCGTCATGCCTATTTAACCTATGGTGATTGGTTGGTGGGGCAAACATGGTCTAACTTTGCTGTACCTGATTATATGCCTGAAACCATTGATGCATTGGGCTATGTCGGTGGTGCTGTTAAACGTACACCGCAAGTTCGCTATAGTCACAAATTTAGTCCAGAGACAAATCTTGTACTCGCTGCCGAAGATTCTAAGGATGACAGTTCAAACATGCGTTTGCCTGCATTAACAGCGCGTTTAAACCATAAAATGACAGATACGCTGATGTTAAGCGCACGTGCGATGGGTGCTGAAAAGAAAACGGATACGGATACAGAAACCGCATGGGGGCTTGGTCTGGGCGCAAAACTAGATTTGACGGATAAAACAGTGCTCAAGGCGGATTATTACCATGTCAAAGGCGACAGTAGTTTTGTGTCATGGACCAACCAAGGTTTTGTCACTAATGCGGATAAAGACATCATCGCCACCAATGAATTTGACTCGATTACAGTAGGTTTAACTCAACAAATTTCAGCACAATGGCGCGGAACATTGGGCTATGGTTATATGAAAGCAGATAATAATGCTGATTATGTCAACTCATTAGTCGATAAAACCAAGGCCAATAAAAACTTGTGGCAAGCATGGGCAAATGTATTTTACAGCCCTGTTAAGCCGATTAGTTTAGGTCTGGAATATGTCTATGGTGAACGTGAAGCTTTTGGTGCTGCGCCAAATGGCAGTACCAAGGGTGAAGATAACCGAATCAATGCGGTCGCGATGTACAACTTCTAATGCCGTTACAGAGAATTGTTTAATTTAAATTGCCTTAGAAATTTCAATATCAATTTAACGAGAGTGTGATTGAAAGTATGTTCAGGATTTGACATCTAACTTTCCGAAAATCTTTCAATGCGTACTCTCAATCCATACACGCCCTTGATCTTTATCGATTGAGGGCTTTTATCTTATTTAGAAACTTTTATTTTTGACTAAAAAATATAATTATCTGTTTTATTTCATTTAACAAATCATTTGAATATAAAAATACGAAGAAGGATATTGATAAATATCATGAATTTTGAAATATTTTGATACATACATGATGATAAAACACACTATAATCCTTGCCGTCAATTTCGTTTCACTTAGAAGACGCAATCATGGATGTCCCTCAATTTTCCAAATATAACAACACGTCACTTAAGCTTTTAAGCCTGATGATGCTCACCGCGATGGCACCATATAGTGTTGCAGATAGCAATGTATTACCTGAAATCACCATTAACGTTGAACAAAGTTCAATGGATGATCAAATAAAAAAAGCACTGACTAAAGTAAATGGTGCAACCAATGCGATCGTTGCAGCAGACATTCAAGATGTACCCAAGCGAACAAATGCTGATTTATTTAAAAATCAACCGGGGATATACGCGGCATCTTCAGGAAATGAAGGGGTGAAACTGTCGATACGTGGCTCGGGGATCAATCGTGCACCGGGGGCGCATGCTTCAGGGTTGTATGTAACCTTAGATGATTTGCCATTTACAGGGCCAGGAGGAACACCTTATGAACTGCTTGAGCCGCTGTGGGTAGACCATATAGAGGTTTTACGGGGGGCTAATGGTTTAACACGTGGCGCATTAAGCTTGGGTGGTCTAATTAACTATGCCAGCCCAACTGGAAAAAATGCAGCAAAACTGTCAGTGCATCATGAAATGGGTAGCCACGGTTATCAGAAAAGTGAAATCAGCTCAGGACAACAAATCGGTGACTTAGACTATTATGTTTCATTAACGCAAAGTGATGATGATGGTTTTCAAGATCATTCCTCAAGCCAGAGTAAAGGTATATCGGCCAATGTGGGATATCAATTAAATCCTCACCTAGATACACGATTTTATCTGCGTTACCGAGAGACTGAACACCAAACACCGGGACGACTAACCCAACAACAGATTGAACAAGATCCAAAACAAGCATTAGCCCTAAATATCTCGCTGAATAATAATCGTCCGCAGCCGGGAAGTCTTTGGTTGGCGAATAAAACCAATATGACTTTGGACTCGGGCGATCGTTTACAGTTGGGTCTGGCCTATCATCATTATCCGATGGATTTGCAAGAAGGTTTGTATAGTACCGATGTTGACTATGACGATATCATTACCTTATTTAACTACCAATTTGACCGAACGCTATGGGGGCATGAAAGCCAAAATACTTTAGGTTTTCGTAGTACCACGCATTTGCCAGATGGTCAGGTCGTTGAACGCTTGCGTGTAGCGCAAGGCGCCTATGCTGCGGATACAGAAACGCGGCATTATACCTACCAAGGTGGTGACTATGTTTTACATTATGCCAATGCCTTGGCACTACACCCACAGTTTTGGCTCGATAGTCGAGTTGCATTGGCGTACACCCATCGTGAAAGTGAAGTGACATGGCCTGTGCAAAGTCATAAAGAAAATATTCGTGAATGGAATGTCCTGCCATCGCTTGGTTTTCGATATCAAATCCAACCTGAAACACAGCTCTTTGCCAATGTCAGTCGAAGCTTAGAAGCACCACATCCTTGGGCTTTAATTTGGGGTTCGGATCAAAAGTTCCCCGACGAAAGTGGCGCAGCGACGGGACGCCAAAATGCTCCGATTCATTTGAATAGTCAGACAGCGAATACTCTTGAACTAGGTGGGCGTGGTCAACATGCACTGGGTGAGTGGAATATTGCATATTACTATTCACAGGTTAAAAATGAACTATTGGCCGTTGAAATCCAATCAGAGCCTAAAAAGATTATTGCTGAATCAAATGCTTCAGACACCATTCATCAGGGGCTTGAAGCCGGTTTAAACAGTTTACTTTGGCAAAATGATGTATATGGACAAGTTCAACTGAAACAAGCCTACACCTTGAATGATTTTCACTATAAAAATGATGCGGTATTTGGAAAAAATGAGCTGGCAGGTATACCAAAACACATCTATCAGGCTGAACTTAAATATGAACATCCTTTAGGCTTTTATGCTGCGGTGAATACACTTTATGCCGCAAAGGTCGCAACTGACTATGCCAATAGTGTCTATGCAAAAGATTGGCAAATTTGGGGAGCATCATTCGGCTATATACAACCACAAAAACAATATATGGCGTGGTTGGATTTTAGAAATATAGCCAATAAAAAATATGCATCTACCGTTACACCGGGCTATAACGATGCCGGCAAAGATCCTGCGCGTTTAACACCGGGTGAAGGTCGGGCGGTATATGCAGGACTGACGTATCATTTTAATTAAGCATCTTATATTCAAATACAGCGAACAATTGAAAAGGCTTATGCTGCGGATTTGATAATAAAAAAGGGAGCCAATCAGCTCCCTTTTTTTAAATCTTTGATTGAGTTGTTAAGCAGTACGAGGCATATCTTGAATACGTCGCCATGGCTGAGCTTCTTCAATTTCATACGCCAGTTCAATCAAGGTTTTTTCATCACCGACATCGGCTGAAATTTGCATACTGATTGGAAGTCCGTCGTTTTGCGTTTCTCCCATAGGAATCGACATACCCGGCGCACCCACCACATTTTGAATAGGTGTAAATGTTACATAGTTCTGTATACGCTCAAATAACTGGTCAAACGGTAATTGAGGTGACAAATAGCCAATTTTAGGTGTGATATGTGCAAGTACAGGCGATAGCAAAACGTCATAATGCTTAAAGATTTCACGATATTGTTGCTGCATTTTCTTTAATCGATACAGAAATAGCGGGGTTTTATAAAAGTTCTTTTTATACAACTTCGATAAACCAATGGTTAAGTGATCTAACTCTTTGGGATTAAAGTCAGCGCCAAAGATTTTTTTGCCAAAGGTACTCAGTAAAAAGGACAACATTCCCCAATATTCACTGAAATCTTCAACAAAGCTTAAGGCAAAAGGTAACTGAAGTTCTTCAACATGATGACCTAATTTTTCCATGAGTGCTGCGCTATGCATTAAGGTTGCAGTTGTTTCGCTATCTATTTGCCCTGTAATCGATTGCGGGACTAAACCGATGCGTAGTCGACGTTTAGAAGGGCCATGAATCATACCTATGCGTGGCAACTTTTTATTGTAATAACTTGACTCCATTCCTGCATAGAAATGCGCAGTATCTCGTATGCTACGGGTTAGGACACCTTCACTGATGATATTAATCGGAAGAGAGCCTGCTGCATCACTGTCATACGTACGGCTACGGCTAGGCTTTAATCCAATCAAACCGCAACATGCAGCAGGGATTCGAATCGAACCACCGCCATCATTGGCATGGGCAATTGGCACTACACCGGCTGCAACGAGAGCTGCAGAACCGCCAGAAGACGCGCCGCAGGAATAACTTAGATTCCAAGGGTTATAGGTGGCTGAGCCATCTTTATATTCGGTACTGGCATTTAGACCAAATTCAGGGAGCTTAGATTTTCCTAATACGACAAAACCTTGATCTAAGATTTGTTGGCTAATTTGAGGATTACGATCGGCTGGTTTTGAACCTATGGCCTTTGAACCATGGCGTGATGGCAATCCTTGATAATCTAGATTATCTTTAAAGAAAAAAGGGACGCCCGCAAATAGACCATGTTCAACATATTGATTTTTCTCTAAAGCACGTTGAAAACAGTCCAGTTCAATGGCATTTAGATGCGGATTGACTTGTTCCGCACGTGCAATGGCCGCTTGTGTAATTTCCTGTACAGAGGCTTCTTTAGATTTGATGAGCTGTGCAATCCCCACAGCATCCAGATCTGTGAGTACATCCGAACTAAAAGCATGTATGCGTTGACTGTGTTTTTGATCTTCCATGAACGAACCTATTTGTTTTTTGAATTTTGGTAAATATTGAATGAATTCATTGTTATCTCAACAACAAATATATGTATTTGAACAATATCTGTTTGAGCATAATAATGACAATAAAAATTGTCAAATATTTGTCTGATCTGAGGAAAGTGCAGAGATTGTACTAAGGAGGGCATCTAAAGCCTGTTGAATCTCATCCTTCCATGCAAAGGAACAATTTAAACGGATATATTGAGTTTTGGCTTCCGCAACATTAAATAAACGGCCTGGAGCAACGCTAATCTGCTGTTGAATTAGGGCTTCATAGACTGCCATACTTTCAACATTTTCCGGTAGTTTTAACCAAAAAAAATAACCACTTGGATGATATTGTAATTTGCATCCAGTCGGTAGGCGGCTTTCTAAATAACGGTAAAACTGTAATTTGTGTTGTTGTAGACTTTTTCTTAAGACCCGTAAATGTTTTTCATAATGATAATTTGAAATAAATTCCACCAAGGCATTTTGCAATAAGGTATTAACGGAAATCGTGCTCATGAGTTGTAAGTGTTGAATCGCTTGAGAGTATTTACCGGCGTGCACCCAACCGACCCGAAATGCAGCGCCCAACGTTTTAGAAAAAGAAGAGCAATGTAAGACCATATTATTTTGATCAAAGTATTTCATTGAAACAGGTTTCTTGGACGCATAATGCATTTCTTCATACACATCGTCCTCAATTAAATGCACATGATATTGGTGTAAGAGCACGGCAATTTTTTGCTTGATTTCATCACTCACTGTGAAGCCCACAGGATTATGTGAATTCAGCATCAACCAACAGATCTTGACGGGATAAGTTTTTAAAATATGTTCAAACGCGGTTAAATCAAAACCGTCTTGTGGATGTTCAGGTAAGGTCACCACTTTAAGGCCTAAGCGCTCTGCAGCTTGCAAGGCGCCATAGAAAATATTTTGCTGTAACACGATATAGTCACCCGGTGAGGCAATGGCCTGTAAGGAAAGATTCAGTGCATCCATACAGCCTGAGGTAATCACAATATCCTCTGGATCTGTGGCAATGCCTTGCATGCAATAACGCTGTGCAATCAATTTACGAAGGGCTAAATTACCGGGTGGAAGATTATCAATGGCATCGTAACTTTTGGGATTTCGGGAAATTTGCCCCATGATTTGGGTTAACTTTTTAGAAAAAACAATGTCTTGAGCTGGAAAAGCTGATCCCAATGGAACGACTTTTTCATCTTGTATTGATTTTAAATACTTAAAGACTAGAGAGTTAATTTCAACCGGCGTGTTTAAGGACACAATCTGAGTTTGTTCATCCTCTATTTCGAGCAAGCCTTGCGCTACATAGTAGCCTGATTTTTCACGTGCATAGATTAAGCCACGCGATTCCAACTCCTGATAGGCATTCATGACCGTGATTAAACTAAAGCCAGACAACTGCACTTGTTCACGTAAAGACGGAAGTTTTTCGTGCGCTTTTAAAGTGCCATTTTCAATCAGTTGACGTAGGTGCTGAGCGAGCTGTTCCGATTTATACATAGTCATCAACAAGACAAAATTCTGTTATAAATATATCAGTAAATGAAACTTTACATTAAATTTTTATAACAGATGAGTCTATACTGTTATATGTTTTTTCAAAATCACTGTATCTAGTTTTAAGCTTGAATTTTTTATAAGGTGCATAGACCACAACACTTGTGGCGTCAAATGGTATGGAAGTTAGGGAGTTGAATATGTTTAAAGCCAGTGAATTAGAACTGTTACAATATTTACTGGTGGATGTTCCATTGACAGATTCAACGCTGCATCTGTTGCAACAACAGCATACTAATTTAGAAGCGGTACTTTTGCGCAGTCGAATTTTGCGTCAAGTACAGCAAGTGGGCTATGTCAGTATTTGTCAGGAACATATGGATGCCAAGGCTGAAAATGCGGCTTTTTTATTTGCACCTTTTATCTTAGCGAATTTGAATCAGAAGGTGATCTACGCTACACTGCAAAGCCCTGAAAATGTTGCGATATTGAATCGTTATTATCATGCTGAGGCTAAACTTAGCGCATTTAAAGTTGATGATGTTTTATCGGGACTAAATGTCTACATTGAGCTACATAATGAACAACTATCGCCAGCAGAATACTTCTATTTTAGTTTGATCAATAGCTTATGTAATCCGAAGGTTTCCAAAATCATATGTATTACACATCTACATATCGACTTAGAAAAATTAAAACAGCTCGCTGAATTTTTAGATGTTGAAATCCATGTCTTGGCGGATAAAGCTGAACCGATTGACTTTGATCTAAATAAAATCAATATGTTAAAGCTGCTATTTAAAGACAAAGATCAGCAATATATCGATTTATGCCAAAAATTTTCGTTTATTAATGCGAAAATTTTACAACGATTGGGTTTATATGAATTTGATCGTGCGCAAGTCTTGGTAGAAGACATGTTTTATTCAGAACACATCTTTGAAAAAATGTCGGTCTACGGTGAATATATTCAAACACATCTACAGCACCAAGTTAAAAAGCAAAGTCCTGCATAAGCAAGCGATTCAGATGGGCAAGTAATTTTATAGCTGTAATTTGATCACTTTAAAAATGCAAAAAAGCTTGTAAATGTAGACTTACAAGCTTTTTTAAAATTCAAATTTAAACCAATTTTAAACCAATTTATTTGGCCTAATGATCAATTCATTATGAACTGATCATGAGCAAACATGAAATGTAAGATATACATGCAATAGCGAGTTGCAATAAGCGAATAGATTATCGTTTAAGGTAGATAGGAATTATCTGCACCAACGACAAACGCTACACCAATACAGAATAAAAGCACATAGATCGAGAACCAAATAATGGCACGTTTAAAGGCCTTATCTGAAATTTCACTGTCTGCATATTTTTGCGGTTTTTTAGGCTCTTGATTGCTCATAAGATGTACTCTAAATCCCTAGTGGTTATAGGTGATTATTGGGGTATATCGCTTGAAAGCATAGATACAACATTCATCTAAATTTCTATAACAGTTATAGTTTAGAAGAAGCCATCCTGACTTAATCCATTAATAAACTATGATATTGATCGGTTCTTTTTCTCAAAAAGTCCCAGACCAGCTTAATGCGCGGCTCATGTTGTAAATCGACTAAGGTCAGCATCCAAAAGGTATGCACAAAACGAACATCTTGCGCCAAGACTTGTTCTAATTCGGGTTTTTCCTCTGCCAAAAACTTGGGCAATATTGCCAATCCTGCACCCGCACTCACGGCAATTTGTTGAGCCAAAATACTGCTACTTCTAAAGTTGGCATTAAGCTGAATAGGTAAGCGCTCTAAACAATACAGTTCGGGACTATAGACTAAATCATCTATATAGTTCACAAAAGTGTGTGATTTTAAATCTTCTAAGGTATGAATGGGTTGCGTGTTTTTTAAGTATTCTTTACTGCCATAAATCTTTAAACAATAGTCTGCCAGTCGAGTAATGATATAGGGGCCTGATTTCGGTCGATCGATGGAAATAACAATATCTGCTTCACGATGTGAAAGCTTGATCATTTTCGGGACAGGAATAAGGTCGATAGTCAGCAAGGGGTATTTTTTGGACAATTCTGCCAAGAGCTGTGTCAAAAATGCTGTTCCAAACCCTTCGGGTGTGCCAATTCGCACACGACCTTGCATAGGTTGGTTGGGTTTTTCGATTTGTAAAAAGGCCTGTTCCATTTGTTCAACGCGAGGAACCAGTGCCAAACCTTCTAAAGTGAGCTCATAACCTGTGGCTTCACGTTTAAATAATGGTGTGCCTAAAGCCAGTTCTAGCGCATGTATGCGTCGAGAAACTGTACTGTGCTCAACACCGATAATACGTGCGGTATTGGTTAGGGTTTTCGCACGAGCCAAAACCAAAAAATACTGTAAATGATCCCAATCTACTTTCATTGTTATTGTCATCCCTGTGCATATTTGCACATCAATCGTGCGTGAATCTCTATTGGTAGTCAAAATTTTCTTTGCTAGTTTGAAGTGAATTGGAAAATATAAATATAAGGCTTTTGGATATTTTCTAAGTCAGTACAAAACAATAAGTGCCTATGGAGAGGTCATGAACACAATGTCAAATATTCAGTCAGCGACGGCTAAATTATTAATTAACGGTAAATTTGTAGAGTCAAACACTACAGAGTGGCAAGACATTCTAAATCCTGCAACTCAAGAGGTTTTGGGTCGTGTTCCAATGGCGACTATGGAAGAAGTGGATGCAGCGATTGCTTCAGCGCAAGAGGCGTTTAAAACTTGGCGCTTAACGCCTGTTCAAGCACGTATGCGCATTATGCTGAAGCTACAAGATCTCATCCGTAGCAATATGAAAGAGATTGCCCGTGTACTGACGGCTGAGCAAGGAAAGACGCTTGCAGATGCTGAAGGTGATATTCAACGTGGTTTAGAAGTCGTTGAGCATGCGTGTTCGGTTGGCACACTTCAAATGGGCGAATATATAGAAGGTGTTGCACGTGGTGTGGATACCTATACCTTGCAACAACCTCTGGGTGTCTGTGCAGGAATTACGCCATTTAACTTTCCTGCGATGATTCCACTCTGGATGTTCCCAATGGCGATTGTCAGTGGAAATACCTTTGTCTTAAAGCCATCTGAACAAGATCCATTATCGACCATGATGCTTGTCGAACTTGCAATTGAAGCTGGTATTCCAGCAGGTGTATTAAACGTAGTGCATGGTGGTAAAGACGTCGTTGATCGTTTATGCACACATCAAGCTATTAAGGCCATTTCATTTGTAGGCTCTACAGCCGTTGGTACACATGTATATAACCTTGCAGGACAGCATGGAAAACGTGTGCAGTCGATGATGGGAGCTAAAAACCATGTGGTGGTAATGCCAGATGCCAATAAAGAACAAACTTTAAATGCCCTCGTTGGTGCAGCATTCGGTGCGGCAGGTCAGCGTTGTATGGCTTTGTCTGTTGCTGTCATGGTTGGTGAAAGTAAAGAATGGGTTAATGAACTGGTTGAAAAAGCCAAAACGCTGAAGGTCAATGCAGGGCATGAGCCGAATACCGATATTGGCCCAGTCATTTCACCTCGTGCAAAAGCACGTGTACTGGATTTAATTCAAAGCGGTGTAGAGCAAGGTGCAGAGTTGCTGCTGGATGGTCGTGATGTTCAAGTCATTGGCTATGAGCAAGGAAACTTTGTCGGAGCAACGATTTTTAATCAAGTTTCAACTGATATGCGCATCTATACCGAAGAGATCTTTGGGCCCGTGTTAGCCATTATTCATGTCGATACTCTAGAGCAGGCGATTGAATTGATTAATGCCAATCCATTTGGCAACGGTGTTGGACTATTTACACAAAGTGGTGCAGTCGCTCGTACATTCCAAAGTGATATCGATATTGGTCAAGTGGGTATCAATATTCCAATTCCTGTACCTGTACCTTTCTTTAGCTTTACAGGATCGCGTGGTTCAAAACTGGGTGACTTAGGTCCATATGGTAAGCAAGCAGTTCAGTTCTATACACAAACCAAAACCATCACCAGTCGTTGGTTCGAAGATACACAAGAAAAAGGTGAAGTGAATACCACCATTAACCTACGTTAATTTAGGAGTTCAAGGATGAATATTGCCTTTATCGGTTTAGGAAACATGGGCGGAAAAATGGCCCAAAACCTTCTCAAAGCAGGTTTTACGGTTTACGGTTTCGACTTAAGCGAAATTGCGATTCAGCATTTTACTGAAGCAGGTGGCATCGTTTGCCACAGCCCACAAGATGCCGCGAAACAAGCAGATGTTGTGATGAGCATGTTGCCTGCTGCCAAGCATGTCAAAGAGGTGTACTTGGGAGAAAATGGTGTATTGGCGGTAATGAAAGCAGGAAGCTTATGTATCGATAGCAGTACCATTGATCCGCAAACCATTAAGGATATAGCCGAAGCCGGTGCTGCACATCAGATAAAAATCTGTGATGCACCTGTTTCAGGCGGAACTATTGGTGCACAGGCAGGTACATTAACCTTTATGGTCGGTTCAGATGATCAAACCTTTGAAAGAACCAAAGCTGTATTGGGCCACATGGGTAAAAACATTGTGCATTGTGGCGATGTGGGTGCAGGTCAAATTGCGAAAATTTGCAATAACTTGATTCTTGGTATTTCCATGGCAGCCGTTGCTGAAGGTATGGCGCTCGGTGCGCGTCTAGGGATTGATCCTCAAGCCCTAGCGGGTGTGGTGAATAGTTCGAGCGGACGTTGCTGGAGTTCAGATGTATGTAATCCATGGCCGGGTATCTCAGCAAATGCACCCGCAGGACGTGGCTATACCGATGGTTTTGCAACGCAGTTGATGTTGAAAGATCTAGGATTGGCTGTAGAAGCTGCAGGACAAGTCAAACAGCCGATTATTTTAGGCGGACTGGTTCAGCAGATGTATCAACAGCTGTGTTTACAAGGTAATGCACACTTAGATTTTTCAAGTATCGTGCAGCAATACTTACCTAAGGACGCTGAATAATCAGATTGAATACTAATCTGGCCTAGGGATGGCTAACAATACAAACACTCGTGTCGGAATAACAATAAATTGAGACTGAGGTAGAGAAGATGTCGAATTATCAAGATGTTTCAAAGGCATTTGACTTAAATCATGCTGCCAAAGAAATGTTATCAGGCTCTTTAGAGCAATTAAATGCATGTTATGAATGCTGCGACCGTCATGCGATTGATCAAAATAAGGTTGCACTGTATTGGCAAGGTAAAGATGGGCGGAAAGAACAATATACCTTTGCAGAGCTGCAACAGTGGTCGAGCCAATTTGCCAATTTTTTAAAGTCACAGGGTGTGCAAAAGGGTGATCGTGTATCGGGTTTATTACCCCGTACAGTTGAATTACTTGTGGTGATTTTAGGGGCTTGGCGAATAGGTGCTGTATATCAACCGCTATTTACCGCCTTTGGCCCCAAAGCCATTGAACATCGTTTACACCTTGCACAAAGCAAATTGGTGATTAGTGATGTTGGTAATCGCAGTAAATTAGATGAAGTTGCACATTGTCCTCAAATCGTTACTGTTGCAGATCCAGCGGGTCATGGGATTCAACAGGGAGATTTAAACTTTTGGGATGAAGTAAACGCACAGTCTACAGATTGTGAAATTGTCCTACAGAGCATCAATGATCCATTTCTTTTAATGTTTACTTCAGGTACTACAGGTCCTGCAAAGCCCTTAGAAGTCCCGCTTAAAGCTTTGATCGCTTTTGGTCAATATATGAAAAATGCGGTAGGACTACGTGAAGATGATTCATTTTGGAATATTGCCGATCCGGGTTGGGCTTATGGTTTGTATTATGGAATCACTGGGCCACTTTTACTTGGACATGCAACACTCTTTTACGAAGGTGGTTTTAGCATTGATAGTTTGTGTCAGATCGTAGATGACTACAAAGTGACGAACCTTGCAGGCGCACCGACAGCGTATCGGATGATGATGGCAGCTGATCCTGAACAAATGGCAAAACTCAAAGGTAAATTTAGAGTCGTGAGTAGCGCTGGTGAGCCGCTTAACCCTGAAGTGTTCCGCTGGTTTAAACAAGTTTTAGATGCACCGATCTTTGACCATTATGGTCAGACTGAAGTTGGTATGGTGGTGTGTAATCATCATGGCTTACAACATGATATTCGCGCAGGTGTCGCAGGTTATGCCAGTCCGGGATATCGCGTGGCGGTTGTTGATGAACAAGGGCTAGAGCTAGCTGCAGGAACGCCAGGAGTACTGGCTGTCGATATTAGTCAATCACCGATGATGTGGTTTGGTGGCTATAAAGAAAGTCGTAAGTCACCCTTTGTAAAGCACTATTACCTCACGGGTGATACCGCAGAATTACACGCAGATGGCAGTATGAGCTTCGTTGGTCGTAATGATGATGTGATTACAACATCCGGTTATCGTATTGGGCCATTCGATGTAGAAAGTGCTTTACTTGAGCATGATGCAGTGATTGAAGCTGCGGTCATTGGTGTGCCTGATCCAGATCGGACAGAAATTGTAAAAGCTTTTGTGATTTTAGCTGAGCATGTCACAGCGTCAGAAGAATTAGCAGAGCAACTAGGGCAATTTGTGAAAAAGCGCTTATCCGCACATGCTTATCCACGATTGGTGGAGTTTGTTCAAGAACTGCCGAAGACTCCAAGTGGAAAAATTCAGCGTTTCTTATTAAGAAATCAAGAGATTGCAAAACAATCTACGCAGCATGCAAGTTAAATGACGCAACGATTAACCCTAAATGAATGCCGAACAATCAGGATCAAAATCAAGCTTTCATTCAGTTCTAGTCATTTTCAAACTGGATGAAAGCAATTGATTGATGTACAGGAAGATAAGATGCAATTTACCGAAGAACAATTATTAATTCAGGACATGGCACGCAGTTTCGCACAGGAACAAATTAAACCTCAAGCGGCCGAATGGGATAAACACGGTACCTTTCCCAAAGCGGCTTTAGCGCAGATGGGAGAACTGGGTTTATTGGGTATGTTGGTATCAGATGAATGGGGTGGTTCAGATACAGGTAATCTTGCCTATGTTATGGCTTTAGAAGAGATTGCCGCGGCCGATGGGGCAACCTCAACCATTATGAGTGTACATAACTCGGTAGGCTGTGTTCCTATTGCTAAATTTGGCACAGAAGAACAAAAGCAGAAATATTTAGTGCCTTTAGCACAAGGCAAAATGATCGGTGCATTTGCATTAACTGAGCCACATACGGGTTCAGATGCTGCTGCCATTAAAACTCGTGCAGTAAAAGATGGCAATGAATGGGTGATTAATGGTGCTAAGCAGTTTATTACCTCGGGATATAATGCAGGGGTCATTATTGTCTTTGCTGTGACTGACCCAAGTGCAGGGAAAAAAGGCATGAGTGCTTTTATTGTCCCAAGAGAAACACCTGGTTATGAAGTGATTCGTACTGAAGAAAAGCTTGGATTACATGCCTCAGATACCTGCCAAATCGCACTCACAGACGTGCGAGTGCATGAAAGCCTAATGTTAGGAAAAGAAGGTGAAGGTTTGAAAATCGCCTTATCAAATCTAGAAGGCGGTCGTATTGGTATAGCGGCGCAAGCGGTTGGTCTTGCACGAGCAGCATTAGAAGAAGCAACCCGATATGCCAAAGAGCGTATTACTTTTGGAAAGTCGATCTTTGAACATCAGGCAGTTGCGTTCCGGTTAGCAAGTATGGCGACAGAAATAGAAGCCGCACGCCAATTGGTCTATCACGCGGCACGTTTAAAAGAAGCAGGACAACCTTGTTTAAATGAAGCGTCTATGGCCAAGCTTTTTTCATCTGAAATGGCTGAGCGTGTTTGCTCTGCAGCATTACAAGTCTTTGGTGGTTATGGCTATCTCAAAGATTTCCCTATAGAACGTATATATCGTGATGCACGTATTTGCCAAATCTATGAAGGTACGAGTGATATCCAACGTTTAGTAATTGCCCGTAGCTTATAACGTCTTTAAGACATTTAAAACGACAAGGCTTCAGATATGAAGCCTACTCATAAATATTGAACATATATAGGGATCTCACATGCAATTTGAAACGATTCTGCTCGAAAAGAACAATGGTGTTGGACTCATTATTTTAAATCGTCCTCAGGCCTTAAATGCGTTGAATAGCACATTAATTCAAGATCTTAATACTGCCTTGGATGATCTAGATCGAGATCCCACCATTGGTTGTATGGTTATTACAGGTTCAGAAAAAGCCTTTGCCGCTGGCGCAGATATTAAAGAAATGGCTGAACTGAGTTTCCCAAATATTTATTTGGATGATTTTTTTCATCTGGCAGATCGAATTGCTCAGCGCCGTAAACCTTTAATTGCAGCTGTCAGTGGTTATGCGTTGGGTGGAGGCTGTGAGTTAGCACTCATGTGCGACTTTATTTACTGTGCCGATAATGCAAAATTCGGTTTACCAGAAG
Source organism: Acinetobacter sp. YH16056_T (assembly GCF_024605895.1). Lineage (NCBI taxonomy): Bacteria > Pseudomonadati > Pseudomonadota > Gammaproteobacteria > Moraxellales > Moraxellaceae > Acinetobacter > Acinetobacter sp. YH16056_T. The sequence goes on along the minus strand of NZ_CP094545.1, from coordinate 1,653,504 downwards.
TGACTTTGGGAGTAATCCCAGGGATAGGTGGGACACAGCGCTTAACGCTTGCTATTGGTAAGGCCAAAGCAATGGAAATGTGTCTGACTGCGAGACAAATGGGCGCAGTAGAAGCAGAGCAGAGTGGTTTAGTTGCTCAAGTCTTCCCTAAAGAGGAGTTGGTCGAAAAGACCTTAAAAGCTGCTGAAAAAATAGCCGAAAAATCTGTAGTCGCAACCATGATGATCAAAGAGTCAATTAACCGTGCATTTGAAGTCAGTTTGCAAGAAGGTTTACGTTTTGAACGTAGAACATTCCATTCGATTTTTGCAACTCAAGACCAAAAAGAAGGCATGCAAGCATTTGTTGAAAAGCGCCAAGCCAATTTTAAAAACAATTAAAAATAAAAAAGGATTATATGGATATGAGTACAAATAACTTAATGATTGAAGAACATGGGCATTTAGGCCAAATCAGTTTAGATCGCGTGGCAAGTTTAAATGCCTTGTCTTTAGAAATGATCCAAGGGATTCAACAGCAATTAGCACTATGGGCTGATCAAACCAATATTCATGCTGTACTTATTCGCTCAAATAGTCCCAAAGCATTTTGTGCAGGTGGAGATATTCGCTATCTCTATGATAGTTATATGAATGGTAGAGATGATCATCAAGCTTATTTTCAAGCTGAGTATGAAATGCTGAATACCATTCGTGCGTATAAAAAACCCATTATTGTCATACTCGATGGCTATGTACTTGGCGGTGGATTTGGCTTAGCCCAAGCATGTCATGTGCTTGTCAGCAGCGAAAAATCTAGATTTGCCATGCCTGAAACTGCCATTGGATTTTTCCCAGATGTGGCTGCGACACACTTTTTATCACGTTTGGATGATATTGGTGTGTACATGGCAACTACGGGCGATCAAATCAGTGCCAGCGATGCGTTATACCTAGATTTGATTGACTACCATGTTCCGAGTGAGCAACTTGTTCAATTAGAAGAAGATTTAAGAAATTCTAAGCAACTAAGTAAGGAAAATATTGAACAATTGATTGCGAAATATATTACTCGACCAGCGGAAAGTGAACTTAGTCAAAATGCAGATTTAATTCGTAAGCATTTTGGTTATGAGTGCATTGATGCCATTGAAAATAGTCTTGAAAATGAACAGCATAATGATGCTCAGCCGTGGGCGTTAAAAATACGCAATACCTTGGAACAACGTTCTCCAATCGCGAAAAGGATCAGTTTACAACTACAGCATTTAGGTCGTGGGCTTTCTCTAAAGCAATGCATGCAAATTGAACGACATTTGCAAGATGTTTGGTTTCAACATGGCGATATTGTTGAAGGTGTGCGTGCATTAATTGTGGATAAAGACAAACAGCCAAAGTGGCAACAGTCTAGTCCGACTTTAGACAAAATAATGGAGGAAATATCTATTTAATCAGTAGGTTTATATTTTTAACGGTTCAAACCCTTGGTCAATATTCATATTTGATTTTATGTTCGATATGAACCAGTGACTCAGCGTAAATTAAACACATATAAGATCTAAAAATATTGATTTTCATGAAGAAAATCATCACACAAATCAAGCATCGTGAAAATGCAACATAGAAATATCTTGCAGAATAAGGAAGATAACAATGCAAAATGTACAGGGAAACACAGCTCCACCAGCTAAGTCTTCGCATCGTTTAGCAGGTATTTCCAGCATGGTGGGTACAACCATCGAATGGTATGACTTTTTTATCTATGGTGCTGCCGCAGCACTCATTTTCAATCGACTTTTCTTTCCAAATCTTGATCCATTAACTGGCGTATTGGCAGCATTTGCCACTTATGCTGTTGGCTTTATTGGTCGACCACTTGGTGGAATTGTTTTTGGTCATTTCGGCGATAAAATCGGTCGTAAATCAATGTTATTGGTCACATTAATGTTGATGGGTATTCCAACGGTGATGATTGGGTTGTTACCGACATTTGAAACCATTGGTTATTGGGCAACGGTCTGTTTAATTATTTTAAGATTTATACAGGGCATGGCCATGGGTGGAGAATGGGGCGGAGCAGTCCTCATGGCGGTAGAGCATGCGCCAGCGGGTAAAAAAGGCTTTTGGGGAAGTTTACCGCAAGCCAGTACAGGTGGTGGTTTATTGCTCGCTTCGGTAGCTTTAGGCTTAGTCTCAATGTTGCCTGAAGAAGCACTATTTAGCTGGGGTTGGCGTCTGCCATTTTTAGCCAGCATTATTTTACTGGCTGTAGGTTGGTATATTCGAGTGAAAGTGCCTGAGTCACCAGACTTTGAAAAAGTTAAAGCTCAAACCGAAACAATTAAAGTTCCAGCAAAACAAGTGTTTAAAAATCATCCTAAGCAGTTGATTACGATTATTTTATCTCGAGCTGCTGAAAATGCTTGGTTCTATTTAGCATCGACATTTGCTTTAGCCTATACAACCACACAGCTAAATATTCCTAGACAAGACATTTTGTTTGCAACGATTTGTGGTGCTGCGGTCATCATGGTCATTACGCCAATTTTTGGGCATTTGTCTGATAAAGTTGGGCAAAAAAACATGTTCAGATTTGGTTTATGCGTACTGGCTTTATACAGCTATCCATTTTTTGCAATGTTAAATACCAAGGATCCTGTATTGGTTTGGACGGCCATTGTGATTGGTATTGGCGTAGTTTTTCCTTTGATGTATGCGCCGCAGTCACAGTTATTTTCACGCCAATTTCCAGCAGAAATACGTTATAGCGGTATTTCAATCTCAGTTCAATTTGCAGGCGTGCTAGGTGGTGGTTTAGCTCCATTAATCGCGACGAAATTGTTGAGTATTGGTGATGGAAGCCCCAATTTAATTATTGCCTATATTTCAGGCTTTGCAGTGATTGCGATTATTGCGTCGTCATTTTTAAAGCCGGATCAAATAGAGCAAAAAACAAAAGCATTTAGCAGTAAAGAAATTAAATCTTCATAAATCAAAAATCAGGTAAACAGTAGGCTGATTTAAATATAGAAATTAATGTGAATTAGCCATAGCAATCGTTGTTATGGCTTTTTTCTTGTCTGAGGATTGTAGCAGGACAAATAATATTGTCAGTATTGCGTAGGATCTTGGCGGCACAAAATTATACTTGTTATTCACCAATTAAAATGTCTATGCGATAAACCATTTAAAATGTCCTGTTTTTAACTACAAGAGTCAAGCACAGGATTTAAATTTCTTTGTTCAATAACAACTTTCTGAGCTTTACGACTCGGCATACTTTTCTTGAGACGGGAACGTTTATTCTGTTTCTCCAATTCCTCATGTTGCTGCTGGATATGGGCCAGGACCGAACCTAATCTTTTATTCTCAACCACTTCATTCTGCTGTAGTTCAGCCAGTTTATTGAAGACGCTATAGTTGATCTTCCGTCCTTCATGCATGATTGCCACAGTACCATCTGGGTACTCCAGAAATGAAATGTATTGCCCAACAAGCTTATGATTCAGCTCTGTCGGTTCAAGCATATAAATACACTTGTCATAGGTCAGGGTCAGATTCTTGGTGACCTTACGCGGTTCCTGCCAGGTAAAAATATCATCCAGTTCAAGATCAGATTCGGTTAATGGCCGATGCAGGTTCTTTGAGTTTCGCGCACATTTGGCGAACTTCTGATTGAACTGCTCAATAAAGCAGGGTAACCATATATTGGCCTCTGCAATCGAACCGATGCCTTCCAGGCGCATCTCTTTGATCAGACGGTCCTGAAGGGTTCTGTTGGCACGTTCCACACGACCTTTGGCTTGGGGTGAGTTGGCAAAGATAATATCGATGTTCAAATTATTCAGAATCCGCCCAAATTGCGTAATCTGGCTGTCTTGCCTGGATTTCTGATTAACTCTGAATACCGAATGCTTGTCACTATAAAAAGCTAGAGGTTTGCCGTATTGTTCAATGTAGGCTCGGGTTGAAAGCATGTAGTCAAAGGTCGTTTCAGCCTCACAAAAGCGCAGATGCAACAGCTTTCCAGTGGCATCATCGATATAAACCAACAAGCAGCATTTTGCAGCTCGACCTTCAAACCAGTCATGATATGAGCCATCAATTTGGATCAGTTCACCGAAGCAATCCCGGTTATAACGTGGCTGATATGGACGCTTCAGGCGCTTGGATCGCGGAATCCACAGGTCATTGGCCGTCATCCAGCGCCGAAGCGTTTCTACCGGGATATTCAGGTCAAATATGCTGCTGAGCTTCTCATGCGCCAAGGTGGGTCCAAAGCCCAGCAAATGTTCAGCAATAATGGAAAGGCACTTTGATTTTAACAAGTCATCATGGCGACGATGGCCAGGTTGACCACGACTGGCATGTGCCATACCTGAGACACCATCTTGATTGAGCTTTTGCAATAACCGGGTAATTTGACGGGTGGAAAGATTTAGGATTTCAGCAGCACGGATCTGGGTAATACGATGATCTCGAACGTCTTGCAGAACTGCAAGCCGTTGAATTTCTTTGTCAGACATAGTGATCAGCATCTATATTTATATCCAGTCCATGATGATAAAAACCATCATAAACTAGACATTTTTATTGGTGAGAATATAGACACTTTAAATGGGTTCTAACAATACTATTTCGTATTATAAGTACCTTATTTCTGTGTTGTCTGATTAAAATATTGATATATATTTATTATTTTATAATTTCATGAAAGTTGTGTTGCAATTTAAAACATTGATGATTGTTGTTATAAAAAACAACACAAGAAGCAACACTTAAGAAGAGTGTTGCTTTGTTTTATGGTATTTAGCATCAGTTATAAAACTGTCTTTTCAAAAATTTATAGTTGTAAAAAATGTAAATTTGATTAATGGCTAGTTTCTTAAGTTTTACTTAATAGTATGATTTATTGAAAAAAATACTTTACTTTTTCTGAAAAAATGAATAATTTCTCTGTACACGACAAATTTCACAGAACCCTTATCCTATCAGGATTCTGCTTTCTTAAAATTGCCAAAATTTCCTTAAACTCTTCTTTTTTCCCAAAACCAATTAAACGCTGAATCGCCATTTGAACATAGTCTAAACCATAGCGAAATAAACTCATTGAGAGTCGTCCATGCTTCTTTATTTTTATCGCTTTTTTTTGATTATGTTGCCATTCACCCGTTAAGTAACACCAACAGAAGCTTATAGCTAACACCGCAATCAATTTTTTCACTCGTCTAGGGTCTGTCAAGCGCGTATTTTCAAGATTAAACCCGCGTCCTTTGAGACAACTGAATAAGGTTTCAATTTCCCAGCGTAATGCATAATCCTGAATAGCATTGGCATTAAACTGAGGAGAAACGACGAGTAAAAGCTCTCCATTTTCTAACTGTAGTGCACTTATATATAGTTTCACCCGACCAACCAAAATCCGTCGTTTACGACATTCAATTTGACCAACTTTAAGATGGCGAAATAAATCACTAATTTTATGATTCTTTCCTAAATGATTGGTGACAATGAAGTTTTTTTAACACGAATGCAGAAGTTGATGTCTTGTTCAATTAACCATGTAAACCACTGCTCACCGATAAACTCTCTGTCTGCGAACACATTCACAATACGGTCTTTACCAAAAATGGCTATAAAGCGTTGAATCAAAGCAATACGCTCTTTCGTATCTGAATTTCCACGTTTATTAAGCAATGTCCAAAGGATAGGTATCGCTATTCCACGATAAACGATTGCGAGCATCAGGATATTAATATTTCGTTTTCCCCATTTCCAATTGGTTCTATCTAAAGTCAGTTGCACTTGGTCGAATGAAAACATATTGAAAATCAACTGAGAAATTTGACGATAATCAAAATACTGACCTGCAAAGAAGCGCTGCATACGTCGATAAAATGATTGTGGTAAACACTTGATGGGCAAGGCTTTAGATGCAGAAGAAAGATTACATGTTTGCTTTAAAATAATCACAAGCATGATGAGCGCAAAGCACTTTAAATGTGACTTGTTCCATTTTAGAGATTTGTTTAAGATAAGATATAACTCATTGAGATGTGTCATAGTATTCGTCGTTAGAAAACAATTATTGTGACATTATTTCAATGAGTTATCTATTTTTGTCGTGTACAGAGAATATTATTTTAAAAATGCTCTTGCATAAGAGCTATTAATTTTCTCTTTTTCGTTTAGTTCATTTGCAGCATAAAATACAAGATTTGGATTTTTAAGCAACTCTCTTCCATATGCAACAAAATCACAAAAACTATTTTCAAGAAGATATTCACCCTCTTTTGCTGTTGTTATTAAACCAACAGCAATAACAGGAATATCTACACTTTTTTTAATCTCTTTTGCCCAATTAGCTTGATAAAATGGTTCAATTTTTGGTATCTTATCTGGATTTTCTATATTTCCACCACTTGAAACATGAATACAATCAACTCCAACTTTTTCTAACTCTTTACATAAATAAATAGAGTCTTCTATATTCCATCCATTTTGCATCCATTCATCAGCACTAATTCTAACAATAAGGGGTAATTTTACCCTATTTTTTATCTCTTTTGCAGTTTCAATTACTAATCTACACCTATTTTCTAAACTTCCACCATAAATATCATCTCTTTTATTTGTTAAAGGTGATAAAAATTCACACAACAAATATCCATGAGCAGCGTGAAGTTCTACTGAATCATAATTTGCTTTTTCGGCTCTAATTGCAGCATTTACAAACAACTCTTTTATTTTTGTTATCTCTTCAAGACTTAACGCTTTTGGAACTTTATATGGTGATTTTTGACTAAAAGCAATTGAGCTTGGAGCTACACAAATATCATCAACAACTTCAGATTTTCTTCCTGCATGAGCTAATTGTATAGAACTTTTTGCTCCAAATAAGTGTAACTTCTCATTCATTTTTTTATGATTTTCAATTAAAGAATCATCCCAAAGTCCTAATTCAAAAGATGAAACTCTTCCTTTTGGCTCAACTGATGCTGGTTCAACAATAATTAAACCAACATCAGCCATTGCTCTTGAAGTATAGTGAAACATATGGAAATCTTTTAATTCTCCACTATTATCACTTTTATACATACACATAGGTGGCATTACAACTCTATTTTTTAGTTCCAAATCACCTATTTTACCTTTGTTTAATAATAAACTCATTATAGCTCCTTAAATTAAATATATCAAATTATATATACACTAAACTTAAAATTCTCTCTTAAAGTATCTTCAAATTTAGCTAACTCTTTATTTAAATCCAAATCTCCTTTAAAAATATCATGCATAGAGTAAGTTTTAAAGGTTCTAATCCAACAAATTGAAAAGTTTTATGAGTAGCAACATTTGCTTCATCTAGTGATAATCCATCAAAAAAACCATCAGGATTGTTAAACTCACTTTTTGGACAATTATATGTCAAGCTTAGCATATATTTTTTGCCTTTTAGTAATCCACCACTTCCATAAGTTTTGCTATCATCGTTTTTGCTTCTTCCGTCGTTTGCATAGTGTCTTCCTTGAGTAAAAGTCTCATCGAAATATTTTTTTGTAATCCAAGGAACACCCATCCAATAAACAGGATATTGAAACAACACATAATCAGCCCACTCAAACTTCTCACACTCCTCTTTTATATCGTAACCCTTATCTATATTTGTATATTTTATAAGAAAGTTATTTTCTTTGAAAAATTGTGTCGCTTTTTCTAAAATCTTTTCAGTTAATTCACCTTTTGCAACATTTTCATAATATTGGTGTCCATTTAAAATTAAAACTTTTTTCATTTTGTACTCCTTTTAAATTATTCAACAATTATATATAATCAAACTTAACTTTTATATCGATTAAGGCTTTATACAAAGTTTGCAAAAACCACTTGCACCAACTTGAAATTAGAGTAATTACCCTAGCAACCACTCTAGCACCAGCTATTATCTGTTTTTCTAATTTTAAATATCTTTTATCGATAAAAGCCTATACTCTATCTCATAATCTTTATACTCTTGAATTAATTTTTGAGATTTCAAAACTAAAGCCTGATAGTTTATCCGTTTTTCATTTAGTTTTACTTCACAAATTAGAAGTTTCTTATCAATATCATCGATAGCAACTATATCTATCTCATTTTGATTATTTCTCTCCCAATATGAGCCAATAGAAGTGAAAGTTTGTTTCTCTTTTAAGAGTTCCACAAAAAGTTTTTCAAGGAATTTTCCTTGAAAAGTTGAGATATCTCTATAGATAATCTCTTTTAATCTATCGAAATTTTCAGCTTCGATTAGTGATTGGTATTTAAAAATAAATCTAAACCAAAAGGATAAAAAATTATCAACTATCTCATATTTTTGTACTTTTGAGTTTGGTTTAGCATTTATTGGTTTAATTGATTTTATGATGTTATAGTCATTTTCAAGTCGTGATAAATGTCCTGAAATATTTCTTTCCAAAATTGATTCTATTTCACTTCTTGATGTTTTTGAATCAGAGATTAAAGCTAAAATAGAAAAATATGTTCCATACTCTTTTCCAAACTCTTCAATAAGTCTATTTTTTCCCTCTTCCAAAAATATTGAGTTTGGATCAATAATTGTATCTATCATAGATTTTAAATCAAAACTACTGTTTAAGATAAATAGTTCTATATATTTTGCAACTCCACCACTTAGCAAATAAAAATCAAGTAAATTTTTATTTGAATAAGAGTTGTAATCTTTTAAAATCTCCTTTAATACACTTACTTTCAAAGGTTTTAAATCTATTTCCCTTAGATAAGTCTTGGAAAAGTAAGCGTCCATTACCCATAACGATGATTGGAGATGCTGCTCATTTGATGCCTCCTTTTGCAGGACAAGGCGTAAACAGTGGGTTGATGGATGCCTTGATATTGTCGGATAATCTGACCAATGGGAAATTTAACAGCATTGAAGAGGCTATTGAAAATTATGAACAGCAAATGTTTGCTTATGGAAGAGAAGCACAGGCAGAATCAATAATAAACGAAACGGAAATGTTCAGCCTCGACTTTTCGTTCCAAAAACTAATGAATCTATAAAACAGAAAGGCGAGGAAATGAAAGAGAAAATAGTTAAAAAAAACGGAATAAGACTTTTTACCGAAAGTTTTGGATGTGAAAAAGATCCGGCAATACTCTTGATTGCGGGAGCAACGGTATCCATGTTGTATTGGGATGCTGAATTTTGCCAGAAACTATCTGAAAAGGGATTTTTTGTTATTCGCTACGACAATAGGGACGTAGGAAAATCTACTAATTACGAACCGGGTTCAACCCCCTATGATATTGTTGACTTAACCCATGATGCTATTTCAATTTTGGACGGCTATAAAATAGTCAAAGCCAATTTTGTGGGAATTTCACTGGGCGGACTGATTTCTCAAATAGCATCAATAAAATATGCCGACAGGGTAAGTTCAATAACACTAATCTCATCAGGTCCTTGGGGCGACTCAGACCCCACAATTCCTGAAATGGATACGCGTATTTTAGATTTTCACGGAAAAGCTGAAACCGTAGATTGGACAAATGAAGACAGTGTGGCAAATTATTTAATTCAAGGTGCTGAATTGATGAGCGGCAGGAAACAATTTGACAAACAAAGAAGTGAAAAACTGATTAGAGCCGAATTTAAAAGAGCTAATAACTATATAAGTATGTTCAATCATGCGGCACTGCAAGGTGGTGAAGAATACTGGAACAGATTGAGCGAAATCAATCAGCCAACCTTAATTGTACACGGAACGGACGATAAAATATGGCATTTTAAGAATTCAGCAGTTTTACTTGAAAAGATAAACGGCTCAAAACTAATAACGCTTGATGGAACCGGACACGAACTACATTTCGAAGATTGGAATAAAATTATTGATGGAATAACGCAACATACAACAAATAACAAAAGAATGAACAAATAGGGTATTATGTATTTCCAAATCAACGGTTTAGAGATTGAAGCTAATATCAATGTGTTCTTTGAATAACATCTTTTGGTGTTTTTTAATAATCATACTACGCAATTTTCTTTTATAAAAGGAAATATTGTAAACTAAATACGAAATGGTATCTTCATTAAATCATATTATCTCAGAGGTACAGCGAAAAGAAAATGCCATTTCGCTGTCTGCACCTAATATAATTGATGAAGCGCACCAAATGACGATATACCTAAAAGAGTACTTATGGTCAATAAGAGAGGATATTATAAAGCAGGGTTTTAAAAACCATTGGGAGGAAATCAACTTCTTTCGCAACATTAAGCCATACATTCTTAAATAAGACCGTCCCGTAAATTTCAGCCGAATCCGACAAAAAGGCGTGAAGATTTCCTTTAAATAGAGAGACCGAAGGTCATCCTTTTCCTAAAAAAGGGGGGGGCCATGGTTCCAAGATGTAAAATCGAGGGCTAATTCAGGCTATACTTTTGTAATTACCAAAAACTTCCATGGCTCTTGCCCAAAAGAGCTAGGAGATTTTCTCCCTGCTTCTAAAATATAGTTTAAATCTTCATCTTTTATCTTTTTTGTCTCATCAAATATTTTACAAGCATGTCTAAAATCCATTGCTTCCATAAAAGTTTTTTCCATAAATTTATCCTTATTTTTTATTAATATTATTCTCTGTACACGACAAATTTCACAGAACCCTTATCCTATCAGGATTCTGCTTTCTTAAAATTGCCAAAATTTCCTTAAACTCTTCTTTTTTCCCAAAACCAATTAAACGCTGAATCGCCATTTGAACATAGTCTAAACCATAGCGAAATAAACTCATTGAGAGTCGTCCATGCTTCTTTATTTTTATCGCTTTTTTTTGATTATGTTGCCATTCACCCGTTAAGTAACACCAACAGAAGCTTATAGCTAACACCGCAATCAATTTTTTCACTCGTCTAGGGTCTGTCAAGCGCGTATTTTCAAGATTAAACCCGCGTCCTTTGAGACAACTGAATAAGGTTTCAATTTCCCAGCGTAATGCATAATCCTGAATAGCATTGGCATTAAACTGAGGAGAAACGACGAGTAAAAGCTCTCCATTTTCTAACTGTAGTGCACTTATATATAGTTTCACCCGACCAACCAAAATCCGTCGTTTACGACATTCAATTTGACCAACTTTAAGATGGCGAAATAAATCACTAATTTTATGATTCTTTCCTAAATGATTGGTGACAATGAAGTTTTTTTAACACGAATGCAGAAGTTGATGTCTTGTTCAATTAACCATGTAAACCACTGCTCACCGATAAACTCTCTGTCTGCGAACACATTCACAATACGGTCTTTACCAAAAATGGCTATAAAGCGTTGAATCAAAGCAATACGCTCTTTCGTATCTGAATTTCCACGTTTATTAAGCAATGTCCAAAGGATAGGTATCGCTATTCCACGATAAACGATTGCGAGCATCAGGATATTAATATTTCGTTTTCCCCATTTCCAATTGGTTCTATCTAAAGTCAGTTGCACTTGGTCGAATGAAAACATATTGAAAATCAACTGAGAAATTTGACGATAATCAAAATACTGACCTGCAAAGAAGCGCTGCATACGTCGATAAAATGATTGTGGTAAACACTTGATGGGCAAGGCTTTAGATGCAGAAGAAAGATTACATGTTTGCTTTAAAATAATCACAAGCATGATGAGCGCAAAGCACTTTAAATGTGACTTGTTCCATTTTAGAGATTTGTTTAAGATAAGATATAACTCATTGAGATGTGTCATAGTATTCGTCGTTAGAAAACAATTATTGTGACATTATTTCAATGAGTTATCTATTTTTGTCGTGTACAGAGAGAATATGCGACATTTTGAATTTTAGCTGTTTTCAGCAATTTAGGTTGTTCTATGTTGAAGTGGATTATTTTGGCGATTTTTATCGCTTCAGCGCTGTATATTCAACAGCGCGGCAAGGTGCGTCATAGTTTTTATCGTCAGTTTTTTGACCATTCTACCATCCTCGCACCGATCAACTATTTAATGTATTTGTTCTCTAAAGTACCAAATCAACCGTATATCGACACCCAGCACTTTCAAGATTTAAAGGTTTTGGATGACAATTGGGAAATGATTCGTGATGAAGCCAAAGCTTTATATGAACAGGGTGGTATTAAAGCTTCAAGTACTTACGATGATTTGGGTTTTAACTCATTCTTTAAAACAGGCTGGAAGCGCTTTTACTTAAAATGGTATGACTCCGCGCATCCATCAGCAGCAGAATTATGTCCAAAAACCACAGCATTATTAAAAACTTTGCCTAGCATTAAGGCGGCGATGTTTACTGAACTAGCGCCCGACAGTCGTTTAGTGCGTCATCGCGACCCGTATGCAGGTTCATTGCGTTACCACTTGGGATTGATGACACCAAATGATGACCGTTGTTTTATTGATGTCGATGGTGAGCGGTATTCATGGCGTGATGGTGAAAGTGTGGTGTTTGATGAAACCTATATTCACTATGCTGAAAATGGCACTTCTCAAAACCGTATTATTTTCTTTGCCGATGTCGAGCGTCCGTTAAAATCTCGCTGGATGCAAAAGTTTAATCACTGGTTTGGCAAAAATGTGATGACCGCAGCAAGCTCTCCGAATGAAGCAGGCGATCAGACGGGTGGCTTAAATAAAGTCTTTGGCTATGTCTATCAAGTGCGTTTAAAAGCCAAGGCTTTAAAAGCTAAAAATAGTCGTGTGTACTATTTCTTAAAATGGTTTTTAATGCTCGGGATTTTCTTCTTAATTTTTATTCGCCCTTATGTGTTTTAGAGTATTACAACGCCTTTCGGGGCGTTTTTTTATGACATTTTTGAGCAATTTCAGCAACGAGCTTTAATCCAGACCTACTTTTATGTATAGAATGAAGTAAATAGGGGAATTTTTATGCAAACGTTTCGTTCTAAAAAAGATTGGTGGGTTTTGGCTTTTGTGATTTGTATGTCTGGTCTATTGATTCAGTTATTGCTGACCATGTACGCCAAAGGCACGATGCCAGCATTTCCTGTGCACACAGGGGTGTATTTCATTACCATTTTTGTGTTGTGGTGGCCTGTGTTCAATACGCGCTATCAGGTCGATGCAGAACGCTTGCAGATCCGTTGCATGTTTTTAAAATGGGACATTCCACGCGACAGTATTCAAAAAATACTCTGTACACGACAAATTTCACAGAACCCTTATCCTATCAGGATTCTGCTTTCTTAAAATTGCCAAAATTTCCTTAAACTCTTCTTTTTTCCCAAAACCAATTAAACGCTGAATCGCCATTTGAACATAGTCTAAACCATAGCGAAATAAACTCATTGAGAGTCGTCCATGCTTCTTTATTTTTATCGCTTTTTTTTGATTATGTTGCCATTCACCCGTTAAGTAACACCAACAGAAGCTTATAGCTAACACCGCAATCAATTTTTTCACTCGTCTAGGGTCTGTCAAGCGCGTATTTTCAAGATTAAACCCGCGTCCTTTGAGACAACTGAATAAGGTTTCAATTTCCCAGCGTAATGCATAATCCTGAATAGCATTGGCATTAAACTGAGGAGAAACGACGAGTAAAAGCTCTCCATTTTCTAACTGTAGTGCACTTATATATAGTTTCACCCGACCAACCAAAATCCGTCGTTTACGACATTCAATTTGACCAACTTTAAGATGGCGAAATAAATCACTAATTTTATGATTCTTTCCTAAATGATTGGTGACAATGAAGTTTTTTTAACACGAATGCAGAAGTTGATGTCTTGTTCAATTAACCATGTAAACCACTGCTCACCGATAAACTCTCTGTCTGCGAACACATTCACAATACGGTCTTTACCAAAAATGGCTATAAAGCGTTGAATCAAAGCAATACGCTCTTTCGTATCTGAATTTCCACGTTTATTAAGCAATGTCCAAAGGATAGGTATCGCTATTCCACGATAAACGATTGCGAGCATCAGGATATTAATATTTCGTTTTCCCCATTTCCAATTGGTTCTATCTAAAGTCAGTTGCACTTGGTCGAATGAAAACATATTGAAAATCAACTGAGAAATTTGACGATAATCAAAATACTGACCTGCAAAGAAGCGCTGCATACGTCGATAAAATGATTGTGGTAAACACTTGATGGGCAAGGCTTTAGATGCAGAAGAAAGATTACATGTTTGCTTTAAAATAATCACAAGCATGATGAGCGCAAAGCACTTTAAATGTGACTTGTTCCATTTTAGAGATTTGTTTAAGATAAGATATAACTCATTGAGATGTGTCATAGTATTCGTCGTTAGAAAACAATTATTGTGACATTATTTCAATGAGTTATCTATTTTTGTCGTGTACAGAGGAATAATTTATATTCAATTAATTATTCATGGCTCAATTATAGCCAAGGAAAGATAACTAAAAAGACCTACCTAAATTTGAGCTCGTACACAATTGTACTGGCCATAACTATATCACCAAGTTTTAAATTTAGTAAAAGTTGCAAGTCTAGAAAATTATAGATTTTATTTTTACGTCTATGGTTTATGGATTTGTTTTTTAATCTGTTTTTTTACAGGACGTATTTTTATGTTTATTTCTTATATTCATATATTAATTAATTTTATTTCAACTACTTACCACTTAATTGATTTAATTCTTAATATCTATTTTTTTATTGACTTGATTTTCAATATCTATGTTTTATGGATTTAACTTTTTATGTCTTTAATTATTAAAACCCAAGCAAATGGGCTTCATCAGCACGAAACTGAAGCTATCTCCAAAATTCAAGAAGCATTTAGTGTTGACGATGAAATGCGAAAAAATAGTCCTTGGTATGGTTATGCCGGCTATACATTAGTTGATAAGATTTCAAAAAAAGAAGGAGAGTTTGATTTAATCTTAGTTACTAACAGTGTTCTCATAGTTATTGAATTGAAAAACTGGAATGGTAAATCGATTAAGTCTGCCAATGGTAATTGGTATATGGACGAGCGTGATATGGGGGTATCACCTGTTTCATTGACACGCCAAAAACAATTCATCCTTGTCAATAAATTAAAGGGGCTCAAAGATAAATTTCAGGGAAATCCTGGTTTTGTTCCAAGGGTGTATTTCTTTGTTGTAATGTGTGGCAAGGTTAATTTTTCAAATCTGCCCGATGATGAAAAAAATCATGTCATTAGCCTTGATAAATTCTTAAAATTTGCCGATAAGCATTCATTTAATAAAGAATTTAAGCCACATCCAAGTGCCCAGCATCTTTATAAAGATTTTGACCTTATTGATAAAATCTTTATGCAGAAAGTTACACAACCTAAAAAAATCATTGTTCAAAAATATAAGCAAGATGATGAGATTCTAAGTCACCCTAAAAAGCTATATACCGAATACGAAGCTACCTCAACTATTTCACGCTCCGACAAAGCAATCATAAGACAGTGGATGTTTTCAAATTTTAAGGAATTGAGTATTCAATCTCCTAAAATGAGAGCAGCATTGTTGAATCATGAGCGAGTTATTAGTGCTGAATTTAAACAAAGCAGCCATTTGTACAATACGGCACTTGTTCCATTAATCATGCCAAATGAAGAGCAAATTACTCAACAGTACAATGAATTGGTTGAGTATCGTCAAAGTCATCTTAGATTTAATGATTTTATTACTACGATTTGCCCGAATTTGAATGAAGAAGATAAGTTAAATCTAATTCAGATTTTACTCAGCAAGTTTTCTGAGATGCATAACCTAGGTATATCACATGGAGATATTAATTCGCATTGTATTTGGATATCGCCTGAAAAAGATGTGGCTATTTCACATTTTTTAACATCAGATTCAAAAAATATAGCTAATAATATTCGTGATTTACAACCTGATTTAGTATTTATTGCTGATGGGAAAGAATCAAAAATTGCTAATGTACAAGCGTTTAAAAAAGACGTCTATATGTTAGGGGTTATCGCATGGCATTTGTGGTCGAATATTCGTTTAACCCCAAAAGCTCTAAATAATATATGTGTTAATAGTGACCATTGGTTAGCAAACTTAGTGAGAAAGGCTATCAATCTTGAAATAGATGATGCTAGCCAATTGTTTAGAGAGTTCAATGCAAAACGACCTGTTCAAGCCGTAGATTTTATAGCCGATATTTCATGTTTAAATGAATATATCACTTCAGAAAGACTGAATAGATTATATCCAGAAGATGATGAAATTTATGAAGATGAAAAGAACGATATTATCTTATATCGTTCAGGTAATTTATGTGTCAAAGAATGGGCTGATGTTCATGTAAATGAATTTTCATCTAGCGATATTTTAAAATATCAGCACTTTTTTGAGCGTATTGAGGAAGCTAACTCCCAAAATTTATCATATTTACCAAGCATAGAAAGATTTGGTATTTCATTAAAATCAAGATCTTTATTTCTAGTTAGCAATTTTGTTGAAGGTATAACTGTTGATCAAATTGAAACTACGAAAGAATCAAAATTATTGTTGGCAGCTAATTTGATTGAGGCCATCATTCATCTACACAAGTTAGGTTTGCCAATCGGAAGAATTGACCAAAAAAGCCTCTTATTAAATTTGAATGATAACAGTTTTATTTTTAATGACATTATTGATATTAATGAATATCTAGATCACGAAAGTAAGTATTACCCATCCTACATTGATAATCCCACAAGTGAACAGTGCCAAAATTATGCAATTATGGTATTGGTATGTGAAATTCTAGGATTTGAAATAGGAAGTGATAGTTCAGAATTCAAATGGGTTAGCGATGCTGTAAATATAGAACTTAAAGAATCAGAATATCCTTTGGGTGATCTAAACCGTTTATTAGAAAGTATAGAAACTGAACAAATTCATGGTGATACTCCGACACTTCGAATTCCTGTGCCTGATAAGTTTACAGAGCTTAAAATTTTTGCAGACAATAAACGTATTTATCTAGCATTAGAAAAGGGACGTAACGCAAATGATATTATTGTTAAGATGCAAGGTGTTGGAGGGTCAATACAGTTTATTCTCGATCCAAATAGTAAGACTATACGCTTTGTAACTGGAGTGCGTGAGTCAGACGTTGTTCCACATTACGTCATAGATCAGGCTATGCTTGAAATAAATGTGGCTCTTGATATTAGACATTCTGTAGGTAGACCTGAATATGCTGAACTATCAGAATTTCTTTTTAAAATCGATGAGTTTTCAACAGCTATTAATGATGTCCTTCAAGAGCAAGCTAATGATCAAGATGAAAGTGTTGATGTAAGTAAAAATTTGGAGTTATCTGAAGACTACAAGGCAGATCAACAATTATTTACACAAGAAAATCAACTTCCAGTAGAACATTCATCAAAATCTAGAGATGACAACTTAAGCGATGATATTCAGAAACTAGCTGCTCTAAATATTGATACTAAGAAGCTATGGAAGGCAATTTTAGAGACTGAGACTGAGGCATTACCATATATCGTCTTGTCACAACCATTACATTTGGTTGATAGTAAAATTTACATTGCAAGATATGAAGATGATAATGATGTATTAGATAAGTTTCCTAAAGATTCACTTATAAGCCTAATTTACAAGACTATTGATTTTAATGGAGAAGATAGAGAATTTCGAGTAGGTGATATTGATATTCAGAACTCACTTGCAGGTGAATTAAGAGTTAAAGGTGTTAAACACGCCGATAAAATTAAGGTTGGTGAAGTTCTATATTTAAGAACAAAAGCTGATAAATCTTCATTCTTGAAAAGAAAAAATGCTTTAGAGCAAATTCTAAGAAGACAATCAGATATTCCAAACTTGGTAGAATATTTCGAGCCTAATTCAGATATTAGACCGACTCACTATGATATTACAGTCACTGATAAGGACTTCGAGAGATTTGATCAACATAATGAGCAAGGTGAGGTTGTTGTCAGTCTGAACAGTCTTCAACGCGAGGCTTTTCGAAAATTAATAAACTACGGGCCTGTTTCAATTCTACAAGGTCCTCCAGGAACAGGTAAAACTGAATTTATTGCAGCATTTGTTCACTTTCTTTTTGAAAAACAAAACGTCAATAATGTATTGATGGTCAGTCAATCACATGAAGCTGTTAATACTGCTGCTGAACGAATAAGAAAACACTCGCACCGCCTAAATACGCCTTTAGAGATTGTACGTTTCAGTAACAGAGAGAATGCAGTATCGAATAATCTAAAAGATGTATTTTCGGATTCGATCATATCCACACATCGCAATCTATTCTTAACGGAAATGGAAGATCGAGTTCTTTCTTTGAGTCAGTCGATAGGCGTTGACAGAGATTATTTGGCATGTGCTTTGTTTTTAAAAGTACATTTGTTTGGTCACTTATCTAGAATGTGGATATCAACAGAATCAGAAGATAATCAATTAATCTCCAAGGCTGAATGGAATAACCTGTCAACGAAGCTTATCGAAAGACTTAAGGATTATTCAAAGGAATTGCATACTTCATTATTAGGATGGAATAGTCGTCAGATACTAGATCGAGAAACTCAAATATGGGAGATGCTGGACGAGACTTTTGAGGTTCAGGGTAAGGCTGCAAATAACGCTAAAGCCTTGGTGCAAATTGCTTTCGACTATGATCAACTGATTGATAGTCCAAATGCTAATTACGAAACATACCTTTCTAAAACTAGACAATTTATCTGCGGTACCTGTGTAGGTATAGGACATCACTCTATTGACATTGCGAACCAATCATTCGATTGGGTCATTATTGATGAGTCAGCGAGGTCAATTTCTTCAGAATTGGCTATTGCGATGCAATCTGCTAAACGCATTTTATTAGTTGGAGATCATAAACAATTACCTCCATTATATTCACCTGAACATGCTAAAGCCCTTGGTCGAAAGTTAGGATTTACAAAAAACCGTATTGAAGCGAACTTAAAAAGTGATTTTGAACGATTATTTAATTCGCCGTATGGTAAGGCTGTACAGGGTAAGTTATTAGTTCAATATCGTATGGCTCCAGCAATTGGAGAAATGGTTTCTGCGTGTTTCTATGATGAGGAATTAGTAACAGGCGTTATTGAGCCTCTAGGTAAGCCTTACCAAGAGAAAATGGTTCGAATCGTACCAAATATATACCAGCATTGTTCGGTTCAAGAATTACGTTCTACTGTCACATGGGTCGATACGTCTGAAAAATTTAGTGATAGTGTTGGAACAACCTTCTTTAACAAGCATGAGGCTCGTAAGATTATTGGTTTGTTAGAAAAAATTCATGCAGATGAGGAGTTACTAAAAGAGTTAAAAGAACGATCTAAGCCTAATGAGCCTCCGATTGGCATTATATGTATGTATGGTGAACAAAAGCGTTATTTACGCAAGCAGTTCAATTCGAAAGCTTGGAATGAAGATTTTAGATCATTAGTAAAAATTGATACTGTCGATAGTTATCAGGGGAAAGAGAATAGAATCATCATTCTGTCTGTAACCCGAAATAGCCCAGATAACAAAATTGGATTCATGAACATGCCAAACCGAATTAATGTTGCATTATCTAGGGCAATGGATCGTTTAGTTATTTTTGGTGCTTCACGTTTATGGAGTATGCCAAAACATCAAGAATCACCGCTTGGTGAAGTGCTTAACTATATTAAGGAGTATTCAAGCGATAGGACACGTTACCAATATATTGCTGATAGAAAAAATGAATTCAAATTAAACGCAAATATCAAAACAAAGACAAGTCGAGGTATCAGTCATGAGTAATTACAGCATCCCATATCATGATGTTGATATTTTGATTCCGGCACAGAAGTTTGAAATAAAATTCAGTTATACATCAAGCCAAATGCCAAAATTTATTGATTCAATGATTATGCGTTTACTGCGTATCAGCCCAATGTCGGTCAAAAACATTGCAAACTTTTTGGGTATGAATCAAAGAGAGTCACGGATAGTTTTAGATCAACTGATTACAAATAACGAGATTGAGCTTAAACAAGATGGGTTATTTCATTTGACAAACAAATCAATGAAATACTTTACAACTGTGGATTCTATACCTAAGGTTGCTTCGATCTTGGAACATACACATGGTCTAGTTTATGAGCTTACTAATTTTAATTACATAGCTCAGAATCCTGATACTAATATGTACGGCTTAAAACTAATCGCTTCAAGCGAACATGCAGCAAATAGTGAAAGTATTGTTCGAGATAGATTTCAGAAGCAATTTTATCAACTCATTGAAGATGACATTATCACCCTAAAAAAAATGGATGGTAGACCGGCCATCTACAAAATGGGAACTGTAAAGAAGGTTAGGGAATGCACTGTACGTAAGTCGCTAGACCTTAATATAGATGCTCAAGCCGATCCACAACCTATAAAAGTCTTGGATTCTATTATGAGCGATGAGCTTAAAGATAAGACTTATCAGGTATTGGGTCAGAGTAAGAAAGGAAATAATATTCGAGATATCGTGAAGAACCTTGAAGGCTTCGAACAGTTAAATTTGCATCAATATTTTAAAGATAGTCGTTTTTTAGCATCAGTTGCATTATTTGATAGCTTAAATCCTATGGGAAATGAAGCAAATAATGGAAATCACCTGTTTATTGGACCTTGTTATAGCCAAGGTAATTCAAAACTGATATTGAATAAAATCAAAGATATTCTTGCGAAAAATCATCCTGTACAGAATATTTATTGGTTAGCTCCAGATGATGCATTTTGGGGTAAATCTCTTAGATTTAATACATTTGTCAATGCTTTGGGACAACTCAAAAATAAACAAAACGATGAAATACAGCTAAAGTGTTTTTTACCGATGTCAGATGAGCGAGATCGTGTATCCTTACAAAATTATCGAAAGATCATTGCAAAAGAACATCAAAAATATTTTTACGGTATTAAAGAAGGGTTACTTGACGGTAATTGTGAAATCATTGCAGTTGAAAATGAATTTGTGGTGATAATTCTGCATGTATTGGATTCGGAAGCAGATTATTTAACCTCATTCCCAATAGGTTCTATTAGTGATGACAAGAGCTTGGCTAAGAGTATGGTGAGCTTATTCGAGGCTTGGCAACGTCCAAGAGATGAAAATGGAATTAGCTTCGGTTCAATGTTCAAAAAATCTAATTAATCATTACTATTAGCTTATATATGAACACAGATTGATCTTAGAAAAAGGAAGTTATCTATTTAAAGAAGTGTTAAATTTTAATAAATAAGGTAACTTCCGTATGTTCTATATTAACAATAAAATACCAAGTATATGTCTAATAAGTGATGGAATCTGCTTTGATATAATCTAGTTAAAGGATTAGAAGTAAATACTTATAGTTGACGTTATTGTTGATTAGAGCACATTTATGTGGTTATTCAAGGAGTTGATCTATACTTTTTACGAAAAGTATTTACGATCTAAAATTAGCATACAGTACGTGTGATAAAGAAGCTTAATTAATTCTTTTATAAACGTCATAAGCGCTAATCAATTGACATCAATCGGTAAGTTCTTCTGAATTATCAATAAATTTTAAAACTTCCAATTTCTGTAAATATGTCATCAAATGAATTTTTAAAATAATTTCGGCCATTAAATCATCATTAGTATAAAAATAAGCGACAGGAACCTCTAAAACATCTGCAATTTTTGTCGCCATAAGAAA
Organism: Acinetobacter sp. YH16056_T; assembly: GCF_024605895.1. Taxonomy (NCBI): domain Bacteria; kingdom Pseudomonadati; phylum Pseudomonadota; class Gammaproteobacteria; order Moraxellales; family Moraxellaceae; genus Acinetobacter; species Acinetobacter sp. YH16056_T. Next base: position 1,631,865 of record NZ_CP094545.1, on the reverse strand, counting down.
GTCAGGAACATGTTTTCCAGTCTCATATTGATTCATCCGAGCACTTGCGGATGATTCATCAATACCGGCCAATATCCCTAAACGTTCTTGGGACAAGTTCTTTGTTTTTCGAGCAATTCTTAAACGTATAGAGAAAACATTTGAATTATGTTGTGACATTAGTTCAGATATAAACCATAAAACTAAGATTTTCTTAGTTTTAAATTGATTTATTACTAAGGATTCCTTAGTATTCATACATCTCAGGAAATTTTACTTTTATCGAATCATGCGACTGAAAAGTGATAGATTATTTTCCTTTAAATTTTTAAAATTGATAATTTTTCGGAGTGCGTTTAATGAACTTAAAGCTAATGATAAAGGGCATACAATCTGTAAAGATACCTCGGTTTCAGTAAGCTACAACTTAGAATTTAGAATCTATAAATTGAAAAATTAGCTATCATCTTTCCAAGATAAGGCATATGAAAGAAATTAAAAATGCAGTTAAAGAACAGTTCTTACACGTTATTGAGCGACAAACTATTCTAGTCATGTTTACTCCAAAAGAGATCTGGATTCAATTTGATACCATTTCAGATGAAATAAAACAGCAGACTTATGCTCTTCTAAGAGAGCTTGTAAGACAGGATTACCTCACAGAAGTTATTAGCTCGAATGGAAAAAAATATTATTCAGAAACTTCAAAATTGGAAAATTTTAGATTTGATCATTGCAAATTTAAAGCAACTGAAATATTAAACAAAAAATTAATTGAAATTAGACAACAAGAATTAGATAAAAACTATGAAATTAAATTAACTAACGAACTAATTAAAGAAATTCCTGAGTTAGATTTCTGCTTAGAAAAATATATCAATAACATTAGTTTTGACTTAAAAAATATTATAAAAAAGAAAAACAATATAGCTAATATTATTAAAAATATTGAATCTTGTATTTATTAATAATTTTAATATTTATTTTTGGATGACATTTAAAGGCTTTAATTATAAAGTTAATGTCATCTATTGATCATACATGGATTGGTATTTATATAAAATCAGACATTTAGTTGAGAATGAATTCTGTCGGTTGAAGCAGTTTAGAGGAATAGCTACGAGATATGATAAGCTAAAGTGTAGTTATGAAGGAGCAGTAGCTTTAGCTTGTATCTTTATTTGGCTACCTTTGTCGGGTAAATTTTATACTTGAAATGTCAACAGCCCCTAAACACTCACTCTAAAATTGGCTTAAAATTCCGATAATTTTCAAATTGCTGTGTAAGTAAAAAATTAGCAACTATGATGACTCCTGTGATTGGTAGCAGAAGTTCAAAAGACTCAATATTTTCTACAAAATTTTCATCCTTACCCAAAATTACTGATAATTCAATTTGAGATAGCTGCATTTGATTTCTAATAGTTTGTAAATTTTTTATAAAAGCTAAGTATTCTGGATGATTTTTAGAAATTATAACTCTTTGATCATAATGATCCAGTGATTCACAAAGTTGTGACCACGCTGTAAAGCCACCTAATTCACCAACAATTTTCAGTAAAGTATTATGAGAGGCTATCAGTTCTAAGTTATTATTCTTAAGCTCATCAATTTGTAAGAGTAAACTTTGATTTTTTTGTTGAACATTATATTCAGGAGTCTTTTTTCGAATTAATAATCTAAGTTTTTCTTGTCTAAATTTGTAGGAATCAACAAGATTTTTTCGTTCAGTGTCCCTTGTTATAGAAGACGCATGTTTGAATTCATTGCTTAATTCAGCAACTTTTCTATAACTAATGTCAATATTATTCTCTAACATACGCTCTAATAGTTGAATTAAATTATGCATCGAAAATATCCTTTTTATCAATATCAGACAAATCATTTTCTGCAGGAAAAACTAAAGAACCTTCATCTGATTCCAAAATAAGTTCTATATTTAATATTTGTTTTTTAATGTGACCTATTTGATGCAATTTACCTATTCCTTTACTTGGGAAGTCTTCAATAATTTGTAATTCTTGCTTAAATTTATCTCGTAGATTAATTAAGTTTTGTTTATGCTTACTTAGACCAGTAGACATAAAGTGATTACAACCAGAGAAGCATTCAAGATGTTTGGGGCAGGGATCAACAGCAAAACTATTTACACAATGTCCATAAGGTGTTGTATGAAATCCATCTGCTTCTGTTTTCAAGAACAAATAGGCTTCATCATCACCATATTCTTCTTGAATTTCTAGATATTTGCTGATTAGAGGCCCTCTAGTTTTATTTTCATTAATTAAATTTATAAGTACTTCAGTTCTTGAATTATCTATGTCTTTATTTATAGTTGGTATATTGTTAAAATCTAATTTCTCAGCAAGTGAGCGATGATCATATTCATAAGTTTGTGAAATAGATTGGCGATTAAAATGTTTAGTAATTAATGAATCTGCTATACCTTTTCTGAATAATTCAGTATTCATCAAGTGTCTGAAACTATGGCTTTTTAGTGAGGCAGTTTTAAATTCATCTGATCCATATATTTCAAAAATAGTAGGGGTGCTTTCACTAATTTTGCTAATAAAGCAGTTCAGGGCTTGGCGATTGGTAACACCAATACTTAAATAATGATCAATTGCTAGTAGACCATTGTTTCTATTTTCTATGAGGGCTCTTTTAGGATACAGAAATAAAAAATCACTAGAATTAATTACTGAACCATCATTCACTTTAATAGAATATAGGTCAGGAGATTTGGATTCTTTTTCATTAAAAATATAATTTAAGATATCAGACTTTCGAAAAAAAGAGGTTCTATAGATAATTTTTTCGTGACTAAGGTAAGGCTGTTTTTTTTGATTATATATACAGCATTTTAAGCGTAATCTTTGCATATACGTATAAAAAGAGTGTGTGAATTCTTTGGTATCTAATAGTTTTATTTGCAATTCAATTAATTTATTGGATAGTTCCTGACGTTGTATAATATTTAGCTCCTTTGTATCATATTCAATGTTCTCTAAAAAAATACTATTACCACTTAATATTAAATAAGCACTGTAAGCAGGTATATAATCATCATAAAATCCTAAGTTTTTATTTTCAAAATTTTTCAAAGTTGAACGAATACCTAAAGTTAATTTTTCAATTGATTCAACAATACTTAAGATTTCAAGCTCAAATATTTCTGGAATGATCTGTGATTCAATTTGTAAAATATTATGTTGATTTTCTTTTTCTAATTTTTCTGCGAAGTATTTAAGGGAAAAATAATGACTAACTGCCCCATACTGTTTATTTTTTTCATAGATTTTTTTATCTAAAACATTGTGCTTTTTTATACAGTTTAGAGGTAAAGAAGTTATTTCACTAATCCGTAAACCAGTAAGAACTAATAACTTTAGTTGACTAAACCTAATAAAATCAAAAAAAGATTTTGGTTCCTCTGTATATAAAATTCTAACTAGTTCCCAAAAATATTTATTTTCGGGTAGTTTATCAGCACTATCCCTCTTATCTATTTGATTAGAAAGTGGGGTAGAACTAGATATTTTTTTAATATTTAAGTAAGGATATATAGGACAAAATTTAGATAAAAACTTAATATCAAAAATATGTTTTACAATACTTTTTATTGCTGTAATTTTTAATGAGTCTATTTTCTCAATATGATTTATAACTTTAAAAAAATCTTCTGGATTCATATCATATGGAGGTTTTGTTGCTATACTAGCTATTACTCTCAAATTAAATATTATTGGCATTATACTATTTGGCTTTATTTTATCTATTAAAATTTTTTCTATTGTTACTGCTTTGATAAGTTCAATCCAGTTATTACTAATAATAACATTTTCAATATTATTTAATCTAAACTTATCAACCAGTTCGAAACTAGAAAGATAGTAAAATGGTCTTGTATTATTTCCAATTATCTCATTTAAATTCCAGCGATCCTCAGAGAGTACGACACCATTTTTGTCAACCTCTATGTCCCATTTAATTTTTTTTATTTGAGCTAATTTCTTCATTTCTAAAATATAATTCTTAAAATTATTCATTTTTTTTCCTCGATTTCATGTATAAGGGATTCAATATTGAATATTAGGCTCTTAAGTTGCATATAAGCAGGAGAGTGAGTCTCAGATAAGCTAGAGTCCTTAAATTTTTTTATAATACTTCTTAGGTTTTCTAATACATTTTCATGAACACTTTTATCATTTAGAGGTAAAAATTTATCGCAACCATAACATGAAAAAACTGGATTTTTTTTACATAAGTTCTGTTTTAAATCACATCCACCAATACCAGATATTGCTATTCCATGTGGATAACTTTCAATGTATTTTTCAGTATTCAAATTATTTAATTCTTCTATACTTATAAAATCACCATGCGTAATTTTTGAAATTTTACTATATATATTAGATATGCCTAGAGCTTTATTAATTAATACTCCAGTCTGTGCAGATACTTGGAAGTAAATCAATGCACTTTTAGAATAAGTATGTCCTAGGAAGGAAGATACTTCATCTAAATTTGCCCCAGACTCAACTAGTCTCTGTGCAACTGAATGTCTAAATATATTTGCATTAATAGGATAACCTAATATTTTAATTGTTACTTTTCTTAAAATTTCACGTATATCGTTTTTATTATTAGAAAAAAAATAATAATTACCATGTTTATCTGTTTTTCTAATTTTTTCTTTAAAAAAAACTATCCATTCTGTTTTTATTTTTCTAACTAATGGAATTGCATTCATAGTATGTCTTTGTTTGATTTTTTGAAATTTAACATGAAGTGTTTCATCGTATTTATTTATTTTATAAGTTTTTAAGTCATAAAGCCTAAGCATTCCGACTTGTTTTGGCCTAACACCAAATTGATAAAAAAGTATAAGAACACAATATTCATCTAAATCTTTACTTGTTAAATTTTCATAGTTACTTACCTTGCCAATATAATTTAATATTTTTGCTTCCTCTTCTGTATTTAAAAAACAATCCCCGGATTTTATTTTTGCATATTTGTTTATTTTAAATCTTTTTAAATTTGATATATTCTCAATATCATTTTTATTCCATCTTAATAAATTATTAACAGAAAGATATATTAGGATGTTTTTTAGAAAATTTAGAGCTGGCAAGATTGTTGAGATTGTAAAGCTATTGATTTTATTTGATTTATAGATTTCCCAATTATAAAGAATTTTTTCTTTATTTTTTATAATGTCAATTATTTCTTGCTCAGAGAATACTTTTAGGAATCCATGAATATAATTAACTAATGTAGAAGATGAAAGATTAGTAAGTATGTTTATAGCAGTTAACTTAATTAAGTTTTTAATATTAGTCTTATATTTGTTAAAAACTATTATCTTTTTACACCCATCACTATAAATTTCCCAACTATCATTTTCAACATCCCTAAATGTGTGTATTTTTTCTGTAAAATCATCTTCATATCTAATATATTTTGTAGATATTTTAAATAAACCATCATCATTAAATTCTAATGCACTTGCTTCTTGATATTTGTTATCCATGATAATTCCTTTTATTTCATTAAGAATAATATATAAAAAATAAATTTTTGCAAGCTCTTCAAGATTATTATAAATATAATAATCTCAATAAAATTCTATTTATTATAAATATAATAATCTCAATAAAATTCTATTTATTATAAATATAATAATTTTTATAATTAAATAATTATTAATGAACTGTTGTAAATGTGATTTAAATAAGAGTTTTAATTTGTAAGGTATTGATTTTTATATTTTATATGTAAAAATATTACTCTAGACAAGCCTGCAAAATAGGTCGAGCTGTCTTTCAATGATTGTTGCCTCAATTAAAAGCCGAATATGTAAAAGAACAGATTCTTTATATTGATGAGTCAGGCATCAATAGTAATGAAACAGCAGAATATGGTTGGTCTAAGAAGGGTGCAACAAAACCCTTCAGCAGTTTTTTATAAATTTGAATTAAATAATTGAATCACTTTCTATGAAGAGCACCAATAATCAATATACTTTAAATTCAAATAGCCAATATTAAATTTTTTGAGTTGAAATCTGAGAATTTCCAGAACCTCGTTGAAATTCACAAAAAGTAGGAAAATTTATTTATTATTTTACATAGGGATTCTACTGCGTTTTTTATTGACATAACACAAATACCAACCTAACATAACACTCGGCATGTCTCATAGTGTCTCTACTGCATTAAATTTAGTGATGACAGGTGGCCGCCTGTCATCGAATTCAAAACCATTAACGTGACTAAACATTAGGAGTTAAGAACAAATGAAAGTATATCAGATCAATTATGACCTGCGTAAACAACGTAACTATGAAGAGCTGGATAAAAAATTAAGGCTTATGGAACATGGTGTCGACCGTTAAAGTCCTGTTGGATTATCGTTTCGGATAAAATAGCACCACAGATTCGTGATGATTTACAACAAGTCATGGATAGAGATGATGGTTTATTAGTGACACGTTTGCAAAGAGATGCGGCTTGGATAAATTTGGATTCAGATAAAGACAAATCAATGACTGATTGGCTAAAGAAATATGTTGGTAACGCATCTTAAGTGGACTGAGCCAAGGATGGCTCATTCTCTTTCAGAGTAAATATTTATGGCAAAGTTAAAAAGATTCCTAAAACTGAGCGATCTCGCAGAGATCCGCACAGGCTTTACATTCCGTGAAAAGGTTGAAGAAGTTGATTCAGGCAATGCCCATGTATTGCAGATCAAAGATATTCGTAACATTGCAACGGATACATGTGGCTATACGCTTTTTGCTGATGCTTTACCGCAAATTGATTGGCAGGGTAAGGATAACGCAATCGTATCGCCTGAGTCTGTATTGTTGCCCTGTCGTGGAGAGTATCTCAAGGCACATTATTTTGTAGGTCATCAAGATCAATCAAAAACATTACCCTTAATTGTAAGTAGTCAATTTTTGATTTTGATGCCTAATCAAAATGTACTACCTGAATACGTATGCTGGTACTTGAACCAGCCTCATGTGCAATATGAATTACGCAAAGAAAGTCAGGGTTCTAAGATGCCGATGCTTAGCGTATCAACTGTTAGCCAGTTTGAGATTGAAGTCCCTAGCTTGGACATTCAGCAACAGATAATCGAATTAAACCGTATTTGGGAGCAAGAGCAGATCTTGACCCAACAATTACTTAAAAATCGTGAACAAATGATGATGGGTATGTTTAAACAACTGCTCCAAGGAAACAAATAATGGTTACTCAAATTAATCAAGATACCGTCAATAAAGCCCTTTGGTCGGCATGTGATGTATTCCGTGGCACAGTGAGTGCTGATACCTACAAAGACTATATTTTGACGATGTTGTTCTTAAAGTACATTTCGGATGTATGGCAAGATCACTACGACAATTATAAAAATGAATATGGTGATGAGCCTGAACTGATTGAAGAAATGATGAAAAACGAGCGTTTTGTCCTGCCTCGTGAATCTAATTTCTATACTTTGCATGAGCGTCGCTTTGAGCCCGGTAATGGTGAACGTATTGATATGGCTTTACATGCACTTGAAGAAGCCAATGGGACAAAGCTGAAAGATGTAGGTAAAAGCGTTTTCCAAGATATTTCTTTTAATACGGATAAATTGGGCGAAGAAAAGCAAAAAAATACGATTCTAAAAGATCTTTTAGAAGTATTTGCTGTGCCTGATTTAGATTTAAAACCAAGCCGTGTGGGTTCACTTGATGTGATTGGTAACGGTTATGAGTTTTTGATTAAAAACTTTGCTGCGAGTGGTGGTCAAAAGGCAGGTGAATTCTATACGCCACCTGAAGTATCGGACTTAATTGCGGAGTTACTTGATCCACAAAAAGGCGACAGCATTTGTGACCCTGCCTGTGGTTCTGGTTCACTGTTGATGAAGTGTGGTCGTAAAGTTGTAAGTAATCACAATAGCAAAGAATACGCACTATACGGTCAAGAAGCGATTGGTTCAACGTGGTCATTAGCCAAAATGAACATGTTCCTGCATGGCGAAGACAACCACAAAATTGAGTGGGGCGATACCATTCGTAATCCAAAACTATTGGATAAGAATGGCGATTTAATGCTGTTTGATATTGTGACAGCAAACCCACCATTTTCATTAGACAAGTGGGGTTATGAGCAAGCTGAAAATGATAAGTTTGATCGTTTCCGTCGTGGTTTGCCGCCAAAGACCAAAGGTGATTATGCCTTTATCTCTCACATGATTGAAACGCTAAAGCCTGTTACGGGTCGTATGGGTGTTGTGGTTCCACATGGTGTGTTATTCCGTGGTTCGTCTGAAGGGAAGATTCGTGAGAAGTTGATTAACGAAAACTTGTTAGATGCGGTGATTGGTTTACCTGAAAAGCTGTTCTACGGTACGGGTATTCCTGCTGCGATTTTAATTTTCAAAAAGCAAAAGTCTGATGATTCGGTTTTGTTTATTGATGCAAGCCGTGAGTTTAAGTCAGGTAAAAATCAAAACAATTTAACTGAAGACAATATTGCCAAGATTATTGAAACCTATCGTGCTCGTGAAAGCGTAGATAAGTATGCGTATTTGGCGACTTTGCAGGAAGTGAAAGACAATGATTACAACCTAAATATTCCTCGTTATGTGGATACCTTTGAAGAGGAAGCTGAGATTGATTTGGTTGCTGTACGTGCTGAGCGTGAGCAGCTAAAGGCTCAACTTGCTGAGCTTGAAGTTCAGATGGCGAAGTATTTAGAGGAGTTGGGTTATGGTGCCTAATGGATGGAAAAAATTTTTAATAAATGAAATTTGTTTATCAATAGTTCCAGGTCGCAATAAGCCAAAGACTTTTGATGGCAATATTCCTTGGGTAACAACACCTGAAATTAATGGTCGCTATCTACCGTCAGTTTTACAAGTTAATTATATCTCTGATGAAGCTGTTAAAGAGGTAGGAGCAAAAGTTGTTCCTGCTGGAGCTGTAATTATGTCGGCTGTTGGAGAACTCGGTGTAGTAGCTATTGCTAAACAACCCTTAGTTATTAATCAACAACTCCATGCTTTTGTATGTACTGATGTTATTAATAATGAATATTTAGCATACTGGTTAGAAACACAGAAGCCTTATATGGAAAGTGTCGCATCTAAAACGACCATACTATATTTAAATAAGGCAAATTGTGAAAGTATTCCAGTTTTAGCTCCAATTTTGCCAGAACAAGAAAAAATTGCCCAAATCCTTTCGACTTGGGATCAAGCGATTTCGGCTACTGAAAAACTGCTCAAAAATAGCCAACAGCAGAAAAAGGCATTAATGCAACAGTTGCTGACGGGTAAGAAGCGTTTGCTCGATGAAAATGGGGTGAGATTTCATGATGAATGGAATCAGGTACATGTATCAGAAATATGTCATGTAGGGCGTGGGAGAGTAATTAGTAAAACTGAAATTGAAAAAAATAAAGGAACCTTTCCTGTATATTCTTCACAGACCTTACATAATGGGGTAATGGGATATTTAAATTCTTATGATTTTGATGGCGAAGTGGTTACGTGGACTACAGATGGTGTGAATGCTGGAACTGTTTTTTATAGAACTGGTAAATTTAATTGCACAAATGTCTGTGGAACTTTAACACCTAAAAAATCATCTATTGATTTAAAATTTCTAGCTTTTTCTTTATCAAGAGAGGCCTATAAGTACGTTTCACATACTTTAGCTAATCCTAAGCTAATGAATGGAGTGATGGGAACGATTAGTCTTAAATTCCCAAGTTTTAAAGAGCAACAAAAAATTGCGAAAATTATCTCGGTAGCTGATAAAGAAATTGAGACCTTGCAAAAGAAACTTGATTGCTTAAAGCAAGAGAAAAAAGCACTCATGCAACAACTTTTGACAGGTAAAAAACGTGTCAAGGTGGCTGCTTAATGATGCAAATAACACCTAGCTACTACCGCATTATGGCGGGTGCGAAGTCTGTATTTGCTCAAGAGTTTCTAGATGGCGGCTTTATTGCTGCCAACTGGAACATTGACCAAGACTTAACACAGGACTTACCTGATGATTGGCGTGAGTTTAATCATCGTTTTATTCCTGTTTATCTTAAAGCATTACCTGATAAAACTAAGATTTCGGCAGGCTTAGCATGTGGCATGTTACACACTATCTGCAAAGGGATTAAACAGGGAGATATCATTCTAACGCCTCGTGGAGACGGTAACTACTTAGTAGGTAAAGTGATTTCAGATTACTACTATGTGCCTTCAGGTGAATTAAGCCATCGAAGAAAAGTTGAATGGTTTGAGCAAACCTTGCCTAGAGAATTGATGTCTCAAGAGCTAAAAAACTCATCGGGATCAGTCGGTACTGTGAGTAATATCACTAAATATGCCGAAGAATTTAAAGTCTTAATACAAGGCAAAGAACCCGTTGAAGGTTTAGAACCCGATGAAATTGTAGAAGACCCAGCGGCTTTTGCTTTGGAAAAACATCTGGAGCATTTTCTAGTTGAAAACTGGTCTAAGACCGAGTTGGGTTCGACTTATGATATCTATACCGAAGAAGGTCAATTGGTCGGTCAGCAGTATCCATCGGATACAGGTCCTATCGATATCTTGGCCATCAGTAAGGATAAGAAGACGTTACTTGTTGTTGAACTTAAGCGTGGTCGTGCAAGTGATCGTGTTGTGGGGCAAATTCAACGCTATATGGGCTATGTCAAAGATGAGTTAGCTGAGGCAGATCAACAAGTGAAAGGTGTCATCATTGCACTAGAAGATGACCTAAGAATTCGTCGTGCTTTGAGTGCGGCTCAGAATATTGAGTTTTATCGTTATCAGTTGAGTTTTAAGTTACTAAAAAATAAATAATTTTTTAGGTTATGTGCATTTTTTATTTTAGGGGATAATGATAGTGTTGAATTCTAATCATATTAAAAAAGCGTATTTATATTTAAAAAGTTATGCTTATCATGAAAATATTAATTTATTTCTCAAACAGCGCATTGCTGATTTTGAAATAAATAATAATCTCGAAGAGATCTTCGATGACCTATTAAATCTTATTGTTTGTGAAAATTTAGATGAAGATGAAAAATTAAAAACACTTTTAAATCAAATTGACTACCATCTATTGCCTAAAAAAGTAGATAGAAATGAGGATGAATTACAAAAGAAGCATAATGATGGTGGGAATGGGCTTTTTATAAGCAATGTCAAAGATTCTGAGAAATATCAAGTTTCTAAAGTTAATTATTTTGTAAAAGCACCGATTGAAATTCATATTTTAGAAATACTTTGGTGTCTTTTTGTGGGTCCAGCCCTTGAGGTAAAGGTCAGCAAAGATAACTATGGTAATAGAATGCATCCATCGACTTTAAAATATGGTAATAAGTGTGATGGTGTGAATGGTCAAGAGGTTTTTAAACGGTATATCGAGCAATACAATGCTTGGCGTGATCAAGCAATTAAAGCAGCTACAGAAACTGCTCAATTTGGCGATGATGTGGCCTTATTTTCATTAGATTTAAAATCATATTTTTATGAAGTCAATTTAAGTTTTGAAAAAATTGAACAAGATATTCAAAGTTATTATGCGGATCAAAAGGATCAATTAGATATAGCCTTAAAGTTAAATACTTTACTTGAAAAAATGCATGCTGCATATCTAATTAAAATAAACACTCCAATCTCAAGAACACATAAAGAATGTAAAGATAAAAAACTACTTCCTATTGGTTTTGCATCATCCGCAATTATCGCAAATTGGTATTTGTCTGATTTTGATAATCATGTGGAGAAGCATATTAGACCTTTATACTATGGTCGATATGTTGATGATATATTGATGGTATTTAAGAGACCTAATTTTGATATTGAGAATCCAATTGAATCTTTTATTGAAAATTACTTTGAAGGACTAATTAGTAAATCTGAAGATCAGTCAAACTATCAAATTCAAATTGAAGAAAATAAATTACCTATCCAAAAGGATAAGTTAATTCTTCAATTTTTTGATAAAGAACATAGTAAAGCTGGATTGGATTTATTCAAACAAGAGCTCGATGAACGTAGTAGTGCATTTAAATTTTTACCTAATGATCATATAGATAAAGATTTAGATCGATTCGCATACGATATTTTATACAACGGATCTGCGAATACCTTACGTAGTGTGATTGGATTGGCTGAAAATGAAACAGAACTTTCTAAATATATCTCTAGTCATATTACAGCACATCGATTATGTCATATCGATAGAAAAGAAAATATACTCCCTCAGCTTAAACAATTCTTTAAAGGTCAAAATGCGTTGCAGTTTTTCCGTTTATGGGAAAAGTTATACCAATATGGTGTTGTTACCCATCAATTTAGTTTCATAAAATCTTTTAAAGATTATATTGATGATGAGATTTCTAAAATTGATGGAGTTACACTTAATTTAAAGAAAAAATCTATAAAATTAACGGAAAAAATTCAGGATGACCTTAAGTTATTTAGTGAATTATCGGTATCCATTACTTTAGGTTTGTTGGATATTAAAGAATATTCAAATAATTTATGGGGTTTTATAGAAAATGATTCAGCATTTATAAATGAAGACAACAAACCAAATATCAATAGCCTAATTAATTATGGTTCAAATTTACATAGATATGCTTGGCAGTTTCGTCAGTCTAACCTTTTAAGACACCATTTAGTAGCTTGGCCTTTAGCCAATTTTTCTAGTTATGATGGAGACTTGACTTCTGAAACGGACTTTTTAGCTTCAGAAAATCAAAATTTAGATACAAAAAAAATAGAGCTTTCACCACGGTTTATACATTTTGATGAATGGCAACTTTTCCATTTAGGAAATGAGTTGATTGAACAACCTAATATGAATGACTGGATGGCAAAATGTATAAAACAGTATAAAGAAAAGAGTTTTGGTCAAGGGTTTTCAGTAAAATTTGAGCAAGAAAATGCAGCTAATACAGGCATAGTAAAATCTGAACTTAAAGTTGCTGGATGTGAATTTAAAGCGGTTATTAATTTAGCTATTGGGAATTTAAAGATAGCAGACTCGGACATAGCCTCTGCTGTAAGAAAAGATTGCAAGCCAAATTTAAGTTTTAATAGACAGGAAAAACTATTCAATATTCTTAATTCATCATTAAGAGAACATGCCGATTTACTTATTTTACCAGAAGTAGCAATTCCAGTAAGTTGGCTTCCATTTATGGTTGCTTTTTCAAGAAGACACCAAATAGGTTTAGTTTTTGGTCTAGAACATTGGGTTGTTAATGGTGTTGCATATAATTTAATCATCGAGGCTTTGCCATTTAGAGTTTCAGGTGAATATAAATCTTGTGTAGTGACGGCTCGTATAAAAAATCATTATGCACCATCAGAGTTAGATATGCTCCAAACTCTAAGATTGAAGGCTGGACATTTAGAAATTAAGCCACATGTTTATTACCATAAAGTATCTTGGCGTGGTATTTCCTTTGCAACCTACAATTGTTTTGAGCTATCAGATATCACTCATAGAGTTTTATTTAAATCTGAAATTGACCTATTAATAGCGTGTGTTTGGAACAGAGATACCAATTATTATCAGCATATTCTTGAATCTGCGGTAAGAGATTTACACTGTTATACAGTACAAGCTAATACGTCTCACTATGGGGGATCTTGTGTATTGAGACCTTCAAAAACAGAGAGCAAGACTATGCTTTATGTCAAAGGTGGGGAAAATACCTGTGTACTTACAACTAAATTATCGATTAAGGAATTAAGAGATTTTCAATTTAAATCTTCACCAAATTCAAGAGATTTATTCAAACATTTGCCTCCTGGATATGATTGTGATGCAGTTCTTAAGCGTTGATTCAAATCGAATCTAAACTGCTAATTTATCGAGATATAATTGATGACAAATTTTCTTCCTAAACTTCAAGAAGAATATAGTGCAAAACTTCCGGCTTTAGCCTTGTTGACTAACTTAGGATGGTCATTTTTACCGCCATCACATGCACTTTCTGCCCGTGATGGAAAGCAAGACCAAGTGGTATTACGCCAAATTTTACGTCAAGAGCTCTCTAAACGTACTTTTCCATTCGCGGGCAAAGAATATCCACTATCTTCAAAATCAGTTGATAACTTAATTGCCGAAATCTGTAGCCCTGCTTTGAATGAAGGGTTACTGACAGCCAATGAAAAAATGTATAACCACTTATTCTATGGCATTCCTGTAACTGAATTTGTGAATGGAAAAAAGGTTAGCCCAACGATTCCACTGATTGATTGGTATAACATCCATAACAATAACTTTTCATACACTGAAGAATTTGCTGTTACACGCTCAGGTGGTGTAGATATACGTAGACCCGATATCATTTGCTTTGTAAATGGTATCCCTTTAGTAGTGATTGAAGCAAAACGCCCCGATAGTCAGGCAAAGAAAGGTCCAACGATTAATGAAGGTATTTCTCAGACGCTTCGTAATCAGCGACCTGATGAAATTCCACATTTGTTTGCATATAGCCAACTGCTACTCTCTATAAATGGACATGAAGGGCGTTACGGCACATGCAATACCCCTGCAAAATTCTGGGCAGCATGGCGAGAAGAAGATATTTCTGATGCAGACATGTTTGCGCTTAAAAATAAGAAATTAAGTGCTTCACAAAAACAGAGCCTATTTTCTTATCGTCCAGCCGATGACTTAAATTGGTATGAAAACCTTATTGCAGGTGGAGAGTTGGCTGTTACGGGCCAAGATCAATTACTTATTAGTTTATTAAAGCCTGAAAGACTACTCGAAATTGTTCGTTTATATACGCTTTTCGATAAGAAAGTTGGAAAAATTGTTGCTCGATATCAGCAAATTTTTGGTATTAAGCGACTCATTGAACGTATTAGTACTAAAAACACTAAAGGTGGCCGTGAAGGTGGTGTAATTTGGCATACAACAGGCTCAGGTAAATCTTTTACCATGGTCTTTCTCAGTAAAGCCTTGATCTTGCATGAAGCTTTAAAACAATGCCGTATCTTGGTTGTTACTGACCGTGTTGATTTAGAAGATCAACTCAGTAAAACCTTTGTTTCTGGTGGCGAACTGACAGGGAAAAGAGACAAGCAAAACGCCATGGCGACTTCAGGTAAACGCTTGGCTGAACAAATTGGCAAAGGCACAGAGCGAATCATGTTTTCTTTGATTCAGAAATTTAACTCAGCAACCAAACTTCCTGAATGTGTCAATACAAGTTCAGACTTCATTGTCTTGATTGATGAAGGGCATCGAAGCCAAGGTGGTGAAAACCATGTGCGTATGAAACTCGCACTTCCAAATGCGGCATTCGTGGCATTTACAGGTACACCATTGCTTAAAGATGAAAAGACCGTTAACAAGTTTGGTCCTATTGTTCATGCGTATACGATGCAAAGAGCGGTAGAAGATAAAACCGTAACGCCTTTGCTCTATGAAGAACGAATTCCTGATTTAGATGTCAATGAACGAGCGATTGATACGTGGTTTGAACGGATAACAGAAGGTTTAAATGATCAGCAAAAAGCAGATTTAAAACGTAAATTTGCGAGAAAAGGTGAGATTTATACAGCGGATGATCGTATTCGCCTAATTGCGTTAGATATTGCCAATCATTTTGTGAAAAATATTGATGATGGTTTAAAAGGACAGCTTGCTTGCGATAGCAAGGCTTCAGCGATTAAGTATAAAAAGTACTTGGATGAAGCAGGCTTGTTTGAGTCTGCTGTGGTGATGAGCCCACCTGATAGTCGTGAAGGAAATACTGATGTTGATGAATCGACTACCCCTGAAGTGACCCAATGGTGGAAAGACAATGTCGGCACTCAGGATGAGCAAACTTATACCAAACAAGTAATTGAGCGTTTTGAAAAAGATGATTCGCTTAAATTGCTGATAGTGGTGGATAAGCTCTTAACAGGTTTTGATGAACCTAAAAATGCTGTTCTTTATATTGATAAAAATTTAAAACAGCACAATCTGATTCAAGCAATTGCGCGTGTAAACCGACTTCATCCGATGAAAAAGTTTGGTTTATTGATTGACTATCGAGGTATTTTAAAAGAATTAGATGCCACAATTCTTGATTACCAAGATCTCGCTGCTCGTACCCAAGGTGGCTATGATATCAATGATCTTACAGGCTTGTATACGCAAATGAGCTCTGAATACAAACGTTTACCTCGTTTGTATAAAGCGCTATGGGCGATTTTTGATGGTGTAAAAAATAAAAATGATCTAGAGCAGTTGCGCCAAGTTTTAGTCCCTCGTATTGAAGAACGTGAGGGTGAGTTAGTCGATATTCACTTAAAAGTTCGTGATGATTTTTATGAAGCACTTACAGAGTTTGCAAGTTGTTTAAAAGTTGCGTTGCAGTCAGCAAACTTCTTTGAAGATAAAAGCTTTTCTGATGCAGATCGTCAGCACTACAAAGAAACAGTCAAACTATTTACAAGCTTGCGTCAGATTGTGAAACGAGATGCTGGAGAGACTATTGACTATGATCAGTATGCTGAGCAAGTCAAAAAACTTCTTGATAAACATGTTGTGGGTATTGAGGTAAAAGACCCTGATGGAGTCTATGAAGTCGGCAAGATGGGCAAAGTGGCGCAACCTGAAGATTGGAGTGAAGAGAAAACACGTAATGAAACGGATATCATCAAAACTCGTGTAACGAAGATGATTGAACAGCAATTGCGTGATGATCCCTATGCTCAGGAGGCTTTCTCTAAGCTGTTACGTCAAGTCATTGAAGAAGCAGAGAAAGAGTTTGATCACCCATTGAAGCAACACATGTTGTTTAGGGAGTTTGAAGAGCAAGTAGAAGCTCGTCGTTTAGATGAAATTCCTGATGTATTCAGTGGTAATAAGCATGCTCAAGCTTATTACGGGGTCTTTAAGAAGCTATTACCTGAAGCATTCTCGATAACAGATCAAGAGAATCAAGATAAGTGGATTGAACTTGCTTTCGAGGTTGACCGTTCTGTTATGAGTTCTGTGGCTGAAAACTCAATTAATCCACAAAATATTGAAGCAGATATCCGTAAAAAACTATTACCTCAGATGTTCCGTGAATGTAAATCCATTGGGAGTGGTATGGATCAAGCCAAAAAAATTGTGGAAATGATCGTACAAATTACTCGGGTCGGTTTGAATGGGCTCTAGGATGAATACGCTGCCAGAGAAAAAGTTAAGCATTGTATATGGTGATGAAGTTATCGATTTTGAGGTGCTTGAAAGTTCTAGTCGTTCTCAAAAAATACTGATTAAAGTCTATGCTGATTGTCGGGTAGTTGTATCAACACCGTTAAATACAGATGATAAAACAATCATTGAAGCGGTAAAGCAACGTAGTCGTTGGATCTATAAGCAATTACGAGAGTTCCGTGAACAAAGCAAATTTATCACGCCTCGCCAATATAAAAGTGGTGAAAGCCACTTTTATTTGGGTAAACAGTATCAATTGAAAGTGATTCATGATGATACCAAGCCAAAAGGTGTAAAACTTCTGAGGGGACGATTGGAGGTAAACACCTTAGATGCGGATATTGAAAGTATTAAATCTTATTTAAATGAATGGTATAGATCACGAGCAAAAGTCATATTTAAAGTACGTTTGCAACGTATTCTAGAGCAAGCCCTATGGGTTGAAACTCAGCCTGATATTCGTTTGATGAGCATGCGCACACAGTGGGGGAACTGTTCACCATCAGGTCTTCTTACACTGAACCCGCATCTAGTTAAAGCGCCCGCAATTTGCATTGATTATGTGATTTTGCATGAACTTTGTCATTTGGTTGAACATAATCATAGCGAGCGTTTCTATCAACTTCTAAGTCAAGTTATGCCTGATTGGCCAATAATCAAAAAACGGTTAGATGATAGAGCGACAGCAATCATTCACTAATCGTGACTAAATATTCTTTCTATTGTTGATATTCTTCTATTTAATATATCGAGATATTTTGCCTGCATTTGGTCATTGAAGGCACTGCTAGCATAGTATGCTGGCATTTTGGAATCTGGCCACCATCCAAAATAACTCCTCATTACAGCAAACATATTATCTCTATTATCATCTGGGTAGAGCGAAACACAAATTGAAGCAGCAGTATGACGTAACATATGAGGTGATAGGCTTGTAAGACCGTGTGTCTTTTCTAACTGTTTTGATAATTCTATAGGCAACGCTTGATAAATTTTTAGAAATGTCTTATTTAAGGCTTCTACGGACAATGGTTTATGCCTATTGGATATAAATATAAAAGGGGTGTAAGAGCGTGGTCTATAGCCCTCACAATAAATTTTGAGTAGTTTGTATATATCCTCACCAATAGGTATCTGCCTAGTAGCATATTGATTTTTTAAATTCAGCTCTGTAAAGCGTTCATCATCATCACTCTCATTATTTTGTACATTTAAGTAATAATAATTTTTATTATTTTTAAAGCTTTTCGTCATGAAGAAAGAATCGATATTTAATAGTAATAATTCTCCACGTCTCAAACCTACATATGACAATAGAATGTATGCCACATAATATTTCCACTGTGTTTGTAAATGCTTAAAAGGATTGTTAACAGCACCTGGGACTAGAATTTCATCAAGATAGTCAATAATGACTGGAGGTAATGATTTAATTTTGGTGGTGTTTCAAAAAGTATGCTGAAACAAAGCAGGTTGAATTTTGATAAAATAGAGAAATGCGAATAACTCTAGAAATCAAATGTCCAACCTGCCTCAGTGACAGTATAAAGAAAAATGGCATCAAAGTAGATGGGAAACAAAACTATCAGTGCAAAGACTGTAAACGTCAGTTTATTGGTGACCATGCTCTGAGCTATCTAGGATGTCATTCAGGCATTACTCGAAAAATATTACAGTTGATGGTCAGAGGTAGTGGTATACGAGATATCGCTGAAGTTGAGCGAATCAGTATCGGTAAAGTTTTACGTACTTTAACCGAATCGACCTACCAAAATCAGCCTAAACAAAGTCATTATGAGTCTCTTGAAGTTGATGAGTTTTGGACTTTTGTGGGAAATAAAAATAATAAACAATGGCTTATTTACGCCTACCATCGAGAAACAGGTGAGAT
Organism: Acinetobacter sp. YH16056_T; assembly: GCF_024605895.1. NCBI lineage: Bacteria > Pseudomonadati > Pseudomonadota > Gammaproteobacteria > Moraxellales > Moraxellaceae > Acinetobacter > Acinetobacter sp. YH16056_T. The sequence goes on along the minus strand of NZ_CP094545.1, from coordinate 1,612,759 downwards.
TGTTGCTTATGTTTGGGGTAAAAGAGACTTAGCTACAGTTCAACGATTGAAGGCAAAGCTTAAACAATTAGGTATTCACTACACCCGAATTGCAAGTGATCATTGGGACAGTTTCATAACTGCTTTTAAAAACTGCAAGCAAAGTATTGGTAAATTTTTTACTGTAGGTATTGAAGGTAATAATTGCAAAATAAGGCATCGAATTAGGCGCGGTTTTAGAAGGAGTTGTAATTTTTCAAAAAAGATTGAAAACCATTTTAAAGCTTTCGACTTAACCTTTTTTTACATCAATAATGGCTTCATTTAATGTCAGCATACTTTTTGAAACACCACCCTAATTTTTAATATTTTTTTAGATTTTCTAAACTTAAATTGAGATAGTTTTTCTGATAAATCTTTGATTGATTCTTTTAATTCAAAATTAATATTATTACTAGTATTTAATTTAAACTCTTGAATTTTTTCATAAAAAACTACAACATCCGCCCAAATTTCATTATTAATTGGTTCTAAATCATTACATAAATGACAATAATAGGAGAAGAAGTAATTTTTAGTGTTATCTAAGTTGGACTCATCAAAAATCTTATCTGGAAAAATATGAAGCTTGGTATCTAAAAACTCATAAAAATGATTAATGTGTCTAAGAATTTTATATTTAGTATTAGTAGCCAAATGACAAATAAAAAACTCATTGTAAACCTGAGGCCAAACGTATGGCACAAGACAAGAATTAGTGATGACAATTAATTTGTCATTAGTCTTTTTATGGAATTTATCTTTAAATTTTAAGAGCATTTTTATCTATTCTTTAAATATAACCATGCTACATATTTTTGATATCAAGACCAAATATTAAAGTGTTAAGAAACATGAACAACACTTAAATGACATTTTACGATTTTAAAGCATTAGAGAGATTATGTAGTTTAAACAACAAGTACTAAAGTACCTTTTGTTCGTATAATATATATTATGTTAAATAGCATATCCAAGACTGTGGCCTACACAACGCATCCGTTGCCACAGCTCGACATCGTGAATCTGTAAAATTATCATTCACGATGCCGAGTACGCTAATGAACATAATATACGTTATGCCGAAATCAGAATCTTATCAATTGGCGAATCTGACGTTCCTGATGTTTAAATTCAAACCCTCTCATTTTTTCAACTCGCTCAGGTTATAATAATGGTCTCCCAAAATATGATTGATCTAATATGAGCACCTCCAATGACCCTTTACACGGCAAAAAACTTGCTGACATCTTGGATGAATTATTGGATTACTACGGTGGTTTTGAAAGCTTAAGCCGCAAAATTGAAATTAGATGTTTTTGCATAGATCCAAGCGTTAAATCATCACTACGATTCTTACGTACTACACCTTGGGCACGTGAAAAAGTAGAAAGCTTATATTTGTATGTCTTACGCCAAAAAGCCAAACAGAAAGCGTAACGATGAATGCCTATGCTCGAATAATTTTGTATAGCAGTTTATGGTTTAAGATAGAATAAAACTGCTTAATCCTTCTAGCACTTCCTTGTACGCAGTATCTTCGCCTCAGATTTAAATTGATCCCTATTATGAGCAATACTTTTTCCCAGCATCCTCAAATTGGTGTAGTCACTACATTTTCTGAATTGATTCATAGTCATTTCGAAGGTCAAATGAATGCGCTTTGCTGGCAACGCAGCATACAAGGCGACTTTAAAGAAATAGTCGAAAAACTCGAACTGATTGAAAATATAACCGAAATTTCTATAGATGATCTGATGAAGTTAACACTTTCATCGCAAGGCCATTTAGCCAGAGAAGTTATTTTAAATGATCTGCAACAATTAACAGAATTTGGTGCATCACCTTCGTTGAACTTGCTCAAATGTTATGAACGAGATGATGAATTCGATTTCATCTCAACCGATGTTTATTCCTTTCATGTCGATCGATCACCTATCGCTACCGATACCTTTTTATGTACATATTATGGTGCTTCCAGTGATATTGTGCCAAATGATCAAGTGACACAAAGAATCTTAATTCCTAAAATACGAGAACAACTTAAAGATTTGTACGATGGCCCTACCTCAGAATTTGATGATTTTTTAGCGGAATATTTTTTTGATTTACATTATCAGCTCAAAGAAAATGCTGTGCCTGTAAATCTAGGCAATGGTCATCTTTGGCGTTTAGCGGTGGATCATCCTACACAGCAAGTTTTGCCTTGTGTACACCGCGCACCTGTAGAAAATGTAGGTGAATATCGGCTTATACTGATTTGCTGATTTTAGCTGTGTTTAAATATTGATAAATCGTAAGTCCATACGATCCATTCTGTCTAATGAATGAACCGTATGGGTTAATGCAATATCGTTTTAATCAAAATTGCTTAGTCTAGATTATTGAGATCGAGCTGTATTAAGCCAGCGGTAAAGCACTGGCAATAGCACCAAGGTCAGCAAGGTGGAAGAAAGAATACCGCCGATCACAACCGTGGCTAAAGGCCGTTGCACTTCCGCACCTGTACCTGTTGCCAAAGCCATTGGTACAAAACCTAAAGAGGCAACACAGGCAGTCATGAGTACTGGGCGTAATCGAAGTACAGCGCCCTGCCATACGGCTTCATGCAATGGATACTTGTCCCCCAGTTCTTTAATGAAGGTCAGCATGACCAGGCCATTCAGCACAGCAACACCTGAGAGTGCAATAAATCCAATCCCTGCAGACATCGAAAGCGGAATATCTCTTAACCAAAGAAACAATACACCGCCCGTTAAGGCAAAGGGTACGCCAGTAAAGACCAGCAGACTTTCTTTCACATTATGAAATACTGCCATTAATAAAATAAAGATGGTCAGTAGTGCTAAAGGAATGACAATTTGCATTCTTGCTTTGGCAGATGCAAGGTTTTCAAATTGACCGCCATATTCAATCCAATAACCGCTTGGTAATGCATATTGTTTCAGCTGAGTCTGCATACCCGCCACAAAAGAACCTAAATCACGGCCCTCAACATTGGCAGTCACTACAATACGGCGTTTACCATTCTCACGGCTGACTTGATTGATCCCATCTACATTAGACACTGTGGCAACATTTGAGAGTACAATACTGCCACCATTTGGCAACTTTAACGGTAGTTGTGAAATTGTACTTACATTACGATCTTGATCATTTAAACGAATAACAAAATCAAAACGGCGATCACCTTCTAAAATCTCCCCTACACTTTGTCCACCGACACTGGCTGCCACAGTATCCTGTATAGATTTAACGTTTAAACCATATTGCGCAGCCAAAGCCTTATCTATTTCAATATTTAATAAAGGTAAACCTGAAGTTTGTTCAACTTTTACGGCGCTGCTCCCCGCAACTTGCTGCATAATTTTGGCGATCTTAGTGGCTTCTGTGTTGAGCACTTGCATATCATCGCCAAATATTTTGACGCCCACATCACTACGCACACCTGAGATCAACTCATTAAAGCGCAGTTCAATAGGTTGGGAAAACTCACTGTTATTACCTGGAATTGTAGCCACATAAGCCACCATACGGCCACGCAGTTCATCCACACTTTCTTTAGGGTTTGGCCATTCATTACGTGGTTTGAGCATGATATAACCATCGGAAATGTTCGGAGGCATTACATCGGTTGCTACTTCTGCCGTACCTGTACGAGCAAATACAGCCTGAATCTCTGGGAATTTTTTCAACAGCAGTTTCTCAGCGTTTTCCTGCATTCTTAATGATTCTTCTAAACCAGTGCTAGGAGAGCGCATCAGTTGAACTGCAAAATCACCTTCACTCAGCTGTGGTGCAAACTCACTGCCAATTTTGGTGCTTAAAAGCCCAGTAATGAGCAGTAAACACAGTGCAAAAGTCATCACTACAGCCTTGTAATGAAAGGCTTTATTTAAAATTTGAAGATACTGCTTTTTCAGCCAATTCATCCAACGGCTTTCTGTTTCTTTAATTTCACCTTTCACCCAAAGCGCTACAGCAGCAGGTACAAATGTAATAGACAGAATGATCGCCGCCACAAGTGCCAATACCACAGTTAATGCCATCGGATGGAACATTTTTGCTTCTACACCACTTAAAGCAAAAATTGGCAAATAAACCACTAAAATAATTAACTGACCGAATATCAGCGGACGGCGCGCCTGACGTGCAGCCAAAAAGACTTCTTTAAAACGTTCATTTTGCGTTAATGGACGCTTTAATGTTTGCTGTGCATGCGCCAAGCGGCGGATACAGTTTTCAACAATGACCACAGCACCATCAACAATAATCCCGAAATCCAGCGCACCTAAGCTCATCAAATTCGCGCTGATATTCTTTTGTGCCATGCCGGTTAAGGTAAACAGCATTGACAGCGGAATAACACAGGCCGTAATGAGTGCTGCACGGATATTGCCTAAAAAGATAAATAAAATGATGATGACTAGAATTGCGCCTTCAACCAAGTTCTTTTGAACGGTTTTAATCGCTTTCTCCACCAATGTGGTACGGTCATACACTGTTTCAATTTTTACCCCTTTGGGTAAGCTGGCTTGAATGTCTTTAATTTTGGAATCTACAGCTTTCGAGACAGTTCGGCTATTTTGTCCCATAGCCATCATGGCAATACCTAAAACCGTTTCTTCTCCGTTATAGGTTGCACCACCTGTGCGCAAATCATGCCCAATGGAGACTTGCGCAATATCACCCACCCGAATTGGACTGCCATTTGGGCTGTCAATCATGGTGTTTTCAATATCTGAAATGGTGTTTAAGGTTCCCGGCACTCGAACTGTTAACTGCTGACCATTTTCCTCAATAAATCCTGCACCACGGTTTTCATTATTTTCTGTAAGCGCTTGCTGTAATTGTTCTAATGACAGGTTCAGCTGTTGCATGCGGTTTAAATCAGGTGAAACCACGTAGGTTTTATTAAAACCACCAATACTGTTGACCTCGGCAACACCTTGTACACGCTGTAATTGCGGACGCACAATCCAGTCCTGAATTTCACGCAAATCCATCGCGCTATATGCCGTACCATCTGCTTTTTTTGCATTGGGTTCTGCTTTCAGCACCCATTGATAAATCTCGCCCAAACCTGTCGAAACTGGCGACATCGTCGGAGAAACCTGAGCTGGCAATGACGACTGAACTTCCTGTACCCGCTGATTAATTTGCTGACGTGCCCAGTAAATATCCGTACCGTCTTTAAAGACAATCGTGACTTGTGACAGGCCATAACGGGAAATAGAACGGGTCAACTCCAAATCTGGAATACCTGCCATCGCATTTTCAATCGGATAAGTAATCCGCTGTTCAACTTCTAACGCTGTAAAGCCATTGGCCTGCGTATTAATTTGCACTTGGGTGTTGGTAATATCAGGTACTGCATCAATCGGCAGTTTTTGATAACTGTAAATCCCGACGGCAATCCATGTGCAGACAAACAGCATCACCCAAATTGCATTTTGAATTGAAAACTGAATAATGCGTTCGAATAGACCTGCTGGCTTTGGCAAATTAATGTTCGTGTTCTCTGAATTAGTGTTCATGGCCAGCCTCATCTTTTTCCAGTTCAGATTTCAGTAAAAAACTGCCTTGGGAAATATACTTTTGCCCTGCCTCAAGACCCGAAATCACTTCTAGCCATTGCCCATCACTGGATGCTTGTCCAAGTTTTAGCGCTTGTGCTTTTAAATGCACTTGGCCTTTTAGCTCAGATTCAACAATAAAAATACTGTCTTTACTCTCTATGCTTTGTACGGCGGACTTTTGCACCCGTAATGCTTTTTTAGTACCTGAATCAGCCAATAGCACGTTGACCATCACATTCGGGCGAAGCTCAGCAGATTGTTGTTTTAATTTGGCACGTACCACCAAGCGTCCCGTTTGCACATCTGCCTTTGACGTCAGGCTTTGTACCTCTGCGCTATAGAGCTGATCTGAGCCATTGATTTTGAAAGAGACGTTTTGACCCGTTTGTAATTGTGCGGAATATTGATGAGTTAAGTTAAATTCTAGCCACAAATCTTTTAGCTGTTCAATGGTGAACAATTGATCTGCCAATTGCACATTTTCACCTACAACAATATCTTTTTGACTGATTACACCTGCAATAGGCGCACGAATGATAAATCGTCCGTTTTGACCGCTATTCGCGCCCAAAGCTTGCAAGCGCGATTGTGTCGACTGTACGCTAATTTGAGCCTGACGATAGGCATTTTCAGCACGCTGAAAGTCCTGTTTGGCAGAAATCCCTTGAGACCATAGCTTTTGCTCACGCTGATAATCTTGGCGAGACAAATCTAAATTGGCTTCTGCCATACGCAAATTAGCTTGCTGATCAATTAATTCAGGCACAGAAAGCACAGCTAGAGTTTGCCCTTTTTGTACGGTTTGACCGAGTGCCACACTGACTTGCTCGACATGTCCGCTAAAATTTGGGGAAATATGTGCCTGCTGATCTGTATTGACGGCCAATTTACCCGGCAATTGAATAATATTTTCGACCAGACCATTTTCCGCAGTCGCAATTTTAATTCCTTGTTCTATCATTTGCTGAGCACTAAGCTGAAGTTCACCTTCTTCTGCGTGTTCTGCTTCAGCATCACTATCATTAGCCTCGTTATGCTCTCCCTCACTCTCAGTTTTATCCGCATCGGATTTATTTTGACTGAACCAAATAGCAGTACACAGCATCAGCGTTAGGCCAATCAAAACTGCAATCATCAAAGGTTGTGAAATTTTTCCATCTTGTTTAATTTTCATATGATTAACTGCCTTATTGTGCTGATGCGCTGTTGATGAGATTTTGGGATGCCTCAATGGCTTTTTTATTTAGTTGGCTATAAGCATCTGAACGGCTGATTTCTTCATAACTGGTTCCAATACTTAAGGCTTCAGCACTGAGTGCGCTCTGCCAAGCCTGCGCCAAAATTTGCATTTGGCTAAGTCGAAGGTCTTGGAGTTGTTTTGTGGTTTGCTGTACGTCTGTAATAGCAAATTTACCTGCCTGAAAACCTTGCAAAGTTCGGTTTTGAACCTTTTCAGCCAAACCAATCTGATTGCCTGTGGCATCAAACTGCATACGCAGACCTTTAAGCTGGTGAATGCTATTGGCAATGTCCAAAACTTGCTGTTTTAACTCGCGCTGTTGCTGATGATTTAATAAAATTTGCTGTTTTTGTGCTATTGGAATGGCATATTGTTGGCGGTTAAAAATATTTAGCGGAATATCCACACCAAGTACCAAGGCCGTATCATTGGCGTCAGTTGGAGACTTAGTACGTGACATGCCCATATTTAGGGTTGGGTTTGGACGTGCTTGAGCTTTTAAATGTTCAATTTGCTGATTTGCCTGCTGAATATTCAAGGCATACAATTTTTGTAACCAACCTTCCGATAAATTACGCTCAACTAAACTTTGGCTCTGTTCAGGCCAAGGCGTAACGCTGTTATTCAACGCAATTTGCGACGTAGTTTCACCCCATAAATTAGAAAGCTGACGCGCCACAGTTTGCTGTTTTAAAAGCGCCTGTTGGTATAGACGCTGTATTTCCAAAGCTTCAATTTGAGCGCGCTCTACATCCACCAAAGCAATACTGCCTGCCTGATAGCGTTTTTGCGCGCTGTCCAAATTAGATTTACTGAGTTTGAGCTGTGTAGCGTAAATCGATTGCTCATTTTGAGCGATGGCTAGCTGTGACCATGCATACTTCACAATCAGCTGACTTTGAGCATTCCAAATCTGCTGTTGCAACTGAATTTGCTGTGCTGAGGTACTCGCGAGTGCTTGATTGATTTTACGCTGACCGAATACATCCAGTGGCTGGCTGATTGCGATACTGAGCTCTTGATCTTGATTTTTACCAAAACCATTTTGTTCAATCGATAGACTTGGGTTTTGCCATAGCTTGCTTTGACGCAGATTAAAATCAGAGATTTGCTGTTGTTGTTGCCAAATATCAGTTTGGGCTTGGTAGTTTTGTACTTTGGCAAATGCAGATTCAAAACTACTGACATTTTCCGCAAAAGTACTTTGTAAGGCCGTCGAAATACCGACAGCTAAGCCTAGACGTATAAACGCCATAAAATATAAAGACATGATTTTTCCCACTCATTTATTAAAAAAAGTGGCGGGAATGTTTTAGGCTACCCCGCCATTAGCGGGGCATAAACAGGAGGAGGTGTTTGCAGTAATAAATCAGGGGCTTGATAAAGATTCTTCCAAACAAATTTTGGCGAATATTCAAAGCTCTGATGTGCAATAAAAAGAATCGATTGTTGGTTTTGTACAATCAAATGCGTCATAGACGGTAAATGGTCTTGATGATCTTCACCGAGTTGCAGATCGTTAGCGGTATTTTTGACTGGTTTGCTACTGGATTCAGATGCTTGATGCAACGAATGCTGTGGATTGGTTTCACTGCTGACGCATAAGGTATTTTGATGATGACCAAAATGATAGCTTTGAACAACTTGAGTTTGCTCTTCATGCACACAGAAAGCGGCTGCCACGTTCCAAAGGCTTTGGAACATGAACAATCCAACTAAGACTGTTATCCATGTCGCAGAACGCATATTGCATCAATCAAGAAAATTTTAACGATTATAAAGCTTGGAGTCGGTCGAAGGTCAAGTGAATCTTTGAATTTGTCTTAAAAATGGATTGCCATAGAGATATAACGTAAGGCATTCGCTTTAATCCCCTGACACGGCACATGCTAAAGACAATCCATTGGTTCATGATTACGATTTTTATCGGCGAAACCTTTATTTTTAATTCAGTTCGGAATCATTCTTCAACTTAGCTTTTCTTGTCACAACTAAGCCGCAGAGAACCACCAATGTCGTAACACCTAAAGATAATGAAGTTTCATAACTGTAGGCTGGAGATAAAAACATATAGATCAGCACACTTAAGATCACCAAAATGACTGCCCATGTCAGCCATGGAAATAGCCACATTTTAAACGCAACCTCAGTTCCATTTTTTTCGATTTGTGTTCTCAATTTAAGCTGTGAAAATGCAATCACTAAATAAACCAATAAGGCAATTGAACCTGTTGTAGACAGTAAAAATCCAAATACTTGGCCTGGAAATAAATAATTGACTGCACAGCAAATTAAGCCCACTACAGACGATGCAAATACAGCAATAGCAGGTACACCAGAGGCATTAATAGATGTGACCCATTGAGGTGCTTCTTTGCGTGTCCCCAATGAAAATAGCATCCTTGATGAACTATAAAGTGCGGCATTCATACAACTTGCAACTGCAATAAATACCACACTATCAATAATCAATTTGGATTGAGGGACATTTAAACTGACCAAGACATATTGGAAGGTGCCTAATTGTTGTAATTGCGGTGAACGCCAATCTACCAGTGCAACCGTTATAAAAATTGAAACCACAAAAAATAAGATGACCCGATACAACACTAAATTGGTTGCGCGTTTAATTTTTTGCTCAGGATCTTTTGATTCTGCTGCAGCGATCGATAATATTTCTACGCCAAAAAATGAAAATGCTGAAATCAATATTGCAGAAAGTACCCCACCCAGGCCATTTGGCATAAATCCATTATTTTTGAATAGATTTTCTACACCACTAACGTCAGGTGCTAAGGGCCAAAATCCAAATATTGCGGTGAGTCCAATGGCGATAAAAATCACAATAGCCAAGACTTTTATCAGAGAAAACCAAAATTCAAACTCACCAAAACTTCGAGTACTAAAAAAGTTGGCTAAACTGAGGAGAATAATAAAAATAGTTGCAAAGACAGCGCTGGATATTGATGGAAACCATGCATGCAAAATTTCTGCACCGGCAATTGCTTCAATAGGAATAACTAAAACCCAAAACCACCAATATAACCATCCGATAGTAAAGCCAGCCCATGGCCCTATGGCTTTTCTTGCATAGGTTGAAAATGAGCCTGTGTCAGGTTGAGCGACTGCCATCTCCCCCAACATTCGCATGACTAAAAAAACCAATATACTAGTAATTATATAAGCAAGAACGGCGGCAGGCCCTGCTTTTGCAATAGCAGCAGATGACCCAACAAACAGTCCAGCACCAATTACACCACCGATACTGATCATCGTGATATGCCGATTAGATAGCCCTGCACCCAGTTTTGCAGTTGAATTATGTGTGGCTAAGCTATCATCATGCATCGATTAGATTCCCTGTCTGCACGTTCAGTCGTACAAATCATTATTTCCAAGATCATTAGGAATAAAAAAGGGAAAACGCTGTGTTCTCCCTTGTTTTGTAACAATTTAATCTAGAAAATGAGTTTTTCATAGTTCTAATCAAAACTTTAAGATGCAGCTTAATGCCATTTTTTCATCTAATTTACTGTTATTACTTATATAATTTATATTTATTTAAAAACTTATTTGACCATTTTCTAGATGCAAAATATGGGCTTTTAAATAATCTAACTCATCACTATGATGCGTGACATATATCATCGGCAGCGCCGACTGTTCTTTCACCGTGTTTAAAAATGGCAATATTTGATCTTTCAGCCTGCGGTCAAGTCCTGTCAGCGGTTCATCTAACAGCAGCAGATCAGGCTGTGACAGCAATGCCCGGCCTATGGAAACACGCTGCGCCTCTCCGCCAGATAGTTCATGTGCCCGCCGTTTGAGCAGTGGCTTCAACTCAAGCAGATGCGCTACTTGCTGAAACTGAAATTGTGCATTTTCCTGAGCAGCTAAGTTCTCTGCATATTGCAAATTTTGCTGCACATCCATATGCGGAAAAAGCCATGCTTTTTGGAAAATTAACGCAATACGGCGTTTATGCATCGGCACATTAATCTTCTGCGCTATGTTGAACACTTCACGCTGATTCAGCGATATATAACCTTGCTGGGGCTGCAGCAGACCGGCCAAACTTTTCAGCAGCGTAGATTTGCCGCTGCCTGATGGCCCCATAATGCCCAGCAGCTGATCCTGCATCTGCAGCCGAGCCTGCAATTGAAAATCTGCATATTGAAACTGAAAATCACACTGAAGCATGGCCGGCTCCGAGTTTTCGCTGATAGCGCTGTAAAATATAATAATTGGCAATCAATGCGCCAAAAGCCGCCAGCAATGAAAGGATCACTAAACGCATTGCGGCCTCTTCACCATTTGGCTGCTGTATCAGCGAATAAATGGCGATAGGAATGGTTCGGGTTTCATCTGGAATATTGCCGACAAAGGTAATGGTTGCGCCAAACTCACCTAGACTTCGGCTAAAGCCTAAAATGCTGCCAATTAAAATCCCTGGTAAAGCCAGCGGCAGGCTGATTGAGACAAATACCCGTAAAGGATGTGCGCCTAGTGAGCCTGCAACCTGCTCAAGCTGTTGATTGATCATTTGAAAAGACAAACGGATCGGCTGCACAATCAGCGGAAATGACACAATCATCGATGCTAAAACGGCGCCTTTCCAATTAAAAACCAGCTGAATTCCCCATTCAATTAGCATCTTGCCGATCCAGCCATTTGAACCAAACAGCACCAATAGCAAATATCCTAGAACCACCGGCGGCAGCACCATTGGCATTTGTAAAAGTGCTTCGACCAAAAATTTTAAATGAAACTCATAGCGCGCCAAAACCCATGCCAGCCCTATAGCAAATGGTAAGCAAAATACAGTGGCGCAAATGGCAACCTTAGCCGACAGATACAAGGCGCTCCACTCTTCAGGGCTTAGCATGCTTTAGCCCTTCACACCAAAGCCATAATGCTTAAACAGCATTTTGCTTTGCGCATGGTCTTTAAGATAACGGTAAAACTTCACGGCCTCAGGTTTAGCTGCGCCTTGCTGTGTTAAAGCCAATGGGTAAATGATGGGTTGATGGGTATGGTTTGGAAAAACACCGGCAATTTTAACTTTTTGACTAATCATGGCATCTGTACGGTAGACAATACCTGCCTGGCATTCACCGCGCTCTACAAAAGCCAAAGCCGAACGAACATCATCTGTCCCGACAATCCTTCCATTCAAACTTGATAGCCAGCCCAGCTTTGTTAGGCTTTGTTTTGCATATTTTCCAGCAGGCACAGACTCCATTTGCCCTGTACATAAGTGACCTTGAAATGCCTTGGCAAAATTAAACTGCGGCACGGCCTTAAATTGCATATTCACCGCTTTAGGCGTAATCAACACCAAATCATTGCTCAGCATGTTGACTACTTGCTTTGCAGGTATTTTCTGTTTTTTCACCAAATAATTCATCCAGTCTACATCTGCTGAAAAATACAGATCACTTGGCGCACCGGCTTCAATTTGCTTGGCTAAAGCAGATGACGCGCCAAATACCGGTACAATTTTAGTTTCTGGATACTGTTCCTGATATTTTTTCGCAATATCAGTAATCGCATTCGTCAAACTGGCAGCAGCATAAATTTTTACTGTTTCAGCTTGCACCATACTCGCTGTACAGCAAAGTACAGTTAAAAAAGTAAGTCGAATATTCATAGAAAGCTCCTACTGTTGAATCAGCAAACCTTGAAGAAGATAGCCTGCTTGTACAGACTGACCCGCTGGAATACGAACAAGACAATTTGCTTGCATAAGATTGCTCAGCATGTGTGACTGCTGCTTAGCTAAATTGGTCAGCTGCACAGCACCTTGCTCAAACCGAACCGACATTCTTAAAAACCGTTCTCTCGCATCAGCTTTTAAATCATGTGTGATCACACCGCTAAACCAGTCCAGCGGAGTTGTTTGACCTTGTAAAGCTTTCAGTAATGTATCTGTATAAATTTGCATGCCCACATATACAGCTGCGGAATTGCCCGGTAGTCCGAGCAAATAGCATGAGCTTGAATTTTCACGCTTATATTCTGCAAACAGCATCGGTTTGCCGGGTTTTTGTTTTACTTTCCAGAAAATTTGCTGAAAACCGATGTCCAAGGCTGCGGGACGAACAAAATCATAGTCACCCACAGATACACCGCCAGTGGTTAAAATTACATCAAAGCTGTCTTTTAAACGGTTGAATAAATCCAAGACCGCCTGCTTTTCATCTGCAATATGAATCAATTCAACTTGGACGTGCTGCGACTGAAACCATGCTGAAATCAGCGGCGCATTGGCATCAAATATTTTACCTGCACGATAATCTTCTATATTTTGTGCAACTTCATCACCTGTAATGACCACAGCAACTTTAGGGTAAGCGTAGACCTCACAATGCGAAATACCAGCCATGCTCAGTGCTGCAATTGCCCCAACCGTTAGCTTTTGACCACGGACAGCCAAACATTGTCCGACTGAGAATTCCTCACCTGCATCACGAATATCCGCATGCTTATTTAAAACTGAAGTCAATTCAATTTGCTGTGCATCCGCTTTCACAATTTCTTGCCGCGCTACTGTAGTCGTGCCTTCAGGAATCGGCGCGCCAGTAAATATACGGACAGCTTGGCCTGCTTTTAAAATAGTTTCAGCCGTTTGCCCTGCGCGGATTTCTCCAATGAGCTCAAATTGCGTACCTGCTTTAATTTCACCCGCCGCGCAAATGGCATAGCCGTCTACAGCGCTTTGAGCAAATAAGGGCAGCTGAATTTGTGAATGCACATCTGCCGCCAAATAACGGCCTAAAGCGTGTTGAAGTTCCAAAGTTTCATGTGCCAAACTTTGCGTATGTGTCTGAATCAGCGCAAGAGCCTCGTCAACTGAAATCAGCGCAAGAGCCTCGTCAACTGAAATCAGTCCAGCCTCAGCACCACAGCCTGTATGCAATACAGCTTGGTTCATTGATAGCCTCCTACATGCGGAATATTCTTCTGCACATCAAATAGATGTACCAAGGCAGGTAAAATGGCAATAAGTGATTCTTTTGCGCCTTGTCTGCTGCCCGGCAATGTAATGACAAGGCTGTTATCTATATAGCCCGCAACACCACGGCTAAGCGCAGCATAAGGCGTGCGTTTTTGACCAAAACTGCGTGAAGCCTCCATCAAACCCGGAATTTCACGTTTTAACAGCGGCTGTATCGTTTCTACAGTTAAATCTTTTGGCCCTAAACCCGTACCGCCAACCGTCAATATCAGCGGGTATTGATTTTTCTGTTGCTCAATCAAGGTAAGAAGCTGTTCAGGACTGTCTGGTATCACTTGATAGCTGATGTTGCTGAAGTTTGCTTCTTCTAAAATTTCGAGGACATTTTGCCCCGCAGTATCTGGTTTTTTACCGACAGCAACTGTATCTGAAAGCACAATAATCGACGCCGATAAGCTTTCTTTCAATACACGGGTAAAATGTGATTTACCACCTTTTTTCTTTTGCAGTTTTACCTGATCTAAGCACAAATCCTCTGGTTCACAGTGCGGTTTAAGCATGTCATACAGCGTTAAACCCGCAAGACTGACAGCAGTTAAAGCTTCCATTTCCACACCCGTTGGGCCAATGGTTTCAACCACTGCGCTAATTTCAACATGCGCCTCAAACAATTCATATTCAACATCTGCACGGTAGATCGGCAGCGGATGACACAGCGGAATGAGTTCATCCGTGCGTTTTGCGCCCAATATACCTGCAATCCGTGCGGTTTTCAGCGCATCGCCTTTTTCTGTATTGCCATTACGCAGCAGTTCAATGCAATGTGGCGGTGCATGCAGTATTCCAGTTGCAATGGCTGTACGGTAACTTTCCGCTTTCATGCCCACATTTTTCATTGCTTTATCCTTATTTTGTTCATTTTCAGCTGTAATATTGAAAATATTGAATTTTGGGTTTTATAAATGCCATTGGTAAATATTGGCGTTCAAATGCATGGTCTGGCTATTTTGATGTGAATGTTCGCATGACTCGCTATGAACATGAGCGTGCTTCGTTTCGTGATCTGCCACTTCAGGCGCGTGATCCTTACGAATACAGCAGCCCTCTACATATTGACTGCTGCCATCCATATAAAACTCTTCTTTCCAAACCGGAACTTCATGCTTTACACGTTCAACCGCTTCTTCGCAGGCTGCAAAAGCTTCACGGCGGTGCGGTGCATAAGCCATAGCAATAATTGCAGTATCACCAATATCTAAACTGCCAATACGATGCACAACCCGTACATATGACACGTCGTATTTGGCTTGAATTTCCTGTTCAATTTGTCGGATCATTTTCTCAGCCACAGGCGCATAAGCTGTATATTTCAGGGCTTTTACCGCTTTGCCTTCATGGTGATTACGAACCGCGCCAATAAATACACCTATACCGCCGCATTCAGGAAATGCCTCAATGCTGTCAAAATCAGCTTGGCTGAATACTGTATCTTGTATGCGTGAAATATGCTTGAGCTCCATATTCAGCCTCCCGCCACAGGTGACAGCAGCACAACGGTACTGTCCTGCATCAATGCGGTTTGTCTTGGCACAATGTCTTCCCCAATGGCACAGGCGCAGCGCTCAAGCATGCTGAATGATTCTGGAAATTGATTTGCAACTTGCTGCAAAACCTCTGCAATTGACTGCTGTGCCAAGCAAGTCAGACTCAAATGCGCTGGCAATAGACGCTCAATAGCGCCAAAAGATTCAATTTTGATGGTGATTTGAGTCATCATTAACCTCCAATCATATGCATGCTGATTTTTCTGGTATTGCTAGTACTAGACGCTGTAATCGTGTGAAAGCCCTGTTCTTTTTGCCAAATATAGCTGCCAAGTTTGTTTTGCATGTTCAACGTATCCAGCGGATTTTCATTTTCAGCCAGTGTGCTTTTAAGTGAGCGTATGTCCTTGCTCAGGTCTAAGCCTTTTTTTGCAAATAAACAGTTAAAAAACTCGCCTTGCGCATTCAGTCTTAGACGGTCGCAGCTGCCGCAAAAAGAATTGCTGATGGTTGAAATAATACCTATAGGAAAGCCGTTGATTAAGTAAGATCTGGCTGGTGACGCACCTTGACCGTGCAATGTTTGCACGTCAAAAACAGTCTTGAGTTTATCCAGTATGTCTTGTTCGGTAACGACCGCAGCTTTAGACCAGTTTTGATCACCATCCAGCGGCATAAACTCGATAAACCGCAGTTCGAAACCTTGTTGCAGCGCCCATTTTGTTAATGCAATGATTTGCTGATCATTCAGACCTCTAATCAAAACTGTATTAATCTTAATGTCAAAGCCCGCTTGCTTAGCCGCTTCAATCCCTTCTAATACTGGCTGTAATTGTTTTTGCGTCAGCTGAAAAAATTGCGCTTCATCCAAACTGTCTAAACTGATATTTATGCCATCTAAGCCAGCTTGTTTTAGGGCCTGTGCATATTGTTTCAGATAATGTCCATTGGTGGTCATGGATATACGTTTAAGGCCTAGCTTTCTCAGCTGTTGCAGCTGTTCAATAAAATGCACAACGCCTTGACGTATGAGAGGTTCGCCGCCCGTGATCCGGATCTGATCAATCCCGCGCAGCACCATAAACTCACAAAAATTGTAAAGTGATTCAAAACTGAGAAGATTATGCTTTTTCATCCATTCAGGGTGTTCAGGCATACAATAGACACATTTAAAATTACAGCGGTCTGTCACTGAAATGCGCAACTTGCGTTTTTCACGGCCAAACTGATCTTTAAAAATGGTCACTGGCTGTAATTGTGTCATGCTGTTCATGTTTATCTTCCATGACGCTGTCATTTGCCCTGTCTTAGCTCAGTACAAATTTTGCGCCTTCTTTTCTTGCAGTAAAAATTGCAATAAGTGTTCCAACTTTGCGCTTTTTTAAATATTTATTTCAGAGGATTTGGTTTATTTTTTTGACATACAAAATCAACAACTTACAAACAACCAATAGCAATTAAAAATATAAATTGCCGTTAAGCCCATTATCAAAGGTATAAAAGCAGTCTGTTTTATCGCTATATATCATGCTCAAAAGCTTCATATTGGCTGTAAATTTTCTCTCTGGGTTCAAAAACAGCACATTAGGCTCATCATTTAAAATGAAAGCTCCGCAAAAGGTACAGCTTTCAGAGAAAATTCAGCTGACGGTGCTGCTGCAGCTCATCTAAAGAGTTAATACTGTGAAAAAAGAGTGCATTATTTTGAAAACGTGCAACCTGCATGTGCATTTGACTGAAACACCCCTTCAAACTGCGCTGTTTTTGATCAAGATGGGCTTGCAGCATTGTGAGACTGCTTCGTTTCAGCAAACAAAATGGATACAGCGCTTTGCCATTAATTTCCACAACTGCCACTTCACACAATGGATCCCGCTGCATGGCCTGATGCAGTCTCGAAAGCACTTTCTTCGGGATATAGGTCACATCGCACGGGACAAACAAAACATAATCCGACTGTACATGTGACCACGCGCTTTTCATGCCCATCAACGGCCCTAAAAACCCCGCTTCATCATCTTTATACAGCTTTATTGAAGGAATCATGCATTCATAGATTGAATGGTCACGATGGCTGTTAATCCAGACATTTGCAGCCCGTGATTTTAAACACTGATGAATCTTAATAAGCTGAATTTCATCATCAAATTTTTGTAAAACTTTATTTATACCGTTCATTCTGCGGGCTTGACCGCCCGCCAAAATGACCAAGTCTGTTTCTGGATAGCCTACTGATTTGGTGATTTTCTTCATCATTCTGCGTACTCCGTCTGACAGGCTTTAATTAAGCCTCGAATTTCTGATAAGCACGAACCGCAATTGCCGCCGGCCTTTAAACATGCAGTAACTTGTTTTTCATGGGTAATATTCTTTTCTTTAATGGTTTCGATAATGGTATTTTTACCGACTTTAAAGCAGCTGCACACCAGCGGACCTGCACTGTTGGTCATGTTCATCGGCTGACCTGCAAGCAGCGCTTTGCGGTGCATTGCGCTGAGTCGTTCACGCTTAAACATGCCAGCAATCCAATCACGGTCTGGCAGCATAGAGCGTTGCGCAATATATAGACTGGCAATTAAATGCCCATCTTGCAGCACCACGGTATGACTCAAATCGGCAGTTTGATCTTCCAAATTCAGCCATTCAAAGCTTTCATCGGTAAATGGCAGTAATGTTTTCAGCTGCTGAACCGTGTTTCTAAATTTTTTACGATCGGCCAACTCAAAACGCGTCGCTTTCGCTGTTTTAATTTTGGTCCACCACACCGTGTTTTGAATGGTGTTTTGCACCATTTGCTCAAAGCCGTCACGTACATACAGTACACCTTGCCACTGTGTATAAAACGGCTGTACAAATACAGGTGTATGTTTAAATTCAGGCTCACCAGATAGTGCATCGACCACAGGATTCACCACTTTGCCAATACGCGCATCCGATGCGACTTGGTCATTCCAATGAATTGGCGCAAAAATTTGACCGCGTCGAATTTTACTGCTGACCTGTGCACGTAAAATACATAAGCCCCAGTTAGATTTCACCTCAATCAGTTCACCATCTTTAACACCAAACTTCAGTGCATCTTGCGGGTGTATTTCACAAAATGGTTCGGCGATATGTGTACTCAAGTTTGCAGATAAACCCGTACGGCTCATGGTGTGCCATTGATCACGGATACGGCCAGTATTTAAAACCAGCGGATATTCGCCGCAAATCTTGTTCAAAGGGTCAATAGCGGTTGTTGCTACAAACTTAGCTTTGGCATCGGCATGGCTGAATTGGCCTGCTGCAAACAAACGGCTGACTGCATCAGCGCTCTGATCTAACTGCCAAACTGGCCATTGCACGGGCTTTAATTCAGCATAATCTTGTGCAGATAACTTACTTAAACCCTGCAAATTAAAGTAGCGAAAAGACTCAGTGGTATCACGTTGATCTAAAGGCGCATTTTGATAAGCAGATAATTTTGCATGTTCAATAAATATGTCATAGCTGCTGCTGTAGTCAAACCCGCTATAACCCATCTTTTTCGCAACTTGTGCAATAGACCACCAGTCTGCTCTGGCTTCACCCGGCGCATCTAAAAAAGCAGTTTGACGTGAAATACGGCGTTCAGAATTGGTCACGGTTCCGTCTTTTTCACCCCAGCCCAATGCAGGTAAAAGCACATCTGCATATATTGCTGTGTCTGTGTCTTTGCAAATATCCGACACCACTACAAACTCGCATTGCTCTAAGGCACGTTTGACTTGATCTGCATCTGGCAAGCTAACTACAGGATTAGTAGCCATAATCCAGATGACTTTTATTTTGCCGCTTTCAACCGCCTGAAACAGATCAACCGCTTTTAATCCCGCTTTATTGGCAATAAATGGACTTTGCCAAAACGCTTGTACTAATGCCTGATGCGCTGTGTTATCGACATCTAAGTGCGCAGCCAGCATATTGGCTAAGCCGCCAACCTCGCGGCCACCCATTGCATTGGGCTGACCTGTCATAGAAAAAGGCGCTGCACCTAATTTTCCGATTTTGCCAGTCAGCAAATGGCAGTTAATAATACTGTTGGCTTTGTCTACACCACGCGAAGACTGATTAACCCCCATCGAAAATAGCGACATAACTTTGTCAGTTTGCGCAAATTTTTCAAAAAATAGCTGTAATTTTTCTAAAGAAATACCTGTGCGCTCAGCAACTGCTGTCATAGAAGCTTCTGTTTTACTTTGCTCCAGCGCTTGCGCTAAACCTTGAGTATGTTTGGCGATAAAATCTACATCACTATGATTATTTTGTACTAAATACTGCAGCAAACCATTGAACAGTGCGACATCTTGCCCCGGTAAAATCGGCAAATGCAAATCTGCAGCCTCACAGGTACTGGTAAAGCGCGGATCAATGACCACTACGAACAAATCACGTTCTTCTTTGGCTTTCATAATGCGCTGATACAGCACGGGATGGCACCATGCTGTATTGGATCCGACCAGCACCACCATATCTGTATGCTCAAAGTCTTCATAGCTTGCTGGTACAAGGTCTTCACCAAATGCACGCTTATGTGCCGCCACAGCCGATGACATGCAAAGCCGTGAATTGGTGTCAATATTTGCAGTACCTAAATAGCCTTTGACAAATTTGTTAACGGCATAGTAATCCTCCGTCAGCAGTTGGCCCGACACATAAAAAGCGATGCTTTCACGTCCGTAAAGATCTATACATTGCTGAAATTTTTCGGCAATCAGTGCTGTTGCTGTGTTCCAATCTGTAGCCTGACGAGTATGAAATGGTGATGTTTGACGCCCAAGCATCGGCTGTAAAACACGTGTTTCTAATCCCATCGTATCGGCTAAGTTACTGCCTTTAATGCACAGCTTGCCATAGTTTGATGGATGGTTCGCATCGCCAGTTACGCTCACTTTTTGCCCTAAAGCTGTCTGTTCAACTGTTGCGCTCACGCCGCAACCGACACCGCAGTATGGACAAGTGGTTTGCGTTGTTTTAATTTTATTTTCTGTGGAGCTATGCAGTTCCACTATTGGGATGCTATTCACTTCTGCCGGCTCCTTTTTCCAAACTCAATTAATTGAGTGTTACGACCAATTTCAAAAGATGACTAAATTATTTAAATTTAAGTTAAAACTAACTATCGTGTGGTGGCATGGATGCCACCGTTGGGCGGGGTATAGGATGTACCCTTCGCCCAACAAAGGATTTTTGTCACTTTTGATCCTTCAAAAGTGAGGCAACACCTACGCAAATACAAATTTCTTAAAAATGAAATTGCGCGGTCGTGACTATATTCTTTGATTAATAATGAATCACCCTGCTTTCTTTAATGCAAAATCCTTACCAAACAGCAATTTGTTTCGGATGCTTGAAATTGGAGTTTGATCTGAAATCAATTCTGCATACCATGCACCGTCTTCAGTATCGCCAAACAGCACAGCGCCAATCACTCTATCTTTTTGAATAATAATGCGTTTATAAATCTGACGCTTTTCATCATTCAAAATGATGTCTTCAAAATCATCCTGCGGTTCAAAGTTGCCAGCTGAAAATACATCACAGCCGCTGACTTTTAACTGCGTCGGAACCGTGGGCGCTTTGAAGGTTAAACTGCCATGTTCGGCCAGATGCGATGCACAAATGAATGCCTGTCCCCAAAGCGGTTCAACTAAACCGAAAGTTTGGCTGCGGTGTTCTATGCATTCACCCACCGCATAAATACTCGGGTCAAAGGTTTGCATGGTGTCATTCACCATCACACCGCGGCCGCAGCGCAGTCCTGCACTTTGTGCCAATGCAATATTTGGGCGAATACCGACTGCAAACACGACAAGATCTGCAGCTAATACCGTGCCATCCTGCAAACGTAATTGTGTCACATGACCATCTTGCCCAATCAACTCTTGGGTATTCGCTGCAGTCAAAATACGAATGCCTTTTTGCTCAATCGCTGATTTCAGCATCAGGCTGGCTTTTTCATCCAGCTGACGGTCCATAATACGGTCCATCAAATGCAGTACAGTAACATTCATGCCACGCTGTTTCAGGCCATAAGCTGCTTCTAGCCCTAATAAACCGCCGCCAATCACCACTGCATTTTTCTTCGTTTTGCAGTAGTCCAGCATTTTGTTGACATCATAAATATCACGGAAGCTTAAAACGCCTTTGAAGTCAGTTCCCGGTATTGGTGGAATAAACGGCTTAGAACCTGTTGCTAAAATCAGACGGTCATAATCGATGACCAAGCCTTTTTCTGTGTATACCTGCTTGCGCGGACGGTCTATGCGTACCGCCGCATCACCTGCTACAAAACGGATATTTTTGTCTTTATACCAAGCATGTGAATGCAGCATGATATCTTCAATGGTTTTATCACCTGAAAGCACAGGTGAAAGCATAATTCGGTTGTAATTACCCCAAGGTTCTTCACCAATGACCGTAATTTCATAACGCTCTGGCGCCATATCCAGCAGATCTTCTAAGCAACGCATACCTGCTAAGCCATTGCCGACCAAAACCAGTTTCATCAACTCAGACGATGGCGCGTTATTGGTAATATAGGTTTTTTGAGCAGTTGGACTAATCAGCACACGGCCATTTTCAATTTTGCTTGGAAAAACCAAGAGTTTTTGGTCTTTATCTTCTAAGCAGCGTCCAGTAGCAAGGCTGAAATGCTGTTTATAAATGGGTGATGCCACAACACGCTCACCCTGCAAGTCACCAATAATACCGCGGGACATAACATAGGCTTGGCTAAATGGGTCCTGATTGCTCAGCGCATAAACCCGCTTTTCTTCACCGACACGGAATATCGCAATTTGCTGATTTTCAATCAGTGCGCCCACACCTGTATTTGGCGTAATATCATCTAATGCACAAACATCAAACCAGTCTAAATCATTTATTTCTTTTAAAATTGTCATATTCTTGATCCTTTTTAAACTTCTTTTAGATCACTATCTTTTCATTTTCGCCTTAGCGAGAAACCGAATAAGGATGTAAATCAAATAAAAGAAGTTTTAAATTCGTTATTCTCTTAAGCTTCAACCACTGGAATGCGTGTCGTATCGCGTTCAGCTTCTGTTTTGGGTCTGATTTGACCGCGAACGGATGCAAACTGAATATGCGGATCATTTTGCTGTTCTGCTTTTGCATTCACGAAAGTCACAAAGCGTTTACGTACTTCAGGATCTTCTACAGCAGTACGCCATTCATCTTGATATGTACCCACAACATGGCTCATACGGCGTTCAAGTTCAGCAGCTACGCCAAGCGAATCATTCACAACGACATCTTTCAGATAATCTAAACCGCCTTCCATGTTGTCGCGCCATACAGAAGTACGCTGCAAACGGTCTGCTGTTTGAATGTAGAACATAAAGAAACGGTCAATGTATTTGATCAATGTTTGCGTATCTAAGTCTGATGCCAAAAGCTCTGCGTGACGCGGCTTCATACCGCCGTTGCCGCATACATAAAGGTTCCAGCCTTTTTCAGTCGCAATCACGCCAACATCTTTACTTTGCGCTTCAGCACATTCACGGGTACAGCCTGATACTGCCATTTTCAATTTATGCGGTGAACGCAGGCCTTTGTAGCGGTTTTCTAGGAAAATCGCCAAACCCACAGAGTCGTCTACGCCGTAGCGGCACCAAGTACTGCCGACACATGATTTCACTGTACGCAATGATTTACCGTATGCATGACCAGACTCAAAACCTGCAGCAATCAATTTTTCCCAAATTTCAGGCAACTGATGCACTTGTGCACCAAACATATCGACACGCTGACCACCTGTCAGTTTGGTATATAGACCATATTCTTTCGCAATTTGACCTACGGCAATTAATCCATCCGGAGTAACTTCACCGCCTGCCATACGTGGCACGACTGAATAAGAGCCGTCTTTTTGTATGTTGCCGAGGTAGTAGTCATTACTGTCTTGCAAGCCTGCATGGCTTGGTTTAAGTACAAAGTCATTCCAGCATGACGCTAGGATATTGGCTGCCGTCGGTTTACAGATGTCACAGCCTAAACCATGGCCATGCTGTTGAATCAGGTCATCAAAGGTTTTGATTTCGTTCACACGTACCAAGTGATAGAGCTCTTGGCGTGAATAAGCAAAGTGTTCACATAAATGGTTATTTACAGTGACACCTTGACGCTGAAGCTCAGATTTAAGTACTTGAGTGACTAATGGCGCACAGCCGCCGCAAGCTGTTGCAGCTTTGGTGCATTTTTTCAATGCGCCTAAAGAGGTCGATCCGTCTGCAATGGCTGAGCAAATATCTGCTTTAGAGACATTGTTGCATGAACAAATCGTGGCGCTGTCTGGCAGCAGATCGACACCGCTGCCGCCCGATTTACCTGTAGATTGTGCATAGCCAGGCATGATTAGGCTTTCTGGGCTTTCAGGAACGTCTAAGCCATTCAGCATCATTTGCAGCAGGTCATTGTATTCTTTAGCACAGCCCACCAATACTGCACCAAGTAGCTTGGTTTTATCAGCATTCACGACAATTTTTTTATAGACCTGAGCTGCTTCATCTGCATAGAAATAGCTTAAGGCATTGGGTGTCATTGCATGCGCATCGCCAACAGATGCAACATCAACACCCATCAGTTTCAGCTTGGTGCTCATATCTGCACCAGCGAAAAGCGTGCAGTTTTGTTCCATCACATGCTTTGCTGCAATACGCGCCATGTCATAGCCCGGTGCAACTAAGCCATAAATTTTATTCTGCCAAAGCGCACATTCACCAATGGCATAAATGTCAGGGTTTGAAGTTTGGCAATAGTCATTAATCGCAATTCCGCCACGCTCACCAATGGCTAAACCGCTTTGGCGCGCTAATTCATCGCGTGGGCGGATACCTGCAGAGAATAAGATGATGTCGGTTTCCAGTTCAGAACCATCACCAAACTTCATTACATGCTTCGTATTTGCACCGTCTTCAATGCAAGATGTTGCTTTTTGCGTATGGACTTTAACACCTAGATTTTCAATTTTTGAGCGTAAAACTTTACCGCCTAGATCATCAATCTGAACTGCCATTAAGCGTGGTGCAAATTCAACAACATGGGTTTCTAAGTTTAAATCACGCAGCGCTTTTGCTGCTTCCAGACCCAATAACCCGCCGCCGATCACCACACCTGTTTTAGCATTCAAGCTTGCGGCACGGATGGCATCCAAGTCTTCAATGGTACGGTACACAAAGCAGTTTTCACGCTCATTGCCTGGAATTGGCGGCACAAATGCATATGAACCTGTTGCGAGCACCAGCTTGTCAAAAGAAAGAATATCACCGTGATTGGTTGTGACCGTTTTATTGCGCTGATCAATTTCAACCGCTTTGGTGCTCAGGCGTAAATCTATACCGTATGCATCAGCAAAGTCGCTGCGGCACAGGGTTAAATCTTTAGCAGATTTACCGCTGAAATATTCAGTTAAATGCACACGGTCATAAGCTAAACGCGGCTCTTCAGCCAAAATGGTTAATTCAACATCATCATCTGCGTGTTCCAGTACAGATTCGATAAATTTATGGCCAACCATGCCATGTCCAATCATGATGATTTTCATATTCTTTCTCCGCAAGATTTTTTTATTTGCCCCTAAATCGCGATGTTTAGAGGCAACTTTTCAGTATTAGTTTTGAGCTTCAGCTAAATTTCGTTCATTTACAGCTTGTTCAAATAGGCGCTGTTCTTTTTCTTTATGCTCTACAGAGAAGCGGATCATCAGTACACAGCTTGCAGCGATAACCACTAGACCGCCCAACACCATAAGCGTAGTTTGAATATCCAGCATGCCTTTAAGCAAGAAGCCTGCAGCCACTGCACCTACGTTACCGCCTGCACCGATAATGCCTGCCACGCCGCCTAAAGCATCACGGTCAATGAATGGCACCAAGGCATAGGTTGCGCCGCACGCCATGTGAGTGAAGAGTGCGAATACTGTCATTGCAAGAATGGCGAAGATTGGCGTGCTCATTTGCGAGAACAGAATTAAAAACAGCCCTTCGAGCAGAATCATGGCGAATAACACTTTGGTACGGCCATCTAAGCCTTTTTTAGTCGCGACTTTGTCTGAAACAATGCCGCCTAGCGCGCGGGCAAACAGTGCAAGCAAACCAAAAATACCTGCTGCCATACCTGCTTCTTTTAATCCAAAGCTGAAGTGGTCGACGTAGTACATTGCTACAATGTTGTGAATAAAGATTTCAATACCGAAGCAAGCTGCGTAAGCGCCAAATAGAATCCATACACGGTAATTGCGCGCTGCATGCATTAGAATTGCCAAGCCGCCTTTTTTGTCACTGCCAACACTGATGCCTTGTTCGCGAAGTTCTTTAAAGTTGCCTTGCGGACAGTCTTGTGTGAACTTCCAGTAAAGCGCACCAACAATCAGCATCATCACACCCGGTACAATCAGTGCAATTCTCCAGCCCATTGCTTGCTCTACACCAAACATAACGAGTGCGCCAAGCAGTAAAGGCATTAAGGCTTGAGTTGCACCTCCGCCTGCATTACCCCAGCCTGCGGTTGCCGCATTGGCTGTACCCACAACATTAGGCGCAAACATAATGCTTGTATGGTATTGCGTGATGACGAAGCTTGCGCCAATCGCACCGATCAGCAAGCGGAAGAAGAGAAAGGATTCATAGCTATTCGCAGAGGCCACACCAAAGACTGGGATACTGCCGATAATTAATAATGCTGTGTAGGTTTTACGCGGGCCATATTTATCACATAAAGGACCAACGATCAGACGGACTAAAATCGTGATCGCAACAGCGGCAATATTAATATTGGCAATTTGATCTTTCGTGAGGAGAAACTCGCCTGCAATCACTGGCATCAATGGCGCACAGGCAAACCATGCAAAGAAGCAAACAAAGAATGCGAGCCAACTCATGTGGAAGGCCCGCATTGCTGCTGAAGAAAAATTAAATAGACTTATTTTTGTGGCTTTTTTGGCATTTAAATTTGAAGACATAACCTTCTCCTGACTGAACTGAACGCATGAATTACTCGGTTATGTCGCTAACACATAACAGAGTCGATCAGAACGGACGTCGTTGGCCGTCTAACAAATTTTTAGAGTCTTCTTTGACTCAATAAGTATTAAGCACGATACGTGCCAAGTTTTTATTTCAATCGTAAATTTCATCTCTATATTTAAGCATTGAGCGCCGATCTATCCGAAAATAAGCGAATTAAGGTAAATAAATAGTCAATATGCCTATAGAGATGCGGCTGAATGTTCAAACGTGGTTCAGCCCTGCACAAGATCAGTGCACGGAAATGGTTCAATTTTAAAATGTGCATATAACCAAGCTAAAATTTAGAAGCAGATTTATATTTTGTATTGTCTTAAAATTTGGCATTTAAATTGCTTAGAAAACTCAATACGTATTTGTTTGGCTCTGTCTGAGCGTTTGCATGCCAAAACTAAAAATAGCCCTAATTGATGATGATCAAGAACGCGCTGAATTTATTCAAGCCTCATTAATTCAACATGACTTTGATGTGGTCGCCAGTTTCATGATTGATCATTTAAATATGTCATATCTGCAAAATATTCAGGCAGATGTGATTTTATTGGATATGGATCATCCACATCGCGATGTCATTGAAAGCTGTGTCAGCCAATTTGACTTACCGACTGTTCTGTTCACTAAAAATTCGAGTCTTGAAATCATCCGAAGCGCGATTGATGCGGGTGTCACGGCATATATTGTCGATGGTATTGACCCTGCACGTTTGAATAGCATTTTAGAAATTTCGATTGAACAATATAAAAAGCATAAAAAACTGCTGAATGATTTGGCTGAAACCAAGTGCAAATTGGCCGATCGAAAAGATATTGAAAAAGCCAAAGTGCTTTTAATACAAATGCATGGTTTAACCGAAGATCAAGCATTTAATTTGCTGAGAAAAAATGCCATGAGTCACCGTATGACGATGGGTGAAATGGCGCGCCGACTGCTTGATGCGCAAGCGCTGTTACAGTCTCAATTTAAGGAATAAACCATGCAAAAGCTTGAAAAAACTGATATTCAATTGGGCTATATTCCTTTACTTGACTGTGTTGCTTTGCTCTGGGCAGAACATCAAGGGTATTTTGCTGAACAAGGCTTGAATGTCACACTAACTCAAGAACCGTCTTGGGCAAGTTTACGTGACCGTCTAGCTTTTGGTTTTTTAGATGCAGCACACTGTTTATCGGCCATGCTGCCTGCGTCTGTGACGGGCAAAGACCATCTCGGCATCCCCTTACAAACCTCACTAACGCTCAGTACCAATTGCGCTTATATTAGTCTGAGTCAAAAGCTCTACTATGAATTAAAGATCCATGCATTAGATCTACCAATTAATTCAGCAGAGAAAATCGTATCTGCGATAAAGCAGAATCAAACGATTCAGTTGGCGCATGTTTTTCAGCATTCGATTCATCATTATATTTTAAGAGAATGGTTGGCACTTGCCGACACAGAACTCGCTCAAACGCAGACCTTTTCAACTCTACCACCGCCTTATATGGTGGAAGCAATATCAACGCAACGAATTGATGGATTCTGTGTCGGAGAGCCGTGGAATACGCAATCTGAAATACAAGGCTATAGTCGTATCATCGTCAATAGCCAAGATATTATTGAGCCTATACCAGATAAGGTTTTGGCTTTTACTCATGATTGGGCAGAAAAACATCCCAATACCTTAAAGGCGATCAATCTTGCCATCCAAAAAGCACAAAACGATCTACTTCAACAAACACATTTCTCAGAAATATTTTCTTTGTTAAAACAATATCACATCATCCGTTTTGATTGTTCTGAGCAGATTCACGTCGAGGCTTTTCATCGGATCAAAAGTATCATTCAAAATTTTGGCAAGACCCAAGCGCCACAAACTTCAGACTTTGAATGGATGATCCAAAAAATGCAGCAATACGATCAATTAAATATTGAAGATGAAAAGGTTATTGAAATAGCTCGGTCTTGTATTTATCAGGATGCTTTGGGCTGAAATTATTGATATTCCATAAGACACTATCAACTGAATAGTGGATTTTAAGAAACATCGATCATCAAACCTTGATCAGTTATGCATCTGCATCGATAGCGCGTAAGTCGATATTTTCTTCAACGAAGACTTCACGAATGCAATCCAGTATCTTTGGAATGTAATTACTATGATCCATATTGCGTACCGACAAAGAGATTGGACTATAGGCTTCCAAATCTAAGATTGGGATGTACATCAAATTTTTCATGCCAATATCACTGGCACTTTCAGGAATCAGGGAAATGCCCTCTCCCGAAGCCACCAAACCCAAAGCCATATGAATTTCACGCACTTCGGTTAAATGTTTAGGTACAAGTCCTAGTTCGGTAAAAATGGATTGGATGAGAGTGGAAAAATTCGGTTTAGGTGTCGTTGGATAGGCAAAAATTGGTTCATCTAAAATTTGAGAAAGATAAATGCCTTTGTCTTTAAATTCAGCCAAATGATGATTTTTATGAATAGCTAAACGTAGCGCTTCTTTTCTTAATAAAATACGTTTAATGGACGGATCAGTTAATCGAAGTCGTCCAAAACCAATATCGATTCGACCGGTTTTTAAGGCTTCAATCTGGTCGCGTGTACCACATTCTATGAGTTCAACATGAATATCTGGGTTGCGTTGTCGAAATAGATAAATAATTTGCGGCAATAATGCGTATAAAAGCGAACTGACATAACCAATGCGGACAGTTTTATCGACGGCATTAATTCGCTGTGCCATGGTTTTGGCCTGGGCGGTATGCGTCAATATCTGTACAGCATGCTCATAAAAGAACATACCAGCTTCTGTGGTTTTCACGGGTCTAGAACCACGCTCAAACAAGGTAATGCCCAGTTCTTCTTCAAGCTTTTGAATTTGGCGGCTCAAAGGCGGCTGAGCAATACATAATTTTTCTGCTGCCTTGGTAATACTTTGCTCTTCAACCACGGTGACAAAGTAACGTAAGTGCCTTAATTCCATTTATATACCTTTTAAGTATCTAAAAATACCAAAATCGCTCTAGTTAAAGATATTACATTAAATTAGGGTATATAAATAGTTGGATAGATAAGAAATACGCAAGATGTATAAGTCGATTGAAACCCTGCTCGTGGAAATCCCAACAATCCGTCCGCACAAGATGGCTGTTGCAACCATGCAAACGCAAACCCTTGTTTTGATTAAAATCACCACCGAAGATGGTTATATCGGTTGGGGTGAAGCGACGACGATTGGTGGTCTAGGCTATGGTGAAGAAAGCCCTGAAAGCATTCGTACCAATATTGAAACTTATTTTAGTCCTTTACTGAAAACTCTCACTGGTTTGAATGTTGCTCAAACCATGCAAGCTATTAAACGTAGTATTAACGGCAATCGCTTTGCTAAATGTGCCATTCAAACGGCGCTACTCGATATTTTGGCGCAGCGTTTAAATCTGCCCTTAAGTGAAGTATTGGGCGGCCGTTTACGTGACAGCTTGCCTGTTCTTTGGGTACTTGCATCTGGCAATACGGAAAAAGACATTGCCGAAGCACAAAAGATGATTGCGGCAAAACGACACAATATTTTCAAACTCAAAATAGGTTCACGCCCCGTTGAAGCTGATGTTGAGCATGTTTTAGCTATTAAAAAAGCGTTAGGTTCAGACATTTCTATACGTGTGGATGTTAACCGTGCATGGTCTGAATTAGATGCCATTAAAGGCATTCAGTTGTTACAAGATGGTGGTGTTGACCTGATTGAGCAGCCTTGCGCAATCGATAACATTGACGCGATGCGCCGTTTAACTCGTCGTTTTGATATTGGGATTATGGCAGATGAATCACTGATGGGGCCTCAAACGGCATATCAACTTGCTCGGCACAATTCTGCCTCTGTTTTTGCAGTCAAAGTTGCACAGTCTGGCGGTTTAATCGAAGGCTGTGAGGTTTCAAAAATCGCCAAACTTGCGGGTATCGATTTATACGGTGGAACCATGCTTGAAGGTCCTGTAGGCACTATTGCATCGGCACATGCATTTTCTACATTTGACAATTTAGCTTATGGCACAGAGCTTTTTGGTCCATTGCTGTTAACTGAAGAAATTTTAAAAACCCCACTTCAATATCAAGATTTCGAACTCAAGATTCCAACCACGGCAGGTTTAGGGATTGAAATTGATGAAAACAAAATTGATGACTTACGTCGTAAATAATATTTAGCTAGGAGTGAGAAATGCTTTTCCAAGTACGCATGGATGTCAATATTCCATTAGATATGCCAGTCGAAAAAGCCAATGAAATTAAAGCTGTAGAAAAAGCTTATTCACAAGATCTACAACGTCAAGGCAAATGGCGTCATATCTGGCGCATCACTGGTCAATATTCAAATATCAGTATTTTTGATGTTGAAAGCAATGAAGAGCTACACAACATTTTACAAGGGTTGCCCCTTTACCCGTATATGAATATTGAAGTTATGGCTTTAAATCGTCATCCCTCTTCTGTTCGTAGTGATGATAGCTGATGCGTTTGGATTCCAATTGTGTAGCACATGATTGGAGTCCATTGATCTGCATTTTTAAGTTTGTAAACATTTGAAATAAAAGATTATCTGCCATACATGACTGAAGTGGTTAGTCAGGTAAATAGTTTTATCGTTCTTGATGAAGGATCGTAGCATGATTGATAAAAGTACCGCTTCCTTAACAGAAGCACTTTCTCAAATTAAGGATGGATCTACCATTATGATTGGCGGCTTCGGTACGGCTGGTCAGCCTGCTGAACTGATTGATGGACTGATTGAACTTGGCATCAAAGATCTCATCATCGTCAACAACAATGCAGGTAATGGTGACTATGGACTTGCTAAATTACTCAAAGCTGGTGCTGTCCGTAAGATGATCTGTTCTTTCCCTCGCCAATCGGACTCTTGGGTGTTCGATGAGCTATACCGTGCAGGAAAAATAGAACTTGAGCTTGTACCACAAGGTAATTTGGCTTGCCGTATTCAGGCAGCTGGTATGGGTCTGGGTCCAATTTATACACCAACAGGTTTCGGTACATTGTTGGCAGAAGGCAAACCTACACTCAATTATGAAGGCAAAGATTTCGTTTTAGAAAATCCAATTAAAGCCGATTTTGCTTTAATCAAAGCACATCAAGGCGACCGCTGGGGCAACTTGGTCTACAACAAATCAGCGCGTAACTTTGGCCCCATTATGGCCATGGCGGCAGATGTGACAATTGCACAAGTCTCAGAAGTGGTTGAACTTGGTGCATTAGACCCAGAGCACATTATTACCCCTGGCATTTTTGTACAACATGTTGTGGCTGTTCAACCTGCACAGCTTGAGCAATCTGCATAAATCACGTGAGGAAAGAACCATGAGCTATACCAAATTAACCCGTGATCAAATTGCAGAACGTGTTGCACAAGATATTCCAGATGGTGCTTATGTCAATTTAGGCATTGGCTTGCCCACTAAAATTTCAAATTATTTACCAACAGATAAAGATGTTTTTCTACATTCAGAAAATGGACTTTTGGCTTTTGGTCCTCCTCCAGCTAAAGGCGAAGAAGACCCTGAGTTAATTAATGCAGGAAAAGAGTTTGTCACTATGCAAACGGGCGGCTGCTTTTTTCACCATGGTGACTCTTTTGCCATGATGCGTGGCGGGCATTTAGATATTGCAGTATTAGGCGCTTTTCAGGTTGCCCGAAATGGTGACTTAGCAAATTGGCATACTGGTGCGCCAGATGCAATTCCTGCTGTAGGTGGTGCAATGGATTTGGCTGTTGGGGCGAAAAAAGTCTTTATTACTACAGACCATGTGACCAAAAAAGGTGAACCGAAAATTGTTGCTGAATTGTCATACCCTGCGACAGGCCTGCAATGTGTCGATCGTATTTACACAGATTTGTGCGTCATTGATGTAACAGTTGAAGGCATGAAAGTGATTGAAAAAGTTGAGGGTCTGAGCTTTGACGAATTACAGTCAATGACCGGTGCAAAGCTGATAGATACGACAGCTTAAAGCAAAAAGTCCCTCCTTGATTAAAGGAGGGATTTAGGGAGGATTAATATTAAAAAATTAACTTCCTGTAAATCCCTCCCAACCTCTCTTTAAAAAGGGAGGAGCTGAGTTTTTAGGATTTATAAAATGAAAAATGCCTATATTATTGATGCAATCCGCACCCCTTTCGGTCGTTATGCGGGCGGTTTAGCAGCAGTGCGTACCGACGACCTAGGTGCCTTACCCATTAAGGCACTGATGCAGCGAAATCCAAGTATTGCTTGGGAGTCAGTTGATGACGTGATTTACGGCTGCGCGAACCAAGCCGGTGAAGATAACCGTAATGTTGCACGAATGTCGTCGCTACTTGCAGGTGTACCTTTTCAAGTTCCTGCTACAACTGTAAACCGACTTTGTGGTTCATCACTTGATGCGATTGCGATGGCAGCCCGTGCAATTAAAGCAAATGAAGCAGACTTAATTATTGCCGGCGGTGTAGAGAGTATGTCCCGTGCGCCCTTTGTTATGGGTAAATCGGAAAGTGCTTATGGACGCAGTCAAAAGATTGAAGACACCACCATGGGTTGGCGTTTTATCAATCCAATACTCAAGCAAATGTATGGCGTGGAAACCATGCCTCAAACCGCTGAAAATGTGGCAGAACAATTCAACATTAACCGTGCTGATCAAGATGCTTTTGCCTTAGAAAGTCAGCGCCGTACAGCCGCTGCACAGGCCAATGGTTTTTTTGAGAAAGAAATCATCCCTGTAGTCATTCCACAGCGTAAAGGCGACCCACTGATAGTCGATACAGATGAGCATCCACGTGCATCGACGACAGCAGAAGGCTTAGCAAAACTCAAACCTTTGGTGAAAGCTGATGGGACGGTAACTG
The DNA here is from genome assembly GCF_024605895.1 of Acinetobacter sp. YH16056_T. Taxonomy (NCBI): domain Bacteria; kingdom Pseudomonadati; phylum Pseudomonadota; class Gammaproteobacteria; order Moraxellales; family Moraxellaceae; genus Acinetobacter; species Acinetobacter sp. YH16056_T. The sequence continues at coordinate 1,579,479 of NZ_CP094545.1, read as the reverse complement.
CGGGCAATGCTTCAGGGATCAATGATGGTGCAGCTGCACTACTGATTGCTTCAGATAATGCTGTCAACAAATTTAAGTTAAAACCACGGGCCAAAATTATTGCGGCAACAGTGGTGGGTGTTGAACCCAAAATCATGGGCTTTGGTCCTGCGCCTGCCATAAAAAAGTTGTTAGCTCAAACAGGTCTAAGCCTTGAACAAATGGATGTAATCGAGCTGAATGAAGCTTTTGCGGCTCAAGCCTTAGCGGTTACCCGTGAATTAGGTTTAGAAGATGGTGCTAAACATGTTAATCCAAACGGGGGCGCTATTGCTTTGGGTCATCCATTAGGCGCATCTGGAGCACGTTTAGTCACGACTGCATTAAATCAGCTTGAGGAAATTTCAGGTCAATATGCCCTCTGTTCGATGTGCATTGGTGTCGGTCAAGGCATCGCTTTGATTATTGAACGTGTTTAATCCTCAATAAAAGTCCACCTTATCAAAGGGGGGATTTAGGGGGATTTATAAAATTAAGGATTCAAAACATGCCTACATTTATATCCAATGATGCAACGATTAATTACGCAACCTTTGGTGACCACATACGACCTGCGATTGTGTTTTCTAATTCTTTAGGCACAAAATTCAGCATGTGGCAGCCTCAGATAGAGGCACTACAGCAGGATTATTTTGTGATTTGTTATGATACACGTGGTCATGGTGCATCTTCTGCCCCTCAAGGGCCATATAGCCTTGATCAATTGGGTACAGATGTCATCCATTTATTGGATCATTTAAATATTCAACAAGCCACATTTTGTGGAATATCGATGGGTGGTTTAACAGGCCAATGGCTTGCAAAACATCATCCTGAACGCTTTAACCATGTCATTGTATGCAATACCGCTGCAAAAATTGGGCAAGAATCAGCTTGGAATGAACGTGCGCAATTAGTCCGTCAACAAGGTCTGGAACCAATTGCAGAAACGGCAGCATCACGATGGTTTACAGAACCCTTTATCCAAAGTAACACAGCAACTGTACAATCTTTGAGTAACGACCTCGGAGCTGGCAGCCCAGAAGGTTATGCAAGTTGTTGTGAAGCTTTGGCTAAAGCGGATTTGCGCAATGAAATCTCGTCTATTCGCATACCGGTATTGATTATTGCAGGTCAACAAGACCCTGTAACTACAGTTGTAGATGGTCAATTCATGCAAGAACGCATCGCAAATAGCCAATTATTTGAAATTAATGCATCGCATATTTCAAACATTGAACAGCCAGATGCATTTAATCAGGCTTTGCAGAATTTTATACAGCAATAATATGCAGCTGAACAAATTCAATGTAATGTTATTAAAATAGAGCCTTGCCATTGTGCAGGGCTTTATTTCGTTTGAAGGCTTTGATTTAATGTCCGTTCTTAAAATAAATGGACAATTAGAAGAATGGTTCATCTATATAAAAAACGGATCAATATTACTTTTTAGTTTAATCATTGGCTTTAGTTCTACGATTTCTTATGCAGATGTTAAAACTCAGCGTATTAAGGATATAAAGACTTATACTCTCGTCAATGGAGATGGTATCGAAATCTTTCTGTGCAATTAGTAGACTTGAAAAATAGGCATATAAATGCTTATTGCGTGCAGCATTGCGGAAATTGGTTTGTGTATAATCCAGAATTTGAAAGTTATAGCTTAAAGAAAAAATATCAAGGCGCAAAAGTATGGACATCTCTTTCATACAAAAAAATAAAGACCGTATTGCAGGCCCAAGCTTTGATGAATAATTATACTTTATCTAGAAAATTAACATTAAAAGCACTCCGTAAATGAATATTGATATTGAAAAAGACCGAAGTATTGGAGTCCTTCGGTCTAAACTTTTAACTCCACTCATTCCACATAGGCGTTTAAGCCCATATATTGAAGAATAGTTTGAAGAATAATCCCATGAAATTTTAAGCTGCAGGATGATTGAGTTGATCAATGATGCCTTGTGCAGCCAATTCATTTAATTCAGCTTCAGTTCTATATTGGGACAAAATTTCTGTCGTGTGCTGCCCTAACTGTGGAGGTGCATGACGGTATTCCACAGGCGTATCAGATAACTTCATCGGTGAACCAATCACTTTAAAATCATGATTTAAAGCATGTGGAATATTCACTACCATGTTACGGTGTTGAATTTGTGGTTCATTTAATGCGTCGTCTACAGAGTTGATTACACCGACTGGCACTTTTACCGCATGAATCGCATCGACCCAAACTTGAGCATCTTGAGTCAGAAAAAAGGCACTCAATAATGGAATCAATTCATCACGGTGCTTTACCCGATCTTGATTACGTAAATAGTTCGGCTGATCTAACAGTTCTGTATAGCCAATCGCAATACACAAGTCTTTAAATTGCTTGTCGTTACCACAGGCAATAATAAATTCCTTATCTTTGGCTTTAAAAGTTTGATACGGCACAATATTCGGGTGATTATTTCCCATACGCTTGGGTGCTTTACCTGAGGTCAAATAGTTCATACCTTGATTGGCTAAAGCTGCCACCTGTACATCGAGTAAAGACATATCAATATATTGACCGCGTCCAGTATGCTGCCGCGCCAACAATGCCGCCTGAATGGCAATCGTTGAGTACAGTCCGGTCTGAATGTCGACTACAGCGACCCCCACCTTTTGTGCTCCGCCACCGATTACATCATCAGATTCACCAGTAATACTCATTAAGCCGGACATACCTTGAATAATAAAGTCATAGCCCGGTTCTTCCGCGCGAGGCCCATCCTGACCAAAACCTGTAATTGAGCAATATACGATATTTGGATTTAGCGCACTGAGCGATGCATAATCCAAACCATATTTGGCAAGTGAACCTGCTTTGTAGTTTTCAATCACGACATCTGCAGTTTGGGCAATTTCACGGACTAGGGTTTGCCCTTCTTCACTGGCAATATCAATGGCTACAGAATATTTATTACGGTTCGCACATTGGTAATAGCCTGATTCTTTCGTCGCTTGACCTTGCTGATTTGGCATCCAAGGTGGTCCCCACATACGGGTATCATCCCCGACTTTAGGACGCTCAATTTTGATTACCTCTGCACCTAAATCAGCCAATATTTGACCGCACCAAGGACCTGCTAAAACACGGCTTAAGTCCAATACACGAATTCCTTTTAATGCACCCATAGTTCACTCCAGATGTGCCATAGTATTGAGCTATGGCACAGATCTTTTTAATTATTTTACTGTTGCAGTTTTTGCAGACGCTTTTTGCTCTGCATCAGCTACATGTATATCTAAACTGGCCAGTTTTTCTTTTTCCGCATCTGAAGAAAGTGATGCTTGCTGCGGGTCATATTGACGTTCACGAATGAACAAGCCTGGAATAACACCTGCAATAAAGTAAGCAGCACCCATCACAATAAAGGCCATAGTGAACGATCCGCCTGCGGCAATCATACCAATGGTTGCTGGTGCAATGGCTGCGCCTAAGCGCCCCATATTGTAAGCACCGCCAATGGCTGTACCGCGCACATCCGTAGAGAAACTTTCTGCCATATAAGTTGCATTTACACCGTATGGAATACCGTATAAGAAACCGAAAGTTACGAGTAAATAGGCAATGTTGGTTGGTGTGTTATAGAAAATGATGATCGGTAAAAATGCTGCCGTGGCTACCGTACCAAACACAAAGGTTATACGACGTCCGAACTTGTCAGCGGCATAGCCGGCTAAAATTTTGCCCAGAATCATGGCGGTATATGCACCTACCATATAGCCTGTCATGGCTTTAAAGTTCATGCTGAGTTCGGTTTCTAGATACGTTGGCATCCAGTTGTTAACACCGTAATAACCGAATTGTAGAAATGCAGCGGTCGACATCCAAAAGAAGAACATTTTGCGATGATTAGTGTGTCCAAAAATACGTTTATAAATACTTTCAGAAGGTGCATTTTGATTGACTGCAGCTTGCTGCTGTACAGGTTCAAGTTTTAATTCACGGCGTTTTAGCTGCTCAATTTTTGCTTCCTGCCAAGATTTTGGTTCAGGAACAAAACGCATAAAGATCAGGGCAAAAGCAGCAGGAATAATGGTGACATAAAATAGCATCCGCCAGCCGTGATCTGGAATAATGGCACCCGCCAGCAGCGTTGCAACGATATAACCCACGGTTTGACCGGTTTGCAAAGTCCCAAGTACCGTTGTTCGATATTTGGTTGGCACATATTCTGCCATGAGCGTATTACACGCCATGTAAAGAGAACCCAGTCCAAAAGCGCCAATAAAACGTAAAATTAAAAATTGTTCATAGCTTTGGGTAAAGCCTAAGATACAGGTCATGATCGAGAAAAATACGACCGACCAAGCAATGGTTTTCACACGGCCGAATTTATCGCACGCCCATCCACCCGAAATACCACCCAGCGCCATCCCTGCTAAAGAAGAACTACCGAGCATTCCAGCTTGAAATGTACTTAAACCAAATTCAGCCTTTAAACTGGTCAGGCTGAATGACAGCAACATGATGTCTACACCATCAATCACCAAGGAAATAAAGGCAAAAATAAAGGCCATTTTCCAAGTGTTGCTGGTAATCCGATGCATCGTGCCCACGTTAGAAGGCAATTTGAGCGTTCCTGCTCCGTTTTGCATTTCGTTATTCATTTCCTTGTTCCTCATTTTCCCAAATGAGTCATCGGCATTCCTATGTCTGCACATTTGCCTTTTTTATTCTTTTTATTTCATCACTGCTCAGGCTATTGCACAGAGTTACAAGAGTGTTTCACGATGAATCCTTTATTGATTAAGTTTATTTTTGCATAAAAAGTCTCTAAGGCACTCTATGCAGAGCACCTTATCGATATATAATTCAATTAGTTACCAAAAGCCGCGATGCCTGTTTGCGCACGACCTAGAATCAGTGCATGTACATCATGTGTGCCTTCATAAGTGTTGACGACTTCGAGGTTAACCAAATGGCGGGCAACACCAAACTCATCAGAAATACCATTTCCGCCCATCATGTCACGCGCTACACGGGCAATATCTAAAGCCTTGCCACAGTTGTTACGTTTAATGAGTGATGTGCCTTCTACTGCAGCTAAACCTTCATCTTTCATACGTCCAAAGCGAAGCGCAGCTTGTAGCCCCAAGGCAATCTCAGTTTGCATATCCGCCAATTTCTTTTGAATCAGCTGATTCGCCGCCAATGGTCGACCGAACTGTTTGCGGTCCATGGTGTATTGGTGCGCTGTGTGCCAGCAGAATTCAGCTGCGCCCATTGCGCCCCAAGCGATACCATAACGTGCACTGTTTAGACAGGTAAATGGACCTTTTAAACCACGTACTTCTGGAAAAGCGTTCTCTTCAGGGACAAAAACATTGTCCATGACAATTTCACCGGTAATCGATGCACGTAAGCCAACTTTACCGTGAATCGCTGGTGCTGATAGCCCTTCCCAGCCTTTTTCCAAAATAAAACCACGAATGTCACCTACATTGCCTTCATGCGATACTTCTTTCGCCCACACTACAAAAACATCGGCAATTGGGCTGTTGGTAATCCACATTTTTGCGCCAGTTAGACGGTAACCACCATCCACTTTTTTTGCACGAGTAATCATGCTACCCGGGTCAGAGCCATGATCAGGCTCAGTCAGGCCGAAACAGCCAATGTACTCGCCTGTTGCCAACTTTGGCAGGTATTTCTGTTTTTGCTCTTCAGAGCCAAATTCATTAATTGGCACCATCACCAAAGAACTTTGCACGCTGGCCATAGAGCGGTAGCCAGAATCTACATATTCAATTTCACGTGCAACTAATCCATAGCTAACATAGTTTAGACCTGCGCCGCCGTATTGCTCTGGAATGGTTGGGCCAAGCAAGCCAAGTTCGCCCATTTCTCGGAAAATTGATGCATCAGTTTTTTCATGGCGAAATTGTTCGAGTACACGTGGCTGTAAACGCTCTTGGCAGTAGGCATGTGCAGTATCACGGATCATGCGTTCTTCTTCTGTTAATTGCTGTTCCAAAAGAAACGGGTCTTGCCAGTTAAATTGTACTTTTACTTTTTTTACATTGACCATTTGATTCATCGCATCCTCTGCTTTTTCGGGTTTTCGTTGTTTTATTCGATGCTATGTGTGAAAAGTGATTCATTCAAACGATTAATTTGCATGTAGATATGCGCCTTTCGCATACCTAAGCTTGGCTCACAGCGTGTTAAGCACTTTAACCACTGATTTGAACTGCGGATTGCTTTATTTATAGACTATAGTGGTATATGAAAATCATTCTTATATGCCATTTTGTGATACCTATCGATAAAAAGGACTTTATCTATGCGGCGCAATATTCCGTCATTGCAAAGCTTAATTTGCTTTGAATCTGCTGCGAAGCACGCAAGTTATACGCATGCTTCCCAAGAGTTATTTATCACACAAGGTGCCGTATCGCGCCAAATTCAACAGCTTGAAGAATATTTAGGTGTCATGCTGTTTAGCAGAACACGTCACGGTGTCGATCTCACAGAAGCAGGCAAGCAATATGCAAAAAGTATTAAACCCTTTTTGCAAGGTATCGAAAAAAGCACCTCAGATATCATGACGCACAAAGGATTGGGCGGTACTTTAAAGCTGGGCGTTGTGCCAACCTTTGCCACACGTTGGCTGTTGCCAAAATTACATAAATTAAATGCGCAACATCCTGAAATTACCGTGCATTTGGAAACCAGTACTAAACCCTTTTTATTTAATCAAAATGTCTTTGACGCGGCGATTTTTGCAGGAACTCAGCAACAAATTGAGCATTGGCCGGGCATTCAAGCGCATTATTTAATGGATGAAGAAGTGGTTCCCGTTTGTTCCCCCAAATTGATTAAAAGCAACTTTCCCCATGCGGAAATGACCGATGATCACAGTTTTAATTTAAGCGATGAAGAGTTACTTCAATTGCCCTTATTACAGCAAACCACCCGTCCAAGTATTTGGCAAGAATGGTTTCAAGCCCATCAGCTTCAGCATTCCAAACCATTTGATGGTCAGCGACATGAACTATTTTCTATGCTTTCTGTGGCAGCCAGTCATGGCATGGGTATGGCACTGATTCCACAAATGCTGATTGAAGCAGAACTGAGAAAAAAAGAATTGGTGATTGCATCAAATAAAAAACTGCACGGTAGCCGAAAATATTATTTAGTCCATTCGAGCCAAGACAGTTCACCGCAAATACAAAAATTTGTCGATTGGGTGCTACAAGAATTGCACCAGATCAGTTGAAGTAATCGCTATATTTTGAGTACAGTAAATTCGCTGAATCATCCATTCAATACATGTAACCGTGCCTAATGGACGCATCAATTAAAATATAAGGCTATATATCTATGCAAAAAATTGTGGTGTTTTCAGGTGCTGGTATGAGCGCAGAAAGCGGCATCAATACCTTCCGTGACAGTGATGGTCTTTGGGAACAGCATCGTATTGAAGATGTGGCCACACCTGAAGCTTGGGCACGTGACCCTTCTTTAGTACAGCGTTTTTATAATGAACGCCGTAAACATATTTTAGCCGCAGAGCCAAATGCAGCGCATAAATTAATTGCTGAACTCGATGATTTTTTTGATGTACAAGTCATTACTCAAAATATTGATGACCTACATGAACGTGCAGGCAGTCACAATGTACTACATCTGCATGGCAATATTCGTTACGCAAAAAGCTCTGGCCCTCAGGCGCAATATACGCAGGAATTGTTTCCCATTGAAGGTGCAGATTTAAACTTAGAGACCGATCAATGCCCTGAAGGATATCATTTACGGCCACATGTGGTCTGGTTTGGCGAAGCAGTTCCTGCCTATGAAGATGCTAGTGTAAGTGTACAAAAGGCAGATATTTTTATTGTGATTGGTACGAGTCTGGCTGTCTACCCTGTTGCAGGATTAATTCACGAAATCCCTGCCAACTGCCGTGCATTTTATATCGACCCGAAAGCAGACTATCAACGCGTACCAGAGCAGTATCAATTAATTAAAGCGGGTTCGAGTGAAGGAATGAAAAAATTGTTTTTGCAATTGGTTGCGCCATAAAAGTACATTTTGGCATCAGTTTTGATCAAAAAAACTAATATTGCCTGCTTCTTTTGCAGGCTTTTTGCTGTTTATAGCCTATCTAACTTTGCTTAAGTCCAATAAATAACGGCATACACACGTTTGGCATTCAAATTGCTTAACGGTATTACGTTTTATTAAAAAAGTAATATTGGGGCTTGGTCAGTATGGGTTATGTCGCAAGAGAGCTCAGTCCAAAAAGTAAGCTATTGCTTGGCTTAGGATCATTTTTAATTCCTGTGCTTATTTGGTGTGCAGTGAGTTATTTGCCATTTTTATGGCATCCGCAGGTGCAAATTACGCAGTCAGGCAGTGTGCCTTATTTTCAGGTGGATAGCCGTGTCGACAAAGCGGTGTTTTATGCCGAAGCGCAATCTGCGGTCAATGCAGGTTTAGCGCCACCTCAAGGCAAACTGGTCAATCCAATCTATCTACCTGCACCGCATGAAGTGGCAAAAGCGCTGGTTACGGCCTTTATTACTCCGCCTGCCCAACCTGATGCCCCATGGTTTCATCAAAGCTTATGGCACAGTATTAAAATTGTGTTCAGCGCTTTTTTTATTGCCTCTCTCATCGGTATTCCGCTGGGTATTCTTTGCGGTTTTTCTCAAAAAATATCACAACTGACCGAACCCTTTGTTGAGTTTTTTCGCTACTTGCCCGCCCCTGCTTTTGGTGCCTTAGCCGTTGCGATTTTAGGCATTAATGATGCACCTAAAATCGCTATTATCGTGATCGGTACGCTATTTCAGCAAATTCTAATTATTGCCAATACCACACGGATGGTTGACCGTGGCCTGATCGAAGCAGGTTTTACGCTAGGCACCAATAAATTGAAAAGCTTATTTCATGTGGTGATTCCGGCAGCGCTTCCTGACATTTACCGCGACCTACGTGTATTACTGGGCTGGGCTTGGACTTATCTGATCGTATCTGAACTGATCGGCACAACCTCTGGGATTACTTGGTTTATTACCCAACAAGCGCGTTACCAAAACTTTGACAATGTTTATGCCGCGATCCTCATCATTGGGGTGATTGGTTTGGTATGCGATGTGGTGCTAATGAAACTCGGTCAACGTCTATTTAAATGGAAAGCAGGAGCAAAATAATGAACAGCACAGAGTTTAATGCCACCACTTATTTCGATGCAATTTATGCACGCCCTGTCATTTTAGAAGCAAAAAAACTTACACAAAGTTTCAAGCACGGCAAAACTAAACGCACTATTTTAAATCAGTTGGATTTAAAGATTCATAAACGTGAATTTATCTGCGTGATTGGCCCATCGGGTTGCGGTAAATCGACCTTTAGCCGAATTGTGGCTGGGCTTGATCCTTACAGTAGCGGCGAATTGCTGGTCGATGGACAAGCCATTGAAGGCCCAAGCCCTGAGCGTGGCATGGTGTTTCAAGGCTACACGCTTTTTCCATGGAAAACGGTCAAAGAAAATGTAATGTTTGGCCCTTTAATGAAAGGTGCCAGCAATGCTTCGGCTGAATCCAGCGCCCGCGAATGGATTGATATTATTGGTCTAGAAAAATACCAAGATCAGTACCCGCATCAGCTGTCTGGCGGAATGAAACAGCGCGTTGCTATTGCCCGCGCATTGGTCAATGAACCCAAAATATTATTGATGGATGAGCCGTTTGGCGCGCTTGACCCGCATACCCGTCAAAAAATGCAAAAACATTTAATGGATCTTTGGCAAAACATTGATATCACCATCATTTTTGTGACCCACGACATGGATGAAGCCATTTTATTGGCGGATCGTATTGTGGCGCTCAAAGCCAATCCTGGTGAAATTAAAGAAATAATTGAGGTCGATTTACCCCGTCCTCGTAATCCTGAACTCATGCTGAGTCCTGAATTTAAACAACTGCGCGAACGGGTGGATTTCTTGGTACATGCGCAGGAAGACGAGCTCGACCCAGCGATGGAAAACCTACCGAAAATTCCGCGTATGACTCAAGTCAGTACGCAAAAATAACTGGATTAATCCCTCTTCATCTTTAGGACGGCCTAAATGATGTACTACAGCGTTGGACGGCCAACTTTATAGGAATTGAAGATGAATGAATCTTATGTTTTGCCACTTGTAGATATTTCAAAAATGCAAAGCACGGTACTGTCAGAACGCTTAGAGGTGGCAACCGCGTTGGATCAAGCCTGTAAAGATGTTGGTTTTCTATATTTAAAAGGTGATCAGTTCAATTTTGATTTTGCGACATCATTGATTCAGGTGGCAAAGCGCTATTTCCAACAAGATACCGCCAGTAAAATGCAACACTATATTGGGCTGTCGAAAAATCATAGTGGCTATGTGCCAATTGGTGAAGAACAATTTGCAGGCAACAGCTATGACTTAAAAGAAGCCTATGACGTCAATTATGATTATCATGGCGAAACTAAGGCATTTCCTTTAATTGGCCCTACTTTATGGCCAGATGATGCCACATTTAAAAGTACAGTCAGTGATTATTACCACCATTTACGCAGTATTAGTGAGCAGATTTTTCAGGCCTTTGCTTTAGCTTTGAATGTAGATGAGCATTTTTTTGAGCGCAAAATTACCCATCCGACCAGCCAACTGCGTCTAATTCATTATCCGTATAACCCTGAAGTGAAAGATGCCGAAGGTATTGGCGCGCATACAGATTATGAGTGCTTTACACTGCTCTTACCGACTGCACCAGGTTTGCAGGTACTCAATAAACAAGGTGAATGGATGGATATTCCATTGATTGAAAATACCTTGGTGATGAATATTGGCGACATGATGGAAATTTTGTCGAATGGCAAATATTTGGCCACCAAACACCGTGTTAAAAAAGTCTCTGAAGAACGCTACTCTTTCCCCTTATTCTGCGCCTGCAATTACGACACGATCATTGAGCCAGTACATTCAACTGAAGCGCCTAAATATCAGCCCTTAATTGGTGGTGAACATTTATTTAATCAAACCGCGCAAACCTTTAGTTATCTCAAAAAACGTATCGCTTCAGGAGAGCTGAGTCTAAGAAATGCTGTGCCTTTGTCATCATTTGGTATGGATGAAAATACAGAAGTACAAGGAGCAAGCGCATGAATCTATTTCAGGCTTTAGCACAGCTTCCAGCCAGCCAAGAGGTTTCAGGTCCTATTCCAGACTATTTGTATGGTGCTTTTCGCCGTAAAAGCATTAGTTTTTCAAATGGTTTGACGGATGAAAAGACCATTGTGTATTGGTTTCAGTCACGTAGTTTCACCATCGATCTACGTTTAAAAAGCCGTGAAAATACGCCAGTGAATGAACGTCAAGGCTGGATTGGCAACACTCTTTGGGATGCTGAACAGCAATTATTGTCTTGGGACCTTAAAGCACACTCAAATTATCAAAATCATGTGCAATGGCCAGAATCAGCCAAACTGCATGCGATTGGCAACTGTATTTTAGAATTCTCTCCAAGCAATGCCTATGTTGAAGACTGGCGTCAACAAGTTCATGAAGGGCTATTTTTAGGCCTGCGGTTGCAGTCAGCCCTCGATGTAGAAAGTCATCAACCCTTGCAGATGGATGGCGGTTTAATTATTTGTGATAAGCATGTGGCCTTCGCACTGAGCCGTTTACCTACAGATCAGCAAACAGTTGCCAGCATCAACATATCATCTGCACCTACTATGTATGAAAAGTTGATTGAAAGCTTTGAAGTGTCCATCGCTGTAGATGGTCTGCATAAGTACTATACAACAACTTCCTCTCAGCAAAATCAAGTGTTTAAATTTGATGATTTTAAAGTTATTGATGAAACACATTTGATGCAAAACGTCATTATTAATGGTCAAGCAGTACAGCTGATGTACGAGGTGGATATTTATGTTCCACATTATGCATTTCAGCGTCGCACTGATACCACGACAGAAAGTGCAGATTGGTTGCAAAATGAAAAACAGCATCTCTTACATCATGCAGTAGAATGCCTATAGGAAATCAATGTCGTTTATTTATTTGCTTATTGCAATCATTGCCGAAGTGATTGCTACATCCGCCTTAAAAGCCAGTAATGGCTTTACCGAACTTGTGCCGATTATTTTTACCGTGTTGGGCTATGCCATTGCGCTCTTCTTTTTAGGTTTGACCTTTAAATCGATTCCTATGGGATTGGCCTACGCCATGTGGTCCGCTGCAGGCATTGTGCTTATTTCATGCGTGGGCTGGGTTGTGTTTAAACAAAATTTAGACCTACCTGCCATAATTGGTTTGGCCTTTATTTTATTGGGCATTGTGATTATCAATGTTTTTTCTAAAAGCACAGAGCTTTGAAATGTCAGTTTTGAAATGTCAGTTTTGAAATGTAGTTTTGAAATGTAGTTTTGAAATGTAGTTTTGAAATGTAGTTTTTAAATAATATTTCTGAAATTTTAAAGACTTAAATTGCTATAGATAAAAATGCTCTAGCTTGCTGTTGCACACTAGAGCATACGTTTCGAATGAATAAACTATAATCTGTCGGCTTCTATAAGATGCCTTTCACTAGAAAAAAGCATCCAACAATACATAACAGCACAGCAAAACATTTTTTCAGTACTGCTGGTGAAAGCGCATGCGCAGTTTTCGCGCCATATTTAGCCGTAAAGAAACTCATCACACTAATGCCCAAAAAGGCATAGATATGAATAAAGCCAATGGTATTTGGAATTTCAACATGCTGCTGCATGCCAAAGAACATAAAACCTAATGCGCCAGCAATGGCAATGGGTAAACCGCAAGCGGCAGACGTCCCGACCGCTTTTTGCATCACCACGCCATTTGCCGTTAAATGCGGCACCGAAATACTGCCGCCGCCAATCCCGAAGATGGCCGATGCAACGCCGATACCCGAACCTGCTGCAATTTGTTTAGCTGTAGATGGTAGTGTTTTATTTGGATCGACTGGCTTTTTTGCTCCCATAAACATGGTATAAGCCACCCAAAGTAAAAACACGCCGACAATCATTTGCAGATGTAAACCTGACAGCCAGCCTGCAATCCCTGCGCCTGCAAAACAGCCAATCGCCATAGACGGAGCTAAATTTTTAAATACAGGCCAAATCACAGCGCCATTTTTATTGTGCGCCATCAAGGAGCTGATCGATGTCACCACAATCGTAGCCAAAGATGTGCCGAGCGCCAAATGCATAATCACATCGGGACTATAGCCCATTTGGCTAAAAACAATATAGAGCAAAGGCACAATGATAGTACCGCCGCCAACGCCAAACAGCCCCGCAGCAAAACCTGCAAATGCGCCAATAATTAAGAAAGTAATGAGTTCCACGAAATAGATACTTTTAAAGTGATGTATTGAAGAAGTCTGACTGGTTTAAGCCAACTCCACTTGACCCACAGCATGATAAGCGCGGTTGAAATATACCAAGCTTTCCTCCTGCTGACTTTGCTTGATTGCAACCACACGGCACATAAACACACTGTGCGTACCCACTTCTTGAATCTGTTCAATCTGACAGTCAAAACTGACCAAAGCATCTTTGAGTATTGGTGAACCTGTTTCTAATGCAGTCCAAGTACCCAATTTAAAACGCTCCTCCGAATTGAATTTGCTTGAAGCAAAGGCATTGGAAATTTGCTCATGCTGTGCGCCCAAAACATTGACAGACAGAACTTTATTTTCAAGAAAATGCGCATGAGAACGAGATGATTGATTCATACAAACCAGCAAAGTTGGCGGTGTATCTGTCACACTACATACTGCTGATGCTGTAAATCCATGCATGCCTGCTTCACCCTCAGTCGTAATCACGTTGACTGCAGTCGTCAATAAAGACATTGCATTTCTAAAATCAGTTGCTTCAATCATCTCTTCAATCTCAATGGTCTATATGGCTTATCTCTTTCTCAGTTTGGGCAATAGCAAATTTAATTTCCTTATTGCCCTTACATGAAACCGAGTCAGCTCGAATTTATGCGGTCAATTCTTGACGAATAATGGCAGCGCCTGCGCTTAACGCATTTAGTTTGCCTTGCGCCACTTGGCGAGGTAAAGGCGCCATACCGCAGTTTGTTGAAGGATGTAGCTTGTCGGCATCTACAAACTGAAGCGCTTTGCGTAATGTATTTGCTACTTCTTCTGCTGTTTCAACCTGATTGGTTGCTACATCAATGGCGCCAACCATCACTTTTTTACCGCGGATGAGTTCGATTAAATCCATCGGTACACGAGAGTTTTGGCATTCAAGCGAGATGATATCGAGCTTCGATTGCTGCAATTTCGGGAATGATTCTTCGTATTGGCGCCATTCATTACCCAAAGTCTGTTTCCAATCGGTATTGGCTTTGATGCCATAACCATAGCAAATGTGAACAGCAGTTTCACATTTCAAACCTTCAAGCGCACGCTCTAAGGTCGCAATACCCCAGTCATTGACTTCATCAAAAAATACGTTAAACGCAGGCTCATCAAATTGAATGATATCTACGCCTGCCGCTTCAAGCTCTAACGCTTCTTGATTCAGGATTTTAGCAAATTCCCAAGCCAATTTTTCACGGCTCTTGTAATGACCATCATACAAAGTATCAATCATTGTCATTGGGCCAGGCAGTGCCCATTTGATCGGCTGATTGGTTTGGCTGCGTAGGAATTTTGCATCATCAACAAACACTGCTTTCTTACGCGATACTTCGCCCACCACAGACGGTACACTTGCATCATAACGATTACGAATACGCATCGTTTCACGCTTTTCGAAATCTACCCCTTCAAGATGTTCAATAAATGTGGTCACAAAATGCTGACGGGTTTGTTCACCATCACTGACAATATCAATGCCTGCATGGATTTGTTCATGCAAAGATAATTTCAACGCATCACGTTTTGCATCTAATAATTCTTCGCCTTCAAGTTTCCATGCTGACCACAATTTTTCAGGTTCAGCCAGCCAAGACGGTTTAGGTAAGCTGCCAGCAGTTGAAGTTGGGAGTAAAATGGCCATATTCGATCTTCTATCTCTATTTTCTTTAAAACGGGTGGTTTACACCCGCGTTTTCATCTATTTACGTATTTTAAAATTAAGCTGCGTCTGCATTTTCAATGCTAAAATTAGCAGCCCACTCATTCAAAATGTCTTGATATGGCTGGATAAAGTTCTCTTCGGTCCATTTGCCCTGTTTAACCGCCAACTGACCACGTTCGACACGGTCATACACAATACGGGTTAATGAGTAATCGCCAAAGCTTAAGCTTGGTTGATACACTAAACCTGCTGTCGCATTGGTATTGTAAATTTCAGGACGGTAGATTTTTTGGAAGCTTTCCATGGTGCTGATCGCGCTGATCAGTTCGAAATCTGTATAGTCGCTGAGCAAGTTATTTGCTGAATAGAATGCCAATGGTGCAGTCGCATTTTCAGGTTTGAAGTAACGAACGCTTAAGCCCATTTTTGCAAAATAGTCATCGGTACGTGAATAGTCATCATTGGTGTATTCCACACCTAAGATCGGATGTACATTTGCAGTACGGTAATAGGTTTTTGTCGTTGAGACACTTAAACAGATGACAGGTTGTTTTTTAAATTCAGCTTTGAATACGTCTGAATTGATCAAGTGTTGATAAAGCTTGCCGTGTAAATCGCCAAAATCTTCAGGTTTTTCATTGAATTTGCAACCGAGTGCTGGTAATACTACGCTGAAGTCATAGTCACGTACATACGAAGAAAAACTGTTGCCAATCATGCCTTCAATGCGTTCATTGGTTTTATGGTCGATGATGGTGCTTTTTAAAGTTTCAATAAACGGGAAAGTTTGACCATTGCCTTCCACATCGAGTTCAGCAGAAATGATGTCAATTTCAAGTGAATAACGATCTGCATTTGGGTTGTCACAAGTAGCTAAACTATTGAAACGGTTATTAATCATTGCCAAAGTACGGCGCAGATTCTCTTCACGGTGTTCACCACGTGCCAAATTGGCAAAGTTCGTTGTTAGACGTGTATTGTCTGCTGGCTCATAGTTTTCATCAAAGCGAATACGTTTGATTGAACATGCAAATTTATGACTCATGGAGATTCACTACCCTAATATTAAAAATAATCAAAATTTCTGTATGAAGTAATTTATACGTGAAACTTAAGATGAATAAAAATGATTTAACCTCAACTCAAAGTGAGATAAATTCATGTTTAAGATTTAAATACAATGAATTTTCTTCAACTATGCATCATTCAACTGGCGATAAAAAAACTGCCACCCAGGTAGCATTTAAATTTTATTTAATATAAATAAGGGCTTAAAAAAAATTCAATGAAAATTTTTTCATTCAAACACACATCTGAAATGTGTAGAATCGTACAGATTGGCTCAAAATCTCCACTCTCAAAATTTAGCGATTTATTCATTAGGGTGAATTTTTCTAACTTTAAAATGAAAAAAGATCAAATCACTAATTGTTTTAATATTGAATCTGTAACACTAATATACTTTTGTCCTGAGCTATAAAGTTCTTAAACCTTGCCATAAATAGATAAACAAAATATGAAATAAGCATATATTCATGTCGTTTCAGCTTTTTAGTCAATATACTGAATATGACTCAACTTGTACTTAGAAAAAATCAGCATATTCGAGCTTTGGTATGTTAAGGAATCGCTAAAATATTCGGTTTATACTTATACCTTCTTAAAATCATGTCTAATAAATTAGAACCTCAGACACTGACTCTCCCAGTAGGTCATGACAAGCTTTTACTCCACTCTTGCTGTGCACCATGCTTTGGCGAAGTCATGGAAACATTAATTGGATCAGGTATCGATTTTTCAATTTTCTTTTACAATCCCAATATTCATCCTGTGAAAGAATATGAAATCCGTAAAGAGGAAAATATCCGCTTTGCCGAGAAACATAACATTCCGTTTATTGACTCTGACTATGAGCCAGACAATTGGTTTGCTCGCGCTAAAGCTATGAAAATGAGCCTGAAAAAGGCCTCCGCTGTACCATGTGTTTTGATATGCGCTTTGAACGTACTGCATTATATGCGGCAGAACATGGCTTTAGCCTAATCAGCAGTTCATTGGGTATTTCACGCTGGAAAAATATGCAGCAGATTAATGACTGCGGGCATCGTTCAGCTTCACATTATGACGGAATAACCTATTGGGACTATAACTGGCGTAAAAATGGCGGTGCTGTACGTATGCTGGAAATCAGTAAAAAAGAAGAATTTTATCAGCAGGAATACTGCGGCTGTGTCTATTCACTGCGCGATACCAATCGCTGGCGCATGAGCCAAGGCCGTGACCGAATCAAATTAGGGGTGAAGTTTTATTCCAATGCGATGGATGAAGAAGCTTAAGTTCTACTCTTCGTTATTTTTCACTGATATTAATTTGATGTTGTTAAGCCCTGAAGTATTTACACCATTCAGGGCTTTTTTTTAGCTATATTTCAACTTATTTCAGTTCTTCAACCAAAGCTGGATATATTGATCCATCCACATCCATTTCAGTTTTATAAATGCCATTGCCAACATTAAATTTATTCACGTGGTAACTAGAACCATAAATCGAGTCAAAACCAGTTCCTTTTTTAAAGACTTGTTTATTGGCAGCTAAATCCAGTAAATGTGTCCCTCCAATAAACTGTTCATATTGTGCAGGATCAACGCCAACACGGGTCGACATGATTTTCACTGCATCGGCATGCGTTGCAGGGTCATTGATGTATTTAACCGTTTTATCCCAAACTTGAATGATTTTTTTCCATTCTTCTTTGTTGGCAGATAAATGCGTCATGTTGACGGTTAATGTGTCGTAAATCAGACCGGGTTTATCTTTCGATGTATAAATGATTTTAGAACCTGCTACCGCTTTCAAAGCTTGATTTGCGACCGGTTGCCACACGGCAATCGCTGCAATATCAGGACTTGCAAATACTTGTGGCAGCTCATTGGTCATGGTATTGACCAACTTCACTTCAGAAGCTTGAATTTTTGCATCATCCAAAGCCGTCGCCAAAAGCAAATGATCAACCAAGCCTTTTTCTGTTGCGACACTTTTTCCTTTTAAATCAGTTAAGCTATTGATGCCATCTTTAGCAATGATGACATCATTACCCGCAGAATAGTCCGTCGCCATAATCATGACGCCTTTTGTGCCGCCAGAACCTGTGACTAAGTTGTCGCCATTGGTGACCAAAACAGCATCCAACTGATTAGCCGCAAATGCAGATAATGAAGCTGAATAATCAAACCATTTAAAGTCCACATTGACACCGGCTTCTTTCAACCAGCCTTTTTCAATAGCAACTTGCCATGCGACAAAACCAGGCCAGTCGCTATAGCCAATTGTGATGGCTTTTGTATTGACTGTGCCTTCTGCTTGCGCGTTTGGTTCAGGTGTTTTGGCTGTATTGTCACAACCACCCAGTAAGATGGCGGTCAAAACGGATGCAGATAAGCAGGCTTTTTTGATCATAGTGCGATTTCCCCGATGGCATTACAGTTAAATTTGGTATTGGTATACAAAAACGATGGCGTTTTAGGATTGCTGACAGATTGAACATTGTGCTTTGCAAGATTTGGTCTATGGTTGGCTGCAATAGCATGTGCTTGCTGTAGGTCTGTTACTTTGTCTTTAAACTGACCTTGTGAACGATATAATTGGCCCATTTTAAAACTCCTTAATTCTTTGCATTTTGCGGAATTGGCGGCATCACAGCGTCCATCAACTCCAAATGTCCTTTAATCACACCTTTAAGTGCTGAAAAATGCTGACTGATGACTTTGAGCTCTGAACTGACGCCTTGCAGAATCATGACTTCTAAAATTTTGTGGTCGTCTAGTTGAATATGCAGTGAGCTCACCACTTGTTCTAAAAACTGCTGCTGTAAATCTAAAAGCTGAATACGTAGCGCCGTACTACTTGCGTCATAAAGTAATGTAAACGTGCCGACCATTACTTCATTACGTTGCTCCTGATCGGCAATCAGATGCTTATTGATCATGTCCACAATGGCCTGAGAACGGCTTTCATAATGCTGATCGACAATTTTTTGATCCAAAGCATCGACTGTTTTTTCAGGTACTGTAATACTGATACGCGCCAGCTTTTGTTTAGGCACTGTTGTTCCTTATTTTTTTTGCTGAATATAGAAACCCGCACGGGCGCTCAGTAGCTCAATAAAAAATTGCTTTAATTGATGCAGAAATGTTGCAGATTGATGGCGGTTCATATGCATCTCCTGTTTAAGTAATACAAAATATTTATTTCGTAATATCGATAGAAATGCAGAAACTGTGCCAAGTGAGGAACATGAAAAATGATCGTTTTTTGGGACTCTTAACTTTCTTTTAGATTTTACTGTTCATGATTTGTGCAATAAATGCACTCATCGAGACCCCTTTGCACTATTGCTGCGATGTATTATTTGATGAAAGACTATTTCTAAAGGTCGTTGTTCTTAAGCAAGAGCATTGACCGACATGCAACAAACTCGAAGTTCAATTTATTTCATCAACATTGAACATCATTTATACTGATTGATCATTCTATTCATCACTCAACGCCTATGAAGTATTTCAGCTGCGCGGTATGTTCTAACCAAATCTTTTTTGCCAATTCACACTGTGTCAATTGTCAGACTGCGCTGGGTTATATTGCCTCTGAAAAGCAAATGGGCTGTTTTGAAAAGCACAGCACTACGCTGTGGCTTGCGTTAAATCCTGAAATAAAGGGAAAACGCTTTAAACCTTGTCATAATTATCAGCATCATCAGATATGTAACTGGATGGTGCCTGCTGACAGTGAGGAAATTTATTGTGAGTCTTGCCTGCTCACGCACACCATTCCCAACCTAGATAACCCAGACCATATTGTGTACTGGGCTCGATTGGAACATGCCAAACGGCGTTTTTTGTATTTAATGCAGCAACTGAATACCATGCCGCGTCCTAAACGAAGTAAAGAGGACCGTTTTGGCCTGCGTTTTGACTTTCTGATGCCAACAGAAAATACACCTGTCATGACTGGTCATGCCAATGGCATTATTACCTTGAATGCCAGTGAAGCAGATGTGATTTACCGTGAAACAACGCGCATAAAAATGGGTGAAAACTACCGCACACTTCTAGGTCATTTTAGACATGAAAGTGGTCATTATTATTTTGATTTGATCAAACATTTACACCCAGAGCTAATTGATGAATTTCGGGAACTGTTTGGTGATGAACGACAAGATTATAGTGAAGCTCTGAAACGGCATTATAATGACGGTGCGCCGCAAAATTGGGCGGATTACTATGTCAGTTCCTATGCCAGTACGCATCCTTGGGAAGATTGGGCGGAAACATGGGCGCATTATTTGCACATGATGGACACTCTTGAAACCGCCTACTATGCAGGATTAGTGGTCAAAACCAATAAGTCAGATTTGAATAATTTAGAACTGAAAGAGAACCCGATTGGCGCTCAGGATTTTGACCTATTGCTGCAACACTGGATGACCTTGACCTTTAATTTAAATGCGTTGAACCGCAGCATGGGCTTAGATGATGCTTATCCATTTACGTTGTCGAATCCGGTATTGGATAAACTTAGATTCATTCATCATAAATTGCTCAATATGACCTTAAAAAATCAGCAGCACAATTAGATTAAATTTAACACGTGACAGTGTTTGAATCTCAAATCAACTTTTCGGTATCACAGCATTCGAACATTAGCTTAGTTAGAAAGGATACATACGTAGTAATTTTCTAGGATTGAGCGCTGTAACACCTGCCCTATTTTTACTATTTTATAAAGGTTAAAATAACAAAAAATAGATGCCTGTGACCTTTCCAATGATGCCTTTCACGCATTTACCCGCTCGTTTTATGTATATCATCAGCCTGAGTTTGCTTAGTGGATGCCAATTGGTCAAATTACAAGAAAATCAACTCAGTGCGTCACTAAATAATAAAACAGATAGCATATTAACCCATCAGAAGCTCAGTACATTTAGCCATCAAATCCTGTTAATGGTGAATGAAAGCGACCAATCTTGTTTAAATGCGCTTGAAAGCTGTATTCACAAAATGCGTAATAATGAAACTTTAGATATTGCTCAAGTCTATGCAGCAGCAAGTGAGCTGTACATAGCACGTGCTTTAAGCGCCGAACAAAATCCACAATGCAAAAAAAGCTTAAAACAACACAGCGGAAAATTAGCTTCAAGCAAAATTAAAATGTGTATGGATCAGCAGCTTGCAGACTTTGATTTCAGTCTGCGTTACAGCTATGTCTATCTATTTAAATCCGCTCAAGCCCCTGAAGAACGGTTATTTGATTTGCGTCAGGGACAAGTCCGCACCTTTTATAATGTGGCTTTATCACGTTTAATCACCTCATCATTCACCCGTTTTGACTATCAGCAAATGCCTGAAAGTTTAATGCTGGGTTCATCGCTTTATCATTTTAACTATGAACATTATCCTGAAATCAAAAATGCGGACATTGATAAATTACAGTCGAGCTATAATTTTAATTTTTCAGGCTTAAAAACCATTAACCGTCAGGAAGGCATAGGCTCTGAATTTGTCTTAGTCAAAAAAGCCACGGATCTGTCTGCTGCGCAGCCTTTTATATTAGATCCTGAACAATATTATTCAAATAAATCCAACCCCAATATCCATACAGCACGCTATTTATCTGTCAGTGCGATAGCAGAGCCTGCAAAGACCAATAGCAGCATTAGTGAAATTTTGTCGCCGCAATCAGACTTTAATGTTGAATTATTTAATCCCTATCAATTTAAAAAGGCAAAAATTGAATCTCAGCCCTATACCCTAACAGCCAATTATTCTGTGCCTTATGGTCTTTGGTTAGCCGAAAATAAATTAGGACGATCTGGCTATTGGACACTATTGAATAAGGAAGAACATTTGCGCATGCCACATGTGTTTATGTTAGAGCCGTATCAACCTAATAAAAAGATTATTGTCATGGTTCACGGATTAGCCAGCAGTCCTGAAACTTGGATCGGCCTGACCAATAACATTATGGGTGATCAAAAACTACGTGATCATTACCAAGTTTGGCAAGTGTTTTACTCAACCAATATGCCAATATTTGAGAGTCGTTTTCAAATCAATGCTTTACTCAAACAGGCATTTGCAATTGTTCAACCCAATACGCCTTCGGCTCAAGATGCTGTCATTATCGGACATAGTATGGGCGGCATCATTAGTCGTTTATTGGTTAGTGATGCAGATATTTCCGCTCAAGCTATTCCACTCATGAACTATGAACAAAATACACAGTTACAACGTCATCCAATTATCCGCGATCGTTTTGTCTTTAAAGCCTTGAAGCCAGTTAGTCGTGCAATTTTCATTGCCGCACCGCATCATGGTACTGACTATGCAGACCGCTGGTTTACCAATTTGGCGAAAAAAATCGTGGTATTGCCTTTAAGTTTTTTAAATGATGTCAATGTTGAAATCCCGAATGCAAAAAATTCAACGATGGGCCTGATTAAGTCTGGGCCAGCAGATTTAAGTCAACAATCACGTTTTATGCTGTTGTCTGCTGACATCATGCCAAATAAAGATATTCCTTATCATTCTATTATGGGAAATCAGACGCAAAGTACTGAACCGAGCAAAATGTCGGATGGCATTGTTCCCTATACAAGTTCTCATTTAGATGGTGCTGTGTCTGAAAAAATGTTCAATGGTGGGCATTCCATCCATGAGTCTCCAGATGCCATTTTAGAGTTGCGACGCATTTTGAGAGAGCATTTGGATAAATAAGCGTTGAATCAATAACGATTAAATTGCTTTATGTATTTATAAATTATCTTTTAAAAGCAGTGTTTTATTGCTAAATTAGCTCTATATTTTGGGGGCTATATGACAGAAAAATTATATTATTGGGCAGAAAATTTAGAAAACTACACATCAGATAATGATAAAGAGACGAATAATTATGAAGTTATAGAAATAAAACGCTTAAATTTCTTTATTGGGAAAAATAATGCAGGCAAAAGTAGATTTTTAAGAAATCTTTTTCAAAATACTCAAGGTCAACAAATCTATAATTCTCTTCAATTTAGAAAATTACAAGCTTTTACAAACCATTTAATTCACAGTAACCAATATAATAGATTTCTTTCATAAGTCGTTTTTCACTCAGCTCCAAGTTATAAATTCCAGCAATTAGATTGAATCTCAATGCTAGTCTTTTGCCTCGATTGCGATATCGCTCAGCAAGAATTTTGAAGGTTTTCAAACTGCCAAATACATGCTCAATTCCAATTCTTCTTTTATTGATTTCCTGATTATAGATTTTTAGTTCGGAATCCAGTTTACAGCGCTTCTTTGCTTTTAATGGCAACAAGCTATTTGGATACACTGTATAAATTCCCTGATAACCCTTATCCGCAAGGATAAATGCACCTGCAGGAATCTGATTCAAGTTACGTTTGAAGAGTTCGAAATCATGTACGGCACCACGACTCGTACATAAACTCAGGATTTTTTGAGTTTGATAATGAATGATGGCCTGTACTTTGAAAGTGTGGGTCTTTTTCTTGCCGCTATAGCTTTTCTTCTGTTTTTTTAGGCCTTTGGATTGGAATTTCTGTGGCATCCACGATCACAACATTCCAATCGATGCCTTCGCCCTCGGGTAAATCTTTGGGTAAATTAAAGAGATTGGACCGAATCAGGCAGTCTTCAACATGACGGACAATTCTTGAGGCTGTGGGCTCTGAAACCCCGTAGCTCGTCGCAACGTGAAATAAGGTTCGGTATTCCCGCCAATAGCTTAGACAGAGCAGAACCTGGTCTTCCAGGCTTAACTTGGGCGGTCTGCCTTTGGCAGGGACATGTTTCTTCAATTGCTCAACCATCAAATAGAAAGTTGACCATGAGATGCCTGTGTATCGCTTGAACTGAGGATCAGAAAGCTTGTTTGAATCGATGTATTTCATCCGCAGATTATGCACGAATGCTAAGAAATCCGGAGTGCAAATATTAACCAAAAAGAAGATCGTTTTTTGATTTATGAAAGAGATCTAATAATCACACCTACTTTACACATTTTATAAATACCGTAGAGCAAATTAAGCCATCAAATATAGGCTCTGCTAATTCTAATTTTTCAAATTCACTCAATTACTTATCAAGATTTGGTCAACTATCTAGTCTTTACACAAATAATAATAAATCACAAGCTGAAACTACTTTTAGTCAAGAAATTGAGCAAAACTTAAACCCTATATTTACTAATCCTAAATTTTATATCCCTATCTTACGTGGTATGCGCCCTGTAACCGATTTAGACGAAAAATATCCTTATATAGAGCGTGCACAAAAAGACTATTTCAAGAATCAGAATAAATTTAATCATGAAAATATAATTACAGGAGAACGCCTATATCATGAATTAAAAGTTCATTTATTAGGTAAACCGCAACAGCGCGAGCTAATAAAACAATATGAAGAAAAGTTAAGTCAGTATTTTTTTGATAATGAAACCGTCACTCTAATTCCATATATTGGTAAAGATGATAATGGTCATGACAACGATGTTGTACATATTAAAATTGGTGAGGATGATCAGTTTCCAATTCATAAATTAGGTGATGGCTTGCAACAAGCCATAATCTTAACTTATGAAGCTTATATAAAAAGTAAAGACAAAGAAGGAAATACAGAAATACATGCATTTTTTATAGAAGAGCCTGAATTGCACATGCATGCAGGTATGGTTCGTCAATTGATGAACTTTTATCTCAATGAAACACCACATTATTATTTTTTTACTACTCACTCAAATCACTTACTTGATATGGCAGATGAATCAGATCAAGTCATGATTCAAAAATTTGTAAAACAACCTAAAAAAGAAGATCGCAGGAAATTTGATTTCAAAATTTATCGCTGTGACCGGGATCGTGACTTACTTGCTTCATTAGGTGTGCGTCCGTCTTCTGTCTATTTGGCAAACTGTACGATTTGGGTGGAAGGCATTACAGATCGGCTTTATATCACCAAATATATGGAAAAATATTTGGATGAATTAAAAGTATCAGATCAGGAAGTTTATAAAAAATACCGTAGATTTATGCCGAACTATCACTATACATTCGTGGAATATGCTGGCAGTAATTTAGTACATTGGTCTTTTAGCGATGATTATACTGACCAATTAGAAGATAAGGGATTGAGCGCTAAAGCTGTTGCAAGTGAAATGTTACTCATTGCTGATGGTGATATTCAAAGTAAGGCTGATCGTGTTCAAGTCTTAAAAAGTGAATTAAAGAAAGGCAATTATCTGATTTTAGAGTGTAAAGAAACAGAGAATACTCTACCTAAGGATTCCATTATTAGAGTCGCGATCAAAGATTCAAGCGTATGAAATCTAAAACTAAAGATAGCTATGATATTTCTTTAACCAACAATATAACGAGTGAAAATTACTTTGATCACAAAGAATATGGTATTGGTAAACTCCTAGATATTAAATTAAAAAAACCTTCATCAAAAACCACACAATCTTTGTTTGCCGATGGTCAAGGTGTCGGTACTATTAAATACAAATTAGATTTTTGCCGTGAAATTATTAAAGATTTTGATGAAAACTCTGGTTGGAAACTGACACCAAAAGCGAAAGCATTGTGTGAGCGGATTTATAAACATATCGAAAAATGTAATTCTTAAATTCCCCCTAACCCCTCTTTAATAAAGAGGGGAAATTCCCTCCTTTTTCAAAGGAGGGTTAGGGAGGATTTTTTATGCCACTGGCGACAACGTAAACAACACCTGCCCCGTTTTCACCGTCTGCCCTTTTTCAATGGTAATTTCAGAAACCTTCATACGTTCAGGTGCAATAATTGGAATCTCAATCTTCATCGCTTCAATCACAGCAAGCGTTGCACCTTCTTCCACAATATCGCCTGATGCACATTCGATTTTCCAAATACTGCCCGGCATGTGCGATTCCACTGCACAGCCACCTTCTGGAATTTGAATATCGCTGTCTTCTACTACAGCATCCAAACTTTCAGAAACATATTCTGCAAGCCCAGCTTCATGCCAACGACGACGTTCTTCATCAAAATTGGCTTGTTGGATGGATTTAAATGCTGAGATTGATTCTGCATTTTCAGTCAAGAAGTCATTGTATTCTTTTAGGTTGAGTACACCTTCTTCTACACGCAGTTTTAAACGACCTGCTTTGAAGTCCTCACGCATTTGCATAAGTTCAGTTTCAGACACTTCATAAAACTTAATTTGGTCAAAGAAGCGTAATAACCACGGCATACCTTGCTCAAAGTCAGGGTTTTTACGATAACGAGACCACATTTGCGTAGTACGACCCACGAACTGATAGCCTCCCGGACCTTCCATACCATAGACACACATATATGCACCGCCAATACCGACAGCATTTTCAGGCGTCCATGTCCGTGCAGGGTTATATTTGGTGGTCACTAAACGTTGACGCGGATCTAATGGTGTTGCCACAGGTGCACCTAAATACACATCGCCCAAACCCATGACCAAATAACTCGCGTCATAAACCACATCTTTGACCGCTTGTTTGTCTTTTAAACCATTAATACGACGGATAAACTCAATATTGTCAGGACACCATGGCGCATCTGGACGTACGGTTTGCATATAACGCTCTGTCGCTAGCTGGGTTTGTGTATCCTCCCAAGCAAGTGGTAAATACACAGTCCGTGACGGTACTTGCATTTGGGTCACATCAGGCAGTTCAGCTTCAGCGATTTGTAGCAAACGCAATAAATCCAATTGATCAAGCTTGATCGAATCAAAATGGATTTGTAACGAACGAATGCCCGGTGTGAGATCAATAATCCCTGTGATATTTTGCTTTTCAACCCATTGCATGAGTGCATGAATACGGAAACGTAAGTTCAGATCTAAAACCAACTCACCATATTCCACCAACATGTAGTTGTTGCCAGCAGGACGATACACCACATCCGGCAAGCCATTCTGACCTTTTAAAGTGTCAAGCACCGCATTTTTTAAGGTGGAAAGTTCAGGATAGAACGATTCGTCAAAAGCTACAGCCTGCGTATCAGATGCTTCTAATTGTGCATGATATTTTTCATTTAAAAGTTTCGCTTGATGATAACTCACAGGTATAAATCTGACTTTGTCTCCTGCTTTCAATTGACCAAGTTTCCAAAGCTCAGAATTAATCACCACGGCAGGACAAACAAAGCCTCCTAAACTTGGACCATCTGGACCCAAGATAATCGGCATATCACCCGTAAAGTCGATAGCACCAATGGCATAAGCATTGTCATGAATATTCGATGGATGCAAACCGGCTTCACCACCATCCTCACGTGCCCATTCAGGTTTTGGACCAATCAAACGAATACCTGTACGGCTTGAGTTAAAGTGAATCTCAAAAGTATTGGCAAAGAAGGTATCAATGTCTTTTTTAGTAAAGAAGTCTGGTGCACCATGCGGGCCGTACATCACCGCAATTTCCCATTCATGACTAAACGTTGGCACTTGTTCAGGCGCAAGTGCTGTCACTTGTTCAGATGTAAATGCAGTGATTGGCAACATATCGCCAATCAATAAATTACGACCAGCATGACCGCCAAACTGACCTAAGGTAAAGGTCGCTTGTGAACCTAAATATTCAGGTACATTCAAACCGCCTTTAATGCCGATATAGGTACGGCAACCTGTGGCGATTTTTCCACATCTTAAAATCTGACCTTTACGCACATTCACGGTTTGCCACATTGGTACAGACATACCATCAAGCGTTGATGGCATATCACCACCCGCCAATACAATTTGGCTATCACAGTGGAATTTTAAACTTGGGCCTTGCAAAGTGCATTCAAGCCCTGCCGTGTTATATGCATTGCCTAACAATTGATTCGCAACATTAAGTGACAGCGGATCAATCGCACCTGATGGTGGCACACCCACATCCCAATAGCCCAAACGCCCTGTGACATCTTGCACAGAAGTTTGAATGCCTGATTGAAACACTTCAATTTTTTGGGTTTTCCACTCAAATGTATTTAAGAATCGTGTGGTTTGCGTACCGGCTTTAAATACATCGCAGTCAACAATATTTTGCAGATATTCAAGGTTGGTTTCGATGCCTGCAACCGAAGTTTTGGCGAGTGTTTCGGTCATGGCTTGAATTGCAGAGTCACGATCATCAGCAGTTACAATGATTTTCGCAATCATCGGGTCATAAAATGATGAGACATTTGAACCGGTTTCTACCCAAGTTTCATTGCGTGCCTGCGGATCAAAATCGACATAGGTCAACAGCCCTGCACTCGGTTGGAAGTTTTTAATTGGGTCTTCTGCATATAAACGTACTTGAATTGAATGACCTTTCGATTCAAGTTGTGCTGTTGGTGCAATCCAATCCCCACTACCGAGAGTCACCATCCATTCCACAAGGTCTACACCAAACACTTGCTCTGTCACACCATGTTCAACTTGCAGGCGGGTATTCACTTCTAAGAAATAGAATTCCTGTGTGTCGGTATCCATCACAAACTCAACTGTACCTGTCGAACGGTAACTCACCGACTTCATCAATCCAATCGCGACAGATTGAATATAGGCACGTTGCTCATCATTGATATGTGGTGCTGGGGTTTCTTCCACGACTTTTTGGTTACGACGTTGTACCGAACAATCACGCTCGCCAAGTGCCAAGACTAAGCCATTACCATCACCAAAAATCTGCACTTCGATATGACGGGCATTCTGTACGAATTTTTCTAAATATAAACCTGCGTCTTTAAAGTTGGCTTGGGCAAGATATGACACTGTAGAATAAGCATCTTTCAGCTCTTCTTCACTCCACACCAAACGCATACCAATACCGCCACCGCCCGCGGTACTTTTCAGCATCACAGGATAACCAATACGATTGGCTTCAAGCAGTGCTTCAGCTTCATCTGCCAAAAGCTGACTGCCCGGAAGAAGTGGTACATTGGCTTGAATCGCGAGTTGACGCGCGGTATGTTTTAAGCCAAAGGATTTCATTTGCGCCGAATTTGGCCCTAAAAATACAATGCCTTGCGCTTCACACAGATCACAAAATTCTGCATTTTCAGACAAGAAGCCATAGCCGGGATGAATCGCTTCTGCACCTGTTTGCTTTGCAACTTCTAAAATTTTATCGACATTTAAATAGCTTTGGCTGGCAGGACTATCACCAATAAATACCGCTTCATCAGCTAAGGTCACATGCAAAGAATCACGATCTGCTTCTGAATACACTGCAACGGACTGAATGCCTAATTTTTTCAGTGTACGGATCACACGGCAAGCGATTGCACCACGGTTGGCAATGAGGACTTTATTGAACATGGTATTACTCCTCGCCTTCACGAATGATCAATTGAATTTTTGTTGGGTTATAGGCATTACATGGGTTATTCAGTTGAGGGCAATTGGAAATGAGGACGATTAAATCCATTTCCGCTTTCACTTCGACATATTTACCTGGTGCAGAAATACCATCATCAAACTTTAAATGACCCTCGCTTGTCACAGGAACATTCATAAAGAAATTAATATTTGGGCCGATATGGCGCACGTTTAAGCCATGTTTTTTTGCAATCGGATGTTGTGACAACGCAATCATGAAATTATTACGGCAACTGTGCATTGGAAATTTGTCATGCGCATAGCGAACGGTGTTGCTTTCACATGAACAAGCACCGCCTAAAGTGTCATGACGGCCACAGTTATCATCATGAATCGTGGCAATTTTGTTGCCAAAGTTGGTATAAAGTTCTGAACCTTTTTCTAAATAAATCTGTTGGTTAATGGCTAAGGTATCCGTAGCGCTATAGCGTTCTTCAGGGTTTTGGCTCGAGATAAACAAGGTATCCACCGCTTGATTGCCTTCGAGGTCAACGATACGGAAATACTGCCCTTTTTTGACTTCACACATCCACGCTTCGCCAGCAGGACATACCTGATCTAATACTGTTTTTTCTAATGTATGAAATACAGACATTTTAATTCTCCCCAAAATTAAAGTGCGCTAAGTGCGTAGTAACGATTGTTGTTTTGGAACGCACGCTGATTTTGCGGGCAAGAATCACGGCAAACATCTGTATCGCCAAGTGCTAAAGCTTTAAACAATGAAAGTTGAATATCTGCAGGTGCATACACTGTGCTGTTATCTAAAGCGTGAGGTGCGGATGATAAGAACACCAAGCAATCCATTTCAAAGCGCAGTTCAATGACTTGATTTGTATTGTCCGATGCAACATAGCTTAAGTTGCCGTTGTCATCCGGTTGAACTTTAGAGAATAAATTTAAGGTGCTGCTGAGATCTGTTGCGGATAAACCAAACTTGGTCATTTCAAGCAATAAGCTATCTTTGCCGTTACGGTACTTATCATTACGGGCATCTTGGAAAGTTTTTGAACCAAATCGTTGTTCGATTTGTTGGGCAGTACTTGGTGCACAAAAAGCATCATTCCAAGCATGGTCATCTTTCACAATCGAGATCATGGCACGGCCTAAATCCGACGCCAAAATATGCCCTGTACTTAAATATGCCGTGTGTTGCCCCTTGAGACTATCTGGCATGTTGTAGCGTTCAAGCTTATCTTCACTATTTACACAGTACAGCGCCACATTGGCATTTTGCCCAAGTGATTTAAGCTGTAATACTGCCCCACGCTGTATACGCGCTGACCAGTGGTGTCCACCCGGTAAAAGTTCAGTCCATAGTGCTTTATCATCATGATAATGTGTTGTGCTCATTGCAGCCTCTGCCTAATTCTTAACTATTTACCTCCCGGGCTTTTATCCCTCCGTGTAGCTTGAGCTTGCAACTTAAGCCGTGAACTCTCGGTCGCAGACCTACATGAAACTTCATGTATCGGAACCCTAGATCACTTTATGATGTATGTAGAAATGCAAAGGCTGTGCCAATTTAGTATTACCAATTTATATAAAAGTAATACTGCTATTTATTAGACTTTTTTATAGTATTGAGCTATAGCATGACCAAATCGGGTGCAGCCCATGCACAAAATTGCTGCAAAAATTGCAAAAAAAAAGCCCAAAATCATTTTTGGGCTTTATGTAATGCATAAAAATTATTTTACCAATATCTCATGGAACATATGACGTAGCCATTGATGGCTGGTTTTATGATGGCAAGACATATGCCAATATTGCTTCACGCCATAGGTTGGAAATGCAATCGGTGCGTCAAATATTTTTAAGTTGCCGCGCGAAAGCAATACTTCACTCAAGTAATACGGCACAGTAGCAATCGCATCAGTGTCTTGCACGACTAAGCCTACACCTAAATAACTAGGTAAACGCATCAAAATATCACGTTTTAAATCAAGGTTAAGCAGCTCATTTTCAATATGGTAGTGCCCCATCCCTGCATCAATATCAATGTGCGACTCTGATAAATATTGCTCAGTTGTAATGGTGTCACCCGTTAATCGTGGATGGTCCTTGGCTGCAATCACCACATAATATTGCTCAAACAGTTTTTGCTGATAAAAGCCGCTTTCCAAATGCGGTAAAAACCCCAGTGCTAAATCAATTTCACCATTCGCCATCTGATAACTGGTTTCAGTGGTAATCGGGCGTACATTCAGACGTATTTGTGGCGCGTGTTTTTTTAGATATTGGCTGATTTTAGGCAATAAAACCAAATGCGAAACATCGGTCATGGCCAAAGTAAATTGTTGATCTGAAATAGCTTGATCAAAATTAATCGTAAAATTATTAATGGCTTCAACTTTACTCAAGGCTTCGCTGACTAAAGGAAATAATTGACGCGATAACTCCGTAGGCACCATTTCATTGCCGATACGTAAAAATAAGGGGTCGTTATAATGCTGTCGTATTTTATTTAAAATATTACTGACTGTAGGCTGACTCATTTGCAAGTGTTCAGCAGCTTGCGACACATTTTTGTACTTATAAACATGAAAAAAAATGCTAAGAAGTTTACAGTCCAATTCAAACACGAAAGATTTAGTCCCTAATTAAATATTGCAAGTTATGCTGTGCATCATCTGCTGAATTATACAAAAAGCCAATAACGAAATATTACTTTTATTGCAGATGAAACGCCAGTTTAGCCTGCTCAGTTGAGTTCAGCTTTTCAACACTCCAATCAGTCCGCATAATAGACATAGCTCGAATTTGGATATCAACATGCTTCAAGGAAAAAAACTGGTTTGTTTTGATTTAGATGGCACACTTATCGATTCTGTTGGCGTGTGGAATCAGGTCGATGCAGATTTGATTCAACAGTTAACTGGACAAACCATCCAATTGGATTTCATTCAACGTGAACGTGACATTCAGCTGCAATTATTTAAAAACACCGCAGACCCTTACTTAATGTACTGTAACTATCTAAAAGATACTTATAAAATTGAACAACACACGGCTGATCAAATCAAACAGCAACGATATGCCATTTCACAGCATTTTTTAGAACATATCATCTTGCTTAAACCACATGCAGCGTTATTTGTTCAACAGCTCATTCAGCAAGGTATTCAGGTGGCAATTACCACCACGACCAGCTTGCAAAATATTTATCGATATCAAAAAAATATCAACATTTATCCAAAGCTGCATTTTGAAAATACTTTTGATCTGATCCTGACCCGTGAAAGTGTCAAAAATATTAAGCCGCATCCTGAAGTCTATTTACAGGCGATTGAACATTTTGCAGTAAAACCTGAAGAATGTTTAATTTTTGAAGATTCGCTCATTGGTGTAGAAGCCGCAAATGCCGCAGGCATTGAAGTCGTTGCCGTGTATGACGCATATTCAGAGCACGAAATTGAGCAAATCAAAAATAAAGCGGATTACTTTATCCATGATTTCTCTTCTGTCTTAAACTAATGACTAGTAATCAATCATTCGCTTTAGAGTTAAAAAAAGCAGCCCAATTTAGAGGCTGCTTTTGATATTTTTGCATCAATAGATAATTGATCTATTTTACTTTTTTATAAATTGATCCAGATCCGACTAAATTTCCAGTTTTTTCGTCAATTGCAAATTCAACAGCACCTGTCCCAGAGTTTAAAGCGAGTAAACCAGATTCAGCGACAGATGCAGGTACAGGATTTTTCTTTTCAGATTTACCACTTTGTTTATCTTTTAAAGTATTGGTAATGAAATAGTTTTCACCATTTTTACTAATAATCAACGCATTTTCAAGTTGCGGATCTACTGCGGTATTTTGCCATGTTCCAGCATAATCAGGCACTGGACTTTGTTTACATGCAGTGAGGAGAACTGCGAACAACATCGCAAAAAAAAAATTGAATCTTTTTCAAAATACTGACCTTCTTTGTCAATGAATTTTGCATTATAGAAAGCCTTGAACAGAACTTAAGACCGTTCGTGTTGTGCAAAAGTTTCAAACCAAGTGCTGCTGTTTTTCTTTTGTCATGTTTTGAAACATTTGTAGTCTTTCATAAAAAATAAGCCCACTTGATCATGGGCTTATTTAAAAATTTTCAATCTTTAGATTTATACGATTTGACGCATTGAACCAGTTTCTTCAAAAGTGGCATGCCAAGATAAAGCCTCTTTTAAAATATGCGGCGTTTGACCACCACGCTCACATGCGCGTTCAAAGTAGCTCAACAATGCTGCGCGATAATCTGGATGCGCACAGATTTCAATGACTTTACGTGCACGCTCACGTGGTGAAAGACCACGTAAATCTGCCAAGCCCTGCTCTGTAACCACGATATCAACGTCATGGTCAGTATGGTCGGTATGACTCACCATTGGGACTACAGATGAAATCGCACCGCCTTTTGCAATCGACTTGGTTACGAAAATGGCAATGTGCGCATGACGAGTAAAGTCTCCAGAACCACCAATACCATTCATCATTTTGGTACCCGTCACATGGGTCGAATTTACGTTTCCGTAAATATCAAACTCAAGCGCCGTATTAATCGCGATAATGCCTAAACGTCGAATGATTTCAGGGTTATTGGATAGCTCTTGTGGACGTAACACAATTTTGTCTTTGTACTGATCAAAATTGTTCATCACGCGCTGTGCGCAAGGCTCAGACAACGTCATTGAACAGCCTGAAGCAAATTTCATTTTTCCAGAATCAATTAGCTGGAAAGTACAGTCTTGTAGTACTTCTGAATACATTTCCAAATCATGAAAATTCGAATGCTCAAAACCGGCAAATACAGCGTTGGCAATCGAACCCACACCTGACTGTAGCGGGCCTAAATTTTCAGGCAAACGCCCTGCTGCGACTTCACCTTCAAAGAAATCAATCAGATGCTGAGCAATCGCTAGGGTTTCAGCATCAGGTTCATCCATTTTAAACTGGGTATCTGGCAGATCATTCAACACAATAGCTGAAATCTTATCGGGGCTGACATTGATCCCAATCGTACCGATACGTTCACCGACCTGAGTCAGTGGAATTGGCCCACGGTTTGGTCGCGCTTTCGGCACATAAATATCATGTACACCTTCTAGCACTGGGTTAATCGTATTATCAATTTCAATAATCACATGATCTGCCATTTCAATGAAATTGGCTGAGTTACCACATGAACCTGTCGGAATAATTTGACCATCTTCGGTAATTGCAGTCGCTGCAATAACGGCCACATTAATGCGCGGTAAATTATGATGACGAATATTGTCAGCCATTTCAGACAAGTGTTGGTCAATATACATAACCTCGCCAGCGTTAATGGCTTTACGTAAACCAGGATCTGCCTGATACGGATAACGACGTTCTATCGCATGCGCCGCATTGAGGCGACCATCGATACTATTTCCTAAACTAGCACCCGTTGCCAACGTGATACGAAGAGGATGTGAAACTGCATGATCTGCAAGTGCCAATGGAACCGTCTTTGCCTCACCTGCACCACCAAAACCACTTAAACCAACCACTGAACCATCTTGAATTAACTCAATCGCTTTTTCAGCAGACATCACTTTGTCGCGAAGGGAGAGTAAGCGAATGCGATCTAAACCATTCATAATTAAATCTCAAAAAATAAATATCTCAAAATAAACATCTTTTTTCGCCATCCCAGCGAACTGAGATAGCGTTTGTTATTGCTTATCTAAAAACGTACTTATCTAAAAGCTTACTTATATAAATTGAGGCAAATTAAATCAGTTCAACCGCAATTGCAGTTGCTTCACCGCCACCAATACACAGTGCTGCGACACCTTTTTTACCGCCAGTGCGTTTTAAGGCATGAATCAGCGTCACAATAATACGTGAACCTGATGAACCTAGTGGGTGACCAAGTGAGCAAGCACCACCATGAATGTTCACTTTTGCTTCATCTAAGTTAAATCCATCAATCGCCAGCATTGTAACCATAGCAAATGCTTCATTGACTTCCCACAGGTCAACCTCTTGTGCATCCCAACCCGCTTGTGCAAGCACTTTCTCAATAGCACCGACTGGAGCAATCGTGAACTCTGACGGATGCTGTGAATTTGTGGCATAAGCAACGACTTTTGCTAGTGGTTTTAAACCACGTGCTTGAGCCGTTTCTTCTGATGTAACCACCAAAGCAGATGCACCGTCAGAAATTGAGCTGGCATTGGCAGCTGTGATCGTGCCGTCTTTTTTGAATGCAGGACGCAGTGTTGGGATTTTTTCAGGCTTAGCACTTAATGGCTGTTCATCTGTGTCAACAACGACGTCACCTTTACGGCTTTTAACAGTAACTGGCACGATTTCATTTTTGAAGAAACCGCCTTGAATCGCGGCAACGGCTTTATTGAGTGAGTTGATGGCAAAAGCATCTTGCTGTTCACGGGTATAGCCTTTTTTATCTGCCATATCTTGTGCCAGAATACCCATCGATAAACCTGTCTCAGCATCTTCTAAGCCTTCTTGGAACATGTGATCTGTGGTTTTACCATGACCCATACGATAGCCTGAACGCGCTTTTTCAAGTAAATATGGCGCATTTGACATCGACTCCATACCACCAGCAACCACAATATTAGCAGAACCGGCTTTAATCGCATCAGCTGCTTGCATCACCGCCTTCATGCCTGAACCACAAATTTTATTAATCGTGGTGGCACCCGTTGTATCTGGTAAGCCTGCTTGACGCATCGCTTGGCGTGCAGGACCTTGTTTAAGACCAGCCGGTAATACACAGCCAAAAATAACTTCGTCAATATCTGTAGGTTCTAAACCTGCACGTGCAACAACAGCCTGAATCGCTGCAGCACCTAAGTCTGGGGCTGTACAAGATGAAAGTGAACCCTGAAAACCACCCATCGCTGTACGTACGCCATCTACAATTACAATCATTTCTTATTTCATCCTGTTTTAAATCTTTTAACCCCAAGGAACCATGACTGGTTCCTCAGATTTTCCATCTTAATGTTTTTCACAGTGGTTTCGATGAAACCTTAAGATTGAGCGGTGAAGTATTCTTCAGATAGCTGCATGATAAGTTCAGAACCTGCTTTAATGCGTTGAGCACGGGCAGCAAGGTCAGGTAGAACTTTCTCAACATAGAAATCTGCGAGTACCAGTTTGTTTTGGAAGAAGCTCTCTGGTTTTGCAGCAGCAGCTTTGCTAATACGCGCAAACATATACACAAAGCTGAGTAAACCAACAGCGTGCAGGTAATCGACTGCCACCGAACTGCTAAAGTCTGGGGTGGTCTTAGATTGTTCAATAATGAATTGCGTTAATGCTTCAACTTCGTCAGAAACTTGCAATGCTGCAGATTTAACTTTTGAATCAGCCATGGTTGCAGCAAAGTCACGAATTTCAGCAATGTAATCGGCAATAAATGCACCATTACATTTCGTAGTTTTGCGTCCAATTAAATCAATCGCTTGTACGCCATTTGTGCCTTCGTAAATCTGTGAAATACGTAAGTCACGAATGCATTGCTCCATACCCCATTCACGGATATAGCCATGACCACCAAAGCACATTTGCGCTTCTAAAGTAGCTTGTAGGGCTGTATCTGTTAGGTAGGCTTTTGCAATAGGTGTCAATAAAGCCACGCGGTCATTGGCTTTTTTCACAGCAGCTTCATCAGTTGAATATTTTGTAATATCCAGTTGCTGACCAACATACACAGCAAATGCACGAGATGCTTCGTTGTTGGCGCGTACATTCAACAACATACGACGTACATCACCATGTACCAAAATAGAGTCTGCTGGTTTTTCAGGAGATTTCACACCTGTCGCAGAACGACCTTGTAGACGATCAGTCGCATACTGTGCAGCATTTTGGTAAGCAAATTCTGCAGCACCAATCCCTTGGATACCCATCGATAAACGTTCATAGTTCATCATGACAAACATCGCCGAAAGACCTTCGTTTTCTTTACCAACGATATAACCTTTGGCGCCATCAAAGTTCATGACACACGTTGCAGAACCTTTAATACCCATCTTGTGTTCAATTGAACCCGCTGAAACAGCATTGCGTTCACCGACTGAGCCATCGGCATTGACATGGAATTTTGGAACGATAAACAATGAAATACCACGTGAACCCGCAGGTGCATTTGGCGTTTTTGCTAACACAAGATGGATGATGTTTTCACACAGATCATGTTCACCACTGGTGATGAAAATTTTCGTGCCTGTAATGTTAAATGAACCATCTTCATTCGGCTCTGCTTTGGTTTTAATGATCCCCAAATCAGTCCCTGAATGTGGTTCAGTTAAACACATAGTGCCTGACCATTCACCCGTATAAAATTTTGGAAGATAGGTTTCTTTTTGCTCTTGCGAAGCACGGTCATTAATCGCCATACCTGCACCCACAGTCAGTAGTGGATACAACATAAATGATGGATTGGTACTCCAAATCATTTCGTCAGCAAGTACCGTCAACATTTTCGGCATGTTTTGGCCGCCCCATTCTTCAGAAGCGCCTAAACCCACCCAGCCACCTTCGGCGAATTGTTTAAAAGCGTCTTTAAACCCTGTAGGCGTAGTAACAATACCATTACTAAACTGCGCACCACCTTCTTCATCGGCTGTACGGTTCAAGTCTAGAATAACGTTTTTAGAAAACTTAGCCATTTCTTCTAAAATAGCATTTGCAGTCGCCATATCAATATGAGCTAAGTTTTCATTTGACTGCCAGAACTCATCTGCATTGAATACATCATTTAAGATGAAGTCCATGTCCTTTAACGGCGCATTGTATATTGGCATTGTACTTTCCTTTTCTACAGGCTTTGTCAGCGTCTTTGACAAAGTACTTTTTTAAAGTTGCACGCTCCCGCACAAAATCATCAAATCAATTTTGTGTGGATTTTTTTAAAGATCTGTTTTTTCAGATAGATATCTAAAAAGAATATAGATAATGTGTTTTTACCGACAAGTGAAAAATAACCACCTGATATTTTGAGCAGCATTATTTTATTACACTTAAATAAATTTATTGAGTTGACTAAATTTATAATTGGTAATTGATTAAAACCAAACATAATAGTACCCATAATCATGTTTAATTTAGGTTGTATTAATAACATAACAACCAAGACCGTTTTGTTAAATGCTGCTTTTGTTGTAAAAGCGAAAAGACAATAAATTAAAAAAAATAAAAATGGAATTTTATTTCAAAAAAATGACCTCAAGGGTTCAGTTTTATTGACATTAATTTTATGCTATGAATTCTATATGCTTTACGCACTCTACTAATGTGTTTATTTTTAAACCAATTTATGTA
Organism: Acinetobacter sp. YH16056_T; assembly: GCF_024605895.1. Classification (NCBI taxonomy): domain Bacteria; kingdom Pseudomonadati; phylum Pseudomonadota; class Gammaproteobacteria; order Moraxellales; family Moraxellaceae; genus Acinetobacter; species Acinetobacter sp. YH16056_T. The sequence goes on along the minus strand of NZ_CP094545.1, from coordinate 1,540,652 downwards.
ATATTTGAGACCATAGTGGAATGTAAGATTCACAAGATTTAGCTTAAGCTAGGCTTGTTCACCCTCAAGCTGTTTATGGAACAGGTATCATGAGTTCAGTACGCCAACAAAATTTTATCCTTCGCAAGGAAAAAATTTTAGCCATGGCAGAAACCCTGCTATTAGATAATAATCAAGACATCACCTTAAGTGAGTTAGCTTGTGAACTAGATATTGCCAAAGGCACGATTTATAAACATTTTAAAAGTAAAAACCAATTATATTTAGAACTGATTATCTTAAATGAAAAACGATTATTAGAAATTTCAAAAAAATATAATCATGATATTAAAACTTATGTTTCACAATATATGCTTTATAATATGTTGAATTCTAATAGAACCATATTATTACATGTCATTGAAGAGCGTCTAACCAATAATGAACGTAAATTAAAAGAGTTATTTGAAGAGCTCTATCGTGTTCGTGAAGAACGTATTATTGAAATTAAGGACATGACCAGTGATTATTTAAAATCACTTGAAAGCGCAATGTCGATACGTGATTATTTATCCTATATTTGGACAGTCACTTATGGTGCATCCCTACTCCTCAATTCAACGCATTATCAAAAATCAATCGGTTCACGTGAACGCTTAATCAAGCTATATATTAATCAGGCGCTAATGACGCCAGATAAAATTTCAGCCGTATAAAATTGATTTATAAATAAAAAAGCCGAACAGTTGTTCGGCTTTTTTATTTATTGCACAATATCTAAGTTATGCAATCACAGGTGGGAAACCATCTTCGGTTAAAGCGCTAATCAATTGCTCTGCACTAGCACTAGATTCAACCTCAACTAATTTTGTTGCTACATCAATAGTGACCGTTGCATTTTCGTCTAAGTCTTTAATGGTTGCTGTCACGCTACGTGCGCAACCACCACATGTCATATTATCAATACGAAATTTCATGCTGTTCATCCTTATTTTCTAATATTCAATACTATAAACCTTGACATGATTGTAAGGTCAAGCGAGTTTAATTCTTCGATGTATGACAACACTCAGCCATGCCTGCTTCGATTTGATTTAAAATCGTACAGTCGGCTTGATCATTACCAGCACAGCCATCGACAGATTGTTGCAAGATCTCAACCATAGCCTGTAAGTCTGCGATTTTTTGATTTAAGGTCTGGATATGTTTTAACGCCAATGCCTTAACTTCTACACTTTGCCGACTTTGATTTTTCCAAAGCCCAAGTAAATCTTTCATTTGTTCAGAAGAAAAACCTAAATCACGAGCATGTCTTAAGAAACTCAAGGTTTTAATATCGGTTTCCGAGTAAATTCGATAGCCTGCATCGGTGCGCTGTGCATTATTTAACAGCCCAATCGATTCATAATAACGGATCATTTTTGCAGAAATGCCCGAAGCTTTTGCTGCTTGTCCAATATTCATCTCAAGACTCCTGAAAAACTGGCCCTTTAAATGCTTTTAAACGTAAGGCATTTGACACAACAAACACCGATGAAAGTGCCATTGCACCTGCTGCAAACATAGGTGAAAGCAATATGCAAAAGAATGGATATAACACACCTGCAGCAACAGGAATCAATGCTGCATTGTAAATAAATGCCCAAAATAGATTTTGGCGAATATTATTCATCGTCGCTGTGCTCAGTGCGATTGTTGTCGGCACCATTTGTAAATTACCCGACATAAGCACAACGTCCGCGGCCTCTATCGCCACATCTGTCCCTGTACCAATCGCCATGCCCACATCTGCTTGCGCAAGTGCAGGCGCATCATTAATACCATCGCCAACAAAACATACAACACCATGTTCTTTTTGCAACTGTTGTACAGATTGCACTTTTTGATCTGGCATCACTTCAGCAATCACATGATCAATTTTCAACTGTCGTGCTATGGCAGTGGCAGTGTGTCGGTTGTCGCCTGTAATCATGGCCACTTTCAGCCCTAAATCATGCAAAGCTTGAATGGCTGCGAAGGTTGTGGCTTTGATCGGGTCGGCTACAGCAACAATGGCAGCAAGCTGTTGATCGATCGATACATATAGCGGGGTTTTCCCTTCATTGCCCATGCGTTCTGCCAGTGCTGAAAAGATTTGTGTTTCTAAACCAAGTTTATGCATCAAATGATCTGCACCAATATAAATGCTTTGTCCTTCAACAACCGCCTGAATCCCAGCACCAGTCACGGAATCAAACTGTTCAACTTCTAAAAGTTGCACTTGCATCTCTTTCGCAGCTTGTACAATGGCATAGGCAATCGGATGTTCAGATTTCTGCTCTACAGAGGCCAATAACTGAAATACGCGATCTTTATCAAAAGCTTCAGTGACTTCAAAATCTGTCAGTTTCGGTTTACCTTCAGTCAATGTCCCTGTTTTATCGACTGCAACCACTTGAGTATTTTTGAGTTGTTGTAAGGCTTCACCTTTACGGAACAATACTCCAAGCTCTGCACCTCGCCCTGTACCGACCATGATAGATGTTGGCGTTGCCAAACCCATTGCACATGGACATGCGATGATCAGTACTGCTACAGCATTGACTAAGGCATAGGTTAAACTCGGTTCAGGTCCAACTACATACCAAACTAAAAAGGTGATCAACGCCAACGCCATTACCACCGGTACAAACCATAACGTGACTTTATCCACCAAAGCTTGAATCGGTAATTTTGAACCCTGAGCCTGTTCGACCATATGGATAATTTGTGCCAAAACAGAATCTTGACCTACCGCAGTGGCTTGTATTTTCAATGCCCCATTTTGGTTAATCGTTCCACCGACAACTTGATCACCGGCTTTTTTCTCGACAGGAATTGGCTCGCCACTGATCATGGATTCATCAATATAACTGTTCCCAGACACTACAGCACCATCGACTGGGCAACGTTCACCAGGCCGTATTTCAATCAACATACCTGTTTCAACATCACTAATCGGCAAATCTATATAGCTACTAGATTGCTCAACACGTGCTGTTTTGGGTTGCATGCCGACTAAGTATTGAATAGCTTGCGAGGTTTTACCTTTGGCTTTCGCCTCCATAAAACGACCCAAAAGAATCAACGCCACAATTACTGCGGCTGCTTCAAAGTACACATGAACCGTACCTTGCGGTAATAATTGCGGAGCAAATGTTGCAACACAAGAAAAACTATAAGCAGATAAAGTCCCGACTGCGACCAAAGAATTCATATCCGGGGCAAGTCGCGCAAGTGCTGGTATGCCGTGCTGATAAAAGCGTCTTCCGGGTAGGATTAACACCAAAGTGGTTAATATAAACTGAATATACCAACTATTTTGTGTCCCTAAATTATGCGCAATAAAATGATGAAAAGCTGGAATCATGTGTGATCCCATCTCCAAGATAAAAACAGGAACAGCGAGTACCAATGCGATGATTAAATCACGTTTGAGTAACCGAGCTTCGTCGGCTTTTTTTTCTGCCATTGTCGGTTGTTGCTGCGTAGCAATGCTAGCACTGTATCCCGCTTTTTTAACTGCCGCGATCAATTCTTGTGTTTTTGAAGCGGGAGCCTGAACAAAGGCTTTTTCACTGGCTAAATTTACCGTTGCTTTATTAACACCGTCTACAGCGTTTAAGGCTTTTTCAACCCGTGCCACACATGAAGCACAGGTCATTCCATCAATATTTAATTCAATATTGGGCTGTGCAATATGAAAACCTGCTTTTTCTACAGACTTCGCCAATGCAGAATTTTCAACAGATGCCAATGCCGTAATCGTGGCTTTTTCAGTTGCCAAATTCACTTTTGCATCGATGACTTCTGGAACTGTCTTTAATGCTTTTTCAACACGTGCAACACACGATGCGCAAGTCATCCCTTCAATTTCAAGCTCAATCTGCTTTTGTGCAACGCCAAAACCTGCCTTTTCAACGGCCTGAATTACAGCAGAATAATCCACATTTTTATCACTCTGAACATGTGCTGTTTCAGTGGCTAAATTCACTTGAGCATCAGTGATGCCATCGACTTTTTTTAAGGCTTTTTCCACCCGTGCCACACAAGAAGCACAGGTCATCCCTTCAATAGCAAGTGTGCCATCAAAAAGTTTGCGTTCTGTCGAATCTGTCATGGCAAAATCCCAATCATATGTGCTTGTTTTAGGCTATAGCTTAAACTTTACCACAATGGGAAGGTCAAGTTTTTCTGACTCACAGCAAGGCTTTTCTTTAAGGTATAAAGAATTGCGAAGATTTAAAAACATAATCAATAATATTGAATAATGATTATTCAATTAGTTTGTTTTTCTGATATTAAAACCACACATTTCCTCATTATTCAGTAAGATAGAGATTCGTGACCACCAAACGAATTACTCTCTTTCGTATGTACAAACTGTCGAACATTTGCTTTAACTGCGCATATTTATGTGCTTTTTTATTTTTAATTTTAAGTTGGAGTCTAGATCATATTGATGTTTGGCTCACTCAAGTGGTTATCCCTGCTGTCACGATATGCATACTCTTAGGCTTCCTGTTTAAATACATCGCTCGAAAGTTAGGACATGAACCACCTAAAAGAAAAATTAAACAACAAAATGCCAAAAACGATGATCAAGACGCGGCTTAAGATACTTATAAATAACGAAATCATCAATAAAAAAGCCCATTCAATTGAACGGGCTTTTTTTCATGTCAGAATTATTAGTCAGCACTAATATCTTCAAATAAAACTGAAGAAAGGTAACGTTCACCACCATCCGGTAAAATGACCACAATGGTTTTGCCTGCATTCTCAGGACGTGCAGCAAGTTTTGCCGCAGCTGCCATTGCCGCGCCACTAGAGATACCCACTAAAATACCGTCATGAGTAGCCGTTTTACGCGCCCACTCAATTGCTTCAGCACTTTCAATACCGATCACTTCATCAACAAGGTCTAGATCTAAGTTACCCGGAATAAAGTTAGCGCCAATCCCCTGAATTTTATGCGGCCCAGGAGTCAGTGTTTCGCCTTTTTTCGCTTGGGCGATAATCGGGGATTCAGCCGGTTCTACCGCAACAGAATAAAGCGGCTGATTTTTCACTTTTTCAAAATAACTTGAAATGCCAGAAATCGTACCACCTGTACCTACACCCGATACTAAAATATCCACTTTACCACCAGTTGCTTCCCAAATTTCTGGGCCAGTGGTCAATTCATGAATTTTAGGGTTTGCAGGGTTTTCAAACTGTTGTGGTAAATAATACGTTTCAGTATGTTCGGCAACGAGGCGCTGTGCTTCTTCGACCGCACCTTTCATGCCTTTAGCAGGTTCAGTCAATACGAGATTTGCACCAAAAGACTTCAACACCTTACGGCGTTCGATACTCATACTTGCTGGCATGGTTAATGTAATTGCATAACCTTTCGCAGCTGCAACAAATGCCAAAGCAATCCCTGTATTACCACTTGTAGGTTCTACAATATGCATACCCGGTTTTAATAAGCCTTTTTCTTCTGCATCTGCAATGAGAGCTGCACCTACACGACATTTCACTGAAAATGCTGGGTTACGGCTTTCAACTTTAGCCAAGACCGTTGCTTCTGACTGAATCGCACGATTAATACGAACTAAAGGTGTATTACCAATCGCTTCAGCGTTATTACTATATACTGCGATACCTAAATTACTCGTTGCTGGAAAAGCTGAATCTGTTGTCATGACTATTTATCCCTTGTGTATTTATTGAATACGATCTTTAGATGATACAATTATTTTCAAAGTGTGCATGATGTTTTAAGCTAATGTCTTATATTTATGTGCATTTTGTGAAAGCTTGCACTAAAATCAAGCAATAAATTTAACTGATTAACTAAATTTAAACTTATAAAAATTAATGATATTTGATTTCATAAAAAACCATAGAAATTGTCTTATTTATTCAATGTATTAAGCCGTGATATCCGTATACTTGAGCTGTTGTTAATCGTATGGACATATCCAATGAATACCGATCTGGAAATCACTACTATGCGTGATTCTGCCGAATTAGTCGTGGGCGTTTTAAAGTCGCTGGCAAATACGGATCGTCTACTAATTTTATGTCATCTAGCACAGCAAGAATTGAATGTGTCTCAGATTGAAGAAATCACTGATATTAAACAGCCAACCCTCTCACAACAACTGATGATGTTACGTAAAAGTGATGTTGTGACTACGCGTCGTGATGGTAAGCAAATTTATTATTCAATTAAAGATGCAAATTTAGTTCAAGTTCTCAATACTCTTTACCAATTGTATTGCAACCAATCTTATAAATAACACTTAGTTATTTTAAAATTTCAAGCCAGACATGCTGTTCTTGCACCACTATAGATGAATTATCGCAATGGGCAGCAATTCAATACCTCAATTTACCCGCAATACTTCTTCAAAATTTCAATATCTATATCTATTTCGAATATCCAAAGCTTTAAATCAGCTCATACTTTTCATTAATTCATTTAAAATGATGGTTTCTTACATATCCCGTAAATAAGCAGCGATATTGAACGGTCAAAATTTATTGTACAAGACTTCTTAGCACTTTTTGTGCATAATATATATGAAATTGTGATTTAGATAAGTTTATGTCAGATTTAAAACCTCATTTCTTACAGAAATTTCCTGCTTGGCAGTGGTTACAGCACTACAGCCCCGTGAAATTTAAATCTGATGTACTTGCTTCGCTGATCGTGATTGCCATGTTGGTCCCTCAAGGTATGGCGTATTCCATGCTGGCAGGTTTACCTCCAATCATGGGTTTATATGCCAGTATTTTACCGATGATTGTCTACGCCCTCATTGGTGGAAGCTCAACTTTATCGATAGGCCCTGTGGCAATCATTTCGATGATGACCTTCGCCACGCTCAATCCGCTATTTGAAGTTGGTTCGCCTGTTTATATTGAAGCAGCGACACTTTTGGCCTTAATGGTCGGGCTGATTTCTCTGCTGCTAGGTGTACTCCGTTTCGGTTTTTTAATTCAGTTGATCAGTCATCCTGTCATTAAAAGCTTTATTATTGCTTCGGCACTGCTCATTGCACTGGGTCAGTTTAAGTTTCTCGTCGATGTCCCGCTAAAAGCCAACAACATCCCTGAGTTTGTTTTAAGTTTGTGGGAATATCTGAGTTTGACTCACTTTGCTTCATTCATCTTTGGTGTGCTGGCCATACTGTTTTTAATCTATGTGCCGAAAATATTGGCCACTCAATCAATTCAATCTAGATTCGGCTCTACAGCCTTTCTAAGTAAAGCACTGCCACTGATACTCGTGGCGATCTCGATTGCATCAGTGATGTTATTTGACCTACAAAATGTCGGCATTAAAACCGTCGGTGAAATTCCTTCAGGTTTTCCACCCTTAAGCTTTCCACATTGGAACTGGGAACTGGTACAAACCTTATTACCCGGTGCAACAATGATTGCCATGATCAGTTTTGTTGAGTCACTGTCTATTGCCCAAGCTACTGCCTTACAACAACGAAGCCAACTTAATAGTAACCAAGAGTTGGTCGCTCTAGGTTTAGCCAATCTAAGCGCTGGGGTTAGCTCCGCCTTTCCTGTGACAGGTAGCTTATCGCGTACAGTGGTTAATGCAGATGCAGGTGCAAAAACACCGATGGCTGGCGTGTTGTCGTCATTGCTGATTATCGTTGTCAGTCTCTACTTCACTGGGTTTTTCCAAGACTTACCCTTAGTGATCTTGGCGGCCACGATTATTGTTTCCATTTGGAAATTAGTCGACTTTAAACCTTTTGTGGATACATGGCGTTATTCAAAAGCTGACGGGATTGCGATGTGGGTGACCTTTTTCGGTGTGGTGTGTATCGATATTTCTACAGGTCTCATTATTGGCATCATTTCTACTTTTATTCTGTTGTTATGGCGCATCAGTCGTCCACACATTGCGGTGATCGGTTTGGTTGAGGGCACACAGCATTTCCGTAATGTACAGCGCCATCATGTCTATACCGCACCACATATTCTCTCGCTCCGTATAGATGAAAATATCTCGTTTTTAAATGCCAATACGCTTAAAGGTTTCCTGATCAATGAAGTCAGTGAAAATATTGATCTAGAGCATGTTGTTATCAACTGCTCAAGCGTCAGTTCAATTGACCTCAGTGCCTTAGAAATGTTGGAAGATTTAAATGCTGAATTATCAAAATTAGATATTCGACTGCATTTTTCCGAGGTCAAAGGCCCTGTCATGGACAAATTGCAGCACTCAAAATTACTCACGCATTTGAGTGGTCAAATTTTTCTCACCCACTATCAAGCCGTTACTGAGCTTGCGACAGCCAGTTCTGAGTACCAAATTTAAAGGCCTATTAGCTCACTGTTTAATCAATGCGAGTTTGATAAACAGTGAGTTTTGAAGGGTTTACATTTTAATACACAAAAATAGATTATAAAAAACAAAGGTTTATTTTTAAATTAAATTATTTTTTAAGCATTCCACATTTTCGTATAAAATACAGGGCTAATTTTCATCATTTTGTCATTGTAATTCTGACAAGGCTCTCCTATGTTTTCAGCATTTACACGCTTGAGTTTAGTAACCCGAATTATTATCGCCATTATTTTAGGTGTATTGGTTGCTGTCGTCGCTCCGGGCGTTGCACCCTATTTAAGTTTGCTTGGTGATTTATTCATTAAGGCATTGAAATCCGTAGCACCGATACTGGTCTTTGTACTTGTGCTGTCATCCATTGCAAATTTCAAAGTGGGTAGCAGTAATGCATACATTAAACCAATTATATTGATGTACGCTTTGGGTATGTTCTTGGCAGCGCTTAGTGCCGTGATTGTCAGTATTGTATTCCCAAGTACATTAATTTTGGATGTTGCTGCAGAAAATCTTGTTCCGCCAGGCAGTCTTGCTGAAATCTTGAAAAACTTATTATTAAGTTTTGTCGCAAACCCTGTTACAGCCATTTCAGAAGCAAATTTCATTGGAATCTTAGCTTGGGCTGTTGCCTTGGGTATTGCATTTCGCCATGCATCAGATACCACTAAAGTTTTCTTATCCGATGCTGCTGATGCGGTGAATAAAGTAATCCGTTTAGTGATTAACTTTGCACCTGTCGGTATCTTTGGTTTGGTTGCTGTTACATTTGCCGACTCAGGTTTGAAAACACTGATCAGCTATGCACACTTACTTGCGGTCTTAATTGGTACCATGTTCTTTGTTGCCTTGGTCGTCAATCCACTAATGGTGGCATTTATGACCCGCTCAAATCCGTTCCCATTGGTTTTCCAATGTTTACGTGAAAGTGGTATCACTGCATTCTTTACGCGTAGTTCTGCTGCAAACATTCCTGTAAACCTTGACCTTGCGAAGCGTCTTGGTGTCCCAGAATCGACTGCAAGTGTTGCAATTCCACTTGGTGCTGCAATCAACATGGCAGGCGCATCGGTCACAATTACAGTCCTCACACTAGCAGCAGTTCATACTTTGGGCATTTCTGTTGATTTCAGCACAATGTTGATTTTATCAGTCGTTGCTACCGTTTCTGCATGTGGTGCTTCAGGTGTTGCTGGTGGTTCATTGCTGCTTATTCCAGTGGCTTGTGGCCTGTTTGGTATTTCAAGCGATATCGCGATGCAAGTTGTTGCCATTGGTATGGTCATTAGTGTACTTCAAGATTCAACTGAAACAGCTTTAAACTCTTCGACTGACGTATTATTTACAGCTGCAGTAGACCGTGGTTTAAGATAATATCCTGATATTGGATACTTTTTAAGGCGAGGCCATGCCTTTACAGACTTTACCGCTTTGGATACAACTGGGTGCTTTTTTCCTCGCAGTGAATGCAGGAATGATTAATGTACTTGGACTGGTGACCATCTTGCACCAGTCGGTATCTCACATGACGGGTAATGTCAGTATGTTAGCCATGGCCTTCATTGCATGGCAGCCAGCTACGATTATTTATTTGATTTTAGTCTTGCTTTGTTATGTGATTGGCTCATTTTATAGTGGGCTTATTCTTGGAAATAGTCACTTTAGCTTAACGCGACGTTATGGCGTCCCATTAAGCTTGGTGGCTTTTTTTATTGTCCTGTGTTGGCTGCTATTACCCTATTTTCCACGTTATGCTTTGCTTTGGGCATGCGTGGCGATGGGTGTACAAAATGCAATGGTCAGCCACTATAAAGGCACCATTATTCGTACCACACACCTCTCTGGTGTTTTGACGGACTTAGGTTTGGCTTTGGGTTATAAAGCTCGTGGACTTTCGGTTGAGTCTAAACGTGTGGTCTTACATTTATTAATTTTAGCGGGATTTATCGTCGGTGGCATACTTGCCAGTTGGCTTTATCCTTATTTAAAATTAAACGCATTCCTGATTCCTGCCGCACTCAGTTTAGTCATGAGCGCAGTATATTGGATCATCTATTTTCATTATCGACATATACACGATTAGTTGGAACGTACTATGGTTAAAAATGCATTACAGGCGCAACTGCTTAAAGCAGGTCTGGTCGATAATAAAAAGGCAAAAAAATTGTCTAAACAAGCCGTACATGAAAAACGTACCGGTGAAAGTAAAGATGCTGAAATCAAGGCGAAAATTGAGCAAGATCAGCAGCAAAAAATCGCAAAAGATCATGCTTTAGAGCAAGATCGTAAAGCAGTGTTGCAAGAAAAAGAATTAAAAGCTGCCATCATGCAAATGATTAATCAGCATAAAATTCGTGATACCGATGGCGAATCGACCTATCAATTTATCGATGATGCCAAGATCAAAAAGCTTTATATCAATCAGCAAATTTATAATGCCTTGGTTGCTGGCAGTCTTGTTATTGCACGGGAAAATAGCAACTATGCTTTTTTACCAAAAGAATTAGCCGACCGTATTAATGCGAAAATGGAAGGCTTTATTATTGTGAATAATTCTGAAGTGAATGAACAAACCACGGATGAAGAAGATCCGTATGCAGCTTATGTAATTCCTGATGATTTAATGTGGTAAGCACTTCAAATCGCCAATGAAGCTCCCGATTCGGGGGCTTTTTTTTATCAACATTAATCTTTTTCAGTCCATAAATATCGGTTATACCTTCAAAAAATCATTCCTTAGCACCCAATAAGTAACATTATGGACTATACATGTCGTAACTCCGTAAATTTTACGAGTATAAAATTGCTTATATAATCACCACAATTACAATAGTTTGATCATTAACCCTTTCATTTACTTCAATAAGAGTAGGATAATTTTGGAAAAATTTCAGTTCATTAAAAATATTCAAGATTGGTCAGATCAATACCCTTGGTTAGAAATGCTGACATCGCTCAGTTTCATTATTATTTTTGCCATCATTGCAAATTTTATCGCCAAGCAAATTGTGGTACGTGGTATTCGTAAGCTCGTGTCTAAAATGGCCTTTAGCCACAGTCAAATTTTGTCAGAACATAGTGTGATTAAACGCTTTGCCAACATTGTTCCAGCAATTGTAATCTTAAATGGCATAACCACAGTCCCACATTTATCTGTGAAGTTTATCTCAATCGTTCAAATGGCTTGTCAGGCCTTTATCTTCCTGACCATTGCTTTAGCCATTTCTGAATTACTAAATATTTTTAATCTGATTTATCAACGTAATCCAAAATCTAGAAACAAACCAATTAAAGGCTATTTGCAGTTGGTCAAATTGATCATCTTTTTGGTTTGTGGCCTAATGATCTTAGGTACTTTTCTGAAAAAAGATGTATTTACATTACTCGCAGGCTTCGGTGCTATGGCGGCTGTACTGATGTTGGTCTTCCAAAATACCATTTTGTCACTGGTGGCTTCGGTACAAATTTCTTCTTATGACATGGTGCGAATTGGTGACTGGATTGAAATGCCCTCGCTCAATGCGGATGGCGATGTCATTGATATGTCATTACATACCATTACTGTACAGAACTTTGATAAGACCTTTACCACGATTCCAACCAATAAACTGGTGACAGACACCTTTAAAAACTGGCGTGGTATGGCACAGTCCGGTGTACGCCGCATCAAACGCTCACTTTATATCGATCAAAGCTCTATTCATTTCATGACTCAGGATGAGCAAAATAAACTCAAAGAATTTTTATTATTAGATCAATATCTTGATCATAAGCATGAAGAGCTTGCTCAGTTTAATCAGCAACTTTCCAATCAGTCGCAATATAATCAGCGCCGTTTAACCAATCTTGGGACCTTTCGTGCCTATGTAGAATTTTATTTACAACAGCATTCAGGCATTGCCCAACACCAAACGATTTTGGTGCGTCAGTTACAACCCACGAGTGAAGGCATTCCTTTAGAGATTTATGCTTTTAGTAAAACTATTGCATGGAAAGATTATGAAGCGATTCAATCGGATATCTTTGACCATCTGATCGCAATCACACCTGAGTTTGGACTTAAAATCTATCAAGCCCCTTCTAGTGCCGATTTTAAAGCCCTCGTTCAACCAAATGTCGATAAAAGCTAAGACTTAATTGCGCATCTCCCCATGTATATTTGAAGAAGAAATTCTTTAGGTTAAAGAATTCACAATGTCGATTGAATATATATTGGGGGCGTTTTCTTTAAAAGCTATTCGACATCTGCTAGTGCTTTTTTATCGCGCAATGCAAGGATTTAGAGCAGGCTAGCTAAATGCGCTGATCGTATAATTTCCTAAAAATATAATGCATCTGAAACAACTAAAAATAATTAACTGATGTTACGCACATAACAGTAATTTCACATTTTAAAAATGATTTTTAATTCTATTCGACGGAGTCTTACATCTAGGGGGTGAATAAAGGGATTAGCCTTCGGCTGGAGGTACTTTTGTTTTGGCAAAAGCACCCAAAACCATTGTCATCCGCAAAACTCGTTCACTAGCGTCAAATTATTCAAAGTATCGCAAAAACATTTTTGATTAGAAGAAGTGCTGTCTCAAACACTTGCGGATGACGTTACCGCGTATCATACTTTTATTTAAATCAAATTACGCTTCTGGTGTTACTGCGTAACATCAGTAATTAAAAAAACCCAAACAAATACTATACAAATGTAGACATTTTTAGATACTATTTGTTAACAGTTGCATAAAAACGCTTCTAAAATAGGAACTTGATCATGGAAGGCCCCAATCAACCTTCTCGGAAATCAGTTAAAAACGAATCACAATTACTCATAGAATCGATGAATCGCACTTCTGCCAAACATACGCTCATACAGGCAGAAGCATGTGACTTAGAGAATCGTGTCCGTATTGAGCGTGCTTTATCCGACCCGATTGCACGTATCCCGGCACAGTTTAAAAATGCTTATTACAAATTTTTGTACTACAACCAGAAAGACTATTTAAAGCAGGTCAACTATTTCGCTCAATTGGCATTTTTAATCTATTTTTGGGCAGATCGCTATGTGCTGCCAGACGTAGAAATGCTTTCAGGTGTGATTCGTATCATTGCTATTATTGGTGCATTTAGCCTGAACTATGTTCTGTTTAAATATATCAAACAGATTAAATTGCTCGATTTAATATTACCACTAGCGACTTGCCTTTCTGCAATCCTCTGGTTTGAGATATTACTTCAGTCGAAAAATGAACTGGTTCATAGCTATCAATATGCCGCCATTATTTTGATCGTATTGGGTAATTTAAGTATTCATGTGCATTTTCGCCCTTCGATTATGACCTCAGCCATGATCACGGCAGCGATCCTTTTTGGCGCATGGCGCATTAATGATTTTGGTGATTTTACAATATTTTTATTGGTGTACGTTCCTGTGCTGCTGTTCAGTATGTATATCTGCTGGAACTCTACGCTCAACTCTCGTAAAACGTTTCTAAGAGCGCTGCTAGATGACTGGAACTTTCATACCCTGCGCAAAATTGCCCATACGGATGAATTAACCCAGTTAAGCAATCGTCGCCAATTTGTACATGCTGCCAATAAAAAAATCCAAGAAACCCCAATGACGGTCTGTACCAGTCTTTTGATTTTTGATGTCGATCATTTTAAAGCGATTAATGATCAATACGGACATGATGTCGGCGACCAAGTGCTATGCCAAATTGCTGAAATTGCGCGTAAAGAAATGCGGTTTTACGATATGTTGGCGCGTTTCGGGGGTGAAGAATTTATTGTACTTTTGCCTTTTACCGTCCCAGAAGATGCATTAAAAATTGCTGAACGGTTAAGACATAAAATGGAGCAACATCAGTTTCATATGGATGGTCAATTGGTGAAATTTTCGATCTCCATTGGTGTTTCCAAAATTGACCCTGACCACGCCAAACTCGATCAGTTAATTAAACAAGCCGATATTGCTTTATATGAAGCAAAACGCCAAGGTCGTAATCGGGTTGTACATTTTAATTTTATGAATTTTTGCAGCCAAGCTTTTTAATAAATAAACAAATCAAAATGGAGAAAAACCAGCGAATCCATTACACTCAGAGCGGAAGAAAGAAAGATTAATTACAGTAAAATTCTCAGGTTATCTGCATGCTTAAATGGTTTGAAAACTTAGTTGACGCTTATCCTGAACAGGACTTGAATAAACCATTGCCAACAAAATTTTTCCCCTTTGTATGGCAAGCTGCAACGGGTGTAAAAAAATACCTCTTGTTATTGGTATTCTGTACAGCTGGTGTAGCGAGTTTTGAAGCACTGCTTTATGCCAAAATTGGTGAATTAGTCAATTGGATCAGTAAGTCTCAACCTGAAACCTTTTTACAGCAGCACCAGACCAATCTGACCATTTTAAGCTTTATTTTATTGGCAAATATCTTCTTTTCTTGCCTTCAAACTATTATTAAACATCAGATTTTATACAGTACCTTTCCAATGCGCCTACGTTGGAGATTTCATAACTTATTACTGAAACAAAGTTTAGATTTCTTCCACAACGACTTTGCAGGTCGTTTATCTGCCAAAGTCATGCAAACTTCACTGGCTGTACGTGAGTTTTGGATTATTCTTGGTGACATGTTGGCCTATGTCTTCATTTACCTGATTTCGATCACCGTGATTTTAGGTGCTATATCGCCACTGTTGATTGTTCCATTATTACTTTGGCTGGCTTTATTTATTGGTTCTGCATGCTATTTCATCCCCAAATTAAGCAAAATTTCAAATGAACAAGCCAATGCACGCGCAGTAATGACTGGTCGTGTCACCGATGCCTACACCAATATTCAAACGGTGAAATTGTTTGCCCATGCAGGCCGTGAAAGCCAATATGCCAAAGCCTCAATGAAAGAATTTATGGTGACGGTGTATAAGCAAATGCGACTTGCTGCAAAATACAACATCGCGACGAATTTGCTGATCATTGTTTTATATGGTGGCGTACTTGGAACAGCCGTTTGGCTCTGGATGGATGGTCAAGCTGAGCTTGGGGTCATTGCAGCAGCGACCGCCATGATTTTAAAACTCAGTAGTATTTCCGAGTTTATGATGTGGCAAACATCTGCCCTATTTGAAAATGTCGGGACCATTCAAGATGGGATGAAAACCATGGGCCGCCCAATTCATATTCAAGACAAAGCTGATGCAACCGACTTAAAAGTACCGCAAGGCGAAATTAAATTTGAGGACGTCAGTTTTGCTTATAATGATAAAAATGTCATCGATCAATTTAATTTAACTATTCGACCAGGTGAAAAAATTGGTATTGTCGGGCGTTCGGGTGCCGGAAAATCAACACTAATTCAACTTTTACTCCACTTTTATGATATCAACCATGGTCGTATTTCGATTGATGGCCAAAATATAGAAGATATTACCCAAGATAGCTTAAGAAAAAATATTGCATTGGTGACCCAAGACACCTCGTTATTGCATCGTACAGTTGAAGAAAATATTAAATATGGTCGCCCGAATGCAACCGATGAAGAAATGTATGATGCAGTGCGTAAAGCGAAAGCTGATGAATTCATTCCTCAATTGATCGATTTACGTGGCCAACGTGGCTATGACGCATTTGTCGGTGAACGTGGCGTAAAATTATCAGGTGGTCAGCGTCAACGTATTGCGATTGCTCGAGTATTTTTAAAAGACGCACCGATTTTAATTTTAGATGAAGCCACAAGTGCGCTCGATTCAGAAGTCGAAGCCGCGATTCAATCGAGTTTAGATGATTTGATGCAAGGTAAAACTGTGATTGCCATTGCGCATCGACTTTCAACAATTGCGCAAATGGATCGCTTGATTGTCTTGGATCAAGGACGTATTGCTGAGCAAGGCACCCACGAAGAGCTAGTTGCTTTGAATGGTATTTATGCACACTTGTGGCAGCGTCAAACCGGTGGATTTTTAATAGAACAACATAAAGTAGAATCAAAGGAAGATGAAAATGCTGTATCTGGAAGACCTTAAAGTTGGTGATCACTTTAGTAGTCGTGAATATGAAATGACTGTTGAAGAAATCAAGCAATTTGCCAACGCTTATGATCCTCAGGAATTTCATACAGATGAAGTCAAAGCCCAACAGCACCCGATCTTTCAAGGGCTTGCGGCAAGTGGTTGGCATACTGCTGCTGTAACGATGCGCTTATGGACTGAATGTTTCCCTGTGGCTTATGGCTTAATTGGTTCTGAATCAAGTCTACGTTGGCCGCGCCCAACACGTCCGGGGGATAAAATTCGTGTAGAAGTTGAAATATCTGCAATTACTCCGTCGAAAAGTAAGACAGACCGCGGCATTGTGACCTATGTCACTCAAGCGCTCAATCAGCATAATGACGTTCTTTATATGTCTACGACCAAAATTGTGGTCTTTTCCAAAGAATTTAAAGCGAATTAATCCTTAATGGCCTACTTTACAACGCTAAGGTAGGCCGCTATAAATAGTTGAGCCTAGTCAGTTTGTCCAACAATTTTTGTGGGATACAACACAGAATCATGCCAATATAACCTTAGAACAGAAGAAAAACCCGCATTGCAACGGAACGCTATGAAAACAATTAATTCCCGTCAGGATCAGGGTATTCCCGGAGTGTATGGATTGCTCCTTTTAGATGTGGTCTCTCGATGGGGCTACACTGCAGAAACATTATTTAGTCCCTTCGGATTAAACAGCGAACAATTGGCTGAACCAGATTTCCGTATTCCAACACCCATCGCCAATCAATTGGTAGAGCACGCACTACGTTTAACTGGTGAGCCAACATTAGGTTTTCATTTAGGCAACCAAATGCGCATCTCGATTCATGGTTTTATTGGCTATGCCATCATGACGGCGAAGGACATAACCGATGCCTTAGTCTTGGCAAACCGTTTTATTCAGTTACGCATGCCCTTTTTACAGCTTTTTTTCTCGACTTTTGGAACCAAAGCGACTGTTCAACTACAAACCGACGTTACGATAGAGCCTTTACGTACTGAGATTTCAATTGCCTTAATTTTTGGCATGATCAGCATGGGCAAAGCAATTACCGGTGTGGATTATTCTGCTGGTGAAATTGATTTTGATTTCCCTCAACCTGAAGGTTTTGAGCGGTTTATTGCCAAATATCCACGGCACCAATTTAGATTTGATCAGCCACACCTTTTACTCAGTTTTGATAAGCAATATTTAACCAATAAATTGGTCCATGCAGACCCGATTGCCAGTCAAATCGCCATTAATCAATGTGAAGCTGAACTTTCCGCTTTGGGCGAACGTCACCGTATTGCCATGCGCGTTCGTGATATTTTAACCAACTCCGAACAGCACTATTTAAGTATCGAAAGTGTTGCTGAACGGCTACACATGTCCGATCGAACTTTAAAACGCCAACTTGCTGCTGAAGGTACCTCATTTTCAACGTTAGTCGACGAAGTTCGTTACCGTCATGCCACATCGCTCCTGTCACGGACTGACTTTACCTTAGAGCAAATTGCTGATGAATTGGGCTATAGCGATGTTGCCAATTTTAGCCGTGCATTTAAACGCTGGAGTGGTCGTAGCCCAAGCAATTGGCGTAAAGATCCGTACTTATAAGTCTTTTGTTTTACTTAAAAAGCATGTATAACTCATGCCAAAAATGAATTTAATGGATTTAAGGAGTTATCAATGAATCATCCTTCAGATTTAAAGTACGCAAGTACACATGAATGGGTGCGAATTGAAGGTGACCTTGTTGTTACAGGCATTTCTGATCATGCACAAGACGCATTGGGTGATTTAGTTTATGTTGAAGCACCAGATGTGGGTCAACATATCACTGCTGGCGAACAAGCGGGTGTGGTTGAGTCGGTAAAAACCGCTTCTGATATTCATGCTCCAGTTTCTGGTGTAGTTGTTGAAGTCAATCCGGACCTTGAAGATGATCCAGATTTTGTAAACGATGCGCCTTATAGCAAAGGCTGGATTTATAAAATTAAACCAGACAATATCGCTGATGTAGATGCTTTGTTGACAAGCGAGCAATACGAAGCTGGTCTGTAAATATTTCTAATATCAAAAAAATCAGCCCTCAGGCTGATTTTTTTATTTCAATATGATAGCTGAATTGGCTTATATACCATTTGCATAAATATCCAGCTTATATTTCTTCCGAAGCTTCGGTACTTTCAGGTTCTTCTTTCTTTTCTTCAACCATACTAAAAGATTGCGCAGCCGCTGAAGTACCATTTGCACGTGAACTTTTCAGTTTAATTTGCAAACGTAATTCATTAGTTGAATCGGCATTTCTTAAAGCTTCTTCATAAGAAATAGCGCCGTCATTATATAAATCAAATAAAGCTTGGTCGAAAGTTTGCATCCCAAGTTCACGAGATTTTGCCATAATCGCTTTTAGTTCATGAAACTCACCTTTCAAAATCAAATCTGAAATGAGCGGCGTATTTAACATAATTTCAACGGCTGCACGGCGTCCTTTACCATCTTCAGTCCGGATTAATCGCTGAGAAACAATCGCTTTCATATTGCTCGATAAATCCATAAGCAATTGATTTCTTCGCTCTTCTGGGAAGAAGTTAATGATTCGATCTAGGGTTTGATTGGCGTTATTTGAATGTAGCGTACCTAAACATAAATGTCCTGTTTCAGCAAAGGCAATTGCATGTTCCATAGTCTCGGTGTCACGAATTTCACCAATTAAAATCACGTCTGGTGCTTGTCGCAAGGTATTTTTTAAAGCGTTATGCCACGAATGACTGTCTACACCGACTTCACGATGCGTAATCATTGATTTTTTATGCTTATGCACATATTCCACTGGGTCTTCAACAGTGATGATATGCCCTGCGCTGTTTTCATTTCGATAATCAATCAGCGCCGCTAAAGAGGTTGATTTTCCTGAACCTGTACCTCCAACCACTAAAACTAAACCACGTTTTTCCATAATCACGTGCTTAAGCGAAGCCGGTAATTTAAGCTTTTCAAAATTTGGAATTTCTGCCGTAATGGTACGAATGACCATACCCACATGTAACTGTTGCTGAAATACATTGACACGAAAACGCGAAACGTTTGGCACACTAATCGCAAAGTTACATTCTAGTTCTGTTTCAAACTCTTTGCGCTGCTTCTCATTCATCAAACTATAGGCGAAAAGCTTTGTTTTCTCAGCATCAAGTTCTTGCTGTCCAAAGGGTTTCATCATGCCTTGATGTTTAATACTTGGTGGAAAATCTGCCGTAATAAATAAATCAGAACCACCATATTCAACCACTTTGGTTAACATGTGGAACATAAAACGGCGTGCTTCTTCCAGCAATTCAGCAGTGTACATCAACTTCCCCAATATAAAATTTCAAACACCCAAGCACAGATTGTCATTATTTCTGGCGCTGTATTGAGCTTAGACATTATTGTGCATAAAAAATTTGATTCACTCAAACATAAAACACTGAATTATCAGTATATATTTTAAAATATAGGCCATATTTCAATTTTTGTATTGAAGTAAGCAACAAAGGATTTTTCAAAATAAAAGCCTTAGAACAATCAATGTTCTAAGGCTTTGGGGTAAATCAATTCAGACTGAGTATGCTCTGGATTGTTAAGCACTACGTTTAATTTGTGATGCACGAAGTTCATTCGTAACCTGTTGAATCAAAGCAATGGTCTTATCCCAACCTAAGCATCCATCTGTTATAGATTGACCATAAATCATGTCACAACTAATTTTTTGATTTCCGTCCACCAAATGACTTTCCAACATCACGCCACGCACTTGGGTATGCTCACGCTCCGCTACAATAGTGCGTAATACTTCAGGTTGCTTCATTGGGTCTTTATGGCTATTACCATGACTACAATCGATCACTAAAGCCGGTAAATCGCCTTTTACTTTACTACGAATTTTGTCTATTTCAGCCAAACTATAATTTGGACCTGTATTGGAGCCACGTAAAATCAAATGTGCTTGTGGGTTGCCAACAGATTCTAAAATACACGGTAAGCCGGCTTGACTCATACCTAAGAACTGGTGTGGATGGGATGCAGATTGAATGGCATCTAGAGCAATTTGGATTGAGCCATCTGTTCCGTTTTTGAAACCAATACTGTATGGCATATGACTCGAGATTTCACGATGAATTTGTGATTCGCTGGTACGCGCACCGATTGCACCCCAAGCCAAAAGGTCATCAAAATAACCCGTCGCCATTGGGCTTAAAATTTCAGAGGCAATTGGCAAACCCATTTCAATAATTTGTAAGTACAGCTCACGTGATTTTTCTAAGCCCAACTGCATATTAGATGAACCATCTAAACTTGGGTCATACATATAGCCTTTCCAGCCCACTGTAGTACGTGGTTTCTCAATGTATGCGCGCATCACAAGAAAAATTTGATCTGAAACTTGTGTCTGTAATTGTTTTAATTTTTCGGCATATTCCAAAGCAGCAATTGGATCATGAATTGAACATGGGCCTGTAATAATCATTAGACGCGGATCTTGACCCGTCAAAATATTTTGAATCGTTACACGATGTGCAGCAATTTGTTCCGCTGATTGAGCAGATAAAGGTAATTGTTGTTTCAGTTGATGAGGCAAGCTCAAAAGTATTTCTTTCGACTGCGTAGATTTCTGTTGAATTTCTGAATTTTGAGTTTGTTGTAAAGCTGTATTTAGCGCATTCATTGGTTTTATTCCTTTGGACTGTGTACACAAACAGTCCGATCTTTTATCTGAGCGTTATGGGACTTTGGGACTTCAAGGCTTTAGACATAGACTGACTAAAGTAAAACCAATAACCGTTGCTAAAATATGAATTTTTTACTGTAAACATGAGATTTCTCCAAAAATATTATAAAAATCAAGACATAAAAAAACCTGATCAGGGTTGCCGATCAGGTATAAACTTGGTGGGCAACCTTTTTCATGCCCGAACGCGTTCAGGCAATTATCTAAACTGCCAAAAGTAATAATATGCGTTTGAGATTAAAGGTTGCTTTAACATCTTGATTTCATCAAAAAGTATCTATCTGAAAACCAAAATACGCTGTATTCATCGGTTTGACAATAGTTTTTTGCTATTTTGTTGTATTAAATAACTCTGCTGTCAATTATTGCGACCTATTTTTAAAATTTGATGTATTGATTAATAAATAAACATTTATTAGACTGCACAACATTATTCCGCAGTTTCAACCTTTTTTCATTTATTTTTTAATTCGAGTATTTGCCAATGAAGTAAGCCCTGTTTTTTCATCATCAAATCCATTTTTTTGATGTGCAAACACATGGCTAATGACTTTGACTGCATTTTCTCAAATATTGTCTTTTTTATAAAATAAAATTAGTTATTTGTATTGCGCATCTTTGCTATTGCAAGGTGCATCTATGACTCAAACAGCTTGTACAATTTCCCAATTAAGCTTGGAATTTCCCTCTAAAACACTTTTTAAAAACCTGAAATTTAACCTCAATCAACAGCAGCTTTCGGCATGTATTGGTCGCAATGGTTTAGGAAAGTCCTGCATCCTTAAAATCTTACATGAACAAAATCTGAAAGATCTCCCCTATGAAGGTGAAATTTCATGGAATGTACCACATGCCTATTTATCACAATTTTCTCGGCTAGAAGCTGACACGATTGCTTCTGCACTCGGTGTGGAAGATTTATTTAGCGCATTTCAACGTATCGAAATAGGCAATGCCAGTTTTGAAGACTTTGAGCTGACTGAAAACCAGTGGCACCGTCCTGCATTATGGCAGCAACAACTTAAGCAGACGTCACTTCCGACAGATTTAAATTTCCCTGTCGCTCAGCTGAGTGAGGGTCAAAAAACCAAATTGGCTTTGTGTGCATTATTTTTAAAAACCGACCATTATTTACTTTTGGATGAACCTAGTAACCATTTAGATGCATCCTCACGCTTATGGCTCATCGATCGTTTAGAAAACCATCCTGCCGGTGCATTTATTGTCAGTCATGATCGAGAGTTACTGCAACATGTAGAGCATATCTATGCTTTAAATGAGTTTGGACTCACACATGTTACTGGTAACTATGAAGACTACTTTCAACAAAATGATCTGCAAAATAAAGCCTTACAGCGTAATGCTTTACAGCATCAGCGTGAGTTAAAACAACTCAAATTACAGCAACACGAAACACAGATGAAAGCGCAAAAACGAGAACAACAAGGGCGTGTCCTACGCAAGTCAAGCACCCAAGCCAAAGTGTTACTCGATTTAAAAAAGGAACAAGCCGGTCAAAGCCTCGCTTCAGTTCAAACGCAACAGCAGAAGCAATTGGAAGAAAAGAGATCTCAACTGATTCAGTCACAGCAACAACTTGAGCATGTCAAAGAGCAGCAATTCGTTTTTCAACATCACGCTGAAAAAACAGGAGAAATCTTAAGAGTTAAACATTTTCATCGCAAAACATCTCAGCACCAGCCTTTCGACTTGGCCTTACAGGCAGGTGAAAAAATTCATTTAAAAGGAAAAAATGGTATTGGTAAATCTACATTTCTAAAGTATTTGAGTCAGACCACATCACAGTCTAGCCATGAAACGTTTTTGTCTGTGCATACCCTGTATTTAGATCAAAACTTGAGTAATTTATCACCTGAACTGAGTGTTTTGGACAATTTGGCAAAGTTTAATCCTGAGGTTTCGTCAACGGAATGGCGTAATCAACTCGGTCAACTTAGAATCCGTAGTCAAAAAGCGGAACTGCCATTTCACTGTTTAAGTGGTGGTGAGCGTTTAAAAGTAACCTTGTTGGGCTTAAATTATTTAACACCGAATATTGAGCTTTTATTGTTAGATGAACCTGAAAATCACTTAGATATAGAGTCTAGAATGTTATTGGCTCAAGCCATTCAGCATTATACAGGTGCGGTGATCCTCGTTTCACATGATGCATATTTTGTAGAATCTTGTGGCATTCAGAATAGCGTGCAATTTGTTGAATAACTCTCGCTCGCTAGATATATCTAAAAAAGCCAAAGTAGATGAACGCTACTTTGGCGAATTTAATGCTTTAGAAATCATCCATTGGAAGCATTAAGGGCAATATTGCTAAACAATACTGTATTTTAACACCCGATTTTCTTCATGATTTTTTGTTTAAGGCGCTGCTGAAGTGTAGCTGAACGTTCCTTAAGCTCGGCACGCCAGTCATTCGGCACTGAGCATTTCGCGAGGCGAACCCAAACGCTGGCAAACTGTTTGATGAAACTGGCTTCATTATAGTGAATACCATATTCCTCACAAAGTGCTTTAATTTTAGGTGCGGCTTCTGCATAGCGGTTTGCAGGCATATCAGGGAATAAATGGTGTTCAATTTGGTGACTCAAATTACCACTGAGTATATGTAACCATTGCGTTCCACTAAAATTACTTGAGCCACGAATTTGACGGAGATACCATTCTGCTCGAGTTTCATTTTCGGTATTGTCCATCTCAAAGTTTTCCGCATCTTCAGTAAAATGTCCATTAAAGATGACAGCGGAAGTCCATAAGCTACGAATCACGTTGGCTACAGCATTTCCTGCAAATACAGGAATCGCATTGGGACCTGCAATAAGCGGGAAAAATACATAATCTTTAATCACTTGGCGCTTAATTTTCTGACGTACATCGGCCGCTTCATGCCATACATCTTTCCAAGTTTTGGTTTTATACGCAATAACATCTTCTAAATGTAAACGTTGAATGCCGACATACCACTCAAAGAAAACCATGAGTTGGGCAGCCAGTGGAATATTAAAAAGGAAACGTGGCTCCCACTTTTGCGATTCACTCACACGGATTAAGCCATAGCCGACATCATGGTCCATCCCCACAATATTAGTATAGGTATGATGCACATAGTTATGGGTATATTTCCAGTCTTGGCCTGTGGCAATGGTATCCCAATCATAGTTAGCACCATTTAAGCTTGGGTCATTTAACCAATCAAACTGACCATGCATCACATTATGACCGAGTTCCATGTTCTCTACGACTTTAGAAATACCCAATAAACCAGTACCCAGTAACCACACTGGTGGAATCCAACCTGCAAACATCAACATGCCACGAGAAGCAATCTCGCTATGACGGACAAAATTGCGAATTTTATAAATATACGCTGCATCTTTTTCACCTACACTCTGCATGATTTCACGGCGAATTTGCTCAACTTTTTCGCCAAATTCAGCAGTTTGTTCGGGTGATAAATAACGTGACTTACTATTCGGACTAATATATATCGATTGATTCATGATGATGCCCCTGATTTGTTTTTATGCGGCTTGGGTTAGAGTTGAATACGTACAGGTGAAATTGCCTGAGAGACACATAATTTGATTTGTGTGTTATTCGCATGATCCATTTCGCCAGTGAGTAAGTTTTTCACTGAACCCTGTAATTTGGTACACGAACAGGTATTACAAATACCCATCCGACAGCCATGCGCAGGTTTTAAACCGGCTTTTTCAGCACTTTCCAGTAAATTTCCCTCTGCCAAAAAATCTTGCTGGGCTAAACTAAAAGTAACAGGTTGAGCAGGTACTGAATCATCAGCAATCATCTGAAAATATTCAGTATTTAAATATTCTGAAAGCCTTAACTCACGATACAATTGCTCAATGCTTTGCATCATTGGCGTTGCACCACAGGCATAGCAATCTCGCAGCTTAAAATCAGGGACCATGTGATTTAGCACCTCTGGTGTGATATGCAATTTGGTTTTCAGCGTATTAATCCCATGTAAATGTGCATGGTTAGATTGCTTCGCCAGTTGAATCAATTCATCCAAATAAGCATCATCTCGATTGAAATAAATCAGGTCAACCGTACGCCCAAGCTGAATTGCTTGTTTAAACAAAGCCATGATTGAGGTAATGCCACTACCAGAAGCAAGCAGCAAAATTGGTCGATCCGAATTTAGCTTTAAGCCAAACTCACCTTGCGGTTGCGATAATTCAACAACCTCACCTTTTTTTGAATGAGTTAAGCAGTTGGACACTTTGCCTTGTTGTTTGACTGCGATTACTACATGACCAGATGTATTGATTTCGACGATGCTATAGCTACGTTGATGCCGTACACCATCCTTTACAACTGTCACCAGAACACATTGGCCTGGTCGATAATTTTCTGCATTAAAGTTGTGATTCGCTAAAAAACTCAGTTCATAAAACCCGATCCCCACACAACGTGATTTGACTAATTGTGCTTTTACACGTTTGTAGGCCCAAATTGCATCAAATTTTTCTGCAATAAAATCAATAAAATCTTCCCGAATCCACTCAGGCTTGTAACTTGTAGTTGTCATTTTTTGCCTCGGATAATGCATTAATATACATTTGTTTTTTAAATTATGCTTACATTAAGTTTAGTGCTAATTCCCCACCATGTGAATTCGGGACAAAATCTATCATTTGGCATTTTTTATCATTTTATGTCTAACAATCTGTCACTTTTTGCAAATCCTAATTTGACGTTTTGATTTTTTATAACGACACAAATAAAAAAAACTAGGCCAAAGCCTAGTTTTTAAAAAAGTGAAAATTAACGCATTAATATTTAAATGATTAGTCGTTTAATCAAAAATATTTAAATCAATGTTTAATCTTCAAAATGTACAACAGAGCGAATTGATTTACCTTCATGCATTAAATCAAAGGCTTCATTGATTTTATCCAGCCCCATGGTATGGGTCACGAATGGTTCAAGTTTGATCTCGCCTGACATGGCTTCTTCTACCATACCCGGTAATTGTGAACGACCTTTAACACCACCGAAAGCAGTGCCTTTCCAAGTACGACCTGTAACCAATTGGAATGGACGGGTTGAAATTTCTTGACCTGCACCTGCCACACCAATAATCACAGATTGCCCCCAACCACGGTGAGCACATTCCAAAGCAGAGCGCATCACATTGGTATTGCCAATACATTCAAATGAATGGTCGACGCCCCAACCCGTCATTTCTACAATCACTTCTTGAACTGGACGATCATAATCTTTTGGATTAACAAAATCTGTAGCGCCAAATTCTTCAGCCAGTTTGAATTTGTCAGGATTGGTATCTACCGCAATGATACGACCTGCTTTGGCTTTTTTAGCACCTTGTACCACAGCCAAACCAATTCCGCCTAAACCAAAGACTGCAACTGAGTCACCTTCCTGAACTTTAGCGGTATTTTTAACTGCACCTAAGCCTGTAGTTACGCCGCAACCCAACAAACATACATGTTCGTGGTTCGCTTCAGGGTTAATTTTTGCCAAAGACACTTCTGCAACCACTGTATATTCTGAGAATGTTGAACAGCCCATATAGTGATAAATCGGCTGACCATTATACGAAAAACGTGTTGTGCCATCTGGCATTAAACCTTTCCCTTGTGTTGCTCGAACAGATACACAAAGATTTGTTTTACCCGATTTACAGAATAAACATTCACCACATTCTGCAGTATAAAGTGGAATAACATGATCACCTGGTTGCACTGAAGTCACACCTTCACCGACTTCAACCACAACACCTGCACCTTCATGCCCTAAAATTGCTGGAAATACGCCTTCAGGATCATCACCCGACAATGTAAATGCATCTGTATGACACACACCTGTATGGCTAATTTTGACTAAAACCTCACCTGCTTTAGGTGGAGCCACATCAATTTCCACAATTTCTAAAGGCTGACCCGGTCCAAAAGCAACGGCTGCACGTGATTTCATGTCTAAAAACATCCTGTATGGCTTATATTAACAGATGAGTTACAGTAACCTCTTTTTAAGCCTAGATACAACCTTAAAACATGATGTTATGATGAATTTTTCAAGGAATGATTAATGCTATTCGAATGATACAATTACGTGAAATAAGTTGTACTGTCGGTTTAACTGTTTCGATCAGCCTATTAACTGGATGCAGCTTACCTAGCAATCAGTCAAAAAAAGATGTCCCTATACAATCGCATGCAGACAAATGGATTACATCAGCTACAGACTTAGAAAAATTACAACAAAAACAAACGGCTTATTTAGCCTTAGATGATGCCTTCTTAAGCATTGCTTCTCGCCTACATTTGATTCGAAATGCAAAATACACCATCGATTTGCAATATTATATTTGGGAAAATGATGCTATTGGGCATCTGATGTTTCAAGAGTTACTGCATGCCGCTGACCGAGGGGTAAAAGTAAGGCTATTAATTGATGATCAAAACGGGACGAAACTCGATCCGACCTTACAATCCCTTTCAGCCCATCCCAACATTTCTATCAAACTATTTAATCCATATAAATTCAGAAAATTACGTGCCATTGATTATGCATTTCGCTTAAAGCACATTAACCATCGTATGCATAATAAATTAATTATTGCCGATGGTTTTATGGGCGTAACTGGCGGTCGTAACATCAGTAATGAATATTTTGATGCCAGTGAAAGTTTTCAATTTACAGATTTGGACATCCTTTTCTATGGCGAAGCCATACAACAAGCCAATCAGGTGTTTTTGAACTTTTGGAATGATGATTTAAGTTATTCTGTCCAGCAATGGATTGGTGCAGGTACAAAAGAAGAATTAAATCAATTAAGACAAACGTACCAAGAAAACTCTACAACGTTGACTAAAGATCAGCAGCGTATTAACTATGCACAGCAACAACTGGCGGCTCAGCTTAAACTAAGACCGGTGAATTGGGCCGAAGCACATTTCATTGCGGATAGTCCGAATAAAATTCGTGGTGAGGCTAAAGAGCAAGAATTAATTTATAACCAATTTGCGACCTTGATGGGACAGCCCAAGGAACGCATGGAATTGGTTTCAGCTTATTTTGTTCCCACGCAACAAGGAACTGACTTTCTAACGGGTCTTGCAGGTAAAAATGTAAAAGTCCGTGTGTTAACCAATTCATTTTTAGCCAATGACGTCGCTGTCGTTCATGCGTTTTATCAAAAATATCGCAAAGACTTACTCGAATACGGCGTGAAACTATATGAATTTAAACCTTATATAGAGCGTTCAAAACGCACATGGTATGAGGTCATAACTGGAAATATCATCCCTGCAAAAGGCAAAAATGCCTCTAGTTTGCATGCAAAATTTTTCGATATCGACGGAATGGTGTTTATTGGATCATTTAACTTTGATCCACGTTCCGCAAATTTAAATTCGGAAGTTGGCCTTGTCGTTAAGTCTGATCGATTACAAAACGATATTTCTGCCGCATTAAACCAATATTTACCGCAAATTGCGTATGAATTAAAACTGGATGAAAACGGCGAAATCATTTGGTTAGAGCATCAAAAAAATGGAAAAACCAAAACCTATACCCATGAACCTGAAACAACTCGATTCCAACGATTTAGTATAAAAGCAGTGTCATACCTCCCGATTGAATGGATGATGTAATGACAACGTACTGCTAAATGATTGAATTGCCCTCGTCGAGGCTATTTATTGAAATAATCTGATAAGTTCGATCAAGTCAAAAACGGTCTTAGTCTGTCTCGTTCATATGAGTGCTGGCTTTTGAAAAGAACCAAACCATTGACTTCACCCAGACATTCCACTTGGCCATAATTGGCTGCTTTCAGCGCGGCTAAATGTTCCTCAACTGACATATACAACTCATGATTTTGCTGTGCATGTGGTGCATATAAATGATCACATACAAAATACACGCCTTGTGTGTTTAACAACGTTTTTACAGTCCGATGAAACTCTGCTGCATACGCCTTATGCCTCAATTCATGTAAGGCCTGATGAATAATAATCACATCAAAGGTGCTGTTTTGATTGAAGTGAAGTGATTCTTCCCAAGCAGATTGTTTGAAATCCCCTGTTATAAAATTACATTTTAAGCGTTGCGCTGCACTTAGTTTTCCTTTTGCCAAGTCATGCATAGCTTCGGAAAAATCAAATGCTGTGTAATCTGATGTGTGCTGAATTAGCAGGAGACTTTCACTTGGGAGATTCTAGGCAGCTAACCGATAAAAGTCTTCTGCCATTTGATTTGGTGTCTTAAAATCCAAGCCTTTTTGAATTCTTCGCTGATTATAAAATAACTCTATATATTTTGTAATATCCGCTTTGGCTTCTTCCCTTGTTTTGTAGTTGCGATGATGGACTAGTTCATTTTTGAGTATGCCCCAGAAACTCTCTATCGGTGCATTATCAAAGCAGTCGCCTTTTTTGCTCATTGAACCCTGAAAATCAAATTTCTCAAGTAAGTTTCGATATTCATTACTGCAATATTGGCTGCCTCTATCTGAATGTACAATGAGATCTTTAGCAGGTTTCTGATTGCGAATAGCCATATTCAATGCATCACAAACAAGCTTGGCTGTCATGCGCTCATTTAAGCTATAGCCAACAACCTGTTTCGTGTAAAGATCTTTGACAGCTGCCAAGTACAACCAGCCCTCAGCCGTCCAAATGTAGGTAATGTCACTCGACCACGCAAGATTAGGCTTCGTCATTGAAAACTGTTGCTTGAGTAAATTGTCATAAATAGAACGGTTGTGATCACTGTTCGTGGTTCTTTTGAAACGCTTATGGCGCTTACAATACAACTGATTTGATTTTTTTATTTGGCGCACAGCATACGTACTTATTTTGATACCTTGCGCTTGTAAATGCTTGGTTAATCGAACATAGCCATAGCTTTGTTTGGTTTCTTCATGGGCTATTTTGACCAAAATTGTCTGCTGATTTCGCTGAATTGATCTTTTACTCATGCCTCGCTTTAGCCAATCATAAAAGCGAGAAACGGATACACGAAGTAATCGAGCCATTAAAATAATCGGAAATAAGTGGCTTTGCGATTTCATATAGGCGTACCTCACTGACTTTCTTTGGCAAAGTACGCTGCTGCCTTTTTTAAAAATTCACGTTCCATTTCAGCTGTTTTGAGCTGTTGTTTAAGCTTCTTATTTTCTTCGAGTAAGGCGTTTAGATCGGGCGAATACTGTTTTGTGCTTGCTAAAGTTCCAGCCTTTGCTTTGTTATTCCAGTTCGAAAGGGTTTGCATTGAAATGCCAAGTTGTCTAGCGGATTCCGATACATTACCTTGGTTCTCTTCAATGGCTTTTATGGCTTCAGCTTTAAATTCTGCGGTGTAAGTCTTCTGTTTCTTGCTCATGGTAAACTCCTAATGAGTATGTATAGTTTACCAAGTTAAACCCTCCTGTTTTTTAAGCACACATCATACATACCAAATGCCGTAATAAATAAAACTTAAAGGAAAAAAACCAGTCAGTTGAGAGAACAATGCAGTTTTACGTTCTTTTTCAGGTTGTTTTTCAATGAATTTCCCAATCATTTTGAACATTTGAAATGGGCGCAAATACACCGTCATCAATTGATCGCTAATGACCAATAGACGACGTAATCCCCAAGGCATGCCATTACTAATGCCCCGTTCTTCCAAATCGTATTCTGAACCTGAATACTTATGATGATTGAGGTGCAAACGACGACGTGCCCAAGGACTAATGGTATTGGGACGTGCTAACCACACCAAGGCCAACATGAGATGGTGAGCCCACGGCGTCTTTTTAAAATACATATAATGAATCAGGTCATGTTCTAATTCATGTGTCAGTGACGCAAACATCGCCACCAAAATCACACAAGCCCATGCCGGTAAAATGCTAACAGCAAACGCCCAAGCTGAAACCAACATTCCCAGTAGCGCAAAAATAAGGATGGAAGCGCCTATAAAGTTTTGATGTTTTAAAATGGGATACTGCTGACGTAAGTCTTCACCAGCTTTCGTTACGACAGTTCTGACTTTGTTAATTCGCTGTTGATCTGTCATATCGGAAGACATAGACATAGTACAAACCTAAAAATTAAAGAACAGTTGTACATTAAAGCAAATTAAAAAAAAGGAAATCGCTATTTTGAGAACAAATCATCGTCTGTTCAAATATTCAACATTTTATTTATTTTCAATATCTTATTTATAAATAATCTGAGTAATTACTCCAATTTTTCTTTGCAAAATCGGCTGCTTTTAATGTCTTTTGATCACAGGTTTTATGTATTCCTTTTTAACCTACAGAGGAAGGTGAAGATCATTTGAGAATAAAAAAGCCCCAAAATTGGAGCTTTATTATTGAATAAAGGTTTAACCCAATTTATTCACAATTTTCAACGGCAATACTTTCATTGCAAGACCTAAAGGCAACCAGGGCCATTGTGGTACATAAGCTTTAACCGGTGCTTTCTCAATGGCTTTTGCTAAAAGATGTGAACCAGTTTTTTCATCGACTTCAAATGGCAGTTTTTTCGCACCTTCATTGATCTCTGTACGAATATAACCAGGGAAAATAGTCGTCACTTTAATTGGGGTATCAATCAGTTCTGCACGAATACCTTCAGCTAGAGCAGCAACACCTGCTTTACTCGCACCATAAGCCGTTAAATGTTTAGGCATGCCGCGCATAGCACTCATCGAAGAAATCACCACCAAATGCCCTGCATTTTGGCTACGGAAAATTTCAACCGCAGCTTCACATTGCGCTAATGCAGAGATAAAGTTAGTTTCAACTGTGGCACGGTTAATTTCAAAATTGCCTTTACCAATACGACGACCTTCACCGACACCTGCGTTGACAATAACACGATCAATACTGCCAAAATCTGCTTTAAAGGCACGGAATACTTCAAACACTTGATCGTAATTTGTGACATCGAGGGTTTTCGCAATCACTTTGATGCCATATTGGCTTTCCAGTTCATTTTTTAGCGTTTCTAGACGCTCTAAACGACGTGCGCAAATGGCCAAGTTGTAGCCTTTTTGTGCAAACTCGCGTGCCATTCCTGCACCAATCCCTGAGCTTGCACCTGTAATTAAAATTGTTTTAGCCATGATAATTCCTTTGTTTATCTTAGATCCAAGTCAATAAATTTGGATCAACTGCTTTTATAAAATGGTGTTCATTTAAACTGAGTAATTGCGGTTCATTTCCAACCAAACGCAGTGTTGTCATACTGGTATTGGCAATGGCCCAATTGAGTGCAAATGTTTTTTCTGGACTCAGCCCTAAAATTTTACCTACGGCAACGGAGATCACTCCACCTGAACTAAACACAACAGCATAGCGTGGTTTGGTTTCAGCCAGTTGAGTGCATAACTTTTCTAGCGCTGTTTCGACTCGACTTTTAAAATGTGGCCAAGATTCATCATATTCATGATGAAATTCTCCACCTGTCCAACGCTCAATGGCGCCTTCAAAAATTTTCGATAAATAAGCACGTGGGTTTTCATGCTTAGATACATCTTCTTTTAATAAATGCGGTTGGTTAAATCGAGGTTCATATTGAGCAAAAACTTGCTGATGATTAAATTCATTCCACGCGTTATCTGTATCAACTTGTGCTTCTGGAAAGCATTCAGCCAATGCAAGATTGGCTGTTTGTTGATGACGTTGCATGGAGCCCGCAACCACATAAGGACTTTCTTTTAAAATACGGTCGAAATACTGTCCCAGCACCTTAGCCTGTAGCTCACCATTGGGAGAAAGTTTGTCATAGCTTTCTGCACCAAAAGAAGCCTGACCGTGCCGAATTAAATATATCGTGGTCATTTCCCTAAAATATCCTTCATTTTTTCAATATATTTTTGTGCCACATCATTGGCTTCAAGTTTTTGCAAACCAATAAGTTTTAATGCACGAATATGTAAAGCATGGATCACAATCCAAAAATCTTTGAATGCCGGATTATTGGTTTGTTTGTGGTAAAAGCGGTAATAAATTTGCTGTGCGATCACGGCTAAACGGAAAATGCCGAACACTTCATAAAATGTCCAGTTGTCTGTTTGTAGACCAGTTTTTTCTAAGTAATATTCAACGACTTCTTTACGACTAAACATACCTTTCAAGTTAGTCGGCTGGCGTCGAGTCGCTTTAAAAATTGCGTTATCGCCACTTTCAACCCAATACGCTAAAGCTGAACCTAAGTCCATCAGTGGATCGCCAAGCGTTGCCATTTCCCAATCCAATACGCCAATCACTTGGGTAGGATCATTTGGATCTAAAATGACGTTGTCAAAACGCCAATCGTTATGAATTACACAGGTTTTAGAGTCAGCAGGAATATTGTCTTTGAGCCAATTACGGACATATTTAAAAGAAGGAACATTTAAGGTTTTGGCTTTTTCATAGCGTGCGTCCCAACCTTCCACTTGACGACGACAGTAGCCGTCGCCCTTGCCTATTTTTTCTAAAGCTGTGCCTTCATATGGCACTTGATGCAGTTCAATTAACTTGTCGATGACGTTGGTACATAACGCTCGAACTTGGCTTTCATCAAAATTTAATTCTTTGGGTAAGTTTGCACGTGGAATGATGCCTTCTACGCGCTTCATCACGTAGAAATCACAGCCAATAACTGATTCATCCTGACATAGCGCCACCATTTCAGGGAGTACAGGATAAAATTCAGATAATGCTTTCTGTACGTTAAATTCACGTGCCATATCATGTGCAGACTTGGCTTTGGTACCTTTCGGTGGACGACGTAAGATTAAATCAGCATTGTCGTATTTTAAGCGATAAGTCCAATTTGATGCGCCACCTGAATATTGAGTGACTTCAACAGGCCCTTCTATTTCAACGCCATGTTCAATCAACCAATTGCCTACGGCACGTACATCCAGTTCTTCACCCTCACGAACTGAACCGCCTACATCAATCACTGACATGCTTTTCTTCCTAAACTTGAATCTATCATGATGATAAAAATATAATTTTCTATAGTTTTATAGCATGGACAACTCGGGGTTGCCATGCCAAATATGTGACTACAACTTGTTTATTTTTTACGACGGCTGCTGTAACCGCGCTTAGCCAATTCT
Source organism: Acinetobacter sp. YH16056_T (assembly GCF_024605895.1). Lineage (NCBI taxonomy): Bacteria > Pseudomonadati > Pseudomonadota > Gammaproteobacteria > Moraxellales > Moraxellaceae > Acinetobacter > Acinetobacter sp. YH16056_T. The sequence goes on along the minus strand of NZ_CP094545.1, from coordinate 1,506,401 downwards.
AATTTAGCAATCATGCCTTTATGTACTTCATCAGGGCCATCAGCTAGACGCAGTGAACGTGCTTGCGCAAAGAAGCCTGTGAGCGGTGTATCTCGAGAAACCCCAGCACCACCGTGAATTTGAATCGCCATATCAACGACTTTTTCTAAGACACTTGGCGCAACCACTTTAATTGCCGAAATCTCGGTTAATGCAGCCATATTCCCTAGAGTATCCATTTTATATGCTGCATAGAGGGTCAGTAAACGTGCTTGATCGATCGCAACACGTGCTTCTGCAACACGCTCTAAATTGCCACCGAGTTTTAAAATTTCTTTACCAAAAGCAGTACGGCTCATACCACGGTCAATCATCAGTTCTAGCGATTTTTCAGCTGCACCAATACACCGCATACAGTGATGAATACGGCCTGGGCCTAAGCGACCTTGTGCAATTTCAAAACCTTGACCAGCGCCGCCAATAAAGTTTGCAACAGGAACACGTACATTTGTGAAGCTAACTTCTCCATGTCCATGAGGTGCATCATAATCACCAAAGACTGGAAGCATACGTTCGATTTTCACTCCAGCAGTTTCAACTGGTACTAAAACCATAGAATGCTGATGATGACGGTCTTTGCTTTCATCTGGTGTATGTGCCATAAAAATAATGATTTTGGCATTTGGATCACCTAAACCTGAAGACCACCATTTACGGCCATTCAACACAATTTCGTCGCCTTCAACGACAGCTGTTGCTTCCATATTGGTGGCATCACTTGAAGCAACAGCAGGTTCTGTCATGCAAAACACCGAACGGATTTTGCCGTCTAGTAATGGTGTTAACCACTGCTGCTTTTGTTGTTCCGTACCATAGCGCCAAATCACTTCCATATTGCCGCTGTCTGGTGCATTACAATTGAATACCGTGGGTGCAAGTAAGCTACGGCCTGAAAGTTCTGCGATGTGTGCATATTCTTGTACAGATAAGCCTTGCCCAAGTTCAGGACAAGGTAAGAACATATTCCATAAGCCTGCAGCTTTGGCTTTATCCTTTAAAACCTCTAACTGTGCCGGCCATTGCCATTTGGTCCAATCACCACCTTGGTTCAACTCATGAACTTCTGCCCAAAACTCAGTTTCTACAGGCTCAATTTCATCTTTAATAAATTTTTTTGTTCTTTCAATATAATCTTGTGCACGTGCTGAAAGTTCAAACATGACAATATCCTTTAAATATTATGTTCTTTACGCTTTACAACACCATAACCTGAAATCTAATATGAACAAAATGATTTAATTCAATAGATGAACATGAATAGTATTCATAAAAACACCGTCATTGATATGGGTGTTTTCCACCGTATGGATATCAATTTATATCCACTGTATATCGCAGTTTATGAACAAAAAAGCATTTCAAAAGCAGCACAAATTTTGTGTATTACTCAGTCTGCAGCGAGTCATGCACTTCAACGTTTAAGACAACATTTACAAGATGACTTATTTGTACGTGCTGGGGCAAAAATGCTCCCGACTCCATTTGCTGAACAGATTTATCCCGTAATTAAAAATGCGCTTATTGCGATTCAAAGTATTTCTATCCAAAAACAACAATTTACTCCTTCAATGGTACAGAGCTTAAAAATTGCCGTACATGATGAAATTGAACCGATTATTTTTCCTAAGTTAGTTGAACACTTTCAACAGCAACAGTTTCAGATCCAATTTTCCAGTATTAAATTAGACCGCAAAACCATTGTGGCTGACCTTGCTGCACAGCAAATCGATTTTGCGATTGATCTTGAGCAAAACTTTGGTGAAAAAATAAATTTTCAAACTTTAGTTGAAGACCAATTCGTGGTTTGTAGTCAACATTCCAAGATGGATGAATCTATTTATCTTTCTGCTCCTCACATTGGGGTTTCTTCCCGACGTGCAGGTGTATTAGTTGAAGATATTTATTTAAATCGTAAAAAACACTCTAGAGAGATTTTTTTACGCTGTCAGCATTACTCTACTGCGCTACAAATTTTGGCACAGCAACCCAAGGCGATATTGACGATTCCGCAAAATATTTTGACGCATTTACAGGTTGCTCCCGAACTGAATATTTTTGATGTACCTGTAGACTTGCCGAAAATTAAATTAGGGATGTATTGGCATAATGATTTGGAATTAAATTCACGGCATGTTTTTTTGCGAAGCGAAATTTCTAAAATATTTGCTTAGGCTATTTTCAATGGGACACCACTTTACTTAGGCTATTTGCATGTATTTAGATAGAGTTTTGCGTGATGAAACTTGCTGTATATTTATAGATCAAATGCTGATTATTTAAGGTATTTTTAACTGACCGTCGGTTTGTTCGACAGCCATATATCATGAGTTCTTATAAAATCTAAACTCCTGTTTTTATGCGATATGACCTCGTTCATATCATTGTGTATGCTTTCAAATCTCTCCGCGAATTGGCTCATGGCTTTAGGTGCAGTACTGTGCCTGATCACAGTCTATGTTCTTTATAAAGTCACCATTTTCTTAAAGGATTTTTTCCAACCTTTTAAGAAAGGAAAATCTTACCTCTGTCGTGTATCTGATATTAGTGATGGCGACACCCTCACCTGCTATCGGATGAATCTAAGACGTTCTAAAACCAAACTTCGCTTTGCTTATGTGGATGCGCCAGAATCGACACAAGCCTACGGTAAAGAGTCCGCTCGACTGATCAAATCCATGGTTTACAAGAAATTTGTTCGCGTAAAAATCACTGATGTAGACCGTTATGACCGCTGCGTTGGGGTTATTTATCGCTATCGTAAATGCATGAATGAAGAAATGGTAAAACGTGGTGCTGCGTGGGTTTACGAAGAATACATCCGTGACCAAAAGCATTTGCACTATATGATGAATTTACAAAGCAAAGCACGTAAACAAAAGAAAGGTTTGTGGAAAGCCAGTCGTCCAATGCGCCCTAAAGAGTATCGTAAATTACATAAATAACAGACCACATTACAGCATGGCTAAGGAATATTTGACGACTTAGCCATGTCTAATATTTGACCTTTTTTTACTTCGCTATACAATATTGCTGCCCTTTTGGGCATAGAAAATAAATTAGATAATTAAAATTGGAATAATAATGACTGAACTTACTTCAAGCGAATTGAATCCGTTTCAACAAGATCAAAATATTCAGCCTCAAATTCAAAAAGCCGATCATCCACTGTCTCCTGAAGGACGTTTTGGCCGCCTGTCCTATTTAGCGTGGTTATTTATCATTAGTATGATTTATACCTGCCTATTAGGCATCAGCGTCGCACTGGGACTTTTTGCATTTTTCAATTCAGCAGAACGTAGTATTGAAGCACTTTTTAATTCGTTTTTAGGACTCAGTGCGATCGCACTGATTGTCGTTTCTATCGTTGCAATGTTTGTCGCAATGATCTGCATTACGATTCGTCGTTTACATGATCTAAATAAAAGCGGTTGGCTCTGCTTAATTTTTCTCATCCCTCTGGTCGGTACCATCTTTAGCATTTATGTGATGGCTGCAAAAGGCACTGAAGGTGAAAATAAATATGGTATTAAGCGTCCAACTGAACAAACAGAGAAAGTCATTGGGTCACTGTATCTGATCCTGATGATTGTTTATTTATTGGTTATGCTTCCATTGATGTTCAATATGCAAAGTATGATGAGTAATTTAGAACAAGCCCAATTACAAGAACAAGCCATGATATCCGAAGGTGAACATGAAGAATTAACAGATGAACAACTTGCAGCTTATTTAGAGCAAGCTGAATCAGAAGGTGAAGAACTTGCTTATGCAGATGGTGAAAGTGTAGAAATTTCAGAAAATGCAGACAGCTCAGCGGAAGATGCTGCAATTGCAGCTGCAGAAGCTTCTGTAGAATAAACACGCATTGTTTAGAGCATAAATGAACGATAAGCTTTAAATGAAATGTTATGCAAGAAAACCTGTGTGCGCACAGGTTTTCTTATACCTGTTTTTTATGGTTTGAGTTGTTCACTTGAATTCAAAATAAATTAGGCGTAAAGTTGCGATAATTTAGTTACCCTAGTTAACTATTATGAATTCCACATTAGGTTTCCGCTCTTCACTTCTGCGCTGTGCGCGTCTGATTAGTGATGAAATCAACACGATTTTACTGCCCTATCAATTGAACTATTCGCTTTGGCAAGTCATGTTTGTCATCCGTGAAAAAACCGCTTGTACATCTATTGAAATGGCGGAATATTTAAATGTATCCAAGCCATCCATCACTAAGCGTGTCAAAATTCTTGCACAAATGGATATTTTGGCACATGTGCAAACTGACGATAAACGTCAAAAGAAAATGATGCTCAGCGAGACTGGACTTGATTTATTTCAGCAATGTGCAAAAGACATAGATGCCTTTGAGCAGCGCCTGATCGCGCCATTAGCTAGCCAAGATATCCAACATTCAATTCAAATTTTACACCGTGTCATGCAAGAACTTGAACAAAGCACTGTAGGTGATGATCATGCAAGATAAAGCACCACTTTGGACTCAAAATTTTATTTTAGTCAGCGCCATTAACTTCCAATTGGTTTTAACCTTTTATCTCTTGGTTGTGGTGATCGTGGGCTATGCGGTGGCTGAATTAGGTGCGACAACTGCTCAAGCCGGTCTAGTTTCAGGCTTGTTCATTGTCGGCACATTGGTCGGGCGTTTATTGGTGGGTAAGTTCCTAGAGCGTTTTGGTCGTAAAACAACACTGATCGTTGGTTTAATTGGCTTTTTAGTCTTTTCTGGTTTTTACTTCATTCAGTTTGGCGTCGGCATGTTGCTATTCATACGCTTTATGCATGGCTTTATGATGGGTATGGCATCAACAGTGCTGGGTACCTTAATTGCCCAAATCTTACCAGCGACACGTCGCGGTGAAGGCATTGGCTACTACAGCATGAGTAGTACGTTAGGTACGGCTATTGGGCCATTTCTTGCCATTTGGATGATGTTACATATTGGTTATCATGCGATTTTTATCGTTTCTACGATTATCGCATTGAGCTGCCTATTGGTTGCCTTGCTGATTCAAGTGCCCGATTTACCCAAAATCAATAAACCCCTCGATACTGTTGAAGCTGTCAAAAAACCGAGTTGGATTGCTCAATTTGTAGAACCTAAAGCATTACCGATATCATTCATCATGCTTTTCGCTTCAATCTGCTATTCAGGCGTTTTGTCTTTCATTAACTTTTATGCCAAAGAAATCGATTTGGTTGAAACAGCCTCGTTTTTCTTTTTGATGTATGCCATTGCGATTTTAATTTCTCGCCCATTTACAGGCCCGTTGATGGACCGTAAAGGTGAAAATATTGTGATCTACCCTGCTTTTGTGATTATGGGCGTGGCATTGGTATTGCTCAGCATCACACAGAGTTCATGGATGCTTTTACTTTGTGCAGGCCTACTTGGACTCGGTTATGGCAATATTCAGTCGGTCTGCCAAACAGTTGCGGTAAAAAGTGCGCCGCTTGAACGTATGGGCTTTGCCACTTCAACTTTCTTTATCTTTTTGGATGCCGGCTTAGGCTTTGGACCGTACTTTATCGGTAAATTGCTCGACCATATTGGCTACTCACAATTGTATTTGTATAGCGCCTTTGCAGCCTTTGCATGTATTGGTGCCTACTACTTTTTACATGGCCGTTATACCGTTCGAACCGCTTAAACTGTAGCTAAACATCAAATCGTCGGCTGAAACGTCGACGATATTCTAAGGGGCTCAGCCCCGTTTTTTTTTGGAATAACCGTCGAAATGAGCTTGGGTCACTATAGCCGACCTCTCGCATAATCAGATCTAAAGCATGTCCCGTTTCTTCTAAACGCTTTCGTGCAGCTTCAATCCGTATTGATTGTAAGTACTGATTCGGTGGAATATCCAAAGCTGCTTTAAAATGTCGAATCAATGTCCTCGTTGTCACATTAAACTGCGCCGCAAGTTCATCTAAGACAATATTTTCATGATAATGCTGTTCTAACCAATCTTGAACTTTTTGCACCAAACCATCCTGATGCGGTTTAGATATTTTCAATAAAGAATAGGACAACTGACTATCACGACGATAATCCAATACAAATGATTTTGCCGTGTGGATTGCCGTTTCAAAACCATAAAAACGTTCGATTAGGTGTAGTCCCAAATCAAACCATGCTAAGCCGCCGCCTGCACAATAGATATTTTGGTCATGGCTAATGAGCTGATCTGCATTCAGTTTCACCAAAGGATAGCGTTCACGAAACATTTGCTGAAAGCCCCAATGCGTCGTTGCCTGCTTACCATCTAAAAGCCCTGCTTCTGCCAGAAAAAAATTACCCGTACAATTTCCTGCGATCAGTCCGCTCTGCAATTGCCGAGTTTTTAATAACCCGATCAGTGCTGCGTTTTGCGCTAAAACATCTAAGATCGGCGCGCCTATCGTTGGGACAATGATGATATCTGCATCTGTTATTTCAGAAAATGCTAAATCTGCATAAAGCTTGATGCCATTGATACATTGCACAGCTTGACCATGTTGTGAGGCAATTTTGACCTGAAATAGCCGCTGCACATTTTGTTTTTGAATCCGGTTCCAACTGACTCCCGCCATTGCAAAGAGATCAACAACCCCAGTAATCGCAGAAGCCAAAGCACCATCAAATGCTAAAATTATGATTTTCTTCATTTAAAGTTCAAATTATCAAAATGTCATTTTTGACTTATTAAGTGTCATTATTGACAATTCTATATCTAAAAATCAACTGCTAGGCTTAAGCCATAAAATTCGACCCGATTAGAGATTGATCAATGGCGCAGTTAATCAATGACAAAGATTTAAATTTTTTGCTATTTGACGTGTTTAAAGCGCAAGACTTAACGCATTACCCACGTTTTGCTGAGCATGATGCTGAAACCTTCAAAAGCATCCTAGAAACTGCACAAGGTATTGCTCAAGACTTTTTTGCACCCCATAACGCAACAGCCGATCAAAACGAACCTACATTTGATGGTCAACAGGTTAAAACCATTGCTGAAGTCAAAACGGCATGGAAGCAATTTGCAGATGCCGGCTTGCTTTGTGCGCAGCATGATTATGATGCAGGCGGTATGCAACTTCCGACTTTGATCAACATGGCTGCAAATGCTTATTTCATGTCAGCAAATCCTTCATCAGTGGCTTATTCATTTCTAACCGCTGCGGCTGCAAATGTGATTCAAGCTTTCGGTACGACTGAACAAAAAGATAGGTTTGTACCGCATATGTTCAGTGGTCGCTTTGCAGGAACGATGGCTATGACTGAACCTGATGTGGGTTCATCTTTGGGTGATTTGACCACAAAAGCCATACCGCAAGCCGATGGTACCTACCTCATCAAAGGCCAAAAGATGTTTATTTCAGGGGGTGACCAAGACATCACTGAAAATATCGTGCATTTGGTCCTTGCTCGCATCCAAGATGCACCTCAGGGCGTAAAAGGTATATCTCTGTTTATTGTTCCGAAGTTTAAAACCCTGAGCGATGGTTCACTTGCAGGCGCCAATGACGTTCAACTGGCTGGCTTATTACATAAAATGGGCTACAGAGGTACAACATCGACAGTACTGAGCTTTGGTGAAAAAGACCAATGTACAGGCTATCTGATTGGTGAAGCAGGTGCTGGTCTTAAATATATGTTTAAGATGATGAATGAAGCACGAGTCGGTGTCGGCTTAGGTGCAGCCATGATTGGATACCGTGGCTATTTAGAGTCACTCGAATATGCCAAAAACCGTCCACAAGGTCGCTTAGTATCAGATAAAAATCCTGCCTCAAAACCTGTCAATATTATTCAACATACAGATGTTAAACGGATGCTTTTGGCACAAAAATCCTATGTGGAAGGCGCACTTGCATTATGCCTATTTGCTGCACGTTTAATTGATGAACATCAAGCCGCTAACAATGAAGACAGCGCGTTGTTATTAGATTTGATTATCCCTGTCGTCAAATCATTCCCTTCCGCCTATGGACCAAAAGCCAATGATTTAGCCATTCAAGTTTTAGGTGGCGCTGGCTATACCCGCGAATATCCACTTGAACAATGCTATCGCGACAACCGCTTAAATCCGATCCATGAAGGTACATTTGGTATTCAATCTTTGGATTTGTTGGGTCGTAAGCTTTGGCAGCACAACAGCAGAGGTTTGATGCTGTTATTACAACGTATGCAAAATACGATTGATCAAGCTCAAGATCCAAAAACGGAAGCGCTTGCAGCGATTTTTTCAGGGCATTTAAACACGGTGAAGAAAACCACACAAAGTTTGGGACAAGTCCTCGCACAAGGTCGTGTCGATCAGGTACTGGGTAATTCTGCCTTGTATCTAGACATGATGAGCAAAGTCATCATTTCATGGCTATGGCTTGAAATGGCTAATCAAGCCCTAGTGAAATTTGAACATTCAGATTTAGCTGAAGATCAACAATTCTTAGCCGGTAAATTACAAGCCGCGCAATATTTTATCCGCTGGGAATTACCTGAAATAGAACATCAAGCCAAGTTATTGCTAGAACTTGATGATACTTGCCTCAACATGCAAGAAAGTTGGTTCTAGTCACCCGTTTAGCTCAGTCCTCAATGGGCTAATCTGGACAAGGTTTTCACGGATGAAAATCTTGTCCAACCCTATCTATTTCAATAAAATTGCAATAAAAAAGGAACTTAGTTTTCGTTCCTTTTTTATCGAAATTGTGTGTTATACACTGCAATTATTGGAAGACTTTAAAACGAGCGGCATCATCCATATAGCCTTTTTCTTTCGCTTCACCTTCCACTGAACCAAAAACCAATTGAGCACGAAGTTTCCAATGCGCAGGAATGTCCCATTCAGCATGCACTTGTTCATCCACAATTGGGTTGTAATGCTGTAGTGATGCGCCTAAACCTTCGGTGTGCAACGCTGTCCAAGTTGCAAATTGGGCAATGGCAGTTGAATGTTCTGCCCAAATCGGAAAGTTTTCTGCATAAGAAGGAAACTGTGCTTGTAGACCACTGACCACATTTAAATCTTCAAAGAACAAAACCGTACCCAAACCTGCTGCAAAACTTGCCATTTTCGCCGTCGTCTTCGCAGCACTTGCTTCATCTTTTGTATAAGATTTTAATTTGTCAGCGACTAAGCCCCAAAATTTTTCGCTTTCACCAGTAGAGTCTGTTGATATTTAATTATGCTCATCTAGAGATATTTATGCAGCTGATTTTAAATTAATTTCTGTATGAATAATCGTGCAGCCTTGCTGAGAATGAATTTTGAAATTCCCACCTATCCGTTCTACACGCATTTTCATACTTCGCATGCCGATACTCATGCCATGATTTGAAACACTCTCAACATCAAAACCTACGCCATCATCTTCAATGGTTAATAACAATGCGCCATTCTCGAAATGTGACAGCGTTACATTGACATGATTAGCTTGGCTATGTTTCACAATATTGGTCAGGCTTTCTTCAATTACTCGTATTAAAGTCAGGCACTGAATTGCTGTTGGTTTGATCGCCCACTGCGAAGGAATGCACCATTTGGCATTCATTTCAACTTCATCCATCAACTGACTAAAACGATGTCGAACTGGTGCAATCCATAGCAAGGGTGAATCTGGCACTTTGCTGTCCAAAGATGATCCACTATCAATAATTTGCCTTAAATCATCCCGTAGTAATTTCAACATCGACAAGAACTGTCTGTTTGGAATATTACTTTCACACTGATCAACCAAGATCATCGAGCGCACAATAGATGCGCCCAGACCGTCATGTAGATCATGTGATAATTTAATTCGTTCTTGTAGGCGTACATTACTGAGTTCAAGCTGATGTTTATCGTTTAGGCTACTGCATAATTCATCACTGACTTTCTGAACTTCAAATGCCAAATCATCATTATATTTTTCAATTTTCTGAATATTACGATTGAGCCTCGCCCCCAAAATCACCACGATAAATAGGGTAATAATCGGTGAAGTAAAGGGAGATAACGGTGTAAAACCTTCTTTTGGAAAGAATACCAAGGCTGTGATGTCTGCAATAACAATCACAATGATCGCAGTCATACACATTGCTAATAAAGTGTAGTCTCTACGTTTTTCTTTAAAACTAATCCAGCAAAGATAAATGTAAGTGATAAAAAAGAGGATGCAATATAATAAGAAAATGAGGCTCGAAATTTCCGCATTTTGTTCAAATGGCCAAATACACACTACACCAATCAGAGCCGCAGTGAGCATAGTACAGGACAATTCAATTCGCGGAAATTTACGTCCAACAAAGCGCAAGATATAGATGCTAAAACACTGAAAGTACAGCATTGAAAATATCAAATTGGCTTTGGTGGAAAAAATCGAATTTGGATATGGAAAGGTTTCAGTGGTCAGTGCATTACTGATAAATAGAATCCATAACACGGTTGAAAGCGCAAACCACCCAAAGCTCGTATCACTGCGACGCATCAACCAAATAATGAAGCAAATTAGACCCAAGACCCCGGAAAGAAAAATATTTAATTGTAATATGGTTCGACGAGTCCAAGTGGCTTCTTCGGCCTGCTCTATTGTTGCCATGACATTGTTAAATTTCACCGGACCCAAGCCAGCATTTAGACTCGAGTAGCCATAAACATAGATCAAGGTTTCATTATGATCATGCTTGATTCCACTTATCGGTAAAATCCAATAGCGTGCAACATTCCAACTTTTAGAGACCGGTTCTTGAAGATTTTTATTGGTCCACAGCAAGTCGCCATTCAGAAAGACTGAACCCGTATTAATAATGTAATCAACATATAGTGCGATGGGTTCTGCCAAACGCGCATTATTTTTACAGTACCAAGACCAGTCTAATTTATACCAAGCACCACCTTGATAACCCTCCCAGTCTTTATCTTCTTTCCAACGGTCAGGTAATTGCGTGGTTTTCCATCCAGTTCTGGGTAATTCTTGATTGGATGGTGTCTTCACCCGTGAAATGCTATTCACAGTTACATTACATTGATCATTTACAGGGAAAACTTGCTCTGCATGACTCAAGCTCCCCCATACTAAACAGAGGATAAATAAGAAAAAATATCCTCCTTTACGCATTATAGAATACCCATAGATCTTGCTGTACTCACGGCTTTGGTTCGTTTCGTTACGGCTAATTTGCGATAAATATGTTTAATATGGCTTTCTACCGTATAGCGAGAAACAAAAAGCTGTTCAGCAATCTCACGGTTACTCAAACCTTGAGCAACCAAACATAAAATTTCTTTTTCACGACTGGTCAAGAGGTTCAGGTCTGCTTCATCGGCGACTGTTTGTTCTGGACTTGGCGCTTCGGCTTCGGATATTTGTTTAAGGATTTCTCGTGCAATAAATGGGTCAATCGGCGCCCCACCACGTAAAATACTCCGAATAGATAAAAGTACTTCAGCATCATCACGTTCTTTTAATACATAGCCCGTTGCACCTGCTTTAATTGCGGCAAATAAGCTTTCTTGTGTACTCCATGCAGAGACAACCAAGATCATGGTATTACTTTCGAGGGAACGTATTTTTTCAATAATTTCGATACCACTACCATCAGGCAAACCTAAGTCAACTAAGGCTAAGGATATCGGTTGGGTCTCTACGGCTTGAATAGATTCTTTAACATTTTTGGTGAAGATAAGCTCTTCACGCTTATAACCCAGCTCTGTCAAAATTTGACGTAAACGTAATTGAATAATTTCCTCATCTTCAACGACGAGCACCGGTACGGGTAGTATGACTTCTTGTGGTGACATGATTTACTTCCCCCGAAAAAATGAAATGTCTTTTACATTAATCAGTTTAATCCTTTTAGGATATCCCTATAATTAAGTAAATTTCTTATTTTTTAACAATTTATTCTAATTCAATTGATGCAGCTATGATGCATTTTTCTTCTAATTTTAAATCCATTTAACATTACAATATGTGTATAGCCATCAGTCTGACTATACACTGCACTTAGCTTAAACTTGAGTGAGATTAGCTCAAATATTGCTTCTTCAGATATTTTACAATTTTTTCAGATTCGAAAAGTTCAACACCTGTATTGGGATCTCTCAAATATGGCACTTGAATATTGTTCCCCATGATTTTTAACACTTGTTCACGCTTACCGCCTTTCAGGGGTACATATTTACCAGGTTTTAGGCGCATTACCGCTAATCCCTGATCTTGCCAACGCTCCTTAGCCACATTATGAAAGGTATATGCCAACTCCATTTCAGACAATGCACTACGTACGATGCGTGTATATGGACTCGCTTCAAAGCCCCACAGTTCTAACAGTTGAGTTGGTGCATCACGATGAATGGCTTTTCGCTGCACCCACACCCCTTGAGCCCCATTAATTAAGGTACCAACATAGGCAACATACGGAATTTTAGGATAACTGGCATATTTCTTAGGGGTTTGGCCTGTTTTGCCATAATGTTTAAATAGATGATGAATAATTTGCTGTGATTCGTACAAACGATCCCCAGTATTGTCATCTACCAAGAAAGGAAATTGTTGTTTTCCACCTAATTTTTGCACATCCAAACGGTACTTTTTAGCCCCTTTTGGACATGGGTAGACCTCATAATCCAAATTGAGCGTGGTCAGAACTTCACGTACACGACGACAATACGGAGAACCTTCAAATTCGTACAGTTTAAGGGCTTTTTCAGGTTGTTTCGGATAAGGCGTTCCATTTGTACCACGTCCGCCCTCTGCTACGCCTGAGAGCAACGCTTGCGCCACTTTTAATTGATGCAACAACATATATTCTTCCTTTCTTCTTTTATTTCGTATTTTTATACAACAGCCGAGAGTCCTCAGCTGAAGTTTGTATTTTTTCCAGATTTATATCGTCGTATATAAGTAAGCAATGCCAACTGATTCCATGACTAAAAACTCAAACCCACTTAAAGAACAACCAATTGCTCTTTTGAAACAACAATGCCGTTATTGTCAGCATAAATAAAATCACCAGACTGAATGTTTACACCACCAAAACTTAATGGAATATCTGTTTCACCCACGCCTTTGCGGTTACTTTTTTGTGGAATCGCAGCCAAAGCATGCACACCTAAATCAAGTTCGGCAATCGCATCAACATCACGCACGCAGCCGTAAATAATGACGCCATTCCAATGATTGTTAACTGCAGATTCAGCAATCATATCACCCATCAAGGCACAGCGCATCGACGCACCACCATCCACAACCAATACTTTACCCGTACCATCGGTTGCCAATAATTCTTTAACACGAGAGTTATCTTCAAAACATTTGACCGTCATCACCTGACCGCCAAAACTTTTTCGTGCACCATAACTTTGAAAGAATTTACCATCCAACGACGGGATCACCACTTGTAATTCTTTATCTGGATGATCATCAAGTAAATCACAGGTGACGAATGGAACTGTAGACACGGTATTTCCCTCATTTAATTGTTAGTATGCGTAAATTATCATAAATCTCGAACTTTTCAGTCTGAGTTTGTGCTGCATCGACCATAGTATGAGCCACTTGCTGTGCTGTCACTGGCTTAAATTTGAAACGGTCTGGTACAAAATGCGAAAAGCGCATATAAAGTTTCTGTGTCGCATCTTCTAAACGCCGAGATTCATGACGCTCGCCAAGTAACAGCGAAGGCTTTAATATCGAAAGTTGATTTAACTTTAAGGTTTTTAAATAATATTCCAATTCCCCTTTGACTCGATTATAAAAAAATGCGGAATTGGCGTCAGCGCCCATAGCACTGACAATGATCAATTGTGTATCTGTATATTCTAATAATTCAGCAAAATGCGTATTGATGCTAAAATCGATATGATAAAAATGATCTTTAGACCCTGCTTTTTTAATGGTCGAACCTAAACAACTAAAGGCATGACTATAATCTCTCACATCATCCTGAGTCAGAGAAAGAAAGTCACTGATCACCATTTGTTGAACTTTTGCCAGTCCATTCAGTTCATGGTCACGCTGACGTACCACAGCAGTAATATTCTTACATCTTGCATTTTGACTGAGCTGACGAACCAGTTCCCGCCCGACCAATCCTGTTGCCCCAATGACAATTGCATTCTCTATACTTTTAGTCATTTTTCATACAATCTCAATAACTTTAGACTAATCTAACGTTTTCTTTAAAATTTTTCTGCATCTAAAATGTTGTCAAAGCATGTCAAGACTTGACTTAAGCGCTTAGTTTAATCACAATATGGCACTTGTTTACGGGCTGGTGATAGTTCTTCTGATGTTGGTTTTCAGATGTAATTTCAGCCCGCCCAGACCAATCTATTTCAAGGAGTGCACGAGTGGCAAACTCTGCTCAAGCAAAAAAACGTGCTCGTCAAAACGTTAAAGCACGTCAACACAACGCAAGCTTACGTTCTATGGTTCGTACTTATCTTAAACGCACAGTAGCTGCTATTGCTGCTGGTGATTATGCTGTCGCTACAGAAGCTTACAAAAAAGCTGTTCCTGTAATTGACCGTATGGCTGATAAAGGCATCATCCATAAAAACAAAGCTGCTCGTCATAAGAGCCGTTTAAATGCACAAGTTAAAGCTTTAGCTAACTAATTTGTTGCGATAAAAAAAGCCCTTTTTAGGGCTTTTTTTGTACCTATCGATTTTTAAAGGCAAAAAAATAAGGTCCAATAAGGACCTTATTTTCTATTTACAGATTATTTATTAATCAGTTTCATATTCGTCGCTGATAAATATGTCCATAATAAGTTTTGGCTTGCTGTCAAATTTGTCCAACGTTGATTGCCACCATTGGTACAGCTATATCGAATTAAATCCGCACGGTTATTTTGCAAACGTCCCGTATTTAAATCCATACATTGACCACTTTGACGAATCGTTGTAGTCGCAGGGTCCATGGTCCAAATTTGGTTGGTTTGGTTTAACACGCAACGTTCTAGCGTCACTTTAGCTGAACCACCGTTGCCTGTAATACATTGATCTGGATTTGACTTACTGTGTATACGACCAATGGCATCATATACCCACTGTTCAGTATCATCCGCCGTACAACCGCTTGGGCCACTGATGTATAAATTTAATGTTCCATCAGTTAAGGTTTCAGATTTCAAACAGTTGTTACCATTTTTGATCAATGTCGCCTGCTCAAACATACCTTCTTGAGTGACTGAAAGCTTTTTCATAAATGCTTCGAGCGCGCTTTGCGCCTCAGGTACTTGATTGGTTAGGTCTTGTGCATACACATTCATCCAACGATTTAGTCGGTATGCTGTGTTTTGTTGCGACTCATAACGGGTTAATTGCTGACGCGCCACACTATTCATCAATGACTTGTCATTTTTATATGACTCATACAGCATTTTTTCAGTTGGATTAAGAGCAACAACAGCATTTGCAGCTTGCGCTTCCAAAGCACTTTCTAATTGAGGAAGTTCGATAGCACGCAAAGCACTATAACCATGCTGACGTCCAATTTTGACGGCCGGCTTGATCGCTGTGCTGTAAACTGGAATATCAATATTTGCTAATAATTTGGCTTCTTCACCTGCTTTTTTACAATATAAATTGACCTTCTGTGGTTGATCTGCCAAAGCTAAATTGACATGCAGTTTATTGGCATTACTACCTAGTCGTACAGCTGCTAAAGCAATATTGTTGACTTTATTCGTGTATTGCACATTCAACCAACATGCCGCTTGATCCAAAGCGGTATTGGCAGCATTTAAGTCATACACATTACCCCAGTTTGAACGTGCCGCAGGATACAACAAACCAACTTGATTGACTGGATCATAGCCCCCTAAAATGGTAATTACGGGCTGACCAAAGACCCGTGGTCGTGGATAATTTTGATCTGCGTTATACCAAACCGGAGCCGTAGAATTTGGCATCTTCGGTTGAGCGACTTCCATTTCACGAGTGGTTTTATTCCACTTTTTGTAGCCGGTAGGTGATGTTTCATCCCAGACATAACGGTCAAAGTGCGGTTGAATTTTCAGGAATGTGCTGTAACCCGTATAGTGTGTGTAGCGTGATACATTACTATCAGGATACCCGCCGGACATGGCATCTTTTCCGTACGGGAACAAATTTTTAAAATTTGGGATCCCATTGCTACCATCCCACTTCCATGTCGCCGTCCATGATAGATTTCCGCGCATTATATTGCGATTGGCAATATAACCCCATCCACTGTCCGCATGATGTGCAGCCCAAAATAGATTGTCACCTACCTGACCAGGGTAATGTCCTAAACCATAGTGATGGCCAATTTCATGGCTAAATTCATTCCCTACAGAATCATAAAGCGTGAGCATGCCATTACCACCACTCAGTCCATGAGTATGCACACCATTGGCATAGTTCCCCTTCGTATGATGGACAACTACTGTTTGGGTTAATTGTGGCTGACTTTGATTGGCCATAGATGCACTGGTAATACCCCAGTTAGCAAGGTTTATACCAACACTAAAGGTTGATTTACCGACATCCTCACGCATGTCTCCTGCATAAACACCACCATCTCCGGCACTTTTACTGTCATAAATAACACCTGAGGAAACCATTGCACGTGTTAACTGCATATCATCATATTGTGCAACGGTCATTTCTGCTGCAGGAATGGTTTGGAAATAATCGGTACCCGCTTTTTCAGGCTCAAGCAGCATATAGTGACCGGTAGAATTTGGCTTATCTGCCAACATACCAACACGGATATTATTTAAAACCAATTCACCTGGTGCAGCAAAATCGATTTTATCTTCAGCCAATTCACCGCTGACTTTATTTGCATCGATAAATTTTAATCTTAGACCGGGTTTAACTTCATCCCAATTGAGTTTCGTGGTCCACGCGCGTTTACTGTACCAAACATCTGGACGACCTCTTTGCCCACTCTGGTCTGAAACAGGCATTTGCGTTGGATCATCCAATGTCGCGGTACGAATTAAGCGGTTGTTTTGATAGATTTCTACTTTGAGTTGCTTGATGTTTTGCATATCAAGTGTTGGCGTCACGATAAGCAGCGCTTCTTTTTCACTGGTTAACTGTGGCATTTTCTTGGCTTCGTTCGCATTCGGATCGACGACATGACTTTGACCAAATTGAACTTGCGCTGAAAAGTTGCCGACTAAATCATTTCGTATTTCACGAACAGCATCATTTGCATCGTAGTCATAAAAGCCAATACTGGTATCATCGACTATGTCTTGGGTCGGTTCTGGATAATTTGCAGTTGATGCAGAACCACTTGAACTATCACCACCGCCTCCACCACCACAAGCAACTAACATGAATGACACAATACAAATTGATAATTTGTTATATGAAAAATCTATCACACTTTTCACTACTATTCCCCAATTAGCCACAAAAAAATCCAATAAAGAGACTTACATAAAATATATAAATCAATAAGTTACAACAAATATAATGCTATTTTCTTTTTATTAATCATTCAATTGCCGCGTTTTGTCACTTATTAACAATTCAAATTAAATCTAAATATTTAGTATTGGCTGAATCACGATTGCTGTGACAGGTACTTCACTTATCAACTAAAATTAAGGTGTAGTCCTTTAAATACAATCGTATATTCCCGACAAAAATTGTCAGGATATTTTTAGAAACTTTGTAAATAAAAACTTTTAGAAATGGTTTAATCCCATATATTTTTTATGGTATTTTAATTTTCATCCTAGGCAGCCATTGCTGTACAAATGAAAAGAGGGATAAAAATGTCGATTAACCAATTTTTGCCATCATTAGAAAAATTTGCAGAAGCAGAAAATCAATATATTGAATATTTTACATCGAAAGGTGAAAAAGACATTTTAGGTAAAGTCATTTCAAATATGAAATCAACCGCTGAGATTCAAGCCTCTCAAGGCGTAGACTCATGGTTAGCATATGGCGTGTATTTACCGGCTGTAGAACGCATCTTTGCGCTGCATCAAGGGGAAACGGAAGCTGCATTTTTTGAACGCACACAATATCCAGTTGAACTCGTGCAAGCGTATAGCATTAAAGATCATGACATTGCCACATTGATTGCCGCAGACAAATACAGTCGAATCCACCAACAACATCTCCCTGTCAATACTAGCCGCTGGCCTTATAGTGACGACGGTTCAAGTATTGATTTAAATCAGTATCCTGCACGAATTAAAGCCAATATTTAATCTTTTATTTAATGAAATATTGAAGCAGATAAAAAGGCATCCCGTACATGGATGCCTTTTTTAAATATTTTGTATGCGCAAAAATACTTAGAGTTGCTGCTCAGCCTGCTGAAATTCACGAATATTTAATTCATTTAGTTCTCCACGCCAAATCCATTTCAGTTTTGACTCAAGGAATACATCTCCTTCAAACCAAACAAATAAACCTTCCATCATTTTCGGCCAGTCTTCGCGTGTCACGATATTTTTACCTGAAATAATGGCAAGAATTGCAGCCAAAATCGTATCATGACTCACCGCTAGACTCAGACCATAATCATTGGTTGGATGAGTGTTGTAAATCAACTCCAAAACATCTACCACCCCATGAATGGGCTGTTTCATACCCGGCAAAGCATTATTCACAAAACTATTGATAAAGCCTAAAGCACCTTGCTTTTGAAAGTATGGTCCTGCTTTTTTAATATCGAGCACAAAACTTCCCGGCTCGACCAATAATCCTTGTTCAATGATCTCGATATGGTGGGTATTCGGTTCAATCGTGACATTATCTGCACCTTGAATCATCAATGCCGCCGTATCCACACAGCGCTGAATTGGACTCGAAATACAGTGCTGAATAACACGATCGGTATTTTCAACCAAATAGCTGCCCCACGCTTCGGCTAAATCACGTCCTTGATGGGTCAGTTGCAAGTCATAACCGGCCAAGCCTTGTCCTTGTACAACTTCACGAATGGAATGACGTGTAAACAATGTTACAGGCGTCTTTTCATCCGGCAATAAGTCTATTGCTTTCAGCATACTAGGAGGGAGCAAATCTAGGGCCATAATTGACAGTTCTTAAATGCAGGAGATTTAACGGAGTGTGCTGACACTATAGCATGAACCCGATTTAGCTCAAGTTTTGTCAGGCATGTTTGCCAAAGCATTTAAGGCCAATTCTTTCATTTCGGCATTTTTAAATGCAATAAATCCACCATTTAATAAAGTCGTGCGTTGGTTATATAGAAATGCGCGACCTTTAAAATCAACCAAACCACCACCAATACGCTCGATTAAACATTGTCCAGCGCTCGTATCCCATTCACAAGTCGGATGAAAACGCGGATAAATATCCACTCGATCTTCTAACATCATACAAAACTTATATGCACTACCAGCATGGTAGGCCTGAAAAGGAGTGAGTTTTTCTAAAGCGTCTAGATAGTCCGTATAAATCGGCTTATTTTTGGCACTTTGACTCAAGCCAACGTGTACGACACTCTCTGCAGAGGTTTGAACATATTCATACCATGCAGTGGACTGGCTATCATATTTCAGCGGCAGTCCCGCAAAGGGGCAAATATATACGCTATATTCCCCCGGGATCGCCAATATGGCAAAAGTGGTATTGGCCCCATCTACCAAACTCAGATTAATGGTAAATTCAGGTCTTTTATGTAAAAACTCTTTGGTACCATCCAAGGGATCAAGCAGCCAAAATTTTTGCCATTGCATACGTTCAGACTTGTCACCTTCCTCTGACAATACAGGCAAGCTAGAAACTTTAGATAATGCTTGGGTAATATAGCTATTTGCACGATAGTCAGCTTGCGTTACAGGTGAATCATCACTTTTACGTTCCACATCAAAATCTGCACCTGAGCAATAACGCCGATATTCTTCTCGCAAAATTTCACAAGCTTGTGTCACAATGGGAACCAACTGCAAAATCAGTGGGTCTTGCGGTGCTGTTGTTGTTTTAAACATAGAATACCTTTATATGCCAAATTACTCAGAAAAGCCGACTATCATTTTCGATATGGACGGTACTTTACTCGATCTTGCTTATGATGATTTCATTTGGAATGAGCTGCTGCCAATTCGCTATGCTGAACAGCATCAGTGCTCACTCGAACAAAGCAAGCAAACCCTATTTAGTTTTTATCAACAGCATAATCATACCCTAAAATGGTACTCCTCTCGCTTTTGGACGTCACAAGTTGGCGTTGATGTTCTGGAAATGCAGATAGAACAAAAAGCCAAAGTAGCCAAACGCGAAGGCTGCATTGAGCTGCTTACCTATCTTAAAGAAAATGGCTATCCTATTTGGCTTGCGACCAATGCCGACTTTGCAGGCTTACAATTCAAACTCGAACAAACCGGTCTTCGTGATTATTTTGATGTTATCGTCAGTTCAGAAACTCTCGGTCATGCCAAAGAGTTTATTGAGTTTTGGCAAATATTAGCAAGCAAACACCCCTTCGATGCAAAAAACTGTTATTTCATTGATGACACAGAAAAAGTGCTTAATGGTGCAAAACTTTTTGGGATTGAACAGCTCTATTCGATTCAGCAGCCTTCATCTGCCAAAGTGCCTCGCGAGACTTGTAATTATCCAATGCTGTCCGCATTAACAGATTTAATCCCTATTTTAGAAGCTCAAATGACTGAGCAAGCCGAGGAACAGAAAAAATATGCGTAAATCAAATCTAGCCGAAGATGCAGTTGGTATGCGTATAGACAAATGGTTGTGGGCTGCACGTTTTTTTAAAACACGCTCTATTGCCAAAAATGCGATTGAAGGCGGTAAAGTTCATCATAATGGCGAACGCGTTAAAGTTTCTCGTGAAGTTCGTGTAGGCATGGAATTAACCATTGCCCAAGGCCTTGAGAAAAAAACCGTGGTGGTGAAAGCACTGTCGGATGTTCGTGGGCCTGCCCCCACCGCTCAGCTGCTTTATGATGAAACTGAGGTCAGTATTGCAAAACGGGAATTGCTCGCATCCCAAAGAAAGTTGCATAATCTAGCTCGGCCAGATCATCGACCAAGTAAAAAAGATCGTCGAGATATTGGTAAATTTAAAAGAGAAAATGATCAACAGTTTGACCAGCAATGGTCTTATAATGATGATTAAGTTAAAGCGTCACAACATGTCGCACCTGTTGTGATTTTCATAGAACAAAAGGATGATTTCTGTCACTATACCCTCGTGGAACAGATCTAAACTGAATACATCCACTTGAGTATATTGTTTCGTGACATCGTATTGAGGTTGTAAGATGGATGATAATAAAAGCAAGGCGTTAAATGCGGCCTTAAGCCAAATTGAAAAGCAGTTTGGTAAAAACACCGTTATGCGTCTTGGCGATAATACTGTACAGGCAGTTGAAGCTGTCTCTACAGGTTCTTTAACATTAGATATCGCACTAGGTATTGGTGGTTTGCCTAAAGGTCGTATCGTAGAAATCTACGGTCCTGAATCTTCTGGTAAAACGACTATGACATTACAAGCTATTGCACAATGTCAGAAAGCTGGCGGTACTTGTGCATTCATCGATGCTGAACATGCATTAGACCCTCAATACGCACGTAAACTTGGCGTAGATATTGATAACTTACTTGTTTCACAGCCAGACAATGGTGAACAAGCACTTGAAATTGCAGACATGCTGGTACGTTCAGGTGCCATTGACCTGATCGTTGTCGACTCTGTAGCTGCACTGACCCCTCGCGCCGAAATTGAAGGCGAAATGGGTGACTCACACATGGGCTTACAAGCTCGCCTGATGAGCCAAGCACTGCGTAAAATTACCGGTAATGCGAAACGTTCGAACTGTATGGTGATCTTCATTAACCAAATCCGTATGAAGATTGGTGTAATGTTTGGTAGCCCAGAAACCACAACTGGTGGTAATGCACTTAAATTCTATGCATCTGTACGTTTAGATATCCGCCGTATTGGTCAAGTGAAAGAAGGCGACGAAATCATTGGTTCAGAAACCAAAGTGAAAGTTGTGAAAAACAAAATGGCTCCTCCATTCCGTGAAGCGATTTTCCAAATTCTTTATGGTAAAGGCGTGAACCATTTAGGTGAGCTTGTTGACCTCGCAGTACAACAAGAAATTGTTCAAAAAGCAGGTGCTTGGTATTCATACCAAGGTGACAAGATTGGGCAAGGTAAAAACAATACCATTCGCCACTTAGAAGAACACCCTGAACTTGTGCAAACTATCGAAAAACTGATTCGTGAACAACTTCTGACTACGGGTACAGCACCTGTAGAAGACAAAGACGAAGAAGAACCAGACTTTTTAGATGCTTAATTACAGCATACTTTAATAGTAGACGAAACGCCCTACGGGGCGTTTTGTTTTGCACTCAAAATTTGTATTAAAATGACCCCATGACTAAAGACCATTTTCCACTCTTGCTCGACTACGAAGCACTAAAACAACAGTTCGCAGAAGCTGAAGAACCTACCTGCGCAAATCATACTGCACAAACTGACATTTCACATGACAATACTTCGGTGACCGATCACTCTGCGTTGCATTT
Source organism: Acinetobacter sp. YH16056_T (assembly GCF_024605895.1). Classification (NCBI taxonomy): domain Bacteria; kingdom Pseudomonadati; phylum Pseudomonadota; class Gammaproteobacteria; order Moraxellales; family Moraxellaceae; genus Acinetobacter; species Acinetobacter sp. YH16056_T. The sequence goes on along the minus strand of NZ_CP094545.1, from coordinate 1,483,860 downwards.
TGATGCCAATGGTAAAGATGTTCATGCTGAAAAAAAACCAGGACTGCGCGGCTCTCGTTTACGCTCCTACGCCTTTGCAGTACTCACACGTAAAGAATACTCAAAAGCGGATTTAATTGAAAAATTAGCACTGTATGCGGATAGTCGTGAAGAAGTCATACACTTGGTGGAAGAACTCGCACGTGAGAACTATCAAAGCGATCAACGTGTAGCAGAAATGCTGTTGTCGAGTCAAAAGCGTAAAGGTAAAGGTCCCAACCGTATAAAGCTCGCTTTAAAAAATAAAAAAGTAGACAGTGAATTAATTCAGGATGAATTAAAAGAAACAGATTGGGTCGCCGAAGCCTACCAGCTCAAGATCAAAAAATTTGGCAAAGCTGTTGAACGTGATCCAAAACAAAAAGCCAAACAAATACGTTTTTTACAATATCGAGGATTCGATCTCGATACGATTTTTAAAGTGATTGCACGTAAAGAATTTGATGCCGAATAACAAAGATATAGATCTAAATGAAGAATTAATAAAAATAAAATAAAGAAGAATCTAGGATTAAAAAAATGAGAGGAAGTTTAATTTATTATGATTGAAACTGGTGGCAACCCTACCAGCAAGACTTCGGCACATCATATTTCTACTACCGTTGCTACCTTCCGGTCCTGGCGGGGTTTGTAGAGTACAATTGCGAAGTAACCGGCAGGGCTACCATTGCAAGAACAGAGTATAGAGATTTTTGATAAACATGCAAGCCTAAAACCAAGAATTCCTGAGTAGAAAACACTGTTTGATTATTTATAAATCAATATGATGGTCGATGATGTAGAAAACGTGAAACATCATCACTATATTTTTACTTTAATACACAACAAGATTGTAAAAGCTTATTGCAATTCAGAACTTTGGCGTTTTTAATGTGCTTATCGTTTTATCTAAAGCAGTCTGTAATAAAACTATTCAATACGGACATGCTTGCAACTACATGGAATTTTTATGATGTTTAAACAGCATGTATTGTGTGCCCTTACATTGACTTGCTCAGGTACGCTATTTGCCAATATTCCAATTGAATCTCGCGGTTTGAGTGGCGCAGATAATGGCACTGTGTATACAGCAAATAATACAGCCATTCAAACAGGTGCTGGCTCTACCCCTACGCCAACCAATTTGAATTGGCAGCTCATGCAGAAGAACCAACAGCTCGAAAATGAATTGCGTAGCTTACGCGGTAAAATGGAAGAGCAAGACAATATTATCGAACAATTAAAAAGTGAACTTACAAACCGCTATGCAGATTTAGATCAACGTTTAGAGCTACTCCAACAAAAAGTAGATCCGAGTGAAGACACAGAGGCTGCGGAGGATAACCAACAAGGTACTGCACCCAGTAGCAGCTAATATAGCCCCTACACCAGCTAAACAACCTACGACCCAAGCAACATTAAGCTCATCTGCAAAACAACCTGTAAATGCAGGTGGTGACTCACTTGAGCTTGAGAAAGCAGCTTATACCGTTGCTTTAGATGCATATAAACAAGGTGGTGCGAAAAAAGCCATCGCACCGATGAAAAATTTTATTAAAAATAATCCTAACAGTGTTTATATTAGCAATGCATATTTTTGGCTAGCTGAATTCAACCTTGCTGTTGAACCGACTAACTACGCAGAAGCGAAAAAGAACTATGGTATTGTAGTAGATCAATACCCTGAGTCGACTCGTGCACCTAGAGCGTTATATCAACTGTATAGCATTGCAAAAGACGTAGATCGAAACAGCAGTTTAGCAACGCAGCTCAAAACCAAGCTTACCCAAAAGTACCCAAAATCTGAAGAAGCAGGCTTTGTTAAAAAATAGGACTTTTTTTAACGCAAAAAAAAAAGACACCTTATAAGGTGTCTTTTTTTATTCGCAGCATTTAGCGTACGATACCGCGCTTAGACTGCTCAAGTGAGTCGATCAACAATTGCGCTTCTGCCACTTCAGGCAAAATTTCAGTACGAATACGTTCAATCGCTTCATTCGTCGTTAATCCATCTTTATAGATCAATTTAAAGGATTCACGTAAACCTTGAATCACATTTTTAGACCAACCTTTACGACGCATGCCTTCAATGTTCATGGCAAAAGCATGGGCTGGATTACCAGATACCATGACATAAGCAGGTACATCTTTCAAAATAAGCGATGCACCACCGATCATACTGTATGAATCGATTTTACAGAATTGATGAATACCAGAGTTACCACCTACGATGACATAATCACCAATGTGGACATGACCTGCAACGCCGACGTTATTAGCAAAGATATTATGATCACCTACCACACAGTCATGTGCAATATGTGTATTCACCATCAATAAATTATGACTACCAACTTTAGTTAGACCCTGATCTTGAACAGTACCACGGTGTAAACTACAGTGTTCACGAATCGAGTTATGATCCCCGATTTCTAACCAAGTTTCTTCACCAGCATATTTCAAGTCTTGGCAGACTTCACCAACACTGGCAAATTGAAAAATTTCGTTATGTTGACCAATACGGGTATAACCACCCACCACAACATGTGAATGCAGTTTAGTACCCGCTCCAATTGTGACTTGAGGACCAATAATACAATATGGTCCAATTTGCACATCCGGAGCAATTACTGCTGATGAGTCAATAATGGCGGTAGGATGAATTAATTCGTTATTGCTCATGCTGTCTCTGTTTTCTGATGCGAAACCATAATTTCCGCGGTTGCTGCGACTACGCCATCTACAGTGGCAACACAATTATATTTGTAAATGCCACGCTTTTGCATCACTAATTCTGATTTTAATACAAGTTGATCGCCTGCAACGACTTGTTTTTTAAATCGGACCTTTTCTGCACCAGCAAATAAGAACAACGAACCAGCTGAAGGTTTCTCATTATTCATAATGAAACCTAAGATACCCGATACTTGCGCCAATGCCTCAACAATCAGCACGCCCGGCATAATTGGGTATTCAGGGAAATGGCCTTGTAAAAATTCTTCGTTAATCGTTACATTTTTATAGCCTACAATCCCGTTGTCAGTCACTTCAACAACACGATCAACCAATAAAAACGGATAACGATGTGGCAAATATTCACGAATAGTCTGAATAGTCATTGGTAATTCAGGTTTTGTGAAAGCTGGGGTATTCGACTCTGTCATCATAATTATTTACGCAATTTAAATGTTGATTCAAGGGACTCAATTTGAGACTGCATATGATCAAGTCGTTTGACCAATTGGGTCAATGGCACATCTGCTAATTGTTTAAAGCGGATTGCTGCCTTTTTCCAAGAACCACTTTCAAGCATTGGCGTGCCTGAAGAATAACTTCCAGCAACGGAAATACTTTTTGTGACCATTGACATACCGGTAATTGTCACATTATCTGCAATATTAATGTGACCTACGATACCAACAGCCCCTGCAAGCACACAATTTTTGCCAATAGTTGTACTACCCGCAATGCCACATTTCGCAGCCATTGCTGTATTTGCACCAACTTTGACGTTATGTGCGATTTGCACAAGGTTATCAATAATGACACCATCTTCCAAAATTGTGTCATCTAAAGCACCACGGTCGATACTACAATTTGAGCCAATACGCACATCATTCCCGATGCGTACAGAACCTAATTGAGCAATACGATGCCATTTCCCTTGATAAGGCGCAAAACCAAACCCTTCACCACCGATCACCGTATTTGCATGGATACGTACACGATCACCTAACTTAGCTTCACCAGTAATCGTCACATGCGAATCGATAAAACAATCTTTACCAATTTCAACACCATGATCAATCTTCACTTGTGATTCAATTCGAGTTCCTTCACCCACCACGCTATTCGCACCAATCACCACATAATGCCCAATATAAGCAGTATCAGAAATGATTGCTGAAGGATGAATTTGGGCAGTACTTTCAATTCCTGTTTCTACAGATTTTTTTTCAAAAACATGCGTCAGAATAGCGAAAGCCAGATACGGATTGGGTACGACAATGAAGTTTTGCTGTGAAGGGATTTGTGACTGCATCTCTGCAGTCACAATCAGCGCACCAGCCTGAGACTGTTGAGCTTCATTCAGATATTTATCTGCGTTTAAAAATGCAAGCTGATGCGGTTGAGCACTCTCTAAACTTGCCATTCCACTGAATAGCAAATCTAGCTGGCCAATACATTGACCTTGAACAAGTTGAGCAAGCTTTTCTAAACTGAATTTTTGAGAATTCATTGATTATTTAATTGCATTAACCTTTTGAATCATTTTATCAGTTAAATCAAACTTAGGGTCATACGCAAGTGCTGAATTTTTATTCAAAACAACATCTAACTTATTTTCTGTGCGCAATTGTTCTGCAACTTGCTTGATTCGTGTATCCATCGTGCGATTTAAAGACTGAATATTCCCTTGAACCGAAGCTTGAACTTTTTGCTGTAAATCAGTCAGCTCTTTAAGTTTAGTTTGATACTGTTGACCCATTTGCTGCTTTTGCGCAGCAGTCAACTTATCACCACCCTGCTGAGCTTTTTGCTGCATTGCTTCCAGCTCTTTAGCCAGTGATTCAATTTTAGTGGTTTGTGGTTTCAACTGCTGTTGAATTTGAGCATTTTGTTGTTTTAGATAAGTACTTTGATCCACCACCTTTTCTAAATCAACCACACCGTAACCTGCTGCATTTACCACAGCAGAACACGACATACCCAATACCGCCAAACTAGCAAATAATTTATTCATCTTATCAACCTGTAATTTTGTTATTCCCAGAAGGGTCGTACTTAGAACGTACGACCAATCTCGAATTGAATTTCTTTTGTTTCATCGCCAGCTTTATCATTAAGCGGGAATGCATAACTGAGTGAAATTGGACCAATCATCGTAATCCAAGTAAAGCCTGCACCAACGCTATAACGCATATTGTTCATATCAAAGCCGTAGTTATCTTTACAGTATTGACGGTCTTCACTAGATTTAGGAACGTCACATTGCGTATCAAATACTTGCGCACCTTCAGCAAATAAAACTGGACGGACTTGACGAGCCCAATCGCCTTTAAATGGCACAGGTAAAGCTAATTCAGTACCAAATTGAATTAAAGCATTACCACCCACTTCTTCTGGATCATAGTCAACCTTATTTTGCGCATCATAATACACACCAGGATATTTAGGCCCTAAAGTACTGTTATCATAGCCACGTACCGAACCAAAACCACCTGCATAGAAGTTTTTATAGAACGGCAAATCATTACCATAGCCTAACTTACCGTAACCACGTAATACAAAGTCTTTACCCAGTGGGAAATAGGCTTGTGCATCGTAAGTGATTTTTTGATATTCAACATCACTACCTGGTAATGCAATTTCGGCATTGACGCGGTGTGACATACCCGATGTAGGGAATACCGGGCGATTCAAGGTATTGTATGACCAACCCAAGTTAAGGTTATAAGTTAAGAAATCACCTTTAAACGCACTATCGTATGATTCTTCAGGTACTGCGCAAGTGTTGTGAGTAACAATTTTATTACCTTCACTATCTAGTACAAAATCTCCATTCGCATCAGTTTTGTATACAGGCACAGTTAATTGTGAGTTACCAGACGCATCCGTAGGACAGAATGATGTGGTATCCGTCGCCTTCCCACCATTTGCTAGTAAATAATCACGCACATAAGTAGAAACATATGGGCCTGTAGTTACTTCGGTATTATCAATATTCAAGCCCATACTGATACTTTGGTTTTCATCGATCGGATAACCAAAGTTGATACCACCACCAAAACTGTCAGTGACGTAGTTGTTAACGTTATAGTCGTCATCTAACTTGGTTTTACGGTAGTACATATTATAACCACGACGTACACCATCAATAGTGAAATACGGGTCAGTTACACTGAGGTTGTAGTAATCTTGAGTCTCAGAACGTGACAAATCGATAGAAACTGCATTACCTGTACCCAAGAAGTTGGTTTGACTCAAACCTGCTTGGAAAGTTACACCGCCACTTTGTGAGAAACCAACAGCCAAAGTACTTGTACCTGAATGCTGTTCTTCAACATTCACATTTAAATCAATTTGATCTGGCGTACCCGGAATACGTGCAGGTTTAACATCAACGGTTTTAAAGAAGCCTGTACGCTCTAAACGCACTTTAGACAAATCAATTTTTTCGTTACTTGCTAATGCGCCTTCCATTTGACGCATTTCACGACGTAGAACTTCATCAGCTGTTTTCGAGTTACCTGTAAAATTAATGCGGCGAACAGTGACTTGCTGACCCGGATTCACATAGTAATTTAAATCGACCAATTTGGTGTCTTTATTGATTTCAGGAACAATGTTCACTTCTGCAAAGTAGTAACCTGCGTTACCGTATTTACGAAGTAAAAGTTGTTTAACACCATTCACTTTTTCTTGTGAATATAAATCGCCATCTTTATAGAGTTTTAAAGCGTTTAAATCAGTTTGCGTATAAAGCGTATCACCTAAGAAATGAGTTTTACCAAACTTAAATTGTTCACCTTCATCCACCGAAACTTCGATAAAGACGTGTTTTTTATCTTCACTCAAATTCAGACTTGAATTGGTAATGTTAAAGTTGATGTAACCTTTGTTGAGATACATCGCACGTAAAGCTTCTAAACTCGCAGCCATCTTTTCACGTGCATAACGGTCATTACGAGAAATGATCGAGTTCCAACCACTTTCTTTTAATGCAAAAATTTGTTTAATTTCGCTTTCTTTAAAGACCGTATTACCAATGATATTGATATCAAATACTTTGGCAGATTGGCCTTCTTCAAACTCGATTAAGACATTAACACGGTTGTTTGGTTGAGCGGTTGTAATAACTTTGACATCAGCATCATAACGACCTTGCTGCATGTACTGTTGTTCTAATTCAGTTTCAACCGTTTGCAAAGATGATTTCTTTAAAACTTCACCTTCGGACAGACCCATTTTCTTTAAGCCTTCTTCCAAGGCTTCTTTAGGAATAAGTTTATTGCCTTTTAGCTCAACTTTAGAAATTACTGGGCGTTCAACCACTGTATATACAAGGGTATTACCGACTTGTGAAGACTTCACATCATCAAACAAACCCGACGCAAACATGCTACGAATTGAGTTTGAAATGATTTGATCATTGACACGATCACCAGCGGAGAATGGGATCATTCCGGCTACATTGTCAGGAGTTAAACGCACTAAGCCATCAACACGAATATCTTGTACTACAAAATCATCTGCTGCATATACTTGTTGTGCTACGGCCATAGCACTAACCAGTGCCAATGGCATAAATAAATGTTTGTGCTGCATGCCAGTCTTTTCCGCTGTTAATTTATTTCGTATAACGTTCTTATAAACGCATAATGTCATTGAATAGAGCCAGTAGCATCATGCTACCCAGCAATACCATACCAATTTTTAATCCAACCAATTGTATTTGTTCAGAAACAGGTTTACCACGAATTAATTCAATAAAATAGTAAATTAAATGACCGCCATCGAGCATAGGAATTGGTAGTAAATTTAAAATACCTAAACTTACACTCATCAGTGCCATAAAGGAAATGAAGGTTTGCCACCCCATTTCAGCACTTTGTCCAGCCACTTTCGCAATGGTAATCGGACCAGATAAATTATCTAAACCAACCAATCCACGCACCATTTTTACAATAGAATTCAGTATCATACTAGAGATCTGACCTGTTTTTTCTACTGCTTTGCCCATCGCTTCTACAGGCGTGTATTGAATGGTTTGTTTGTATTCGGCTGGAATATTGACTTTACCCGGATCGCTTTGTACACCTAAAAGCCCTGTGACTTTACCCATTTGGTCACGCTTACCTTGCGGCATCACGCTTAAATGCACAATTTTATTTTGTCGTAAAACATCAATTTTAAGTAACTTTTCTGGAGAAGCTTGTACAACTTGTACAACATCAAACCAGTCTTTCATTTTTACGCCATCAATCGAAACAATTCGATCACCCACTTGCATCCCTTGGCGTATTGCTGCGCCATCTTCACTGAGTTTTGAAACCACTGCAGGAATTTCAGGACGATACGGTGTAAAACCAAGAACATCGAGTGGTGACTGAGTTTGATCGCGTAAGAAACTTTGAATCGGTAAACTGAAGTTTTGAATTTGCCCTGCTCGTTCAGCTTGAATTTGAATATTGCCAGTTTCACCTACACGATCAACCAAGGCATAATTCAAGCGCTCCCAAGTGGATACTTGAGTGCCATCTACGGCAGTAATTTTATCACCAGACTGCATTTGCGCAGCTGCTGCAGGCGTATTCGGTAAAATTTTACCTACGCGCGTATTCAGCTGTTCCTGTGCAGGTAAAAATAAAATCCAAAACAACACCACAGCAAAAGCCAAGTTGATGAGTGGCCCTGCAGCAACAATTGCAATACGTTTCCAAGGGTGTTGTCTGTTAAATGCTTTCGGTAAGTCTTCTGCTGCGACATCACCTTCACGTTCATCCAACATTTTGACATAACCACCCAGTGGCAATGCAGACAGTTGATATTGAATACCTGATTTCTTCGACGTCCACTTGAGCAGTGTTGGGCCAAAACCAATCGAATACACCAAAACCTTTACGCCCAGTTTACGTGCAACAAAATAATGCCCAAATTCATGAATCGCTATTAGCGGTCCAAGTAGCAATATTGCTGCAATAATCATAAACAAGGCATTCATGTCTTAACTTCCTGAATTCAATACTGCTTTTTCAGCAACCATACGTGCCGATTTATCTGCATGCAAAATAACATCAATATTATTTGCAGCTGAGTTTTCAACTTGCCCCAACACATGTTCCACAATTTGAGGGATTTGAGTAAAGCCAATTTTCTCATGCAAAAATGCTGCCACGGCGATTTCATTGGCTGCATTTAAAATCGTAGGAGCTAAGCCTCCAGCCTTCATGGCTTGACGTGCTAATTTTAGCGCTGGGAATCGCTGTATATCAGGCTGTTCAAAATTTAACTGAGAATGAATAAATAAATCTAATGGAGGCACATGTGTTTGAATACGCTTCGGCCATGCTAATGCATGAGCAATAGGCGTACACATATCAGGATTACCCATTTGCGCCAAAGTTGAACCATCTACATATTGAACCATTGAATGAATGATACTCTGTGGATGGACAACAACTGTTACAAATTGTTCTTCAACTGCAAAAAGATGACAGGCTTCGATCAATTCCAAGCCTTTATTCATCAGCGTTGCAGAATCAACAGAAATTTTTTGCCCCATCGACCAGTTTGGATGCTTACAGGCTTGAGCAGGCGTTACACTTTGTAATTGTTCTAAACTATGATGTAAAAATGGACCACCAGATGCGGTGAGTAAAATCTGTTTGACACCCAATTTTGGCTGACCATGACGCTCACCTTGTAGATAAGTTTCAGGCAAGCACTGGAAGATTGCATTATGTTCAGAATCGACCGGCAGTAACAAAGCATTATTTTCACGTGCGGTCTGAATCATGATGTCACCCGACATCACCAGCGCTTCTTTATTTGCAAGTAAGACACGTTTACCCGCTTTCGCAGCAGCCAATGTCGGTAGCAACCCTGCTGCACCCACAATAGCGGCCATGACCACATTAACTTGTGGATGTTCTGCTACTGCGATTAATCCGGCTTCATCATGCAAGATTTCAATATCAGTTAATTTTTCAGCTACGAGTAATTGGCGCAGTTCATCCACTTTATTGAATGGAACAACTGCGATTTTCGGTCGATATTGTTTGCATATTTCGACAAGTTCTACAATTCGGCTATGTGCAGTGACTGCAAAAACTGAATACTCTTCGGGGTGCTGTTGCAGAATCTTTAAAGTACTTTGACCAATGGATCCTGTTACACCCAATATACAAACAGATTGTGACATCTATAAATCTACGCCAATTAATTTTAAAACATACATACCTGCTGCAAAGATAGGTGCTGCAGCAAGCAACGAGTCGATACGGTCCAGCACACCACCATGTCCGGGAAGAATACGACCAGAATCTTTGATCCCTGCACGACGCTTGATCATCGATTCAAATAAATCACCAAGTACTGAACTAAATACTGTTATTACTGAAAGTATTAAAAATAAAATATGTTCAGCGATGCTTAAATCAAGATAAATAATTTCAACAACAATAACAATTAGCATTGCAGTGAATAGACCGCCATATAAACCTTCGATCGATTTATTTGGGCTCACATCTGGTGCAAGTTTTTTCTTACCAAATTTACGTCCCACGAAGTATGCACCACTGTCTGCACCCCATACCAACAGGAACAGATACATGAGCCACCACGGTGAGTTCATCCACACAGAAAAAATAGCAGTTACCGCAGCAGGAACTAAGACTAAACCAATACCACTCAGACTCGGGTTATACCAGTTATCGTAATCAGGATAAGACTTCACCCAATAGACACTTAAGATCCAAGTAAAGATCGAAGCCGCCCAAAGCAGTAATGCAACATCTGTAAAATGCAATGCTAGTGCTGAAAGAATAGCAGTGACTAGACCATAGCCCCAAGCGAAAGGTTTAATCACATTTTGTGTATTCCGCGGCATGAGTTTGAACCACTCATAACCCGCGACAGCTGATGCAATAATCATCAGCACAAGCATTGGGTATTTAGACTCGGTTGCAAACATGCAACTCAGTACAACTGAAACCAGTACCAATGCGGTTATTATCCGCTCTAACATTTATTTATTCTCAAACTGCTCTTGTTGAATCTGCTCTGAGGTCTTACCAAAACGACGTTCACGACCACCAAATACTGCTAGTGCGTCGTCAAATTCTTCAATGGTAAATTCAGGCCATAATGTCTGGGTAAAATAAAGTTCTGCATACGCAGCTTGCCAAAGCAAGAAGTTCGAGAGACGGAAATCACCACCTGTACGAATTAACAAATCTACCGGAGGTAGATCACTTAAACTGACATATTGACCAAAGACTTCAGCATCCACTGCTTCAAGATCTATTTTGTTAGTTAAAACATCTGCTGCGATTTGTTTTGCAGCCTGTGCCATATCCCACATACCACCGTAACTAATTGCAATAGTTAAAGTCATGCTGTCGAAATTAGCAGTCCTTTGTTCGGCTTGCAACATTAAGTCACGTAAGTTAGGAGATAAACGAGAACGATCACCAATAAAACGTAGGGAAATGTTAAATTTTTCCATGCGTGGCAACTGCTCATGAATGGTTTCTTCGAGAAGAGCCATTAACAAATCAACCTCAAACTGAGGACGATTCCAATTTTCACTCGAAAAAGCAAAAACGGTCAGTGCTTGGATATTTCTTTTACGACAATGTTCAACGATGGGATCTAGGATGTCCTTTCCAGAACGATGCCCTTCACCTTTTTGCATTTGATTCTTTTTGGCAAAACGATTGTTGCCATCCATAATGATGGCAACATGTTTTGGAAGACGGGAAGTTTCTTCAGATGAGGTCATTAAAACTTAGACCTTCATCAATTCAGCTTCTTTTGCAGCCAGACGTTTTTCAACTTCAGCAACGAATTTGTCTGTGATTTTTTGAATGTCATCACCCGCACGACGCTCATCATCTTCAGAAATTTCTTTTTCTTTCAACAATGCTTTGATATCACCTAAAACATCACGACGGATGTTACGGATCGCAACTTTTGCATTTTCAGCTTCGTTACGTGCAACTTTCTGCATGTCTTTACGTGTTTCTTCTGTTAATGCAGCCATTGGAACACGGATCGCATCAGCAGTAATCGGGTTTAAGCCCAAGTCAGATTCACGGATTGCTTTATCAATTGCAGCAACCATTGAACGTTCAAAAGGCTGAACAAGTAAAGTACGAGAGTCTTCTACACCCACGTTAGCTACTTGGTTTAATGGCACATCAGAGCCATAGTAAGGAACCATAACACCGTTTAAAATTGATGGGTGCGCGCGGCCTGTACGAACTTTGGCAAAACCATGCTCTAGAGAATCTAGAGATTTGTTCATACGGTCTTCTGCGTCTTTTTTAAGATCGTTAATCATGTGATCTTCCTTACTTAATTCGAAAAGATGTAAATTCTAAAATAGCTTGTAGTATAAAGAGCTTTAGGGCCCACGTACATTAGTTCGTAACGTGAGTACCCTCTTTTTCACCCATTACCACTGAAAGTAATGAACCTGATTTGTTCATATCAAATACTTGAAGTGGAACGTTGTGGTCACGGCACAAGCAAATCGCTGTTAAATCCATCACACCCAGTTTTTCATCTAAAACTTGGTCAAATGTTAATGCATCGTATTTCACTGCATCTTCATATTTGCTTGGATCTTTGTTGTATACGCCATCAACCTTAGTCGCTTTAAGGATAAGATTGGCTTCAATCTCAATACCGCGTAAGCATGCTGCTGTATCTGTCGTAAAGAATGGGTTACCCGTACCTGCAACAAATACACAAACTTCGCCACGAGTTAAATGACGAATTGCATCACGGCTAGAGTATGATTCAACTACTGCACCAATGGGTAAAGCTGACATTAGACGAGTTTTGATATTACGACGTACCAAAGCATCACGAAGTGCCAAACCGTTCATTACAGTGGCCAACATACCCATTTGGTCACCTGTTACACGGCCAACCAAACCATCTTTTTGTAATTGGCTGCCACGGTAAAGGTTACCACCGCCGACAACGATACCCACTTGAACACCCAAACCAACAAGGTGCGCAATTGCAAGTGACATTTGATCGAGCACTTGTGCATCGATACCCATCTCTTTATTGCCCGCTAAAGCTTCACCTGAAAGCTTAAGCAGGATGCGACCAAAACGTGGTTTTTTAGAATCAAGCATCATCAACTCCGAATTATTTAATTTCAATTATTTTTAATGAATCGTTTAAGCAGACTTAACCGAGATCAGTTTTGCAAATAAGTCATATTCATCTGCATCTGTGATTTCTACTTCAAGTAAATCACCTGCTTTAATCACTGACTTATCGATATCTTCAACAAAAACATTACCGTCAATTTCAGGTGCATCTGCATAAGAACGCGCAACAGCAACTGGGAACTCTTCTTCAAGATCATCCACAAGTACTGTCATTTTCTGACCGATACGACTTTGCAATTTCGCAGCAGAGATTTCTTGCTGAACTTGCATGAAACGCTCATAACGCTCTTGTTTGATTTCTTCAGGCACATGATCTGGCAAATCATTTGCAGTCGCACCTTCAACTGGTGAGTAAGTAAAACAACCCACACGATCAAGCTGCGCTTCTTTTAACCAATCAAGCAACATTTGGAAGTCTTCTTCAGTTTCACCCGGGAAGCCCACAACAAATGTAGAACGAATCACAAGATCAGGACATTTCTCACGCCAAACTTTTAAACGCTCCAGTGTATTTTCACTGTGCGCAGGACGCTTCATGAGTTTTAGAATCTTAGGACTTGCGTGTTGGAATGGAATATCCAAATACGGCAAAATTTTGCCTTGTGCCATTAAGTCAATCACAGCGTCTACATGTGGATATGGATATACATAGTGCAGACGCACCCAGATACCCAATTGACCCAATGCTTCACACATGTCATAGAATTTGGTTTTAACGGGCTGACCGTTCCAGAAGTCCAATTTGTATTTGGTGTCTACGCCATAAGCCGATGTATCTTGAGAAATCACAAGGACTTCTTTTACACCTGCTTTTTTCAGCGCTTGAGCTTCAGTCAATACTGAACCTACTGGACGAGAAACCAAATCACCACGCATGCTCGGAATAATGCAGAATGTGCAACGATGGTTACAACCTTCTGAAATCTTCAAATAAGCATAATGTTTTGGTGTTAATCGAATACCTTGTTCAGGTACTAGATCAATAAACGGATTGTGTTTCGGTGGCTCAGGCACGTATTCGTGCACAGCTTCCATCACTTCTTGATATGCCGCAGCACCTGTCACTTTTAAGACATTTGGGTGCATTTGGCGAATTTTGTCTTCGTCTTTACCTAAACAACCAGTCACAATTACGCGACCGTTTGAACTCATCGCTTCGCCAATGGCATCTAGCGACTCTTGTACTGCAGATTCAATAAAACCACAGGTATTTACAACTACTAAATCGGCACCATCATAATCTGATGCTACATCATAACCTTCAGTCTTTAACTGAGTTAAAATTCGTTCGGAATCTACCAATGCCTTAGGACAACCTAAAGAAACAAAACCGACTTTGGGGGATTTCATGAATCTGCGCTCCACTATAATCCGCGTATTGTATGTCTTTTCAAAACATAAAAACAGGTGAAAAGGCCACTCTTTATATCACGCACCAAAATAATGCTATAAATTCATCCATATAATTTCATTTGCACCATTTTAATGCATTTTTGATTTACAGCCTGTTTTTAATCGGCTATACACTTTATTTAAAGTCTTAAATAAGCGCATTTATTCAAATAAGCATCAAAACTTAGCGTATTTCTCAAATAGTTGGCTTATATCTTGCATAACTTGCATCAATTCGAACCTTATTAGATTGAACGATTTGCTTTATGAAGATGCCATTGCGCCATTTTAAGACAGGAACCTCTCGCTAATGGATCAGACTATGACGATTGATTACCGGCTTTTAGTGGATAATTTAACCACTGCCATTTTATTGGTCGATAGCAACCTGAATATTTTTTATTTAAATTCATCTTGTGAAGCGCTTTTTGACATCAGCTTACTTCGTGCATCAGGTCAGCCTGTATTAAATTTACTCCATATGCCCGATGATGAGTTCAATACGCATGATGCATTAATGAATACATTAACTTCTGGCCAGCACTATACGCGCCGAGAAGCAACGATTAATGTCAACTTTAAAGACATTCATGTCGATTACACCGTGTCACAACTCAACTCTGGTAAACCCTACCATCCTTTGCTATTGATTGAGCTGAATCAAATCGACCGGATGTTGAAAATCTCTAAAGAAGAAAACCTGATTCAACAACATCAAGTTGCACGACAACTGATTCGTGGTGTTGCCCATGAAATTAAAAATCCACTCGGTGGTATCCGTGGGGCGACACAGCTTTTAGCACGTAGCTTAAATGATCCGAAGTACAGCGAATTCACCGACATTATTATTAGTGAAGTGGATCGATTAAGAAATCTTGCTGACACCATGCTTGGTTCAAGACAATTACCGAGTTACGAACCAGTCAATGTACATGAACCACTTGAACGTGTTCGTTCACTGATCGTCAACCAAACTAAAAAGAAAATTAAAATCACCCGTGATTACGACCTTTCTTTACCAGATGTACTGGCAGATCGTGATCAATTAATTCAGGTCATGCTGAATATCAGTGTTAATGCTGTTCAGGCGATGACTGAAAATAAAGAGTTCTTTGTTGAGCATCAACCAGAACTAACCTTGCGCACACGTATTCAACGCTTAGTCACCATCAATGGTGTATTAAAACGTTCTGCGGTACGCATTGACATTGAGGACAATGGACCGGGTGTCCCACAAGAAATATTAGAATCCGTATTTTATCCTTTAGTGACAGGACGAGCGAAAGGCACAGGTCTCGGCCTTAGCATTGCACAAAATATTATGCATCAACATAACGGAATGATTGAATGCCAATCAGTTCCTGGAAAAACAGTATTTAGCCTATATTTACCTTGGGAGTCAGATCATGTCGCGTAATAAGATTTGGGTCATCGATGATGATCGCGCCATGCGTTGGGTGCTGGAAAAAACATTCAAAGAAGAAGGTTTTGATGTTACCAGTTTTGAAGAAGCACAATCCGCTTTAGATCAGTTAAGTGTCGATGCGCCAGATGTTATTTTGACAGACATCCGTATGCCGGGTATTGATGGACTGACCTTTTTAGGTAAAGTCAAAGGCAACTACCCTGACTTACCTGTGATCATTATGACTGCACATTCAGATTTAGAATCTGCTGTGTCGAGCTATCAAACGGGTGCATTTGAATATCTACCAAAACCTTTTGATATTGATGAAGCCTTAGCGCTTGTAAACCGTGCAATTTTACATATCGCCAAATTACAACAACAAGAATCTGCTAAAACCGTTCAACCGATTCAATCTACAGAGATTATTGGTGAATCTCCTGCTATGCAGGAAGTCTTCCGTGCCATTGGTCGTCTTTCTCAATCACACATTACTGTATTAATTAATGGTGAATCAGGCACAGGGAAAGAATTGGTTGCGCATGCGCTGCATAAGCATTCACCACGTGGCAACAAGCCTTTTATTGCGCTCAATATGGCAGCAATTCCAAAAGATTTGATCGAAACTGAATTATTTGGTCATGAAAAAGGCGCATTCACCGGTGCTAACACACAGCGTCAAGGGCGTTTCGAACAAGCCAATGGCGGGACTCTTTTCCTTGATGAAATTGGCGACATGCCATTTGAAACTCAAACACGTTTACTGCGTGTTTTAGCGGATGGCGAATTCTACCGTGTCGGTGGTCACATCCCAGTCAAGGTGGATGTCCGTATCGTTGCTGCAACGCACCAAGACTTAGAAAAGTTAGTACATGAAGGTCGCTTCCGTGAAGACTTGTACCACCGTCTAAACGTGATTCGTATTCATATTCCAAAACTTGCACATCGTAGTGAAGATATTCCGATGCTTGCACAGCATTTCCTTGCAAGTGCAGGTAAAGAACTTGGGGTAAGTCCGAAGATTCTGCGTCCTGAAACGCAAGAATACATGCAAAAACTGCCATGGCAAGGTAATGTGCGTCAGCTTGAAAATACCTGTCGTTGGTTAACGGTTATGATCACAGGCCGTGAAGTTTATCCAGAAGATTTACCGTCTGAATTAAAACAGATTCCAATTCAAGGCACAGATGGCAATCCTGCTACTCAAGGGATTGATCGTATTGGTGTGCATCACTGGGATGAGTTACTTGGTCAATGGGCCGTACAAAAACTTAAAAATGGTGAGATGAAAATTCTCGACATTGCCACACCAATGTTTGAACGCACCCTCATCAATGCTGCACTACAGCAAACACGTGGGCGTAAGCGCCATGCAGCAGAACTTTTAGGTTGGGGTCGTAATACCTTAACCCGTAAACTTAAAGAACTCGGTATGGACAGTGCCGAAGATGATGTCGAAGAAGAATTAGAAAGTTAATTTTCTGATTTTCATTAAAAAAGCCAGTCACTTAACTGGCTTTTTTATTTTGAGATTTTTTAGCAATATTTTATGCCGTAAAGCCGACATAACGTGAATAACCTTCCACCCCTAAATCAGACTTATATATCAGAAACTCAGGGAAACTTGAGGCGGTAATTTCAGTAAACATATGATATTGATCATCATTGGCATGCAAGTCATCGACTGTATGCTGCATAGTTTGCTCAAATTCATCGGTAATAAACTCAAAACCAATATCCATTGCAATAAACAGCACATGCTCACATGGCTGTACATACTGCTCTTCTGACCAATCAATCACTTGCTGCTGACAATGTGGACACTGAATGTTATCTGAAGGAGAAATATCAAGTTCGATCAATTGATAAGACATAGAAGTAAATTTATTCATGAATATTAGATTTATTCTAACAAAACTTAGTTTCAGCTAAAGATATTTATTCAATAAAAAAGGAGCCGTAGCTCCTTTAAATATGACTGATTTCGATTATTTCTTGAGGGATGATTTATAGGCAGATAATGCAGCCACCGCGATAGCCGACAAAGCAATACCCGGCGCACTTGCAATTAAAATACCTGTCGTTCCTAGACCTAGCGCCAAAATCTTGCCTGTAAGTAATGGACCTGTCATTGCACCCAAACGTCCCCATGAAATTGCACTTCCCACACCTGTCACTTTCCCAGCTGGTGTATAGAAAATTGGAGAGATCCCATACAAAATCGATTGACCACCTGTAGAGAAAATTCCGCCCATGATGCCTGCAGCAATGAGTACAGGAATGGAATTTGTTGTAAACAGCACAAACAATGCCACAAACAAACCTGAATAGATAATCACTGCCATTTGCCATAATTTTAGGCGATCCAGCAAGTAGCCTAAACCCAGCGTACCAATCACTGCGCCCACTTGGAACATCAACATGATCATAAAAGCTTGTTGCTTTTCCAACCCTTGTTCCATAAGCAAGTTAGGCAACCAACTGATCAGAATATAGTTCACCATTAAGGTAAAGAAGAAACTCAGCCAGAGCGGCAATGTATACTTATAACGCTGTTCAGCAAAAAGGATTTGCCCCATCGCTGGAACCGTTTCCTTGGTTTCTGCCTGAACTTTTTCTGTACGCTTATCTTTTAAGATAATCGCCATGAATGGAATCAAGATTAAAGGCGTTAAACCACCAATTAAAAATAGTGTATGCCATGAGATATCTTTAAAGACAATACCCAAGCCAGCAACAAAGATTGCACCTACGGGTAAGCCACAGTACATCAAACTATTTAAGCGCCCACGGTTAGCATCCGTCGCTTCATCACCCACCACCGAGATCATCGTTGGCATCGCAGCACCCAAACCTAAACCTGTAAAGAATCGTGCGATATATAAAATTTCAATGCTTGGTGCAACTGCCGTGATAGACATAAATACACCGAAGATAAAAATCGACAACATCAGGACTTTCTTCTGTCCCAAATAGTCAGCGACACGCCCCCCAAAGAACGCGCCAAATAACATACCAAACACACCTAAGCTAAACACATAGCCCATTTGTACCTGATCTAAGGAAAATGTCGCTGCGATTCCCTTTGCTGCGATACCGGGTGCTTGTAGGTCAAAACCTTCAAAAAATGCCACCCAGAAACACAAAAATACCGTTAGAAATTTTTGCATTTTTCCCGATTGTTGATTTGCCATAATCGAACTCCATTCATGTAGCGTAAACCCACTTGTACGCCATGCCCTGAAGTTTCGGCTTTATTGGGTAGAATAAATACCACTACAAAGGTCGGAATTCACACGACCAAAAGCCCACCATTAAGACTTAAAACTTTGTATATCAATAGTTTTAGATCTTATTTTTTGCATTTATAATTCATTATCAATCACTTAAGTTTATGAAAGATTTTAATAATCAAACCATAGCTAAAACTAATGATGATCAAAATATTCATTTAATCCGATCAAATACCAATAGCCAATAATTTATTGGCAATAAAAAACCCGCAACTGAGCGGGTTTTTTATTTAACTCAAAATCTTATGCAGATTTTTTCGCTTGGTTATTCTTACGAATCGTAATCATCACCAATTGAACAGCTGCAGGTGTTACACCTGGAATACGACTTGCTTGTGCCAATGTTTCAGGCAATACATTCTTCAGCTTCATGGTGATTTCACGTGAAAGACCAGAAACGACATCATAATCAAAATCAGCAGGAATACGTGTATCTTCCAAACGCTTCATTTGCGCAACGTCTTCTTGCTGACGGTTAATATAACCCGCATATTTCACTGCAATTTCAATTTGCTCACCCACAAATGCTGAAACTTCTGAACCCGTCAATTCAGCAATTTGCGCAAAGTTGATATTTGGACGTTTTAACAAATCAATTGCATTGGTTTCTTTAGACAGGTCATCACCAGTCATTTCAACGAATTTTTTGCCTAGTGGATTGTTTGGCGCTGCCCAAAGGTGTTGTAAACGTCCTTTTTCAGTTTCAACTGCTTCCATTTTTTGGCAGAACGAATCCCAACGCGCATCATCCACCAGACCCATTTCACGGCCAATCGCAGTTAAACGCTGATCCGCATTGTCTTCACGCAACATCAAACGGTATTCCGCACGCGAAGTAAACATACGGTACGGTTCTTTAGTACCCAAAGTAATCAAGTCATCAACCAATACACCCATGTACGCTTCATCACGTTTTGGTGTCCATTGCTCTTGATCCCATGCACGACGTGCTGCGTTTAAGCCTGCAAGCAAACCTTGTGCACCCGCTTCTTCATAACCTGTTGTACCGTTAATTTGACCCGCAAAATACAGGTTATTAATCGATTTGGTTTCTAAAGAGAATTTCAATGATTGTGGGTTGAAATAATCATACTCAATTGCATAACCCGGACGCAAAATGTGCGCATTTTCCATACCACGAATCGAGCGTACCAATTCAAACTGAACGTCGAATGGTAAAGAAGTTGAAATACCATTTGGATAAAGCTCATGTGTGTCCAAACCTTCAGGTTCCAAGAACACTTGATGCGAATCTTTATCGGCAAATTTATGAATTTTATCTTCGATTGATGGGCAGTAACGTGGACCCACACCTTCAATCACACCGGTATACATTGGTGAACGGTCTAAGCCACCACGAATGATATCGTGAGTTTTCTCGTTGGTATGTGTGATATAGCAATTGATTTGCTCAGGATGCATCGACGCATCACCCATGAACGACATAGTCGGAGATGGGAAATCACCCGGCTGTGGCGTCATTACAGAGAAATCAACTGATCGTGCATCGATACGTGGCGGTGTACCTGTTTTTAAACGACCTACAGGTAAGTTCAATTCACGAAGGCGCGCAGCCAATGAAATTGAAGGAGGATCGCCCGCACGACCGCCTGAAGCATTATTTAGACCTACGTGGATCACACCACCCAAGAATGTCCCTGTAGTTAATACAACAGTTTTCGCATCAAAGCGAATACCCATTTGGGTGACTACACCTTTAACGGTATCGCCTTCAACAATAAGGTCATCAGCGGCTTGTTGGAAAATATCCAAATTCGCCTGGTTTTCTAAAGTATGACGAATCGCAGCTTTAAAACGTACACGGTCAGCTTGGGCACGAGTCGCTCGTACTGCTGCACCTTTACGTGAGTTTAAAATACGGAATTGAATACCACCTTTGTCGGCAGCCAATGCCATTGCACCGCCAAGCGCATCAATTTCACGGACTAAATGTGATTTACCAATACCACCAATGGCTGGGTTACAGCTCATCTGCCCTAAAGTCTCAATATTATGAGTTAAGAGTAAAGTCTGTCGACCCATACGTGCCGCAGCAAGAGCTGCCTCAGTACCCGCGTGACCGCCGCCGATAACAATGACATCGTAAACTTTAGGATAATGCATAGTGGTAAAGGAGATTAAAAAAGGATGACGGAAGATTATAGCAAAAATTCACCGATAAGTTGACTGATTAACTCGATTTTATTGTTATTGGCTACTGTTTTATGCCTATATATTTCTTTATGAACATACATACTTTGCATATTCCACATAAAAATACACATTTCTCAAGCAAATGTTACTCGAAGATTGTTGTTTTATTCTGATGATTTTTTATTCTGTTATAGATCCCATGAGAATCATAAGGACTATAAGCATGAATAAGAATATTTTGCTATCCACGGTTTTATGCGGTTTATGTTTATCACCACTTGCTGCCTCAGCCAATGATAAAGTTGAGAAAGTGTATGATACACAGCGATATCAACAAGTCTGTAAAGGTAAAAGCCAAGGCGCTCAAGTTTCATTTGCCTATCGCGGTATTATCTGGAATGGTACTTGCGAACCACAATTTTTTAGTTCTTCCAAAAATGCAAATCTTCATGGCGAAGAAGCCGAATTATTAAGCACATGTAGTGCAGATGCAAAAGCCACTACTGCAACGATTAATGGACAAGAAATTAAAGGAAAATGTGCTTTAGGGTTCACTCCTCCTCGTCCTAAATAAACAGTTGTCGATAAAAATATCGACCAATTAACAGATCAAAAATAAAGCGGGTAAAACATCAGTTTTTACTCGCTTTTATTTATTGCTTATTTATCAAACTGAGATAAACTCAAAAACACTATAAGGATAAAAATATCAGGAAATTCCATGGATTCGGGATTATTTGCATTTTTTCTACCCATTGCTTTAGCCATTATGATGATGGGTTTGGGACTTGAACTTTCAGTCAAAGACTTTTTACGCGTTGGACGCTATCCAAAAGTTATTTTCATCGCTTTATTTACTCAGCTTATTCTACTGACCAGCATTGCGTTTTTCCTGTGTAAGTTGCTTGAGTTACCCCCTTTACTCGCGGTCGGGCTCATGTTGCTTGCGGCTTCACCCGGTGGCCCCACAGCAAACCTTTATAGCTACCTATATAAAGGTGATGTTGCATTAAATATTAGCTTAACGGCCATTAACTCAGTTGTTTCGTGCTTTACATTGCCTTTTATTGTCAACCTTTCCATTTTGCATTTTGTTGGTGAAAGTACCAGTATTGGCATGCCTATCGATAAGATCACCCATGTATTTCTGATTATTTTGATACCGGTATGTTTCGGTATGTTTATTCGTAACTCCTTTCCGACCATTGCATATCACATCAACAAACCGATGCGAATGTTATCTATTTTTTTATTAATTCTTATCTTTACACTCGCAGTTTTGCGCGAACAATCCAACATTATTACGTATTTTGCCAGCGTCGGCATTGCAACCTGTTTACTCTGTTTCAGTGGACTATTTTTGGGTTACTTAATTCCATTCCTCTCGGGTGTGCCTGAAAAACAGGCTCGTGCGTGTACCTTTGAGATTGGTATTCATAACACCAGTATCGCCCTAACCATCGCACTGAGTGTGCTTGAAAACACCACAGTGGCGATACCTGCCGGTGTTTATTCTATTTTTATGTATTTATTGGCGACCTTATTTGGTTTTATTTTGACGCGCCGTGGCAGTCACTTGATTCAACAAGTGAAAACCTAAACTATTTTTTCTAACGCAATCACCATAAGGACTTTGGTGAAAAACCATTAAATATGCTCAAGGAGAATAAATAAGATGGATTCTGGAATTATTACGGTTCTTTTGCCATTAGCACTGGCCTTTATTATGATCGGGCTTGGGTTAGAACTTACCCCCAAAGATTTCGCACGTGTCACCAAGCACCCTAAAGCCGTGTTGATCGCATTATTTTGCCAGCTCGTGTTGCTTGTTGGTATCGCCTTTCTACTATGTAAACTGCTAGCATTACCACCACTGCTTGCTGTCGGATTGATGCTACTCGCAGCCTCACCCGGTGGTAGCACAGCTAACTTATTTAGCTATCTATTTAAAGGTGACTTGGCTTTAAATATTACCCTGACCGCCATCAACTCAGTCATTGCAGCATTAACCCTTCCATTGATCGTGAATTTTTCGATCATGCACTTCATGCAAGAAGGGCAACAAATCAGTCTGCAGTTTGGAAAAATCCTCCAAGTTTTCGGCATCATTATCATCCCCGTCTGTATAGGCATGCTGCTTCGTCACTATGCACCTAAACTGACTGAGAAACTGCATAAACCACTCCGCATCTTTGCTGTGGTCTTTCTCATCTTAATTATTATCGGTGCTATTTACTCTGAACGACATAATATTGCGGCTTATCTAACCCAAGTTGGCTTAGCTACGGTTCTATTCTGTATTTTCAGCTTATGTATCGGTTATTTTGTTCCAAGACTGTTCGGCATCAATAGTGCTCAGGCACGTGCTTGTGCATTTGAAATCGGTATTCATAACAGTACGTTAGCCATGACCATCGCCTTAACGGTGATGGCAAGCTCTGCTGTAGCAATGCCTGCGGCGGTATATTCAATCTTTATGTACATCTTTGCCGCTGTATTTGGCTTCCTAATTACGCGTTTTGCACCAATCTCGACAACTACAACCGAAACAATTAAAAGTTAAGTCATTGAAAAATTAAAAGGATGCTACGTGCATCCTTTTATTTTTTGTCAATTTTGATAATCGCTAGCTGCAAGTTGCCGAGTTCCGTTACAATAGCTTTTTATAAAACTCATTTAGGTTATGTCCGTGAAGTGGTTACAAATTCATATTACTGTTGAAAAAGCTCAAGTTGATTACACTGAAACGCTGCTCAGTTCTTTAGGTGCAGTCAGTGTCACGCTAGATGATGCAGAAAATCAGGATTTACTTGAACCACTTCCAGGTGAAACACCACTTTGGAATAAAGTGATCGTTACTGGTATCTATGCACAAGAAGATGATGAAGAAATTGATGTTGCTGCATTAAAAACATTTATTAAAGCTCAACTTCCTGAAGCACTAATGCGTAGCGAATTCATTGAAGACCAAGAATGGGAACGCACATGGATGGATGCTTACGAGCCTATTAAAATTGGTGAAAAATACTGGATCGTACCAGAATGGATGGAAGCACCAGAAGCAGACGCCGTAAACATCAAACTAGACCCAGGTCTGGCATTTGGTACTGGTAACCATGCATCAACATTCTTATGCCTACAATGGTTAGGTAAAGTTGATCTTAAGGATAAAATCGTAATCGACTACGGTTGTGGTTCTGGTATTTTAGGTGTTGCCGCTTTACTTTTGGGTGCAAAAAAAGTTTATGCCACTGATATTGACCCACAAGCCGTTTTAGCAACACAACAAAATGCAGAATTGAATGGTGTACTGGAAAATCTGTATGTAGGCCTACCTGAAGAGTTCAACCAAGAGCTCGCTGGACAAAAAGCCGATGTGTTTGTTGCTAATATTCTTGCAGGCCCTCTAATGGCCTTGGCTGCAGAATTCTCAACTTTAATTAAATCTGAGGGCGAGTTCGCACTTGCAGGTGTAATTGAAGAGCAAGTTTCTGATGTTTCTAGTGTTTATTCTGAATTTTTTGATATATTAGACGTAGAAAAACGTGACGAAACATGGTGCCGAATTTCGGGTAAACGCCAACAGTATTAAAATTTAAAATGTGTACTTATGAGCGACAAATTAACTAACTGCCCAACTTGTTTTACAACATATAAAGTAACTGTTCCGCAGCTTACTGTCGCTCAGGGCATGGTTTGTTGCCCAAAGTGCTCTACATCTTTTAATTCACTGTCTCATTTGGTGGTAGATAAAGCGTTGTCTTTTTCTACCCCTGAGCAAGAAAATGCACCTCAAAAAAACTCCAATACTATTATTAATGTCAGCGAATTTAATAATACGCTTACACCAGTGACTGTTGAAGAAACACCAACCCACCATTTATTAAAACTATTTGATCAAAAAGTCGAAAACTCTAATATCGATCTAAAAACTTATTTAAATAACTTAAATTATTTCAGCACCGAACCGATCGGCAACCTTCCTGCTGTAAATTGGGCAGAACAGGCTGAAAAGGATAAAAAACGTACCCCACTGAACTATTTTATGTGGTTCTGTATTAATGCCTTCTTATTTGGTGCACTTATATTCCAGTTTTTCTGGTTCAATCCTCAATATTTAAAAAACAGCCCAGTAATGGGTGCTGCATTCACAGCAGTGTGTGATGTCTTTAATTGTTCACGTCTCGAAGAACACTACAGTTTAATTAGTACCAAAAAAGTCAAAATTCGTAGCATTGGAAATAATGAAACACGTTTTACTGGTGAAATGATCAATTTTCATGACCGTAGCCTTGCCTTACCCAATATGAAAATTTCACTAAAAGAAAATGGTACTGAAATAGCAAACTATACGCTTTTACCTGAAGAGTATTTGGACGAAAGTCTGCATGGCATCCAACGGATCCCAAAAAGTAGTCCTTTTAAATTCCAATTTAGCCTACCAATTGCACGCAAAAGCTTCGATAATTATTCAATTGAGTTGATTCGCCCCTAATATTGAAAAAAACTATTAAAAAAGTAAAAAAAACATAAAAAAAATGCAGTTTTCTTGCTCACTTTTTCCTAGACAATGGTATGATACGCGCCACGAAAGCTTTGTGCTGCAAACTCCTCGCTAATTTTTCACAACAAATACAATCCCAACCGTGCGCTTTAATATTTATTGCGTATTGAGTAGATTTTTTGTTTGTTTTTTTAGGCTGTAACAATTATTAATCTATTGTTACGCTTATTTTTCGAACAATTTTGCGAGTTGTGTCAAGCTACAAGTAATGTACAAGTTTTAGAACTCCGCATTAGGAACTAAAACGGAGTTCATTCAAGTTTATAGACCACTTTTAACAAATCACTTTACCCAAGTGATATTTGATTTTTCGGATTAATTCGCATGAATAGCAAATCTCCTATTTTTACTGCACAATCTGATGTCGCTCTTCGTATTCACGTAGATCGCGCAGTTCGCCATTACTTTGCACAATTGCAAGGCGAGCAACCATCTCAGGTATACGATATGGTGCTGGCGGAAATGGAGAAGCCTCTTCTATCTGTAGTTCTTGAATATACACGTGGTAATCAAACCCGTGCTGCTGAGATTCTCGGCTTAAACCGTGGTACTTTACGTAAAAAGTTGAAAGCTCACGGTTTAATGAGTGAATAAATGATAAAATGCTTGCGGCTTCCGCAGGCATTTTTTTTAACCTGCATTTTGCTAATTTTGTTTTAATCTGTTCCTTGAAAACTGTGACGAAGATCATGACTATTAAACGCGCTTTAATCTCTGTGTCTGACAAGACTGGAATTGTTGAATTTGCACAAGAACTTACTGCTCTAGGGGTAGAAATTTTATCTACTGGCGGAACATACAAATTGTTGAAAGACAATAATGTTGCCGTAGTTGAAGTTTCAGAGCACACAGGTTTCCCAGAGATGATGGACGGCCGTGTAAAAACGCTACATCCGAAAATTCATGGTGGTATCTTAGCTCGTCGCGGTCTAGACGAAGCTGTGATGGCTGAACACAACATCGATGCAATCGATTTAGTTGTTGTTAACCTTTATCCTTTCGCTGCGACTGTGGCTAAACCGAACTGCTCACTTGCTGATGCGATTGAAAATATCGACATCGGTGGTCCGACTATGGTTCGTGCTGCTGCGAAAAACCATGCATCTGTAGGTATCGTAGTAAATGCATCTGACTATGGAACTGTTGTTGAAGAGTTAAAAGCTGAAGGCGCATTATCACATGCAACTCGTTTTGACCTTGCGGTTAAAGCATTTGAACATACTGCACAGTATGACGGCATGATTGCATCTTACTTAGGCGCTCGCGTAGGTAAGGAAGAAGGTCAAGCAGATAAATTTGCGCGTACTTTCAATACACAATTAAATAAAGTTCAAGACTTACGTTACGGTGAAAACCCGCATCAATCTGCTGCTTTCTATGTAGAAGACACAGCAACTGAAGCATCTGTTTCTACTGCGAAACAACTTCAAGGTAAAGAATTATCTTATAACAATATCGCAGACACTGACGCTGCACTTGAATGTGTAAAATCATTTGCTAAGCCTGCATGTGTCATCGTAAAACACGCAAACCCATGTGGCGTAGCAGTATCTTTAGACGGCATCCAAGCGGCTTATGACCTTGCTTATGCAACTGACCCTGAATCTGCATTCGGCGGCATCATTGCATTTAACCGCGAATTAGATGTTGCAACTGCGCAAGCCATTGTTGACCGTCAATTTGTTGAAGTGATCATTGCTCCAAGCGTTGCTGAAGGCGTGCTTGAAGTGACTGGCGCGAAGAAAAACGTACGTGTACTGGTATGCGGCGAGCTTCCTGCAATTACTGAACGTAAAGCTCAGTTAGATTACAAACGTGTGAATGGCGGTTTGTTGGTTCAAGACCAAGACTTAGGCATGATCACGAAAGATGACCTTAAAGTTGTGACTAAACGTGCGCCAACTGAAGCAGAAATTGATGACTTGATCTTTGCTTGGAAAGTTGCGAAATACGTTAAGTCTAACGCTATTGTTTATGCAAAAGGTCGTCAAACCATTGGTGTTGGCGCAGGTCAAATGAGCCGCGTTAACTCTGCTCGTATTGCTGCAATTAAAGCTGAACATGCTGGTTTAGTGGTTGAAGGTGCGGTAATGGCATCTGACGCATTCTTCCCATTCCGTGATGGCATTGATAACGCTGCAAAAGCGGGCATCAAATGCATTATCCAACCGGGTGGTTCTATGCGTGATGACGAAACGATTGCTGCAGCTGATGAAGCTGGTATTGCAATGGTCTTCACTGGCATGCGTCATTTCCGTCACTAAGTTGGCAACTTGATCATGACAATTAAGCACAGTCTTTTGCTTAATACACTAGATTTCTAATCTTGCATAAAGTCCTCTCCTGCTTTCAGGTTGAGGACTTTATGTCATTTTCGATTCATGGAGTATGAACCGATGAATATTTTAGTTTTGGGTAATGGCGGTCGTGAACATGCATTGGCATGGAAAATCGCACAAGATGACAAAGTTGCAAAAGTATTTGTAGCACCGGGCAATGCGGGTTCTGCAACTGAAAATAAATGCGAAAATGTTGCCTTAAATATTTTAGACAATGCTGCGATTATCGACTTTGCTAAAAACAATGCGGTGGATTTAATCGTGGTTGGCCCTGAAGCACCGCTTGTAAATGGTGTTGTGGATGCTTGCCGTGAAGCGGGTGTAAAAATTTGGGGCCCAACTCAATTTGCTGCACAGCTTGAAGGCTCTAAAGCATTTGCGAAGCACTTCTTAAAACGCCATAACATCCCAACTGCTTTCTATGATGTATTTACAGAAGTAGATGCAGCAAAAGCATTTGTTGAAAAAAATGGTGCACCAATCGTAATCAAGGCAGATGGTCTTGCTGCGGGTAAAGGCGTAATTGTTGCCATGACCAATCAAGAAGCATTTGATGCGATTGATGACATGCTTGCAGGCAACAAATTTGGCGATGCTGGCTCACGCGTTGTCATCGAAGAGTTCTTGGCAGGTGAAGAAGCATCTTTCATTTGCATGATTGATGGCGACAACATTTTGCCAATGGCAACGTCTCAAGATCACAAACGTATCTTTGAAGGTGACCAAGGTCCAAACACTGGCGGTATGGGTGCTTACTCTCCTGCGCCTGTTGTGACTGCTGACGTATTTGAAAAAACCATGAATGAAGTGATGCGTCCTACCGTTGAAGGTATGAAAAAAGACGGTCATGTTTATACAGGTTTCTTATACGCAGGCTTAATGATTGATGAACAAGGTCAACCAAAAGTGATCGAGTTCAACTGTCGTTTTGGCGACCCTGAAACTCAACCAATTATGATGCGTTTAAAATCATCTTTAGTTGATTTGGTTGAAGCTGGTATCGCTGGTAACTTACCTGCGGAAGCTGAATGGGATGAGCGTAAGACTGTAGGTATCGTACTTGCATCTAAAGGCTACCCAGAAACTTCTAGCAATGGTGATGTGATTTCTGGTTTAGACACAGAAATGGCTGATGCAAAAGTATTCCATGCAGGTACAAAAGCGCTTGAGAATGGTGACATTGTGACTGCTGGTGGTCGTGTACTTTGTGTGACTGCTCTAGGCAACACGATTGGTGAAGCACAAGCCAAAGCGCTTGAACTATGCGAAAAAGTGACTTTTGATGGTGTTCAATACCGTAAAGATATTGGTTACCGCGCAATTGCGCGTGAAAATGCTTAATCTTAATTTAAATTAAATAAACAACCCGCCGAGTGCGGGTTTTTTTTGATATATTCAATTAAATATCAAACAAATACTTTATTAAAATGATCTTTAATTTATTTAATCGACCATCTGAAGAAATACAATATTTAGGGACACCTTATACTCAAGATTGTTTAGACGCTATTGGTGTCATTCTCCAAACTCAAACATATATTGAAAAAGCATTACTTTTATCTTGCAATCAAATACATGCATATTTAATCAAATCTAATAGAAATACTTACATTATCAGATCAGGCTTTAGTTCAGGCTATTCTGGTGAAGGACCTAAAGGATTAGCATCATCACTGCAACTTCTTTTAAAGCACAATATAGAAGTTGAAGAAATTAGGGTCTGTTGACATTTGTTGATTAAAAAAATAGCGAGATAGTAAAATTAAATCGCCAAACCCAATTTTACACTCGCTATGCCTCGAACAATGCTAAATGATCAACACTGGTCCAAGTTACTTGCTATTTTCCGTCACTTTAATATTTATCTCAAATTAAATTTACGGAATTTTATTGAAGCGATTTTATTTCGAATTAGAACAGGCTGTCCTTGGCGTGATTTACCTCAAGAGTTTGGTAAATCAAATTCTATTTTTAAGAAATATAATCGATGGTCTAAAAATAGTAAGTTTATGAATATTTTTAAATTATTCAGCCAGCATGCTGATAAAGAGTGGATTTTTATCGATGGGAGCCATGTACGAGCGCATCAACATTCAGCTGGTATTAAGAATCAAAGTATTTCCAAAAGTATTGGTGGTAATAGTTCAAAAATACATTTAGCAATCGATTCAAATGGTAATCCTATTGAATTTATTATTTCAGATGGAACTTCACATGATATTAAGGTTGCACCTGATCTTGTATCAAAATTAGATTTAACAGAGTCAGAAATGCTATGTGCAGATAAAGGCTATGATTCAGAAAGTTTCAGAAAGAAAATTAGAGAAAGTAATACGAAAGCAAACATTCCTCGAAGATCAAATGCCAAATCTAGCAATGATGATATGGACTGGTATATGTATAAAATCAGACATTTAGTTGAAAATGCATTTTGTAGATTAAAACAATTTAGAGGAATTGCCACAAGATACGATAAGCTAAAACGTAACTATCAAAGCGCTGTTGCTTTAGCTTGTATATTTATATGGTTGCCTCTTTAGCTCAATTTATCGGCTGTAAATGTCAACACACCCTAATATTTCTGAAAAATTAATGAAGAAAGTAAATCATAGTTCATTATCAGATGCAGATCTTGAAACAATGTTCACAGCTAGAGTTGTAAGGCCAATTAACATATACGAATACATCTATGCAATTTATAAAACTACGGAATACCAAATCAATAATGACCGTTTCTATCCAACAGAATTACCTTTCCACTTGGTTGATTCTCGAATTTTCGATCTTGCTCTTAAATTTAATGATGATCCCAATTACTCAATCTTAACGGCATATACAAGATTAGAAGATATTGTCAAAGATAAAATTAATGATCATAGTCTGTTTTCTAACAGTCTTTTAAAAACCGCATTCATTTCAGATAAACAACGCAAATCAATTTATTCATGGGATACAAACAATGAAAAGGTTTCAAATGCCCTAGGTTGTCTATTTACCAATATATTTACTGCTTATAGAAATGAACGTGCACATAGTGAAGTTGATAAGCCTTATTCACAACAAATACGTGAATTTTTATTGATTAATGAACTATATTTATTAGAAAGCAAAGCAATTAAAAGATAAAGATGAATTAGCATGAATCAGTTTATCGCAACGCCTCGCCTCATCCTCCGCCAATAGAAAGACTCCGACACTGCCCCATTTATCCAAATGTGTGCAGATGACGACGTCATGCGTTATTTTCTAAAAAAACTCGATGCTTCAGAAGCCACCACATTTATGCAGCGCCTACGCGATGCAATAGAAACACGTGGTTGGGGTTTATATGCCGTTGAGTTGAAAGCCACAGGCGAATTTATTGGTTTTATCGGCTTACACGTACACCCACCTGAGTTTGAAATAGTCGATGCACCTGAAATCGGCTGGCGACTACTACCGCAATATTGGCATCAAGGTTATGCCACCGATGGAGCAAAAGCTGTACTCAAACATGCTTTTAGAAACTTAAGACTAGATAAAGTTATTTCCTTCACTGCAAGTTTGAACACACCATCAGAACGTGTGATGCAACGCATTGGTATACAAAAAATCCGTGAATTTAATCATCCACGTGTAGCTGCGGATCACCCATTAAACCGTCATGTACTCTATGAAATACAGCGTAGTGACTATTTACACATTCCATTTTGCTAATTGAATATTTATTCACAGCAAAACCAAAGCACATTAACTCTGCCAAACAGTGGTTATAGATGATGTTAAAAAGCTTAATTTTAGTCACCGCAGGATTTCGTATAAGACAGCAAAATCATTCATGTAATCATATAAAAAACCCCGCTAAGTGCGGGGTTTAAACTCTAAACATAACAATTGCTATGACTTAGAAATAAAAAATCATAAGTTGGAAAGCTGAAGCAACTGCAAACCTGTCTAAGCATGCTTAATCAAAATGGCATACATAATCAACGACATCAGTACATTGCACTTTAAAAATAGAATCTTGTGGAACAATAAAGCTTTCGCCAGACGTATATTGAACAAACTCGCCCTGCTCCCCAATTTGCACGACACACTGCCCAGATGTGATTTCAACACGCTCTTTCACATGTGCCTCAAACGTCATGGGTTGGTTTGATGGCAAAAATACACCGATGGTTTTTTGACTACCATCTTCCATTTTTAAAACATGGCTCACCGATCTACCGCCATCATAATGAACCGTAGGCTTTTTTACAACTGAGACGAAATCAAACTGATTTGACATAGCGTGCCTCACATAGTAATTTATTATGATCAATTATTAAGCAGTTTATATTAAACAATGTAGCGGATTCAATATTCCTCAGATTTAGATCTAAGATTTTGAAAAACCATGAATCAGAGTTGAACTTCAAATATATCAATAAAGATTTCAATGCAGATTAGATTGAAGCTCTCCGTTATTTTCACATATGAATGTTACAAATTTTGTGAATGACAGGACTTATTTCATTTTTATCATATTTTCAGCAATACATTTTAAAATTTGTTATATATACCTAAACATATACAAATGACGTACTTAAATAGTTTAATTATAAATAATATATTGTTTTTACTTATTAAATTATTTAATTAAACATATTCCATTTACATTTTTGCTGCTAAGCATAACTTTTTAAATCACTATATTGAATAATAAAAAATTGATATGATGCCTAGCGAAATATAGAGATTTACTTTATTAAATCTTTTGTTTACAGCAGCTTGCAATGGCTATCTTTTCCCATTTGGAAATAGACTCAGATCTAATTGTATAAGTCTGTGTAGCATTTTAAATTATTAAGCATCTATCAGCCTGTCTGATAAAAGACTTAAGTAAATCTCTCCATAATATGATTTGTGAATTTATTAATTTTATAAATTTACTCGGGTGAATATATGAAAAAGCTCCTAGGATTAGTTCTCGGTTTATCTGTTGGCCTTTCAGGCTGTGGTAAACAAGAAGCTCCTGCAACTGACGCCGCACAACAAAAAGACACTGCAGAAGTGCAAACCGTTACCATGGCTTCGACTGGTTCAGATGCTGATATTTGGCGCTATATTGCTACGCTTCCTGAAACTAAAGAAGCTGGCATTAAACTTGAAGTGAAAAACTTTACTGACTATGTGTCTATGAACACTGCTGTAGCGAACAAAGAAATTGATGTTAATGCATTCCAGTCATATGCCTATATGGTTGCGTTTAACGACAACAATAAAGATAAAATTGCACCGCTTTCGACAACTTATTTAGAACCAATGGGTATCTATTCAAGCAAAGTTAAAAAACTTGAAGAGTTTAAAACAGGTGCAACCATTGCGATTCCAAATGATGGCGCAAACGAATCACGTGCATTGTTACTACTTCAATCTGCTGGCTTAATCAAACTTAAAGCTGATTTTGACGATGTAAAAGGTACACCTGCTGACGTCACTGAAAATGCGAAGAAAATCGTAATCAAGCCAATCCAAATGGCGACTGCGGTTCGTGTTAAAGACGAAGTTGATGCGATTGTTTTGGGTAATACCCTTGCAATGGAAGGTGGTTTAAACGTACTGAAAGATGCGGTTTACTATGAGCCAATCGATCAAAGTACAAAAATGAACGTGAATATTCTTGCTGTTGCTGCTGACCGTCAAAATGACCCAGTTCTACAAAAAGTGGGCGCGCTTTACCACACTCCAGCAGTTAAAGCTTACATCGATGAACATTTTGGTGGTACTAAAATTGATGTAAACAAACCAACTAGCTACCTCACTGAAGCAAAATAGTAATATAATTTCTTCAAATAAACAGGCAAAGTTTACTTTGCCTGTTTTTTCATTTTTGAACCCTTTTTTGACGCTATGATCCAATTTAAAAATATCTCCAAGCATTTTGAGCTAAAAGGCCAAACCGTTACAGCACTGGATCAGATTAATCTGGACATTCCAGATGGCTGTATTTTCGGTTTAATTGGCTACAGTGGTGCAGGCAAAAGTACCTTAATCCGTTTAATTAATTTGCTAGAACGTCCGAGTGAAGGGCAAATTATTATTCATGATAAAGACTTTACTGCTTTAAATTCGGCAGAGCTGCGTCAAGAAAGAACCAATATTGGCATGATCTTCCAGCACTTCAATTTACTGCAAACCAAAACAGTTGCAGAAAATATTGAAATGCCGCTTAAACTTTTAGGTGTGTCTAAAGCTGAACGCCAAAAACGTTTAGAAGAGTTGCTCGAATTTATTGACTTAAAACATAAGAAAAATGCTTATCCAGATGAGCTCTCTGGTGGTCAAAAACAACGTGTCGGGATTGCCCGTGCGCTTGCCAATCATCCTAAAATTTTACTGTGTGATGAAGCAACATCTGCTCTCGATCCGCAAACCACCAAATCGGTATTGGCGTTATTAAAGAAAATCAATCAAGAACAAGGCATTACCATTGTCATGGTCACCCATGAAATGGATGTGATTGAATCCGTTTGTGATTATGTTGCGGTAATGGAACAAGGGAAAGTCATCGAACATGGCTCAACTTTAGAGATTTTTAGTCAGCCAAAACACAATACAACGAAAAACTTTATTCAAACTGTATTACAGCAACAGCTCCCTGTTAATATTTTAAATAATTTAGAAAATCAAAATCATAACAGTATTTATTGTTTAAAATTCCTCGGCAGTTCGGCACAAGAAACTGTGATTCAGGCGGTAATTAAACAGTTTGATATTAGCCTGAATATTTTGTTTGCCAATATGACTGAAATTAATGGTGCGGTGATTGGACAAATGTTCGTTCAGCTATTAGGTGATACAGCATTGATTCAACAAGCGGTGGCGTTCTTAGAACAACATGGTGTTGAAGTCACTCAAGCAGGAGTTCAGCAATGAGAGATTTAATTGTTCAATGGCTGACTCAAATTACAGCACCCTTTTGGAAAAGTTCTTTGTCTATGGATCAGTTCGTCACTGCCCTACAAGAAACTTTTCACATGGTGTTCTTTGCCATGCTCTTCGGCTGTATTTGGGGTTTTATCCAGGCCGTGATCTTATATGTCTCACGTCCACAAGGCATTTTGCCTAACCGTGTCATCTACCATGGTTTGAACCCGATAGTGAATGCGCTGCGTTCATTGCCATTTATTATCCTCTTGATTGCGGTCATTCCTTTGACCAAAGTCATTGTAGGGACATCAATTGGGACTTGGGCTGCGATTGTTCCGCTCACAATCTATGTTGGTCCTTACATTGGTCGTCTGATTGAAACATCGTTGCTCGAAGTAAATGACGGCATTATTGAGTCTGCTCAAGCAATGGGTGCATCTCCGCTGCAAATCATTACTAAATTTGTCCTACCAGAGTCTCGTAGCTCTTTAATTTTAAACTTAACGACTGCAACCATTAGCTTAATTGGTGCAACAGCCATGGCGGGTGCAGTAGGTGCAGGCGGTATCGGTGATCTTGCCATTTCTTATGGTTATCAACGTTTTGATAGTAGCGTGGTCATCATGACCGTGATTGTCTTGTTGATTTTGGTGCAAATTGTTCAAAGTCTGGGAGACTGGTTATCAAAACTGCGCTAAGCCTGCATAATTCATATATTTAAGCTCTCTTCGGAGGGCTTTTTAATGTTTAAGATTTGGTTTTTTTTTAAGCTAAAATTAAACCAAAATTTTTTTTAGTTTTAAATTATTTTGACGGCAAATTAGCAACACCATAAAATTTAAAATATAACCTTCAATATTACGTTTACAAAAACTTGATTGAGTACAAAATATCAAAAGAACAGGATTTTATATTCCCCATGCAAACAATACTGCTAACACAAATTTTACGCTTAACTTTTTTCACAACGTGGATATTGATCACTTCAGCAGCATCTGCATCCATTGCTGATTATGACTATGTCACTAGTATTAAGGTAAATGATGTTGACTTAGCCTGACCCTTGCCTGCATCAAAAGCAAATGCATTAATCAGCAAAAATCCAGTAAAGCTTAAATATGAATATTCAGAATGTGCCGGCAATACTGAATTTCATGTCACATCAAAAGGTAAATTTCTAAAATTTGAAATTTATGCTGAGGACAATTCTCAAGTTAAAAATGATTCATTCTATAAAAATAAAAGCAGCTTCGCCCAACTTGGACAAACCAAAGGGAATGTTTGGATGGAATGGGATAAATCCACTCAAATACGCGTTAAAATTCAAATTGGGTCAAAACATCGGATAAGCCAATATGACTATCAACAATTTGTAAAAGACTTTACCAAAAGTGCAAAATTAGCCAATCCAAATGAAGTGGCTTAAGTGATTTTACTCTCACCGACTCATGCAAAATCCGTGCTGAAAGAGCCGCATAACTATGATTTACCCTATATTGGCAATCTAGCCTTCAACTTTAAAAATAGCAAATTAATAGCTTTTTCAGTTAATCAAGGTATTGCTTGCTAAACCGTGATTGTCATACAGCGTTTATTGCTTAAACAGTGAATTTATAAATCTGCATAAAGCCATGCAATAAACGCAAGTTTGATCTCAGAGCATGCTAAAATCAGCAGCTGTTTTCGCAGGGACTCATCTATGCACTTTGTACATCTTGGTATTTTTACAGAATTTTCCATTACTGAATCTATTGTACGTATACCTGATCTTGTAAAAGCTGCAGCTGCAGATGAAATGCCCGCTCTGGCCATTACTGACCTTTCAAATCTACATGCTGCTGTAAAATTCTATAAAAAGTGCTTAGATAAAGGCATTAAACCCATATTTGGTTCAACCATTCGTTTGAATGATGCTGAACACAAAGCTACTCTTCTAGCGATGACCAATAAAGGTTGGCGCAGTCTAACAGAGTTGGTTTCTGAAGGTTATATTTCAGGTCAACAGCTTGATATTCCTTGCGTAAAAAAAGATTGGATTTTAAATCAACACCAAGACTTGATTGTTTTACTGGGTATGCAAAGTGATGTCGGCAAAATGCTTTGCTCGTCCAACCCGCAAAAAGCTGAACCTCTGTTAGCTGAATGGGTCGAAAAATTTGGCAATCGTGTTTATCTAGCGATTACACGGACTGAGCGCTCGGGTGAAGAAGACTTTATTCACGAAGCAGTAAAACTTGCGAAGAAATTTAACATTGGTGTGGTTGCTCATAACGATGTGCATTTTATACGTAAAGAAGATTTCGAGGCACATGAAGCACGTGTTTGTATTGCCGATGGTTATGTCCTTGGTGACAATCGTCGCCCTAAAAATTATAGCCCTGAACAATATTTCAAAACTGCAGCGGAAATGACTGAGCTCTTTTCAGACATTCCAACGGCTATTGAAAACACCTATCACATTGCACGACGCTGTAATGTGTCATTACGTTTAGGCTTCCATGACCTTCCCGATTATCCAATCCCTGAAGGTCATACCATTGACACCTATTTTGAACATTTATCAAAAGAAGGTTTAGAAGAACGTTTAGCGCATTTGTACCCTGTCGAACAACGTGGTGACGACTGGCCAGAAATTCGTAAGCCTTATGATGAACGTTTGGCTTATGAAGTTGGGATCATCCTGACCATGCAATTCCCAGGTTATTTCCTAATTGTCATGGACTTTATTCAATGGTCTAAAGGTAATGGCGTCCCTGTTGGTCCAGGCCGTGGTTCGGGTGCAGGTTCCTTGGTTGCCTATAGTTTAAAAATTACTGACCTAGACCCACTACGTTATGACCTACTGTTCGAACGTTTCTTAAACCCTGAACGTGTATCAATGCCCGACTTTGACGTCGATTTCTGTATTGCAGGTCGTGACCGTGTTATTGACTATGTTGCACGCACCTATGGTCGAGATGCGGTCTCTCAGATTGCAACTTTCGGGACCATGGCGGCAAAAGGTGCAATTCGTGACGTAGCCCGTGTCTTGGGTAAATCTTATGGTTTGGCTGACCGTATTTCTAAAATGATTCCGACCAAGCCTTTAGGTTTAAGTTTGGAAGAATCCATTGAGGCCGAACCACAGCTAAAAGATATTGTCACCAACCCATCGAATCCAGATAACGACGATGCAGCCGAAATTTGGGAAATGGCACTCAAACTTGAAGGCATTACCCGTAACACAGGTAAACATGCCGGTGGTGTGGTTATTGCACCAACTAAGTTAACTGACTATTCGGCTGTCCTATGTGATGCAGATGGAACTAACCGTGTAGCCCAATTCGATAAAGACGATGTGGAAGCTGCAGGTCTAGTTAAATTCGACTTCTTGGGCTTACGTAACTTAACGGTAATTGAAGATGCCATTAAGCACATTAATGCCCGTCCAGATATCACTACACCTGTCGACATTTCCTTGATTCCTTTGGATGACAAACCTGCCTATGCTGTGTTCGCAGATGCAAATACCACAGCAGTCTTCCAGTTTGAATCCGTCGGCATGAAAAAAATGCTGAAAGAGGCACGTCCAAGTAAGTTCGAAGAAATTATTGCTTTCGTGTCTTTATACCGTCCAGGCCCGATGGATCTGATTCCTGACTTTATTTACCGTATGCATGGTGGCGAGTTTGAATACTTACATCCATTACTAGAAAGTGTCCTTGAACCGACATACGGCATTATGGTGTAT
This sequence comes from Acinetobacter sp. YH16056_T, assembly GCF_024605895.1. Taxonomy (NCBI): domain Bacteria; kingdom Pseudomonadati; phylum Pseudomonadota; class Gammaproteobacteria; order Moraxellales; family Moraxellaceae; genus Acinetobacter; species Acinetobacter sp. YH16056_T. The sequence goes on along the minus strand of NZ_CP094545.1, from coordinate 1,445,160 downwards.
CAGGAACAGGTAATGCAGGCAGCGCAGTTCTGTGCTGGCTATAGCTTGGGTGGCGCGGATTTACTTCGTCGTGCCATGGGTAAAAAGAAAGTCGAAGAAATGATTAAGCACCGTCAGATCTTTACTGAAGGTGCTGCAACCAAAGGCATTGATGCGGATACGGCCAACCATATCTTCGACTATATGGAAAAATTCGCAGGCTATGGTTTTAACAAATCCCATGCCGCAGCCTATGCCCTTGTTGCATATCAAACCGCTTGGTTAAAAGCACATTTCCCTGCTGAATTTATGTCAGCGGTGATGACCTCGGAAATGCAGAACACTGACAACGTGGTGTTCTTGATCGATGACTGTCGAATTAACGGTCTTGAAGTTTTACCGCCATCAGTCAATATGTCTTTGTACAACTTCCATGCCAGTGATCCCGAAACGATCGTATACGGTTTAGGTGCGATCAAAGGTGTCGGTGAAGCTGCCATGCAGTCTGTGATTGACTCACGTATCCAAGATGGTCCATATAAAGACCTGTTTGACTTCTGTCATCGTATTGACCTGAAAAAAATCAATAAGCGTACCCTTGAAGCATTGATTCGTGGCGGCGCACTGGATTGTTTAGGTTTAGAACGTGCTGACTTGATGGCACAGCTCCCTGAGGCCGTTCAAGCGGCGGATCAAGCACGTACCAACCGCGAAACAGGCATGATGGACCTGTTTGGCGAAGTAGAAGAAGTTCAGCGTAAACCAGCCAAACCAGTCAAACCTTGGTCTGATGAAGTTCGTCTTAAAGGCGAAAAAGACACACTCGGCCTATATTTAACAGGTCACCCGATTGATGTGTATCGCCCAGAGTTAAAAGCCTTTATTTCACAGCGTATTAATGAACTTACGCCTACACGACGTGGTGTCACTACAGTATTTGCAGGCCTAGTAGTCGATGTTGCCAACTTCCCAAACCGCATGATGGTAACGCTAGATGATGGTACTGCACGTATTGAAGTGTCTGCGAATCACGAACGTTTTAACCGCTTCAAAGACGTGATTCAAAACGAAAAAGTGGTGGTAATTGAAGGTGAAATTTATGAACGTGAAGGTTTTGATCGCCCAATGGGTCGTCTAACTAAAGCCTTCAGTCTGAATGAAATCCGTCAAAAACGTGCCAATGCGATTCAAATCAAATTAACGCCGGAACATTTTAGTAAAACGCTCTCACGCGATATCCAAAATATTCTGCTGCCTTTCTGCAATGTCGATATGTGTACGCATATTCCCGTGCAGTTATATATTGACTACCCATATGCGACGGCTGACATTCATTTGGGCTTAAACTGGAAAGTTGCCCCGCTAGATGAGCTACTGTCTAAGCTGCGTGACTACTTTGGTAAAGAATCTTTGCATGTTGAATATCATGTCAAATCCAAAGCAGCCAAAGCGGTGAGTTATGAACAAGCTTCTATTCCTGCGCAAGTTCCTCCACCGCCAGATGGGATGAGCATGGATGATGCCATGGATTTATACCAAGCAGAAGCCAATCAATTTTCTTAAAGTTTAAACGCTGTTTGAACTGCTTTTTTAAATAAACATATTGGAAATATCATGAATCAAACTGACAATGCTGCGGTTTCAGCACATCTCTCCCATGTGCGTATTGTCATGGTGAATACAACATTACCCGCAAATATTGGTAGTGCATTACGTGCCATGAAAACCATGGGACTTTCAAAGCTGGTCTTAGTTGCACCTAAGACTTACCCGCATCCTGACATTAATGCTTTGGCTGCCGGTGCTGTCGATTTAATTGATCAAATTGAAATCGTTGAATCATTAGAAGATGCCATTAAAGATTGTCATATTGTCTTTGGGACCAGTGCGCGTAGTCGTACCATCCCATGGCCATTACTTGACGCTCGCCCTGCTGCTGAAATGTCTCTCAAAGCGGTCTGTGAACAACAACAAGAAATTGCCGTGGTATTTGGCCGTGAAGACCGTGGTTTGACCAATGAAGAATTGGCAATGGCCAACTACCATGTCACTATTCCAGTAAATACTGAATATGGCGTCTTAAACGTTGCTCAAGCGATTCAAGTCATTTGCTATGAAATGCGCATGGCCGCCCTTGCACATACCGAGTTAACTGCAAATCCTGATGCCAACATGCATGTTACCAATAACATCGATATGGAATGGGACGAACCTTTGGTGACCCATGAAATGATGGAACAGTTCTACCCGCATATTGAAAAAATGCTGGCAGAGATTGAATTTATGGATCCAAAAAATCCAAGATTATTACCTTTACGCTTGCGTCGCCTATTTGGACGTATACAATTAGATCGTATGGAATACCACTTATTACGTGGCATCTTTAGCCGAGTACAGGCATTAAATAACGGAACATGGAAAAAATCTACAGACAATGAGGATCAATCTAATGCTTAAGCAGCTCAAAGAAGATATACAGGCTGTATTCGCGCGCGATCCTGCTGCACGAAATACGCTCGAAGTCTTAACGACTTATCCAGGAATTCATGCCTTAATCATGCATCGTATGGCACATGAACTTTGGAAAAAAGAGTGTAAAGGCTCAGCTCGTCTATTGTCTTCTTTTAGCCGCTTTGCCACAGGCATTGAGATTCATCCGGGTGCGAAAATCGGTCGTCGTTTCTTTATTGACCACGGTATGGGTGTGGTGATTGGTGAAACAGCTGAAATTGGTGATGATGTCACCCTCTACCATGGTGTGACCTTAGGTGGCACGACTTGGAACAAAGGCAAACGTCACCCAACTTTGGAAGATGGTGTAGTGGTTGGCGCTGGTGCAAAGATCTTGGGCCCATTTACGGTGGGTAAAAATGCCAAAGTCGGTTCAAATGCCGTCGTGACTAAAGAAGTTCCTGCAAATACTACTGCTGTGGGCAATCCAGCACGCTTTATCACCAAAGATAAACCAAAAGATGAAGCGGAAACACGTCGTCGCGACTATGCAGAAAGTATTGGTTTTCAGCCTTATGCTGCAACCCAAGACCAAACTGACCCGATGTTAGAAGGTATGCGTGTATTGTTAGATCGTATTCAGCACAATGAAAAACGTATGAATAATTTGTGTCAGCGTTTGTCTCTCCTTGACCCAACGTTCAAAAAGCAACAGCTTAATGAACAACCTTTTAGTCAGGAAGAACTTAAAATCATTGAAGATGTGCGCCGCGAATGCGAAGCTCAAAGTAGTCAATCTAAGGCTTAACCAAAAGCAATCAGAATAAATTGCCTTTAACTTGCATGTTGTTCAGAGTTTTTTTAGACTGACCAACATGCTTTTTTGTATAAAATAAATTTAATGGATGAATAATATGACGCTTAAGCCCTTGGCAGTTGCTTGTATTGCTTTAACCCTTGCCGCTTGTGGAAGCGCCCCAACTAAAAATAATGCTCCTAAAGATGCCATGATTTTTGTAGAGCCTGAACTGACTCCACCTTTCTACGCACTCAACCCATTTAACTACGATGCACCACCTCCTTTTGAATTAAATTTACAAAAAGCTGCAGCACAGCCTGTGACTAAGATGGTGGTAACTAGCCCAACCGACCCATCTAAGCAATTAACCCTTGAAGAAAACCGCCTGATTATCCCCACTGTTGACAGCAAAGAACGTTCGATGAAATTTGCTGCTTTAGCAGGTGACAATGAAATCGACATTACTGAAATTGATGATTTCTTACAGCTTGTTGAAGGTAAAGCACGTCACTATCCACCACGTTTTGTTCAACGCCAAGAACGCAAAGGGTTTGAGCTTAAACTCAAGGAAGTTACGCAAAAATTAGATACGCTTGCGTCTAAAGACAACGCCTCTTTTGATATTTTAGTTCGTGCATTTAAAGCCAGTGTGATGGCACGTAACCTTGATTTGGGTTCTGTGTACACAACTAAATCATTAACTTACGCACAACGTATTTTAAAAATCAACCAAGATGATGCAGAAGCAAACTTCTGGTTCGGTTTCGGTTTATCTGAAGGTGGCGGTCAACGTGAAGCGATTCCATACCTAGACAAAGCGATGAAAGCGGGTGTTCAAGAAGCGTATCTTTCTGCAGCAAATAACTACATTGCGATGGAACAAAAAAAGAACGCAATTCAGGTCTTAAAGAACTATAAAGTGAAATACCCACAAGAAGGCGAAGTCGCTGACCGCTTAATTCAAGAAATTGAAAAGCAAGGCCGTTGGAATGTTTGGCAAGTTCTAAATCCACCTAAAGCTACATCTTAATTGTAACGATTTAGAAAATTCTTTTGAAAAAAGACCGTTTTAACGGTCTTTTTTCATTTAAGGCGAATTGAAAATCCTGACAATTATCGTATGATTTGAAAATATTCAACCCAATGTGCGACCCCTTTATGCAGCTAAATACTAAAACAATACTGCTCCTTGGAATCATGAGTACCAGCGTACTGAGTGGATGTCAGGTCGTCAGTGTCAAAAACCAAAAACTCAACGTTTCTATTGCCAATGAACGTGAAAGTATTATTTCTCGAAACAAACTCAGCGAAGCCAGTTTAAATGTCTTGTCGATGACAGGTCGTGAAGCCAAAGCGTGTATAGAAGACCCGAAAGCCTGTGTTGATGAACTACAACAGATCCCTCAAATTCAAGATGAACAATTATTGTCTACGGCAAGTGAATTATATTTAGCCAAAGCCATCGAATATGAGTCTTCTTCAGCCTGTAAAATAGGTTTACTGAGTAGCCACAAATCAGAAGAAAAACAAAAAATTGAGCAAGACACGTATAACAAATGTTTAGATCAACAGCTGACACTATTGGATAAGAGTATCCGCTATAGCTATGCCTATATGTTTAAAACCAAACGTGCGCCTGCTGACCGTATTTTTGATAACCGCCAAGTTCAAATCCGAGATTTCTATAATCAAGGGATTGCCAAACTGGTCAGCAGTTATGCACTACGTTATAAACCTCAAGAAGTCACCCAACAGATCAAAGTCGGACAAACCACCTATCATATTGACTTCAGCCATTACCCAGAACTCAAAAATCGTAAAATTGAACAATTGATGTCAACCTATAACCTCAACTTCTCAGGTTTACGTTCAATTACCCGTCGTGATGGTTTTGGTTCCGAATTTCTTGTGGTTTTACCCGAAGAACATACGGTTGAAACAGGAAAAGCCAAATACATTATCAACCCAATAGATTTTAAATATCCGTCTGGTTCAAACCCTAATATCCATCAAGCGCGCTATTTAGCTGCAACCTTAACGGCTGAACCTCTAAGCACCACAACTTCAGTTGATCAAATTTTGAATCAGCATGAGTTTCAAATTAAGGCTTACGACCCGTACAAATATGAACAGGTCAATATTGCCAATAAAAACTATGCCCTTGCAGCCAATTTTTCTGCACCTTATGGTCTTTGGTTAGCACAAAACAACTTGGGCAAGGCAGCGTATTTATCCCTAATTGACCGTGATGAAAAACTCACGATGCCACATCTATACATGCTTGAACCATATAATCCTGACAAAAAAGTCATCGTCTTGGTACATGGTCTTGCTAGTAGCCCTGAAGCATGGATTCGTCTCACCAACGATATTATGGGCGATTCTGTGCTACGTGAGCATTATCAAGTGTGGCAAGTGTTCTATTCAACCAACATGCCGATTATTGAAAGTCGCTTCCAAATATATTCCATATTGACCCAGACCTTTAACAAAGTCGACGCCAATGCTGCAGCTAAAAAAGATGCGGTTTTAGTTGGTCATAGTATGGGCGGAATTATTGCTCGACTACTGGTTAGCCAAGCCGATACCACACAATCTGCTTTGAAAATGATGAACTCACGTCAATTAAATCAGTACCGCAATATTCCAGTCGTGAAGCAGCGTATGGTGATTGACGATATTCCAAATTTCAGCCGTGCGATTTTCTTGGCTGCACCGCATCGTGGTACTGAATATGCAGATCGTTGGTTTACCAAAGCTGCTCGAAAAATCATTAAACTTCCTGGCGCTTTCTTATCGGCTATGGGTGATGTATTAACTCAAGAAGAAGACCTGAAAGATTTATTCCGTGAAATCGACCACGGCTTAATCCAAAATGGACCAAGTGACTTAAGCCACCAATCCAAATTTATTGCGCTCACTGAAGATATTCAGCCGCGTAAAGGTTTGAAGTTTCACTCAATTATGGGAAATAACACCAACAGCCAAGATAAAAATGTAATATCGGATGATGTCGTGCCATACACCAGTGCGCATTTAGAGGGTGCTGTTTCAGAAAAGATCATTAAAGGTGGTCATTCAATTCAAGAAACCCCAGAAGCTGTACTCGAACTGCGCCGTATACTACGACTGCATTTGATTGAACTTGGCCTCTATAAACCATAATGCAATACAGCATTTAATTCGATCTACATATTTTAAAACCGATCTCAAGATCGGTTTTTTTATTTCTGCATTTACTTGAATATGCCAATATTCACATAATTATTATATAAGCCTTTATTTTTTAATCATTTTAAAACTCAAAATCACTTGTTAAATTTTATACAAATCTTATATTAGAGATAAATACGGGTTAAATATAGACAAAATGTTGTGCGCATATCCTAAATTTTTTATGAGCATATCGAATTATGAAATTAAAAGGCTCAAAGTTACTTCATCGGGATGAAATTGAGGGTTTAATCAAAACTAGATTAAATAAAGTTTATTTTACGCCAAATTTAGAATCCATTTATCAGCCGCTCTACCGTGATGAAGCGGCGAAAGAATTTCGTTTTCGCGGGATCATTATTTTTTTCCTATATGCCCTGTTATGTTCAGGGATTTATCAAGTGATCCCTGCGGGTCATGACGCAGTTTTATGGATTTCTCTGTACATTTGGGTGGGGATTATCATTCTGAGTGCATGGGTTTTATCTTTTGTTCCGCGTTTAAACCCTTATTTTGATGCTTATACTTGTCTAGGTTCGATGTGCGCTGTTGCGATCACATTTATCATCATTACTATGATTGGTAATTATCACAATGATGCGCTATTACATGCTGCCATGATGTATGCCGTGGTCATCATCTATGCCTTTGTTGGTATGCGTTTTTATACTGTCGTGGTTGCGGGTTGGTGCGGTGGCTTGATTGGATACATCATTACTAAAGCTTTTGATTTTCAAATTGACTGGACGTTCTTAAATCGTACATATACCTATAGTAGCTTTCTGGGTATGGCGATTGCCTATGTAATTGACCGCCAACACCGTGAAAACTTCTTACAAAATTGTATTATTGAACTGCATCAAAATGAGATGCAAAAACAATCTGAACAATTGAAAAAAATGACAGAGCATGACCCATTGACTGGGCTTGCAAACCGTCGTCAGTTATCTGAAGCTTTAGAACAGCAATGGCGTTATGCCCTACGTCATCAACAACCGTTAAGCATCATGATGATCGATATCGATTTTTTTAAAAATTATAATGATCATTTAGGACATCAGGCGGGTGACATCTGCCTGACCCAAATTGCAGAGGTCTTATCTCAAATTACCAATAGAAGTGGTGAATTGGCCGCGCGCTATGGTGGCGAAGAGTTTTTACTCCTCTTTCCGATGTTAACTGAAGCTGAGATTGAACCTTTGGCAGCCGATTTATTACGCCGTATTCAATCTCTCGAACTTCCACATCCGGCCAGCCATATTTCCAAATTTGTAACGATTAGCATCGGCGCGGCAACGATCATTCCATCTGAATCTGATCAAATTCAAAAATTTATATTGGCTGCCGTTCAAGCGCTTTACCTTGCAAAAGGCAGTGGTCGAAACCAATACCGATTAGCGTAGGCTAAAGCGCAGCTTGATATTTGAGTCAGTCTATTGCTTTATGAATTTATCCATTGTTGAATTTACACACAGACTTTTTAGCGTTTATAAATAATATTTTGACTGCTTTTTTTACATGCAGACAAACCTTTTCTGGCATTTTCCTGTCACTTTTTTTGCTAGAATCAGCAACACGATTTGTTAACGTACACCTGTGGTTTTGAATGAAGAGACAAAATAAATATAAGGACTTTTTCTAAATCCAATTTTCATCAAAACAGTGTTTTTCGTTTAGCAGCGCACAAATTTTTATTTTAAGGTATTTCGTTTCATGCAAGCTGATAATTCCAAAGTTGACCTTTCAACCCTGACCCCGATGATGCAACAGTACATGTCAGTCAAAATGCAAAATCCGCATTCACTGATGTTTTATCGGATGGGTGATTTTTATGAGCTCTTTTTTGAAGATGCGCATAAAGCAGCAAAACTCTTAGGAATTACACTGACACATCGTGGTAAAGCCAATGGTGAGCCTATTCCAATGGCAGGTGTCCCATACCATGCTGCTGAAGGCTATTTAGCCCGCCTTGTAAAAAAAGGTGAAACGGTGGTGATCTGCGAACAAATTGGTGAAGTAACTGGCAAAGGGCCGGTTGAGCGCGGAATTGTCCGTATCATTACCCCGGGAACATTAACAGACGATGCACTGATTGCCTCTCATCAAAGTTCCAATTTAGTCGCGATCTGCTTACAACAAAATCAAATCGGGATTGCTTTACTAGACCTCAGTGCAGGTATTTTCAAAGTTCAGCAAATGGACTATCAACTGGAACAATTGGCAATCGAACTTTCTCGCTTAATGCCGAGCGAAATTTTGATTGATGAAGATCTCATTGACCCGAATATTGTCGAGCAAATTAAACGTCAGTTAGACTGCCCTGTTACTAAACGTCCAAATGTCGACTTCAATTTAAATAACGCGCAAAAAACGCTGTGTGACCAATTTGCAGTAGCCACACTTTCAGGTTTTGGTATTGACCATTTGCCTTTGGCGAAAGCTGCCGCAGCGGCTTTGATTCACTATGCAAAAGTCACTCAAAAAACCGCTTTACCACATATCCGCAGCATTCAACTCGAACAAAGTAGTGATTTCGTGGCGCTCGATCCCGTCACTCGTCGTAACTTAGAACTGATTGATCCCCTATTTGAACATGGTACTTCCCTGTTCCAACTAATCAATGATTGCCAAACTGCGATGGGCGGCCGCCTATTGAGTCGTACCTTGATGCAGCCTTTACGAGATACCGCTTTATTGGATGCGCGTTTAGATGCCTCACAAGCGATGCTGCAAGGCTATCATGAGTCTCCGATCCGCTTAGTTCTCAAAGAAATTGGCGATATTGAACGTGTGCTATCTCGTGTAGCGCTCGGCAGTGCTCGTCCACGAGACCTAGTTCAGTTACGTCAAACTTGTGCACAAATTCCCTATCTTCGACATGCACTTGAACCGATCATTCAGGCACATCAATCTAAGCTGATCGCTCAGTTAAATGATGAAATGGGTGATTTTCACGGCTTACATGAGCGTCTCATGTCTGCCATCGTAGAAAACCCGCCGGTGCTTTTACGTGATGGAAATGTGATTGCTGAGGGCTTCGACACTGAACTGGATGAACTGCGTAAAATTCGTGACCATGCAGGACAATTCCTCATTGATCTCGAAATCAAAGAGCGTGAACAAACCGGAATTTCAACCTTAAAAATTGGCTATAACCGTGTCAGTGGCTACTATATTGAACTGACTCGAGCGCAGGCTGAGCAAGCACCTGATCATTATATTCGCCGCCAAACCCTAAAAAATGCGGAACGTTACATTACCCCTGAGTTGAAATCTTTTGAAGATAAGGTACTTTCGAGTGAGTCACGTGCATTAGCGCGCGAAAAAATGCTTTTTGAACTATTACTCGATGAATTACGTGCAGATATTGGCAACTTACAAATGATGAGCGCCGCTATAGCGCAAATTGATTTACTGGCTAATTTTGCCCATCAAGCTCGATTACGAAATTGGTCACGTCCTGAATATAGCCCTGAAGTTGGGATCAAAATCAAAGCCGGACGTCACCCAGTTGTGGAATCTCTGAGCAAATCAGCATTTACTCCAAATGATACTAGTTTGGACTTTAATCACCGCATGGCGATTATCACAGGGCCAAATATGGGCGGTAAATCGACCTTTATGCGCCAAACTGCCTTAATCAGCTTATTAGCCTACTGTGGTAGCTTTGTCCCTGCCCAATCTGCCGTATTAGGGCCGATCGATCGGATATTTACCCGTATAGGATCTGCCGACGACTTGTCTACAGGCAAATCAACCTTCATGGTGGAAATGACTGAAACCTCACAGATTCTACATCATGCGACCAATCAATCATTGGTACTGATGGATGAAGTCGGACGTGGTACGAGTACCTATGATGGCTTATCTTTGGCGTGGGCATGTGTGCTCGATCTCACGCGTCGCATTAAATGTTTATGCCTATTTGCAACGCATTATTTTGAGCTCACCGAGTTAGGCAAAGACGCCAATATAGATAACTATCATGTGACTGCTCGTGAGCTAAATGGCAACCTGATCTTACTGCATAAAGTTCAACAAGGCCCGGCGAGTCAAAGTCATGGTCTACAGGTGGCAAAGCTTGCAGGTATTCCTGCAGCTGTGATCAAAGAAGCGCAAAATCGCCTTCGTATATTAGAAACTCAGCAAAAACAGCAACTCAATACGGCTGTACAAACCGATCTATTCTCGGCACTCGCAGAGCCTGAAGTCATTGAACGCGTAGTTGAAGTTGAAAAAACATCGCCCGTACTTGATGCCTTAGCAGATATTGATATCGATAACTTAAGTCCACGTGAAGCATTACAACAGCTTTACACTTTAAAGGATTTACTTAAGATCTAAATTGAGCAGAAGCGATAGATGAGATATGCAAAGAACACCAATGAAGGTGTTCTTTGCATTGACACCATTCAAACGCGTAAATTAGTGAATGTTTGCTATCTACTACTGCGGCTATTCAGCAATAAATTGATAAAAAATTAATGTTCTAAAATGTTTCATGCTTAAAATGCACATAAAAATATTGTTCGATAAACAGATGTAATTTAATTAGTTTTTGAGTATGATTCTCATTCATTGTGAAATTTACATAAATTGTTCAGTTTTTAGTGATTTTAACAGCACTGCATATAATAATTATCAATAAAAGGAATTGTTAGTTACCCTATTTTTTGCCTAAAATACACCATTAGTTTATTAGAACCATATTTTTTAGGTAGCTGTCGCCATGACCTTTGTTGTCACTGAAAACTGTATTAAATGTAAATATCAAGACTGCGTAGAAGTTTGCCCTGTTGACTGTTTCTATGAAGGTCCAAACTTCCTTGTTATTAATCCAGATGAATGTATCGACTGTGCGCTATGTGAACCTGAGTGTCCAGCTAACGCGATTTTCTCTGAAGATGAGTTACCTGAAGGTCAAGAAGTATTTATCGAACTTAATACTGAACTTTCTCAAAAATGGCCGAACATCACTCAAATTGGTGATCAACCTGCCGACCGTGAAGAGTGGAACGGTAAAGCTGATAAATTACAATATCTTGAAAAGTAATTTTACGCTTTCATGAAAAGATCAGCACATGCTGATCTTTTTTTATACTTAAAGCACACATTTCATTGCAAATTATTCAAATTTTCTCAATCAAATTGGATTAAAATAGAACGAGTTTATAAATAATTGATTTCTATAATGAAGCATTTACTCAAGGGATTATTGTCCGTTGCAATATTCCCTCTTGTTTTCATTGGTTGTACAACTACACCACAAAAACAAGGTCACACTATTACAACTCCCGACGGTAAACGTATTTACATACCTCAAGAAAAAGTGACGACCATCAGACAAGCCCCGCCTAAAGTGGTGCCTTATGCCTACAATTCGTGGGTCGCGTCTGTCGATAATTTACGTCGCGTTCGAGACTATGAAGTCTTTTTAGAGAAAAATGGTGTAGGCAATATCATTCCTTCATTTGAGTTGATGCGTACTGCACGTGACTGGCAAAAATGTGGTCGCTCAGAATATATGGTACCTAACCGTGAATTATGGCAAAACCAAATTGCAACCTTACGTGTCTTTAAATATTTAGTAGCTGCCAATATCTTAACGGACTTTGAAGTGACATCGGTTTATCGTGATTTGCCTTTGAACCAGTGTGCCGGTGGTGCAAGTTCATCTCGTCACTTATACAACTCTGCGATTGATTTCCGTATTGGACCTGCGTACCCGCAGCCCGAAGACTACAGTTATATTGAAAATACCAAGTTCCGTTTATGCCAATTTTGGTCACAACACGGGCAGAGTCTCAATATGGGATTAGGTTTATATGCCAGCGGACAAATTCATATTGATACTCAAGGCTACCGTACTTGGGGGCCTGATCACTCAAGTCGCTCATCAATGTGTAATTACTAAAACATTACATCGTCATATCAAGACCTCTTCGGAGGTCTTTTTTGTACATAAAATATTCAAATATAGAACAATAAATTGCGATGTTGGTGGAAAGGTTTAAAATGCTTGCATCAATCACGAGGTGCGACAACATGCAACAAATGTGGACAGACATTGATGCTTACATCGATTCACATTTAATTCCTGAAGATCCAATATTGACCCAAACACTTCAACATACGGATGAACGTGGCTTTCCTGATCATCTTGCTGTAGCGGCTAATCAAGGCATGCTGCTTCAAATGTTAATCCAAATGAACAAGTGTAAACGCGTTTTAGAACTTGGAACTTTTGCAGCCTATAGCACCATGTGGTTAGCACGTGCCTTACCTGAAGATGGTTACATTCTGACCATTGAAGGTCGTGATACACATGCTGCCCTCGGTCAAGAAAATATTGATAATGCAAAGCTTGCACAAACGATAGAACTGAAATGTGGTCGTGCGGCAGATATTTTACGTGCCCTTCCTGAAGATACCGAACCTTTTGACTTTATTTTTGTCGATGCAGACAAACAGAGCTACCCTGAATATTTAGAATTAAGCTTAAATTTATCTCATTCAGGTACAGTGATTGTTTTAGACAATGTGATTCGTGCAGGTGAGATTCTGAATGCTGAAAACCATAAACCAAGCATTGAAGGTATTCGTGATATGTTCAAAGCTATGCAAAATCATCCGAAAATTTTATCCTGCACGGCACTTCAAACTGTAGGTTGTAAAGGTCATGATGGTTTTGCAATTGCAATCGTCAAATAATCTCAATCGAGGTGTTTTTTAGACATCTTGAGTAAAGGTATAAAAAATAATCAATACAGTATTTTATTTTCAAAACAATTACTTATAAACACTGCACACAGAGTTATCCACAATTTATGAGGATAACTCTGATTGTTTTTAAATCAACTCTGTTCGTTTGCTCAACTTATTTTACAACCAACAATGGAACACTCGAATTTCTGAAAATACTGGTGGTGATACTGCCCAAGAAGAACTGATGGATTTTACTGTGGCTAAAAGCGCCAAGTACGATTAACTGAATGCCATGCTCTTGTTGATAGTCCAGAATATTTTCCGAAACATCGCCATAACGGTATTCTGTCACCACATCGAGACCGGCATTGGTTAAATAATTTTTTGGATCATCCAAGATTTGTGGGTGATCTCCAACATAAACCAAATGACATTGTAAGAGTTTGAGTAGATCACTTTGTGCCACACGCTTCATTAGCTCAACGCATTTAGGCGAATATTCATAGGCAAAAATAAAACGTGTCGGTGGTTTAAACGTTGGCCCTACGGTCATAACGGTACAACTTGCACCACGTATAAAGTTTTCAACATTACTACCAAGCGGCTTATTGCGCTCTGCTGAACGTTCACCCACCCGACCAATTAAAACAATATCGTCATCTTGCAGTACATTAAAACTTTGCTCTAAAAAGTCGCCCTTTTCCTGAATATGGGTGGTTTGAATACCATGCTTGTCTTGGATCATTTCAGAAATGTGTTTGAGCAAGTTATTACTATAATCTAACGCTAAATCACTTTGTTTTTGTTCTAACTCCGCAAGTTCTTTCAAGAGCATAGCATTACTTTCAAACCCAATCACGCCACTGATTTCACCTAAGTGATAACTTGCCGGATAGTAATCTAGTATTTGTAGTAAAACCAACTCACGGTGCGTTTGTTTAGCAACCCAAGCAGCAGCATCAGCTAGTGCATTAATGCATGGAGAAGAGTCGATACAGGCGATAACTCGTTTCATGATTAGCCCTCGTTTTATTATTGCTTGGCTATAAAATGTTGTTTGTTATTTTTAACTTATCACAACTCTGTTTCACTGTGCATGCATTTGTGTAAGCATAAAAATGATTTATGACCTATTTGGTGATTATTTATTCACGATATCGAATGAATTTTGCAGGATTACCCACAATAATGGCACGTGCTTCAACATTTTTCGTCACCATACTGTTCATACCGACCACAGCCTGCTCAGCAATGTGAATGCCATCCTTGATTCCAACATGCGCCCCTAACCAAACATCACGCTCTATCTCAATCCCTTGTGATCGTACAGCCTGCTGATAAATGGGTTGATTAACATCCATTCCATGATCAAAAGCGTATAAATGGCAATATGCCGCCATACGAACCTGATCGTGAATTTTGATGCCCACTCGCCCACCATCTAAAATACAGTGATGATTGATCGCCACTTCATTGCCTATTTCTATTGGGCCATGCAAAGTGCAATCCGCCGCAATAAAGCTGTTATCTCCAATAACAATCTTACGTCCCGGTTCGGCAAAAATATGAGCCAATGGCGATATAAAACAGTTTTCACCAATTTCAACGGTTTCCATCGATTTGAGATAGTCTTGATATTCCTGTTGCCAAGCTTCGGCCCAACCACGATTTTTCGGTTTAAGTGACCAATACAACCAAGGCATATAATTCAGACGATGCTTATGTTGCTCTCGATATTTCAATAATGGATCTATTTCATTCATCTTCAGCAGCCTCTACGATATGCAGTTGTTCACGTCCGCGAGTTACATCTTGAATCTTTAACTGTAGCGGTTGGATTTGATGAATTTGCAATGATGCAAGTACATTTACACCTTCCACTGTGTAGTCTTCCTGAAATTCAATTTGCTGCTGATTGAGTTCATATTGGAAAATTGCCCACTCATTAAACTGACAACTAAATTGCACTTTTTTCTTCTCAATGAGTTCAATTTTTTCAGCTTGTAAAAGGCATTGACCGGCACAGCCACCATAGGCACGTACCAAGCCCCCAGTCCCGAGCTTAATTCCGCCATACCAACGATTAACCAAGACCAAAACATTGGTTAGGTCATTCCCTTCTATGGTTGCTAGAATGGGCCGACCTGCTGTGCCTGAAGGCTCACCATCATCATTAAAACGTACGGTATGTCCAATTTTCCATGCCCAACACTGATGTGTTGTTGAGATATCCTTATTGGCTTCGAGAAATT
Organism: Acinetobacter sp. YH16056_T; assembly: GCF_024605895.1. Taxonomy (NCBI): domain Bacteria; kingdom Pseudomonadati; phylum Pseudomonadota; class Gammaproteobacteria; order Moraxellales; family Moraxellaceae; genus Acinetobacter; species Acinetobacter sp. YH16056_T. The sequence continues at coordinate 1,429,761 of NZ_CP094545.1, read as the reverse complement.
CTTTAACGGCTTGTTCATTTTCCACAGGAACTGCGATGGCTTGAAAACGACTTTTTTTTATGTCTTCTTCATATTCAAACTGTGCGGCAAGTGTAAATGGCATAACGTCTTTAGATCCTCTATCAACGGATATTATAGCGTTTTTTGAAAGACTTACATCCACAAAAAAGCCCCCAATACTGGAGGCTTGATTGAAGACCATTCATCTTTCGTAATCGCATGATTTTTGCAGATCGTATTTTTAGTTTAGGGTCTGTTGACATTTGTTGATTAAAAAAATAGCGAGATAGTAAAATTAAATCGCCAAACCCAATTTTACACTCGCTATGCCTCGAACAATGCTAAATGATCAACACTGGTCCAAGTTACTTGCTATTTTCCGTCACTTTAATATTTATCTCAAATTAAATTTACGGAATTTTATTGAAGCGATTTTATTTCGAATTAGAACAGGCTGTCCTTGGCGTGATTTACCTCAAGAGTTTGGTAAATCAAATTCTATTTTTAAGAAATATAATCGATGGTCTAAAAATAGTAAGTTTATGAATATTTTTAAATTATTCAGCCAGCATGCTGATAAAGAGTGGATTTTTATCGATGGGAGCCATGTACGAGCGCATCAACATTCAGCTGGTATTAAGAATCAAAGTATTTCCAAAAGTATTGGTGGTAATAGTTCAAAAATACATTTAGCAATCGATTCAAATGGTAATCCTATTGAATTTATTATTTCAGATGGAACTTCACATGATATTAAGGTTGCACCTGATCTTGTATCAAAATTAGATTTAACAGAGTCAGAAATGCTATGTGCAGATAAAGGCTATGATTCAGAAAGTTTCAGAAAGAAAATTAGAGAAAGTAATACGAAAGCAAACATTCCTCGAAGATCAAATGCCAAATCTAGCAATGATGATATGGACTGGTATATGTATAAAATCAGACATTTAGTTGAAAATGCATTTTGTAGATTAAAACAATTTAGAGGAATTGCCACAAGATACGATAAGCTAAAACGTAACTATCAAAGCGCTGTTGCTTTAGCTTGTATATTTATATGGTTGCCTCTTTAGCTCAATTTATCGGCTGTAAATGTCAACACACCCTAATGTATACTGATATTTTTGTTAATTTTTAGATTAATTACTCAGTTTTTGTCATTTCCGACAATAAGATAAACCCGCTGAACCAAACTAGCGCCATTCAACGGGCAATTTCTTATTTTATTCAATTAAACGGTAAAATCATCACCAAGATAAACTTTACGTACAGTTTCATCCGCAAGGACTTCTTCTGGAGTACCTTCTGCAATCACTGAACCTTCGCTCACGATATAGGCATGCTCACAAATCGCTAGAGTTTCTCGCACATTATGGTCGGTAATTAATACACCAATACCGCGATCTTTCAATGTTCGGATAATGTCTTTGATATCACCCACTGAAATAGGATCGACCCCTGCAAAAGGTTCATCTAGCAACATAAATTTAGGGTCTGCCGCTAACGCACGCGCGATTTCCGCACGACGACGCTCACCACCCGACACACTCATACCAAGAGAATCTTTGATGTGTGTGATTTTAAAGTCAGCAAGCAATTCTGTTAGACGTTGCTGACGCTGTTGCTTATTCAGATCTTTACGAGTTTCTAGAATAGACATGATATTTTCAGAAATCGTTAATTTTCTAAAAATAGATGCTTCTTGAGGTAGATAACCAATACCTTTACGTGCGCGCTCATGCATTGCCAAGTCAGACAAATCAAGATCATCTAAATGAATCTCACCTTTATCCATACGCACTAGACCAACAACCATATAGAAACTTGTGGTTTTACCTGCACCATTTGGACCAAGTAAACCCACAATTTGACCACTTTGCATGCTAAAGGACACGTCCTTTACCACCCAACGCTTACTGTAGTTTTTGGCTAAATGCTTAATACATAAAGTTTGAATTTGCGAGGTTTGCTCCATTAATCACGTGCTCCTGGGAAGGACTTAGTGCTTGACGGTGGAATCACGATTTGAACACGACCTGAAGAAGATCCAGATTTGTTTGGTGTACCTTCAGCAACGATATCGCCTTTATTCATACTGTATTTCAGGCTATTACCACGAATACTCGCACCATCTTGTTGCAACAAAGCACCGCCCGTCATGGTGATAATACCCGTTTCAGCATTGTAGACGATCTTTTGCGCTTGACCTTTTGCAAAGCCTTTGGCAGGGTCAGTTTTTTGTTGGAAATGTGCTGGCCCACCCGTTGCTGTAATCGTACTGATCTCTTTTTTGCTGTTTAAGTTCGCAACGATTGAGTTTGCCTGAAGCTTCATCGAACCCTGTTCAATGATGACATTACCGGTATACGTCGTAATCCCGGTCTTTTCATTAAATGTTGCACGATCAGCAACCAGTGAAATCGGTTGATTACGGTCTGAAGGCAAAGCAAAAGCTGCAACTGAACATAACGCCAGTGAACCGAGTAGCGCTGTACGTTTTAGGAAAGTTTTTGCAGTTTTTCGATTAAAATTATGGTTCATACTTTCCTCGAATATTAAAAAATTCGTATTGACCGTCGTTTAAATTTGCTTTTAAACCTTGGCTGACAAATTCGGCTTGTGGTGAAATCACCGTTACAGTCTTGTCCGTTTCTATTTCACGCTTTTTTGGAAAAGCAGTCAGTTCCTCAGTACGAAACTCCATTTGCCCTTCACGCATCAATTTCGTTGCAACCACATTGTCACTCAGTACGACTTTTTGGTTATCATCCATACCATTGGCTTGTTTGGCAAAGAACGTGGCATCGACAGCACCATCTTGATAGGTCGATGCTTTCAGATTGACCAAATGAGACGTTTGCTTTTGCAAATCCTGCTCAAGTCGATCGACTTGCGCACGAATATGCAATTTTCCCTGCTCATCAGTCTGCGTCAGGTTAATGTTTTCAGCTGAGTAAGTCATACTTTTCGAAGAGTCCGCCTGAAGCTTATTACCCTTTCCACCGAAATAGTAAAAACCACCGCTTACTGCAGCAATGACCACAGCTGTCACGTATAAAACTTTAGTATCCATAAGCGGAGATTCAATCCAATGACTGCATCAATTTATTAATAAGGTGCACTTGCATATTTTTCAAGTAGTTCCTGGTATACACCTTTAGACACTAAAAGCATATCGCAGATTTCACGAACAGCACCACGTCCACCCATCGCCTGAGTAACAAGATCTGCACGGCGACGTACTTCTAAATGTCCATTCGGTACGGTCACTTTCATCCCTGCAATAGCAAAGGCTGAAAGATCGGGCCAATCATCGCCCATATATAGGCAATCTGAAGGATCAATACCAAACTGTGCGCAGGCTTCAGTCAAGGCAACTCCTTTATCTTCACGACCTTGAAAAACCAAGTCCACACCTAAGTCAGACATGCGTTTTTCAACAATATTACTTTTACGGCCAGTAATAATGATGACTTTGATACCCGCTTTTTGCACCAACTTCATGCCTAAGCCATCTCGAATATCAAAAGATTTGATTTCATCGCCGCTATTGGTCAACGTTACAAATCCATCACTTAAGATTCCATCTACATCCAGTACCAGTGCTTCTATGTGACGCGCTTGTTCTAGCAATACATACGATGCCATTTTCTTAATTTACCCCAGCCTGAATCAGATCATGCATGCTGATAATCCCAATCACTTTATTGGCATCATCAACAACTACAAATTGTGTAATTTTCTTATCGTTCATGCGTTCTAAAGCATGTACCGCTCGTTCTTCTTGTGAAATCGTCAAAGGATTTTTAATCATCACTTCTAAGACTTTCATATTCACATCAAAGCCTTGCTGTTTATCAATCAAACGACGTAAGTCACCGTCGGTAAAGATACCCAATAAGGTATCGTTTTCATCGACAATCGTGGTGAGTCCCAAACGTTTATTTGAAATTTCATACAGAACTTTATTCATAGGTGTCTCTGGCGACACTTTGGGTAAGTCTTCACCTGTATGCATGAGATGTTTTACATGCAATAACAAACGCTTACCCAACGCTCCAGCAGGATGAGAACGTGCAAAATCATCTGAGGTAAAACCACGTGCATCCAATAATGCAACTGCAAGGGCATCACCTAAGGCTAATGTTGCAGTGGTACTTGAGGTCGGCGCTAGACCCAAAGGGCATGCTTCTTGAATATTACCCAAGGTCAATGCGACATCGGCATTTTGTGGCATTGGGCCTTTATTGTCGCCACTCATGGTAATTAGAGGAATGCCCAAATGTTTGATTAATGGCATGAGCATCATAATTTCATCACTCTTACCTGAGTTTGAAATTGCAATGAGCACATCTCCTTTAACCAACATGCCCAAATCACCATGCCCAGCTTCACCCGGATGCATGAAGAAAGATGGCGTACCTGTCGAGGCAAACGTAGCGGCCATTTTACGACCGATATGCCCCGATTTGCCCATACCAGTAATCACTAAACGCCCTTTGCACTGTAAAATGATTTCGCAGGCTTGGCTAAAACGATCATCTATTTGCGTCGCTAATACTTGTAAAGCATGCTCTTCAATACGCAAAGTTTCTAATGCGACTTTCTGAAAATCGACTTGATTCGGCATATTTGGTGGATTCAAAGTTGTTATACCTTAAGCCGTGAGAGGTGCGCTCTCACTTTCAAAATAAAAAATTTTCACAATTTTATCATATCTATGCAAATAGCACGTTTCCAAATGTATAAGAATTCATGAATTATGCAGAAAAGATGCATTTCTTCATTTTTATCTTACGGACAGATAAATCAAATTCAGTATTCGAATTAGATTCAGCCCGAACCCAATGAGCCTTCTACGCTATTTTTAGCAACGCAAAGACATCAATCATTAAAAAATATCTGCTTTTTTGGGTTTTAACTTTATGAAAAAAAATGCTTAGGTTAAGATGAGCCATCTTTTGGTAGAAACAATTTGAAGAGCTATGCAACCTTTTGTTCTATATAACTCAGAGCAACGTAAAAAAGTAGAATTCGTACCTCGTAAAGAAGGACATATCGACATGTATGTCTGTGGAATGACCGTGTATGACTACTGTCATATTGGTCATGCTCGAGTTATGGTTGCATTCGACTACATTATCCGTTTCCTGCGCAGTCAGGGCTGGAACGTTAAATACGTTCGCAATATTACCGATATTGACGATAAGATCATTGCCCGTGCCTATGAAAATGGCGAAAGCATTACTGCTTTAACCGATCGCTTTATCAAGGCCATGAACGAAGATGCTGCCAATTTAGGTTGTGCAGCACCTGATGAAGCACCACGTGCAACAGACTATATCGATCAAATGCAGAATATGATTGGTAGCTTGGTTAACAAAGGTACAGCCTACCCATCTGCAAATGGCGATGTTTATTTTGAAGTTGAAAAGTTTGCCAAATATGGTCGTCTTTCGGGTCGTAAACTTGACGATATGCAGGCTGGTGCTTCTGAACGCGTTGATGTAGAAGTAGAAAAGAAACATCCTTTTGACTTCGTGCTTTGGAAACATGCCAAAGAAAATGAACCTTCTTGGGCTTCACCTTGGGGTAATGGCCGTCCGGGCTGGCATATTGAATGTTCAGCGATGTCGACCTGCTGCTTAGGCAACCATTTTGATATTCATGGTGGCGGTTCAGACTTAACTTTCCCGCATCATGAAAATGAAATTGCGCAATCTGAGGCATCTACTGGCGAACAGTATGTTAATTACTGGATGCATGTCGGCTTTATTAATGTCGATGGCGAAAAAATGTCGAAGTCTTTAGGTAACTTCTTCACTATTCGTGATGTGATGGATAAATTCCACCCTGAAGTGATTCGCTTCTTTATTGTGTCATCACATTACCGTAGCCCAGTAAACTTCTCTGACACTGCTTTAAAAGAAGCGAAAAATACCCTTTCCCGTTTCTATCATTCATTTAAAGCTTATCAGCAAGTCTATGGTGAAAAAACCGTAGAAACTTTGGATGATGCTTTAGTTGAGCGCTTTAATGCCGCTATGCGTGATGATTTCAACACCGCAGAAGCAATTGCGGTATTGTTTGAAGTCAACAAAGAATTGAACCGTGCCGTAAAAGATGAAAATGCTGAACAAGCGGCTGTGTATTATTCGACATTGCGTCACTTGACCAATATTTTAGGTTTGGTTCAGCACAATGTTGATGAATTTTTAAAATCAGATATTGGTCAAGAAGCACTAGGTCTCTCTGAAGAGCAAATTGAAGATTTAATTCAACAACGTAAAGATGCGAAAAAGGCCAAAGAATTTGCCAAAGCAGATGAAATTCGTCAATCTTTGTTAGATCAAGGGGTTGTTCTTGAAGATACTCGTCAAGGCACTATTTGGCGCCGTGCTGATTAATTAAGCAAAAAGAAGCATAGAGAGTTGACAGTTGTGTGAAATTCTCTATAATTCACCTCATTGCGGGAATAGCTCAGTTGGTAGAGCATAACCTTGCCAAGGTTGGGGTCGGGAGTTCGAGTCTCCTTTCCCGCTCCAGAATACGAAAAACCCTCATCGAAAGATGAGGGTTTTTTTATGTCTAAATTTTTCTTCAACGGCTTATTTTTAGATGTATTTACTCATGTTATGCACATAAAAGCCATTTCGCATTTTTAAAATAATATTTAAGTCTATTCGACGAAGTCTTACATTGAGGGATTGAATACAGGGATTAGCCTTCGGCTGGAGGTCCGCTTACGAAACGTTGTTTCTCATTCGGCAAAATGAGATTCGAAGCTTCACAAGGAAAGCATCTTGCGGTGCAATGCACCTCACCAACAAAACGCGTTCACTACCGTCAAATGATTCAACGTATCGCAAAAACATTTTTGATTAGAAGACGTCCTGTCTCAAACAATTGCGCATGATATTACCGCATATCTTTTTTTATTTGATGCAAAGCTCACTTCTAAAGTAACTGCGTCACCTCAGTTATTTATTATATTGTAGCGACGTTAATAGGCCTGAATTATCTTCCAACCATTTAAACTTCCCTATTGCAATATGACCTTTCGTCTACCTGTTAAAAATAATCTAACGAAATGTTCATCTCGGCTATTTTCCTCAATTTTTCTCCATAATTTTCCGTTATTCTTTGCCAAAATTACATTTGGACAACCAAATAATGCACGGCGCGCACACCACACTCAAACTGACCAGCTTAAGTTACGCATTACTTACGATCTCAACATCAATTTGGGCCGCAGATACTGTTCAAAATCCGCAAGAATCTGCAGCAGTTCAGCAAATGGAAGCTTTAACATTTGAAGTTCCAACAGCAAGCACTAAGCCCAAAGACCCAGATATCAGTGCTGTCGCAAAAACTATTATAAGCCGTGATGAAATGTTGAAATTTGGCGATCAGTCAATCAATGATGCGCTGCGTCGTGCTGCAGGATTTCAACTCCCCGGTGCTGGCGGTGGTCCACGTGGTGGTGCAGGTGCTGGCGGCATGCGTTTCCGTGGTGGTGGTGCACCCGTGTTCTTAATCAATGGTGAACCTGTACAAGGTGGTCCTCGTGGTGGCATGTCAGTTGTTGATAGCATTACACCGGAAATGATCGAACGCCTTGAAATCACCAAACAACCGAGTGTCGCTCAAGGCTCGGTTGCTTCTTCCGCAGTCATCAATATTATTTTAAAAGAACCACTGAATGGCACGCGTTTGAGTGGATCTGTACGTGCTGGTTATGGTCTGACGAAGTCAAATACACGTGAAGAAGAACGCACCAATTTAAACTTTCAAATTGATGGTCGTTCAGACCCTTGGATCTATAGTTTATCTGGGAGCCAAATGTGGAATGACTCAGATACGCTCACCCGTACACAAGATGCAACAGGAACGAAAACTCAAAAACGCATCACCAATCGTACGTCGCAAATGCTCACCCCACGTGTTGAATATCAACTTGATGATCAACAAAAATTGGTCGCTGAAATGTTTTATCGCAACAATGAAAGCGAAGGCACAAGTGGCACCCAAGTCCAAAAAGATAAAAATGACAGCATTCGACTCAACACACGATATGAGCATAAAGACCAAGGTAATTCTGACAAAATTCGCTTATCAATCGAACAGCAAAATGAAACAGAATTGACCGAATTCAGAGATTCTCAATCGTATATTGATGAACAAATTAATGAATATGGTTTAGGCTACGACGGTGTGCGCAAGTTCAACTCAAAACGCCAAATAAAATTTGGTACTGATCTACGTAGCAATGAACTTGAAAGCAATATTGCAGAGACCTTAGATGAACAATTATATGCTGCTTATGTTGAAGGAAGTTGGAAATATACGCCGCGCCAAACCTTAACTCTAGGTGTACGCCAAGAGTGGATTGATCGTTCAGGTTTAGTGGATTATCAAGATCAGCATTTGAGTCCAGTATTAGCGCACCGTTTTGACTTTAATGACCAATGGTCACTCCAAACCAATTTGAGTCAGGCTTTTAAAAACCCACGTAGTAATCAATTGATGCCGACTGTTTCAGCTTCTACAGATAGTGATGCAGGGACACTAAACAACCCTGACCGTGGGGGTAATCCTGACTTACGACCTGAAACCATCAATGCTTACGAAACAACCATAGGCTATAACACCCCTGCTGGCGGCGTAAATATCACTGCTTATTATCGAAAAATTAATGACTATATCGAAAAATCGATCCTGTTAGAAAATGCTACAGGCGGTCGTTGCGAAACAGGAAATACCGATTGCCGTTTTGTCGAACGCCCATATAACCAAGACAGTGCAACTACTTATGGTGTAGAAATTGCTGGACGTTATGCACTGAAGCAAACGGAGAATGGCCATTCATTTATGTTGAATGCTCAGCTTTCAACTGTACGTGCAAAGATTGAAGAAGCTGACGGCTCTGATCGTTTGGCAAGCGATGTTGCACCTTATACCGCTAGTGCAGGTTTATCTTATAACTATCAACCGTGGCGTATTGCAACAAGTGTGAACCTCAATTACACCCCTGAATATACACGTGCACTGAGTAACGAACCGTACAATCGCACCAGCAATGAACGTGTTAACATGGATGTGAGTTTTACTAAACGCTTTGATCAAAATTGGTCTGCATCGGTGAATGCACGTAATATCCTCAGCTCAGATTATAAAGAAGTGTTAAAAGAACAAAGTTCTGGCGCGCTATACCAATCTCGTATCAATGAAGCAATTCCAAGCTTTATGTTTACCTTAGAAAAGAAATTCTAAACCGTTTCTAATAGACTTCTAAGAGATTCAATATAAAAAACCGATACGGATATGTATCGGTTTTTTATGCGTACACGACCGCAAACTAGCGCTCAATTGCCTTCAGCATTTTCGCAATTTTTAGGGTATGTTCCTTCTGTCCTTTTTTCTCTAAGACTTTTTGCTCAACCCACCATAAATATTCAAAAATTTCTGATTCACTTGAATCCTCTTGAATTAATTTAAAAATATTGGGCAAATAATCATCATACTCATCACGTAAAGCAGGAATACGGCGAATCCCTAACGGGTCCCATTCCTTTAATAAAATTTTATGTATCGCATGCAAGAGACTGGCATCTCGATTATGTTTTGACTGCATACAAGTTCCCTGGCTTATATTTTTTTACTTTTAAAATCAGTTATCTAATTATGTGATGATATTAAAAGAAAAATGAACTGTTGTTTGTCGAAGATTTCATCATACGCATCTCTAAACGCTTTTCCATTGGTTTTTCATCTTTTTTTTATACTAAACCAAAGCTTTATCAAAATTTCATGCACTTTTTCTCATAAATTTTACCAATAAAGCCTTGCGGGATCCCTTAATTCACAGCACCAAAGTTTTAAATGCTAAGTTCTATCGTCGAACATAATCACTCAAAGAAAAAACAATCCGCTTCAACCAACTTCTATATTTATCTCTTTTCGTAATTGTGAAAAATTTACAGTTTTCCTTTTTATTCTCAGAGAATTCAAGCTACATTCTATTTTGAAATCTTAATCCTGAAAAATCCCTATGAGTACTGCATTAAACGAAACCATCTATGTCATTCAACACCTTGCATTTGAAGATTTGGGTTCATTGGAAGATGTATTTTACCAACTGGGTTATCGGGTGAGATACTTCGAAGCTGGTGTCGATGACCTGAGTAAAGCTATGCAACATACAGGGCTTACCATCATTTTGGGCGGCCCGATCGGAGTTTATGAAACTAATGACTACCCTTTCCTACAAAAAGAAATAGACTTACTTAAAGTACGTTTAGAGAGTAATTTACCGACTTTAGGCATTTGCTTAGGTGCTCAGCTAATTGCGCATGCATTGGGAGCGAAAGTTTATGCAGGTCATAGCAAAGAAATCGGTTGGAGCAACTTAGAACTTCATGCTATTACTCACAATATATTAGCGCCATTAGATCAAGTGCCTGTACTGCATTGGCATGGTGATACCTTTGATTTACCTGTAAATGCACAGTTACTCGCCAGCTCAGCAATTTATCCAAATCAAGCGTTTAGCTATGGGCCCAATATTCTAGCTCTACAGTTTCATATTGAAGCAGAAACACAGGCCATGGAAAAATGGCTAATTGGGCATACATGTGAACTGCATAAAGCACAAATTAACATCCCAAATTTGCGCATGGAAAGCCAACAACATACACCTCATTTAGAACGTGTTGCTCCCATGATTTTGCAACAATTTTTACAACAGCTTGAGCTTTAAAATAGCTATTAATTTAAAGCTAAATGGCTTATAACAGTTGCACTTCAAAACGTATAAGCCATTAGAATGACTCCCTTACTCAGTATTGCGCTCATCCACTTTTTTGCTCTCATCAGCCCAGGCCCAGACTTCTTTTTCGTCACTCAAAGTGCCATTCGACAATCCAGATCACATGCATTATTTGCCGCATTAGGTATATCACTCAGTATTTTAGTTTGGTCAATTTGTGCAATAAGTGGCTTACATTTTCTATTTCAAAAAATGGCTTGGTTACAACAATGCCTCATGATTTTGGGTGGCCTATATCTTTTATATTTAGGCACTCAGTTATTAAAGTCTGCGTGGAGTAAAGATCTAGGTACGCGTACAAAGCCAACCGAGCAAGCAGTACAGAAAAAATCGCCTTTGACGCTGTTATTCCAAGGTTTCTTGACCAATATGGCCAATCCTAAAGCATTGGTTTATTTCAGTAGTGTATTTTCTATTGGGATCAGTGCAAAGGTCAGTATTTTTGATCAAAGCTCTTTATTGGCTTTAGTCTTTATTGAAAGTTTGATTTGGTTTGCATTGGTTGCGGTCTTATTCTCAGCGCCTAAAATGACCCTTTACTATCAAAAATTTAGTAAAAAAATTGACGCAATTACCGGTGGAATTTTTATCAGTTTTGGCTGCCTGTTACTGATCAATCGCGATTGATCAAGCACCAATTAAATATCTGCCAAACATAAAAAAGCACCCAAATGGGTGCTTTCCTAACTTAGCTGAGGGAGCTAAATCTTATTTCGCTGCTGCCTTTGCTGTAGACACAGCCGCTTCAGTCGTAATATTTACCGTAATTTTGTCGCCTACATTCGGTACATATGCACCGACACCAAATGCTGAACGATCAAAAGAAGTCGTTGCATTGAAACCAATCGTTTCCGCCTTAGTCATTGGGTGAACGGCTTGCTTGTTCAATACAGCGTCCAATACCACTGGTTTAGTCACATTTTTAACTGTTAAATCACCCGTGATTTTGTATTTAGTTTTGCTGATCGCTTGAACTTTTGTACTTTTAAACGTGATATTTGGATACTTTTCAGCATCAAAGAAATCAGCTGTTTTTAAATGATCATCTAATGCTTTGACATTGGTATTTAAGCTTGATAATGGAATCGTCACGTTCACAGACGAATTTGCAGGTTTTGCATGATCGACATTAATTGTCCCTTGAATGTCACTAAAGTTTGCAGAAGGCGTTGAGAAACCAAAATGATTCCAAGTAAATACTGTTGCTGTATGAGTAGGATCAATTTGATAGGCAACAGGTTTTGCCATAGAAATTGTTGTAACTGATGCTACCGCCAAACCGATTGTTAATGCTTTAAAGTTCATGTTTTTATCTCACTTTCGAATACCATTAAGTCTATAGGTTTTTAGCCGTATTACAGCTTTAAAGATAAAACGTTTTGTTGCATGTTTAGAACGATAGTTTTGTAAAATCTGTAGCAGCATCTACAACCACTCTCAATTATTAAATTTCCCATATATTTCAAATAATTAATAATTTAATTGATCCATGAGTTATTTATCCTAAATTTAGGAAACATCAACCTATCTGAGTCGTAGGTTTTCTAAACAAATCCACTTAAGATTTTTAGACATCATAAAAATCTGAGTACCCAAAAATGACAGAACAATCGCTGGCTATTGAAAAAGCCTTAAACACAAAAAACTCCCAAAGATGTCGTTTTGGCATTTCTTATGAATACTTCAAAAGAACTCGTCGAAAATGCAACTCAGCTGTTGGTTGCAGAAGATGCGGCGTATGTTTCCCTAAACTTCAGCAACCCAGAACTGAAACAAATTGAGCCGTGGGCTGGGTCTGGCACAGGCAGAGCCATCTATATTTATACCTTTGCCAACGTCGGGACCTACTGGAATATCGACGACTTTCAAATCACCGATATGATCGCTGAAGATGAAACTGTAGCTGTATTTGGTCAATTCACCTACACCTCAGTCTATGCAAAAAATACTTTCACCTCGCCTTTTTCAATTAAAGCCAAAGTTCAAAACGGTTTAATCAGCTTTTTCCAATTTATGGAAGATACCTATGCCTCTGCATCATCATTCCGCGTAGGTGGAGAATGGATCATTCAGCAAGATGCTGACTCAGCTAAAAACTTTAAAGTTTCAGCTTAATACTGAGATGCGCAAAAGCTGCTGTTGATTTGGAATAGCTTTTTACATTGAGTTAATGACAGCGGTATTGGATAAATCCGGTTTTTCTCGCGATTTGATCATACAGCTTTTGCGCAGTTTCATTGTCCTGATGCGTAAGCCAATACACACGGTCACACTGCCGCTGATCACAATATTCTTTCACTTTCGCGATCAGCGCCTTGCCAATACCCTGCCCGCGATATTCTTCAAGCGTATATAAATCTTGCAAATAGGCATAAGGCTGCAATGTCCAGCAGCTCTCATGTTCTATGACATGCACGATCCCAACCACTTGATGTTCAATTACGGCTGCAAAGCCATACATATGTTCGCACTCAGCAGCATGTAACCTTTGCCATGTTCGCTCGGTCACTGCATCCGCCACCTGACTTTTATAAAATTCTAAATACAGCTCCCAGAGCGGCTGCCATTGGCTTTTTGAAATTTCAGTTAAATTTTTAATTTGTATTTGCACGTTCAATGGCTTTTTTAAATGATCACTGGATTTTTATAACTGAAATAAAGCTTTTTGTGTTGAAAACACTGTATTTTATGCGCTCTTTTTAAACATGATGAGTCTTGAAAGAACGTTTTCTTATCTGTTTTATAAATACGATAGGCAAATAAAAAGCCCGAAGATTCGGACTTTTTAACCATTCAGCTTATAGCTTTTCAACCAAGATCCGATCTACCTGCTTTAAACCTGTATGCTTTTCATGGTTCTTACGGCGAATCTTAATCACTTTGTCTTCTTGCAAATCTTGCAACATCAACTCTACTGCAACCATGGCTTCAAGCTCTAAGTCTGTGCCAATCCATTTCTGTTCACCAGCATCCATCAGTACAATTTCATCATTTATCTGATCATAAAGGCTCATCGTTTCCTCACTTGGGGCAACATTGCACCCGTGGCTGAATACTGCATGAATGAATTAATTTTAAACCAATGCTTTAATTCATTCGTTACAAATCGTTATTTCACAATTTAAAATAAATTTAATCTCTGCAATAAAAAACGCCCCTTCTCTGGGGCGTCTTTATTACGGTTAATCTTTACAGATTAAGCGGTAATTTCTTTCACAGCAGCAACAACAGCATCAGCAGTAATACCAAAGTGTTGATACAAGTCTTTTGCTGGAGCAGATTCACCGTAAGTCGTCATACCGATTACACGACCATCAAGACCAACAAATTTCCACCAGTAGTCCACATGCGCAGCTTCAACAGCAACACGCGCACGGATCGCAGCAGGAAGAACCGCTTCACGGTAAGCAGCGTCTTGTTTTACGAATTCTTCAGCACATGGCATAGAAACAACACGTACGCCTTCAAGCTGTGCGTAAGCATCCATTGCCAATGAAACTTCTGAACCAGTCGCAATGATGATTGCTTTCAATTCGCCTTTTTCTTTTGCAAGTACATAACCGCCTTTCGCAACGTCAGCAATTTGATCTGCTGTACGAGTTTGGAATGGCAAGTTTTGACGAGAGAAGATTAACGCTGTAGGGCCTTCGCTACGTAACAATGCAGATTTCCAAGAAATAGACGCTTCTACAGTGTCACATGGACGCCAAGTGTTTAGGTTTGGTGTTCCGCGTAAAGATGCAATTTGCTCTACAGGTTGGTGTGTAGGACCATCTTCACCTAGACCAATTGAGTCATGGGTATACACATGAATTACACGCTGTTTCATCAATGCAGACATACGTACTGCATTACGCGCATATTCCATGAACATCAGGAATGTTGCTACATAAGGAACGAAACCGCCATGCAGCGCTACACCGTTCGCAATTGCAGTCATACCGAATTCACGTACACCGTAATGAACGTAGTTACCCGCTGGGTTAGATTCAACGCCTTCTGCGCCTTTCCATAAAGTCAGGTTAGAACCTGCAAGGTCAGCAGAACCACCTAGAATTTCTGGAAGCTGTGGTGCAAATGCTTGAATGGCATTTTGGCTCGCTTTACGAGTAGCGATTGTTTCAGCTTTTGCATTTACTTCTGCAATATAAGCATCCGCTTTTACAGCGAAGTCAGCAGGTAATTCACCAGAAAGACGACGTTTGAGTTCAGCCGCTTCTGTTGGATATTTAGCAGCATAAGCCGCAAATGTGTCGTTCCAAGCAGATTCAGAAGTAGTACCTTTCGCTTTTGCATCCCAAGCTGCATATACATCAGCAGGAATTTCGAATGGACCTTCTGTCCAGCCCAAAGCTTCACGAGTTAAAGCGATTTCATCATTACCAAGCGGCGCACCGTGGCAATCTTCTTTACCTTGTTTGTTTGGCGAACCTAAACCAATAATGGTTTTACAGATAATTAAAGTTGGTTTGGTAGTTTCAGCTTTTGCTTCAACAGTTGCTGCGCGGATTGCGTCTGCATCATGACCATCAACTTTAAGCACTTGCCAACCGTATGCCAAGAAACGCTGTTCTGTGTCGTCAGAGAACCAACCTTCCACTTCACCGTCAATTGAGATGCCGTTGTCATCGTAGTAAACAACCAATTTACCTAGACCCAAAGTACCAGCCAATGAACATGCTTCGTGAGAAACACCTTCCATTAAACAGCCATCACCTAAGAAACAGTAAGTGTTGTGATCTACAACTGTGATGTCTTCTTTGTTGAATTGAGCCGCTAAAGTTTTTTCAGCAAGTGCAAAACCTACAGCGTTTGCAATACCTTGACCCAATGGACCCGTAGTTGTTTCGATACCCGGTGCATAGCCCAATTCTGGGTGACCTGGAGTTTTAGAATGCAATTGACGGAAAGATTTTAAATCTTCAATAGACAGGTCATAACCTGTTAAGTGCAATAGCGCATATTGCAACATAGAGCCATGGCCGTTTGACAATACGAAACGGTCACGGTTTGCCCATTGTGGGTTTGCAGGGTTGTGGTTGAGGAATTCACGCCATACCACATCAGCAATATCTGCCATCCCCATTGGAGCACCTGGATGTCCTGAATTTGCTTTTTGCACAGCATCCATTGCCAATACACGAATTGCGTTTGCAATACGACGTTCGTTAAGCGGGGTTGTCATAGGTCAGAGTCCAAACAAATGGTTTAAAAGAGTAAGATGAATAAGAATTCAAAGATGAGCATATTGTCTTAAAAAAAGCGGAATGGGTAAAGCCTCAGGGGCAAATTTTCGCTAATTATTCCTGCACCACCTGTATTTTGGGCGCTTATTGCTCAATTTCAAGCCTATGCATGTCGTTTATTTTGTATACAGTGACGCTTTTATATGGCGAATCAATGACAGCGCAATGCATATTTAGAGTTTTGTAAAGAAAGCAAATGCTTTATAACTGATAAAAGTCCAATACATCGAATGGAAAATGTGAATATAAATAGCAGCCAAAGCTTGTCCAGATAAATGACCATTTGAAATTTGATTTCATATAAAATACACCCACTACGGTTTGGGTAACTCAAACGTCGTACTCATCCTTATGAAATCAGTACTTATCCAGTATGTTCAAGACCGTACATACGGCACTTTAGATACCACGACATGTAGCAGGTAAATTTCGCTGCGAAATATCATCCGATTGACAATTCCAAGCACCATTTAAACCATCTGGAATACTAAAATAGATCTGCTTTGAGCGAAGAGCAAAATTGACATCTGTTGATTTAAACGTAAAAACCACTGAACACGTTCCTGCCACATCAGTAATTTCACTACTCGCAATATACTTGGTACTGATACTTTCATTTAGCGCTGTATTCAAATCTACACAGCTTTGTTCCGCTGAATAATTTTCAATCAGTTTTAATTTATAGGGTGAAATCATTGTTAATACTTCAGCCACTTGCGCCCGAGCAACATAGCCATTGTAAGATACAGTAGCAATTGCAGCCAAAATACCGATGATTGCCACAACGATCATAATTTCAATGAGTGTAAAACCAGACTGTTTCATTACGTTTCCCCCATTCAACGTAATGACAAATAGGCAATTTGCATACCAAGTCTCAAAAGCCCGTACTTATTGTGTTTGATTTTTTAAATTAAACGAATAATTGTCGTTTACAGTCATATTCTGACAGTTCATGACGTTCATCAATGATAAATCTCAGGATATGGATTTGATTTATTCTTATAATTGATTCACTTAAAAAAACAATTTAGGCAATTGAACGCCTAATCACATTGTTGCTTGTGCCAAAGCCCAATATCTCTGTTTTATCTCATCATAAAAAATTAAATTGAGAAATCCATAGCTCATATCAATTTTTTAGATGCATATATCAATTAAAAAGTCATTGAAATGAATTAATTTCATCCAATTTGGTCATGTTGAGCTAGTCCTAAACGCATTCTCGATGTAACATATTGCGTCTTTAAATTTAACTGTGATAGGACTTATGCGCGAGTACGCTGTATTTACCTCGGAATCTGTAAGCGAAGGCCATCCGGATAAAATGGCTGACCAAATCAGTGATGCTATTTTGGATGCAATCTTAAAAGAAGACCCATATGCACGGGTTGCTTGTGAAACGCTTGTAAAAACGGGTGCGGTTGTACTTGCCGGTGAAATCACAACAACTGCAAATGTTGACTTTGAAGCGATTGTTCGTAATACCGTAAATGGTATCGGATACCACCATTCAGATCTTGGCTTTGATGGTTCAACTTGTGCCGTGATCAACATGATCGGTAAGCAATCACCTGAAATTGCTCAGGGTGTTGACCGTCAAAAACCAGAAGATCAAGGTGCGGGCGACCAAGGTTTAATGTTTGGTTATGCAAGCCGTGAAACTGATGTGCTTATGCCAGCACCTATTTCATATGCGCATCGCTTAATGGAAAAACAAGCTGAACTACGTAAACAAGGTAAACTTGCTTGGTTACGTCCTGATGCAAAAAGCCAAGTAACATTTGCTTATGAAAATGGCATGCCAGTTCGCTTAGACGCAGTTGTACTTTCAACTCAGCACGATCCAAAAATTACTCAAGCTCAATTGAAAGAAGCGGTAATTGAAGAAATTGTGAAAAAAGTGATTCCTGCTGAAATGTTCCATGCAGACACTAAATTCCATATCAACCCAACAGGTATGTTCGTGATTGGCGGCCCTGTAGGTGACTGTGGTTTAACAGGCCGTAAAATCATTGTAGATACTTACGGTGGTATGGCTCGTCACGGTGGTGGTGCGTTCTCTGGTAAAGATCCATCAAAAGTTGACCGTTCTGCTGCTTATGCAGGTCGTTATGTTGCTAAAAACATTGTGGCTGCTGGTCTAGCTGACAAATGTGAAATTCAAGTGTCTTATGCGATTGGTGTTGCAGAACCAACATCTATCTCGATCAACACATTCAATACTGCAAAAGTATCTGAAGATTTGATTATTGCACTTGTACGTGAACACTTTGACTTACGTCCATACGGTATTACTCGTATGTTGAACTTGATCCAACCGATGTACCAACAAACTGCTGCGTATGGTCACTTTGGTCGTGAAGGTTCTGATACCGCATTCACATGGGAAAAAACTGACAAAGTGGAAGCGCTTAAAGCATCTGCTGGTCTTTAATCTTAATAGATTAATTTCTCAAAAAAGCCTGCATTAATTGCAGGCTTTTTTATGCCCCATATGTCCATAACTAAAACATCTAGGATAAAAATAACTAGTGTAAAAAATATTGACTAAAATTTACGCCTAGCTTATTCATAAAACACCAAAATAATTTAAGAACAATATCATGCCCTTTCCATTAGACTTAAAATTTATTACTGCAACTGAAGAACAATTAGGATTTAAGTTTCCAGAAAAATATAAAGCCAAAATGCAAATTGAAAATGGTGGCGAATTCGGCATTAGCTTTTCTAGTGCGGATGAATTTGAAGATGGTGATGATATCGAAGCATGGTGGCTCTTCCCCTTCCAGGACACCAGCGATGTGAAAAGAATAAAACGCACAACGAATCATCTAGCCGCAGAACATCAAACTATAAGTAAAATTGAAGACTTCCCTGAAAACAGCATTGCCATTGCACATAACGGTGATGGCGATTATTTATTGATGCATACGATAGACGATACACAATTGGGGGAAGAAATATATTTATGGCGCCATGAAGACAGTGAATTTATCTATCTACTTGTTAACTCAATTGAAGAATTATTTACTCAAAACACTTAACGCTATAAGTAGATATAAAGGCTTTTAAACTACAAAATAAGCTGGATAAAATTACACTAAATCAACAATTTTTGATCGATTTTTGAATATTTTTTCAGCTAATATAAATTCAGCCCATGCTACGGGCATAACAAAAAAAGGAAAGATCAAAATGAATAAATTACTTGTTGCTTTAGGTTTGGCTGCAACTGTTGCACTTGTTGGCTGTAATAAAGACAAAGCGCCAGAAACAGGTGCAACAACTGGTGAACACCTAGAAAACGCTGCTGACCAAGCAGGCCATGACATCGCTGATGCAACTTCAGAAGCAGCAACTGCGACAGCTACTGCTGTAGATAATGCTGCAACTGCAACTGCGACAGCAGCTGATAATGCAGCAGAAAATGCTGAAGCTGCTGCACACAATGCAAAAGAAGCAGCTAAAGACGCGACTGCTGCAACAGCAGGTGCTGTTGAGCAAGGTGCAGCAAACGTGAAAGAAAAAGCTCAACAATAAGCATTCTTTAAAAAAAGCACCTTCGGGTGCTTTTTTTATATTTGTCTTTTGCTCAGCGTGTTGTTTCAATCCATTTTTAACTTGAAATTTAACTGACGTCAGGTCAATCTTATGACGTCATATATATAACAAATTTAGAGAAAAGAATGTCTTATTCACATCATACCGAAAAACATTTTATGGAACGTACTGGTTGGCTACGTGCATCTGTACTCGGTGCAAATGATGGCATTATTTCCGTCACCAGTTTAATTATGGGCATGGCAGCAAGTGGTGCTTCTAGCCATACCTTACTCATTACCTGTATTGCAGGACTCATCTCTGGTGCAACATCTATGGCTGCGGGTGAATATATCTCTGTGAAATCTCAAGAAGACGTCGAAAAAGCAGATCTTCACATGGAACATAAAGAATTACAACGTAACCCAGATATGGAGCTTAAAGAGCTGACTCAAATTTATGTAAATCGTGGGTTAGAGCCGAACCTAGCACATGAAGTTGCAGTCCAATTGACGGCCCATGATGCACTAGAGGCCCATGCACGAGATGAAATTGGAATCCATGACAATACCGCAGCAAAACCCGTTCAAGCAGCACTATCATCGGCTTTAGCATTTTCAATTGGTGCACTATTTCCGATGGTTGCGATCTTGATCAGTGCTGACATGCATATTGAAAAAACTGTTATGGCCGTTGGCGTGATTTCCCTAGCACTCCTCGGTGCCTTAGCCAGTTATGCAGCAGGCACTTCTATGTTGAAAGGCAGTCTACGTGTTGCTCTGTGGGGCATTGCAGCCATGCTATTTTCTAGCTGGATTGGTTCTTTATTTAATGTAAATCCAGTTTAACGCTCGCTTTATCAGTTTTTCATATATGTTAAATCAATTATATACAGTAATGATTGTGTGATTTTTCAACAATATTCATTTTTACAATATATAAAAACCGTAAAATAGAGATACATTTTTTAAGCTTTTTTCTCCATGTCTGTTATTGCTGCGCCAGCCAATCGATCCAATATATCGATTTGGGTGGCTTTTGTTTTATTAATTTTAGGCACCATTGGTGCTTATCTGGTTGTAGGCGTTAACCAAGCATTGCTATTTTTAATTGGCGGTGCTTTGGGTATGACGCTTTATCACGCATCTTTTGGTTTTACCTCAAGTTGGCGTGTCTTTATTAAAGAGCGTCGTGGTCGTGGCTTACGTGCACAAATGATCATGTTGGCTTTGGCTGTACTGCTCTTCTTCCCTGCTTTAGGTGCGGGTGAATTATTTGGCAACCCAGTCAAAGGTAACGTTAATCCTGTTTCAATGTCCGTGATGATCGGTGCCTTTATTTTTGGTATTGGTATGCAACTTGGCGGCGGTTGTGCATCAGGCACCCTGTACACTGTGGGCGCAGGTAGTGCACGCATGATTGTAACGCTGATCTTCTTCTGTACAGGTTCACTGATTGCAACTTCACATATTCAATGGTGGTTTGACCTTCCCCACTTTGAGCCGATTTCTTTAGTCAAAAGCTTTGGTGTAGTCCCTGCACTGGCATTAAACTTTGTGCTCTTTATATTGATTGCCGCAGCAACAGTTTACTTTGAAAAGAAACGCCATGGTCAGCTTGAGGTCGAGCCGCAAGCCATGCAACACGGTTGGAAACGTTTTCTACGTGGTCCATGGCCTTTAGTTTGGGGCGGAATTATCCTAACTTTACTGAACTTTGCCACACTCGCACTTGCAGGCCGTCCTTGGGGCGTAACCTCTGCCTTAGCCGTTTGGGCCGCAAAATCAGCAAGTGTCATGGGGATCGATGTTGCATCTTGGGCATATTGGCAACAACCTGCAAATGCCAAAGCACTGACCGAATCATTATGGTTTGATATTACGTCGATGATGAATTTCGGCATCATGCTCGGTGCCTTACTCGCAGCGAGCCTAGCAGGCAAATTTGCACCGAACTTTAATATCCCAAAACGCTCACTGCTAGCAGCTGTGATCGGTGGTTTGATGTTGGGTTATGGCGCACGTTTAGCATACGGCTGTAACATTGGTGCATATTTCAGCGGTATCGCTTCAGGTAGTTTACACGGCTGGTTATGGTTAGTATTTGCCTTCATTGGGAACGGTATCGGCGTCAAATTACGTCCAATCTTCTTCCCTGGCGAACGTCCACAACCTGAAAAATTAACAGGCTGCTAATATCTGTGAAATAAAAAGCCCCTCAAGTGAGGGGCTTTTTTTTAATCTGTCAGTGCACCTTTTAGATTACAACCATATTGCATGGTTTCTTGTGCCTGTTTGTATGTGGTATAGCGGTTGATAATAAAATCATAAAATTGGTCAGCATTTGCAAATACCTGACTCAAATCTTCGCTTGCGGCATTTGGCAGTTTAACATCTTTCACCAAGGCCAAGTTCACATGTCCACGATGATACATTTCGGTAAAATAATGATTCATTACTTCGCAATAGGCAATTTTGGAGCTTTTTAAAGCGGTATTGGCAACAAAATGCTGATTTAAAGTTTTTAAGTTCTGAACATCTAAAGCGGATTGATCTGAAAAAGCCATACTTTCTACTTTTTTTAGTTGGCTAAAATCTTTTGCTAGAGTTTGATTTAATTGTTCAAAGCGTAGTTGTAATCCAGTAGTATCGGCAACTTGATAACTTTGCGGATTGAATGTTTTCTTTTCTTGTTCATTTGCAGAACACGCCGTGAGCGTCATTGCCGTCAGAACGGTCGTAACAAGAAATAATTTCATCAAGGTCTCACTTAAACAATCAAAAGCGCAATCATTATGCCCGAAAACAACTAGATGATTCACACTTAAATCGCTTTCTCATTCATATAACGCCAATAACGACGTGGCACATACTGCACATGTAATTTCATATTACGTCGAGCTTCAATATTGACACTTCTAAAATAATCTTTCCAAAGCTGATCATATAAAATTTCATCATCATCCAGTTCGATATTGAAGGATTGACTATGACCTGACAGTATTTGCCCGTCTATGGTTGTGGCATCCATATCCACTTGATGCACCTGCTGTAGATCATAGTAAATGCCATAGTTACGTTTTTCATCGTAAATTAGCCAACGTTGATCTTGATAGCGTGCCTTAAAATGCCGCTCGATCAAAGGCAATACATTAAAATCAGGTGAGACTAAACTAATAAACAAACCATCCTGACATTTTTTAAAACGCACAAAAGCTTCCATACGATGTTTTTCACGTCCCACTTGCTTCGCCCATTGACTCAGACCCAATACGTCTGCATGACCATAATTCTTTGATACATCTCGCTGCTGCTGAAACACATACACTGCAAAATTAAAGCAATGCTGAAAAGCCTGCTGCTGCTCGGATAAAAATGCATAATAAAACTGTTTCAACGCACGATCAGATGCTTTGAGTTTTAAACCCTGCCATACCCGCTGTGCATGTTCATCATGACTTGCTACATCAATGACATCGGCGAAAAGACCCGCCTGTACTTGCCCATCCGTGCAAATCTGTACGTCAAATTCCTTAAATTGAAAGGCCCGAAAAATGCAGCTTAGTAATCCTGTCATCGTGCCATCAAAGACATAAATACTCACGACTGTATCCTAAAAACCTAAGTTCAATTGAGGTGAAATCTGCTGAGTATATTTCGACTGACCACTTTGCAAGATCTGCTGACGTATTTGATGTGGCTGTTGATCTCGAATAAATTTGGGAGAATCTTCACAGCGTATAAAATGTTGTGCTCTGTTGTAGGAAATACCCATACGTTTTAATTGGTCGATATGGATTTTCCCAAAACGTCGTGCTTGAACAATTTTTTTAGCAGAACGTACACCAATACCCGGCACTCGCAAGATCATCTGATATTCTGCACGGCTGATATCCACGGGAAATTGCTCTGGATGACGCAGTGCCCACGCTAATTTTGGATCAATATCCAATTCTAAATTTGGATGCTCTTCATCGACCAACTCTGTCGCTTCAAACCCATAAAAACGCATCAACCAGTCACTTTGATACAACCGATTTTCTCGTAATAACGGTGGCGCAGAACCCACAGCTGGCAGCGCACGCTCCTCTTCATTAATTGGAATATAACCTGAGTAATACACACGCTTAAGCTTAAACTCTTTGTAATGACGGTCTGCCATCAGTATGACATCACGGTCAGACTCTTGATGTGCGCCCACCACCATTTGCGTCGTTTGTCCTGCGGGTACAAACTTAGGCACTGTACGTATTATTTTTCGTTCATCTTTAAATTGAATCAAACGGTCTCGGACGATACCTAAGTCTTTTTGAACTTCGACATGGCTTTTTTCAGGTGCAAATTTTTTTAACCCATCTTCTGTCGGCATTTCCAAATTAATACTCATACGGTCGACATATAAACCTGCTTCGGTAATGATTTCCTGAGATGCCCCCGGAATGGTCTTCAGATGAATATAACCATTGAAATTTTCTTCTAAACGCAGCTTTTTCACCACTTGCAACATGCGCTCCATGGTGTAATCTGCTGATTTAAAAATTCCCGAACTTAAAAATAGCCCCTCAATATAGTTCCGACGATAAAAATTCATGGTCAAATCGACCACTTCCTGTACCGTAAATGCTGCGCGCTTTACGTCGTTACTTCGACGGGACACACAATATGCGCAGTCAAAAATACAGACATTGGAAAATAGAATTTTTAATAACGAAACACAGCGACCATCTTCGGTATAGCTATGGCAAATGCCGTTTCCAGTATTACCCAGACCTTTGTCTTTATTTTGGCGCTTGCTACCACTCGAAGAACATGAGACATCATATTTGGCAGCATCGGCTAAAATTTGCAGTTTTTCACGGATACGTTCAGACATAGGAGAGTTTTAAAACTTAAAATGATCAGAGCATTAATTTTAATAGGATCAACCTCAAAAGTCGGGTCATACATCATTACTACGACACGAGGTGTCGCTTAATTTCAAGTACAACTTTCGTGTAAGCATAAGACCATTTTGATATGAAATAACGAATATTATTTGCTTAATTTCACTCGCTTGGGCAAAGTAATTAGAGTGATTGGAGTATGCACATGACTTTATTAGAAAAACTTGGCATCAAACACCCTATATTTCTTGCCCCAATGGCAGGTGTTTCTACACCTGAGCTTGCTGCAGAAGTGTCAAATCAAGGTGGACTTGGTTCACTGGGTTTAGGTGCAAGCAGTGTTGAGAATGCACGTCAGCAAATTTTACAAACTCAAGAACTTACTGACCAACCTTTTCAGGTGAATTTCTTTTGTCATGATACAGTAGAACTCGATGAACAAGTTGCTGCCAAATGGATCATGCAATTTAAATCACGCTTTGCTCAATATAATGCAGAAGCTCCAGAAGCACTGAACTGTATTTATCCAAGCTTTAAAGACAATGACCAGTTTCTAAACCTCGTACTGGAAACGCGCCCTAAAGCGGTAAGCTTTCATTTTGGTATTCCGCACCCACATCAAATCCAGGCCTTAAAACAAGCGGGTATTTTGACTCTAGTTTCTGCAACCAACTTAGCAGAAGCCAAATTGATTGAAGCTGCAGGCATTGATATCGTGATTGCTCAAGGTATTGAAGCTGGTGGTCACCGTGGCATTTTCAATGAAAACTTTGATAGCAGCGTCAAGACTCGTGACTTAGTTCAGCTCTTGAAACGCCATATTCAATGTCCAGTCGTTGCGGCTGGTGGCATTATGAATGGACATCAAGCCTATCAAATTATGGAGTTGGGTGCAGATGCTGTTCAACTGGGCACTGCTTTTGTGCAATGCAAAACATCAAATGCAAATGAGGCTTATCGCAAAGCACTATTTGATGCGCCCATCACGCAGATTACATCAAGTATTTCAGGCCGGCCTGCACGTGGCATTATCAATAACTGGCACACAGATATTGATACGCCGACTCGCCCAACCGTTCCGGCTTACCCATATAGCTATGATTTAGGCAAACAATTACATGCAGCAGCCAGCAAGCATGGCGTACATGAATATGGTGCATTTTGGGCAGGAACTAATGTCTCTCAAATACGTGAATTGGAAGCACCCGACTTGATCAATCAATTGGTTTTAGAAATGCGCTTTAACTAAGACCTCGCTCAACGCATCATTTAAACATGAATGCCTAATAAAAAGCCCTCAACATTGAGGGCTTTTTATGTGCAATTTAGGCTGTCATCGATGCACAATTTAAATATTTGTTTTAGATCATTTGAATAAAGTTAGTTAAATCTATTTCAAATAAATCTAACTAGCTTAAATCGACTTACTTTGTATCACATTGCACAGATCCATTTCGATTGGCTTTAAGTTATTTGGTTTCAAGCAAATTGACCTGATCAACTTGAACATCACTCATGATCTGACCATGATCGAGTAAGTGATTAAAATAGTTTTCGACGACTTTATATTGATCTGCTGTAGATTCAACTTTATACATATTTTGGCGGAACTCATTACTAGAGCGTAAACCCTTTGTGTACCAAGCAATATGTTTACGTGAAATTCGACAACCTGAATATTCACCATAAAAACCATATAATTCAGACAAATGTCCGAGCAATACGTCACGAACTTCCATAATACTTGGCGCAGCCATATGCTCACCTGTCGTCAGGTAATGTCCAATTTCACGGAATATCCATGGGCGACCTTGAGCTGCGCGACCAATCATGACTGCATCGGCACCAGTATAATCCAATACATATTTGGCTTTTTCAGGTGTATCAATATCACCATTGGCAATCACAGGAATATTGATCAACGATTTCACATCTTTAATTAAGCTATAACGCGCCGTATTCAGATACATATCTTCACGTGTACGACCATGAAGCGCCAATGCAGCAATCCCAGCTTCTTCGGCACGTTTCGCAACGCGCATAATGTTTTCATGACCATTGAGATAGCCCAAACGGGTTTTTAAGGTCACGGGCACATCAACTGCATCAACCACAGCATCTAAAATGCGAGCCACTAAGTCTTCATCTTTGAGCAGCGCTGAACCTGCTAACTTATTACAGACTTTCTTCGCCGGACATCCCATATTAATGTCGACAATTTGCGCACCATTTGCCACTTGATAGCGAGCGGCTTCAGCCAGTTCAGCTGGATCTGACCCTGCAATTTGGGCAGAAATAGGCGCTATTTCACCATCAAAATTGGCACGATAAAGACTCTTTTTACTCATGCGTAGTGTCTTATCTGCCGTCATCATTTCACTGACCGCATGACCTGCACCAAAGTATTTGCAAAGTGTACGAAATGGGCGATCTGTAACCCCTGCCATAGGTGCCACCCACAGTTTTCTCTCGATGGGACGATCGAACAATTCTTGAATGACAGGATGTTGACTCAATGTTTTAACCTCTAGCTATATTTAGCAAATGATGCCCGAACCACATTCGAAATCTTCGAAGCCACTTTTAACAATGCTAAATTCAAATGTATGTTCGCAAAATCTGTTGAGCGTAAAAACGTTTCATGGCAATGATTATACAATTGAATGATGACAATGAATATCAACATTGCTCAACGATTGAATTGAGGAATTTGAAGCCTCGGAATTGGACGGCAAATTTGCAATGCGATAGTTTAGTAATTCCATACAAAAATTTCTACGCTTTTGCTTAAGAGTCGTTGAAACTTATGCATCAGCCATGTAGTTAACACACTATCGATTCAACATCAGACTTTCAGCAGATCTGCCTGTACAGGTGTTACTATAGAGGGATACTGCTAAAATCATTGAAAACTTAAACCCGATAAATTCACATCTGTGAGTTGAAATTTATGAAAAAATTGAAAATTCTCTCTTTTATATTTTTCGCTACTTTTTTGACTGCCTGCCAACAACCCAATGACGAGATGGCTGCAGCTGAAAGCCAAAACGCTGATTTAACAACGGAACAAGCGACTCAACAATTTGAGCAGTCAGATGCGCAAATCAGTCAATACCTTGATGTTTTAGATGCTCCAAGTACATCGATCAAGGAAAAAACCCAAGTCTTATGTCATGACTACCCTCATGAATATAAAACTAACTACATGCCTGCCATGCTCAAACTCGCAGCCCAAGACTATACTCAAGATAAAATGTTGAATGATTTAAAGATTGCACAGGACTATTACAAAGAAAAACTCAAAATTGAATGCCCTGCTGAATAATCTCCCTTTCATCATGGCGTCACAATTGTGCGATAAATTGTTATTAAGCGAAAAGTGTGTAAGTTTCGCTGTAATAACAATGTAAAATACACTTCCCGATTTATTCGGGTTTTTCTTTTTAAAGCCTTTCAAATATTAAACGACATTTGAATGACACATATTATTTTGTAATGGATTTCAAACTATTGATTTATTTTGATAAGTTTTTCGCAAATGTTCACAATCTAGACACATAACAACTCATTTTAATTACACTTTTATCATGATTAATACATTAAGTTGTTTTTTCCAAAAAAATAGACTGAAGATTGAATCATGAAAACTTTAAACAAAGTACTTTTCGCTACACTTATCTCTGCTGCTGCTGCAACTACATTTGCTGCTGAAGAACAAAAAGTTGAAGCTGCTGCATCTGAAGCTCAAACAACTGAAGTTGCTCAAGATGCAACTGAAGCGGCTCCTGCTTCTGAAGCTGTTGCAAAATAATTGAGCAAAAATTTAAAAGCCCACAGATTGTGGGTTTTTAAATTCACAGACATTTTAGATCTGTCGCAGCTTTCAATGAATTTGATTTCAATTATTTAAAATATAAACGTTGAATTTGACGTGCCCGCCGGTTTAAACCCAATACTTTTTTTCTTTGTAAAATGTCTTCTTCACTAAATCCCAAGTGCTGGATTAATTCAGACATAGCTAAATCTGCATGTTCGATCAACACGGCATCTTGTTCAGTTGACCAAATCACGTTTGATACCTTTAATTTGTGCTGGCGTTTTAAATTTCTCATTTGCACAGTATAAAATACTTTAGACACATCAACAAAAAGCCCACCCGATGTGAGCTTTTTGCACAGACTGAGTATTCATCATCTATTGGATTGAAATATAGATTTACTGAACGATGATGTTAAAGATTTTCATCCTTCGTGATCATCACTGAGGTTAAAATTGGAACGGCAAAACAAGGTAGTAAGAGTAAGATCCAATATTCCACCATCGGTTTAGCCACAACAAAGTTAATAATGATTGCCCCCAATACCATAACTAACGCAATCAAACCCAAGAAACGACTGAAAAATTTAGCTGGCATAATAATCCCCTTAAAAAATTTATGGATTTCAGCTAGTATATACCTGCATTTTTTATAATCTGTTGAAAATGATATTGGAATATTCATCTATTTAGCTCAAAAAGCATTCTTTTTCCAATCATCCTGACAGAACTGCTTGTTTTTACACGCGTAGATCTCCATAAATAGATTGACAGTCCCCTATGAGACATATACATATTTATTCATTACTTATGTATTTTGCATAGTATACTGCACCTGCTTTGTCGCCCCCATATGGCTGAGTTTATTGGAAAATATGAACAAAACTTTTTCGACCACATTATGCTTTAAATCCCTTTCTGTACTGGCTTTATCCATTGGCTTGGCTGCCTGTGGTAATGGTTCATGGTGGAGCAAAGATGAACCCACTATGGAAGCGGAACAGATCAAAAAAGCCATTCCACCTCGCGTGAATGAACGTCTGTCATGGGCCAATGATATCTACGACATTAGTGATCAGCTCGGTATTCCAACCACGAAAGAAAATGTTTGTACGATTGTTGCTGTAGTCGATCAAGAGTCCAATTTTGTTGCCGACCCGCATGTGCCGGGACTCGGTGAAAAAGCCGTCAAAGAAGTTCAAGATCGTCTTGAAGAAAAGTTTAAAGATAAATTGGGTGATGGCATCGGTGGTACAGTCGCTGGCTATTTCCAAGATGTGTTAAAAAATCAACCGAGTCCAGAAGATAACTATCTGAGCCAAATGCGCCGTGTACAAACTGAACGTGAACTAGACGAGTTATATCGTGAAATTTTTGACTATATGTCTAAACATTATCACGTGAGTGCTTTGACGGGCGCAGCGAAACTGGTTGGACAAGATATTGGTGAAAAGCTCAACCCAATTACTACTTTGGGTTCGATGCAAGTCCATATAGGCTATGCCAAAGACCACAAACGCCAAGGTGGAAATATTGCCGCACTACGCACAGACATGTATAGCCAATATGGCGGTTTGTATTATGGCATCCACCGTTTAATGATGTATCCGGCTGAATATGACAAACCGATTTATCGTTTTGCAGATTATAACTCGGGTCGTTATTCGAGTCGTAATGCGGCATTCCAAAGCATGTTGAATGACTTGACCCCTGCTGAGCTCGGCTTAGATGGTGACCTCTTACTTTATAATAAAGATGGTTCTCCACGTTCTGCAAAAAGCCAGTCTGAAACCGCGTTGATTGCCGTTTTTGCAGAAAACAATGTGATCGCGACGCCACGTCAAATTCGTTCAGATCTTAAAAAAGAAAAAGATCAGGACTTTGAAGATACTTTGACGTATAAAGCGGTCAAAAAATTGTACCAAGAAAAGACTGGTAAAGAACCGTTTTACGCCATGATGCCTGAAGTCGTAATTTCGGGGCCAAAATTAAGCCGTGATTACAATACCAATTGGTTTGCCACACGAGTCGATGGACGTTATCAAACATGCATGCGCCGCATCAAAAACCTAAAACTTTAGCCTTATTTGATTTTGACGGAACCCTGTGTAATAAAGACAGTTTTACAGGGTTCATCTTCTATTCCCTGCCTAAAAGGCATATCGTGCGCCAAGGGATTAAAATTCTTCCTTGGATTCAAGGCTATTATCTCAAGCTATATCCTGCACATGCAATGCGTCCTCGCCTATATGCCGCAATGTTTAGCCAAGCCAATCATGAGCACATTTTAAATCAAGCAGCGCAATATGCTGAACATTTGATGGCAGAACTCAATCCTTCACTGTATGAACAATTACAGCAACACCAAAAACGCGGTCATGAAGTCGTTTTAGTTTCGGCCTCCGTCGATTTATATCTTAAACCTGTGGCTGAAAAGCTCGGGGTCAAACTGATTTGTACCGAAACAGCAGCCAATGACCAAATACTGACTGGTTTGTATCAAACCTTAGACTGTAGTGGTGAGCAAAAGAAAATTCGCGTTTTGGAGCAATTTAACCTTCAAGACTATGAGCATGTTTATGCCTATGGAAATAGCGATGAAGACCTCGCCATGTTTGAATTGGCCACCCACCATTTCATGAATGGACAGGATAAGTGCCTACCAGAACTCGACTAAAGTCGAGTAATTTAGTTTGTTTTATTAATCAAAGTTAACAATCACAAACTTAAATTTAAGTCGCTCTAATATATGGGTAAATTTTGAAAATTCTGCTTTTATTTTGACTTTATAGTGTGCTATTTTTCTCATTAATTAGAAATAATGCGGTCAAATATTAAAAGCGGGAAAAGAATATGAATCAATTCAATCCACCGAAATATGTCAAAGGCCTCCATATTAAATTTGGCGAAAATCCATTTGTACTCCTTGCTCAATTTGCCTTCTCAGCCACTCGCCAGATGTGGACGAAAGAAGAAATTGAATTGGTCATTCGTATGGCTAAAAAAGGAAATTATATGAATTTGATTAAGATCCTCAAATTACATATCAAAAAGTAAAATAGATATTTCCCCAAAGTTAATATAAAAAAGCCATGCAATTGCATGGCTTTTTTTCCCGTAAATTTAGTGTAGCGTTTATTACTTTTTAAATGGAAACGCATATTTCACAATACGTTTTAGTACACTGCCGTACTGTTTCACTAAGCTTGCGTTGTTATAGTTCAAACCATATTTTTCACATACGGCCTGTACTTTTGGCGCCATTTTACGATAACGACGCGCAGGAACATCAGGGTATAAATGGTGTTCGATCTGATGGCTTAAATGCCCTGTCAAAATGTGAAATGCTTCTGAACCAGTAAGGTTTGAAGAACCACGGATTTGACGCATGTACCAATGTCCACGGCTTTCATTTTCAAGTACTTTTTTCGGGAAAACTTCAACATCTTTGGTGAAGTGACCACAGAAAATAATACTAAACGTCCAAATGTTACGAAGACCATTCGCAACGAGGTTCCCTGTGAGCACAGGTAATGCTGCCGGCCCTGCAATAAGCGGGAAAAACACATAGTCTTTAAATAATTGCTTGCCGATTTTGGCTTGCATTGGCTTCCATTCTTCTTTGGTCTGCTGTTTTGTTTTGCGACCTTTAAAGTATTTACCCAATTCAAGGTTTTGAATGGCAACACCCCATTGAAACAATAAGCAAAATGGAATGCTATAAATCGGTTGTAATAGATAGCCCGGCTTCCAACGCTGTTCTGGGAACAAACGAACGAGACCATAACCAATATCATCATCCATACCTTTAATGTTGGTATAGGTATGATGTTTAAAATTGTGAGTTTGGCGCCAGTTATCTGCAGTACCCACGATATCCCATTCATAAGTCTGACCATTGAATTTAGGATCATTCATCCAGTCATATTGACCATGCATGACATTATGACCTAATTCCATGTTTTCCATGATTTTGGCAAAACCTAAAAGACCTGTGCCTAAAATCCACGCTGGCGGAAACCAACCTGCAAACAATAATGCACGACCAGCCATAGATGAATATCGAATAGTCGAATACACACGACGAATGTATTTCGCATCCTTTTCACCTAAGTCATCTAAAACTTCTTGCTTAATCGCGTCAAGCTCACGCGCAAGTTCATCTAATTGCGATTGGGTTAACTCACGGTTTTTAGGATTTTTAAAATATTCAATTTTTACAGGCATGTTCATATTTTTTCTACCTTATAAATCAATAACGAGATCTGACTGTGCTGAGTTCACACAAATTTTGAGTAAATTACCCGGTTCTGTATTTTGGCTACCATTGACCATATTTTTAGTCGAACCTTCAACTTTGTTGCAGGCACATTTATTACAAATGCCCATACGGCAACCGTGATTTGGTTTGATATTTTGCTGTTCAAGACTCGCTAGAATTGATTGGCCTTTTGGAATACTGACGGTTTTATTGGATTGTGTAAGCGTGACATTCACAAAGCCAATATCATCCGTTGCGATTGGACTCATGCTAAATGCTTCACTCATAAAGCACTGTGCATGATCAAATAACGCTTCGGCCTGAGTGACGAAACCCGATGGACCACATGCAAACACTGTAGTGTACTCAATGTTGTTAATTTGAGCAGCGTGAGAGCCATTTAATCGTGGATCAGCAACATCTTCTTGGGTAAAGAAAATTTGAAATTTAAAGTTTGGATATTGACTTGCCAAAGCTTCGAAGCGTAATTTAAATGCGGCATCATCGTGATACTTAACCCAGTACATTAACTGAATTGGTTGCTCCGCAATTTGCTTAGTTTTGCTCATCCCTTTCAACAAACTCAACATTGGCGTAATACCACTACCCGCAGCCAATAGTAGCAACGGCGCAGAATTTGACACCAAAGTCATATCACCAAAAGGCTGACCAAATTCTAAGATATCACCCACTTGCGCTTGTTCTACGAGCCAAGTACTCACAATACCCGTATTCACTTTTTTTACGCTAAGTAATACGTGTTGATCATCCAACTGAGTCAAACTATAAGTACGTTCGTAACGGATACCATTTACGCAAGCAAAAACAGGATGATGCTGACCAGCTTCACCAATTTTAAACAAACGGTTCACCTGTATGGTTAGGCTAACCATCTCATTTGCTGCATTTTCTTTTTGTACAATTTTGCCGAGTGCTTGATTACCAGACCATAACGGATTAAATTTCTGCAACCAGAAATTTACCGCATTGACGTCTACAACACTGTCTTTGATTGCGTTTAAAGGCTTTTTCGCTTTTTCGAGTACATGCATAATCAAATACAACTCATGGGAGGTTTTTAATTATTATACACATGTATATATATTTGTATATACGCTTGTGCATTTAATCGACATTTTCACAAAAGCTATTAGCAGACGCTATAATATGTTAATGTTTTTAATCTATTAAAAAATATGACTCAGTCTGCACAGACGAATATGGTTAACATGTACCAGGAAGATTTACATTCTGAAGCTGAAACTCCACTTACAGTTCGCACTGTAGGTCGTAAAGCAACAATTACCAAGGAAGAACTGTTTCAGGCAGCGCTTAATTTAATTGGTCCACAAAAAAGTATTTCATCACTGAGTTTGCGTGAAGTTGCACGTGAAGCTGGCATTGCTCCAAATAGTTTCTATCGTCATTTCAAAGATATTGATGAATTAGCCATTGAGTTGATTGATCGAGCTGGCGGTGTGTTACGTCAAATTTTGCATGAAGCACGCCTTCAGGCATCACGCCAAAGCAGTATTATTCGTAGTTCAGTTGAAGTATTTATTCAGCAGCTAGATGCCGATGAAGGCAACTTAAGCCTGTTGCTTCGTGAAGGCTATACTGGTTCGCATTCTTATAAAAATGCAGTTGAGCGTCAACTCAACTATTTCCAACAAGAATTAAGAGAAGATTTAATCGTCCTAGAGCGTTTAAATCAGAGCAAGTTGGCTCATCCTGACATCGTGGCACGTGGTATTACCCAATTGGTGTTTAACATGGGTGCGAAAGTCATTGATCTACCGACAGAACAACGCAAAGAAGTTGCCGAACAAACCATGATTATGATTCGTATGATATTGGAAGGTGCTCGCCATCTAGACGAAGCCCAAATTCGCTAAAAATTAACGGTGAGAAAAAAAGAAGACGTTCAGGTCTCCTTTTTTATGAGCAAAATATATTTTTCTAATGCTGTAAGTACTGCATGACGTGTAGCGCTGTCTGTTTCGGCTGCTCAAGTGGAAACATGTGCCCACCATCAACCACACTATAATCTATACCATAGGTTTTCTTCATTCCGTCAGGCAAACCTTGTTTATAAAAATGGCTGTCATTTGCGGTGATAAGGTGTACAGGCATTTGAGGGGCTTTCCGTGGGGTACGCCACCACCATGCAGGCACTGTACGGAAAATTTGTGCTTCGACGGCTTTTGGAATGCTGAGGGTCACGCCACCGCGTTTTTCATCAGCTTGAATGCCTTGTGCAAAGTAATCTTCAAAACACTGCGAATCAAAACTTTTAAATAAACGATTATTCCGCAGAGCCGTATAGGCTTCATCCAAATTTGACCAATGATCATTGCGCTTCAGCGTAATCGCCGCAGGCGTGATTTTATCGACAGTTTTGAACTTTAATTTTTGCATGCCTTCAAAAATGGCGGACTTAGGACCGATTACAAAAGGTGGATCCATAATAATCAGTTGTGAAAACAAATCTGGACGTTTATAAGCCGCCATCAGGGTGACTAAAGAGCCAAAAGAATGCCCTAGCCCAATCACTTGTTGCTTTGGAAATTGGTGCTCAATATCTGCGATGACTTGATCGACCAAATATCGCCAATCTTTGGTGATCGGATAGCGCTCATCCATACCAATCAGCGGAATCGCCTTCACATCAAATTGCGGTGAAAAGTAGGATAAAAACTTTCGATAACTCGCGGCAGGAATACCATTGGCATGGGTAAAATGGATCGCGCTTTTCATCTAAAACTCATCCAATCAACTGATGATGACCCATCATAAAGAGATCAATACGATTTAAACAGGACTCAAAGAGCTTATCTAGATGACCTAAAAGTCAGTATGCAGATTATTTTTGTGAACCGACCATTGATTGATTTGGTAAGAAGGTTGCGCCACAAGTGGTTTTATCTCCAGCAACCACAACACCACGCCCCTTGACCGTTGTACTTTGATCTGCCGCAATCGCAGCCACAGTCGAATTGCATTTCGGGCAATAATGTTTCATGCCATTTAAATGTACCGCAATACCATTAATCACAAATGAAGGTTCACATTCTGAAACCACACCACCGTGTGACGTTTTACTACCTAAAGTAATTAAGGATTTCATATTTTTATTTTCTTCTAACGAACCGCTGAAATTTGAAGCATTTTAACGGAACTGCCCTCAACTCGCCAGCATCGACGTATAAATTTAACCAAGCCAAAACTTTACTTAACTAAATCATCAAAACACGACATTAAGACAGTTCGTGATCAATCATTTAAGTATGATGCTATCGCTATATGTCCGAATACATTTAATAATTTCACTTTCATAATTCAATCGACACCAACAACGACAGCTTATGTCGCAATGCCGATTCTTTTACTAATCAAAGCATGTATATTGGGTCTAGCAATGAGCATGAAGCATAGCGCCCTATTTTACAATTTCAGTATTTAACTGAGCTTCGAATCAGAACAAGGTGTGTTTCTACACCATGATTAACTTTAGATCGTTCATAGATTGAACACATTATTCAAAACCATTTTTAGAAAATTTTAGATTCGATACATAGCACCATTTCATTTTATAGCGCAGATAAATAAAGCATAACCATTCTATTTTCAGGAGGTTTTATGATTTTAATAAATGACTTTGATTTAACCCAACCGCAAAAAGTCATCGTGTTAGACCATACACTAGATGACTCAACCCTGTTAACTGAAGTACTCGCCTTGTGTAAGACCGCAGACCCAGAGCTCATCGTGGCGGAAAGCAAAGAGGCTGATTTAGTCTTACGTTTATTACCTGAAATACATGCTTATTCTGGTGCCATTGCTTTAAAACAGCCGCTATGCATTGACATCAACTTTGATTTACTTACTGCTCATTATGCAACACGCAGCCAAGCAGACCGATGTACGATCCAAATTCAGTTAGCAAAAAATCATCCGGACTTTACCAAGCTCGAAGCCATATTTTATATGTTGGATGAACTAGAAGATTTTGATCAAGCTGTAGAATTACTGAAAAATAGTTACTTTTTTTATGCCGATGTCGACAATTTAGATTAAAAAAATAATACAAAACTAAGATTTAGCTTAAATCTGTCGTGATTAATTTTACAGTTATAATTTTAGCCATAAAAAAAAGCACCCGAAGGTGCTTTTTTAAGATTCTTAACTTATGGCTTAACCACTACCATAATTTGAATCGCTTCTGGTGTAACCGCTAGACCATCAAGCAGTGTTAAACCTTCTTTTTGCAGTTTTTGTAAACGTGCAATTTCGTCTTCACGAATACTTGGGTTGAACTGCTTCAAATAAGTCAAACGGTCAATTTCATACTGCCATTTGCTACCATAGATTTCTTTGGCTTGTTGTTTAAAGCCCGGTAATGCACCACGAGCAATTTCAAGCGCTTGCGTATAACGCTGTTCAATGACATCACGACGCGCCTTAACCACTTGGCGGCAACTGTTGCCATCAAGATGATGTAAATAAGGACGTAAAATTTCAGGTGCAATTTTTTGCGATAAATCCTGACCTTTTTCGCTTAGTAATACACGAACCAACTGTTGTGGCAAACTTGACGGCAAATTCAGTGCTTTCGGTGCAACGACATCGACTTTAAACCACACTTCCATTAACACAGAACCTTGTGGTAAAGCTGCTGATTTCAATACAGCAACGTTAGTACTACCAAAGCTTTGTGTATTAATCATTTCCATCACACTTTCAGTGAATGGATGCTCAAGTGTTAAATACTGAGCATCTTCACGAATCTGTGCTTGGTCACGATAGAACGTCGCCGTCATACCTTCTTCGTCCAAAGTCAGACCTTGAACTTGCATTTGATCCGTAGGTTTGATGATCACGGTACCATTACTTTGCTCATCAAAATCAATGTTTGTAGACGCCATGAAGCGCTTCATAAACATTGGTAAGGTTGTATTGTCGTCGTAGTCTTCAAGTGCAGTCACAATTTCTTGCGCCACGATTGGACGGCAAGAGTTGTACTCAAGTAAACGGTCACGACCTTCTTGAAGTTCAGCTTCAAGTGCTTCACGTTGTACACTCACCGCTTCGAGCAGATCTTCAAACTCTTGGCCTTTATCTGCCAACAAACAATCTTTCAGATTGACGATGAAGTTTTCTTGGAGAGTTTGCGCTGTCGGGGAGATATTACAGAAAATATTTAATGCTTCGTTATACCAACGGAACATACGCTCTTGAGCAGTACCAACCAGATAAGGCACATGAATTTGAATACGATTTTCTTGACCAATACGGTCTAAACGACCAATACGTTGTTCAAGTACATCTGGGTTTGCAGGCAAGTCAAACAAAACTAAGTCCGATGCAAACTGGAAGTTACGACCTTCAGAACCAATTTCTGAACATAGTAAAATTTGCGCACCGTATGACTCTTCAGCAAAGTAAGCTGCTGCTTGGTCACGCTCTAATAAGCTCATGCCTTCATGGAACATCGCTGTACGAATACCCGCATGCAAACGAAGTACATTTTCTAAAGACTCAACCACTGGACCACTACGTGCAATCAATAACACTTTTTTGTGTTTCAGATCTGTACGCAGACGTTCCATCAACCACATCACACGTGGGTCGGTTTCCATCCACGAGCCATCAAGCTGCGCTTCTTCAGGCCACATTTGTTCACGTAGTTTGCCATCTTTAGACCAGTTTTCTGGTGCAGGTAATGGTGCAGGCTGACAGTCACGACCTGGGAAGCCTTGAATCGCTTCACGGGTATTACGGAATAAAATACGACCAGTACCATGACGGTCTAATAATTCGTGAATGGCACGGAAGCGTTGTTCTGGCTCGTCAGTAATTCGATGACCTAATAGGCTTTCAATCGCTGCCAAATGCCCTTCTTCGAGTGGCAGATCAGACATAAGCACTTCAGCAATTTTAGCTGTTTGGTGATACTGCTCTTCTTCATCCAAGAAACGATCAAGCGAACTAAAACGTTGTGGATCAAGTAGACGTAAACGAGCAAAGTGACTTTCCACACCTAATTGTTCAGGTGTTGCGGTTAATAACAAGACACCCGGAGTTTTTTCAGCAAGTTCTTCAACAAGGTCATAACGGTCATTGCCGCCTTCTTCTTCTGACCACATTAAATGATGGGCTTCATCGACCACGAGCAAATCAAAACCAGCTTCAAGCGCTTGTTCACGCAAGTCATCATGGTCGATCATCAAATCAACACTAGCAATAATGCATTGTTCAGTTAAGAATGGGTTGAGGTCTGGATCGTGTTCTTTAATCGAAGCTGTACGCGTCAAGTCAAATAATGAGAACTCAAGATTGAAACGACGACGCATTTCAATCATCCATTGATATTGCAATGAATCAGGTACTAAGACCAAGATACGTTCTGAACGACCCGTTTTGAGTTGCTGATGAATGATCAGACCGGCTTCGATGGTTTTACCTAAACCGACTTCGTCAGCAAGTAATACACGTGGGGCAAAACGCTTACCCACTTCATGCGCAATATACAGTTGGTGTGGAATGAGACCCACACGTGAACCCACTAGGCCACGTAAAGGGCTAGACTTCATATTGGCTTGAAGAAGCAATGCTTCGATACGCAGGTCATACCATTCTTTATAGTCTACTTGGCTTGCAAGTAAACGGTCTAATGGTTTTGCTAACTGAATACTTGCACCAATACGTGTTTCATTCAGTGCTTTACGTTCTTCTGTACCGTCGGCCAGTTTACGTACCGCGTTATAACGAACCACACCACCACGGTCTTCAAGCGATTCGACAATCCAAATTTGACCTTCTTGGTCTTGGACTTCGTCATTTACATTGAAAACAATACGAGATAAAGGTGCATTGTGACGGGCATAGACACGAGTTTCATCACTTTTCGGGAATAAAATGCTGACCGATCGCTCATCAACATCAATAAGAACACCTAAACCCAGTTCCGTTTCTGTATCTGATAACCAACGTTGACCAATAGCAAACTGCTGCAATTTTTCCACCTTTTTCTCAAGTTCGGTCTGAAAATATTATGCTCAAACTGTGAACGTTATTTGAGCAAAAATCTAGACCATAAAGCAATATATTTTGACATAAAGCCCACTAAATAGTGAGCAGAATTCTTAGGGATTTAAATGATTTTCCTAAAATGGTACAGGACAGTGAAATTCCACTGTTTGCTCAGTTTCAGGATGGTTAAAACTCAAGCGCTCAGCATGTAAACATAAGCGCGGCATCAGCTGCTGTTGCTCAGGTGTTGCATACAAAGTATCACCTACAATAGGATGACCTAAATATTGCATATGAACACGAAGCTGATGTGATCGACCGGTAATGGGGGTTAAAGCGACACGCGTGACTGGATTACCCTGAATTTCAAAATGTTCAGTGGCTTTCCAATGTGTCAGCGCGGGTTTGTTATGTGCAGGATCTGCAATATGTAACGGTGGGTGTGCTGGATCATACACCACAGGCACGTCGACTGTACCTTCACCTTCAAGTGTTCCTGCAACCAAAGCTTGATAAGTTTTCGAGGTTTGACGTTCTTGGAACTGTCGTGAAATACGGTTTTGCCCTTGACGGGAGAGTGCAAAAACCAAAATCCCCGAAGTATCTCGATCTAGACGATGAATCAATAACGTTTTAGGTTCAATTTCCAATAAACGATTGATAACACAATCTTGTAAATCTGCTGTTTTTCCCGGAACTGTGAGTAAACCTGCTGGTTTATGAATCACCATAAAGTCATTGTCACGATGTATCAGGTGTTCGGTTAGAAAATTACTCAAAGTTCAATCCAGTTCTGATCTCGAAAAACAAGGCGGCAATAATAAAAAGCTTAGCCAACAATTACAATGCACAAAGCCATATTTCCCGACGTATTTTCCGATTTAGAACAAAAATAATTCCAATTGGCTTTGTTTAGTCTGTACTGAGCAATTTTTCTAGCAATGCTTTTAGACTTGCATCATCTAAAAAGTCTTCATAACGGATGTTTGCACCATTGGCACGCCACAAACCAATTAAGCTGACCATGGCAACGGAATCAAGCCCATAACTGCGTAAATCGGTTAAGGGATCTATTTCCAAAGCGTCCATATCTAGCTGCTCTGCAATAGCCAATAATATGCCTTTGGCTGACAAAACAAATTCCGTTGGCGCTGACAGATTCCAAAGCCGCATCAAATTATAACTACTCATATGATGGATACCTTGGCCTGATATGGAGTCCACCCACAGAATATGCTGTTCCTGATTATTCAGCACAATTGCGTCATCAACAATACAGATTTGCTCTGTCACGCTGTATAGATGCGGCAAGATCTGTTTCAGCATAGGCGTGATTTGCCCTGCAAAGATGAGCTGCGGGTGTGTTGTTGCATATTCACCGAGCTGCTGCATGCCTTGAAGTAAATCATCACCATATAAATCTACAATAGGAATCTCTAAGGCTTTGGCTTTATTGGTCAGTTGGATCAAATTTTCCATCAACTACGTATCTTGTATGCCCTGCTGCATGCGTAAATTTTGTAAACCAACCAGCACCAATACCGACTGTGTTGATGACAGCTGCCATTTCGCTTGAGAAGGTGCAAATTGGATTTTTTTAGGCATTGGGTAAAGCATACAGGCTCGGTAAAAACTCATGTTGGAACAACAGTTATGTTACCGCAGAACCGAGTCTCAAAGTGGCTTTCATCTTATGATGATGTACTTGGAGGT
Source organism: Acinetobacter sp. YH16056_T (assembly GCF_024605895.1). Classification (NCBI taxonomy): domain Bacteria; kingdom Pseudomonadati; phylum Pseudomonadota; class Gammaproteobacteria; order Moraxellales; family Moraxellaceae; genus Acinetobacter; species Acinetobacter sp. YH16056_T. Next base: position 1,388,440 of record NZ_CP094545.1, on the reverse strand, counting down.
GATTTCACTTGTTGGACAACTAAAACTGAAATTTGAAGTGAGCTGCAAATTAACTTTTGTGGTTGAAGCGCCCCATTTTCTTCAACACACCTTCTGAAAAATCACTTTTTCATGCCTGCTCGCCGATTTTTGCATGTAGTTTTTTTTAGATCAATTTGCAGTTCTATAAGAGCTTTTAATTGATCGAAAGCTTGCAATGAGGCTGCGATCAATTGATTTTCCCAGTCGATAATTTGGTTTTGATAAAATCAAATTCAGCACTTAATTCAACAAGTGTTTTTCCGCTTTAATCGCAGCAAATGCTCACTTAGCTTTAAAATCATTTGAATGATTTCTTCTTGGTCCATGTGCCATAAAATACTGATATATTGATGTTTACAACATCATTTAGAGAGACAAATATACTTATGTCAATTGTCCAAATTTCCTGATCCTTCTCTCAACAAATTTAATACTTTTTTGAGGCCAATTGTTTGAGCTACTGTTTGTGGAAACACACCTCTTTTATTTTTTAATAGCTCTACACCCGCTTTAAGCACTTCAAATATGTATGATTGTAGGATCTTTCTTAAAGGGTTGTGTTACACAAAACCGCTTTATAGACCTATTTTTGTCTAGTCTAAAAATTATTAGATCAGCCATAAACAAGAATTTTTATTAAAAACTTAGATTATCACTTATAATTCAATACCTTAGAAACGCCAATTATAAAACAAGTCGATTGCACGTTCTAAAGACTGACTCGCTTCCAAGTACAAACGTTGATTCATTTGATAACGTAAGGTCAGTTTATTCACTGGTGTAAATACCCCGACACCATAACGAATGAATAAGTCAGGTGTGATATAACCCGTCACAGAAACCTGAGTATCATCCCCTGTTCCTTGAGCATCTAGTGCCAAACCACTCAGACCAAATGTACGACCAATTTGGTTGGTCAATGCACGTGTACCACCCAAGCCCATACTAATACCGGCAGCAGCAATCGTGTTGTTCACATCAGAACGGAAACCTTCCGCCTGACTTAAACCTGAACTTCCTTCATTAATACGACCTGTAATTAAGGCATTTAAGGCTTCTTGTTCAGACAGACCTGCATCGTTATACACCTGAATTGCAGGACTTGATGCCGTACCCGTCACACGAACCCCAACAGTACTACCTTGCACGGCTTTATTGGCATCGATATCTAAAGTTGGGTTTGCCAATGGTCCATTGAAACGAGCAATCGCACGGTTCAAGTCCAGACTTTGACCATAAGCTTCAATTTTCACACGTTGAGAAACACCGATTGCACCATTGGCACGCATTGCTGTTTCTAAACCACGTTGTGTCAAATTCAAACGACCAATCAACGGAATTCGGCTATCAAAACCTTGGAAAATCACTTGATTACCAATATTCACCTGTACGTCAGCGCGAATATCCCAAGGACGTGCTGATTTTAAGATTTCAAGTTGGTTATCACCTTCATGTACCACACGTACATCTGAAGATACCCCAACCACTGTTGCAGACGATTCTGGCATCGAAATCAATGCACGCGGCACATCAATTTTACCTTTTAAGGTTAATTTCTTACTGAAAGGCAGCACATCTAAAGATAAATCAGGCGTTACAACAGCGGTGATCAATGGCGCTTGACGGACCAACATTTCATTACCCGTTAAATTCAACTGGATACGTGGATCATTTTTCCAGTCAATATTTCCGGTTAATTTGCCCACACCACGCCCACTGTTAAATGCACCATCAATCGTCGCGTAGTTTTGACGCACAGCAGAATACAACTGAATATTGGTCAAGTTCACAGGCAATGAAATCATGCTAATCGAGCCATTTTTCACTCGAATCTCACCATCCATTAAAGGCTGAGACAATGTTCCGCTAATTTTTGCCGCATAAGACAACGTACCGCCCATTGAACGGACATCTTGTATAAATGGTTTTAAGATTTTCAATTGAACTTGGTTAAAGGCCACTTCACCACGGATCGGTTTGTTGGCTTTATACGGGTCAATAATAATATTGGCATAACCTGTACCAATATCTGGAGCTTTGCTATCGAGTCGAATTTGTAGCCCTTCAGCGACACTTTTCGCAATCAAACCTACTTCGTCATATTTTAAAGTGGATGCTAAATACTGTGGATCTTCAGCCGCTAAACCGAGTAAACCGTCACGAGTCACTAAACGTGCATCAATTTTAGGTTTTGCACCTTTCGCCCAAGACGCTTTCGCATAACCATTCACTTTACCCGTAATCGCCAGGCCTTCAGGCATAAATGCTGCGAAGTCGTTTAGGTCTAGGTTTTTTGTCACAAAAGATACATTGCCGCGGTTTTTATTCACACGGATCGGCTGATCAAAACATAATTCGCTTTGCTGACTCATCCAACAATGTGCGCCGACAAATAAGTCAGACTGTGCAGTGTTGTAAATAATCGATGCATTTTGACGCTGCACAAGACGTGTACGCAAGGAGTCAAAGTCGCCTTTTTGAATCTGACCAAGCCAATTATTTTGTGCGTTAAAACCACCAGCTAACTGCACATAAAATTTTGATAATTTATTTTCAGCACTGACTTTTAATAAATGCGCATTACGTGTACCGGCCAGTGAAATTTGACCTTTCACAATCTCACGGTTGTTACTGCGTAAATTATCCATCGTTGCCGTTAATAAACTTGGTGAAGTCGCAGAAGTTGGCAACTCGCCTTGCACCCGTATTTTTTTCACACTGAATAAATTATTAAAAGCGAAGTCATCTATTGCGATATTGGCAGATGCTTGCAGTCGTGGCTGTGCTTGAACATTTAAGTAGCCATGAGCACGTCCACGTAGGCCTGCATAAATTTCATATAACGCTGGTGCATTAATTTTCAATTGTAAATTTTGTGCATTACCAGTGGCTTGAATTTGGTTATTGGCATAAGCCAACAGCAAATTATTCGCTTCAAACTGTTTTGGCATAAAGCCGGATTGATTTGAATTAATCACCATCGCCAAGTTACCTTGACCACGGACAGGTTTGTTATTGATCATACCTGCCAAATTCAGACGTTCAATTTGAATACGTTTTAGCGCATCTGACCACACACCATTGGTTTTTAAATTTCCAGATAATTCACCCCGTACATTTGAGGCAAAATAATGCGGCTTAAAATGCACCAGTGATGCATTAATATCCCAACCAATGGCTTTTTGTAGTAAAACTTGTCCATTGGCAGAAATTTTACCTGCCACGCCATCATGACGCAGCTCGGCTATTTTAATTAATTCAGGTGTGCCAGATACTTTGAAAATCAAACTGCCTTTACTTGCGGCAACTTGGCTTGCATTGAGGCCACCATCATAATTCACAGCAAAAGCTTTAAAGCCTCCACCTTGTTTCTCATCATGGAAAGTCAGCGCAGCAGTAGATTTACCTGTTAAATGAACCGTTTCATTTTGCTGTGCTAGTCGGCCTAACAAATCAATATTATTCAGCTGAATAATCTGTTGATTTGGTTTTGCATAACCATTGGCTTTTAATGACCCTGTAATTTGATCGACAGGCGCAGCAGCTACGATGGTTTGCGGATTGAACTGCTGTGCTTGTACATTGGCTTGCCATTTCAGCATACGTTTTTGATCAGGCAATTCTACAACTGCGTTACCTTTGAGCTGACCTTTGTCGGCCACATAACTAAAGGCATGGACATTGAGATTGTTATTTTTCAGATTCAGTTTGGCTTGATATTGTCCAGCAGGCAGAGCACCTTTTTCATGTCGTGACACTGTGGTCGCCACGTTGATGTTCTGCTGACCTTCTGTAAGCGCCAATTGCACATTGCCCGAATCACTACTCAACCATCCAACATATGGCACTGCACGGTCTATATTTTTCCAAGACACATCCATCAGCATCGGCTGAGCTTTATTATTTTTAGCAGGCGCTTGATCGAGTTTTAAATTCCAAGTTTCATATTGATCAAAATCCACCAACGCCGTCAGGTGCATGCCTTTTTCAAGGGTCCCTTTGGACGCAATCTTACTATTTAAACTCACAGGTAGAAAATCTTGAACCACCTGCGGAATCAACTTATGTTTTGGATTAATTTTATCTAAACGACCGCTTACATCCCAAGTGACCTGATCTTTCCAACTCACCACGCCGCCCAAATTGACAGCGCCGCCCATCACTTGACCATTTAGGTTAGTAATATCAAGTTGATTGACCAAGTCCGTACTCATGAGCGCAGTATATTTACCTTCAGGAATATTGGCCCCGCTCAGGTCCGTGTCTAAATCTAAATTGAGACGCTGAATATCCCCATTGAATTTTGCCAGACCATTTTTAGCAAAGAGCTTTTGCTCAGTCAGTAACGGTAAATGATAGTTTTTAAATTTGAGCGCACCAAACATCGGGACATGTGGACGCATCGGATGGACCACAGCCCAACCAGTTAAAAGATCTGGGGTATGTGTTGCCACACCGGCTTGAATTGTATCCAACGATCCTTTAGCCACCACTTGAATATCATGAATATTCAAGCTTTCACGTAGTGAAGGTAAATTGACAATCCCCACAGCATTTAGCGGATACTTGCCTTCAAATTTCATATTCCCAGACGCTTGGCGCACGGATAAATAGCCCATATCCATACGGGTATCTTCAAATTTTAATTCCGTCCCAGACCAAAGCGCTTCATTTAATTCAATATCATAAAAATCCACACCTGAACTATGCGTTTTAATCAGCATATGATCTAGATCTGCATGATCGACACGAAGTACGAACGGCAAACGGATTTCACTAAATACAAAAGGTTTATCGCTAGGTGGGGTCTTGGTAATAATTTGCAGATTTTTAACATCTGCCTTATTTAAATGAATTTCTTTATTAATAATGGCGCGCCAACCGAGTGTAATATCGGCACGGTCAATTTTTACATCGACAGGTTTTAGCGTAACGAGGACATTTCGTAGAATAATGCCCCGCCACAGGTTACCACCTTCATATTCATAGTGAATGATTTGCTGACGTTCCAGAACACGGTCAAGTAAAAACTTACTGCCTTTGTCTGTAGAGAACATGACCGCCAATGCAGCCACCAAAAAGATAAGCACGAACACGAAGGTCAAAATGACACTTCGAAGAATACGACGCTTCTTCGGCAGTTGCTCTACCGGCGTTTCGTTTTCTGATTCTTGCTGTTCTTGTTCAGTCATAAAAAACACATCACCTAAAAATTATAATTGTGAACCAATAAAGAAATGTAAACGAATTGGTTTGCTGTCGTCAGAAAGTCCAGTAGCAACATCTAAACGAATTGGGCCAATTGGAGAAGCCCAGCGTATCCCCACACCTGCGCTATATGCAGTCGGTGTATTAAAGTCTTTATCGTACGCATTACCAAAGTCACTAAAGACCGCAGCACGCCAGCCTTCTTTAAATTGGTAGTTATATTCTAATGAACCCGTTGCCAAGACTTGACCACCAATTTTATAGCCATTTTCTTCGGCCGCTAAACTCTTATAGTCAAAGCCGCGAATGGTTTGGTCACCACCGGTAAAGTAGCGTAAGTTATAAGGAACTTTATCAAAGTTCTCTGTCAGAATATAACCTAAATCACTGCGCCCAACGACTTGGTGATTATCATTTTCACCCAACGAATAAATAAAGCGCCAGCCCGCATTCAAGATCGCCATATCAGCATCTGAAAGTAAGCTTTCACTTCCGACTTCAACTTTATAGGTTTGCTTGATCCCTTTACTCGGATTCACACGTTTATCAGAGTCGGTTCGAGAAATTTCATAGCCAAACATCAAGGACTGTTGTTCATTGTTGGTATTCACCAAGAATGCATCTGGAATGTCATCACTTGGACTTAGACCGTCATCAGTAATACGGTCCAAACGATAACGTAAACCAAAGGTGTGCTGCCAACTACCACGGGGGTTTTTAATAATCCGGTCCACACCCGCTACAGCAGATTCAATGGAAAGATTAACACCTTGACCGACATCATCACGTTCTTCACGTTCATAACCACCGACTAAGCTGACATAGTCATTTAATGGGTGGTTATATGGAATGTTATAGCGTCCATCAATCGATTGACGGATTTTGGATACTTCCATGTTGGCGTCAAAAGAATGACCACGTTTGTTTACAATGGCACGACGATACTGGCCACGAACACGTGTACCGGTGTCGGTACCAAAACCAGCACCAATTTCTGCACTATTCAACTTATCTGCATTTAGTGTCACGATCACAGGGACTTTTTTATCTTCACGTGCTTGCGCTTTTAAACGTTCTTGTTCTGCTTGTTTGGCATCTTGCGTATCTTGCAAACTGCGTAATTTAGATGATTGCTCTGCATCATTCACCCCCGCAAATTGGTCTTCATTAACCACTTTTTGCGTGACTTCCTTATTCGACATCACTTCCGTTTTGTCTTTCACTACTTGTGAACTTTCTGACAACTGATTTTGATCGACCAAGGTTTGAATATCCGGGGGCAATTCAAGTGGCTTTTCTATCGGGTCTGGTCGAATTGAATCAACCAAGGTGTAGTTAAAATAGCGAGAGTTGGTCAAGTTATTAGCCAAACCATTCACACGCCAGAAAGTATAGTCAGCACCATCTTTCCACGTCACCAAACTTTCTAAAATATCGCGATCCAATGGAAACTCTGCATTAGGATCACTCATTCGAAATTCGACTTCGCCAAGCTTATAACGCTCACCCGTCTCAAAGCGCAAATTGATATCGGCTGTATTTTGTGGTTGAGCCACTCTTACATCGTGCAAACGCCAGTACGAGTCGAAATAACCGTTATTAGTTGCTGCATCATTAATTCGGCCTTTCGTCGTTTCGTATTCACCATGATTAAGAATGTCACCTTCTTCCTGATCTGGTAAAACACCAATCACCTGAAACTGAGCTTGGTTCGCCCCAGCCCCAGAAAATTCAACATTCTGTTTTTCAATTTGCACAGGCGTATTTGGTGTAACCAATACACGAACTTTGCTGTCAGACACTTTTTCAAATTTGAATTCTGATTGATAGAAACCCACGGCTTGCGCGGCTTGATTGGACAAGCTACGTAATTGAGGCAAAGCCGATGGAAAATCACTAAAGGATTCTTGAGTAAAACCTGAAAGCTTACCTTTAATATTGGCTTTGAGATCTTCCAGTGCCGCACCGTAGGCCTTACTCGACGTTTGACTGGTGTTATGTGCTGAGGTAATTTCAACATCCGCACTAATTCGTGGCACTTTTGCCGTATTCATCTGACGTGGCGGACGTACTTTATATAATAAGCGCTTGAAAATACCTGGCTCTACATCATCCTCAACTGTTGGGTTATGCAGCTCTTGCAGAGTATTGGCATTTTCATTTCGTGTCGCGGTAATTTCATTATCCGAACGAATTTCACCCATGAGCTGATCAATATTGACTGGCGCTTGGTTAATTTCCGTTAACTCTTTTTGGGTAATATCCGCAACAGCAATTTCTGTTTGCTGTGTTGCACGGTACTCCTGTGCTTGACGTTTGGCTTCTTCAGCAACTTGGAAGATTTCATTCGCCATGTTTTGATCAACAGGTGTCACGGGTAAGTTTTCTAAATCTTCAAACTCAATGGGTTTAAATTCTTGTAGTTGTGTTCCTGCTTGCTGCTGTTCTTGCAGCATTTTCATGCTATCAACAGATTCTTCCGGCTCATTTATATTTTCAATTTTTTCAATTGCTTCAGGCGTCGATAGCCCTTGCTTTACAGCCTCATCCTTGATTTCAGTAACAATCTCTGCTTTTGTATCTGCAGATGTTGGAACCGTTTCTGCGGGAGTTTGGGCGAAACTATGCTGAGCACACAAGGTCAAAAAGATGCTCATATATAGACTTTTATTGCTATGATGCTGTCGTATGCAGTGAGCTATACTGTGATGAAGCAATGTTTTTTTAAACTTGATTTTTGCAGGCATAGCAAACTCTAACAAATTTCATTATGTAATGGACTTAGTCAACCAGATGTAGAGCTAAAGATCTTATATCTATTGGTTTTTCGCCATCTCCAAACTCAAAAACATATTACATGATTTTTTTAGAGATTTTACCAATCACTCACATTTCTTAATAAAACTTAATGTAGCAAGACGCTTATGAATAACAACGAACATCTGCTAGGTACACGCCGTTTCCTGCCTATGTTTTTGACCCAATTTTTTGGGGCGCTCAATGACAATGTCTATAAACAGGCTTTATTGTTGGTCATTACCTATGGATTAATCCAACAACAGGCATTACCCATCAGCACGCTAAACAATCTGGCTGCATTATTGTTTATTTTACCCTACTTTATTTTTTCAGCGACAGCGGGACAGATCGCAGATAAGTTTGAACGTTCACAACTTGTCCGTGGCATCAAAATTTTAGAAATTATCATCATGATCATCGGCAGTATTGGCTTTCTGACCGGTCATTTATGGTTATTGTTGCTGGCTTTATTTTTGATGGGGACCCATTCGACATTTTTTGGTCCAATCAAATATGCAATTTTGCCTGAAATTTTAAAGCCCAATGAGCTGATGTCAGGCAATGCGCTCTTCCAATCGGCAACATCCATGGCAATTTTATTCGGGATGATTTTGGGCGGTGCAGTGATTGCTTCATCTCAAGGCAATTTAATGTGGATCAGCCTGACGGTAATGACCATCGCCATTTTAGGTTATATCACCAGTCGTTTTATTCTTAAGCAAAATGTCACAACACCTGATTTAAAAATCGATTGGAACTTTTTCCGTACCAGTTACCAAACGATGAAATATGCCAAAAGTTTGCCGCTGATTTTTACCATTTTATTGGGGAACTCGTGGTATTGGTTTTATGGTGCAACCTACCTCACCCAAATTCCACAAATGACCCAGCAAAACCTACATGCCTCTGAAAATGTCGTTAGCTTGCTATTGACCTTTTTCTCTGTCGGTGTGGGCGTGGGTTCATTACTTTGTCGTAAATTAGGCGGCACTCAAGTCAATATTAAGATGGTTCCCATCGGTGCTGTAGGTTTAACGGTATTTGCACTGTATTTAGCATTTAGTTTGACCCTCGTCCCGACTCAAACTGGCCCACTCATTACCCTTTCAGAAGTTTTTCATCAAGGTTGGGGCTATTACCATGTCATGATTGCCGTGACTTTATTGGGTATTAGTGGCGGTTTTTACATCGTTCCGCTCTATGCAATGATGCAAGCATACTCTCCACGCTCACATCGTGCACGAGTCGTTGCCGCAAACAACATTTTAAATGCGGTATTTATGGTATCTTCTGCTATATTTTCAATTATCATTCTAAGTGTTTTAAAGATTGATATTAAAATACTTTTTTGTATAACCGCAGTGCTCAGTGCTATCTTTTGTATTTGGCTGCTATTACACATCAAACCTTTGCTTCAAACTACGCAAGTCTCTCTGGAGGATTAATCCATGCGTCAATTTACAGGTGTCGACAAACTTATTCACTCATTTGATCAGGCCTTACGTAGTTTAGTTCCCGGAGCAACGGCTGCACATCGTGAAAACCCGTCTGTTGCTGAAAAAACGCAACTTGCAGTCAGCGAAGCACGCCATGTGGCAGGTCTAATGCGGGTCAACCATAGTGGTGAAGTGTGTGCTCAAGCGCTTTATCATGGCCAAGCCCTCACCGCGAAACTGCCGAACGTACGCCGTGAAATGGAACAAGCTGCGATTGAGGAACAAGATCATTTGGCTTGGTGTGAAGACCGCTTAAAAGAATTAGACAGCCATACCAGTCTGCTCAACCCTGTTTGGTACGGCCTTTCTTTTGGGATGGGTGCATTGGCAGGTATTGCCGGTGATAAATACAGCCTAGGTTTTGTCGCTGAAACTGAGCGTCAAGTGAGCCTGCATTTAGAAGATCACATCCGCCAACTTCCTGAACAAGACGAACGTTCACGTAAAATTTTAGTGCAAATGAATGAAGATGAGCTGCATCACCGTGATACAGCACTCAATGCAGGTGGTGTAGACCTTCCTGTTCCAGTTCGTATTGCCATGACTGGTATTTCTAAGCTGATGACCAAAACCAGTTATTACATTTAATGATTTTTGCTAAGTTTTATAAATAGTGAAAAAAAAGCCTGCAATGATGCAGGCTTTTTTATGAGAAATCTTTTGACTTTAATACAATAATTCCTTCGCCATCAAAACAGTTTATAGGCTGCCATCGACTTGGTGTAAACCAATCAAAATTCAAACTATAACGTTGTGCAGTGGACGGATAACCAGCTCCACCTAACTCAAGCAGCCATCCAGCCGGACAAATTTCTTTTTGGTTATTCATCATAACGGTTTGATCATGTACCAACTCAAGCAATAAATGACGATGCAGCTCAAATGCAATAACATCAAATCCAGCTATTTGAATCGGCTGTGGAAAACGAGCCGATGTCAAACCTTGACGAATATCAGTCATCTGTTCCAGAGTATAGTCGGTTTCAAATGATCGGTTAATCCACGTGCCTTCAGGCAGTACAACCTCTCCAAAGTTTAAGGGTTCCTGCAACTGTATATGAATTTTCTTTTGATGCTGCCACTCTGCATAGTCAGAACTAAGATCTGAAATCACGAACAATCACAGCGTTACTGCAACAAATAAAGGGAAAAACAATACGCCAGATAAACCAATTTTAAGTACCGCATTTACTTTATATGGTCGATTTTTTTGCTTTTTATACCAATTATTCCAACTCAACCAAATCGCAATGACAATAAATAGCACCAAAATTGCAAAGCAAATAATAAGGAAACCTCCCGCACCCGCACCATAACCTAAGCCCATATTGCGCTCACTAAATATCCCTTTAAATCTTTTAATTATGTTTTGACGACTTTATCAGATCAGCCACGTTCACTTTATCAATGTTGATGATGCTTACACCACCACTTCAACACCGTATAGAGCACACGGAAGAATACGATACATAAAATAACGGCAATAACGATGTAAATATCTTGATGATAAGGCAGCATTTTCGCCCAAAATAGATGTAAATAATGACTGATTTGGAAGCCAATCATTGCGACCAACATCGCCCAAATAAAACAGGCAACTAGATTAATCAGCACATATTTCCAAACAGGATAAGCACGCACACCGACTGCAATAGGTAAAATAGTTCTAAAACCCCAAGCAAAGCGCATAAATAAAATGGTCAAAATAGGATAACATTCAATAAACTGGCTCGCACGATCGAATTTTTGTGCAAATTCTGCATTCGACTGGATAAGTTTTTGCCCATAGCGAGCGCCCATTTGATAATAAAACTGATCGCCAATAAAACTGCCCAGCATCGCCACTGCAATCAACATTGGAAAATGAAGTATGTGTTGATGTACGGCATAGGCGCCAATCATCAGCACTGTTTCTCCTTCAAACAATGTGCCAATAAAAATCGCAATATAGCCATAGTGCTGAATCAGATCCGTCCAGTTCATATCATTATTTTGAAGCTAAAAAGATAATGTAATCCTGAGACAGCCTATACGCTAGCGCATACCATGACAGGATTTGAATATTTTTGTTATTGTCTACTTGGGATATTTAGGGACATTTGAAATATACGTCATGAGTTTTGAAAGCATTGCGTTTCATTCACTCAATCCACTAAAACTTTTTGACAACTCACCATAGGAAATTGATGTGCTGGATGTTCAAACATCTTATTTTTCCATATATCGAACATTGGAATTTTAACATCGAGTGCTAAAGGCAGTTTTTTCGGATTAAATTGCATGTGCGCTAAGCTTTCGCCCCACGCGATCAGATCCAGATCCAAAGCGATATTATGAGACGGACGAACACGACCTGAGTCTGCTTCCATTTTTTTCAGTAAGGCGCTGATTTCATCTACAGATAAACTGCTTTTCACCAAACAGGCTGCATTCCAATAATCCGCCCCAATGCCATCACGACAAGGAATCACATAAATTTTGGAAAATTCAGCATGACCCAAAGCCTGAATTTGACGTAAAGCCAGTTGAAAATGCGGTTTTGGATTGAAATTACTCGCCAGAGCTAGGGCGAAAATCGTTTCGGTGGCGTTCAAGACGAATTCCTACAGAATTGGCTTGCGCGATAATGGCAGGCTTCCGGATGGTAATCATAATAGATTCAATGCTGTCATAGGTAGCGAAAAGTGCATCAATCACCAGTTTTGCTGCATGTTCGATCAATTTAGGTTGAGCAGTTTGAATGACTTTGGCTGATATTTCGCAAATTTCAGCATAATTCAAGGTATCTTCAAGCTCATCTGACTGAGCCGCCTGCGCTAAACTGGTTTGAATATTGAGGTCGAGCATCAAAGGCTGAATAATCTGACGCTCCCAATTGAAACAGCCGATGACGGTCTCAACTTTCAAACCTTCAATGATAATTGCGTCCATTCTTACACTCAAATTAAAATCTTAAACATCGATAAAATCCTCCTGTTAAAGAAGGAGGATTTTATTTATATCTTGCGGCTAAATTATTGCTTCAACAATAAATTAGGGTCCATAGTCTGCACCATTTGAATACGCTGGTCTGCATAAATATCAGTATATGGCGCAAGGATGCGCATAAAGCGGTCAAAGTACAACATTTGTTTGAATAATAAAGCGAAGTCACGTGGGAAGCGAATACCATGACGCTCTCCGACTTGTACCATATCCATCATGATGTCATTCAAATCGGCAGGATTTGAGGTTAATAATTCCTGTGGATCAGCCAAAAGCACACCGCTAAATAAACGCTCTAAATCGGCAGCTAAGACTTGTGTGTCAATTTTGACAGCCGTCATGCCCATTTTCAGCATGTTTTCAGCCATCAAGTTGTAGTCAGTTTTTTGTAGGGCATCCATAAACGCAATACATGCTGTCCACACTTCAGGTTTCAACTGACCCACGATACCAAAATCGATGAAGCCTACTCGACCATCTTCTAGCAGCATCAGGTTGCCTGCATGTAAGTCTGCATGGAAACTGTTACATAACATCAAGCTGCCAAACCATGTATTCATCGCTGTCACCAAAACTTGCGATGGATCTTTAGCGACTTTCTTGACCACGTCAAAATCGGTCAATGGCACGCCGTATAAACGCTCCATGGTTAAGACACGACGTGTTGAATATTGGTGATAAACCTTTGGTGCTGTTGCGGCTTTGTTTTGAGTTACGTTCAGATAATTCACAAAGTCGTCAAGATTTTGAGCTTCTTCAATAAAGTCCACCTCACGTACCATGCGAACTTTAATTTCTTCAACGATATCTGCAAGTGAAGCAAATTTGACTTTGGGTACAGCTTTTTCGACCAGTTTAGTAGCCCAATGTAAGACGTTTAAATCTGTATAGAGAATCGTCTCGACACCCGGTTTTTGCACCTTAATAACAACATTTTCACCACTGACCAATTTAGCGGCATGCACCTGTGCAATCGATGCAGAAGCCAAAGGCTTTTCATCAATTGAAGCAAATATTTCATCTAAATTACGGCCAGCAAATTCTGAAGCCAATACCTGCTGCACATAACTAAACGGCAATGAAGGTGTCTGATCTAAACAACCTTGAAACTCTTCGACATATTCACGTGGAAATAAAGAAGGTGTACTGGCAATAAATTGACCCAATTTAATATAGGTTGAACCCAGTGATTCAAAAGTTTCACGCATGAGTTTTGCGTTACTTGGTTTTTCAGTTGCAAATTTAAAGCCGGCTTTTGCCGCAACGACTGCGGTCTCACCCATTCGGGCAACCGAGCGAATTCCATCTAACCAGATATTGTTTTTCATAATGTCTTAGAAAAAAATAATTAACGTGAGTGTAGCAAAAAAATAAGGGCTTGCTGCTTTATCTTGCCTGACAGATTGGACAATCGGGATCTATTTCAAAAGCGAGAATTTTTTGTTTCATTGACAGACCATCCCACAACAAAAGTTTTTGTTTCAATACTGTCTTTCCTAAACCCAAATAAAGCAAAGCATGATGAGCTTGCAAACTTGCCATAACATTTGGTGTAGTTGCAAGTACACCTGAGTCTGCACAGCGCAAACTTTCATTGGCATGCTGTTCTTTTGGAAATAAACATTCATAACAGGCAGCATCGGCTTCAACCATAAATAACTGCCCTTGAAAGCCGATCGCTGAAGCACTAATCAGCGCCACATTATTTTCCACACAGCTTGTGTTAACCAAATACCGTGTACTGAAATTATCACAACCGTCGAGAACCAAATCTTGTTGTGAAATCAACGCCTTTGCGTTGCTTTCATCTAATTTTGTGGTATAGCTTTGCACTCGGATATGCGGGTTAATCGCTTGTAAGCGTTTAGCCAAAATTTCCGATTTATAAAAACCTACGTCATTTTTGGTATACGCGATTTGTCGTTGTAAATTACTGATTTCAATTCGATCTGCATCGATTAAAGTAATTTGTCCGACGCCTGCACGTGCCAATAATTCGGCTGTGGTACACCCAATTCCACCACACCCTACGATGAGTACATTGGCAAGTTTTAGCTTCTCTTGTGCATCGATGTCCCATCCATCAAGTAATATTTGACGGCTGTATAAATGCATTTCATCATCACTTAATTCAAATTCAGATGTTGATTCATTCGATTTAAACGTAGACAAAGTATTTCCTTATTAAAATTCGTCAAGCATAAAAAATGGGCGAGTTTATATCGCACGCAAAAGATTAAAACACCGATATCCATCAAATGTTGTTCGAGTACAAACCCGAAACAGTGTAAAAACACCCTGCTATTTGAGCAAGACAATATACAGCTTAAAGTTAAAATAAATGCTCTGTAGACATGGTATTTTTCTTAGTTAGCGTATCTTCAATTACACAATTTAAAATACAGTATCTCAAACACCTTAGTATGTAGAAACATCATAGAGGTATAGCGTATACATGTTTTAAAAATAATAAATATAGTTATATTTTTAACCATATTTAGTTGCACTAGAGCTGCTTACATTAGATTCATTTTAATGATTCTTTTCTACCTTAGCCTCAAAAAATAAAACTTAATTCAAGACATTTTAAGCGTTTATGTATGCAAAGAGATTTAATCCGTAGGTATATGTATGAATTCAGTGAGAATTAAATTAGATCTCTTTCATAAATCAAAAAACGATCTTCTTTTTGGTTAATATTTGCACTCTGGATTTCTTAGCATTCGTGCATAATCTGCGGATGAAATACATCGATTCAAACAAGCTTTCTGATCCTCAGTTCAAGCGATACACAGGCATCTCATGGTCAACTTTCTATTTGATGGTTGAGCAATTGAAGAAACATGTCCCTGCCAAAGGCAGACCGCCCAAGTTAAGCCTGGAAGACCAGGTTCTGCTCTGTCTAAGCTATTGGCGGGAATACCGAACCTTATTTCACGTTGCGACGAGCTACGGGGTTTCAGAGCCCACAGCCTCAAGAATTGTCCGTCATGTTGAAGACTGCCTGATTCGGTCCAATCTCTTTAATTTACCCAAAGATTTACCCGAGGGCGAAGGCATCGATTGGAATGTTGTGATCGTGGATGCCACAGAAATTCCAATCCAAAGGCCTAAAAAAACAGAAGAAAAGCTATAGCGGCAAGAAAAAGATCCACACTTTCAAAGTACAGGCCATCATTCATTATCAAACTCAAAAAATCCTGAGTTTATGTACGAGTCGTGGTGCCGTACATGATTTCGAACTCTTCAGACGTAACTTGAATCAGATTCCTGCAGGTGCATTTATCCTTGCGGATAAGGGTTATCAGGGAATTTATACAGTGTATCCAAATAGCTTGTTGCCATTAAAAGCAAAGAAGCGCTGTAAACTGGATTCCGAACTAAAAATCTATAATCAGGAAATCAATAAAAGAAGAATTGGAATTGAGCATGTATTTGGCAGTTTGAAAACCTTCAAAATTCTTGCTGAGCGATATCGCAATCGAGGCAAAAGACTAGCATTAAGATTCAATCTAATTGCTGGAATTTATAACTTGGAGCTGAGTGAAAAATGACTTATGAAAGAAATCTATTGCTGACACAATATGTTAGATAAACTTATGAGCTAACACACATTATTCAAATACTTTGTGCTCAGTCATATTTACCCCTTTACCCCAAAGTGATTACTTAAAAGTGGAGAATAAAATGTCACAAGAATACGTTGAACAAGATCAGCGACAAAAATTATGGGAACTCATTAAAGACGTGCGTTTCACCATGATTAGCCATGTTACTGACAAGCAAGAAATTCATTCTCAACCCATGACCATGCTTAATTCTGATAAGATGAATGAGCATGAAAATATCTATTTTCTTATGAAAGAAAATAATGACCTTGTAGAGGCAGTCAATGCAGGTCGTAATCATCTTGGATTAGCATTCGCTAAATCTTCAGACGATATTTATGTATCAATTAGTGCTCATGGAGAAATCAGTACAGATGCGGCCCTAATCGATAAATTATGGAATCCTTGGGCTGAAAACTGGTTCGATGGCAAGACTGATCCTACTGTTCGCGTTTTGATAGCTAATGCTATTAGTGCAGAATTTTGGAATGTCAAAGACAATAAAGTCACCCATTTATTCAAAGTTTTGAAGGGCAATTTAACGGGTAAAACTCAAGAACTTGATACTGAACATAATACCCTGAACTTAAAATAAATGATTTTATTGATTTGAATGAATGCTTTAATTTTAGGTTAATTTGGATTGTCCCATAGTTAGTCAAATACATATATGATCTCGAATGAATGGTTTCACCAGCTCAAACATCAATTTAAAAAAGGCTGCATCATGCAGCCTTTCTTGCGTATATAAATTGACTCAACTGACCTTTTGCATTAATTGCGCTTTGGCCACTTCTTGTTGTTTCAACAGATTACGTTGGATTTTTCCACTCGATGTTTTAGGCAACCCATCTACAAATTCAATTTCTTTTGGATAAGCATGCTTGGATAAACGAGATCGCACATAGGCTTGTAGCTTATCCATGAGTTCTGAACTTGCTTGATATTGTGGTTTCAATACCACAAAAGCTTTGACCAATTCTGTACGCTCAGGATCAGGCTTACCGACAACTGCCGATTCTAAAACCTCTTCGCACTCTAATAATGTGCTTTCCACATCGAAAGGCCCTACACGATAGCCTGACGTTGTAATGACATCGTCTGCACGACCTACAAAATCAATGCCGCCTTCTTCGTTTAAACGAACGGTATCACCGGTTAAATAGTAGTTCCCGACAAAGGCTTTACGGTTATTGCCACCATAGCCTGTGAACCACATGAGTGGAGATTGCGACCAATCTAATGCCAATGTTCCAATGCCACCGCGTTCAATTTCTTGATAGTCTTTATTAAGCACCGCGAAACGATGACCCGGTATAGCAAAACCGGCTGAACCCACTTTTTTGTAGTGTTCTAAAGCGTGATGATTTGCAATCACCATACCGAGTTCTGTTTGCCCATATTGGTCATAAATATTGACGTTTAAATCGTGATTAAACCATTGAATCACTTCGGGCGTTAGTGGCTCTCCTGCACTACTCACAACCCGTAAATGTGATTTTAGGGATTCATCAAATTTTTCTTTAAAACCAAAGAACATACGAAATGCCGTTGGTGAACCGGTCAAATTACTGACTTTATATTTTTTGATGACTTGAAGTGCATGATCAACACTAAAAGCACGTTCATCCATAATAATGCTGTGTCCTAAACTTAATGGCCCTGCAATTCCATAGTACAAACCATAAGCCCAACCCGGATCTGCCAAATTCCAAAATGAATCTTCATCACGCAAATCAACCGCATGTGTCATATACCCTTTAAATGCCAATAACGCTTTGTGTGGCACAGGTACAGACTTGGCCAAACCGGTCGTTCCCGATGTAAACATCATTAAAAATTCATCGTCAAATGAACGTGGTACTGAGTTATATGTGGTGTCATGAAGTTGCAGCTCTGACCAAAAGTCAGGATCTGTCTGAATTGCTTGATCGGCATGCACGGTTAAAATATGTGGTAAATCAATATGATTGAGTTTTGATCGTTGCTCAGTGTTGGTTACAATCAGCTTTGTTCCCGCAGTTTGCACCCGATGCTCAATCGCTTTGGACTCAAATGCCGTAAACAAAGGCTGATAAATTGCCCCTATACGCCATGTTGCCAATACGGTGATCAATAACTCTGCTGTGCGGGGTAATAGACCTGCAATGCAATCACCTGCTTTCAATCCAATGCGCTGATAATAATTTGCCAATTGTGCAGAAGCTAAATCTAATTGCTCAAAAGTCCATTGCTCAGATTCACCATTTTTACCTTCCCAGATCAGCGCAGTTCTATTTTGCCCAACATAGCGCCCACAACATTCATCATAAGCGTTTATAGAACTTGGCGTACCGACCAATTGTTCTGTAACAATCTTTTCAAAATTAAAATCACGATATGCTTGTTCTAGTGTCTTCATGACGACAATTCCTATCCTGTTCTCTATGACTCAAAGTGCAAGACTTTGAGGTTTATTGATCTTGTTGTTGTACCGCTGCGTACTAGTGACGATTCCTTTGCCACATCCGCTTTTACTGCTTTTCTATACACCGATTGCAATGTCGGTTTTTTAGTTTTGAAACTTATACTCTTCGACAATCTATTCGTAAATTACCTATTCTTAGACTGTGTATACCTAGATAACCATGTTTGGATGTGCCCTGCAATTTCCATAACCATCAACGCCATTGCAGGGTTTGAACATCGACTAAAGTCTATTTTTTAACCTTTCACCCTTTGGTGACTTCACGTGCAATCACCAGCCGCTGAATGTCCGATGCACCTTCATAGATTTGACTGACACGCACATCACGATAAATGCGTTCTACTGGAAAATCAGATACATAACCATAACCCCCATGAATCTGAATCGCATCTGAACACACCCGTTCAGCCATCGTCGATGCAAAAAGTTTCGCCATCGAGGCTTCTTTTAAACATGGAAAACCTGCATCTTTTAAAGTCGCTGCATGGAAAATCAATTGGCGAGCCGCCTCAATTTGGGTAGCCATATCCGCGAGGCGAAATGCCACGGCCTGATGCTGTACAATCTCTACGCCGAATGCCTTGCGTTCATTGGCATATTCAACGGCTGCATCTAATGCTGCTCGTGCCATACCCACAGACTGCGCTGCAATACCAATTCGACCTGACTCTAAGTTCGATAAGGCAATTTTATAGCCTTCACCCTCTTGGCCTAAAAGACTATCCGCAGGAATACGACAGTCATCTAAAACTATAGTTGCTGTATCGGAACAATGCTGACCCATTTTGTCTTCTAATCGCGATACGATATAACCAGGTGCATCCGTCGGTACTAAAAAGCACGAAATCCCTTTTTTACCTGCAGATTTATCCGTTACCGCAAAAACCAAGGCTACTTGGGCATGTTTTCCTGTAGTAATAAATTGCTTGGTGCCATTTAACACCCACTCATCACCATCACGCTCCGCTTTACATTCTAACGCACTCGCATCTGAACCCACTTGTGGTTCTGTTAGGCAAAAACAACCTAACCATTCGCCAGTGGCTAATTTTTTTAAGTATTTTTCTTTTTGTGCTTCTGTACCATAACGCTGCGTGATGCCACATGGCAGTGAATTTTGTACGCTAACAATTGTGGAAATCGCACCATCGCCAGCAGCAATTTCTTCTAAGGCAACAACCAAAGACACATAGTCTAAACCTGCACCACCCCATTCATCCGAAACCGTCATGCCTAAAGCACCTAGCTCACCAAGTTCCTTTAGCTCTTGTGCAGGAAATGCTGCCGTTTTGTCACGCTCAGCAGCCGTTGGTTTCAGTTTTTCTTGCGAATAGCTTCGCATCATGTCCTGAACCATTTTTTGTTCATCATTTAAAATCATGGGACTTCCTTTTCTAAATCTTTTATAGCGCGTATAGCTTTAATTTTTGGATAACTGCGGAATTAAAAATTCTTTGGCTGTATAAAGCAAAGTTGGATACACGACGACGCCATTTGCAACTGTCTGACGCAGGACGCCATTAATCTCAAATGTTTCTGCGACCTATAAATCAAAAAAATGCTTGATGACGAGTTTTGCAAATGACAATGGTTTTGGTTACTTTTGCCGAAACAAAAGTAACGAGATGAGCTACTGTCAACGAAGTTATTCTCGATAAGACTCCGTCGTAGAATCCTGAATAAGCAGTTTTAATAAATAACTATTTAGGCTGCATACGAATCGCGCCATCAAGACGTATCACTTCGCCATTGAGATAAGCATTTTCAAAAATATGCGTCACTAATTTTGCAAACTCTTGTGGTTTTGCTAAACGTGGTGGGAAAGGCACCATTTGCCCCAAAGCATCTTGTACATTTTGTGCCAAGCCTTTGAGCATCGGCGTTTCCATAATGCCCGGAGCAATGGTCATCACACGAATCGACTCACGTGCAAGCTCACGTGCAAGAGGTAATGTCATTGCAACCACTGCCCCTTTAGATGCTGCATAAGCCGACTGACCAATTTGACCATCAAAAGCTGCAACCGACGCCGTATTCACAATCACGCCACGCTCTTCTTCACCTGCTTTTAATTCATATTTAGCAATCAGTTGTGCCGCATAGCGCAGCATGTTGAATGTACCTGAAACATTAATATTTAATACTTTTTGGAACATCGCCAAATCATGTAATCCGTCACGACCTAAAACTTTTGCAGAAGGTGCGATACCTGCACAGTTCACTAAGCCATTAAGTTGACCAAATTCCGCTTCAACTTGTGCAAAGAAAGCGCCGACCGCTTGTTCATCAGTGACATCCAATTGAACAAATTTGGCATGATCACCCAGTTGACGTTGCATCGCTTCGCCATGCTCATGATTCATATCCACAATAATCACTTTTGCACCCAGGCCAATCAGATGTGTTGCTGTCGCAGCGCCTAGTCCTGATGCACCACCAGTCACAACAAAAACTTTTCCTTTAATGTCCATATCAATTCCCTATTTACGATGTCTTGTTTTAAATTCGACTTAAGATGCAGAGTAAACAGAGAATTTATTCAGTACAATTTCCAAATGTTGCATCTTTTCTGATGTATTTGGACAATTCTGAACAAGGACCTATCCGCACATATGCCGAAGCATGGACTCGAATACAGCAAAGGGACGATTTCAATCGACTTGGTGCATGAAGCATTATACGATGCGCAAAAAAAGCAATTTGATATTTCTGCTATTTTACAAAAGGCGGGTATTCCCTCTGAGTTACTGCTATCGAGTAAAACCAGAGTTTCTGTTTCTCAATATGCGGCTTTATGGACTCATCTTGCAGATGTGATGGATGATGAATTTTTTGGCATGGATCGGCATGCCATGCGACGTGGTAGTTTTAAACTACTTTCGAAAATGGTCATGCATAACAGCACCTTGGGGGATGCACTTAAGCAAATCCTACAATTTTTAAATCTGGTTTTAGATGACTTGCATAGTGATTTAACCATTGAAGATCACTTTGCTTATATCGTGATCTATGACCAACAAGCGCCTAAACGCATGTTCAGCTATGCAACATATTTGATGCTCATCCACACGCTACTGTGCTGGCTGAGTGGACAACGGATTTTATTAAACCAAATCCAATTTAAATGTGATGCACCGCTTGATGATCACGACTATAAAGTTCGCTTCTGTGAAAATATTCATTACCAAGCCAGTCAAAACTATATTCAGCTAGATGCCAGTTATTTAACCCTTCCCATCAAACAAGACACACGTTCATGGTATCAATTCCTACAACAAACGCCTGAAAACCTCTTAGTGCGATTTAAAAACCCCTATGCGCTCAGCAGCCAAATTCGTAAACAACTGTTAGATGTTTCTCCTGCTGAATGGTTAGAGTTTTATGAGTTGGCAGTCAAAATGAATATGTCTGAAGCCACCATGCATCGCCGTCTTAAAAGTGAAGGTGTGAGTTATCAACAACTCAAAAATGATATCCGACGTGATACCGCCATCGATTTTTTAACCCATACCGATAAAAGCTTGCAAGATATCAGTGAAGAACTAAATTTTCATAATCCGAGTGCTTTTCATCGGGCTTTTAAAAAATGGACAGGTGTCAGTCCTGGTGCATATCGACAAAATAATGCGCCTGAATTCAAGGCCTAGAATTTGATATTCGCTATTTATAAATTGAATATTCATCTAATTAATAGAAAATCAATAACTTAAAAATATTCAATAAATAGACTGACCATTCATCCTTGAATGATTGCTACTTTAGTCTAATTAGGTTATTTTTCACTCAATTTAAAGCGTTTTGCTTATTTATTTTCCAATTCTCCTGCATCTCCTTGAAAGGCTTTCCTATGCTTAAGATGATTGATGTTCTTGAACAGCAACTTGTTCAAAACTTTTCAGATTCTCTTTTCACTCAGATTGACGCAATTGATGAACTGTTTCATGAACAGCTTAAAACTGTCGCAGATATCGATTTGCAAAATTTGATCTCACAATTTTTTAGCACTGAAAATGCAGTTGAAGTTGCTCATGCACTGGATATCCAAGCGGATGACATTGAAGCAATTCAAGCGGGTGCAAATCTAAAAGATGAAAATTTAGTAAATGCAACTGCAAAAATTATTGCGTACTGTCTTGCAGTAGAAACATCAGCTTTAGAACAAGTTGAAGTTTTCGATAGCTTACAAGACTACCCAATGTAAGTATTGATCGAATATCAAAAACAAAAAAATAAAGCGCATTCAATGCGCTTTATTTTTGACTATCTCTAATACCAAATCAATGTTGCCACTGACCTAAGCTGACACGGTCATTGCCACCATAATCTTTTACAGTCCGAACATTTCGATATCCAACTCGTAAGAACAAATGTCTGACTGCTTCACCTTGGTCATAGCCATGTTCAAGCACCACCCACCCATTCACGGTTAAATGTTTTTTGGCTTGAAGAATGATTTGCTCAATATCTGCAAGCCCATGATTGTCCGCAACCAAAGCACGTTCAGGCTCTGTCGCCAAATCTTTCATGTGTACATCATCAGCATCGATATACGGCGGATTTGACACAATTACATCAAAGAAAGCACGACCAAAGGGTTTCAACCAAGAACCTAAGACAAACTGCACATGTTCAAGATCATGCTTTTTGGCATTAAACTCAGCAACTTCCAAGGTAGGTTCGTAAATATCTGAAGCCACAATTGACCAATCTGGACGTTCACTGGCTAATGACAAGGCTACAGCACCAGTTCCTGTTCCTAAATCGACCACACGAGCATCTTCAGGAAGTTCTAAACGGAGTACAGTTTCAACGAGTACTTCCGTATCAGGACGTGGAACCAAAGTATCTTTAGTCACTTTTAAATCTAGCGTCCAAAATGGCTGAGAACCTGTGACATAAGCCAAAGGCTCACCTGCTGCAATACGAGCAAGACTGTCGACATAGAGTTGTTCTTGTTCTGCCGTCAATTCTTGATCCTTTTTCATGATTAAATCAAAAGAATCAATCTTGGTGATGTGCTCTAACAACCACGCATTTTCCTGACGTTCATAACTTTCAGGTTCACCACGATAGGCCAAAGCCTGTGCAATATTCATTAGCCACCATTCTGCTGTGCTAATAATGCCAACTGATCGGCTTGATATTCACGATGCAAACTATCTAGCAATTCAGTCAAATCACCTTCCATCACTGCATCTAACTTATAAAGTGTTAAGTTAATACGATGATCAGTCATACGACCTTGTGGATAGTTATAGGTACGAATACGCTCAGAACGGTCACCAGAACCTACCAAGTCACGACGCATTTCAGACGTCGCTGCATCTGCCGCTGCGCGTTTAGCATTTTCTAAACGAGAAACCAATAGCGCCATCGCTTTGGCTTTGTTTTTATGTTGTGAACGTTCGTCCTGACATTCTACAACTGTACCCGTTGGAATATGGGTAATACGTACAGCAGAGTCAGTTTTGTTAATGTGCTGACCACCCGCACCTGATGCACGATAGGTATCAATACGTAGTTCTGAAGGATTAATTTCTACACTGGTGTCTACATCAATTTCCGGCAAAATCGCAACAGTACATGCCGAAGTATGCACACGACCTTGTGACTCAGTTGCAGGAACACGCTGTACACGATGTGCACCACTTTCAAATTTCAAACGACCATATACGCCTTCACCATTGATGAGGCAAATCACTTCTTTATAACCGCCGTGTTCGCCGTCATTTTCAGACAACACTTCAATACGCCAACCTTGTGATTCAGCATATTTACTGTACATGCGATACAAGTCACCCGAGAAAATTGCAGCTTCGTCACCACCTGTTCCGGCACGGATTTCTAAATAAGCAGAGTTCGCATCATTCGGATCTTTTGGAATCATCAGAATGTTTAAGTCTGCTTCAAGCTGACCGATCAAAGCTTTATTTTCTTTGATTTCCTCAACGGCCATCTCTTTAAAATCTGGATCCGTCATCATTACTTCAGCAGTCTCAATATCTTCTTCAGCTTGACGGTATTTTTTCCAAACTTCAGTGATTTCAGCTAAATCACTATGCTCACGTGACAACTGACGGAAACGTTTGTTGTCTGAAATGACTTCTACATCTGCGAGTAATGCATTTAATTCTTCGTGACGGTCAGAGAGCTGATCTAATCGTAAACGTAACGATTCTTTCATTTTTCAAAAAATCTCAATACACAGGCTCAACCGCTAAACTTTCACGGATATGCCAAAATTCAAAATAATGGCGCTAGTGTACCGATAATGGGTCTGAAATGACATATATATTGTTTTTTGGCCTATCTATGAGCCTAAATATCAAAATGTGAACTTCATCACTCCTAACTTTCTCCACAAAGTCGTACAGATTTTCAGCATTCAACCATTTTTTTCACAATATTTATAAAACTCATACAAACCAGACACTCAAATCACCAAATAAAGAGAAAGCTCTCCATATTTATAGCGAATAGTTTTGTTACATTTACTGCCATCGAAATGATTATGAAAAAGTCCTCGCGTTTATGAAGGACATGGAGTGAACTATGAAACTGAATACTCTTTTAATGACAGCCACTCTAGCAACTGCTTCTATGTTCACTGTGTCTGCAAATGCAGATAGTACAACACGCGTTGCTGCAGCTAGTGCATTAGGTAGTGTTGCAGGTACTGCAATTGGTAAAAACATGGGCGGTAATACCGGCGCTACAATTGGTGCCGCTCTTGGTGGTGCTGGTGGTGCTGCGGTAGCAAGTAATAAACGCAACCGTACAGAATCTGCTATCGGCGGTGCTTTAGGTGGTGGTACAGGTTATACTGTTGGTAAAAGCATGGGCGGTACAAACGGTGGTTACATCGGCTCTGCACTAGGTGCTGCTGGTGGTGCTGCTCTAGGTAATAAAATCTCTAAAGATAAAGCTTACGACAAACACCAAGAACGTAAATACAAAAAACGTTACCGTCGTCGTCACTAATTCAAAAATTAGTGAGTCCTTATTGAATAGTGAAAATAGCACCTTCGGGTGCTTTTTTATGTATCACCATTTTTCAAATGATAAATACAACTTTATTTATTGCTCCTGATAAATATTTAGATTTGCCTTCCCTCCAACCAAGTCATCAATCATGTAGAAATAAAGTGCAAAATTTACATTGCAGCAACGGAACACGTATTTTATTTCACATCACGCTCCAAATATTCGCTATGTGTTTTCATATATTGATATCAACAGATAAACATCATGCTTCGTAAGGAGTTTAAAAATGAAAATTAATAAAATTCTATTCAGTGCAGCAATTGCCGCTTCAGCACTTACTATGACTGCAACACATGCAGGTAATAGCACCAATACTGCATTAACATCTGCTTTAGGTGGTGTTGTTGGTGCAGCAATCGGTAACCAAGTTGGCGGCCAAACTGGCGCAATGATTGGTTCAGCAATTGGTGGCGGTGCAGGTGCAGCAGCATCGGCAAACAAACGTGACCGTAATGGTGCCATCATCGGTGGTGCACTTGGTGGCGCAGGTGGTTATACCGTAGGTAAAAACATGGGCGGCACAAACGGTGGTTATATCGGTGCTGCACTTGGTTCAGCTGGTGGTTCTGCACTAGGTAAAAAAGTGTCTGAAGACCGTCGCTATGATGATCGCTATGACCGTCGTTATAACAACCGTGGCTATCGTACCAATAATTACAGCTACAACGACCGAGGCTACCGTGGAGACAATGGTCGTCACTTAGGTTGGTACAAAAACGGTAAACGTTAATCGATATATTTCAATGAAAAAAATCAGCACCTTCGGGTGCTTTTTTTTGTTTATAGAAATATGTTCATAAAAAACTTTAGATATATCTAAAATTAACTTTTTTACAGCGTCCCACCACCATATCGAATTTATTCGATATACATTAGGCCATTTATATCGTATTATTTCGATATAAAGATCTCTGAGAGAAAACATGCGTACTCTAGCCGATACAAAATTTTCAATACTTGAACTCGCACCTGTTCGAGATGATAAAACCATCGAATTTTCACTCAAACATGCACTCCAGTTAGCGCAGAGAGCAGAAGAGCTTGGCTATGAACGTCTATGGTTAGCCGAACACCACAATATGGACGGCATCGCAAGTTCTGCAACTGCGGTTTTACTTGGTTATCTCTTAGCAAATACACAATCTATCAAGCTCGGTTCAGGCGGGATTATGTTGCCCAACCATGCGCCTTTAGTTGTCGCTGAACAATTTGGCACGCTTGAAACGCTATATCCCGGCCGTATTGAACTCGGCTTAGGTCGCGCACCGGGTACTGACCAAACCACCATGCGCGCTTTACGCCGTGGGCGTCAGGAAACCGAAGATCAATTTCCACAAGATGTCCTTGAGATATTGCAATACTTTAAAGCACCTGAACCACAGCAGCGCATCATTGCCACACCGGGACAAAATACACATGTTCCTGTATGGCTTTTAGGTTCAAGTCTGTTCAGTGCACAACTCGCTGCACGTTTAGGTCTACCCTATTCATTTGCGTCACATTTCGCACCACGCATGCTTGGACAAGCGATTCAGCTCTATCGTGAGACTTTCCAAGCATCCGAATATTTAGATCAACCTTATGTTTCTATGGGCGTACCAACGGTTGTCGCCGAAACAGATGAAGAAGCAGAATATCTGGCAACGAGTGCTTATCAACGCGTTTTAGGTTTAATGCGCGGTCAAAGTTTAAAACTCAAGGCTCCAGTCGACAGTATGCAAGGCTTATGGTCTGCTGCAGAAAAGCTGTCTGTTGATAATTTCTACGCTATGGGACAAGTCGGTTCAAATGCAACCGTTCGAGCGGGTTTAGAAAACCTACTCACCAAATATGACGTTGATGAATTTATTTTCACCTGCGACATTTACGATACCGATAAGCGCATTGAAAATTTCGAACGTTTAATGCAAATCAAAAATGATCTAGCTTAAGACTCTAAGCTTGATGATTTAATCCAAGCGTTTGATCCGTCTAAAGCCAGAATTGCGATTACGTCTTTTGTGGCTCTTTTAGACGGATACAATCGAGAACAATGCTTTGGCTAACATTTACTAAAGCTACACTTAAAAACCATCATTGCCTCAACGAAATAATTGCTTTACTCATTTTTATTACTGTATAAATATTAAACACAAGCAAAACAAAGAGAAAAATAAGCAGATGAGCCAATATATTAATAAACCCACACCCGCATTTATCGCAGCAAGTTGGTGTGCACTGATCTTAGGCGCTGTGGTGTTTTGCATAGGTTTATTCAATGCAAATATGATGTTGAATGAAAAAGGCTTTTATCTCATTTTATTGCTCTATGGATTATTTTCATCGGTTTCACTACAAAAAATCATTCGTGACCGTTTAGAAGGAATGCATGTCACTGCAATCTACTTCGGACTTTGCTGGGCATCCGTCATTATTTGCCTTGTACTTCTTGCCATTGGCCTTTGGAATGCTGAACTGGCATTAAGTGAAAAAGGTTTTTACATGATGGCTTTCCTAATGAGTTTGTTTGGTGCAGTTGCTGTACAAAAAAATATTCGTGATATGGACTATTTACGTACACACACCGACCAACCCGAACTTAAACATTCAACCACGAGTCAGCTTGACTATAACTCACCAGATGATGAACCACTTTAAAACTCACAAAATTTATAGATCTCAAAAGCTGTTCATGCAGGTCGCTCATTGTTTTATCGATCTGCTTGAGCGGTTAATGAACTACAACGCATAAAAAAATCAGTTCACTCCTAGAAATGTATAAATGACAAGGGCCAAGCAAATCAATTCTAGACAAATTGCATGACTCATCAGACTGAAAAAACGCTTTACCCCAACTGGCCCATCACAGAATATATTCCTATCTAAGACTCAACTAAAAAAAGAAAAGACAAGGAATAAATATGGCCAACAAGCAGGATGCAACCCACCATATTTTTAATAATCATCTAGAAGATTTTGAACACTTTCGTGGAACGATAATCGGTTCAGAACAGATCAAAGATTATGATTTTAAGAATCAAAAAATCGCCATTATTGGGATAGATCAGCATGTGGTCTCTGAACTACATCATCTATGTCAGGTTGCAGATAACATCATGGTCTATCAAATCAAACCGCAATTTGTTTTACCGCGAACTGAACGTCTACTGAATAAATTAATCCAACATCCACTGATTGCAAAAAATCGACGTTTATTTAGCAATCGTATTAAGAGTATTTTGGCGATTCGCTTTTTAGAAGATCAAGTGCCGAACAATTGGTTAAGACATTTACTCAGTCCAAATACCGCAATTCAGAACAAAACCTTCCTAAAATCTGATCATTATTATGCAGCATTACAGCAGCCAAACTGCATCTTAAATACTTGGCCAATTGCGAATATTCAGAATAATTCAATCACGGCTTTAGATGAGCATACGTTTGAGTGTGATGTCATTGTGCGCAGCGAATCTAACCAGCCTAAAGAAAAGTAATTACATTGCAATTATTTTCACATGACAATTACTAGAATTTATCCGATTGATCAAAACTCACAACACCAATAGCCATCTCTGGTGGCTTTTGCTAGATCCCCTACGTTATTGAATACTTCTATTCGGTAAGGCTAAGGATTCTTAAAAATCCATAAATGAAAATAGCTTTAATCGTGCTACATGCTTTTTCAGCGCTCAGACTTAAATCATGCCTCCGACCTGCATCATCAGCTACAGTTCATTTATAGAAGTGCGATTTTTGAATAGTTATGATCAATTCTTCATGAAAATTTTATTTCAAACCAATAAATTTTCAGTCTCTTAATTTTGTCTTACACAACTCTTTTAATGACTAATTATAAGTAGGAAAATTTATACCGATGCTCATATTCAGCCGACATTTACTTATGTTCTAATCTATATTCAATAAGAAAATAACTGCTAAAAATCCAATTTTAATATCACTTCATATCTGCTTTTAAAGCCTAAATAGTCTCAATTCGAGCATTCCCCACCCACATCAATTAAATAAATGATGCCATTTCTTGAGATTTAACACCTAAAAGCGACTGTTTGATTATTTTTTATTCTATTTTCTGCCTATTTTTTTAGCATTTAAATCAGTATTTTTTAAAATTATGATCAAATATTAAACTGTATGTGCTAAATCTAGTATATACACTACTCTTATCAAGTAGATTATTAAGGCTTAATTCATAGATAAAAACACAGCAATACACGGATTATTTTAAAAGATTGAAGCTGTCAATTAGGCCATATTTTATAAATTTTCAGCCAAAAAAATTCATCAAATTGGTACACATTTGAATACAGAATTTGCTTAAATTTTAAGTCTAAATATTGAGGAAAATTTTCATCAATATCTTAAATATTTATCATTCATTAAAAGTATGACAAACCAGAAATTAATACTATTTTTATATAATTTATACAGTAATTTATTATCATTAAAAGAGCCACCGAAGTGGCTCAATTTACACTTAACCAATGCGACGTTTCAGTCCTGTCATTTGTAAAACACGTGTTGAAATTTCTTCAATCGACATTTCCGACACGTTTAAGTATTTAATTCCTTCTGAAATATAAATACCTTCAATCGCACGTAGTTCCATTTGGCACTGACTAAAACTTGCATAACGGCTATTGGCCTTACGTTCTGAACGAATTGCTACAAGGCGCTCTGCATCAATCATCAAGCCAAATAACTTATGTTTATGCTCACGTAAAACTGCAGGTAAACGGTTGTCATCCAAGTCTTCTTCTGTCAACGGATAGTTCGCTACACGAATACCAAATTGCAAAGAGAGATAGATGGAAGTTGGTGTTTTACCCGAACGTGATACCCCGATTAAAATTAAGTCGGCTTTATCATAATGACGAGTACGTGCCCCATCATCGTTATCTAAAGCAAAATGCACCGCATCAATACGTGCTTTATAAGACTCAGAATCTGTTACTGCATGGGTTTGACCGACTAAAGTCGTAGGCGCAGTACCTAACTCGTCAGACAGTTTACTAATAAGCCCTTCAAAAACATCAAGATTTATCGCATTTGCAGTATTAATAATGTCACGTACATACGGGTCTACAAGGGTATCAAACACCAAAGGCTTTTGACCGTCTTGCTGCGCTCTAAGATTGATCTCTGCAACCACATTTGTAGCAGCTTCTTCAGAGGTAATATATGGAATAATATGAATGTCAAAATCTACATGAGGGAACTGGGCTAACAGTGAATGACCAAGCGTTTCTGCGGTAATCGCTGTCCCATCCGAAACAAAGAAAACACTACGCTGAATCTGTTTACCTTCTGACATTAAAATTCTCCTCCAAAATTTGTCTTAGTGCTATATAATCTTTATAGTAAACCATCTTACATGACTGTCACTTAGTAAATTTAGAATGCTAAGTAATTTGTTATAATTTCATGCCAAGATAGTGATTAATACTGCAAAAGTGGAGTAACAACTTTGGAAGCGCGCGTAATTGGTCTAGAAAAATTAGGGAAACACGACGTAGAACTCGTGGGTGGTAAAAACTCATCATTAGGTGAAATGATCAGCCATCTAGCAAATGCTGGTGTATCTGTTCCTGGTGGTTTTGCTACTACAGCTCAAGCATATCGTGAATTCCTCGAGCAAAGTGGCCTAAACGCTAAAATTAACGCTGAACTTGCTGCACTCAATGTTGACGATGTAAATGCACTTGCTGAAACTGGTGCGAAAATCCGTCAATGGATTGTAGACACTCCGCTGACTGCTGAACTTGAAAAAGAAATTCGTGAAGCTTTCACAGCTCTTTCAAACGGCAACCCTGAAATCGCGGTTGCCGTTCGTTCATCTGCAACTGCAGAAGACTTACCAGACGCTTCATTTGCAGGCCAACAAGAAACTTTCTTGAACATCCGTGGTATCGATAACATCCTTGTTGCGATTAAAGAAGTATTTGCTTCACTTTATAACGACCGCGCAATTTCTTACCGTGTACACCAAAACTTCGCACATGACGTCGTTGCGTTATCTGCTGGTGTTCAACGCATGGTTCGCTCTGAAACAGGTGCTGCTGGTGTAATGTTTACACTTGATACAGAATCTGGTTTCCGTGACGCAGTTTTCATCACAGCATCTTATGGCTTGGGTGAAATGGTTGTACAAGGTGCAGTTAACCCTGACGAATTCTATGTATCTAAACCACTTCTAAATGCAGGAAAACACGCTGTATTACGTCGTAACCTTGGTTCTAAACACCAAAAAATGATTTATGGTGAAGAAGGTGCTGCGGGTAAATCAGTGGTTGTTGTAGACGTTGAAAAAGCAGATCGTCAACAATTCGCTTTAAATGACCACGAACTTCAAGAACTTGCTAAACAAGCATTGATCATTGAAAACCATTACGGTTCAGCAATGGACATCGAATGGGCGAAAGATGGCGATGATGGCCAAATCTATATCGTTCAAGCACGTCCTGAAACTGTGAAGAGCCGTCAAAATGTAGGCACAATGGAACGCTACCTTCTTAAACAAAAAGGTAATGTGATTTGTGAAGGTCGTTCAATCGGTCAACGTATTGGTTCTGGTCGCGTGCGTATCGTGACTTCAATCAAAGAAATGGACAAAGTTCAAGACGGCGACGTACTTGTATCTGACATGACTGACCCAGATTGGGAACCAGTAATGAAACGTGCTGCTGCGATTGTCACTAACCGTGGTGGTCGTACTTGTCACGCTGCGATTATTGCACGTGAACTTGGTGTTCCTGCAATCGTAGGTTGTGGTAATGCAACTGAAGTATTGATTGACGGTCAAGAAGTGACTGTGTCTTGCGCTGAAGGTGACACAGGCTTTATTTACGAAGGTTCTTTGGACTTTGAAATCCAACGCAACTCTATCGAATCTATGCCTAAACTTCCGTTCAAAATCATGATGAACGTAGGTAACCCTGACCGCGCATTTGACTTTGCTCAAATTCCTAACGAAGGTGTTGGTCTTGCTCGTCTTGAGTTCATCATCAACCGTATGATCGGTGTACACCCTAAAGCATTGCTTAACATTGACAGCTTACCACGTGAAACTCGTGCTGCTGTAATGTCACGTACTGCAGGTTATGCATCTCCTATCGAATTCTATGTTGAAAAACTAGTTGAAGGTATTTCTACACTTGCTGCAGCGTTTGCTGACAAACCAGTGATTGTTCGTATGTCTGACTTTAAGTCAAACGAATATGCAAACTTAATCGGTGGTAAGTTATACGAACCTGAAGAAGAAAACCCAATGCTAGGCTTCCGTGGTGCTAGCCGCTATGTGTCTGACAACTTCCGTGACTGCTTCGAACTTGAATGCCGCGCACTGAAAAAAGCACGTGATGAAATGGGCTTAACTAACATTCAAATCATGATTCCTTTCGTACGTACTGTTGCTGAAGCGAAACGAGTTATTGAATTGTTAGCGCTTAACGGTCTTAAACGTGGTGAAAATGGTCTTAAAGTGATCATGATGTGTGAACTTCCAACTAACGCATTGTTGGCTGAACAGTTCCTTGAACACTTCGACGGTTTCTCTATCGGTTCTAACGACTTAACTCAGTTAACACTCGGTCTAGACCGTGACTCTGGTATCGTTTCTCACCTATTTGATGAACGTGATCCAGCCGTTAAAGCACTTCTTTCTATGGCAATCCATGCTTGTCGTAAAGCTGGCAAATACGTAGGTATTTGTGGTCAAGGCCCTTCAGATCACCCTGACCTAGCTAAATGGTTAATGGAACAAGGCATTGAGTCTGTTTCGCTTAACCCAGACTCAGTATTAGACACTTGGTTCTTCCTTTCTGAAGAAAAAGCTCAACAAGCTTAATAAACTGTGTTAAAAAAAGACCCACATGTGGGTCTTTTTTTTTATTTATACTTTTACAGACGTTTTTTGAGATTTTAGTTTTATGCAGATTTACTTGGCACGAAATAACCAACAAGCTGGTCCCTACACCTTAGAACAACTTAACCAAATGCTCGCGAGCCAACAAGTGTTACTCACGGACTTGGTTTGGCACCAAGGTATGACCGAATGGAAAGCTTTGGGTGAACTCACTCAAGGTCAGTTGGTTTATATGCCTGCAGGATATACTGCACCAACAGCATTCGAATCAAATCAAACTGCAACTACGCCATCAAATACCTATGCACAGCCTCAAGCGGTACAAGAGCAAACTAGCCTAGCTAGTATTCCTAAACGTGTTTTGGCGAAAATCGTCGATTTACTGCTTTGGATACCAGCAACTTTTATCTTAACGGCATTTTTTAGTCCAAGTGAAAAGACACAATTTGCAAATCTGAATGAACAGTTTATGCAAGCTGTGATGACCCCAAATGCTGACCCCAATGTTTTACAAGCACTACAAACACAAATGGTTGAAATGTTTCCCAACCAAGCTTGGATTGCAATGTTTGCGTATCTCTTCATTATGCTTTTCATTCAAGCATATTTGATTGCTAAATCAGGTCAAAGCATTGGTAAAAAAATCACCAAAATTAAAATTGTAGATGCCGAAACCAGTCAACCTGTAAACCTCATGCGTGGCTTCACTTTACGCAGTGTTTTATTTATTTTCCTGAACTTTTTATCAATGCCATTAAGCGTAATCATCGATTCCGTTTTCATTTTCGGCAAGAAGCGTCAAACCTTGCATGACAAATTGGCAAAAACCAAGGTAATAAACCAATAATTTTCACTTTTATTCAGGGATGATTTTTTCATCCCTTTTTTGTGCATTATATTGAAATTAAAATAAAATTTAGATAAAAAAAATACAATCCTGACTAGCAAAATAGGGTTTTAATACAGTCATTTAAAGCATCTTTATGTATAGCTTAGTTTGCCGATATCAGGCATAATGCCCTACAACGTAGCGGTGTCGCATCATTGTGACTGTTTTTTCATGTCTGAAAAAATCACAATCATGCGACACTTTATTCGCTATCCCAAATTTTAAATTTAGGGAATGGGACTCTTCACCGAGGTTGTAAAATGAGACAAACAATTTTAGCTGTATTGTCTTTATCTGCGATCGCTGCACTCTTAACTGGGTGTGGTGGTGATATGGTACTTCTAAACTCAAAAGGTCCAGTTGCTGAAGGTCAATCAAACCTCATGCTTACTGCGATCTACCTAATGTTGTTGGTCGTTATTCCATCAGCACTTATGGCGTTATGGTTTGGTTGGAAATATCGCGCGTCAAATAAAGATGCAGACTATAAACCTACTTGGGCACACTCGACTGCAATTGAAGTTGTAGTTTGGGGTATTCCCGTAATTATTATCGCTATTTTAGCTTGGTTAACTTGGTGGGGTTCCCACAAG
The DNA here is from genome assembly GCF_024605895.1 of Acinetobacter sp. YH16056_T. NCBI lineage: Bacteria > Pseudomonadati > Pseudomonadota > Gammaproteobacteria > Moraxellales > Moraxellaceae > Acinetobacter > Acinetobacter sp. YH16056_T. The sequence goes on along the minus strand of NZ_CP094545.1, from coordinate 1,353,469 downwards.
TATGACCCTTACCGTCCACTCGAGTCAGATAAAGCTCCTTTAACTGTTCAAGTTATTGCTGAACAATTTAAATGGATCTTCATCTACCCTGAACAAGGCATCGCGACTGTAAACGAGATCCGCTTCCCTGAGAAAACTCCTGTAAGCCTTCGTTTAACATCTAACTTCACAATGAACTCATTTTTCATTCCGGCGTTAGGTGGTCAGATTTATGCTATGGCAGGTATGCAAACTCACTTGAACTTATTAGCTGATGAAACTAGTCCTGCTGAAGGCTTCCGTGGTTTCTCTTCTAACTATTCAGGTTATGGCTTCTCACAAATGCGCTTCCGTGCACATGCTGTGACTGATGCTCAGTTTGCTGAATGGGTTTCTGCTGTTAAAGCTGGTAATGGTTCTTCAGTGAATCCACAAGCAGTTCAAAAAACTGTTTTAGACCAAGCTGAATTTGCAACCTTACGTGACGGCAACCGCTCTAAACACCAGATCGAAGTTTTAGTTGCCAAAGCAACTACTCCTGAAGAGAAGGCTCTAGCTGAAGCAATGAAGCCTTACCCTACTAAGCCACACCCAGTGACTTACTATTCTTCAGTTGAACCTAAATTGTTCGAATCAGTGATCAATAAATACATGAGTAACTACCACGGTGCTGATCATACAGCTACTGTTGGACACGAAGCAGCTGCTTCTGAAGCTCATGCAGGCGTTGAACATGCGACTGTTGCAGGGGAATAAGACATGAGCTTATTAGGTAAGTTAGGACCAGATGCAATTCCACACGACCCAATCGTGTTGGTTACTGTTGCAATGATGATCCTTGGCGGTATCGCAATTGTTGCTGGTATCACCTACTTTAAAAAATGGGGCTACTTGTGGAACGAATGGTTCACATCTGTAGACCATAAAAAAATTGGTATCATGTATATCCTCGTGTCAATTGTCATGCTTGTGCGTGGTTTTGCCGATGCGATTATGATGCGTCTTCAACTGTTCCTTGCAAAAGGTGGCGGTGAAGGTTACTTACACCCAGAACACTATGACCAGATCTTTACTGCCCACGGCGTAATCATGATCTTCTTCGTAGCAATGGGTCTAGTTGTTGGTTTAATGAACGTTGCTGTACCACTTCAAATTGGTGCGCGTGACGTAGCATTCCCATTATTAAACTCTCTAAGCTTCTGGTTATTTGCCGGCGCTGCGGGCTTAATGATGGCTTCTCTTGCAATTGGTGAATTCGCTGCAACAGGTTGGATGGCTTACCCTCCACTTTCTGGCATCGAATACTCTCCAGGTGTAGGTGTAGACTACTATATCTGGGCACTTCAGGTTTCTGGTCTAGGTACACTTCTTACTGGTGTTAACTTCTTCGTTACCATCATCAAAATGCGTGCGCCTGGCATGAAACTTATGGACATGCCTATTTTCACTTGGACTGCATTAGTTACTGTAGTGCTTATCGTTGCAACTTTCCCAGTTTTGACTGCAACTATTGCAATGCTTTCACTTGACCGTTACTTCGGCTTCCACTTCTTTACAAATGACATGGGTGGTAGCCCAATGTTGTATGTAAACTTGATTTGGACTTGGGGCCACCCAGAAGTTTACATCTTGGTATTACCTGCTTTTGGTATTTACTCAGAAGTTACTGCTGTGTTCTCACGCAAAGCGTTGTTCGGCTACAAATCTATGGTGTACGCAACTGTAGCAATTGGTGTTCTTTCACTGGTTGTTTGGGTTCACCACTTCTTTACAATGGGTGCTGGTGCCAACGTTAACGCGTTCTTCGGTATCATGACCATGATCATTGCGATCCCAACTGGTGTGAAAATCTTCTCTTGGTTATTCACCATGTACAAGGGCCGCATCACCTATACAACTCCAATGCTTTGGACACTTGGCTTCCTTGTGACTTTCGGTATTGGTGGTTTAACAGGCGTATTAATGGCAGTTCCACCAGCGGACTTCTTAGTACACAACTCTTTATTCCTTATCGCTCACTTCCATAACGTAATTATTGGTGGTGTAGTGTTCGCGATGTTCGCGGGTATCATTTTCTACTGGCCAAAAATGTTTGGTTGGAAACTAAATGAAACTTGGGGTAAAGCAGCGTTCTGGTTCTGGTTCTTCGGTTTCTACTTTGCATTCATGCCACTTTATATCCTTGGTTTCATGGGTATGACTCGTCGTTTGAATACATATGACAACCCTGAATGGGATCCGTACTTAGCGATCGCTTTATTTGGTTCTGTATTGGTTGCTATCGGTATCTTCTGTTTTGTTATGCAAATTGTTGTTGGTTTCCTTCAACGCAAAGACAACATGGACGTTACTGGCGATATCTGGGATGGTCGTACTCTTGAGTGGGCTACTTCATCTCCTTCACCATTCTATAACTTTGCTTATCTTCCAAAGATCAATGGTATTGATACTTTCTGGACTGACAAAGAAAATGGTGTTGCATACGCTAAACCAACTACCTATGAAGACATCCACATGCCAACAAACCGTGCGGCTGGTTTCGTAATTGCAATGTTTATTACAGTTATGGGCTTCGCATTAATCTGGCATATTTGGTGGTTAGTAGTTGTTACTTTCATTGCTGCAATCATTAGCTTCATCGTTTCTTCTTTCACTAAGAAAGTGGATTACTATGTTCCTGCTGCAGAAGTTGAACGTATCGAAAACGAACGCTATGCGCTTCTTGAAAAACACTTGAAGAAGGACTAAGACAATGGCTGAAGTACTTCATCACGACAACCACGGACATGACGAGCATCATCATCACGATGATACTGACATCACTGTCTTTGGTTTCTGGACTTACTTGATGAGTGACTTGGTTCTTTTCGGGACACTCTTCATCGCGTTCGCTGTATTAAGTAGCCACGTTCCAGTGGGTACGCCAAGTGCACAAGAGCTGTTTGGTGAATCTTTAGGTTTCGTTTTAACTGAAACTTTCGCCCTTCTTATCTCTTCTGTAACTTTTGGTTTTGCTGTTCTTGCAGCATACAAGAAAAATGTTGGTCAAGTTTTAACTTGGTTAGCAGTTACTTGGGTATTTGGTGCAGCCTTCATTGGCATGGAACTTTATGAGTTCAATCATTTAGTTCATGCTGGTCATGGCCCAAGCACAAGTGCGTTCTTATCTGCGTTCTTTACTTTAGTTGGTACGCACGGTATTCACGTAACTTCTGGTTTGGTATGGATGCTTGTGTTGATGTTCCAAATCAAGAAATATGGTTTGACACTTCCAAACACTCGTCGTCTTGCTTGCCTAAGCTTGTTCTGGCACTTCCTTGACATCGTTTGGATCTGCGTATTCAGCGTTGTTTACTTGATGGGAGTTATCTAATGAGTCACGATCATAACTCTGCTGGTGCAGCTCACGGTAACGTTAAACAATATACAATCGGTTTTATCCTTTCTGTTCTACTTACCGTAATTCCATTCGGTATGGTAATGGCAGGTGGTTTTAGCCGCGGTCTATTGGTTGCCGTAATCGCGATTACTGCGGTTGCTCAGGTTCTTATTCAGTTAGTTTACTTCCTGCATATGAACTCTTCTTCAGAGCAACGCTGGAACGTGATTGCATTTGTTTATACAATCCTCACAATTGCTATCCTTTTAGTAGGTTCTGTGTGGATTATGAACTACCTTCACTTCAACATGATGATCTAAACTGGTCGTCATGCTGAAAAAGTATTTATTCCTGACTAAACCAGGAATTCTCTTTGGTAACTTTGTTACCGCTTTGGGTGGCTACTTTGTAGCTGCCCAAGGTTCTGTAGATTTCCTTCTGTTGCTTCTTACCCTCTTAGGCACCCTCTTTGTGGTCGCTTCTGGATGTGTTGTCAATAACGTTATTGACCAAGACATCGACTCAAAAATGCAACGCACACAAAATCGTGCGATGGTTAAAAAATCAATCTCGATTCCTGTTGCTTTAGTTTTTGCTTTAGTTTTAGGTGTAATTGGTTTTAGCATTTTATGGTTCTGGGTAAATGCTTACGCTTTTCTTTTTGCTGTTATTGGTTTTGTCGTATACGTTGGTTTTTACAGCTTATGGACAAAACGAACAACAATTCATCAAACCATTATCGGCAGTCTTTCTGGCGCAGCACCACCTGTAATCGGGTATACGGCTGTTGCAAACCAGTTTGATTTAGGTGCATTACTGATTTTTATTGGTTATGCATTTTGGCAAATGCCTCATTCTTGGGGAATTGCTGTTTACCGATTTGATGATTACAAAAATGCAGGTATTCCAATTTTACCTGTAGCTCGTTCAATTCACCGTACCAAAGTTGAGTCTTTGGTTTATGTGTTTTTGTTCTGCATTACCATGAACGGCTTATACTTTTATGGTTATGCCAATTGGATTTATATGATTGTCCTGAATGCCTTAAGTCTGTATTGGATTTATTTAACCATTCAAGGATTCAAAGCTGAAGATGATCAAGTTTGGGCAAAACAATATTTCATGTTTTCGGTCAAATTGATCACAGTGATTAGTTTAATTTTTAGTTTTACCTCCACTGCCCCTCTAAAGCCAATTGTATTTTTTTAAAGAAGATAGAGTTTTACTCTATCTTTTTTATTTCTAGGCATCTTCAATCAACTTTCTCCACTTGATATCATTGCACCTACAATTATAAATAACTGTGCCTTATGTCTTCTCAACAAAAAATTCTTCGCTCTGCTCTTTTCACATCATTTATTCCTTTTGGCATTTTCTTTAGTGCACACAGTCATGCAGGTATGGATGTCTATTGTGAACCTTCGACTGAAATTCAGACCACTGCCTATACTGCATGCAATGAATTGCCTGCGCTCACGCCGGCAAATGACAATCAAACCAATATGCTGCTGTTGCTTAGCGATTTAGGCATTGCCAAATTTAATATTCAAGAAGAAAAATCCACTTTATGGACAACTAGCTATAGCAAAGTTCCTTTTGAAGTTTCCAGTCTTTTAGTGAATAGCCACAATAAATTGCCAAATGCACGCAAACCTCTAAAAGCACCAGATTTAAGCTATAACGAGCATTGCAATAGCCTGCAAAATGGTGCGCACGCGTTTATTCAACAAGTCAAAACGGACACTAAGCTTTCAAGCAGTGAAAAAGACATGTTGATCCATGAGCGTGAAAAAATTAATAATTGTGAAAACACATTAGCTTTACTGAGCGTGAATCCAAATTGGTCTGCCGCTGCACGTCAATATGTATCCTATCTAAATGCAACGATCTCTTTTTATAATACTCACTTTTCCACAGCGACTAAGATTTATTCAGTACTAACCAATGTTGATCAAGCGTGGTTAAAAGAAACTTCTCAATATATGCTTATTCGTAGCACCTTAAATGAAGCCTATCAAAGTGGTGTTGGTGAATATGGTGATTTAGTACATGACAAACTCAATCAAAACTTATTAACCACTTTTTTTAATAACATTACTCAGTACTTTAAGCTCTATCCGCAGGGTCAATATGCTGCAAGCGCACGCGGTTTATTAAGACGTGGTTTTTGGCTCAGCGGTAAACACGATTTACTGATCAATGAATATGTTTGGCAAATCAATCATCCAACATCCAGCGTCTATAATTTAGAATTGCCAAATCTACCTTATGAATTAGATCGACATGTTTTTCAAAGTAATAGACTCAATGTCAAAAATTTGAAAGATCCATTTTTTCTTAGCATTTATGACCTTATGCATATGCGCAAAAAAGAAACGGCAGATGATGTGGTCATTTCATGGGCTGAGTTAAACGCACAGAAAAATTATTTTAAAGATTCACTAGAACTGTTCCAGTATTTGCAGGCAAATCACTTATTTTATGTGCAAAACAAAGCACAAGAAGCACTCAAATATCTGCCACAACAAGTACCGAGCAGCATCAACAGTTACCTACAGTTGAGTCAGCTACTACTTAAAGGCCGCATTCTGGAAGCTAGTGGGCGAAATCAAACCACTCAAAAATATTGGGAAAACCTACTTTCCATCAGCAAAACCGCCGAACAACGTGGATTGGCTGAACTTATGCTCTATCGCTACTATGCTCAACAGCAAAATACTGCACAATTTATTGGTTCTTCAGCCAAAATCAAGCAAGCTTATCTACAGCAACAATATTTAGTCGATGCAGCGAATGAACAAAGTTTAATGTCTGTGGTCAAAAATAACGTGGCCACGCAAGATCAAAAAAATGTTGCGCTTTATACCCTACTAAATAAGTCATTGGCTTATCAAAACTTTGATTTATTTAACCAAGCGTATCGTGAATTACCAAGCAACGCGGCTCAATTTAATACTGAACAAAACACTGCAGAGAAGTTTCGCAATCAGCCATCATTTGCAAATTTCTTATGGAAAGGTGCAAGCGTGAGCAATTCGATTAAATGTCCTGACTTGGCAACTTTGACCCAACAATTGCAAGTCAACCCAAAAGACCTGAGCCTTAATTTATGCTTAGGTGAATATGCGCGTAGTTCACAAGCCTATACCATACTAAATCTCAACTACCTGCCTGATCATTCACTGCAAAGTTTCAAGGGTACTTATTTTGCCCGTGGCGATGTATATAAAAACATTATTAAAACAGGGACAAAATCTGAATTAACGGCTTATGCGCTGTACCGTGCCATTCAATGTTATGCGCCAAGTGGCAATAATGAATGCCAAGACAAAGATGTAAATAAGTCGGTTCGAAAACAATGGTTTGATCAAATCAAACGCGACTATCCAGAAACCAGCTGGGCTAAATCTCTAAAATATTATTGGTAATTGATGATGATTTTGCAGGTGATCAAGTGGTCAAGAACATTTCGACTTTTGCTTATCTTGAGTATAGGTTTGTGCTCTGCTTGCACACCTGCCCAATCTGGAAAAACACAACAGGCTCAAACCAAATTACAGCAACGTGTTGATGCAGCACATTATTCAAGTTTTTGGATTTGGGGCAATATTTCTAGTAGCCCCTACTTACAGCAAGCCACGGAGCTCTATATTTTACAAGGTGAATTGAATTGGAATAAACCTTTAAAACGATCCGAGTTTATCCCTCAAGGCATTCAAGTCCTCCATAAACCACAGCAGAAAATTTGGATTGTAATCCGTAGCCATCATTTACAATGGTCAAATAACAATATTCAGCAAATTTTGCAGCGGCTTAAACATTGGGAAAATAACGGCAATCAGATCCAAGGCTTACAAATCGATTTTGACGCCAAAACTAAAAACATTCATCAATATGCCTTATTCCTTGAAAATATACGAAAGCAACTACCTCAAAAATATCGTTTAAGCATTACTGGTTTAATGGATTGGACCAATGTTCAAGATCAGCAAACGCTCAGTATATTGCGCCGCAATATTGATGAGATCGCCATTCAAACTTATCGTGGTAGTGCCACGATCGAGAATTACACGAGTTATCTGAATAAAGTCTCAAAATTGAAACTACCCTATAAAATAGGCCTCGTACAACATGGCCGTTGGCACGCACCTCAACATTTAATTAATGATCCTTATTTTAAAGGTTATGTGGTGTTTTTATTACGTACCGCTAATCGGCCTTAAACCATAAATAATTCAAGCATTTTAAATCCATGCCTTGTATTTCAAACCTAAACGCTCTAAAATTCACGCTTCGCAATTATTGCGACACAACTTTGGTTGTGACTCCTTGCTTCAATCAATTAATGATTGGGGCTGCCTAAACCGTAAGGAGCTGACAATGCGTCACTACGAAATCGTACTATTGGTACATCCAGACCAAAGCGATCAAGTTGTGGGTATGGTAGAACGTTACCTAACTCACATCAAAGAAGCTGAAGGTCAAATCCACCGTCTTGAAGACTGGGGTCGTCGTCAATTGGCTTACCCAATCAACAAGATCCACAAAGCTCACTACATTCTTATGAATGTTGAGTGTGGTCAAACTACTCTTGATGAGCTAGAAGAATTGTTCCGTTACAACGATGCAATCATTCGTAGCCTTATCATCCGTCGTGAAAACGCTATCACTGAAGAGTCACTATTGGCTAAGAGTGCTGAAGAAAAACGTGCGCGTAAAGCTCAACGTGAAGAAGCACAACAAGCTCAAGACTCTGCTGAAGCATAAGGAGAACATAACATGGCACGTTTTTACCGTCGTCGCAAGTTCTGCCGCTTTACAGCTGAGAACGTTACGTACATCGACTACAAAGATATCGACACTTTAAAACAGTACATCACTGAAAACGGCAAGATTGTTCCTAGCCGTATTACAGGTACTAAAGCTCGTTACCAACGTCAATTAGCGCTTGCTATCAAACAAGCTCGCTACTTGTCTTTGATCCCTTACACTGACAATCATAAGTGAGGTTGAGCTGTGGATATTATCTTATTACAACGCATTAAAAACCTTGGTAAATTAGGCGATAAAGTTTCAGTTAAAGCTGGTTACGGCCGTAACTTCCTTATCCCTCAAGGTAAAGCAGTTGCTGCTACTGAAGCTAACACTGCTGCATTTGAAGCTCGTCGTGCTGAACTTGAGAAACAAGAAGCTGAAGTATTAGCTGCTGCTCAAGCACGTGCTGACCAATTGAACGAAGTTAACATCGTAATCACTGCTAAAGCTGGTGACGAAGGTAAACTATTCGGTTCTATCGGTACTCGTGACATCGCTGACGCGTTAACTAATGCTGGTCTTGTTGTAGACCGCGCAGAAGTTCGTTTACCAAATGGTGCGCTTCGCAACACTGGTGAATTCAACATCGCAATCCAATTGCATCATGATGTTGTTGCAGAAGTTCTAGTTACTATCGTAGCTGAGTAATTTCTTGCAAAGAAAAGAGCATGCTTACGCATGCTCTTTTTTTATCTGTAAAAAATAGTGCTCCACTTTTTTACATTTTCAACTCTTCATTCAATTCAATGTGTGACGAATTAATCGGAAATACTTGTTCGCATTTCTGTAGAAAACGCCTATCATTTCAGTTTAATGAAGAGTTGAAAAAACTGTAATTAGCACCCATTTCCATCACATTAAATGGTTTCAGCATCAGGGATTTTTATGTCACAGGCGAATGCCAGCAAGCCAAACTCTACGCCAACAGCAAAAACCACAGAACAAAGTTCGTTGAAAGAGTTTCGTACCCCACCCCATAACCTTGCGATTGAACAAGCTGTGCTTGCTGCACTGATGACCGTTGCAGAATCATTTGAGCAAGTGGGTGATGTACTGACTGAAGCTGATTTTTATGCGACCCGTCATAAATATATTTTCCGAGCAATCGATCAACTATCAAAAGATAGCTCACCTTATGATGCGGTCTTAGTCAATGACTGGCTAATTAAACAAAACTTGCTCGATGCTGCTGGTGGCGAAGAATACCTGATGCAACTGATGTCAGATTCACCTTCTAGTTTCTATAACCTTGAAACTTATGCTGCAAAAATTAAAGAGTTTTCAACTTTACGCAGCATGATTAAAGTCAGCTCGGAGATTTTACAAAATGCCTATGACACCAAAGGTCGTACGGTCAGTGAAATTTTAGATCTAGCAGAAACTAATATTTTCTCTATTGCCGAGCAACACAACAACAACGCCAAAGCTCAAGGCCCTAAAGCCATTAACTCTGTCGTTGCTAGTGTATTTGATAAGTTGAATGAACTTTCTCAAACTGAAGGCAGTATCACGGGTTTAACCACTGGATTTGTAGAACTTGATAATAAAACCTCAGGTATGCAAGCAGGCGATTTGATTATTGTGGCGGCCCGTCCATCGATGGGTAAAACTACTTTTGCCATGAACTTGGTTGAAAGTGTGCTGTTTAATAACAACCTGCCCGCTCTAGTTTACTCTATGGAGATGCCCGCGGACTCGATTGCAATGCGTTTGATATCCTCGTTCGGTCGTGTACACCAAGGGCATTTACGTGCAGGTAAAATGGATGCAGATGAATGGTCGAAAGTAACCAGTACCATTGTGCATCTCCAAGAAAAGAATTTGTATATCGATGACTCGTCTGCACTACCTCCAACGGAAGTACGTGCCCGCGCGCGCCGAATTGCCAAAATGCACGGCGGTAAACTTGGCTGCATCATGGTCGATTACTTGCAGCTTATGAAAGTACCCGGTATGGGCGATAACCGTGTTGGCGAGATCTCAGAAATTTCCCGAAGCTTAAAAGCACTGGCTAAAGAAATGCACTGCCCAGTAATTGCACTGTCACAGTTGAACCGATCACTGGAAAACCGTCCTAATAAACGCCCAGTGATGTCCGACTTACGTGAATCAGGTGCAATCGAGCAGGATGCCGATTTGATCATGTTTATTTACCGCGACGAGGTTTATAACAAAGAATCTAAAGAAGCGGGTACTGCAGAAATTATTATTGGTAAACAGCGTAACGGTCCAATTGGTACTGTGCGTCTTGCCTTTGAAGGTCAATACACCAAATTTAGTAACCTCTCCCCTGAGTTTTATGCTCAGTATGATGATGAAGAGTAAAGACTTTTTATCATCCATTAATTCATCGACCCTGTAGGAGTATTTAGGGTGCGCCAAGCTACAGTTTATATTGATCAACAAGCACTTCAATATAATTTAAACCGTGTCAAACAACTTGCCCCAACCGCTAAAATTGTAAGTATGGTGAAAGCCAATGCTTATGGACATGGAGTTAAAGACTGCTTAGCAGCCTTAAAAGACAGTGATGCCTTCGGTGTTGCCTGCCTAGAAGAAGCCTTAGAAATTCGTGAACTGGGTTATGAACAACCCATTACGTTGATTGAAGGCATTTTCTCAGATGATGAAATGCAAATTATCATCGATAAAAAAATTGAATGTGTGGTGCATCATCAGCAACAACTAGATTGGTTACGTGCGCATAAAGAGGCCTATATCGCTCAAGGTCTGAAAGTTTGGGTCAAACTCAACAGCGGTATGAACCGTTTAGGTTTTAAAGTGCCTGAAATTATTGATGTCATTAATGCTTTAAAGGCGGAAGGTTTTACTTGCGTACTGGCGATGCACTTTGCCAATGCAGACGCAGAAAATCATCCTTTAAATGACCAACAACGTGAACAATTCTTACACGTAAAAGAAGCTTGTGCGCCAATCATGGGTTCGTGCTGTAACTCGGCTGCGATTTTCAAATGGCCAGAACTGAATTTTGATTTTGTTCGCCCAGGCATCATGCTATATGGCGCGACACCTTTCTCAGACCGTTCTGTAGAAGCATTAGATCTTAAACCGGTGATGACCTTTACCGCTGAAGTGATTGCTTTAAATACCATTCAAGCTGGTGAATCTGTGGGTTATGGATCGACTTTCGTTGCAGAACAAGAAATGAATCTTGCGATTGTGTCGATTGGTTATGGTGACGGTTATCCACGTGCCTTCCCTAAACAAAACTATGTATCCATCCATGGACAGAAAACGCGTGTGATTGGCCGTGTTGCCATGGATATGATTGCGATTGATATCACCGGTATGCATGCACCGATAGGCACTGAAGTTGAGCTTTGGGGCAAAGATCGTCTGGTTGATGACGTTGCAGAAGCGAACGGAACCATTGGCTATGAATTATTATGCCGTATGAGCGCGCGCCCTGTACGTAAATTAGCTTAATTACGCCAAATCAAAAAGCCCAGATCAAATCTGGGCTTTTTTTTATCTCGCTTTTTTTATTCACTTTTTAAATTGATCGATTTGTTGATCAAATGGTTATTGAAAATAGTCAGCTGTTGGTTTTGCCAATTCAATCAAACCCTGACGCAATGCTTCTGACCAGCCTTTACTGATCATGGTGAAATATGGGTCCTCTTCATAAATGCGCTTACCATTTGGTATTTCTAAACTGTCCTTTTTATAAACCAAAGCATCTAAAGGCATACCTACAGATACATTTGAGCGTATCGTTGAATCAAAAGAAATTAAGCTACAACGCATTGCTTCATCGAGTGGCATATCGTAACGCAAAGTTCGGTCGAGTATCGGCTTGCCATATTTGCTTTCGCCAATTTGAAAATATGGGGTATCAGGTGTTGCACAAATAAAGTTGCCTTGTGGATAGATGTTATATAACTGCATATCCGCACTGCCAATTTGACCGCCTACCAATAAACTACAGTAATAATTACTTTGTTCTAAAGTATCTGATGTGACATCTGAGATGACTTTTTTTAAGGTATGCCCGACCAATTCAGCCACTTCGAACATCGTATTTACACTATATAAATTCGGCTCTTGTTTGACCTCTAGCTGATTTTGTAAATGCCCGATGACCGCTTGTGTAGTAGCTAAATTCCCAGAGGTTTGGATGGTAATAAATCGCTCACCCGCAATACCAAAGGTATAAAGTTTACGAAAAACTGAAATATGGTCAACACCTGCATTTGTCCGTGTATCACTGATAAATACCATGCCATCTTTTAACCGTAATGCACAACAATAGGTCATTTTTATCCCTCAAATGATTAACAACTCAGCACTTGTACAATTGAGCTCATAGACTCAATACCACCTTTATCACGAACGCCTCGAACTGGAGCTACATCCCAGTAGTCCCGCCCAATCGCAACATAAATATGTGATTGTGGTGTAAATAGCTGATTACTGACATCAAAACAATACCATTTATTTTCGATATAGACTTCTACCCAAGCGTGACTGGCAAGGTGGCTACTATTCGGCACAAATAAATACCCAGAAATATAACGTGCAGGAATACCCAAATAGCGACACATTGCGATCATGACATGGCTATGATCCTGACATACCCCTTGCTTATGATGAAAAGCATCAATCGCTGAAGTATGTACCGATGTTTGATTCGATACATAGGGAATATGCGCCAATATCGCTTCAGCCAAACGAATCAGATTGGCACGATTGATACGAGGGACATAGCAATCGGCAAAACTTTTCATGTGAATATCGTACTGCGTACTCGGCGTTGGCTGTAAAAACAATTTCGGGTTTAAATCATCCGCATTTGAATCATTTGAACTCAAATTCATCTCTACGATGCCCTGCGCCATAATGGTCATTTGCAGATAAGGTTCGCGCTGCGTTGTGGTCAACCACACATTACCAAAAGTATCCAATTGCATATCACGCTGCCCCGGCACACTCACATCCCAATTTTGCACCTGTTGGTGTGCATTGGTGGACGGGGTCATTTTGATATATTGAATGCTTCTGTTTACCACATCAGTGTAAACATAATGGGTCTGATGGTTGATCATGAGCCTCATACAGCCACCTCAAACATATTTTGGATATGATCACTGAAATGGTAGAAGTTTTGGCTATTCGGCTGCTGTTTAAGTGCCAACCATGCCTCTTGCACGCTTTCCCATCCAAACTGAACCAAAGCCATGACAATATGTTCAATCTTCGCTAGGGTGTGTTGAATGTCCTGCTGCATGCGTAACTGGCGATCAAGCTGCTCTATGGCTTGTCCTAAACTAAAAAATAAAAATACATCTTCAGATTCGGACTCTAAAACATCTTGGCAATCTGTTACCACGTCACAGATATAACCTGGGTTATCACTCGCATTACGAATTAAACGGCTGAGTTCTGCATAACTTTTTGCTGAAAGTACACCCCTTAAGTCCTGAATATTACTTTGCGCATATTGAAATTGGCTGGAAAATGACGCCGGCTGCTCCGCATTTAAAACTAACTCATTCATTGAGTCGGCATCAAATGCTGGCAAACAAAAAGCATGTGCATAGTTCAATGCCGTATCAACATCTTGAAAAGGGAAAATACTGCATAAATATTGAGTACGTGCTAAATAACGCCCCAACCAAAAAATATGTTCTGCATTACTGTTTAATAAAATCATGTTTTGCTCCTTCACTGGAGTGCTATGAGCGTAAATCGTCTACTACCCACGTATCTTTAATGCCGCCGCCTTGAGAAGAATTCACTACCAATGAACCTGCTTGCATCGCGACACGAGTTAAGCCACCCGGTACAATTTCAGTTCGATATGGTGAACTCAGTACAAATGGGCGTAAATCGATATGGCGTTCCGAAACACCCGCCTCACTTAGGGTTGGGCTGACAGATAAATTTAAAGTCGGCTGTGCAATATATAAATGTGGTGCTGCGGCCACTTTATCTTTAAAGCTATTTAATTCTTGTAAAGAAGCTTGTGGACCGATCAGCATGCCGTAACCACCTGAACCCTGCGCTTCTTTGACCACCAATTTTTCGATATTCGAGAGCACATAATCCAATTCGTTCTGCTCACGACATTGATAGGTCGGCACATTTTTCAGGATCGCTTGTTCGCCTAAATAGAAATGAATCATTTTATCCACATATGGATAAATCGATTTATCATCTGCTACGCCTGTTCCCGGTGCATTTGCAATGATCACATTATGTTGCATATACGCTGACATGAGCCCTGCTACACCCAAAGTACTGTCAGGTTTGAAACATAATGGATCGAGGAAAGCATCATCCACACGACGATAAATTACATCAACCTGTTGTCGACCTTTGATGGTTTTCACATAAACCTTATCGTTTTCTACATAAAGGTCACGCGATGTCACTAAGGGTACATCCATCTCCCTTGCCAAAAAGGCATGTTCATAATACGCACTGTTAAAACGCCCTGGGGTTAAAACCACGATAAACGGGTTATCGACGTAGGCATTTTCTGCAAGAATTTCACGTAAAAGCTGCGGATACTGCTCAATCCCCATAATGTTGCTTTGCTGGCAAAGTTCAGGCATCAGTTTTTGACTGATCTTACGGCTTTCTAGCATATATGACACACCCGACGGTGTTCTAAGATTATCCTCAAGGACGTAAAATTCGCCTGATTGATCACGTATGATATCAATGCCACTGATTTGGCTATAAATTTTACCTTTTAGCCCATGCATATACATTTGTGGCAAATAGGCTTCATGCGTTAAGACTTGCAGTTCAGGAATAATTCCTGCTTTTAAAATATCTTGTTGATGGTAGACATCATGTAAAAACAGATTGAGAGCTTTCACGCGCTGTGCACAGCCCAGTGATAAATTATTCCATTCCTTTCGTGCAATCACACGAGGAATAAGATCATAAGGAATAGTGCGTTCAATGCCCTCATCTTCGCCATACACTGTAAAGGTAATACCCTCATAGATAAAATGTTGTTTTGCCACCTGATTTAGTTGTTTTAATTCATCAAGTGTATGCTGTGATAACCACTGCTCTATCCGTTGGCATGATTCTTTAGCTACCGTTTTACTGTCGCGCATTTCATTAAAAAAATTCGAATTAAATTGATTAAACAGCGCATGTCCTCGAGCAAGAGGTAAATTTTTTAATGTAGAGACAGAAGTATTGACCAACTTTGCCTCATAACCCTCAATTCCATTTGAAGTTGTATTACGATTTTCTTTCAGCATAGCAACTCCATGTTTTTCTCATGTTTTATGAACTAGATAAAGCAATATATATGCCATCAATACATATGCTGCTTCTCTTTGATTATTTATGCATCATTTTTGCAAAGTGGTACAGCATGTAACTGCTCAAGTTGTGTCAAATTGCGTTATTAAAATCATCTTAGTTTTTTCAGATGAAGACTTGCTTAACGCAGGAAGATTTCTTATTGTGTCCCACAGCATCATTTTATTCATTTAAGTCCAAGTTCAAGCACTAGATTATGTCTTCACAAGAAAAAGAAACGTCGAACAGCCTCTATCGTCAGTGGCAAATTCTTTCACGACTGTCCACAGGTAAGTGGATGGGTACGCGTGAATTACAAGAAATACTGAACCGTGAAGGCATTGATATCAGCCTACGCACCATTCAGCGTGACTTAAACCAAATTTCTCTACGTTTCCCAATTGAGAGCAGTAAAACAACGCCGCAAGGCTGGCGTTGGCGTTCTGATGCACCGATTCAAAGCTTGCCACATATGACCAGCTCGCAGGCGGTCACCTTTATGATGGTTGAGGAACACCTAAAACATTTGCTTCCGCCGAGCTTAATTGAAGAAATGAATCCTTGGTTTGACCTCGCACGTCGGAGCCTGTCGACGCAAAATAATGTCCGTCAGTGGATTAACCGCGTGCGAATCGTGCCAGCAACTCAGCCATTGATTCCCCCTGTGGTTGAAAAAGCTGCACAGCAATCAATTTATGAAGGCTTACTACAAGACAAACAACTCGAATGTCTTTATCAAGGTCGTGGACAACAAAGCGAAGAAAAGACCTATATTTTAAATCCACTCGCTTTGGTCCAAAAAGGTGCAATTATTTATTTGGTGTGCACACGTCATGACAAAACAGACATCCAAACCTTTGCTTTACATCGATTTAAATCAGCTACGGTCTTAAATTCACGTGCATTACACCCTGTCGATTTTGATATTGATGCCTATATTGACTCTGGAGCGCTTGGCTTCCGTGTAGACTTTAATAAACCTACAGAAATGATTCAGCTCAAATTAACCATGTCTGAAGCAGAGGCTGTTTATTTTGAAGAAAGTCAGCTAAGTAAAGATCAAGTGATTCAAAAAACCGAAGATGGCTCGGTTGAAGTTAGTGCAACAGTACCTTTTACCTCTCAATTAACATGGTGGCTGCGTAGTTTTGGTAAAAAGATTCAGAAAATTGAACCTGAAGAAGTCGCTATAGTTGTACAACAACGCAATGATTAAACCGATCTAAGGTTTTCTGCTACCTTAAATACTAACTAATGTTACGCACATAAAAGTAATTTCGCATTTTAAAAATGATTTTTAAGTCTATTCGACGGAGTCTTACATCTAGGGTTTAAATAAAGGAATTAGCCTTCGGCTGGAGGTACTTTTGTTTCGGCAAAAGTACCCAAAACCATTGTCATCCGCAAAACTCGTTCACTAACGTCTACTTATTCAAAGTATCGCAAAAACATTTTTAAATAAATGTAGTCCTGTCTCAAACACTTGCGGATGACCTTACCGCGTATCATTCTTTTATTTGAGGTGACAACTTCTAACGCATAATGAATATCTAGTACATTATTTATGCTTAGATTTTCCCTTAAAATATCAACACATAAAAAAGTCCCAACGCTGGGACTGGATAATTTCTTAGAATATTTTTGTAATTTTAGTCGTTTAGGTCAAAGGAACTACAGCATAAGTACCTGCTGAATACCTTATGCCGTAGCGCTAATTTCTCATGGCTATAATCAATTACTGACATAGGCAGGCTAGGTCGGCATTATTATAACGAATAGATTTCATAGTCATATTCAGCACCTCGTGTTTAGAAAGTAAAATCACTTTAACCTCCATTTTGTGCACTGTGAAATAACAAGAACCGCGCTACTTTTCACAAATTTTCTTAAAGAACATTCCTGCTTTTCTTATCTCATTTGGCTTTAAATGAAAAATTCATCCAACTTCAGTGCTGTTTTTTATAAATGCTACACTGAATCAACAAATTAAAGCTTGAGCATTGTGCATAAACTCGGCAAATTATGAGCAAATGAGCTGAATAAGATTTTTCAAAATATGGCCAGTCCAGCGCAAACTATTCGCCACAAGCTACTAAATACTTTTTTTTCTCGGCATTCCATTTGGTTTGCTTGTATTTTTATCTTCCTACTCATTTCGAGTTTTCATTTAGGTTATTCCCCTCGTTATATTCAATATTTCATTCCACAAACCTTATTGAATAGTATCTGGGTCATTACTGGGCTTTTGAGTTTATTGGGTTTGTATGACGTCATACAAAACAAACATTCGATCTTAAAAAATTACCCCATCATGGGGCACTTTCGTTTTCTATTTGAAGAATTTCGACCTGAAATTCGCCAATATTTTATTGAATCTGATCAAGATGCTCTGCCCTTTTCTCGTATGCAGCGTAGTTTGGTCTATCAACGTGCAAAAAACCAAAATGCAGATAAACCATTTGGTTCAATTGTTGATGTTTACCAAAATGATTACCGCTTTATTAATCACTCCTTGTCACCTTGCATTCCTGCCATTCCTGAAACATTCCGTATTAACATTGGCAATGAACAATGCAAGCAACCGTATAGCGCATCGATATTAAACATTTCTGCGATGAGCTTTGGTAGTTTAAGTGCCAATGCCATTCGTGCCTTAAACTTAGGCGCAAAAATGGGCAATTTCTACCATGACACCGGTGAAGGCAGTATTAGTCCGTATCACTTGGAAAATGGTGGCGACATTGTCTGGGAACTCGGTAGTGGTTACTTTGGCTGCCGTACGATTGATGGTCAATTCGACCCTGTACGTTTTGCTGAACAAGCCAAGCACCCTCAAGTCAAAATGATTGAGATCAAATTATCTCAAGGTGCAAAACCAGGCCATGGTGGCATTTTACCTAAAGACAAAATTTCCGAAGAGATTGCTCAAATCCGTGGTGTCAGCCGTGAACATGACTGTATCTCGCCATCTAGCCATCCTGCCTTTAGCACCCCTATAGAAATGATGCAATTTATTCAGCAATTGCGCGAGCTTTCCGAAGGTAAACCTGTGGGTTTTAAACTGTGTATCGGGCAACCGTGGCAATTTATGAGTATCGTAAAAGCCATGTTACATACGGGGATTACACCTGATTTTATCGTGGTGGATGGTTCTGAAGGTGGGACTGGCGCTGCACCTATAGAACTGATTGATAATATGGGGACACCACTGCGTGAAGGCCTACTCTTTGTCAATAACACCCTGATTGGTGCAGGCTTGCGTTCAAAAATTAAAGTCGGTGCCAGTGGTAAAATTATTAGTGCTTTTGATATTGCTAGTACCATGGCGATTGGCGCAGATTGGGTCAACTCAGCTCGTGGCTTTATGTTTGCAGTCGGGTGTATTCAAGCTCAAAGCTGTCATACCAACCAATGTCCAGTTGGCGTTGCAACGCAGGACAAAGACCGTCAAAAAGCCATTCATGTCCCAACTAAAGCAGAGCGTGTTTTTAATTTCCACAAAAATACCTTGCATGGTTTATCTGAACTTATTGCCTCTGCGGGTTTACAACACCCGTCGGATATCCGTGCACACCATCTAGCACAGCGTATTAACAACCGTGAAATTAAAAACTATGCACAGCTACATTTTTGGTTAAAAGATGGGGAGTTACTCAGCTGTGAAAATAAAGATGAAGAAAACTTCTATTTCCGTATGTGGAATATGGCACATCTAGAAAAGTTCTGATTCCTACCCCATAAAAAAAGAGGCGACTACGCCTCTTTTTTTCGTCTAGATCCATCACACCGATTAAGGTAGGCTGTGCTCAATCGTCAATTAGTAACTGATGTTACGCGCGTAAAAGTAATTACGCATTTTTAAAATAATTTTTAAGCCTATTCGACGGAGTCTTACATCTAGGGCTTAAATAACGGGATTAGCCTTCGGCTGGAGGTACTCTTACGAAACGTTGTTTCTCATTTGGTAAAATGAGAAGCGTGCTTCGCAAGGAAACCATCTTGCGGTGCAATGCACCTCACCAACAAAACTCGTTCACTAGCGTCAAATTATTCAAAGTATTGCAAAAACATTTTTGATTAGGAGTAGTCCAGTCTCAAATACTTGCGGATGACCTTCCCGCGTATCGTACTTTTATTTGAATCAAATTACGCTCCTGATGTTAGTGCGTAACATCAGTTAGTAATAAGACTTACTATTCGATTGAGCATGCAAGAATGCAGGGATCAAACCTGTTAATGCAGCACGAATATCGGCACGTTCATTAATCAGCTGATGTGAACCTTCTTCAAGCATGAGAAGCGTCTGTAAACGGAATTTACGACGTATAAACTCAATGTTATAACGCCAATCCACCGTCTGATCCTGTGCGCCTTGAGCTAACCACACTGGAATACGACATGCAGGTCGCTCTTCCATTTCCTGCATCCATTTTGACATGGCCAAAATCCAGTCCATCCCCATCATTCGAGGTTGTAGAGGATCTTTTAAACGTACAAAACGCAAAAACTCAGGGTTATGATTATTCCGTCTAAAATGACGTGGCACTTCACGTTTAATACGACGAATAATGCCTAATCCAACCGAGTTATGCCACCATGCCGTTTTTGCAGGGCGAATCAGCGGAGATAATAATAAAACTCGTTCGACATAAGGGTTTTTGCGATGTTCAGCAAAATCTAACAGATGATGCAGCCAAATCGCCCCACCCGTACTCTGCCCAATCCCTAACCACGGTGTCGGTAATTGAGCTGCATGTTTCACATAACGATATACCGCTTCCAAAACTTGTTGGTAATGATCAAAGTTTTGAATACTGGCTGGCGATCCATTACTTAGACCATGCCCCGGTAAATCATAGGTCAAAACACTAAAACCTTGATCTAAGAGCTCACGAATAATCGGCTGATATATTCCACTATGCTCTAAATAACCATGCAATAAAAATACAGTGCCTTTAATGACATCCGTTTCAGTTTTCAGTTTCGGTTGAAATACTTGTACATGTAATTTGAACAAAGGCATTTCCACATAGCCTTGCCAATGTTCGCAGTTCAAGGCATCTAAGCCGTAGAGTCGTCGATAAGATTGTATTTCGACACTAGGCTCAAACGGCCGATTTAAATTTAGCGGTTCTAATAATTGTGGGGTTAATTCTCGACTTGGAACAGGAAGATCTAATTGTTTAAGGATCGAAGGATTAAGAAATGGGATATCTGACATTATGGGACCTCCCGACAGTCACTTGAGCCAAACCAAACGTCACGTAAGGTAGCTAATAATTCATAATTAGCACGACGACTATGGTCATAATTTTTTTCACTTGGTCGCCATGTAGTTAATGTTGTTGGCATAGGTGCAACAACAGGAATGGTTTCGATACCATTTAATGCAAATAAACGACGTGTTCGAGGCATATGATATTGGTCAGTGATTAAAATAACCGTCGGTGCCCCACCTTTTTTCTGTAAAAGCAACGAACTAAAACGCGAATTTTCGCAAGTATTCATACTGCGGTCTTCAAGCAATTTCGCATCGACATCATATTGCTTCAACCAAGCTTGCATATACGGTGCTTCCACACCACTCAGTACAATCGGTAACTTATTGGCTCGTTCAACATCGAGTGTTTTTTCCAGTCGAAGTCGTGTGTAGTCATTCACTACGATATCTTTATCATTTTTATCTAAGGTTAAACCACCACCTAGCACCACGATCGCATACGGCTCTGCCGTTGGCTGCTTCAGGGTTTTATCTTTCATTTTGGCAAGATCAAGATACGTTTCATCATCGATCGGTTCTGCTTCTGAAGCAGCTTGCTCAATTTCATGGGTTTTTAAGAACTCAGTATATTGAGTCATCAGGCCTTTATTTTCCGCACTATTGAGCTCAAGCAGCTCTTTCATTTTTTGAGCAGGATTTTCCGCCAATGCCTCAGAAGATGCCGCCTCGGACGCAGAAGGATTCAGCAAAGGAACTTTCGGCATGTCCTTTTGACTATCATTCTTTTCTTTTTCATGTTCTCCTTCAATGAGCTGCTGTAACGCCTTATAACGTGCTTGTATAAGGGTTAAATCTTGAGGCTCATCAGACTGTATGGCTTGCTCCATGAGTTTTAAATACGCTTGGCGCGCGATCCATAAGTCAGAACCCGGCTCATAGTTATCATCGTCACTCAAAGCACCGAGTTTTTGACTTTGCGCTGCAAGCTGATTGACTTCTACAGGAACGAAATAATTTAAACTTTTAACGATCAATTTAGAATAAAACGGCGTATAGATAAAAATCATTAGACAGCCCAAAAGTACAAATAGCACTGCGGCAATTTGTACTAAGCGAACCATCCAATGTGTTTTATGCATAAATCTAAAACCTAAGTGTTGTTATTGATCTGCGTGAGATCGAATCAAGCCATTTGTATCAAATAATACAGGCTCAGGATGTAGTTCAATATTAAATTTTTCAAAAACATCATGTTGTACAGCTTTGTATGTTGTACGTACATCTTGCAGCGTGCCGTCTTGGTAATTGACCAATACCAAAGCTTGCTTATGGAACATACCCACTGAACCCACAGATTTCCCTTTCCAACCCGCTTGATCAATCAACCAGCCCGCTGCCAGTTTTACCGCATTATTCGGCTGCGGGTAATGGGGTAAATTTGGAAATTGCAGCGCAATTTGGTCAAAGACTTGCTGGCTAATCACGGGATTTTTAAAGAAACTTCCGACATTTGGAAATTCTTTGGGATCTGGCAGTTTGGTTTGACGGATATGAATGACTTGTTGTTGTAGGTTTTCTGCACTTAAGTCTTCGCCTACCGCCTGCTTTAAATCACCATAATTTAATTTTAAATCGGCATGTTTTAAAAGTTTAAACGTGACATGCGTAATAATAAAACGCTCTGGCTCATCTTTAAAAATACTATGGCGATATGAAAAATGACAATCGGCAGCGCTAATACTACTTTGCTGTTCTGTTACTCGGTCATAGACCTGCACAGATTCAATAAATTCACCCGCCTCAACACCATAAGCTCCAATATTTTGCACAGGTGAAGCACCGACTAAACCAGGTATCAATGCTAAATTTTGTAAGCCATAAAACTGGTGTGCCGTCGTCCATAGCACAAAGTCATGCCACACTTGCCCTGCACCCACTTTTAAAGTTTGGGTTGCGGCATCGTCTTGTACATATTCAATACCTTGAATATCCATGTGCATCACTAAAGCATGTATTTGCTCAGGCAACAGCATATTACTGCCCCCTGAAAGCACCAATACATTTAATTGCTCAGCTTTGGCAAAGTCGAGCGCTGCTTGGATATCTTCGACAGATTGAACACGTACATAATGAGATGCAACAGCATCGAGGCTTAATGTATTAAATGGCTTAAGCTGAACCTGTGTTTGAATTTGCATTCTTAAACCTTAATTTTTTTGCTGTGCTTGTAACTGAGTTTTTAAATAATTGACCCAAGCCTGACTGCTAGATTCGCATTGATCTAATACATGTTCAAACCCTGCATCACCACCATAGTACGGATCTGGTACTTCTTGTTGCGGATATTGGTGATCATGTTGACTCATCAAAGACACTTGGGCACGTAGTTGACCGAATTGTTGCTGCGCCTTTTGCATGAGGTTTTGAATATTGTCTAAATTTTCGTAGTCCATGGCCAAAATCAAATCAAATTCAATAAAATCATGAACCGTTAACTGACGTGCGCGTAATGCAGATAAGTTATAGCCTCGTAATTTTGCATGCTGTTGGCTACGAAGATCAGGCGCTTTACCCGGATGATAATTGCTCGTACCCGCAGAGTCGACGTGAATATTGAGTTGCGCTTCATCACAAAAATGTCTGAGAACCACTTCAGCCGTAGGTGAACGGCAAATATTTCCTAAACAAACACACAACACCTTATATGGCGTGCTGGATGACATAACAACCTCAAGACTACTTTTATTTCAAGCGTCTTATGTTAAGTTATTTACAGGATGAATCCTATATCAACACTCAAGAATAATGTTTATTTGGATATAAAAAATTAGGGATAAGCCAATGAGTCAATTTCAGTTTCAAACCGTCAGCAATATTATTTCAGGCTTAGGCTCTATTTCCCAACTGAGAGAGGTCCTAGGCGACTTTCAAGCCAAGCGTGTTATGCTTGTGACCGACCCCGGTATGTTGCAACAACAATTACATTTACCCATTTTGGATATTTTAGAAAGTATCCATCAAGATTATGTGATTTATTCCAGTATTCAAGCTGACCCTGCAGAACATATAGTTTTGGATGCAGTTCAATTTGCCAAGAATGAAAAAGTGGATTTGATTATTGGTTTTGGCGGTGGCAGTTCAATGGATGTAGCTAAAATTATTGCGATCTTGGCTCATCCTAAGCAAACACAGCAGATCAGTGATTTATATGGTGTAGCTAATGCAAAACGACCACGCTTACCGCTCATTTTGATTCCGACAACGGCAGGGACCGGCTCTGAAGTCACACCAATCTCTATCGTCACTACAGGTGAAACCACCAAAACAGGTATCGTCTCCCCTGTACTGTATGCCGATGTCTGTATCCTCGATGCGAACTTTACATTAAATCTTCCCGCACATATTACCGCAGCGACAGGTATCGATGCCATGGTGCATGCCATTGAAGCCTATACGTCAAAAATTAAAAAAAATCCGTATGCGGATATGCTCGCCAAACAAGCTTTGCGTTTATTAAATAAAAACTTAGCACTGGTTTTACAAGATGGACATAACCTCGAAGCGCGTCAGCACATGCTAGTCGGTTCAATGCTTGCAGGTCAGGCCTTTGCTAATGCACCAGTTGCAGCGGTGCATGCACTCGCCTATCCACTCGGTGGACACTTTCATCTCTCGCATGGTCATACCAATGCACTGGTTCTCGCTGAAGTGTTAAAGTTTAATGCACCTCAGGCCAAACAGCATTATGCAGAACTTATGAGTTGGCTAGATCCATACAGTACGGGCTGTACCGATGGTTTATGTGATTTATTTATTGATCATATGCAAAATCATTTAGATCAGAGTGGTTTGGTGCTAAAACTCAGCCAACTGAATGTGCCTGAAAATATGCTCGATCGTTTAGCAGAAGACGCGTTATTACAAACGCGACTATTACAAAATAATCCGCGAAAACTGCAGTTTGAAGACGCTCGCCAGATTTACCAATCAATTTATGCCTAAAGTTCACTCATTTTTGAAATAAAGAAAATACCAACGATGAAACCTGAAACTAAACGCCACCAAAACTATCGATTTTTATTTCCAATCCAAACGCGTTGGGCAGACAACGATATGTATGGCCATGTCAATAATGTCACCTATTACAGCTATTTTGATACCGCTGCAAATGCACTCTTGATTCAACATGCTGGTTTTGATTTGCAAAAGACCCCGATCATCGGTTTAGTGGTCGATTCAGCCTGCAGCTTTTTACAGGAACTGTCCTATCCTGAAATCATTGAAGTTGGAGTTGCGATTGAAAAAATTGGTAATTCTTCACTGCGCTATGACTTGGCTATTTTTAAACAAGGACAAAATGAGGCCGCAGCCCAAGGACATTTCGTGCATGTGTTTGTCGACCGCCAAACACGAAAAAGCACCTCGATACCCGATGATATGCGAGATGCTTTAACTCAGTTTTTACTTTAATTTTTATATCCAGCTTGAAACTTATTTGAGCTGGATATTTTGCAACTCACCATCAAAGCTTTTGAGCAAATCTTTCACAACAGACTCTGCATGTAATAACTCATTTGCACGTGCAAAGGCCTTTTTCTTGCGGACATGTTGTAAAGCATACGGTGTGGTTTCTTCGACATCTTCAAAGCTGATATGGAAACGACATTTTGACCATTGCGCATGAATGGCTTGTTCCAATACATGCTGTAATTGAGTCACTAAAGCTTCGTATCGCTTTGGAATATGGAAAGTCGATTCACCGTCAATCGTACCGCGCATAATGCCATGCTGCGCCAACTCTTGTACCGCAGGTGAAAGTTGACTATTTCGGAACCAATACTCCCACTTTTCGACCGTCCACTCACCTTCAAGGGTTTGAGGCTGTAAAGTCAAAATATCTTGTGGCATCAAGGTAGAAGATGAACCCGTTTGAACAGCATCCGAAGAAACGGAACTTTGCGTAACTTGTGGTGATGCTAGATCAAAACCATTGTCGCCTTTAGCACCCGAAACTGATTCATTCACCACATGTTGTGGTTCAATGGCATTGATCAAATGTGGCTGAGCTGTTTCAGGCTGTGTACTTGTTGGCTCTAAAGCTGTTGATTCTAAAGGTGCAATATCTTCAAAATTTATAGCGCTCACATCAACTTCTTCAGTTTCAGTGCTCGGCGTCGGATCTAAATCAAATAATGTATCTTCTGCCACGGCATCCATAACAAGCGTGTCATTTTGCTGTGTCGCTACAGATTCAACCGATGCAACCTCTTGCGTATCTAGAGTGCCATTTGCTGTAGATGCTGTAGAAGTTTGGCTAATCACATCCTCTTCAGGATCATCTAAAAAATCATCAGATGAAGGTTCATCGACTGCAGGTGCAGAAACATAGCCATCATCGTCATCATAATGTGAATCATCAAAATCATCGAAAGCTGGCGATGTGTCTACAGCGGGTACAGCTTCAGGCTGCTCAACAGCGACAACCTGCGCAGCAGACTCAACAACTGTATTGGGTTGCTGCAAAGACTGTGCTTGAGTCGGCTGAACTGTATTGACTTGAATTTGAGCAAGCTGTGGCTGTGCGGCTGATTCTTGCTGTACGGCAGAAACCAACATTTCGTTTGGCTGTAATGGACGGAATGCTAATAGACGTAGCACACACATCTCAAAACCTTGCTCTTGCGTCACTGCCAACTGCAAGTCTGCCCGACCTTTGCATGCGACTTGATAATACAACTGCAAGTCTTGAGCTGAAATTAACTGCGACAATTGCATAATTTTTTGATTGATCTCAGCGCTATATTTCAACGCTAAGTCTGGCAAGTATTGTAATAATGCCAGTTCATGCAAAGTCGAAATTAACTGATCCAATACCAGTGAAACATCCAGTGCTTGTTGACGGAATTGCATGAGTAAAGCACTCACGCGTTCACGCTGATTTTGATGAATGGCTAAAATCAAATCATAAATAATCGTACGGTCAATTAGGCCCAACATGTCTTTAACATCTTGGTGCTGAATTGAACCCTGACCATAGGCAATGGCTTGGTCAGTCAGTGACAATGCATCACGCAGAGAGCCTTGAGCCGATTCAGCAATTTGCCAAATCGCATCTTGCTCGGCTTGAATTTGTTCTTTTTGTAAAATATCAGTCAGATGTGTGGTGATTTCATCCACGGCTAAAGGACGCAAAGTAAATTGCAAGCAACGTGAAATGACAGTAATCGGTAATTTTTGAGGATCTGTAGTAGCAAATAAGAACTTCACATGCTCTGGCGGTTCTTCTAGAGTCTTTAATAACGCATTAAATGAATGCGTAGAGAGCATATGCACTTCATCGATTAGATAAACCTTGAAGCGACCTTGGGTTGGAGCATAAGGAACGTTGTCGAGAAGTTCTCGAGTATCTTCAACTTTGGTCCGTGATGCAGCATCGATTTCAATTAAATCAATAAAACGGCCTTCATTTACTGCTTTACACGTTGGGCAGACTTCACAAGGCGTTGAGGTTACACCTGTTTCACAGTTCAGACATTTTGCCAAAATACGGGCAATGGTGGTTTTACCCACGCCACGAGTACCTGTAAATAAATACGCATGATGTAACCGACCACGTTCTAAGGCACTGGTAAGTGCGCGTGACACATGGTTTTGCCCCACGAGTTCAATGAAATTTCGTGGACGGTATTTTCGTGCAAGTACTTGATACATGTATGCTCCTTTTTACAGGTGTAAGCATACTGTTTTTTTGTCTAAGAGTGAATGAAGTTCTTAGTCAGTGGAACTAATTCGATCAATATCTTCGAATTTAACGACTTTAATATTTGATTTATTTTCTGAATCATTAAACAAGATTACATTACCTTGAAAACTGTCCAGAACATACCATTTATTTACGTCTTTGATTTTCAATGTAGCTACAGGCGACTTCTTTATATCATTTAATTTTAACTGTGCAGAAAAACAGGTAGCAAATATGGCAAGAATGGTTAACACCAAAAATTTAAGTGGTTTATCTCTGCGCACTTCATCATCGGTAAAAATATTGAGAGTTATACCAATTAGAACAGCACCCCATAGCATTGAAGTTTGACCAATAAAGTTATTTACATAGAGCGTAATTAGCCCACTAACACATACAATAATGACAAATATAGCTTGTAGCAGCTTATGCTTTTTTAAAAACTGTTCGATTTTTTCTTTCAGCTCTGCTTCCGTAATATGATTAGAAACTAAAATTTTCTTTTTAGGCTTACTTTTGCAATATTGTTTAAATAAAAATTTATAGAAATCTAATAGAACACCAACTACGGCTATGACTGAACAACTTAAGACTAATACCTTAATAATTTCAAAAATATAAAATGATGGAGATAAAACAGACATTATCCATATAGCATCTAAAGAGTAATAGAAAAATGCATTCGAAATAACAGAAATTGTGAGGGCTGCTATGGATAAAATTCCAAATAACTCCGTAATTGATAATTCTTTTTTTATCATTATTTATAAAAATTAGACTATAAAGTGGTTTTTTATCATGACTGACAAACTACGTAAAGAAAGAACGATTTAATTATAATTAAGTCTCTGCCCGCTTAAGCAAAAAATCACTCTGCATTTGATAGCGTTTCGCCGTCTGGTCTTCCCGAATTTCAAGTAATTGCTGATCCAAATCTACATACAAAAGATTACGCGTTTGTACATTCATGAGTTCCAGTTGCTGCTTTGATTCATCTTTAAAACGAATTACACCTTTCAGGACTTCAACGTCGTTATGACCACTTAGACTTTCTTGAGTAAGTGTATAGGTTTGGTCTTCATGTAGCTCAAGAGCCACAGCCATACCGGGACAATCTTCACAACGAGAAAGACAGCCCATACACGGCGTGGTACCTTTAAAATCACCCACCCATGCAGCTTGCTGTTTTTCGGCAGTAATCGCTTCTATCTCTTTTGCTTTCGTTTGAGTTGAATCCTGACAACCCAACATTGCCGACGTTGCTACTAAGGGAATCAAAACAACTTTTTTCATAGGGATATCACAGCAGTCTAAAACTGCGAGGGAAAATAGCATATTTTTCACATTTCCCCAATTTCTGTTCTATTCCGAAGTATCTTAAATCCAGCCTTTACGACCTTTTAATACTTTATCTGCACAGCGTAAGGTTTCTTGAGTTAAGCCCCATAAGCGATAATCGCCGGTGATTGAACCCGTCGCAAAGTTATGTGTATAAGCAAAACTTAAATCACGCTGCGGATCACACCACGCCCCAGAACCATTAAAACCTATATGTCCAAAACCTTGACTAGATTTGCCTAAAGTTAAAATTCGATGATATCCCAAACGCCAATTCATCGGTAAAGGCATAATACGATCACGTTTTTTATATTGAATTTTACTTAAAGATTCAAAAACTTGTGGCGTGATTAAGGTCTGTCCCTGCCACTGCCCTTGGTTAGCCAGCATTGCATAGATTTTCGCTAAACTATTGGCACTAAATACACCAGTAGCCGCAGGTATAATGGCTTGTAAACCGTCATCACTAAAAAATGAAAACTTGCGCATTCCTTTAGGAATCATACCATCTTGAAAGTCTTGCAAATTTTGTCCAGAAAGTTGCAGAAGCTGATCAAAGATTGACGGTTTTCGTGTCTCTGTCTTTTTTTTCGTTGTCTGCGCTTGGGTATTTTCTTGTGCAGATGTATCTACAGCACGTTCTACTTGTTTCTTTTTCGGAATCAAGCGAGCAACCTCACTAAGTTGATGCTCTGGTACGCCAAAAAATGCATGATCCAATGCCAAAGGCTCAACCAAATAGTGTTGCATCAATTCAGCAAGCGGTCGACCTGTGGCCTTTTCAAGTATACCACCTACTTGCCAGCCGAAGGTTAACGGTTGATATGCCGCATCAGTCGTCGGCTCAAAACGTGGCTTAGCTTGTTCGATGACTTTAAGCATATGTGGCCAATCAGCCATTTCGGATGCTGTTTCAATGATATTACGGATATCGTATAAACCACTTTGGTGACTCAGCATGTGCCTTAATGTGATATCCGACTTGCCATTTTGAGCAAACTCCGGCCAATATGCTGCAACGGGAGTATCGTAATCTAGAAAGCTTTCGCTCACTAAGATATGTGCAAGCGTTGCAAGTACGCCTTTACCCGTGGAATAACAGACTGAGGGTGTATTGGCCTGCCAAGCTTCTTCGGCTGACTTTTTACCAGTCCAAATATCTACGACTTTTTGACCTTTAAAATACACCACTAAGGCGGCTCCGCCTAAGTGGGTTCGAGCATCCTGCATCCGGCTAAATTGCGCCGCCAAATCTTGAAACGCCTCGTCAACCGTACCTTGAAAATTATTCTTCTGTGCAAATAGATATTCTTTGAGCGCCTGCATCATCATTCCTTTGAATATGAATCGCTTGAGATTAAAACTTGAGATTAAAGCAAAAAAGCCTAAACCGATATCGATTTAGGCTTAAGTCTTAAAGTGCCTTTACACTTCCCGCGACATGCGGCTTTTTGTTCTTACTATTTCGAATGGCAAACTCTGTATCTTTACCTGTTTGCGCAGTTAGAAACTCGACTTGAGAAGGTAAATACATGGGTAATTTAAACCATACATCTACTTCATAGGCATCTGGCAAAGTTAAGCTCGACAAAGCTTTGGCTTTACTCCACATACCATGTGCAATGGCTTGTTTAAAACCAAACGCTTTAGCTGTCACAGCATGAATATGAATTAAGTTAAAGTCACCAGAAGTCAACGCATAACGGCGACCGGTATTTTCAGAAACATTCCATTCAGCTTGAACTTGCAACTCAGCTGACTTTGTTTCGGTAGATTTTGCCGCAGCTTTGTTCTCTGTTTTTTGACGTGCTAAATACGTGGTTAATGATTCTACAACCACTTCATCGCCCACTTTTGCAGTGGTAATAAAGTCAAATTGCACGCCTTTATCATGTGGCTGTAATTCACCAAATTTGCATGACAATGACAGTGTTTCATTCACACCAACTTTGCGATATTGCTTCACTTGGTTACGAATATGTACCAAACCTAAGATCGCAAATGGAAAAGCTTCCGTAGTCATCATATGCATTTGCAAACTTTGAGAAAGCACAGCCAAATAAATCGCTGGGATATAACCATTGTTTTTAAAGCTACACACTTCGTTATAAGCTTTTAAATGTTTTTGATCGACCTTAAATGAATCCACCACATATTCAACTTGCGGCAGCACTTTTTCAGCTTTAGGCTTTTTAAAAATCAAGCCTTGAATCACTTTTGGATAGGCTAAATAAGGTTTTGGAAGTTGACTAAAATGGCGAGTATTCATACTAAACCTTTGGAAGTTTTATCTTTATAAAGTTCCCTTCCTTTTAAAGAAGGATATTTTAAATCCCCCTCATCCCCCTTTGATAAAGGGGGACTTCTCCTCTCTTTTTCAAAGGGAGGCCGGGAGGGATTAATTAAGCCCCTAACAAGCTTTGACCACACACACGTACCACGTTACCGTTCAAGCCAGTCGACGCAGTTGAAGCAAACATCGCAATCGTTTCTGCAACATCTACAGGTAAACCGCCTTGACTCATCGAGTTCATGCGACGACCTGCTTCACGGATTGCAAATGGAATCGCAGCAGTCATTTGCGTTTCAATAAAGCCTGGAGCAACAGCATTAATGGTTACGCCATTTTTCAATAATGGAGCAGTAAATTTAACCACACCAATTACACCTGCTTTAGAAGCAGCATAGTTGGTTTGACCTAAGTTACCTGCAATACCTGAAATAGAAGATACGCAAACAATACGACCATTTGCATTGAAGCCATCATTTTCAAGAAGGTAATCATTTACACGCTCAATCGCAGATAAGTTAATGTTAATCACCAAATCCCAAAGCTCAGGCTTCATATTGGCCAAAGTTTTGTCACGGGTAATTCCGGCATTGTGCACGATGATATCCAAACCACCTTGAGCAGCTGCCGCCGCTTTGATTTTTTCACCGGCATCGCTTGCAGTAATATCAATCGCGAGCGTAGAACCGCCAATTTCACCTGCAACACGGTCAAGGTCTGCTTGCTGCTGTGGAACGTCTAAACAAATCACATGCGCGCCATCACGTGACAATACATGTGCAATTGCTTCACCAATACCACGGCTTGCACCTGTTACTACAGCTGTTTTGCCTGCAAGCGGTTTATTCCAGTCAACATCCACAACATCTGCTTTAGATACACGAATCACCTGACCCGATACATAAGCTGAACGTGGTGAAATCACAAAACGTAATGCAGATTCTAAGTTTGCTTCAGCACCTTCATCCACATAAACTAATTGTGCTGCAATCCCTTTCTTAAACTCTTTACCCACTGATTTTACAAAACCTTCTAATGCACGTTGTGCAATGGCTTGTTTCACAGTTTTCGCAGTCTCTGGTGTTGTACCAACAACGACAACGCGACCAGACGCCTGAATTTGACGTGCGATTGGGTTAAAAAAGGCATATAAGGCATGCAATTGTTCTGAGTTTTGAATACCTGAAGCATCAAACACCACAACTTTAAACTTAGACTCTTTATCGCCTTCGTTGAATGCGCTTAAGTTTAGACCTGATTTTGCCGCAGCTTGCTGTAGTTCCGCATTATTGCCTGCATAGCTATTGGCATGAATATTTGCCAAGACTTGTGCAATAGCACCAGATAATGTTGAAGCAGGCGCTGCACCGAATAAAACCGCACCTTTAACTACAGGTGTTGCAGACTCAAAACGCTCTAAAAAAGTCGGTGATGGTAAACCTAAATTTTTGATGACAAATTTACCAATAGGAGATTTTGCAAATGTTTGGTATTGATCAGTCATGTTTATTATCTCTCATACAGATTAATTTTTGATGGATCTGAAGATATCCCTTTAACTTCAAGATGATGTCAGATACTTATATTTCAATAGTTCCATCAGTTTCCATGGAATCATACTTGAGTTAAACCGCAGATGGCTTGACCTGAATGCTTTAGCGAATGTCATTTTAGTCAATTTACCCCTTTGGTGAATATGCTAATGTAGCCGTCAAGAAGATCATCAACATGCTTGGAAAAGCCTTATGAGCAAAACAACTCAAGAAAATCCAGCAGTCGAAAGTCCGACTACGGAAACTGTGTCAAATACATCAAAGAGTACGCCACGTACCGCTAAAAGTACGGGCACAGCAACCAAGTCTACAAGTGATGTCGCTAAAACGAGCCGTCCTCGTCGTGCATCTACACGTACTAAGACACCCGCTTCAAACCCTAAAACAGCTTTAAAATCAACAACTCAAACGTCTGTTCAACAGGATAATACCATGAGTCAAAACACAGTTCGCCGCGTTGCTATTATCGGTGGTAATCGTATTCCTTTCGCTCGTTCTAACGGCGCTTACTTCACTGCATCGAACAGCGATATGTTCACCGCGGCATT
Organism: Acinetobacter sp. YH16056_T; assembly: GCF_024605895.1. Taxonomy (NCBI): domain Bacteria; kingdom Pseudomonadati; phylum Pseudomonadota; class Gammaproteobacteria; order Moraxellales; family Moraxellaceae; genus Acinetobacter; species Acinetobacter sp. YH16056_T. The sequence continues at coordinate 1,320,317 of NZ_CP094545.1, read as the reverse complement.
AAATGGTCTTGTTGAACGCTTCAACCTTCAAGGTCAACGCCTTGGTGAAGTTGTTGCTGGCGCTGTGTTAAAACATAGTCGTGACTTTAACATGACCCGTGAGTGTGTACTCAATACCGAACTTGCTCCTGAAACACCTGCTTACGATATTCAACAAGCATGTGGTACAGGTTTACAAGCAGCTTTCTTGGTTGCTAATAAAATCGCATTGGGTCAAATCGAAGTGGGTGTTGCAGGCGGTGTAGATACAACCTCTGATGCACCGATCGCTTTTGGTGATGGTTTACGTAAAGCACTACTTGAACTGAACATCGCAAAAACAGGTAAAGATCGCCTTAAAGCATTAACTAAAATTAATGTAAAAGACTTGATGGATGCGCCGAAAAACGGTGAGCCACGTACAGGTCTTTCTATGGGTGATCATCAAGCAATTACGACACTTGAATGGGGTATCTCTCGTGAAGCGCAAGATGAACTTGCTGCATCTTCACATCAAAAAATGGCAGCTGCTTACGAAGAAGGTTTCTTTGATGACCTTATTACGCCATTCCTTGGTTTAGAGCGTGACAACAACTTACGTGCAGACTCATCAGTAGAAAAACTTGCGAAGTTAAAACCAGCGTTTGGTAAAGGCGATGCGCGTACCATGACCGCGGGTAACTCGACTCCACTAACTGATGGTGCGTCATGTGTCCTTCTTGCCTCTGAAGAATGGGCAAAAGCAAACGGTCACGAAGTGCTTGCTTATTTAACTTTCCAAGAAACTGCGGCAGTTGACTTTGTAGAGAAAAAAGAAGGCTTATTGATGGCGCCTGCTTATGCAGTGCCTCGTATGCTTGAACGTGCAGGTATTACGCTACAAGATTTCGATTACTATGAAATTCATGAAGCATTTGCATCTCAAGTATTATCTACACTGAAAGCATGGGAAGATCCTAAATTCTGTAAAGAACGTTTAGGCTTAGATGCACCATTGGGTTCAATTGATCGTTCTAAATTGAACGTGAAAGGTTCATCTCTTGCTGCAGGTCACCCATTTGCTGCAACTGGCGGTCGTATTATCGCAACTGCTGCAAAATTGCTGAACCAAAAAGGTTCAGGTCGCGTTCTTGTTTCGATCTGTGCTGCAGGTGGTCAAGGTGTGACAGCAATTATTGAAAAATAATCCTTTATGCTTTAAAGCAAAAAACCGCTCTTATGAGCGGTTTTTTATTTCAGAGATTTCATAATTTTTAGAAATGATAACCGACACCTAAATAAGTAATGATGGGATCAATATCGATCTTTGTCGTTGCATGAATTAACTGTTCACCGGTCGTTTGGTTAATCACATCGATCTTGGTCTTATTATTTAACTTTGCATAAGACACTGAAGCTGCTGTAAACCAATTTGGGGTGAAGTCATAGGTAAAACCGAGTGTGACAATTGGAGCAATCGCATCATCCGCATCGACATCGACCACCATTTTACCTGATGATTCTTTACCGTCTAATGCAGCACCTGCAAGATTATCCTTAATATTTTGAATCATATGCCCTGCAGCAATTAAGTCAGATTCAATACCTTTATTGAGTTCAATATCATTAAAATACGCATACATAATCCCTGCACCTACATAAGGTCTGAATTTATTCACGCCCGATTTTCCAAATTGATACTGAGCTTGAAATGCTGGCGTCCAAGCACGCGCTGTTGCTGCTTTACCATAAGCATCCAGATTGGTAATTGGTACATCATAATCCAAAGGTAAACCGTCCGGAAACAGCAAACCAGCAAGACCTCCCGGCATTGCATTGCCAGATAAAGGTGCCGTAATCATACCCTTACCTTTAATATCTACCTCAGGTGGGATGCCGCCAATCACTTGCAAAGAAACATTATCATTAATATGGTAGTTAAATGTTAAACCTAATGTATCAACATCTTCTGCTTCAAGCCCCGTCCCTTCAGCTGACCAATTATCTAGTCCATTAATCGTTGCGACCCCTGCAATCTCTGACTTGATATTGCCATCCTTATCTTTATTTAATTAATCCTCCCAAAGGGCCATTCACAAGGTTGGTTAAAGTGTCCTTAAGATTCGCAGAATTACTCCCTTCATTATAAATTGCATTCGGATCAATCGCTTTTAGAAAACCTTCAGTACTAATTGTGCCTACTTCAGCCTGTGTGCCATTTGCTACCGCAGTATTAATATTAAATGGATTTGCCTTTCCTTGCGGCATCACATGCATCCAACCCGCAGATACAGAAAAACGTTTAAAGTTACCATCTGCAAATGTAAATTGTGTAAGCCCAAGTAAAACAACAGGTGTGACAATTTTTATCAATTTCATATGCTAACTCCTTGTCTTGCATATTTTTTTAATCAACTTATAAAAACATTCTTTGTTCTTATATTTAAAAGTTATGTAATTAGTATAATTTTTTATAGTTATATTATGTTTTTATATATTGTTATTTGTAAACTTTTGCACTATTTTAATGCAAAAAAGGCCTGTACTTATCAATACAGGCCAATGTGATTTTCTTGTTGAAATTTAACGATATTGTGGTTGGTAACCCAAGTGCGCCTCGATCTGGTCATAGCACCATTGGAAAATAAATGTGTAGACTAAAATACACATGGTCATACTAAAATCGAGCAAAATCGCCTGCCATAAGGTCATATGCATGGCATAAGCCACCATTGGGATGGTTGCAAGCATTAAACCGCCCTCAAATCCAATTGCATGTAAAACACGTACACCAAAGGTTCTTTTTAACTTTCTTTTTGCTTCAAATTTTTCAAAATAATGATTAAAAATCATGTTCCAAATCACAGAAGTGACCGCCATTGCAATACCGAGCGTACCTGTCACCTCCATCGGAACTTTAAAAATAAAACTTAAAGCAATAGCAATGATCACCAATAGGATGATCTCATAGCTTAGCGCATGAATAATCCTTCTCTTGGAAATCGTCATTTTGAAACACTCTATTATTTGTAAAAAACTTATTTTATTTTTATATTATTGATTAATCGAGTTAGGTTCTTTCAATATTATTGAAAGGTTGTATTCCTTTATTTTTTCTGTATGCACATGAATATTAATCAAGAACAACTGATGATTTTTAAAACAGTCATGGAAACAGGATCATTTTCCGCAGCTGCCAGACAACTCGGCAAAGTACCTTCGGCTGTCAGCATGTCCATTGCGAATTTCGAAATTGATCTCAACCTTAAACTGTTTGAGCGCGTTGGTCGTGAGCCTGTGCCCACCACTCAAGCGCTTAACCTGTATGAAAAAACTGAACAATTATTGATAGAAATCAATCAGTGGAAACAGCATGCGATTGCGCTGAGTCATGGTTTAGAGTCTTCACTGAATATCGTGGTGGTATCAGAACTGCTTCATACGCAGTGGACCGACTATATCTCTTTGCTAGAAACTCATTTTCCATCTTTGCAAATCAATATTTTTTCTGCGCCTCAAGAAGATGCTCAAAAGATGTTATTACAGGGTCAAGCGCAGCTTGCTCTAATGTTTGAACGTGAACAGCTTGAGAGTTATGAACAATTTGTCGAATTGAAGCGTGAAGCATTGGTTCCTGTTGCAGCGACAAAACATGCCCTGTCTAAATTTAAGCAAGTCAGTTTTGAGCAAATTTTGCAAAGTCGGCAAATCGTGGTTGCAAGTCGTGATAAAAGCATCAAACCAGAATTGTTATTTTCCAAACACAGTTGGCGTACAGATAACCACCACTCAGCCTGTTCTATGATTATTCAAGGTCTGGGTTGGGGTGTGCTTCCCCTCGAGATGTTTAATGAAAATCCGACGCTCAAAGATCAACTCAAAATCTTAAGCTTTCAAGATTTCACACCCAAATTTGAATATTTCGTCGACTTGGTCTGGAACCGTGAAAAACCTCTCGGCTCGGCTGCTCATTTTTTGATTAATCACATCCGAAATTCACGAAAAACTACGATTTAGACCGCCTAATTGGGCAGTTTTTGGTTGGGTTCTAAACAGATTGTGTTATAAAAGTATGTACACCAAGAACATTAAGAACTAGATTTCAAATGACTCAAAATGCGTTAAACCAATTAAAAAGCCTAACAACGATTGTTGCTGACAGCAGTGATTTAGCTGCGATTAATACATTCCGTCCATTGGATGCGACTACAAATCCATCTTTAATTACAGCAGCGGCAAATCAACCTGAAAATAAAGAACTGATTGAAAGTGCTTTTGAACAAGCGCGTAAAGAAGGTTATCAAAACGATGAGCTGGTTGAGCGCACCATCGATATTCTTACGGTCAAATTTGGTGTTGAAATTTTAAAATTGATCGAAGGACGTGTATCTACAGAAGTCGATGCAGCCTTGTCTTATGATACTGATGCCACCATTGCAAAAGCTAAAGAGTTATTGGCTTTATATGCACAGTATGGTATCGATCAAAACCGTATCTTAATTAAAATTGCCTCAACATGGGAAGGCATTCAAGCCGCTAAAGCCCTTGAAGCTGAAGGCATTCACTGTAATCTGACGTTATTGTTTGGCTTACATCAAGCTCAAGCCTGTGCAGATGCTCAAGTCACGCTGATTTCGCCATTTGTTGGTCGTATTTTAGATTGGTACAAAAAAGCTGAAAATGTGGATAGCTACCCGATTGAGAAAGATCCGGGCGTGTTATCAGTGAAGCAGATTTACCACTACTACAAACAACATGACATCAAAACTGAGATTATGGGTGCTAGCTTCCGTAGTATTGATCAAGTGCTCGGCTTAGCAGGATGTGATTTATTGACAGTTTCACCAAATTTATTGGCAGAACTGGAAAAAGATCTGCGTACCGTGGAAGTGCAATTGTCTAATCATCATGCGCATGCACACTGTCAACACGATGTACAAGTGCTCGACAAGCAAACTTTCAAAGCTGAAGTTGAAAAAGACTTAATGTCTTTCCAACTATTACAAGGCGGTATTGATGGTTTTATTAAAGCCCGTGAGCAATTAAGTAGCTTACTGCGTCAAACTTTTGGCTTAGATGCTGAAATAAAAGCATAAATTAGAAATTTTCAGTTTCATCTAGAACCGAAGTTGTATACTACAGCTTCGGTTTTTTATTTGAGTGTCTTCAGTGTTTGGAATCACAGACTTAACGACCTTTATTATTGGTACGATATTAATTGTGATTTTACCCGGGCCAAATTCACTTTATGTCATGTCTGTTGCTTCTCGCTATGGCATTAAGGTCGGCTATTTAGGTGCTTTTGGCGTTTATACTGGCGATTTGATCTTAATCTTACTCACTGCTCTCGGCGCTGCATCCTTACTTCATGCCTTCCCTTGGTTATTCTTATTATTAAAAATTGTGGGTGCGCTGTATTTAAGTTATTTAGGTATCAAACTTTTCAAGGCTGCCTACCAAACTTGGAATGCCGTTCAAACGCCAGAACAACTCGACACCAAACAACTGAGTTTGAGCGAACTGAAACCGTTTAAGACTGCATTAACCATCAGTATTTTAAACCCTAAAGCCATTCTTTTTTACTTATCGTTCTTTGTACAATTCGTCGATCCTGCATATCCATATCCTGCGATTACATTCACCGTACTCGCGATCGTATTGCAAATTATCAGTATGAGCTATTTAACGATTTTGATCTTTTCGGGTGCAAAACTGGCTACCTATTTTAGCCATCGCTATAAATTTACGGCATGCTGTGTAGCAGCAGTTGGTCTTCTATTTTGTGGATTTGGTCTAAAGCTTGCGACATCTACCATGTAACCGACATGGGCAAAGTATTTCTGTTTTTTTACTTAAAAATCTATATGCCTTTAAACTTTTGAATGGATGAAACATCCACAATCTATGTTTTCGGTTCGTACTATTAAAGTGCCTTTTATTAAAGTGTCGTTCTTGAATAAATAAAGTATTTCCCTAACATCTTGTTAAGCACTTTTACTGTACAGGACTTGAGCGTATCATCCTGAAAAATGACATCCTAAATCTGCGCCAACTATAGTCATAGCTCGATCATTATGCAAAAACTACTCCAAGACTTCTCCATTCCAGCTGCTTTTGCAGGTTTTATTACGTTCTTAGTCGGGATCAGTGTCTCGGCTGTTTTAGTGATCCAATCTGCACAACTGCTCGGTGCCAACACAGCAGAAATAACCTCTTGGTTTTGGGCTCTAGGTTTGGGTATCGGCTTAAGCGGGCTGATTCTGTCTTGGAAATTTAAATATCCCGTTGCGACTTCATGGTCCACTGCAGGACTAGCACTGATTTTAGCGACTGCAAATGGTTACAGCATAAATGCCGCCCTAGGTGCTTTCTTGGTCTGTGGCTTATTGACAGCAATACTTGGATTTTTAGGCATTTTTGAAAAAATACTACGCTATATCCCGCAAAGTCTAACTAGTGCAATGTTGGCGGGTGTACTCCTTAAATTTGGTATTGAGCTATTTGTCAGTTTACAAAATGAATGGGCATTCGTTCTGGGTTTACTCGCGGCTTATGTCATCAGTAAACGACTGTTACCACGTTATAGCATTGTCATTACGGTGATCATTGGCATTATGCTTTGTCCATTGTTACTTGGCTTTCAATTACCGGCGCTTAATTTAGAACTCGCACAGCCGGTTTGGGTCACACCTGAATTTTCGATCTCAGCAATACTGGGTTTGGCGCTACCACTCTTTGTAATCAATATGGCCTCTCAGTACTTACCAGGTTTAGCCATGATTAAAAGTTATGGTTATCAACCCCACGTCAATCAACTGATTGGTTGGACTGGGACAGCCCAAACGCTACTCGCGCCATTTGGATGTTTTAGTGTCAATATTGCTGCGATTAGTGCTGCCATCAGTCTAGATAACCAAGCCCACCCCGATGAGAAAAAGCGCTATATCGCAGGTATGACCTGTGGCTTCTTTTATATTTTGATGGGCCTGTTTGCAGCCACTTTAGTGAGTTTCTTAACCGCTTTCCCATTGGTATTTATTACCGCTTTAGCAGGCATTGCCCTACTAGGCACCATTGGACACAACATCGTCATTGCTTTCCAAGAAGCTAGTGAACGTGAAGCCGCGTTACTCACCTTCTTGTTTAGTGCATCGGGCGTACAGTTTTTTGGTATTGGCTCTGCATTTTGGGGTTTGGTCTTTGGTTTAGTCGTGCATGCTATTTTCAAATATAAAAGAAATTAAGCGCACATTTACAAACAGCGTTCTTTAGTCTATTTCGCTCGATACGTTCGGGCGATCAGTTCTTGTTTTAATAATTGGGTTTCGCTTTCATCTTCCACTTCTGTAAAAGCGGTGAGCCAAATACCATCAGCTGCATAACGTACAATTTTCAGTTCTATATCTGAATCGGTCTGATGATGTCGCTCTAAACGTGAGTTCATCCATTCAATCCAATATTCATTAAAAGTTTTATCGGTCAGCATGGTCATCGAAATCGCGGACCAAGACTGTTGCAAACCCATGATTTGTTTTTCTAAAGTAATTTCAATATAGGCTCGGGTAAAGCGACCGTACGGCTCAGGGTCTTCGTCAATTAAACGGTCAACGACTTCGTCTAATTGAGCCAAAAGCATGACGATCATGGACTCTAAGAGCTTTTGTTTGTTTGAAAAATGATGAAATACACCGCCTTTTGTGACCCCAACTAAATCCGCAACGGCTTGAATCGACACCCCGTTGACACCTTTATCTGCAGCAAGACGGATTGCATGCTGCAAAATACTCTGGCGTATCAGTTGAGGTTCTTTCTTGCGCTGATGCGGATTATCCATACTAGTGTCCAGCAGAAGTTGAAAACAGGTTAATTACGACCACACCTGAAACAATCAGGCCTATCCCTAACATGGCTGGGAGGTCTAAACTTTGACGAAAGATAAAGTAGCCAATTAGTGCAGTTAAAACAATACCAACGCCTGCCCAAATGGCATAAGCAATACCAAGTGGTATGACTTTAATCACCTGAGACAATAAATAAAATGCCAAACAGAATAAAACTGCGACAGCCAATGAAGGCGCAAGTTTGGTAAACCCTTCTGACTTCACCAAAAATGTCGAACCAATTACTTCTGAGATAATCGCCAATGACAGTAAGCCATACGCCAATGTTACCGAATTCATTATTCATTCCAAAACAAACATACCAACTGGTAGGTATGTTATTAAGTTAGAGATTATTCTGCAAGCATTTTAAGTCTGTTTTTAATTTTTAACGGACTGTACGTGTTGTTGCAAAAATTCTAAAGTGCGATCAAAGGTCTGCTGACTGGCCTTTTTACTCATCATAAATTGATATTCATGTACCAAAAATTCTTTCGAATCTGGATAAAAAACCGCTGTCACAGGTACATTATTTGCCTGCAATTTTTCTACAAAAGGCTCAGATTGCGTTTTGGTTAAAAAATCTTTATTACCACCGCTGATAAATACTGGTGGATAATTTGCATTAATATTTGAGGCCGTTGAAATACGCGTTAAAAACTCGGCATTATCTTTTTTGTCTCCGGTATACGCCTGAACTAAGTTATAGACGCCCCACTCGATCAGTCCAATCTCTGCGGGTGCAGTATTTACAAAGCTGTTTAAATCATAAATACCACAATGCAAAATCAGCCCTTTAAGCTGTGAAGGCTTTAATACAGGCTGAATCTTTGACGCTTGCGCAAAATCGGGATTCGTAACCAAGGCGGCATAATGACTGGCCATATTTGCACCTGCAGAATCCCCAGCCAAATACATATTTTGCGAATCAATGCCATATTGTGCCGCATGTAGATTCAAAAACGTCAGTGCTGCATCTATTTGGTTGAGCTGTGTGGGATAAATGGCTTCAGGTGCAAACTGATATTGAACAGAAACCACATTATAACCTTGGGCTGCGAGCCGTTTAAAATATCCACCTGCATGTTCTTTTGAGCCAGAGACCCAACCGCCCCCGTGAATCCAAACAATCGTTGGTCTTGGTGCAATAACCGTACTTGTTTCAGGTTGATAGATATCCAAGCTTAAATTTGGATTTTGTAGATATTGAATATTCGACTGCACAATGACATTGTCAGGTGCATGTAGGTTAATAAAGGTCTTTTGGACTTGTGTCGATAAGTTAAATGCACCTGCAATCACTTTGGTACTGCTTTGCGTGTTTTGACAACCAGACAAATGCAACACTGAACACATGCTGAGTACAACCAACCCTACTTTATATGACATATCTAACTATCCAATCGCATCAATTCTGTTATAAATCTTAGATTTAAAACTGTATATAGTTTAGGCTTATTTTTATAAAGTTCAAATTGATCTTTTAAGCTCAAAATCCGAGAAAATTAGTCGATTTTATTTTAATATTTTTTGAGCAAAGTCCGAGTTTTCCACTCAGATTTATTTGACGGCTTATCGACATTAATTTATGTAATTTTATGAATTTACAATATTTTTTTGATTAATAAATTGAACCATGCACGACAATGTGTTATCAATAATCTATAGGGTTTAAAAGCAAAATTACAGGAGATTGTTCCATGTCATATCAAAACATTTTAGTACCTGTCGATGGTTCAGAAATCTCGTTTTCTGCAGTAAAAAAAGCTGCAATTATTGCCAAGGCATTTAACAGCCAACTCACTTTAATCAGCCTTGTTGCTGAAGACCCATTTACCGATGCAGACTTCTATTATTCTTCATCAATCATGAAAGAATATTTCGTACAAGCTTATGCAAATGCTGAATCTGCTTTGAAAGAAGCTGTGCAAATTACAACTGAAGTGGGTGTAGAAGCACAAAGTAAAATCATTAAAGGCCAAGTTTCTGCTGAAGGTGTGGTAGAAGCAGCCAATGAAGTCAAAGCCGATTTGATTGTGATGGGTTCACATGGTCGTAAAGGCTTTAAGAAAATGCTACTCGGCAGCTTCGCACAAGATGTACTCAGTAATACTGAATTACCTGTGTTGGTTGTAAAAGCTTAAGATGACTAAGCCCACATCATGTGGGCTTTTTTCTATTCAGCACACCCTTCCCCCATAGGCTTACCCTTTTGTCTCATTCATACAATATCGTGAATAGAGCAAGATTAGATTGATAACATTTAAAATATTAAGGAAGCAGATATGAGTCAATATCAACAAATTTTAGTCCCTGTGGATGAATCTCCAATTTCATATTCTGCTGTTGAACATGCGCTCAGCTTGGCTAAAAGTCAAAATGCACAAGTGACCATTGTCAGTGTTGTTGCTGTTGATCCATTCGTTGGTGTCGATTTCTATGCTGTTGCACCTGCAATCACTGAATATTTTATGCAAGCTGAAAAAAGTGCTCAGCTGCGTTTAGAAGATATCAAACAAACCTTTGTACGTGATGGTATCGAAGTTAAAACCCGTTTGATTCATGGTGTATCGCCAACCGAAGGGATTTTACAAGTGGCTGATGAAATCTCTGCAGATTTAATCATCATGGGTTCGCATGGACGCACAGGTTTAAAAAAAGCCATGCTGGGCAGCGTAGCACAAAATATTTTAACGCAGTGCCCAATTCCTGTTTTGATCATCAAGCAATAAACTAAGATTCAAAGAAAAGCCCTTCATTGAGGGCTTTTCTTCTTTTAGATCAATTAAACACGTTATTTAAATATACAATTCGTTCTGTAGTTTTCTGATTAAAACATTTGGTATATTGCAACTCTTGATTTTGCGTATTCATCGCATCATCCCAGTATTGCGAATGCTTTTGATAAGTCTCTTTTTCACTTTCATTTAATGAATAAACACTTTTTTGTGCAAGCACTTTACAGTCGATATCACGCTTTTCAAACCAGTCTGCTTGATCTTGCTGTAACTGCGCCTTTTGTTCATCACTAAAACGATCCCAAGTCTGATTGAGACGATCCACCACTTTGGCATTATCCTGATCTAGCTCTTTCTTACGAATATCCATTGCCTTTTGTGCAAGGCTCATTTGTTGAGATTGACTCTCCATCCCTTGCTGATAGAATTCTTCATCTCGCTTATTTTGAGCACTATATGCCGCATATAGCACCGCATGACGTGTCACTGTTACAACGCTATCAATTACGTCATTTTGACTTGGGACACTTAAACTTAAACCATCTTTGTCCGTTTTAGTGATGCTATAGCTAAAGTTCCCTTTAAGCTGATCATTGTCCATGCTTAAGCCTGACTCACCATCTTCGAGTGAATCATTCAAAGTATAATTACCACGTTCTTCACAGCCTTCATCACATGGTCGTTCAGCAAAGGCGTTTTCAGCACGCTTTTGTAATCCTTTCGGGAAAACCACCAACAATTGACTGCTACATTCCAATGTTTTGGCTTTATTAGGGTCTTCAGTTAAAGTCGTGACATTTTGAATGTTAAATTTTAGATTTTTTACAATCAGATCCATGAGTTGCTGATCGGCTTCATAATCTGACTGACGTATTTCTTTGTTTAATTCTTTGAGATATTCTTTTTTTAAATGATCTTGCAATTGGTCAATATTGGCTTGTGCAGTACAACTCCAATCTTCCAAAGCAGGCGCTTCCGTTTTGGCTTCTGTATCTTTTTTATTTTTAAAATTATCACAGCCGGATATTAATGCCGCAGACAACATGAGGCTCGTGATGACTATTTTTTTCATTGTATAAGTACCATTATGATTTTATTCTTCGGGCGTATTTTACTCAAAATTACAGCGCTTTGACGAGAAAAATCCCCGCATGTGCAGGGATTTTTTATATATCATCTCATTTAGTACGGTTTTAATTGGTCTTTTCAGTTACGCCTTCGCTGGTGACATCTCGTACTTTACCATTCTCGGTATTTAAAACTTCAAACTCAATACGACGGTTTTTGAATTGACCTTCTTTGGTGCTGTTTTCTGCTACCGGTTTTTCTTGACCATAACCCACCGCTTGAAGCTGTGCAGGATCAACGCCTTTCGACACCAAGTAATCCACCACAGCTTGTGCACGCTCTTGCGATAAAGCTTTATTCGCTTCCGCATTACCCACAGCATCGGTATGACCTTGTACAGTCAGATGTACTTCTGTAGCGCGCTGCATTAACGCTGCCGCTTGATCCAAAATCGATTTATTCACGTCAGGAATATCAGATGAACCTGTCGCAAAATTAATAATTTGTAAGTTCAGCGCAGTCGCAACATCTAGCGCACGAACTTGTTCAGGGTTAATACTCGCTAATGCTTTTTGTGCATCAGTAATACTGTTATCTACTGCAGTTTGTTCGCTCACGCCTTCTTGAACCAATACCGTCATATTTTTTGCTAAAGGCTTAATTTGATTGGCAAGGCTTTGAGCATCCGCAGGATTTTGCGACAAAATCGATAACTGATTTTCTGTCCAGGTTAAAGTGGTATTTGGCACACCTTTAAGTTTTTGCAGAACCGTTGGAATGGTATCTTGATCAATAAATTGAGTAAGGTAACTGGCATCAGATGAAGCACCACAACCCGTATTAAAGTTAAAGATCTGTTTGACTTGTTGCTGCAAAATTTCAAGATAATTTGAATCACCAGTTTGAATTTGACAGTTGGTTAACTGCCCATCTGTACCGGTGCTAAATTGCAAATGTGCTGGCTGAGATGCAGCAGGCTGTGCAACCGTTGTTGCAGAGGTGGTTGGTTCTTCTTTATTAGTACAAGACTTAAACCAAAATGCGATCAGACCCAATAATATAAGCAGCGCAATAATTGGCAATAACCAATTCGAGCGTTTTTCTTCAACGATAACAGGTGTTGGTTCAACAACAGGCGCTTGGTGTAATGTACGGCTAGCTGCAGTGTTTACCCCTAAACCTGCGAGTAAAGGCACTGCCCATTGTGGTAGTGCCGCCAAAATGCTATCTGCATGATTATCAAGTAAATGCGTGATTGCGACGGGATCAGATGAACCCGCTTCATTTTCAAGTGCCCCTAAAGTTGGAGCTATAGAGTGGTTTAAGGTTTGCTCTATTTCTGACGTTGGGGCCGTACCGCCACCGAGATGTTGCAAAAATTGATCTTTTAATGTGGAATTTGCCGAAAATATATCACTAATACGAGGGTTTAACTGTTTTTGAAAGGCATCAATAAATTCAGGTTTGGATCGAAAAATATTTAACAGGAATGGAATAAATTGACTAATGGCTGAATTTTTTTCAGTTAAGTGTTGTGTATCACCGTCCAGCACAATCGAGGAGACGTGCTGCTTAATAAGCGCTAATAAATCTATACTCATATTTGTACTCCATGCAGTTGTCATTATTTTCATGTGTACTTCAGTTTATATGCTTATTTTTTGATCAAATGTAATAATTTGTTCGGACTTGTCAACGCTTTAATTTCTTCTTTTATTTTCAATCTTTTAATTTCAATCTTCACTAAAAAAGCCAGCCGAAGCTGACTTTTTAATGTCTAATCAAAATTCTGAGAATCAACAAATTTCCATGTTGAGCGTGCGCTTAAACGGCATAAAAAGCGTGAACTACTTTACCTTTTACCGTTTGCTGAATTAATGGTGTGTTCTTACCATTTGATACAATCGTGTCTTTATTAATAGTCCACTCAAGCTCTGGATCGACCAGTACCCAACCCGCTTCATCTGCCCAACGTTGTTGCATATTGGCTACTTTAGCAGGTGCGAGTGTGACTTTCTCAACCCATTCCAGTGGGCTTAATAGACCTTCTTGAATCAGTTGAATACCAAAAGGTACAAAGGTATCAAATGCGGTAAAACCGGGCTGTGTTTCAGCAAAAGGCGCCATTTTCGCAGAGCTGCTCAGTGGCTCATGATGCGTACAAATCGCGTCAATTACACCGTCTTTCACTGCTTGGCGGAGCAAGTCTTTATCTTGTTCTGAACGCAGTGGCGGACGAACATGCGCAAGTGAATTAAAGCCGTCAATCAACTGATCCGTTAAATGCAATTGGTGCATGGCTACATCGCAAGTGACCGGCAAACCTTTCGCTTTGCCCTGTTTAATCAATTCAACGGATGCGCCTGATGACAACAGACCAAAGTGCGCACGCACTTTAGTAGCTTCAATCATCAATAAGTATTTTGCAATGGCTACGGTTTCCGCCAATGCAGGAATCATCGGCAAACCTTGACGAGATGCGACAAAACCTTCATGCACACAGCCATCTTTGGCAATCTGCGGCTCTTCGGCATAGAACACAACGGTCATGTTCAGACCCGCAGCATATTCCAAGGTGCGAATCACTACATCATCGTCCATAAATGGCGCATTGGCATTCGATACCGCAGTACAGCCACCTTTTTTCAAACCTGCCATATTCGCCGGCTGCTTGCCTAACAAACCTTGAGTTTGCGCACCAATCACCTGCAGATAAATGCCGCCGTCCAGCATGGCTTTTTCCACCAGGCCATGAATCAATGCGCCATTGTCCTGCACAATCGGTTTAGAGTCTGGCGGGGTAAACACATGCAAAATACCATTCGCACGCGCAGCCTTACCTTCTGACTTTAAAGTGCCATGCTGCTGCTGACCCGGCTCACGCAAACGCGCACAGAGATCAACCATACTTGGCATTAGCCATTTGCCTTGTCCATCAATGGTTTCAGCGGCATTGCTTTCGGCAACCAATCGGCCATTTTCAATATAAACCGTCTGTACGCTGTCAGTTTGATTGATTGGATCTAAGACACGTACATTTTCAACTTTAACAATACTCATGACTATCCCTTAAACCGCAATCGCTTCAATTAAACCTTTTTCTTGCAACTGACCTTGCATTGCCAAAGCCAGTACCGCCATACGCACCGCAATACCATTGGTCACCTGATGTAAAATCACTGACTGAGTGCCATCGGCAATACTCGAGTCAATTTCAACACCACGGTTCATTGGTCCCGGATGCATCACAATGCAGTCAGGTTTTGCCAAAGCCAAGCGCTCTTTATTCAAACCGTACATTTTGTAGAATTCAGCTTGAGATGACAGCGCAGGAGAATCAATACGTTCATTTTGAATACGTAAAGTAATAATCACGTCGCAGTCTTGAATGCCGGCTTCCATATTGTTGAACAGACGAATGCCTTCGCCATAATCATCAAAACCGTAAGGCAGCAAAGTATTTGGCGCAATGACACGAATATCTTTACAGCCTAATGTTTGCAATGCAGCGACATCTGAGCGGGCAACTCGAGAATGCTTAATATCACCAATAATGGCAATGGAAATGTCTTCAAAATTCTTTTTTGTTTCGCGGCGAATCGTCAACATATCCAACATGGCTTGCGTAGGATGCGCATGACGGCCATCGCCAGCATTGATGATTGCCACATGCGGACATACATCTTTCGCAATAAAGTGTGGCGCACCTGACGATGAATGACGAACCACAAAAATGTCGGTCGCCATCGCTTCTAAATTCCACAAGGTATCACGCAGTGTCTCGCCTTTTGATGTACTTGAACGTGCAATATCAATGTTCAATACGTTTGCAGACAGACGTTTTGCTGCCGCTTCAAAAGTGGTACGGGTACGTGTTGAATTTTCAAAAAAAAGGTTCATTACCGTACGACCTTCTAAAAGGTTGTTGGTAATCAGCTGATTTTGGTCATTAAAAAAGGACTGTGCAGTGTCCAATATTTTTGTGAGAGTTTCTTTAGAAAGGCCTTCGATGGTGAGGAAATGTTTTAAGTTACCATCTTGGTTGAGTTGAATCTGGCTCGGTGTATGCAATGCCGCCAAGTGCATGAGAGATTCCTTATCGTTAAGTTAACGCATTATACAGAGAATCTTGGCAAATGGCAGTTGAAGTTTTCAACGTTCAATGCAAACGCATGATGTTATTCAAAATGAATTTTCAAATTCCTATCTATCATTTCAATTAGATAAATTAAACGTTTTAAATTAAACTTCACCTTTCCCCTTTCAAAAAGCCTTCAAACAGGACTTCTATCTGTCCTTATTTTTGATTGAATTGAATACTTTCAAACAGATAAAGTTCAGCTATGAACAACCGCCTTCTGCACAGTTCAACAGCTCTTGAAACATGGAAAGATGGTTGATACTTCAGGCGGTGTGCAGCAGGAAATTTATGCTGCTGCTCACAGCGGGATTGAATTAACGCAATGCGCCAATATAACGATGTGCAACCTGTGCTTTACAGATGTCTTCCGCAGTCGGTTCGCTCATTAATATTTCTGCCGTTTCAGGCTGTACTGAACTGTCCGTCAGTTCCTCTGCTTCAGAAACGGCAGCTTCATGCAAATTCAACTCGCTGTAAAGCCGCGCAACCAAACGAGATAATTCAGGATCGGCCGTTTCCAAAGCCAAGTTAGAAACAAAGCGTGCGTATTCGACATTCTCAACCACATATAATGCGTCAATAACCCGACCTGACACACGACGTAAGCGCGCATAGATTAAAGTGGCGATTGAAAATGCGTTTGATTGACTATTGATTGCCAGCCCTGTCATAAATACCCCTAATGATATCAATATTATAAAGATCGAATTTTGATCAGGGTTATAGCAATTTTTGTACCATTAAGTGATATTTCTCACAATGTACACAGAATAAATTTGATAAAGTCATTCAAATCTACCGATATTTCTCCCGTTTCAGCGCAATATCGTCCGCCCAAATCCACGAAAATACGTTAAAATATGCGATTGCTTTTTTGCCTTTGGAAATTTACATGAATTCGAAACCGCGTCTTTCTACATATTGGGTTACCTGTGCAGATGGACTGGAAACCTTACTCCGCGAGGAAATTGAAGGTTTAGGTGTTCAAAATATTGAACAGTTCCCGGGTCGTCTTGTATTCAAAGGCACACTTGAAGATGCATATCGTATTTGCATGTGGTCACGTTTGGCTTCTCGTGTACTCACCCCGATTCATACACATGAATTAGAGTTCACGCATGATGCACGTGATGTAGCGGAAGAGCTCTATGAAGGTGCAATAAACTTTGACTGGTCACTTATTTTTGCACCACAAAGTACATTTGCTGTTCGTTTACACATCGAACGTGACATTAAAGTCAATTCTCAGTTCGCAACTTTACGTGTCAAAGATGGTGTGGTCGATTCCTTTATGGAAGCTGTGGGCAAACGTCCAAGCATTGACATTAAGCAACCTGAAATTACGTTGTATGTATTAGCTGGCAAAACTGAACATACTTATTGCTTAGATTTATCAGGTGATTCTCTACATAAACGCGGCTACCGTCGCTATATGACAGATGCACCGATTAAAGAAAACCTAGCGGCTGCCATCTTACAGAAAGCAAAACTTAAACAACATCAACCCGATATTATCTTGGACCCAATGTGTGGTTCAGGGACCTTTATCATTGAATCTTTAATGATTTTGACAGACCGCGCGCCGGGTCTTGTTCGTCGTTTTGGTTTTAATGGTTGGAATGGTCATGACCATGAACTTTGGATGTCGATCAAAGGCGAAGCTGCTGAACGTCATAAAGCCGCACTTGAAAACCCTCTCCCACAATTCTATGCATTTGATGCAGACTGGGAAGCAGTAAAAGCAACCAAACAAAATATTATCGCTGCAGGTTTCGAATCTGTACTTGATCAAATTAAAATTGAAGAACGTACACTTGCGGACTGGCCAGATTTCCAAGCGACGGGTAAGAAAAGCTTTGTTGTCACCAACCCTCCATACGGCGAGCGTTTAGGTGATAAAGCCTCTAACCGCGCACTGTATTTAGGTCTATCAGCATTATTACAAAAAAACTTTCCGAACCAGCCTGCTGCGATTATTGCAGCACAAGTTGAACAGGCCGATGTCCTTGCCTTTAATGATCCGCAAATTTTGCGTTTGATGAATGGTAAGCTGCCAATTTACGTCCGTTTTGGTACAGTCAAACCTGCGGCAGTTCAAAAGCCTTTCCTCGAGCATTGGGAACCTCAACAATTTGAAAAAATTGAAGGTGCAGAAGACTTTACTAACCGTCTGCAAAAAAACATGCAGAATCTTAAAAAATGGGCAGTTAAAGAAAATATTTTCTGTCTACGTTTATATGATGCCGATTTGCCAGACTTTAATGTCGCGGTAGATTTGTATGGTGATCGTTTACACGTACAAGAATACGCACCACCGAAAAAAATTGACCCGGAAAAAGCCAAAAAACGCTTTAACTTAGCACTGCAAGCGATTCGTGCAGTGACAGGCTTAGGTCGTGATGCGATTTTCATTAAAACACGTGCCCGCCAAGAAGGTAAAAATCAGTACACCAAACAAAGTACCGCGTCTAAACGTTTTATCGTTCAAGAAGGCAAAGCAAAGATTTTGGTGAACCTAACAGACTACCTCGATACAGGTTTGTTCCTTGACCATCGTCAAATGCGTCTACGTATTGCCAAAGAAGCCAAAGGTAAACACTTCCTGAACTTATATAGCTATACCTCTACAGCGAGCTTACATGCAGCGCTTGGCGGTGCAGCAAGTACGACCAGTGTCGATTTGTCAAATACCTACCTAAACTGGTCTAAAGAGAACTTTGTACTGAATGGTTTGACAGTAGATCATGCAGATGAACAACATCAGTTCTTCTCTAGCGACTGTTTTGAATGGTTGAAAGAAGGTCACGAGCAATATGACCTGATCTTTATTGACCCACCAACATTCTCTAACTCTAAAAAGTTCTATGGTACGTTTGATGTCCAACGCGACCATATGTCTTTGCTTAAACGTGCCATGAACCGTTTAACCACTGACGGAACGCTTTACTTCTCAAACAACTACCGTGGTTTTGAGATGGACGATGTGATCATGGCAATGTTTGACGTTGAAGAAATCAGCAATGAAACCATTGGCCTAGACTTTAAACGTAATACCAAAATTCACCGTGCATGGAAAATCACCCATCCACAAATCTAAGATTTAACTTTAGAAATTCCTGATCTATGAAATGAAGCACGTCAGTGCTTCATTTCAACCACGACGCCATCTGGATACGTTACTCGAATATTTTCGTGTCGCTCTTGCAGCACGATACGGTTAATCGGTGCTACTTCTGGAGATTGTATTAACCCGACCTGATCCGCTGCCCTTTTCTTTTGAAGCAAATAATCACTCATAGTTGAACCTTCAAGCTGGGCCTCCTGAATGATCTTATTATTACGATTAGATTTATGATTTGAATTTTGCTGCTGCTCTTCTTTGGGTTTAGCTGCCTCACTCTCAATAATATCTAAGGTTTCTTCACTAAACTGTTTTTTACCTTGCGTTTCATTCGACAAACGTTGATCTGAAATTGAAGTACCCGCAAAAGCTGTAGACTGAACAGCGATCAGAAAAATGCTACTAATAAGACTGTGTTTTACCCAAGAACATTTAGGCATGGATGATTGAACAAGTTTCCGTCTAAAAAAATAATCGTGTGACATCGTGTCTTTCCTATTGTTGTTTTGATTGGCTAGTTGCCCATTGACGCTAGCAACTTTTCAACTGTTCAACAATGGCTAGGCCGCTGTGTTCCGATAAAGTGAACATCATGATTCCGCAGCTAAAAATATGAAACCGTCAATCAATGACGGTTTTATATTTTCAAACTAAACGACTAACGACTTGTTGCTTATTTCTTTTGTATGGCTTGACCAAAAAGCTTTTGACCGAACTTATATTGCATACTCATGACCATGTTATCGCCATCGCGCTTGCCTTGCCCTGATGTTTCAAAACCAGCAAACATGGCTTCAGCTTCCTGTCCTGACAAACTTTTGCCCTGTAATTGCAAAAAGTTATTCATGATTGCAGTCATCATATTTTTATCAAAACTTAAGTCTGCTTGAAAATCCAGTAAGCTCGGCACCATTTTAATAAAAGACTCCATTGAGGCATGGTGACCCGGCATGACTTTCCCCACGACATTTGCAGAGGCTTTACCTCCACCAATACTGATCGAGTTATCTTTAGACTCAAAATCAAAACCTTGGCTTGCGATAGCTAAGAAAGCTTGAGTCATTTCTTCACTTGATTCACCCACTGCATCACAGGAATTTTCCACCTGATGCAAAAGTTCACTAAATGCACGAACTTTATCTAGATTAACTTTATGCAATGCCAAATTCAGTGCGAAATCTTTGGTGACCGGTGAACCTGGGAAATCCATCTCATCAGCTTTTAAGTAGCCTTCAAAGTCCACATCATGTTTATTTAGTTCGGTCTCCCAACGCAGTTGCATACCACGCATGCCGCCTGAGAACTTTTGATCTAAACGTTTGATAGAAGCCGCTTGGATTTCAAGAAAACCATTTTCAAGATTTTCCTGATTTAAACCTTGATTGGTCTTCATCGAAAAATTTTGCACCATGGTTTGCATTGGACCTTCACTCAACCGAACCACAGGTAAATGGATTGAAAGCTCAGATACCTTAGTGGCTTGCCCTGGTAAACTATTGATTCGAATTTGCAATTGGCTGGCATCAGCTTGTACCGTTGCACCTTGTGCAGTCGTTTTAAATGCAGGAATCTGTAAATCTGTTTTACTTTGACCAATCCAATTGACCAAGGTTTTTGCCGTTAAGTCCGTACCAAAAAGCTTGGCATATTCGGACGTACTTTGTTGTTGAACAATCTTAAAGTTAGAGTTGATGTTATAGCCTTTCAACCCACGTTGAATCTGATCGGTTCCCTTCAACACAATCACTTCTTTGAGTTTACACGGGTCTGTTTTCAGGGTTAATACCCAATCGACTGTTCCACCCATCAAGCCCATTTGATAATTGCTGTACTTTACATCAACATCTTGTACAGCTGCGGACCAATTATTCTGTGTATAAAATTGGGCAAGAGATTTATCTGCATATAAATTCCCTCCCACCACTGCTGCTGAAAGCACCGCTAAACTGCCAATTCCCCACATCAACTTCGACATGTCTTTCTCATTCTGATTATTCTTTGCGCAGTATACTGAAGAACTCAGTTACATAAGTACACAATTAGAATGATTTTAAATGATTGATTTGGCAGTTTTAATTGATTTTTTGATCGTTATCACTTCCTCTATATACGCCCAACTTCAAAATAACTAATACGTTTACGATCAAAAGCAGCGTATGGATTGGCTTTAAAACTATGAAAATAGTGCTTGGCTTTTAACACATGTGAGGTCGTATTTTTCATCCACTCAATACGTGGGTCCTTCTCTGCCAAAGTAATACAATAGGTTTCTTTACCACGTTGCTTTGTCTGCTGTTTTGCATGAAAAATCAAACTTGCAAATACGTCCAGATGTTCAGGATGACATAGCGGACTATGCAACATTAAATAATCAAAGGTTCCATGAATTTTTGGCAGTGATAAAACACCACGCACACTGGCATAGGCATTATAAAACGGCTTCATCAACTTTAATGAACGCGAATAGTCGATTACGCGGGTTTGTTTAAAACTCTTTTGATTCCATAATCCATAGAGTCCAACCAACTGATTGTGCTGATCATAAATCAAATAAAAATCGTCCAGATTTAAGCCTGCCCAAAATGGATTTTGACCATCAACCAACGCATTAAAATCATAGCTAGGTAAAAAATTATAATGGTCTTTCATTTTTAAAATGAAATCATTTGCTTCATCTACACGTTCAGCAGTCAGCGTTTTAAATTGATATTGATTGAAAGTTTTTGGTTTCACTGCCTGTGAAACGGTAAAGGTTCGAATTTCATCATAAAAATATGGCAGCGGAAATCCAGATCTTTCATGATGTAAAATACTGGCAGCGACAATATTGTCGTTTAAAACCACACTTTCAAAAATCGTGTCTTGTGGTATTTCATCATGGAGATAGTCCATCAATAAGCGCATGACTTTAGCACCACGATACGCTGGATTCATTCTTAAATCGGCGACATAACGCATCAGGTCAGGCTGACCATTGATATAACAATAACGCCATCCCAAATTCATCATCGCAATCACGATAGATGGATCTTCCACAGGGACAACCACTTTTAAATCTGGACGATTATACTGTGCGTGGCTGGCATCAAAATAACTGGGGTGACGCGCATAAGATAATGTGATGCCATTGCTTGGCATAGTCTCTGCACTAATTTTCATTAGTTGCACATCATCTTCTACCGTCGCGTTTCGAACCGCAAACTTAGTCTCGTTCTTTGAATGATATAGCACCGTTTCGTCGAACGGTGCATCTAACACATCGATATCCATCTCAATACTCAATTATTTTTGTTTTCATTTTCTTAAGCGGTTCAGGCTTAATATTCCCTTCAATCATGCCATTGTTCATGGCTAATGTTTTGTAGTAGTCCCATGCATCTTGTACATGAACTACTTCAGGTTCATCCAACTGCCCTAGATCGCGTGCCAATTCATAATGAAAATTATGTTTAAGCAAACGGTCTAGTGCTTGAGCGGATGGTTGTTTGTCTACATTGCCTTCACTGAGTAAAATATAGTGCGGTTTTTTAACCGAACATTGTTCGATACCCAAGATACTAATCGGCAAATAATCCGCTTGTTTAAACTCTGCAAGAACTTTAACTGCAGCATTGTGGTCGAGCTTTTCTCCGACCAGATCAACCGTCATTTTGCGACCTAAAAAATTGAAACATGGCACTTGCTGATAAAAGTCGGTGACTTCTAATTCATCATCAATCACATAACGAATTAATCCTGAACCTGTCGTGATCACAGGACTAACAATATCGCCTACTTTCAGTTGCCACGATGGCACCACTTTTTGGCTGTCTTGCAAAATAAATTCATAAAAATGTGACTGATAACTTAAGGTAAAACGCTCTGCAAATGGAATCGTCACTACGCCTTCAGTTGCCCATAAACCTTTACCTTCAAATGCCACACCTGCAATTCGTTGCTGGAGTTGTACTGCCCACTGCTCTGCGTTCGCAGTATCCCAACTCGAAACCAGACTGAGTTTAGGCCACAGTTTTTTCCACGCCGTTGCTTGGGTCAAATCCAAGTCTTGTAAGCGATAGCATTGTTGACAAGATTTAGGAACTTGCAGAAAACTCAAACCCTCACGTTGCCATTGTCCAGTTTTCAAGACCTGCACAATTTCAGCTTGATGTTCATGAATGATATCCAACAATTGCAAAGCAAATGTAGGACTCCATACCGAAATCATGCCTAAATGCTTATCTGCAACGAGATACACTGCGGTTGCAAACATGGCATCTTCGGCTGAATTCGCCATCGCAATTTCAGTCGGTACCGACTGGGTAATTTTACTCAGCACTCGCTTCGACAGATTAAGCAGCGCACTATCATCATTCAAATTACTATTTTCTAAAAGCTTTCGCTGGCTTTCAGGCAACCATGAAACCGACCAATAATGCGTTGAGTTTTTCAGTTGTGGATGAGTTCGGTATAGATTGGTGAGCCATAACCCAATAGCTTCATCTAGCTCATCTAAAAAAGCCTGAGTATAAGGAATGAATTTAATTGCTTCACTCGACCCACTGGTCGGTTGAAATCGGACAATTTTTTCAGGCCCTAAACAATTTTTGCCACTTTGTCTGGATTGTTCAATTTGGCTTTTCCAATTGCTATAACGCGAAAGCGGATATTTTTTGGCAAATTGCTCATAACTTAAATTTTGCGAAATGTGCTGCTTTAAAAAATGACTTAATTTTTTACGTTGCACATTTTCCAACTGATGTGCCTGCTGTGTATAGCGTTGAAATGCTTTACGGCAGGCAATATTCAAGACTTGATGTGCTGTGGTGAGAAGCAATCCCATTAGGCCACCTTCGAGTCTGAACCTGTCGCAATATGCAATGTACGTGACTTATAACGTAACTTGCTGTCATGTTTACTCACACTGGTGGTCTTGGTTAAGAATCGATTTACATAACGGTATAAATCGCTCCAACGTAATTCACCAATGCACGGAAGTTCAGTTCCATCGACCCACGTTGGGTTCTTGTCTTCAAAGAAGGCAATCTTGGTATTGTTTTCGCGCATCTCATGGGTGATAGGCGCAACATCTGCTTTGAGTGGCTGGTAGTCTTCGCCAAAATTCAGCAGACCCGTTTCATGGTTATAGTATTCTGAGAAATATTCTTTACAGTACGATTCGACAAAGTCTTTGAGATGAGCATTTTTCTCACCATAATGTGGATAGTAGCTGTAGTAGTTATTGGCTAAGAGCAGATAAGTTTTAAAGCCTTTAGAAATTAGAATCCAATATACAGGGGTTCTTGGATGACGAAATTTAAAACTAATAATATAACGGAACATTGCTCGGGTTAATGCACGATTCCCCCAATACTCTTTCTCAATAATGGTATCACCACTGAAAAAAGCATGTCGGGCTTTACCATCAACAATAAAGTCACGCTCCATAACCGTCGAGAATCCGACAATTTGATTATTTTTCGGTTCAATAATGAAAAAAACACCGGTTTTTTCTAAGAAGTCGCGTTCAAAAATTTCATAACGGGTATTGGCATAATATTTTTGGTAAATACCATACATGCGTTTGAGTTCTTGAACAGTGATGTCATCTGTACGTTTATATAAACTATAAGGTTCTTTTTTGATCTGCCTAAGCAGTTTAAATTCCATCATAATCATAATTCCCTGTTGCCATTCATTCATGATGAACGAGCGATATTGTTTTTGTTTTACAGAACACAGTCATCTCGTTGGATGTGTGCGGACGTCATCTTAGTGAGTGAAAATGATGAAATGCAATGAACTTTACGTATTTAAACGAAAATTACGACAAGCGTAAAATTAAAAAACCCGGCCTAAACCGGGTTTCTGTTTTTACAACTGGATGTAGCAGATTTGTGCTTTTTAGTTGAGTTTTAACTTTTCAAAAGTTAGGTGATCTCCTTCCGCTTGAACGACAATCGTATCGCCAGGTTGGAAAGCACCTGATAAGATTTTCTGTGCCAATGTATTTTCAACTTGTTGTTGGATAGCACGTTTCAGAGGACGTGCGCCATACACAGGGTCAAAACCAGCATCGATAAGTAATTCAAAGGCACTATCTTCAACCGCCAGACTCATGTCTTTATCTGCCAAACGTGAACGTAAGCGATCCAACTGAATATCCGCAATACCACGAATTTGCGCTTTTTGTAAAGAGTGGAAAACCACCAACTCATCAATACGGTTCACAAATTCAGGTCGGAAATGTTCAGATACCGCAGCCATAACCACAGCGCGAACTTCGTCTTTCGACGGGTTTTCACCTAATTCACGAACATCGGTTGAACCTAAGTTCGAGGTCATCACGATCACGGTGTTTTTGAAATCAATCACACGGCCTTGTGAGTCTGTTAATCGACCATCATCCAACACTTGAAGTAAGATGTTAAAGACATCTGGATGTGCTTTTTCAACCTCATCAAACAACACTACACTATAAGGTTTACGACGAACAGCCTCGGTTAACACACCACCTTCTTCATAACCCACATAGCCCGGAGGCGCACCTACTAAACGGCTCACCGAATGCTTTTCCATAAACTCTGACATGTCGATACGAATAATCGCATCATCACTGTCAAATAAGAAATTACCTAAAGCTTTGGTTAACTCAGTTTTACCTACACCTGTAGGCCCAAGGAATAAGAATGAACCACTTGGGCGGTTTGGATCGGATAATCCTGCACGAGAACGACGCACCGCATTCGACACTGCTACGACAGCTTCATCTTGACCAACTACACGGTTATGTAAGAACTCCTCCATGTGTAAGAGTTTTTCACGTTCACCTTGCAGCATTTTCGCAACAGGAATACCTGTAGCCGCACTTACCACTTCAGCGATTTCATTTTCAGTAACTTTGGTACGAATCAGTTTCGGTTCTTCATTCACCTCGGCAACTTCTTCTTCATTCAAGCGTTTTTGCAACTCAGGAATAACACCATATTGCAAACGGCTAGCTTCTGCTAAATCACCTTCACGTTGTGCTTTTTCAAAGGCTGTACGTGCTTTATCTAACTCAATTTGAGCCTGATTCGTACCGTCAACTAAACGTTTTTCCGCAATCCACACTTCTTCCAAATCGCTATATTCTTTTTGAACTTCAGCAATTTGTTTCTCTAAGTGCTCAACTTCAGCCTTAGACACTGAATCCGCATCTTTTTTCACGGCTTCAAGTTGCATTTTTAACTGAATTAAACGGCGATCTAAACGGTCAAGTGGCTCAGGTTTTGAGTCAATTTCCATTTTGATACGTGATGCAGCTTCATCAATCAAATCAATGGCTTTGTCTGGCAACTGACGGTCTGTGATGTAACGATGCGACATTTTTGCCGCAGCAATAATCGCAGAGTCTAAAATTTGCACACCATGATGGGTTGCATATTTGTCTTTTAGACCACGTAAAATCGCAATGGTGTCTTCCACACTCGGTTCATCAACGATCACTTTTTGGAAACGGCGTTCTAATGCCGCATCCTTTTCAATATATTGGCGGTACTCATCTAAGGTGGTTGCACCTACACAGCGTAGCTCACCACGCGCTAATGCAGGTTTAAGCATGTTACCAGCATCCATTGCACCATCGCCTTTACCTGCGCCAACAAGCGTATGTAATTCGTCAATGAAAAGAATAATCTCGCCATCATATTTGGCTAAATCTTTTAGAACTGCTTTAAGACGTTCTTCAAATTCACCGCGGTATTTTGCACCTGCAAGCAATGAACCAAGGTCGAGTGAAAGTACACGTTTACCTTTCAGACTTTCAGGAACTTCGCCATTGACGATACGCTGTGCTAAGCCCTCAACGATTGCTGTTTTACCCACACCCGGCTCACCAATCAGTACGGGGTTGTTTTTGCTACGACGTGATAAAACCTGAATGGTACGGCGAATCTCTTCGTCACGACCAATAACTGGATCTAACTTGCCTTCTAATGCACGTGCATTGAGGTCTAAGGTATATTTGTTGAGTGAATCACGTTGATCTTCGTGGTTATTACTCATGACTTGTTCACCGCCTCGTATTTGTTCAATTGCATTGCGTAATTTATCTGTCGTTACGCCTACACTATTTAATAAGGTTTTGGTTTTACCCGTTTCAGCTAAACCGAGAATCACCCAATCTGTAGAAAGAAACTCATCTCCAGCTTTTTGCGCAAAACTATCGGCTAAATTTAGCGCTTTGACTGCTTCAGGGTTTAGATTGATGTCCCCTGTCGGCGTCGCAATGGTGGCAGTATCCTGTAGGGCTTGCTGAAGCTTGGTTTTTAACTCAGGAAGATTAGCACCTGCCTGTTGTAACAAGCTTTGGTTCGACGGCTCTTCAAGCAATGTCGAAAGAATATGGATTCCTTCAATGGCTGTATGGTCTTTCCCCATTGCTAAAGATTGGGCATCGGATAATGCTTGCTGCAAACGGTTTGTGAATTTTTCGAATCGCATTCTTGTTATTCCTCACAACAAATTCTGTACTTGAAGCATATATGGGAGTCATATTTAAAATTTCAAATACATTTTTTAAATATTTTTCAATGAGTTAATTTTAAGATAAAGATAAATCTCAATTATAATATTGGTATAAATAGAATACTTTTCAAGTCATTTATTGAAGAATTTAGTACTTTATTATGTTATTTAAATACATATGTATTTTTAGGCAATTTTCATGTCAACTCAAATGACTTTCTGACAATAAAATTCAATGATTTTCCATTTGCTTAAATAGTATAAATGTCAAAAAAGCCCACATTTACATGTAGGCTTCTGCTTAATCCAACAAAAGATTCAACTTAAGGTGCAGGATTTGGCTGTTGGCGATGAATAGCTTCAATCCCTTTTAGAATGTCTTCTGATAAATTCACATCAAAAGCATCAATATTTTCTTTCAACTGATCTAGATTCGTCGCACCAATGATCGTACTGGTGACAAAGAATTGCTGCTTAATAAATGCAAGTGCTAACTGTGTCAACGTTAAACCATGCTGTTCTGCCAATTGTGCATATTGTTCTGTTGCCCATTCACTCTCCGCATTTGAATAGCGGCTAAAGCGTGAAAATAGTGTCACTCGAGCATTGGCAGGACGCGCACCATGACGGAATTTACCTGTTAGATAACCAAATGCTAAAGGTGAATATGCCAATAAGCCCACGCCTTCGTAGTGTGCAATTTCAGATAAACCGATTTCATAAGTACGATTCAACAAACTATACGGATTTTGCACACTGACAATTTTTTCTAAACCATGCTTTTCTGCAAGTTGTAGGAATTTTAACGTTCCCCATGGCGTTTCATTAGATAGTCCAATTGAGCGAATTCGACCTTTTTTAACCTCATGACTTAAAGCAACTAATGTTTCTTCTAAATTGGTAATAGTTTGCGTACTGTTTGCTTCGGCATTGCCATAACCCAATTTACCGAAAAAGTTGATTGGACGTTGCGGCCAATGCAACTGGTATAAGTCAAGATAATCTGTTTGTAAGCGCTGAAGAGAATGATCCAGTGCAGACTCAATTTCCGAAGCAATAAATTTGGTTTGCCCATCTCGAATATGACTGCCACCTTGTGACGGACCTGCAATTTTTGAAGCTAAGATTAATTTATCGCGTCCACCGCGAGCTGCAATCCAGTTACCAATAATAGTCTCAGTTGAACCTTGGGTTTCAGGTTTCGGTGGGACAGGATACATTTCTGCAGTATCCCAAAAGTTAAGACCACGCTCTAAAGCATAATCCAGTTGCTCGAAAGCTTCTGCTTGGGTGTTTTGTTCACCAAACGTCATGGTGCCTAAACAAATTTCTGGAACTAATATGCCTGTATGTGCCAATGGTTTAAATTGCATGCCGCAAACTCCCTCTTTATTTTAAATATCAATATATAAGTCACGAAGTAGCTTACCTAAGATATCGGCTTTGTTTAAATCATAATTTTCTGTTTATTTGTCAAAAAATGTGAGAAAGGTTTCTTCCGCTAAAATAGTGAGAAATGAATAGACATAAAAAAAGCAAACCCCTGAGTTTGCTTTTTTAGATTTGGAAGACTGATTATTCTTCGTCGTCGAAATCGTCAGAAGCCAATTGGCTTTTCTCTTCAAGCGATGCATCAAAAATTAGAATCGCTTTACCATCAGTTTCGATCATGCCTTGCTCTTCAAGTGTTTTTAGAACACGACCAACCATTTCACGGGAACAACCCACGATACGACCAATCTCTTGACGAGTAATACGAATCTGACGACCATTCGGCAAAATCATTGCCTCTGGTTGTGAAGATAAATCAATTAAGCAACGTGCAATACGACCTGACACGTCGATAAACGCAAGGTCAGTTACTTTACGCGTCGTATTTTTAAGACGGCGTACAAGCTGTGCAAATACCGCATAACTTAAGTCTGGGTATTGTTTACTTAATTCATGAAAGTTTTCATAGGTAATCTCAGCAATTTCACATACATCACGCGTACGCACTTCTGCAGTACGCTGTGCATTTGCTTCGAATAGACCCATTTCCCCAAAAAAGTCACCCGCATTTAAGTACGCAACCACAATTTCACGCTCATCATCTTCGCGTAAAATGATAGATACTGAACCCTTAAGAATTAAATACAAAGATTTAGATTCTGAGCCCGCATCAATGATTGTTGTACGTTTTGGGTAACGATTAATATATGCACGTTTTAATAATGCCTTCACCGACTCAGGTAACTGCCCCGGAGATAGCGCATCTGTGCTAAGTTGTGAAAAGTTTGAAGTCATGCTAACAGTTTCCGAATATGGATAATTTATAGATCGCACAAGACCTAAAGTGAACTTGTCACACGTAAGAGTTGAAATTCCTTATCAACTCAATTTATGTTAGTGTACAGGTACTGCGTAAATTTATAGCTTTTTTTAGGGACTTGCAATGCAAACTAGTGTTCATTGGCTAGAGAATGTTGCTTTTGAAGCAAAAACTCAAAGTGGTCACACTGTTATGATGGATGGATCACAAGAATATGGCGGTGAGAACCGTGGTCCGCGCCCAATGGAACTGATTTTAACAGGACTTGGTGGTTGTGCATCTTTCGATATTGTGACGATTTTAAAGAAAGCACGCCAAGACATTACCAATGTTCGTTGTGAATTAAATGCAGAACGTGCCGACACTATTCCTGCTGTATTCACTAAAATTCATTTGCACTTTGTAGTCACTGGTCATGGCGTGAAGGAAAAGCAAGTTGCAAAAGCGGTTGAACTTTCTGCTGAAAAATACTGCTCTGCTAGTAAAATGCTGATGGATGGTGGTGTAGAAATTACCCATGACTTCGAAATTTTAGAAACTGAAGATGCATAATTTATTTGTTCAATTAAGAGCCGCATAGAATGCGGCTTTTTTGTTTCAAATAATCCGCTATAGCATACATTGTATAAAGCACTGCTATATAGTCATAAACGCAGAAATATGAGCCAAAGAAGTAGCGAATATACCAAGGAAAACGAATAGCCAATCGAACAATGACCATATGGACTGGTATTTATATAAAATCAGGCATTTAGTTGAAAATATGTTTTGTAGATTAAAGCAATTTAGAGGAATAGCTACTCGATATGACAAGCTCAAAAGGAATTATCAAAGTTCTGTTGCTTTAGCCTGTATATTTTTATGGCTACCTTTATAGGGTTAATTATGAACAGTAAATGTCAACAGACCCTAATAATTTCAGATAAAAAAAAGCAGAATCATTTTGATTCTGCTTTTTGAATTTGGTAGGTTTAACCAGATTCGAACTGGTGACCTCTACGATGTCAACGTAGCGCTCTAACCAACTGAGCTATAAACCTAGAATGCGTAGAATCATATTCATTTTTATTTTTTATGACAAGCCCTTTTCTGACTTTTTTAAACTTTGCGTACAAGTTTTAAGCAAAGCCTTAAAATATTGAATATCATGAGAACTTAGCGCGGTACCTACATAAATTTCCTGCTCAAATAACGTAATAACTTGTTCAAATGCCGCCCTTTCCTGTTCAGGTACATTTTCAGCCAAACGTTGTAACCAATGCCGAAAACTTTCAGAAGCCACTTTTTGCTGGCTCAAGGGTAAATTCTTAGCAAACTTGGCAATTTCTCTTTCAAGAGAGCTTAGGCTTTTTCTTTTTTTCCACAAAATCCATATAAAATATAATGCTACAATGCCACCAATACTCAAAATAAGAATTAAAACACCTGCATAAGCAGAATTTGTACCGAGCTTTTTAAACCATTGTTGCTGTGATTCTGCATTGTAACCCACTACTTTACTCTGCCATTGGTAACTCGCATAATCACTCCATACACGGACTTTTTTCAACATCGAAAATTGTTGATAGGCCCAAGTCGACTGCTGTCTCCCAAAAATTGTCCGATCTTGTTCCATATAATCCTGCATCCCACCATCGATACGCTGAGGTGCGATCATGGCTGTAGGATCAATTCGACGCCAATGTTGATTGACATAAACCTCTGTCCACGCATGTGCATCGAGCTGACGAACCTCCCAACTTTTTCCATCTGGTGCTAATTGACCACCTTGATATCCCACGACAATACGCGACGGTACGCCAACATAGCGCATCAACATTGCAAAGCTCGAAGCGAAATGTTCGCAAAAGCCTTGTCTTGATCCAAATAAGAAATCATCTATCCGATTTTGCCCCAATACGCCTGGGTTTAAGGTATATGCAAAGCTATTTTGTTTATACCATTGCAAAACTTCTGCAATATAACGCTCAGGATTTTGATGACTTTGCTGCCATAAAGTTTGGGCCAATTGCTGTGATTGAACATCCAAGTTTTCAACATAGCGAATATTTAATTTTTCAAGTAAAGCTACATTTTTTATTTGTGGCGGCTCTGCACTTCCTAACCATTTCAGTTGAATCGGCTCTGTATGTGCTGTTAATCGGTAGGGTGTAATTCGACCATCTTGACCTAAAGCAAAACGTGTTTCGTTGGGTACGGATTGCTCCAACGACATAATCCACATCACAGTTGGGTCGGCAGCCAAATATTGATAATTCAACGCCTGCTTGGTTTTTAACTCGGCTGGATTCAGCTGTATAACATTCTGGTTAAAAAAATGACTGGTCCATTTAGAACCATCATATTCATCTAATGCCATCGCTCGCCAATACAGCTCTGTACGTGGTGGCAAGGCTTGAATATCTCCGATTATACGAAAAGCCAAACTACTCGACTGTGATAACTCAGCAATATCGCCCGGAGACATGCTGTCACTGATCCCTGTTGTGGCTTTATTTTCAGGAATAGGAATGTGCCATAGCGGTGGTAGGCGTGGAAAAAAGAGAAACAGTAAAATAAAAAATGGAACAGCTAAGGCAATAAATTTTCCCACATGCCCAATATCTTGTTTAATCGCTTGTACTTCACCGACTGAGTTTTGGCTAAAACCAACGGTCTGTAAACGGTATAATCCAATAAAACAGCTTAACAACGCCAATAAAATAACCAATGCCATGGCAAAAGACTGGCTAAACAAAAAACTACTGGCAATCACAAACATCGCAAAGTTAAATAAAATAATTGCATCACGACGTGTTTTTGTTTCTAAAGATTTAGCAAATAAAAATGTACTGAGTACTGCAACCCCTGCATCAACACCAATAAAGGTTTTATGGCTTATATAAATGCTAAATAATGCTGTCAATGTCAGCACATAGGTTAAAATTTTAGAAAATGGTTTTTTACTGGCGCGGGTATTGAGTAATAAAATAAGCCAAATAACTAAAAATACCAATGATGTCGCCACAGGGATATAAAGCATTTGTGCAATGAGCACCAATGCTAAAGTGAGTAATATTGAGCGGCGTATGGTATTTTCAATCATCTCTTAAGCCTGCGCCAATAACCGTTTTGCTTCGGAATAATGCAGTGTTCCAGTACCTGATGCTAACTCAGCATTAGGTAAATACAGTGCATAGTGATCGTGATTTTGCTCAGCCTGCTCGACCAAACCCATCATGAGGCTAAGTTTTTCTTCATGACTTTGAGCTGGCATATGGTGATAATGAATCTCCAATTTCTTTAGATCTTCATATTGTTCAAAGACTTTCACATATAAGCCTTGTCCTCGTGCTGCTTGTTTCCATGACACCGCATGAAGTGAATCCCCCGTCTGAAAACTCCGTAATTCGCGAAATTCATCAAGATCAGGTTCAAAATTTTGCTGTTGTTGCTTATTTTCCACGGAATGCAAACTGGCTTGTGGCGCAACCCACGCGGGGTGTTGTGCATACAAATACGTCCAGGCCCGAACTAAACCAAAAGGATAAACACTATAAATGTGTATTGGCGGAATCTGAAAAACACCGCGTTGGCTGGTTGTAAAATTTAATTGAAAGCATTGCTGTTGCGTATTGAACAGTAATTTATGTAGCTGATTTTCTGTTTTAATCCACAAATATCGCGCCTGTTCAACCTCTTGTTTAAAATAAATTTCGACCGAAAGTAATTCCCCAGCTTGCGGGATATCAACAACATTTATTTGAATCTGCAACGCATGAAGCTGTTTAAAAGTAATATAGAAACTAATACACAATACGGCGCTAATTAAAAAGCAAAAGCCTAAAATCAAGTTATTGGCATAATTCACACCTGCAATAAAGGTGATGAAAATTAACACCAAATACAAGTAGCCTTGCTGATAGATAAAGATCAAGACATCTTTTTGAGTCAGCTGCTTGTGCTGATCGATTTTAAATCGACGTTCAATCCATTGCTGCCACATCGAAGCCAAGGTTTAACTCCTTTATTGAATTGAAACTTGTTCTAAAAGCTTAGAGGCTTCAAGATCTGACAATCCAATTCGATGAGATACCACAGCTGTAAACACCGCTTGTACATCGTCAGGATTCACATAATTTCGCTGCTCAATCAGCGCATAGGCTTGCGCAGCTTTCTTTAAGGCTAAAACACCACGCGTAGAAAGACCATGTCTCCCTTTACGTGTTTCAGCAGCAAGATCCAAAATGTAATCCATCAAACGATCACTCAGATGTATCTGCTCGACAAAGCCTTGTAGTTGTAAAATTTCTGATTCATTAAAGATATGTGCTAATGCCGCAATCAGATCATGGCGTGAAGTTTGTTGAAGCAATAATTTCTCTGCCTGACGCGATGGATAACCTAAAGACAAGCGCATTAAAAAACGGTCCAACTGGGACTCAGGTAGC
Organism: Acinetobacter sp. YH16056_T; assembly: GCF_024605895.1. Lineage (NCBI taxonomy): Bacteria > Pseudomonadati > Pseudomonadota > Gammaproteobacteria > Moraxellales > Moraxellaceae > Acinetobacter > Acinetobacter sp. YH16056_T. Next base: position 1,286,183 of record NZ_CP094545.1, on the reverse strand, counting down.
GCATACGTACCGCTTTGAAATAAGGGGTTTTGTGTCGCAATCACCCAAAACGGTTGAGGCAAAGCATAACGCACACCATCAACCGTCACGTAGCCCTCTTCCATCGCTTCCAATAAGGCACTTTGGGTCTTTGGACTACAACGGTTGATTTCATCTGCCAATAATATTTGGGTAAATATCGGCCCAGATTTAAACTCAAAATGATGTTCTTTTTGATTAAACATATTTACTCCAATCACATCACTGGCCAGCATGTCATTGGTAAATTGAATCCGTTGAAACTTTAATCCCGCCAAATGTGACAAGGCGCTAGATAATGTCGTTTTTCCTAAACCAGGTAAGTCTTCAAATAGCACATGCCCGCCTGCCAATAGACAAGCTAAAGCCAATTTGGTTTGCTGATTTTTATCCAAAATAATTTGGTTAATTTGTTCGAGGAATGTATTTATTTTCGGGTAAAAAGGGGCAAGGCTCTGTTCACTTAAAAGCGTTGATGTATTATTTTGTTGGCTTTTCTCTGATCCCCAAAACACCTTTTATTCCCCAATAAAAAAGTTAAATGAATGACTAAAATACAGTGTTTTATTTAAAAATACAGTGTTTATCTCCAAGCTATACCCAGTTCATTACTTTTAATACATACGCTTGATATTTATTGAGTATACAAAAGGGTTGTTTTCGCTTCGACTGCTCACAAATCAGCAATAAAAAAAGCGTCCCGAAGAACGCTTTTTTCTTAGATTTTTAGCTCGAGTCACTGCATTAGCAAGGACACTTCTTCATGTCACCACCAGCTGATGGATAACGTGCATCTACACAGTGACGATAAAATGTTTTTGCATCCATCGCTTCCAAATCAGGATGATGTTTTGCCATATGTTCCAAATAGTTTTGGTAATCTGGCACACCCACCATCAGGCGGAAGCTTTGCTGTAAACGTTGCCACAACTTCGCAATACGTGACCAATTTTTCGGGTTCAGAATTAAATCCTTCTGCGACATAATGGTCATTTTAATGATTTTATAAATCACCGTTTTTCCACTTTTTGTAAACTTCAGGTTCATTCATATTCCCCTATTAATGTGCTGAATTTGACGGATTAATTTCAGCTGGGTCACGGTAAATCGCTTCTGCTTCATTCACCGATGGATTTGGATTTGCCAAGGCACGACGCACCACACCAATCGCTGCAAATAACATCACAAATGCCACGATCATAAAGAATGCACAAAGACCGGCATTGATTTGATTCGACAATGCAACCGTATGCATTTCAGCCATGGTTTTCGCAGGTGCCAACAATTCATTTTTCGCAATGGCTGCATTAAAACGATCTGCTTGAGCCAAGAAACCAATTTTTGGATTTTCGTGGAAAATCTTCTGCCAACCAGCGGTCATTGAAGTAATAAACAAGAATAATGTTGGGATAATTGTCACCCAAACATACTTTTGTTTTTTCATCTTGAATAAAATCACTGTACCCAAGATCAATGCCATCGCAGCAAGAATTTGGTTACCAATACCAAATAGCGGCCATAAGCTATTAATACCGCCGAGTGGATCCACCACACCTTGGTAAACGAAGAAGCCCCAACCTGCAACAGCCACCGCTGTACCTAACAGATTTCCGAAGAAGTTATGTGAGTTTTTAACCGCAGGAATCACGATACCCACAGTATCTTGCACCATGAAACGACATGCACGTGTACCCGCATCAACTGCCGTTAAAATGAAAAGTGCTTCGAATAAAATCGCAAAGTGATACCAGAACGCCATCATTGAACGGTTATTAAAAATTTCCGTAATGATATGCGCCATACCAATCGCAAATGTTGGTGCACCACCTGTACGAGACAGAATCGAATTTTCACCCACTTCTTGTGCAAGTAAGGTCAATGCTTCAGGTGTCACCACGAAGCCTAATGTACGAACTGCTTCTGCAGCGGACTCAACCGTTGTACCAATTACCGCTGCTGGCGCATTAATCGCAAAATACACACCAGGCTCAAGAATCGTTGCACAGACCAAAGCCATAATCGCAACAAAAGACTCCATCAACATGCCGCCATAACCGATCATGCGAATATCTTTTTCATTATTCACAAGCTTCGGTGTCGTTCCTGAAGAAACGAGCGCATGGAAACCTGAAATTGCACCACAGGCAATGGTAATAAACAAGAATGGGAACATTGAGCCTGCAAATACAGGACCTGTACCATCAATAAAATGCGTCACCGCTGGCATTTTCATTTCAGGTAAAGCAAACATAATCCCGATTGCTAAACCTGCAATAACACCAATTTTCAAGAAGGTCGATAGGTAATCACGTGGTGCAAGCAGTAACCATACGGGTAACACAGATGCTACGAAACCATAACCGATCAGCCACCAAGTCAGTTCAGTACCTGAAAGTGTAAAGAATGGCCCCCAGTACGGATGCTGTGCAATGTCACCACCATAAATAATCCCTGCCATCATCAGTACAAAACCAATGATTGACACTTCTGCAATTTTACCCGGACGGATAAATCGCATGTAGATACCCATGAAAATCGCAATCGGTACAGTGGCCGCGATACTGAAAACACCCCACGGACTGTTGGTCAACGCTTTTACAACAACCAAAGCAAGTACCGCAAGAATGATGATCATCACGCCAAGTGCACCAAGCATCACGATGATTCCGGCAAAAGAACCTAGTTCTTGTTTTGCCATTTCACCGAGTGAACGACCATCACGACGCGTTGAGATGAACAAGACTAAAAAGTCTTGAACCGCACCGGCAAGAACAACACCCACCAAGAGCCAAATTGTTCCCGGCAAATAACCCATTTGCGCAGCAAGGATCGGTCCGACTAATGGGCCTGCACCTGCAATCGCAGCAAAGTGGTGACCAAATAGAACGCTTTTATTGGTCGGTACATAATCCAAGCCGTCAGCTAAGCGATGGGCAGGCGTTAAACGTCGCTCATTCAGTTCAAAGACTTTATTGGCAATAAATAAACTATAAAAACGATATGCAATGCTATACACACAGATTGCTGCAAGGATCAGCCAAACTGCATTGACATGCTCGCCTCGACTGAGTGCTAGTATGCCGAATGAAACGGCACCTAGAATGGCTACAAACAGCCAGATAATCTTTGAAGCCATTCCTGACTTCGGTTGAATGGTTTCCATCTCAATCCCTCATAAATGTTGAAATAAATCAGCTTGATTTTTCTTGTTCGAGGTACTGCTGTTTCTTCCCTTGAAACTCTACTCCTGTTATAGGTTTTTTCATCTAATACTTTGGCATAAAAATTTAAACCAATAGGTATAAAAAAAGGGATGAATCACTTCATCCCTTTCGATAATAGTCTATTTTTAAACCATTATGCACGTTCTAAATAGTCACCAGTACGAGTGTCTACACGAACGCTTTCTTCTTGCTGTACGAATAATGGAACACGTACAACTGCACCAGTTTCAAGCTTAGCCGGTTTACCGCCACCGCCTGAAGTATCACCACGTACACCTGGATCAGTTTCAACGATTTTTAATACAACGAAGTTTGGCGCGCTCACAGTTAAAGGAACACCGTTCCAAAGCATGATTGTGCAAAGTTCATTTGAGTCATCTTTCAACCATTTAGCCGCGTCGCCCATAGCAACTTTATCAGCAGCGATTTGTTCGAAAGATTCTGGATCCATGAAGTTCCACATTTCACCGTCGTTATACAAGTAGTTCATTTCAACTTCTTGGATGTCAGCAGCTTCTAGTGAATCACCAGATTTGAAAGTTTTTTCTAAAACTTTACCAGTTTTAAGGTTACGTAATTTTACGCGGTTAAAAGCTTGGCCTTTACCTGGTTTTACGTATTCGTTTTCCATGATTGAACATGGGTTACCGTCAAGCATGACCTTAAGGCCTGACTTGAAATCATTCGTAGAATAATAGGCCATGACTGGCTCACTCCAAACTTACTAACTTTAATCTATAGATGCTATGGGCTGTAACATGTCATTTAGCAAGTACTGACTGTAACATTGGCTGCCACATGCACATTAATGTGATATTGCGTATTCTAAATGACCAATGCACCATGTCGCAACGAAAAAATCCCCATTAAAGGGGTCAAGCTGCTTAACTTACACTCAGACATTAAAGAACTTTGTTTATACAATGCCCACAAACAGGTAAAATTGCTGTTTACTGAAACTTAATAAATGTTTCGTAGGCTTCATCCGTTGTGAGCTTTATCGGAATTATTTCAGCTTACACTTAAAAGTTCGACGCATTAATTTCAGCAATATTCCCTACTCACCTTTCTGCATTTTTTAAACAATCGGCATGATAAACTATTTATTTCAAGAGCAAAACTGGCAAACCCAATTGAGTGATTTGATTACAAATCCTCAAGAATTACTCGATGTATTAGAACTTTCGCATGATCAGTTATTATCTGGTGCTCAGTTCGCAGCAGATGAGTTTCGCCTACGTGTGCCGCGCGCTTTTGTCGAAAAAATGCAAAAAGGTAATCCGCTTGATCCGCTTTTACTCCAAGTCCTACCGCATCATTTGGAACTTGAAGAACACGCCGGTTTTGTCACCGACCCTTTAGGTGAAGAGCAGGCTAACCAACAGCCAGGGGTATTACATAAGTACAAGTCTCGTTTTTTACTGACTTTAACCGGTGCCTGCGCGGTCCATTGCCGTTATTGTTTCCGCCGGCATTTTCCCTACCAAGAAAACCTGCCTAAAAATGACGATTGGGCAAACATTAAACAATATATTGAACAACAACCCGATATTAATGAAGTGATTTTAAGTGGTGGAGACCCGCTCACACTATCAAATCGTAAACTTCAAGTGTGGATTGAACGTTTATCGACTTTGCCACAAATTAAATTTTTGAGAATTCATTCACGAGTTCCTATCGTAATCCCCAACCGTGTCGATGAAGAGCTGGTTTCTAATTTAAAAAACAGTAGGCTACGCATTATTCTAGTGGTACACTCAAATCATCCATCAGAGCTAGATGACTTCACGTGCAGCCAGCTTCAACAGCTTGTCAAACAAGGAATCACCGTGCTGAACCAAGCAGTCTTATTAAAAGGGGTTAATGATTCTGCAGAAGTGTTGGTCGATTTAAGTTACCGCTTATTCGACGCAGGTGTAATGCCATATTATTTGCATGTTCTGGATAAAGTAAAAGGTGCTCATCATTTTGATACACCAGCTCAGGATATTGATTTAATTTATAAAAAAGTTTTAGAGAACCTACCTGGTTATTTGGTTCCTAAACTTGTACGGGAAATAGCGGGCGAAAAAAACAAGACACCGCTTTTTGGGGCTTCAACTTTTTGAGTTAAATAATAAAGATGACCACGCATACTTCAGATACGTTTTACAATCCGACTGAATTAAAGCTGGATAAATTAAGCTTTTGTCCGACCAATGCTAAAGGTCTGCAAGAGTGGTTAAACGGTATTTCAATTTTACAATTGGGTACCTCATCTAAAGCTTTATTCAATGCCTTACTTGAAATCTCCGAGCTGAAATGCCAAGAGATGTTACGTTTTGATTTGGTTCAAATTTTACATCCGACTATGGAAAGTGTGCTCACAAGCTTAGAAAAACACTTTACCAATCAAAGCCTCATTACCACGGATCGTAATGACCAAATCATTGAATTGGCGATGCTTTTACGCAGTCACTTTGCCAAAATCTATATTGATATTGCCAAACGATGTAATCAGCAGCTTAATCAACAAAAGTTTTCGATTTTTTCATTCGGCCATAAAAAAAGCTTACAAACCGCTCGAATTGCATCAATCTACTATGCGTTGCAACAACTGACACTGTTGTTGTATCAACAACATATGTTGTATGCCACACCGACTGCAGGTCAATGGATTGCGGCACATCAACTGATTGAATGTGCCATTGAACACAATTTCTATCAAAGTAATGTCAATCAATTACTTGGTACCCAGCATCAAATTGCAAATATTGCCCAAGCTTATGCACAATTGATCTTGTTAGATATTTTCAATAATCATCAGATTCGCCCTGCTGAAATTCAAGGTTTGTATTTATGTAGCTTTGACTGGGCAAAATTGGTTCAAATCTTACCGAAAGAAACCACACTTTCACGCTATATTGTGGACACGAAAAAAGATCACCCACCGATTTATAACTCGAAACAAGATCGGTCTTATCAAGCCAATGTGTACATTTCAACGCAAAACTTGCTCGATCATTTGACTGAAACGCAAACTAAGAATGCCAATTATCTATCTAAAAATGAAAAGTTATTCTTAACCCCAGCGCTATATTTCCATATTCATAATATTTTGACCAACAACACTGAACGTCGTCATGAGCGTTATGAATATTCTGCGCAAATTAATATTTGCTTTAGCTTAATGGTGGCGCATTTCTATCTCTCTAAAGGTAAAAACTTCCACGAAACTTTAGATTTAGAAGGCAATTATCAATTCCACAATGAAGCCTCTTTTGTCAATTCGCATGATTCAAATATGCCAACAGGCATGACTAATGCGAAAGCGCTAGATCGTGAAGCAAAACAGATTCATACTGCTGACGTTTTAGATATTAGTGTGAATGGTTATCGCATTAAATGGACTGGCCCTACCCCTGCTAATTTAAAAACCGGTGAATTTATTTTGATCCAAGAAAATGCTCAAAGCCAATGGCGTGGCGGTGTTGTTCGTTGGATCAAACAATCGACTGAAAAAAGTTTGGAATTGGGTCTCGAAGTACTGGCTCAAGATTTGTATCCATGTTCAGCCCATATTCGTACCGACCGCAATACAACAAATCATCAACCTGCTTTATTGGTACAGACCACACAACTTGATCAAGTGTCTACGACCTTAATTTTACCTGGGGCAAATCTCTTCCGAGAGAAACAAACGATCCACCTTCGCTTAGGCAAAGAAGACATCAAAGTCTATCTCACCAAAGCGCAGTTGGTGACACAAAGCTTTATTCGCTTTGAATATGAATTATTGAATGAAGAGCAAGAAAATGTCGTTAAAGACTATATTGCGAAACAGAGCAATGAGATCAAAAATAACGACTTATGGGAAGCATTAAAGTGAGAAATCCATTACTATCCAAAAAACTAAAACGTACGGAAACTCGATTACTCATTATTGATGATAATCAAATACGTTTTAACCAGATACGTGATTTATTGACAGACAGCGAACATCAAGTTCATGCCATATTACTTGATGATTTACAAAATTTCGAAAAACAGCTGAATCTCAATTGGGACTTGATCATTTTTGGACGTGCTTATGATTTAAAATATGAACAAGCTTTAAGTTTAGTTCAACTATCGAGCCAACCGAATTTACCGATTATTTTACTTAAACCCGAAGACTATCAAGCAGAACAATATGCAAGTTTAGTCAAAAAAGGGATTTATGACATCGTCGATATTGCTGAACCTGAAAGTTTCTATTTTGGTTTAATTCGTGCATTGTCTTTTAGTCGCCTACAACAATCTCAACAACATTTAATGGAAGAGCTTGAAACGGCTCAGATTCAAACCCAGTCTTTAGTTGAAGATAGTCGTAAAGCGGTTGCCGTAATTCAAGAAGGTATTCATATTCAAGCCAATGCTGAATATCTCACTTTATTTGGTCTAAAAAATGAAGATGATGTAATTGGTCTGCCCCTGCTCGATCTATTACAACCTACTGACCTCAATGACTTTAAACAACGTTTTAAAAAAATCAGCCAAGGACAGCTCGATTTAGGACGTTTTGATCTTGTTTCGCAAAATATCGCAGTGGCTGGGCAAAACCCACTAAAACTCGAATTTATTGCCGCGGCTGAAGAAGATGCTTTACAGCTCGCAATTGAAATTGGCAGTCAAAGCAGCAATGCTGTAAGCAACGCTCCAGTTGAAGCTAGCCCACAAAAACCAAAAGCATTTCAACAACTCAACCGCACCATTGGCCAGCAACCTGCTAATGTAAATGCATTGGTTCTATTTACATTGGCTTCTTGTTCTGATGCGATTTTTCAAAAAGATTGGAATACTTATAAGAGCTATTTCACCAATATTAAAGACTTCTTGAAAGATCAGACTCATGCTCCATTATTTAGTTTAGATAATGGTGCAATCGTTGCCTTATTCCAAGCGGATAATCAGCTCAAACTTGAGTCTAAGTTGATTGGTCTTAACACCCTGAGCAAACCTCAATTACTCAGTGTAAACAATGAAACTTATCCATTAAATTTACGCATAGGATACAGTGTTTTAGACAGCGATATTCGTGATGAAGCACATTTTGATACCTTTATTGCGAAAGCCTTTAATACTGCGCTACCAACCAACCAACAAGCACCTGAAATCGATTTAACTATTCCATTAGAAATTGATATACCAAGTTTGGATTTTGGTACACCAGAAGCACAAATTGCGCCGATTGTCGTTAGTGATGAAGCTCCTGTTATTAAGGCCCTTCGCAACTGCTTAGAACGCGGTGAAATTCATCTTAAATATCAACAACTGTATGATAAAGAAGATTCTCATCTTTATACTTATGAAGTAACCAGCGGCTTTATTTTTGAAAATAAATGGAAAGATATCGCTCAACTACGTGAATTGGCTGAAGACTCAGAGCTATCCATTAAATTGGATCGTTGGATCTTGGTTGAATCGTGTAAACAGCTACACAACTTCATCACTCAGTTCCCTGAAGCTAAATTAATTGTTAACCTGAACAAGGAAGTGCTATATAACGACCGCACCTTCCCTGAGTTTATTTCAAAACTCATTACGATTATTCGTAGTAAATTGAAGAATCCACTGATTTTACAATTTGCAGAAGAAGACATTCAGCTCAATATTGATGCCGCTCAAAAAGCATTTGTTGAACTTCGTAAAAATGGTGCCGAACTGGCTTTACGTAATTTTGGTCATTCGATGTTTAGTGAATCATTATTACGTCAAATGGATGTTCACTGCTTAACATTAGATTCAAATTTGACCAAAATGCTTGCAAACGATAAGTCATGCCAAGAGCTGCAAGAAAAAATTACCACTTATCATGAAATCAAAACTGTTGAAATCATGCTACGTGAATTAAATGACATGACCCTGTTTGCCAATGCTTGGAATGTCGAAGCTCGTTTTATTCAAGGTGATTATTTCCAGAAGAAACTCGACCATCTCATCGATGTTCAGGACCAATAAAGTTCTGAACATTACCGATTTAAGGTTTATCTTTTTATCGGCACAAAAAAACGGGCATAAAGCCCGTTTTTCGTTTTGGATATTAACGTTTGATAGAACGTGACATACCAGCAAAACGTTGTTTGAATTTGTCGATACGACCGCCAGTGTCAACGCTTTTCTGTTTACCAGTGTAGAATGGGTGGCAAGCAGAACATACGTCTAGATAAATAGTTTCTTTACCAAGAGCTGAACGAGTTTCAATTACGTTACCGCATGAACATGTAGCAACTAAAGTTTCATATTTTGGGTGAATATCGGCGCGCATCGTCGATTACTCCTAAGATTTAAGAAGGTTTAGCTGTCATCGCAATTGATCACTCTTGTATCGCTACAAGGAAGGCTTAAAAAAGCAGACCAACACCATAACAGACCATTCTTTTGGCCCACCGAGACGGATACCGTCAGAGCTAAGCACAACAAGTTGGGGCAAATTATAGCTGATTTTTTAATGTTAATAAATAGATATTCAAGGCTGAATCGCTCTACTCTTTGGGTTGAGCTTGCTCTAAATATTTCTGATATTGTAATTCGACTGTACGCTGAAATTGGGCTTGATCAAAATGGTTTAATCTTTCAATAAATGCAGGACAAAACGTCGTAGCATTTACTGACTGTAATGATCTGCTCATACCCTCTAAAATACTTTGAAGCTGCTGTTTAAATTGTGCATCGACTGACAGATCAACATCTTTTGCCTTTAATGGCTCTACACCATTAAAACGGATAGCCTGAACTGCAGCAATTAATTTAAGTTTTTGCAGCTTGATAAGCCTGATCTAATTCCGTATTGATCTGTGGTTGTCGATCACGACAAAAATCTAGCATTGACTGTAGGCTGATGAGCGGCATTTTTTCAATGACATCACGGTTACTATTTAAAGATAAATCCTCTTGAGCATGAACGACTGTGTTCAAATCCAAGAATAAAATGAAGAAGCCTCTTTTAATTTTCATGATTTTTTTTCATCTATATAAGGTATTTTAAAAGGACGTACTCATCTCGCCCTATTCTTGCCCACGGCTTTGTTTTGCCCAAAGGTTGGCAATCACACCACAGACCATCAACTGAATTTGGTGAAAGATCATAATCGGTAAAACTATCATCCCCATCGGCTGCCCAATAAATAAAATTTGTGCCATGGGCACGCCGCTCGCCAAGGTTTTTTTAGAACCACAAAAGAAAATCGTCTTTTGATCAGCTCGGCTAAAGCCCAACCAACGTGGTACATATAGCGCCAATAACATAATGATCGTTAACAAGGCAGAGCACGCCACAATCAATAGGAATAAGGTCATACCACTCACTTGATGCCATAGCCCTGCCACCACTGCACTACTGAATGCACCATAGACCACCATCAAAATTGAGCCCTGATCAAATACCTTCACGATTTTTGGCATTTTCTTCATATAAGGAAACACCCAAGGACGGAGGAGCTGCCCTAAAATGAAGGGAATCAGTAATAACAGGGTAATTTGGATAATAGATGCCGTCGGATCATAGTTATGTTGTGACTGACCAAGAATAAAATAGGCCACCATCACTGGGGTAATAAACATCCCAATAATATTTGAAAATGATGCACTACAGACTGCGCCAGCAACATTACCCTGTGCTACCGAAGTAAATGCAATAGAAGACTGTACTGTCGAAGGTAAAAAGCACATAAACAAAAAGCCCCAATACAACTCTTGCCCTAACATCGGCACGAGGATTGGTTTCGCCATTAAACCCAGTAATGGAAATAATGCAAAGGTAAAAGCAAAAACTAAAGCATGTAACTTCCAGTGCATAATGCCTTCAACCACAGCCTCACGAGATAACTTTGCACCATGGAGGAAAAATAAAATGGCAATTGCAGCCGTGGTAATATAGCCAAAGATTTCTGCAGCTTGACCACTAACAGGCAAAAAAGTCGCAAGTATGACCATTACAAAAAGTAGAATGGTAAAACGATCCAAAGCCAACATTTTTAGCATAACAACATCCTGTACAAATTTCCCTTTAAAGCTCATCGGCACAAAAATGCCCAATAAGCTAAATTTACCATTGAGTAAATTTCATCTTACTGGGCCATATAAATAAAGCCAGCTTTTCTCCGATATATTCATTATTTTAAACGTTGATAGTGAGCTCAACGCAAAAAAATTTATAAATAAGAATATTCAGAATTACAGATGACTTTAAATGAATAATTGCAGATTAATTATTTCGTGCATTTGAGTCTTGTTGGATCAACTCAATTTTATAGCCATCGGGATCTTCAACAAAGGCAATGACGGTCACACCACCTTTCATTGGTCCTGCTTCACGTACCACGTTTCCGCCACGTGCTTTAATTTCTTCACAAGCCTTGTAGGCATCATCTACTGCAATAGCAATATGGCCATAAGCGTTACCCAATTCATAACTCTCCGTATCCCAGTTATGCGTTAACTCAAGTACAGTATGATTTTCTTCATCACCATAGCCCACAAATGCCAAAGTAAAACGACCTTCTTCATAATCACGCTTACGAAGCAAAGTCATACCGAGTACTTCAGTATAGAACGCCAATGAACGCTCTAAATTGCCTACACGTAACATGGTATGCAGCATGCGCATAATCGAGTTTCCTAAATCTATCATTATGTCTGAATACTATAGGGATTTAACATGCAAAGTTCAATTTAAGTCTAGAACGCATATACCTGCTTATTTCAAATATCCTTGTCCAAAACCGCAGATATGCTTAGGCTATTTATAAGCTTAGATTAAAAAAGCCCGTTCAGATTGAATGGGCTTTTTTAATTTAAATTGAATTATGAATTGGATTTTTGTTCATGTTCTTTCAATAGCTTGGCGACCCAAACCACTAAAATCAAAATCGGAATACCAATTAAAGTCGTCATCAAGAAAAAGTTTGGATAACCGATATTGGTCACAATCGTACCTGAATAACCGCCTAAAATTTTAGGAGTTAAAGTCATTAATGAACTAAAGATGGCATATTGAACGGCTGTGAAAGAAACACTGGTCAAGCTCGATAAAAATGCAATAAATGCCGCACCAGCAAGACCTGACGCCAAATTATCAACAATAATCGCGAAATATAGCCACAGCGAACTATAAGGCTTAATGACCTTACCTTTGATGTCCACATTTTGTTCAGCACTAGCCAAATTAATCGGTTGAATATCAACACCAAGCACACCCGCCATATTGGCCGCTGTATTCACTTGATATGCTAAATCGACACTCTTTTTCACTACATCATTTTCTAGCAGTTGAGCCGTTAATGTTTTTTGCTTTGCTGTTTCGAGCGCTTGCCCTGGAATTGCAGCACTAAAAACACCGGTTTTATCAAGCTTCGCGTCGAATGGTTTAGCATCCAAAATAATTTGAATTTTTTGATTTTCTTTTAACTCGCCTGCCAAGTATTGTCCACGGACCACGATACTATTTGCAGTCTCTTGAGCTGAAATCGTGTTATCTGAAGTCACTGGCAACAACATCATTGCTGAGTTTGCAAAAGCATTATTCAGATACGGCAAACTCACCTGTATTGGATGTTGATTCTTAGACTGATAATCCGCACTGACCTGAATATTTTGATCAGCCGCCAAGACTGCTTTTGGAATTTGAACTGCCCAAGCTCCCGTGTCATCCGGCGTCGCTGTATATTGCTGCCCTGCTACATTTACAGTGACATCGCTCAATGGCTGACCTGATTTGACCAGACCGATAAAAATCAAGTTTGTTGAACTTGCTAAAATCGCACCAACAAACATCAATTTCATAATGTTCATGCGCTGCGCTAGCAAACCGCCAAGGAAGCCGCCAACCAAGCTAAAAATCACACCATAGACTTTTACAGCTTCAGCAATCTGCTCTTTGGTGAAGTTTAAATCTTGATAAAACACATTAGAAATGACGCCGGCGATAATATCGGAAATACGGTAAAAACCAATAAGTAACAACAGCACTAAAGCCAGTTTTAGACCATAACGCTTAAAAAAATCTGCAACTGGATTAACCCAAGTTTCAAATGCCATCTGCTTATTTACAGCACCTGATTTCACTAAAACAGAACCGACACCAAAAGCAACCATAGCTGAACCAATAAAGCGTACAGCCTCTAAACAAAACAATGCAAATGAGTCTGAAATTTGCCACTGCTCTTTCAAGCTTTCAACCGCAACACCTGAATAGATATAACTCAAAACAAAAGCAACCACCGCAGCAAAAAATACAGCGACTAAACGATAATAGTCGGTCCGTTTATAATGCTTTTGTACACGGTCAACCTGCGGCTCACGTATCGATAAAGTTGTGATAATACCGATAACCATTACAGCAGCCATTGCAAGGTAAGTATATTTCCAAGCTTCATAAATATAGTTACCTTTGGCCGTGCCTAAATATGCCGCCAAAAATAACGCCCCTGCACCTGCCACGATCATGCCGATACGATAACCTGCATTATAAGTCGAAGCTAAAACGGTCTGCATTTCAGTTTCTGCCAACTCAATACGATAAGCATCAATCACAATGTCTTGCGTTGCGGCAGAAAAACCTAGCAATACAGCGCCAGCGGCCATTTGGTAAATATAGCTTTGTCCTAAAGCAGGATCTGAAAATGCCATGATACAAATTGCACAGATAATGAGAACCTGAGCGATCAACAACCATGCACGGCGCCGTCCGAGTTGTTTAGTTAAAAATGGCACAGGCAACTCATCAATTAATGGCGCCCAAACAAACTTAAATGAGTAGCCAAGCGCTGCCCAACTAAAAAAAGTCACTGCACTTTTATCAATTCCTGCTTCACCTAACCAAAGCGATAAACTGGAAAAGATCAGTAAAATTGGGATACCGGCCGAAAAGCCAAGAAAAAGCATAATCAGCGCACGTCGGTCTAAAAATGCAGTAAAAGCAGATTTCCATCCTGAAGCTTGTGTTGTCATGACTCAGTTATTTTTGTCAAAATCGAATGTTGCTATTCAAGCGCTTAATGACAACGGTTTCAACAACATTTATGAAATCATTGTTTTATTTTATCGATATTTCGCATGCTGTTGCTTGATCTTTGGCATTAAACCTGTATACCTTAATTACATATCTCTATTCTTTAGTTTTTTGGATTCAACAGTGACCCAGCGACTTGAACAAATTCACTCTTCTTTATCAACCACCATTAATGAAACCAACACAAAAAACTTAGCAGAAACAGTAACGACACTAAAGAGTGCTTTTGATCAACCCGAAATACAGAATACTTTAACTAAAACCCAGTTGCAGCCGCTTCAGCTGACGCATACGCCTGAGCTTAAAAAAATACCGACGTCTACCAAGCGGATCAAACCACTCAATGACTTTTTAGGACAAGATCGTGCCCGTGCTTCGGTTGAAGCTGGCATTGCATTGCCCTATTCAGGCTATAACATTTTTGCTGTAGGTACCGCAGGCTTAGGTAAGCGCACCATGATTAAGCGCTTATTACAACAACACGCTAAAAATATGCCAACGCCTTCAGACTGGGTGTATGTCAATAATTTCAAGTTTCCGCGTGAACCGATTGCGCTGAAACTTCCTTCTGGTCAAGCGACAAAATTCCAAACGTTATTACATCAAAGTTGGCAAACTATATTAAAACAGCTTGAACGTCGCTTCACCGCAGAAACCTATCACAATCGCATTGAAATGATTCGCCAACATGCTGGTGATGAACAACATCTTGCTTTAGTTGAATTAACCCGAGAAGGTGAAGAGCTCGATCTTAAACTGATTTCTCAGGATGATGATCATTGTTTCGTTCCCGTGCATTTGGTCGATAACAAATACCAAGAAATGTCCAAAGAAGACATCAATGCACTAAGCAGTAAACAACGAGCTGAAATTGCGTCAAACGTCCGTTATATGGATAAAAAACTTGAACGCCTTGGTCTACATCTTGGTGATCTTGAAGATGACGCACGCGATAAAGTTCAGGTTTTAAACCGTGAAATTGCTAAACAAGTCGTCATGCCGCGTATTGATGTAATTCAAAATAAATTCAGCATGGTTGAAGGCTTGGAAGATTATCTGAAGCAATATGCAGATGACATCATTCAAAATGTTGAGTTTGTGCTTGAGCAAGAAGAAGATGACTTTACACCTGGCCTATTTAACCGCGTGCCATCTCGCTACCAAGCTAACATTATCGCCACACACAAACCAAATGCTGGTGCGCCAGTTATTTTTGAAGATTTCCCAACCCATTACAATTTGCTAGGTCATGTCGAACAACTGACCCAAAATGGCACCATCACCACAGACTTTACGTTAATCCGTCCTGGTGCATTGCATAAGGCCAATGGTGGATTCCTCATCTTGGAAGCTGAACAACTTTTAGAGCAGCCTTATGCATGGCAAGGTCTAAAACGTGCATTAAAGTCAGGACATTTAAAGCTATCTTCACTTGAACATATGCTTACATTGACAGGCAGTATTTCGATTGAGCCTGAAGCTATTGATTTAAATATCAAAGTGATCCTGCTTGCTGAACCTGATATTTATTACGATATTTTAGAACTCGAACCAGAACTGGGCAGTGTCTTTAAAATTCGTGCCGATTTTACCGATACATTACAACGTAATGACATTAATGAGCAGGCATATATGCAGCTAATTGCTGATTATGTGCAAACAGACAAACTTCTGCCGTTTGACCGTACAGCACTTGCTGCACTGTTAACTGATTCAAGTCGTCAAGCTGAAGATCAAAGCTCTTTGTCATTACATGCCCTCACCTTAGGTGATTTGATTCGTGAAGCACATCATCATGCAGCCCTCGCTGGCGATAAAATGGTGACAGAAACACATATCAACACCGCTCTTGATCATCGTAAATACCGTCTAGGCTACTTACGTGAATTGTATTGGCAAGATCTCAGTCGCGGCACACAATTAATTGAAACCAAAGGTCATCGATTCGGGCAGATCAACGCCCTCTCTGTGATTCAATATGCAGATGTTGAATTTGGTTTACCGTCACGTTTAACAGCTTCGGTTTATCAAGGCGGTGGCGATATTTTAGATATCGAACGTAGCGTAGAACTCGGTGGTTCTCTGCATGCCAAAGGCGTCCTATTGATGTCGAGTTTCTTAAAGGCACACTTTGGTCGTGAACAAATTTTACATTTCTCTGCTGCCCTCGCCTTTGAGCAAAGCTATGGTCAAGTGGATGGCGACAGCGCAACTGTTGCAGAGCTTTCAGCTCTTATTTCCGCTATTAGCCAATTACCGATCGATCAATCTTGGGCAATCACTGGCTCCATGAACCAATTGGGTCAAGTTCAACCGATTGGGGGTGTAAATGCCAAGATTGAAGGCTTCTATGATGCATGTAAATTACAAGGGTTAACAGGCAAGCAAGGTGTGATTATTCCACGCCAAAATATGCAGCACTTAATGTTACGCAAAGATGTGATTGAAGCTGTGCAACAAGGTCAATTCCATATTCACGCCATAGATACCATTGACCAAGCATTAGAAATTTTGATGGCGCGTCCAGTAGGCACTCTTGATAAAAAAGGTCGTTATAGCAAAGGCTCAATCTACGCTGCTGTCATGGAGCAACTTGAGTACTGGCAAGCGATTGAAGACGGTGCTGAGCTTGAGGAAGAAGAGCCAAAGAAAAAGAAAAAAAAGAAGAAGTCAAAAAAGAATAAAGATAAAAAGGCAAAGAAGTCTGAAGCTCAAGACAGCACTGCTAAAAATGGGACTGCTGAAAACGAGCAACGTGTTGAAGAAAGTCCGACTGAAGACAATCCGTCATAAATCTTCGATGAGTTTATTCATTTGTTGATTTTTCCACCACCCTTTGTGCTTTAAATGCGTATGGGGATGGTGGAAAAACGCATAAACCACGACTTTTTTGATAAATAAGTCATAAAAAAAGCGCCTTAAAGGCGCTATTTTTATCTGTATCCAATGATCAAAATCATCAAATACACATCCAATTAAGCTTCAGGAGCTGGGCTATATTGTTCAACTAAAGGTTGTAATTCACCTTTTTGGAACATATCAAGCATAATGTCGCTACCACCGATCAACTCACCATTGATCCATAATTGTGGGAAAGTCGGCCAGTTTGCAATTTGTGGAAGAGTTGCGCGAATATCTTGATTTTCAAGAATATTTACATAAGCAAACGGACGACCAATTTGACTGAGCGCTTCTACTGCACGCGCAGAGAAACCACACTGTGGAAACTGTGGAGTGCCTTTCATGTAAAGTAGAACTGCGTGTTTAGCAATTTGGTCACGAATTAACGCTTCTGTATCGCGTGCTTGTTCAGTCATTGATATATCCTCAATAAATCTGCTTCGCATTATACCCAAAACTGAGTAAAACAATATGACTAAAGCAATATTTCACGTTTTATTTACATTTCAGCTTTTCAAGTGAGTCATATTTTGCTTATATAGACCTCTTGATGCTCATATATATATGGCGTCTCCTCTATATTATTTCAATCACCTGACAAATTAGAGTTAGTCATGAATAACATTACCCTTGCCCCAGTACAAACTGATCAACCATCGCACTTGATGCCAGTATTTGGCCGCCAACCGATCAGCTTTGTCCGAGGTCAAGGTGCTCACCTGTATACCGCAGATGGCACAGAATACTTAGACGCACTGACAGGGATAGCTGTTTGTGGTTTAGGTCACTCACATCCTGCAATTACAGCTGCAATTGCTGAACAGGCAGCGACCCTCATTCATACCAGTAACTTATTTGAAGTGCCTTGGCAAACGGCTGCTGCGCAAAAATTAGCTGAAGTTGCGGGTATGGAAGAAGTTTTCTTCTCAAATAGTGGTGCAGAATCAAATGAAGGTGCAATCAAAATTGCACGTAAATTTGGTCATATGCAAGGTGTTGCAAGCCCTAAAATTATTGTTGCTGATCATTCATTCCATGGTCGTACCATGGCGACATTATCTGCAACAGGTAACAAAAAAGTTCAGGAAGGTTTTGGCCCACTGGTTGAAGGTTTCATTCGTGTGCCTTTCGGTGATATTGAAGCAATTGAAGAAGCTGCAATTCACCACCCAGACATCGTAGCGATTTTGGTTGAGCCGATCCAAGGCGAAGGTGGCGTCAACACTGCTCCTCAAGGTTTTAGCTATTTAGAAGATATTCGTCGTATCTGTAACCAACACAACTGGTTAATGATGCTTGATGAAGTGCAAACAGGTAACGGCCGTACTGGTAAATACTTTGCATATCAACATACCAATATTATTCCTGACGTGCTAACTACAGCAAAAGGTCTAGGCAATGGCTTCCCTATCGGCGCAGTCATGACTCAAGGTCGTGGTGTTGGGGTTTTAACAGCGGGTAACCACGGTTCAACTTATAGCGGTACTGCATTAGGTTCACGTGTGGTTTATACCGTGATTGATACCATTCAAAAAGAAAACCTTGTTGAAAATGCTGCAAATATGGGGGCGTATCTTGTTGAGCAATTCACAGAGCAACTTGCAGAGCAAAACGTAACTGTTCGTGGTTTTGGTTTAATGGTCGGCATTGAATTACCAAAAGCATGTGGCGAACTTGTGAATATTGCACGTGATGAGCATCACTTGATTATTAACGTAACAGCAGGCTCTGTGATTCGTTTATTACCTACGCTGAACATCAATAAAAAACAAGCGGATATCTTGATTGAACGCATTGTTAAAATGGTGAAAAACTTTCTAGCGTAATTTGTGCCGAAAGTAAAAAAAGCCGCTGATTGCGGCTTTTTTTATATCTTTTTAAACCTTTTTTGTTTTTATGAGGCTTCTTGGTATACACGTCCGCCTGGTAATTGACTGAAATACAATTTTAATGCATCTAGGCAACGATGAATTTTAGTAGGCTGTTGATCACGTTTAGACATCACCGCATATAGAGTAAATGATGGTAAACGCCATTCTGGTAAAACTTCAACAAGAGAACCGTTTAATAAGTCTTTTTGCGTATCTAGATATAATATTCTTGCAATGCCATGTCCTTGTTGACACATTGCTTTTGCAGCAAATACATTATTTGTTGTAAATCGGGAGTGCACATCCAATGCAACCTGCTCTTTAGTCACTGCATTTTCAAATGCAAAATGCTGAAAGTTTTTAACCAAATTTATTTGAACCATATCATGATTTTGTAAATCTTCTGGTCGTGTAATTAAACTGGTTTGGTTGATATAGCTTGGTGCTGCAACGAGAACTTGTTCAACATGTGCCAATGGCACCACATGAAACTGTTGATCATCAATTTTTGAACTCATTCGTAGCGCAATATCAATGCGGCCATCAATTAAGTCGATATATTGATTATCTGCTTCTAGATGAACGGATAAACCGCGATGTGCCGACATCCAATGTGACAATGCAGGAATCACATGATTCGCACAAATTTCTGGTGTCGATGCAATACGTAATTCACCGACTAAGTCGTCACGAAGTTCATTGATACGAATTTTGCCGCGCTCTGCGGCAGATAGCATCTCTTGGCAACTATGAAAAAAAGCTTGTCCAGCTTCTGTCAAACTTAACTTACGTGTTGAACGATGTAAAAGAATGACTTCCATATCCTGCTCTAGTGAGCGGATTTGCTGACTCACGGCACTCGTGGTAATACCTAACTCACGAGCAGCACCGCTAAACGAATTTTTTTCCACAACGCAAGCAAAGACACCCATTGCTCGAAGTTGATCTAACATAAATTTCCCTCATAAACTTATGAGAAGCTTCATCTTTCGATAAAAGCAACTCATTGTATTATACGGGGATATTTTGCTTTTGCATTATATATTTAATTATTTGGTAAAACTGAAGTTGGATTGATTGGTTTACCATCTAAACGCACTTGGAACTCAAGCATCGTGCGGTTGGTACCCGATGAACCCATCTCACCAATTTGCTGCCCTGCTTTCACAGTATCGCCACTTTTGACATTCATTTTACTGTTATGTGCATATGCAGTGATATAGCCATTAATATGCTTCACCAAAATTAAATTGCCGTACTCTTTAAGACCATCGGCGGCATAGACCACTTGACCATCAGCTGCTGCAAAAATAGGATCACCTGTATTACCTACGTAACGTGTTCCTTTCACATTCGATGCTAAGTTATAGCCTTGTAATACCGTAGGACGCGATACTGGACTCACCCAACGTAAACTTGAAGAACTGACCACAGGCGTTGGAACTGTAGTTCGCGTCACTGTCGATGGTGTGGTTGAAGCTTGAGTCACGGGCGCTGTTTGCGTTGGCATTGCAATCGTTTGGCGTTGAATTGGTGCCGCTTGAGTCATGGCTTGTGTAGACGTCGTACGACGAGAGCCACTATTTTTAAGGCGAATGGATTGTCCAACATAGATGCGATAAGGCTGGGCAATATCGTTCATTTCTGCGATGCTGACATAGCTCAAACCATAGCGAGCTGCAATGCCACTTAAAGTATCTCCCGAACGAACTGTATAATAATCCGGAGCAGTCGCATAACGGGTCGCATTATTAATTTGTGGTTTTGACGCACAGCCAGTCATGACCAAAGTCGTAACAACCGCAGCAGATAAAACAAGGGTCTTAAATAATGCTGCAGGAGCGGCAATAACGCGATATTGTGACACCAGGGACATCATCTTCCTCACTAATAATTCAAATATAGTCATTATGAATGGGCTAAGATTAGCAAAAATCCACTCTAAAAAAGTTGCGGCATAACCATTTTCACAAAGTTATAACATTAATACTTAAGATTTAGATAACTCTGAGTGCAAGTTATTCAAAATCTCATAGTTTGTAGCATCCATTTGTATAGGCGTTACACTGACATAACCATTTGCAACTGCAAAGAAGTCTGATTCGATATGCGTTAAGCCTTTTTTAGGCTCTGCCACAGCCTCACCTGCCAAGCCAATCCAATAGACTTGACGACCACGCGGGTCTACATGACTGGTAATCGGTTTGGACTGTAAACGTCGCCCTTGATAGGTCACTTTAGTGCCTTGAAGTTCAGCGACATCTGGAATATTGATATTAAAAATATGTCGTGCAGGTAGCGCAGGTAAGCCATTGGCAATAAAGTCATGCACCCATTGTGCAGCTACGGCATAATCTTCAGGGTTGTTATAACTACGCACATTCGGCCCAGCCAAAGACACGGCTAGCGCAGGTTGTTTCATTAGACGACCTTCAAATGCGGCACCGACCGTCCCTGAATACAGCACATCATCACCCAGATTTGCGCCGCTATTGATCCCACTCACCACCAAATCAAATTCAAAATCGAACAGACCATTCATTGATAAATACACACAGTCCGCAGGTGTGCCATTTACCGCCCACATATTTGGTGCAATTTCGACAGGTCGTAATGGTCGATCTAAAGTCAGTGCACTTGAAAAACCACTGCGTTCACTTTCAGGTGCAACAATCACCACACGACCGAGAGGACGCAATGCATGTGCTAAAGCTTGGATACCGGGAGCAAAAACGCCATCATCATTGGCAATTAATATATTCACAACTAAATTTCCATTACTAAAAAATTAAAAATGACTCGCAAGAACATTTTATTGAAATATATGAATAATTATATATATTTACATTTCAACATCCAGCATTAATGTGTGTGTACAAAATGAATAAAACCGTAGCACTTCGTGGTTTATTGGGCTTTGCTCTAGCAGCTTGCATGACTCAAACTGTGGTCGCAGACAATGACTTCACTCAAGAAGAAGCCAATACCATCGTAAAAGAAGATATTGCATCTGCACAAGTCATGTTAGAAGTATGCCCTGCGATTATTGGTCAAAATGCAAAATTTGATGCCAACATTCAAGCACTCACTAAAACATATCTTGCTGATTATTCTGATAAATCAATGACTTTAGAAAAACTACAGTCTGACAGCGAATATAAATCAGTTCTTGAAGAAGCACGTCAAGCTGCTAAAGAAACTGATAAAGCTGAACAAAAATCAGTTTGTGATGACGTTTTAAATTATGAAGGTTAATTGATCATTCAGATTTGGACGCCCTCTCAATAGGTTAGTCCTAATTGCATCAAACCTGCCAAAAAAGGATGACGCTTATAGCCTCATCCTTTTTTCTTTCACAATGTATTGATTTCTAAACAGCTTCAATACAATTTTCTACTGATCTCTACCCAAAATATGATTAAGCTTGGCTAATAAATTTTAGCTATTTGATATCTTTTAGGTTATTTAACAGGTTATTTAAATGAAAAACTTTTTTGTAAAATCTCTTTGTGCCCTTAGCCTTTCTGCTTTTGCGTTCACCACCATGTCTGCACATGCCGCAGATGAAAAAATTGAAGTGACTCCTACACCTCAAGTGACCAGTCAAGAACTTGCAGCTATTTATGTACTTTCTGAAGTTTGTCCAAAACTGGTGAATGACAAAGATCAGCCGAAGTTTGAAGCGGGTTATGCAAAATTAGCCAAAGAATATATGCCGAATGAAAAGAACCCTGTAAATGCCTTACAACAGCTCAGCAAACAAAAAAGTTTTAAAGAAGCTTTAAAAGAAGCGCAGTCTGATGCGAAGAAAGCTGGCGATAAGAAAAATGGTGCGATTTGCAAAGAATTGACTGCTTACAGCAAATAATACCAATTGGTTACAATACTTTTAAAATAAGCGCTTGCACCCCATAGCAGTCCGCCTAGCTTTGTCCTAAAATGCTAGGCTCTTTGTGCTTATACCTAAGTTATTGGAACCACCCAGAATGACCCGAAAAACCGCCCTTGCCGCATTACTACTTGCACCTAGTTTTTCATTCGCGGCAACTGTCCTTTCTGCACCACCTGAATTAAATAATAAATCTTATGTGCTGATGGACTATGAGACAGGGCAAATCCTTGCTTCTAAAAATGAAAACGAAAAATTAGCTCCTGCTTCAATGACAAAAATGATGACCAGTTACATCATTGAGCAAAAGTTATTAAGCGGTGAACTAACTGAAAATGAAAAAGTACGTATGAATGAGTCGGCTTGGTGTCGCGGCAGCAGCACTGAGTCATGTATGTACGTTCCGCTCAACGGTACTGCAACTGCATTAGAAATGTTACGTGGCATTATCATTCAGTCGGGTAACGATGCTTCTAAAGCTATGGCAGAACATATTGCTGGCAATGAAGGCACCTTTGCCCACATGATGAACCAAGAAGCGAAACGTATTGGCATGGTGAATACTCAATTCATCAATGCGACAGGTATGCCAGCTGAAGGTCATTTCTCGACTGCCAAAGATATGGCGACTCTTGCGCAACATATCATTCATGACAGTTCAAAATACTATCCGATCTACTCTGAAAAAGAATTTACGTTCAATGGCATTAAGCAAGGCAACCGTAATGCCCTGCTTTATACTGACCCAAGTGTAGATGGTTTAAAAACTGGTCATACTGAAGAAGCGGGCTACTGCTTAACGACTTCAGCTAAACGTGGTCCTTTACGTTTAATTTCAGTGATCTTTGGTGCGCCAAGCATGAACGAACGTGCATCTCAAACACGTGAAATTTTAGCTTGGGGTTATGCAAACTTTGAAACTGTAAAAGTTCAACCTGCTAAACAAGTGCTTGCAAAAGCAAAAGTTTGGTACGGTAAAGACAATGAAGTTCAAGTAGGTCTAGCTGAAAACTTTAACGTGACGATGCCTAAAGGCGAAGCGAACGCCATTAAAACTCAATTGGTTGTTCAACCTAAATTGACTGCACCTTTAAAACAAGGTCAAGTGGTCGGTAAATACGTTGCAACGCTTAATGGCAAAGTCATTGCTGAAAAACCACTTGTAGCTCTACAAAATGTTGAAGAAGCTGGTTTCTTTGCAAAAATGATTGATCACATCAAACAATTCTTTAGCAACTTATTCTAAGTTTAATGAAAACTGAGCTTTAAGACTAAAGTGAAAGCATCTAGATTTCGGTCTAGGTGCTTTTTTATTTTATAATGCCTAAAAACCTGTAGATGACTTTCCTATGAGCCAAAACATTCGCCCTTATTTACACACTGTTCCACGTATTGCTGACTCTTGCTATATCGATGAAATGTCAGTGGTGATTGGCGATGTTGTATTGGCTGAAAATGTCTCTGTTTGGCCATTTGCTGTGATTCGTGGTGATGTAAACCATATTCGTATTGGTAAAAACTCTAATGTGCAAGATCACTCAATGTTGCATGTGAGTCATAAAAAAGCCGATAAGCCTGAGGGTTCTCCACTGATTATTGGTGAAGATGTCACAATTGGTCATCATGTAAAATTACACGGTTGTACCATTGGTAATCGTGTTTTAGTCGGTATAGGTACGATTATTTTAGATGATGTAATTGTTGAAGATGATGTGATGATTGGTGCTGGTTCACTTGTTCCACCAAATAAGGTTTTGGAAAGTGGTTATTTATATGTGGGCAGTCCAGTCAAAAAAGTCCGCCCCCTAACCGATAAAGAAAAAGCATTTTTACCGTATTCAGCGCAGAATTATGTGAAGGTGTCGGGGAATTATAAATAAAATAGATTTTATTTAGGTTAATTTTTATTAAAGCATTATTTCAATGCTAAAAATTTATTTATTGTTTTGCACCTAAAATGCATATATTAGAATAAATATAAAATTAGATAGTATTTCCTTAGTTACATTTTCAAATTTTATTAGTCATCTTATTTTATTAAGCTCGAATATAATTACAATATTTGGACATAGTATGACTAGCCCTACTTTTTTGCATCAACTGCCAAAAGAGCAGCTACAAAAGCTTTCAAAAGAAGATATAAAAAAAATTCATGAGGCAGAACAACTATATTGGAATCATAAGCCTCACACAAAATATTATGTAGCATTTAACGGTGCAAAAACTAAAAATGGTGGACTTGTTCGGGCATCAAATCATACTTTTAAAGTCCAAGGGATATCATTGGCATTGATAGGTGATGAAGCCATATACTTAGATGGTTCAACAGCAAAAATTATCTCTGGCGCAGGATCGCTTTTCAATGTAGATGGTCGATCAGCCGCTCTAATCGGTTCATTTTTAGAAAATGGCGATGAAATTATTGATAGTCCAATTACATCTCATGTATTACGCTTATATCATGATGCGATACCCCCTATAGGCTTTATGACTACAACAATTGGAGACTCAAAAAATGTCTAAAGGATTCGGCATTCATGGGTCTACAACGAGCCACGGAGGAACAGTCATATCCACTCAGTTCAGAAGTTCACAGATGGGGAATCTTTTTTCTTCGTGCTGGAGATGGTTTCGCATGTCCGAAATGTAAAACTTGGTCTACGTTAATTAAAAGTAATGACCACGTTATTTTTGATGGCAAGGCTGTAGCTTATGTAGGCGATAAGTTCACTTGTGGTGCTACCTTACTCCCTAAGCAAGTACATGTAGTTGGAGCTAGTGGTGGTCCTAGTAATTCATCCGTCTTAAATTTTCAGACAACATCTCAACAAAGTAATAATTTGGCAAACAATTTTAGCCGTAACAAAGAAAATTATTATATAGAACAAAATAGAACACAATACGTGAAATTCAAAAATTTAATTCTTCCTTATGATGAGGATAAAAAGGTTGGGTAGGAGTTGTTTCTCAAGCTATTTCTGGGACTTGTGAATATATTGTTAGCTATATTTTAAAGGGTCGTGAATTATTTATAACAGTTTCCTATATAGCCCCTCCATTAAAAGGAGATGCTAAAATTAAACCTTTTGTTTCAGTAAAAATATTTAGAGAAAAAGCAAGAGATTTTAAACTACTCTCACAAAAAAATTTAGAAATAGGGAATGGTGTCTGGAATACTGAAAAGGGGAAAGAACTAGTTGGATCAGGAACAATTCTTCTTCCGGAGCCCAATTTGTCTTTAATTAAAGTTGAAATGCAAATGGGATATGAAGCCAAATTAGATGGCGGAATAATTTATCCAAATCCAAGATTTATAACACATACATTCACATTAACTTCGGCTGCTAGACGTATTTCATGAAAAAATATCTAATTTTAACTATTCTTTTTAGTACAGTTTTCACTATAACTGGATGCTCTAATGCACAAGAGATTCCAAAGAAAAATGAAGTTGTAGAAGAACAAAAAATATCCCTATCAGATGATATTATCATCCAAAAATACAGAATATTAATGAATGATATAGACATTCATAACCCTAAATCTAAAGAAAAATTAAAAAATATTTTATTAGATGTAAAAAAAATCCAAGCTCAAAATGAGCGAGAAAAAATAGAAATGAATATTTATCTCTCTTTAGAAATGTATCAAGAGGCTTATGAATTAAATAAGAAACAACTCAATGAGAGACCAACTCAAGCTAAATTATTTAAGCACTGTGAACTAATGCAAATTTTGAAATATCCGCAAAATGACCTGCGATCTTGTCAGAGTAAAGTAGCAGAAGGTATAAGGAATGAATTAAAGACTATCCCCAAAGATGATCCAGCCTATCCGTATGCTAAATGGGGATATTTATTAGCTATGTATAAATCAGGACATGGTGAGTATAAAGAACAAATGGAAAAATTCATTAACTCGACTACAGATGAAACAATGAAGTTCCAATTTCAGGGTTCTTATGAAATGGCAATTGAAAGTAACAATTGAAATAGTGCATGTATTAATTATTTTTTAATATTAATCATATCCATATTACAAAAAAAGCCTATATCAACTGTACAGGGCTTTTTATGATTCATTGTTTCCAACCCCATTTATGAAACAGTGTTCCATAAATTTCTACGCTAAAAAATATCTCTATCCAAAGAATTCACCTCCCATCGTAGCCACCGCTCCCTAAATTTTGTAGAATAGCGTTTTTACCCCATGGTGCTTTTCTATGACCGCTTGGACTGCTCACGTCACTGTTGCGACAGTCGTTGAAAAAGACGGAAAATTCCTATTTGTTGAAGAACATACAGAAGGTGTGACCCATACTGTATTTAATCAACCTGCAGGTCATGTTGAAGCTGGCGAAACCATTATTGAAGCCGCCATTCGAGAAACCATGGAAGAAACAGGTCACGATGTAGAAATCACGAACCTCCTAGGCATGTATACTTATACTCCTCCGATGTTCCCTGATCGTACTTATTTCCGTTTCTGTTTCTTAGCTAAAGACATTCAGCACCATGCCGATGCACAATTAGACACAGGTATTGTCGGTGCAGTATGGATGACGCTTGATGAACTCATTGAGTCTGCCCGTGCGCGTAGTCCATTAGTCATCAAAGCTGTGCAAGATGCTCTTTCAGGTCAAAAATTTCCTTTATCGCTCATTTACGAGCACCAAAATTCTCCCTTAATTTCAAATTTGGATGCTTAATCCTATGCAACAACGTGTCATCGTCGGTATGTCTGGTGGTGTAGATTCTTCTGTATCTGCAGCACTTTTACTTCAACAAGGTTATCAAGTTGAAGGTCTTTTCATGAAAAACTGGGAAGAAGATGACGGCACGGAATACTGTACGGCAATGGAAGATCTTGCCGATGCTCAAGCCGTTTGTGACAAAATTGGAATCAAACTTCATACCGCAAACTTTGCGATGGAATATTGGGACCGTGTCTTTGAGCATTTCTTAGAAGAATATGCCGCAGGTCGTACACCAAACCCAGATATTCTCTGCAATAAAGAAATTAAATTCCGTGCATTTCTCGACCATGCTGTGAACTTAGGTGCTGACTTTATTGCGACAGGCCACTATTGCCGCCGTGGTGAAACGCTAAAAAATTCACGTGGTGAAGAGTATGCCCCTCTACTGCGTGGTCTAGACAACAACAAAGACCAAACCTATTTCCTACATGCAGTGCATGGTCGTGAAATTAACAAAACTTTGTTCCCTGTGGGTGAAATTGAAAAACCACAAGTGCGTAAAATCGCTGAAGAATTAGGTCTAATCACCGCGAAGAAAAAAGATTCAACAGGAATTTGCTTTATTGGCGAACGTCGATTTAATGACTTCTTAAAGCAATATTTACCTGCTCAACCCGGAAAAATCGTCCTAGACACGGGTAAAGAGGTTGGTGAACATCACGGCTTAATGTACTATACGCTCGGCCAACGTGGTGGCATCGGTCTTGGTGGTCTAAAAGGTGCTGAAGAAGGCGCTTGGTTTGTACTGCATAAAGATATCGAAGGTAATCGCCTAGTCGTTGGTCAAGGTCATGAACATCCACTCATGCAAAGCACCATTTTATGGTCTGAAGCGATTGATTGGGTGGCTGGTGAACAAGAGATTCCTGAATCAGGCTTCCGCTGCACAGCGAAAACTCGTTATCGTCAGCCTGACCAAGACTGTACAATATTTAAAGACCCTACAGCGCCAAATGGTGTGCGTGTCGAATTCGATGAGCCACAACGTGCTGTTACACCGGGTCAAAGTGTGGTGTTCTACACCGGTGAAGTTTGTTTAGGGGGTGGTGTGATTCATCATACCAATGCGCCTAAACCGGATTTTATTGAATAAGGATTGTTTCGGATGACAGAGTTACCGTTTCAACAGCCTCAGACTCTGAATACTCGCCAAAATCGTGCATTGGCGTTAGCTGCTGTTTTTCAAGCGACACAGCTGACCCACATGACTGCATTGACTGGGCAACAGAGTATCGGGGAAAGCGGTAACTTTTATTTTGAACATCTCATTAAAGCCAGTTTAAATATCCGTCCTAAGTCGAATCAGTCTAGTCAGACGCTTGATTTTTTTAGTGGCTTGGCGGATATTTCGCTGGGATTAAAAACCTTAGAAAGTAGCATTACTCAACCCTTCAATACATCTCCCAAATCTAGACTTCCTAAACTTGCCAATACTAAGCTACCCATGACGTATGCGATGGCGTTATTGCAGTTAGAAAAGAAAGTCTATAGCAATCCTAAATTTGTCGAAACCATTGAACAATCCCAACAAAAAATTCTAAGACAGCTTTCCTTTTTTGATAATAATTATTTACATCCAAGTATCATTGCCAATTTAGCGCAAACCTATATTGAAACTGCAGGCCAAATTAATCCACGTATTATGGTTCGTGGTAATGCCGAAGCATTTAAAGACACTTCTCATACCAATCGCATTCGCGCCACCTTATTTACCGGCTTACAAATGGCACATTTATGGCGTCAGCTCGGTGGTAGCTCATGGGGTATGATTTTCAGTAAGCGCAAGCTACTACAAGATATTCAAGATCTTGCCCGTTTACAGTATCAGGTGGTTTAACTGATGCAGTACGGGCTTTTTGTTTTACGTTTAATTCCAAAATTTAAGGAATCGCTATGAACGCTTTAACCGCACTTTCTCCATTAGATGGACGTTACGCAAGCAAATGTGATGCTCTACGTCCCTTCCTCTCTGAGTTTGGTTTAATCCATGCTCGTGTGACTGTTGAAGTGCGTTGGTTACAAGCACTTGCAAACCGTCCTGAAATCACTGAAGTTCCAGCGTTCAGTGCTGAAACTAACGCTGCGCTTGATGCAATTGTTGCGAACTTCTCTGAAGACAATGCAAACCGCATTAAAGAAATTGAACGTACAACAAACCATGATGTAAAAGCAGTTGAGTACTTCTTAAAAGAGCAAATCGCACATATCGATGAGCTTAAAAATGCTGGAGAATTCATTCACTTTGCATGTACATCTGAAGACATCAACAACTTGTCTCATGCTTTAATGCTTAAAAATGGCCGTGAAGTTTTAGTTGCAGCAATGCAGCAAATCATCGATTCAATCGTTGCTTTGGCTGAACAACACGCTGAACAACCAATGTTGTCTCGTACACATGGTCAAACTGCAAGCCCAACAACTTTGGGTAAAGAAATGGCGAACGTGGCTTACCGCCTTGCACGTCAAATCAAACAATTCAAACAAGTTGAATTACTTGGTAAAATCAATGGTGCAGTAGGTAACTACAACGCGCACTACTCTGCTTACCCTGAAATTAACTGGCCTGCGCATTCACAAGCATTTGTTGAATCATTAGGTTTAGAATTTAACCCGTACACCACTCAAATCGAACCACATGACTACATGGCGGAACTTTTTGATGCGCTACGTCGTTTCAACACCATTTTGATCGACTTTAACCGTGACGTTTGGGGCTACATCTCACTTGGTTTCTTCAAACAACGTTTGAAAGAAGGCGAAGTTGGTTCTTCAACAATGCCACATAAAGTTAACCCAATTGACTTCGAAAACTCTGAAGGTAACTTGGGTATTGCGAATGCGGTATTGGCTCACCTTGGTGAAAAACTTCCTGTATCTCGTTGGCAGCGTGACTTAACTGACTCAACTGTGCTTCGTAACATGGGTGTTGGTTTTGCACAAAGCTTGATCGCTTTTGAAGCTTGCTCTAAAGGTATTGGTAAACTTGAATTGAATGCTCAACGTATTCTTGAAGACCTTGACCATGCGCAAGAAGTACTTGCAGAACCGATTCAAACTGTTATGCGTCGTTATGCAGTTGAAAAACCTTACGAAAAACTTAAAGCCCTAACTCGTGGTCAAGCAATGACTCGCGAAATGATGGTTGATTTCGTAAATGGTAACGAATTAGAAGCTGTTCCAGCTGCTGACCGTGCGCGTCTTGCAGAAATGACACCTGCAACATATACAGGTAATGCATCAACTCAAGCAGCAAACATTAAAGATCTTATTTCTAAAATCTAATTTTAGATAGATCAAAAAAAACGAGGCTTCATGCCTCGTTTTTTATTTATAATACTTCTGCTCTCTTTGAGATGAGGAGCATGCTCCGCAAGGAGATGAGACTATCCAACTCTCCCTTGCGAACTCAGAATATATTCTGAGGATTCTCATCTCCTATAAGGAGATAGAAAATTTAGACGCAATTTTATTCTGCAGGGCAATATTTCGCCCAATCATCTTTCATTCGCTGTAATTCACAACCCGTTAAAACATCTGAGTAATAAATATAATATGTGGCATTGGGATACTGAATTTCATGGCGAAACATCATGCCCCGCAAAGATACAGAGAGCTCTTCTGGAAAATCATCTGTTAAATTAAGTTCTTCAAACTCATAGTTAAAATAACAATTTTGAGTCGCAATAAATGCCTCAACAACGGCCATAGTTACTTCCAAATACATAAACTTAGAGGTGGTCCCACATGTTTGAACAACTAAAAGCGTATTTATAAGTGATATTCCGCTCTAGTTAAGCCACCTTGTTTTGTTGGGGTAGCTGATCATAGTAAAACTCATTTAGCCTTGCGAAGCAGTGCTTCTCATGTCTAGACTCGAATGAGGTCGTTTCAGATTATAAAACTCAAAATATGCACTCAATTGCTTTTTCGCATCTGTGACACTGCTATAAGCTTTGAGATACACCTCTTCATATTTAACGCTCCGCCATAATCGTTCAACCATCACATTATCTACCCATCGACCTTTACCATCCATACTGATTTGAATGCCATTTGATTTCAATACATCAATAAATGCATCACTGGTGAACTGACTGCCTTGGTCTGTATTCAATATTTCAGGTGATCCATATTTTTCAATCGCTTCATTTAAAGCCGAAATACAAAAATCCACCTCCATACTAATCGATACCCTATGCGCAAGTACCTTGCGGCTATGCCAATCAATCACAGCACATAAATAAACAAAGCCTTTTGCCATAGGGATATACGTTATATCCGTAGACCACACTTGATTACTGCGCTGAATAGCCAATCCTTTGAGCAGATATGGATATTTACGGTGAGCTTGATTAGCCTGGCTTAAATTTGGTTTGCAATATAACGCCTGAATACCCATTTTCTTCATTAAAGTACGTGTATGACGTCGTCCTATATGATGCCCTTGACGTTTCAACAAATCACGCATCATACGACTGCCTGCAAAAGGATATTGCATATGTAATTCATCAATACATCGCATCAGCTTCAGATCTGATGAGCTAACAGGTTTTGGGCGATAATAATAACAACCACGAGAGACTTTCAGTAACTTAGCTTGTTTAGATACTGAAATCTGAAGTGAGTGATCGATTAACTTTTGTGGTTGAAGCGGCCCAGTTTCTTCAACACACCTTCTAAAAAATCAATTTCTAATGCCTGCTCACCGATTTTTGCATGTAACTTTTTAAGATCAATGGGAGGTTCTGATGGAGCTTTTGATTGATCGAAAGCTTGTGAGGAAGCTGAGATCAATTGATTTTTCCAGTCAATAATTTGGTTTTGATGAACATCAAACTCAGAACTCAATTCAGCAAGTGTTTTTTCTGCTTTGATCGCAGCAAGTGCTACCTTAGCCTTAAAGTCGTTTGAATGATTTCTTCTTGGTCTACGTGCCATAAAATACTCCATATATTGATGTTTATAACATCATTTGGGGAGCAAAATATCACTTATAAGTGTTGTTCAAATTTCCTGATCCACCTCTGTTACGCACCTAGAAGTAATTTCTCATTTTAAAAATGATTTTTAAGTCTATTCGACGGAGTCTTACATCTAGGAATTGAATAACGGGATTAGCCTTCGGCTGGAGGTACTTTTACGAAACGATGTTTCTCATTCGGCAAAATGAGAAGCGAAGCTTCGCAAGGAAACCATCTTGCGGAGCAATGCTCCTCACCGCAAAACTCGTTCGCTCGCGTCTACGTATTCAAAGTATCGCAAAAACATTTTTGATTAGAAGCAGCCCTGTCTCAAACACTTGCGGATGACGTTACCGCGTATCGTTGTTTTATTTGAATCAAATTGCACTTCTGGTGTTACTGCGTAACATCAGTTAAATATTTAAGCAGTCCATTGAATTAAGATTGAATCTGACATTTGCGGATTCAATTTTCGGTCATAATACTGAAAGCACGCTTTTGCTCCCGCTGGCATTTTTTGTAGATCATCATCTATACGAAAATGCCGTGTATATTTTGTATGATTCACTAAAATTTCAACCCGCTCAAAAGGCTGTCTTTTATTTATATTTCCGCTACTCATATAACTCTGATAGGCCACAACAGTGCCGCAGGCTTCAGAGCGAACATCTACCTGTAGTGATGAACAATAAATATAGCCTGCCAACAGTGTTGCTGCTGGGCCAAACAGCGCAGCATACTGTTTCAGCACAGATTTTTTCACACTTTGAAAATGCAGCAAATATAGCCAAGGCCAAACCATTAGGCAAATGACACCACCTAAAATAAACAGAAAATTAGACATCATTATCATCAATATCTATGTACGCAACGCAATCTATCACAACAGCATCGTTTAGCATAAAAAAAGCTCACCGAAGTGGGCTTTAAATGCTTCATAACAAAAACAATTTTAGAGTTTAGGGTCACGCAACTGCACGAGGCTCGAATTGGCTTTGCTCAATGACTCCATCACTTTAGACATGACTGCAGGAACCAATGAGTCCGCAATTTGCGCTGCTTGTAAGCCCAACTTCTCACCAAGTGTTGGTTTTTTGCGGGTTTCAATCATATATACATCATGTTGTGGCATGAGACTTAACAGATATTCATCTGACGTTTGCAATTTATCGACTAGATTAAGATCAATGGCATCTTGACCATACCAATGCTCACCTGTGGCAACTTTATCGACATTGAGCTGAGGACGGTATTTTTCAACAAAGTGTTTAAACAAGTTATGGGTTTGCTGTAACTCTTCTTCAAATTTGGCTTTACCTTCAGCAGTATTTTCACCAAACATAGTTACGGTACGTTTGAACTGACCCGCGGTATACAGTTCAAAATCGATATGTTTTTCTTTCAATAAACGGTTAAAGTTCGGCACTTGTGCAACTACACCAATCGAACCCACCAAGGCAAATGGTGCTGAAACGATCTCATTTGCAATGCAGGCCATCATATAGCCACCGCTTGCAGCAACTTTATCCACGCAAATGGTTAAGTTAAATCCAGCATCACGTAAACGTACCAATTGTGCAGCGGCCAGACCATAGCCATGCACCATCCCGCCTGGACTTTCTAAACGTAAAACCACGCGGTCACGTCCTGCTTTTGCTGTCGCTAAGATCAGGGTAATTTCTTCACGTAGACTCGTTACCGCAGATGCAGCGGTATCACCATTAAAATCGATTACATAAATTTTTTGGTTATTCTTTTTACGTGCGCGCGCTTCTTTTGATAATTGTTGGCTTAGTTGCAGCAGCTCAAGTTTAGATGCAGTCGTTTGCGCAATTTTTTTTCGTTGTTCATTAATACGTGCATTTAAATGGCTTACACGAATTTCCGCAGGCAACTTGGGATTATGAAATAGCATAAAATTGAAACTCATTTAATTCATATTTATGTTGTATAACATGTGGGTTGCATCACAAAAATTCAATCTATTTTTTGAAAATAATTCTCATTGAGCCAAATTGAGCATTTTATTTTTATCAAGACTTTTTGACCTAATTATTGACTTCATAAAAAAAGAGCCTTTCGGCTCTTTTTTAGACAGACTAGATTAGCCAAAACGCCCGGTAATATACGCTTCAGTCAATTGATGATCCGGTTGAGTAAAGACTTTTTCAGTGGAATTCACTTCAATCAAATCACCCAAATGGAAATATGCAGTACGGTCAGATACACGTGCTGCTTGTTGCATCGAGTGCGTCACAATCGCAATGGTATATTGCGCTGAAAGTTCAGTGATGAGTTCTTCTACTTTTGCAGTTGCAATCGGATCGAGTGCTGAACAAGGTTCATCCATCAAAATCACTTCAGGACTGACAGCAATGGTTCGCGCAATACATAGACGTTGCTGCTGACCACCTGAAAGTCCTGTACCCGGTTGGTTCAAACGGTCTTTCACTTCATCCCAAAGGCCTGCTTTACGCAGACTATTTTCAACAATTTCTTCCATGTCGTATTTGTCACGTGCCAAACCATGCAATTTTGGACCATAAGCGACATTGTCAAAAATAGACTTTGGGAATGGGTTCGGCTTTTGGAAAACCATACCCACTTGGGCACGCAGTAACACCACATCGAGATTTGGATCATAGATATCTTGATTATCCATAAGCACTTGCCCTGTCACACGACAAGAATCAATCGTGTCATTCATACGGTTGAGCGTACGTAGGAAAGTTGACTTACCACAACCAGACGGACCAATAAAGGCAATCACTTCATTTTCATAAATGTTCAGATCTATGCCTTTGATCGCTTCAGATTCGCCATAGTACACATGCACATCATTGGTACTGATTTTCACATTGGTCGATTTCGCATCTTTTTTCGCACTAGATTGCGTATCGAACTGTGACACAAACGCAGTATTGGTTTGTTTTTGGCTGCCCTGAGCAGAGGTAAATTGTGTTTGTTCTGGATTCACGGACTTATCCTGATCTAAGGAATTCTTTTCTGTTGTAACGACGCTATTCATATAATGCCCTCAATTACCAGCGTACTTCAAATTTCTTACGTAACCAGATCGCTAAACTGTTTAAGCCGATCATGAGAGCAAGAAGTACAATGATTGCTGCTGCGGTACGCCCTTCAAAGAAGTTACGTAGCTCGTTACCTTGCCAAAGGAAAATTTGTACAGGTAATGCAGTGGATTGATCTAAAGGAGTGGCTGGTACACTTGCCACAAAGGCACTCATACCAATCAATAATAATGGAGCAGTTTCACCTAAGGCTTGCGCAACACCAATAATGGCACCGGTTAAGATGCCCGGCAATGCCAGTGGCAAGACATGGTGAAATACAGTTTGTAAACGTGATGCACCTAAACCTAATGCGGCTTGACGAATCGATGGCGGGACAGCTTTTAGTGATGCACGTGTGGTAATAATGACCGTTGGTAGTGTCATCAAACTTAAGACTAAACCACCAACCACAGGTGCCGAAAGCGGCATGTGCATCCAACCAATAAAAATCGCAGTACCAAGTAAACCAAACACAATCGAAGGAACCGCTGCTAGGTTGTTAATGTTGACTTCGACAACATCGGTAATCCAGTTTTTAGGTGCAAATTCTTCTAAGTAAATTGCGGATGCTACACCGATTGGAATCGAAATAATGATCACGATCAGCATCATAAAGAGTGAACCCATAAACGCCCCTGCTAAACCTGAAGTTGCAGGTGAGCTACGAGAGTCTGGATTCTTAAATATTTCAGTATTAAATGAGTTAGTAATAACACCATCAGCTTTAAGTTTATCTGCAAGTTGGCGTACTTCTGGGCTCAATTGTTGCTGTTCATCAGGCAAGCTACGGTCAATATTACCGGCTAACCAGACATCGACATTGGCATCTGCAAGGATTTTAAAATCTTGTTTTTGACCGATCAATGACGGATCTGCCATAACCATGTCACGTAAGCGATATGCTTCTGAACTGGTATATAAACTGTTGAGATCATCACGTTGAGAGGCAATCGCTGGATCTTTTGCAATGATCCCATTTACGATCAGCGCATCCCAATCCACCATGCCCATTTCAGTTTGCCAAGCAATAAAACGCTCTTGGAACTGTGCAGGAGATTCACCTTCTTTTTGAACCGGTTTCGCTCCTACATTGACGATACTTGGATCAAAAAACACAGGCACCGTCATCGAGCTTTGCCAGAATGCTGGTAAGCCTTTGGCTAAAATACTGCCAAACAATAGCACGACGAACAATAAGCCAGTCACTACTGCACTAAAGCCCAAGACACGGAAGGTATTTTCTTTACGGTGTCTTTTTGCCAATGAGTTTTCAATGATTTTCTTACGTTTTTCACGAAGCTCAGCGGCTGCATGTGAATCAAATTTTTGATCCATATTTGATATATTCGTCGTACTCATTCGTATTGCTCACGGTATTTACGCACAATGTACAGTGCAACAATATTCAGACCTAAAGTAATCACAAACAGTGTTAAACCAAGTGCAAAAGCAACCAATGCTTGAGGACTCGCAAAGTCTGTATCACCTGTTAATTGGTTTACGATGGTAATGGTGACTGTAGATACCGCTTCGAGTGGGTTGATATGCAGTAAAGGACTGTTCCCTGCTGCAAGCACCACAATCATGGTTTCACCAATTGCACGAGATGCAGCCAATAAGAATGCACCGATAATGCCCGGCAATGCAGCTGGAATCACCACTTGACGAATGGTTTCTGATTTTGTCGCACCCAAACCAAGTGAACCGTCACGAAGCGCGCGAGGGACTTGGGTAATGATGTCGTCAGATAATGATGAAACGAATGGG
The DNA here is from genome assembly GCF_024605895.1 of Acinetobacter sp. YH16056_T. Taxonomy (NCBI): domain Bacteria; kingdom Pseudomonadati; phylum Pseudomonadota; class Gammaproteobacteria; order Moraxellales; family Moraxellaceae; genus Acinetobacter; species Acinetobacter sp. YH16056_T. Next base: position 1,248,693 of record NZ_CP094545.1, on the reverse strand, counting down.
ATAATCATAATCCCCATCACAAAGCCTGCTGTTAAAGCACTGGTTGCATTAATATCGAGTCCGATATATGCGCCGAGCTGTTTTGCAAAAGGTCCAATAATCATTAAGGCAAATACACCATAAACGATGGTTGGAATACCTGCGAGAACTTCAATGGCAGGTTTTGCCCAAGCACGGAAACTTGGCTTTGCATATTCAGCTAAGTAAATGGCAATCATCAAACCAACAGGAACAGCAACCAATAGCGCAATACCACTGACCATGAGTGTGCCCCAAAGGAGTGGCAGCAAACCATAACTACCTTCGGCATTCCCTGATGTACTAAAACCGGGGTTCCATTCAGTGCCTAAGAAGAAATCTAGTGGACTGACAAAACTAAAGAAACGCATGGCTTCACTGAACATCGACATCACAATGCCAACTGTTGTCAGGATTGCGACACCCGAACACAGTGCCAATGCGATATTAATGACTTTTTCGACTTGGTTACGTGCACGATATTTTTCTGCGATGCGGCGTTTAGCCATGACTAAACCAATCAATGCCGCACAAATCACAATGGCCAATTTTGCATATGAGCCAATGTTTTCAATTTTCTTTAATTGTTCTGCTGCTGCAAGTTCATATGCAGCTGGCGTATCACTCACCCCAAAACCAGAAGCAATCGCTTGAACGCGGTCAACCATTACGCTCGTGCTTGCAGGATCTAAACTTAAACGAATATTTTCAGGGACATTATTTAAAATAACATGTTGAAAAATACTCGGTTCAACCAAGTTCCAAACAATCAAGATTAAAAAAGCGGGAATCCCACACCATAAAGCGACCAAAACACCATAGTAGCCCGGTCGTGAATGCAACATTGCTGAGTTATTGCCTTTACCTGCAAGTTTGCGACTTTTGGTCAGTCCAACTTGATAAGCGATTGCAATAATTGCGAGCAACACACCAATAAGTAGCAGATTCATGTAATCTCCACTGTTTTTTCAAAAGCCCTTCTTGAAAAAACTGTTTCTTTGCAAAAAGCCAATGGCAGGTCAATCCTGCCATTGGCTGTTTCAATCCAATTATTTAACTGCTTTACCCGCTTTAAAGTTTGCAAGAACTGCAGCGCGTTCTCTATCAGACATTGAAATTAAGCCTGCTTTTTCTAGCTTAGAACCTTTACCTGATACTTTTTTGCTAAGGAAGAATTCTGTGAACTCTTTTAAGCCTTTAATTGATTTTAAGTGCTCACCTTTTACGTAGAAGAACAATGGACGAGATACTGGGTATGAACCATTTAAAATCGTCTTCTCAGAAGGTGCAACGTTATTGACTGTTGCTACACGTAGCTTGTCACGGTTTTGGTCATAGAAGCCTAGACCGAATACACCGACCGCGTTTGGTGAGGTTTTTAAGCGTGCCAATGTTTCTGTATAATCGCCCGCGATTTCAATCACACGACCATCTTTACGGAAAGTTGAACATGCTTTTTTCTGAGCATCTTTATCTAATTTTGCGAAAGCTTCATAAGTTTCACAGCCAGCATCGACCATTTTTTCTTGGAACACTTCACGTGTACCGTGGTTTGATGCAGGAATAACTAAAGTGATTGCTTCGTTTGGTAATGTTGGGTCGATTTGATTCCAACGTGTGTATGGGTTTGGAACCAATTTACCTTTTGATGGTAGTTCAGCAGCGAGTGCAGCAAATACGTGCTGTGGGCGAAGTTTGAATGCCGCTTTTTTCGCATTTGACGCAAATACGATACCGTCATATCCAACTTTAATTTCTAAGATTTGGTTAACGCCGGCTTTTTTACATGCAGCCAATTCAGTATCTTTAATTTTACGAGATGCGTTTGCAACGTCAATTGTGTTGTCGCCTACACCATTACAGAATTGTTTCAAACCACCTGAAGTACCGCCTGAACCTACGACAGGTGCTTTAAATTGTGGGAATGTATTACCAAACTCTTCTGCAACAATACTTGCATAAGGCAGTACAGTTGAAGAACCAGCAATTTGGATCGTGTCACGAGCTGCATTTGCAGTTGTAGCGACTGTTGCCCCAGTAGTGAGTACCATAGCAAGTGCGATATGATTTAAGCGCATTCTCATCTCTCTTAATTGATGCATTTATTGGAGTACGCCACTTTTGTTTTTAAAGTCTTGTACTTTTTCGATATCTGCATTTTGATTTTAGAGTATGACAGTTAGGTTACATCTTTATGACGCTTTTATGATAATTGATGATTGCACATTGATTTAAATATAATTCTTTATTTTTCAATATGTAATGAAATTTATCAAAGTATTGGTCTTATTTATTTCTACTTTGATATTCGTAAGAATTCATGTCCTTGTCATCTTTTGTCTTATTTTCTTTTTTCAATTTCCCCTCCTTTTCTGAATGTTGCACATTTGCATGTTCGATTTTTTATTCCTCCGTATTCCAATAATTGAAATTTCATTACATTTTTAGTTCGCTCAATATGCAAGTTTACATAAAAACAGAGCCTAAAATGACCAGCAAAGCCATTGCGACATTTAATCCGGACTTGCCTGTGCATATGACTTTTGAAGAACATGACTGGCACTTACTTGCAGAATATTGGTATCCGATTGCATTAGCACGTGAAATCAGCGAACAACCTTATGGCACCATGCTTTTAGATATGCCGCTCGTCATTTATAAAATGGGAGATGAACTGATTATCGCTAAAGATGCCTGCCCACACCGCGGCGTACCCCTAAGTTTAGGTAAAAATGATGGTCTAGGCGTTGTCTGCCGCTATCATGGTTTACGCTTTGGTGAACACGGTCATTGCAATCGCATCCCTGCACATCCTGAGCACAAAATTTCACCTCGCTTTAACTTACGTACTTATGCTGCTGTTGAGCGTTATGGACTGATATGGTGCTCACTTACTGCCGCTAAAGATACTGCGCCGAATATCCCTGCAATGCCATATTGGGATGAAGCCGAGTTTCAGCAATTGGTGTGCCCAACGGTCGATTTTCAATGTTTTGCAGGCCGGCAGCTTGAAGGCTTTATTGATGTTGCGCATTTTGCATGGGTACATCCCGATACCTTTGGTGACCCTGAAAATGTAGAAGTACCTGACTATAAAACATTTGAGACTGAAACAGGGTTTAATGCGGATTATTGGAGCAGTGTTGGGCGCTACCCGATTGGTTTAGAACAACGTGGACAAGATGGCTTTCAATGGCTGCGGCATTTTGAAATTCATCTGCCTTTTACTGCAACACTCACCATACATTTTCCAAACGACAGCAAGCAAGTGATTATGAATGTGGCTTCACCGATGACTGCCCGCTCCACCCGTCTATTTGCTCCCATTTGCCGTAATTATGACAAGGACTTACCTGTCGAAGATGTTTACGACTTTAACCTGAAAATATTTGAGGAAGACCGATTAGTCTCTGAATCACAAAAGCCTGAATATTTGCCTTTGGATTTAAGCATCGAAGCGCATTTCCCGGCGGACCGCAGTTCCAGCATGTACCGCAAATTATTGCGTAAAAAAGGTTTTAGTCCATTATTTGCGGCATAACATCAATATCGTATTGCATTCACCTCACCCTAACCCTCTCCTACAAGGAGAGGGAAACTCCTTTACAAGTCTTATATTGGTTATAAATATTGTGGTATCTCATTCATCAAATGATAAACATCAATGACTATCGCGACTGGCGACAGGGATGTCACTATAAGGTAATGGTCACATGGAAGTACCTTTTCCCTGAGAAGGATTTTAGTTACTTTGATCCCTCAAAGTAACAATCTGCCTACGCAGTAAACTATCATCTTTCAATGAAAAATTGTGGCCATGTAATAAATTAAGCGCCTTTTCATTTAAAAAAAAGGAGCTCAAATGAGCTCCTTCTTCTACACCTACAAAATGATGATTAGTCAATTGCAGGAGTATATGTACCTTCAGCGATTGGACCTTTGATACGATCCGCTTCTGCAAGCACAAGAGCAAGCAAATTCTTCACGTTATCTAAAGTCGCTACTGGGCTTAAAGTCGTCATTTTCAATGATTGAACTTGACCAACTTTAGTCACACCAATATTCGCTTCACCACGTGCAAACAATTCGTCAGCCACGTTTTGGTTCAATGTATCTAACAATTCAGCTGGGTAACCTTCAGGGATCACACGGAACAATACCGATGCAAATTGCGGATCAACCAGCATTTCTAGACCGTCAGTTGCATTGATATAATCTGCAACATCACGTGTAAGACCTACACCATGATCGATCATCGAACCATAAAGCTCTTCACCTAGCGCCTCAACTGTCATCCACAATTTCAACGCATCAAAACGGCGAGTGGTTTGCAGTGACTTAGACACTAAGTTAGGTACACCATGCTCTTCATCATAAGCAGAGTTTAAGTACTCAGCTTCATAATGCATGAAACGATAGTTCGCTTCATCTTTAAGCAAGAATGCGCCACATGAAATCGTTTGGAAGTAATGCTTATGGAAATCAAGCGTTACTGAGTCAGACAGTTCAATACCGTCTAACATTGAACGATAGTCATTTGAAAGAATCAGTGCACCGCCCCATGCTGCATCGATATGCATCCACGCGCCATATTTGTTGGTGATTTCACGAACTTCTTTCAATGGGTCAATTGCGCCTGCATCGGTTGTACCCGCAGTTGCAACTACACATGCCACGATTTTGCCTTCAGCTTGAAGGTGAGCCATGGTTTTCTCAAGCGCATCCATATCCATGCGTGCGTTAGCATCTACAGGAACAGTCACGACAGATTGGAAGCCCATGCCCATCATCGCCATGTTCTTTTGCACAGAGAAGTGCGCATTTTCAGAACAAATAACTTTGACGTTACGCATAGCATCAGATGGTACGCCATCACGCTGAACAGACCACGGATTGCCGTTTTCGTCTTTCCAGTTTTTAGCAATACATGCATCACGTGCAAGCAAAACGCCCATCAAGTTTGACTGCGTACCGCCAGAGGTGAATACACCTGCTTGACCTGCACCATAGCCAACTTTTTGGCGAAGCCAGTCAATTAACTGAACTTCCATCAATGAACCTGCAGGGCTTTGATCCCATGAGTCCATTGATTGGTTAGTCGCGTTAATGAGCACTTCAGCGATTTGGCTTGTTACCATTGTTGGGCAATGCAAATGCGCTAAAGAATGCGGATGATGCACTTTTAAGCTTTTGTTTAAGAAGAGCTCAACCATACGGTCTAGTGATTTTTGTACACCCATACCTTCTTTTGAAGGATTGAATGCAATTGCACTGCGAAGCTCTTTAATGCTGCCGCCGGTGTACATTTTGTCATTTTGCAACCATGCAGAAACGGCTTTTACCGCTTCGCCCATTGCTGACTGGTAGTCAGCAATGGATTGTGCATCATTGCAGAATAACGCTTTACGATGTTCTGCAAAATCTACCATGACTTATGCGCCTCGAGTTGCAACAAGTGCTTCAGCAAGTGCTTTCTTGAAGCGAACGATCACCTCAATACATTCAGCTTGGTTAATGATCAATGGGCAAAGTAAACGAATGACTGTACCGTTACGACCACCTTTTTCTAACAACAATTTGTTGTTGAAACATGCTGCTTGAATTGCTGCTGCCAATTGAGAATCACCTGGTAAAGAACCCATGTGATCTGCTTTTTGACGTTCATCAACAATCTCAACACCAATCATCAAACCACGACCACGCACGTTACCAATACATGGGAATTCTACAGCTAATTTTTTAATTTCAGCTTGTAAGAAATCACCACGCTCTTGTGCATTTTGAGCCAAGTTTTGTTCTTTGATGGTTTTGATGGTTGCAAGACCTGTACCCATTGCAAGTTGGTTACCACGGAATGTCCCCGTGTGACCTGCGGGTTGCCAAGCATCAAACTTACGTTTAATACCAAGCACAGCAAGCGGTAAACTACCACCAACTGCTTTAGACATCACCACAACATCAGGTTCGATACCCGCATGTTCAAAGGCAAACATTTTACCTGAACGTGCAAAGCCTGCTTGTACTTCATCAAGAATCAACACGATGTTGTGCTTTTCAGTCACTTCGCGGATTTTCTTTAACCATTTTACAGGTGCAGTCACTACACCGCCTTCGCCTTGGATTGCTTCCAAGATTACAGCTGCAGGTTTCGTTACACCGCTTTCTACGTCTTCAATGAAGTTTTCGAAATAATACGTTAATGCATCAACACCCGCTTCACCACCAATGCCTAATGGGCAACGGTATTCATGCGGATACGGCATAAATTGAACACCCGGCATTAAGCCGTTCACAGCATTTTTAGCAGACAAGTTACCTGTCATTGCTAAAGAACCGTGAGTCATACCATGGTAACCACCTGAGAAGCTGATTACTGAACTACGACCAGTGTAAGTTTTTGCTAATTTAATTGCTGCTTCTGTACCATCTGCACCAGACGGGCCACAGAACTGTAGACAATACTCTTCTTTACCACCAGGTAATTGCTCAAGTAGTGCTTCAGTAAAAGCATCTTTTAAAGGCGTTGTTAAATCCAAAGTATGCAATGGGAGGCCACTTGCAAGTGTATCTTGGATACTTTGAATTACCGCAGGATGATTATGGCCTAATGCCAATGTTCCTGCCCCAGCTAAACAATCGAGGTACTCTGTACCTTCAACATCGGTAACCCAACAACCTAAAGCTTTTGCTATCGCAAGTGGAAGTTTACGCGGATAGCTACGAACATTGGATTCCATCTGGCTTTGGCGAGTCAAATAGTATTCGTTAGTAGAATTAGTGGCAGGGTTTACAGAAGAAACGCTCATATCGAATTACCATCTCTGATATGGGTTGAAAGAAATAAGTCGGGTGACTTGCGGTCCTTTGACTCGGTGCTTTATGAGTTTCTAGTTAGTTTTAAGAGCTCTTTGTGTAATGGCTAACTAGACGGCGGATGATACAGACTTTTTCAATAAAATAAATCACTTTTATGATCAAATAAAAAGATAATTTAGAGAAAAAACAGATCTATGCCATGGATAACCTGAATTATCATCTTACAGTGTGACAAAACAAAGAAAACCTTTTTATTTTATGCTTTTTTACAATTTATGAATGATTATTGTAATCTTCAAACATTTACGCAATTAAGTATTGATTATTTGAAGCAATATTCATCAAGCACTGCATTTATTTTTCTTGAAAGATTTACAATCCCACCACAGATTTTCCTTTAATCCATCACAATCCCCTTTTAAGATAAGAGCATAAGCTAAATTAGTCATTCTGAAAGAAGAATAGGTCATAACAATGCGTAAAATTATCTTATCTACTGTTTTATTAGCATCCGGTCTAGGTTTGGCAGCAGCAACTCAAGCAGCCGACCCACTCAATTACAACATCGTGAACATTCAGGCGGATGCCACTCGCCAAGTGTCGAACGACCAAATGCATGCCGTTTTATATATTGAAAAGTCAAATAAACAACCGGCTGAACTTGCTACCCAAATCAACCAATTGATGACCCAAGCGGTGAACACAGCCCGTAAATACCCTGCGGTAAAAATCGAAACGGGATCTCAAAGCACCTACCCGATTTATGACAATGACAGTCGTAAATTGAAAGAATGGCGTGGTCGTGCCGAAGTGCGTTTAGAAAGTACAGACTTTAAAGCAGCTAGCCAATTGGTGAGCGAGTTACAACAAAATTTCCAAACTCAATCCATCAGCTTTAGTGTGTCAGATGCACAGCGAAAAAAAGTTGAAAATGAACTGATGGTTGAAGTATCCAAAAACTTTCAACAACGTGCCCAATCGCTCGCTCAGGCATGGAATAAATCAGGCTACAACTTGGTTAATATTAATTTAAATGCCAGCAATTATGGTGGTCAGCCAGTTCCGCGTATGGCGATGATGAAAGCTGCAAGTGCCGATGCTATTCCTGAACAAGAAATGGCAGGTGGTGAATCTAAAATCACGGTCAGTGCAAATGGCTCTATCCAGTTCAAATAATTAAATTCATTTTAAGAAACCGTGCTTTAGCGCGGTTTTTTTGACTATAAATTACACCTATTCTTTATTTAAATTAAAAGTCTATTAGCTTAATCATATTCATAGTTTTAAATGATAATCATCCTTATTTAAATTTATCGCACGCAAGATTATGATACGCGCTCTCTCTCCATTGCTCACACTTTTATGTATAGTTCAAGCAAAAAATCTCCAAAGCTTCAAAATTTCCCGCTTTTACCGCTGAGTATTGCCGTAGGTATAAGCATGGTTGCCACTATGGCTTCTGCTGCTGAAAATACAGAGGCAGCGCAAGCAGATGTTTTACCGACCATCACCATTGAAACTCAAGGGAACTGGCTAGAAAACGCCAATGAAAAAAAGGTGCAAAAGCATGCCGGTGCGCGGACCATCATTGACCGTAAACGATTAAACGAAAGCGCAGCAACATCACTAAAAGATGCGTTACGCCAAGTTCCCGGCGTTCAGGTTCAAGAAAATAATGGTACTGGCGGTAGCGATGTTTCATTAAATATTGGCGTTCGAGGATTAACCTCTCGCCTCTCTCCACGTTCAACCGTGTTGATCGATGGCATACCAATGTCATTTGTACCGTATGGCCAACCACAACTTTCGATGGCGCCTGTTTCGTTAGGAAATATAGAATCTGTTGATGTAGTCCGTGGTGCAGGTTCTGTTCGTTTTGGGCCACAAAATGTCGGCGGTATTATCAACTTTGCCACACGTAGCATTCCTGAAGACTTTAAAGGTGCCGTGGCATTAAACTCTGAATATGCAACTGGTACGGATCAGGTAAAATTAAGTCCTAGTCTGTTTGTTGGTGGAACATTTGATAATGGTTTAGGTCTTGCCTTGCTTTATTCAGGTACTAAAGGCAACGGTTATCGTGAAGCGAACAATAAAAATGACATTGATGATGTCATGTTAAAAACCGCTTATGACATCACTGATCAGGATAAAATCGCATTAAATTTCCATCATTACGATGGTACAGGTGAAATGCCTGAAGGTTTAAGCGCTGCTGAATTCGAAGTAAATCCATATCAAACGTCGCATTATCGTGACTTTTTCACTGGCCGTCGTTCAGATGTATCCCTACGTTATACACATAAAGACGACACGAACAACTTTGAACTTTTAAGTTATTACATCGATTCATTCCGTACCAGCAACCTTGAATCTACTTTAGCCAATGGCAATCATCGCTTAGATACCTCACCACGTGATTATAAAGTCTTTGCCATTGAGCCACGTTATTCACGTAGCTATAGCTTAGGAAGTACGCTGAATGAAGTGACTGTCGGTTACCGTTATATGGACGAAGAGAGCACCGAGTTCGCAGGCCGTACTGAATACGCAGCAGATGCAGAACCTGGTCAGTTTATAGCACGTACCCGTAGTGCGGGTGGCACCAAAGCACACGCTGCTTATATCGATAACCGTATAGAACTGGGTAAATGGAATATTACACCCGGCGTTCGTTTTGAATCGATTGATACGCAAAACAGTTTTAGTGCCTATAAAAATGGCGTATTACAAAATACTGTTCATCCATCAATCCAATCAGATGAATTTTTGCCAAGTTTAGCTATCCTGTATAAAGCAACAGGCCATTGGAATTTCTTTGCCAATGCCGGTGTCTCTTTTGGTCCACAGCAATATAACCAATTAGCAACAACGCAAGGCACTACAGCGGTCACCACCTTAGATGGCTTACATCCTGAAAAATCTTATAACTATGAAATTGGTACCAAATATTTAGGCAATGGTTTGAGTGCTGAATTGACTGCGTTTTATCTAGATTTTGACAAAGAACTGATTTTAGAACGTGATGCTGCAAACAATGGCATTTGGACTGACCTCGGTGCTACAAGTCATAAAGGGATCGAAACCGGTTTTAGCTATGACTTTGGACATTTAGCTGAAAATCTCGAAGGCTTAAAAGCCTATGGTAATTACACCTATACCAAAGCGGTTGCTGAAGCAGGTAACTTTAAAGGTAAAGATTTGCCATTCTACTCACAAAATGTCGCAAACTTTGGCTTAGGCTATAAATATGATGCTTGGTCAATCAATGCCGACATGTATGCACAATCTAAACAGCGTGCCCCAGGTAACCAAGATTCTGGCATCTACCAAACTGAAGAAACGGCAAATGGTAAATTGGGCGATATTCCAGGCTATTCAACTTTTGCTGTACGTACAGGCTATGACTTTGGCGGTTCGCTGCAAGGGGTTAAAGTTGCCGCTGGCATCAAGAATGTATTTGATAAACAGTATTTCACCCGTTCATCAGATGCAACCGGTGGTAAATATATTGGTCAGCCACGTACTTTCTTTTTACAAACTTCATTCGACTTTTAAACTGGTCTAAATATCAAAATCCCACCTCGTGTGGGATTTTTATTGAACAATACATATGGACATCCACATATTCATATGTGAAGATATATGTAAATCCATATAAGCAGATAAACATGGAACAGACTGAATTTTTCAAATTACTTGCAGATGAGACTCGTCTGAACATCATCATGCTGTTGGCATGTAAAGGTGAACTCTGCGTCTGTGAACTCACTGAGTACCTTGAATTAAGCCAACCCAAAATTTCACGTCATTTGGCTTTACTGCGTTCATCAGGTGTGCTGAGTGATCAGCGTAAAGGTCAATGGGTTTATTACTCCATTCACCCTGCACTGCCTACTTGGTGTACACAAATAATTGATGTCATGCGTCACCAAGAACGATTTAAAGACCTCGATTTGAATTTCCCAAAAAACACGACAACATTGTGTGACACCCTATGAATTTTTTATTTCTATGTACTGGCAATAGCTGCCGCAGCATTTTATCCGAAGTTCTTTTTAACCAGCGTACCCCTGAAGGTTTCCGTGCCTATAGCGCAGGCAGTAAACCTTCAGGACAAGTCCACCCGTTTACCTTGAAAACCCTACAAAACCTCAATCTACCGACTGAGGGTTTGTCGAGTAAAACCATCGCAGCATGTGAACAATACCAACCCGATGTGGTAATTACCGTCTGTGGTTCTGCCGCTCAAGAAGCTTGCCCAATTTACTTAGGCTCTGCCATCAAAGCCCACTGGGGCTTAGAAGATCCTTCCCATTTAGAGCTTGTAGATGAAATAAAACTTGCAGCATTTCTTGATACCGTGGCGCATATTAACCGCCGTTTAGATGCTTTATTTGCACTCGATTTTACGCAATTAAGTCGTGAAGAACTCAACCTAGAAATCCAAAAAATTTCAGAGATCCAATAATGGCTGCTGCAAAACTGTCATTTCTAGACCGCAATCTAACGCTATGGATTTTTATCGCAATGGGGCTAGGCATTGCGATTGGCGTCTATATTCCAAGTGCTTCAAGAGCTTTAAATCAACTCAATATCGGTGATGTCAATATTGCGATTGCCATTGGTTTAATCCTGATGATGTATCCGCCTTTGGCCAAAGTGGATTACAAAGCGCTGCCTGAAGTGTTTAAAGATAAACGTACCTTATACCTATCACTGGTTCAAAATTGGTTAATCGCACCTTGCCTGATGTTTATTTTGGCGATCGTGTTTTTACAACACTACCCTGAATACATGACCGGTTTGATTCTGATTGGTTTAGCACGTTGCATTGCAATGGTTCTGGTTTGGAATGATCTCGCTTGTGGGGATAACCAATACGTAGCGGCTTTAGTGGCCTTTAACAGTATTTTCCAAATTGCATTTTTTAGTACCTACGCATGGTTCTTTTTGAGTTTTTTACCGCCTTATTTTGGTATAGAAGCACAAGTGATCCAAGTCAGCTTTTGGACCATCACACATGCAGTATTGGTGTATCTAGGTATTCCCTTCCTGCTCGGTTTCCTGACGCGTGCCATATTGGTAAAACAAAAAGGTCTGGCTTGGTATAAAAATCAATTTATACCCAAAATCAGCCCCATCAGTTTAATGGCATTACTCTTTACCATTGTGGTGATGTTTAGCCTCAAAGGTGCAGATGTCTTGAGCCTTCCAATGGATGTACTGCGTATTGGCATTCCCCTCACGATCTACTTTGTGGTGATGTTTTTCATTAGCTTTTTGATGAGCAAATGGATGGGTAATAATTACGCCAAAACCACTGCCATATCCTTTACCGCAGCGGGTAATAATTTTGAACTTGCCCTCGCTGTTGCCATCGCCACCTTTGGCATTGCATCTCCGATTGCATTTACCACGATTATTGGCCCATTGGTTGAAGTGCCTGTGCTTATTGCATTAGTGAGTGTATCGCTATGGTTAAAATGCAAATGGTATAAAGAGAACTAAAATGAAGCTCCCCAATATTCAACTAGATCTACTTGAAACACCGCGTTTTGAACAAGTTCAAGCTAAAGCACTTGAACATCCGCCACGCATTCTGCTGCTATATGGCTCTAACCGTGAACGCTCATTTAGCCGTTTAACGGTATTGGAGGCGGGTCGAATCCTTGAACATTTTGGTGCAGAAGTCAAAATCTTTCATCCTAAAGGTCTTCCTCTGCCTGAAGATGCTGAAACATCACATCCCAAAGTTCAGGAATTACATGAATTGCTTACATGGTCAGAAGGCATGGTTTGGTGTTCGCCAGAACGACATGGTGCGATGAGCTCTATATTGAAAGCACAAATTGATTGGATTCCTTTAGCGGCAGGTGCCATTCGTGCTACTCAAGGTAAAACGCTGGCGTTAATGCAAGTCAGTGGCGGTTCTCAATCCTTCAATGCTGTTAACCAAATGCGCATCCTTGGGCGTTGGATGCGGATGATCACGATTCCAAATCAATCTTCCGTTGCAAAAGCATTTTTAGAGTTTGATGAAAATGATCGCATGAAACCTTCCTCCTATTACATTCGCATTGTCGATGTGATGGAGGAATTATACAAATTTACCCTACTCACACGTGGTCAATCTGCCTACCTCACAGATCGCTATTCTGAACGAGTTGAAAGTGCGGAAGAACTCTCTAAACGAGTTAATCAAAAGAACCTTTAATGAAAAACTCCTGCATCTGTACAGGAGTTTTGGTCTAAAATATCCATCCGTTTCAACTTAAACTAATAATTTATAAAATAATGTCGTTGAATCTAATGTACCCGTATGGCTCAATGCAAATTGCGGAATGATCCCAGCTTTTATAAAGTTAAATTTTTCATATAGCTTTTCATAGACATCGCCTGTACGCGTATCAAGTACAAGTAATTTCAAGTTCAAGTGTTTTGCTTTATCTTCTGCAAGTGTGAATAGTTGGTGAGCAATGCCTTGCTGACGTACCTTTGGATGCACCATAAGTTTTTCAATCTCAGCACGATGCAGTGCATTGGCTTTGGTGGCACGAACCAATTGTACTGTGCCCACAATTTCACCGCTTTGTAGCGCCGCCCACAAAAAGGTTTTATGCTTTTGAATATCCTTTGTCACAGCAGACCAATATTCATCATAGTGCGACTTAGATTCTTTAGCTAAAAAACCCAGTGATGCACCATCTTGCACACATTGTGCCAATAATTCGCACAGTTGAGCCTGCTCATCTTTTAGATCTTGAAGGTTTAAATATTAAATTTAGCTCATATTCTTCTCGTCTTATTACTATTTTTATCGTTATATTCAAATGGCATGCCATAAAAAATCCCGCTCGGAAGCAGGATTTTGATCTTTCAATTTAGTAAATCGCCATATGATTGCGATTTATTCAATGCTTAACATTATGTTTTTATTATATTTTATTTTAGGTATTAAATTTTAACCTCCATCCTAACCTCCAGCACTCTAAAAAATCACGAAATACTTTTAATTGAAGCACCGTGCATCCAGTCGCGTTTATTTGACCGCAGTTGGAGATTTTAAATAAGCTGCTCCTCTTATTAGTGGCTCAGGTATGGTTATCTTGACCACTGGGGGGATTATTGTTCTTCAGCACATCAAAGATAAGGAACCGCCCTGGTAAACTCATCTTAATTCTATTGGGATTTTAAGCCCTAGAACCACAAATTAGCAGTGTTGTGCGCGCGCGTGCGCGAATACATCAAGTTCAATAAATAGTCAATTCAGGCGTGTTTTGAGTGGAAATAAGGTAGTAAAAATATAGCTACCTCCAGTCTGGTGTGCATATCCACCAGCTCATCATTCATAAATTGACTGAGCAACTCAAGCGGATCGGTTGAATTGTTAATAATCTCTGGAATGTTAATATTTTTAGGTTGTATATCTCTCTCCAGATAAAACCTCACCTGTTTATCTTGCATCAACCTATAGCCTTGCTGCTTTGCTGATTTTTCAGGGCATCCAGCATAAATAGCAGCCTCCTTTCGATTCATGCCTTGCCTGATACCCTCAATAAATTTCTGTTTTTTCTTGGTTAGCTCCATCGGTAAACATTCCTAAAAAGGCAATTTTTTTTGCGAATGTGGAGGTGGGCGATTAACGACAAATACTTCTCTTTTTTATCAATCAAGGCCCCCCACACCTCTCAAGGTCGCCTCTTCTGCTGTCTTTAACTCATGACAAGGTGATTTGCATAATAGCTGTAAGTTATTCAGGTTATTCGATCCACCCATCCATAACGGTTTTATGTGGTCTACTTCCATCTCAAACATGCTGACCCTGCCACACTTAGCACAAGTGTATTCACCTTCAAGCAATACCTGTTGTCTGATCCGCTGCCAAGTGTTGCCATATAATCGAGCTGTCCCTCTCTGCACCTGGTCGATCCGTGGCTTGGTCTTTGCTACCTGAAGCCGTGGTTTTAATGTTGGTAATCTTGCCATTACTCCACCCTAAATAAAAAAGTGATGGGACCAGCCCACCACCTGTATTGAATAACTATGCTTTAAAGGATCGGGTCTGATTGCTTTTAATCCTTCCCCATATTTCAAAAGCTCTTTTAACTTTCGGATTGCTTCTATTGTTCTTCAGATAAGCATCAAAGTCATTTCGATAAATATGAAACAACATAGCAATCTTAACCAATTCCAGCTTATTCTCCTGGCTCTCCCATAAGCACAGCACCTCTGCAATTCCTTCAGGTGGAAGCCTTTGCACACTGGATATAAAGTCCGTTTCTTGAGGCTTCATTTGTCGGCCATTATGCTGAAGCACCTCTACAGAATACTCGAGGAACTTATAATCATTCTTCGGTAGCATTGCCATCATTCTAGTTTTAAATGTTGGTTTCATAAGTCACCCCTTAAACTGTCTGCCATCAATCGAACCTTATTGGCTTTATCTTCACCAAACTCATTAATGAATGGCTCCAGCAAGCTCTTGCGCTTCACTGGATCGGCATAGGCCAGTTGAGCAGCTAGGAGCTTCTCCTGGTGGCTTAATCCATCCGCTACAATATCCGCACTGACTGGTGATAACTTCACACCGCCTGTATTTAATTTAACAGTCCTATGTCCTGATCCCGATAACCGCACCCCTGCATTAGATGCTCGCTTAATCTCGGTAATTGTGGCCTGAGCATTACATGGGATTGTTACGGCTGATACTTCAAAAATCTCGGTAGCCGTGTAGTGAATGCCACCACCTGAACGAACATCATAATCCAAAGGTCTAAAGCCAATACTTAAACCACGAACTAAACCTTCCTTGATTGCATTCCAGGCATGGTCTACCTGATCCTTTAAACTTCCAGCCTCTTTGATTTTTGCAATCTGCACCTCGATTTCTAAACCTTTACTGGAACGCTTTGCAGCAACTACATTGCCAATAGGCTTCGAGTGGTCATGTTGCCAAAGAAAAGGAAAAGGTAGGTCAAATACCATGCCGTTGGGTTCAACAATATCATTTGCCCTATCTGGTGAAATGGTGGAGGCCATCCCCTTAATGATTCGCTTTTCGTTATCTACTGACTTTATTGTCAATGTTGAATAGGCTTTTTCCATATCATCAACCTCCTACCACTTCAGCATCCTCAATCACTGTTGCTTTATATCCATCTAGGAACTTGTAGCCATTAATACCCATTACTTTAATCGCCACCTTATTTTCCTGGAATAAATAAACTGGCTCATTTGTCATCGTGGTAACTGTGGCTTCATTAGTAAGTTTTATTTCTACAGTTGGATCGGTGGCAAAAATGAGCTTGGTTAGATCAAGTACAATCTTCTGATTTTCATTTACTGATTTATTTGTGATAACTGGAATACCTCGGATTGATCCACCATTTACACCCAGGCTATCTAGCTCTAATTCATTCGCAATATTTAAAGCAGTGAACGGATTAAGCAGTAGGATTGCGTCCTGTGGGTCATCAATCGAAGCTAAGGCGTTGGTAATGTCTGCCAGTAGTGTCGGCATTGTGGAGCCTGTTGCTGTGACTGTGGTCGCGTCTGTTGTAACGGATTCGATAAAGTCTGCATTCTCGCCAGCAACATAGCTATTAATTAAAGCTGTGTTAATCAATGGCTCTACCAGGCTGTAAGTGTCGCTTTCAAAATAACGCTCTGGAAAGATTGCATAGCCACCAATTTTTTTGAAATCTAAAGTAATTCCAATTTTAGATTTTTCAGTCAAAATTTTAGTAGGTTCTTTTTGCGGAACGACCTCACAAGGCGCCAAGTCGAAGGCACTAAGAGGTTTATTTAGTGGCATGTATAGGTTTTTACCCAATAACTGTATCTGACCAATCAAACTTTTTTCTTTTACTAAATTAATAAACTGCTGACTGGCTGCAATGGCTGCATAATCCGCCTGTGTTGGGTCTGTGAATCCTTTTGATGCCATCATCTGAGCAACGGCTGAAGATGCGCCAAAGTGTTTGACCGCTACTTCTTGTGGGGAAATATGCCCTTTTTCTGCCTGACGTTGAGCAAATATGCTTTTAACTAAGGTGGTGACATTGGTTTTCATAAAAAAATACTCATATAAAAGATATGAGTAAATATAGAGATTAATTATTATTCTATGTTTTGGCTTTATAACGCCTTATAACTATCTCGTTTAGCCAAGTATTCGGCAATGTTATAAATCGTGTATCTGTACTCATTGCCCACCAGTACACAATCTGGAGTTAATCTTTTTTGCAGTCTAGCCACCCTAAAAAATGCTTTTGATTTTCCCAGCAACTTAACTGCCTGCTGCTCTGAAATCGTACCATTTGCTGCTGGCTTCACTCCCAATTCTATTGCTTTCATATAAAGGCTGTTCATATATGGCTGAATATCAATTAAACGCTCCGACATAACCAACTTGGAACGCTCTATTATTTCTCTTGTTTTGGCTCTGTTTATTCCACTCTCATATAAAACAGACTCGATAACCTCAATAGGTAACATCATCATCTATACCTCATAAACTTGACTTTCGCCCTGCAACATTCCACTATCTATATGCACTATATGCAGTGATTTTTTTCGCTAAATTAGCTCCCTATTTCGGGAGCTTTTTTAGGTCTATACACCTTGAGCATGTTGAGCATGTTGAGCATCTTCCATGTAAGTACATGATTTTCATTAGAAATGAAGGTGCTCATTAAGATGCTCAAGCATTTACCCTTTGAGCATCTTCATTATTGATATAATTCAATAAGTTATCTTCAAGATGCTCAAGGTGTTCAAGATGCTCATAGGTTAGTAGCGTTGTTTATGTTCAGGCAATACTTCTGGAACGTCTTTAAAAATTGATGGCAATTTCCAGTACCAAGCCGAACCCTCTTTGAATGGTTTTATATTTAAATTGTCTTTTGCTCGTCTGATAGATGCCACACTATAACCAGCATTTTTAGCTTCTTCTTGCACCTCCGAAGCTGGCATTTTTTCGACTGGGCTTAAAAGATCAATCAAAAACTCTTTGGCTAAATCTACTGTCGAACCGCTACCCTCTGTCGATTCTGCTTCGTTCAATAATTCTTTTGCAGTACCTTCGATTGTACCAAGCCAAGCTGTTTTTGTAGTTTCAATATTATCTAAAACTGTTTCTGATTCGATTTGATAACGGACACCACCTTCTAGGATTGAGTTATTGCTCTTAGCACGAACTAAAATACAATCCCCCTCATCTTCACGTTTAGCAGCACTCCAAGCCATTCGCGCCAGTGCCGTAAATGCTTGCGAACCAATGATTCGATCCGCTGGCGTACTTCCTGCTGAACCTTTTGAGAAGTGAGTAATACCCAATACTGCAAATTTGTATTCATTAGCCAGGTCAACTAATGGCTGTAGTGACTTTCTGACATCATTGGCCTTATTCATGTCGCCACCAACGGCAGATACAATTGGATCAATCATTAATAATTTAATATCAGGATTGGCTTTTATATATTGCTCAATCTTTGGAAAGTCTTGCGAAGGGTCGAAAGGCTCATTTTCACCTTTGTCATTAATGCGACCTGCAATAATATCAATTTTACTTACATCAGCACCGTTCGCCATCAGCCTCGGTAGCAAGGTATCCGCTGGATCGTCCTCAGTAGAATAAATTAATACCTTCCCAACATTCTCGCACTTTGAGCCATCAGGAAAGCTTCCACCTGTGGTTATTGTTGCAATCAATGCAAGTGATAGATTTGTTTTTCCACAACCACCAGCACCCGCCAAAATAGTCATTTTTCCAAGTGGCAACCAGCCATACCATAGCCAATTAATAGCTTGAGCCTGTATGTTTGCCATATTTACAATTTGGAGCGATGAAATAGGGCTTGTTGGTTTAATTTCATCATTTTTGCTTTGTAAGGCTATTTTAATTTCCTGATTTGTTAATCTGGATACATCTGCATCAAAATGAATCTTTAAATCAGCATCAAATTCTAACTTTTTATCAGTAGCAATAACCCTCGGCTTACATTCATCAAAATAATTATTGACCAATTCAAAAGCCGTGCGAATCTCTCTATGAAAGACAGAAACATAATTAAGTTGCGATAACCGAAAAAATAGATTTAAATTATCGGTAGCAATAAAATTTGATGGGTTTGAATTGCTAATATTGGATACTGGAATCCCAGCACCGACTTTAATCGACTGGGATTTCTTTTTGATATCTAATAATTGATAACCTGTTAATTGCCAGCTTTCAAAATCATATAAAGGGATAGCTTTATACCCAGAAATGTCACGACCTTTATAGATCGTTTCATCCGCCACGGTTCTGATATTTCCTTTTTCCTCATTTTGCACCAACACATTTAAATCAAAATCATGCAGTGAATAACTTTCTACTACATTTTTAGTATAGTTATGAGTGTGAGAAAAAATTGCATTTTGTGGCTTTGGGTCAATGGATTCCAATAGATCGCCTGTAGTATCCCAGGATGCTTTTGTATTCATTCCGCACCCCCTTTCATTTTCTCCCATTCAGTCTTATATGCTTCTGCCTCTTTAGCATGGTTGCGGTGTCGATCTTCTGCTAAATATTCATACATATCTAAATGAGTGACCAATTCAGAAAAATGATACTGGCTGACTTCTTTTCCACTCTCTGCCAGCTTGTTTAACTTCATTACTTCTTTTCTAATATGGCTGATTGCTGTGTACATCCAGTTCATATCTGATTCGGATAATGAAGCTAGGTCGTGCATGTCACGAACATCATATTTTTTAGGTGTATTTGTAGAATTGATTTGATTAGGCATGAGAATGCGCTCCTTTTGTAAGTTTTGGAGCTTGCACTTCACTGCTAAATGATTGGTGCAAGCTCTGAGGGTTGGTTAGCAGACTGGCACAAAAGGAAACCAGCACACCCGAAGGTGTCCACCCCCCAAAGCCTGCATAGAGATACGCAGACGCATAGAGAGAATACGCACAAAAAAAGTCCTTTAAGGACTGTGCGCCTTTTGAATTATAGCCTGCTAAAGCTAACTTTGAGATTTTGCTCAAAGCAAGAGAACTATAACCAATATGATCTGGTCTTTGCAATGTGAATTTTTCAAATAGTTTCATTTTTTCCCACCTTTAATACCCTGGTGCTGCTGGGATAATTTGAAGTTTTTAAAATAGTAGCTTTCTGCTGCCAATGGCTTCATGTATTCAACAAGTGATTTCAGATAGTGCTTATGATTGTTTTTCATACATCAAACTCCTCTTGTATGATTTCTAGCACTTCAATCATTTGCTCTTTGATTTCTGCCATTGAGAAGATGCGCCCTTCCTCAATATCAATAATTAAACCGACTGCAACATCGTAAATATTGGCTAACCGCATTTCGTCATCGGTCATGGGTTGGTTGTCGGCTTGAGTTTCGGATTTAAAATCTATGATTTGGCTCATGCCGCCACCTCTGTCAATTTGTCGAACAAGGTCTTTAAACTGCCATAGTGAAAAATCACAACGTCCACCGCATCGGGATTCTTCATCAACTTTTCATGCGTTGCTAAAATCTCCAGTTCTGCACCGTCCACCGCATCAAGTTCAACAAATACCATTGATTCATCATTCACGAATAAATGTGCCTCGGTTTCTGCGTCTTTCATTGGTCGGTATGAAGCCAATACAAAATCTTTCATGCCGCCACCTCTTTAATAAGCTCATACCGTGCATGACGGCCAATACCTGAGTTATTGCGCTCGTAGTGGGTCACAATGTCGTAACCTGCACACCGTAAACGCTGAATAATTGCGCTCAGGCGGTAGCAGTTAAAAAGGTCGATAGCTTCAGCCTGGGAGATAGTTTTGCCTTGCTTGAGGTGTGCCAGGACTTGCTTTAATTGGGTGCTGTTCATGCTGATTGCTCCTCAATCCATTTCTGAACGTCTGAAGCTCTCCAGACAGTGACATTGCCACCCATGCGGATCGGCTGCGGAAATTTACCTTCACGCGTCCAAGTCCATAGAGTTTTTTCTGAGATTGGCAAAATACCTTGTCGTGCTGGCTTGGCATTTAGTTTTCGGGTTTTTCCAGCATTTTCGCCAGTCTTATAAACGTGGATTTTTTCGGGAGTAGCTGGAGCTGAAGCGATTTGTTTAGCTCGATAGAATTGTTCGCGTGTTTGCATACTGCACCTTTCTATTACGTTATGCGTTATTGCATAGGTGCAGTGTCGTTTTTCTAAGATTTGTGCATCAGGGCAGAAAATCAGCCTCTTTAAGTTGAATAACTACCTGTTTTTATTTTTACTTATAATTTTTCTAATCTTATCAATATCTTTTGGTACTGTTGGTATTTGATTTAACCGTAAAAAATCACTAATAAAACTATATTTATCTTCAGCCTTAACCTTGCCAGTTTTACACTTTTCAAAAAGAAAATTTATTGTGCAGATAAGATTAGCCTCAATATGATTTGTATTTCTTCCCTTTAAATTAGAATATTTTTTGATTTCTTCTTTTGAGTAAATAATTGAGCATTGATATTTAATTAATGAGGATTTTAATTCTTCATCAAGTAAGCTACTTAGCCCCATCTTGTACCAGGCTTCAAGCATATAAGCATTTTGATTTAATGATGTTAGGTTAATTTCATCAACTAAATTTTTAATTAATCTCTCCATTTTCTCAAGGTGGATAACATCCTCCTGCGCTGAATTCCTTGTTTCTCTGACCTGAATATCTAGTTTTGATCTACCTAGAATCAAACCAGCATCATTTAAAAAAGATTGCCTATCAATATTCAAGCCATCAAATAAATATAAGCTCTGCTCAGATATAGAGGTATTCAAAAAACCGCCATCACATTGTTTTTCTCTTTTTCTAGCCATCACCCCACCCCATTAATTTTATTCGCCAGCTCTGTAGCAGTTGGGTTGTAATACTTCATCAGCGTTTTTAAATCTTTATGTCCTGTGACTTTTGCCAAGTCTTGAACTGGTAGCTTTTGGGATAGCCTTGTGGTGGCCTCATGCCTGGTGTCATGGAAATTTAAATCTTCAATTTTTAGTTTTTCAGTAACGACCTGCCAAAAGTAGCTCGATAAAGTATTTGCACTTGTGAGAGTACAAACTGTTTCTTCATGGATTCCCTTCATCAACTCCAGCAATTCTTTTGCTTTCATGGAGAGCGGAACCTTCCGCGAACTACCGTTTTTTGTATCAGGCAAAAGCACATAATCATCAGTGATATTCATCCATTTCATACCAACGATTTCGCTGGCTCTCATTGCCGTTTCGATAGCAAATAAAAATGCCCAGGCGGTCTGTTGTTTTTTATTCACTGGTTGGAATGTTGGGTGATAACTGAATGCTTTTAGAATCTGATCTATTTCATTCTGAGAGATGCGCCTGTCCCTATGATCTGATTCGCTTGGCTTTGAAATATCGGTCAATGGTGAACCTGTGATGATACGAAGCTCCTGTCGTGCATATTTGAACACACCACCTAGCAAGCCTAAATCTCTCTTAACTGTTGCAGCCTTGACCATCTTCAGGCGTTCATTTCTAAACTCAATCATATCGAGCTGATCCACTTGGCTAACTGGCTTCTGCATAAGTTTAGGGAACAACCTGATAAATAAGTTGAGAGAAGCAACTTCCTGTATATATCCTTTATGAGTGGGAGCTACAACATCCCTATAAGATTCAATCAACTCTCTAAAGCTCATGCCTTCAAGCTGCTTTTGCTTTTCTTCTTTCTTTTTCTGACCTGGACTTATACCACTGGCTAGCATGATTTTTATTTCATCACGTTTCAATCGTGCTTCTTTAATAGAGATAAGCGGATACTCGCCTATTGTGATAGTCCCTTTTTTCCCATCAAGCGTATAAAGCACCTTCCAGACTTTCTTTCCAGTTGGAAAGGTAAATATATAAAGCAAGTCACCATCACTGACCTTGAGCAGCTTTTCTTTTGGCTTTATAGCTTCAATCTGTTGTTTAGTAAGCATTGCACACCTATGGAGGTTAGAACCACATAAAAAAAGAGGTTAGACTGATTTAACCTCCAGTTTAACCTCCATGTGTACGGTGTTTCAATGAAATTACTTGTTATTGCTTAACAGTACAAAATGATATAAAAATATTGATTTTCAATCACTTTCATAGTGTTTTATACACTGCAAGTAAGTGCATGTTTTTGCTAGTAAATAGCCATATGATTGCGATGGATCATTTCAAGTGATCGGGCTTCCCCTAAAACTTGATGAACCTTATCTGAGGCCAAACCTTTGACGATTTCTGCCGAACGTGAACTGAAGTTTACACGACCGACGGCAACACGATGACCTTGTGTATCGACACATTCCACCACATCACCACGTTCGAAATGCCCTTCAACTGCTTTCACACCTACAGGTAATAAACTGCGGTGATTATCACGAATGGCTTTAACTGCACCATCATCAATCACTAAACGACCAGCTGTTTGTAAATGTGCAGCTAACCATTGTTGATGGGCTGTGACACGGTCATTATCGGTAATGAATAAGGTACCAAGTAATTCACCTGCCATCACGCGTGAAAGCACATTGTCGCTATCACCGCTCGCAATGACTGTTGGGCAACCTGACTTGGCTGCCAAACGTGCCGCACGAACTTTGGTCAACATACCACCACGACCGAATTTACCGCCGCCGCCAGCCATATCGAATAATGATTCATCCATTGCGCGTACTGTATGGAACAGTTTTGCATCTGGATTGGAACGAGGGTCAGAGTCAAACATGCCTTCTTGGTCAGTTAGAATCACCAAGAGGTCTGCATGAACCTGTCCAGCCACCATCGCAGCCAAAGTATCGTTATCGCCAAAGCGGATTTCGTCAGTCGACACTGTGTCATTTTCATTGATCACAGGAATCACACGCCAATCAATCAAATGCTGCAAGGCATCACAAGAGTTTAAATAACGACGACGGTCTGCCAAGTCATCATGCGTTAACAAAACTTGTGCTGTGCGAATCGAACGTTGTTCTAATACGCTAGACCAAGTATGAATTAAGCCCATTTGTCCAATGGCAGCACAAGCCTGTAGACTGGGTAGATCTGTGGGTCGGTTGTCCAAATTCATACGAACCATCCCTTCAGCCACAGCACCGGAAGACACAAGAATGATCTCGTGTCCTGCATTGTGTAGTTCTGCAATTTGTCCCGCCCAATGCGAGATTGCATCCAGATCTAACCCTTTTCCGTTTGCTGTGAGTAGTGATGATCCGATTTTAACAACGATACGTTTACAACCCTTGAGCTGACGTTGCCCATCTACCACTTCTATCATCTTGTCCTCAGACTTGTTTGCTTTGACACTTATTCAGCAATTAACGTACGTAGTACGATTCTGCCTCATCATCACCGTCTTCAAATTCATCATCAAAGTCTTCACCTTGACCTGCCAAACGTTGTTGACGACGCATTTCACGATATGCTTCTTTCGCAGCAAGCGTTTGCTCACGTGTTTCAGCTTCAAGCTGATCACGGAACGCTTTAACTTCTGCTGCATATTCAGGATCTTCAGTTTCGCGTTCGCGCTGTTCTTCAATTTGATCCATCAGGTAGTACACAACGTCTTTAGTACCTTCAAACGTTAAACCTGAAGTTTTGAATACAGGGCCTTTCCACTGCAACTCTTCGAGAATGTGATCACACCATTCATCACGCGTTTCAGCCGCCAATTGGTCTACTTTATTGAGTACCAATACAACAGGTAATTTTGAAAGCGTTGGGGAGAATTTTTTCAACTCTTCCAAAATTGCTTTTGCATTGTACGCAGGGTCAGAACCATCAATCGGTTGAACATCTACGATGTGTAATAAAATACGTGTACGTGCCAAGTGTTTCAGGAATCGAATACCTAGACCTGCACCTTCTGCAGCACCTTCGATTAGACCCGGAATATCCGCCATTACAAATGAACGGTGACTATCGGCATCAACCACACCTAGATTTGGCACCATAGTGGTAAATGGATAATCTGCAACTTTTGGTTTTGCTGCTGAAACTGCACGGATAAAGGTTGATTTACCCGCATTTGGCATACCCAACAAACCAACGTCTGCGAGTACTTTTAATTCAAGACGAATTTCACGATATTCGCCTTTTGAGCCGTGTGTACATTTACGTGGAGAACGGTTGGTTGAAGATTTGAAGTGAGTATTACCCAAACCACCTTCACCACCTGCTGCCACTAACACACGCTGACCGTCAGCCACTAAGTCGCCGATGATATCGCCAGATTCTGTATCTACAATTGTTGTGCCCACTGGAACGAGCAATACGGTATCTTCACCGCCACGGCCTGAGCAGTTCGCTCCACGACCATTTTTAGCACGTTCTGCACGGAATTTACGTGTATAACGATAATCTACTAGGGTACTTGTGTCGTTGTCGGCTTGAACGTATACGTTACCGCCACGACCACCATCACCACCATCTGGACCACCAAATGGTACGAATTTTTCACGGCGAAAACTGGCTACGCCATTGCCACCGTCGCCAGCCTCTACGGTAATGACTGCTTCATCAACAAAGCGCATATTTGCCAATCCTCTAAAAACTTTAAAACCGCTTATTCTGCCATATTTTAAAGAATTTCTCGACTATATTTATTCACTATTCCATGAAGATCATGCATTTCAAGCAGATTTTTTTTGAGCTTGTATCAAAATTTTAAAAGTACAATCCAGCTTGAATTGATCGTCTGATGTACATATAGCTCGCAACGCTAAGTTGGTTGTTTTTTGTTATTTCTGCTTGTCGTAACATCTTCATATAGTGCAATTCTTGCAATCAGAGTTTTTGTTATGTCAAATCCTAAGGAAAGGAATACTATCAGTCCATTGTCATCACAATTTGTTTTATTGATGGCACTTGCTTGTGGTCTATGCGCAGGATCAGCATATTTTAATCAACCGCTTATCTATTCGATTGAAAAAGGTTTAGGCATTAGCACTAGTGAAGCTGGTTTGACTGTAGTGATTGCACAAATTGGCTATGTTTTAGGTTTAATGCTCTTGGTCCCACTAGGTGACTTTTTAAATAAGCGCAAACTCATTGTTAGCTTAATGGTCTTTGCTGCTCTTTCTCAGATTTTATTATCGTTAAGTAGCAACTTAAGCACGCTGTATCTATTTACCCTTTGTGCGACGTTTGGCGCAATTTCGGCACAAGTCCTAATTCCTTTTGCATCGAGTATTAGCCCACCCGAATCCAGCGCAGCCACTGTAGGTAAACTCATGAGCGGCTTGGTCATGGGCATCATTTTATCGCGAACATTTGCAGGCTTTGTATCGACCTATTGGTCCTGGAATGCTGTGTATTTCACCAGTGGTATCATCACTTTAGGTTTTGCGATGATCATGTGGAAAAAACTTCCGAACACGACGCCGCAAGCAGGTTTAACAATGATAGGAATTTACCGCTCGTTGTTTATCATTGCTCAAAATAATCCACATCTGATTCGTCGTGCCTGTGCTGGTGCTTTGGGTTTTGGTATTTTGTCGATGATTTTTACCTCTATGACTTTTGTCTTAGGCAGTGCGCCATATTACTTTACTGATTTTGAAATTGGTCTGTTTGGCTTGCTTGGTGTGATCGGGATTTATTCATCAAGTTGGTCGGGTAAAATTGTGGGACAAGGTAGAGAAAACTTTGTAGCAAAACTCTGTATTGCTTTGATGTTTTTCTCAACTATCCCTCTATTTTTTGCCCAGCAAAATATCGTGATTTATGCGATTGGCGTACTCATGGCATATTTTGGTTTAACAGCATTTCACGTGCTCAATCAAAATTTGGTCTATCGGATTGATCTTAAATCCCGTTCGCGAATTAATGCGGTGTATATGACGATTTACTTTACTGGTGCAGCTATAGGTTCACTCGGTGCAGTATATGCCTGGCAGCATTTTGGTTGGATGGGTTGTGTGATTCTAGCTTTGGTTTTTTCGATTGGAATTTTACTGATTGATCGGTGGGATTTTAATAAGATGGTTAAAAATTAAGTGTTTTATGAGGAATAAATCGAATGGTTTATTCCTTTTCTCATTACTAATTAAAAATTTAATGTTTTTCGATATAACGCATATTCGTACATCTCCTCAATCAATTCATCAAGTTTTTCAGAAAATGCTATCCTAAAAAACTGATGATAGATTTCCTCATTATTTATTCCATATATATGCGAGTCAATTTTGCTAGCAAGCTCACGATATTCGTCGATCAGTTTTCCTAATTTTTTATTATCTTGATTAAAATTTATAAAACTCAAAGCATCATTTATATTTTGCCTTAGGGGACTTAAAGAACCCCATATCCTTCTGATTTCACATGGCTCGATTTTAGGACCTAAAAATTTTTTTATCATTTCATTATCTAATTCATTTAAATAGTTATTAAGTACAAGCGCCAGAAGCTTATTAGTTTGAGCTTTATATTCCTTTAAATAAATTATTAAATCTTTAGATTGAGCAGCAATTAATTCACTGCCTTTTTGCTCTCGCCAATTCGTGTAAGTCATTAAGACCGCTATTGGAGCAAATATCCCCGCCGACCAAAGCAAAAGATTTGTCGCTAAAGTAATATCAACTTCTAAACTTTTAAAAATTGCATAAATAGCGATGCATAAGGTTAAGATAATTGCGTAGACTGCTAACACTGTCGCAATCAAATTTTCTGATTTTTTCATCTATTGCTTCCCCAAAAGCAATTTAATTTTTATTTAGTAACACGCTCTTTATTTTCCAAAATCTCTGGCAAACTGCGCTCTACCCAGCCAATCAAATAGTTTATTTTTTCTGCTGCTTGCGAACCGGTAATGGTCAATTGATATTCCACTTTGGGTGGCACAACCGGATACACCGTTCTTAAAATAAAACCATCTTGCTCCAGCATTTTTAAGGTTTGCGCCAGCATTTTTTCACTGACCCCTTCAATTCGCTGTTTCAGCTCACTAAAGCGATGTACACCTTCACTTAAACAGCGCAATACTAGCACTGACCATTTATTGGTGAGATGTTCCAGTATTTCACGGGATGGGCATTCATTAGATAGCACCTGTCCCAACAATGGACTGATTGCATACTTGGTCATTGAAGAGTTCCTTTCTTGATCACGGTTTTTAGTTATTACTTACTATTTTTAATGTACTTACCATTTGTAAGCTAACAGATTCATATGAGCGTATCAAGGTGAATTTTCCATCAATTAATGTATATGATTTTATTAAGCTGATTGGCCAACTTTATTTTCCACAATAAAAAAGAGCCTCAAATGAGGCTCTTTTTTAGCTTTCACAAATTATGCATTCGTTTCAGCAGGAATTTTTGGATAGCTTACGCCACCCATTTGTTCCGCAATACGCAATACTTGGCAGCTATAACCTACTTCGTTATCGTACCAAACATAAGCAGTTAAACGGTTACCAGAAGTGATTGTCGCTTGAGCATCAAATACACCTGCGGTACGTGAACCGATAAAGTCAGACGATACAACTTCAGTTGAGTTTGTATAACCGATTTGACCTTGAAGGTTAGAGTTGATTGAAATTTGGCGAATATATTCATTCACTTCTTCACGGTCAACATCTTGACCTAAAGTAAGGTTCAAAATTGCAAGAGATACGTTTGGAGTAGGTACACGTACTGAGTTACCAGTCAATTTACCTTGAAGAGCAGGAAGTGCTTTAGCAACAGCTTTAGCAGCACCTGTTTCAGTGATTACCATGTTTAAAGTAGCAGCACGGCCACGACGGTCAGCTTTATGGTAGTTGTCGATTAAGTTTTGGTCGTTCGTGAACGAGTGAACTGTTTCAACGTGACCATTGATCACTGTGTACTTGTCGTTTAACACTTTAAGTGTTGGTGTGATCGCGTTTGTTGTACAGCTTGCAGCAGAGATGATTGTATCTTCATCAAGGATGTCAGCTTGGTTCACACCGTATACAACGTTCTTCATGTCACCTTTACCAGGTGCAGTTAGAATTACACGTGCAGCGCCAGCGCATTTAAGGTGCTGTGCAAGACCTTCAGAATCACGCCATTTACCTGTGTTATCGATTACAAGTGCATTGTTAATACCGTAAGCAGTGTAATCAACTTCAGATGGGTTAGACGCATAGATCACTTTGATGAAGTTACCGTTAGCAATGATTGCTTCGTTTTCTTCATCAACAGAAATTGTACCTGCGAATGGACCATGAATAGAATCACGACGTAATAAAGACGCACGTTTTTCTAAGTCACCGTCAGATGATTTACGAACAACGATTGCTTTAAGGTTAAGACCACGGCCTAAACCAGATTGGCTGATCATCAAACGTGCAAGGATACGACCAATACGACCGAAACCGTAAAGTACAACATCACGGTTTTCAACGTTAGTTGCATTGCCTTCAAGTGATTTAACAGCGTCAGCAACGAATGCGTCAACATCACCGCCTTTTTCTTTGAACTCAACAGCAAGTTTGCCAAGATCAATTTCAGCAGTACCGATGTTTTCGATTTTTGCCAAAGCTTCAAGAATTGGGAAAGTGTTCACAACTGAAAGTTCAACGTCAAGTACGCGAGTACGACGATGCGCTTTAAGAATTTGGATAACCGAACGGTTAATTAAAGAACGACCGTATACTGTAGCTACGATGTTTTTTTCACGATATAACTGACCCACTAGGGCAATCATACGTTCCGCGATTTCTTCACGGTTTTTCCAGCGACCTTGGTGCTCTGCATGTAGGGCAACGATAGTGTCTTTGCTCACAGATACGTCCTCTAATTAATTGTAAATCTAAGCATAAATTTCAAAACCCCACAATTGTAATGGAAAACTGAAAATTAATGAATCTAAAAGCAGATTTCGACAAGGTTATTTTGTTATATATTCACTATCAATTTTCAAAATAATCATGATTAGTATTATGATTTTATAGCCGAAAGTTGAAAAACCGGCTTTTTCGCAGATTTTTGTCACAAAATTTCAAATGTAGTTTTATCAACCAGATCTCAGCACATTTAGCTCAAAGATGAACGAATATTTATATTTTTCAAATTGTGCTGTTTTTTTATTTTGCTCAATTTATAGTATTTTTACTGATGTTAAGCTCGTAATAATAATTTCACATTTTTAAATGATTTTTAAAACTATTCGACGGAGTCTTACATCTGAGGTTTGAATCAAGGGTTTAGCCTTCAGCTGGAGGTACTCTTACGAAACGTTGTTTCTCATTTGGCAAAATGAGAAGCATGCTTCGTAAGGAAACAATCTTGCGGAGCAATGCTCCTCACCGCAAAACTCGTTCACTACCGTCAATTTATTCAAAGTATCGCAAAAACATTTTTTATTAGAAGTAACCTTGTCTCAGACAATTGCGGATGACATTACCGCGTATCGTTCTTTTATTTGAA
The DNA here is from genome assembly GCF_024605895.1 of Acinetobacter sp. YH16056_T. Classification (NCBI taxonomy): domain Bacteria; kingdom Pseudomonadati; phylum Pseudomonadota; class Gammaproteobacteria; order Moraxellales; family Moraxellaceae; genus Acinetobacter; species Acinetobacter sp. YH16056_T. The sequence goes on along the minus strand of NZ_CP094545.1, from coordinate 1,218,444 downwards.
TCAAATTACGCCTCTAATGTTACTGCCTAACATTAGTTTTAAAGTCAGATCAATATTTAAAATTCTGTTAATTTTTCAGATTCTCAGCAAACTTTTCCAGATTAAAATCAAAGAAATTTGCACTCAGCTCTAATATTTTCGGAAGTGCATTTAAACTATTCTCTCCAGCACTAATCGCAAAATATCTCTGATCACTAAAAGATCGCACGTTTAAGGCATTTTCACATGGCTCAAAATCGAGATTGACGAGCTGTGACGCATGTTCCTTCAGCAACATTAAAACCTGCATATAAGTTTGTCGTTTTTTTTGCTGCTGCGCTTTTAAAGCATCGGCTTCAAGGCTTTCATAATCCCCTGTTTTCGTCATGCGTTTGGAAAATCCAACATGCGCGCCATGGGTACCCATATTTTCTACAGTTGCTTCTGTAGCAAAGATCTTCTGTTGATCATCGACCGACTGCAAGAGCGCCTTCAGCGCCGTATGAATTTGCTGTGACTGATGATGATGAAACTCCCACTCATCTTCGTTTTGAACATTAAAAATGTGCGTACACCGTTTCAACAACAGTACTTGCCAAGCCTGTAGTTGAAGTCGCAGTCGTTTCAACTCCAAACTTGCCTCAAACTTAGGGCAACTACTCAAGACATTTAGACTCGTGATGAGCTTCTGAGATATTTGCATGCAATGAAAAAAGACAAAATCATGCTGTATCTGCTCACTTAGTTGAAATTGAACAGTCTGATGTAATGGCTTCAAAATCAATTCATTGAACTGCTGCTCAAAAACAGGTAAAACCGTCGCCAATTGTTGAGTGGCATCCTCTACATGCAGCATCAAAAGTAGATGCTTATCTACCCGTATATGGAGTTGCTGCATTAAATTTTGTAGATCTAAATGTATAAAACCTGCAATGGATGCTAGCTTTGACACTTGAATTTTTAATTGTTCTATTTGCTGATTCTCTAAAGCAGTAGTTAAATCTATGGCCACCCCATCAAAAACGTCGTCTGCTAAGGCATCATTGTGCTTTGTCGATAAAAACCGTGTAGCTGAATACTGCGTCGTCCAATCTAAATCAGGTGACAAAATATAAATAAACTCAGATGTTTGTACAATTTGTAAATATCGCGTTTTTTGTTCACGCTTTAAATAGTATTTAAAAATCGGATGTTGCCAAATCTCAGACGATTTCGGGATAGTGGCATCAAAAAATTGCCCCAACATATGTGACTTTAAGAAAATTTCGATCAAGAAAATTTTGACTTGCTGGGCAGTGAGTTCACGTGCATCACTCGGCGCAATCAAATCCATTTCACGGATGATTTGTGCAGCATTTAAAATGAAATGCCGATGTAATACGTTTTTTTCATGCTGTAATTCAAAATCTTCTTCGGCATCTATTTTATTGATATAGGCTAGGTTTTCTTCTAATTTTTGCGCAACTTGAATACTCATTGTCAATGTTCGAAGTTCTTCGAGCTGTGTTGCCAAATACTGTGCATGCTCACGCATGACATCATATTTTAGTACTTTCATCAGCATGCCCAAATTCATCGGTACATCTCTTTGATACGACTGTGATGAAGACTCCCAACGAATACCTTTTTGCGATAACACCTGCTGTATCTGTGCTAAATTGGATTGATCAAGATCAGTGCATACTTCAGATACAATACTCCGCCAATGCTGATCCAACACAGGCTCTAGCTGTAAAAGTTTAGCGCTTTGATGAAATGGGACAACCACTGACTGCTTCCTGTATCTTGGTTCTTTAATCGATCTTTTATCGATTTCAGTTTATTTTTATCTAAAATAAATATTTTTGTACACCATCATTCAATGCTGTTCTTCCTAAACAATAAATTGAATCATGGCGTGTTTTAGTTTTCTAAGTTTAAGATTTTATTAAAAAACAGCAAGCATTAATTGTAAACTGATCAATTTATCGTACCAGCATTTTCAGTCTAAGAATCGATTCGATCATTTAACGCTTTTACATTTTTTGCTAGCGCACGTTCATTTTGCTTTTGTTTAAACAGATGCAAAACACCCTCTATCACCAATAACAATACCGCACCCCAAATTGGAATATAGGTCAGCCATTCTTCGGCTTCTACTCGCTCCCCCAATGCGATGGATGCAAAAGCTAACAACACGGGTTCTAAATAACTCAACAAACCAAAAATCACAAATGGCAAATAACGACTCGCCAACATATAGCTACCTAAGCCAAGCGCACTCAGAAAACCCAGTCCTAAAACCGCCAAAATCAGATACGGGAATAACGACATTAGCTCTAAACTATCGCTATGAATAAATCCTAAATAAAAGGCTACAGGCAAAATTAAGCAAAGATCCCACCAAAAACCACCCAAATGATCGGTTTTAAAGGTACGACGTAAAAAGAAATAAATCGGGTAAGCCACAGCGACATAGACAGTTTCCCACGCGATACTGCCAATACGCCAAATTTCGTGGCCGACCCCTAAAATTGCCAATGCCACGGCAGCCATCTGCCATTTAGACAGCTTTTCTTTATACAGTACACATCCAACCAGAACCATCACTAAGGGCAATAGAAAATACCCTAAAGATACTTCTAGCCCTCGGCCATTAATTGGTCCCCACAAAAACAACCAAAGCTGTGTAGTACATAAAAATGAACTAATGATTAACCAAATGAGAAAGATCGGTTGCTTGACCACACGCCAAAAAATTTCACTGACTTTGTTTAAATCTTTCATCCACCACATAAATAAGGTTAAAAATGGCAAGGTCGCCAACATGCGCCATGCAAAAGTTTGCTCGCTATCTAGAGGTTTTAAAAAGATGGTAAAGAAATACAAAATACCAAAAGTGACCGATGCCAATACAGACAATGCAACGCCTTTATACATCTTCCACTCCAGTCCAAAATACACCATAAATTTGATATTTTGCTTGATCAATCAAGCTTTTCGCAGAGACATTCTAGCAAATAAAAAACCATGCACAGGCATGGTTTTTTAGCATTTGTTCAAATATTTAGGTTTTATGGTTTTACTGTTTGCTTGGTATGAATAATATCTGATAAGTCATAACCGACAGATTGAGCATAATTTAGATATTCCTGAATCACTTCCTGATCTGGATGAGCCGAACGAGATAGCACCCACATATATTTACGACGGGGTTCACCCACCAAGACTGTTTGATAGTCTTCATCGGCTTTGAGCACCCAATAATCACCACGCCCCACAGGCAACCAACGAATCGCTTCAGGTAAGAAACTGACTTTTAATTTTGAGTTAAACGGTGCATTTTGTACAAATGCCTCGCCTATTGATTGTTTCTTGGTGCCATCTTTCGATACACAGCGATTATTGACATTAATATTGCCGTTTTCATTTAAGGTATAGACCGCTGTAACATCACGAGCACAGCTTTTTTGAAAGACTAAAGGCTTACGAGCAACTTCATACCACATACCTAAATAACGATCGAGCTCGACTTTTTCCACAGTCTGTAAAGGTTTCGTCTGTGCATAGGCCATTGTGGCTGCACCCAAACCAATTAACACTGCTGCACCAAGTGCAATTTTTGCGAGCTTAAAACCAGCTTTCGGAAGATTCGTTGTTGTCATTTTATGCCTCATTTCGATGCAAAACATTCGATGAAAATTAAGTAATTCTCTCTCTCGTGTTTTTACTCTAGCGGAAAAAATTGCTCTAAAAATCATTTTCTTGTCTGAATTATGTATGTAATTCAAACAATATGCCGCATCTTGTCTAACAAAATTATGAAATCATCTGTGCTTTTAAACGCAAGATTTCATCGCGTAATCGAGCGGCTTGTTCGAACTGTAAATCCTTAGACGCTTTTAGCATTTCTTTTTCCAGCTTGTTCATATGTTTTGCTAAAAGTTTTGGATCAGACATCAAATGACTTTCATCTGCAGTTAATGCCTTAGCCTGATCTGAAATTTTTGCATCGATTTCATCATCTGTCAGCACTTCACCTGTATCAATATCATTGACGTTTTGACGCACTGCACTGCGTGGCGTAATGCCATGTTCAAGGTTAAATGCAATTTGTAAATTACGACGACGATCCGTTTCATCAATGGCTTTTTGCATGGAGTCGGTCATACGATCTGCATATAAAATCGCTTTACCGTTTAAGTTACGCGCTGCACGACCAATGGTTTGAATCAAAGAACGCTCAGAACGTAAGAACCCCTCTTTGTCAGCATCTAAGATGGCGACTAAAGACACCTCTGGCATATCTAAGCCTTCACGCAGCAAGTTAATCCCAACGATTGCATCGTATACACCTGAACGCAATTCATGAATAATTTTAGTGCGCTCAACAGTGTCAATATCAGAATGTAAATAAGCGACCTTAATACCATATTCTTTCAAATATGAAGTTAAATCTTCTGCCATACGTTTGGTTAATGTCGTAACCAATACACGCTCATTTAAGTTTTTACGATTATTAATTTCTGACAATACATCATCCACTTGCGTTAACACTGGACGAATTTCAATTTCAGGGTCGACCAAACCTGTGGGTCGAACCACTTGCTCAACGACTTGTTCAGACTTTTCCATTTCGTAATGTGCAGGCGTTGCACTGACATAAATGGTCGAAGGAATAATCCGCTCCCATTCTTCAAATTTCATTGGGCGGTTATCAAGCGCACTTGGTAAACGAAAACCGTAATTGACCAAATTTTCTTTACGTGAACGGTCACCTTTATACATAGCCCCAATTTGCGGAACGGTAACGTGCGATTCATCAATGATTAATAAAGCATCATCAGGTACATAATCAAACAAAGTCGGAGGTGCTTCACCTGAGGGACGACCTGACAAATGCCGTGAGTAGTTTTCAATACCATTGGTATAGCCAAGCTGCTGCATCATCTCTAAGTCATAACGTGTTCGCTGTTCGATACGCTGTGCTTCGAGTAATTTATCATTGGCGCGGAAAAAGCCGAGTCGTTCAGTTAATTCTTCTCGAATAGTCCCAATTGCACGCTGTAAATTATCTTTAGGTGTTACATAATGGCTCTTTGGATAAATCGTAATACGTGGCACTTTACGGACTAGCTTGCCCGTCAATGGGTCAAACCATCGAACTGAATCAACTTCGTCATCAAACAATTCGATACGAATGGCATTTTGATCCGATTCTGCAGGGAAAATATCAATAATTTCACCACGGATACGGTATGTGCCACGTAGGAATTCGAGTTCATTTCGGGTGTATTGCATTTCCACCAAACGACGAATGATGTCATCACGGCTGATACGGTCACCTTCCACGATATGCAAAAGCATACTCATATAGGCATTCGGGTCACCTAGACCATAAATGGCTGAAACTGACGCTACAATAATTGCATCACGACGTTCTAATAATGCTCGGGTTGCCGAAAGACGCATTTGGTCAATGTGATCATTAATCGATGAGTCTTTTTCAATAAAAGTATCTGAAGATGGAACATAGGCTTCGGGTTGATAATAGTCATAATAACTGACGAAGTATTCCACGGCATTATGCGGAAAGAAGGCTTTAAACTCGCCATAAAGCTGCGCAGCCAAAGTTTTATTATGCGCCATAATAATCGTTGGACGTTGCGTGCGTGCTATCACATTTGCCATGGTATAGGTTTTACCTGAACCTGTTACCCCTAAGAGCAACTGATCATGCATTCCTTTTTCAATCCCCTTCACCAATTTCTCAATCGCTTGAGGCTGATCACCTGCCGGCTGATATTGTGTTACCAGTTCAAAAGGCTGTTCCTGCATCACACTCTTCTTCAACAGTTTTATATGGCTTTATTATGAGGGCAAAGTTGCACAAAACAACGCTAAATTTATGTAAATACCAGAGGCATGTACAGACTGTAAAATTATAATTCAACATAACCCCATAGATTTTTCTCATGTTTGAAAAATAATTCGCCTGATTTCGCATGTTTTTCTTGAGGAAACTCTTGGCTCTAAAAAAACTCAGGAATAAAGCGTTCATTTATCCCTTATTGATACTTGACCTATGTAAATTTCACCTGCAACATGAACAAAAGGACGCCACAGATCAAACTTATGACTTACCAATATCATGACGAAAGTATTGTTAAAAACCTACCCGAAGATACTATTTTTGTTTTTGGCAGCAATATGGCAGGTCAACATACTGGCGGTGCAGCGCGTACTGCCCTAGAGCATTTTGGTGCAATGAATGGTATTGGTCGTGGATGGGCTGGTCAAAGTTTTGCTATTCCAACCATGAATGAGCATTTACAACAAATGCCATTGTCTCAGATTCAATATTATGTTGATGATTTTAAAATCTATACCAAGAATCATCCGAAGACCAAATATTTCATTACTTCGATTGGCTGTGGTGTCGCTGGCTATAAAGTTGAAGAAATTGCTCCCATGTTTAAGGGGATTTCCAGCAATGTGATTTTCCCTATTTCTTTCCGTCCATTCGTTGAAAAAGCATTACCAAAACTCACCTCGAAACTTTTACATACGATTTATCGAGATTCGGTTATTTTCGCACCTTCAACAGATGAGTTGGTTGATGTACTGGCCTTAACAGATAATGAAAAAAGTCTTGCGAAAATTGTCCTGAATACCCAAATGTACCCAACAGACAGTAATGGTCGTGACCGTATTTTTGAAATTGAAGATATTTTGCATGCGCTGAATGGGAAAATATTTGAATTTCAAAGCAACTCTGAAGGCCCGATGATGTTTGGCGGCGTTATTTTAGCCCTACTTGAACTTTATAATATCAATGAAAAAGATTTCATTGATGTTTGGAAAGCTGAACGTGAAATCGCTGCACCAAAGCCTGAAAATAAAGCCCGTAAAGCCAACCGCTAAAGACTTTTTTCACCATATCTCCCCCCCTAAAAAAGCCAAAGTCTACATTGGCTTTTTATCTAAGTTGAATTAACGACTTTTAGCGACATAAGTCACACTAAAAATAAAACTTATTTTACATATCACATTATTTTAATATCATTTTTTTCGTCTTATACTACATGCTGTAATTATCATGAAGAATGACGAGCACATAAAATAGACATGCTAGATTCTCCTTTTTTTTGAGCTATCCCCCATTGCCATGTGGCTTGAAGATTACAGTGAAGTCAAAAAACAATTTGATCTCTGGCGTCAGCAAGGTGTGCAGGATCTCTCCACTTTTCCTCAACAAGATGAATCACGTATTCTGCAATGTGCAAGAAAAATAAAAATCTTACAGGTCAACACAAAAACGTTAGAACTGTATCAAGCGCGTAATATTGAACATTTATGTCAAAACCTTGATTTAGTTTTTCAGGCGGAGATGTGTCAAACACATATTAGAGAATTGGTTGCATTATGGAATGGTGAAACACATTTTTCCCATTCTGCCGTGAACTATACCGCTCAGTGGGCAACGTTTAGACATTCAACTCAAAGGCATCGTCCTACCAAATCATGAGCAGGATTTATCAGCTGTTTTAATTACAACTGAAGATATCACGTCTTATACCGAAGCTTGCCGTTTACAAGAACAAAGTCGTCATTTAGCAGAAGCGCGTTTCCATTATTCGCCAACCTCACTTTGGGTAGAAGATTTCAGCCGGATTAAAATAAAATTAGATCAACTTCGCGCTTTAGGTATAGAAGATTTTGTGACATTTTTGGATGTTCACCCCGATTTTGTACAAGAGTGTATCAAGGAAATACTGATCGTTGATGTTAATCAGGCCACCCTTGATTTGTTTGGCGCTCCGAACAAAGAAATATTGCTCAAAAATGTACATAAAGTATTTGCCAAAGAGATGCTTCAAACATTTAAAGAACAGTTGATTGAACTTTGGAATGGTAATTTACATCATCAACGTGAAGCTATAAATTATGCACTTGATGGCAGTATTCGCCACGTCTTACTACAATTTACTGTATTTCCTGATTATCTCGACGACTGGAGCACCGTGCAGGTTGCTCTGACTGATATTACCGCACGTAAAAAGGCTGAAAATTATCTTGAATATTTAGGTAAACATGACGTCCTGACCAAACTCTATAACCGTTCATTTTATATCGCAGAACTCAATCGTCTCGAACGCAATCAATTACGTCCTGTTTCTTGTATTTTTATTGATTTAAATGGACTAAAAGAACTCAATGACAGTATTGGGCACGATGCTGGTGACAGTATCCTCAGACGTCTGGGCAACATTTTAAACCAACTTATTCAGCATACGCCCTATTCTGCTTCGCGCATTGGCGGTGATGAATTTGTCATTCTATTACCGGGTGCAGATGATGCAGCGCTGCAAAACTGCTTACAAAGTTTGAATGAGTTGTTATTGGTCGATAACCAATTTTATTCTAATCAACCGATGAGTATCTCGATTGGCTGTGCCACCAATGGGCTGAATGAGCGGATGGACGATATGCTTAAACGTGCCGATTTGGACATGTATCGTCAGAAGAAAAAGTATTATCTCAATAAAGACCGCAGAATTCAGTCTGAAATACGTAATTAACATCAATAATTTGCAATAAAAAAGCCATGGTTTGAACCATGGCTTTTTTATTTAAATCTCTTAACGCTTACCCATCGAACGACGTGTACCGCGTGGTGGCATCCAAGTACGGTCAGCATAACGCTGAGGTTTAGGACGCATATCTTCAAAGATTTCATCCGAAGCATTATCTTCAGCTTTTTTAATCGGAAAAGGCAAATTAACTAAAGCCTTTTTCTTGGGAGGGTTTTGCGTACTCATACGAATAACTCAATTGAATCTGGCGCTATTGTACAAAAAAAATGGTTTTGGTGTAAAAGGCTTTGAGTGATTAGCCTCGATTGACATATAAAGACTCCATAATTAGCTATGAATTTTTATATCTATAGAGGACAACAGCACAAAAAACTGCTTTAAATATGGTCGTTTTAAACTAATTTATTGACCCAAATCAACCAAAGCACTGTCATTTATGTCAATAAATATTGAGTATTTACAAATAGATAGAACCATTTCTAAATTTCAAAAAAGTTAGATTTTTTTTACACAAATACCTAATTAAAGCCTTCAAATAATACAAATCATCAAAAATGTTACAGGACTATTACGTTTATTCTTGTTTTCTATAACATTTTTTACGCACTAATTTTGAATAATGAGCACTTAGAAAAATTATTATCAATTTACGGACATGGAGTCCTTTAAAATGAAAAAAAGTGTATTGTGCATTGCTGCTTCTATGGCTGCCCTACCTATGCTCAGTCATGCAGACTCACCATATTTTAGTTTAAAAGATGGCGATGGCTTCAAACGTTTCTCTGTTTCTGTCGGGGCATTACATGTTATGCCTCAGGGTAAGGCACAACCATTTAACGTCAAAACAGCCGCTTATGAAGGTATTCAATCTGATGTTGGACAAATTTCAACTCAAGCGGTCATAGACAATCGAGTAGAGAACTCTAGTGGATTAGCTAATTGGCTCGTAAATTTAATTAATGGACTCAATCCAGATAGTAGTCTTCCTAGCTTTATGAGTGGTTCAGCACAAATCTATGGTTTAGAATCTTGGGATAACCCTGGTACAGGTCTTGAAGCCGACGACGTAACCACACTTGGGATTATGACCAATTATTTCTTTACCGATAACATTTCCTTTGAAATGAAAGCTGGAGTTCCTCCAAAAGTTGACCTACAAGGTAAAGGTAAAATTTATGCTCCATTTAGTGCTGTTGCTAAACCAATTGTAGGTACCATAAATTTAGACAATGATATTTTTATTACTAATTTAGAAGCACATGGTGCTGCAGCTTCGGCACGTGCTTGGACGCCTGCATTTGAGTTCCAATACCATTTCGGAAAAACTGGCGTCAATAAATTCCGTCCATATGTCGGATTGGGTCTTATGTATGCTTATTTCAATGAACTTGAAATTAATCCACAAACCGAAAAAGACCTCATCGCAGCTGGTCACATGATTTATAATATTCTTGATAATAAAGCTGGGGCTGCACTAGATGGTAGTCCCAATCCAAATGCAAAACCCAAAGTGGAACTAGATGCAACTGATGCCTTTGCACCTGTTGTGACAGCTGGTTTTACTTATGACTTCAATGACAAATGGTTTGCTGTAGGTTCTGTTAGCTATGCACACCTACAGAATGAAACCACCATTACCGTTACAGATGCGACACATGGTGAACTGATCAAATCTAAAGCCGATATTGAAGTAAACCCGATCCTTGCGTATGCAGGTATCGGTATGCGTTTCTAATTAATAACCTAAATATAAAAAGACGGCTACAGCCGTCTTTTTTATTAGGCTACATATGGTCTTTTATTCTGAGATATCTTTTCAATCTCATTTAGACACTTTTGAATTTCTGCTGTGTCAATTTCCTTTATTCATCCATAGTTACCTATAAAAAAAATTTATTGTTTGGTGAATTAAATTTAATCGCAACTCTGCGTTTATTCGAATACCATTGGATTAAATTTAAAGAATGTAGCCTGCTGTATGTCTGATACTCGTTTCTCAAAGCCCCTGATTTACATGCTCATTGGCAGTGCTATTATTTTGGCATTGTCTTTAGGGGTGCGTCATGCATTTGGCCTCTATCTCGTGCCGATGAGTGATGAATTTGGTTGGGGACATAACGTTTTTAGCCTTGCCATTGCCATGCAAAACTTAATTTGGGGTGCTGTACAGCCAATTACTGGGGCTTTTGCAGATAAATATGGCAGTAAGATCGTGGTCGCCGTCGGGGGTGCATTATATGCCCTAGGGCTATTACTCATGGCCATCAGCTCTACCGGTTTACTTCTTAATTTAAGCGCAGGTTTAATCCTGGGTTTGGCTCTCTCAGCCACATCATTTCCAGTATTACTTTCTGCCGTAGGACGTGCAGCGCATCCAGACAAACGTAGTTTAGCCATGGGTATTGCCAGTGCAGCAGGTTCTTTTGGTCAGTTCATTATGCTGCCCTCTACATTACTGCTATTGCAAAAATTGGGTTGGTCTTCGGCTTTGGTGGTCAGCGCCATTTTAATTGCGCTTATTATTCCTTTAGCTTGGATGCTAAAAGCACCAATGTATGTTGCACCAAATGCAACTAATACGCATGAAGCCTCTCTGACTTTTAAACAAATTTTGCAATTGGCTTGGGAGCATAAACCCTTTTGGTTTCTAGCACTCGGTTTCTTTGTCTGTGGCTTCCAAGTGGTGTTTATTGGCATCCATCTTCCGGGATATTTAATCGATCATGGCTTTAATGCCACTACGGGCACTATTTTCCTCGCGCTCGTTGGACTGTTTAATATTGTCGGCACCTACACAGCTGGTTGGCTCGGTGGCAAATATTCCAAACCAAAGCTGTTGATGGGACTGTATGGATTACGTGGTATTGCCATTATTACCTTTCTTTTGCTGCCTTTAAGCACATGGACAATCTATGCATTTGGCGTCATTATGGGACTATTATGGCTTTCTACCGTACCACTCACCAACGGTATTGTGGCCAATATGTTTGGCGTTAAATATCTCAGTATGCTGAGTGGTATCGTGTTCTTTACTCACCAAGTCGGTTCATTTTTTGGTGGCTGGTTGGGTGGTGTGAACCACGATATGACCGGTAACTATGATGCCATTTGGATTTTTTCGATTGTCCTGAGTATTTTTGGGGTATTGGTACATTTCATGGTTAATGAGGAAAGTGTCATTCATGACTAATTCAACATTATGGTTCCGACTCAGTATTGCTATCAGTATTCTGGCCTTGTTGGCTTTATCCATCGGCTTATGGAGCCAAACGCCTGAATTATTCGAATACTTTAACCAAGCGTTTTGTGCACATTAAAGACGTATTGAAATCTTAATTCCGATCCAAACTGCTGTTTTATCAACACTACAACAGCAGTTTTTTAGCTATTTACTACACGATTCAATAAAAGCTGCATTTTCAGCATATTAGTATTAATCATACGTTTTTTCATAAACTTAGCTTATTTTTTAATTTTCCATCCTGCGCTTTCTTCCATAGATTAAGTCTCAATAAAGAACAATTTGAGAACTTATGAAATGACCGCATTAACTCAACTTTCACAAGCCATCCATGATGCTCCGCGTTGGCATCAAGCAGAACATTTTCAAGATGGCAATGAAATTCGTATTGAAGTGCAACATGACCAAGCTTTGGGGGCTGTGGTTTATGGTTTAGATGCGTGTAAAGCACAGTCTGGGGAAACCATCTACCGTTTAAAACAAGCGCTGGCAGAACACTTGATTTTAATTTTTAAACATCAAAGTCTAGATGATTTACAGTATCTCGCGTTTGCAAGCTACTTCGGTTCAATCTTCCGTCCCGGTGCAGATATTCCAGTGTTAGCGTCACAAGATGATACCGGTACACCACCAGACGTCGTACCTGTGTCAAATGCAGTCGGCAAAGGTGACTATACTGGACATGGTGAATTGGCTGCGCATGCAGATCATCAGTGGACTCCGCTGCCATCTTTTGGTTCATTACTCTATGCCATTGAACTGCCACAAGACGGTGGACAAACCTCATGGTATAACACCATTAAAGCCTATGAAGCTTTAGATGAAGTGACACAAAAACATTTAGACCAACTTCAACTCATTACATACAACCCATTTGTCCGTGCCAAAAATAATAAAGGCACAACGGGATATGGCGCTACACCGCTTTACCGTTTCAAAGACCAACCGATTGTTGGACATGCCTATCCACATCCGCTTGTACGTACCCATCCAGAAAGTGGCCGTAAAGGTCTGTGGTTAAATGAACGATCTGAAGTGGAATTGGTTCACTACGATGATCAGTCAGGCAGTGAATTGATTGCATCCTTACGTGAACATTTATTGAAACCTGAGTTTCGATATGAACATCAATGGGAAGAAGGTGACATTGTATTTTGGGATAACCAAGCCACTTTACACTCACGCCGCCCTTTCCCTTCAGACCAACGCCGCTTATTAAAGCGAATTAGCCTAGCAGGAGGACGACCATACTAATGTTGAACTTCATGCCAACAATAAAAAATAAATAACCCTGTAAAATCCGTGTTTGAGCAATAACTCCAAATAATTAAAATTTTAAAACAATAAGAACACTGCTCAAATTACGGATGATCTATATCTAATGCCTTAAAACCTGAAATTAAATGATCTAACATCGCACGCACACCCGGCAGCATGCCTTGTCGTGTCGCGTAGGCAACATGGATGACCCCTTGCGGCAATTGCCATTCAGGAAATAGCTCTATTAACTCACCACTTTTTAAAGCATCACGTACAAACACTTTGGGCAAAGATGCGATTCCTACGCCAGAAAGAGCAGCAGAAATCATCGCACTAAAACTGTCAGTTCTTAAGCGTGGATGAAATTCAATTTGTTGGGTTTCACTTTTTTCACGATGTCGGAAATCCCAAAAATGTTTAGGTCGGTCAAAACCAATACACGGAAAATTTTGAATCTCAGCCAATTGCTGTGGCATTTCACGCTCGAAGAAAAGTTGTGGCGATGCCACTAAAACATGATCACAAGCATCTAAATCTCGAACGATCAAATCACTATCCATTAAAGGCATATTGCGCACACGAATGGCTAAATCTACGCCTTCCTCAATGACATCAACCCGATGATTGGTCGCCATTAGATGCACACTGACCTCAGGATATTGCTGCATAAAATCAGTGACCATTTTGGCAACAGGCATTTCCACCAAAGCCACAGGACAAGAGATTTTAATTTGGCCACAGAGTTGGTCATTCAACGTACTAAGCACAAAGTTTTCCGTTTCGCTGACTTCCTCTAAAATTTTTAAGCAGTGTAAATAGAACTGTTGTCCTATTTCAGTCACAGTAAATTTTCGCGTATTACGTTGAATCAGACGTACACCCAAACGCGCCTCTAACTCTGTAATACGGCGTGATAGCTTAGATTTTGTAATACCCAATGCTTCACTGGCTTTGGTATAACCTTGGTATTTCACCACTTGCACGAAATAGTAATAGTCATTTAAATTTTGCATGATTGTTTCATTTTTAGAATAATCTGTTGAGTTTTTCGCCCTGTCATTCCCTCACTATACCTCAATAATAGATCTCAGAAGCAATATATTGAGGGCTGAATTATGAATTCAATCAAACGTGTTTATCATAGTGATCGTAGTACTTGGGTGGGCGATGGCTTCCCAACAAACTCTATGCTCCCTATGCAAGAAATGAGCAATCAAACCAGTCCATTTCTCGTTATGGGCTATACCGGCCAATATCATTTCTCTCCAAGTCATCATCAACGTGGTGTTGGATCACATCCACATCGTGGCTTTGAAACAGTAACCATTGTTTATGAAGGAGAATTGGAGCATTTTGACTCTAAAGGAAATCACGGCAGTATTGCCAAAGACGAAGTGCAATGGATGACCGCGGGTCGAGGCATTATGCATGAAGAACACCATTCTAAAGATTTTGCAAAAACTGGCGGAAATTTAGACATGGTACAACTTTGGGTCAATTTACCTAGTCATGCCAAAATGACTGAACCTCGCTACCAAGAACTGACTACAGCCAATATTGCTGAAGTTAAACTTGCACAAAATGCAGGCGTGGTACGCGTCATTGCTGGCCAATTTGAAGACACAATGGGTGCAGCTGAAACCTTTAGCCCAATGAATGTCTTGGATGTGCGCTTGAATGCAAATGTTGAACAGGAATTTTCATTCAACCCACAGTGGAATAACATGATTTTTGTATTAAGTGGCGCGATCGAAATTGAAGGTCAACGCTTTGATGCGAAACAGACTTTATATGTCAGTGACCAAGTATCGTCCTTGAAACTTAAATCTTTTGTAGCAACCAAACTGCTTATTTTAAGTGGCGAAGCTTTAAATGAACCTATTGCGGCACATGGACCATTCGTCATGAATACTGAAGATGAAATACGTCAGGCATTTTATGATTTTCAACATGGTCATTTTGCTTAAATATTTCCACGATAAAGTCCCAATAAAAAAACCGCCTTCTGGCGGTTTTTTTATATCTATGTTGGTATGAATTACGCATCACGCTTTCAACAGATTATTGCGTGACTTTTTGATAAAACTCATCGATTGTATTGACCATTTGATCGAGTCCCGGCTGTTCCAAAGGATAATGTCCTGCGTTTTTCAACAGCACGACATCGACTGGAACTTGGTGAATCCGTGCTAAAAATGGCTGACTTAAAGCCAAAGGCGTCCAACGGTCTTGTTCAGGCTGCGTTAGTAGAATTGGGCAGACATCAAACTGCTCCGGTGGCGTGTCATTTTTATAATATAAATACGAATCTAGAAATTTAACCGATACACTATTCCCAGCTGACGTTTTATCTTTTAAAAAGACCTGCAATGCTGCGTCATTATTCACCAAACGATGCATTTTACTTACCCAACGCATCGGCATTGGCAATGCTGATAATGGTGTATGTGCCGTCACATGAGCCATTGGACTGCCCACGCGGCTCATAAATTTATTCAAAGAGACTTGATCACGCACGGTTTTATTTGAAGTATCTAGAAAGGTCATACCGACGATACCTTTCACCTGTTTATTTTTTGCCGCCACGTGATAGGTCAACATACCACCAGCACTGAGCCCATACAAAACGATAGGACGATGATCTTTTTGTAGCTCAGCTTCAATGAGGTCATTGCCTGCTTGAACCCAATCATCATAACGAATTTTTGAGCCTTTTTTGACTTGGGTGAGGCCATAACCGGGCATATCAATAGCGATAGTTTCATAGCCACTCTGTGCCAAAGGCTGACCCAAAATCATCGACATTTGTCGACCATTTGTTCCCACACCATGAAACAGAATCACCTTCACTTTTGCCTGTGGATTACGATAAGTATCTAAGTGAATAGTATGACCTTGCCAGTTCCACCACTCTTCTTTAGGTCGTTGAATTTCATCTAAATGGTATTCTTTGGGTAGATAGTGCTGAATGTCCTGCCAACTGTTTTGATCTGCATAACTTGCTAATGGTTGTGAAGCAGGTAGCTGATCATCTGAAAATGCCATGATTGAAAGTAACGATGCAATGCCACTCATCAACCACTTTAATAAAGCGCTCAAAATTTCTGCTAATGTGTCTGATTTTGGAGTAGTCATTTTTAGACAAATTTTTTATGTGTATGTGCTGATGCTAATCAGCGGCGAAAACTGATGCCATGTGCATGTGGGACAGCACTATGTCACTTCGTCCAATTATCTTTTTCCCTGCTAAGCGCTTCAGAATAATTTTGAAGCAGGATTTACATACTACTGCAATAATCAACCTTTAAAATCTTTTAACTTTCATACTTATATCCTTTAGAAATTCATAACCTTATTTCGATTTTTAATATTGGTAACGCATGAGCCAGTCCATACCACAACGAAACCTTGTCATCTTTCTCACCTTTTTAAGATTAGGGTGTATTGCATTTGGTGGACCTGCTGCGCATTTAGTGTTGTTTTTTCAATATTTTGTGAAACAAGAAAAATGGATAACGGAGCATGAATATGCGCATTTGCTTGCCTTGACTCAAGTCCTTCCAGGCCCAACCAGTAGCCAGCTCGGCATGGCGATTGGATTTCAACTCAACCGCTATCAAGGTGCTTGTTTGGCGTGGTTAGGCTTTACTTTACCATCCGCCCTGCTGATGTGTGCCGCGGCGATTTTAAGCTTAAAACTTAGCGATCAACTCTCAACACAGTTCTTTCATGTTATTCAGTTGATTGTCCTTGCTGTGGTTACATGGGCATTTTGGCAAATGATGCGAAGCTTCTGTAAAACAAAATTTCAGTATCTAGTCATGCTTTTAGCTGCATTTTTTATTTATTTCTTTCAATTTTCTCTAAATCAAGTTTTGGTGATTTTATGCGCTGCAATTATCGGTTTAGTTTTATCGTCAAATCAATTACGCAGCCAAAAGCCAAATATCGCCGAAACAGTTCCACCCAAACATGACAGTTTTAGCCAAAATGCACATGAAAATACTCGCACCTCTTGGCTATGGCTTCTCGCCTTTATCAGCCCTTTTTTCGTTCTGCCATTCTTCGATATACAACACAGCAGTGTCTTGGCATTTAGCTTAGAAAGCTTCTACCGCACAGCGTCCCTAGTCTTTGGTGGTGGACATATTATTTTGCCATTTTTACATCAGGACTTTGTCTCGACAGGACTGATCAGTAATGAAAATTTTGACTTAGGCTATGCCCTTGCACAACTCATGCCGGGGCCTTTGTTTAGTTTCGCCGCCTATCTCGGCACACTTTTACCCATGACTGATGTGCTACTCTTAAATGCTGTACTCGCGACTGTGACGATATTTTTACCATCATTTTTACTAATGTTTGGCTTATTGCCCTATTGGAATAAGTTGATGAAATACCCGATGCTTTTTGGCACCTTAAAAATAATCAATGCGGCTGTCGTTGGTTTATTACTGTGTCTACTATTTCAAATGAGCCAAAAATACATCATTCAATGGACAGACTTTATATTTGTTGCCGTCGTTATTGCTTTACTTCGCAGCAAACTGCCAGTTTGGTTCAGCTTAATAAGCAGTTTTATCGGCTATTACGCTTTTTTAACTTTTCTGCCTTTTTAAACTTAAGCAAAAAAAACTAGAACTCAAGGAGTAAATTAATCCTCATCGATTAAGCTTGCGCCCTTGACCACAGTTTTCCCCTCGACCTGATCCAGTTGATAATGCTGCACATCACTATACTGTTTGATCATTTCAACCAGTTCATTGGAATGTGTGGTCAACCAAAGCTGCGTATAGCGACTTGCTTCGGCAATCAGCATCGCCAAGGCAGGTAATAAATCGGGATGTAAGCTATTTTCTGGCTCATTCAGTGCCATAAAATTTGGGGGTCTTGGACTCAATAAAGCCACAGCTAAACACAAAAACCGTAAAGTCCCATCTGAAAATTCGGCACTTTCCAAAGGTCTTAAGATCCCTTGCTTTTGCATCATCATTTGAAAGCGCCCACCCATTTCCTGCACATAAAATTGGGTCTGCGGAAAGGCTTTTTCTAGTACTTCAAACAAGGTTTCACTGTTACCACGCTCACGCAAGGTTTCAAAAGCCGCAGCTAAATTTGTACCATCATGCGCTAAAACTGGCGAACGAATGCCCACCTGTGGGACACGGATCGGTGAATTTCCACTGACAGAAAACTCATGATAAAAACGCCAGTTTTTCATGGTCTCACGCACTTGTGAAACTTCGGGATATAAGTGTGGATCGGACAATTGTCCAAACACCGACTCTTCTGGTGTTAATGCCATCGGATAAGCAATCCGTTCTTCATCAACATTTTTAAGAAATGCCGCTTGGTTGGTTCTTTCCAACAACTCACTCATTTTTCGACGTTGATAGCCGCTTAACCAAATCCCTTCTACTTTGACCAAAGGATCGAGTGCAAACAAGGTGATGAGCGGTTCAGGAAAACCTATTTCAAGTTGATATTCATAATGCTCCATCTCCACTGCAAGCTTCATGCGCTTAGGGTCTTTCGATCGATCACCCGCACGGTGACCACCTGCCCACATGATTTTTTGAATCCCGCCTTCATTTGCAATTGCTTGGGATAATTGGCCATTTGCAGCTTCATGCAAGAGACGTACAGCTTTATATAGATTGGACTTACCACAACCATTCGGACCACTGACAATATTCAGACGCGACAAGGTCAAATTCATATGATGAATAGATCGAAAACCTTGAATGGTCACTGAACGGATCGTCATGGGCTACCTAAAATGAGTTGAAAATGTTGATGATTATAAGTGGATTGACTGTATATTTTGTATGCACTTTATTCTAACCATAAAAAACCCGCAAGCCGAAACTTACGGGTCTTTCATTGCACATTCTAAGTTCACTTTAACCTTAGAATAAGCGGTTCATACCATTCAATGTTGCAACACGGTACGCTTCCGCCATTGTCGGATAGTTAAATGTGGTTTCTACAAAATATTTAATCGTATTGTTCGGGCTGTTCATCACGGCCTGACCAATGTGAATAATTTCCGCAGCATTATTACCGAAGCAATGAACGCCTAAAATTTCTAAAGTATCACGATGGAACAAGATTTTAAGCTCGCCCACGGTATCGCCCGTAATTTGCGCACGTGCCAAATGACGGAAAGATGCCTGACCCACTTCATACGGAATTTTTTCTTCAGTTAACTGTTGTTCAGTTTTACCAATCGAAGAAATTTCAGGAATTGTATAAATACCTGTAGGAATATCCGTTACAGGTGCAATTCCTTCTTCACCGCTCATGTTAGAACCGGCACAGCGACCTTGGTCATATGCAGCAGATGCAAGTGAAGGCCAACCGATTACATCACCCGCAGCAAAGATATTCTCTACTTCAGTTTGATATTGATCATTCACGGTTAATTGACCACGGCTGTTTGGTTTGATACCTACATTTTCTAGGCCTAAACCATCTGTATTACCAGAACGGCCGTTACACCACAAAATCGCGTCGGCTTTAATTTTCTTACCACTTTGCAAGTGCAGAACCACATGATCATCATGTGTTTCAAGATGATCAATCTGTTCGTTGTGGCGAATCAATACACCCTGCTCACGTAAACGATATGACAATGCATCTGAAATTTCATCGTCTAAGTAGCTGAGTAATTTGTGTTGTGTATTGATCAAGTCAACTTTGTGGTCTAGACCAATAAAGATAGACGCATATTCACAACCAATCACACCTGCACCATAAATGATGATTTTTTGGATTGAATAATCCAGATCCAAAATTTTGTCTGAATCAAATACGCGAGGATGATTAAAGTCTAAAGCAGCTGGACGGTAAGGACGTGAACCTGTCGCAATCACTAATTGCTGGAATACTAAAGTTTCCGTCATACCTTCATTGCTAAAAATCAAAACAGTGTTTTGATCTTGGATATACGCACGGCCGTGGAAAATATCAATTTTATTACGGTCATAAAAACGTGAATGAGTTTCAACTTGTTGTTGAATCACTTTATGCGCATTACGTAACACCTGTTTCATCGTGAACTGTTTCCATTCACCGACTTTTTGGAACATAGGGTCACGTTGGTAACGTAAAATGCTTGAAACGGTCTGACGCAATGCTTTACTTGGAATTGTTCCTACATGGGTACAGTTACCACCAAGCTGTTCACGCATATCTACAATTGCAACTCGCTTACCTGATTTAGCAAGTTTCATTGCAGCGCCTTCACCCGCAGGGCCAGAACCCAGAACTACCGCATCGTATTTCACGAAAGTTCCACTAACGACCTCTTTCTTACGTGGCATTCAACGCTCCTTTACAAATATTCTTTAATCTAGGCTGTATTATGACGTATATCCTAACTTTTTTGGATATTTAGCTCACATATATTATGTGATAACCACATTTATTATATGAATATCGTTTTCCCCCTATTTAAGCTCAAGTCCGCTATAATGATCGAGCTAATTTTTTTGAATATCTCCTCGTCAAAAACAGTGGAAAAGTTGAATATGTCTGAGAACCGTAAACCTGTACAGGGTGTAAAACTTCGTGGCGCAGAAAAAGTCGCTCGCATACCTGTGAAGGTTGTGCCAACGGTTGAAACGCCTCGTAAGCCTGACTGGATTCGGGTCAAAATGGCTGCCCCTGATGAAGTTCAACGTATTAAAACAACTTTGCGCGCACAAAAATTACATACCGTGTGTGAAGAAGCGGCTTGCCCGAACTTACCTGAATGTTTCGGTGGCGGTACTGCAACCTTTATGATTATGGGCGATATCTGTACTCGTCGTTGCCCATTCTGCGACGTTGCGCATGGTCGTCCCAATGCTCTTGACCCAGATGAACCACGTCACATGGCAGAAACCATTGCCAATCTTGGTTTGAAATATGCCGTAATTACGTCGGTCGACCGTGATGACCTAGTTGATGGCGGCGCACAGCACTTTGTTGACTGTATTAAAGAAGCTCGTGACTTGAGTCCAAAAACACTTTTGGAAATTCTAGTTCCTGACTTCCGTGGTCGTATGGATGTTGCCCTTCGTATTATGACGGAGTGTCCACCTGATGTGTTTAACCACAACATTGAAACCGTGCCACGTTTGTATAAAGCAATGCGTCCGGGTTCTGACTACCAACACTCTCTAAACTTATTAAAAATGTTTAAAGAATACTGCCCAGATGTTCCAACCAAATGTGGTTTGATGGTCGGTATTGGTGAAACTGAAGAAGAAGTGATCGCGTTATTAGACGACTTAAAAGCACACGATGTTGACTATGTCACCATTGGTCAGTACTTACAGCCCTCTAAAGAACATGCACCGATTGACCGTTTTGTAAGCCCAGAAGAATTTGAGCGTTACACTGCACATGGCCAAAAGCTTGGTTTCAAAAACATTTGGGCTGCACCAATGGTCCGTTCAAGTTACTTTGCTGACCGTCAATACTATGGTGAGCCAGTGCCTGCGGTACGTCGTAAAACTGATCCTGCAAAGAAAATTGCAGTTCAAACGATTGAAGCTTAATCACTCTTAGATTTAAAACATCTCAAATTAAAAGCCCTCATTGATTGAGGGCTTTTTTATGGCTTTCACACTCAGCCCAATTCATTTACCAATATAAGATCTTTCGAAAATAGTGCGTTCCTTTAAACGGTATCCAACATATCGAATCATACAAGTTTACGTAATGTGACATTTCTTTGCCCGATAGGGATTGTATTGTGATTATTTATTAATCAATCTATTGATAACACTTTATTTGCGCTTTCATGATATTCGCGCAATTGTCCAATCATACTCACCAGCCGAGTGATGCCATTTTGACAGTCTCATGCACTTTAAAATCAGAAAGACAAAAGATGAGATCATTTTTAAACGCATGTAGGCTGTTTTAAACGCATAACGCTCTGGCCCTTGTCACTGGAGCCATAACAAATGCTATTTATACTCAGTGCCGTACTCTTTATTTTTGCTCTTTGGGCCGTTTTTTTCTTTGAACTTTCACGAGCTGTAGGCGCGATAACACTGATATTCGTTTCAATTGCACTCGCCTTTTTAAGCCCATGGTCATTAATACTTGGCATCCCGCTTATTGCTTTAAGTTTAATTGTGTTGATTGATCCACTGAGGCTCAATCTACTCACCAAACCTGCCTATAAAACCTTAGCAAATGCGATGCCGAATATGAGTACTACGGAACGTGAAGCGTTGGATGCAGGAACAAGTTGGTGGGAAAAAGAGCTATTTATGGGCGCGCCTGATTGGAAAAAATTTGAGGCTTATCCCTATCCTCAGCTTAGTGCTGAAGAACAATCCTTCATTGATAATGAAGTCGAACAACTTTGTGCCATGCTCAACGAATGGGATATTCACCATAAACATAAAGACCTCCCACCAGAAGCTTGGCAATTCATTAAGGATAATGGTTTCTTAGGACTAGTGATTCCAAAATCTTACGGGGGCCGTGAATTTAGTTCATATGCACAAAGCCGTGTCATGAGCAAGATTGCATCTCGCTCACTCACTGCCGCAGTCAGTTGTATGGTGCCCAACTCTCTTGGACCGGGGGAATTACTTCTACACTATGGTACCGAAGCACAAAAAGACAGATACCTCCCTGGCCTTGCAAAAGGTGAAGAAATTCCATGTTTTGGACTCACAAGCCCTGAAGCAGGCTCAGATGCAGGCGCTATTCCAGATACAGGTGTTGTCTGTTATGGCACCTTTGAGGGACAACAAGTGCTCGGCTTAAACATGAATTTCTCTAAACGCTGGATTACCCTTGCACCGATTGCCACCGTCATTGGTCTTGCATTTAAGTTATACGATCCAGATGGCTTATTGGGAGATAAAAATAAAACGGAATATGGCATCACCTGCGCGCTGCTACCGGCGAGTCATGACGGTGTCATTACAGGCCCTCGTCATAATCCAGGCTCACCATTTATGAATGGGACAGTTGAAGGTAAAGATGTCTTTATTCCCTTAGACTGGATCATTGGTGGGATAGAAAATGCCGGTAAAGGCTGGCGTATGCTGATGGAATGCTTAGCGGTTGGTCGTGGTATTTCACTTCCTGCATTGTCAACGGCAGCCGGAGAAATGGCATATTTAAACGTCGGCGCATTTGCCAAAGTTCGTCAGCAGTTTAAAATTTCTGTAGGTAATTTTGAAGGTGTACAAGAAGCTTCGAGTGATATCGCATCAGACGCTTATATGCTTGAAGCATTTCGCTATTTGGTGACTTGTGGTTTAAACCAAGGCGGCAAACCTGCTGTAATGACTGCAATGGCCAAATACTATGCCACTGAAACCATGCGGAAAGTGGTGAATCATGGCATGGACATCGTCGGTGGACGTGCCGTGCAAATGGGACCTCGTAATTTTTTAGCTTTGAATTATCAGGCCATTCCTGTGTCAATTACTGTCGAAGGTGCCAATATTCTAAGTCGCTCTCTAATGATTTTTGGACAAGGCTCAATGCGGTGCCATCCATATTTATTTGAAGAGCTACAATTAATTCAAGCCAAAGATAAGGACACTGCACTCAATACATTCAACGAAATGCTCTTTAAGCACTTGGGCTATACTTTTAACCGAACTGCACGTGCCTTTGCTTATGCGTTCACTGGTGGCCCATCAGACTCACCTGCTTCAGCAGATGAATTTAGTCGCCCCTACTATAAAAAAATTAACCGCTTTAGTGCCGATTTCGCGCTGACTGCAGATATGTGTCTTGGCCTATTAGCCGGCGATATTAAACGTAAAGAAATGCTCTCTGGACGACTTGCAGACATTCACTCTTATTTATTTATCGCGACAGCTATTCTTAAATATTATGAACAAGGTCAAAGAAGTGAAGCTGAACAATTACATGCGCAACTTGCATTAGATAAAGCTTTGTACAATGTTGAAGAAGCTTTCCATGGCTTATTTGATAACTTCCCAATGCGACTAGCAGCAAGCGTAGTAAAAATCATCTGCTTTCCGTTTGGACGAGTTGTTGCTAAACCGACAGACCGTTTAAAACGTGAAGTTGCCACTCAAATGATGCTAGACAATACTTTCCGCCAAGAACTGAAAAAGCACGTGTATTACAGCACTGCAGCAGATGAAGTTTCTGGTCGTATGGAAAATGCCTTTTTACAATTGTTGAAAATTGAACCGCTGTGGAACCAATTTAAAAAAGCTGAATCTAAAGGCCAATTCAAAGGTTTAACTTTTGAAGCACATATAGAAGATGCGATTGCACAAAAAGTCATTACAGCCTCTGAAGCTGAACAGCTCAGCACTTACAACATTCAACGCTATGACAGTATGCTCACAGATGTATTTGACATGCAGCTCATCCACGAACTTGAGCTATCCAATCCACATTTAACCATTTCACCAGAAGTGAAAAAGCAACAACACACTGATGATGAACCAGAAGCCTTCCTGCGTTATTAATCAACTTCTTCATCGATTTTGAGCTTTATTTTTCTCAAAATAAAAGCCATTCCACTGTTAAACAATGGGATGGCTTTTTTATACGACCATCAGCCAATGGTATCGCAGAGTCAAAGGTATAGGCTGTACTGCAAAATTACATCACAGAGGGTTTGCTACATGTCACAACAAGATTATGAAAATGGCTTAAAAGTTCGTACTGAAGTTATGGGTGAAAGTTTCGTTAAACGTGCTCAAGACAATACCGTGCCATTTACTCAACCTTTGCAAGATTGGATTAATGAGCATGCATGGGGTTCAACTTGGCAGCGTGAAGGCGTTTTACCCCGTAAATATCGCTCACTGATTACTATTGCATTTTTAACAGCACAAAAAAGTCCGACAGAACTCAAAGGTCATGTCCGAGGTGCTTTAAATAACGGGGCGACTGTAGAAGAAATTCAGGAAGTATTACTTCATAGTTTGCCATATTGTGGTGCACCAGCGACTCAAGAAGCCTTTCGTGCGGCGCTTGAAGTCATTAACGACTATCAAAAATCTGAATAAGTTACTGCGTTATAAAACAGTTTTAGAAAACTACGCTTAGCGTGGTTTTCTAAAGGGTTTCATCTTGTTTTTAACTTACGACCTTAAATGCAGTGAATCCCGAATCAAATCCAGTAGACATTAAAATTATAGAAGAATTCATTCACTTCAAATCGAACTTGATATCCCAATTCTGTAAGCTCAGCAGATAAACTTCGAATCTCTTCTAAAGCTAAATGCTTGGGTAAAACCGTAAATACGGCGGTATTCCCCTGTTTGGCATTTTCCTCAATCAGCAAAGCCAAACGTGTCTTATATAAGGCGATATCTAAATTGGCTTGACTGGATAAAACTTTGGCATGTTCAGCGGGTAAAAAGCTCATATTCTTATACGCTTATCTGATTATTATTGCTTATAAATTAAGCCAAATTCAGCAAAGCGTGCAATGCATTTTTGTAATTGATATTTCAATTTCAAAGCGCATTGTTTGGCGCAAACGAAGCTCTTCAAAGCGATATACAAAAAAAGGAACTCAAAAAAAATCCCTCATGAAGAGGGATTTTCTATGCTAGCGGGGTAATGGAATATATTGCGAGTCACTGTTTTGAGTTTGCAGTTTACGCTCTCCCACTTGTACCGGCAATGTCATCGCCTTTCCGTCTCGCTCAATCTCAATTTGCATAGTGCTCAATGGCGCTTGTTGTGCAACGTAATTGATTAAATGTGAGGTCGAGGTAATCAGCTCATTATTCACTTTCACGATTTTATCACCACGTTTTAAACCTGCCTGTGCTGCAGGTCCATTACGAATGACATCTGCGACAATCACACCATTCACACGTGGATCTAAAATATTTTCTTGTTTAATTGGAAGTAAACTAATACCTAACCAACCACGAACCACTCGCCCATCTTTTAAAATAGCGTTCAGCACTTGTTGACATACTTTTGCAGGAATGGCAAAACCAATCCCCAAAGAGCCACCTGACTGCGAGAAGATCGCGGTATTTACACCAATTAAGTTCCCTGCAACATCAATTAAAGCACCACCAGAGTTGCCGGGGTTGATCGCAGCATCTGTTTGAATAAAGTCTTCGTAAGTGTTGATTCCCAAATCTGAACGACCTGTAGCTGAGATAATCCCTTGCGTAACCGTCTGACCCACGCCAAAAGGGTTACCAATCGCTAGGACGACATCACCGACTTCATTGCCACTTAGCTTAAATGGCAAAACCGGTAATTGACTCATTTCAATCTTAATCACAGCTAGGTCTGTATCTGGGTCTGTACCCACAACTTTCGCTTCAGCACGACGACCATCATGTAAAGCCACAACGATCTGATCGGCCTGTGCGATCACGTGGTTATTCGTCAAAATATAGCCATCTGGACGAACAATCACACCTGAACCTAAACTATTTTCGTTTTGATTGGTTTGATCTGGAAGTTGATTACCAAAAAACTCACGGTAAACAGGATCATTTAATAAAGGATGATCCAATTGTTTCACTTTTTGCGTAGTGAAAATATTGACAACCGCTGGAGCAGCAACTTTTACCGCAGCACTATACGAAACTACACCGCCTGTACGCGACGTATCGATGAGGGGCTCAACCTTTTCTGCAGGCATTTTAACCCCATCTGGGGCAATGGGTGCTTTAGGTTTTTGAACCTGTTGCCATGTAAAGAAACCGATGATCACAAGTATTAATAATACCCAAGGTAACCATGTAAAGGTCCGACGCACGTCTATATCCTCTAAATTTTATAATTCATTGATGGCTAAATAATTTATATCGTATTGTAATGTAATCTTTTCAACAAAATTAAAAATAAATACAGAGATTTGTGATTCTTTAGTTACAATTTAAACAATCGTAAATTTTGATTCATCTCTTTGAGATTTTGGACAATATATGGCTCAGTTAAGTGAAATTATTCAGTGGTGTGACAGCACACTCAAAGCACATGAATTTAAGGACTATGCTCCCAACGGCTTGCAAATTGAAGGCTCAGCAGAAGTGCATAAAATTTTATGTGCAGTTACCGCATCACAAACAGCGATTGAAGCCGCGATAGCAGAAAAAGCTGATTTGCTATTGGTACACCATGGTTATTTTTGGAAAGGTGAAGCTTACCCAATCACAGGTATGCGCGGCAAACGCATCAAAAGCCTGATCAAAAACGATATTTCACTCGTTGGTTATCACTTACCTTTAGATAGTCACCCTACTTTAGGTAATAATGCAGCGATAGCAGATTTGCTCGAATTAGAAAATATTGAAGCTTTAGATCCTACTGAACGCAATCCTATTGGCAATGTTGGTTATTTAAAACAAGCCATGACTCCAGCAGCGTTTAAAGAGTTCGTTTCTGAAAGATTAGGATTTGATGCCATTCACCTGCCTGCAGATAAACCATCTATTCAAAAAATTGGTTTTTGTACAGGCGGCGCACAGGACTTTATCGGTAAAGCGGCTGCATTAGATTGTGATGCGTACATTTCAGGTGAAGTGAGTGAACGTACTTTTTACGAGGCTCAAGAATTAAACGTGCATTATTATGCATGTGGGCATCATGCAACCGAGCGTTATGGTGTACAACGACTCGCGAAAGCTATTTCAGAACAGTTCAATATTGAGTATAGTTATTTCGAATTAAATAACCCGATTTAATTTAAATCGTCTTGGTCTTTGGCTCAGTCCTTATACGTATATTTTCAGGCTTTATTCTGTATTGTTATTTATAAGCAATGCGCATTTTACTGCAAGAATCTATTACAATAACGGCACTTAATGTCAAAACCCAGCAAAATGCAAGGAATTGAAAACATGACAACGATTACTTTACCAGCGTTACCTTACGGTTACGAAGATCTTGCTCCGCACATCAGCAAAGAAACTTTAGAATACCATCACGACAAACACCACAATACTTATGTGGTTAATCTAAACAAAGCAATTGAAGGTACTGACCTTGCTGGCAAAACTTTAGAAGAAATCATCACTGCTGTTAAAGGCGATGCTTCTAAAGCTGGTATCTTCAACAATGCAGCCCAAGTATGGAACCACACATTCTACTGGAACTGTATGGCTAAAAACGGTGGCGGTAAAGCTACTGGCGCTTTAGCAGCTAAAATCGACGAAGCTTTCGGTTCTTACGAAAAATTCGCTGAAGAATTTGCAAATGCTGCTGCAACTCAGTTCGGTTCAGGTTGGGCTTGGTTAGTTGCTGACGAAGTAAACGGCAACCTTTCTATCCTTAAAACTTCAAATGCTGACACTCCACTTGCTCACGGTAAAGTTGCAGTGTTGACTATCGACGTTTGGGAACATGCTTACTACATCGATTTCCGCAACGCTCGTCCTAAATACATCTCTACTTTCTTAGAAAGCCTAGTGAACTGGGACTATGCAAACGCTAAATATGCAGGTCAAGCTGCTGGCGTTGAAAAATAAGTTTTAAAACTTATCCAAAAGTCAAAAAAATCACCCTTTTAGGGTGATTTTTTATGCTTTAAATATCATACTGCCACAACAATCAATACTACACAAAAGAATGAATCAAGAACCATTACTAATCTTAAAAGCAAAATATACCAAAATATTAGTGATGTTTATCTTTATCACTATAATCCAGTATGTGAGTTACTCTTATGTTCAAGAATCTATTAAATATAGCTTTAATTCAGCACTAATATTGACTGGATTATCAATTATGGAATTCGTCTTAATTTTACTTATCATCAAAAATGGACTGCCACAAATTAGATTTTTCGAAAGTGATTGTATAATTCAACTTTATATAATGAAAATTCAGTTTAACTATGATCAAATAGAAAGCATATCCATTAACAACACAAAAAGTCACTACAACCTATTACCTGTCGGTAATGAATATTTATTAAGGATTGTATTCAAACACAATCAAAATCTTTTTAATCTACTCCAAAACACCATTAAACCTGTTATGTCTTTTTCTAAATTTCATTTAGATACCTTCGCAAACCATCAAATTTTAGAAATATATTTATTATTCCAAATTATAATTCCTTTAGATCAAGAGAAACGCATAACTACGCTTAAAAATTTAAATCTACAAAATTTGACGATAAAGCAAATCAGCAACCTAGATGATATAAAAAACTTCAAAAATAACCGCTATTTAAGAAAAAATTTCTAGACTTGAACAATAAAAAAACATTCAAATAGTCATTTCATCAAATCTGCTTGACCACTTTAGCTTTCATCCCTAAAATGCGCATCAGATTCTCCAATAGCTCAGTCGGTAGAGCGACGGACTGTTAATCCGCAGGTCCCTGGTTCGAGCCCAGGTTGGAGAGCCATCTATTCTTCCATAGCTCAGTCGGTAGAGCGACGGACTGTTAATCCGCAGGTCCCTGGTTCGAGCCCAGGTGGAAGAGCCAGATTCTAAAAAGCCCACTCATTGCGAAGTGGGTTTTTTATTGCCTGTTGTTTAAGCAAAGCATACCTACTTTTTTGTTTATGCTTTCCTAAAAGTATCCGTATAAGTACTAACTTGTCTGATTCGGCTATTTTTAAAACACTTAATTTGATTTTTCTGTATTTTATTTAAATCAGGCTTGACCACCCTGCCATACATCTTTAGAATCCGTTTCAGATTCTCCAATAGCTCAGTCGGTAGAGCGACGGACTGTTAATCCGCAGGTCCCTGGTTCGAGCCCAGGTTGGAGAGCCAAATTCTAAAAGCCCACGCATTATGTCGTGGGCTTTTTTTATGCTCTAGGCTTTTATTTTTAAGATAAGAATCACTTGCTCTATGACCTAAGCTATTCACCGACCTCTCCTTCCACATTAGAAGCAATTATCAAAGCTTAAGTTTTAAAAACACTTTATATTAAAGGTGTTTATATTTAATACATTCAGCCTAAATTTTCTTATTTTTTGCAATTCCGACTTGACCTCACTGCATTTGCCCCATAGAATGCGTGCAGATTCTCCAATAGCTCAGTCGGTAGAGCGACGGACTGTTAATCCGCAGGTCCCTGGTTCGAGCCCAGGTTGGAGAGCCAAATTCTAAAAAGCCCACGCATCATGACGTGGGCTTTTTTCATATATGTAGTTTATTCCGTGCCAGATCTCAGTCAGTTCATATTTTTTATTATTGGTTGCTTGGCAACTTTTGCACTTGTCTGCTTAGTCTTTCCGAGACTGTTTAGAAGCAAACAAAAGTTTTTCCCACGTCGTGTAATCACTGCCTTTGAAAGTAAGATGTTTCATCGTTTAAATGAAGCATTTCCGAACTACCACATTTTAGCCCAAGTGGCTTTTAGCGCACTGATCACCAATCAAAATTATAAAATTAGGAATAGATTTAATCGAAAAGTCACTGATTTTGTCATACTTGACCAAACTTATAATGTGCTTGTGATTATCGAACTGGATGACCCTAGTCATATAGGCAAAGAGCAAGAAGATGCTGAACGTGATGCAATGCTTGAAGAAGCGGGCTACCGTGTAATCCGCTACACCAGTATTCCAACAGTTCACACGCTCAGGCATGATATAAATAAATAGTTGTAAAATACGTAAATCAAAATCAAACATTGAGTGAATGCGCATTGCATTCACATCGATAATGTAAACAGAATTTTATTGAGCATTTGACTCTTGAGCAGCCAGCACTTCTGATACTGCTTGGTCAGCCTCAGCAGCCAAAGCCTCATCTTGGGCTTCTTTAGCTTTAATGCGCTCAATCATTTCAGCTTGTTGTTGCTTATATTTTTCTTGGTTTTTGGCATCACTATTGACTGCAAGAAAAGCCATACTGACCAAAAATATAGGAATCAATAGCCCAAGTGCCATCAAAATGATCATCTTTTTGGTATTGGGCTTTGGCTTAACTTCAGACATAACGATTCTTTCATTTACATAAATAATTCGACGCCCAATATAGCAAAAAACAAAATTCGCTCAAGCCTTCATATCATTCTTTACTCTAACCAACTATACCCCCTCATTTTCACGGATTGAATGATTAACAATCCAATATTCAATAAAAAAAGGAGACATGCTCCTTTTTTATTATTTAAAAACTTAGCTTGAAGCAACTATACCCGTACAATGTGGACTTTGGCTCGCATCTTTTTGCTCATTGGTTAAATCAATACCTGTACCTGCGGACATTTTAGCTTGAATAAATTCGACCGCTTGCGCATTTCTACAGATAATCGCCTGTGTATGACTTGCTTTTGGCACAATATCCAATAAATATCCATCCTCATATTTTGCCTGTGGGAAGTATTTCACCGCTTGCAATTTCATATTTTCAAATAAAGCTTGAGTCACAGGAGGTAATACAGCTTTATCTTCTTCACCTTGAATAATATAAACAGGGGCTTTAATTACTTTGGCAGCAGTTGCATTCGTCGCTGGCTGATT
The DNA here is from genome assembly GCF_024605895.1 of Acinetobacter sp. YH16056_T. Lineage (NCBI taxonomy): Bacteria > Pseudomonadati > Pseudomonadota > Gammaproteobacteria > Moraxellales > Moraxellaceae > Acinetobacter > Acinetobacter sp. YH16056_T. Next base: position 1,186,969 of record NZ_CP094545.1, on the reverse strand, counting down.
ATCATTTAAAAATTTCTGAACGACAGGATCGGTATCAATTTTATTCAAATCAATTCCGTACTGTGAAACCGTATGCGTTGGATCTTTTAAGAATTCAATCACAGCTGCTTTAAACTGTTCTTGCAAACCATTTGCGCCATTTGGATCGGCATAACTTAAACATGCACCGTCATCCCCTGTACGTCCATAGGCTTTTTCTGCAATAACACCGGCATCAGCAGTAAAAATATTTTTTAAATCATAATTTGGCTCATAGGCTTTAATACCTGAACTGGTCAATGCAGCATATGCCAAAAGCTCAGCATAGCCATCTGCAATTTGATCAATTAACGCTTGTGCTTGAACCTCCGAAAGCTGCCCCATACTAAGTGCATAACGCACTTGTGCCAACTGTTCATCCAATCTATTCAATCCATGGGGTTTAGGTTGACCATTTGCATCAACATTTAGTTTTGGATCTAAATAGATCTTAATAATCGTCCCCAAACTCGATGCAGGTGCGGCTGCCACTGCCCCTTTATAGTTTGCATCCGTATTTGCAAATTCCGCCGTCCCTAAGGATGCATGACCACCTTGCGATTGACCGATCGACATCCACTGACCATTGAGTTGCTTACCATAATGTTCTTTTGCCGCTTTAACCGCAGTAAGTGCCGAATTTGCCGCACTTGATAAATTAAGGTATGGATGAACTCCTTTGGTTCCTAAGCCTTCATAGTCTGGCGCCACAATTACATAACCTGCCGCCATAAGCGTGTTAGCTAGAATTTTAAAACGTGGATGAATTACATTTCTACTTGGCGCACACTCATCTCCTGCTCCGACTGTCCCATGCTCCCACACCACAACGCGATACCCATCTTTAGGTTGTGTAGCTTTTGGAAATAACACCAAGGCTGTTGCAGTCGCTGCTTTCCCCTGTACATTGGTCATGTTATACGTCATGACTTTTATGGACGATGTATTGTCTACAGTATTGAAAGCATAATTTGCTTCAGACACAAATGTTGATTTTTGATTCGAAGATGATGAATCATTACCATCGTCATTACACGCGGTTAAAGACAGCATAGAAACTGCAACTGTCAAAGCTAATGCTATTTTTGAACGTTTCATAAAATATCCTTTTTAATCATTATTCTTTAAACATGAAACTACATGCCTTTTTATTAATGCATAAAAAAAAGCACCCGAATAGGATGCTTTAGTTCATTTTAAAAAGTTTCAGATCAATGACATTAAAGCGTCAGGGCCATGAAAATTCCAATAAAAATCATAAACCCTACCCAGCGGTTATGGCGAAACGCCCAAAAACATAACTGCGGATCACGGCCTCTGGTTTTAGTCCATTGGTAAATAAAATCGGCAGCCACAGCCAACATTGCAACTAAACCAAATGGCATCAAGAGATCTTCTAAATACAACGCAGAACCAATCAGTACAATGCTTAGCGCCTGTAATAAAGAAATGATTTCAATATCATATTTACCAAATAAAATCGCAGTTGATTTCACGCCAATTTTCAAATCATATTCACGGTCAGTAATGGCATATTGTGTGTCATATGCAACGGTCCATGCCAAATTACCAAAGTACAATAACCAGCAAGTCAAATCAGGTGTTTGCCCCACAGCGGTATAAGCGATAGGAATCGACCATGAAAATGCCGCGCCTAAAAATACTTGTGGCAGATGCGTGTAGCGTTTCATAAAGGGATAAATGAACGCTAAAAACAATGCACCAAAGGACCAATAAAAAGTTTCTATCGGTAAAAAGAACAACATACATGCGCTAGCAAGCACCAAGATCAAGAACACATATATGGCTTCTTTAGCACTAATCACTCCAGTGGCTAAAGGACGATGTTTGGTTCTTTCCACAGCACCATCGACTTTACGGTCAGCAAAGTCATTAATCGCACAACCTGCTGCACGCATAAATATCGTGCCCAAAATCATGGGAATCAAAATACTGAATTGCGGTGTTCCTTGATTGGCAATCCACAGTGCCCACATGGTTGGCCAAAAAACCAGTTCCGTGCCAATTGGCTTATCGAAGCGACATAAATAGTAATAAGCTTCTAAACGCTGCTGCCAAGTAATCTGTTGCACCACGGCCATGACTGTCCTTCATCTGGTAATGTTATTTCTGCAAATATTGCTCAAAACTCGCTAAAAAAGTTTCCTGAACTATAAATTTACAACCATGCCAAGTATAACAGCTCTGACGTGTCCAACCATCGTCTAGCCACAATACACGCCGCTCACACTTCGGATTGGTCCGTTGAAATAAAAAATGTCCGATGGGTTTTTTACCAATATGCCGAAAAATCCGCGCACGGCCTTGTATACTGAGGATTGGAAATATACTTTTTGCCTTGACCCACGGCTCAGCTTCACAGCCATATAAATAACTTTCACGTACCCAAGCTGTGTGCTGTATTGGCATTTGTAGCCACCGTGCATCTTGAAGCGTCATACGTTGAAATTGCTCAATACTTGGCTCAACCTTAAATACGCCTTGGGCAAAATCTGTTAATTGTTGAGTTAATGAACCCGAAGCATACAACCATGTTCTTAATTCAGGAGACATTCTTTTATCCCGCATTTCGCATGCTTGACGCTGCATATTCCATTTCCCTTATAACCATTTGCTGAGTATAGCGAATCCTTAGTGTAACCAACTCAACATCGTTTTTCATGACCCATAGCTTGTTTTCAGTAAAATGAACAAAACAAAACGGCTTAAGTACTTCATTACATTTGCAATCAACACAAACCTCACATACACAGTATGATGTCGTGGATAACCACTAAATTACACAAGCATAATGTTTCCATTTTACCCGCTACATGTTTTTATTTTTTTCGTTTTACTTTGTGCCAATATCACGGTTCAAGCAAAATCTATTGCACTCAGTTTTGATGATGGATTAAATCCAGTGTTTAACGCACAAGCGGAACAAATCAATGCCCAAATTTTAAAACATCTGCATGATCAACAAATCAAAACTATTGTCTTCCCTAGCCTGATTAAAATTGGCGATTATCAAGGTAAACAACTGATTCAAGCGTGGGGACAATCTGGCCATCTGATTGGCAATCATAGTGCACTGCACCAAAATCTGAATAAAGAAAATGTCACTGTACACGATTATCTGCACAGCATTGAACAGGCAGATACAGTGCTAAAAACGCTGCCGAATTACATCCGTATTTACCGTTATCCATTTTTAAAAGAAGGTAATAACGCTGAAAAACGTGATGCTGTCTATCACTGGTTAGAGCAGCATCAATACCGCATTGGCGGTGTGAGTATTGATGCCAGTGACTGGTTTTATAACCGGAAATATCTCGACTATGCCAAACAGCAAGACTTTGACAAATTAGAGCGTCTAAAACAAGCGTATATTGCTCACCTGCTTCACCGAGCGGATTATTATGACCAGCTTGCGCAGCTCACTTTACAACGTTCACCGCAGCATGTTTTGCTTTTACATGTAAATGCCATTAATGCCGCATTTTTAAAGGATGCCATTACTGCTTTTCAACAGCATGGCTGGACATTTATTTCAGCTGAGCGCGCCCTGCAAGACCCGTTATATGCACAGCACAGCCAAAACATCCCTGCGGGTGAAAGTGTGATTTGGTCGATTGCCAAAACTCAAGGAATTACACAGCTGCGCTACCCCGCCGAAGATGCGCCTTATGAAGGTGACAATTTAAAACAGCATGGTTTGCAATGACGGTTAGCAAATCACTTAAAGCACTATAAAAAATGACCTGCTGTGTTTCAGGTCAATTTTTAGATCAAGTTTTAGTGTTGGATTAAAAGTTATCTGTCTTGGCAATAGCTTCAAACTTTCCTTGCGGCGTTTTTACTAAAACCAGCCCTTCGGTCGTAATATAAAAACTTTCAGGGTAATCAAAGTCCAATGCCAGCTCTGGGTTTTTCAGCTCGATAAATTGAGCCTGTTTATAACCTTCAACGGTCCGCCCCACTTCCAAATAAGTCACTTCTGAGAAGTTGAGTTTAAAGCCCTTTGCCTGATCCGATGGATCAATCCAAGGAAAAAAACCGGTATGTTTTTTACGTGGTTTTGCCATGTTTAGATATTCATTCAACTCTTTGCTTTATCTTAACCCATCTCATAAAAAAACCCGCACAAGGCGGGTCTTTTTACAGTGTAATTCTGTACAGAATTACAAGCTGTAGTACATGTCGAATTCAACTGGGTGAGTTGTCGTGTTAAGACGACGAACTTCTTCAGTTTTAAGTTCGATGTAAGCATCAAGCATTTCTTTAGTGAACACGCCACCTTTAAGAAGGTAATCATGGTCCGCAGCAAGCGCTTCAAGCGCCATATCTAAGCTATGAGCCACTGTAGGGATTTTAGCTTCTTCTTCAGGAGGAAGGTCATACAAGTTCTTGTCAGCAGCTTCACCTGGGTGGATCTTGTTTTGAATACCGTCAAGACCAGCCATAAGAAGTGCAGCGAAACCTAAGTACGGGTTCATCATTGGATCTGGGAAACGTGCTTCGATACGTTTGCCTTTAGGGCTAGAAACGTAAGGAATACGAATAGAAGCTGAACGGTTACGTGCTGAGTAAGCAAGCATAATCGGCGCTTCGAAATGTGGAACTAAACGTTTGTACGAGTTAGTTGATGGGTTTGTGATTGCGTTCAATGAACGAGCGTGTTTGATCACACCGCCAATGAAGTACAACGCCATTTCTGAAAGACCAGCGTATTCATCACCAGCAAACAAGTTCTTGCCATCTTTAGAGATCGACATGTGAACGTGCATACCAGAACCGTTATCGCCAACCATTGGTTTAGGCATAAATGTAGCAGTTTTAGCATATTGGTGAGCAACGTTCCAAACAGCATATTTGAACTGTTGAACTTCGTCCGCTTTGCGAACCATAGTGTTGAAGCTTACACCGATTTCAAGCTGGCAAGATGCAACTTCGTGGTGATGTACTTCTACACGACCTGGGCCCATGATATCTTCGATTTTTGCACACATATCTGCACGCATATCTTGTGAAGAATCTACAGGAGGAACTGGGAAGTAACCACCTTTCACACGTGGACGGTGACCAGAGTTACCCGCTTCATAATCTTTACCAGTAGACCAAGCAGCTTCTTCAGCGATTAATGTGTGGCGCGCGCCAGACATATCGATGTCCCATTTTACTTCGTCAAAAACAAAGAATTCTGGTTCTGGACCAAAGAAAGCTGTATCACCGATACCAGTTGATTTTAGGTATTCTTCCGCACGGCGAGCAATAGAGCGTGGGTCACGTTCATAACCTTGACCAGTTGAAGGTTCGATAACATCACAAGTCACAACAACTGTAGCTTCTGCAAAGAACGGGTCGATAAAACCAGTTTCTGCATCTGGACGTAAGATCATGTCAGATGCTTCAATGCCTTTCCAACCAGCAATTGAAGAACCATCAAACATTTTGCCATCTTCAAACGTATCTTCGTCGATTGAATCTGCTGGGTAAGTTACGTGTTGTTCTTTACCCTTAGTATCAGTAAAGCGAAAATCGACCCATTTTGCGCCACTTTCTTGGATGAGTTGAAGGACCTTGTTCGCCATGCTCATTTTGCTCCGATGATTTTTTTGTGCACACTGAAGTGCGTGTTAGTAGTTGGTAGTTATTAAGCAATTACCGTACCAACTTTTAAAAGCCAAGCTAAAATATTGAATTCCTTATCAGAATAGAAGATTTTAACTCCTTGCTTTTCGACTATTATACTGTGTGTAACAGTAAATGCACCATATTCAGCCACTCTTCATCACTTTTGTTTAAAAACTTCTCGCAGGTGTATCAAAATAGTGCAACTTGGTTTTGCACTAGTATGCACCAAAATGATTAATCGCTTTCAACGATAAAATCATTGAGATTTTATCAAAGCTTTAAGGTCGAATTTAAATACGATAGAAACTAATGGTTTAGCTAGTTCTAGATGGAAAAATACCAGCGTGATAACTATATTCATGATCGATATTTAGGTTTTTTGAGCCCTTAAAGCACTCTTTTTTTGAAGTAGATTTAACCATTTTGTTTTAATTTTGATCAATCTACCTTTGCATTAATTGTGCTCCATTTTGGTGATTTTGCTTCAAAACGGTTCATATTTTTCCAGCTAGAGCCTGAATTGCAATTTTTAACGACAGTAAGCAGATCTTTTTAAAATATCAATTGAACACATTTTAAACACTTAAATTCAGCCTATTGCTTTGTTCAACTTAAATCCTAAATTTATAAGTCGATAATTTGCTGAAATGATTTCAGTTGCGATGAACTTTGGCGAAATTGTTCAGCAGAAATTGAATAATATTTGCTATGATTGGCTGCATTCTAAATATTTCACTATTTTTCTATTTAAAATATCCACACGATATTTGGGTCAATATACAACTATTTAGAATCATTTCGGACTATTCTAAGCACAGTTAAGTGCATAAATTTCAAAGGTTAATACGCTCATGCTTTTGATGATCGAAAAAAAGTACTGAGATTCATACTGCTCCCCATTAGTTCCTTTGATCTACATAACAGTCTGATTTGTTACAAAATAGGTTTGTATTAGTTCCTTTTAGTTCTTCTTAATCCGGTACATTTACGGGTAATATTGCGGGTATCCTTAAATTTACCCGTTCGTTACCCGTATGGCCTCCAATAAGCTTACAGATGCAAAAATTAAAACACTTAAACCACAAGAGAAAGTTTACCGAATATTAGATTCAGATCGCCTGTATATTGAAGTTCGCCCATCAGGTACGAAAGTTTGGCGTTTTAAATTTACGCATCAAGGTAAAGAGTCATCTATGAGTCTTGGTGAGTATCCATCAATCGGTTTAGCTGATGCTCGCATTTTGCGTGAAGAAATGAGGGCAAAACTTGCTAGAGGAGTTCACCCTGTTTTAGAGAGAAAGCAGCTCAAACTTGAAGAAGAAAGCAAACTAACAAATACTTTTAAAAATGTTGCATTAGAATACTATGCAGAGCGCCTAAGCTCTAAGACTGAAAACTATAAAAACCAATTTTCAGTTTCTATGGAAAAAGATGTATTTCCGGCTATCGGATCTAAAGACATTAAAGCTGTAACGTCAGCTGATGTTTTAGGTATTTTGAAAAATACTATTAAACGAGTTAGATCTCAAAAGAATCGTGGTACTGGTGAGGTTACAGCAATACAGAATAGGAAGTTTATTGGCGCTGTTATGCGATATGCCATTGCCACCCTACGCGCTGAGAATGATCCAACATACGCTGTTCGTGATGTGGTTATCCGCCCTGAAGTTACCCATGCAAGACCATTAAGTAAAGATGAGCGCATCAAGGTCAGAACTCGCTTAGAAACTTACGGCGGCACTGAAACGGTAAAAAATGCTGGTCTTATGCTGCTTTACACGATGCTTAGAACCATAGAAATACGCCGTATGGAATGGTCGTGGGTGGATTTTGACGATCGCATCGTAACTTTCCCTAAGACTGCCATGAAGAAAAGCCGCGAACATATTCTTCCGATGTCAGATCAAGTATACGCAATTCTAAAAAACCAATATTTAAATTCTGGTAATAAAGTTTATGTGTTCCCTTCGGTTTATAAATCGGATTCAATGCTTAACCAGATGACCCTAAATAGAATGTTTCAACATTTAGCTATTGAAGATGTTTCAGCTCACGACTTGCGTGCCACTGCTTCTACTTTGCTGAATGAATACGGCTATGATGACAAATGGATCGAAGCTCAACTTGCACATGCTGACGATAATAAAACCCGAGCATCATACAATCACGCAAAATATTTAGCTGATCGTAGAAAAATGATGCAAGATTGGGCTGATATGGTAGATGGATGGAAGCAATAAAACCTTCTATTGTTGCTTGGTACTTCTTTCGTTGAAGTACTTTATGCATCCCTCTATAAATTCTGCATTCACATTCATCTCAGGATCATCTTTTTCATCGTCACATTGATCAGCAGATTTAAGTTGATTATCACGTGCATAGCGATATCCAAAATACTGCTCAGTTCCATCTTTATATCCCCCAAGTACTTCAGGACGCATTTGATATTGGAAATAGATAAATGCAGCCACACCTAACACTGCCAATGCTGAACTCATTAATTTGAATTGCTTTGAAATCATTTTTTATTCTTTTGGGTTATTATTTGTGCAAGGATGATAATTAAAATGAAAGGAGAAGTCTATGTGCTCAAACTTTGAAGCGATAAAGCGTGACCGGGCTTTTCTATTAAATCTGCCAGAGCCAACTCAACTCGAATTCCCTGATGAAATTTTTCCTACCGATAACTCCCCTTTAGTTTTTAGCAATAAGGGTAATATTGAATGGCGCAGTGCGAAGTTTGGCATGATCCCTAAATGGGCCAAAGAGCTTAAATACGGCCGACATACATATAATGCTAGAACTGAGACCGTTGCTGAAAAGCCGAGTTTCAAGAACGCTTGGTATAAAAATCAGTTTGCCTTAATTCCAGTCGAAACTATATATGAGCCAAAGTATATCAACGGTAAACCGCACTGGTATGGTATAGCGCGCGAAGACGGAATGCCGTTTACCGTAGCTGCTATATATGAAAGTGCAATGATCAATGTAGAGCAGATCCGCTCAATGAGTATGTTGACGATAAACGCTGACAAACATCCTTTCATGAAACAGTTTCATGCCCCACAGGATGAAAAGCGCAGCATTATCGTTATACCTGAAGAATATAGAGAAGATTGGCTGAATACTAACTTTGAAGAAGCTCATGAATTTTTCTTTGATATGTCAGATGAGTTTGTAACTTTTCCTAAAAACCATTTATCTGAAACAAAGCCACAGCGCGACTTATTTTGACTTCTTATTGAATTTACTTAATTTTATAAATTTGAAATCTAATTGAGCAACTATTAAAATCTTGATATCTGTTACACCTATCAAGTTTATTATGTCTGAAATCATAACACACGGCGGCTTTAGAATTGGCGCTGGTCGAAAAAAATTAGAGCCAACAAAGGTTATTCGTGTGCCCGAATCTCGTATTATGGAGATTAAAGACTACCTCAACAAGCCTAAAAACGAAGCAGAAATTTCAAATATTCGTCAAATTGACCCAGTTACATATCTAGAAATTCCACTTGCTGTTGAACGTGTGCAAGCTGGTTTTCCTTCGCCTGCTCAAGATTATATCGATCAAAAAGTCGATCTTAATGAGCACTTAATTAAAAATGCAAATGCAACATTCATTGTTAAAGTTGATTCGCTTTCGATGCTTAATATCGGAATTGACATTAATGATGAGCTGATTGTCGATCGCAGTCTAGAAGCAAAGCATAGAGACGTTATTATCGCCTGCATTGATAACGAACTCACTGTTAAACGCTTAATGCTTGAAGGTGATAATCATTGGCTTAAAGCTGAAAACCCTAACTTTCCTGACATTCACTTTAATGAAGGTCAAATTATTGAGATTTGGGGCGTTGTAACAAGAGTAATTAAGAGCTTTCGATGAGTTCGCAAGATCGCATTATTGCGCTCATCGACATCAATAATTGCTATGTAAGTTGCGAGCGTCTATTCCAACCAAAATTAAGAAACCGCCCTGTCATCGTCCTTTCTAATAATGACGGTTGTGCTGTTGCACGTTCACAAGAAGCTAAAGATCTCGGTATTAAAATGGGTGTGCCATTATTCAAGATTAAAGACATTGTTGAGCAGCATAACGTACAGGTTCTTTCTAGCAACTACGCTGTATATGCTGAAATGAGTCGACGATTCGTAAATACAATTAAATGCTTTGTCAGCGAAAAGGATGTTGAACAATACTCTATTGATGAGACTTTTGTAGATTTCACGTCGTACACGAATCAGGATGTGAATCTAATCGCACAGAATATTAAAGAGGCGTTATGGAAATGGCTTGCACTTCCCGTTTGTGTTGGAATTGGTCGATCTAAGACTGAAGCGAAAATAGCAAACCATGTAGCAAAGAAGAATAAGCACTTTAATGGCATTTGCAATTTCGTCGAAATGGATCCATGCATTAAAGAATACGTGCTTAATGATATTGAAGTATCTGAAGTTTGGGGCGTTGGTCGAAAGCATTCTAAAAAATTAGAAATGATGGGCATTATATCCGTTTTAGATTTAGCTCTCACGAATCCGCAATATATTGAACAGCAATTTTCCGTTGTGATGAAAAGGACTGTACTTGAATTAACTGGTACTGCATGTATTGAGTTAGAACAAACTCCGCCAAGTAAGAAGCAGATCATCAGCTCTAAATCCTTTGGCCAACGAGTAACTGACTTAGATTCTTTAAAGGAAGCCATGAGTGCTTTTTTGCAATCAGCTGTTAAAAGACTGCGTGAGGATGGAAGTCTTTGCGGATGCGTCATTGCTTTTGCGCAATCAAATCCTTTTGATAAGGAGCGCCCTTTTTATAATAAGTCCGTGAGTATTGGATTTGCCGAACCCACTGACTCGGCTGCAGTCATGATAAAAGCGGTAATGAAGCGAATTGATGAGATATATAAAGAAGGAATTGAGTTTAAGAAATGCGGCGTGATATTGACAGGCATTGAGCCTAAAGCCTCCTACATTCATGACTTGCTAACAGATTTAGATGCCATTGAAGTGGATGAAAAACTGCAGGCGACTTTAGAAGATGTGAAGGAAAAATTCGGGGATAAGATTCTTGCGATTGGACCGTGTATGCTGCCAAATCGTAGATGGTCAATGAGTCGTAATCGATTGACGCAGAACTATTTTTCTGTAGAGGGGATGTTGACTATTAGGGATTAATTTCTTATAAACCCTTTATTTTTAGAATAATTACCATGGATATTAGGAAGAGTATTTATAACACTTTATGGATTACTACTGCGTTGAGTGTGACTATTATTGTGGTTTGTGCAATCGTTTCGGGTTGTAATGGTGAACAAAAGCCAATCTCCAATGCAATAACTTTGTATGGTAGTTATTTTGGCGGAATAGCTACCTTGGCTGCGGCTTATATAGCATCTTTACTATTTAACAAATGGCAAGATCAACATAATAAGAATATTGAATCCAGTTTAATTTTAAATATTGTGGAAAAATTTAATAACTTTGATGACAAGCTTTCATATTTTTATGGTCCTATTTCTAAAACTTATGATAGAGAAAAAATAGAAGCATCAGATCCTGTATTTATGAGCCTTAACGATAATAAATATGAAATTCTATTTGAGTTACAAATGCAGTTTCTGAAGGTGATTGACGCGATTGAAAAGTACAGCATTGTCGAAGGAAATTACGAGGACGTTCATGAAGATCTAAAAAAATATAAGTCTGACTTTAGGTACTTCTTAAAAAAATGTGAGGATGTAGATTACTCTAACGTGCAATCTTCAAGAGATACTTTATCTTTCCATTATGGTGAATTAGTTAAAGTATTAAGTTCTTTTGAGCAAATTTATATTAACGATTTGCTAATCAAATTAAAAGAATAATAAAACAGCCCTCACTTGAGGGCTTTTACAATTGCACCATGTCGCGCCTTGCAGTCATTGTATTTAGCAACCGTATCAACAGACCAAAGCATTAAAGCTTTACCCTGCCCGGACTCTAGTTGTTGCAGATCTGCGCATGACTCAAGGAGGTTTGCTGGCACCACTGGCGATAAGTGAGTTGAGTTGCTGCACGCCGTCGTCATCAAAGCAGTTGTTGCGAAAAATAGGCCGCTCAATGATTTTTTGAACTTCACGTGTGACTGTTTCTGTTTTAATGAGCTGTTCTGATTTAAGTGTTTCATAGTCTGCACTTACCTGATTGATTAGATTTTGTTTTTCAGCCAAAGCTTTAAGGTGCTTTTGCTCAATTTCTTGGATTTTTGCATTACATTGCTCATCTGCCTTGCGCAGTTTTCCTGCCAAGTGATTTGTATAAGTAATTTGCCCCAGCCATAAAACAAAAAAGACCGCAAATGCGATCCATGTTTTATATTTCCAAATTAGTAATGGCACTATTGAGCTCCTATGCATTTTTGATGACGCTCTAGTTGTCGAATCCATACGCCATAGCAATTGTTTAACCGAACTGAACAATCGCGTTTTGCTGCATATTTCCATTTCAACAATGAGTTACATGCCTGCACATACTTGCCTTGCTTTAAGTTGCGAAGCATTGAAGATTGCGACCATGCACCAGTTCCAAACTGATAAGTGAAGTCCATATATAGGTCATATTCAGTTTGTGAAAGCGGAACACCCAAGAGCGTTTTATTGAAATTTTTAGCATCTTTATTGATGTGAAATTTCAGATATTCCGTAGCCTGTTTAGGTGTGATTTTTGGATCGGTCATTTTTACTTTTTGACCGTTTGGGTACACCGTAGTGCCTGTACCAATAGTTGCCACGCCAACACTATCTTTATATGGAACTAAAACAGTACCTTCTTTGCTTTGCGTGTAATAAAGGCCAGTGGCACTTATAGCTGTGATCATTGTTACGATCAATTTAGTCTTGTTTGACATTGCATTCACCGTTTAATTTTCGCTTAGTGAGCTCGTGAATTTCTTTTTCGCGCTGATTTCGTTGCCATGAGAAATAAACATTAATGAGTAAGCCCAGCACGGCAACACCTATACCCACCCAACCCATCCAATCAATACCCATAAAAAAACCGGCAAAACTTGCTGCTCCACCAGTCACTGTTGCTTTTGATCCCAAAGCTGCAGCTGATGTTTCCGCCACCGCTGCTGTCGTTTCAGACATGTCACCCCCTAATTTTTAGGCATTAAAAAAGCACCTTTCGGTGCCATTGTTTAAATGATTCAGACTTCAATCTGACTGTGTTGACCTGATGGAGCTGGCCGTAAGATTTGTTGGTTTGAAATAAAAACACGTTGACCAATGTTGTATGTCGTACCACTTGTACAAAGTACTGGCCCCGATCCTCCATCAACTTGAACACGATACTCAGGATGATTTGCAGTAGTGATTGTTCCAATTAGCTCAACGTGTGTTGGATTCAGCAGTTTGCGAAGTTCAAATAAAGGATTACTCACGATGGATGCGCTCCAATTTGATGGATTCAGTCACTTTGCCATGACTGAACGAACCGCTCACCGAATCAATGACTCCCCACCACTGTCCGTGGAATGCCACGGTTTTACCCGGCAGCATTTCTCCAATTTCTTGAGCGACTGGCAAACCTGATAAAGTGTGAAATTCCTGTATATTGGCTTTGATCAACTCCATCTTGCCAAAGCTTGCACCCGACACGACATCAAACATTGGGCCACTCACAGCTTCAAGAGGAACATCACCTGCAGTATTGCGCTGTTTCACAGTCAGGCTGTCACCACTTCGACTGTTCACGACGTTAATGGCATTGAGGTCAGCAATATAATCCTTGTTCTGCTCAATGGTTTGTTGAATCACAATACTTTGTGAAATCAAAATATCGTAGTCGTCCACAGTCATTGCATCCCAATAGCCATTTTTATAACGAGGCAAGATTGAAAGCGTATTACCTGACTTTTGGCTGTAGATGAAACCACCACCAGCTTCGACCACTTGTTTGATTGCGTCCATCGGTGCAAGTTCTGCATAGCTCAGACTCTCAACCGGCACGATCCAGCCGACGTCATCAATCAACTTCCAGTCCAATTCAGTACCGGATTGAGCTCGATCAATTTCTGCTTGCACGAGCTGCACAGAGGTTCGCTCATTATCTTGGATAAATGATCGTTTATTGGCGTAATCCGCTGCATTCAGCGCTGTGACACTTCGACCATCGTAGGTATAAGATTTATTCGCAAACTTAATCGTTTCTGTTTCAGTCTCAAGTAACACATGATGTTCAAAGCCATTGATGATTAATTTTAAAATCACCGGTTGCTCATTTAGCGGCTGCAGTTTTTCTTTCTCCGTATGTGCCACGGTAATTGAATAAGACCAACACCATGTACTACGGCTACAATTATAAGTTCCGTTAATGACTTTAATCGGTTCAGCATTATCTAAGCGTTCAGCACTTAAATTATTCACGATATACCACCATTTTGGATTATTCAGCTGCGGAATATATTGTTTTGCACATTTGTCTTCATCAAAGTTGAGCACGATATTAAAGCGACTCACTTTTTTTGATGGACAACAAAAATTTAAATGAACTGGCTGCCGTTTAGGCTTTTGGTCGGGCTTTGGCCAAGGTTGGACTGGATGTTTTCTGTAGTGAATGGACTTGGCTTTATCCCATGGCAAATCAGACTTGGTGACAATCTCAAGCCCCTTATCCCACTCGAACGAAAAGCGCTTTTCGAATTGCTTAGCGAGTTCATGTGAATAAGTGAATTGCTTGCGCCTGCGAATCATTTCTTGCCATCTTGATTCACGATTGTGACGTAGCTTGATCGATTCTTCATGTACGTAAAGCTGGTGAATAAATCGAGTCTCTCCTTGCTCCCAAACCATGTAAGCATCAGAATTCAAACCAGTGGTTTGCTCATGCGTAGATCTAACAGCATGATTCAATGAGCCGGCTTGTTCAAACCGAACATCCACTTGGTTAGAAAGCACTAAACTCCGCTCATAAAAAAGAGCCTCATTTGAGACTCTTAATATTGGCTTAGCCCACGGTATTTCCATAACGCTTAAACATGCAAGCGCCTTTTGGTACTGCGTATTAAAGCCATATGACACGCCCACCAAGTGATTGATATCAAATAGTGCTTCAAATTGTGCTGTCAAACTAGTTTGAATTACAGTATCAATTGCACCGTACTGATCAATCCGGACAGCCTTAAATTCAGCAATAAAACTATTCTGAACAATTACAACGAGTTGCGAAAACTGACCTGATACAACATTAAATTCAGCATAAAAGCCCGTATTAATCTGTGCATCTAGTACATCATTACTATAGCTCTCAGCATTAAATTCAACAGCAATTACTGTGCTAACAATCGCATTGAGTGATGCGATATTCTGATCATCAGCGCCAAATTCAAGATTAGTCGAACCCGTGGCAGGCTCTTTAAAGTTAAGGTTTACCTGGTGTCTATTTGGTGGAATATAGTTCGACACATGCCCACCTCATTTATATTGATGGTCGTAAAATCAGTGAGTTCATCATTAAGGTGCTACCGATTACCAGATTTGGATTTGCCAATGCAATATCAGTTCCAACCTCAAAATCAGCAACCGCTTTTCCTTCACCATTGAAAAGACGAGCCCAAATGGCAATGCCTGCTTGCGTTACTGTACCTGCATCTGTTTGATGAAGCTCAATATTGTCTAGATTGAGATTTTTAAAACATGGCTTGGGAAGGGTTAAAACGACTAGTTTCGCGGCTTCATCTCCCACAACAGCTAATGATGTTGGCTTTTCGTCACTGTAAAAAATAAAGGTAGCATTTGCGCTACCTTGATCTATGTAATTTGCCAATGCTTGCAGTTGAGCAAGTCCGGCTTCTAAAGAAGTTTGGATCATTTCACGTTATCCTGTGCAACAATGTTGTATTCCTTCTTAGGATCCAAGGCGATGATGTAATTTGAACCATTTCTCACCCCTAAGAGAATGTAATTGCCATTTGATTTTGAAGTAGTTTCATTTAGCAATTCCCCTGTGCTTCGGTTATAAACGCGCACTCTGCATGAAATCGGAACGCCCTGTTTTAGAGTCTTACCCTGGATTAAAAGTTCTGCCTTTTCAGCTTTGGCCAATTTGAACCTTCTATCAATCTTCATAGCTCACCTAAACTAAACACAAATGCTCCAAAGCTGTTACCTTGAGCAACTTTTTTAAGCACAAAGCACTCATCATCTTCCATAAATGTATGTAGATCTGCATACTCTAAATGACTTGACTGCATGCTATAAAGCAGAGGCAAAGCACCCATGAATGCATTGTTAGACGAATGTAGCATAACTTTACTAAAGTGAATTCCTGGTTCTAGAGAGTTAAAGCTCATTATTCCTGAGCGCATTAGTGTTTGGCTAGTTATTTTGTCTGGCAAATAATATTGTGGGTAAGCTGTTAAATCCTGACTATAAACACCGGTGTTTGTTGTCATGGTGATGGTTGATGAAGCCCACGCATAACGCAACGGGTTGACGTTAAAGAAGAAATCTGAAGCACCGGCAGTAGTATTTCGCTGATGGGCGAGTAAGAATGGTACACGAAAACCTTTTTTCTCTGTTACACAAAAACCATAAACGTATGTAGCAATATATTTGTTTGCATGTGAATTACTGACTGGTGTGCTAACTAAATAAAATGAAGATTCATCACCAATAACCATCCACTCTTTTTCATTGTTTGCCGGAGAAGTAGAGTCAGCAATTTGTGATGTTGGGGCGTTCTCAGATACAGCGTGGTACCATTTCGCCCAACCGTTCACTGCCGATGTGCCTGAACCAGTACCAATCCAATTCTTATTCGGGTTGCTAGCATCGTAAGGGACCTGATTGGCACTAAAATCGTCGATGTGGGAACAACTCTCCAAGATCCCCACCTTGGCAAATTTCGCATAATTAGTGTTGTAAACAGGATCGAGACTGTCATCTACCCGAAGATAAAAAGAATTAGCCTCAGTGTTCTTAGCTCTATAGACTGCCTTATTTTCACCACTAAAAACCTTGGTCCAGCCCAATGGGGCAACTTTGCATGAAATACTACCGGTGGCAAGCTGGTCTGCAGCATCAACAACAAATTCAATAGTATTCGCTGTTAGTCCGAATACTTTAAATTCACCGTTCAACGCAGCTTCATTTGCTCCAGAAATTTCAACCACTTGAAACTGTTTAAAATTATGAGCACCTCCAAATGTTGCAATACCAATACCATTCTCAACAACAAGACTGGAGATAACTTGCGAGCCAAACCCTGTTACAAGACACGCATCTAACACATCAACCAAGCAGCCCCATGTATTAGTAAACTGCGGCGCATTGGTATTATCAAAGCTAAACCACTTAATATCGGTATTTGCCATTTTATTTACCCATAAAAAAAGACCGCATAAAGCGGCCATATTTGATTTAAATTCTAAACAGCGCGGTCAATGTCGCCGCGCAACATGATTTGGAATGAATCCGAAATTACTGCAGGTTCTGACTGCTTCACCGTACGAATGACCCAAACTGGGAAATTACAAGCAATCGTATTAAATCGAAGAACGTTGCCATTCGCCCAACCACTACCCCAACCTTCTTTTTTAATCACAAAGTAAGGAGCGCCTGTCACAGGGTTTATCGGACTAAAGTCAGTATTAATGGTTCCTGTTGCAATCTGCCCCGTATATTCCCCCACACACTTAAAGTTTGTCCCATCCGTAAACTGGATATACCAACGTTCTTGAATTGCGCCTTTATTCGTGACTTGAATTGGGTAAAGCGCATCATTGTAATTCGCACTGATCAAAGCTCCAGTCGGCTCATCTAACCATTGATTTGACCATGCTTGCTGCACGAATTTCTTGGTATAACGCGCTTGCATATCATTAATGACCAATGCAGAGCCTACGATCGTATTGTCGGCCTCATAGTTATGCGTCAAAGGCTTGGTAAAAGTGACTTGGCCATTAATTTGCGCATCACGGATCTGCCCCATATCTTGATAACGATACTTGGCAACCAATGGCTCAACCAAACTTGCCAAAACAAAATCACCACCCAATGTCACGCGACCATAATCATAATCTACGGTGTATAAGTCATAACTAACTTTCACGCCGTTTGCATCCTCAAGCTCACACCACGCAATACGTTGATCATTTAAGTCGTACGTCGTACCAGCAATCGCACTTGGTAATGCTTGTGACTTAGTTGAGCTGACAATACCAATACCACCGACTCGAAAGATTGGCACACGGCCATCGATGGGTAGGCGCGTGGCAGACAAACCCAGTAATTCAGAATCAATCGGCAGATAGGTATAAGCAATCGCGTTATAGCGAACACTTGAAGCATCCACCCACACGGGTAAATTAATATAGGTCTTACCTGCTTCTTCATATTCAAGCAGTGGATCGTACCAATCATGTGCTTCTAACTCCGCACGATTATCAACTGTAACTTCGGTCTTGATGTAGAAATAAATCTGCACAAAACCATTATCCCAATTCACCAGGCCATGAGCACGGGATGTCTCAATCACCCCGTTCTCATCGGCAGTCAGTGTGAGTTGGCCATACTCAAGCGTTCCAACAACGACCGTAAGCGATTGCACTCGCAGCGGAATTACCGGTGTGCGAAAGGCAATCTTATTGACCGGTGGTAGATCTGTTGTTGTGGTCAATGACTGCAATTGAATCGTGTTATCGGCATTCGGCGTCCAGCTATCAATTTCGATAACGCCGGTACCATACTGGATGACACCTGACTGAATACCGGAGTTGTTGGCAGGATCCACATTGCGATACAGCAAACCAGAGCGGTCTAAAAAGGTATCGCTCCCAACCTTGAAACGGGCCGAACCCGTTAGGATTTGCTCATCAAAACCTGAGGACAAGTCTAGTTTTAGTTTATCTGCAGTCATCGTATGTGTAGATGAATTTGAACCTGACGTGTCGCGGTACTTTACTTTCACATCAGCAGTATTGAATGCCTTTAAAGTAATTTCTTCGCCAACAATACTTGATGTTTGTGGACTATAAAAAGCCATTGAAATCCCCTAAGCGGTACCATAAGTAACTGCTGCTTCAAATTTAGTAATAAATTGCTTGTAAACCGTTTCTGGTGTGACTTCGCATAAGCCAGTTGAGTAGTTGATACTGCCTTGCACTTCACCACGAGTGTTGACTAAATTCCCCGATGAACTAGTCACCGGTACATCCGTCAGCAATACATTGGTTTCAAAATTTCCTGTCTCAGTAGATACAGGTATTTCCAGCTCAACACTGTTGGGTTGAATCGCCGATCCCGTTCCAATTGTGAATACGAGTTTTTGGTTAGCATCAGGCACCACATCATTCTTTGTTTGTGAAAGTGAAGTACCGAAGTTATAGATCACATTAAAAGTTGTCGATTTCTGCGGCAATTTGTTAGGTATAATTTTGCCTTTGCCTGAAGCATAATTTATTGAACCTTCAGCATCACCAGTGAATCTTCCTTGAGCATTGGATGTTGCCGTTTTGGCTTCCCCTTCAAGCAACCAATTAATCGTCACGCCCGGTAACACCCCTAGATGTCCTAGATCAAACTCAAAGGCAGCTTTTTCAACACTCAAATTTGAGCGTACAAAAGTCACAATCGGTGTACCCCAATTCAGTAGAATCACGCTATCCACATCAGGCAATGCACCTGCAGTTAAAAGCCATGATCCTGTCTCGTAATTGATCATCCCCGACCCAAAAGAACTGTTTGCCGCTTTTAGCTGACCAGATCCATCATCCTTGAGCTCGTAAAACTTACCCTGAGCCATGTAAGAAATAGACAATGCACCGGGTGCAGGGATCGGAATCAATACGCCCGACCAGTTAGTACTTTGATTGTTTTGAGTCACTGAAATAGCACTGCTTTGGAAATACTGATTCGGTGCGGCAGCGGGTTTAAAAGTAATGCTTAAACTCATAGTGCCGGTTGGTGCAGCAGAGGTCCATTTCACTAGACCTCGCTGATAGTCGATCGTACCAACCTGCGTACCAAGCGAGTTCTTGAGCAATCCACCTTGGTCAGTAATGGATTGGCCTTGCATGGTAAATGACACAGAACTTGGCATGACTGCAGAACCGATATATAGGTTTTGGCTTTCACTCACGACTTGCGATGCATAGTTCACTGTAATCAATCCATCACTGCCCGGCACCAACACAACACTTTCACCTGCAGCATTGACATCAATGATCGGTGTTTCACTTTGAGCGGATGGAATCAATTGAGTAAACATTGAATCCGCATTAACCGTGTATTCACCCACGGTTGCATCAGATGCCAATTGAGTAGATGAGTAATACAAACCGGTGTCTGCTACAAGCGTATCGCGAATGATTGTTTTTGATGCAGCTCCTGCATACCACTGACGTGCCGATAAGCCTACAAAGTCACGCTCCAAAGGATCATTGATTTGATAAGTCGCTACCTTGTATTCAACAGTTTTTTGATCAACCACCATCACTGCTGTGCGGGTCTCAACCTTAGTAATCCGCACATATTGTTCAAATTGAAGTGCTTTTCCTTCATCTGAAATCAACACGATCGTGTCACCCACGCTAGATTCGGTTTCTTGTGGAAACATCACGACTTGCAATGAAGACATTCCTTGCCAATGGGTATCGAGAGGTGTGCCAGCAATTTGGCCACCTTTGGCCAGATAGTTTTCAACTCGGTTTTGTGCGGCCTGGCGCTCATCGGTCCAAGACTCGGTACTAAACAATAATGCTGAGACGTTTGGATCCTCGGGAAGCTCAGATACAAATACTGTGGCACCCATAAGTAAGTCGGTGTCATTCGTGGTCACAGCCGGAAAGATCTTTCGCATCGATACATCGCCGACGGTACGATCTAACTCAGAGATGTCGTTAAACAGATTATTACTCAAACCATCTACAACAATCTGACCGTTATATTTCCCACCACCATCAGCATTATCGGTGTCACGCTCAGCGTGATAGATCACTAAATCTTTGGTTTCAATTGGCATTACTCACTCCAAAATCTGAGCGTTAAATTCATAGGATCATTCAGAGATACTGGCGGGATTCCTTTCACGGCAGTGGCTTCTAAAGCACCGTCAATATGATTAAAAACCACGTTAAATTTCCGTGTGTCATGCGCCCACTCAAACTGCAATTCAAATTGCTCATTCAGTACCGACCAGGCCTGCAACTTACGAACGACACTTAACGAAGTCCACCCCATTCCACTGTCAGCAGGCTCTAAAGTGATTGGCTGACCTGAAAGCTTGGTGCCCTCTTGAATAATCGGCGTACCATCCATGGCATATTCCAAAGATTGCTCTTTGGCCTTCCAGCTAAATTCATCAGACCAAAAAAAACCGTCTTCAATTGAGACGGTTTCTGATGTTGAGATGCGTTTTATTTTCACGATGCCTTACTCACTTTTCCTAGCGTTGCCAAAATTTCTGATAACGCGTCCTTATTACTCGCATCTGTTTGAACATCTACAGATTTGCCATTAGCCTCAATGCGAATAGTGGTTTGAGGTTCAGATTTAGCCGCACCTGACATAGCCTTAGTCGACACATTATTAGGCGCATATTGCTGCATACGCTCTAATTCTCGATTCACTTGCTCCACGTTGCTTAAGCCACCAAAGAATCCAAAGCCTGACGACTTGTAGCCATTTACGCCCTTGGTGCCTTCATAGATATCCTTGGCATGCTGTTTAGCAGCTGCATCTGAATATCCCATGGCTTTAAGCTCAGCTTCGATATCCCCGGCATTTTTAGCCATCTTGCCTTTGGTACCTTTTCGAGTCTCATGCATACCACTTGATGCTGCACTAACCGCTTCTTCCCATGCGCTTTTAACAGAATCCGCTTCATCTCGACCAGTTTGGCCAAGGTTACGGAATCCATCTTCAGCGACAGACGTGGCATTCTTTACCTTGTGCATTGTCTGTTCAAGGTTAGACATTGATACAACCGAGGCTTTACCTGTTTCGTCAACCTGAATCTTCAAACCCAGTGAAGCTGCTTTAGAATTTGCAGCAGCAATTGCTTGTGCATCTCCAGATGCATAAGCTAAACGAATAGTTTCTTCATAGGCTTTCTGGAGATCTTCTTGTGTCGCTTGCCCACTCTTGCGGACAAGCTCAAAGTCAGCCAAAGCCAATTGTGCTGCAAGCTTAAGCTGCTCTTTGGTTTTAATACCAAGTCGCTCAAAAGCTTTTCCAGTTTCATCCAAATCATCGGATAGTTCGGAGTTTGCCCGTTTTATTGCAATGATGCCTAACTCGACCTGCTTGGTTGAAAACACCCCTTGCGCTTCAAACTCGCGCATTTTGGCATTAGCTGCATCAATTTCAGCCTGACTTTTGGCTGTTTCTAGCCATTTTAACCAGGCCTGGTATGTTACATCGCCAGCTTGCTTACCAGTAATTCCTGCTTCACTCAGTCGATTTCTAAACTCCTCTAACTCATTTCCGGAACTCGAAAATGATTTAGAAACATTGTTCAATGAAACATCAAGATCAACACCAAATAGTTTTGCCGCGGCTGAAGCTCTTGAGTACGCAGATTCAGCAACTTGACCAGAACCAGTTAAAGCATTATTGAGTTCAGCAATACGGATATCGCGGTTATTCTTAAGCTCAATTTCCTTAGCGTTAATAGCATCTATTGATGCTTGTGCTGAAGCTAATGCGTTTAAGTCACCGGTCTTTTTTGCCTCCTCGATCTGCTTATCCAGTAAAACTCGCTCAGCAGCAGCTTGTTTTTGGTAGGCAAGCAATTCTTCGTCAGCTTTTTTAACATTCTCCTTAGCAAGCTTAAGTGCTTCTTCCTTTACTCTGGCATTTTCTGCTGCCTGCGCTGCGCTTTCACCTGCCTGAACAGATACCTTGCCAGCTTCATCAATGGTTACGATGTAGCCTTTGGTTAATAGATCGGCTTGCATCACGCCATCCATTACACCGCCATTGGCGGCAATGGCAGCTTCTGCAGTTGCCTGCGCTGATGCTAATAAATCGCTATCCAGTTTTGCTTTGGCTGTGGCATGTTCTTTTTCACGAGCTTCCAGTTCATTGGATTTCTGAAGGATTGAATCAATGGTGGACTGGTTGCCGTCCTTGCGAGCCTGATTGAGCTGTGCATCAATTGCTGCACGCTCATCTGCCAATGACTTGGATTTTTGAGCAAAGTCCTCGTTTTGTTTGGTTAATTCAGCAAAAGTCTCTTTGTTTTTTGAGAGGGTTTCAGCATTTTTTTCGTCTTGAGTTTGCGCAGCTTCCTCCATGCGCTTCAAGCCTTTCGACTCAAATGCCATTGCATCCTTATCAGCTTCAGCATAATACTGCTTTGCTTTGTTTTTCATAACATCAGCATTGGCAGCGAATTGTTTACTGACATCACCCCATGTGACTGCCGCTAAGACACTATTCGCAGCTGATGCTAAGTCGAAGAATGCTCCTGCTAGAAGATTTACACCAATTTTTATTGCAGCAGCGCCGTCAGCGATAAAGCCAAAAGTGATAGATAGCCCTTGAAGTACTCGCTCTAGGAAACTAACCTGCTCTCCTGCTGCTGTTGCCCCACCTGTAAATGATGAAAGGACAGCCAAAGCATTGGTAATTGATGTTCCTAAAATATCAACAAGCGTTTTGCCGAGATCAAATAAAGTTGATACAACATCCTTAATTGCATCATAAGCACTTGTTAGAGCAGATTTAAGGCTTTCAAATATAGATACATCAATAAATGAAAGCTGATCACCCATCCAAACAAAACCAGTGCCAACATCATTAAGTATTGTTTCAACCACACCCATATTGTCAGCAAGTGTCACAAGCCATTGCGCTACAGTTGCTGATGCGCCGTTCGCCTGATCCATGGTGCCGATCAAGATTTGCCATTGTGTAGAAATACGCTGTAATGCATTCCCAATGGTTGTCGGGAATTTAGCGTAATCAGCCTCAATCGCTGCTGACTGATCCTGTAAAGCTTTAATTACCTTCTCAGCCGATAACTGGCCCTCTCCTGCCATTGCACGCAGCTCACCAGTGGTAACACCTAGAGACTTGGCTAATGCTGTTGAAATGCCTGGAGCTTGCTCCATGATCGAGTTGAACTCATCACCACGAAGTACGCCAGATTGCAGAGCCTGAGTTAATTGCACAATTGCGGCTTCACTCGCTTGCGCTGATCCACCACCTGTTTGGATGGCCATGTTAATGGTCTTGACCAGATCTAAGCTTTGCTGCTGAGTCATCCCCATTTGCTTGCCAACATCATTCACTTTCGTAAACAAGCCAGCAGTTGAATCTAGACTGGTATTTGTTGCCAACGCTACTTGGTGCACACCCGCCATGGCTTGCTGAAAATTACCACCTTCACTGGTGGCGATATTGATACGTGCTGAAAGATTAGTATAAGCATCTGCTGTTTCGGCTAGTTCACGAATGCCCAGGCCAACACCAATGGCAGCCATAGCACCAACAAGAGCTGTATACCCAGTCTTAAGACCAGCAATACCTTTCTGGGCGGTTTGAGCAGCATTATCAGTTTCTTTTAAATTATTATTTGCCCTGCCAACTTCAGCGTGAAAATTATTAAATGCTTGGTCTGCTTGCTGAACTTCTTTTTCAAGTTGATCGACTTGTCGTTGTGCAACTTCAATATCGGCTGGTGATGCATTTGTTTTTGAGAATGCCTCTAAATTTCGCTTAGCTTCAGTCAAGTCGCTTTTTAATTGGCCTAAAGCTTTTTCAGCCTTATTCCCAAAATCAGAAAAATTACCTGCTGTGGATTTAGCATTATCCCCCGCATCCTGAATGATTCCAGTTGCAGCTGTTAGAGATTGAGTTAATTTATCAGCTAATTCAGTCGTGCCCTTTGGGATGATATTTCCAACTTGGCTAGATGCTGCTTCTGAAGCCTGTTTAATTTTCTTTGATTCAGACTTAATTGAATCAAAAAGTCTTTTCGTTACATCTTCCGATTGCTTTGCAGCGGATACCAAACCTTTGCTATCGCCATCAAGTATAAGTTTAAACGTTAGATTTTTACCGGACATGGCGACCTCTTTCTTTAGGCATAAAAAAAGCCCACGGAAGTGAGCTGTTCAAATTTGGTAATAAAATCCACCCGAAGGCACTTTTTATCTTATGGACATTTCTTATCCCAAAGAATATCCATCATTTTAGGATTGTATAAACCATCCTTCTCATCTTCGATTGACACGGTGTCAAAATCAGCATCATAAATAAAACGACGATAACCAATATATCCGCCAACTTTGTTTTTAGCGTTTATTTCCCCGCAATTCCCTTTAATATTTCTAAATTTCGCAGCTTCTGGATCGAATAGCCCAACCCTTGCCTTATCTTCAATAAATTTAATCTCTTGAGTTAATTTATCTTGTTTAGCTTGCTCATACTCTTTCGCTCTTTTTTCTCCATTCAGCCTTTCCTGTTCTACTTTCAAGGCTTTTGTCTTTTCCAGCTCAGCTTGTCGTTGAGCGGATAATTGGAGGGCTTTCGCCTCATCAACTTTCTCTTGCTCCAGCTTCTGCTGATGTGCAACTTCAGCTTGCTTCAGACGTTCGATATCAGCCTTATTGCTCTGATTAACGAAGTAAAACAACCCGCCAACAATCAAAACAACCACAGCGATCAAAACTTTTAAGTTCACCCCAACACCCTCAATATTTTATTATTGAGCACATATTAAGTGAAAACCGTAACTTACATCAATGTTTACTTAGCTCATCTTGGAACGCTGTAAATCCTTTTTTATCTGCATGGTGCGCTGCCCGAATGATATTTGAATCAAACTTGCCTCGGTTTCGTTGATACTTTTCAGCCGCTTTTAAGTAGCCAATAAAAGCCCCATAGGTCATTTGCAGAATATCTTCATGACGATGACCATAAGCTATCAAGTACTGGAATGAATCAAACCAAGTTTGTTCAACACCACCTTTCTTCTTACGAATTTTAGGGCCTGGCTTAACGTCTTCATTGAAATATGCACCATTTACTTCGATCACATGTTTAAGAAGATGGCTAAACTCCAAAGGATCTGATTCAGCGAGATCTAAAAGTATCTTTACATCAGTGCTTGTACACATTGAGCAAAGTTGAAATACATGAGCGCCATAATCTTTTACCAGGCCTGCGCCGATTAAATCTGAATAATCACTTTGCTTTAAGCTGTCACGAATAACTGATGCAATCGGTGACCAGATATCAAAGTTTTGCATCTGCAGCTGCTTCACTTCCACATCATTGCCAAGCACCTTAATTGTGATCGAGCGGCTATTCGCTAAAAAGAAATCATTCATGATTGAATCTCAAAAAAGCCACCCGTAGGTGGCATAGATTGTTAATCGAAAAGACATGGTTGAATTTGTCGATCTACATTTGCTATCGCTGTTTGCAAGGTGTCTCGCTGTTTCTTCCACTCAGAAAGGCCTTTTCCGCATGCACTTGCGATATCTTTTTCGCATTCAAGTTTTGCATTTAAGGCCTCGCGCTTCTGAACAAGTGAGAAGTAATCAGTCTGCAATAAGGCGCGAGCTTCAAAGAACGCCTTTACCAATGCTTTTTTAAATTCACGAACTTTGGGGCTGTTTCGCATATACGTTAAGAGTAAAGTTGCTTGCTGCTCGTTGAGCACCGCATACTGTAAAGAGTGGCCATAACCACCTTGTGGAAGTGGTGCACCCATCCGCATTTCAAATGCCAATGGGCCAAACTCATCAAAGTCTGACTTATAACTTCTCACCAATTGAATTACAGACTTATGCTGAATACCTAGACCTAGGGCTATTTGTAGTGTGGTTGTTTTGGGAACCCCATTATCAACTTCAACAATTTTTAAAACTTCAATTTTTGCATTCATGTATAACTCCTTGAGTTGAGTGTGAACCTATCTATCGAATGCACTTGGAATAATAGACAGGCATTAAAAAAGCCGACTTGTTAGGCCGGCTTCGCTTTGAAAAATATAGATTCTTGTCAAGGGTTTCGTAAAACCCTACAGGGGGTCACCTAAAACACAGGCACAAAAAAAGACGCTTATGCGCCCATGTATTTCTTTGTGCCTGAATAGGTTTAAGCTTTCGGAATTGTCACAACATGGCCATATAGACCAAGTGTTTCATCTGATCCTTTGCTGACATCTGATAAAGCCTGACCTGAAATTTCATACTGGCCAAGTTCTTCGTGAATCAATGGGAAAGTGGTTTCTGGTGATTTTTTGGTGCGCCATAAGCGAACAGCCATATTGTCGCCAGTTGCAGTGTTAATCCCTTTAAAGAACAGCTCATATTCTTTATTGAAATCACTCGCAATGGTGGTATGACTTACAGCACCAGTGGTGTACGTGGCGGTGACCGGCTCAGTAATCGCCTCTTTAAAGATGACAGTACCAAATACAGCATCTAAGTCATATTTGCTTTCATCCACTGCTGTAGAACCAGCTTTAAACGAAACTGTTGTAAGGCTATAACCATTTAATTTAATTTCTTCACCGACTTTCACGGTACCCAGCGCTTGATCTGTCACTGTATCGCTAGCAACATCGGATTTCATGCCAGACAGAATGTACTGAAGATTTGCTTCATCCACTTCTTCAAGTTGCCCCGAGAAGTTAACACCGGTGGTCTTTGTCAGCACAAAGTCTGTTGTACGCTGACCGGATGTGCTTTCTGTGTGCTCAACCTGATCAGTTGTAATTTCAAGCTCAAATTCAGGCACGTTACCAATATGGCGCATCGCACCTGCAACACCATTTGCAATCTCAGATAAATAGAATTTACCTTGGAGTGAAATATAATTTTTAGCCATCGGTTTTTACCTCTTTAGCGGGTTTATTTGGAGCAGATGGCTTCACTTCTTCAATGATTTTATCTGCGAGTAATTTGCTGATTTGATTCTCTGTCAGCCCACCAACAATATCGCCGGCAGAAAAACGCCCGACGGGTTGCCGGGCTTTATATTGTTTTGCCATGAATGGCTCCTAAATAAATTTTTGTGATTCAAAGATAATAGTGATGTATGCAAACCCGGGGCTATAGCCATCACGAACCGAAATCAGATCTAATTCATTGCGAGAAGATTGCGGCTTCCAACCTGAAAGAAGCTGAATTACTTTTTCAGTTAAAAGCCCTGCTTCATCGCTAACTGCTCGACCATCATTCTTCTGTGACTGGGCATTGCGACACGCCACAGTCACCGCCCACTGCTGACCAATCTGATTAATCCCGCCTTTACCTGCGCTTGCTTTCTTGTCTATGCGTACAAAGTTGATATGCGCCGATGGAGTGACCTGCGACATTTCTGTGACCACTACTGAATTTAGCGGGGTATAAATCTGCTTAAATTCTGAAATTTCTTTCAGTTTTTCTGCAATCTCATCACGTACCGCGAAGAAGGTACTCATCAATAAAACTTCCTACGATATTTAGGATCATTTCTTCATCTGCAGAATTGATACCTAATTGTGTCCTTGGAGGATTAACCACCTGTTTTACTTTTCTGTATTGACCACCAACAGCAAAGGTAATGTATTGGCTTGTCTTTGGCAGAATCGTAGCACCGAAGTGCAGGTATGGCGCATAAAAGACGTTCGTACCTACCTCAACACCATTCGAAAGAACGTTGTATGTGTAAGAATTCATCAAACGACCAGTATCACGTAGCGTTTGACCACCTTGCATGCCCTCTCGTCCCTGCAAGCTTGCACGCCAAGACATCTTCCATGGATTACCATCAACATCAAACCCACCAATGAATCTTTTTTGAACACTGGTTGTTAATGCCAGGCCAATATCTTCATAAAGTCGAGCTTTTTCAGCATCAATATCCAGCAATTGAGTCATTACCGCCTCAATTGCTGAACTATTTGAATCAATCTTGATTGCAAACGCCATAATTGCCTCACTTGATGCTAGGCATCATATTTAAGACATCGTCACCAAATACCCCACCACGATAAGTACTACCGATAGGTAAAGTACTTGGCTTCTTTGTAGGCTCATCATCAATAATCTCGTCCGACTCCTCAGACTGGATCTGTAAATGTGCCTTGTTTTCAGCCACGCGCTTTAAGAATGAGATTGCATCCTCATAGCGCTTTCGGACTTCTTCAGTTGGTTGCTGGAAATACAAGCGATAGCGTGCAATATCACATGCCATGCGTTTTAAGTTGCTTGGCACATTTGGCAACGGCAAAGAATAACGGCCACCTATGTGACCGTTAATTTCCTCTGTCGCGTCCTGAATGGCATCATCTACAGCGGTGACATTGGGTAGCATCATTAACAGTTGTTCTAGCTCATCACCAAATCGCACCACCAAGTCAGATTTAGTCGCATACATGGATCACCTACTTGGCTTCTGTAGCAGCCTTTTTCGCTTCGGCAGCTGCTTTTTTCAGGGCAGCGTCAGATGCAGCCAATGCTTTTTCAAGCTCTGCAACCTTCGCTTTAAGCTCACCATTTTCCTGATCCGATTTGACCTTTTCATCAGTCATCAGCTTATTTGCTGCAATAAGATCAGTATTGGCTTTTTCCAGTTCAACTAAGCGTGCGGCTGAACCATCAGCCTTAGGTTCTTCTGGAGCCTTTTCTTCTTCAATCGCTCCAGATGCTAAAAGGGCCTGAAGTTGTTTAGCTTCAAGCCCTGTGATTTCTTGGCCTGGACGAAAAGGTCCAAGTGACTGCTTTGCAATGTACTTCGTCATAATAATTTCCTTATACGAACCCGCGACCGCCTACCAGGCCATTCTTATTGTTTGGAATCGCCAGTGGAGATGATTCAGCAAGCATTTGAATGCTTGAAGGGTTCTTTTCTTGCCATTGGCTTAGATAGAACTCTAGAGCCTGACCAAAAGCCTCTACGTTTTGGATAGCACAGTGAGCGATCCAACCATTAGCATCAGAGATCAGTCCAAAGAAGTCTTCCGGAATAAAACGATCCGGTGTACCGCCACCAATACTGTGTTGAACGTCATACGTCCAAATTTCAATGTTGTCGACCGTACCACGGAACTGCGGTTTATCCATCTGATCAAAGGTTGGAGTCAAAGGAACACTAATACCCGCATATGGTGCAATGAACTTCTCTTTAAACTCTGGATCTTTAATTAAAGTGTTGTACACCTTAGATGTTGTAAGTGCCATTGTTGGAGAAGTACCTGAATGTTCTACTGATAGATCAATCATGGTCTGGATATCTTTTACTGGTGTAGCACCCGCTTGCCCCCATTTGATCAATGGAGCAAATGTACAAGCTGCATTACGCTCATAATCTACTTCATACATTGGGAAGTCAGCAGAAGCGAATGTTGTCTTGCCATATAGCAAAACATCACGGGCGATCAGCAACTTTCGGTTTTCAATCGATTGACGTAAATATAAAGCCTTTTGCGCTTGGTCAATCAGCAATAGATCAGCATCACTTAAACGGTTTGAACCTGTGGCAATCACACCAAATTTACGCAGTTGAGTGATTAGCGCAGTATTTTGCACATCACTTGGAAATACCGTCATCATCGGCTTTAAATATGCCGGCTTAACGAATTTAACGTTACCAGACTCACCGACTTTAATTTGGCGACCAGCTGCTGTAGGCGTTACAAATGGTGCAAGCGGTGTCGCTGTATTTAGTTCACCCACTGGTACTTCTTTTTTGGTATACGACACACGCTGCGGGAAAAAGCGATCCATTAACCACGTGTCTACCTTCTGAGTGGTATCCGTTAATAACACCAACTGAGGTACATCCAGTAGTTCAACCGGAGCGTTCTGAAATGTAAAAGTTTGACTCATTGATTATTTCCCCACGACTTTACGAAGTTCAATTTTGTTAATTAAGGCCTGGGCACGTACCGCATCATATTGGGCTTCCGTTAACGGCGTACCATTCACGGTTACCACAGCAATATCAAAAGCACCCTGTACGTAAATTGGCATTTCCAGGCCATTGGCCGCATGGTACGTAGCCTGCTCCACAGTCATATCTGTATTGGCAATGGCATTCCAATCACCAACTACACCTTCTGTTACCACGGGGTGATCTGCGAGGTTGTTTGTAGCCACCTTCAACAAATCACCGCGTTTATATGCAGTCGCCGTTTTTACTTTGGCGTTTTCCGTACGAACGCCATCACCGACTACAAGCTGTGTAGTCGTGATTGTTTGAGTAATGGTTCCCATTAATTTTTTGCTCCTTGTTGCGCTGTAGCAAATTGGTTAAACGCATGATCTAAGGCTGTACCTTGCTGATCGCCTTGGCCTTGTTGCCCACTTTGATTGCTATTCGCTTGATGAGTGAATAAGTGTGCAAATGCTGGATTTACACCCGGTGCTGGCTGTTGTTGCTGAACAGCTGATTGCTGATTACCTGCAGAGAATTGCTTCAATTGTTGTGACATGAATGCGAATGCAGCATCATCCATTTCCGTATAGGATTTCTTTTCTTCAGCACTGAATTGCTTATTCATTGCTGCTTCTAAGCCTTTGATGTCTTCTTCACGCTTATCGGCTTTGAATTTTTTAAGTTCGGCTTGTGCAGCATCGCGTTCTTGCTCTGCCTTTTCACGAGCAGCTTTTTCTTTTTCAAGTTCGGTCACGTCGGTGTCCTCTTTGGTTGGGTTAGGGTTAGCTTTGCCTGAGAAGGCTTTAATTGAGGTATTGCGATCGGCACCAGTCGAGCAGATCGTGAACTCACGAATGCGGTTTTGACGGAAGATTGTGATAGGACCTTCAAATACTTGACCATTCACAGTGACTGTCTTGCCTTGCGAGACTTCTTCAATAGATCCAGGATCAATCATCATTGACATCTGGAATGGAAAGCCATCATCAGAGTCCTGAACAATTTCCTGCGCCTTAGCATTCGTAAGAAAATCGCCTGAAACATCAATCTTTCCGTTTGTATCTACTGTCTGAACAACACCAATTCGACTTGAGCTAAAGTGTTCTTCAAGTAAGGCTGCTGGCTTATCAATCTCAATCCCATCAAGATCAAAGACCACACCAGAACGGCCCCAATACCAATGACCATCTACACGGCCACCTGCATAAGCAGTGCCTTTAAATTTTCGTTTTTGCCCCTCTTCAGCCTTCGGGACTTCAATAGCTGCAGCATTGAATAGATACTTCAATCGCTCTTCATTTGGATCTGGCATTTTCATGCTCCATAAAAAAACCGCCCTTTCGGACGGTCTCTAGTTAATTTCAATTTAATTTACCAATGCCTTCAGTGTATAAACCATCACCCCTTCAACCATCTCCATCGAAACAACTTCAAATGAGACTCCCAAAGGTAGCAAGACACCTTCACCGGCATTCAACTGATCAAGATCAATCCCCAGGCCTTTGGCATTCTCAATCTGAATCATGATGTTTGACTGACCTGCCAAAAGCATTGGTGCATCCAAAGTCACCACCTTGCCTACTTCGAGTGAAGCTGCGTAAGCCAGTGTGGTTGTGCCGGTAATAACGCCTGAGGTGTTTTTAGCTACAGCATGAATCGCTCCTATATCCTGAACCAACCATTGCTTAAGCACTTGGTCAGCCTTAGAAATAGCTTTGCCATTCAAATAACCTGTAATGGCCTGGTCATTGCCTTGCACATAGTCCAAGAAAGTACGAATAGCACTTGGTCGAATCGATGGATCTAATGGAATAACGGTTTTGGCCACCGTATCGAATAGGTCCCGAGTCTTATCATCCATAGGAGCAAATAGGCTCGTAAGCTTTTTCGATGCAGTCCATTCAGCTTTGATGACTTCCTTCTGCTCGAGGAGGTATTCCTTATCTAGCACTGACACATTGATCTTTTTATCAACCAATGCTTCCAAATCACCAAACTGCAAAGGATGCGATGACCAGTCCAATGCCTCAGCAACTTCCGGCAACTTGTCATCCGGTGTAATACCGTATTTGAGCGCCTGAGCCTCTGTGAGAGCTATTACAGTACATCTGCAACGAAAGCCTAGTGGCGGGTAATGCGTTAGCCAAAATGGATGATCAATTGGCAATACAATACGATTCAAAGCTAAATGTGCGGGACGTACGCGACTATCATCGATAGCCGAATACATCAAGTAAGGTCGTTTTTCTTTATTCCTTTGCTGTTGCTGCCATCGTCCATGACCATAAGCACTTTGAATGTTGGTACGAAACACTGTATCCAAATAGTGCTTTGGCAGAATGATTTCAGACTCAACAATGAGCTTTTGGAAATCGTTAAACGTACCTCCATTGGCCAATGTTTTATTCAGTGACTTAATCACTGTCTCAACTTGCTCTAGACTTGATAGAAAGCTCACAGTTGTCGCCATCTGCCGAGTCTTTAAGTCCATTGAGTAAAATTCATCAGGTAGCACAATCTTTTTGTCATGCGCGTACTGAAGCGCCTCAAGGAACGTGACTGGTTGCATATAAACACCCCACAATCCCTACTATTAAACCCAACACAAAGTAAATGGCGGCATGGTAAAACCATAGGTGAATAATTTTAAATTCAGAATCATCCAGAGCAATCAAAGGGGGTGGCGGCACAAAATCAGGAATAGCCTCAATACTATTTCTTTTAGAGTAAAGAGGATTTTCACGTAAATCCTTTTCCATAGCCGCTTTAAAATCCTCATGCTCGATCGCAGTCATGGGGGTAGCATAAATAGCTTTTTTGCAACTACATGGCGAGTAGCCATTACCATTTCGGCCATTAAAGCCACGGCGACACGAATCACATTTCTTATTCATCACTCCCCCCCCTGTGCTGTTGCGTACCCCAATACATCTGCAGCATATAAAGCCTGATCTAAATTGGCTTTAAACTGAGACTCAGATACAGACGGTATCAACTGCATTAAATTGAATGCTAGGCCTTCAGGACTATCAGATTCCACAACAAGCTGCTTTATCTGCTCATTACTTAAAAGCTGCAAGTCTGCTTGACCATCGGTTAATTCCTCAACTTCTAGCTGTTCAGCTGAAAGTTTATTGGCCTGGGCTTTAAAGCTAAATGCACGTTTAGGTATAGCTGAGAATTGGTTGAAGCTAGTAGATACCTGCTCAATCACATCACCATCTTCCAGACCATACTCACGTTTGAAGTATTGTGGGGTTAGTACTGCACCAGCATTTTTTAACTTCACGTCACGGTCTGCTTTAGGCTCTTCCAGTGACTTCTCTTCACCAATGATAACCCGGTGACGCTCCCAGCCATTGATATCACATAGCGCATTAATAATGGCTTGGATCGTAGGCATAATCATTCGCACGTCGGCTTTATACTTCGCATTCTGTACTTCTAGATGAACATCCCCTAAAGCCCTTGAGCCTGCTCCATCAGTTCCACTTGTCAATGTCTGACCTAATATGACTTTCTGTATGCGACGTTCAAGATTCTTGTCAAATACTTCAAATGTTTGAGAAGCATTGCCATTGGTATTGGCAGTTTGGATTTCAACTGAATCTGTACCGCTTAGAGCAATAACCGAGCTAGCATGAGCTTTGAGTAGTGCGTCACGCATATCTGTAGTCTTGCCAGCAGTTTTACCAACCAGCATTGGCAAACCAAATTTTTCTACAAACTTTGCCCAGAATTTGAAGCCCGATGTTTTAAAGAACCACACCCAATACAGTCGACTTAATAAAGCCTCGCCTAATGGATTTTCATAAGTAGATTTGCAACGTGTTAGAAAGTGCTTAAACCGTTGGTCAACTTCCTGATCTTGCCGAGTTGCGTTGTAATTGGCGAGCAATAATAAACGTCCATCATTTTTCGGCTCATACCATTGCATTGGTTTTTCACCAATCCACTTTAACCCAATAAATGGTGTAATTGTATCGCCATCAATATGCAAGCTCGGCTCCTCAGGCTTTGTATAAATGGCTTCTAATACTGAATACCCATACCAGCGAGCATTCTGTGCACCAAGTAGAATCTCTGACCACCATTCACGC
The DNA here is from genome assembly GCF_024605895.1 of Acinetobacter sp. YH16056_T. NCBI lineage: Bacteria > Pseudomonadati > Pseudomonadota > Gammaproteobacteria > Moraxellales > Moraxellaceae > Acinetobacter > Acinetobacter sp. YH16056_T. The sequence continues at coordinate 1,152,351 of NZ_CP094545.1, read as the reverse complement.
AAATGCTCCATGATGATTTTAGATTCAGGTCGATCCATTGGTTCTACACGCCATGCCGCGCTCTCAAGTTTATCTTGGCGTTTTTCAATTGCCTGATAAATCTCATCGTCATACATCATGACTTTTAGGCGTGGACGAGTAACACCAGCTTTTCGTAGCACCTCATCACCGTCAGGCATTTTGGTTAGATAGCTGATTAAAGCCTGTTCAGCCTCATGAGAATAAAGTGCACCAGACTCCGGCTTTTTATTCTCAGGATTTTTTCTTTTCTTAGCCATAAATAAAACCTATGCAGCCGGAGGGCTGTAATTAATTGCGATTACTGCGTCTTCAATTGCATCGATCAAAGTATCAACTTGGTCGTCATGGTCATGAGTAAATGCAGCATTAAAGGCCTCACACTCCTCAAAGAATGCCCCAACCCAGTGTGCATCCTTAGGTACCATCACAAAGCGATCTTCCGGCTTATCTTTATAGTTCGCTTCAAGGTGGACTTGTACATCCATGAAACGGGATAGCTTGTCTGTATTACGCTGTACTGGTATGACAGCAACACCGGAGTATGTCCCTAGAGTTTGGATTAGCTGAGTACCAGAGGCCTTGTCTTCTACTTTCATATAGCGAATAGGCTTGGTTTCCCATGTATATTCCTTATGCTTGTCGAGGAAAGCTTTCGCCTGACGGTTAAGTTCTGGTGCTTCCCATTTTCCACGCAATAGATCCAATAGGTATAGCTTTCCATCAATACCCAGGCCAACAAGTAAAAATACTGAGTAATCGTTGTGCTCTTTGGTTTTTTGAGCTGTATCTACAAGGACTGCACGCCACTGAAGCGTAGGGATTTCTTTATAGAACCCAAACCACTCTGACTTGATTAAATCCCCGCCCAATTTCTTAGGTTGTTGCATGTATTGGCTGCTGAAGGTGTAACGTGAGACGGTTGCACCTTCCTTATCCTTACCACCCTTCTCTAACTGAAGTAGCGATTGTAAGGATTCCTTTTTAGGCCAATAGCTTTGACGGCCTTGCTCATCACACTCAACATCTCGCGGTACAAGCTTTTGGATATGTTCTGGCAAGGTTGCAATGTATTCATCATCTATCAGTGCTGGGATAGATATCTGAGTCCATTCACCAGGTAGATTTCCAGTCATTACAAAGTTAGTCGGATCTTCAGTGTGGAGTCGCTGCATAATCATGATGATCGGCGTATCAGACTTCGCTTTACGTGAGTTCACCGTGTTCAACAATTTACGGTTCGCCGCGTCCCGCTTAATCTTACTAAAGGCATCTTCAGGCTTTAATGGGTCATCAATGGTGATACAACCAGTAAAACCATCATCAGCCAATGTGCCAGCACGACGACCTGTAACTTGACCACCCATTGAAGCTACGTACACATGACCAACATCGTAGTCCTCAACTGTGATCTTCCATTCTTTCTTGGAGTCTGTGCTATTCGATACATTCAGATCCCACATGCTACGAAAGTCTTTTGACTTAACAATATCCCTAGCCACATCAGAAACACCTTCAACTAAGGATTGGGAGAAAGATAAGTAGAGGAATCGTGAACGTGCATTTAATGCCAGGCCGCGTGGAATCAAATTAGTCATGAGTTCTGTTTTACCTGCACCAGGTGGAACATTAATCACAACGTTGGCTATTTCACCAGCAATGACTTGGTCGATAATCCATGAAATATAGACGTGGTGCCAATTTACGGTGAATTTAAAGCCCATGCGTGGCTTAAAGAAACGCCGTGTGAAAAACAAATGTTCACGTTCGCATTTCTCACGTTCGATCTTTATCTCAAGCGGTCTAGTATTTACTTTCGAGCTCATCTAACACCTGCTTCACTAATTCAGGGCTAGCATCCACGTAGGTAACATTTTCGCTTTGTAATGGTCCACCACCTGCGCCAGTCAATTCTGTTTTATTGGTGTACTTGCCACCGACATCTTCAGCCACCTGTTTAAGGATGGTCAGCTGTAAAATCGGATTACGTTTGTTCTGTGGGTTATTCAGCAAGTTCTCATAATGACGTAAGCGCACGGCGAGATTCGCCAAGGGCATTTCATCTGTGTTTTTACGGAACTGCTCTCGGGTTTTATAAAATTCGTCAGCTAGTGCTTTACTGAGGTTTTGCCCTGTCCGTTTGGTCGGGTCGTATGCTTCACACTGCTGACGTGAAATAGTGATGCCAAACTCTTGTTGGACAAGCTCAAGGGTTTCAGTAGGTGTATTCCACTGCGCTAAGCTACGCACGATAAAGAGTTTGTGCTTTTGATTTAGCGTTGCCATTGCTCTTTATCCGTCCAACTTCGTCCAACTCAATGGACAAAAAAATTTAAACGACCTTCAGAAAGCAAGTACCGCACGCATGGTAAATATCGGCTCTTGAAATTTCAGGTCGCTGTTTCGCTGCATCAATCATGGTTTGAACTTCTTCGCTTGCACCATAACGGCGTACCACACCAGTGAATTCCTCCACGTCATGCCCTTTGATCTCAAGCTTTGGTAAACCTGTTTCACGGTTAAATTGTGGGATACCCCATTCATCACGCTTATGTGCAATGTGGTAAAGCTCATGCTCAACCAGTGCACAAAAGGCAATATCATTCGCCACTTGGGCAAATTTGGCATCAACGGTAATGAGGTATTCAGGAACTTGACCGAACCATTGCTCAAATTGTTCTTCTTGGCGTGCTTTCTTCCATCCACCCACATTGATCATGACTTTCTCAGCTTGACCAACGACAAAGCGCCCCTGTTTGATAAATCCGCCGTTTGCCCACATCACGGCGATCTGTGGCCAGTAAAATGAGTCCAGGTGAATATGATCAGGGTTAAATACTTCAGAATGTTCATTTAGGAATACAGCTTTAATCCATGCCCACAGTTCTGGTGCTGGGATAAAGTTAGGCGTATCTAAATCGAATATTTCTTTTGGTGGGTATGGTCGAACTGGTATGGCTTGTCCGACTTCATTGCTCATTGCAGTACGTTCCGTAAGTTTCGGATGCGCTCCTTAAGCTCAATCATGATTTCATCTATCGCAATCATTTGATGCCGCTTAAGCCCAGATCTACTGAGATTCTGATATTTAGACAGCTCAGCACTGCAAAATTCTAAGTCTTGTTTCGCTTGTACTTTGTCTGTCATGGGTACCACCAATAAGAAAAGAAAAACCCCTCAACATCTAGAATGCGAGGGGCTTTGCGTGCCGTAATACGTTCGGCAATTTTCAATCAAAAAAAATGCCCACATCATTGGGGATGATGTAGGCGAAACTTAAAATCCAAAATATGGAGGTTTTCAATAATTGATAAAATAGCATGTATTTTATTTGAGATCTAACTCATTTTAAAAATAAACTATTAATTACTAAGTGATTTTAATTATTAAATTAAATTAAGTCACTTTATCTCTTTCAGACAACTACGACAAACCTTTATTTCATCACCATCAATCGTGTGGTCAATCTCCGTCACGCCATGAAAGCCAAATAAGCATTTTAAAAATTGGAGCATGTGGATCTCCTAAATTAGGTGGCGGTAATCAATTTAAAAACCACTAGAAATTAATAGGAACCGCCATAGGTGCCCTGATATTGCTTACACAAAAAACATTTCTCAGGGCATTAAAGCCCTTAACGTGGGCTAACCGCTACTCACTAAATCCACACATACCCAAGTGAGCTATGGATTGTGCTATCTAGATTTCGATTCAGTCATTATTTGGGGAGTCACCCCATTTCTTAAGGTTTTACTCTGAGGCTCACTCAGTGCGTGACGAAATCGCACTGGATTCAAACCACTTATGCGGCTGGTTTCTGCATCACACCGTTTGTGCTTTTAGCTGAGAGAATTTACTCACAGCGTCACAAATCCAAGTTACCAATCGGTTGACGTTATTTCATAGGATTACCAATGATTCAGGTTTATAGGAAATTTCAGGCATTAAAAAAGCCCACCGTTTGGCGAGCTTTTAAATCAACTTAGTGCTTTAGATACACTTCAGTCACTATAAAGGAAATATGCCATTTTGCTGCGCGCAATGCAACACTCTTTTTTATTTGTTAAATTCACTTGATATCATTTTATCAAGGTTAACATCTGTCCGAGCACCCAATTCCTTTCGCAGTAAATGCGTTATATTCAAAACTTCACTATTTAGTGTATTAGTTAGTAAATCAAGTTTTGGCTTAAAATTATCAATCTTAATATCCAACTCACTTTCTTTTTGCTCAATAAGGATAATACACTCTTCACTTAATTTAAGTTGCTCGTCAAAATATTTAAGTATTAACTCAACTTTACTTGTTATACCTCCCTCTATTTTTATTCTCTCTAGAACATTTGAGGCTTCTTCAAACCTATCCATATACTTTTTATGTCTTTCAGATAAAGTCTGTACCTCTTCAGCTATGTCTTTCAATTCTTCAACTTCAATAGCAATTGAGTTTATTTTTTCTTCAAATAACTTTAAGAACTTAAAAATTTCCTCTTTCGTCTCAGTTTCGCAGATAAATATTGTTTTATCTATTTCTCTACCGAATTGTATTAACGCCTGGTGATATTTAGGAATATTTTTCGGGATATTAAATAGAAGTAAGTAAAGAGATGTAGTTAGCTCTGAATATGATTCAGCCAAATGCAAATAAACATTTTTTCTAGTCTCCGCCAATCTTGCAACTTTTTGAAGATGCAGGGCTGTTCGCCATGATGCAAACACACTTCCAGCAAGAGCACATCCACCTATAATTGCTGCCCAAATAGTGCCCATTTTCTGTATTTCTGCAGCTACAATTGTGGCCTTTACTGCATTCATTTCGTCTATCATTTAGATGAGACCCCCTCTTATAAAGGGGATAATATCTCATACAATTTCACAAATTGCTTCAAGTCTGCTATCAAGCCAACACTCCGCTGCTAATAAGTATTTATCGATATTACGACGGTCAACACTAGTTTTAGATGCTAGAACTGCAACCGGATATCCTTTCAAATAGTAAAAATCAATCCACTGAAACAAATCAGGCCGTGAAAACTTCAACTGCGTCACCAGATGATCAATAGCAATCAAAGCCTCATCATCCAATACCACTTGCACACCCAAAGACTTCACACCCTCTTTTAAGCGCATCAAGCCATAGGTAGGTGATGTATAGGTCAATTCACTTGGATTGTATGAAGCATGACGGGCCCACTTGCCCCATTGCGCTAGTTCATTTTGCATCATACGAACTGTTGGCTTTATTTCTGTTACTTCATTCATCCCAAATCCCCTACCATTTTCTCAATCTGCTGAATTGCTAAACCTGACTTCACTTGCTCTGTACTAAACCGTATAACTTGATAACCCAACATAGTTGCCGCGTTATATTTCTCCATATCACCGATATATCCTTTACCCCTTGTATGCCTACCATTCGTCCAGATACCACCTTCAACTTCAATCAGAATCATTCTTCCCTTTAGGTGGAAATCAGCCCTCCATTTACGACTCGGGTGAAACTTAAATTCCTGTTCGAAATCTATCCTTAATGCTTTAAGCTCCAGCGCAAATTTCGCCTCAAACTCATTGGGTACCTTTTGACTTTTAACCTTAGGTCTTTTGGAGCTTCGTTTAGATTTCGGAGCTCCAATCATTTGTTTGTATTCAGCAATTGAGTAGCTAGTCACTACTTCACCCCAAATAACTGCTTTGTTTTGTTAGTAGCGGTATAAGCACGTTCTACTTGCTTGCCATTACTCTGCAGATACCCAGCTTCTACAAGTTTCTTAAGATGTAAATTTAATTGGCAACGCCCCCAATCAGTCACGTTTTCCTCAAGCTCTAAAGCAGTCACCTCACCAGTAGAAAATGCGATGTATACAAGTACGTTTTTAATCTCTTCAAATTTTTTAACGTATGACGTATTCATGCTGCACCGCCTGTTCGCTGATCTTCCCAATTGCATTCCACTGTGACCAAGCCATCATGTTGAAACCGCGACCAAAGACGATCACCCAAATCCTTTTGCAACTCAGCCATGGTCATGTTTGAAATCAGCATGGTTGGCTTTGCTGCGTCATAACGCGCATATAAAACTTTATGCACAAGTTGCAATCGGTTTTCGTGCCGGTCATGCAAGCCGTACTCATCAAGAATTAACAGGTCATATTCAGTGAATCGGTGAATTGCATTAGATTCGTTGTCATCAGCTTTTTTCCATGCATTGGCAATTTCGTTACCCATGTCTTCAGATGTGATGTAACGAGCGTACTTACGACTCTCAAGGACATTTCTAGCAACGGCACACGCTAGATGTGTTTTACCTGTACCAGTACGGCCAACCATGATTAAATTACGTTTGATGTCTTTCTTGAAATCACTGGTAAACGACATACATTGCTGCTTTGCATTCATCTGTCCGTTATTGCTAATTACATAGTCTCTAAAGCCATTGTTTGCATGACGAGCCGGTAACTTAGCTCCTTCAAAATGCTTTTCACGAACCATGCGATTTACCTCAATCTCGTGGTCCTGATGGGCTTTATTCAATATTTCAGTTGCACATTGCTTGCAAATTGCAGTACGACCAACTAAGACTTTTTGAGCTCGGTGTGTTTCACAGTATTCAGAACTCAACTGGATCTGCGCATTTAAAATTGAGGCGTTCATAGCAGTCCTCCACAGTCGATATCACTTGCAGGTGCATACTGCTGTACTTCACCCCAAGCATCATTTACGTTTCGAGAATTTTGTTTTTCAGTGGTATGGTTTTTCGTTTTTGTTGCTTCACGCTCAGCTTTGGCCAATTGTTTTTCAAATTCCTGAAAAATCCATTGTGCAAACTTGCGAAGTTTTTGGTTGTTCGTGATCTGGTGATTATTTTCGTGGTGAGCGTTGAAGTTCCCAAGATGGAATTGAAAATCTGCCATGCCTAGAATTTCAGAAACTCGTTGAGAGTATTTTGTGGTTTTCAAAGCGAATGCCAGCTGCTCAAGATCTGGTGTCCAAGAATCCACATTTTGATTTTCTGCTTGCGCGTTACTGTGTGTGTTTATATCTGTAGTATTCTTTGTTGTATTCTCTGTAGTAACGAATTGCGCATCCGTATCTCCGCGGATTGCGCTTTCGTATTCCCCCGAATTGCGGATTCGTCGTTCGGGAAATGCATCATCCGCAGTTCGGGAATTACTCTCTTTTTCCATGTTAATTTGATCGGAATTTATGCAGTCCTCAAACCATGAATCGAACGCTTGAATGTTTAATTTGAAGTATAATTTATGCTCTAAACGCTTCTCTGTTTCACTCAAAATACCTAAATTTTTAAGCAGTGCGCGCGCGGTTGCTTGCTGTCTATATGTTAGACCCGTCTCCATCAACCATTCTTCAGATGTCTTGTATACCCCCAATTCATTGTCTGTTTTATCGTGCCAGTAAATAAGCTGACTTAGAAAAATACCAGCCAAAGGGTTACCAAGGTGAATACCAAGCTGTGGGAAGTACGCAATCGCTCTACCAAGCCCTTTTAATGTTGAATAATGACTCACTTAGCACACTCCAATTTGACCAGGCCACGTTTCTCCAACTGGCGTATAATTCGAGGCTCTACAAATTCGTTGTTTATCTTGTATCGGATACGTGACTTTTCTTTGACCTGAACAAGCTTCTCGCCATTTTGCATTTGTCGACGAATAGAAATAGCTCGCCCCCCCATTTGGGTGGTGTGCTCCAAGATGTAATATGATTCTTGAGCTTCAATAGCAGCGTTCATTTGGGACAATGGCATCGCCGCCAATTCTTTTGCTGAATATATTTTTACTGGATCAAGCAAAGGAATAATCGATTCAATCGGTGCTGGAGCCTGAGCGTTTTTCGCTTCTCTTTTTGCTGAATATCTCATTTCCCCTCACCCTCATTAATCTGTATAAAACGTCCAAACATCAAAATCATTTCTGAACGTAGTAAGCTTGAGATAATTTCACCGGCATACCAGGCCGAGATCCGATGTTCATTGGTGAGCATTTCGATAAACTCATCACGTGTGACTGCAGCATTGGCTTCATCACGATTGATCTTGCGTAAGTTGGCCTTTCGGATATCCAATAAACCATTAAGCGTGCGTAGCGCTGGGTTATACCAACTCTGAACGCCTTGCAGGTGTTTATGCTCAGGCTGCTTTTTAATTGCCTTGTTGGTGATCATGGAACCTCCGCAAGCGCTTGTTCAGCAGCAGTCAAACGACGTTTAGCCAAGACTTCAGCAACCGTTGCCGGACGCACTAAATGGCTCAGCGCAAAGTTGTGATTTCCATCCAGTAGTACGCCATCACCCTGTACTTTATGTACAGTCATTAGATGGCCTGGTTTGATTGGGTCTGTGAAGACCACGACGTCGCCATTGAGGAACCCATCGTTTGCCATGTCTTTGTTTTGTGGTATATTTGGTTTCATATTCATTTGTGATTTGCCTCTCTGAGTGAATTTAAAAGCCTGAGATCTGACCTCAGGCTTTTTCTATTTCTAAATTTGATGTGTATTTTTTCATTTGCTTAAGCGCAGCCTGATCTACTGCTGCAATCAATTCTGTTAAGCCCTGCGTTAACTGGTGAATTTCTTCATATTCCGCAGGTGTAATAACGCCATCCTCATAAGCCTCATACACAACATGGTTTGCTTTGCCGCTTTTAATGTTGTGTAGCATCATTGCCTCAAAAATTGATAACTCATGATGTTTGCTTGAATCACAACCGACTGGCACAAGCGCATAACCCAACTGATGTGCCCATACGCGTAAAATTTCAGGATTTTGCGTATACATGATGATGGTCTCGAGCTTTTTTAAACTCGGTAAATGGTTTGGCATGCCTACGTTTCCGTAGTTGCAAATCGTGTTATGTGAATCACCAGTAACTTGAGCGATTTCTTTTGGTGAAATCCCCTTGGTCTGATTAATCATTTTAAAAATTGCCGTCTGCGCTTCACGGCTTAGTGTTATTTCTTGCATTGTGAAATCCTTGTTTTATTTCACGTTTATTTAAAACATTGACCGAGTGATAATTGGTTAAGCAGGGATAGGTTGATTTCTCAAATAATCAAAATCGGCCTCAGGGCAAAGTGAATCGCAAGAAACTTTACCTTTACTTGCTTTATCAATACGAATAGCTAAAGGCGCGCCACATTTCTTGTTCACATAGATAATCTGCTGAAGATTTCCAACAGTTGTTAAACATTCTTTTGCGAATTCTTCTCGTGCAGCAGGAGTTAGTTCTGAGAGGTAATTTTTGAGTAGATCAACATTTGAGGAAGACATAAAAATCTCCTTATTTAATTTATTTAGTAAATACTAATTTTAATCACTAAACATGTCAACAAAACTTTAGTTTTTACGAATTTACTTTTTACTAAAAACTATGTGAAATACTAAATATGGATAAAATTGCATTAAGACGCAAAAATTTGCGCACAGCTATCGATGCTGCCAATAAAAAGTTGGGGTTTAAGTCAGATAACTCTTTTTGTGAGCACTTTGATTTGAATGCTAGCCACATCTCTCAGCTCATTAACGGGCATGGGAGTTTTGGGGAGCGAGCAGCAAGGAATCTTGAGAAAAAAGTAGGATGGATCGAGGGTCTTCTTGATGAAGAATTAGTTAGCTCAGGTGGTCTTGAAGGCAAATTACAAGAAAGCAATGTTTCTCCAATAGACACTCCTTTACAAGCTATTCCCTTGCTTGATTATGTTCAAGCCGGGCTGTTTCACGAAGTTGGGTATGATGGTTTGAACCCATTAGGCATCAGTTGGACCACCTATAATAGTGCACGTCCCGAATGTGTATTTTCCCTAAAGGTTGAGGGAGAAAGCATGTCTCCTGAATTCCAACCTGGTGATGAGATTGTGGTGGATGGTTCGCTTGAAGCAAAGCCCGGCTCTCTTGTTATTGCACAAGAGGTTAAGCATGGTGAAGCAAGAACTACTTTTAAAAAATATCGTGTAATTGGCATTAATGAATTTGGCGTTGATATTATCGAGCTTGTTCCACTAAACCCAGACTTTCCAATACTTAATTCAAATCAAATTGAAATATCGATTATTGGCGTTGTTGTTGCACACAATAGAAAGTTTAAATATTAAGCATGCAAAGAGTTGATGTAAATTCCAGAAATATCAGTCACCTGCTCTACCAACACTTCTTATTGACGGTGGTGTTAAAGACTGGCGAGAGGTTTATTTATAAGCTCCTTGAAGCCAGCACGTTTAAAGATTTTGTTAACTCAAAAGATAGAGATAAATTTTATAAAACTCATATAGAAGCGAATAAGAAATTTAAGCGGATTCAGCTTTTATCTAGTTGGGATTAGCTGTTATATGCGGCTTTTGGAATTAAGTAGATTTTCAAAAAATTTACGATATTAATCTAAATCATATTGATATTAGTTAACTTATAAGGTAACTTTCGCTCATGATAGACCCTTATTTTTTTAAGTGGGATCAAATAGGTTTTCCGAAAAACCTACATAGTATTGTGCTGCCTGAAAATATAAAGGTTTATATGCTTTCGTCATCACGTAATAAAAATGACGTATTTTTATATCGTGATAGAGCAGAGTTTGCTTTAAGTAGTGCGCGCGATGATTCTGATGTAATTCGTTTATTTACTCAACTAGCTTCAAAATTAGAGCAGTGTTTTATTATGAATGAAATATTCGATTTTTATGATTCTAGTGAGATACATCGTGCTCATACTACTAAAATTGATGGAAAAGATACGCCAGTCTACCGAATAAGAAAAGCGAGCATTCGTTTATATTTGGTATTGATAGGCGATGTAATGGTCTTGTTTAGATTAGCACCTAAGCGAAAGGATAAAATTGATGCCTCAGAAAAATCTGTTATTGATGAGCGCGTCAAAGCAATTTTTAAATACCCTATTGAATCGCATGATTTTTTAGTGAGGTTATTATGAGCATAGTATCAATAATTGGTGATAAGTATGATGTTGATATGTCTATCGTTAAGATGGAACAAGTCGCATCTCAACTTGTAGGCTTGCTTCGCCATCACAAAATTTCACGTTCTGAATTGGCTCAAAAACTCGGTTGGTCCAAAGGACGCGTAACAAAGGTTTTATCTGGTGATGTGAATCTTACTATCAAAACAATCACAACTATTACCCATGAACTTGGCTATGATTTCGATATAGTCTTTCATAATAAAAATTATGAAAGACCAAAACAGCCATGGCAAATAGATCGTGATAAAACTCTGCCTAGTCCTGTACTATCACATCAAAATATTGAAGCAGTTAATGTGGTTTTTCAGCTAGAAACTGGCGATCAAGTTGTTGAAGCGGTTTTAGCCGGTAAAGAAAAAGACTTATATGTAAGTATTTCTCAACTTGATAAGCATATATCTTCCTCCCCTGTTTCTATCGCACCGCAAATCACCTCCAATCCTAAACCAATCAATATTACATATTTTAAACAGGACATGAAGGCTGCATATCATGAGTAAAGAAAAAGCAAAGATCGTTCAGGAAAAGACAGAGGTATTAACTGTTTTGAATCCTAATCTACAACCTATCTATGCAGATCATATTTTACAAGTAGCTATGGAGACTAATGGCCTAAAGCTAGTGCTTGGCTATAGAGTGAATAATGAGGTGGTTAATAATGCTACTGTAGTTATGCCTATGAATGTTGTTTTAGGACTACAAGATGCCTTGAATGCTTTTTTTTCGAACCCAGAACTTCAAAGAGCTATTGTTGAGAGCGCGGAAAACTCTACCAAAACTTTAAAAGAAAGGTTCAAGCAAGATTGATTTAATATCCTTCTCAACCCACCACCACGGTGGGTTTTTTGCCATTTTTCAAATTTAATCTAAAAATGAATATGCTTGTTCTAATCCATTTTGATCACCGTGATCACGCATATATTCTATATTGTTTTCTTCAATACCATCAGGGTTACCTCTCACATAACCACCTACTTCCGTTCCATCACTGCGCGTATATCCTTCTACTGAATGGTAACCAGAATTTGAGGAAGAATAGTGATATGACTCATCAGAGTAAGACTCATCATCCTCATATTCAACAACTTCGTCATAGTCTTCTTCATAATAGTCATCCTCTACATATTCAATCTGTTCCTTCTTCTCAGTAATATCAACTTTGATATCATTTGCTTGTAAATTTTTATCCTCTTTTAATTCTTTCAACTTGTCTTCTATCCATACAATTAATGGCTTTTTAAAATTATCAACACTTACATCTGACCATTTATTGTTTTTATTGTATAGAAATGAGAAGAAAAATAAAAAATAGAATAAATATATTGATAAAAAAATAATAAGTAAAAAAATCTTTAACCAATATATTTTATTATATCTAAATGCTAAGAAGTAATAACAGATAAGACATGATGCCAGCAAAATTGCACTAAAAAAATTAAATAAGCTCAGTGTAAGACCATCCAAAAATACAAAAAATGGTAGAAAAATAAGAGTAACTAAAATATAGAAATCGTTATTATATGTACTACTATTTCCGTCAGAGAGCATAAGTTCTTCTAGCATTATCAAGGACAACACAAGATATTGTTTTTAAAAAATTTAATCAATGCTATTGGATGATTTATTATCGTGTTTGACGATAAATTTTCACAACCTAGCCACCCCACTCCAAGTGGTGATTTTTCTTTTATCAATTTCCGCTTATAATTCACTCACCAATAACAACAAAACCAAACCATGAAAACAAAGATATTCACTACCCTACTTCTAACTCTTTCAATTACCGGCTGCCAAAAGGAAACAGATGAAGATGTAGATCCGATTGCCACCGCTACAGCTTTTGAGAACTCAGACAATATTCTTAGCAAATATCTGGAAAAGTTAGATTCAGAGTTCACCACTCAAGATGTGCGGGTAAAGATCTTATGCAGAGACTATCCGCGTGAGTATGAAAAAAACTATATGCCTAACTTGTTGAAGCTATCACCAGGTGAATACTCTGAAGCTGTGCTTTTGGCTGATATGGATTTGGTTTTGGATCACTACAAAGAGAAAGATGCTATTCAGTGCTAAAGCTTTCTTACTTCTGAAATATTAAATCTTTATATTGGACTTAAGACCTCTCATGACCAGGTCTGTAATAACTAAGTAAAGCATCACTAACCCGGCTCTATGTCGGGTTTCCTTTTGTGTTGTAGTTTTTTAAAAACTCCTCTCTAACTTATGGAATATTCAGCAATTTGGGTTAAAGTGAATTAAATTTTCGAATAATTGGTAAGCTAATCACTTTCAAATTGCAATGAATAATTTTGTAATTTAGAAGTTATGGTTTTGTTGCTCCTCTCTTTGTACAAACAGCGAGTTCACTTAATGGATAATATTAGCTTTAAGAACTTTGAAGAAGCAGGTCAAGCTATTTTAAATTTCTTATCTCAACGCTTTGGCTTCAAGTTATGGATGATTACGCGTACGGAGGGTGATGACTGGATCGTGCTACTAAGTGAAGATAATGGCTATAACGTTAAGCCAGGGCAAGTGTTTCATTGGGCAGACTCCTTCTGCTGGCACATGGTACAAAATAATGCACCTCGCATTGCCCCTTACTCGCCCGACGTTCAAGTTTATACAGATGCACCAATAAATAAACTTGTCACTATTAAGGCCTATATCGGTCAACCTCTTTTAAAAGAAGATGGTTCCTTGTTTGGCACTCTTTGTGCAATTGATCCCGAACCTCAGTCTAAAGTCCTTGTTGAGGATGCTCCATTGTTTGATCTTATAGGAAAGGTGCTTAGTTACACGATTCAAGCTGAATTAAGAGCAACCGAACACATACGTAAAGCTGAACGCTTTGAAATGGAAGCATTGTCTGATCCAATGACTGGACTTTATAACCGTCGTGCTTGGGATTGATTAGTTGAGTTAGAAGAAGAACGGTGTAAGCGATATGGTCACCCTACTGCTGTGCTTATGATTGACCTAAATGATCTAAAGATCACTAATGACAATCTAGGACATGCTGCTGGTGATGATCTGATCAAAAGAATGGCTGTAACTTTAAAAGGCATAGTACGTAGCAATGATATTATTGCTCGCTTGGGTGGTGATGAATTTGCTGTACTTAGTATCGAAACTAATCTTCAGAATGCCGAGAAGCTTGTAACAAGAATTCAAAATGCTTTTGCGAAAGCTGAAGTTAGTGCGGCAATTGGTCTTGCAATGCGAAATCCAACATATGGTCTATCAGCAGCTATCATAGAGGCAGATGAAAAAATGTATCAGGATAAAGTCTTAATTAAATCTATTAATAATGATTGATAAAAAGCCTCATACCCGAGCGGCTCTTGGATCGGGTTGCTTATAATTAACGGTCAAAATATACCTGATTCAGAAATGAAATATCTTTCAAAAGACTCCCTTGAGTCGATTCAAAAAATTGCACCTAACGCTTTTCTTTTTGACCTAAACAAATCAGCCCATGCACTTGCAGCAGTTCAAGAGTATGTTGGAAAAATAACAAACACCTACCATATCTTTTATTTTAAAGACGGAGTTGATGTGTTTAAGTTCCCTGTTGAGCGTTAAAGCTTTCTCTTGCTTTCTTTTGATCTTTCAGCATCTCAGAGATCAAGAAATCATGAATCTGGTTTGCTGTATCGATAATTAAATTAGCGTCTGTAAGACCTTGAAGCATTAAGCGATCAACCATATCCTTGCGCCAGTTTGATAAAGCCCTTTCATCCTGTGTGGCTTTATCAAACAATCCACTTTCTCCGATAAAATTTAAGAGCTTATCAGTAACACTAATCAGCACCTCTGCGTCTGTAATACCATTAAAAATTAAACTATTAACCATATGAGCACGCGGATCATGCTGCAGGCTTTCTACTGCCAAGTAATTTAGCTTATCCATAATAAACTCCAAACAACCCACCACAGCGGTGGGTTTTCTTTTGTCTATATTATCATTTACTAAATATTTTACTAATTTTATTTAGGGAAACTATTGACTAATTATTTAGTAAATACTAAATTACAGCTCACAGACAACAAAAAAAGCACATCGATCTTCTACCCCCGATGTGCTTTGCAAACTGCGAGATAAGTATGAACAAAACCTTAACCCCTTTCAATAGCTTCAAGGTAACACTTGTCGCTGCAACCGTAACAATCGGTGCATTGGCATTCGCTTATAAGCCTCATGCTGCCAATACTCAAGTGCTTCACAAAAGCATCCCTGAAGTTACTACCGTCGCAGCAATGCAACTCACTTCTAAAACTTCAGGTAATGCAGTTATCCGTTTAGACAACTTCACCCTAGACGTAAGCTTTGACTTTGAACCATTTGAAGACAGCTACGGCGTACCCGGTAGTGAATTTGATACCGCTGAAATTACCCAGCTATCTGTAGATCAGATCTCCGATGAATACGGCAACCCTTTCCCCGACTTCACAGACTACAACGACCACCGCAACATCAATGAAATGTTGGTGCAGCACATGATTAAAAACCGTTTGTTGGGAGAAGTGTGATGACTATTAATATTATTCCAGCAGACCAAGCTCTAAATGTCAGTGCCATCATCACTTACATCTATGCAGATCCAGGCCTCGGTAAATCCTCTTTAGGCTTTACTGCTGATAAAGCTGTTTCCTTTGACTTTGACCGTGGCGCACATCGTACTGGTGAACTTCGTCGCGGTGCAGTAATTCCGGTTCAACAATGGTCTGACGTTGCAGGTTTAACAACTCAAGACTTAGCTCCTTACAACACTGTTGTTATTGATACTGTAGGCGCAATGCTTGAATGCATTAAAACTCACCTACTACTTCATCCAAACAACCGGCAGAAAGATGGCGCTTTAAAACTAAAAGCCCAAGGCTTGGCCAATCAAACTTTTAAGCAGTATGTGAATACCCTGATAAGCATGGGTAAGGATGTTGTCTTTATTGCTCACGCCTCTGAGGATCAAAACAACGATCAGATCATCTACCGTCCCGACTTAGGCGGTAAGAATAGAAATGAGCTGTACCGTATCGCAGATATGATGGGCTACATGACTACTGTCACTACTGGTGTGGGTAAGAATGCTCGTGTCATCAACTTCAAACCGTCTCCTACTCACCATGCAAAAAACTCAGGTGCTCTTGGTGGAGAAACTGGTGAAGTTTGGGTACCTGACCTAAAAACAGAACCGATGTTTTTAGCACAATTAATTTCAGCAGCTAAAGCACACATCAATACTTTAACCCCTGCGCAATTGGCTTCAGCTAAAGCACTTGAAGACTTGGAAAACTGGAAACAAAGCTGTGATGAAGCGCTATATGCCAGTGACCTAAACCAGTTAACTGAGTCCCTTGATAAGAGCCATATGTATTACCAAAACATGCGCCAAGCCATGCTACTTAAGGCCAAAGAACTGAATTGTACCTTTGATAAGAATAAAGAAACATGGATTAGTCCACCTGAATTTAATGGCATATCAGATGCGCAACGTGATGATCTATTAGCCTTCATAGATGAGCGTGGATTAGATACAAAAACTGTATGCGAGCATCTGGGTATAGATTCGCTGATGCAGATCGATGTATCGAAAATTCAAGAAGTAAAACAGGAAATAGATCAAATTGCTAAAGCGGGAGTAAATTCATGATTATCTTAAACGGACAAGAAGCATTTGCTGCCATGGCTGCAGGTCAAAACATTGAATGTCGTCATACTGGATCTGATCTAGATTTTGATAGCATTCGTAATTTTCCTGCGACTGTTTTTTTTGACCCTGATCATGAATTCCGTGTTGCTGTCGTATATATGACTATTGGCACCATTCAAGTTCCAGAAGCCATATCCGAAGCACCAGCAAAAGGTACACCATGTTTTGCCCCATCACTTTTAACAGCTGAATTGAGTAAAGCATTCAAATGGAAAAACTCTGAATCTGACTTGGAATTACTCACTCGTGGTTTAGTTCATCTATATGAAGATAATGCGGTAGTTCACGCTCAGGCATTGATTTCAGTAAGTGGCGGGTCTTTAAATAAAGAGAAACCTGCCTCTGATACATCATTGCCTTGGGAGGATGAATCGGCTACAGAAGCTAAAAATAGCCAAATTCAAACATCAAATGATGTTGAAGAAAAGGCATTCGAACAAAACACACCTAAGCCAGAACATACCGCTGAGAACTTGAGTGTTGAAGAACTCAAACGTTTGCAGGTTGAGGCCGAAAAGTTAGTAGCGGAGAATAAGTTAGCTTGTGAATCAGCAGATGGCGACTATCAAAATCTTTTAAATGATCTACTAACACGTGCAACAAATGCTCAAACACCTAAAGAAGCCACCGCCCTTACCGGCTATACACGCAACTGGACTGAAGCACAGCGCAAACCATTGTTGGATGCTATTCATAAGCGCCTACGTGAGCTTGCACCTGCAGAAGCTGAAATTAAAACTCCACCTTCACTTATGGTTCAGATTCAAAATGCACCAGACTTAACAGCATTGGATGCCTTGGAAATTGATGTTTCTGCACGTAGTCCTGAAATACAACCTAAGTTAATGGACTACGTTAAAAAGCGTCGCTTCGAGCTTGAGAATCAAGCAAGTGAGGTGAGCTCATGATTTGTCCTAAATCATTAGTCCCGGCCTTCACAATGTTTTTAGCAAGTGATGGATATCAATGCGTAATTAATAAAATTGTTGGTGAAGCTGTTTTCACTAAAGCAAATAAACCTGGTTTGAAGATTGATAATGCGGGAAACATGAATGGTGCTGCTCAAAAGCGTTATGAGCTTTTTCTTAAATTATGGCTAAAGAATGGCAAAGAATTTATTCTTCGCCTTCAAGCCCAGGCCCTTATTTTAAAGGTGGCGTGATGGATCCCAACGGCAAAGATACAGATATAGGACATGAAAGTATTTCTGAGGATTTTCTTGAATCAGTGAAACAAATTTTAAAGGAGGTGTCTTGATGGAAATTGATCGTCGAGTTCGGGCTAATGATTTTATGAAACTTCTCTCTGTTGGGAAAACTAAGTTCTATAGAATGTTAAAGCAAGGAGAGCTTCCCGAGCCAATCCGTTTAAGCGAAAAAGATGTTTTTTGGCACGAATCTCAAGTGAAGAAAGAAGTCGAAAAATACAAACAAGAATCTGATAATATAGCCTGCACTTAGCAGGCTTTATATTTTGTGCCTAATTTAAGTTGAAGTTCTTAAAACGGGTAACGTTGCGGGTAACAAAAACCGCCAAACAAAATATTAGTATAAATTTCTTAGGGATACGCTTGATATGCTTCTCATGATCGACAATTATGACTCTTTTACCTACAACATCGTCCAATATTTTGGCGAGTTAAATCAGGAAGTAAAAGTTGTACGTAACGATGCCGTGACATTGGAAGATATCGAGCGATGGCAACCGAAGTATTTAGTCATTGGTCCTGGCCCTTGTTCGCCAAGTGAAGCAGGTATTTCAATTCCTGCGATTCAACACTTTGCGGGAAAAATTCCTTTACTCGGTGTGTGTTTAGGCCACCAAGCCATAGGACAAGCTTTTGGCGGCGATATTATTCGCGCTAAAAAAGTGATGCACGGTCGTTTATCTGACATGTATCACAGCGATCAAGGCATTTTCAGCAACCTCCCTTCGCCATTTTCAGCAACGCGTTATCACTCTTTGGTGATTGATCAAGCGACTTTGCCTGAATGTTTAGAAGTGACCTGCTGGACCAATGAAGAAGATGGCACGATGGAAGAAATCATGGGCGTAAAACATAAGACATTGCCTGTCGAAGGCGTGCAGTTTCACCCTGAATCAATTCTTAGTGAACATGGCCATCAAATCTTTAAAAACTTCTTAGAAATTTACGCTTAATCGAGTGCAAAAAATATTATGAATATTCAACAAGCTTTAAATAACATCACTAAAAATATTGAACTCACTCAACCTCAAATGGAAGAAGTGATGCGTACCATCATGCAAGGTGAAGCGACCGATGCGCAAATTGGCGCACTCATGATGGGCTTACGCCAAAAAGGTGAAAGTATTGATGAAATCACTGCCGCAGCACGTGTAATGCGTGAGTTTGCGATCAAAATCGATGTCAGTGATCTGCCACATTTGGTGGATATCGTTGGTACAGGTGGTGATGGTCAAAACTTATTTAACGTTTCTACTGCGTCTAGTTTTGTCATTGCAGCAGCAGGTGCAACCATTGCTAAACATGGCGGTCGTGGTGTTTCATCAAAATCAGGCTCTTCTGATCTTTTAGAACAAGCAGGAATTAACCTTGACCTAAGCATGCAGCAAACTGAACGCTGTATTCGTGAAATGGGTGTGGGTTTCCTCTTTGCACCTAATCATCATAAAGCCATGAAATATGCTGCTGGTCCACGTAAAGAATTGGGCTTCCGTAGTATTTTCAACCTACTTGGCCCGCTTACGAATCCGGCCGGCGTAAAACGTTTTGTGATTGGTGTTTTCTCTACAGAATTATGTCGTCCTATGGCTGAAGTTTTAAAACAACTCGGTGCAGAACATGTCTTGGTGGTGCATTCAAAAGACGGTTTAGATGAAATTAGCCTTGCATCAAGTACTTATGTTGCTGAACTCAAAGATGGCGAAGTCACTGAATGGGAAATTCAGCCGGAAGCCGTAGATATCGAGTCGCAAACCTTAACAGGTCTATCTGTAGATAGTGCTGCTGAAAGTCTAAAATTGATCAAAGATGCTTTAGGTAAAAACAAATCTGCACTCGGTGATAAAGCCGCGAATATGATTGCCCTAAATGCAGGTGCCGGTATCTATGTTTCAGGCTTAACCAATAGCTATAAACAAGGTGTTGCATTAGCACATGACATTATTTATGGCGGTCAAGCACTAGAGAAAATGGGCATTTTGTCTGAATTTACGAAAACTTTAAAAGAATACGAAGCTTAAGATTAGGACTCAAATCATGGTAGATATCGCCAATACAATTTTAGGTAAAATTGTTGACCGTAAAAAAGAAGAATTTGCAGCCCGTCTTAAACAACGTAGCTATAAAGATGTCGAAGAGCTAGCTCAAGCAGCTACACCCGTTCGAGGTTTTGCACAAAACCTCGGCTCTAAACGTCCGGGGGTGATTGCTGAAATTAAAAAGGCATCACCATCGAAAGGCATCATTCGTGAAAACTTTAACCCTGCTGAAATTGCGCAGCAGTATCAAGATGCTGGTGCGGCATGTTTGTCTGTTCTCACCGATGTGGATTTTTTCCAAGGTGCCGATGAAAACATTCAGATTGCACGTAAGAACTGTGACTTACCTGCGCTGCGTAAAGATTTTTTAATTGATCCTTATGGCGTAATTGAAGCACGCGCTTTACATGCGGACTGTATTTTATTAATCGTGGCTTGTTTGTCTGATCAACAACTCGAAGAAATGTCGAAAACTGCTTTTGAGCACAATCTCGACGTGTTGGTTGAAGTACATGACGAAGAAGAACTTGAGCGTGCAATGCGTCTTTCTGACAACTGTCTACTTGGCGTCAATAATCGTAATTTAAAAACCTTTGATGTTGACCTCAACACATCATTACGTTTGAAAAAGTTACTCGAGCCTTCTCGCCTGCTGGTGACAGAAAGCGGTATTGCAACACCTGCTGATGTCGCGATGATGCAAGAACATGATATTCATGCCTTCTTGGTCGGTGAAAGTTTTATGAAGCAGCCACGTCCTGATCAGGCGTTTAAGGAGCTGTTTGGTGTGCCTGATAAAATATAAATGAAATATGTAGGGTGAGTTCGCTCACCCTTTTTCTCCTTTGCATCCATATTAAAAAATTACACATCCTTTTTATAATTTTTATTCAATTGAGAATTAAAAATAATGAAGTCGATTATTTCTTCAACTCTTCTATTCATTTCATTAATCTTGGTTTCAATACACCAGATAAGTTGGGCAAAAAATATAACTCTGTATACTGGCTCACCGTATCATATTGACCAAAATCATATCCTCTACTTTAATATTTCCACTATGCCCGAAGGCATCATTGCTGCGCAGATTGACCTAAATCAAATTTTTCCAAATATAAATACTAACGTGCTAAAGGGCAAAAATTATGTTTTCAATAAGAATCAAATTGAAATCATTAGTTATCAAGGCTTACCAATAGTCATTAATTTCTCAATCAATACTAAAAACAAGAATATTGAAAATTCAGCCTATTTTTCTATTTCTAAAGGACATAAAAATTCTTTATCAAAACCAATCAATATCAAATCTCACCCTATTTCCATGGAAAAATTAAATCATTTTGAACAGATTTTTTATAAAGATAATTCTCATTTATTGAAAAAGAATTTAGCTGATGAGCCATATTTAATAAATCTATTCATGTTCCATGCAGCAATAAATGATTTTGATGATATGAATGATTTTTTCCAAAATGCGATAAAGAACCTGACACAAAAAAATGATATTGATAATTATGAAAAAGCCAAAAATTTGTATCTTGAATATTTAAATTTAGGTGAAAACAATGAATTTTATGATACCACCTTAATTATGGCGGCAATCGAGCACACAGATATTTCTTTCATCAAAAAAATGAAGCTGAGAAAAATAAATGAACTTGTAGTAGATGAAGTTGAACCACAAACATATTATTTCACTAGATGCTCCCCATTAGGTAAAGCTATTCGCCTAAATCAATATCAGATAATTTCTTATTTACTTGAAAAAGGCGCTTCAACCGAAATCGTGTGTCTTTCTAAATTTAATGAAGAACAATCAGCATTAGCTCTTGCAGAACAATATAAAAATAAAAAAGTTATTAAATTAATTAATTCAACTTTGAAGCCCAAATAGGACTTGTAATGAATTAAGAGATCTTCTTGATATAAAGTCTTTCCAGTTCAAATCAGTGCCATTTAAGGCTATAATTGCTCTAAATTTTTGTATATTTCCCGTTTTTTCATTATGAGCAAACACGATTCTTCGCTTTCAAAAGATCAGTACAACCTACTGAAATCTTTTAAAAAGCAAATTACGAATCCACATTCCTCTACGATTGCTAAACAGCCTGAGCCAACGCCAAAGACTGTTGAACAAGAGCAGGAAGAAGACTTCGCGCTTTTCCAAAAGCAAATGCAAGGTGTTCAAAAAATAAATGCAGGAAATACTGCAAAAATGGAAAAAGTGGGTCGTAAAAAACCTGATGCGCAAACGTTGGCTAAACGTGCTGCTGCAATTGGTCCTATGGAAACAGATGATGCATTACTTTCTGATACGCAAGCGATGCTCAACCCTGTTGCCAGTCAAGCTGCTTTAAGCTATCGCATTGCAACCTTACAACATAAAGTTTTTGAAGATTTAAAAGCTGGTAATCTACGTTGGTTTGAAGCTGTCGACTTACACGGTTGCACTGTTGAAGAAGCCCGTTCTGCCGTGCTGCAAATTATTCAAATGGCGAAAGATGACAATCAAAACGTCATTAAAATTGTGCATGGCAAAGGTCCAGAAGCAATTTTAAAAACTTATGTAAATAGTTGGTTACGTCAACATCGTGATGTATTGGCATTTGTGAGCGCCCCAGAAAAACAAGGCGGCACAGGTGCTGTACTGGTTCTGCTTAAACGTGCAGAAAAGAACCCACAGTTTAAACAATAATCGGATTTAACTCCAAAAGAAGGCATTGTAATAGTTTTCTGCTACAATGCCGTCCTTGTTCAATCTCTCAGTGTAAGTGAACACGTCTTATGTCTATGCAGCAATCCTACGCAAATATCCTAACTGCCGTTGGTGAAGATCTGAATCGCCCGGGTCTTAAAGATACGCCTATGCGTGCTGCTAAAGCTTTTTCATATCTTACTTCTGGTTATAGCCAGACACTTGAAGAAGTGACCAACAATGCGGTTTTCCCATCAGATAACCGTGAAATGGTCTTAGTTAAGAATATCGAATTCTATTCTTTGTGTGAGCACCATTTATTACCTTTTTATGGTCGCGTACATATTGCTTATCTCCCAGAAGGCAATGTTTTAGGTTTATCAAAATTTGCACGTATTACAGAAATGTTTGCCCGTCGCTTACAAATTCAGGAAAACCTCACTCAGCAGATCGCTGAAGCTGTGGCTGAAGTGACTGGTGCACGTGGTGTTGCTGTGGTGATTGATTCAGCTCACATGTGCATGATGATGCGTGGTGTAGGTAAACAAGAGTCTACAACACGTACCGTTTCTTTTGTCGGTGACTTTAAAACCAATAAAGAAGAACGCCGTGAATTCTTAAGTGCTGTGCCTGAAAGCTATTAATAGAACATTCAGCGTTAGCACTCATAAAAAAAGCCTCGAGCTCTTGAGGCCTTTTTTATTTGTGTTTTAATGTCGCAAATCGTTTGCTTTGATAGCAAAGCACTATTTTCAGGATGAATCATGTCAGATGTATATATTGCCGGTCAGGGTTTAGCGCAAGCCAAACACAGCATAGATTACCCTCGCCCAGACCGTTTGGTTCAGGGCAATCCTAAACGTGAAACTGCAAGCCTGTATGTACACCCCAATATGGACTGCGGGATTTGGCAATGTGAAATTGGCGCATGGAATATTGTCTTTGCACCCAATAAACAAGAATTTTTTACAATCCTTGAAGGTTTAGTACGTATTCATGATCAACAAGGTGGATATATCGAGGTTTCCGCTGGCCATGCGGGCATTATTCCCCCATCTTTTCAGGGCAAGTTTGAAGTTGTCGAAGCCGTCAAAAAATACTATGTAGTTGTCGAAGTTTAAATTACGGCACATCTCGCCATAAAACATATTTACCCATAAAAAAACTCCCACATATGGGAGTTTTTTATTCTCAGGATAAATTAGATATACGACAAATGCTTTGTGACTTGTATACAGTTTCGACCATTATTTTTTGCCGCATACAGCGCATGATCTGCGGCATCTAAGAAACGCTGATAATCAGGATGGCCATCATACTGCACACAACCAATGCTTACGGTAAAACTAAATTGCTGACCTTGTGCCGTTCGGATCAAACCCTTTTCAATATATTGGCGAATATTTTCTGCAATTTTCATCGCACGGTTTACACCAGTATCGACCAAGAGTAATAAGAACTCTTCACCACCGATACGGAATGCATAATCGCTACCTTGACTATAACGCTGTAAAGCTTCGGCAATAAATTTGAGCGCAAGATCACCTGCCGCATGACCAAACTTATCATTGATCATTTTAAAATAATCCGCGTCAAAGGCGAGCAAAGACAACGGCGTTTCATTTTGCCGCGCAAAGGTAATTTCACGTGAAATAATCGTACTGAGATAGCGGCGGTTTAGGAGTTGAGTCAAAGAATCATTGCCAGACTCAATATATTCAGCCACCTGAAACAATTGATCGACTAGATGCTGAATTTCACGGTTCAATTCACGAATCTGTTGAATCAACTGTTGCAGCTGATCTTTTTCCGTCATCTGCATCGTTTGCTGGGTTAATTGATCCACTTCATAAATTCGGTCAATAATCAGTTGCACCTGATCTGAACCAGAAAAAGCATATGCCGCTTTATGAATGAACCACAGCCCAAACTCTGATTTTGAAAATAAGGGATGATAAAAACCAACATTGCCCGAAAAGATTTTAAACATCAGTTCATTTTCCCAATCGAGCAATGAACCACGTTGTTTATCTTTATGCACTGCTACATCTTGCATCGCAGAAAATAAGCGATAATTGTGTTTTGTTTCTTGGTTTTTTTCCGTATTGATCTCATAAGATCGGCACATGATTTCAGTGCTGAACCCCATAATTTGTACAATATAACTACACATATGGAGAATATTTTGTGTTTGGTTTAACTCTAAAATTTCAAATATTTTACGTTCTATTTCACGCACACCACGTATGATGAACCATGACGGAATACCAACACGCGCGTGTACCATTCCAACTTTCTGCTGTCTTTTGACTGAGCTTTCAAATTCACCATTCAGTGCGACATTAAACGTTTCTAACAACCATTTTCTTAAAGTGTCGATGAGCCTTTTTTGAATGATATCGTCTTTAAAAAATTCAGCTGACTCTGGCTCACGTGACATTTGTTCATAAAAAACAGTTACTAAATGTTCAACATGTCTTTGGATAAATTGCAATGCTGCAAGATGTTCATTTTCAGTATATTGATCACAAATATTTTTCCAAGTCTGACTTAGACCTGTAATACATTCTTGATTCATTCGGTGACACAAACCACAGCTATTACAAAGCTAGCAATCATACCTTGCTTTACTTACATAAAAAAACAAATTTATTTGATATTTCACATTTTATCTATCTTAAAAATTAATAGAAAAATACATAACTCAATTTCAATTTATTCCAAGCTTGATCATCTTGCTGCTGGTATTCATAACCTAGTCTTAAGGCATTTTGTTGGTTGACGATATATTGTAATTCAGCATCGAGTTTCAGATTCCACTGATGTACATCTTCCCAATACGGAAGCTCTGCCTGCACTAGACTGTTGAATCGTTCAGACCAAATATTTTGACAACCCAGTGTCGGCCCAAGTCCAACTCGCCATCCCTGATCGAGTGACTTGCCGCCCTGCACCTGCATTTGAGACTGCACATAACACAAATGTGTGCGTTCCTGATTGGCCCAGCTATATCCAGATTGAGCTTTTAATTCAGCTACACCATGTTGTTTCGTTTCACTAAATTGACCTGCATCTACAGACACTTGCTGCCAGCCAAAATTAAAACCCCAAGTTAGTGGTGTTTTAAATGGCGTGATTGGGTTGTAAGAATTGACCGATAAAAAATCAAAATGATTGATCTTGAATTGTTCGTCACGATATTGGATCGAGCCATCCCAAAACATCAACTGCGTACCAATCCGAAAGCCACCTTGCGGATCGATCAAATCATGATAAGCCTGACGATGACCGAGTTCGATATATTTTTCACCTTGAACTTCACCCACGGTAGCTGAAAAATTTCGCGCATGATGTCCATTGACAGGG
This sequence comes from Acinetobacter sp. YH16056_T, assembly GCF_024605895.1. NCBI lineage: Bacteria > Pseudomonadati > Pseudomonadota > Gammaproteobacteria > Moraxellales > Moraxellaceae > Acinetobacter > Acinetobacter sp. YH16056_T. The sequence continues at coordinate 1,126,326 of NZ_CP094545.1, read as the reverse complement.
TCTAGACTTGGCTGCTTAGGTTCAGTCCGTTGTTTCGGTTGTGAAGATTGGCTACGTAAGGCCAAGATTTGACGCAATTTAGGCTGCGTTTCTTCCGCACTCACCTTTCGACCAATCAGCAATAAATACAGATGGTCATACGCCATTTCTAATATTTTCGCTTGCTCTGCTTCATTAAACTGAGCGAGTGCTGTCGACATCATCGCAGGTTCAATTTCAGCGAGCTTATGCGCTTCACGTGCTAAACGATATCCATGTTGCTGCGCTTGTGATAAAAGCTGCGTTTCTAATGCAGGACGATACACCGCTGCTTGAATCAGTTGTTCATCATTGATCGCTTTAATCGTTTCAACAGGAATGGAAGCGACTTTAAATTTTTCGGTTAAATTCAGTGTCGGGCGAACCAAATCCATTAGGCCCAATAATCGATATGCACAGTTATCACTGGCAAAATAATAGGGAAAACTGACATTTTGCATTTCCCAAAGATGTTTAACCAAATAACTGGTTTCTTGCTCGGTCAGTGCTAGCTCATATTCCCACAAATCACGACTTTCAAAATCACCATATTCTTTCACCTTTCGGTAGTACGGCATCAAGGAATATTCACCAGGATACTGTCCTGTTAAGCCTTTCCATGCATAAGACCAGTTATCTTCACCTGCAACTGTCGCTGCATAGTTAATGGCATAGGACACCAAATTTAGCTCTTTTTGATCTTTCGGATCGAGACGCAATAAGGTATGTCCAAACATAGAACTTGGATTACCCATAAAGTCTGTGGCGTAAATTAATGTCGCTTTATACGGCTTAATTTTCCCAAACCATTCATCAAACTCAGGGCAACTCACCACTGGTAACTGCTCTGAACGGATGGATAATTCTTGCATCAGCCACTGACTACGCGCAGGGAAACGACAACGAAAGGCTTGATTAGGTTCGGCGGGTTGAAACAGTGCAGCGATATCTGCCTCTAATTCAGCTTGAGCACTTTGGCGGCCATTTTCAGCTAAAAAATAACCTGTATAGGCAACTTCACTTTGTCCTTTATGATCTGTATATAAAAGTCGTTGCCAACTGATGTGTTCAGACAGTTTTTTTGATTGTGCAAGTTCAATATATCGCTGTAGCTCTACGGTTTTAGAGAGGTTTGGATCTACAACTTGCTGAGCATATAAGATGCTCGGAATCATAAAGGTACAAAATAAAGCAATTGATTTCATTCAGTTATATTCAAATCCATTTTTATATATTTTAGATAATAAAAAACCCTGCCGAGAGACAGGGTTTTGAAAGCATCGATTAAACGTATGCTTTAAGTACTTCATCTTTCGCCATTACGCTTTGTAATGAAGCAAGTACTTGTAGAGAAGACTGGTTTTCAGCTGAATAGATTTCAGCAAAATTTGCTTTAGACACAGCAAAGAAACGTGCTTTATCTGTTGATTGGATGTTTAAAAGCTCAGCCAAAACATTCAGGCTCTCACCTTGACCAACCGCCATATCACGAGCAAGTGATTCAGCATTTTCATTGGTAAATGTTACCGCTTGAGCAGTCACTGTACCAGTACCGCTACAACCTAAAGTACCAAAAGTAATACCAAGTAACTGGTTAGTAAAAATACCGTTGGTAGTCGCAGCTAAAATTTTAGGAATTTTACCTGATTGACCAGCCCAAACTTGAGAACCAACACCACAACCTACGTCACGGTCAGCAAAAGCAGCTGTAGAACCTAGTGCAACGACTGCAACTAAAGCTAATTTTTTTAACATGGCACTTCTCCAGGGAATTTTATTCCATTGTTTTTAATTATTAAAACATGTGTAATTTTGATTACACACCTGTAGATTAACTTGATCTTTCAGATAAGGCAAAACATTTTCATCTAAAACTTTTGGCTAAAAATAATACGTTCTTTTTCACTATTTTTTGAGCAACCAAGTACCATTTTCATCACGTTTTCCAAGGATTTTGAGTACTAAAACCAGACTGAGTAATAGCAACAAATACCAAGAACCGAGTTTCCCCCAACCGACCATATGCCATGCATCGACCTGACTTGGATATAACCAAATTTGATAGAAGGTACTGATATTTTCTGCGATCCAAATCAAGAATGCCAAAATCAACAATACTGGTAACATGGGCAACTGAATCACATGATTTTGTAATTGAAAACTCAGCTTGGTTTTCCAAAAGATCACCACACTCCAAGCAAACAAAAACATACGAATATCTGGTACAAAAAATTTGGTCATAAAATTAAGATATGACAAAACGGCTAAGCACAGCATATTGCCAAAACGCGGTAAGTTACTGAACGACACCTGATATAGACGTAACGAACGTGCAAAGAAACTCCCCACCGCCGAATACATGAAACCTGCAAATAATGGCACGGTCAGCAGTTTGAAAACCGCAGGCTGCGGATATTGCCATGAAGCAATGTGTGGATGAGTGAGAAATATTTCCATCCCCATAGCCAGTAGATGAAACAGTGCTATGACTTTGGCTTCCGCCCAAGACTCGAGTTTTAAGTAGAGTAAACACACTTGAATGATCAGTGCATAAAACAATAAATAGTCATAACGGTAAAAGCCAAAATATTCCTGACTTCCCATTGCTGCAGTGAATGCAAAAGCGATCAGCAGTAATATCCCAAATAAGGCAGCCGAAGCTGCCTTATAAGAGAACTCAAAACATGATTTTATCATCTTGACCACGGTTGAATCCTAAACCTATTTCCCTGAAGCCTTATAAATACTTGGCACTATATTCGTGTACCGTATCAATAAAGGCTTTCGGATTGGTTGGATCTACCCACTGGGTAATACCATGGCCTAAGTTCGCCACATAACCGGTTTTTTCACCATTGGCATATGCGTCATCTAACATAGCACGCGTCGCTTTCGCAATTGCTTCAGGCGAACCATACAATGTTGCTGGGTCTAAGTTACCTTGCAATGCTGCACGGCCTGCGACTGTTTGACGTGCCACATTTAATGGCGTAGTCCAATCTAAACCAAAGGCATCTGCACCCGTTGCAATCATTGGCTCTAACCATTGACCACCACCTTTGGTAAACAAAATCACAGGGACTTTGCGTCCATCTTTTTCACGCTGTAAACCTGCCACGATTTTTTGCATGTAGTTTAGTGAAAATTCGATGTATTCACGGTGTGCTAGTGCCCCACCCCAACTATCAAAGATTTGTACGGCTTGGGCACCTGCATCAATCTGCGCATTGAGATATTCAGTCACTGCCACAGCTAAACGGTCTAATAAGGCATGCAACACTTCAGGTTGTGCATACATCATTTGTTTCGTAAAACGGAAATCTTTGCTTGAACTGCCTTCCACCATATAGGTTGCCAGTGTCCAAGGACTGCCTGAGAAACCAATCAATGGGACTTGTCCGCCCAATGCTGAACGAATCGTAGTCACTGCATTCATGACATAATCTAGGTCAGATTTGGCATTAAACTTAGGTAAATTCAGTACATCTTGTTCGGTACGTACAGTTTTATGAAACTTCGGACCTTCACCTGCCTCAAAATACAGTCCCAAACCCAACGCATCAGGTACTGTCAAAATGTCTGAAAATAAAATGGCTGCGTCTAAGTCATAACGACGCAAAGGTTGTAAAGTAACTTCACAAGCAAATTCTGTATTTTTACAAAGGGATAGGAAGTCACCCGCTTTTGCACGTGTTTCACGATACTCTGGTAAATAACGGCCAGCCTGACGCATCATCCAAACCGGAGTTGCATCTACCGGTTCACGTAATAAGGCACGCAAGAAACGATCATTTTTTAAGGTCGTCATTCACTTTCCCAACTTAATTCGATATTGGCATCATCATATCAAAAAGGTTGTAAATATAATAACTTCTCAAGCATTTAAAAACCGATCATGTTGAGTGCCAAAAATGATATTTACACAAAACAACTACTGCATCTCTACTTTTTTTCTGTAATACTTAGCCAGTTTTTAATACACAGTAAATGAATAATTCTTAAGGTTGAATTACATGTTCGTTCGCACCATGCTCGCACTGAGCCTAAGTTGCATATTTGCTGGTACAGCTATTGCCGCATCTACTGCTGAACAACCATTAACGCCAAAAAAAGTGACTAATGTTGCAGTTCAGGATCCCATTGATCCGTTAGCGACTGAAGCTTCATCTGCAACTAGCCAGATTAGCGCTCAAGAACAAGAAGATCTGAACCAAGCATCGCAAACTTTAGACAGCCTGCAACAATCAGAAGATGTTAAAGCCGACATCGGTGCTGCACCTGCTACAGCGACTGCTACAACTCCAACATCAACTTCGCCTGCTGCCAAAGTTGCTTGGGGTTTAAATGACCTAAATAATGCACAGTGGTATGACAACATTGGAAAAGGTCAGTTCCCTGTTTATGCACGTGCTCATGTCATGCTCAATAATGCACATGCTTCACCGGGTGCAATTGATGGTACCAGTGGTAAAAATACCTTAAAGGCGATCGCTTCATTCCAACAAATGAATAGCTTGAAACCTACAGGGACTTTAACCAAAGAAACTTGGGATGCGCTGATTGCGAAACAAGGTTCTAAACCTGCATTTATTGAATACACGTTGACTGACGCAGACTTGAAAGGTCCTTATGCAGCATCGATTCCACACGACTATGCATTACAAGCAAAAATGAAAGGCTTGTACTACACACGTGTGACTGAAATGTTGGGTGAAAAATTCCACATGGATGAAGACTTTTTGAAAAAGTTGAATCCCAAAGCGACATTTAAAAAAGCTGGTGAAAAAATCTTAGTAGCGAATATTCGTAACGAAGTTCCTGAAGATATTCACCTGATCGTTGCACATAAAGGCGCGAAACAACTTTACTTGTTTAATAGCCGCAACCAAATGATCGGTTCATTCCCTGCAACGATTGGTAGTTCTGATACTCCATCGCCTACAGGTACATATAAAGTCACAGGTGTTGCACCAAACCCTTGGTACAGCTACTCACCGTCTAACTTTGTTCAAGGCAACAACAAAAAACCACTTTCATTACCACCTGGTCCAAATGGCCCTGTTGGTAATATCTGGATTGGCTTGAGCAAAAAATCATTCGGTATTCACGGTACACCGAACCCATCTGCTATCTCTAAAACTGCGTCACACGGTTGTATTCGTTTGACCAACTGGGATGCAAATGACTTAGGTAAGAAAGTGAAATCTGGTGTGACTGTTAAATTCTTAGAATAATTTTAGTCATATTTAAAAAAGCCTGCATCGTGCAGGCTTTTTTTATAGCTGTGCATTCATGCATAACAAAAGACTCAATCTTGGCTGAGCGTTGCAAAAATAGGATGAATTGTCGCTAAAAAACTATATATCCCAATTTAGTTCAATCTTAAAATAGGTACATGTTCAATAATTAAGATAAGGATGAATGCCATGAATGCTTTTTTACATCCAAGTGAAAACCGTGGTCACGTAAAAATGGGCTGGCTTGAGTCTAAACACAGCTTTTCTTTTGGTAACTGGTATGACCCGAAATACATGGGCGTTAGTGCACTTCGTGTAATTAATGATGACTTAATAGCAGCACATGAAGGTTTTGGTCAACACCCACATGACAACATGGAAATTTTAACCTGTGTGTTAAAAGGCACCATTACGCATAAAGACAGTATGGGCAACCATGGTGGCATTTCTGCAGGTGAATGGCAGCTGATGAGCGCAGGTACAGGTGTGCGTCATAGCGAAATGAACCAAGGTGATGAAGATGTACATTTACTACAAATTTGGATCGTTCCAAATGAACGTGATGCTGAACCGACCTATCAACAAATTAAATGTGATCCACGCGATCAACCCAATCAATGGCATTTAATTGTCGGTCCAAATGACGATGCAGCTATGTATATTCGTCAGCAAGCGGAAGTTAAATCCGCATTTTTGACGAAAGGTCAATCTTTAGAGATCCGTGCAACGCAGCATATCAACTATATCCATGTTATTTCAGGTTCAGTGCAAATTGCTGAACATAAAGTTGAAGCTGGTGGTGCAATTGCGTTCTTAGAAGATAGCCAAATTGAAGCGCTTGAAGATGCTCAAGTGATTTGGTTTGATTTACCCGAAGTTAAATAATTAAAAGCCCTCAAATGTGAGGGCTTTTTTATACAGTTTGTCTCAGGCGTTCACTGCGTTTATACAACCACATCAACACCAAAGTTGGAATGATAAATCCCGCAGTCACCATGATGCCATGTAGGATTGAGGCATAAGGTTCAGCAAGCATGGCCACATGTTTCATTGGAGATGTCAATGGATGGAATCACTTTAAACGTCTCGAAATCACGCATTTCGAGATATTCTTAAATGACACTCAGCATCTAATTATCTAGATAAAATTCATCAATCAAAGGTGATTTTATTCTATTGCTGATGCAATCTATCTAATCAACCTTCGGTTTCCACGCGATAAAAATGATTTTGCATAAAGACGCAAAACATAGAGGCAAATAATTGCCGATCTTGTTCAGTTTGAAAAATGCCCCCGAAATAGTCCCCATCTGTAGTTAAAATTAAATCTAAGAATGTTGCCTGCTTGGGAACTACTCCCTTTCTTTGGCAATATGCAAAATATGCGCTGACATCTTCAAATAAAATCCACCATTCCTGTGGACTTCCAATCTGAACGCCACCTAATGAATGCTCTAGATCAAACATCGCATTGAGAAGATATTGAAAATTTTGCTGTGAACTTTGAAATTGAAATCTCGGATAATCTGTTGTTAGATTTAAATTGATCAGATGTAAATGGACGCTCCGAGCACACTCTAATCTATGTTTAACTTTTACATATTGTTGATACCGACGTTTATCTTTTACTGTGACCGAAGTTAAGCGAGACAAATCCATATTGTCGTGTAAATCACTGAGTTTTATTTCACACGCTATTGCATTTTTAGCAGTACGCTGCGCCGCTTGAAATCGGTTCTCACCTGTTGTTTTAGTTAGTGCCTGTATTGCGTCGATAATATGGGCTTGAAAACCTAAAGCATGAAGCTCATCCGTTGTTGTCTCTGTATCTTCTAAAATGTCATGTAATACAGCGACGATTTTAGCGTCGGGATGTTGCACATTTTGCATCACACGAAGTGGATGTTGAATATAGGCTTGTCCCGCTTTATCGACTTGTCCGAAATGGCGTTCAGTCGCCAAAGAAATCGCATTTTCTAAAGTTGAAATAAAGAATCTCCCCTTCGTGGTCTTTTTTATTTTTCTCCATCATATTAACCAATGAATACAGATATTTGTAACTCTAAGCGCTACTCGAACGACACAGATTGACTCGTAAAATACATATCTACCGTGAATTATCGTGAGGTAGATCTTTTGCAAATACTTCTATGCCATTCGCGCCAACATTTCCAAAGTAATTTTTTTCACCTCTTCTTTACTTTGCTGAATATGGCTGCGCATTTTCTCCAATGCCGCTGTCACGTTATGTCCAAGGATCAATTGTAAAATCTGTTGATGCTCTGCATAAGTGGCTTCAATTCGATAATCTTTAGAAAAATCTAAACGGCGAATAATACGGATTTTTTCACTTACATCCCGATGTACCTTTGCCATTTCACTATTGCCGATTGCTTCAACCAATTGGCAGTGATATGCTTCATCTTGCATCGATAAAGTTTTTAAATCATGCAAAAACTGTTCAGGCGGAATACACCACAAATTCACCAATGTCTGTAAAGCCTGCTTGAGTTGTTCTGATTCCATTTTGCAGAGCTGCTCAATGGCATAGCATTCCAGCAAAATCCGTAAATCATACAATTCTTCATAAGCTCTAAAGTTCAGCGGCTTCACTTCCCAACCGCTACGAAAATGTACTCTTACATAGCCATCTTGCTGTAAACGGTATAAAGCCTGCCGTACGGGTGTACGGCTTACTTCATATAATTCGGCAATTTCAGATTCGGTAAAACGTGCGCCCGGTTTGAGCTGGAAATCAAAAATATCGTTTTTTATTTTTTGGAAAACCAGCTCAGACAAGTTGTCTGAGCTTTTCCCAACAATGGTGGTTGTGGTCATGTTTATTCCATATAAACCAGCGGCTCACCGCTATGTACCGTTTGTCCTGCACGGCAGATAATCGCTTTCACGATACCATCATCATCGGCATAGACTGGAAGCTCCATTTTCATCGCTTCAATAATGGCTACAGTCTCACCTTTCTTCACAGACTGTCCCGCTTCGACAAAAATTTTCCAAATGTTGCCGGTCATCGATGCATTCAAGGCTGCATACTGGCTATAGTCGGTATCATCTTGCAGGATTTCCATTTCCGCAGGCGCATCAAACTCATCTTTCCAGCGTTCAACTTCAGTTGTAAATGCCTGCAGCTGCTGCGCTTTAAATTCGGCAATACTGTCCTTTTCTGTTTCTAAAAAGGCTTGATAGGCTGCAAAATCAAATTCAGTTTCTTCAATTTTGATTTCCGCCACACCATTGGCAAAGTCAGCACGGAATTGATCCAGTTCAGCTTCGGTTACTTCATAATATTTAATTTGATCAAAGAAGCGTAAGAACCATTGCTGATCGCCAAACTGTTTGTTCTTTTTAAACTTATTCCAAATAGGCAGTGTACGGCCAATCAATTGATAACCGCCTGGTGAGTCCATGCCATAGATACACATGTACATACCGCCAATACCCACTGTGCCTTCTGCAGTAAAAGTACGTGCAGGGTTATATTTCGAGCTGAGCAAACGATGACGCGGATCAATTGGCACTGCACAAGGTGCAGTTAAATACACATCGCCCAAACCTAAAATTAAGTAATTTGCATCGAAAATGATGTCTTTGACTTGCTCACGGCTGTCTAAGCCATTAATACGCTGAATGAAATCGACGTTATTTGGCAACCATGGCGCTTTGGCACAAACACTTTCTTGATAACGTTCTACAGCACCTAAAGTTGCCGAATCCTCAAATGCCATCGGCAAGTGAATAATACGGGATGGAATTTTAATTTGGCTCAAATCGCCCATCTCATTTTCGAGACCCAATAAGAACTGAATCAAATTCGCTTGGCTGAAACGCAATCCATCATATTTAATTTGCAGTGAACGTACACCTGGTGAAAGCTCTAAGATGCCATCAATATTCGCTTCACGAATCAGCTGCATCAGTCGATAAACACGTAAGCGCAATGCAAGGTCGAGAACGTTTTCGCCATATTCCAGCAAGATGTAACTGTCACCTGCCTGACGATATATAGCTTTCGGCGCATACGCATCTGCTTCACGCACTGCCAATATCCCTTCTGGCTTACATTCAAAAGTTGCCGCCTGTTTTGCTTCAGGTGCTTGAGCAAAGTTTTGGATATCGGCAATTTGTTGAACTTCCAAGGCATTGGCTTGTTCAACACTCATCGGATAGAAACTGATGCTGTCATCTGCTTTAAGCTGACCAATCTTCCAAAGTTCTGCTTTGGCAATGGTTACTGGGCAAACAAAGCCACCGAGGCTTGGGCCATCTTTAGCCAAAATCACAGGGAAATCACCGGTGAAGTTAATCGCCCCAATGGCATATTCACAATCATGCACATTGGATGGATGTAAACCTGCTTCACCGCCATTTTCACGTGCCCAGCTTGGTGTCGGACCTGTTAGGCGAATACCTAAACGGTTTGAATTAAAGTGCACATTCCATGTTGAAGCAAAGAATTCTTCAATATATTCAGGTTTAAAGAAATCGGGTGCACCATGCGGACCATACAGCACGCCAATTTTCCATTCTTTGCCATAGCTTGGAATACGCTCTGCTGCCAAAGCTTGTGGTGCTGCTGTAGCAATTTCCAATCCATCCAAAGGCAGGCTAGGGTTGACCATTTTAATCATGTCGCCTGCGCGCAGCACTCGCCCTGCATGACCGCCAAAATTACCCAATGCAAAGGTTGAACGACTGCCTAGATATTTAGGTACATTTAACCCATTGCGGATTGCAAGATATGTACGGCAACCCGATTCAACTTGTCCTAGTACCAAAGTTTGCCCAGCTTTGATGTTGATCGGCTGCCAAAAATCGACATTTACTCCATCTAGAGCCGCGCTGCATGGCGCACCTGCTAAGGCTACGATGCTGTTGGCATGAAATTTAAGACTTGGTCCTTGTAAGGTAAATTCAAAGCCTGCTGCCGATTTTGGATTACCCACAACTTGATTGGCCAACTGAAATGCATAATCATCCATTGGGCCTGATGGCGGTACACCAATATCCCAATAGCCCACACGCCCCGGATAATCCTGAATCGTACTTTGTGTACCTGGTTGCAGCACCTCAATCACATTTGGCACATATTTAAAATCATCCAGCAGGCGTGTCCAAATTTGCATATTTTCAAAGCGTGCATCAGACACTACGGTATGCGCATAGTCTAAGTTGGTGCTGATGCCATTCAAGCGGGTTTCAGCCAAGGCTGTTTTTAACTTGGCAATCGCACTGTCTCGGTCTGCAGCATGCACAATAATTTTGGCAATCATCGGGTCAAAATATTGTGAAATTTCAGTACCTGTAGACACCCAAGTATCCACACGAATATCTTCAGGGAAATACACATCCGTCAACACACCCGGACTTGGCTGGAAGTTTTTCACTGGATCTTCCGCATAAATTCGCACTTCAATGGCAGCACCATTGGGTTGAATATTGCTGAGTTTTTCCCAATCTAAAGCATCACCTGCCGCCACTTTCAGCATGCATTCAATCAGGTCTAAGCCCGTCACCATTTCAGTGACTGGGTGTTCAACCTGCAAACGGGTATTCACTTCAAGGAAATACACTTCATCACGGGCAGCATCATAGATAAACTCAACCGTACCTGCGCTGCGGTATTTCACCAATTGACCAAGCTCTACAGCAGCACGGTGCAATTTTTGACGGGTTGCTTCTGGTAAGTGCGGTGCAGGTGTTTCCTCAACGACTTTTTGGTTACGGCGCTGCAATGAACAATCGCGCTCCCCAAAGGCAACGACTTGACCTAAACCATCACCAAAAATTTGTACTTCTACGTGACGGGCTTTATCGACAAAACGTTCGAGGAAAACACCTGCATCCTTAAAGAATTGCTCGCCTAGACGCTTTACACTTTCATACGCATCTTTTAATGATTGTTCATCATCACAGCGGGTTAAACCAATTCCGCCACCACCTGCGGTGCTTTTCAGCATGATTGGATAGCCAATCTCTGCAGCAGATGCGAGTGCTTCATCCAAACTTGCCAATAAACCTGTGCCTGGTGTCATGGGTACATTGGCGGCCGCAGCCAATTCACGTGCACGATGCTTCAAACCAAACTCTAAAATTTGTTCAGCCGTTGGCCCCATAAAAGCAATGTTATTTTCCTCACATGCACGGGCAAAGTCGGCACTTTCAGATAAAAAACCATAACCGGGAAATATTGCTTCAGCGCCAGTTTGTTTGGCTGCTTGAATCAATTTTTCAATACTTAAATAAGTTTCTGCAGGTTTAACACCTTCAAGTGAAACCGCTACATCTGCATCTAACACATGCTGTGCATAACGGTCGGTCTCTGAATACACGGCAACAGATTTCACACCTAATTTTTTTAGAGTACGAATCGCACGAACAGCAATTTCACCACGGTTTGCAATTAAAACTGTTTTAAACATGATTATTTCCCCGATTTTTTTAATTTGATTTTGCTGTTGTTGCTTGCAGTGATTGGATATAAGCGCGCCAGCCGCCAAATTCACTGATATTTTTTGCACCGTTTAGGCCATAAGGTTCACAAATAAAGCCTTTCACCCAACGTCCATCGGCAAGCTCGACATTGCCCATACCTAGTGGTGTTGGAATTTCGGCGACAAATTCACCAAAGCGTGCTTTTGGAATATCCCAAAGCTCGACAATAATTTTTTGACCCGCTTCCTGACGCGCTAAACCTGGTTTCGGCGGTACTGTGCCCGGCAGTGCATAGAGGGCGTAATCGGCAGAAGTCGTTGTGGTTTCAACATGCACGGCTTGGCGTGTTGTCAGTTGGAAATTGAGTGGCATACCTGTGAGATGTGCGCCTACAACAGCAACACGAAAATGCTGTGCTGATGGTGCAGAAATGACTGAAGCTGCGTCAGGCAATGTTTTAGCTACTGCACCCAGCGGTAATTGCAGGTGGTTTTGCCATTTTTCTGCAAAGTCTGCTAGAGCCGTATCGTGCCAAGCCGGCGCAATGAATGTGATTCCAAAAGGCAGCCCGTCGGCACGAAAGCCTGTAGGTACAGCGATGGCACTGAGGTCAGCTAAATTAGTAAAGTTGGTATAGGTGCCAAAGTGGCTATTATTTTCAATTGGCGCTTCTGCCATTTCAGCCAGTGTGTGAATGGTTGGCGAACTTGGCACCACTAAAGCATCAAATTGCGCTAAGGTTTGCTGAATTTGGCGTGCCAAATCTTGCTTTAAATATTCGGCGTTATAAGCATCCACCGCAGTGTACTGCTGCCCTTTTTGAATAATTTCTAAAACTGTTGGATCAAAGTCATCTGCATGGCTGTCTAAAATTTCAGCTACGGCTGCCGTACGCTCTGCTACCCATGACCCTTGATACAGTTGTGCAGCCAATTTTGCAAAAGGACTGAAATCAATTTCAGTTAGTACTGCACCTAAGTTTTTTAATTCAGTTAGTGCTTGCTGAAATGCATCAGCAGATTGAGCATCGCCAAAAAATTCTAACTGTTTTGGAATGGCTAACTTTAATTGTGCGCTGAACTTTGCAGGCGCTGTTGCTGGGTTCACACGTGAATAGCTGTCGGTTACATCAAAACCTTCCATAACTTCTGCCACTGCAGTTGCATCAGCGACGGTTAAGGCAAAAATTGAAATACAATCTAAGCTCTTACAGGCAGGCAATAAGCCTGTATTTGAAAAGCGACCTTTGGTCGGCTTTAAACCGACAATATTATTGAAAGCTGCAGGGATTCGTCCTGAACCTGCAGTATCTGTACCGAGTGCAATCGGGACTAAACCACGTGCTACTACACTGCCTGAACCAGAGCTTGAACCACCGCTTACATAGTCAGGATTAACAGTATTCGGCACGGCACCAAATGGCGAACGCGTACCGACTAAACCAGTAGCGAATTGATCTAAATTGGTTTTACCTACAATGATGGCACCTGCTTGTTTTAAGCGCTGCACCACAGAGGCATCTTCAGTTTTAATGTCCGTAAATAATTTAAACGCAGCCGTCGATGCAAAGCCCACCACATCAATATTATCTTTCACTGCAATAGGCACACCAAATAAAGGTAAGGCCGTAGCATTTTCAATTTGTTTTAAAGCTTTAATCTGAGAAGTTAATTGCTCTATAGATGCAATGGAAATCCATGCTGGGTCTACGCGATCAAATTGCTCGACCAAGGCATATAAGTCTTCAAGTTGAATTGTGTTATTCGTGTAGGCCGCTTTCCATTCCGCTAAGGTCCAGCCTAAAGTTTTTATTGAGTTCATTGATGTGCTCATTCTTGTATCCAAGTTTGAATACTGTGTTGCACACATCATGCCAACTCTAATTATTATTTATTTTTCAATATCTTAATATATTTTATCAATCATTTGCCTATTTTATTTAGCCAGTACAAAAGGATAAATGTTCTATTAAGTTTCCAAGCTCCACTATTTTGGTGCATGACTTTTATAATCGTGTTTTCAATAGATTCTTTTCATTTAGATGCAGATATAAATACAGTGAACTTTCTATTTTCACTCTTTATAAGCTTTCAATTTAGATGTTTTGTATGACTTTGAACTTAGAATAAAAAGAACTGAGAAATATTTTGAATTTTATATATAGAAAAAGATACATCAATGATGGCTAAAGCAATATTGGGCTTTGAGATTGATCGGGTTGAATAGAAAAGTAGTAATAATAAAAGCTATTGATTCGCAAAATTTAGTTCAACAATCAAAACTAAAAAATGGTGCGCTCAGCGCGCACCGTAAATACAATTTAACTAATTGTTTATTATAAATATTTAAACCCAACCCACATCATTGTACCGCAAAAAATACCGTAAAAATTCAGCATTCTAAAAAATATTGATGATGGCAATGTAGGTCATTACCACCAACGAAATATATTGATTTCAGGTGCTACCACTACCCCACCTGACTATACATTGTTGAATGACAAAATGGCTCAACTAGTCGGTTGGTACAAGTCGGAAGCGCATCAGCGTCATCCTATTGAACGTGCAGCTAAAGTACACCTGGATTTTTTATTGATGGTAATAGACGCACATCACGTCTATTGATGAACCTTAAGTTGCTGAAATCTGGATATCCACCTTGCGTTATTACAGTTGAAAAATCGCGTGGCTTACTATGAAGCTTTGGATCAGTGGATGGCTTATGACAAAACTGAAGCTTTTATCCAATTGATTTCTGAAGCAGTGATCGAAGGATTTAAACCATATCAGATAATTTTAGGAATTTAGAGTTACTCCCATTTATATATTTCTTTATTTGTACTGCTGCTTAGGACATTTTATTTATTAGAGCCTTGTTGCCTAATGCTGTTATCAAAAAATTGTTCAGCGATATAATTTCAGAATGAAGAAGCCTACACATAGAATCTATCATACAAAGAATTGACCTTACCACAAACCTAATTTTATTAACTTATTCAATAGATCTCTTTCATAAATCAAAAAACGATCTTCTTTTTGGTTAGTATTTGCACTCCGGATTTCTTAGCATTCGTGCATAATCTGCGGATGAAATACATCGATTCAAACAAGCTTTCTGATCCTCAGTTCAAGTGATACACAGGCATCTCATGGTCAACTTTCTATTTGATGGTTGAGCAATTGAAGAAACATGTCCCTGCCAAAGGCAGACCGCCCAAGTTAAGCCTGGAAGACCAGGTTCTGCTCTGTCTAAGCTATTGGCGGGAATACCGAACCTTATTTCACGTTGCGACGAGCTACGGGGTTTCAGAGCCCACAGCCTCAAGAATTGTCCGTCATGTTGAAGACTGCCTGATTCGGTCCAATCTCTTTAATTTACCCAAAGATTTACCCGAGGGCGAAGGCATCGATTGGAATGTTGTGATCGTGGATGCCACAGAAATTCCAATCCAAAGGCCTAAAAAAACAGAAGAAAAGCTATAGCGGCAAGAAAAAGACCCACACTTTCAAAGTACAGGCCATCATTCATTATCAAACTCAAAAAATCCTGAGTTTATGTACGAGTCGTGGTGCCGTACATGATTTCGAACTCTTCAAACGTAACTTGAATCAGATTCCTGCAGGTGCATTTATCCTTGCGGATAAGGGTTATCAGGGAATTTATACAGTGTATCCAAATAGCTTGTTGCCATTAAAAGCAAAGAAGCGCTGTAAACTGGATTCCGAACTAAAAATCTATAATCAGGAAATCAATAAAAGAAGAATTGGAATTGAGCATGTATTTGGCAGTTTGAAAACCTTCAAAATTCTTGCTGAGCGATATCGCAATCGAGGCAAAAGACTAGCATTAAGATTCAATCTAATTGCTGGAATTTATAACTTGGAGCTGAGTGAAAAATGACTTATGAAAGAAATCTAATAAATTTAATTAACTATACAAAAAAAACCAACTTATCTTAAATATTGATGGTTTAGACAAGCCTCAGCTTTTGAGTGTTTTTGCAACAAAGCAGAACGCTAATAAAAATATTCTAAATAACATTTCACATAAAATTCACTATCAGATACATACTCTTTAATTGAGAGTAAAACGCTGAAATTTATAACTGCAAAAAATTCGGCCAATGCTTTTAAGATAGATTAAGTAAATTGTATCAAATATAAATTTATATAGGTGTATTCTTCTGTGGCTATAGAATTTGTTTCTAAATCAAAATTACCTACTGCGTTTGGCGATTTTGAAATTATAGCGTTTCAAGACCAAAGTACTGGTGAAGAACATATCGCTCTTGCTAAAGGCATGGGTACTATTTCTAATCAACCTGTACTCGTTAGAATTCATTCAGAGTGATGTGTGCTGAAAAAACAGGAGGTTTTAACTTGGTAAACTAAACACACTCATCAGGAGTTTACCATGAGCAAGAAACACAAGACTTACACCACAGAATTTAAAGCTGAAGCCATCAAATTAATTGAAGCCAATCAAGGCAATGTCTCGGAAACAGCTAGACAACTTAGCATTTCAATGCAAACTCTTTCAAATTGGAATACCAAAGCAAAGGCTGGAACTTTAGCAGGTACAAAACAGTATTCACCTGATCTAAACGCTCTACTCGAAGAAAATAAAAAACTCAAACAACAGCTCAAAATAGCTGAAATGGAACGTGAATTTTTAAAAAAGGCAGCAGCGTACTTTGCCAAAGAAAGTCAGTAAGGTACGCCTATATGAAACAAAAAAGATATTCTTTTCCAATTACCTTAATGGCTCGATTACTTCATGTTTCAGTTTCATGTTTTTATGATTGGCTCAAGAGAGGCGTGAGCAAAAGAACGATTCAACGAAATCAACAGACGATATTGGTGAAAATAGCCCATGAGGAGACAAGGCAGAGCTATGGTTATATTCGATTAACCAAATACTTACAAGCTCAGGGTATAAAAATGAGTATGTACGCTATACGTCAGATAAAAGCGCTGAACCACCTGTATTGTAAGCGACACAAGCGTTTTAAAAGGACTACGAATAGTGACCATAATCGAGCGATCTATGAAAACCTGCTGGAGCAACAATTCTCAATGACTAGACCAAATCAAGCATGGTCAAGTGATATTACGTACATATGGACTGTTGAAGGATGGCTGTATTTAGCAGCGGTAAAAGACCTTTACACGAAGCAAGTGGTTGGCTATAGCTTAAATGAGCGCATGACAACACAGCTTGTTTGTAATGCGCTAAATATGGCTATTCACAATCAAAAACCAACCAAAGAACTGATTGTGCATTCAGACAGAGGAAGTCAATATTGCAGCCATGAATATCGAAATATACTTGAGCAATATGGTTTTCAAGGTTCAATGAGCAAGCGCGGAGACTGTTACGATAATGCACCGATTGAAAGCTTTTGGGGAATACTGAAAAATGAGTTAGTGCATCATTACAACTATCAAACCAGAGAAGAAGCCAAAGCAGATATTATAAAATACATTGAGTTATTTTATAATCATCGAAGAATTCAAAAGGGTTTGGGTTTTAAGACACCAAATCAAATGGCCGAAGACTTTTATAAGTTGGCTGCCTAGAATCTCCCAAGGGAAAGTCTCCTGATAATTCAGCGTATATCAGAGTGCTTAACAGGTGACGCTTTTGGATCACTCAAATGTGATTGTGGCCCCCAATTACATTCCACCATGAAAATGATTAATGATGCAGGTCAAGGTGTGATCTTATACTTGCGCCAAGAAGGTCGCGGCATAGGACTAACCAATAAAATTCGAGCTTACGCCCTTCAAGACCAAGGACATGATACTCTTGACGCCAATTTATTATTAAATTTACCAGCAGATGCTCGTAAATATGATATGTGTACCATTATGTTAGATTATTTAAAAATAAAGAATGTAAAACTCATTACAAATAATCCCCTTAAAATTAAATCTTTAACTGATTTAGGAATTAATGTTGTTGAACGTATTCCTTTAAAAGTTGGTTTAAATATCTTTAACAAAGCTTATCTTGAAACAAAGCAAAAACGCATGTCACATCTATATGATAATAGTGATTTTTAAAAAGCGATCACTTTTAGAAAAAACCCACGTATAAAGTTCCATCTCCCTTTCGGGAGAAGGCCAAGAAAAAATATTGTTTTATATTCAATTATGGTTTTAAAGAAGATTTATGAAAGGTGCCTGACTATTCTTTATTTTGTCTCAGTATCTGTGCAAAAACCGTCACTTTTTCTAAAGTTGCATTCATTCCCTTATTAAAAAAAGTATCGACAAGCGCTGAGCCAATGATAATAAGATCTACTTTATTGGCTAATGCTTTAACGTGGCTTTCATTTTTGATTCCAAAGCCAATTGCAACTGGAATATTAAAAATTGGCTTAATTTCAGTCATCTTTTTCTCAAGATTAGATAGATTGAAGTCTCCTCCTGTTAATCCATTTTCTGCAACATGATATAAAAACCCTGTCGCGCGCGCTGAAATTTGCTCTAACCTTTCAACTGGGGTCGTCGGCGCGGTCATTGCAATTAAATGCATATTTTTTTCATTTAATTGCACCTCAAATTTTTCTCGATATCCATATGGAGCATCTAAAATCAATATTCCATCTATAAGATTTTCTGTTTCAGCGATAAGTGTCTCAAAACCATATTGCATAATCGGATTTAAATAAGTCATGAAAATTATTGGTGTCTGGTCATCATGCAGCCTGATTACTTTTACCAACTCAATGGTCTGTTTTACCGTTTGACCTGCATCTAAAGCCCGAAGATGCGCTGCCTGAATGATCTCTCCATCTGCCACTGGATCAGAAAATGGAATACCCACTTCAATAATGTCAGCCCCTGCTTGACCCAATTGGCTTAACAGACGACAACTTTCTGTAAAATTAGGATCTCCAGCAGTAAAATAACAGACCAGACCGCTTCGATTTTCCAGTTTCAATTGCTCTAATTTTTGATCTAGTCGGTTCATGCTGTAGCTCCTGCAAGATATTTTTTGACCGTGTTTAAGTCTTTGTCTCCTCTGCCACTTAAATTGACAATAATGATCTGTTCTGGTTGCATTTCTTGAGCAAGTTGAATCGCATATGCAATCGCATGAGAACTCTCAAGAGCAGGAATAATACCCTCCTGTTGACTTAAAAGCTGAAATGCATTTACAGCCTCTTGATCGGTGATCGCCGTGTATGTCACACGTCCTGTTTCAAACAGAATGCCATGCTCAGGACCAACACCAGGATAATCTAAGCCAGCTGATATAGAGTGTCCATCTAAAATCTGCCCATCTGAATCTTGTAATAAATAGGTTAAATTGCCATGCAGCACACCGACTTGACCTTTGCAAATAGAGGCGGCATGTTCACCACTATTTGTTCCTTTTCCACCTGCCTCAACGCCAAACATTTTGACATTCAGGTCTTCTAGAAAAGGATACATCAACCCTAATGCATTTGATCCCCCACCAACGCAAGCAACTAGAGCATCAGGCAGTCTATTTTCTTTCAGGAGTATTTGGTTTCTGGCTTCTAAACCAATAATTTTCTGAAATTCTCTCACTATGGTGGGATATGGATGAGGGCCTGCACCCGTACCCAATAGGTAATAGGTTGTATCCACATGACGAATCCAGTCACGTAATGCTTCGTTCATGGCATCTTTTAAAGTCCCACGACCTTTTTGAACACTTCTGACTTCAGCACCGAGTAATTTAATACGTTCAACATTCATTTGTTGGCGCTGAATATCTGTTTCTCCCATAAAAATGGTACATTTCATCTTAAACAGCGCGCAAACCGTTGCTGTTGCGACACCATGTTGACCAGCACCCGTTTCTGCAATGATTCTGGTTTTGCCCATAAATTTGGCTAATAAGATTTGCCCTACACAATTATTGATCTTATGCGCACCCGTATGGTTCAAATCTTCTCGCTTGAAATATATTCGAGCGCCGCCTGCATAAGCTGTTAGGTTTTTTGCATAAAAAAGAGGACTAGGACGACCAACAAAGTCCGTTAAAATCTGCTGATATTCAGCCCAAAATTCAGGTTTGTGCCGAACAGTATTAAAGGCTTGTTCTAATTCTTGAAGTGCTGGCATTAAGCTCTCCGGCATGTA
The DNA here is from genome assembly GCF_024605895.1 of Acinetobacter sp. YH16056_T. Classification (NCBI taxonomy): domain Bacteria; kingdom Pseudomonadati; phylum Pseudomonadota; class Gammaproteobacteria; order Moraxellales; family Moraxellaceae; genus Acinetobacter; species Acinetobacter sp. YH16056_T. The sequence goes on along the minus strand of NZ_CP094545.1, from coordinate 1,106,498 downwards.
ACATCCGCCAAATTTACCAAAAAATCCCAAGTCATCAGGACCATTACCTGTATAAGGGGTTGTCATCTCATATCTCTTTTACTATCAAAACTTGTTTGATCTTAAAATATTTTCATTTTTATGATAATTGATATATTTTGAGCTTATGGTGTTAGAAAATTTTACAACATGAAACGCAGAACATTACCTCCTCTTAATGCTTTAAAAGCTTTCGAAGCTGTCGCCAGAAATAAAAGTTTCAGCTTAGCTGCCGAAGAATTATGTGTCACCCATAGTGCGATTAGCCATCAAATAAAGCAGTTAGAAGAATGGTTGGATAAAAAATTGTTTATTCGACATTCCTCGACCATCTCTCTGACGGCGGATGCCGAAGAATTATCGCTCGTTTGTATGGAGTTTTTTAATCGTTTAGAACAATGCGTCTTTGAGTTAACAAATAAAACTTCAGAAGTAGAAGTTGTCATAGGCGCTTCTCATAGTTTTATGGCAAATTGGCTGATTCCTCGATTAGAAAAGCTCGAAGTCATTTATCCCAATATCCATATCAAATTAATGACATGTAATGACTTAAGATTGTTAGAAAAAGAGAAAGTTGACATATTTATCAATAGCGTCAGTGAGCATCATCTACTTCCCAACTTTTTGAATAAATATCTGTTATTTCCCGATAACATGGGTCCTATTTGTAATCGTGAAATAAATCTTCTTCATTCCGTAAATGATCTTTTAAACTATCCATTACTTCATACCCACTCAAATAAAAGTGCATGGCATACATGGTTTGATCAGTTTCAAATAAGCTTTTCCCCAAAATCCAATGACCGTTATTTTGATAGTCTGAATTTAATGATAGAAGCTGCCGTGTCTGGGTTAGGAATTGCCATAGCACCTCAAATTCTAGTAGAAAAAGAAATGTTAAATGGAAAGATCATTGCCCCTTTTGGTTTTATCTATTGTGACTATAATTTTTATGCAATGGTCAGAAAAAATAACGAAAATCGTGATGTTATGAATATCATTGATTGGTTAATGGCCGAAGAAAAAAGTTAAACATTTAATCTTTGATTTGAAAAATTCTATTCAATTGCTCATTTATAACGTCTATTTCACATTCTGTTCACGCTGTGCTGCCTAAGGTATAAACATACACTTCATACGGACACTGATGATGAGACTTGTAAAAACACTAATTGCTACAGCCTTATCCTTGCCGCTTCTGTTGTTAGCCGGATGTAAAAGTATTCCCAGTTATTCAGCCGATTACGCCCAATCCAGAAACAGTATTCAGGGGATAGCGCTGGATCAGGCTAAAGCTCAGGATATCGGCCTCCGCTTTACCTCAGCCTTTAATACCTTGGGCACACCTGAATTCGTTGAAAATGCTGGAGCACTGTATGCCGACCAGCTGTTTATTAACGATACGCTATCGCAATTTTCATCCCGTCAAAATCTACTCGAGCACTTTCAAGGCATGAACAAACGGGTCAGCAAGGTCAGCGTCAAGCTGTTAAACGCTTCTTATCATCAGGACTCTGCCTATGTGCACTGGCATATGGCCTATGATTTTAAATTGTTCGGCACGACCCGCAGTATGGACTCTTACGGTATCAGTGAAATCAAGATCAACGAAAACAAGAAGATTATTTTCCAGCAGGATTTCTGGGACCCTGCGAATGGCCTGTACCGTTCCCTGCCTTATGTTGGAGGGGTCTACTCATGGCTACTGCCTTTCAAAAAATAGCGATTAGTACAGCGTTAGTGATGGGATGTAGCTTCTGTCCATGGGCACAGGCACAAAGCCTGAATCAATGCGGCAATGGTCCGCTGATGGTGGGTCAAAAACAGGTCGGTATGGCCAGTTATTTTGCCCAAAACTGTAGCCAGTCCTGGGAAAAACAAAATATACAGATGGACTTTTCCTATACACAGAATATTCCGGAATGGGCATTTAAGCGTGCGGCCACACATTTACTGAAACGTAATGTTAAAGACGCAAAAATACATGCTCTATTCAACCCAATCACCGATTTGTATCGTCCGGTCAGATCAGGCGACCTCTACCGTTTAAAATACAACCATGCTACACAGACCCTGAGCTTATCTTTGAACCAGCAAAGTTTAGGGCAGCTTAAACATCCTCTGGCACAACAATATTTTAATATATGGCTGGGTCCCCAGCCATTTAGTGCTAAATTAAAACAGCAATTATTAAATTAGTGTCTGCCGCTATGTCGAAACATTTTATCCTGATGGTTGAAGACCATTATGAACTGGCCTCTACCCTATGCGAGTTTCTTGAAGAACATGGCTTTGTGGTCGATCACGCCCGCAATCTGAGTGCTGCTAGACAATTACTGAAACAGCAACGCTACCATATCTTGCTACTAGACATTAATTTGCCTGATGGTTCTGGTTATGAATTGTGCGAGTGGTTACGCAATGAAGAGGGGTTGGACTTACCTGTCTTGATGCTTACCGCTCGGGATACCTTGGATGACAAACTTAAAGGCTTCAATTCCGGCACGGATGATTATCTGGTCAAGCCCTTTGACTTTAACGAGCTAGTGGTTCGGGTCAAGGCCCTGATCAAACGTTCCCTGGGTGAAGTATCTAGCAGTCGTCTGCAAATTCATGACCTAATTTTGGACCCAGCAACACAACAGCTAACTCGAGCTGGGCAGAACATTGAATTGCCTCCGATTCAGTTTAAACTTTTGAAGCTACTAATGCGACATTCTCCTAAAGTACTGACCAAACAGGAAATTATGATGCAGCTTTGGGGTGACGAAGAGCCAGAAAGTGATGCTCTGCGCAGTCATATCTATAATTTACGCAAAATGGTCGATAAACCCTTTGAACAAAAGCTGATTCACACCATATCTGGGATTGGTTTAAAGATTGCTTTCGAAGATGAAGCCTAATTTAGGTACACAACAACAATCAGTCCAGTGGTCATTGCTAGATCAACATTCTGATGAGTGTCAAGATAATATTGCCTGTCAAACAGCTCCACACGCCAACCTAGCTGTTTGCATAGCTTTTGCACCAATTGCAATCCAATACCATGCCCTTTGATTTCCAGTTGTAGCTGCTGACCAGACAGTTCCTGAACTTTAGAATTGTTAGGTAAAGGCATGCCGACTCCATTGTCAGCAATCAGTACTTTATTTTTTTCCATAATCACATCAATTTCTGTGCCCTGTGAATAGTTCAGCGCATTGCGCAGAATATTGCCAAACACCATTTTGGTCATGGATGGATAAAGTTTACGCGGCTGTTCATCGAGGTCTTTTTGCAGGTCTATCTGCATGCCTTTGTTATGACTGACACTCTCCAGATCCTGCACAAGATTGTCCAGACATTCAGAAAGCATGGTCGGTTCAGCAGTTAAAGTATTGGTGGTATTGCGGGCAATGGCCAGCAAGGTATCGACCAGCAGCTGCATGTCTTCAATGGTGTTATGCAGGCGGGTAAAGGACTTGTTGTCGCCATAGCGTGCCTGACACAGCTGCACATTGCCTTTTAAAATGGTCAGTGGCGTGCGCAGCTCATGGCTAACATCTCCGGTAAATTCACGCTCACGCTGAATAAATTCGCTTAATACCTGATGATATTTTTCCAGCGCCTGCTTGAGGTATTCAGCTTCCAGATTGGAGTCGGTGCGGATGTCCTGAAAAGGCGAAGCCTGATTTTTCTGATGTTCCCAGTCGATATGTTCCAGCGCATTGGCCAACCGGGTAATCGGGGAAAAATAACGTCGGGCCCGACGGTTCCACCACCACAATACGCTATATAGCACAAACAGGCTGACCATCAGCGGTGCCAGGCCAAACAGCCAGACCAGCTTGTTGACGTTGCTTTCGCCAAACACCAGCAGCACATGCTGTCCGTCTTTTTCACCATACACGGTCATGCGCTCCTTGCCATCGACAAAATGCCGGTTCACCCCTTGCTCAAGCTGCATGTGGCGAAATTGGACTGGCGGCACATCGCTCCAGCGGTAACCATACAGGTTTTTGGTGTCGGGCAGTTCAGCAGCCGGATTACGTTCCAGCCGCTGCCAGTAGTGTGACATTTCCTGTTCTAGCGCAGTTCTGAGCAGGGAACCCTTGATTACCCAAGCACTACAGCCAATCCCGATCACCACAGACAGGGCAATGAATCCGATTTGCAGCCAGTAATAGCGGTTAAACACCTCACCCAGAGGATGATCGTGTTTGTCCCTGAACAGCTTTAACATTGGTGCATTCCCCGCTGGCCCATCCGATTCGCAATTCAATTATACGGTTTTCTTTTTAAACAGAAAGTGACCGATCACCCACTCGCGTCCATGCTCATAACCGAACAGCTCGGCACAGGCCATAAAGAAAATCCGCCAGCGTTGCCACCAGATGGCGGCATCTGCACCATAGGTCTGTTCAAACAGGGGCTGCAGCTCGACCTGTTTCCGGTCCATGTTCTCCAGCCAGGCATTTGCGGTGCGTTCATACTGCGTGCCGGCCCATTGCCAGTGCTGCTCTAATTGCAAATGCTGCTGGAAATGCAGAAAGGTCGAAGCTGCCGGCATCAGTCCGCCACTAAAGAAATATCTCGACATCCAGTCGAATTCATTTTTCACTTCAAACGGATAATGCAGGAAACGGTGACAGAAAATATGGCACCAGAGCAGACCATCCGCTTTCAGCCAGCTGCTGATATTTTCAAACAGTTTCTGGTAATTACGTACGTGTTCAAACATTTCCACCGAAACCACCCGGTCAAAGGACGCGGGTTCCAGTTGCAGCACATTGACGTCGCAGGTGATCACCGTCAGGTTCTGCAGTTTTTTCAGACGCGCCTGTTCCTGAATATACTGGCGCTGGGTCGAGGAATTCGACACCACCGTGATACGGGCTTTGGGATAATGCTCGGCCATATACAGACTCAAAGATCCCCAGCCACAGCCAATTTCCAGAATATCCTGTCCATCTTTTAACTGTGCACGCTGGCAATAGCTTGCAAGTGCCGCTTCTTCCGCCTGATCCAGGGTGGTATGAGTATGTTCAAACAGGCTAGCGCTGTATTTCAGACGCTTGCCCAGCACCGCCTGGAAAAATGCGGTGGGTAGTTCATAGTGCTGTTGATTGGCCTTTTCGGTCTCGATGGCAATCTCGCTGTTTTTCAGCATATGCAGCACATCCATATAGCGCCGAGCTGCCAGTGCCGGGTCAAAGCGTCCTTCCTGTGCCAGACGTTTTTTGCTTAGGCTGCGAATGCCGGCGCGAATGACTGAATCGGGCAGCTTGCCGCTTTCGACCAGTTTTAAAGATTGTTGAATCATAAAGTCCATGTATTTACCTACTGTTTGGGTGGCCACGGAATAAACATTGAAGTTCGTCGTTGATAGTCTTTATAGTTGTCGCCGCGATGTGCCAGCGCCTGTTGTTCACTAAAGGGAATCCCGGTGATGTAGTACAGAAACAGCCACATCAGCAGCGGATAAATCCATAATCCATAGGCACCTGCTGCCAGACCAAGGACCGGATAGGCAAACCAGTGCAGCCATTCAAAAAAATAATTCGGATGGCGCGAATATTTCCAGAGTCCCTGATCCATGGTTTTACCTTGATTCTGTGGATCTAGCTTAAAACGGTAAAGTTGTTGGTCGGCAGTGCTTTCGCCTATCAAAGCGGATAGCATGATCATGCCCGCCACAATCACAGTGACCAAAGTCCAGTCATTCCATTGCTCGGTCGAGATACTTACCAGCTTCAGCATTGGGTAAGAAAACAGTAGAGCCAAACCTGCCTGAAATATAAAAAACATCAGAAAACCAAGATGCTGATAATCCCCCATCGCTCGGCGCATGTTGGCATAACGCGTGTCTTCTTGGGTTTCACTCGCATAGCGCCGTAACAGATGCCAAGTCAGCCGTGAAAACCAGATCCCACTCGCCAGTCCCAGAAATAAGCGAACCAAGATCGGTGCACTGTCAATCGCCCAAGCGGCAATAATCACATTGAGGGCAATACTGAAACTCCAAGCGACATCGACCAGCCCTGCTCTGCGGTTATAGGTCACCAGCAGCCAGCTACAGAGCATGATAAAGACATTCAGCATCAGTAAATTCAGCAGCATCTCAGTCCTCCTGTTTCATCTCGGCTTAATAAGCACTGGCTTCAAACAGCAGATGCACATCACTGATCACGCCTTCGCGGAAGCCACCTTCGCAATAACACAGATAAAAATCCCACATACGGACAAAGCGCTCATCAAAGCCAAGCGCCCGTACCTGATCACGCTGCTCCAGAAAACGCTGACGCCAGCAGTTCAGGGTTTGGGCATAGCTCAGACCGATATCTTCCAGATGCTTGAGACGCAGTTTTTGCTCGGACGCGGCCTGGGTCATAACACTAATACAAGGAATAAAACTGCCCGGGAAGATATAGCGCTTGATGTAGTCCACGGTATTCAGGGCTTTGGCATAGCGGGCATCTTCAATGGTGATGGCCTGAATCAGGGCCAGACCGTTCGGTTTCAGCAGCTCACGGCATTTACGGAAATAGGTCGACAAATACTGCTCACCCACGGCCTCGATCATTTCAATCGACACCAGCTTGTCGTATTTGCCTTCCAGTAAACGGTAGTCTTTCAGCTGAACAGTCACACGATGTGACAATCCTGCTGCAGCGACCCGGGCCACGGCTTCATCATACTGTGCTCTGGAAATGGTGATGGTGGTGACCTTGCAGCCATACTGCTGCGCGGCATAAATGGCAAAACCGCCCCAGCCGCTACCAATTTCGACCAAATGATCCATCGGTTTGAGTTGCAGTTTCTGGCAGATCAGCTCTTTTTTATAATCCGAAGCCTGTTCCAGGGTCATGCCCGGCTCTTTAAACACAGCACTTGAATACATCATGCTGTAATCCAGGAACAGCTTGAAAAAGTCATTGCTCAGGTCATAATGCTCGGCAATATTTTTGCGGCTGCCATCAATCGAATTCTTGCGCGATTTATACCAGACCTTTAACAGTAACTGGCTGGCTTTGGCCACTGCATTCTGATTCATCAGATCCAGCACATCGCGGTTACGTGCCAAAATGCGGATCACATCGACCAGATCTTCACTGCTCCAGTAGCCACGGATAAAACCTTCGGCAGCACCCAGTACACCATTACGGAACAGTAGATCCATCAGACGGACATCATGCACCTGTATCACCGCCTGTAAATCGCTATTTTCCCCGACAGCCCCGTTCCAGACGCCTTTAAAAATCAGCTGACCATGGCGTAATTTCAGCAGGTGGCGCAGTACCACCGGCAGTGTGCTTTGCTCTCCCATGAATAGTGTCTTCATCGCAATGTGTTTCCTTTTTCTTTTTTAGGATGTCGGTAAAACGGAATTTTCTTTTTCCATAAACGAAAGGCGTGCAGATAAATTCCGCTGACCATCCTGAAGGGTTCAAGAACTTTCAGTACAGCATAGCGATGCTGCTGTGAAGGAACCGTGATGGCCTGCAAGGAAAATTTCAGGGTGGCATCGAATTGCAAGATTCCCTGCTGAAACAGCTGCATATGAATCACGTTCTGCCGATCCGAAAAGCTGAAGCGCCAGCGATAATCCAGCCCCATCGGCATGAACGGCGACACATGAAAGGCCTTTTTAAAGTCAAACTGGTGACTCTGGTACGGCGCATGTTCGTCTGCATTATGCCGACAATCGTGAATATACACCTGACGTTCATTCCACGGCGTATTGGTGATTTCACTCAGCACAAAAATCAGTAGATCGGTTGTATCAAAAATCAGGTAAAACACCACCGAATTAAAACGAAAACCCAGTGTGCGTGGCAAAGCTAGTACACGGATGGATACAGCATGTGGTAAATGATAGTTTTCGTGCTTGATCAGTAAACGTGCAACTTTCTGCCGAATCGAGCCATATTCCATGTTCAGAAAATCACGCTCATCCAAAGTCAATAAATTCCAACGACTAGAAGACCAGAACCAAGATTTTTGGGTAAAAGTTGCCAGTTGATCCGGATCAAACCATAAATAGCTAAGCTTCATCTCAAAAGCATGCGATTTGGGCAAATAGCGGCGATGGCGAATTTCGGTAGAGGCGATAGCCAGTGGATACATTTGCATTCTGTACTCCTAAGCCGCTTGCTCAGTGTGTTGCAGTAACTGATTGACAACCCATGAAGCACTACGCGCCCCATCTTCATGAAAGCCCCAGCCCCAGTAGGCACCACAGTATGACGTCCGGTTCTGACCATTGACCTCGGCCCAACGTTGTTGTGCCTCAATCGCGGCAGCATCAAATACTGGATGACGGTAATATCGTTCCACCCATATTTTTTTCGGATCGAGGTTAAAGTTAGGATTGAGTGTGGCAAAGATTTGGGTTTTACAATTCAGGTTTTGCAACTGGTTCATCCAGTAACTGAAACCATAATGCATGCCACGATGCTGGAATGGAGTTGATTTAGTCGCACGGCTAGATGTTACGTGGACATGCCAGCTGGCCCATTGGCGTCTGGATTTGGGCATGATATGAGTATCGGAATGCACCACCATATGGTTATCCTGATAACGAAACTTGCCAAGTACTTCCCGCTCTTGCGCTGACGGGTCTTTAAGTAAATTCAAGCTATCATCCGCATGGCTGGCAAAAATGACCCAGTCAAAACGTTCGGTGCCCTGTGCTGTTTCAACTAATACATCATTGGCACTGCGGGATACATGCAGAACACCCATCTTGCGGAAGGTAATATTCGCCTGGGACTGAATCGCACGAACGTAGAGAGCTGATCCCCCCTTGACCGTCAGCCATAACGGCCGGTCTTTTAATTGCAACATGCGATGGTGCTGGAAAAAGCTCACCACAAATTTATAGGGAATCTGTCCGGCTTGCTCCACCGGGCAGGACCACAGCGCTCCACACATCGGATAGAGATGTTCCTGACGGAAGGCTTCAGAATAACCATGCTGATTCAGATATTCATCAATACTGAGCTGTGCATCAACCTGCTCCACATCCAGATCTTTATTGGCGGCATAGAAGCGGAACAGATCCGACAACATCGCGCGAAAATCAGCCTTTAAAAAGTTTTGCGGTCTAAACAGCAGCGAGAATTTTTTCGATGGATTGTACTGCAAGCCCGTGACCTGATTGTTCACCGAAAAGCCCATGTCACTGCTTTGCGATTGAATCCCGAGTTCTTTCAGCATGGCGCAGAACAGTGGATAGTTGTGCTCGTTAAACACAATAAAGCCACTGTCTACTGCGACCTGTTCGCCGTCTATATTCAGCTGATGGGTATCGGTATGGCCTCCAAAGTAATTATTCTTTTCAAAGACCGTGACTTCATGCACTTTGCTGAGTTTCCAGGCGGCATACAGACCGGAAATACCTGAACCAATAATCGCAATTTTCATGGTGATTCCTTCGATTGAATCGTGTGAGTGCCTGCCGTAGCGGATTTTTTCTGTTTCCGAGCCTGGGCAATTTTACTGGCTTCATAGACCCGTGCCGGAATCGGCTTGAGTCCCCAGACCAGCCCGAACAAAGACATGAGTTTCAGCAGGTAATAGGTCACATCAATCTGCCACCAGTAAAAACCCTGCCGGGTACTGCCGGCATAATAATGGTGATTGTTGTGCCAGCCTTCGCCTAAGGTAATGATGGATAAGAATAAGTTGTTGCGACTTTGATCTTCAGTGTCAAAATCCCGGCTGCCATAATGATGCGCCAGTGAGTTAATACACAAAGTGGCATGGAGCAGTAACACAGTGGAGACCACAAATCCCCAGACCAGCAATTGCAGGCCGGAAGTGCCGAGTTGAGGTAAAGCCGTGGCCAGCCACTCCCCTAGCGCATAAATCCCGCCCGCGGTCAGCAGCACCACAATTAAACTGAAACGGTCCAGCCAGATCAGTTCCGGATATTTCAGCCAATCTCTAATGACTTCTTTACGCGTGGCAAAGTTATATTCGTTTAAAAACCAGCCAACGTGGCTGTACCAAAAACCATGCGTGGAGGAATGCGGGTCTTGCAAGGTATCGGTATAGCGATGGTGATAACGGTGGTGCGCCGCCCACCAGAGCGGGCCACGCTGCGCACTCATGGTACCCATCAACACAAACAGGAACTGTACTAAACGCGAAGTCTGAAAAGTTTTATGTGACAGATAACGATGAAAAAAAGCGGTGATGGAAAACATGCGGATGAGGTAGAACGCCAGCATAAAGCCCAGCGCAAACCATGACACTCCCACCCAGAACACGGCGAGACAGGCTAGATGTAATAGAATAAAGGGTAAAATCCTCAGCCACTGAATCTTGCTGTTTTCAGCCGTCAGTGTTTCGGGCGCTGTGGGTGTAGACCAGCTGTCTATCCATCGCATCAGACTTTTCAACATGGACTCATCCTATTTTCAAGCGATTGTCTTTATTCTATTTGATGAGTGTAATCAGTCAGATATGAATTTTATGTGAAATGAAATAAAAAAAGCCGAACTGTGTAGAGAGAGTGGTCAGTTCGGCAAAAGGTTAACAGATTAATGCGACAATTTGATCAGTTTTGTGATGTCATAACCATAATATTTTGCTGTCTCCAGATAAGACTTATAGATGGCTTCATCCAGTTGCGGTTCACGCGATAAAATCCACAGGTATTTGGTACTCGGTCCACCGACCAGTGCCACTTTATATTCCGGATCGACGCGTAATACCCAGTAATGCCCTTTGGTAAACGGAATCCATCTTAAACCTGGCGGCAAAAAGCTGACCTTCAGTTTGCTGTTGCCCTGATTTTGCGGATAGGCCACCCCTTCAGAGCTGATCATTTTACCATTTTCAATTCGGCAGCTATTTAAGACGCCCATGGTCTGATCGGCATTGACAGTGTAGTGTGCCGAGATATCCAAGACACATTTACGCTGAAAATACATCGGTAAATGCGCAATTTCATACCATTTACCCGCATACTGCCGGATATCCACCTGATCGACTGCCTGAGGGGCAACCGTTTCAGCTCGGGTGGTCATACTTAAGCTAATGGTGACCAGCGCTGTAGCGGCAAAAAGTGACTTGAATAGCATTTTCATTTTTAAGCCTTATTTGATTTCCAAGATTAAGATAACCCAAGTCGATGTGAACAAAATGTGAAGATTAAATGCAGGACGAATGTAGGCAAAATTTCAATTTTATAGCCTGAAAAAATAGGTAAAATCATTTTTATTGGATCCCATTTTTAAGCGGTAAATTAGTTTTTTCTGTTTGAATGTATCAGTGCTGTCAATAGACTTGTTAAAAAAAGTCAACCAGATCAACAGACTCTTTCCAGATTCAGATGTCTTTTATAAGATAATTAAATATACATATAAAAAAACTTGATTAAATTTATTTTTAATGTATAGTGATCCTAACTAGAAAAAAGTCTTGTTTCATTCAATCTCTGTTAAGTATCGTCGTTTTATTCATAATCCTTCGTTTTTTTAGATTTTAAGTCTCATTCATTATTATTTTCCAAGTTATCAGCAGTCAATAAAATGGCTAAAATTATTAAAAAATCAGTAGGATTTATTATGTCAAACTCAAATATTGTTAAAGGTACGGTTAAGTGGTTCAATGAAACTAAAGGTTTTGGTTTTATTCAACAAGAATCTGGCCCAGACGTTTTTGCTCACTTCAGTGAAATTGCCAGTTCAGGTTTTAAAACCTTATTTGAAGGTCAACAAGTTGAATTCAGCATCGCTCAAGGTCAAAAAGGACCAAACGCAGTTAATATTACTGCGGTCTAAGTAATTAGATGAATTAAAAAAGTACGTCGCTGTACTTTTTTAATTCAAAAGTTGTTAATCATATTCTTCGAAAAAATCACAAAAATAGGATACACATTGTTAAAAAATAATGAATTAGTGGCAAAATCTTCAAATGGTACTGAAATTATTGTCTCGTTAATCCCTTTAAATAAAATGCAAAATACACGTGAAGGGTTTAAAACGATCGAAGTTGGTAAAAAAGTACGTCTAGAATCTGGCGTTGAAGTAGATTTAAATTTAGATAGTCGTACATTTTATATCTCCATGAATCAATTATTTAAGTTAAATCATAAAGTGATTTAACTAAAAATTTATGAATAATGAAGCCATGTAATTGTTTCTCTTTCGTGCTGTTATTAAAGGTATATGTAAATGCTTAAACAAAATCTAAATATAAAAGATCAATTCGGAATCAAATATTCTATTCAGGCCACAGTTAATCACCATTTTGACGCTAGCCAGTCTTACTCCCATATCAAATATATAACCGTGGATGGTGAAGATATTCGACCTAGCTTTGATATGTTTTTCCAAAGTTCTTCAAGTGGAAAAATTTTCAAGATTATCTAAATTATTCCCAACCTATTCAGGACGGCATCTGTTTATAGAGGTCTGTAAAATACAGCACATTCACATGGTCGAACCGATGATACCACACTAAAAAACTATGCAGCACCATCATTGCCAAGCTCTTTATTTCAGTCTATAGAGTGAAAACGGGCAAAGTCCGTGGCAAGTGCTGAGAGTTCCTTTTCTAGATTTCCGTTCTTATTTCAGCCTGAAATTATCATCTAAATATTCAAACATTTCTCTTTTTAAATTTCAAAGCCATTCTTTACTGTCATCTGCAACAGGCGTTTCATGCATCACGTGCTGAATCATGGCATAAGCGATACTACCCTTGAACGGAATTTCGGGTAACTGATCATACTTGAAAAATTGCGCGTCGCTGAGTTCATCTTCCTGAATCTGAATCTCACCCGAGTGATACTCTGCCCTGAAAGCCATCATCAGGTTGCTGGGAAAAGGCCACGGCTGGCTGGCCAGATATTGAATATTTTTGATTTGTAGCCCCACTTCTTCCAGCGTTTCGCGGCGTACTGCCTCTTCCAGAGTTTCTCCAACTTCAACAAAGCCTGCAATCAGGCTGTACATCTGGGTTTTATTGCGGGCATTTCTTGCCAGCAAAATTTCATCTGCACCTCGAGTAATGATGGTAATCACACAAGGATTTACCCGCGGATACTGGTTATAGCAACAGGATGGACAGACCATGGCATACTGGCTGGTATGTTGTTGGGTGGCGTGACCGCATTTACTGCAAAAGCGGTGGTTACGGCGCCATTCCAGTAACTGTACCGCACGGCTGGCCTGTTCAAACTGCGGTATGCTCCAAACTTGCACCAGTTGCCGGATCGGAACCAGCTGATAACCTTCCGGTATCGGTTCGTCTTCTTTCAGGTCACGAGCAATGATCGCGCCATTTTCCAACAGGTTCAGGTCATGCTGCAGTCGTTCTACATGCGGCAACTGGAAATGCTCATCCACCAGTAATTGTTGCTGTCTAAAAATATACGCTTTTGAATGTATGCTCATGACAATTCCTTGATTAAAAAAAATCCCACACAGAGGATGTATGGGACAAAACTAAGGAAGCTTACATGGAGTAACTTCTAGCCAGATACTAGGCGAAAGCTGCCTGAATTACAAACACAATAATTTGTATCTTTTTGATTAAAATCACATAATTTTCACACCGACTATGCATTAAACAATCATTAAATTCGAGTATTGTAAAATGGTTTGAAATTTTTATAGATAAATACAGCTTTGCTCAAGTGATGATGATTTCTGTGCAATGGTTGATCCGCATCTGACACAGTCTCTTTGGGATGATCTGTATTTTCACAAAAAATTGAGCTGCCTACATTTACACTGTTCTAGTGTTTATAAACTTTGAGATTGGTATGCGTTTCGGTTTAATTCTGGGAGACCAGCTTCATCATCAGCTAGCTACGCTCAAAGTACTGGATCGCACTCAGGATGTAATTCTGATGGCCGAAGTGGTTGAGGAAGCCACTTATGTCGCCCATCATCCGCAGAAAATTGCGCTGATTTTTAGTGCGATGCGTCACTTTGCCAAGGCGCTTAAAGCTGATGGTTGGCGTGTACGGTATCATGCTTTTGAATCTGATAGTCCTATTCGTAGCCTGCTGGATTTTGTGCAGTCACAACAACAACTGCTCCCCGTAACAGGACTGGTAATTACACACTGTGGAGAATACCGCCTACAGCAGCAGATTCAACAGCACTGGAGCCCACGGCTACAACTGCCCGTACAGTGCCTGAATGACGACCGTTTTTTCTGTAGTCTGGAGCAGTTCCGCCACTTTGCCAGTCGCTACCAAACACTGCGTATGGAATATTTTTACCGAGAAATGCGCAAGCAGACTGGTTACTTGATGCAGAGACAGCAGCCCATAGGGCAACAGTGGAACTATGACAGCGCCAATCGCAAGGCTTGGTTGGGCAGTCCGCCCTTGCCCCCGCAACTTAATTTTGAACGAGATCAGATTGATTTAGATGTGCTTGCACTGGTTAAACGTGAGTTTTGCCAGCATTCTGGAAGTCTTGCCAATTTCCGTTGGGCCACCACACGCAGTAATGCCAAGCGTGTTCTGGAACATTTTATTGCCTATAGTTTGCCTTATTTTGGTGATTATCAGGATGCTATGGCACAGGGTACAGACACGCTGTTTCACAGCCTGCTCTCACCTTATTTAAACTGTGGCCTACTATTACCCAAAGAAGTCTGTGATGCGGCAGAAGCTGCCTACCATGCCGGTCATGTACCACTGAATGCAGTTGAAGGTTTTATCCGGCAGATTCTGGGTTGGCGCGAATATGTACGAGGCATTTACTGGCTATACATGCCGGAATATGCCAACCGCAATGCACTGCAGCATTCGTCACCGCTGCCACAATTTTACTGGACTGGTCATACCCAGATGAACTGTATGGCGGAATGTTTTCGCAATACTTTCCAAAATGCCTATGCGCATCACATCCAGCGTTTGATGATTACTGGCAACTTTGCCCTGTTAAGTGCTGTAGACCCGCAGCAGATCAGTGAATGGTATCTGGCGGTATATGCAGATGCCTATGAATGGGTAGAACTACCGAACACGCTGGGCATGGTAATGCACGCTGATGGTGGGTTAATGGCCAGCAAACCCTACGCCGCTTCGGGCAATTACATTAATAAAATGTCAGATTACTGCAAGCACTGTACCTACAATGTCAAAACCCGTACCGAGCCGGACAGCTGTCCATTTAACAGTCTATACTGGTTTTTTATGATTCGGCATGAAGCGATATTTCGTACTCATCCACGTATGGGCATGATCTATCGACAACTCGATAAACTTCAAGATCGGCAGCAGATTATCACCCATGCGCAGCAGCTCCTTAGTCGGATTGATGAGTTATAAAATGAAAAAACATCATCTTCCTAAAAAAATCTGTATTCACTGCTTACGCCCATTTAACTGGCGTAAGAAATGGCAACGTTGCTGGGAAGAAGTCAGATACTGTTCTGAACGATGTAAACGTGAGTCCAGACGGTGTACAAAGTCAAGCGCTTAGAAACGTTTATACTGCCTTGAACAATAAGCCCGAATTACATCAGGTGATCGCAGCTGCAAATGCTTGGTTTTTCGACCGGTAACCCGTTCACGCCACATTTTAAAACTAGATACTTTCAAGTTTTTTCGCATCAAACGAATCACAGTCGCTTCATTTAAACCATACTCACGTTGGATAGCTTCAAAAGGAGTTCGATCTTCCCAGGCCATTTCGATAATTCTTGATAAATCTTGTTCAGCAAATTGATTCACGCCATTCTCATTTTTAATCAAATAATAGTAAAAGCTAATTTTTGGCCTTTAAGCCTCATCACATCCCTTGTACAACTTGAATCTATTCTGATTCGGTGAAGAGTATAAAAATATGGGCATGAATTTTTTGTGATTCTTTCTAACGTTTACTAATTATAAGCAATTAAAAGGGCTAGTTTTACCAGCCCTTTAGATTATCAATTACCTCGGTAGGTCGAGTATCCATAAGGGCTTAATAATAAGGGAATGTGGTAGTGACTGACACTGCCATCAACTTTGAAAATAACGGGGACTTCTGGGAAAAAAGTGCTCTGATTATTCTTTTTGAACCAGTCACCAGTTTTGAACGTGACCTTATAAATCCCTTGCGCTAACGGCTGATTTTCAGGAAAAAGTGCTGTAATACGACCATTCGACCCTGTAACTTGCTGATTCAGCTGCACCCATTTATTGCCAGAACTCTTTTCGAGCACTACTTCAACATCAGCAGAAGGTAAGCCATTTTCTAGATTTAACACATGCACACTTAATGGGTTATTTTGTGCAAACGTCATTGATGTTAATAACAGTGTTGAGAGTGGTAAAAACTTCTTAAACATAATGGAATCCTTAACGATTAAAACTATACTGAATGGCTGCCTCAGCACAATACTGATCATTTTTGGCGCCTCCTGCACCCGCAACCCCAATTGCACCGACCACCTGATTTTCATAACGCACTGGTAAACCACCTCCTAACAACAGCAAATTAGATAAAGTGGTTAAATTTTTTGCATCACTGTTTTCATGAGCATTTTGACTTAACAGCAAGGTCGCTGTTTTGGTCGATAAAGCGGTATAAGCTTTCTTTTCGGCTGCGCCCAAATTATGGGGGCCGACATTTTCATGCCTACTCGCCATCAAGGTATTTCCTCCCCGATCAACCACGACCACAGCAATATTGTGCTGTATTTTTTGACAAGCAGCCACTGCGGCATCAACAAGGATGTGTGCAGCGTTGGAATCGAGTGAATAAACTTGATTCAATTGAATGGTTTGTGCAAAAGTACTGCTACTCATCAGCATTACTGTTAAAACAAACCCTTTGAGGTTGTTCATAATGATTGCCCCGAATTAAGTTTTACAAAATCTTATACAACCTGAATGATTTGAAGCATGACAATCACATTACAAAGTTGTCATCTTCAAAATGAGTCTGAGCAAAATGTGTATTCTAATTATCGAAGATGAAGTGAAGATCGCCTCATATCTCGTGAAGGGCTTAAATGAATCTGGCTATGCCGCTGAATGTGTTCATTCAGGGCTCGAAGGCTTGGAAAAACTAAAAATACAACCTTATACCTTGGTCATATTAGATGTGATGCTGCCCGATATTGATGGCTGGGCAGTCTTAAAAGTATTGCGTCAATTTTCCCATATACCCGTGATTTTTCTCACTGCCAAAGACCAGATTATTGATAGGGTCAAAGGTCTGGAACTAGGTGCCGATGACTATCTGGCCAAACCTTTTTCTTATATTGAATTACTTGCGCGCATTAAAAGCTTACTGAGACGGCAACAGTATGTTCAGGAAAACGAGCTATGGATGGGCAACTTAAAAATGGACTTAATCCATCATAAAGTTTGGCGACATGAGCAGTTAATTGAACTCAGTAAAAAAGAATTTAATTTATTGCACTTTATGCTGCGGCACCCAAATGAAATTATTACGCGTAGGCAAATTGCTTCCGAAGTTTGGCATATCAATTTTGATACCGATACGAATTTTATTGATGTCGCGGTACGACGCTTACGCAGTAAAATTGACGAGGAGCATGAGATAAAATTAATTCATACTGTCCGTGGCTTGGGCTATAAAATTTCGGTTGAAGCATAATGTTCAAGCCCATTCGCTCTTTAGAACTCCGATTAACGCTCTTGGTTACAGGGTGTGCTGCAATGGTCTTGTGCGCTGTAGCATTTATGACCTATCTGGGTATCAACCAGATTTTAATTGCTCAGCAAGATCGGGCTTTGGTTGAACGAATTGAGCGACTGGAAATTTTGCTGCAAGACAGTAGTAATATTGAACAGATTATCGCTCGCCCGAAGCTGTATCAAAACATGTTGGGAAATCAGGATAATTTGTTTTTATTGATTCAGGGTGATCAGGCGCTGATCAGCATTAATCCTCTTGGCATTCCTCTACCTGAATTTACCCATCAGCCCCAAATTCAATTCCAAGATTTATCGGCGCATGCTTATCCCACCCGCATTGCCTGGAAAACTATTCAAATTAATCGCCAGCCGTATCTGTTAATTGCAGGCAAACAGTGGTCTGAACGTTTAGGCATCATTGCACCTTTTCAAAAGAGCCTTGTCATTTATGTTTTCACAGGTATCTTGGCGATTTTCATCCTTTGTGCTATTGCTAGCCATCTGGGATTAAAAGTATTAAGAACCCTGCGAGAACAAACCCATGCGATAAATATTCAGCAACTTGAACAGCGACTCAATCTGCCCTATCCCCCTCAAGAGATTGCACAACTAGCCTCCGATATCAATGCCATGCTCGACCGTATTGAGCTGGGATATAGCCAGCTGAATCGTTTTTCAGAAGACATTGCGCATGAATTTAGAACACCATTGAATAATTTAATAGGACAAACCGAAATTTTACTCATGAGTGAACGCAGTCCCGTACAATATCAGGAAGTGCTGATTTCCAACCTAGAGGACTATCAACGCTTAAAAAGAATGATTGACAGCATGTTATTTCTCGCCCGCGCAGATGCACACAAAGTTTGCTTAAACAAACAGAAGATTCAACTTCAATCATTTATAGAAAATATATTCAGTATTTTCGAGTATCAAGCTGAAGAACAACACTGCAATTTTGTTTTAAGGCTTGAAGCGACTGAGCTATTGGCAGATCCTGAACTGTTACAACAAGCGCTGTATAATCTAATATTAAATGCGCTCATTCACGGCAGCAATTACCGAACTATTTATGTGCTTAGCCACAGAAAGAACATTAATAATATGCAGATGATTACATTATCTGTGATCACCAGTGGTTTGGAAGTTGCTCCTGAGCATTTGCCTCATCTCTTTGAGCGATTTTATCAATGCAGTTCCAGTAGACAAAGTTATCATCAAACAGGTGGTTTGGGACTATCCATTGTGGCATCTATTATGACGCTTCATCAAGGGATGTATCAGGCGATTAATAGCGCAGAAGGTATATGCTTTGAACTGCTTTTCCCAGATACGTGATTCACATTCACACTGAGCTTATATCATTTTTTGAAATCACTCTGAATTCTCCCATCCACCAAATTAATGGTTCGATCACAGGTTGCCGATAATCTAGGATCATGAGTCACCAATAATACTGCACAGCCATGTTCGCGATGAACTTTACGAAATAATTCAAACATTTCCGCAGCAGTTTGAGTATCAAGATTACCTGTCGGTTCATCGGCCAACAATAGTGCAGGCTGAGTAATCAGTGCACGTGCAATCGCTATGCGTTGCTGTTGCCCTCCAGAAAGCTCATTGGGTTTACGGTCAGCGAACTTATCTAACCCTACAGCGGCCAATAATTCATGGGCATATTGCAACGCAGATTGATCTGGCTTACCTTGCTTCAGCATTAATGGCATAAGCACATTATTTAAGGCAGTAAAGGCTTGTATAAGATGATGGAATTGAAACACAAAACCTATACTGTTGCCACGTAATGCTGTCCGAGCCATATCATCCATACGACTTGTTGCCTGACCCAACAAGTACAACTCACCACAGCTAGGCTGATCTAATAAGCCAAGAATATTCAGTAAAGTACTTTTGCCTGAACCAGAAGGACCAATTAATGCAGCAAAGTCATTCCGTTGAATACACAGGTCAATTCCATGTAATACCTCCACTTCATTAGGTTGCCCAACATTATAGGACTTTCGCAATGCTTCTAAACGTAGTACTTCCTCAGATGAATCAGACATGACGAATTGCCTCCACAGGATCGAGTGCAGCAGCCCGACGGGATGGTATTGCAGCAGCCAAAACTCCCGTTAAAGTCGCCAAGAATAATGCTGACAAGATAAGCTTGATTGAAATCGAAATATAAAACAAACCGGGACCAAACTGATTAAATCCCCAAATTAGACAATAACTGACAACACTACCAAGCATCGAACCAAGCAGACCAAAAATTGCTCCCTGAAATAAGAAAACTCTTAAAATTTGCGTTTGTGTAGCCCCAGTTGCACGTAAAATACCGATTTCCCGAGTCCGTTGCACCACACTCACCGACATCACACTGGCAATTCCAAAAGCGACTGAAATCCCTACAAAAACAATAATCATGTTTGTAGAAAGACTTTGAGCGGTAATCGCATTCATTAATTGAGCATTGGTTTCAATCCAGCTTTCTGCTTTTAATCCTGTCAGGCGTCCAACTTGTGAGGCAACTTGATCCGCCTGAAAAATATCTTGGATCGTCAGATCAATCACTGTGACCCCACCAGGCAAATTAAGTAAAGATTGCGCCTGTTTCAAATCCAGATAGACATAGCGCGCATCCAATTCACGCACACCCAATTCAAATATTCCAGAGATGTTCACAACTGCATTTTTCTGTTGCCCGGTATCTAATCTTAATTTGCTCCCAACTTGCACACCCAAATCTTTGGCTAATTGACGCCCAATTAATACATTATCCGCACTGACCTGTAATTCACCACTCACCATATATTGCTTCAACGGAATAATCTGTTGATAACGTTCAAGGTTGATACCAACCAATGCAATAGATTGAATCGCATCTCCGCGCTGTACAAATGCAGGACCTGAGACCACAGGAGAAACCGCAGTCAACACCGGTAAATGATCTAAAGTCCCAGTAATCTGCTGCCAATTATTAATAGAACGTAAGCGTTGTGCACGCTGATCTTCTAGTAACAACTGAAGTGTTCCTGCTGCTGGTGGCACAATACGATTCACCTCATCTGGTGAGAGCAAACGAATATGCGCCTGTGTCCCTAAAGTTCTTTCTACAATATTCGATTGTAAACCCTGAATTAAGGCGCTAATAAACACAATGACGGCTACCCCCACCGCGACGCCAATGGTAATCATCATCGACTGTGTGCGACCCTCTCGCAAAAAACTGATTGCGATGGTCCACTCGGTCCAAAGTCGCCTAAAAAAGTTTTTCAATCGAATTTCACCGGTAATTCATTTTTGCTATTTTTCTGATCCGTTTGACTCTGGAAAACACGTTTAGTTTTCTCTATTCGGACACGAGTTCCATCTTTAAGCACTGATTCTGCATCGGTAAGGACGTGATCACCTTCTTTCACTCCAGCTACAACTTCAGACATAACCAAACCACGTAAACCCAGTGTGATAGGATGACGTTGAATTTTTCTATCTCTTACTAAAATAACCATAGCCTTGTTGCCACTTATACTGCTTAAAGCATCATTTGGAATGACCAAGGTTCGCTCGCGCTTGTTGGTTTCAACATTTACCGATACCGTCATGTCTTGACGCAGAAAACCTGGGACTGGATCAACTGTTAATCGGACGTCTACTGTGCCACGTTGAGCATCAATACTTGGAGCAATAAAATTAATATGGGCAGGAAAAGATTGATTTGGATAGGCATCTGCAATCACTGCGGCTTTTTGTTGTAAAGCCAGCAGTGGTAAATTTCGTTCATCAAATGGCACTCGTATTTCAGTCGCACCATCCAGTGCAATAGTGAAGAGAGTCTGACTCGGTTGTACCAGATCCCCTGGCTCAACATTACGCGTTAAAATAATACCTGAAACTTCTGCACGAATTTTGGTCTTGGCAAGTTGCGCTTGTAGTGCAGCGAGTCGTTCGCGTAATTTTGTCTCTTCAACTTTATTTGGGGCAAGTGAAGCAACTTTTAATCGAGCTGATTCCAAATTATTACGGGCGAGTCTTTCTGCCTCTATCGATTTCTCCCTTTCCTCTGCTGATAATATTCCTGATTCGGTATTTCGTCTGCGTAACGTCTCTCTTTGAGCCTGTTCTAATTGTACTTTGGCATTCGCTAAATCAACTTCTGCTTGCGGGCGTCTAGTGGTTTCGAGTTCTTTTAATTCAGCTTCTGCCTGCCGCACTTGCGCTGAAATTTCATCAGATTTCAGTACTAAAAGAATATCCCCTCGAGAGACCCGATCTCCCTCTTGAACCAATCGCTCAAGAACAACCCCTGTAATTTCACTACCAATCTGAGTCCGAGATACTTTCTCTACCCGTCCTGAAGCGACAACTGTTTGAATCAATGGACTAGATACGACTTCATAACTAGGCAGCAATGGTCCTTGCCACCAGCGATATGTAGCAAAACTGACAGCTAAAACCAGTAGTATGATCATGATCCAAGGCTTATAGCGAATAACAAGCAATTCCATTCTCCAAGCCAGATTAAAGAAAAGTTTTTGAATCGAATAATTAGGGTCTGTTGACATTTGTTGATTAAAAAAATAGCGAGATAGTAAAATTAAATCGCCAAACCCAATTTTACACTCGCTATGCCTCGAACAATGCTAAATGATCAACACTGGTCCAAGTTACTTGCTATTTTCCGTCACTTTAATATTTATCTCAAATTAAATTTACGGAATTTTATTGAAGCGATTTTATTTCGAATTAGAACAGGCTGTCCTTGGCGTGATTTACCTCAAGAGTTTGGTAAATCAAATTCTATTTTTAAGAAATATAATCGATGGTCTAAAAATAGTAAGTTTATGAATATTTTTAAATTATTCAGCCAGCATGCTGATAAAGAGTGGATTTTTATCGATGGGAGCCATGTACGAGCGCATCAACATTCAGCTGGTATTAAGAATCAAAGTATTTCCAAAAGTATTGGTGGTAATAGTTCAAAAATACATTTAGCAATCGATTCAAATGGTAATCCTATTGAATTTATTATTTCAGATGGAACTTCACATGATATTAAGGTTGCACCTGATCTTGTATCAAAATTAGATTTAACAGAGTCAGAAATGCTATGTGCAGATAAAGGCTATGATTCAGAAAGTTTCAGAAAGAAAATTAGAGAAAGTAATACGAAAGCAAACATTCCTCGAAGATCAAATGCCAAATCTAGCAATGATGATATGGACTGGTATATGTATAAAATCAGACATTTAGTTGAAAATGCATTTTGTAGATTAAAACAATTTAGAGGAATTGCCACAAGATACGATAAGCTAAAACGTAACTATCAAAGCGCTGTTGCTTTAGCTTGTATATTTATATGGTTGCCTCTTTAGCTCAATTTATCGGCTGTAAATGTCAACACACCCTAATGTCTAGTTAAATATATATGAAAATTTAGTTACAACACACCAAATTAAAAAAGCACACCATTTTTATTAAATTAATTTCTCTTACTGTTATAATTTTTTCATAATATTGATTAAAAAAACAAACAAACAAACAAACAAAAATAAACCTATATTTTTATATATTTCAAAATCTTATATGAAATAATAACACGTTTTAGACTTTAACATTCCAGCTATCAATAACGTAATACATAGCCATATTTAGTAAAGTAGCTGTGATGGCGTCAATTGAACTCAACTCCTAAGCTATTGATTTAGTGAACCATAAAGTCAATAGCGTTTTACCTGTACCCATTTTTTACCCAAATTAGATTTAGCGCATTGAATCACAAAATTTATTTTGTTCAAATCCATTAACAGGAATTGAAATGGTGTACTGATTTTAACACGTATGCATTTAAAATTAAAAGAAATGTTATAACATTCCTTTTTTATATTTGTTTTTTTGATGTATCATTTAAGAATTCAACTGCAGCGAAAAAGTTATGTTTGAAAATATTGATGCTTTAAAAACAAAATTAGATAAACATCGTCCTCTTTCTCCTGCAATTGTAAAGAATCTACAAGAAGATCTTATTGTTCGCTGGACATACCATTCAAATGCAATTGAAGGTAATACACTTACATTGCTAGAGACTAAAGTCGTTTTGGAAGGCATTACCGTTGGTGGAAAAGCATTACGAGAACACTTTGAAGCAATCAACCACAGAAATGCCATCTACTATGTCGAAGACATTATTCGAAAAGAAGAACCTTTTTCTGAATGGCAAATTCGTAATATCCATCAGCTTATCTTAAAGAATATTGATGATGATAATGCTGGACGTTATCGTCAGCAAAATGTCCTGATATCAGGTGCTACGTCTACCCCGCCTGATCACACGTTATTAAATGACAAGATGACTCAACTAGTCGACTGGTACAACTCAGAGGCACATAAGCTTCATCCCATTGAACGTGCAGCTAAAGTACATGCAGATTTTGTAGGCATCCATCCATTCATTGATGGCAATGGCCGTACATCACGTCTATTGATGAATCTCGAATTGCTTAAAGCTGGTTATCCACCTTGCGTCATCACAGTTGAAAACCGACTGGCCTACTATGAAGTCCTAGATCAATGGATGGCTTATGGAAAGACTGAAGCTTTTATCCAATTAGTTTCCGATGCTGTACTAGAAGGATTTAAACCATATCAAGTAGTTTTAGGAATTTAAAATTATATAATCGATTAATCATTCAAGTTGGTCCAACTGCTCACAAGCGATCAAATTAAGATGTACAAATTGTTCCCAAGAAATTTTTTGTTTAAAGTGTTGCTCATAATAGGTATCAACTCGACATACTTCCGGACGATTTTCATAGATTGTACATAAATGAGATGTTAGATCGTGGTAACGGCAAATGCCGTCACCACGATCTAAAAAATCAGTTTGGTTTGATAAATTAACATGCCTGCAACAGGCTCCGCACTGAGTGCATGGAAAAGCAATCAATTTTTAGCCAACCCTAATAACCAGCTTCGAGTACTTTCTGAATTCCCCATTTCAAATGGTAATTTAATTTCTTGCTTTTCTATTTCTTTCTTTAGAACTATATTGCGCTCTAATTCAGAATTAGCACTGTTTAGTTGTTCTGTAAATACAGAAATCTCATCAATATTTAAGCCAAATTCTAATTGCGTCAATTGTAGAATATATTGGTCTAACTCTTTATTGATCTCTCTAAAGTTATCTAGTATTTTTTCATATTTTGTTTTTACCTGATCTAAATATGACCAGAATTTTTGCATTATTTCACTTTGCTCAATGAAATAATTTAAAGCCAAAATTACAATACCACTTGTCAAAGCGCTAGCGAAGTCAACAACTAAATTTCCTAAAGGCATTGAGTTAAGAGCAGCTAAACCTTCATGCATAAGCATACCTACGATTATGCCAATACTTGCTGAAAGAATTTTAAAAGTGGCTTTAGTTAACTCACCAGTCGATAAGTTCTCTGGATTAAAGAATGCCATCTTCATGACTTTGATCAAATTTAACCAGGTCTCTCTTATAATTTTCCCCCAAAACTTTGTTGTTGTAAGAAAAATATTTAATACCGTTGTAGAAAGACTTGCAAAAACACCTGAAATTGTTGCATCCCGAAAACTAGAAACTACATCCTTAAACCGCTGCTTTACACGTTCAATAATATTTAAAACCGTATCTTTTAAATCATCTAAAAAGTTTTTAATTCTAAATTCAACTGTTTTATACTTCACGTATATAGAAGGAATTACCGCTTTTATTTCAAACCAAATTTCAGCAAGTATAAGTCCTAATGTCTCCCTTAAACCCATTTTTAAACCAGCAATCCCTGCTGATGTTAAGCTTGCCTTAAAAAACTTAGTACTTTGATAATAACTATTTATTTGCTTCTCAGTTTCAGCTCTTGCCTTTTCATCAACTTTTTTCATGGATTCACTATCAACTTGTTTAAGCTCATCCAATGATTGCTGTTTTTTTCTAATTTTATCTTGAACTTGCTGAAACTCATGCCGTTCTTGAGGTGTAGATTGTGGCATTCCATGAAGCTTCTGATTTAACTTACTTAATTCAATTTCACGATTATTAATTGTTTCGGGTAAATTATTTAAAAATTTATCAACAGAATGCTGTTTTTTAGTTCTATTTATACTGCTAGCCGTTGACGATAAATTTGAGTCTTGATTAGCTAATGTTACTCCATCCAGTCCAGCTAGCATTCTTCCAGCATCATTATGAATCTCATGCGCCGATATAATATGATCCAAATCACGGTTTTGGCCTTTTGATAGATTTTTATCTTTACGATATTTATCTTTCAAAGTCCCATTTTCTTGCGCTTGTTTATCATTCCGCCCTTTCTGAATATAATTATGATGTTGATGATAAGCAGCCGAATCATATTTTTCACGATTTTCATACTTTATCTTTTCCGCTTCTGTTGCCCATATGTCTTGTCTGACATTTTGAATCGTATCAACATCTCCACCTTTTTTATCTTCAAATAATAAAAAATCAAGACCAAAGGTAGTCACTAAACTTTTAGTGACAACTTGGTTAATTTCATCTGACCAATCAAATGTTTTTGATGACATATCTGTTCCTAATATAAGAACTCCTCCTGTGTTGACAGGAGGAGTTCTTCATACTTTAAAATTATTTTATTAACGCTTAAAACCTTCATGGGTTTCTTTTAAAACTTTCTCAAGACCTTGATGATCAAGTACTTGCATACCATGCTCGTCTACAAGAATTTCTGCATTACCATCTTTGTCTAAAATAGGCTTACCTTTATTATCTTGTTTTACCTTGAATAGCGGCGTAGAAATCATTTTTGCCATAATTGCAGCTAAACTTGTACCATTTTCAATGCATCTAATCGTCTCTTCCGAAATGCTATGTATTTTTTCCTGATTACCCTCTTTTAGTATTTGATTAATCTCTTTTAGCTTTTCAAAATACAAATTGAAGACGCTATATATTTTAGTTAATTCATTATAAATTCGGTCTGCATAAGATTGGACTCGCAATAACTGCTCTTGTGCAATCTCCATTTTTGTAACAGCTTGGTCAACTTCGTAACGGATATCTCTTGCTTTATCTAGCGCTTTAGAACCATGAATCGCATAAGCAATACCAGCTACAGCTAATACAGGAGCAACAACTGCGCCTCCTAGCACCATAGCACCACCAGCCATTCCCCAACCGCCAGCAGCTAATGAACCCCCACCAATAGCCGCCATAGTAGCATTATATGCAGCGACACCAGATAAAGATGCTATAGATGTCCCTGTAGATGCGGCTCCAAGAGCCATAACTCCACCGTATACAGCAAATCCCGCTGCTGCTCCCGAAACACCACCACCAACAACAGTTTTCAAATAGTCAGTTGCTGTAATAGCAACTTCCTTTATTTGATTTAATTTATGCTGGGGAATTTGAATTTTTGTATCGCTATATTTTTGAAAATTATTATTTTTTAAAATTTCTTCTACTAAACGATCAAACTTATCAAAATCTGAACCTATTTTGAGCTCTAACTCGCCTAAGCTTTCTAATGACTGACTGGTTTTATTATTTACTTCGTCAAGAGCTTCCTTATGCTTTTTATAAATATTTTTTGAGCGTTCAATAATATCATCTGCAAGACTTTTGTCTTGATGACCATCATAAGCTTTTTTAGCTCCAACCGCAGTCGCTGCAACGGCAGCCCCAATTAAAATTAATGGTAATGGCATGGTTTCCTCTCAATTACTACTAAGTAATTATTTTTAATAATGACTAAAAATATGAATTTATTTTAGAGCAGGATGATGCAACTTAATTAACTTTTAAATTCTCATAAATGAGTTCAAATTAATAAATGATTACCTACTCTAAAAAAGATAAAAATCTCAAACAAATTTAAATACTTTTAATATCTTCCATAGTTTCATAACCTCTATTTCTTAACTCTTTTCGAGCTGCTACCACTTTAATAGGTGAACGCTGAGCTTCTGTAAGGCAAATTTTAGCTAGTTGACGATCACTTAGATTAGGCATTTCTTCCGCATATTGAGCAGATCTTTCTTTTGCTCCTTCATACTGAGTTTTAGCTTCTTTAGCTGCATATTCTCCTGCTACTTTTGCCACTTGTCCGACTTTATTCCAAAAACTCATTTTATACCCTCGCTTTTTTACGCATTAAATTTGATAAAAATTACATTAATTTTTCTTGTCAAGAAAATGAATTCCCCACATTACAACTATTGCAAGCCACCCTAAAGGACCAAGAAATAATAAAATTATTGTAGCTAAAATGCGCCCAACTGGATTACCGGATTTCCATAAAGCTACAGCTTGACCAGCGGCCTTATCCCTATCTCTATTATTCATTAACCTCCCCCCTCATCTACTTTTAAATTAAAGTTCAAAACTCTTATTACTCATCATAAAGTCATCAAATTCATTTTCATTTGTAAATGGTAATTTCTGTCCTAGATACTGATATAACTCTTGATAAGCGATAACGATTTTATTTATATCTACAGACCTCAAAGATGCCTTGATCTGAACAAAAGACTTATTAAAAATTTCTTCCCGCTCTTTATCTTCCTGCTCAATTAAACCATCTAGCTGAGCAACTTTCTCTTCTATAAGAGGCAATACTTCTTCACAAATTCGCTCAACTTCCTGACGACGGACTCGGGCAACATCTCGTGTATAAAATACAGAACCCGTAATCTGTGCAGCCTTTTCAATTAAACGAAAAATTGCTACCGTCACTAATGCTGAAACAAATGAAGTAATCGCAACAGAAAATACTTCTGGAATACCTATACTAATTAGATATTGATATAGTCCCATAATGAAAGTAATTACTGCTAAAGCAGAGATTGCTTTAGAGATATTTAAAACTGTTTGGAATAAAGATTTATTCTCACCTGAAATAAATAACCACATTTCATCGCAAACAACTTTAAAATACTTACCACCTTTTTGAATGGCTTGGTAAGTATTTTTATAAAAGCCTAAAATCAATCCAATAATATAATCAATTGCGGATTTTGATAGGTTTTTTATAACGCCTTCTTCAAATTTTTCTTTAAATTTTCGCTTAGTGTCATTAATTACATTTTGAAGTCGTGTAGAAAAGTCTATAGCTCCATCTTTCCATGCTTGACGAATTTCAATTACACATCGCCCAACCATATATGCAATTACTTGTTTTATACTGACGTTAGCTTGCTTAACTACTTCATGAGTAACAAAATGTCCCTTATGGTAAAGTTCAGATTCAGCTATTAAAAAATGATCTGCTAGATTCTGTAAATTCTTTTTTGCTTTTTCTTCATCTGAAAAAGTTACCACTACTGTTTCAATCCATGTTCCCTGTAATGAAACAGAACTACGGGAAATTTTGCCAGAAACTAATTTCTCTAATACTGCTTGCGCATTTACATCACCTAATTCAGCTTTAAGTTCCCAAAAAGCTCTGGCTTTTTCAAAATTCTCTAGAGGCACAACTAACTTTTCATTATTTTCTAAATATCTCTCTGCCGCTAATTGAGCAAAATTTTTTATAGATTTATATTGTGCTTTTTCACTTTCTAGTATTTTACCTTTAATAAATGCTACAACATCTGTCGCATTATCATTATAGTTCGCCATCTTAGCAATAGAGTTTGTAAATGGTACTCCTTGTTGCTTTAATTCATACAAGTAATCTGCTGTTGCAAATTTTTTATCTGAATTCGTAATAGCTTCTTCTAAATTATTAATAAAAGCATCCCTAACTTCAAATAAATTACCTTGACGATTAGGGTTTTGATTATGACCAACTGATTTAGTTTTTAATACCTCTTGTAGCTCATCTCGATATTGCATAGAAGCATCCAACAGCTTTTCACTGCGCTGCTCCAATGTCCAAGATAAATCAACATTAAGTTTTGTTGATATATCATCCACAAAGATATGTAATACTTCATCAAGGTAGGTCATAATCATTCCTTTAAATCAGATCAGAAATCATCTGAATTATCGAGGCCTGCAAACAACTCCTCATTTAATTGTTTTTTACGTGCTTCTAGAGCAGATATTTCCTCTTTCAGATCTTTAATTTCTTGTGACTTTATACGATCAAATTCTACTGCTTTAAAATATATAGCATTTTGTCTATCGTTAAAATCATCAAAAGATTCAAACATCTTTTTCTTAACAGAACTTTCCTCATCCCACTTTTCTTGGATTAAATCCTCAATTCTTTCAATACGCTCTTCAATTTTAGAAATTTTATTTTCAATTTCTAGCAACTCTACTGAAGCATCCTGACTCATGTCATTTCCCCTTAAATACTATTTAAACGATCAACCAAGTCTTTAGCTTGGTCACGTACATCACGAATTGCCACATCCAAAGCACCATTTTCTTTAATCAATGGCGCTTTAACCAATGCAGAAATCCCTCCCATACACAAAAAAGCATTTGCTAATATTGCTTTTTCGGCTTGAGTAAATGTTTGATAATCATCTTTGTGTTTACGTATTTTTTCTATCTCTGCGATTAACTCATCTGCAACTTCACTCAATTGCCCAATTAAACCTGCAATCGCATGAGCCGCGTTACCAATAGCACGTGTTGTTTTGGCTGCAATCATTTTTTCATTGTAAATCGCATGAGCTTTAGCTAAATTTCTTTTTGCATCATCAACAGCTGTTTCTGCACTTGCAGCTAACATTGCCCCCCCAACCGCTAAAATCGGACCTGCAACAACTCCCCCTAAAACAACCATTCCCCCTGCCATCCCGAAACCGCCAGCGGCCAAACTTCCACCACCCAACCACGCTAATGTAGCATTTGTTGCGGCTGCACCACTGAGTGTACTAATTGCTGTTCCAGTTGAAGCAGCAGCTAGCATTTGTGTACCGCCATACGCAGCTAAAGCTGTTAATGCACCACTTGCTCCTGCAGCACCTACTCCAGATACTATTTCAGGTAATGAAACAGATAGTCTATCTAACTCTAATAGCCTATTTTCTACATCAATACCTTTTAATTCCGGTATTTGACTAATTTCAATATTTTTAATTCCTTCTAAAGCTTTCTTAAAAGGGATATAGCATTGCTCAACCACGGCAATACGTGTTGCTCCCAAAATAGTTAAACGCTCATTAGTTTTCACTCTCATTTCTTCAAGAGTTTCATCAGCTTCATCTAATTTATTTTCAGCCTGACGAAAAATTCTTTTAGCTGTATCAAATCCAGCTTTAGCATCAGATCCTTTTTTAACACCATAGGCGCCTGCTGCCGCTGCTCCAACACCGATTAATAACGGTACAAGTGGCAATACCATTTATATATTCCTCTTATTAAAGTTCTTTACAAGTTTTTTAGATCTATATTTTTTTAAAATCAATTAGAGCTTATGTATTCCTTCAATCCCTTTTCCATCTCATTTTGCAATCTTCCTGGATTTACAATTTTAAGATGCGGAATCCAAAACCGGATTAGAGGCAATAGCTGCATATCATGATTAATTTTTGAGGACACCAACAAACCACCATCTCCCAACTCTCTTAAAATTTGCTGTTCGGGTAATATTGATCTCTGTTTAAAATAAAAAGCAACCTGGCTATCAATAGATAAAATGATTTCCTGTTTATCCTGTCCAAACCAGATGCTGTCATCATCTTCTACAAGTTTTACAATATTTTGATCTGGAATAAATTGTGAATATTCATGCGGAGAGTGCGTAAGCTGAATATGTGAAATGCGGTAAGTACGCAATTGATCTTTTCTAACTGCTGCCAAATACCAACTACCATGATGATGAATCAAGCGATAAGGTTGAACCAGTCTAGGTTCTCCTTTATATACAAAACCAATTTGTCGATATTCTTGAATTGCTTTTCCAAGAACTTTGAATAGTTCTTTAAACTGACTTGCATCTTCAAAAGAGTACCCCTTAGCACTATAAATCTGATGAGCTCGACTATCTAAAAGTTCACGCAGAAAGGACATATCCAATGAAGGATACAAATGACTAACTCCTGAGAGCTGTGCAAAATTACGGATATCTTTTGGTGCAATTTTCCCTAAATAATTTGATTCTAAGTAATATCTTTTATTTTCATTATCTTGTAGCAATGGCAAATAAGTATTGAGACGATCGAAATCTCTCGAGATAGTACGTGTGCTTACCCCAAATTCTGAGGCTAGTTCTTTTATACTTAACTGATATCCCATATTTAATTTCGTTAAAATATTGGCCAATCGGTCAGCTAAACGCTCATGAGTAGAATCATCACGTTTCATTAATTATCTCTAATTTTTAAAAAGTAACATCAAATTTATATTTGAAATATAACACATTAAAGGTACAAAAATTTACACTAATTCACAAAAAAATTAAGTCTTATTTCCTTTAAATTAAGTTTAGCCGATCTAAATAACGCGCTAGGTGCAACATTGCTAAATAGAATTTTCTTGATTCAGCCCACTTTATTTTCCCAAGTATTAATGCCCTAGAAATACGTTGTAAGGCGTTCTTCTTTTGTTTATTCGTAAATGGAGTTGGGCATATTTTCATACAAATTTCCTTTCAATATTTCTATCAAACTTAACTACTTAAAGCATCAATTCAATTGAAAAATGAAGATAAGGCATGAAAATGACAGGAGATGTCATCAGTTGTACAAATTATCGTTTAAATTTTTTCTTTAGTATGTATTTCGCAGAGGTGGCGTCAACTTAACTGAAACTATAACTTACTAATATTTATTAAATTAATTACTCTACATTTTTATGCGTTAATTGATCCAAATAATCAGACCATGCTTGCATCATCACTGAACGCTCCTCCAAATACTTAGTACGGTTGTACGCTCGACCATGCATATCGCGAACCTGATGTGCAAGTTGTTGTTCTATACGTTCAATAGGAAATTTTAGAACTTCATCTAATAAAGTTCTTGCCGTAGCTCTAAAGCCATGCCCTGTTGTCTCACCATTTTCAAAACCATATTGTTTCAATCGTTTATTAATAGTTGATTCACTGATGGTTTTCGTTTTATCTCGCATAGACACAAAACAATATTCGGTATATCCAGTAATGCAATACAATTCTTGGAACAGCTTCAAGACTTGATCAGACAAAGGAACAATATGTTGTAGGGCTGTCTGATTTTTGGTCTTAGGCGGTGTATAACTCCATGTTCTATTTTTAAAATCGATATCTGCCCATTTTGCTGCACGTAATTCTCCAGGACGCACAAATACATGGGGTAAGATTTTGACTGCATAATCAATAGCAATATCCCCACGACCTGCATGTGTATTAATATTCTTTAATAGTTGTCCTAGCTTTTGCTCATCAGTAATAGCCGCTCGATGCTTAGTTTTACCCACCTTCAAAATACCGCTAATTTGGTCAGCAACATTAAATTGACATAAACCCAAAGCAATCGCATACCGAAACACCTGAGATGCTTTACTTCTCATTCGCTTTGCTGAGTCAGTCTTACCTTGTCTTTCATAAAGACGGCATACTTCCAAAATTTGAGTGGCTGTTATCGAATCAATGGGGAACTCACCAATAGCAACATAAAGCTTATCCCAGATAAACTGATTCCGACGTTGTGTACTTGATTCCAGCTCTTCAGTCTTACGGTATTCATCTGCTACTGATCTAAAACTATTATTTCGACATTGGGACTGTTTATCTTGCTTTTGAATTGCTGGGTCAATATTCTGCGCAAGCAGTTCTCTAAACTCACTTCGTTTTGCACGAGCTCTGGCCAATGTACAACTTGGATAAATACCGATAGCTATAGTGGCTCTTTTCTTAGAGATTGGGCGAATATAATCAAAACGCCAATATGCCCCACCTTTTCTATCTAACAATAAATAAAGGCCACCACCATCTGAAAGCTTAATATTCTTTTCAAATGATTTCTTTTGCATTGATATTGCAGACTTAATTTTTGAGTCAGTCAGACTGATAACTAATTTAGGCATTTTTACGGTATATTTTTGTCAGAAATGGAATGTACCGTAAAAAATACCGTAAAAGATTACGGTATCCTAAAACGCCCTCGGACATTATCGGACAATAAGTAGATATAAGTTATTAATTTTTAATAATATTAGGATTAATTCGGATATGATCAAACAAGGAAATGGTGCGCTCAGCGGGACTCGAACCCACGCCACAGGCTTCGGAGACCTGTACTCTATCCAGTTGAGCTATGAGCGCTTATTTTGGATTGCGCACATCATAACAAAAAAAACTGTAAGGTAAAGCAACTATATAGATGTTAGGTATTTTTCTGCTTAAGCTTTATACAACGTTCTATTTTTAAAATGCAGAATTCCATACGATTTACTTGGTTTATTTGCCCCGATATCGCACAATACTCATACTATTTATAGAGTGAATTATTTATGACTGATGCACTAACGTTAAAGCAGCTGTCAAAAACCTATAAAAATGGGTTTCAGGCGCTTAAAGGTATTGATTTAACAGTACCCGAAGGTGAATTTTATGCACTTTTAGGTCCCAATGGTGCAGGAAAATCTACCACGATTAGTATTATCAGTTCACTAACCCGTAAAACTTCAGGTACTGTCGAAATTTTTGGGCACAATTTAGATACCCATCCCTCGCATGCAAAGCAGTGTTTGGGCGTTGTACCTCAAGAATTTAACTTTGGTCAATTTGAAAAAACATTTGATATTTTGGTGACTCAAGCTGGTTATTACGGTATTTCTAAAAAGATAGCAGAGAAACGTGCAGAGGAATATTTAGAAAAGCTTGGCCTTTGGGAAAAACGTAGCACCCAAGCACGCATGCTATCGGGCGGTATGAAACGCCGTTTAATGATCGCTCGTGCCATGATGCATGAACCTAAACTGCTGATTTTAGATGAGCCGACTGCTGGTGTTGATATTGAACTACGCCGTTCGATGTGGGATTTCCTCACTGAAATGAACGAAAAAGGCACGTCCATTATTTTAACGACACACTATTTAGAAGAAGCTGAAATGTTGTGCCGTCGAATCGCAATTATTGATCGTGGTGTGATTAAAGAAGACACCAGCATGAAAGGTTTCCTCAGCCAGTTGAATGAAGAAACATTTATTTTCGATCTAGCCGAACCCATTGAACCGATCCATATAGAAATTATTGGTGTCCGTTTCAACTTAGTAGATCCTGTCACCTTAGAAGTCACTATGGATAAAGGCCATACCTTGAATGATTTATTCCAACTCATGGAATCTCAAGGTATTCAGGTTCGAAGTATGCGTAATAAATCTAACCGACTAGAAGAACTGTTTGTCCGTATGGTCGAAAAAAATCTTGAAG
The DNA here is from genome assembly GCF_024605895.1 of Acinetobacter sp. YH16056_T. NCBI lineage: Bacteria > Pseudomonadati > Pseudomonadota > Gammaproteobacteria > Moraxellales > Moraxellaceae > Acinetobacter > Acinetobacter sp. YH16056_T. The sequence goes on along the minus strand of NZ_CP094545.1, from coordinate 1,071,554 downwards.
GTGCAGCACAATGAATTTTAACCAACTGTGTATTGCCCTCTACACCTTAGTGTATAAAGAAATTCGCCGTTTCATGCGTATTTGGCCGCAAACCCTTCTCCCACCGGCAATCACCATGAGTTTGTACTTTGTGATTTTCGGTAATTTAGTCGGTTCACGCATTGGGCAAATGGGTGGTTTTAGCTATATGCAGTTCATCGTGCCCGGCTTAATTATGATGGCGGTCATTACCAACAGCTATGCCAATGTGTCATCCAGTTTCTTTAGTGCAAAATTTCAAAAAAGCATCGAAGAATTAATCATGAGTCCAGTGCCGTTACACATGGTGCTTTGGGGTTATGTGATCGGTGGTGTTTGCCGTGGTGTTTTAGTCGGCTTTATTGTCACTGCGATGAGCCTATTTTTTACTGAATTACACCTGACCAATATCTTCGTAACTATATATACAGTTCTCATTACTTCGCTGCTGTTTTCTCTTGGCGGATTTATTAATGCTGTTTATGCAAAGTCTTTTGACGACATTTCGATTATCCCGACTTTCGTCCTGACTCCGCTGACTTATTTAGGCGGTGTTTTCTATGCCATCTCATCACTGAGTCCTTTTTGGCAAAATCTCTCTTTAATCAACCCTGTCGTGTATATGGTCAATGCATTCCGCTACGGTATTTTAGGTCATAGCGATGTGAATGTCGGCATTTCATTGACAGTTATTACTGCATGTTGCGTTGTACTTTATGGCGTGGCGTATCATTTACTTTCTCGTGGTTCAGGAATGCGTGAATAATGAGTGTAGAACAATCCCTTTTAGGCAAAGACACCAATTACCCAACAGAATATCAACCTGCTATTCTGTTTCCGATTGCACGTGCCACTGCACGTGAACAATATGCCCATGTGGAAGGCATCCGCCAAGGTACAGACTGGTGGCATGTTTTTGAAATTTCTTGGTTAAATGCTTCTGGTGTGCCTCAAGTCGCTATTGGCCGTTTAACTTTGCCTGCAAGTTCAGACAACCTCATCGAATCGAAATCTTTAAAGCTCTACTTTAATAGTATGAACTTTACCAAATTTGATTCTCAGGCAGCGTTTAAAGCAACCGTTGAAAAAGACTTATCTGCTGCAGCCAATGCCGCTGTGACTATTGATCTATTTCATGTTGATGAAGTTGAAATTTCAAAACCGCAAGGCATCTGTATTGATGACTTAGAACCCACCCAGTTAGAAAATCATCCAAATGCAGCTTTACTCTCTTTAGATGAAGATGCAGCGCAAGAAGAAGTTGAAATTCAACTTTATTCACATTTATTAAGAAGTAACTGTCCAGTCACGGGTCAACCTGATTGGGGAACGGTATTTATACGGTATAAAGGTACTAAGCCTTGTTATCGTAGTATTCTGGCTTATATTATTTCTTACCGTCAGCATAATGGTTTCCACGAACAATGTGTGGAGCAAATGTTTGCCGATATTTGGCAACATTTAAAACCAAGTCAGCTGATGGTATATGCTGCCTATACACGCCGTGGTGGATTGGATATCAACCCTTGTCGTGTATCGGATTTAACATGGATGCCTCGCCCCATTCGATTGGCGCGACAATAAAAAAATTGAGGTTAGTGATGCCATTTTTTGGTTTTATTCCTTCTGAGGAACTTCTAAGCAGTATCCAAAATGGTCACGCGAAAAAAAATTCGAGTGAACCCCTTTATCCTTTACGTGATAAAACAGCTTTGCTGATTAATGAAGAAATCATTGGTGCAACTATATTAGCTCCTGTTCATCTGTTTCCTGCAAGCGATAAGCGCGACACAGCAGAAAAACTGGCTGGCTATGTCAAATCAACAGTCGCTGTATTGTTAAAGCAGCTATTGGGTAAATCTCCGAATGATGTGGTGAAACAATCCATTGAATTTTCAGAACGAAGTTTATTTCAAGACGCGACTGGCACTTATCGTGTAGGTCTGAGCTTAGATGCAGGATTGGTCACTAACCTTAAGAACAGTTATGCCGAAATTAAATCGGGTGTAGATATCAATAAAGCTGCTTTTGGTGAACTGTATAAACAGTTTGCTGAAGCTGCAGTGCGTCATTTTATGAATGACTTTAATAAAACACTCGATTTAGGCATGATTAAGCGTAAAGCAGCCGATATCGGTTCTTCTGCTGTGATTAAAGCTATTCATATTGCAATTGATAAGATTTTCCCAAATCTGACCAAAGAAGAGCTAGGTGCCCTTGCAGAAGCACATGATTCGATGTTTAACAAATAAATCGCACTACTCGTCAAAACCTAGCTTCAGCTAGGTTTTTTTATGGCTAAACGCATAAAATCGAATCCCGATACAATGACTATATAGTCATGCAAACACAGTTCTAGAATTGAACAGATTTTTATTAAAAGAAAGACAGTACATTGATATCCACAATTTTTAAAAATCTACAAAGAACAGGAAGAACCTGAATATAGATCATATTTTAATGTGAGCCGTCATTTTGGCTTAAATTTCAATGCGTCCATTTTAATATTCAATCTCTTTCTTTTTTATCATTCAGTCTATATTTCTACTATATAGCGACGTTTTCAACAGCATTGAAGCGCTGGCGAACAAAAACTATGTAATGAATAAAACACTGCTTGCATATGGGTGTTTTAGACCGATACCTTTTTAATCCTATCCCTTTATTTTTAGATATAACATTGCAACTTTTGTAGCTTCTAAACAGTATTTCGCAACGCGATAAAGTTTACTCGTTCTGCGTTTTTATGACGCATGAGTTTTAGAGTCATCTTTATTTCAAATGATTTGTGAATATTTGAAAGTTATGTAAATGAATATGTCACTTTTCAATATGTTAACTGCGAAAAAACCCTTTGCTTTGTCTTTTTTTGTATATCTATTTATGAAAGCATGCGCTGTCAGTGGTATCTTAGTTGCTATTGGTAACGTTTACCTTTAATGAGCTATGAAACCAGAAGGTCATCACAATTTTCAGGATCTTTTCCCCTCGAAATTTTGTTCATACTCATCGCTAAAGCAACTGGAAATTTTTTATTTATGCTAAATCGAAATTTTTATAAAAAACTATCACATATTGCCATTATGGCCGGTTCAATTTCACTGACTAGTTTCTGTCAAGCCAACGACTTTCAGTCTCATCCAGCCTATGCAGCTTTTAAACAAAATACCATGCAAACCTATGGTTTAAGTGAGAGTCAAATTGATTGGGCAATGCAAGGTAGTAAAAACCTACCCAATATTATTAGCATTATGAATCGACCCGGCGAATCAAAGCCTTGGTATCAATATAAAACCAATTTTTTAGCTGAAAGTACAATTCAACGCGGTGTTCGCTTCAAAAATCAATATGCCGACACTTTAAATCGTGCAGAACAACAATTTGGTGTGCCTCAATCCGTGATTTTAGGCATTTTGGGTGTTGAAACAGGCTATGGCAGCAATAAAGGTAATTTTATTACCCGTGATGCTTTGGCGACCCTTGGTTTTGGCTATGAACGCCGTGCGCAATATTTCCAAGATGAACTTGCTGCACTGATTGCTTGGTCATATAAAGATGGTGTTCCAACCAACTCTGTCGTCGGTTCATATGCAGGTGCTGTGGGTTATCCTCAATTTATGCCAAGTAACATTCCAAAATTTGGTGTGGACTACGATGGCAATGGTCATGTTGACCTGCGTAATTCAGCTGTCGATGCCATTGGTTCAATTGCAAATTATTTAGCAAATTATGGTTGGCAGCGTAATCAACCGATTGCTTTTGCTGCTCGCTATAGCGGAAATAACCCAGATGCTATTATTGCAAAGGATTTAAACCAGCCAACACCCTATGGTGTACTCAAGGCTCAAGGTGTAACCCCTATGAATCCATTGGTAAAAATCGATGATCTCGATTTAGTCAATGTCATCCAATTGCAAGATAGTTATGGACCAATTTATTACATTACTTATCCAAATTTTCAGGTCATTACAACCTATAACAAAAGCCGTATGTATGCGACTGCACTATGGCTTTTAGGCACTGAAGTTACCAGTCGATAAGACTGGTTTTTTTCTTATAGAGCAAAAAAGTCAACAAATATTTTCACCAAAATGAGCATTTATTCGACATTTTACACACCTTGTTACATTATTGATTATTTTTTAACCAACTATTGTTAATTTTTTAGACATTTTCAAAGTATTTTAATTAAACACTAGACAGCCTATTGATGGCATGAATATTATCCATCTCGTTAAATATAGTTGCAAAAGTGAAATATCAGACGTGTTTACATGGATATCAGCGACTTAGTTGAACCAGTAAATATGCCATTGGGAGATAAACAATGCAGTCATCAATTATTAAATATGCCTTAGCGGTTGCCACGGCAGTTGCGCTAAGTCAGTCACAAGCTGAGATGGTTCAGTCATCATCATTCAATCATGATAATGACAACTCTCGTCTTGCAGCTCGTGTATTGAATAAAGAAGCTCAAAGCTTCAATTCAAACTTTACGAATTTAAGTAGCCTTTCAATCACTGAGCGTTCTGGCGATAAAATTCGTCGTCAAACAATCGCTGCTAAAATCGAAATTCCTGAAGATGAGCCTTCAGTGATTGAAAAGTTAAATACTGTTGCATCGAATACTGTTCGTAAGTTCACTCAAACAGGTACTGCTTCTTGGTACGGTCGTCAATTCCACGGTCGTAAAACAGCAAGCGGTGAAACGTTTGACATGAACGCACTTACAGCAGCACATCGTAGCCTGCCACTTAATTGCTTTATTCGTGTTACGAATCGCAATAATGGTAAAAGCGTCGTGGTGAAAGTAAATGACCGTGGTCCATTCCATGGTAACCGTGTTCTTGATTTATCTTATGGTGCTGCTAAGCAATTGGGTATTACCAGTGCGGGTACTGCAAATGTGAGCATTGAGCGCGTAGACGGTCCAAATTCTTAATTCTCCAATGAAGTGACTGCATTTAACAGACCACGCCTAGCGTGGTTTTTTATTTGAAGCCTCTTAGCCTTTCTAATCTTCAGTAATCCTGATTTTGACCCTTCCCGCATTCTTGTTTATATTGAAGTCCTTCCCCATGATTAAGGACTATCATGAAAACAATCAACGAATGGTTTGATGAATACAGCGAAAGTCATCAAAATAAAACCAATAAAATTATTCACTGGATTTGCGTACCCACGATTTATTTTTCAATCGTTGGCATATTGGCACATTTTAGCGCGCTACTTACTGCTGTCTTACTTGCTTTAGCATTTATCTTTTACGCACGTTTAGACATTGTCCTTGCTGTTGCAATGGCCGCGTTAACGTTAATCATGGTATGGCTAATTTGGGTACTACCAGTTGGTTATGGCTTTTATATCGCACTCTTTGTATTCGCATGGATTGGTCAATTTTATGGCCATAAAATTGAAGGTAAAAAGCCCTCTTTTTTCAAAGATCTCCAATTCCTCCTCATTGGCCCTATTTGGTGTTTAGATACATTTGCAAGCAAAGTACTTAGTAATTGGAAAACACACCATAAATCGCAAATAAAGAGCATTTAGAGCACGATTAATTTCATAGATCTCTTTTTCACTTATTCGACATTGGTTTTCTTCATATTCGATGCTTAAAACCCTATTGTTTATAGGTGTATTTATCTCTGGTATTTCCAATCATTTTTTCTATTTATACGACCAAAAAGCCAGTGTTTAAACACTGGCTTTTACTCAATATGGTTAATCCAATTTTATGTTGATAGCTTCATCTGAATCATGATCATTTAAATGACTAAAGTTAAAAATGACTACGTGATTTTTATTGATAGGTTTTACCTTGATGCTTTAACCAACCATCTTGATGACGTCCATTCGGATCGTGATGTGTCCAATGCATCACACCTCCCTTATCTGAATATTCATATTCACCGTAAAATTGAACTGTATCGCCTTTTTCCAAGTCATCAATGCGTGGAGCAAGATCGATATTATGTGCGACCAAAAGCGTTTGACCATTATTTAAGGTCAAAATGAACTTTTGATGTCGGCTACCTTCATTATCATCTCGAAGTACCGCTTTGACTTGACCTGCACCCTCAACCTGAACATTACTGAGTTTATTTTTAAATGCATGTGCAATAATATCTTCAGCACTCTGCCCTTTTTGTTGAGCATCTACAGGTTGTACTGATTCTATTTTTGGCTGTGCGTTTTGTTCCGCTGTCGTCTGAACTGGTGCAGATTTTTGTTGTTGTAAATCGATTCCGAAATAAGCGGCTGTAAGCGCAACAATAATTCCGCCGATGGTTAAATTTGTTTTGTTTGCCATAAGATAGTTTAAATCTAAATTTTCAACTCATTATAGTCATTAATATGGATAAAAATAGAATCTATGCACAAGAATGCACACAATATAAAGTTTAAATAGCTTTGAAATCAGTAAAGCTACAGCCATAAAAAAAGCCCTCTAAAACGAGGGCTTTTTTCTACAAATAATCAGAGATTATTTTGCAGCAGCTTGAGCAGCAGCAACTTCTTCAGCGAAAGAAAGTTCAGCTTTTTTCTCAATACCTTCACCAACTTCGAAACGTACGAAGTTAGCAACAGTAGTACCAGTTGCTTTAAGAACTTCTGCAACTTTCTTATCGTTGTCGATAACGTACATTTGGTTCTCAAGAACAACTTCGTTCAAGTATTTCTGAACTGAACCAGTTACCATTTTTTCAACGATGTTTGCTGGTTTACCAGATTCAATTGCTTTGGCTTCAGCAATTTCTTTTTCTTTAGCGATAAGTTCAGCAGAAACGCCAGCTTCGTTTACAGCAACTGGGTTGAATGCAGCGATGTGCATAGCCAAACCTTTACCAGTATCAGCATCACCAGCGTATGCAACTACAACACCGATTTTTAAACCGTGTTTGTAAACTGCAAGGTTGTCGCCTTCAACGATTTGAGCACGACGCACTTGGATGTTTTCACCGATTTTTTGAACAAGCGCGATACGAGCTTCTTCTACAGTAGCACCATCTTCAAGTTTCAATTCAGCAATTTGAGCAACGTCAGTTACACCAGCAGCAAGCGCAGCAGCAGCAACTTTAGCAGAGAAACCAGCAAAGTTTTCGTCTTTAGCAACGAAGTCAGTTTGACAGTTAACTTCTACAAGGATTGCTTTGTTGCCTTCTTGAGCGATAGTGATCGCGCCGTCAGCAGCAATGTTACCCGCTTTTTTAGCAGCTTTAGCTTGACCAGATTTACGAAGGTTGTCGATCGCTAATTCGATGTCACCGCCCGCTTCTGTTAATGCTTTTTTACATTCCATCATTGCAAGACCAGTACGATCGCGCAATTCTTTAACCATGCTTGCTGTAACTGCAGTCATGTTAATCTCCTAAATACGGTAGAAAATGAATTCTTTTTAGAACAGAAACGGCCCAGAGCTGTCTCTTGGGCCGTCTGCATACATGACGCTTACTTTGCCACCATCACGTGTCGCAAAAATGACAAGCTTACGTCAAACGCATTAAGCCTCAGAAGCAGGAGCTTCTTCGCCTTTAGCTTGTGCATTTGCTTGTGATTGAGCATATTCTTTACCAGCAAGAATCGCATCAGCCATAGCAGAAGCGTAAAGAGTAACTGCACGGATCGCATCGTCGTTACCAGGGATAACGTAGTCTACGTTGTCTGGGTTAGAGTTTGTATCAACGATACCGATAACAGGAATACCAAGGTTTTTAGCTTCTTTAATTGCAATTGCTTCGTGATCAACATCGATTACGAATAATGCGTCAGGTAAACCACCCATGTTTTTAACGCCGCCAAGAGCGCGTTCAAGTTTTTCCATCTCACGAGTACGTTCTAAAGCTTCACGTTTAGTAAGTTTAGCGAAAGTACCGTCAGTAGATTGAGTTTGAAGGTCTTTTAGACGGTTGATTGACTGGCGAAGAGTTTTCCAGTTAGTCAACATACCACCCAACCAGCGGTGATCAACATATGGTTGACCTGCACGTTGAGCTTGTTCACGGATGATTGCAGAAGCTGCACGTTTTGTACCAACGAACAAAACTTTGTTCTTTTTGCTAGCCAAGTTGTTAGCAAAGTTCAAAGCATCATTTAACGCAGGAACAGTGTGCTCAAGGTTGATGATGTGAATTTTGTTGCGCGCGCCGAAGATGTATTCGCGCATTTTTGGATTCCAAAAACGTGTTTGGTGACCGAAGTGTGCGCCTGCTTGAAGAAGGTCGCGCATGCTTACGTTGTAATCTGCCATTTTCTTTACCTTAAAGTTTGGGTTAGGCCTCCATATACCCGCATTCTCCACCTAAAAAGGCACCCAGAGAAATGTGTCGATATATGTGCGGATTTTATTGCCCCATCGCACAAAGCTCGTGAAAGATATTCACGAAAAAGCATTTGATAAAATGGGCGGCTATTTATACCATAGTCACATACAAATTTCCAAAAGTTTTTAGAGATCATGAACAGTACTTACGAAGCTCCACGTCGATTAATTAAAACGCCTGACGAAATTGAAAAAATGCGCGTCGCGGGTCGACTGGCGGCAGAAGTTTTGGATATGATCAAACCGCATATTGTTCCAGGTGTGACTACCCTAGAACTTGATACGATTTGTCATGACTATATTGTCAACAAACAAGAAGCTATTCCTGCTTGTTTAGGTTATGGTGCTGCGCCGGGTCGTCCAGCGTTCCAGCACGTGATCTGTACTTCAGTGAACCATGTGGTGTGTCACGGTATTCCATCTGAAAGCAAAAAGTTAAAAAAAGGTGACATCTTAAACATCGATGTCACTGTGATTAAAGATGGTTACCACGGTGATACCAACATGATGTATATCGTAGGCGGTGAAACATCTATTTTAGCGAACCGTTTATGTAAAGTTGCTCAAGAAGCCATGTACCGTGGTATGGCGGTGGTAAAACCAGGCGCAACCATGGGTGATATTGGTAATGCCATTCAACAATATGTTGAATCAGAACGTTTTGGCGTTGTACGTGAATATTGTGGTCATGGTATTGGTACTGTTTTCCATGACGAACCACAAGTTTTACACTACGGTCAACCCAATACAGGCATGATCTTAGAAGAAGGCATGACCTTTACCATCGAACCAATGGTGAACGGTGGCGACTGGAAAACCAAACTTCTTGGTGATAAATGGACTGTCGTTACTAAAGATCATAGCTTGTCTGCACAGTACGAACACACGCTACTTGTAACAAAAAATGGTGTAGAAGTGCTAACTGCTCGCCCCGAAGAAGATCTATCGCGTTTTGTTCAATAAGCAAAGTATTTGAAGCACAAAATTTTATTAAAAATGGTCACAGATATTGTGGCCTTTTTTATGCCTTTTTTTTATCCGTGACTTTAAGAATTTGCCATAAAATTTGATTAAAAATTTAAGTAACTCAATGTAAATTTTCTCAATTATATGGTTAGGATAGAATATCACACTTTTTTGCACATTGTTGATTTTGCCACTCCCCATTACTGTGCATTTAAGCTAAGATAGTGTGCTTTTTATTTTTTAATCCCTATAAGAAGGAATACTGCCGTGGACGTACGTCTGTCTGATCGTGTAAATAGCATCAAACCGTCCCCTACACTTGCTGTTACTAACAAAGCTGCTGAATTGAAAGCTGCTGGTAAAAACGTAATTGGTTTAGGCGCAGGTGAACCGGATTTCGATACCCCACAACACATCAAAGATGCTGCAATTGCTGCTATCAACAATGGCTTCACTAAATATACAGCTGTTGACGGTACTCCAGGTCTTAAAAAAGCAATTATTGCTAAATTAAAACGCGACAATAACCTTGATTACGCTGCAAACCAAATCTTGGTTTCTTGTGGTGGTAAACAATCTTTCTTTAACTTGGCACTTGCTTTGTTAAACAAAGGTGACGAAGTAATTATCCCTGCTCCTTACTGGGTAAGCTACCCAGACATGGTGATCATTGCTGAAGGTACTCCTGTAATCGTGAAATGTGGTGAAGACCAACGTTTCAAAATTACGCCTGCTCAATTAGAAGCTGCAATCACTGACAAAACTCGTTTAGTGGTTCTAAACAGCCCTTCTAACCCAACAGGTATGATCTACACTAAAGAAGAATTACTTGCTTTAGCTGACGTTCTACGTAAATACCCTGAAGTTTTAGTTGCTTCTGATGATATGTACGAACCAATCCGTTGGGACGACGAATTCTACAACATCGCAACAGTTGCACCAGACCTTTACGATCGCGTAATCGTTCTTAACGGTGTATCTAAAGCTTATGCAATGACTGGCTGGCGTATTGGCTACGCAGCGGGCCCTGCTAAACTTATTGGTGCGATGAAAAAAATCCAATCTCAATCAACTTCAAATCCAACTTCTATTTCACAAGTTGCTGCTGAAGCTGCATTGAATGGTCCTCAAGACGTTCTTGAGCCAATGATTGAAGCATTCAAACGCCGTCACGACCTAGTTGTGAAAGGCTTGAACGACATCAACGGTATCACTTGCCTTCCTGCTGATGGTGCATTCTATGCATACGCAAACATCCGTCCATTGATTCGTGCAAAAGGTTTAAAATCTTGCACAGAATTCTCTGCATGGTTATTGGAAGAAACTGGTGTTGCAGTAGTTCCTGGCGATGCGTTCGGTCTAGGTGGTTACATGCGTATTTCTTATGCAACTGCAGATGAAGTTCTTGTAGATGCGCTTGCACGTATCAAGAAAGCTGCTGACTCAATCGAAGGCGTAGACGCTGCGATTGCTTCAATTGCTGCTGAAAAATAATTTGATCTAAAGATCGAATCAAAAAAACCCGCGATATTCGCGGGTTTTTTTATATCTGAGCCATTTTATAATATTTGCTATGTTTCCATTTAAGGATAATAAGACGACGGCGTATGCCAGTTAAATGCCATGCCTCCTGAACACACTCCTCACCGATTTTAGCCGATACCAAAATACTAAATGCAAGATTACTCAATGAAAGCTTCAAAGAATCAACTTGACAATAATTTCAACAATTAGCTATGTTAAACTTAGATTCCTTTTTAGAACTCGTAAAATAGGCCAGAATAATGAACCCAAAAGAAATGACCGGACTGCAACTTCTACAAGCCATGTGTGCAGGGAAAATTCCTCCTGCAAGTATTAGCGAAACTATTGCCTTATGAAGTATCTAAGGGCAGTATTAGCTTTAAGGCTAAAGCAGATGCACGACACTTAAATCCGCTAGGCGGCGTGCATGGTGGCTTTGCTGCTACTGTACTCGACTCTGTGACAGGTTGTGCCATTCACACGTTATTAGAGGCAGGTGTAGGTTATGGCACCATCGACTTAAATATAAAAATGTGTCGCCCAATCCCAAAGGATGTTGAACTTACAGCGATAGGAACAGTCATTAATATCAGTACAAATTTAGGGATTTCTGAAGGGAAAATTATTGATGACAATGGCAAACTTTATGCACATGCAACTGCAACCTGCATGATTATACGTCCTTAATATTTTATTTTTCTGCTCGCAATTCAATGCGAGCAGATGATGATTCAAACTTAAATTGCTGAATGTAAGGCACGAATTAATTGGCCTTCGCTTAGATCAATGCGATTACTGCCCTTTTGAAAGCAGTAATATTTTAAAGCACTATCTAACTCAACACGAAGTTCGCGTTGTTCTGAAATAGACCATACTTTAGAACGATTTGAGCCTGATAACGCATTACCTGCCAATTGGTATAAATACAAATCTTGCTTGCGTTGTAAAGGCACACGACGACCATCATCTTGATGTTCAAAACGTAAATGACATGGCGCGTTGATCAACCATTTTTCACTAAACCACAGTTGTAATAAATCACCTAATACCAAGTCACGTCGACCCAAAGGCCAAACGTCAACGTATGCACCTTCGACAGGTGTTTGATATTGCTCTTGATTACTAATAATGGAAAGATAGTTTTCTTGGTAAAAAGAAAAATTTGAAAAAATCTGAGAAATAGTCAGCGTATTCATTCGCTTTCTCCTGTTTAGCCATTTTAGTGCTGGCAAGTTGGGTTTAAATCCACACTGTTTAAACATATGTTTAAACGCTCTGTTGTTGCATTCAGACTATCAATTGAATTTTTTCTTTGCAAGCCTAAGATTCATTTTTTCTAAAAAATCCTTCTTTTTGTTCAAATAAAAAACATCTATCACGCATTTCTCCTCATATTCGTATTTTTAGCTTGACCCTCCTCAAAATCTGATTATAATCGCATTCAGATTCTCCAATAGCTCAGTCGGTAGAGCGACGGACTGTTAATCCGCAGGTCCCTGGTTCGAGCCCAGGTTGGAGAGCCAAATTCTAAAGCCCATTTATTTAAATGGGCTTTTTTAATGCCTATGATTTACATATAATCTATAAGTCATTGTCATTAAAATAAAAAAATGTTCATTCAAGTTGATGCTGAATCAAATAAAACTGCCTTAAAACACTATCTCACTGCATTCATTTTTCTTTTAATTTTTATCAGCCCATTTGCAATTTATTTGGTGAGCTGCACACCCGAAAGTGAAATTGAGCAACATTTCAAAACACCACCCAATTTATATAATAGTGAATCGAACACCCTTCTTGACAGCAAGCTACAATGGTTGATTCCACCTCAGCAGTTTCAAAATCACAATACTATTCCCGAAATATCTGAATCTGTATTGAACGAGATGACAGAAGGACTATATTGGTCAAGCACACCGATTACGCTGCAAAACCAATCTGATCAGCTATATGTTCATATCGATTTTGCAGGTCAGCAACAAACACGAAAAGATCTTGAAATTTCGGTACTGCCGTTATGCATTGTTAACGAAAAAGAAACACCATGTATGAAAGCTGGATTAAATGCAACTGGACAACTTTTTAACATCTCAACTCAAAAAAATACGCAATATCGCACATTGGAGACCAATAAATCTTGGATCTTTTATGGCCATGATTTCCAAGAAAATTATATTATTCCACCACAAGCCACTCTCAAATTTTTAGTTAAAGCCAACATCCCTGAACACTTAACCCTGCAATGGCTTAGGCTAAGCATCAGTACTAGCCCCATTGTTGAGAAACAGCAGAATTATATGCTCATGACGCAAAACAGTATGAAAATAAAATATGCACTTGCTCTATTGCCACTCTTCATTTTAGCTTTGATGCACATTTTTCAAGGGTTTGAAAGCCTGCGTAATTTATCTATCGGCGCACTTTCAGCACTTTTATTTGTAATCAACACCATCATTTGGGATATCCACTATATGGTGATTGGTTGTCTGATTTTATGTTTTGCAAGTGTCTGTTATTGTTTTGAGAGCCGATATTATCGATTGCTTTATTTAACGGGTTATTTACTAATTGCAGGCTATTCGCAGCAATATTATGGTGGTTTTAATAAACACTTCTTCACCCAAACCAGTTTAATTTTATTGATAGGTTTATCGATGTTTTATCTTGAACCTAAAGATAGCTAAATCATTTTCATAAAAAAGCTCTGCAAATCGCAGAGCTTTTTCTCATTTAACTACCCTTAGATTACATTAAAGCTCAAAGTATATTTATATCGTTTTAATGCGTCTCCCTTCATTTCAAAAGGCTGCTGATAGTCAATTTTCAGTAAATACTGACCACGATCTGATAGGCTAAAATTCAAGTTTCCTTCTTGATCAGTTTTAAGCGTTTTATAAACTTTTCCTTCACGGCTGTAATCCGTTGTTTGCTGCAAAATTTCAATCTGCAAACCCGCAACCGCTTTTTTCTGATCTAGCACTTTCAGTTGTACTGGCTCATTTTGCATAATGGCATTCGGATGGGTTCTAAATTGCACATCAAAACCATCATGCAAATAATTCACTACATTTGTAGACGTTACACGGCGCGATACAAAAGTTTCAATGATTTCTTGGGTTTGAATACTTTTGATTTGCGACTTTTTAGTCAACTCGGCTGTATAAATAACATTTGCATTCGCAGTTTTTTGAGGATCACGTACACCATTGATTAACGCTTTCCACTGCTTTTGATCATAAGCAAAACGCGCTGTACTTCCCTGCTTTTCACCACGAATACGATACGTGCCATCCTGCTTATTTTCTAAACTATAACTGCTGACTGTTTGAGTTTTTGCCCAATCAGCATCCGTTAAATGCAGCTTTTCACCTGACGGTGTATGTACATGGAAATTAAAATTTTTAATGGCTATTTCAGAAACAAACGGATTGTCATAAAAACCTGAAAGAATGGCACTGTGATTATTAAATGTTTGATAGTTTAGAGGCGCAACATAAGGATAATGCGCTTCAGCCTGACCAACCGCACACAAAGCGAAACAGAGTAAAGTGAATTGTAATTTCATATTGAATAAGAGAGCTTAAATTGTTTGATTCATAGAGATCGTTTCATTTTAGATTCACCCAAGCATATTGTAAATAATTCTTATTATCGTTTATTTTAAGTGCATAAAAAATCCCCCATTCTGGAGGACTCTTTTATCAGGCTGCTTTAACGGGCACACCACTATGAAAGCGAAATAATTCATCTGGGCTGCTAATCAGATTTTTTTCAACTTCACGAATATGCTCAATACGCATCTGAATATCTTCTTTCGGGTTCTTTAGCTTATTGGTCGTCGCTACGTCCATAGCTAATGCTAAATAGTCCTCATAATGGCGTGATTCAGACTTTAGCAAATAGCGGTAGTAACGCCCCAACTCTTCATCCACATGTGGTGCAAGCGCATAGAAACGCTCGCATGACCGTGCCTCAACGAATGCACCAATCACCAAGATATCAATTAACGCTTCTGGCTCATAAGTCCGTACTTCTTTGCGTAGACCACCTGCATACCGACCAGCACTGATTGCAGTCCATTCCTGACCACGTTTTGCCATCAGTTCCAGCACTTGCTCATAGTGCAGCATTTCTTCACGAACTAGCTGTGCTAGTTTGATTTGTAAATCAGAGAAAAAACTATAACGAAACATCAAATTCATTGCTGTACTTGCAGCTTTCTTTTCACAATTGGCATGATCCTGCATTAGGATATCCAAATTATTTAAAGCTTCATCTAGCCATGCTTTTGGTGTTTCACACCCCAAGAAGCCAATGACTGGCTTCATTAGGGCATCATAATCAATATTTGACATATACTTTACTTAAAAAATTAACGTGCGGCTTTAATCGCAGCTTTCATTTGTTTCACAGACTGTGCCAATCCAATAAATAGAGCATCAGCAATAATCGAGTGACCAATATTCAATTCATGAATTTGCGCAATGCGCGCAATTGGAGTGACATTTTCAATATTTAAGCCATGACCAGCATTCACAATCAATCCTTTAGATGCCGCATATTCAGCACCTTGAATGATACGCTCCAGCTCTGCTTTCTGCGCTTCAGGTGTTTCAGCATCTGCATATGCACCTGTATGCAACTCAATCGTTGGCGCGCCACAGGCAATCGCCGCATCAATTTGAGCAAAGTCAGCATCAATAAATAATGAAACTTCGCAACCAATCGCTGCGAGTGCTTGAGTCGCATTTTTTACATCTTCAAAATGCCCAACAACATCTAGACCGCCTTCAGTCGTGACTTCTTCACGCTTTTCAGGAACAAAGCATACATGATGCGGCTGAATCTCTTTGGCAAATTCAACCATTTCATTGGTCACTGCCATTTCAAGATTCATATGGGTTTTTAATACAGAACGCATACGACGAACATCATCATCTTTAATATGGCGACGATCTTCACGTAAATGTAGCGTAATCCCTTCCGCCCCCGCTTGCTCACAAATAATTGCGGCATTCACAGGATCTGGATAAGTTGTCCCACGTGCATTTCGTAGTGTTGCCACATGGTCAATATTTACACCAAGCAAAGCTGCCATAATTCTTTCCTAATGACGTTGAGTTTGAGAATTCTGTATCCACAATTGACGACTTTTTAATGGACGATCGCCAAGCAAGGAAGTAATCATTTGTCGGTACAACTTAGACAGTAATTGTAACTGTTCAGAATTAAATTCCCCACCTTTTTCATAATCACACATACTTAAAATATGTTGACCTGACAATGTTGCGCGTGAGGCTTTAATGACAGGTTGAAAACCTTCATTTAAATGAAATTGATAATTTTCATGAAGCTGAATTTGCTGTTGATTTGCATCAGTTGAATAATCCAGCGCATAACCCAACTCTTCAAGTAGCTCATGCTCAAACTGTCTAAGGATTTGTCGCAAAAACAGGTCAGGATTTTCTTGCGCAGACATGCATTGGAGTTGTTCTAAGGTATGCGCATATTGAGCAAATGTCTCTGGCATCTCGACCTCTAAGGGACATAACCTCAATAAGACTTCATTCAAATAAAAACCTGAAAAAAAAGCATCCCCATAAAAGAATATGGGTTGATTTACAATTTCAAGTTTACTGAAATTTTTAAGCTCAGACTTGCCGGAGGCTTGCAAGCAGATCGGTTGATACTGAGGCGGAGGTGTTTGCCTGAGAATACCATCAACTCGGCCATGCTCCTGCGTAAACAAGTGCACGATATGACTTTTTTCACGATATTTACGATGGTGAATTAAATAACCATGCAGTATCTCATTACGCATGATTTAAGATATTAATCCTTGTCTTTCTTTTTCTTTTCGTCTTCTTCATCATCACCCCCATCTGGAATGACTGCACCTACAACTGCAGCGGTCCCTTTGACCACGCCTTTTGTGGTTTTATAAGCCACTTTGACAGGAACAGTAACGATTTTATGAATACACCCTTGTAGAAACAAAACACATGCCACTACAGCTAATACTTTCATCATTACTCTTCCCTCAAAGTTTTAAATGTCTAGCAATTAAATATCGCTATAACCCAAGCTTTTCAATGCACGTTCATCATCAGACCAACCACCTTTGACTTTCACCCAAAGTGTCAGCATGATTTTTTGCTCGAACATTTTTTCCATATCCACACGTGCATCCATACCGATTTTCTTCAGTTTGGCACCTTTCTCACCAATCACAATGGCTTTTTGGCCAGAGCGATCGACAAAAATCGTCGCATCAATATAGGTACACGCCGCTTTAGGACGACCTGTTTTTGGATTAATTGTTGCTTCTTCTGTTTTAAACGACTCAATTTGAACGGTTAAATCATAAGGCAGCTCTTCACCCAATTGACGCATGATTTTTTCACGGATAATTTCAGATGCAAGGAAACGCTCTGAACGATCAGTCAATTGCTCAAGTGAATACAGTGGTGGTTGGAACGGCAGATATTTCTCAATCGTACTGCGCAAATGATCCAAATTTGCACCGCGTAACGCTGATACAGGAACAATTTCTGCAAAATTCATTAATTTCGCACGTTCTTGTATCAAGGGTAATGCATGGTTTTTGTTTTCTAGCGTATCAATTTTATTGATCACAAGAATAACTGGCATATCGGCATTTTTTAGCTTCTCTAACACTAAATCATCATTCTGTGTCCATTTGTCTGCATCAATCACAAACAAAACCAAGTTCACATCACGAAGTGCAGAATGCGCCGCACGGTTCATCATTTTATTGATGGCACGAACTTCTTTTTTGTGCATCCCAGGCGTATCAACAAATACCGCTTGAGACTTTTCACGTGAGTCAATACCCACAATTTTATGACGCGTCGTTTGTGGTTTACGAGACGTAATTGAAAGTTTTTGACCCAAAATATGGTTCATTAACGTTGATTTACCCACGTTTGGACGACCAACAATCGCCACAAAACCACTTTTAAAATCGGCAGGGATTTCAGTGCCTTGTGCACTAAAAAACTGACTAATTAAATCGTTACTGTCGCCTTGCGACTCGTGATCAGCATCTACGTGATCGGAATGAGTAGTCATTAAGACTTTTTCTCCAAAATTTCTAAGATTTCTGCCGCTACAGCTTGTTCAGCAAAGCGACGGCTTGAACCTTCACCGTATTTAACAGGGAGCCCTTCGACTGTACATTCAACTTTAAAATGTTGGTTCGGAGCATCACCCTGAATATCTACAACCTCGTAAACCGGGAGAGGTTTTTTACGTGCTTGTAAATACTCTTGCAAACGTGATTTAGGGTCTTTCAGTTGATCGGTCGGTTCAATATGATCTAAATATGGCACATACCATTTAAGAACAATCGGTTCCAGAATTTTTAAATCCTGACAATCGACATAGATTGCACCAATGATCGATTCAACGGTATCTGCAAGTATAGACTCACGATGATGACCGCCAGATTTCAACTCACCTGTACTCAAGATTAATTCTTGACTGAGTTTTAAGTCATTGGCAATTTTTCCTAGCGCTTCCTGACGAACCAGTGTCGCACGCATACGCGTTAGACGCCCTTCATTTTCATGCGGGTAGGCATGGTACAGATAATTGGCAATTATCATACCCAATAATGAATCGCCCAGATATTCTAGGCGTTCATAATTGTATTTATGGCTCACCGATCGGTGGGTCAAGGCCAGTTGTAACAATTCAGGTTGTTTAAACTGATAACCGATACGACTTGCTAAACGAGCTTCATTTAGCTTGGACTGAGCTTTGATCAAAACTTTTCTCGAACTTCAACACAATATCAATATTCAATAAGAAAGGTTTTCTTATTTCATAATCTGTTTTCACTTGTAGACCATCTACATTAGTGACTTGAGCAATATCTTTAAAATTTAAATCACGTACACCATTCATATCTAAACGCTGTGACATTTGTGACTCAAACTTACTAGGAGCAATATTTTTAGGACTGCTCTTCATCAAATCTTCAATTTCATTGTTGACGAGACGGTCGTCAACATACGGTCCCCAAACCGCAATTAATGCTTTAGCTAAAAAAGCAAAACCAATAATAGCAATTAAAATTGCTATATAAGACGTTCCCCGTTGATGTCTCATTTTATTTTCCTGATGTAAGACTAATCAATACTGCCATTACGACTAAATGAAGGCAGTTTTAAACCAGGTTCCTTATGCATCCACTTGTAAAAAGCACGTCCAGTGAGGTTTTCTTCAGGTACAAAGCCCCAAAAACGACTGTCCGCACTTTGATCACGATTATCCCCCATCGCGAAATAGTGACCTTCAGGAACCTTAACTTCCCAATATAAACCATTTTCTGTTGAATATTTACCATTTTCAACATAGTTGATAAATGGCGCTTGGCGCGCAACATTGACGCCTTCAAGCTCACGCATGGTAAACGTATGCTTACCCATGGTTTCTTTATGATAAATCGATGTAGGTGTGTCGAGTTGATCTTTTTCTCGACTAAATTCCACAGGAACTTTTGCCACTTTCTGACCATTCACACTCAGTTGACCATGATCATAAATAATATGATCCCCTGGTAAACCGACCACACGTTTAATATAGCTGATGGTTGGTTGTGGTGGATAACGGAATACAATGACATCACCACGTTCAGGCTCACCAACATCAATAATTTTCTTATTGATAATAGGTAATCGTACGCCATACTGATATTTATTCACCACAATAAAATCACCTGTCTCTAAAGTTGGAACCATAGAGTCTGATGGAATATTAAATGGCTCATATAAGAATGAACGCATTACCAAGACTATCGCTAGAATCGGCCAAAAGTCATAAGCCCATGCGATAACGACATTTTCATTCCCTTTACCTTTGGTCTGTCGTTGTTTCCAGACAAACTTATCCAACAGCCAAATTAAGAAAAAAATGACTGTGGCAGGAACAAGGATCAAATTAAAGTCAAAATCCATGAGCTCATAAACCTCTATTTATTATCTTTCTACTTTCAATACCGCAAGGAACGCTTCTTGAGGGATTTCAACACTACCCACTTGCTTCATACGTTTCTTACCTTCTTTTTGTTTCGCAAGAAGTTTCTTCTTACGTGACACGTCACCACCATAACATTTTGCCAATACGTTTTTACGCATCGCTTTTACAGTTGAACGTGCAATGATTTGCGCACCAATTGCTGCTTGAATAGCCACATCAAACATTTGACGTGGAATCAAGTCTTTCATTTTCTCAACTAGAGCAATACCACGGTGACGAGCATCTTGGCGGTGACAAATCATGGCCAAGGCATCAACCTTCTCACCATTAATTAACACATCAACCTTAACGAGAGATGAACTCTCAAAACGGACAAAGCTATAGTCAAGCGATGCAAAGCCACGTGAACATGATTTCAATTTATCAAAGAAATCCATTACCACTTCAGCCATTGGAATTTCAAACGTAATGGCCACTTGGTTCGCCATGAACTTCATATTCTTTTGAACGCCGCGACGTTCAACACATAAAGTCATCACATTACCCAAGTATTCTTGCGGTACTAAAATGTGACATTCGGCAATTGGCTCACGTAAGTCTTCAACTGTTGAACCATCAGGCATTTTAGAAGGACTGTCGATATAAATGGTTTGACCATTTTTCATCACCGCTTCATAAATTACGGTTGGTGCTGAAGAAATCAGGTCCAGATCATACTCACGTTCTAAACGTTCTTGTACAATTTCCATGTGCAGCATACCCAAGAAGCCACAACGGAAGCCAAAACCAAGTGCATCTGAACTTTCAGGTTCAAAGAACAACGCTGAGTCATTAATTTGCAGTTTGTGCAGCGCCTCACGGAACGGTTCAAATTCACTTGAATCGATTGGGAATAAACCTGCATAGACCTGTGGTTTCACTTTTTTGAAACCCGGTAAGCTTTCAACTTCTGGTGTAGTTGCCAAGGTAATCGTATCACCAACTGGAGCACCAAAAATATCTTTAATACCCGCGATCACGAAACCAACTTCACCTGCTTCGAGCATGTCAGTTTCTGTATGTTTAGGATTAAAAATACCTACTGAGGTGATGATGTGCGTTTGACCAGTTGATTTCATCAACATTTTATCGCCTTTACGCACACGACCTTCTTTAATACGAACTAAAGAAACCACGCCCAAATAGTTGTCGAACCAAGAGTCAACAATTAAGGCTTGTAATGGTGCATTACGATCGCCTTCGGGTGCAGGAATGACATTGACTAGTGTTTCAAGCACCCCTTCAATGCCTAGACCGGTTTTAGCTGAACATGTAGGTGCTTCAGTCGCTTCGATACCAATAATGTCTTCAATTTCTTGAATAACACGCTCTGGCTCTGCTTGCGGCAAATCAATTTTATTTAAAACAGGTAGGACTTCTAAACCTTGTTCAATTGCGGTATAGCAATTCGCTACAGATTGTGCTTCTACCCCTTGTGCAGCATCGACAACCAATAGTGCACCTTCACACGCAGCCAATGAACGTGAAACTTCATAAGAAAAGTCAACGTGCCCCGGTGTGTCAATGAAGTTGAGTTGGTATTCTTCACCATTAGGATGTGTGTAATACAAAGTCACTGACGCAGCTTTAATCGTAATACCACGCTCACGTTCCAATTCCATAGAATCTAGAACCTGCGCTTGCATTTCACGATCTTGCAGACCACCACAAGTTTGAATAAATCGGTCGGCAAGTGTCGACTTACCATGGTCGATATGCGCAATGATCGAGAAGTTACGAATGTTTTTTATATCAACAGATTTTTTAGCTTGCGCCATGGGCTACCTTGGAAAAATAAAAGCGCTATACATGCAATTCTTTATGCATAGCAAAAGCCGAATAGAAATTGCCGAGGATTATAGCAGATGGATTTTTCAAAGTATCGAAAATAATGCATTGCTTTTATGCAAGTCATTCATCCCACATGGAGAACTTGGCTGGTCTTGGTTTGAAATTTTGCGATAAAATCAAACTCAAAGATCATAAGCACTAAAATCCAGCGGATTTAGGCTATCCGCAATAGGTTGATACGCTTGGGTAAAGGTTGGCGACATGCGTTTTGGACGACCTGTGGCAATTTCAATGCATGCCCACTGCGTATTGCCTGTAAATAATATCGCTTTGTCTTTAGGGCGATAAAATACATACTGACGAAACGAATACAATCCATTGATATCATTGAGCCACGTTCGCAGAATAATCTCCTCACCTTCGAGCGCTGCTTTACGATATTGCACATGATGCTCAACAGCGACCATGGCATGCTTCAATTCAATATATTCTTTTAAGCCTAAACCCAAAGCTTCAATATGTGCTGTCGCGACATCTTGCATCCAACTGACGTACACCACGTTATTCACATGATTTAATGTGTCGATATGTTCAGCTTGAACTGTAATTTTTAAATCAAAGATATCGCTCATAGCGTCCTGCAAATTTTAAATTGTGGCCCACAGTCTACCCATTTTTATCTAAGGGTGAATTGCAAAAACGCTAAAGTTAAAAAACCACTCGCTTGGAGTGGTTTTCATTCAGCAAATCATTATTGAATGCGCATGCCCACAATCGCACGTTGCCCCTGACGAATCAAAGAAACACGTGCAATGCTGCCATTTTTCAATTCTGAAATAACTTTCACAAAATCTTCTGCATTATTCACAGCTTTATTATTAACTTGAGTCACAACGTCACCCGGCTGAATTCGCGCTTGTGCAGCAATACCACTAGCTCGTACATCTTGAATTAATACACCACCTTTCACACTCAGTTGCTTTAATTCATCTGCAGTTAAATTACGAATTGACACCCCAATCACCGGGCCTTTTTTCACAGGTGCAATTTCAGCTTTTGCAGGCGTATCATCTGGTGCAGTGATCAAGGTTGCTGAAATGTTTTGGCGTTTATCATCACGTAATACTTCAAGCTGAATACTTTGATTAGGACCTGTACGATTGAGATAATTCAGTAGTTCGCCAGTACGTGAAATCGGTGTACCATTAAATTTCAAAATGACATCACCCGCTTTAAAGCCAGCTTTTGCTGCGGGTGAATTCGGTGCAACTTGAGTAATCAATGAGCCCTCAGGTTTTGAAAGGTTATAGGATTCAGCAAGATTCCGATCGATATCTTGCAGCATAACGCCTAAGTAAGCACGTGTCACCTTGCCGTTTTTCTTTAATTGGTCTGCAACATCCATCGCCACATCAATAGGAATCGAGAACGATAAACCCATATAACCACCCGTACCACTAAAGATACGAGAGTTCACCCCAACCACTTCACCAGACTGGTTAAATAAAGGGCCGCCTGAGTTTCCGGGGTTCAATGCCACATCGGTTTGAATAAATGGAACCGAGGTTTCTCCCATCATATTGCGCATTTTCGCACTGACAATCCCTGCCGAAGCTGAATAGTCAAAACCAAATGGTGAACCAATAGCCAACACTGGCTCACCTACACGTAAACGGTCAACATTACCTGTGCGTAGCTCTGGAAAATTTGAACCTTTCACCTTTAGCAAAGCCACATCAGTCCGCTCATCACTCCCCACAACGGTGGCATCAATTTCACGGCGGTCATTCAATACGATGGTGACTTTCGATGCATCTTCTACCACATGGTGATTAGTTAATAGATAACCATCTTTACTAATAAAGAATGCGCTTCCATAACCGGTCTTTTCTTGCGGCATTTTTTGCTGCGGGATAACGACCTGATTACCGAAAAAGCGTCGTAATATTTCTGGGACTTGTTGCTGCAAAAGCTCTTCTTGACTAAGCTTTTTAACCACATTCACGCTTACGACAGCTGGGCTGACTTGTTCAACCAAATTGGAAAAATCAACAGGACCCGCTGCCTGAGTCTGCACGCTAGCAACCGTAAACACAGCTGCATAGAGTCCCTTTTGTAAATACGATTTATTCATTGTTAGCATTCACTCAATTGTGCTTATCATTTGAAATACGTTAGTTTTTATCACAATGCAAGTCTAAGCTTCGTAATAAAATGTTTGATGATTATTTATGATAAACAATCTTAAACATTCCTTAAATATTACAGATCTATGAATATTTTTCATTATTTAGTTAATTTATAGTCATTGCGTTTTTAGGCAAAAACAGTTGTGATGATCGGACATTTTTAAAATTAGCTGATGGACATGTCTAATTTAAACACGACACATCAATTTGATGTGATTATTGTGGGAAGTGGCGGTGCAGGCCTAAGTTTAGCCCTATCGTTACCAGATCATTTTAATATTGCTGTTTTAGCTAAATCGACGCTGACGGATGCCAGTACATATTATGCCCAAGGTGGTGTTGCTGCCGTCCTCGATAAAACAGATTCTATTGAACAACATATCAATGACACCATGATTGCCGGTGCGCATTTATGTGAAATGGCAGCGGTAAAACAAACCGTTGAAGGTGGTAAATCTTCTGTCGATTTTCTACTGAATCAGGGTGTGCAATTTACTTTAGACGACCAAGAACAGTTACATCTGACACGTGAAGGTGGTCACTCTCACCGGCGGATTATCCATGCAGCAGATGCCACAGGTCGTGCTATTTCCACAACATTGGTTGAACGTGCGCAAGAAAAAGCCAATATTCATATTTTTGAAAATTTTATTGCAATCGATTTAATCACCGCACAAAAATTAAATCCTGAAGCTGAAAACCGTGCTCTCGGTCTATATGCTTTAGATGAAAAAACCGAAAAAGTACATACCTTTTTAGCACCGTTCACTGCCCTTGCCTGTGGTGGTGCCATGAAGGCATATTTATATACATCAAATCCCGACATTGCGACGGGTGATGGTATTGCCATGGCGTATCGTGCAGGCTGCCGTGTTGCCAATATGGAGTTTAACCAATTCCATCCAACCTGTTTATATCATCCTCAAGCTCGCTCTTTCTTAATTACCGAAGCGATGCGTGGCGAAGGTGCCTATTTACGTCTTCCAGATGGTGAACGCTTTATGCTGCGCTTTGATGAGCGTGCCGAATTAGCACCACGCGATATCGTAGCGCGCGCTATTGATTATGAAATCAAACGTCTAGGAATCCGTCATGTTTGGCTTGATATCACCCATAAACCTGCAGAATTTGTCAAAGAACATTTCCCAACATTGTATGAACGCTTAATGGAACTCGGTATTGATATTACCAAAGAAATGATTCCGGTGGTTCCGGCAGCACACTACACCTGTGGTGGCGTTGTGGTTGATGAAAACAGTCAGACCGATATTCCAGGCCTATATGCCATTGGAGAAACCTCTTATACCGGCCTACATGGTGCAAACCGTATGGCAAGTAACTCCTTACTTGAATGTTTCGTCTATGGTATGAGTGCTTCAACACATATCACAGCACAACATCAAGGGACTTATCAGGCGCCTCATGTCCCAGAATGGGATGACTCGCAAGTGACTAACCCTGATGAAGATGTAGTGATTTTGCAAAATTGGGACGAGCTTCGCCAAACCATGTGGAACTACGTGGGCATTGTCAGAACGACCAAGCGGCTTCAACGAGCGCTCCATCGTATTGAAATGCTTAAGCGTGAAATCACCGAGTATTATCAAGATTATCAAGTCAGTAAAAATCTGATTGAACTCCGTAACTTAGTATTGGTATCAGAAATGATTGTGCGCTGTGCAATGGAACGTAAAGAGTCTCGTGGTCTGCATTTCACTTTAGACTATCCTGAACAAGCAGACGAACTACGTAAAACTGTGTTAAGTCCACCCGATTTCCAAGTGGAATGTCCATTGGTGAATACAGAACTGGTTTCTTAAACATCTAAAATGTCTAAAAACCATAAAAAGCCGAATATAAATTCGGCTTTTTATTTGAATCAGCAAATGCAATTGAGCCTTTATATTCGTTTTGGTGGAATAGAATAACTCCCTGTTATATGTGCAACAGGCTCATCCACACCTGCTGAATACACCAACACCTCACCATAAATTATACTTTTGCCCACTTTCAGCAATCGACACTCGCCTATTAAATCTTGATTGGCTTCGGGTTTTCTTAAAAAATTAATATTCATATTGGTCGTGACCGCCAGTCCTACAATCCCGATCTCCCCCAATATAGCCACATATAGCGCAAAGTCCGCCAAAGTCATCATAGTCGGGCCTGAAACAGTATTGCCAGGCCGCAAATCTTTTTCAGTCACATGCCAAATTAAAGTGGCAGCCTTTTCTCCAACTTCTACAATAGTGCAATGCTTTAAGCTTGGCGCAAATTCAGTCTTAAGGAAATTGATAATCTCCTGTTTTGTAGCATGCATAAAAAAATCATCCATAACTTATGCTATGAATGATTTTTAAATCAAATACCCAAAGATTACTATGGCATTTTAAATCTGTTGCAAATGCAATAATGCCTGTTGAAAAACCTCTTCAGGTGTTTGCGTCGCATCGAGGCGCTTCATGCGTGCAGGTTCATTTTCGTGAATTTCAGCAAAACCTGAACGCACTTTTTCAAAGAAAGTTGCTTTCTCTTGCTCAAAACGATCTAAAGCACCACGTTCACGTGCACGTAACATCCCCGTTTCAATTGGAGCATCCAACCAAAAGGTAATATCTGGCATACGCGCCACAAAACCGTCATTTAAAACTTTCAGTTTTTCTCGGTCCAAACCACGACCTGCACACTGATATGCAAAACTCGAATCTGTAAAACGGTCACATAAAACGATTTTATCTGCAGCCAACGCCGGCAGAATCACGGCTTCTAAATGCTGCGCACGTGCCGCATACATCAGCAATAACTCAGTATCATTACTCATAGTTTCTTCGTGGTTCACTGAAAGCAACAATGAGCGAATTTGCTCTGCCATGGGAGTACCACCCGGCTCACGGGTTAATACCACATCTTTCGCTAAGTGTTGGAAATGCTCATGTAGTTTACGAATCAATGTGGTTTTACCCACACCTTCCGTGCCTTCAAAACTAATAAACATGCTCACTCCTCAATTTTTCGCACGAATTACCGATAAATACTCTTGTACCGCTCGGTTATGGTCTGACAAATTACTGCTAAATTTATGACCACCGTTACCTGTTGCCACGAAATAAATGTTATTTGACGCATCTGGATGCATCGCGGCTTCAATAGCTTTTTGACTTGGCAAAGCAATCGGTGTAGGCGGTAAGCCATTGATCGTATAAGTATTATATGCTGTAGGTGTACGTAGGTCTTGGCGAGTAATATTGCCTTGATATTTATCGCCCATGCCATAAATAACCGTAGGGTCCGTTTGTAAACGCATGCCTTGTTGCAAACGACGGACAAACACCCCTGATACTTGCTCTAACTCACGATCAAGACTGGTTTCTTTTTCAATAATCGACGCCATAATCAAGGCTTCATATTTATCTTTATACGGTAAATTTTGAGCTCGATTAGTCCAAGCCTGATCTAAGGCTTTAATTTGTCGGTTATACAAATCCTTCAAAATTTTTCGATCAGACTCGCCTTTTGCAAAGAAATATGTATTCGGTGCGAATAAGCCTTCAGGGTGCGAATACGGAATACCGAGTTCTTTTAAAATTTGTGCATATGGTAAATGACTGATGTCATGTGTCACCAAAGGGTCATTTTTTAAAGCATCTATGAGTTGCTTAAATGTCGTCCCTTCGATCACTAAAATTCGATTCATTTGCGCATTTTCAGAGTTAGAAATCAGTTTCATGACTTCACGTACGCTCATGCCTTCATGGATTTCATATACACCCGCTTTCAGGGTGTCATTGATCATGAACTTTTGGTACAGCTTCAAAATAATAGGAAAATTAACTTGTTTCTCTTTGGCCAGTCGGTCAATAAATCCTGAATAGGTATCCCCTGCACCAATCGCCAACATTTGCTTTTTTCCTTCCACGGGATAGGCTTTAAATAAACTCGACCACAGTAAAATCGCCACAAGTACAACGATACCAAGTAGCACAACCAAACATGCTTTAAATGGAAAACCTGCTGTGGCAGATTTTTTCTTATTTGTTTTTTTAGACGCGGTGGACATATTAACGAATCTGACTTAATTGAAGTGTTCGGAAAAGTTCAATACAAGCTTGAACATCTAACTCAACTCCATTCAGAGTTGATGCAATTTTCATGGGACTTAAAGCATTGCAGAAAAAAACACTCTGAAAATGCGTAATTTCATCCATATTGACGTGACGTTGAGTACATGGAATTTGATGCTGCTGCATCCGTTTTAAAATTTCTGCACGCATGACACCATGCACGCCATTATAACGAAGTTCGGGCGTAATCCATCCTTCATTTGTACGAATAAAACAATTACTGCTCACACCTTCGACAACTGTACCTTGCACATCCGTCACCAAAGCTTCCCCCCATGGGGTTTGATCCAACTCTGCTTTGAGCATGACTTGTTCTAATCGATTTAAGGACTTCAAGCCCACCAAACTTGGCATGGTTAACCCAATGGCTTGATGTAATACACCACTTTCGACATTTTCGTACTCAAAATCTGCAACAGCTTTGGGGTAATAAAACACCCAAACATCTGCTGGATGCTCAGGTAAACTATAGCCACGCTGACCGATACCACGACTCAACACGATTTTCAAAGTGCCATTGACGACATCTTGTTTACGTAACAATTTTAGAGTGTCTTCAATGAGGCTTAAATCTGCATTTAGCTTTAATCGCTCATTACTCAGTTTTAATCGTGCAATATGCAAAGCTAAAAGTTCTATTTGTCCTTGGCGAATACGTGCCGTGCTAAAACAGCCATCGCCATAGTGAAAGGCTCGATCAAGTAAATCAACTTGTTCTATTTGCTGCGCATTTTTAAAACACTGCATACGTCGTCATCCCAATTACATCTCTTTATTTTAAAAAATAATCGTTCAGCATATATTTCTTTTTTGTTCATATTAAATTCTTTTTTAATTATTTTTTCTGCATAAAAACTACAGATATTCTTGCCTCATCCAACAAAACATGTATAAAAATTGAGGACAACATGAATCTATCTAAATTAAAACTTGGAGTTTTGGCTGCATTCATTTCTGCCACAGCATTCAGTGCATCTGCCAAAGATTTCTTAAATGTGTCATATGATCCAACCCGTGAATTGTATGACAACTTCAATAAAGACTTTAGTGTTTACTGGAAAAAAACCACAGGCCAAGACATTAACTTTAAACAATCTCATGGTGGATCAGGTAAACAGGCTCGTGCAGTTATTGATGGTCTAGATGCAGATGTCGTTACTTTGGCTTTGGCTGCAGATATTGATGAAATTGCTGCACGTGGTTTAGTTGCAAAAGACTGGCAAAAGAAATTCCCACAAAACTCAACACCCTATACATCGACCATTGTGTTCTTAGTGCATAAAGGCAACCCGAAAGGCATTAAAGACTGGGGCGATTTAATTAAACCAGGTGTCGACATTATTACCCCGAACCCCAAAACATCGGGTGGTGCGCGCTGGAACTATCTAGCAGCGCGGGCTTGGGCAAAACATCAAGCAGGTGGTAATGATGCAAAAGCCCAAGAATTTGTCCGTCAAATTTATAAGCAAACCAAAGTCCTCGACTCAGGTGCTCGTGGTGCAACAACTACATTCGCAGAACGTGGTATTGGTGACGTGTTATTGGCTTGGGAAAATGAAGCACATTTGGCAGTTCGTGAACAGCCGGGTAAGTTTGAGATTGTGACCCCTTCACTTTCTATCTTGGCCGAGCCACCTGTTGCGATTGTAGAAAAAATGCTAAGAAAGATGGCAATGAAAATTTAGCCAAAGCGTACTTAAATTATCTGTACTCACCTGCAGGTCAAACTATTGCCGCACAGAACTATTATCGTCCACGTAATGCGGCAGTTTTAGCAAAATATAAAAATGTTTTTAAACCTTTAAAACTCGTCACGATTGATAAAGAGTTTGGTGGTTGGAGCAAAGTGCAGAAAAAACATTTTGAAAATGGTGGTGTCTTTGATCAAATCGTGAAGATCAATAATTCAAAATAATGCTTTAAATACTGAAAAGCATCTTCCTTTCGCATAAGGTCGATGCTTTTTTTTCATAGACATGCCTTTTATCTTTTTTATTCATATAAAATTCATTTTTAATTATTTTTTATGCATAAAGATTGGCGCTATTCTTCACCCATGTTACAGATAAAGTAAAAATTATTGAGGTTCACATGAGTATTTCCGCAAAGTTAAAATTGGGTGTTCTTGCTGCAGTCATTTCGACGGTTTCTTTTGGCGCAGCTGCGAAAGATTTTTTAAACGTATCTTACGACCCAACGCGTGAACTCTATGAAAGTGTGAATAAAGACTTCAGCAAATATTGGGAAAGCCGTACAGGTCAAAAAATTAATTTTAAACAATCTCATGGTGGTTCAGGCAAACAAGCGCGTGCAGTCATTGATGGCTTAGATGCCGATGTAGTGACTTTAGCACTTGCAGCGGATATTGATGTGATTGCAGAAAAAGCCAAACTTTTACCTGCAGATTGGCAGAAGAAACTTCCACAAAACTCAACGCCATATACCTCAACGATTGTATTCTTAGTCCGTAAAGGCAACCCAAAAGCGATTAAAGATTGGGGCGATCTGGTTAAACCAGGCGTAGGTATTATCACCCCAAACCCGAAAACCTCAGGCGGTGCGCGTTGGAACTATTTAGCAGCATGGGCTTGGGCAAAACATCAAGCGGGTGGTAATGATACAACGGCTCAAGAATTTGTCCGTAAGATTTATAAAAACACCAAAGTACTCGATTCAGGCGCACGTGGTTCGACTACGACCTTTGCTGAACGTGGCATTGGTGATGTATTACTGGCTTGGGAAAATGAAGCACATTTAGCGATTCGTGAACAACCGGGTAAATTTGAAATTGTGACCCCTTCACTTTCAATTTTAGCTGAGCCCCCTGTTGCTGTTTTAGAAAAAAACGCAGAGAAAAAAGGTAATCTTTATTTAGCCAAAGGTTATTTAAACTTCCTTTATTCACCACGTGGTCAGCAAATCGCAGCTCAGAACTTTTACCGTCCACGTAACGCTACAACGCTTGCACAATACGCATCAGTCTTTAAGCCACTTAAACTCGTAACCATTGATAAAGAATTTGGTGGTTGGGATAAAGTCCAAAAAGCACACTTTGAAAATGGCGGCGTGTTTGACCAAATCGTCAAAGCCAACAATGGAAAATAAGACCAGTCATTGGCTGAATCAGGAGAACTTGACATGACACATACAGTAATTGTCCCGGGTGTAGGCGGTAGTGAACACGCACATTGGCAATCTTGGTTACAACGTCAGCTCATGTCTAGCTCTCGTGTTCAGCAAAAGGATTGGAATCACCCTGTACTAAAAGAATGGATTAAACAATTCGTTCAAACCGTACGACCGTTACAGGGTGAAATTCAAATTGTGGCGCATAGCTTTGGTTGTTTAACCACGGTGGCAGCATTGGCCTTGCATCCAGAACTCAATAAAAAAATCAAAAATTTAGTTTTGGTCGCACCCGCCAATCCAGCACGCTTTGGAGAAAACGGCTTTGCACGCGACAGTACAACGGATTACAAAGCATTTTTTCATCAGCTAACTATTCGTGTGCCGACAACGATGTTGATTAGTGAAAATGATCCTTGGCTTGGCTTTGAAGATGCAAAACAACTTGCAGGTGCTTGGAAGCTTTACCCTGTGAATATGGGCGCTGTGGGTCACATTAATGTTGCATCAGGTTTTGGGCCGTTTCCTGAAATTTTCAATTACTTAATTTCAGAAAACCACATGAAACATATCAGCTTTACTGATGAAAACAAGTATTTATTTCAATTTGCTTTTTAAGTACTGAGCATTAAGCTTGTCGCAAAATCATTTATTCAATTTTGCTGACCTTTTAAGTCAGCTTTTCTCATTTTGAGGAGTCATCATGTCGCAGCGATCCCGAGTGCTGCCAGGATTTGGTCTTTCTCTAGGCTTTACCCTAGCGTATTTATCCTTAATTGTGCTCATTCCCCTTTCGGCCGTATTTATTAAATCGTTAGGTATCGGTTGGGAAGGACTATGGGAGATTTTAAGCTCAGAACGTATTTTAAAATCGTTACAACTGAGTTTTAGTGCCGCCATTATTGCTGCGTTAGTCAATGTGGTTTTTGGTTTGCTCTTAGCATGGTGTTTGGTTCGCTATACCTTCCCGGGTAAACGTATTATCGATGCATTGGTTGATTTACCTTTTGCATTGCCAACTGCCGTTGCTGGTATTGCATTAACTTCGTTATATGCACCGACTGGTTGGATCGGTCAGTACCTTGAACCTATTGGCATTAAAGTCGCATATACCCCGATCGGTATTACCTTAGCCCTCATCTTTATTGGTATTCCTTTTGTGGTTCGTACTGTACAGCCTGTACTGAGTGATCTAGAAACTGAACTTGAAGAAGCAGCTTCGGCACTGGGCGCAAATCGCTTTCAGATCGTGACCAAAGTGATCTTACCTATTCTATTTCCTGCGCTGTTAACAGGTTTTGCTTTGGCCTTTGCACGCGGTGTGGGTGAATATGGATCGGTGATTTTTATCGCAGGTAACCAACCCTTCAAAACTGAAATTGCGCCATTGATGATCATCTCTCGCCTTGAAGAATATGATTATGCAGGCGCGACCACGATTGCAGTCGTGATGCTGGTGATTTCTTTTGCCATTTTATTCTTAATTAACTTGGTTCAAGCATGGGCAAGTCGCCGTACAGGGAGAACTGCACGATGAATACGAACAGTAATGCGCTTGCGGAAAAATTACAGTCGCGTGATGCAACGCGTGAACCGACATGGGTTCGTTATACCCTGATCATCATTGCTTTAATTTTCTTCTTAAGCTGCCTGATTCTGCCATTGGTTTTGGTTTTCGTTGAAGCCTTTAAACAAGGTGTTGGCGTTTACTTCCAAGCATTGGTTCATCCAGATACATTATCAGCAGTAAAACTTACCCTACTGACAGCTGTGATTGCCGTACCGCTAAACGTAGTGTTTGGTGTAGCTGCGGCATGGTGTGTTGCCAAGTTTAATTTCCGTGGTAAATCTATTTTAACCACGATTATTGATATGCCATTTTCAGTCTCTCCAGTTATTGCTGGCTTAATGTTGGTATTGATTTTTGGTACTCAAGGTTGGTTAGGCGGCTGGCTGATGGATAACGACATCAAAATTTTATATGCCGTTCCAGCCATTGTCCTTGCTACTGTGTTTATTACCGTTCCTTTTGTGGCACGTGAGTTGATTCCATTAATGGAAGCTCAAGGGACAGAGGAAGAAGAAGCAGCTATCGTATTGGGTGCTTCAGGCTGGCAGACTTTCTGGAAAGTGACACTTCCAAATATCAAATGGGGCTTAATCTACGGCGTGATTCTATGTAATGCACGTGCAATGGGTGAGTTTGGTGCTGTTTCTGTAGTTTCAGGTCACATTCGTGGCGAAACCAACACCTTACCGCTACACGTAGAAATCCTTTATAACGAATATACCTTTAGTGCTGCTTTTGCTGTGTCTTCACTATTAGCGCTCTTGGCGATTGTGACCCTGATTTTAAAAACATGGGTTGAACTACGTCAGGAACGACAAGACAAGCGTAAAGAAGATTCACAAGTTTCTTAAGGAATGACCTCATGAGTATTCAAGTAAAAAATATTGAAAAACACTTTGGTGCATTCCATGCACTTAAAAATATCTCTTTAGATTTCCCTGATGGCCAGCTTGTTGCGTTGCTTGGCCCATCAGGCTGTGGTAAAACCACCCTGCTCCGTATCATTGCAGGACTTGAATCTGCCGATAGCGGTCAAGTCATTCTAGAAGGTGAAGATGCCACTAAAGTTCATGTCCGTGAACGTGAAGTTGGTTTTGTATTCCAACATTATGCACTATTCCGTCATATGACCGTATTTGACAACATTGCTTTTGGTTTACGCGTACGCCCACGTGCAACACGCCCATCTGAAGCCGAGATCAAAAAGCGGGTTACTCGTTTGCTTGATCTTGTTCAGCTTGGTTTCTTGGCTGACCGTTACCCTGCTCAACTTTCAGGTGGTCAACGTCAACGTATTGCACTAGCACGTGCTTTAGCGGTTGAACCGCGTGTGTTATTACTGGATGAACCTTTTGGTGCATTGGATGCCAAAGTTCGTAAAGAATTACGCCGCTGGTTACGTACCTTGCATGACGAACTCCACATCACCTCTATTTTCGTGACCCATGACCAAGAAGAAGCGCTTGAAGTGGCCGATCAAATCATTGTGATGAATAAAGGCAACGTAGAACAGATTGGCTCGCCGCGTGAAGTTTATGAAAAACCTGCAACACCGTTTGTATTTGACTTTTTAGGTCAAGCCAACCGTTTTGAAGGTCAAAATAGCAATGGCCTCATTCAAATTGGTGAAGACCGAATTTTGTTGCCACAAAACGCCAATGCGCCGCAAGGAAATGTCATTGCCTTCGCTCGTCCGGATGAACTGCGTATTCATGCACAGCCGCAAGAAAATGCCATCCAAGCGACTTTTGTACGTGAGCTTTGGATTGCAGGTAAAGTCATTGCTGAACTGCATGACCGTCAAGGCAATCTTATTGAAATTTCATTAACGGCAGATGAAGCGAAAGCGCATCAATTCCGCCCAAATCAAACGGTATGGTTAAGTGCAACTAACTTGCATTTATTTGAAAACCAAGTTGCATAAAAAAAAAGTTGGGGCCTTCACAAGCCCCACTTGCTTTTAAGGTAAAATAAAATTATGAATTTCCAACAATTAAGAATTATTCGAGAAACCGTACGTCAGAATTTTAATTTAACAGAAGCGTCTGCTGCACTTTACACCTCGCAGTCTGGCGTTAGTAAACACATCAAAGATCTAGAAGATGAACTTGGTGTACAGCTGTTTATCCGTAAAGGTAAACGTCTACTCGGTTTAACCGAACCAGGCCAGTCATTATTGGGTATCGTTGAACGTATGCTCGTGGATGCAGACAATATTAAACGTCTAGCAGATGACTTTAACAAAGTGGATGAAGGGACATTGACGATTGCGACCACACATACGCAAGCGCGTTATGTCTTGCCGCCGATTGTGAACCAATTTAAAAAAGAATTTCCAAAAGTTCATCTAATTTTGCAACAAGCAAGCCCTGTTGAAATTACAGAAATGCTCCTTCAAGGTGAAGCGGATATTGGGATCGCAACCGAATCGTTAACCACCGAAGATAACCTTGCAAGTGTGCCTTACTATAACTGGCAACACAGTATCATCACACCACAAGAGCATCCACTGACCCAAAAATCAAATATCACCATTGAAGATTTGTCGAACTATCCAATTATTACTTACCACGGTGGTTTTACGGGTCGTTCAAAAATTGATAAAGCCTTTGAAGATTCAGGCTTTGATGTTGATATCGTGATGTCCGCACTTGATGCAGACGTTATTAAAACCTATGTTGAACTGAATATGGGCGTGGGTATTGTCAACGATGTGGCCTACGACCCAGAACGAGATTACCGTTTAAAACAAATTCCAACCGATATTTTTGGGGTCAATACCACTTGGATTGCTGTTCGCAAAGGACATTTACTACGCGGTTATGGCTATGAGTTTATTTCTTTATGTTCACCAGATGCTGACATCAAAGCGTTGAAAAAAGTCGCTTACCCAGAAGAATGATAGGCCAATTGACGAATTAAAGAGGACACCTACTGTCCTCTTTTTTTGGTAAACACATATTTTATCTAAGTTTTCTTGGCTTTATTTTTAATTTTGATTAAAATACATCCAACACAATAAAAATTAAAACCTTATTACTTCCGACCCATATTTATGAAAAATCAATTCGTCGCAGTGGCAGTCGGTATCGTCTGCCCCATACAGATCATGTATGCAGCAGGAATAGAAAACTCAGATCAATCGATCTCGGCCTTTCTTGAACCCGGAAATTATACTGAAGCCAGTTTCGCTTATGTCGATGCTCAAGTTGACGGCAAAGTTCAGAATCAAGGCTTAATTAGTGAATTGGGCATCACTGATTTTTCTACAGGGAATCTCGCTCATCAACAATTTTCTGGGAAATTTGCACTTAAAATTCAACCACATGAAAATATTTCTGCGGGAGTAATTTATGAGCAACCTTTTCATACTGATATCAGTTATCAATATAGTCCTCGCTTACCAGATAGCTCAAATATCGATATTGAAAGCGCCGATATTAACTTTAGAACGCATAACCTAACTGGACTGGTAGGCTATCAACCCAATAATAATTGGAATATTTATAGCGGTTTAAGCCTACAAACATTTAAAGGTGATTTAAAAATTTCTGGGCAACAATATGCTGCTCTCAATGGCTACCATGCCGATTTTAAACAAGATGAAGCGATTGGTTGGCTGCTCGGATTCAGTTATCAAATCCCTGAATATGCTATTAAAACTAGCCTAACCTATCGTTCAAAAATAAAACATGAAAATAAGACCTCTGAATCAACTTTATATTCAAATGGTCCTTTTCAATTAGTACTTGACACCCATACCTCAATTCAAACGCCACAAAGCGTCAATTTTGATTTTCAAACAGCCATTAGCCCACACAATGTTGTATATGGCACAGTTCGGTGGATTAATTGGAAAGATTTCAACATTCAGCCACCGCAGTTTAATGCCGTGCTTCAATACGCAGCACTCGATCCACAATACCGTGATTTAGCTGATATCCAATTGGTGGAATATCAGAAAGATCAATGGTCAGGAAAATTGGGGATTGCACATCAATTTAATCCGAGTTGGCTCGCTGCTGCAGAATTTATTTGGGACAACGGGACAGGAAATGCGGTGTCTACCTTAAACCCAAGTGATGGCTATCGAGGTTTAGGTTTAGGTATGATGTATAAATTTAACCCGAACAATTTTCTAGCGACTGGCCTGTATTATATGAAACTCTCAAAACCATCGAATACTGAAAAATCTCATATTTCAGGTCTTGCAAGTGTCTCAGACAATGATGCCATGATCTATGGTTTGAAATTTGGTCACAGATTTTAAACGCATTCTAAAAACAAAAAAAACGAGCCGAAGCTCGTTTTTTTATTTCAGTAATAACTTACCAATGGTAGCTCACACCTACTTTACCTACTGGAAGCCATTCGTATTTGTCATCTTGCTCAACGTTACGTTCATGGTCAGCAAGAATTGCAGGGTCATCACCTACACCTGTCAATTTAGCCGATGGATTACCAGTGTAATAAGCACCTACTTCACCGAATACGCCCCAGTTTTTATTCAATTTTGGCGCAAAACCTAAACCTAGGTATGGAGCGATATCATTATCATAAGACACTGTACCGTTTACTCGTGTAAAGTTTGTCTCTTCACCATCAATTTTAATTGGTGTATCACCTTTACGACGCTTATCTAACGTATATTCAGTGTCGATATAACCTACACCCGCAGCAACATAAAGACCTTGAGCCCATGGATTAGCACTTGCACCCCAAGGACGAACTTCTGCATTTAAGTAACCAACTTTGTTATCCATATCCATGTCGTATTTTACGCCATCGACAGATAAGTCATCAGACCATGAAATATCACCACCGTTATAACCTAATGCAAGGCCAACGTATGGGTTCGCAGTCCAAAGTAACGCACCACCATAACCAGTCGTACCCACTTCTAGACGAGCGCCAGTTGGGATAAGTTGGTTTTGATCAAATGCATAACCATCATGAACTACAGAGGTATCTGCCATTGCAGTACCTGCAGCAGTAAGTAGAGCAGCTACTGTTAATAAACGTAATGATTTCATGTGTTTCTCCTCAAAATAAACTGTTATTCAGATTTTACAGACTTGTTATATGGCACATGTTAAAAGGAAACACAGCTCAACATTTATGCAAATTTACTGATTTTTTGTTAACTTTTGATACATTTAGATTTTAATATTGATTAATAAAGAGTTTTTATTTGATTTTTTTAAATATAATAATGATGTTAAGGAACAATTCTGTATATTTTGCGTATTTTTTATACAAACCTTGTGAAAATGCTAAATTCATCACTCTTAATTTCTTGGTTTTAGTACTTGCTTAATAATTAATTCCGATCCTAGGCCGATTTACCATCTATTTTTAACTCGATTTAGTGTAAAATCTTGGAAAATTTTTTTCTGGATGGAAGAACATGTCTCAGCTTTCAACAATCATTGAACAAGCGTTTGAAGACCGTGCTAATTTCACTGCAGCTGACTGTCCTGCTGAAGTACGTGCAGCAGTAGAAGAAGTGATCGCTGGCCTAGATAACGGTACATTACGTGTTGCTGAAAAAATTGATGGTGAATGGATTGTTCATCAATGGGTGAAAAAAGCCGTTTTGCTTTCATTCAAATTGAACGACAACAAACCAATGGAAGCTTGTGACTTACGCTTCTATGACAAAGTTGATACTAAGTTCTCTGACTGGACTGAAGAACAATTTAAAGCTGCTGGTGTACGTGTAGTACCACCTGCTGTAGCACGTAAAGGTTCTTTCCAAGCGAAAAATGTTGTATTGATGCCTTCATATGTCAATATTGGTGCATATGTTGACGAAGGTACTATGGTTGATACATGGGCAACTGTTGGTTCATGTGCTCAAATTGGTAAAAATGTTCACTTATCTGGTGGCGTTGGTATTGGTGGCGTTCTTGAACCACTTCAAGCAAACCCAACAATCATTGAAGACAACTGCTTTATCGGTGCGCGTTCTGAAATCGTTGAAGGTGTGATCGTAGAAGAAGGTTCTGTGATTTCAATGGGCGTATTCATTGGTCAATCGACTAAGATTTATGACCGTGAAACTGGCGAAATCCATTACGGTCGTGTTCCTGCTGGCTCTGTTGTGGTTTCTGGCAGCCTGCCTTCTAAATGCGGTAAATACAGCCTATATGCTGCAGTAATCGTGAAAAAAGTTGACGCG
Organism: Acinetobacter sp. YH16056_T; assembly: GCF_024605895.1. Taxonomy (NCBI): domain Bacteria; kingdom Pseudomonadati; phylum Pseudomonadota; class Gammaproteobacteria; order Moraxellales; family Moraxellaceae; genus Acinetobacter; species Acinetobacter sp. YH16056_T. The sequence continues at coordinate 1,032,703 of NZ_CP094545.1, read as the reverse complement.
AAAACTCGTGCGAAAACAAGCTTGAACGAATTATTACGCGAAGACTAAGTCTTTATTTCAGCGGAGCATTCGTGTTCCGTGGAGCTTCTATCGCTCCTCGTCTCTACGGTTAGCAATGATCGTAGAGATTTTTTGTTTTTTTATATCTGGTTAATTTTGTTATGAGTACCCTTCGATCTTCCGCTATTCCTGTTTCTGATCCGTCTGCGGGTTTACGTATTACGGAGATTTTTTATTCATTGCAAGGTGAAGCCAATACCGCAGGTTTGCCTACGGTCTTTATCCGCTTGACGGGCTGTCCGTTACGTTGCACTTATTGTGATACGACCTATTCGTTTGAAGGTGGTGAACGCCAATCATTAGAAGAAATTATTCAAACCACTTTAGATTTTAAAACCCCTTATATTTGCGTGACGGGTGGTGAGCCGCTTGCTCAACCGAACGCCCTTCCCCTCATGACTCGTCTGGCCGATTTAGGCTGCGAAGTATCTGTAGAAACCAGTGGTGCTTTAGATGTGTCTAAAGTTGACCCGCGTGTTTCAAAAGTTATGGATTTAAAAACCCCGACATCGGGTGAAGTTGCACGAAACTTGCTTAGCAACTTCGACCATTTAACAGCGCATGATCAGATCAAATTTGTGATTTGTAATCGTGAAGACTATGAATGGTCAAAACAGCAAGTTGAGCGCTATAAGCTAAACGAAAAAGTTAGCACCATTTGGTTCTCTCCGGCCTTTGCCGTTGAAAAAAGTGCTGTTCGTTTGCCTCAGCTTGCACGTGATTTAGCACAATGGATTTTAGAAGACCATCTCCCTGTTCGCTTCCAATTGCAATTACATAAATTGCTTTGGAACGATGAAACTGGTCGTTAAGTTTTAAAGAATTATTTGGAGTAATGCATATGCGCCCTCGTGCCATAGTTTTATTGTCTGGCGGCTTAGACTCAACCACTTGTTTAGCTTGGGCTCAAGCACGTTATGAATGTATTGCCTTAAGTTTTATGTATGGTCAACGTTCTACGACAGAACTAGATGCTGCTCGTGAGTTAACTAAGCTGGCTGGTGTAGAACATCGTGTCATTAATATAGATTTAGGTAACTTAGGTGGCTCTGCGTTAACTGACCATAGCATTGAAGTTCCTGATCATGAACAAGCCGGTATTCCTGTAACTTATGTACCAGCGCGTAACACGATTTTCTTGTCCTATGCTTTAGCTGCGGCGGAAGTTTTTGGTGCAGAAGCAATTGTCATTGGTATTAATGCGGTTGATTACTCAGGCTATCCAGACTGCCGTCCAGAGTTTATCGAAGCCTTTGCCAACATGGCTCGCCTTGCAACTAAAGTTGGCGTTGAAGGAAAACCACTTAAATTTGAAACACCTCTGTTACATTTATCCAAAGCAAATATCATTCGCTTAGGTATAGAACATGGCGTAGACTACAGTCAAACGGTGTCTTGCTATCAAGCAGATGACCAAGGTCGTGCTTGCGGTAAATGCGATAGCTGCCGTCTTCGTAAACAAGGTTTCGTTGACGCAGGTGTTGAAGATCCGACACGTTACATACCGAAATAACAAGGTAGGGTTTATGAAAAATTTAAAATCAAACATTATTCTTTCTGCTGCTTTCTCTGCAGCTGCATTGTTTGCTTCAGTTGCACACGCTGACAACGACAAGCTTCAACAAGCATATAAGAGCACTAACGTAAAATCTTCGTTAATTAATGTTTGTAAAGAAGAAACTGGCAAAGGTAAAAAACTAACTGCCGCTGAAGTTAGCAAATACTGTACTTGTGCTGTTGAAGCAGATGGTCGTTTAACCAATGCTCAAAAATGGGAAATCCAAAGCACAATCAACCAGAAGAAAAGCCCTGCAACACTCGCTTTTGTTCAAAAACAAAATAAAGACCTTCAAGCATGTTTCGGTCCTCAGTTAACAGGTAAATTAAAAAATTTAACTGAAGAAGCAATGAAATCTGCTCAAGCGAAAAAATAATTTTCGTCTTAAAAAAGCCTGCAAATGCAGGCTTTTTTATTGCTTTAAGTTCAAAGTAAATTCTGTATGATGGTCATATTTCACATACTTTGTTTAAGCCCATTTAGGGATAAGACATGAAAAAGGAAATCTTCATGACTGAAATTAGCTTACCAAATCAAACCTTCCCAACCACCTCAGGTGAAGTCAACCTTGCAGAACTAAACAATGACTGGCTGATCATCTACTTCTACCCTAAAGATTCAACACCAGGATGTACGACGCAAGCCATTGGGTTTTCATGCTTAAAAGATCAGTTTGATGCGCTTAATACACCAATCTACGGCATTTCTCGCGACTCGGTTAAAGCCCATCAAAACTTCACTGAAAAGCAAAATCTAAGCATTGATTTAATCAGTGATAAAGAAGAAGTGCTATGTCAGCATTTCGATGTGATTAAAGAAAAAAATATGTATGGCAAAAAGGTTATGGGCATCGAACGCTCAACCTTTATTTTCCATAATGGAAAGCTGGTAAAAGAATATCGTAAAGTCAAAGCTGCAGGCCATGCAGAACAAGTCTTAGAAGATTTAAAAGCATTACAAGCTGCATAAAATTAATGATTTGAGCCCGCTCCTTTAGGAATGGGCTCAAATTTAATGAGGACATATAACTAGAGCAATAATGAAATTGCAATTCCCCACATCACAACGCCAATAATAAAGTCTAAAACTTTCCATGCCTTTGCACTTTGGAAGAGCGGTAATAAATAGCGCGCACCAAATCCGAGGACAAAGAAAAACACCCATGAAGCTGTAATTGCCCCAATCGCAAAATATACGGCTGTCGATTCAAACTTCGTTGAAATAGACCCAATCAGCACAACCGTATCGAGATACACATGTGGATTTAACCACGTTAAAGCCAAGCAAATCAGTATCAACTTCAATAGTTTGGTTTCATTCTTCTCACTGGGCGCTAAACTGCTCGAAGTTTTAAAGGCTTGCAGAAAATGCTGTGCTCCATAAACTGCTAAAAAAGTTGCGCCCAAATATTTAGCTCCATTGACAATTTCCGGATGACTTTCAACCAATTGGGAGAATCCGAGCACACCTAGTAAGATGAGTATCGAATCAGAAGCAGCACAAATAGCGCAGAGCCAAAAGACATACTGCTTTTTTAACCCCTGCTTGAGAATAAACGCATTTTGCGCACCAATCGCGATAATTAGGCTAAATCCAATTGCGAGCCCTTGCATATAACTGTGCAACATTTTTAACTACACTTTCAAAGCTTTAAATGAATGTTGCTATTATCCAAGCTAATTGCTAAAAATAAGTATTTATAAATAAATATCAATATAACTAAGTTTTTCTTAGTTTGTGAAATTTCTAATGCTCATAGGTGACTCATGTTACAAAGCAAACATAGCGAAGCTTTTCTTGCAGTTGCTGAAACAGGAAGCTTTGAACAAGCGGCACTGCGTTTAAACATTACGGCATCTGCGGTCACGCTCAGGCTGCAAACCTTAGAAAAGAAATTAGGTCATGTACTCATTGTACGTGAACGACCCTGCCGCCCAACACTCGCGGGCCAATCATTATTACATTATTTACAACACAGCAAATTACTAGAACATAATTTTCTGCAAAATCTAACAGGACAAACGGCGAATGCTTTCTATCAAGTCAATATTGCGACCAATGCTGACTCACTTGCGACATGGTTGCTTCCGCTACTCAAAGATCTCTTAATTGAAGAAAAAATCGTGATTCATTTTCAGGTCGATGATCAGTCACAAACACATCATTTATTAGAAGCCGGTTTGGTCAATGCCTGTGTCACAACAGAATCAGAAGCCATGAAAGGCTGCGTCGCAGAATATCTGGGTGAAATGCATTATCGCTTTGTAGCAACCCCTGATTTTATACAAAGATGGTTCGGTCAAGGCGTGACGCGAAATGCGTTAAGGGCTGCGCCTGCACTGATTTTTAATGAGAAAGATGACCTACATACGCAATCGATTCAGAAAAATTTCGGACTCAATCCTTCACAATATCCACATCATTTCATTCCCTCTTCAACGGCATTTTTTGATGCCATTACGATGGGCTTGGGCTATGGATGGTTACCCGACTATCAAAGCAAAGACTTATTGGCAGAGGGAAAATTGATAGAGCTTTCAACAGAACTCAGTATTGATTTAGCCTTGTATTGGCATCACTGGAACCAACAATCTGTTCAATTACAAAAATTGACTGCTGTTGTGCTGCAACATGCCAAAGATCATATGTGTTAAACCCTGTAAGACTGCGGTTATTCAAGCCGCCATTGGCCTTTGAGCTGTATCAATACTTGCTCACCAACACCACCCAGTGCTTTACGCATACCAAAATCACTACGCTTAATGGTTGCTAAAGATTGAACATCCAACACTTTTGGATTTTGCGGATTTGGGGTGAGTGTGGTATCGAAGATCACAGGTTTAGTGATACCACGAATGGTGAGATCCCCTCGAATCATATACTTCGCATATGCCACTGGTTCGATTTGTTTACTGACAAACTTCACTTGCTTAAATTCAGCGGCATCAAAATATTCACTTCCCAAGATTAATCCCTTTAAGCTTGGGTTACTAAAACTGATGCTATCTACATCTAACAGTAAATGCGCTGAACCTTTATGTGGAATTTCAGGATCAAACTTAAGGTTCGACTGAACCTTATTAAAGCGCCCTTCTACAATAGACAGCCCCACAGATTTAATGCCAAAAGTGACCTGACTATTAGGCGTTAGCGTCCACTCAGCAGCATGTAGGGGCAATACGCAGCATAAAGCGAAGGCTCCCATATATTTTGCTAAGGTTCCGTGACGCAAATTCATGTTTTTCTCCTGAATAAAACACAACCTAAAATCACTACAATGTTTATTTTTTGCTCCATTGTAGTGCTAGAAATTTTAGCGTTTTTTTATAGCAGATTTGTTTTATCCTGAGTCATAAATTTGTGTTGAAGTTGTTTATAAATGTCTGTCTGTTGAAATTTTTGCAAAAATTCGACGGTACCTTGAGGAAAAGCATTATGCTGAATTTCACCACGAAAATACGCTTCACGTACTGGTGTCGCAGAAATCGCCCCTTCTAGACTATCCAGCTCAACCATTTTCCACTCGGGGAAGAATTTTAAATAATAAGAAGAATCATCTTTAAAATGCCCGATCAAACCGACTTTTGCATTCGTTTCAACTACATCATCTACCAAAGATTTGACTAACTTTTGCCATTTTTCATCGTTATATACATCAATCACATGCACAAACTTGATTCGCTTCTGATCTTGCTCTGAAAAACTTGAAAGGATCATCTGCTCACGTTCTACAGCCAAAAATGGATTTTTGATATTACGTTCATTTTGCGCCGAACCAAGCGCCAGAAGCACATATTGACTTTGTTGCAAGGCAATTTTAATGGTTTGCAGATGTGCTAAATGGAACGGCTGAAAACGCCCAATGAAAACCAAATAATCAAATGTATATTTCATATCAAATCAAACTTTTTATGAACTGAGCAGTTGTGCCACAGGCTGAAATATGCGACATAATGTTGAGCATAAAATCAAAACGAAACTTTTACGCAAGGATAGTACGATGACACTGAGCTGTATTCAACAACCCCATGAACATTTGAATGCGAATTTGGACAATGGCGTACTGACCTTAGCCATCAACCGACCTCAGGCGAAGAACGCGCTGTATACAGAACTATATCTGTGGATTGCAAAAGCATTAGATGAAGCTGATGAAGATACTTCAGTGCGTGTAGTTGTACTCCGTGGTCAAGATGCGGACTTCAGTGCGGGCAATGACATGCAAGATTTTATGAAATCTGCTGCTCAAAAAGGGCAAGCTCCAGCTTCTGAAGGCGCACCGTTCATTTTATTAAAATCTGCTGCTCAATTTTCTAAGCCGCTGATTGCTGCGGTTCGCGGTGTTGCCATTGGGATTGGTGTTACGATTCTGCTTCATTGCGATCTAGTCTACAGCGACAATACTGCCCTATTCCAAATTCCGTTTGTGAGCCTTGGTCTATCGCCTGAAGGTGCATCGAGCAAGCTATTGGTTCAACAAGCCGGCTACCATAAAGCGGCGGAATTACTGTTAACTGCTCAGAAGTTTGACAGTGCGACAGCGCTTTCAGCAAATTTGGTCAATAGCATTGAAGAAGATGCTTATGCGACAGCTGCGAAAAAAGCAGCACAGTTATCTGCACTTCCACTAGCGTCTTTGGTTCAATCAAAAGCATTAATGAAACATAATGTAGATGAAATCGTGGCATGGATTGACCATGAAGCTGAAATTTTCATGGATCGAGTAGGCTCTCCAGAAATGATGGAAGCTGTTGCCGCCTTTATGCAAAAACGCAAACCTGACTTCTCTCAGTTCAATTAATGTTTTAATGGAACTAAAAAACCACTCATATTTGGGTGGTTTTTTTCATCTCAGCCCCAATCTATTTTCTAAATTAAAAAACTGGATGTTTCCACATGACTGCAGCATCACAAACTGACAATAAACCTGAAAAGAAACGCTACTACGAGCCTGCGCCTGAAGGCATCGATATCGAGAATTTTAAAAAAATTGTACAAAGCCGTCGTTCTGTACGTAAGTTTACCGACAAGGCCATTCCAAACGACATTTTAGATGAATGCTTAGACCTCGCCTTGCTTGCACCGAATTCATCGAATTTACAACCGTGGACATTCTACGTCGTTCAAAACCCTACAAAGAAAAAACAATTAGTGAAAGCTTGCTTAGGGCAACTAGCTGCAAAAACTGCTGCTGAATTGATTGTCTGTGTCGCGCGTACTGACCGTGTAGATGAAATGGCAAAACGGAATATTTCGGAATTTCCATTTCCTGAAGCCCCTGCAGCGGTACAGAAGTATTACAAGTTTATTCCTTATAACTATAAAACTGGTTACTTCAACGCCCTAGGTAACTTTAAGAAAGTTGCTTTCAAAGTTGCACGTACACTGGATAAACAATTGCCTGTAACAGCTTTTAATGAAGCCGATGCAAAATTATGGGCAAGTAAAACCACAGCATTGGCTTGTGAAAACTTAGTTTTGGCTTTACGTGCCTATGGTTTTGACAGTTGTATGATGGAAGGTTTTGATGAACCTTTGGTGAAGAAGATTTTAGGATTAAATGCCCAGCAATACCCAGTGATGGTGATTGGTGCAGGTGAACGTGCTAAAGATGGTGTGTTCTTCCCGCAGTATCGTTTTGACCGTGAGCTGTTTATTCAGAAGATATAAATTGCTTTCAAATGAATGGTCACAACCACAATTAGCTGCATAACTTTAAATAATCGGTAAGTCCCTTCTCTCTTCGGGATGAGGAGCATGTTCCGCAAGAGGATGAGGGGGCATAATCTGATAAATCCTCTCCCTAACCCTCTCCTTTAAAAGGAGAGGGGACTTTTATTGTGAATTAAAAACTCACATCCACCATTTGAATAAACTCAAATGCTGGCTCTTCATAAGGATGACTTGCTTTTAAAGCCCTTGCGACTTCACTCGCTTTATCTTCAGGCACGATGGTTTCCACTCGCCATTCAGGGATAGATTCAAGCTGATTCAACTCACCAATAAAAGGATTTGCGCCTTTTACAGGTTTAAATTGCCCCGTCCCTAACACTTGCCAAGCACAGTGTTCATAGTTTCCGATACCTCCTGCTCCAGCTTCAAAAACAGCCAGTTTAGTCGACTCTAGGTGAGACTCAGGTACATAATAAATCAGTTTTAACATTGGTTATTCCAGACGCTATTGTGCAGTCACATTATTTAAAGCACTGCAAATCATTTTTAATGCCACATTATTCGATGCATTCGGATAGGTTGCATATAAACCTAGTTTCGGTAATTCCACATCTGTTTGAATGACTTTGACCGAATCATTTAAAAATTTGAGTAAATATTCGGGCACAAAACTCAGGCCCATGCCCATATTAATCAAATTTAAATGCTGCATGACATTTGTTACCCACAGCATATGATCATGTTGATGCTGATCAAAAGGAATCAAGGCATTTAAGGTATCGTAAAAAACAGGAGAAGCATTTTGTTCACACATAATAATGGTGTGATTTTTTAACTCTTGAAGTTTTAAGATGCGATCTGATGGATGCAGATGCGCTGCACCGACTAGATAGATCTGCTCACTTAAAACCTGAATATTGGTAAAGTCGTCATGACTTAAGTGATAACGAGTAAAGCTAATATCCAATTCGGTATTTTTGAGTTTTTGGATTTGGTCTGTACACGTCAAGCTATGTAAATGAATTTTCAAATCAGGGATATGTTGTTTTAATTGCGCCAAAATACTCGGCATAATTTTCAATTCTGCGACATTTAAAAAGCCAATATGTATTTGATTATTTTTGGCTTGCGCCACGTGGCGAGCTGCGGCTACAGCTTGTTTGGCATTTTCTAGTGCTTGCTCTGCATATTTCAGAAAAGCCTGCCCTTCATCGGTCAGTAAGACTTTGCGAGCAGAACGTTCAAATAATTGCACCCCAACTTCCTGCTCTAAGTCTTTAATTTGCTGACTGAGCGATGGTTGTGCTGTAAATAGTTTTTCCGCTGCCTTAGTGAAACTCTGTTCTTTCGCCACCGTCACAAAATAACGTAAATGTCGTAATTCCATTCGCTTCACTCCACACACTCACTACATCACCCGTGTCATGCAGTCAAAATACCAATAGATCTATAGTTTATATGAATATCCATTCTACTCGGAAAATCATTTGCCTAGACTGCGGACTATTCCAAGTTTTCGCTTCACATACACATGGAGTTTTTATGACACAGCAATTCGATACCGATGTTCTGATTATTGGCACAGGGCCTGCAGGTTCTACTTTAGGTTTGGCCTTGGCAAATTACGGCATACAGGTTCAGCTTTTTACCCAATTTAATTGGTTAGCTAATAGTCCGCGTGCCCATATTACCAACCAACGTGCGATGGAAGTGTTGCGTGACTTAGGTATCGAAGAACAGGTCAAAGAAATTGCAACTCCTTGGGAGCAGATGGGTGAAAGCCTCATTACCACAAGTCTTGTCGGTGAAGAAATTGCCAGTATGAGTGCTTGGGGCACGGGCGATGAACGTCATGGCGATTATATTAAAGGTAGCCCCTGTCCATTAGTCGATCTTATTCAACCGAAAATGGAAGCTTTGTTGGTAAAAAATGCAGCCGAGCGTGGTGCGATTTATAATTTTAATACTGAATATTTATCGCATATACAAGATGAACATGGCGTAACAGCAACATTCCTTAATCGCATTACCCAAACTGAATTTAGCTTACGTGCCAAATATTTAATTGGTATGGATGGTGCTCGCTCTAAAGTGCTTGAAGAGCTTGATTTACCCCTCGAAGGGATCATGGCTCGTGCAGGAACGGTGTATGTGACTTTTAAAGCAGATCTCTCTCAATATGTGAAAAACCGCCCTGCTATTTTGCAATGGATTGTTAACCCTGAAGCGAGCTTTGGTGATCTGGGCATGGGCTTACTCCGTGCCATTACACCTTGGAATGAATGGATTATGGGTTGGGGCTTTGATATTTCCAAAGGCGAACCACAAGTCACCGAAGAGCAAGTTCGTGCGCGTTTAAATGCCTTTGTCGGTGCTGAAGTAGAAAATGTCGAAATTCAAAAATTGTCTTATTGGTATGTGAACCAAACATGGGCAACCGAATATTCAAAAGGTCGTGTATTCTGCGGCGGTGATGCGGTGCATCGTCATCCACCATCAAGTGGCTTAGGTTCAAATACCTGTATGCAAGATGCCTTTAACCTCGGTTGGAAATTAGCGTATGCCATCAAAGGTTGGGCTACTCCTGCTCTACTTGATTCTTATACATTAGAGCGTGCGCCTGTCGGCAAGCAAATCGTGGCGCGTGCCAATCAATCTCGCTTTGACTATAAGCATCTCAAAGAGGTATTTGGTTTTGACCAAGGCATCACAACTCAAGCTCAAATGATGCAACGTATTTTTGCGGAAGATGAACAAGCTGCAGAAATTCGCCAAAAGCTATATCAAGCCTTAGAAATTAAAAACTTTGAATTTAATGCCCAAGGTGTAGAGTTGAATCAGCGCTATACATCCAATGCCATGATTGCTGAATCTGAGCCTGAGATCTTTGCCAAAGATCAACAACTGTACTTACAAGCGACCACACGTCCGGGGGCAAAAGTTCCACATACTTGGATTATTGATGCCAAAGGTGATAAGCAATCAACCTTAGATATTACTGGGCATGGTCGCTTTACCCTACTGACAGGTCTTTCAGGCAAAGGTTGGAAATCTGCTGCTGAATCGTTGAATCTACCTTATTTAGATGTGATTCAAATTGGATCACGTGAATATCGTGACGTTTATGGGACATGGAATGCGAAATCTAAAATCCATGAATCAGGCGCTGTCTTAGTTCGTCCAGATGGTTATGTCGCTTGGCGATACCAAGACAGTACTAATGCTGCTTTTGATTATGAAAATACGTTGAAGGCGGTGTTAAAGCAGATCCAATTGGCTATTTAATCAAAAACCACCTTCGGGTGGTTTTATTAATTCAATATTTTAGGATTTTTCTTTCCAACAATGTTGTTTTTTTTCTACACCTAATTCAGCTTTATCTAACAACAATACTAAATTTTGTGTTCGATTATTTGAACTTTTTGGCACAAAACTATTTTGACTATATCCATTTTTATAAACGCAAATCGACCAACTATATTTTGCTGGAAATATATGAATAAATTGCAAACTTTTCTCTGCAGAAAATGTAGCAATTCCGTCCTGTGTTTTTTTTAATGTAGATTCAGTAAAAGACTTGCCTTGCCATGTTGTAAGATTTAAAAATACTTCTGCATCGTCCAACTTTTCATTTTGCTCATTGATAACAGTTATATTAATTTTCGGATGCTTCGTTTTTAAAATAGGAAAGCACCCACTTAACAATGTTGACGGAAACATAAAGCCTAAAAGTAAAAATATTTTTATATCTTTTAATAATACAAATTGTTTAAAGCTCATTATTAATTTTTGCAGTTTTTTAATTATGCATTAGTTTACATAAAAAACCGCCTCACGGCGGTTTCAATTGTTCAAATATTACATCTGTAAAACATAACCCAAAACTAAAAACACCAACTGCAAACACACCACTCCACCAAAAAGCTTCCAGCCCTTTCTACGCAACGCAGACTTATCCACTGCCGAATATTCCACTGTTTTAATCATGTCATCACCTCATCATGAGTGTTGATACTGAACTCGTTTAGTTATCCATCTTTCTTTTATCTTGCATAGTTATTGTGTATAAAATACACACTAGCATGATTCCACAAATATAAAAGCAAAATCTAAACCAAGTTCAGCGGGAGAAATAAAATTTAAAAACCAACAAAAAACCACCCGTAGGTGGTTAAAAATCGAAAGCGATTATATGTGTAAAAACAAGCATTCACAATAATTAATATATCTTTTGGTAAATTTCAACCATAAAAAAAGCCACCCGAAGGCGGCTCTTTTCTATGATTCATCTATCTAAGATTAACCAATAAATTTACGTGCATTACGGAACATACGTAACCAAGCACCGTCTTGATCCCAATCTTCAGGTTTCCAAGAGTGCTGAATCGCACGGAAGTTACGTTCAGGGTGCGGCATCATAATCGTTGCACGGCCGTCTTTAGACGTTACACCTGAAATCGCTTCTGGTGAACCGTTCGGGTTCATTGGGTAATGCTGTGTTGGGTTGCCTTGGCTATCTACATAACGCAAGATCACTTGATCACCTGCATTCAATGCTGCAATGTTTTCCGCGCTAGCAACCACACGGCCTTCACCATGTGCAACAGCGATAGGAAGAATCGAACCTTCCATACCTTCTAACAATACAGAATTTGATTTTTCAACGCGTACGTTTACAGCACGCGCTTCAAACATCTCTGAAGTATTGCGGTGGAAACGAGGCCAAGCTTCTGCACCCGGAATGAGTGGTGCAAGCTGAGACAGCATTTGACAGCCGTTACAAATACCTAGAGAGAAAGTTTCATCACGGTTGAAGAATTTCTCAAATTGGTCACGAAGTTTAGGATTGAATAATACTGATTTAGCCCAACCGCCGCCTGCGCCCAATACGTCACCGTAAGAGAAACCGCCACATGCCACTAAACCTTCAAAGTCATCAAGACTGATACGGCCAGCAAGCAAGTCGCTCATGTGTACGTCTACAGTGTTGAAGCCGACTTTATCGAATGCAGCAGCCATTTCTACATGACCATTTACACCTTGTTCACGCAGAATCACCATGTTTGGACGGCGTTCATTGATGTACGGTGCTTCGATCGGCTCGTTCAAATCAAATGTTGGTTTTGCAATTAAACCTGCATGTGATTTGTCAGCAATCAACGCATATTCTTGATCCGCAGTTTCTACGTTATCACGCAGACGTTGGATTTGATGTGACACTTCAGTCCATGCTTGCTGTAATTCAGCACGGTCTAAGCTCAAACCATTTACAGTTAAAGTATCTGTATCGTTTACAGTACCTACTACTGCAATTGCATCTTCAATTGATGATGCAGCGACTTCAGCTTCTAATGCAGCCCAATCCGCTTTGCTGATTTGAAGAACTGCACCAATTTCTTCTGCAAACAAGCTTGCAGTAGATTGATCTTCAAGTGCTACACCTAGGCGTGAAGCGAACATCATTTCTGCAACAGTTGCCAATAGACCGCCATCACCGATGTCATGGTAAGCCTTGATTAGACCACGGTTGTTCCAGTCTTGAACCAATGCAAAGAATGCTTTGAAGTCATCGAAGCTGTCTACGTCAGGTGTTACAGAACCAATTGCTTTATAAACCTGAGCAAGGATCGAACCGCCAAGACGGAATTGACCTTTAGACAAATCAATACGTACCAGTACAGACTCGATATTTTTAAGTTCAGGTGTAAGTGTTTTGCGAACATCAGTCACAGGTGCAAATGCAGTGATCACGCCTGTCATAGGAGATGTTACAGATTTATCAACACCGTCATCATTCCAAGTTGTACGCATAGACAATGAGTCTTTACCTACAGGAATTGCGATACCTAAAGCAGGACACATTTCCATACCGATGGCTTTAACGCCTTCGAATAGCGCTTGGTCTTCACCCGGTTGACCTGCTGCAGCCATCCAGTTTGCAGACAATTTAATGTCGCTGATCTGGTCGATTTTTGCAGACATGATGTTTGAAATTGATTCTGCTACAGATAAACGTGCAGAAGCAGCAGGATTTAACAATGCAACTGGCGGACGTTCCCCCATTGCCATTGCTTCACCTGTATAACCGACAAGGCTAGTTGTTGTTACCGCAGCATCTGCTACAGGCACTTGCCACTTACCGACGAACTGATCACGTGCAACCATACCTGTAATCGAACGGTCACCTATCGTGATCAAGAACGATTTAGATGCAACAGTTGGGTTTTTAAGAACGCGGTAAATCGCATCTTTTAAATCTGTTACTGTTTCAGCAGTGAAGTCATCACCTTTACGTTCAATCGTTTCATATGCACGGCTCATACGCGGTGTACCACCAAGCATTACTTGCATTGGCATATCCACAGCTTTGTTTTCAAACAGTGGATCGTTCACTGTCAATTGACGCGCTTCAGTTGCTTCACCAAGTACGGCGAATGGACAGCGTTCACGTGCACACAGTGATTCAAATAATTCTAATGAGCTTGGACGAATCGCCAATACATAACGCTCTTGTGCTTCGTTCGACCAGATCTCCATTGGAGACATGCCTTTTTCCAATGATGGAATTTTACGAAGATCAAGAATTGCACCTAACTCATGATCATTCACAAGTTCAGGCATGGCATTTGAGATACCGCCCGCACCCACGTCATGTACAGACACGATTGGGTTATGGTCTTCCATGCGCCAGCAGGCATCAATCACTTCTTGGCAACGGCGTTCCATCTCTGGGTTTTCACGCTGTACAGATGCGAAGTCTAGGTTTTCACCTAACTTACCGCTGTCTACAGAAGACGCTGCACCACCGCCTAGACCAATCAACATTGCAGGACCGCCAAGTACGATTAAAAGATCGCCCGGTTGGATTGCATCTTTTTCTACATGGTCAGGACGGATGTTACCGTAACCGCCGGCAATCATAATTGGCTTATGGAAGCCTTTTACGTCGCCATTTACATTTTGTTCAAACGTACGGAAGTAACCATTTAAAGCAGGACGACCGAATTCGTTGTTAAACGCAGCGCCACCCAATGGGCCTTCAATCATAATTTGAAGCGGAGATGCCATACGAGACGGCTTGCCGTAGTTTTCTTCCCAAGGCTGTTCAAAGCCAGGAATGTTCAAGTTAGAAACAGTGAAACCTGTTAAACCTGCTTTTGGCTTACCGCCACGGCCAGTTGCGCCTTCATCACGGATTTCACCGCCTGAACCTGTCGCAGCACCCGCAAATGGCGCAATTGCTGTCGGATGGTTATGCGTTTCCACCTTCATTAAGATGTGAGCAGCTTGGCTCTTATATTTGTAAACGTGCTGACCTGTTTCTTCGTCTTTTTTCGGATAGAAACGTTGAGTGTCAAAGCCCACGATCACTGATGCGTTGTCTTTATATGCAGACAAAACGTCATCTGGAGATTCTTTATAAGTGTTTTTAATCATTTGGAACAATGACAATGGCTGAACTTCGCCATCAATTGTCCATTCAGAACCAAAGATTTTATGACGGCAGTGCTCAGAGTTTGCTTGAGCAAACATCATCAATTCGATGTCATGCGGGTTACGGCCAAGCTTGTTAAACGCTGCAACTAAATAATCAATTTCTTCGTCAGATAGTGCAAAACCAAACTCAGAGTTTGCTTTCACTAAAGCGTCTTTGCCTTGACCTAAAATATCAATAGCATTTAACGGCTTTGGTTCAGTTTCAGAGAACAGCGCAGTCGCGTCTTCAATTTGATTGAACACGCTTTCTGTCATGCGGTCATGTAATGCCAGTTTTACTTCATCAGAAACAGCATTTACGCCCTTCAAAGTAAACAAAACACCGCGTTCAAGGCGATGAACCGGTGTATTACAGTTGGCGAAAATGTCCGTTGCTTTCGACGACCACGGAGAGATTGTACCAACGCGTGGCGTCACTAATATTTGGACTTCATCACTTGCAGCTTGGCGCAGTTCAAAAGATTGACCATCGTTTAAAAGCTGTAAAGCAGATTGCTGTTGTTGCTCATTCAGCGCTTGGTCAAATAAATAAACCAATTGGCTTTCAATTGC
This sequence comes from Acinetobacter sp. YH16056_T, assembly GCF_024605895.1. NCBI lineage: Bacteria > Pseudomonadati > Pseudomonadota > Gammaproteobacteria > Moraxellales > Moraxellaceae > Acinetobacter > Acinetobacter sp. YH16056_T. Next base: position 1,017,363 of record NZ_CP094545.1, on the reverse strand, counting down.
TTGAACAGAACTAATCGAAGATAGACGTGTTAATAGTTGCGTTTTCTTAAAAGAAGAGTGTGCTGGTGCACCGGCCACGATAAACATGCTGATTTTGGCTCCACGGGCTGGTCTTTTGAACCAAGCCGCAATGTGACTTGAAGAGAGCGCATATTCTACTGTGTATTGGTGAAATCAGCTAGATGGGAAAAGCATTTTCTGTTCGAGAATGGCACAAGATTTTTTAAATTTTGTTTTTATTTTCAGTCAAAAAGATTGAATACAGCAGCGCAGCTTAGCACAAAATAAATTGTAAAAAACATTAATCGAAAATTAGGGTGTGTTGACATTTACAGCCGATAAATTGAGCTAAAGAGGCAACCATATAAATATACAAGCTAAAGCAACAGCGCTTTGATAGTTACGTTTTAGCTTATCGTATCTTGTGGCAATTCCTCTAAATTGTTTTAATCTACAAAATGCATTTTCAACTAAATGTCTGATTTTATACATATACCAGTCCATATCATCATTGCTAGATTTGGCATTTGATCTTCGAGGAATGTTTGCTTTCGTATTACTTTCTCTAATTTTCTTTCTGAAACTTTCTGAATCATAGCCTTTATCTGCACATAGCATTTCTGACTCTGTTAAATCTAATTTTGATACAAGATCAGGTGCAACCTTAATATCATGTGAAGTTCCATCTGAAATAATAAATTCAATAGGATTACCATTTGAATCGATTGCTAAATGTATTTTTGAACTATTACCACCAATACTTTTGGAAATACTTTGATTCTTAATACCAGCTGAATGTTGATGCGCTCGTACATGGCTCCCATCGATAAAAATCCACTCTTTATCAGCATGCTGGCTGAATAATTTAAAAATATTCATAAACTTACTATTTTTAGACCATCGATTATATTTCTTAAAAATAGAATTTGATTTACCAAACTCTTGAGGTAAATCACGCCAAGGACAGCCTGTTCTAATTCGAAATAAAATCGCTTCAATAAAATTCCGTAAATTTAATTTGAGATAAATATTAAAGTGACGGAAAATAGCAAGTAACTTGGACCAGTGTTGATCATTTAGCATTGTTCGAGGCATAGCGAGTGTAAAATTGGGTTTGGCGATTTAATTTTACTATCTCGCTATTTTTTTAATCAACAAATGTCAACAGACCCTAATATCAATTTTAGAATTTTGAGGCTTTCAAGGCGGCATTACCAATGGGTTTGAATCAGCGAATAGTCTAGCCAATGAATAATATTTATCTTAAAAACACCCTACCTTAATACGAATAATTCTACACCTACACCGATACCCTTAAATAAAGTGTCAAGCTATGACGCTACCCACTATTACTTTAGTCACAAGTTTGGCATCATAGTTTTTAGTAAATAACTGAATAATGATAAATGACTCAAATGCGTTGGCTTGAACTTCTTTCTACAGTTCGTATTGGTAGCAATAAACACAGTTCTGAACAGGCACGTAGCCCCTTCCACAAAGACTATGACCGCATTATATTTTCGCAGAGTTTTCGACAGCTTAATCGCAAGACCCAAGTCCATCCCCTCACCCAACACGATGGTATTCATACTCGCCTGACTCACTCTTTAGAAGTGTCTTGTATTGGACGTTCATTGGGGATGTTGGCAGCGGAAAAAATTAAAGATGAACTCCCGATGTGGATTTCACCTGCCGATGTCGGTGCAATTATTCAAGCTGCGTGCTTGGCACACGATATTGGTAATCCACCTTTTGGCCATGCAGGCGAATATGCCATTCGAGAATGGTTTGATGACGCATCGCATACCAACTTTTTACAGGACTTAAGCCCTGAAGAAGAAGCCGATGTGCGTCAGTTTGAAGGTAATGCACAAGGCTTACGTTTACTGACTAAAATTGACTATCATCCGAATGATGGTGGTATGCGTTTAACCTATGCAACTTTAGGTGCATATTTAAAATACCCGTGGCTTTCAAAAACCATTGCATCGCAAGGCAATAAACCTGCAAGCCAACGAGCAAAGTTTGGTTGTTATCAAGCAGAAAAAGAAATCTTGCAGCAAATTGCAGAACAACTCGGTTTAATTCAACTGGGCGAATATCACTACTGTCGTCATCCGTTGACCTATTTGCTTGAAGCCGCAGATGACATTTGTTATGCCTTAATTGACCTTGAAGATGGCATTATCCTCAACATGTTGAACTATAACGAAGTTGAGCCAATTTTCCTTGATTTGGTCGGTGACTATGGCATACCTGCCGAATTGGCGATGACTGATACCACTTGGCAACAAAAAATTGCCGCATTACGTGGTCGAGTGATGAAACGTCTAGTCGAAGAAGTCACGACAGCCTTCGCCCGCCATCATCATGAAATTTTGTCAGGTCAACTTAAAGGCAGTTTATTGCAGTATTGCAGTGAAGATATCGAGTGTGGAATTAACCGAGCGAAAGAATTAGCTCGCGATAAAATTTTTGAACATCCACAAAAAGCAGGCTTAGAGATTATTGCACACCAAAGTCTGCAAAATATTTTAGACGCATTTATTCCTCTAACTACGCCAAATAAAACCTTGAGTTTTAAAGAACAGCGACTGATGTCCATTCTCCACCGTTCGGGGGCACATTTTGGGCCGTTGCATTATGAAAACATCATGCAAGTATTGGATATTATCTCTAAATTTTCAGACCATCAGGCTTATAACCTTGCACAGGAACTTCAAGGCAATAAAGTTGGTTTCTTTTAAAGCTGAAAAAATGTGAAGGCTAGTAATTCGCTGGCCTTCACGCTAATCTCACAACAAATTGAAATTGAGCAAATGGCTCAGACTAAACTGAAATAAAGTGAATAAATGACATGATCGGATGTTTAATTGGCGAAGTGCTGGCATTGGAAGCACCAACGGTATTACTCAATGTAAATGGTGTGGGCTATGAAATTGACACCCCACTTTCAACATTTTGCCAACTACAAAAAGGTCAAAAAATTACCCTGTGGACACATTTGGCTGTTCGTGAAGATGCACAACTGCTGTATGGATTTAGCAATGCTCAAGAAAAACTGATCTTCCGCACACTGTTAAAAGTTAACGGCGTAGGCCCTAAAATGGCACTGGGCATTTTATCAACATTAAGTGTTGAAATGCTGATTCACACGGTTGAACATGAAGATGTAAACACTTTAGTCAAAGTTCCGGGTGTGGGTAAAAAGACCGCTGAACGCCTCATGATTGAGCTTCGTGATCGCTTTAAAGCCATGGCTTCAGGCACTGCACCAACCAATTCAACTGTTGAACAAATTCAATTTACAGGCAACTCTGCAGTTGCCGAAGCTGAGGCGGCATTGCAATCATTAGGTTACAAGCCAATTGAAGCACAAAAGCTAATTAATGCCGTCAAAGCTGATTATACTGAAGCCAGCGACATTATCCGTGCAGCACTTAAGTCGATGAATAAATAATTCAAATAGACATACCAATACACCTAAATTGTATACACGAAGGCGACATGAATGTCGCCATGTTGGATTGGGATATAAGGATATATCCTCAATCCAACACAAGATTTACTTGCGGACTTTTAAATATATTTAAAAGCCCTCATTTTGATCTTTCAAAAGTAAAGCAATGCCTACACAATGGCACTTAAACACAAATCACAACTTGAGGCTGTGCCTCGAAAGTTCAGCCAGAGATTGATTTAATTATATGCAAGACCGTCTTATCAGTGGTTCCGAAAAGCCCGAAGACCACTTCGACCGCGCCATCCGCCCAACTTCCCTTGATGACTACATCGGGCAGCCTGTCGTCCGTGAACAAATGGAAATCTTTATCGGTGCTGCACGTGGCCGTGAAGAAGCACTTGATCACACCTTAATTTTTGGCCCACCGGGTTTAGGTAAAACCACACTGGCCAATATTATTGCCCGTGAAATGGGCGGCAACTTAAAATCAACATCAGGCCCCGTCCTTGAGCGTGCAGGCGATTTGGCTGCAATGCTAACCAACCTCGAAGAAGGTGATGTTTTATTTATTGATGAGATCCATCGTCTTTCACCGGTCATCGAGGAAATTCTCTATCCAGCGATGGAGGATTACCAACTCGACATCATGATTGGTGAAGGCCCTGCTGCCCGTTCGATCAAACTGGATTTACCACCCTTCACTCTTGTTGCAGCGACGACTCGTGCAGGCCTACTGACCTCTCCTTTACGTGACCGTTTCGGTATCGTACAACGTTTAGAGTTCTATTCTGTCAAAGACTTAACGCATATTGTGACTCGTTCTGCCAACTTGATGGATGTGCCCATGACCGCCGAAGGTGCTCAAGAAGTTGCACGCCGTGCTCGTGGGACACCTCGTATTGCAAACCGTTTATTACGCCGGGTCCGTGATTATGCGCAAGTCAAAGGCACAGGTGAAGTAACCCAAGAGATGGCTCAACGTGCTTTGGACATGCTAAATGTCGATAAAGATGGTTTAGATACGCTAGACCGCCGTTATTTATCAATGCTACTAGAGCGTTTTGATGGTGGCCCTGCAGGCGTAGAAGCTTTAGCTGCTGCTATGGCAGAAGACTCAGGGACGCTAGAAGATGTGATCGAGCCTTACCTCATTCAGCAAGGCTATGTCATGCGTACTGCACGTGGACGTATTGCCACCAATATGGCGTATTTACAGTTTGGGATGACACCACCAGAGCCGAAAGATAAGTAAACGATAATTCACTGAACGACTTCAGGGAGTTAAATGCTCCCTGCATGTTTATTTAAATTTTTAAAATAAATTCAAGCCACTACAAACAATAGACTAAAATGATAAATCTTGAGAATAGAATAATTAACAAAATTAATAGCGACTACATTCAAAACCTACCATTAGACAGTGCCATTGAACACATTCCCAGAGAACAACCTATCAGTTCATTTAGCCCAAAACAAATGAGTGATTTTGAAAGCTTATTCCACACCGAATACAATTATTTTATCACTGTCGAATGTGAAAACATTCTTAGCAAAGAAACCATAGAAGTAAGTGAAGATAATATCTTAACTATTAAACAATCGCCTTCTGCATATCGTATAAAAAACCTGAGCTTCAACTATACTTCTGCCCTCATTTTTATTGGGACGTACTATCACGACGACGTACAAGCTTTGGTCAAGGAAAACTTTAAGCCAGCAAAAATTAATACGTTGTATTTCAGCTTCTCATTCTTTACTTTAGTCATACTCGTTTATGTGTTTTTCTGGATAGATCTACCTAATAAACTTTTACTCATGTTAGTTATTGGCCTTGGCTTTTGCTGCTTAACGTATATGTATGAATCTTTAAAAGCATTACTCCCAAAGCAACAGAAAAAGAAAATGGAAGAAACTCACTTTCATATTGCGGGATATTTAGCAGCTCATCTACAAGATTTTGTCGATGCAAAATTTAAATTAGATGAACAAACAAATTAAAAGCAGTCTCTTTTTTAATCAGTAATGACATCTACGAAAGTTAAAGATTTACGTGAGTTGAAACCTTGTGCCATTGGACTGATGACTCACGGTGCTAAACTGCCCGTCATTGAAGCACTTGACGAATCATTGAATTATCGCCATTTTTAAATGCTCTAATTCTATGCTGAAGTGCAGAACAATATTTTTCAGATTTTATAAAGACGGAACACTCTCATGGCGAATAAATTCGAATTCAACATTCGTGTATATATTGAAGATACAGATGCAGGTGGCATTGTTTACCACGCAAATCATATTCGCTTTATGGAACGTACCCGCACAGAATGGCTACGCGCTTCAGGTGTAGACCATTATTGGCATCAAAAAGATTACAACTTTGTCGTTCATAAAATTAATGTGAAATATTCACGCCCTATATTAATGGATGACCTGATTACTGTTACAGCAAGTGTAGTTTCGTGTAAGGCTACGTCATTTGTGTTGCAACAAAATATTTATCGTGGTGATATTATGCTGGCATCAGGTGAGGTAGAATTGGCATGTATCAGTGTAGAGATGAAACCCCGTCGCCTTCCTGATGAAATACGTGAACTGATTCTGAAAGAATTGGAACAAGATTAAAAAAATTATTTGGCACATGTAGTAACTATGGCAACTCAACTAGAATCAACACTCAAAGTTTCAGACCTCATCTTACAAGCAAGTCCTGTCGTACAACTGGTAATGCTCCTGCTGCTCTTAGCTTCGTTATTCAGTTGGTATCTGATTGCCAAGTTACACATGAGTTATAAAAAAGCGCAGGCTGACGATGAACATTTCCAAAAAATATTTTGGTCTGGCGCCGAACTCAATACTTTATACAACAATGCTCAGCTCAACTCGAAACGTGTTGGCCTTGAAGATGTTTTCTATCAAGGTTTAGGCGAGTTTTTCAAACTTAAAAAACGTAATGCCAGCGCAGAACAATCAATTGAAGGTACAGAACGTATTCTTCGTGTGGGTTTAAGCCGTGACCAAGGACATTTAGAAAATGGTTTAGGCGCGCTTGCGAGTATTGGCTCGGTTGCACCCTATGTCGGTTTATTCGGTACCGTTTGGGGCATTATGAACGCTTTTATTGGTTTGGCAGATGTTGACCAAGTCACCCTTGCTACGGTTGCTCCTGGTATTGCAGAGGCATTGATTGCAACGGCCATTGGTCTTTTTGCGGCAATTCCTGCTGTACTAGCATTTAACCATTTTACAGCCAAAGGTGAAGCCGTTTATAACGATCGTGCTCTTTTTGCCGAAGAAATGGTTGCGTTATTACAACGCCAGTCTGTAGGTTCAACTCAGGACAATGACTAATGGCTATTCAACGTTCTGGACGCTTTGAGCGCATCAAAAAACCATTAAAAAGTGACATGAACGTCGTACCATATATTGATGTCATGTTAGTTCTATTGGTGATTTTCATGGTCACTGCACCTATGATCACCACAGGTGTCAAAGTCGACTTACCACAGGCAAATGGCACGCCTATGCAAGCGGAAGATAGTAGAGCGATTGTTACACTGAAAGCAGATGGCACGATCACTCTCGAAGATAAAAATCATCAAAATGATGTACTCACACTCGATGAACTAAAATCTGTTTTAACGGCTTCGCAAAATGAAGCGAACGAACAGAAAAAGCAAATGAGTGTCCTGATTAACGGCAGTGAATCTCGTCCTTATGGTGAAGTCATGAAACTCATGTCTGCCCTTCAAGATGCAGGTTTAACACAAGTAGGTTTACTGACTGAGCCATTAAAATAATTTATGAAAGATTTCAAAAAGCCGCCTTTTAAACAAAAAGCCGTTGCGATTGGTTTCACACTGGGTGTGCATATCGTCGCTGTGGTTGGCTTACTTTATCTTGGCATGAGTAAACCACCTGAGCCTCCTAAAAAAATAACCACAGTTTTGGTAAAACCGGAAGATTTAAAACCTGTAACACGTGAAGTCACTGAGTTTGATGAAACCGCACATGAAAATGTAGCTGAACAAATCACGCAAACAGCAGAACCTAGCGTTGAACCAGCACCCGAGATTCCAACGGCTGCACCACCTAATCCAGCAGAACCACCTAAGGCAGATCCACAGGTTGCTGCTCAACAGGCACTCGCTGCGGCAAAAGCACAGCAGCTTGCTGAACAAAAAGCTGCGGACAATGCAAAGCGTGCTCAAGAACAAGCTAAAGCGGCTGAAGCTGCAAAACTAAAAGCACAACAAGAAGCTAAAGCGGATGCGGCTAAGGCAAAAGCAGATGCTACGGCGAAAGCCAATGCTGAAGCAGCAAAACGTAAAGCAGATGCAGACGCGAAAGCTAAAGCCAATGCGGAAGCTGCAAAACGTAAAGCAGATGCTGATGCCAAAGCCAAGGCCAATGCAGAAGCTGCAAAACGTAAAGCAGATTCTGATGCAAAAGCTAAGGCCAATGCAGAAGCTGCAAAACGTAAAGCAGACGCCGATGCAAAAGCTAAAGCCAATGCGGAAGCTGCAAAACGTAAAGCAGATGCTGATGCCAAAGCTAAGGCCAATGCGGAAGCTGCAAAACGTAAAGCAGATGCTGATGCGAAAGCCAAGGCCAATGCAGAAGCTGCAAAACGTAAAGCAGATGCCGATGCAAAAGCTAAAGCCAATGCGGAAGCTGCAAAACGTAAAGCAGATGCTGATGCCAAAGCTAAGGCCAATGCGGAAGCTGCAAAACGTAAAGCAGATGCTGATGCGAAAGCCAAGGCCAATGCAGAAGTTGCAAAACGTAAAGCAGATGCCGATGCAAAAGCCAAGGCAGATGCAAAGGCTAAAGCCGATGCCGAAGCACGCGAACGTGCAGCCGAAGAAGCCAAAGCTTCATCAGCTAAAAAAGCAGCTGAAGAAGCCGCACAGAAAAAGGCTGAAGCGAAGAAAATTGCCTCAACTGCTAAACGTGATTTTGAAAACAAAATCCGCCGTGCATGGGATACACCTTTTGACTCTGCTGGTAAATCGGCAACTGCTCGCGTTACCCTTACGGAAAGTGGTTCAGTTCAGTCAGTGATTGTGAACTCTAGTGACCCTGATATGAAAGCCAGTATTGAGGCTGCTGTTCGAGCTGCTGCACCATACCCAATGCCGAGTGACCCAGATGCAAAACGTGAAGCTCAAAGGTTTACGTCCACCTTCAAGTCATCACGTTAATTTTTAAATCCCTGCAAACCTTGTGGGGATTTTTCATTTACTTCTATAAAGAATCATAAAAGATGAAACCACTTTTTTTATTTTCTACACTCTTACTTATTTGCAGCCAAACAATTGCTCAAAGTCGGTCAATTTATATCCCCTCTTCGGCAACGCCTGAAAATATATCATCCGAACAATTTAAAGCTTTGCTGAAGGATAATGCTAAAACAAATCAACCTGAGCAAGCTTTACAAGAAGTACAATTTCCGCCTACAGCCATGGCAAAAAATTCAAATGATGAGGCTGCAAAGAAAAAAGCTGAAGCCAAAAAAATTGCTCTCACAGCAAAAAAAGATTTTGCAGATAAAATTCGCCGTGCTTGGCAAGTTCCCAAAGGTTCTACAGGAAAATCGGCATCTGTACGTGTTAATCTCGCAGACAATGGACGTGTTAATCTCGCAGACAATGGACGTGTACATTCTATTATTATCAATTCTAGCGATCCAGATTTGAAAGCCAGTATTGAAACTGCCGTTCGCGATGCTGCACCTTATCCCATGCCATCTGATCCAGAGGCACGTAAACAAGCGCGCATTTTTATAACAAAATTTATAGCGAAATAACGATACCCATTTAAATTTTTAAATTGATCATTGGACTAATTACAACTTATGGCACATTTGAAATTTTTGTTTCTATTTTCTGTAATGGCAGGCTCATCATCAACCTTAGCCAGCCCTACTGACAATCCAGCATCGACTCAGATTCAACCTGAAAAGGTCGCGGTGAGTTCCGCGAATGTACCTATGACTACCGCAAAGGCAAAGTCTGAGCAATACAAGCGCGAACGTGAACAAACTGCTGCGACAGCTAAACGAACAGCAAGCGCTGAGGCTTCTCGTAAATCACAAGCCAAAAAGCTTGCATCTGGGACCAAAACCGAAATTAAACATTTAATCTTGAGCCGTTGGCAAGCTCCAGCAGATTCAACTGGGCAAAAAGCCAATGCTCGAATTACACTGACATCATTTGGTTCAATTCAATCGATAGTGATTCTTGATGCGCCAAATCGTGCATTTAAAAAGAGTATTGAAAAAGCCATCCTTAGCTCAGCCCCTTTTGATTTACCAGAAAATCCAGATGCTCGCCGTGAATCTCGGTTGATTTATATGTCTTTCCACTCTAAATAAGGACATCAGTTCAGCAGAACCTTATATTTTTATAATTAAGCATCATCAAAATAGGCAAACATTTAGACACGAATTCACAGACGAATAACAGATTAATCATAATGTTGTGCTTTTAATAATTCAAAATCATGCCATTATGTGACACAACCTAATACAGACAATAACTCACATTTTTAGAGTAGTTAGCGAATGATGGAAATGACGCGTAAACATCTTCTTTGCTTAGCCGTATTCACTGCTTTGAGCCCAGTTTTAGTGACTCAAACGCATGCGCAGCTTCACCTCGAAATCACTAAAGCTCCTGAAGAAGCACCTAAAATTGCGATCGTGCCTTTTAGTAATGACTCAAATATTTATCCAGTGGTTGAAAATGACTTGAACCGCTCAGGTAAATTTACCAGTGCCTCTAAAAACTTACCTGCAACTGCAACAATAAATTCACCTAATGCAGAAGCATGGAAAGCTGCGGGCGTACCCTATGTCGTGACAGGCACATCAAAAACAACGGCTGATGGCTCTTATGAAATTCACTACCAACTGTATGATGTTGAAAAAAAACAATACCTGTTAAATGAACTACTCACTGTACCTGCTTCACGTTATCGTCAAGCAGCGCATATGATCAGTGATGCAATCTATCAAGCTTTAACGGGTATTCCAGGTGACTTCAGCGGCCGTATTGCCTATGTATTGCGTAATGCAGCAACACCAGATCAGCGCTATACCCTACAAATTGCCGACACAGATGGGGAGCAGCCACGCACCATTTTGACTTCACGTGATCCAATCCTGTCCCCTGCGTGGACACCTGATGCGAAAAAGCTAGCTTATGTTTCTTTTGAAACCAAGCGCCCTGCGATTTACATCCAAGACTTAGCAAGTGGTAACCGTGAAAAAGTAGCAAGTTTCCGTGGTCTAAATGGTGCACCAAGCTTCTCGCCAGATGGTAAAAGCATGTTGTTTACCGCTTCAATGCATGGCAATCCTGAAATCTATCAAATGGATTTACAGACTCGCCAATTAAAACGCATGACCAATGACACAGCGATTGATACAGAAGCACGTTATGCCCCTGACGGTAAATCATTTATTTTTACCTCTGACCGTGGTGGCTCTCCACAAATTTATACCTACAACTTAAGTGCTGAAAGTTTAAAACGTTTAACTTTCCGTGGCGCTTTCAATGCGCGTGGTACGCTAAGTGCGGACGGTAAAAAATTAGCTTTGGTGCATCGTCCTAGCGGTAGTAACTATAAAGTTGCGGTTCAAGACATTGGTTCTGGTGTAACCAATATTTTAACACCAACAAGTTTAGATGAATCCCCAAGCTTCTCTCCAAATGGTCAAATGGTGGTGTATGCAACACGTGAAGCAAACCGTGGTTTGCTCTCGATCATGTCTTTAGATGGTCGTTTCCGCATGAACTTACCAAGTGAACAAGGTGAAGTTCGTGAACCAGCTTGGGCACCGAAATAAACACTGCATGATTTATTCAACAATAACTTTTTAATGAAACATCATAAATAACCGTCATGGAGATCAATATGAAAGCGATGAAACTGATTGCATTACCTGTTTTAGCTACAGCATTAGTAATGACTGGTTGTGCCAGCCGTAAACCTGCAGCAGACGTACAAGCAGGACAAAACCCAAATAGCTCAACCACTGTAAACACTTCTGGTTTAAGTGAAGATGCAGCACTCAATGCACAAAACCTAGCCGGTGCATCATCTAAAGGTGTAACTGAAGCGAATAAAGCATTTTTAGCGAAGCGCGTAGTACACTTTGACTACGACAGTACAGAGCTTAGCAATGAAGACTTACAAACCCTTCAAGCTCATGCACAGTTCCTTGTTGCTAATGCAAACTCACGCGTTGCTTTAACAGGTCACACCGATGAACGTGGTACTCGTGAATACAACATGGCACTTGGTGAACGTCGTGCCAAAGCTGTTGAAAGCTTCCTGATTACAACAGGCGTAAGTCCAAATCAGCTTGAAGCAGTTAGCTATGGTAAAGAAATGCCAATCAATCCGGGTCATGATGAAAATGCATGGAAAGAAAACCGCCGTGTAGAAATTAACTACGAAGCGGTTCCTCCACTACTTAAATAAGACTTGAATAAGACTTGAATAAGTCTGAGCTAAAAAAGCACTCATTAATGAGTGCTTTTTTGATTTAACCCGTATCATTTAATTTATATCGTTTCTGTTGCACCGTTCTTTGCTTTAACTCAATTTAGCCCTTTAACTCAGGATAAATTCGATTAGCGGCTTTAGAACTTTAAGAAAATATCCAATTAAAAATGCAAATGAACGACTTTTAAAGCGAGATCCTTAGCTTTACCAACTAGAAAATTAGCTTAACAATCCAAATCATTACGCTTCTGCTTCTGGATGTTCAGCATTTTCTTTTTCTGTTTGCATCGACTCAATGAGGTCATGTTTATTGAACTTTTTATACTCTGCTTTTACTTCGTAACTGCTCCATGCAGCTTTAACAGTATCCGCAGAAATATCGTCTAAATTCAATCCCTCAGTTGCAGTCGGAGTCGCATCAAATTTTTGTGTGGTCATTGTTGTGCTCCCTGTCTTTCGATTTATACATTAGATTCAACATAGCATGTTATTCAGGACTTGCAAGGGTAAAATCACGACAAATAGTCTAGTTTAATTTTTCTTTTCCTTCGTTCTCATCTAAAATGTTGCACAATCACATTTTTATCATTTTTGATAAATTAATATTTGGAGTTTTCCGGTTATGTCAAATCTCACCCTTTCCCAATTTCTACAACAACAAAGTGGTAATCTTACTCCTGCATTAGCACAAGTTATTGAAACAATTGGTAATACATGCAAAGACATCGACCTTCTTTTACAAAAAGGTGCTTTGGCTGGTGTATTGGGTAGCGCGCAACACGAAAACGTTCAAGGTGAAGAACAAAAGAAACTTGATGTCATTTCAAATGATTACCTCATCGATGCATTAAAAGTTCATCCACATGTCGGCGGTCTGGCATCTGAAGAATTAGATGAATTCACGCCAGCTCAAGAAAATGGCGATTATCTTGTCTTGTTCGACCCATTAGATGGTTCAAGCAACATCGATATCAACATGTGTGTCGGCACAATTTTCTCAATTCTTCCTGCAAAAAATGCGGTAACGCAAGCTGAAGATTTCATGCAAGCGGGTGTTAACCAAGCGGCTGCAGGTTATGTACTGTATGGCCCATCAACAATGATGGCTCTAACTGTCGGTGCTGGCGTAGTCTTCTTTACTTTTGATCCAGAAAGCAAAGAATTCTTATTAACTAAAGATGCGATTGCGGTTGCAGCAGATACTAAAGAATATGCAATTAATGCATCAAACCAGCGTCACTGGGAAGAGCCTGTAAAACGTTATATCGACGAACTTCTTGCAGGTAAAACTGGCCCGCGTGAAAAAGACTTCAATATGCGTTGGGTTGCATGCATGGTGGGTGATATTCATCGTATTCTTTGCCGTAGCGGTATCTTCATGTATCCATACGACTTCAAAGATCCGAAAAAAGCAGGCCGTCTACGTTTAATGTACGAAGCAAACCCAATGAGTATGTTGATGGAACAAGCTGGCGGTGCTTCTACAACAGGCCGTGTCCGCATTCTAGACATCCAACCAACAGAACTTCATCAACGTGTTCCTGTGATTATTGGTTCTAAAAACGAAGTTGACCTAGTTACTTCATACCATAATTAATTTCTAATAACGAAAGTCAGTATTTTTGCTGACTTTCGTGGATATCTCCCTCATGGCTCTGATTTATCTCGAATCAAAAGACAACCCGAAAATTAAGCATCTGCGTGGCTTAATCGAACAAAATGCCTATCGTAAAAAACAAGGTCAAACTGTTTTGGAAGGCACACACTTGGTGTTGTCATGGTTAGACTCAAAACGTCCAATCAAATCGATTTTCACCACTGAACAAGCAATTAACCATGCTGATTTCGATCGCATTGCGGAACAATATCAAGGTGCGGTGTTCATTCTAAGTGAATCTTTATACAAAGATATCAGTACACTTGGAACATCTATTGCTTGCTTAGCGATTGTGGATTTACCAAGTTCAAGTGAAGCGCTTAACTTCAGTGAAGACACCTTAATTTTAGACAACATTCAAGACCCTGGTAATGTAGGTACCCTACTCCGTTCTGCTGCCGCAGCGGGTATTGAGCAAGTCGTTTGTACCAAAGGCTCTGCATCACTCTGGTCACCGCGTGTATTACGCGCAGGTATGGGCGCACATTTTTCATTAAATACCTTTGAAAATATTGCCCTTGAAGATATTTTGACGAAATTCAAAATTCCAGTGTATGCAACAAGCTCACATCAGTCTGAAAACCTATATAGCAAAAATTTGCGCAAACAATGTGTGTGGATTTTAGGCAATGAGGGTCAAGGTGTTTCTGAGTATGCATTACAACATGCAGAAGCCGTAGCGATTCCCCAACCGGGTGGACAAGAATCACTTAACGTCGCAATTGCCGGTTCAATCTGCTTTTTTGAGATGGTTCGCCAACGTCAGTAAAATCGTTATTTTATTGTATTTAGCGCTTAAGCCTGAAAAAAATAGACTACACTAGAAAAAATAATAATTCTTTTTGTCAACCTAACCATTATTTCCATCGTTATTTGTATATGAATATGGAAATAATGGTGGGTATCCGATGACAGGATTTTCCATCTCTATGGATTTAGCACCCAAAAAGTCCGAGACGCAAGACAGCAGTGTTTTAAAAAGCACGGCTGAGTCTCGCCTGAAAAACTTCATGAATGAAGTGACGGGGCGTGCTTTAGTAATGATGGAAAGTGCAACGCACGGTCAACATGGCATTGCCATGGACTTGGTGCAAGAAGCCTTTATTTCCTTACATAAAGCTTATGCTGAAAAGTCCACAGAGGAATGGTATCCCCTGTTTTACACCATTTTAAATAACAAGCTGCAAGACTGGCGTCGAAAAGAAGCACGTCGTTCGCAGCCGTTTTCCTTATTTAGAAAAGTCAGCCTAGATGACGACGATGTCGAAATACAGGATGTGGTAGATGAATCTACACCAAACCCCTTCGACTTTCTGGATCAGGCTGTCACTGCAGAGGAAATACAAGATGCTATCGCAGAACTTCCAGTCCGCCAGCAACAAGCATTTATGTTGCGAGCTTGGGAAGGCTTTGATACGCATACAACTGCAGAAATTATGAATTGTTCCGAAGGCAGTGTGAAAACACATTACCACCGTGCCATTCAAGGTTTACGTACCGCTTTGGCACATTTGAATCCACATATGGGAGGATCATCCGAATGAAACAAGATGATTTCTTAAAGCAAGTAACTTCCAAACTTGATGGACTCGCACAGCACCATAAAGACAAAGCAACTGTCATGAATAACGTGCTTGAAGATATTCATCAGCGCGAAACTTCTCGTTATGGTTTCTGGAAAATGTCTGGCTTTGCACTTGCAGCAGCAATTGCAGGTTTTGTCATTTTACCGAATGCGACTGTACTGGATGACAAACCACAAAATCAGGTGATTTCAACCCCTAAGCTCTCCCCTCAAATGGTGGAAGATCTTGAAATGTTGATGGTTCTGGGTGAGGACAAAGTTCCACATGGCAGCTAAAAAATTAGCAATTGCATTCTGTGCTTTTAGTTTTTTGCAAACCAGTTTTGCTGGCTTTGATCGCTTTTGGATTTTTTCAAAAGATGCAGATACTCAAGTTAATGAAACTTGGGATTCGCTATCTGAAGCAGAACAACAGGCTTTAATTAAAAAGTATCAGGCACTCAAAGAGATTCCTGCAGATCAACGTGTCAGCTTGCAACAGCGCATGGATTGGTTCACCCAACTTCCGGACAGTGAAAAGCAGCGTATGCGCGAAACATGGCAAAAAATGAGTACTTTAGAACGTAAAGAACTCGCGACACGTATGCAAAAAGCTAGTCCTGATGAACGACCTGCTATTCGCGATGAGTATATCAATAAATATTTACAGCCTATCGCTGTCGTTCACTAATTAAAAACAACAGTATGTTGTGAAAATCAAATCCATTACATTAGCTAAGCCATAAAAAAGCCTCTTATCGAGGCTTTTTTATTGTCTTACTTGCTCAACCGACGCTGACGATACACACCTAAACCAATCAATGCCAACAGTCCAAATACTCCCATTGAGCCACCGCCGCTAGAAGAAGAGTTGGTGTTTTTCGCGGTATTCTTAAGAGTCAGAATTGCATTGCTTGATGCAATGCCATCACTATCGACAACACTATATTCAACAGGATAGTCAAACTGACTAAAGCCATTTTTTACAGAGAAGGTAATCTTGCCACCGTAGCAGGTTTCCTTTAAATAACTCGCTGGGCAACTGCCACTATACTCAGCTTCAAAGTTTAAACCTGCTGGGATTTTCGTAAAACGAATTGGAATAATTTGGCCTTCTTCATTTTTATGCCATACCGATTTACCCGCTGGCATAGATGCAACTGGACCATCACCATCATCATTAGTATTTTCTAATAAATTATTGACGGTAACAGACAAATTATTTGACGGACTAATCGTATATTGGGCAGCTTTGGCCACTGGGGTCATATTTTTAAATGCCACACGTACTACACCAGAGGATTCCGCCTGACTCCCTGTCTTTTGTTTTAGCGTATATTTACAAAAACCGTATTCGGTAGGTGCTGTTGTTGCTCCACTAGTGCGATATATAACGATTTGTTTTATTCCCGCATCCCAATCACAGTGTAGGTCATGTGGTGGATTACCCACAATACTTGCTTCGCCTGTACTAGACACCGTAATTTCACTACCAATGCCGATTGGTGAAGTCGTCACGCTGTAGTTTTCAGCATTTAAGGCAATTTGTCGTGTTTCAGCACTTCCATTCACAGACTCTTCTTGAGGTAATGATGCCGGGAACGGATCAAAATAAACCGCACGATATTTAAGGTTATTTTTTAATGCACTGAATACCGCTTCGTACTTTGTTAAATCATCCTGATTGGCAACTTTATATTCTGCATAATCTGGATCGTCGATATCCTTTTTCAAAGCATCAATTGTATTTTGATACTTATCTTGCAGAGCTGTTAAAGACTCATTGGTAATATCTGCCATATCTGCTGCGGTTAAATTCATTAACTCAACCGAACCAATATCACATGTGTTTCTTTGCGTAGGTGATAACTGTAAAGTACCATCTGTGATCCGCAAAATACCCCGTTGATCCGCATCACTACAACCTTCTAAGCCAAGATTGATCAAGTCAAAACCGCTGCCGATTGCTTTCGGGTAATACAAAGGTAAATACAAATTATAAGCAGATTTTGTTTGTAGGGCGCTTAATAAAGTGCCCATAGCATAGCTACTTACGTCATGGTTTTGCAGAAAGCTTTCCGTACTATTCAGCACACTTTCGGGTAAATCACACTGTGCGGCTGCCAGTTCAAAAGCGTTATTACTTGCAACAAATTTTTGACTATTATCAGGTACAGCGTTATTGAGATAACGACAAGATTTACCACCAGTATTGTAGGCCAATACATTGAAATACCAAGCCTTTGTACCATTGTTATCATAATAATAGGTACTAGCCGCATTGTTCTCGACTATTGTATTACTGGTTAAAACGAAGCTAGAAAAAGCACTTAAACGTTCCGTTCCCTGAGAAATGGCACGGATAATACTACCCGTATTTGGATTTGCTTGGTTTTTTGCAATCGTATTTGCTGTCAGTTCAACTTTGGCATTTCCACAGAAGTCCATCACACTATTGCTCGTCGATGAACCATTTTGAATAATACTGCTTTGCTGGAACACAATTTCAGGCTGGGTATCCCCCAAGTTGCCGATACAGTCCATAGCTACCACACTACCTTTAGGTGCGACGTTACCCTGAACTAAACTGCTCACCAATAATGTTTTTTTCGACATATTATGCGCAACGGAGTAGATCGCACCGCCAGCAACTTTGGCCTGAGAGTTTTCAATTGCACCATTATTTAAGGTAAATGCTCCCCCTAAATACAAGGCACCACCACGGTCTTCTGCCATCCCGCCAGTAAGGCGTACATTATTGACGATAAAGTTGGCTTCTGAGCGTGAAGTATTAAAAATACGCGATTTGCCTTGGGCATTAATCGTCGTTCTAATATCTTCATAGGCAGGAAATTTCTGCGTCAGTAAATTTTTTGAATCATAGTTAAAGCGACTTTTCCCCTCTATCACGATCTGATTTAGAGGAACTAACTCACCTTTGGTCAGAAGATATTCACCTGCTTCAAGTTGAATATAATCGGTCTGCCCATTATTTGGATTACCGACATTACATCCACCAAAAGATTTGTTTTTACGTGCAGTTTCAATCGCTTCACGTAAAGAACATTGATTGAGATTTTCACCATTTTCATCATCAAAGGTCGTAACTCTGATGATGTTACTTGTCGCTGCCATAGATGACATAGCCGCAAGGACCATGACCGCCAGCAATCCTTTTTTATAATTTTTCATGTGCTGTCCTTAATTCTATCCAGACTATTTTTTAAAGCGACGAAATCCAACTAAGCCAAGCAGCGCAAAAATACTCGCCCAGCCTAGAGCACCACCCGAAGTTTTAACGGTTTTACTTTCCATTTCATTGTTTGGTTCTTGGAAAATACGCACTTCTGCAGCTAAATAATTTTTTGCCGAAGTATTAAAACGGGTTGAAGACGTCACCACACGCAATTCAAAAATATCTGCGCCATGCCAATTTCCATTTGGCGTGTATTCAAAATCACCATTCAAATTCAGTGTAAATTTACCTTTAGATTCGGTGCTTTGTACAATTATTGGGCAACCATCTTGCCATGGCTCACCCGTTGAATTTGCCATACCCATCACTTTTGAACATTCTTCTTTTGGAATTAAATCACTGTCACCTAATGCATCTAAAATATTAAACTTGGCTACTTCACCTGTACGAATGTCTTTACCTAATCGAGGCATGCTCACAGGAACCACAATTTCTATAGCCCCACGATCACACCAAACATCATCCAAATTACGATTTTTTCCACGCTGATCAGAAGACTCGCAATACACATGATGCTCATTGCCATCTGCTGTGGTCTTCCCCTTATTTAATATCGGGCTTGAGAAAATCGTTTCGTAATCTAATAAAATACGAGGACGTAAATAACCAATAAATGCGTTATTTGCTGTGGTAAATGGACAGAAAAGTGCATTACGATCTTCTGTTAAGGTTTTACAGCTACCTTCATCTTCACCCGCAATTAAACTCGTCCCAGACCATACATCATTTAAATTTGCAGCAGGCCCAACAGGACAACTCGCAGCCACTAAGTTGTTATAAAAAACAGATTGGTCTGTTCCTGAGTTCACGACTTTACAATCTTGAGCGGTACCACTGAGCGCATTACCAATCACCACACTATTGGCTAAATAAGCATGCTCAGAGGTACTATTTAGTTCGATACCGCCACTGTTCTTCAGTACTGTAATATTATTGAGTGCTAAACCATCACGTAAGTTGACAGCAAAACCTTTGTTTTTGAAAAAAGTACTATTGGCAATGATATTTTGAGGGTTACTGAACACCAACTTGCTGATGTCTGCGAGCCCATTTTGATTGTAAACAATCGCTCGACCAGAAGTGCTTTCATTATTTTTGAACAAAGATGTATAGATTTCATAAGCCGGTGCTTCTGAGTAAATTGCACCCCCATCTACCGCTTTGTTGTTTTGAAAAATTGTGGTTCGTATATATAGACGGCTTGCTACAGCTGCGCCATCTTCTGAAAATCTTACATTGTAGATTGCACCACCAAGTCGTGCATAGCCATCTTCAAACTTTACATTTTCAAGTGTAAGTTTTTCATTATTAAAAATGATGCCGCCTTTATCAGCACATTGATCTTGCTTACATCCTTTAAATGAAATTTCTTTAAAATTGATAGCAAGTAGTTCTTTTTCGCCATCATTAATATTAAAAATTTGATCCTTACCCGTCATTTCAATGACGGCATTATTAAGACCGAGTACGACATCTTCATTGACGTTACTGTCATACGCCGTTTTCAGATTCAGTTCTGCTTTAATATCAATTTTTTTAGTGAGTTTATAAACTTCATTTTTTTTCAGAGAAATTGAGGCATAGGCGTCTTTACCCCCGCAACCATTATATCCGGCTTCTGGCATACCATTATTGATATATTCTATGGCTTCACGAAGTGAACATTCCTTGTCATCCTTTACAACATCTTCAGTGGTTGTAACGATAATTTCTGCGCTAAATGCATGACCTGCCATGAGAAGCATGCCAATGCCTATGCTCTGTTTGAGCATATCCATCTCCTTAAATATTTTTTATCTTTTTATTCTTAAGTTGCACAATCCTTGCAACATTAAAATATTTTTATGTACTTTGTCACAGCTTGAGTAATTACTCAAGAATTTTTATTGCTTACCGATATTCATCAATTAGGGCAAAAATCTGTCTTAAATTGGCATGACTCAATTTGACTTTTTCACCTTTTAACATCTGAATCAGTTGTTCTAAAGATCTAAGTAAAATGGATGCCTGATGCGGCCCATGTGCCAACAAATAATCTACAATTTGTTGATCCATATGGATGCCACGTCGCGCCAAAACAGAGTTTACGAGTGCTTGTCGGTCTGCGTATAAACTACCATTTGGTACTTTTACACTGACAGCCTGAGTTAATCGAGACTGTAAATCTGGCAGTTCAAGTTTGAGTTCAATGGGCGCCAGCCGAGATGAAAAGACCAATTGACCACCTTCTTCGTTATTATAATTAATCAGGTGAAAAACAGCTTTTTGCCAATGTGGAACTCCGCTAATCGCTTCAATATCGTCTAAAGCCACCAAGTCATAGCGATCGAGCGAAGTAATCGCTTCAGTGGGAGCATCTAGCAATTCAAGCAATGAAACTTGAATTGCTGATTTGCCAATTTCTAAATAGGAGTCACATATTGCAGACAGTAAATGGCTTTTTCCTGTGCCAGCTCCACCATAGATATAGAAACGATTCATTAATCCTGCATGTAATTGACGTACACCATCGATTACATGTCCCCAACTCGGCCCAGAAAAATCACTAATTCGGGCATCGAGCTGGGGTTCTATATCTAACTGCAATTGACGCATATCTATATTTTGGCCTTATCAATCTTTATGTTCTGATCGTTCAATGTTACTCGAAATTTCAGGATCTTGCAGCGAATTTGCAGACTGATTTTTGAGCTCAATATCGACAGCAATTTGATTGGTTTCTACGCTTAATGTGCCAATTTCAGCATCATTCACCACGAGTACATCATTTCGGTATAAATTACTTTTCTCATAATTTTCACGCGCATGACGTAATAACACCACAATAATCGCTGCGACAGGTAATGCAATGAGCATTCCGAGCAGTCCTGCCAATTGTGCGCCTGCAAGCACCGCAAAAACTACGGCTACTGGAGACAAACCAATTTTGTCGCCCAGTAAGAACGGCTGTAGGATATAGCCTTCTATCGCCTGTCCCACCATGAAGACAACCAGCACTAAGGCCAAATGTACCCAATCCAAACCGAATTGGAATAGACATGCCACAACTGCCGAAATAATACCGACTGCAAAACCCAAGTACGGAATAATGCTGGCTAAACCTGCAATCATCCCGATGATGATGCCGACCTCAATACCCACCAATTGAAGTCCAACCGCATATACAACGCCCAACAAGAACATCACCAAGAACTGGCCTTTTACAAATGCGCCTAGAACTTCATGACATTCGCCTACGATGGTTAATGTGCTTTTTTCGTATTTGCGTGGAATAAGGCGACGCATGTTTTCTAACATACGCTCCCAATCTAATAAGAAATAGAAGGCAATGATTGGAATTAAGACAATCGTGCCACCAATTTGTATGAAGTTCAGACCTGATTGAGCCACTTTTAACAACATGGCTTGGATACTGTCTGCACTATAGTTGGTTTGAATATACTCCATGATCGCTGCTGACATTTGCTCTGTATCAATTTCCATCGGTACAAGATTAAATGTCTCTGATAACCACGGCAGGAATGTATAGTTGACCCAATGAATATTGCTTGGAATATTGTTTTTCGCATACATCAACTGTTCCCATACCAGTGGTACGAGGAACCACATTGAAAGGAATATAGCGACACCAATTCCAATAAAGACCAAACTGATAGATAACCAGCGCGGCAAGCCAATATTATGTAATTTATCGACTAAAGGGCTAAATAAATATGCAATTAGAAATGCGCCGATAAAAGGAACAACTACAGGCTTTAATAAGTATAAAACCCATATGATCAATGCTATCCCAGCAAGAATAAATATTCGGCGCAAGGTGCGATCACCCATATAAAGTCACCTTTTTTCAATGTAATCGTTATAGAAAGGAAAATATTTTAATAAAGATAACATTTTAGTGCGAAATAGCATAAGAGTTTTGCATATTCAGGTTATAATCCCCGCGCGAATGCGGAGACTTCATTATGAGCAACTCAACTTCTACCCCAAACACTGGTTTAAGCTACAAAGATGCAGGTGTCGACATTGAAGCGGGCGACGCGTTAGTCGATCGTATCAAATCTGTCGCGAAACGTACTGCACGTCCTGAAGTAATGGGCGGCCTAGGCGGCTTCGGCGCTCTTTGTAAAATTCCTAAAGGTTATGAAGAACCTGTTCTCGTATCTGGCACAGATGGTGTTGGTACAAAATTACGTTTAGCATTGAATTTGAACCGTCATGACACAATTGGTCAAGACTTGGTTGCAATGTGCGTAAACGATCTTCTTGTATGTGGTGCTGAACCACTGTTCTTCCTTGACTACTATGCAACTGGCCACCTCAACGTTGACGTTGCAGCAAATGTTGTAACTGGTATCGGTGCGGGTTGTGAACTTGCAGGCTGTGCATTGGTTGGCGGTGAAACTGCTGAAATGCCAGGTATGTATGAAGGCGAAGACTATGACCTTGCAGGTTTCTGCGTAGGTGTAGTTGAGCAAAGCAAAATTATTGATGGCTCTAAAGTTAAAGCGGGTGACGTTTTAGTTGGTGTTGCATCTTCTGGCGCACACTCAAACGGTTACTCACTTCTTCGTAAAATTTTAGATGTGAAAAACGTTGACCTTACTCAAATCGTTGATGGTCGTCCACTTGCAGATACAGCAATGGAACCAACACGTATTTATGTAAAACCAATTCTTCAGTTATTGAAAGAAGTGGATGTACACGCTATGGCGCACATCACAGGCGGCGGTTTACCGGGTAACTTACCTCGCGTACTGCCAAATGGTGCTCAAGCGGTAGTCAATGAAGCATCTTGGGAATGGCCAGAATTATTCAAACTACTTCAAAAAGAAGGTGGTGTTGAACAATTTGAAATGTACCGCACATTTAACTGTGGCGTAGGTATGGTTCTCGTGGTTGATGCAGCCGATGCTGACAAAACTGTTGAATTACTCAATAGCCTTGGCGAAAAAGCATTCACAATGGGTCACATTGCAGATAATGCTGAATCTGTTGAAGGCGCTGACGAAAAAATCCGTGTAGTTTTCGCATAAGCAACGTTCATGATTAAAATTGCTGTACTTGTTTCAGGCAGCGGATCTAACCTGCAAGCCCTGATCGATGCCAATCTATCAGGTCAAATCGTTGGGGTGATTTCCAATAGACCTGACGCTTTTGCACTGCAACGTGCAGAAAAAGCAAAGATTGCAACTGCAGTCATTGAACATAAACAATATCCAAGTCGTGAAGCTTTTGATGATGTGATGCATCAACAACTGCTCGACTGGGATGTTGATTTGGTCATTTTAGCAGGCTTTATGCGCATTTTAAGCGCAAAATTTGTCAAAGCATGGGAAGGAAAAATGATTAACATCCACCCTTCTCTGCTGCCAAATTATAAAGGCATGCATACTCATCAACGTGTTTTAAACACCGGTGATGTCTTCCATGGCTGTACAGTTCACTATGTGACTGCAGAGCTGGATGCTGGTCAAGCGCTTGCTCAAGGCGTACTTAAAGTCAATGTGCATGATCATGCTGAAAGTCTGGCAGATCGGGTTCACGTGCTTGAGCATGTGATTTACCCTCAAGTGGCAGAATGGATTTGTAATGGCACCATTCAACACACTGAAAACGGTGTTTTATATCGTGGCGAGCCTTTGCAACAACCTGTTCAATTCTGTAAGTTCTAAGCAACTGTATAATTTAACAATCAACGCATCTTAGGGTGCGTTTTGTTTTTCAGTGCCAAATAAAACTCTATTTATTACTAAAATCTAAAATCTAAAATCTAAAATCTAAAATCTAAAATCTAAAATCCATTTTTGCAGAATGTTCAACTTTATGATCAATATGTAGTTTTTAGTTAAATTAAAGCTTTTAGCATCATTAAAATAATAAGCTTATATTGCAATTAGTAAACCTTATAAATCTAAAAATATTACATCCTTCAAAAAAAGTGGAGAAAATCACATGTTAAAATCCATCACACTGGCGACTTGTGCATGTATAACACTGGGTATGATTGGTTGTGCTACGACATCAAATCCGGCTACTGTTCGTAATTTAGATAAATTACAAAACAAAAATTGGGTTGCGAGTGAAATTCAAGGCGTTAAGCTTGAAGCTGACCCTAACAATTCGAACGTACCCACCATCACTTTCGACGATACTCGTGTAAGTGGTTCTGATGGTTGTAATCGATTCATAGGCGGTTACGCTGTGCAAAACACAAAAATCCAATTTTCAAACCTTGCTACAACACAAAGAGAGTGTTTGACTGCGACAAATATTCCTCAACATTTTTCGCAGGCATTGAGCCAAGTTACTCATTATGATGCCTCTAAAAATCATTTGAAATTTTTAGATGCCAACAACAAAGTTGTTTTACAATTTGAAAATGCGAAATAAATCTCAAAAGTAGAATGTTTCATTCATAAAAAAAGCACTCTATAGAGTGCTTTTTTTATGTGTTGTCGTTTTTAAGGTTCAATGATGACGCTTAGGCAATTTAAGTAAATCTTTGATCAATTCAACAGTTTCCACAGGATGTTCCAATGGGAACATATGACTCCCCGCAGCAACTTTAAATGGAATCGCAAATTTTTTCTCAACCTTTTGTGGAAAGTGCCGAGCTAAAAATGGTCCCTGCTCTGCAATTAACTGCTGTACAGGTACTTGTGGTTGAGCATGAGGTAACCACCACAGTGAAGGATTAGTTCGAAAAATATGAACCTCATCATCACGTGAAATCGTCAATTCCACCCCACCACGCAGTTTATCGTCCATCAAGGCATGATCAATATAAGCTTGATAACAGTCTGGATCGAAATCTTTATAAAAACCTTTCGGCCTTAAAAGCTCTGCTGCTTGTTCACGGCTGTCCCAATGATCACGACGACGCTTCGACAACCCAGCAGGCGACATTTTATCGACGACTTTGAGTTTGAGGAGTTTGGCGATGTGCAAAGCAAAAGACTCTTTCCCCATGATCATAGGCGGATCAATCATTAACACTTGTTCAAACAATTCTGGGCGTTGTAACGCAGCCTGAAATGTTAAAACTGAACCCAATGAGTGACCTAATCCAATGACCTTACGACCATTGGCCTGACGTACAATACTGTCTATTACCTGCTGTGTTAAGCTTTTCCAATGGTTATCGATTGGGTAACGCTTATCTGGCCCAAGTAACGGCACATAGATCACATCATATTCATCACTCAGTAAATCAAACAATTTTTGATAAACCAGTGATGGCACGCCATTGGCGTGCGCAAAATGAATTAACGGTTTCATTGTAACTTCGTGCTGTTTTCAGATTGAACCTGTTGTGACAATGCACTTGCCAAACCTTGACCAAATGAACTTCCCATACGACCTAGCACAGAATCAAATGGGCTGTTTTCAATGGTATAGTTCACAGCTTTTTCAGTTTTCAATTCCCGTTTCAGGCTATTTAAACTACCTGTACGGTCAGCAATACCCAGCTTCACAGCCTGATCACCTGTCCAAAATAAACCTGAGAAAATAGCCGGATCATTCGATTTTAATTTCTTACCGCGACCTTCTTTCACGGCATTAATAAAATGCGCATGAACGTTATCGAGTACACCTTGAACATGTGCTTTTTGTGCAGCATCGACAGGTTGAGTCATGGATAAAATCGCTTTGTTCTCACCCGAAGTCATGGTGCGATCTTCTACACCGAATTTTTGCATCAAACCACTAACACCATAATTCGGCATGATCACGCCAATCGAACCCACTAAACTTGAAGGATTGACAATAATTTCATCTGCCGCAGACGCAATATAGTACGCACCTGAAGCGCCTGTATCACCAATAATGGCATACAATTTTTTATCGGTATGGGCTTTTTTCAAGTACTGAATTTCTTGCCAAATTTCATCAGACTGAACAGGTGAACCACCTGGTGAATTAATATTTAAAACAATCGCTTTGCTTTGTTTATTTTCATAAGCTTTTTTCAAAGCTTTGATGGTATTTGCGCTGTTTACACTTTGCTTGTCCGCTGCAATGGTCCCAATGATATCAACCACAGCAATATGTGAACCCGCTGTCGCTGCTGGATCAGATGACGACATGCTGCAACTTTTTGCCATCGCAATGATAATAAATAACAAATAAGCAAAGGTTAAAAATTTAAAAAATATACCCCATCTACGTGCTCTACGTTGTTCCTCAACGGAAGAAAGCACGGCTTTTTCTAATATTTTCCATTCATTTCCAGTTGGCTGCTGGATATTGTTTGAAGAACTTTGCTGTTTTTCTTCAGGTTTTGGTGGCCATTCGGACATAAAAAAACCCATTTGATCGTTAATTTGTAGTCATTATATACACGCTAATCGCTATAACTGTCTAATCAATTCATTTTCCCCTATAATTATTTTAAATTTTCTTTCATTTCTTTCAGACTTAAATAAGATGACCGACCAAAATTCACAGGACACCACATATCACCTGTTAAAATTTATCAGCCGTCAACCTATTCAAATTTCTAGATTAATTGCAAAAGGTTTGGCTGGGTTAGTCAATGTTTTAAAAATCTCTAAAACCTACTCTACGATTCAACGCAATCTTAAAATTGCATTGCCTGAATTATCAGAGTCAGCTCGCATTCAACTCACTAAACAAGCGATTCGAAACGAACTTTGTTCTTATTTTGAATTTTTTAACATTTGGGGTGCAAGTACAGAAAAAAATATTCAACGAATTCATCACGTACATGGCGCTGAATATTTACATGAAGCGCTCGCCCTACAAAAAGGCGTTGTACTCGTGGTACCACATTTTGGTACTTGGGAAATCATGAATGCATGGGTTGCGCAGTACACTCAAATGACCATCATGTACAAGCCGGTAAAAAGTGAATCTGCCAACAATTTTGTCCGTGCTGCTCGAAGCCGTGAGCAAGCAATATTGGTTCCTACGGATGAATCAGGTGTACGTCAAATTTTCAAAGCCTTAAAACAAGGTGGGACGACGGTGATTTTGCCAGACCATACCCCCAATGCCGGCGGTGAAATGATTCCATACTTTGGTATTCCACTAAAAACCAGCAACTTAAGTGCAAAACTAATTCAAAAAACCAAAGCACGTGCGCTCTTACTGTACGCCATTCGTAATGATAATCATGGTTTTGATATGCATATCGAACCTATCGATGACAATATTTATCAAGGCAATGCAGATGATGGCTCAATGGTTATTTTTAAAGCAGTGGAAGATTTAATTCATCGTTATCCAGAACATTATCACTGGAGCTATAAACGCTTTAAAGCCAATCCAAAATTGAGAAATCTATACAATATTAGTGATGAGGAAGCCGCTCAACGCATTCGTGATATTCGTGAGGAATATCAAAGACAGCAAAAAATTAAAAATGTGACAGAATGACATTTTCAAGCAATACACTTGAAGCAGTTTTCTATTCAGATTCTTTAGATAGCCTGCGATATAGATCGAGCCATTTATACTTTGTACGCTCTTCAATTAGTTCAATTTGTTGTTTATTTTGCTTGAAATGAATACTTCCACTTTGTGCAGTTTGCAAGAGTGGAATGTCTAATTGTTTGAGACGTGTTTGGGTCATCTTTGCAGGATGTCCATAACGATTAAAGCGACCTGCGGAAGCAATCGCCAACTTGGGCTTAAAATGGTTTAAAAACGCATAGGATGAACTGTGCCGACTACCATGGTGTCCAAGCACCAAGACATCGACTTTTAGGTCTGGATAATCACTTAACATTTGATATTCCGTCTCCCAACCCGCATCCCCCATCAATAGAAAATGTCGTGGGCCATTGACGCCTTTGACCGTGACATATAGAACACAAGAACGTTCATTGGCATTCCATTGAGCATTTGTCAGATCTTCAGGCTTTGGCGAGAGTATTTCAAAATATACTTGCTGATCCCAATTCCACTGCTGACCACGCTGACATAAGCGCTGTGGAGCTTGGTTTATGGTTTGTACCCGCTCATTACTTGAAAGCTGTCCAATATCAAGCTGTTGCTCCAATGAGAAAAAGCCACCACTATGGTCTTGATCTAAATGAGTCAATAACACCCGATCTAGTCGATGGACACCTTGCACACTCAAAAATGGCCGGATGATATTTTGCCCAACACTAAATTTATTTTCATCATAGTTTCCACCGAAGTCCACCATCATATGATGATCTACAGATCGGATGTAGATCGCCTGCCCTTGCCCCACATCTAAAATTGAAAGCTGAAAATTTGCTGAATTTCTCCATGGGATAAACAGAGCAAAAAAGGCAATGACCGCCCAATATTTTGGCAAGATTCCTTCAGGTAAAAATAAGATTACTATAACGAGTATCAACAGTACGATCTGAGTTGACGTCAATGCGACATCTTGCATTTGTGGTGCAAAGAGTCGATCTAAGCCATAGAGAAATACATGCAACACTTCTAAACACAGATCATTGAATAAAAAGACCAAATGCGCCAAAGGTGTAGAAATATAAGAAAGTGCCCCTCCGATGATATCTAAAGGAACCACCACAGCCCCTAACCACGGGATGGCGAATAAATTACTTAATGGGCTAATCCAAGTCACTTGCTTGAAAAAAATCACCATCAATGGAAATAAGGCGACAAAGATTTTCCATTGTGATTCCACCATCAACCACATTGAATGCTTTAACTTTTGCCAAAAACTGACTTCCGCTTGAGCCAGTAAATGCATCCTTAAGGTTTGATATATCCGCAGTAAAATAAAGCATGCGCCATAAGACAACCAAAATGCCGCGGATAAAATACTAAAGGGATCCACGAGCAATAAAATTGCGGCACTAAAAACCAGCAGTTGAAAAGGCTGAATGGTTTGCCGTAACAAAAGCATGCTACTTGCGACAAGGCAGATCGTCAGCGTTCTTAGTGCTGGTATTTCAAAACCGGTAAATGCACAATATAAAAGGACACAGAAGATAAAGGGCACGACCAATACATATTGTTTAGGCCATTTGAGATAAATTTTGGGACAATATTTACGGATACCCAACTGCATCGCCCAACAGAGCATGCTGGCAAAAACCAGTACATGCGGACCAGAGATCGCTAGTAAATGACTCATGCCAAAGCGTTGAAATAATTCACTGGTGCCTTCAGTGAGTAAACTTTTATCACCAGTAAGCAGTGCTAGCAGCAAGCCATGATTTCGTAGTGGTTGTTGATATATAAACGCTCTTAAATATAAACGCTGCTGTTCGACTTTTATTTTGAACTGATGCAACACACCTTGATGTCGTTGATACTGATGACCATAGCCCATTGCAGTCATATGTTGGGGTGGTATCAATTCGACTGACTTCACCTTTAAACTGGCATGTATATTTTGCTGTATGCTCCACCGTTCTTGATCAAATGCACCTTCGGTCACATAACTCTGTGTAGGCCGTAACTCACCATACATGCGATAGTATTGCCCGGGAACTAGCTGGATCGTCTGGTCATTATTTTGCAAAATCGAATTGGGTAAATACGCCATAAAATATTGAATCTGCTGATTCACATTTAGCACTTCGACTTTTTGATGTATCGCTTGGTCTTTGAGTTGGCTAATTTGTGGGATATACACAATAAACTCGCCTTGTCTGCTCTGATGCTCAACCAATGCCAAACGCTGATCAAGTTGAGTATTGGCGAAACTGAAGCCGAGAATTGCACCCATGCATAGATTTGTACTGAGCTGTAAGATTTTCGAAAAAATACTTTTTAGTTTTGATGAAATACCAAGCTGTAAACCTAGCCAAATCAGGACAATAAAAAGCAACTGAGCTGTCGAGAGTTGTGGATTCCAAAACCTGAAACCCATAAAAGAAATGCCTAAAATCCAGCCAATACAAAAGCTTTGCAACATGAGTCATCATTATTTTTATTATGTGCTGGCAATAATAAAGCCCACCGAGGTGAGCTTCAATCAAACAATCTTAATCCACTAATTTTTGCGAAATCAATTTAGCGCTTAGTCATCAACCCATAAACCATCTTGCATATGCAAAATCGCATCAGCAGATTGAGCTAAATATTCATCATGGGTCACGATTAACATGGCCATGTTAAATTCTTTACGCAACTCAGATAGCAACTCAAAAATCTTCACTGCGGTTTTTCGGTCTAAGTTCCCTGTTGGCTCATCAGCCATCATCAACTTAGGTCTTGCTACCAATGCACGGGCCAAAGCCACACGTTGACGTTCACCGCCTGAAAGTTCGCCGGGTTTGTGCGTCATGCGGTGGGAAAGTCCAACACGTTCCAACAGGTATTCAGCTTGCTGCTTGACTTCTTTGAAGTTACTCGACTTCCGTAACATTAATGGCATCGCCACATTTTCAAAGGCGGTAAATTCAGGTAGTAAGTGATGGAATTGATATACAAAACCTAAATGCTCATTACGAATATATCCACGCTCTGCTTCACCTAAAGTGTCAAAGCGTTGACCATTAATCAACACTTGACCCGATGTTGGACGATCTAAGCCACCCAATACATGCAACAACGTACTTTTACCAGAACCACTTGACCCCACAATCGAAACAAACTCACCCGCTTTGACTTGTAATGAAAGTCCACGAATCACATCGACTGTAGACTTCCCATCGGTAAAAGATTTGGTAATGTTTTGGGCATCTAAAACTAAATTACTCATAGCGTAGAGCCTCTGCAGGTTGAACTTTAGCTGCACGTAAAGCCGGATAAATAGTCGCGATAAAGCTAAGACCCAATGATAAGGACACAATCACCACAACATCTTGCCATCTTAAATAAGACGGTAAATAGTTAATGAAGTAAGCATCAAACATATTTAAGCCCAGTGTTGTATTCAACCAACCAACTAAATTACTAATACTAGATGCAGCGATAATCCCTAAAATTGCCCCAGACACCGTACCAATCACCCCAATCACTGTACCTTGCACCATAAAGATCCGCGTGATTGTAGCCGGTGAAGCGCCTAGTGTACGCAAAATGGCAATATCGGATTTTTTATCAGTGACCACCATCACCAATGAAGACACGATATTAAATGCTGCAACCAATACAATCAGGAACAGCAATAAACTTACCATTGCCTTTTCCATTTGAATCGCACTGAACAGGTTGCCGTGTGTATAAGTCCAATCTGAAGCATAGAAGTTTGCTGGTAGATCACGCACAATTTCTTGAGAGACTTGTGGTGCTGCAAAAATATCATCCAACTTCATACGGATGCCTTGTGCACCATCTGGCAGTTTTAATAAAGTCGACGCATCGTTCAGAGCTACATAGCCCATCATCGAATCAACTTCCGCACCAATACTGAAAATACCCACAATTTTAAATCGTTTAAAACGCGGAACGACCCCAGCCGGAGAAGGTGTTGCTTCAGGAAGAACTAAGGTCACACTGTCATTCAAGCCTAAACCTAAGGCATCTGTCATTTGCTTGCCAAGGACAATACCAAACTCACCTTTTTTCAGGTTATCGATACTACCTTCCACCATATGGTCTTGGATAATTGATACCTTTTTTTCATACTGCGGTTCAATCCCACTGACCATAATGCCAGACACTTGACCTTGTGCCGTCAACATTCCCTGTAATTGGGTGAATGGTGCGACACCTTGAACATGCTCATGCTGCTCAATTTTTTTTGCAAGTTCAGGCCAATTTGTTAAAATTTGTGTTGAAGAAACAGTGGCTTGAGGTATCATTCCTAAGACACGAGTTTTCAGCTCACGATCGAAACCATTCATCACAGATAAAACTGTAATAAGGACTGCCACACCAAGCGTGAGGCCGATCATGGATACCAGAGCAATAAAAGAAATAAAGTGGTTACTGCGCCGAGCGCGAGTGTATCTCAACCCTATATACAGCGAGATTGGTTTAAACATAACCATCTAGTCCGAGGTAATATATATTATGGAAAACTTACAGCATCAAAGCGTTCAAACTGAACGCCGTGTAATGTCGCGTATCGATGCTGCTTTGCGCATCAACTATCAGATTATCTCTGATGATGTTGCACTGAATGATCCTTACGATCCTAATTTTGTATTGCCGCGCTATTTTCTACTACTTGCTGAATTAGATCAATTTGATCATGCACTCAACTACGAATTAGAACAATTAGCTGAGAAAGATCAACAAATTGCTCGAATCTTATCCTTATTTAACCAAAAGTTAAACCTTATTACGGGTTCTTTATACGACGCAATTGTACAAAGCATGTTACCAGTGCCTGAGCATGTGAATTTTTCAGAGACTGGTTTGAGCTTTTTTAGCGAACGCGCGATTAAAGAAGGTACTTATATCCATGTGACCTTAAGCCACCCTGAAAATTTCTTCCATATTGCGGCAACTGCGCAAGTGGTTTATAGCCGTGAAGAAGAAAGCAACTTATACCGTACGGGTGCCTATTTTATCACACTGCTCCCTCAAGACCGCGTCAAACTTGCAGAGTGTATCGCACTGACCCAAAACAAAGAGTGATTTTTAATCAATGTTTTAATTTGTGGGCGAGCTCTCTGTTCGCCCGAAAATCTTTATAAAAATAAACAAACAAGCCTGATAATAGAATCACGGCACCAAGTAAAACCATCAATGATAATTTTTCATCATTCAGTAAAGCACCAAAGAGCATAGCAAGCATGGGTGTGAGTACCGTTGTTAAAGACAAAGTTGTCGCCTTGATGTTTTGTACCAGTTTGAAATAACAAAACATTGCAATCAATGAAGCCATAATCACTGCATAAAATAAGCCAATGAGTGCTTTGGTCGAAGGCATCTGTGTAGGTGTATACTGCCAAATAAACGGTAGCATTGCAGCAGAAAATAGTGCTGAGATAAGAATCGAACCCGTGGCTTGAGACATGGGCTGCAATGGCGCATTGACTTTTTTCACCCAAAAAATCGACATACAGTAGACGAATACGCTCATTAACATTAAGACGATGCCAACAGGCTGTACGTGCTGATCACTGCCGCCTAAGCAAATAATGGCTAAACCACAGACGGCAATCAACATCCCAATCCATTGCAAGCGATGCAGATAGGTATGAAAGAAGAAACGACCGATCAGACCCGTCATAATTGGCGCTAAACCAAACATCAGGGCAATAATGCCTGAGCTGAGATAGGCAGTTGCCATATAGGTAAAAATCTGAGAACCAATAAAACTAAACGCCCCCGCCAAATAACTGTGCAGCGAGGTTTTATCCATCGGCAGTTTATGTTTAAAAATAAACAATAATGCGACAGCCAAGGGTAATGCGATAAAAAAGCGTAATGTCAGTGCCCAAAACGCATTGATATCACTGACACTCCAAACGATGGCAAGTGGCGTGGTCGACCAAATAAAGACCAACAACGCATAGGTGGTCGCTAGATTTGTTTTAGATGGCATGGTTTTTACTTCTGCGCCGTTTTTCGTTTTTGCTTTTGAATGGTTTGATCTAAGCTACTGGAAAATTCGCGCTTATCACGTTCAGAAATCGGGGCTGGACCACCAGTTTGTACACCTGCGCCCCGTAAAGTATCCATAAAGTCGCGTAAATGTAGACGAGCCTTGACATTTGCTGTGGTATAAATCTCACCGCGTGGATGTATCGCTATACCGCCCCGTTCAATCACTTCAGCAGCAAGTGGAATATCCTGTGTCATCACGATGTCGTGCTCTTTCATGCGCTGAATAATTTCTTTATCCGCGGCATCCGCCCCGCTCATGACTTGAATCGAGTTAATCCGCACCGAAGGCGTTATCCCAACATTTTGATTGGCGACAAAAGTGACTTCTAACTGGTAACGATCAGAAGCCCGAATAATTACATCACGTAAAATGCGTGGTAACGCATCTGCATCCACCCATAATTTAAATGGCAGCACTGATTTTCCATTCACTTTTAAACATGACTCATAGTAACAAATCTACATGACAATTTGGGGATCTGCATCCGCTGAATGGATCTACATTTCTCTAATCATGAGAATCGAAAAGCTGCAAATTGACTCCAACTTGGGCTTATTTTCCAATGCTTTTACATTTAAATCCTACTGAAAACATTTTTTATGCATGATTTCATGATAAATATGACGTCGGTGACTTGAAAATTTCAAATAACCCTCGATTTATTAATTATGAAACCAACCCAATATCAATTGTGCATATGAAAAAACAAAATAGCCCTGAAATTATCACTATTGAAGATCAAACTTTTGGTAGTCATGTTGAACATTGGAATTTGCTTACAGGCAACCCGACAACGGATGTACCAGTTTGGCTGGGTCAGGCATTGGATGCACCCATTATGCCGATGGGCTTATGCGCACAAGAATCTGATATGGATCAAAGTACCTGGCTGATTCAAGGTCCATCACAAGCGTCGATTCAACTGTGCCAAGTGATTGCGGTAGAAAATAATAAACCTAAAGCCGTTAAAACTGCATTTCCAAGTTTTGATAGCCCATATAAAACCAAAGCCACCATTGAACGTATTATTACCTGTAAATCCAATACGCAAGCTGTGCTTTGCCTCGACTTAGGCGCAAATACCAGTGTGTATGCTTTTGATAGTTTATATAGCGTCAATCACGACCAATATGAAAAAGATGCAAGCTACAGTGTGCAACTCAATGCTTGGGCCTATGAACTTGAAGCTGTCGCTGAACATGAACAGCTCGTCGTTGACGATCCTGCATCGATAAAACATCATCGTGCTTTAAACGATATCTTGACAGCAAATAATGGTGTTGCCCCTGCAGACTTACACGAACAGATTAAAGCGTGGCAACCGAAGTCTGAAGATGACAAAGCACCAGTCACCGTCGATTTTTCTAAAATGGTTGCATACCTATATGGTGAAAATCTTGGCCAAGAAGACGAAGCTTGGTTCCAAGGGCATATTGTTGGCAAAACTGCCATGCAATTTAAAGAGCAAGACTATACGCTGTATGATGTGACCTTAATCCACGAAGAAAACCAAGAAGCGGTGATTGTTCGTGTTGCAACACGAAATCCGGCGCATAAAGATTTCAATGTTGGGCAATATATTCGTGGCAATCTGTGGATACAAGCCAATATTTACGCGAAATCTGCCTAATTGGAATTCAAATCTAAGAAGAAAAAAACCACCAAAATATGGTGGTTTTTTTATTACTTAAATTAGTATTTAACGTCAAACACTAAACTTCTTTCATAAATCAATACTTAATTCACAAAAATATTCCCTCTCCTTTTCAAGGATGAGCATAATTACGCGCAAGAAGGAGAGGATTTATATGAAAAATTTCCCTCATCTTAGAGGAAGAAGGGCTTTCAGTATTAATCTTGCTACGAATTAATGATCATTTTTTTGACTTATGAAAGCTATCTACTAGCGTGGACTAATTTCATCGAGTACACGCATGATTTCAGCTTTGGTTTTAAAGAAGCGACTAAATAAACTCGAAACTGAACCAATCATCGTGATGTGCCCAACACGTGGGATTTGAATCAACTGACTGTGGTTGCCTGAGGCTTTTAATCGACGATCTAAATCTTCACTATTGCTATAGCCAACGATATTGTCTTTATCCGCAGTAAATAGATAATGCTTCACTTGATTGTGCTCAACAAAATAATACGGCATCACTTGTTGATACGGTACATTTTGATCAAAGGCATCTGCACAAATCGGATCACCTTTATAATCAAAATGATATGGCCCTGCCAATCCCACAATTGCACGAATATTCTCTTTCACTTGTAGCTGATAAGGCGTCGGATGATACAGTGCAGACATGACATTAAATGCCCCTGCCGAATGTCCCATTAACACCACATTTTCCACTTCAATCTGCAACTTATGCTGAGACTGCGTCAAATAGTTTAATGCAAGGCTAAGATCATCAATTGAAGCCGGAAAAATATACTCAGGTGCGAGATGGTAATTGATGACAGCAACATCGAAGCCTTCTTTTGCAAAAGCCTCACCAATGAATCCATAGTCCTTTTTGTCACCATGCATCCACGCACCACCATGTACAAAAACGATGAGTGGACGTTGCGGACGAGGTGCTGACGTGCGATACAAATCTAGGCGATGGCGCGCTTTAAGACCATAAGGGATATTGTTTTGAACATGATATCCTTGTTTGGGTGTCAGTCGATTTAAAGCATAACTGCCAAAATCATATAACCGAAAATTTCGGTATAAAGATTTAGCCAAATCCATTTTTTGCTGAAGCCGCAGAGACCATTGATTCATATTTTACAGCATCATTTCCGACATTTTATTGAGCATTTGGATCGACAGCATCCGGATCTATCGCTACAGGCGTTTGTACTTCAGGTTGCACATTGCCTACAGCAGGTGTGGTGTAACTTGAGTTAATTGAACGTGCCTGTGGATTTGGGTTCTGATCAATATTATCGATTAAAGTGACAATTCGCGTTACATTACCCACTTGTTGCAAGATTTGATTTAAGTCTGTGATTTCCGCACTGTTTAAACGGCCCATCACATAAAGAACAGCATCTTCAGTATGAATGTGTACTTTGCTGTCAGATACCACAGGCGCTTTCATAATCAAACCACGGGTATTCGCAGTAACCGCAGTATCTTGCATGATGGTGCTATAGCTGATCTGATTACCCACTGTAATATAGTTATGTACAGTTTTGACATCACTCATTGAACGGACATTTTCTTCTGCCAATTCTTTTAAATGATTATCTGGCACTTGCCCAGTCAATAAGACATTGCCATGAAAACTTTCAATATTGACACGTGACTGTTTAAAACGAGTATCTAATTTATATAAGTTAATTTTTGCTGTTCGAACAATGGAAGAGTCAATAAAAACTTGTCCCAATGAGCGTGCGCCGCTTTCAGTTCCTACAGGTGCTGATCCTGTTCCATTCGAAATAAAACTCGCACAGCCAGATAAACTTGCGACACAAAGCATCGTTATTCCAATACGCTTAACCACTCAGCACGACTCCTCAAATTTCCACACGTATTTTTCTATGCGTTTACACAGTTTGTTTTATCAAAGATTAATCAACTCTTGATCAAAAGTAAAAGCATTTTCAATCCATTGCTGATGATACGGGTATTTAGAAAAGTCTTGCTGTAGTGTTTTTGCAAAGTGCTGATAAAAATCAAAACAAATTGCATCAAAGCGACAATAATAATTTTGAAAATGTGACTGTTCATTTAAAAAATGCAACGCAGTCGTCATCATCTTACGTTGTTTGTGAATAGAAATGCTTTCAACGGCTTGAGCATAACGGGTATTCGAACGGGCTTTAACTTCGATAAACACCAATTCTTGACCACGTGTGACGATCAAATCAATTTCACCATAACGACTATGATAATTCTGTTGCACCTGTACATAGCCTTGCTGCTCAACCAAACGCAGCGCTTGCCGTTCTGCCCACTGCCCCAGATTCATCTGTCCCAAATTCATCTGCTCTAAGTTTAGCTGCATCGTTTCATCCCTAAAGTGAGATCGCCACGATGCCTTTTTTACTTCGCTCATAGCAGTGAGGAACACGCTGAATATTATTTTGACTAATTTTGATTAGCCCTGTTCGCCCCTGAAACTCAATGCTTTTTAATTTCGGTTCTTGCAAATATTGTTTTGCGATATGCCATGTGTCTCCGCCAAAAGCTAAAAGACGTTGATA
This sequence comes from Acinetobacter sp. YH16056_T, assembly GCF_024605895.1. Classification (NCBI taxonomy): domain Bacteria; kingdom Pseudomonadati; phylum Pseudomonadota; class Gammaproteobacteria; order Moraxellales; family Moraxellaceae; genus Acinetobacter; species Acinetobacter sp. YH16056_T. Next base: position 979,225 of record NZ_CP094545.1, on the reverse strand, counting down.
TGGCATATCTACTGGGTTTTCCTCATAAGCTCGGATCAGGTCAGGCCAACGCGCGTCATGCAATGCAGGTGCATCACAAAATTTCAGCCCTACAGGAATGGGCTTTGTGGCTTCAATCGCATTGGCAACGGTATATAGTTTTGCTTTAGGTAGTTTTGTTTGACTGTTTATCCATTCATTATTGCCTAACAACAACACCCCTTGATTTTTGTCCAGCTTCGTTGGGAGTTGTTCAACCACTTGTATCGGCACTGAACTTTGACTAATTAAGGACATGAGCAATAATTCATGTTCTGCCTCAGTTGCAGGCTGACGTAACACTAACACTTGCGCTAGTTTGTCTTTTTCGAAGACTTTTTGGAGTGCTAAAGCATCATCACGTTTTGATAGACTGTACTGCCAGACGTTTGGAATTTGGCTCGTCGTTTCATTTAAAGCCAACACGCGGACTTTAGGCTTTGCTTTTACAAGTGCTTCTACATCTTGACGTGCTAAAGGACCAATCACCAATTGAGTTTTTTTATTGACCTGTTGCTTCAATATCGCTGCAATTTGCTTTTGATTTGAATCTACAAACTTAATGGGCACTTTGTAGTCTGACGATTGATATGCGCTATTGAAACCTTGCTTAATACTGGATGCGGCTCGCGCCATAGGGCCAGATTCAGGTAGAATGACCAAGACGTCTGCCTGTGCAGCAGTAAACAGACTGCTTAAAAGGCAAAGACCCAAAATTTTGTTCTTATTATCCAACATGGAGAAACCTATGAGTGCTCAGTTATTTGTTGTTGCAACTCCAATCGGGCACTTAGATGATATTAGTTATCGTGCAATTGAGGTATTGAAGTCGGTTAAAATTATTGCCGCCGAGGATACACGAACTTCCGCACAATTACTTAAACATTTTAGTATCAATACACCTTTAACCGCCTGCCACGACCATAACGAAAGTAACAAAATAGACCAGCTGATTGAACGCCTCGAAAAGGGTGAAAATATGGCGCTAATCAGTGATGCAGGCACGCCATTGATCAGTGATCCTGGCTTTAAATTGGTTCGAGCTGCACAAGAAAAAAATATTCGTGTCATTCCTGTGCCAGGTGCCTGTGCTGCCATTGCTGCTCTCAGTGCTGTCGGCCTACCCAGTGACCGTTTTAGTTTCGAAGGCTTTTTACCTTCTAAACAGTCACAACGTCTTTTAGCATTGGAAAAACTGAAAGACGAAACTCAAACCATGATTATTTATGAAGCGCCGCACCGTATTGTGGATTGCCTAAAAGATATGTCGAATGTCTTTGGTGCAGATCGTCCTGTGGGCTTTGCACGTGAAATTACCAAAACATTTGAAACTATTAAAAAAATGTCTTTGGGTGAATTGGTTCATTTTGTCGAATCTGATCACAATCAGCAAAAAGGCGAAATCGTTTTGGTGATTGGTGGTGCGACCGAAGAAAAAGACCTAGAGCAAGAAAAGTTAGACAAATTGCTAACACGTTTACTTCAAGATTTGTCCGTTAAAGCTGCCTCTCAATTGGCTGCAGATTTAACTGGGATTAAAAAGAAAGTGGCCTATCAACGTGCTTTAGAGTTAACCCAAGCGAACGATTAAGCTTAATTTTTTCTTTTAATTTAAACCGCTTATGGAACCTACGGGTTCCATAAGCTATTCCTTACAATAATTTAAATAGAATGAAAAAAGTTGCTTATAACATGTCCATAAATCTGTCTGTCAAAAAACCGCTGGTGTTCATTCTCTTTAATCTGGTTTGGCTCACGGCCCTTGTACATATTATTTTTACTGGCATTCAACCCTATCCGCACTATATTAGTGGCGAGCAAATGACGGCCGATCATAGCGCGATTGCGATGGTCTGTGGATATTGTTCCCTCTATTTTGTAGTCGGTAATTTACTGAAACTGAGCCAATTTTGGGATAGGCATCGCTATTGGGCTTATGTCGTTTTGAGTGCGGTATTACTTTTTCAATCTTTTGTCGCTGCTGTGGCGGCCATGCATGCACCGCCGTATATTGCTGCATTTATTATTAATTGTATGTTTTTGCTTTTACTGCATTTTGTGTTCTATCCTATTTACGCGATCAGTCGTAAATATATGAAGCCAAAGACGGCTTGAAGCGATTTCACATCTTATTAACGACTTAACTTCTTGAGCAAACATGCTACAGAGTTAAGAACTGAATGACATGCATCCTCGCACAAGCGAATGAAGCAAAAAAAAACACCACATGACGTGGTGTTTTTTCATTTTTAATCTTTTGCCGATTCGTCTGGAGGGACTTCGGTAATACGACCACCACGCGCTAAGAACGCAGCAACTTCATCTTCAAGCGCCTGACGTTGTTTTAGTTTTGCAGTCACTGTTAATGTTTCAGCTTCAGAGGTGTCACCATCAGAGGCAGAATCAGCTGCGTCACCTGCACCTTTTTCAGCTGCTTGTGCTTCATCTTCATCAACTACTGAATCTTCTGGATCATCATAATCGTTCATATCAGTCATTGTGTTCTCCCCGCGAATGACTTCTGTTTGCCAGCGAATGGCTGGTTTTAAATTAACAGAAATTTAGCAATCTCTGAGCATTTCGACTAGTACCCACAATCAAAAAATCGTATCTTTTTTAATCAAAATCGTAACCTTGTTTATACGACTGTCTAAAAAATATCTGACTTTGACCTAAGCTGCGTAGATTGTATCTTTTAAAATACTCAGACCATTGGCTTGAGCCATAAATGCATCTTTAAGAACAGTCTGATTTTCCACTTGTTTTAAACCAAAGTTTCGCGCCCACACCACAGGAGAAAAAGTTGTAGTTTCTAACCAACCAATTGCGGACATACTATGCATCATGGCATCGTTTTGCCCTTTACGGCGGTGCTCATAGCGCTTCAAACTTTGTTCATGTGCCCACACACCCCGTTTTTTATCGGTCAAAAGCACATCGCAAAGTACTGCTGCATCTAAACAGCCAATATTCACGCCTTGTCCTGCAAGCGGATGAATCACATGGGCCGCATCTCCAATCAGCGCCAGACCATCATGAACGTATTGCTGTGCAGCTCGTGCCTTCAATGGAAATTTAGCACGTGGCGTTGCTTCTAAGACCTCGCCGAGCATGTGATGGCTTTCTCGAGTGAGCAACGCAGTAAATTCCACATCGGATAAAGCGACATATTCATCGGCATAATCATCTGGTAAGGTCCACACAATGGATTGCCAATAACCGCTTTCTTCTTTTTTCAGACTCGCCATCGGCAAAAATGCCAAAGGCCCAGTTTCTAAGAAAATTTGACGCGCTACATGCTGATGCGGTTGGGCGGTTTTAATTGCACAGCTCACACCCGCCTGTTTATAGTCCAAGACATCTAGATCGATGAAAGCTTGTTCTCGGACAAATGAGTTTGCACCATCTGCACCAACCACCAGTTTTGTTTTGAGCTGGGTACCATCTGCGAGGTGAATGATCCATACACCAACGCCACGCTCAACTCGACTTACCTTGACTTGGGTTCGGTAGTCTTCGAGTTGTTCTAGCATTTTTTCTTGAATAGCTAAATTCAAAACACTTGGTTCAACCATTGAACCTAAAGCTTGCTCAACTGATGGCGTTTGCTCTGTAGCATGGCCAAAATTGATTTCGCCATAGCCATTTTTATTCCACACCTGCATGCCTGTATAAGGCTGCTGACGAGCAAGCTTTTCCCAAACACCCACGGTCTTGAGTAAATGAATAGTGGCTTGACTGAGCGCCAAAACTCGAGGATTCGCAATACTTTTGGTTTTTTCTGCATCCAATATAGGTGCCGCATCCAATACCGTAGCCTGCACACCGCCCTGCGCCAATAACAATGCCGTTAAACCACCGACCAAGCCACCGCCGACAATCACAGCATCCAGTACATCTGTTTGATTGAAACTCATGCTTTTAGCCCCATTGCATAATTCGCGACCAAAGGCTTGATCCCCGGAATGGTGTCAAAGGCAACTAATCCTGTATTGCGAATGAGTTTTAAAATTGGATTCTGGTTGCTAAAACCACGTACAACTGAATCACAGAATTTAATCACCCGCTGCTGATCGGTCAGGCGCGATTTTTCATAATCCAGCAACATAGCTGCATCACCCAAATCTGCACCTTGGGTACTTTGCTCTGTTAAATAACGGTGCAGTACATAGGCATCACGCATACATAAGTTAAAACCCTGACCCGCCACTGGATGAATGGTATGTGCAGCATTGCCCATCAGCACTACACGGCCGACAGCTTGTTTTTCTGCAAGCACTTGGGATAATGGGAAGCTGAAACGTTTACCCGTTTTTTGGAATTTACCTGCACGGTCGCCATAGGTTTCTTGTAAGGCATCTAAGAAGTGCTGATCATTTTCATCACCCATCCACTCGCCTTCAGTTCCTTTAGGAACAGGCCAAACCACTGAGCGGCGGTATTCACCCGGAAGTGGCAATAGCGCTAACGGGCCAAGTGGACTAAAGCGCTCGAAACCGACATGAGCATGCGGTTTAGAGGTTTGCACCGTAGTGACAATCGCCACTTGGTCATAGTCATGTTCTGATGCGCCAACGCCTAGGGCTTTGCGGCAGAATGAATCACGGCCATCTGCGGCAATCACGATTTTAGATTGTAGTTTGAGCTGTTCTTCAGCACGCTGTGCTTCTATATATGCAAAGTCTGCATCTTGCGTCAGTGAAGTCACTTGTACGCCATCAATTAATTCGATTAATGGTTGTTTTTTGACTTCTGTGAGCAACACACGACCGAGCCATGCATTTTCAATGACTTGTCCAAAGCTTTCGACTTTTTCTTGTTCTGCTTTTAGTCGTGCCTTACCAAAACTGCCTTGCTCTGTAATATTCACCTCTAAAATAGGCGTGGCATGTTCTTGCAAAGCATCCCACAGACCAAGTTCTTGATAAATCTGCACCGTACGGCGTGACAAGGCGCTGTTTCGCGCATCAAAACTAGAGTGATAAGGCGCAAGGTTTGCATCATCATAATTTGGGTATTTAATGGCTTCTAAAAGTTTTACGCCAATTTTGGCTTTGGCCAACATGAGTGCCAGACTTAAACCGACCATACCACCACCGACAATGATGACTTCTTGCTGCATGCTTACTTCCTTTTTTATCAAGTATTCGAATTTAGGAAATTCACTCGAAATACATATAATCTGTAATGGATTTTATCTTACATCAAGGGCATGATTTTTTATAATGAAATACAAATTTGTTGCGGGTATTTGCACTGAATAAATACAAAATAAATCATCTCTCGCCGTAAATATTCATCTCAAAAAATAGCGAATCACTTAAAATCACAATAAAAATGACTGAGCCGATTAAATTTCCGGCTCAACCACAGATCATTTTAATTTCAAGCATCAGCTTCCTCATTCAAATGATTCACATCGCCCTTCATAAAAAGTGCCTTGTTATTCTGCCTAACTGATGTTACGCAGTAACATCAGTAATTTAAATAAGGTGCTTAGGAAGTTAAGCATTAAAATACTGGATTAATTTCTGTAATCGAATTTCTGCATCTTGATTAAAAGCATTCGCCGCTTGGTGATACCAGCGCTTTGCTATCTTTAAGTCTAGATTTACACCATTACCCAGCTCATACATTAAACCAATTTTATAGGGGGCAATTGCACAGCCTTGTTTTGCCGATTGCTTGTACAAGTTCATAGCTAGATTATAATCTTGATCAAGAATTTCGCCCTTTTCATATATTTCAGCAAGGGCCGTTCTTGCGTTTATATTTCCCTTTTCCACTGACTGATTCAGTAGAGCTAAAGCGATATGAACCTCTGTTTTACATGGTTTTTTGAACAACAGCGCTGCTAACTTCAGCATCGCCGCATCATCCCCTTGATCAACCGCTTTTTGATACCATCCTTGTGCTGTTAAATCATTTTTTTCGACGCCGCATCCCATTTCATACATTTCACCCAATTTAATTTGGGCAGCAATATCCCCTCTTGATGCTAAACTTAAATAATCATCATAAGTACGCTGATTGTTATACTTAAACTTTATTTTCTTTACTGGATTATAATCACTATCAAAGATTTCAAAACCGACATAGATTTTAAAGAGTTCAATCAATAACAGCCGAACCAATTGAGTATGATAAATTAAATGATCCTTTTCGCTAAAATAATAATATTGATAATAGCTTTCCAAATCTTCATTGATCTCTTCTTTTAAACTGTTTAAATCAGTCATCCATTTTTTTTGAATTTTGCCATTTTCAACATATTCGTATAAATATCTTGTTGAAAAGTTTAACCATTCTTTTTCAAAATCTTGTATTTGCCCATCCATGTAAAGTTCATCTTCTTCCGCTTGAATGACACATCTAATTTCTGCACCCTCTTTATAAAGCGCATAGCTATAGCTTGAATTTGTGTCTGCAAAATCAAAGAATATCATCCATTTAATCGGTAACCCACTGCTCAGCAAGCTGCTCCATTTTTCAGGTTCAGTAAAAGCAAAATGCGCTAATCCGGCACTATTGATACAAACAACATGATCCGTCAGCCACTCTATATCTAATGCAGATTTTGAGTTTTCTTCAAAATAAACCAGCCAATCATTTACCAGTCTTTCTATATCCTGTTGATTGCCATTAAAGGGAATAACCACCCCAGCTTTTCTAACGCCCATAATTATGATTAAAATAAAAAATTTATACGATTAATTTTAAAAGACTTATATCTAATTTTTGTAAAAACTTAACATCAGAAAATCAACTACATTGCTAATTAACATTGTCTGTATGATTAGTATTTATATGACTGCTTGTAGATAAAAAAAGCCGATCATCTGACCGGCTTTTTTAATTACTATATTAACTTAAGCGGCTTTCGCTTTCGCCATCAGCGCTTCAATCTCTTCTACAGATTTCACCACTGCAGCGGTTAAAACACGTGGACCATTTTGAGTTGCTACAACATCATCTTCAATACGGATGCCAATCCCACGCCATTTTTCATCCACTGTTTCATCATCTGGCGCAATATAAAGACCTGGCTCAACAGTCACAACCATACCTTCTTCATAGGCACGCCATTCACCGTCTTGTTTGTAAGAACCGACGTCATGCACGTCCATACCGAGCCAGTGACCTGTTCCATGCATATAGAACTGGCGGTAACTTTCTTTTGCGATGATTTCGTTAATATCGCCCTGCATGATGCCAAGATCCAGCAAGCCTTGAACTAAAATACGCACTGCAACGTTATGCGGTTCTTTATAAGAGTTGCCGATACGCACAGCATCAATCGCCGCAATTTGCGAATCGAGGACAACATTATAAAGTGCTTTTTGTTCAGGGCTGAATTTACCGTTGACTGGGAAAGTACGGGTAATATCTGAGGCATATAGCTGATATTCACATGCGGCATCAATCAGTACCAAATCACCATCTTTTAATTCTTTATCATTTTCCACATAGTGCAGAATACAGCCATTTTCACCACCACCAACGATGCTGTTATAGGACGGTACACAACCATTTTGACCAAAGACATAATTCAGTTCTGCTTCTAGTGCATATTCCATCATGCCCGGTTTAACCGTTTGCATGGCGCGGGTATGCGCTTCTGCTGAAATATCCGAAGCAATCTGCATCAGTTCGAGTTCATCATCAGACTTATGCAAACGCATTTCATCGATAATGCGATCCAATTGAATGACTTGTGCAGGCGCACTTGCACCCTTACGTGATTCACCGCTTGCAGCTGCAATCCACTGCGCCACACGAGCATCAAAATCTGCTTGCTGCCCAATACGGTAAAATAATTTATCTTTATTTTGTAATTTTTCTAAAATTTCTTCGTCTAATAAATCGATAGCAAAGGCTTCATCCGCGTCATAGTCATCAATCGCACCATCAATACCCGCACGGTAACCATTCCAAATTTCCATTTCACGGTCACGTTCACGGCAGAACAAACTATAGCTATAACCTTCTTCTTCGCTATCAAAGGTTTCAATCACTGCAACCGCTTCAGGTTCAGCAAAACCTGTTAAATAAAAGAAACTACTATCAGCACGGAATTTATAGTCAGCATCTCGGTTTCGCATGGCTTCTTTGCTCGTGGCAATAATTGCGATGCTGCGTAAGCCCATTTCACCTGCAAGGATGTCACGACGTTCCTGAAAATCTGCTTGAGTTAATTTCTTCATTGATATGCTTCTTATACGCTTGGACTATGATTGATTTAATAGGATGATGAACTCCTTAGATAGAGCCCATCATCTATTAATTATTAATGCAAAAAGAATGCCTTAACTTGGACGGTGTGGTGTGAACATTTCAACCACATTGCCCGCTTGAGCCGATGAATTTTTAGCACTCAGCTGTAACAACGGTGTTTCTGAAACATCTACTTTGGTACGTCCCATAGATAGGCTTACTGGGATTAAACGAACAAATTCGTATAATTCCTGATAGCTTTCTTCACCTTCTTCATCATCATCTGAATCTTCAAATTCTACTGAAGCGACATCTTGTAAATGCTCAATCAATTCTTGTTCATTGGTACGCAGATGTCCTGCCGCCAAACCAAAACCAAGAACCACACCTGCACACCAGTCTGCCAAGGCTTGCACACGCTCACCAAGTAAGTGATCATCATCTGGTAATAAAGGAAGATAGTCGAGTTCATCATCTGAAAGAGAATGAGCTACATCTTCTGCTTCTTCAGTTAACAATGCCAATGCATCTTCATCTAATTCAGCAACATCAAGCGTTGCTAAAATTTGTTGCCACTCTTCACGACTCGGTGGTTGTGACACACAAACTATACCGGTGAGTAAACCATGTAACTCACTTGGGCTTGAAATTTCTTCAATTTTAGAAAAATTGTGGGACCAATCTGACCAACCTGAAATATCGTCTTGCATTCGCTTATCCAATCTCTATACTTCGTATATATTACCTTTGTTTGCAAGACTGTGCGACTACGTTATGTTAGAAGAATTACAGCGTCTCCAAGCGCATATTAGCGTTTTAAAAACGCGACTGGCGCAATTTGAAAGCGAAAATGGTGCCTTACAAGATGAGAAAAACTCATCTAATGAGCAGCATCATGCTCAAATTGTACATAAGAACGGCATTATCACCTCGAAACAAGAAGAAATTGAAACACTGAATGAGCAATTAACTGATTCACGTGCTCAACTTCAACAGCTCAATACTGATGCAACTGCTTTGGCTGACCGATACAGCCGCCTCGAAAAAAGCTGTACTGATCTAAAAAATCGTTTTCAGGAAATTTTGGCAGAGCGTAATGAGTTACGTATCGTCAAAGAAAAAATGCAAAATGAACAACGTCATGCTCAGCAAGAAATTCAAGGTTTAAAGCAAGAACGTGAACGTCTGCTTCAAAAAAATGAACATGCCAAAGCCAAAGTTGAAGCGATTATTCAACGTTTAGCCATTTTAGGTACTGCTCAAGATCAACATGCACAAGAAATTCAACAATTGGCGCATCCGACTGAAAGCAATGAGGAAGTTTGATCATGAGTGAACAAATTGCAGTTGATTTAAAAGTTCTAGGTCATAGTTTCCGTTTAGCAACGACCTCTGACCAACAAGCAGATTTAGAACGTGCAGCGCAGCTGCTGAATGACAAATACGATGAATTTCGTCGTAAAGCGCCACGTATGGAACCAAGCAAGTTGATCATTATGGTCGCACTTGAGTTAATGCAAGAAGTCCTGTCGATGAATAAGAGTTTGCAAGAATATGCAAACTGCGAACTTTTGTTGCAAAATATTTTGGAACAAGTGGAAGAATTGACTGATTAATCGGTGGTTTAGTGATTATACTTTGCCCGATTGCTTCATTTTAAACACTTTGTCAGCGTTTGGTGATTTGCCAATAACGCTGAATTCGTTATACTGAGTACATCTCTGAGGTGTTCGCCAGCTAGGTCTAATCCCCTGCCGATACTTAAACTTATGGATGTGTTCTGTATATTCTGAGCGTATGCCCTCCTCGTGTGGGAAACCCAGCGAGTGTACGTCGCGTCCACCTTGAACTCATCGGGTTCAGGGTCACGACATTTGCAGCGGCATCTTCGGAGTGTTTATCTTCCAAGTCATTAAATGAATTTTCAGCATTCAACTCAATTCAAAAATATTCTAAAAAATTCACTATTCTATTTCTGCGCTATTCGACTCCTGTTCTTTTCTTAAAAACTGATGTTACGCACATAAAAGTAATTTCGCATTTTTAAAATAATTTTAAGCCTATTCGACGGAGTCTTACATCTAAGGATTAAATAAAGAGATTAGCCTTCGGCTGGAGATACTTTTGTTTCGGCAAAAGTACCCAAAACCATTGTCATCCGCAAAACTCGTTCACTACCGCCAAATTATTCAAAGCATCACAAAAACATTTTTGATTAGAAGTAGTCCTGTCTTAAACACTTGCGGATGACGTTACCGCGTATCGTTGTTTTATTTGAAGCAAATTGCGCTTTGATGTTACTGCGTAACATCAGTTAAAAATTTTTATTCAAGTTTGTTCACCTTCAAAAGCTGATTTAATCCGCCTTATTCAATTTTTGAGTTGTTCCAATTTAGCTTGCTGCCCATCTAAAAATCGATCCATTTCGGGAAGTATTTGGCGTAAATATTGAATAGATGAAATAGCTTCATCCACGTTCACGACGCCTTTTTCAACCAATCTGTATTGCTGCTCGAGTAAAGCGAGTACTTGATTTTGATTCGGCTGCTGCCCCTGACTCATCTGTGTGTTTATTTGCTGAAATTGTTGAAATACCTGTTCACGTTGCTGTAATAACTGGGTGTGCGTTTCATTATCTTGTCTTTCTTGTTTGGGTTTGGAACTTGAATGCTGTAAAACATTTTCCGTGGTTTGATCTGAATGTGTTTCGGACACTTTTTGTTGATCTAAAGGTAGCTGTTCATGAACCTCCTGCTGCCGTGGTTTTAAAAACTGAATCATCAACCATAAAATTAAACTAAACGTCAAACCTAAAACAATCCATTTTTTATTCATGATGCAGTCTCTAGACACCTTCTGATATTTAAAAAATTCAGAGCCGATTTGACTCTGAATTTACCTTTTTATTTAATTTTATCTAAATTATTAGTTGCCCCATCCTGCTGGCGCATAACCCAAACGAACACGCTGTGGGTGATTGCCAACTGGAACTGTGATGACTTTTTCACCTGTCGCGAAATCAATCACTGTTACTGCATCTGTCGCACTTTCAGAAATTACACAGCGTTTTCCATCTGGGCTTTGCGTTGCCCAATACGGTTTACCTGCAGCAATCAATTTCGCCGCGGTCAAAGTTTTACGATCTACTATAGTGGCATAATCATCCATGGTTCCTGCGACACACAGTTTTTCACCATCACCACTGATTGAAAGCCCATGATGGCGTGAGTCATTCACCCATTTGGTGCGATCTGAGGGAATCGTTGTACTTCCCGGAAGCTGTGCAATGCGCGTGACTTTGTCTTGATTGAGATCATATTCGACCAGACCATTAAAAAATGAGACCTGAGCATAGATTTTGGATTCATCTTTACTAAATACAATCGGTCGAACTGAGTTAGACAGATCTTTTCGTCCCACGGCATCTAAAGCAGGTCTAAAATCGATTTTTTTAAGGACTTTATAATTTTGAGCATCTGCGATCGTGATATAGCGTTTGCCTTTAGTAAAATCTTGCCAAGATGCATCCATGGCTGTTTCGACATTTCCAATGGCTGAATTTAGAATTTTAGTACCGTTGGCAAAATAGATATTTTCATGTGGTTTATCGCCCGTCGCAAAACGTCCTAATTCTTTGCCCGTGTTGATATCGAGTACATGTACAACATTCCCTGAAGATGCTGAAACAGCAACTTGTTGCCCATCGGGTGAAACCGCCATATGGTCTGCTCGAAATCCTTCAACGGGTGTGCGCCAATTGATTTTCCCCGTTGCAATGTTAATCGAGACTACATCTGCATAACTTGGGCGTGATGCAACCACCGATTTGCCATCTGGTGTGGAATACATGTCATCGACCAATTGATCATTTCCCTCTCCTGCCGTATTACGAATATAGCTATAAGCGATTAATTTTACTGGGTTGAGGTAAATTTCAGTGAGGCGTTGTTTTTTGTCGGGCACCATATTGATGACACCAACTTTCTGATAGTTTTTTGCAGGATTGATCACTGTAACCGTACCATCCCAATTATTGCCGACAAAAAAGACTTGCTGGCTATTGGGTGGAACGGGTGCAGTGGTTGTCGCTGCGAAAATAAGTGGCGACACCGTAACTGTCATACAAAGAAGTGTCCTGATCCAGAGATTTTTTTCCATTTTTATTGTCCATTCATTTGTTTTTATGCATACCTTTTGACCAAAGCCATCAGATAAGTGTCGCTTTTTTAGCGCAAAGAAAGCTTATTAAATATACAAGTGTAGATATAGCGTATTTGTTTTAATTCCGATGAGTTGTTGATTAAAGGCGCACAAACCTGCCACTAAAGGCTTCTTCAATAATGTAATACTCTATCTCTGCTCCATTCCACCACTTTTCTTTGCTTCAAATATTTCATTCAAATCTTTTCAATTTCAAAAGCTTATTTAAGAGTTGTCCCAGTTTGGCTTGCTATCTATCCAAAAAAACAATCCAGAATACATTTGCAAGACTCAAGCAGAACTATGAAAAATCAGTTGCCTTAGCTTACATATTTATTTGGCTGTCATTATGAAATATCAACAGAACCTAAATTCAACACGATTTTAAGGCCATAAAAAAACCCAGCTTTCGCTGGGCTTTTTTTCGAATCAGTTCAATGCTTAGTGAGCAGCGAATTGGTTCATTGTGTTTTTCGCATCGTCACCCGCTTTAAGCGCGTTGTCACCAGCGAAGATTTCTTTGTGGTCGTCACCGATGTCAGAACCAGCCATTGCTTGGTGTTTAACACAAGAAATCGTACCGCGGATTTCTTTACGTTGAACGCCAGCTACATAAGCAAGCATACCTTGGTCGCCGAAGTAACCTTGAGCAAGCTCGTGAGTAGAAAGAGCAGCTGTATGGTAAGTCGGAAGTGTGATCAAGTGATGGAACACGCCCGCTTCACGAGAAGCATCAGCTTGGAACGTACGAACTTTTTCGTCAGCTTCAGCAGCTAATTCAGAGTTATCGTATTCAGCGCTCATTAGTTTAGCACGGTCGTAAGCAGAAACGTCTTTACCTTCAGCAACCCAACGGTCGTAAGCTTGTTGACGGAAGTTTAAAGTCCAGTTGAATGAAGGCGAGTTGTTATAAACAAGTTTCGCATTTGGAACTGTTTCTTTAACACGGTTAACCATGTGAGCGATTTCTTCAACGTTTGGAGTCGCAGTTTCGATCCAAAGAAGGTCAGCACCATTTTGAAGGCTAGATACACAGTCAAGTACAACGCGGTCAATTTGCGTGTCTGGACGGAACTGGTACAAGCCAGAAGCAAGACGTTTTGGACGGTGAAGTTTACCGTTACGCTTGATTAGGATTTCGTCTTCTTGAGCTTCTGAAATGTCAATTTCAGTTGTGTCTAAGTAGCTGATGTATTGAGAAGCGATGTCGCCTGGCTCTTTAACCACTGGGATTTTTTGAGTCAAGTCAGCGCCTTCAGAGTCAGTACGAGCAACGATGATACCGTCATCAAGACCCATTTCTAAGAATGCATAGCGAAGAGCGTGGATTTTCGCGATGAAGTCTTCGTGTGGAACTGTAACTTTACCAGCTTGGTGACCACATTGTTTAGCGTCAGATACTTGGTTTTCGATTTGAAGTGCACAAGCACCCGCTTCGATCATTTTCTTAGCTAGTAAGTAAGTCGCTTCTTCGTTACCGAAACCAGCGTCGATGTCAGCAATAATTGGCACAACGTGAGTTTGGAAACCGTCGATTTGAGCAGTGATTTCAGCAGCTTTAGCAGTATCACCAGCTTCGTTTGCTTTTTTAAGCGCACGGAACAAGTCGTTTAATTCTTTCGCGTCAGCTTGACGTAGGAAAGTGTAGATTTCTTCGATCAATGCAGGTACTGAAGTTTTTTCGTGCATAGATTGGTCAGGAAGTGGACCGAATTCTGAACGAAGAGCTGCAACCATCCAACCTGAAAGGTAGATATAGCGACGTTCAGTTGTACCGAAGTATTTTTTGTTCGCAATCATTTTTTGTTGTGCGATGAAACCGTGCCAGCAACCTAATGATTGAGTGTATTTGCTAGAATCAGCATCATAAGCAGCCATATCACGACGCATAATAGCAGCTGTATATTTCGCAATGTCTAAACCAGTTTTGAAACGGTTTTGCATTTGCATACGTGCAGCATCTTCTGGGCTAATATCGCGCCAAGTGCTTCCGAATTTTGCTTTTAATTCACGGATTGCATCAATCGCTGTTAAGTATGTAGACATGATATGTTCCTGTAATAATATTAGGATTTTTCTGCAACGTAAGGCTAAAATCATACCCTCGAATGATTGTTCAGATTTAGAACATTTCGTTGCGATAGACACAGAGTAGATTGACTAAAAAAATTAATCCAATATTCTGCATTAATTTTCAGTATTTATTTAAAAAATATGTAGATTAAAGTCGTATTATAATAATTAACCAATATTTTTAAGTATTTGTATTTAAATTATTTTATTAATAAATTTGGCTGATTTTTTTGTCTATTTTACAAACACTCTGATGAATTATTCTTCATTAGACTTAAGTCGACTGAGCATTCACTTTTAAAAAAAACAGCATTTTTTACGCCTTTTTTGCCCAAACTTACCAAACTAAATGCATGATTATTCCGTCCTCAAATGATCATGTAAATGAGATATTTCATCTTACTTTTGAGTTTTATGAACATCACTTCGCATAATCAAAATTGCTCCGTATTTTTATATATTTATTTAAAAATATCATTCTAAACAGGTAATAAGTGTTTAAGAAATATGTGCTGTCGCTTCAGCAAATTTGTCTTAAAACTGCCGAATTTTAGTACAATAGTACACGTCATTTTTTCATCCATTTTTTACACAAGCCTTAGTAGTTATGGCATAATCAGATAAATTTCATGATTTTATTGTCGGTATTTATTTTATGAATCTGGAGCGGGTCGATCTCAATCTATTAATTTATCTTGATGTACTACTTCGTGAAAAAAATGTGACTCGTGCTGCCGAGCAACTGGGTGTAACTCAGCCTGCGATGAGTAATATTTTACGTCGTTTACGCAACTTATTTAATGATCCACTTCTTATTCGTTCTTCAGAAGGTATGACACCTACAGAACGTGCGCTTGAATTACAGCCACGTATCCGTGATGCTCTCTCTGACCTTTCGATGATTTTGGAACCCCGTACCGAGTTCCGACCTTACACTTCAAATCGTGTCTTCCGCATCATGACGTCAGATTATGCTGAAGCAACACTAGTGCCGCGCCTAGTAAAAGCTTTGCGCTCAGAAGCACCCAATGTGGTTCTGGATTTTTTAACGCCTAGTGATGTGTCTTATCGAGATATGGAACAAGGTAAAGTCGACTTGGCGATTAACCGCTTTAATGAAATTCCGCAAAGTTTCCACCAAGTTTTGGTCTGGCGTGACAGTTTTTCATGCCTTTTAAATGCCAAGCACCCTGCTGCAAATAATTTAAACCTGAAAAGCTATCTAGATGCACAACACATTTGGGTATCTAAAACAGGTATGGGTGTCGGTTTTGGTGTCAATCCTGAAAAACAAGCGGGTCTAGGTTGGATTGATCAAGCCTTAGAACGTATTGGCCAAAAACGTAAAATTTCAGTTTTCACCCGTCATTATCAAATGCCAGGCTTATTGGCCTCGAATGTTGACTTGGTTGCGACTCTGCCAAGCCGTATTGCTCGCCTTCAAGCCAAAAGTCAAAACCTGTTACTTCGCGATCCACCATTCTATATTCCTGAATTTGAATTAAAAATGGCGTGGTGTCCTTTACTTCATCATCACCCTGCTCATCGCTGGTTGCGTCAACTTATTTTGTATGTTGCACGTCAAATGATTGAAGAAGAAAACCGCGAATACTTAATGAATAACTCTCAGTTTTCACAGTATCAGTAATTAGTTCTTTAATTCCTTATTAATTCAAACGTATACTGTCACTATATAGGTAGTAGTTAAGACTACTACCTTGCCCATTTTTGTGTTAGAAATACAGAAAAATAGAATGAATCACAAACAGGTGTATTCGTGAGCCTTTTCCAAAATATTGTCATTATTATTCTCCTGATCGTCGGTGCGGGTTTTCTATCCTTAACAGAAATTGCCCTTGCGGGTGCACGAAAAGTAAAGCTTAAAATTTTGGCTGAATCTGGAGATTCACGTGCACAACGTGTGCTTGACTTACAAGCCAACTCAGCAGACTTTTTCGCCGCATCACAAATTGGCTTAAATGCCGTGGCAATTCTTGGCGGTATTTTGGGTGAAGGTGCATTTCGTCCTTATTTCATAACCTTAGTGACCCGTTTTTATCAGGGCCCGTGGACTGAAACCATAGGATTCACCCTGTCGTTTACTTTAGTCACCTCCTTATTCATTCTATTTGCTGATTTGATGCCAAAACGTTTGGCGATGATCGCACCTGAAAAAATCGCCGTTGCTGTTGTAGACCCGATTCAAATCTTCATTAAAGTGTGTAAACCAATGGCATGGGTGATTAATGCCATTGCCAATTTGTTGTTTCGTTTATTCAAAGTGAATACAACACGTGATGACAATATTACCTTTGACGATATTTCAGCCGTGATGGATGCCGGTGCTCAAGCTGGTGTACTACAAAAGCAAGAACACCACTTTATTGAAAACGTATTTGAACTGGAAGAACGTAATGTCCCTTCAAGTATGACTACACGTGAAAATGTGGTGTACTTTACCCTAAAAGAATCAGAAGCCAGTATTCGTCAAAAACTCGCAGAATTTCCGTATTCGAAGTTTTTGGTCTGTAGTGAAAATATTGATGACGTGATTGGTTATGTAGATGCCAAAGATATTTTGGTTCGTATCTTGAACAATCAGTCACTTTTACAACTCAACGAAAATACCATTCGTAATGTCCTCACGATTCCAGATACTTTAACACTGTCCGAATTACTCGATCGTTTCCGTTCAACCAAAGAAAAATTTGCCGTAGTAATTAACGAATATGCGTTGGTTGTCGGCGTTATTACCCTCTCCGACATTATGATTACCGTGATGGGCGACTGGGTAACACCGATTGAAGCAGAACAACAAATTATTAAACGTGATGCGGATTCTTGGCTTATCGATGGCAGTACACCAATCGAAGATTTAAAGCATGCCCTCGCTTTAGATGAAATGCCCGATGAAGAAAACTATGAAACCCTTGCGGGCTTTATGATGTTTAAACTGCGTAAAATTCCACGCCCAGCGGACTTTGTCACCTATCATGGCTACAAATTTGAAGTTGTGGATGTAGACCACTTTAAAATTGACCAATTATTAGTGACCCGCTTACAACAGGCTGAAACTGAACTAGATACACCAGAAGAATCGGATTAATTCGATTCTTTTTTTTCTAAAACAATAAAATATAAATACGATGGAATACGAAGATGTCTTTTTCACTTAAAGCGATTTTGACTTGCTTTAGTTTTTATACTGGGGCTTATCTGATCTATTATTTTTTTAAAGCTCATCCACAACCTTTATTTCTATTGCTCGGTGTTACACTGATCGCCACTGCGTGGTTTTTAACGCCTTATCCTTATGAACGTGGCAGACAACAATATGACGAAACCATGCGTTTTGGTCTGTTTTTTTATAATCCCTTAATATTTTGGTTCCGATTTTTTAGTTGGCCGATTCGGACGCTACTGTCTATTTTTGCATAAGCGTACTTGTTGTGATCAAACTGTATCTGCACAGCACTTACAGTTCTCTACTGATGTTGAATATATGTAAACAGACCACATTTTTTGAATAAAAATTAAAATAAATCGAAAAATCTCCCTTCCTTAATACCTTCATTATTAATGACTATTTTTCATTAAAATAGTGATGTATTTCACATTTTCTCACCTTTGTTTTGACTGATGAAATTTATCTTTATGCTCTGCCCTTGGATTTAAAAACAGCTTTATATTTCAAAGGAATGAACCATGTTAACCGTACTCGGTTTGGGCATGATCTTGTGCTTTATGTATTTGATCATGTCGAAACGCTTAAGCCCACTTGTTGCACTGACTTTAATTCCCCTACTTTTTGCCTTGATTGCGTGGTTACTTGGTTTTTATTTTGACAGCTTGTCACACATACAAATAAATGAAATTGGCGACATGATGATTGAAGGTGTAAAAAACTTGCACCGACTGGCATCATGCTGCTTTTTGCGATTCTGTATTTTGCCATCATGATTGATACAGGTTTGTTCGACCCTTAGGTGAAATTTATTTTAAAAATGGTCAAAGGTGATCCCTTAAAAGTCGTTCTTGGAACCATTACCCTGACGTTAATTGTCTCTTTGGATGGAGATGGTTCTACAACATATATGATCTGTGTTGCTGCCATGCTGCCACTCTATAAGCGCTTAGGTATGAGCCCATTGATTATGGCATGTTTGATTATGCTCTCTAGCGGCATTATGAACCTTACGCCATGGGGTGGGCCTACAGCCCGCGCCGCCAGCGCACTTCATGTCGACCCAAGTGATGTATTTGTCCCGATGGTTTTACCGATGTTATTTGCCATCGGCTGGTTGTACTTCTTAGGAACGATGTATGGTCGCATGGAAAGAAAGCGTCTAGGAATTGTCCAATTGGATATCAGCCATGGTGAAAACATTCAAATCTCAGATAATCCAGAAGCCAACCGCGCAGATCTACGTTGGTTTAATGCACTGTTAACCGTCGTTCTGATGATTTGTCTGGTTTTTAGTATTTTACCTATGCCTATTTTATTCATGGTGGCTTTATGTATTGCGCTAGTCGTCAACTACAAAAATGTCGACTTGCAGAAAAAGTTAATCGCACATCATGCAGGTAGTGCTTTAAACGTGGTCGGCATCATTTTTGCTGCAGGTATTTTTACCGGAATTTTAGCTGGAACAGGCATGGTAGAAGCCATGTCCAAACAACTTGTGGCAATTATCCCTGAAAGTATGGGTCCCTATTTAGCACCGATTACCGCTGTCATCAGTATGCCGATGACTTTCTTTATGTCGAATGATGCTTTCTATTTTGGGGTTTTGCCAATTCTTTCAGATGCAGCAGCTCATTATGGAATTGCACCTGTAGAAATGGCACGTGCCTCCATCGTAGGGCAACCTGTACACCTACTCTCTCCACTTGTCCCTTCGACCTATTTACTCTGTGGACTTGCGGGTATCGAGTTTGGACAACATCAGAAATTTACCATTATCTGGGCTGTAATCACGTGTTTTGTCATGTTAGCAGCAGGTCTGATCTTTGGAATGTTTCCCTTTTATTCGAGCTTAACTTAAAATTTTAAAGATAAAAAAGCACCATCAGGTGCTTTTTTATGCTTAACAATACTGAACTAGCCAGTGTTTTACACTCACAGGTTCATTTGTAGTGATTAATGCTTTGAAATTAATGCTTCTAGAACTGCTTCATAATGAATACGAATGTCATCTTCTAAAATTTTATAAACATTGTCGAATTGAACCATTGGCCAGCCTTCTTTCCAAAATGGAAAAATGTTATGGAGGTCATGAGTCACCGTTGCGTCTTCACGTACAATCGCTTGTGCAACTTGCGACAATACTTGTGCAGTTTCAGCACCATCAATCGCTAAATAATCGATACCACGAACTTTCAAAATACGGATACGGTCTTTTTTGTAGCGGATTTTTTTACTTTGGCCTTCATTTAAGCCTAAAGCTAAAGTCACAGCTTCAACAAATTTATCTTCAAATGCTTGATTTAATTTTACCAAAGCTTGTTTGTGTGCTTCTTGACGACCAGCTTTTCCCCCACTACGAATCACTTCATTTGCTTCAGTATTTAAAACATCTGATTTCATCGACTGAAGAATGTCTAGAATTTCGATATCGCTTAATGTTTCAGGAGAATGATCAGTCATAAACTGCCTATAAAAACTTAATATTCAATAAATATGTATTTTCGCATAAAAGAAGGATGAAAACTGCGACCTTCACTATAGAAATTGTGATTTCTCTTATAATGTTCAGATATACAACATGATTTAGAAAAAAATTCTGTCAAAAATATCGAAATCAACTATATTACTTTCACGCTTTAATACTAACGTCACAATATGGCTCAAAAGAAACAGGCTGCGCTTTACCTTCAACAACTGAAACAGCAATATCCAGCAGCCTTTAAACATAATTATTTATTTTATAGCCAACTGAAAACTCAAGGCATTTTAGACGAACTCAAAGAACTTATTCCTTGGGTTTTGGCGGCGATGATTTTTATTTCTTTGAGCATGAGTATTGGACATGCAGTGCAACTGTATTTTCCAGAAATGAGTGAGTTTCGCGCTCATGGTATTGCTGTACTAAGTATTATGCTGTTTTTCATGCTGGTTGTGCCCTTAGTCATCAAGCAAATCAAGCACAGTTCAATGTCCCTGTATCAAAGTTTGAAAAATACGCCGTTCAGACTTGCGATCGTGATTTTATTACAATTACTCAATATCGCCTTTTTACAAAGCACCTTTGTTCAATCTGTATTGTTCTTTTTCGCCATGAGTTTCGGCTTTGTGCGTTTTTATAAAGAAAATCTTTTCAAAGGTGGAAGTAACACCCAAGAATACTATTTTCTGCAAGAGACACGTCGTATTGCATATTGGTCGTATAAACAAATGCTTAAAGCAAAATTACGTTTGTCGCTCAGTAATCCGAATCAGGCAAATCATAAACAGTTATCTGAGCGCTTTACCCTGTTCCAAAATTTGCACATACAAATGCTGCATCAGGAAAATCAGCTATGTAAAAAGCTAAAGCACCAAAATGTTGAACATTATCTTGATGAGTTAATGAAATAAGCTGGCATTGATATAGTGCAAAAAACTTTAAATCACTGCTCAAAAAGTCATTCAATACATCGCTATTTTTGAATATTTTCAACTTATATGCATGAATTGATTGATTTTAAAACAAACACCATCAAATACTCTTGCCAAGCTTCATTTCGTCCTCTATTATTGCGCACATGCCCGAGTGGTGAAATCGGTAGACACAGGGGATTTAAAATCCCCCGCCCACAAAGCGTGCCAGTTCGAGTCTGGCCTCGGGCACCATTCTTATACTTCTAAGAT
The DNA here is from genome assembly GCF_024605895.1 of Acinetobacter sp. YH16056_T. Lineage (NCBI taxonomy): Bacteria > Pseudomonadati > Pseudomonadota > Gammaproteobacteria > Moraxellales > Moraxellaceae > Acinetobacter > Acinetobacter sp. YH16056_T. The sequence continues at coordinate 957,870 of NZ_CP094545.1, read as the reverse complement.
TGGTGCAATAAAAGATCCAGCAATTTGCTGGTTTTTTTATGCCTAAAATTTAGAAATCTATTATTATTCGATGCCGACACCTTCAGATTTTAATCTCCCCGCACTACAACTCAAGCATCCCGATGCCTTTTATCAACGGCTGCTGTTTGCACATTTTAAAATTATCAATCTCACACCCACTGCACCTGTTTTAATCTTTAGCTTTTGCCTGATACTTTCTATCCCCCTTAGCAGCGCTGTACTTGGTCATATGCTTTCAACGGCACTTTCAATACACGACCCCAAAATGGCGTTTAATCTTGGTATATTGATTATTCTTCCTTTGATCTATTGCTATGTCTGGTATGCACATTATCAAGCACGTTTTAGCAGCAAGTCCGCAGTTCAACGCCTGCAAATACAACTATATCTCCTTGGCGGATTAACACTTCTCCTTGCTATAAACTTTAAGTATCTACAAACAGATGTATTAAACCTCATCAGTCTCAGTGGACTTTTTTTCAGTCTGTTTTTATGTGTATTTACTGAATTATTTTATAAACCTGAAAGCAGCGCCATTGAACGAGTAAAACTACAAAAGCTTCGCCAACTGGCATTTTGGTCTTACCAACAATCCTTAAAACAAAAAGAACATCAAACGTATTTCTACACCCTACACTTACAAGCCATGCAAGAAGAACAAAAATTATCAGCATCGATCAAATCATCCTTTAAAGATTTTTTAGACAATGCTCAATGACTTTTTAAAACTCTGGACACAAAAAAGCCCTGTCACTACAGGGCTTTTTTTAAAGTTCAATTACCATTCTCGGTTAGCAACCAACTCTTCCATTTCAATATCCATATGACCTTCATCTTGCAGCACCATCATCATGGCTTCTGCAATATAATCTGCAGCCGTATCATCCAAAGACGAATCTAAATCTTCAAATTGAGGTTTCATCTTATTGAGCTGTGCAACTGTTTCATTGGCAAAATGGTAGATATCAGTTGAACTTAAATCTGCTTTTGCAATTTTCTTCGCAAATTGAACAACCAATAACTTCACCTCTGCAACCAACACATCTGGGTAATATTCATCATCAAACATGGGTAGCAGTAAATCTGCAAACATACGAAACTCTATCACAAAATATTCAGGGCGCTTATATAACACAAATACTACAATTCACCAAATTTATTGGGATTCAGTATTTTCAAATCAGACTGCATTCTGCATGGCTTGCCAAACACGTATCGCATCTACCGTTGCTTTGACATCATGTGCGCGAACCATACATGCACCTTGTTGAATGCTGAGTAGATGCGCTGCAACCGAGCCTACAGCGCGATTTTGTGCATCCGCACCACCAAGTGCCTCACCGATAAAACGCTTACGAGATAATGCCGACAGGATCGGATAGCCCATGTCATTCAATTGATAGAATTGCTGTAAAAGCTTTAAGTTTTGCTGTGCATTTTTAGCAAAACCAAAACCTGGATCAATCATAATGTTTTCTGCACGCACACCGGCGTCTAATGCATCTTGCACACGTTGCTTTAATTCATCGATGACATCAGCCACGACATCTTGATACTGATCTAGATTATTCATCGTGGTAGGTTCGCCACGCATGTGCATAATAATCACGGGTATGTCTAAGCGGGCTGCAGTTTCTAATGCTTGTGGACGAGTTAAGGCACGTACATCATTCCAAATATGTGCTCCAGCGTTTACAGCTGCAGATATCACTTCTGGTGAAGAGGTATCAATTGAGATCACCACACCTAATTTTGCTAATTCCTCTACTACTGGTACCACGCGTCGGATTTCTTCTTCGATAGCAACTACAGATGCACCTGGTCGGGTTGATTCGCCCCCTACATCAATGACTGTTGCCCCTTCGGCAATCATTTGCTTTGCACGTGCTACCGCTTCATCTTTACCATTGTGTTGCCCGCCATCACTAAATGAATCTGGTGTCACATTTAAAATCCCCATCACATGTGGGGTCGACAGATCTAATGTCAATTTGCCACACTTTAAGATTTTATTTGGTAAAGGCATTAAGCGCATACAACATCTCCTACATGAATCTGACTATGTTATCAATTTTGTGTATGTGAAGGCGCAGTGGTATGAAAGATTTATTAATAAATAAAAAAAATCATATTTTTTTTATTTTTCAGATTGTATTTTGCTTGTTTTTCTTTGATAGTTTTTTTACTTATTTGATGTTGTTTAGTTTGGCGGTGTTATGCTCTCTTGTTGCTTATATGAAAAATAAATTTTTTGAATTTTATTTAATTATATTTCTGATGTTGATTTTTATTGTATATTCAATTTTATCAGTTTTATATAAAAATCCAAATTATTATTTAAAAAATAGAGGTATTATTGAGGGTTATTATATTATTGAAGAAACAAAAAATAGAACAAGGAAAATGGGTAGTTTGACCGGGAGAGATAGTTGGATTGAGCCTTCATCATATGAAAGTTTAACTTTAAGGAAAAAAAATTCAAATATATTGGTTTTAGTTGAGTGCTCAATTACAGAGTTAGGTTGTCCATTTAGTAATGAAACTAATCTAGATGTATATGTTAAATACGTAGAAAGTAATTTTTTTTCAAGAAAATTTGCTTTTTATATAAAAAGTTCTGAAATTACTTATGATGAAAAATATTTTAATGAAAAATATAAAAAAGAAAATTATATGAAATTGATTTTTATTATTTTTTATTTTGGTGGTTGTTTTTATTATATGTATATTTCAATTCGAGAGAAAAATTTTTTTTAATACAAGAAAGGTGTGCTTATGATAAAAAATAAAAATAGTCCGAATGAGTTCTGTAGACTTTGTTGCACAAAGATAAAAAAATTAAAATTCTTCCGAGTTACTTAACTTTAAATCAGTAGAGCCTATGATGAGCAATGTATTTCACAATATTGTGAATTAAGTATTAATCACAAACCGACTTCAGTAAGAAGTAGATCTCTTTCATAAATCAAAAAACGATCTTCTTTTTGGTTAATATTTGCACTCCGGATTTCTTAGCATTCGTGCATAATCTGCGGATGAAATACATCGATTCAAACAAGCTTTCTGATCCTCAGTTCAAGCGATACACAGGCATCTCATGGTCAACTTTCTATTTGATGGTTGAGCAATTGAAGAAACATGTCCCTGCCAAAGGCAGACCGCCCAAGTTAAGCCTGGAAGACCAGGTTCTGCTCTGTCTAAGCTATTGGCGGGAATACCGAACCTTATTTCACGTTGCGACGAGCTACGGGGTTTCAGAGCCCACAGCCTCAAGAATTGTCCGTCATGTTGAAGACTGCCTGATTCGGTCCAATCTCTTTAATTTACCCAAAGATTTACCCGAGGGCGAAGGCATCGATTGGAATGTTGTGATCGTGGATGCCACAGAAATTCCAATCCAAAGGCCTAAAAAAACAGAAGAAAAGCTATAGCGGCAAGAAAAAGATCCACACTTTCAAAGTACAGGCCATCATTCATTATCAAACTCAAAAAATCCTGAGTTTATGTACGAGTCGTGGTGCCGTACATGATTTCGAACTCTTCAGACGTAACTTGAATCAGATTCCTGCAGGTGCATTTATCCTTGCGGATAAGGGTTATCAGGGAATTTATACAGTGTATCCAAATAGCTTGTTGCCATTAAAAGCAAAGAAGCGCTGTAAACTGGATTCCGAACTAAAAATCTATAATCAGGAAATCAATAAAAGAAGAATTGGAATTGAGCATGTATTTGGCAGTTTGAAAACCTTCAAAATTCTTGCTGAGCGATATCGCAATCGAGGCAAAAGACTAGCATTAAGATTCAATCTAATTGCTGGAATTTATAACTTGGAGCTGAGTGAAAAATGACTTATGAAAGAAATCTAGTATAATATAGAAAATATAAGAGTTAGATTTCCGCTTCTGGAGATCTCATAAATTTAATTTGAAATTATTTAGGGGATATTATGGCAGCATTATTTTATGTTTGGGATGCAGCACAGCATAATTCGAATACAACAATTACAACTTTGGAACAAGCAGAGTATTTTGCGACACATCCTCAAGATTTAGGGTTTACTGAAAATTTAAAAAATTGGCTTTTAGATGTTGAAAGGATAGTGACTAGCCCCGAACTTGCTGAAAACTTTGATGAAGAAATTATTGAATTTTTTAGTAATGTAGAAGGCTTTTTCAATTTTTCAACCGATGTTTTTGTGATTGAATATTTACAAGAAAAAAGCAAATACCTATATAAAATACTGGTCGAAACCTTACGTAGACATAATCTTGTTGCCTTTGATTCAAAGCATTATATTTTTTTTAGTAAGGATGTTATTTTTCCTGATCAAAAAAGTATTGAAAAAATGTTAGATGCTGTTCAAGCAGTCACAAAAGAACAGTTATTACAATTCAAAGTTGTTCCCTCTACAAGTGAAAAATTAAGTATTTTTGCAGATCAATGGCTAGAATTAAATCAAGTATCTCTAAGTTTTATAAAGCAGAGAAAAAAAAATCAATTTAATGAAACTGGATATTACCGAGACTTTAATGATGAATTATATGAAGATATTATATTTTTAAGCTCAGGTAAAAGAGGCGTTATAGCTTATGATCTTATATGTGTTACCAGTTATATACAAATTTTACCAGAAAAAGCAATAAGAATATTTCGCCCACATCCAATAAATCAGTATACATTACAATATTTACTGAGCCTTCATGGTATCGAAGGTGAAGCAAGTCATTTTGAGAAACCTGAACAGTTACAATTGGTACTTCAGCAAGTGTATGATTTTTTAATCTATGATGCAGAAAAGCATAAAGATATAGAAAGCCTCAATCAGTGGGTGAACCATGGCGATGAAAAAGAATATATAACAGGTCTAGCTGTTATCCAACGCTTAATACTGGCTAAATATGTAAATGATCCACTATATGAGCAATTGGTTGCTGAAGCATTGCCATATGCTATTAGGGGGCGAGGGCCATTGAAAAATGCAACTTTAGAACAATTTCATGAAAGATTAGAAAAAGAAATAAAAAATATTTTTAGAGGATAAGTAATCTTAAAATGAAAAGAGTTTACATAGCTGTTTCTAGATATAGGAACAGTTATGTTTTGAAATTTTATAAATAATACAAATGATTGGTTTATTTTGATCATTAATATTTTTGATTTAAATTTTATAAAAACATTTTACAGCGAATTCCGCTTGGAAATTTAACAGCATTGCTTTTAATCGTAGCGCCTGCACTAAATGTTCCTGAACTTGCTCGATGATCTGAACAACATGTCCAATAGATGGAATCAGTTCGTTCTTCAAGTGGGACCTGATAAAGTCAGTAAATCATCGAGAACCACTGAATCGCTGATATTGCTCATTTTGAGCTGAACTGAACGTATATGCAATGTTTCAGCATCTGTACCAATGTGGAGCTTATGCTATTTCCGACGGTATTCAAGCGGATATTTTTTATGTTTCAATCACACCTTCGCCTAGAAATTTTCATTCTACGGAAGCTACGAGTAAATGCAATCCACATTGCTGAATAAGGTTTGATACTCGGTTATTGTGCTAACCCAAAAACAAAAAAGAGCCTCATTGAGACTCTTTTTTAAACTTACGCAGTTAATGCATTAATTTGCAGGTAACGGCGGTGGCGTAGCTGGACCATCTGTAGGCGTAACATCAATCACTGGATTTTCTGCGATGTACACTTTTGGTGGTTGAGGTTCACGACCTTCCATAATGTCACGGATTTGATCACGATCAATGGTTTCCCATTCAAGCAATGCTTTCACCATGGCATGTGCGATATCTTTGTTATTTTCAAGAATATCACGTGCAACTTTATATTGTTCATCTAAAATACGGCGAACTTCACGGTCAACTTCAAGCTGCGTTGCTTCAGAAATCACGCGACTTCCTAAACCACCCATGAACGACTGCTGTGAGTCATCTTCATAAACCATGACGCCCATTTTATCGGACATACCGTATTTAGTAACCATTGCACGTGCCATTTTCGTTGCACGTTCAAAGTCATTTGAAGCACCAGTCGACATTTGGTTAATGAAGACTTCTTCTGCAATACGACCACCAAACAAAATTGAAAGTTCATTCAACATTTTGTCTTTGTAATGGCTAGTTTGGTCATGTTCAGGCAACTGCCAAGTAACACCCAGTGCCCAACCACGCGGCATGATTGTCACTTTATGCACTGGGTCTGTACCCGGCAAGATTTCAGCAACAATCGCATGACCTGCTTCATGATAAGCCGTCGCACGACGCTCTTCTTCACGAATCACCATCGATTTACGTTCAGGACCCATGTAAAGCTTGTCTTTAGCATCTTCAAAGTCATGCATATCGACCGTGTTCTTGTTACGACGTGCAGCAAACAGTGCTGCTTCGTTTACAAGGTTAGCCAACTGAGCACCCGAGAAGCCCGGTGTACCACGTGCCAAGACTTTAACATCTACACCAGTCACAGAAGGTAATTTTTTCAAATGTACATTCAGGATTTGCTCACGACCTTTAATATCCGGTAGAGATACCATCACTTGACGGTCAAAACGACCCGGACGAAGTAAAGCTTTATCCAATACGTCAGCACGGTTTGTTGCAGCAATAACGATAATACCTTCGTTGCCTTCAAAGCCATCCATTTCAACCAACATTTGGTTTAATGTTTGCTCACGCTCATCATTACCACCACCTGTGCCTGAACCACGGTGACGACCAACGGCATCGATCTCATCGATGAAAATGATACATGGCGCATGACGCTTTGCTTGTTCAAACATGTCACGGACACGGGACGCACCCACACCTACGAACATTTCAACAAAGTCAGAACCCGAAATACTAAAGAAAGGTACTTTCGCTTCGCCCGCAATCGCTTTAGCAAGTAAAGTTTTACCTGTACCCGGAGGACCAACCATGAGCACGCCTTTCGGAATGCTTGCACCAAGTCGTTTGAACTTAGATGGATCTTTTAGGAAGTCAACGATTTCAACAACTTCTTGTTTAGCTTCATCACAACCCGCAACATCAGTAAATGTCACTTTGATTTGGTCTTCAGACAGCATTTTTGCTTTTGACTTACCAAAACTCATTGGGCCATTCTTACCACCAGCTCCACCACCCATGTTGCGCATAAAGAACATGAATAACAGAATGATTAAAAGAACAGGGAAACTTGCAATCAGAAGTTGCATCAAAATACTTTGACGCTGTGGCGCTGTACCTTCAACAACAACATTGTTCTTGATCAGGTTCGGCATAAGTTCAGGATCTTGAACCGCAGGACGGATACTTTCAAACTCTGAACCGTTTGATTTTTCGCCACGAATTCTTTCGCCATCAATGGTGACTTGTTTAATCTGACCCGCATTTACGGCTGCCACGAACTCAGAATAATTCATCGCGGTCGGTTGATTGCGGTCACTGACGTTGCTGAAGATTAAAACCAGCACGCCTAGGATAACCAGCCACAACACGGCATTCTTAAAAAGATCGCTCAAAGCTTTATTCCCATTTCTATCTAATTCGTTCAATCCCACTTACATGGGTGACTCTAATACTTACGCTGCAGAGTAGCTTCGCAATAATTTAAAAACGTACAAAATGCACAATTTTTAACGAGTTGGCAAGTAAACTTTACTTGAAAGCTTTCTTACGTCCCTGCCCGATTAAAAACACTTCTTTAGATCGAGCACGTGAAGCCGCCGGTTTTGCTGTTTTCAGCACATCAAATGTGTCTACAACTTGCTTACGGTATTCATCAAATCCAATACCTTGGAACACTTTAACAACAAACTGTCCATTTGGTCCAAGAACCTTTTGAGCAAAGTCGATTGCTAATTCACAAAGATAGATCTGACGCGGTTGATCTACAGCCTTATTACCTGATGTATTGGGGGCCATATCTGAAATTACAACGTCTACAGTACGTCCATCTAAAATTTTTAACAATTCATCGAACACTTCTTGTTCACGAAAGTCACCTTGCAAGAAGGTCACATCGGGTAAAGCATCCATTGGTAAAATATCAGAAGCAATAACCAAACCTTTGTCACCAACAAGTTTTCCGGCAATTTGCGACCAACTGCCTGGTGCAGCACCTAAGTCGACAACGGTCATGCCCGGCTTAATCAATTTGTATTTTTCTTGAATTTCAAGCAATTTATAAGCGGCACGCGCACGATATCCTTCCTTTTGTGCTTTTTTCACAAAGGGGTCATCAAGATGCTCACGCATCCAGTCACGACTACTTTTGGATAATTTCTGGTTAGTAATGCGGGTAGCCATAACTCTCTAAATAAAAAAAACTTCTCAGTCTTGATTGTACGTGAAATTCAGCACTTTTGCAGTAGACATGTGTATCTAAAAAGCATCTTAAATCATGTTTTTTTCAATAATCTTCATCGAGAAAATGCCGATTAAATACAGCGCTTCAACTTTGATTTTGCTATACTAGGTCGTTTTTAAAATTAGGTTATATTTATGGCGGCTTTATCTATTCAAGAACGTAAACGCTTACGTCAAATTGGTCACACCCTAAACCCAGTTGTAATGGTTGCGGACAAAGGCTTATCAGAAAGCGTTGTTGAAGAATTAAACCGTGCGTTAAACGACCATGAGTTAATTAAAGTGAAAGTTGTGGCAGAAGACCGTGAAACTCGTGCTGCAATGATTACTGAAATTGCGACTGTTTCAGGTTCTGAAGTTGTTCAAACGATTGGTAAGATTGCTTTGATTTACCGCAAAGCGGCAAAACAAAATGCAAAACTGTCTAACCTTGTTCGCTACGCACACCTGTCTAACTAAGCATTTATGGCAAGTTTCGAACTCAGCGCTTTTGATCGTCGCTTTCAGGCTGTATCAGTCGTTGGTGCTATCGAACAACAAAGCCCATATACTTTAAATGTGGGTTATTGGATTCGAGACCCAAACCAACTGATTCAATGGCCAGAATTGGTGTCAGCTCACCCACGAATCGATTTTTTGTGGGAACAGACCTGCTTAGAAGTTTTTATTGGTGTACACAATGAAGACTTTTATCGTGAAATCAACCTCTCCCCTTCACAAGCTTGGCAGGCTTACCAGTTTGAAGAATATCGCTATCCAGAAGATATGCCGCCACAAGCTGCTTACGATATTGAACTGAATCAGTTGAAACGGACGCACTATGGCTTAAATGTCAGTCTTGATCTGACCGAATTTATGCTGAAGTACAAACTTAAATGGGAAGATCTCTATATCGGTCTAACTGCAGTACTGAAAACCCCTCAAGGTGAACAGTACTATGCCATGCAGCATAGTAGTCCAAATGCTGACTTTCACAACAAACGTGATTGGCTACATCAGTTCTAAACTTTTTAATGTTTTGATCTTCGATAAAAAGCAAAAGTACGATCTTTTGCTTTTTTATTGCCTGCTTATTTTAAATAAGTATTTTGGACTTAAATGTACCATTCACAATAAGGGAGCCATTAATGACTCCCTTTTGCATATTTAGCGTTAAATTGAAGTTTAATTCGCTCTCACCGAATCCAGCTCCCTGGAATGACTAGACTTAGCTCAAGCGTTTTAAAATTCATGTCATTCACAATTAACTTTTAAGATCTGTGGTTTGATCCGTAACTTCAGCTTTCACTGGTGAAACTTTTTTCCACGCTTCCAAAGTATGTTCCTTAGAACGCTTAAATGTTTCTGTTAGATGATCTTTGTGCTTTCCTGAAATTTGGGTCACATCTTCTTTCAGCTCTTTTCCAAGTTTTGAAAGATCATCAATAACAGTATTAAACTCAGTTTTCACAAATTCTTTGAGTTCGCTAAAATCTTTTTGCGATGAACCAAACTGAACTTTTAACTGATCAAGTTTATTCAATACATCTTGCTTCAACTGACGCAATTGATCTTGCACACTGGCATTCAACTGCTTTGCCTCTGCTCCGATCTTTCCTTTGCTTTCAGTGACCGCTTCTGTGGCTTGAACACTTGCCTCTTTTGCAACTTGTTCAAGCTTTTCAGCACCTTCGATAACGACTTCTTTCAGGGAGGTTTTAGCCGCTGTTTGTTTTTGTTGTGTTGCCATGACTTTGTACCTATAGTTTTTGCTGACCGACCCACATTAGCGCTTTTTGATAAATTTTAATTTATGATTTGTCTGACAATAATTAATTGCTTACATTTTTCTAAGATTTTGCAAAACCAAACTTTATTCTAAAATGCAAGCGCTTTATCTGCTTTATTCCTGTTATTTGCGATGGACTTTCAGTGGCTTTCTGCGTATAATGCCGTGTTAAGTTCAAGCGAGCAGATGTAAGGAGGGTAGGTTTTTAAGCAGCCTTCCTTTTTTTTCGTCTTCTCGCTTTTTTACAGCCTAAATTTCAGGAGCTTTGGTTTGAGCACCCCAGCAATTTTAGCCCTTGCCGACGGAACTATCTTTAAAGGTACTTCTATTGGCGCATCGGGTAGTACGACTGGTGAAGTCGTTTTTAATACAGCAATGACTGGCTATCAAGAAATTTTGACTGACCCTAGTTATGCACAACAACTTGTGACACTAACTTACCCACATATCGGTAACACAGGTTGTAATGATGAAGACGCTGAGTCAGGTCGAATTCATAAAGTATGGGCTAACGGATTGATCATTCGTGACCTACCTTTATTGCATAGCAACTTCCGTGCTGAGCAATCACTTGGTGATTACCTTGAACAACACAATGTTGTTGCTATTGCAGACATCGATACACGTAAATTAACGCGTATTCTGCGAGCAAAAGGTGCACAAAATGGTTGTATCCTTGCTGGCGAAAACATTACAGAAGAAGAAGCTTTAGCTAAAGCACGCGCTTTTGGTGGTTTAAATGGTTTAGACCTTGCAAAAGAATGCTGTGACCCTGAAGGCTTTGAATGGACTGAAGGTTCTTGGACATTAGGTAAAGGTTTCTCTCAGCCTGAAGCTAAATTCCATGTTGTTGCATACGATTACGGTGTCAAAACCAACATCTTACGTATGCTCGCAGACCGCGGTTGTAAATTGACTGTCGTGCCTGCGCAAACTCCTGCTGCTGACGTACTTGCATTGAATCCAGATGGCGTGTTCTTATCGAACGGCCCCGGCGATCCAGCTGCATGTGACTACGCAATTGAAGCTGTAAAAACAATTGTAGAAGATGCTCGCAATGTACCAGTATTTGGTATTTGCTTGGGTCACCAAATTCTTGCACTTGCTTCAGGTGCAAAAACTGTGAAAATGCCTCACGGCCACCACGGTGCCAACCATCCTGTTCAAAACATGGAAACTGGTATTGTGATGATTACTTCGCAAAACCATGGCTTCGCAGTCGATGCAGAAACATTACCTGCAAACTTGAAAGCTACGCACAAATCACTGTTCGACCAAACCCTACAAGGGATTCACCGTACAGATAAACCTGCGTTCAGTTTCCAAGGTCACCCCGAAGCAAGCCCTGGTCCACATGACTGCGCACCATTGTTCGATCATTTCATCGAACTTATCGAAGCATCTAAGAAGTAATTAAGGAAGCATCATGGCTAAACGTACAGACATTAAAAGCATCTTAATTATTGGTGCTGGTCCGATTGTCATCGGTCAAGCATGTGAGTTTGACTACTCAGGTGCTCAAGCATGTAAAGCCCTTCGTGAAGAAGGCTACCGTGTTATTTTGGTAAACTCTAACCCAGCAACCATTATGACTGACCCTGCTATGGCAGACGCAACTTACATCGAGCCAATCACTTGGCAAACTGTAGCTGCAATCATTGAGAAAGAACGCCCAGACGCAGTTCTTCCGACAATGGGTGGTCAAACAGCATTGAACTGTGCCCTTGCACTCGATGCCAACGGTATTTTAGATAAATACAATGTTGAATTGATTGGCGCGACGAAAGAAGCAATCGAAAAAGCGGAAGACCGTAAACTTTTCGATATCGCAATGCGCAAAATTGGTTTGGAATGCCCTCGCGCTGACGTTGCAGAAAGCATGGAACACGCGCTTGAAATTCAAGCACGTTTCGGCTTCCCTGTCATTATCCGTCCATCATTCACGATGGGTGGTTCAGGCGGCGGTATCGCATACAACCGTGAAGAGTTCATTGAAATCTGTGAACGCGGTTTCGATCTTTCTCCAACTAAACAATTATTGATCGATGAATCTTTAATTGGTTGGAAAGAGTACGAAATGGAAGTTGTTCGTGACAAAAACGACAACTGTATCATTGTATGTACCATTGAAAACTTTGACCCAATGGGCGTGCACACAGGTGACTCAATCACTGTTGCTCCTGCACAAACATTGACAGACAAAGAATTCCAATTACTACGTAATGCATCTTTAGCTGTACTTCGTGAAATTGGTGTAGAAACTGGCGGTTCGAACGTTCAGTTCGGTATCAACCCGAAAGACGGCCGTATGGTTGTGATCGAGATGAACCCACGTGTTTCTCGTTCATCTGCCCTTGCTTCTAAAGCAACTGGTTTCCCTATTGCAAAAATTGCTGCGAAATTGGCAGTAGGTTATACACTTGATGAGTTGAAAAACGACATCACTGGCGGTACAACACCTGCGTCATTCGAGCCTGCAATTGACTATGTTGTAACGAAAATTCCTCGTTTCAACTTTGAGAAATTCCCGCAAGCTGACGCAACTTTAACTACACAGATGAAATCTGTGGGTGAAGTGATGGCCATTGGCCGTAACTTCCAAGAGTCTGTATCTAAAGCGCTTCGAGGTCTTGAAGTTGGCGCATGTGGTTTTGATGAAAAAATCGCTGTGGGTACTGAAGGCGCACGTGAGAAAATTCTTGTTGAATTGAAAGTTCCAGGTCCAGAGCGTATTTGGTACGTGGGCGATGCATTCCGTCACGGTTTCACTCTTGATGAAGTATTTGAAGCAACCAAAATTGACCGTTGGTTCTTGATTCAAATCGAAGACATCATCAAAACTGAAAACCAAATCAAAACTTTAGGTTTTGGTGACTTAAACGCTGACAACATCCGTTCGTTCAAACGTAAAGGTTTATCAGATCTTCGCATTGCAGACTTGATGGGCATTTCACAAAAACAATTCCGTAAACACCGTTGGAACTTGGGCGTAACTCCAGTTTACAAACGTGTGGATACATGTGCTGCAGAGTTTGAATCTGACACAGCTTACATGTACTCAACTTACGATGAAGAATGTGAAGCGAACCCATCGAACCGTGACAAAATCATGGTCATCGGTGGCGGCCCAAACCGTATTGGTCAAGGTATCGAATTCGATTACTGCTGTGTACACGCTGCCCTTGCAATGCGTGATGACGGCTATGAAACCATCATGGTGAATTGTAACCCTGAAACGGTTTCTACGGATTACGACACATCAGATCGTTTGTATTTCGAACCAATTACTTTGGAAGATGTACTTGAAATCGTGCGTATCGAGAAGCCTAAAGGCATTATCGTTCAGTACGGTGGTCAGACTCCGCTTAAATTGGCTCGCGCTTTGGAAGAAGCTGGTGCGCCAATTATCGGTACATCACCTGACGCGATTGACCGTGCAGAAGACCGTGAACGTTTCCAACAAATGATTCAACGTCTGCAGCTTCGTCAACCAAACAATAGCATTGTAAAATCTGCTGAAGAAGGTATGGCTGAAGCTGCAAAAGTTGGCTACCCGCTTGTGGTACGTCCTTCTTATGTACTTGGTGGCCGTGCGATGGAAATCGTGTACAACGATGACGAACTGAAACGCTACCTGCGTGATGCAGTTCAAGCATCGAATGAAGCGCCAGTACTTCTTGACCACTTCCTAGACGATGCGATTGAAGTTGACGTGGACTGCGTATCTGACGGTAAAGACGTTGTGATCGGCGGTATCATGCAGCACATCGAACAAGCGGGTATTCACTCAGGTGACTCAGCATGTTCTATTCCTCCTTACTCTTTATCTAAAGAAGTTCAGAACGAAATGCGCCGTCAAACGATTGCAATGGCGAAAGAGCTTGGCGTAATCGGTTTGATGAACGTACAGTTTGCGGTTAAAGGTACTGACGTATACATCTTAGAAGTGAACCCGCGTGCATCACGTACTGTTCCATTCGTTTCTAAATGTATCGGTGAATCTTTAGCGAAAGTTGCTGCACGTTGTATGGCAGGTCAATCTCTAGAATCTCAAGGATTCACTACAGAGATTATTCCTGAACACTTCTCTGTAAAAGAAGCGGTGTTCCCATTCAACAAATTCCCTGGTGTTGACCCGATTCTTGGCCCTGAGATGAAATCTACAGGCGAAGTGATGGGTGTAGGTAAAACATTTGGTGAAGCGTTCTATAAAGCTGTGTTAGGCTCTAATGACCGTTTACCAGGCCTGCCAACGGAAGGCGAAGTAAAACACGCATTCTTATCTGTTCGTCATTCTGACAAGCCTCGTGCTGTTGGTATTGCGAAACAGTTAACCGACCTTGGCTTCAAAGTCATCGCTACTGGCGGTACTTATGATGTGATTAAAGATGCTGGTATTGAATGTGAACGTGTGAACAAAGTGACTGAAGGCCGTCCTAATATCGTAGACCGCTTGAAAAATGGCGAAGTTCACCTCATTATCAATACAACTGAAGGCAAACAGGCTCAAGAAGATTCATTCTCGATCCGTCGCTCTGCATTACAAGGTAAAGTGTATTACACAACTACCCTTAACGGTGCTGATGCAGTATGCCAAGCTTTAGCAATCAAATTGCCAATGGATGTATACCGCTTACAAGACCTTACTAAAGGTTAATTAAGTTACCGAGAAGTCCCGCCACCTCTCGGTGGCGGGCTTTTTTTCATTTCTAGGTCAGTAAAAATTTTACTGATTTTTTCTTTTTACAAACATGAGGGACAACAATGCAACGTTATCCTATGACTCCCGAAGGCAAAATTGCCCTAGAGAAAGAATTACAGCAACTTAAAAGTGTTGATCGTCCACGTATTACTGCAGCAATTGCTGAAGCGCGTGAACATGGGGATTTGAAAGAAAACGCAGAATACCACGCTGCTCGCGAGCAACAAGGTTTCTGTGAAGGCCGTATCCAAGATATCGAAGGTAAATTGGGTGCTTGCCAAATAATTGATGTTAAATCACTTGAGCAAAATGGCCGTGTGGTTTTCGGTGTGACTGTGACCATTGAAAACTTAGATACTGAAGAACAAAAGACTTATAAAATCGTTGGTGATGACGAAGCAGATTTTAAAATCAACAAAATCTCTGTGAACTCTCCAATTGCGCGTGGTCTTTTGGGCAAAAATGAAGGCGATGATGTAAAAATCAACACACCACAAGGTGAAGTTGAGTACGAAGTTTCTAAAGTTGAATATCTGTAATTCATTAAGATAAGCAATTTTAAGCCCCTCTTTTGAGGGGTTTTTTATAATCAGACAAATAATTATTATACCCCTGCTCTATCCTTCTTTTAATAATCCTGATGCAAAAAGTTGAAAGGCATGTAATGCTTCTGACAACACCTGCTCAGGATTCTTGCTAGAAGCCACCCAAAGCGCCGCATTCATGGCTGCTCCATTTAAAAATATGGCTGCCGCTTCAGAATTCACTGCTTTAATTCGGTCTGCTGCCAATAACTGTTCTACGCATTCACGTGTAGACTTCAAGCATTTGTTTTGACTCGGCCAATGCGCAGGATCACCCAATACCGCAGGTCCGTCGCGTAATACAATTCGCTGAAACTCAGGATTCAAGGCATTTTCAATATAGGTTTTCCCCTCAAGCATCAACCCCTCCCAAAGATCTTCGGGTTGCTCCAGATACTTCTGGGCAGATAAAGCCATTTCTGAATCAATTTGATTAACCACAGCAGCAAATAAGCCCTTTTTATCGCCAAAATGATGGTACAGCGCACCACGGGTCAGCCCTGCTTCTGCCGTGAGTTTATCCATTGAGGTGTCTGCATAGCCATACTCAGCAAACGTACGGCGTGCCACTTCAATCAGTTTCTTGCGGGTTGCCGCCATTTTTTTTTCACGAACAGACATTGCTTTGATTACCTCATCATCACAAAAATTTTAATTGACATACCAGGCGTATGTCAAAAATAAAGCTGCTTTCCCCCCACTTTTAAAACCAGATATTGAATGAGAATAAACATGACTAGAATTGCAATATTTCCCCAAGATCGCCATGCCTTGTATGAACAGCATGGTTACTCTGCTGCTATTAAATCGGAAAATTTACTCTTTGTATCAGGCCAGGTCGGTAGCCGTGAAGATGGCAGTCCTGAACCTGATTTTGAGAAACAGGTAAAACTAGCATTCCAGAATCTTAGCCATACTCTCGCTGCGGCAGGCTGTACTTTCGATGAAATTGTCGATGTCACCACCTTCCATACAAACCCTGAACAGCAATTTGAAGTCATCATGAAAGTTAAAAATGAGGTGTTTACACAAAAGCCTTATCCAAACTGGACAGCAATAGGTGTTAATTGGCTTGCAGGTTTTGATTTTGAAATTAAAGTCATTGCTCGGATCCCAAACCTCCCTACAAACACTTCGGTCTAGCGATTGATTTTTAATAGGGATGAACGACGCATGACATCAGTTCAATTGGTTATAATGGTTTACCCTTTTTAAGTTGTACTGTTTATGTCTGAAAAATTGATTAATTCACCTGTAAATCATTGGTGTGAATTTGAGTTCATCTCTAAAACAGTGAAGAACCCTAATATTCACATCAAAGGTAATTATTCATATTATTCTGCATATTGGGATCAAGGTTTTGAGCGCTGTGTGGTGCGTTATTTGCACGATAAACCTGCAACAGCTGAAAAGCCGATAGACCAGTTACATATCGGTAATTTTGTCTGTTTTGGCGCAGAATGCGTGATTATGATGGGCGGCAACCAACTCCACCGCACGGATTGGATTTCAGCCTTTCCGTTTGATACACGGAGTTTTATCCCTGCGGGTGACACAATCATTGGTGATGGCTGCTGGATCGGCTCACGTGCGATGATTATGCAAGGTGTTACACTCGGTGAAGGTGCTGTGGTGGCTACAGGCGCGGTGGTAACCAAAGATGTACCGCCTTATGCTGTTGTCGGCGGGGTTCCTGCTAAAATTATTAAATATCGCTTTTCTGAAGAAGATATCAAAAAACTGCTTTCACTTAAGCTCTATGATTTAGATGAAAAGCAGTTTTTAAAGATGCGGGAGCAGTTGCAGACAGATGATATTGAAAAATTATTCCTGTACTTCAAATAACCCTGTTTTAATGTATTGCTTCCAAATATCCTTGAAATTCTTTCTATTTATTTTTGTACCAACACAATATTGATTTAAAATCCGACTCATAGCACTCTCTTTTTGTCCTTGTTGACCTTGAGTTTTATAATTATTTTCTAAATATTGAATTGCATCATATATTTCACAGATTATAGAATTTTTGATATTTGTGTGTTCTACAATCTTTTGATTAATAAAATAGCTTTTTGTCATATACATATCATCAGTACCTTCAAAATAATTATATAAATTATGAATTTGCTTTGTAAGATATGGATAAGTCACTTCAAATAACCCATCAAAAATAAATCCACATAAAATTAAATTTAACTTCGGATCATCAGTCCTTAAAAGTGCGTATTGGTTAATTTTTTTTATCAACTCCCTAGAATTATATTTTTTAGTCATTTGAAAATTAATAATCCAAAAATACAACTCGGAATCACCTTCCTTCGTTGAAATTTCCCCAACTCTAAACAGCTGATCTTTTATTATTTTTTCATGTGATACAGAATTATCTAAATTTGGAAATTTAAACGTAAAATCCACAAATTTTTCAAGATAATCTCCATTCATCTCTGAATCATAGCCATAGTATGATTTGACTGATTGTAATAATTGAGGCTTATTCATTACCAAAACAAAAACAATTTTTGGAATATCAAAAAAGTGCTTAATTCTTTCAATTAGACGAATTGCAAAATCAGGACGACATCGATCCAATTCATCAATAATAAAAACTAAAGGTTTATCTAATTTTCCAGCTAATACAGCAAGTTCTTTCTTAAAGTCATGAATTGTTTGTTTCTCAACCTGATGATTCTCAATTTTCTTTTCGATTTTCTCCTTAACTTTTGCAGCTATTTCCTCACTTGCTGTGTCATACAACGCTTTTCCTTCTTCATATACCTCTTTAAATGCTTCTCCAGCTCCACCCAAGCCAATCCAATGCATGCCCGCTTTAGCCGCAATCATTGGTATGACAGCCGCCAACGATATTAATACTGAAGCAGTCTTAGCATTAAAATCTTTAATTTCATCATCATCAATTTCTTCTGACTCTTTAAAAGTTTGACTTATTTCAGCTGCAATCGTTAAAAATGGATCTTCCAAATAATCATTTGCAAACGCATCCAAATAAATCACGTTATGCTGAGTATCATCTAAATGTTTCGCCCAATGACGAACAAACCACGTTTTACCCTCACCCCATCGTGCATCCAAAGCAAGAACAGCACCGCAGTTTAAGCGATCAACATAACTTGTAAGCTGCTCTCCTAAACGACGGCGATGCCAAAGATCACCTTCCCATGCAGTTTCAATATTCTCAAAATTATCTTTAGCCCAGTTCAATTGGTTATCTATCATTTCTATTTATATTCATCAAGTTAACTATGTATTGAGTATAGCAGTAGCGCTATAAATTAACATTTAACCCATGAGCATCTCGTAACTTGTCATAGCCTTTTCCCCAAATAAAGACTATAAAGAACACATAAAATAAAAAGACCCACTTTTCAGGATGAATGATGACGAGAACCACTCAATTCTCAGGCATATTTATACTTGCCCTGCTGGCAGCAGTCGTCGCAACTTTTTGCGATGCGATTCATGTCTATACCCAGACGCTTAGTTATCCCAACCCATTATTTTTCCATCAGGCTTGGTGGGTATTCCCCGGCTTTTTTATTGCCTTTGCCTTCATGGCATTTAGCTATATTCAACTTACACAACGACTTAAACATTATGTGATGACTCAGCTCAGTTGCCATCATGACGGCACTGCGCCACTCGTCGAGAGCCTAATACTATTTGCCATCGTCTACATACTCAGCGGATTTGGCAATTTTCATCCCGAAGCACTTTGTTGGATTTTTTACCTGAGCTTTTTTATTCGCTGGCTATTTAGCTATGAGCGTACATGGCTACTGATATTAGCCATCATGCTTGCTTTTGGTGGTATGTTCTTTGAAGGACTATTGGCTCAGTTTGCTTTAGTTAAATATCGCCATGAAGATATTTACAATGTGCCGTATTGGCTCGGCGGCGTATATATGCATGGCGCATTTGCCTTACGTGCAGGCATGCGTCGTTTTGTCTATCGATGATATTTAAGATAAAAAACTTTAGACTTTAAAACGTAAAGACAAAAAAAAGACCACTCAAACGGAGTGGTCTTTTTTTGAATATGGTGGCTATGACGAGACTTGAACTTGTGACCCCCGCATTATGAGTGCGGTGCTCTAACCAACTGAGCTACATAGCCTTAAACTGTGCGCGCATTATGGAGGGATATTTAAATATCGTCAAGCCCATAATGCGCGTATTTGATCAAAATTTGTTGAAGTGAACCGATAAGCCGGGTTCTGTCGAGGACGATCATTCCTCTAGGCGTACAATCACTCATACGCTCAAGCGACCTACCCGGATCCAGCATGGGCCATGCCTAAAGGATCCCTATTTGGTCTTGCTTCCGGTGGGGTTTACCATGCCGTGAACTGTTACCAGACACGCGGTGCGCTCTTACCGCACCCTTTCACCCTTACCTCCGATTTCGATTACTCGAAACCATAATGAAGGCGGTCTACTCTCTGCTGCACTTTCCGTCGGCTCACACCGCCCAGGCGTTACCTGGCACCTTGCCCTATGAAGCCCGGACTTTCCTCCCCTGCTTTAGTCACGGAGACCTATACACAGCAGCGATCGTCTGGTTCACTTCGGGGCGCATTCTAACAAATCTGACAACTAATTGCTTGATGTTTTTTGAGCAGTTAGTTTTTCGTACTTTTGTTGAAGCTGTTCCTGAGTTTCAGGATGTGCCGGATCCAATGGAATACAATCCACTGGACAGAACAACTGACACTGCGGTTTATCGTGATGCCCAACGCATTCCGTACACAAATCAGGGTTAATCTCATAAATGAGTTCCCCCATGAAAATCGCCTCATTGGGGCATACAGGTTCACAGACATCGCAGTTGATGCATTCATCAGTGATATATAAAGACACTCTACCAACCTTGCTGTTGTTTACGCTTAAAGGCTTCCACGACAGCTTGTGGTACAAACTGAGTGACATCACCATTTAAACGTGCAATTTCACGCACGAGCGTAGATGAAATAAACGAATATTGCTCTGATGGGGTTAAGAACACCGCTTCAAATTTACTGTCCAAACGGCGATTCATATTTGCCAATTGAAATTCATATTCAAAATCTGAAACTGCACGTAAACCACGTAACACGGCTGTTGCTTTTTGCTCGTTAAAGAAGTTGACCAACAGCCCATCAAAACCTACAAACTCAACATTTGACAAATGACTTAAAGACTCTTGCGCTAGTGCAACACGTTCTTCCAGACTAAACACAGGGTTTTTGTGATGTCCAATTGCAATTGCCACGACAACTTCGTCAAACATGCGTGATGCACGTGTCACTAAGTCGATATGACCATTAGTAATTGGATCGAATGTGCCCGGATAAATTACACGAGTTTTAGACATCCAGTTGTACTCTGTTATTTTGTAGATGGGTATTTTAACAAAATCTTGATTTATAGGTGAAGTCAGCTTGTAAATTTAAAAACTTCATCTTATTCAAAGTTCGGGTACAATAGTGCTAAGTTTGGAAGTTTTTGATTATGACGAAAGCAGTAGTTAAAAAAAATAGTAGCAGTACGATTGCCCTAAATAAGCGTGCGCGTCACGATTATTTCATTGAAGAAAAATTTGAAGCGGGTCTTTCATTACAAGGCTGGGAAGTCAAATCAATGCGTGCGGGTCGTATGACTATCGTAGAGAGCTATATTACGTTTAAAAATGGTGAAGCATTTTTATTCGGCGCTCAAGTGCAACCTTTACTGAGTGCTTCGACACATGTGGTGCCTGAAGCAACACGTACTCGTAAATTATTGCTGAACCGCCGTGAAATTGAAAAACTACAAGGTGCGATTAACCAAAAAGGTTATTCATGTGTGCCTTTGGCATGTTACTGGAAAGGTCCTCATGCCAAACTTGAAATCGCCCTAGTAAAAGGTAAACAGCTTCACGACAAGCGTGCAACGGAAAAAGACCGTGATTGGCAACGCGATAAAGCCCGTATTTTTCATAAATAAGTTCATTAAAAAAAACCTCCTTTTTTGGAGGTTTTTTTATTGATACATTGCACATTTAGCAGAATTTCAACCCACCAAAACAGTTGGTCCGAACTTCCTGGTTCCCCAAGACTTGATTTTTTAAAGTTAAATTGGCCGCACCAGCATTGCTGAGGTTAATTGAACCGACATTTTTATAAATCGGTAAACCAAATGCAGCACCAACAGCAGAACCTAAGGGAATATAAATCGGTTCATTGGTTAAAATTTGCGATACTTTTTCTGCAACTTGTGGCAAGACGCCTGAAATATCTACTTCAGATGTTGGATTTAATTTACCAATATTGATCGGGTCTTTAAATGACATCCACCAACCTGTACGTGCAATATCATCTGCATTGGCATCTGGCCAACTGATATCTTGAGATTGAAGCGATAAATAACCGGCTGTGCCATTTAATGGAATGTTATGAATCATATTTAAGGCTTGCTCAAAGGTAATGTTCATTTTCAAACCATCAATTGATGAGCCCGAATCCATAAAGAACTGCGCCCCTTCAACCCATAACAAATTGCGGTCAAGTTTGACCTGCATGCTACCGCTATCTCGATTGAGCTGAATCGATGGCACAGTCGCACTGATATTTTTGGCAATGGCTTGAGTTTGTCGTTTTCCATTAATCGTAATTTCAGGAACGGTAAACGGCACATTCATTGAAGGAATTTTTAATCCTTGACTATTTTCAGGTTGGCTGACAAAGCTACGATCATTGTTCCAAATCGTATTAATCACCAAATTCCCCGATAAAATCTCGCTGCTACTATCACCAAAGAGCGCTGCTTGGGTCTTTGCTGTCCCTGAAGTCGGTGCAATTTCATATAACCGCTCAGTGACTTAATCCCGTCTGTCGGCGCACCCGTGTTTTGAATACCAGTGGTCAGTAAACCTGTAATTGATTCAGCACTGACACGGAAGCCTTTAACTTCTCGTAAAGCGGCTTGTTTTGGGTTTTTAATTGCAAATTCAATAAACGGATTTTTCAGTTCGGCACTTGTCGACGCTCGATCACCATTAAAGACGGGATTACCATTGGCATCGGTTGAAGTAGCATTACCACTCAGCGCTAGATGACGAATATCAATATCACAGCCATTTGACCCGTTTACCCCACCACAGCCGAGTTGCAAACTTTTGACATTGACGTTCAGATCCATAACCGCATCTAAACTGAGTTTGTAGAAACCAATATTTTCATCGACCATTTGTTGGTTGACTAAAACAGGATCGGTATAGGACATATTCATCAATGCAGCACCATTGATGGCAGATAATTCTTCATCGGCTAATTCCACCAAGCCTTCTGCTGCAAAAACAACGTCAGAAACACATAAGGTCAATGCCATTGCGACTATTGTTTTTTTCACGATTATTTAATCCTTTTTAATATTCCTCACTCATCCCGAGTGAAATTTATGAGAAGATTAAATCAATAGCGTTGGCGTAAATGAATAACAATTTGTGACACACATCACAACTATATTATACAAAATACCAATTTCCACGAATTTTAGGCCAATAAAAACCTCAGTAACATTTCCATCACTAGGGTTTTCAAAGATTTATAAATGATAGTTCAAACGATTTATTTACAAATTAATTAACTTTATTTAACAACAGCCCCAGATATTCACCAAACCAAATGGCAGTTTCTAAATCACCCGCAGGTGGTGTGACTTCAACAGGCGCATTATCCGATTGTGTCATTAAACCTAAAAAGCTCGACATCCGATTTAAATCTGTTGTGCTTCGTCCAGTTGGCATTAATGGAAGACCGCTCCACAACATGCCGTGCTGCATGGCAAATAAATTGATTTGCTGTAATACCGCCAATTTATCTCCACTTAAGCCGCCACCATTGGTAAAACCTGCGGCTAACTTGCCTTGCCATGTCCGTGCTAACCAACGTTTAGATGATTGCTCCATGAATAATTTCATAGCCGCACTCATACTGCCCATATAGGTTGGGCATCCAAAAACGATGGCATCTGCACTGTCCAATACATCCCAATCCACACGCTCTACATTCATGAGATGGACTTTTACACCGGCTTTTTCTGCACCTTGTACAATGAAATTCGCCACTTTGGCAGTGTGTCCATAGGGACTGTGGTAAACAACAGCAAAAGATTTAGCAGTCAAAGACATAACATTTAAAAGTCGATAGATTCAGTCAAGTTTAGCATTTTCAAAGCATAAAGACGAATGTTGCCATACGTCCTGTTTTCGCTTCTCGGCGATAAGAAAAATATTCTTCAGCTTGCAAAAAGGTACATTGGTCGCCACCGGTTACAGCTTTAACCCCATGTAATGCAAGAATATAACGCGCTATCGCATAAAGATCAGCATAATATTTGCCTTCTTTTACACCAGCTTTAAATGCACTTTCAAGTTCTGGGTATTTGGAACAAAAGGCAGCTTTGACTTCTGCGCCAATTTCAAAACTCTCTTGGCAAATGGCTGCCCCCAACCAAGCCCATGTTGGCTGAGTGTGCATGGCTGCAATGGTGTTTTCCACAATACCATTTGCCAAGCCCTTCCAACCTGCATGCAGATTGGCAACTTCAGTCCCGTCAGCATTACCCAAAACCACGGGTAAGCAATCTGCGGTCATCATCATCAGGGCATGGTGTTTAGACTGCGTGACCATACCATCGCCTTCGGGTGCAACAAAGTTGATCTGTTCATCAATGCGATGGCATAGCGTACTGTGCGTTTGGTTCATCCAGCTGATTTTATTCACGCCATATTTAGCAAAGTCTTTGAGCAATTGCATCCGGTGCTTTTGCACACGCGCTGCATCATCTCCCACATGCAATGCCAGATTAAATCCTGCCAGTTCAGGTTGTTCAGCGGGTTGCGTCTGATCATGATGAACTCGAGTTTGTCCCACAAAAACACCCTGTGGAAGTCCCTGAACAAATTGCATGTTGCCGTCCTTTTCTATCTATGGCGTGTAAATCAGTTTAAAACTTAATAAGCTTTATTTTCTGTACGGAGCACTTCAACTAAATGATTGAAGTCTTCTGGCCATGGTGCATCAAACATCATGTCTTCACCTGTACGTGGATGAACGAGACCCAATTTAACTGCATGTAACGCTTGACGTTTAAAGCCACGTAAAGTGTCATCTAATAACATCGACGCGCCTGCAGGCATACGTACACGTGGTACATACACTTGATCGCCAACGAGACCATGACCGATATAAGTAAAATGCACACGAATTTGATGGGTACGACCCGTTTCTAGACGTGCTTGAACACGGGTAAAGTTTTGGAAACGTTCTTTCACATTATAGTGAGTTACCGCATCTTTACCGCCCGGCAAGACAGCCATTTTAATGCGATCAACAGGATGACGTTTAATTGGTTCATCCACTGTACCGCCTGCAATAATGTTGCCATATACGATCAAATCGTAAATACGGTAAACCGATTTCTTCGCCAATTGCTTACTTAAAGAAAATTGGGATTCGAGGTTTTTCGCAACAACCAACAGACCTGAGGTGTCTTTATCAATACGATGCACCAAACCTGCACGGGTCAACTCTGAAGATTTTGGGTAATGGTGCAAAATTGCATTCACTAACGTTCCGCTACTATTACCTGCACCCGGATGTACTACCATACCCACAGGTTTGTTAATCACCATAATATCGTCATCTTCATAGACAATATTTAATGGAATGTCTTCAGGTAAGCTGCGTGTCTGTGCTTCAAGCTCAACTTCGAGTGTTAAAAGCTCATTGCCTTCACATTTGTACTTTGGCTTGACAGTGTTACCATTGACCAACAAATGGCCCTCTTTGAGCCATTGTTTGAGTTTTTCACGAGAAAAATCAGTCCAAACCAGCGCAGAAACTTGGTCGATACGTTGTCCTAAATAGCTTTCATCCAATTGAAATTGCAACGATAAACGTGTTGCAGTTGAGTCTGAAGTATGGTTATCTGCATCCTCAGAATCTTCAAGTAAATTGAAATCAGTTTCAGGGAAATTAGAATTGGAAGATTGTGCTTGACTCATTTGCTCATTCAGACAAAAGTGGTTTAATAGTTCAATTGTAGCTCATTGCCCGTATTAACAGAGGAATTTTTATGTCGCTACCAAAATATAAAATGACAATGCTTGCTCTAACTATAGGCATTGCATCGGCAATGGTAGGCTGTAGCAGTAATCCAAAGAAAGAAGTGGTCGACACAGGTCCACAATCAAGCGAACAGGTTTATATCGAAAAAGCAAAAAAAGCGCTTGAACGTAACCAATATACAGATGCGGCAAAACACCTTGAAGCACTTGAAACCTATTACCCTACGGGTAACTATGCACAGCAAGCGCAACTTGAACTATTGTATGTAAAATTTCAGCAAAAAGACTATGAAGGTGCAATCGCACTTGCAGACCGTTTTATTCGTATGAATCCACAGCATCCACAAGTTGACTACGCTTACTATGTGCGTGGTGTGTCAAACATGGAGCAAAACTATAACGGTTTACTTCGCTATACGTCATTAAAACAGTCACACCGTGATGTCAGCTATTTAAAAGTGGCATACCAGAACTTTGTCGACTTTATTCGTCGTTATCCTTCAAGCGAATATGCTGTTGATGCCGCACAGCGCATGAAGTTTATTAGCCAAGAATTGGCTGAAAGCGAAATGAATGCTGCACGTTTCAACGTAAAGCGTAAAGCATGGTTAGCTGCGGTTGAGCGCTCACTTTGGGTGATTGAACACTACCCGCAAGCACCGCAAGTACCCGAAGCTTTAGCAACTGTCGCTTATGGCTATGACAAACTCGGTGATAAAACAACATCTCAACAATATATTGAAGTGCTGAAGCTCAACTACCCTAAATTGGTTAAGTCCGACGGTACCGTGAATATGCGTGCCGCACGTAGTGAAGGTAGTTTTATTAACCGTGCGACCTTAGGTATTTTTGGTAAAGAAGCCCAAACTTTAACGGAACAAAACCCGTCTGAAGTTGAGGCCGATGAAGAAAAACGTAGTTTGACTAATCGTTTAAGCTTTGGCTTACTCGATCGTCCAAAAGATGAAAAAACACAATCGACCGAAGCAGCTGAATAATATAGTCGCAACGAAGGTCGATTTTTCACAAAGGGCAAGTTAGAATACTTGCCCTTTTATCTTTTCAGGATCTACAGATTCGGTTAGATTAAAAGGTATACAATAGTTCGATGGACGATGCTGTACTGCATCTCCACCTGAACTTACAGCATTGCTGATTTCAACATATTTCACGAACTGCCCAAATTCAATAGATAGACAGATAAAACAGCATGGCCATTCCTCAACATACAATTGATCAAATTTTAGATCGCACCGATATTGTCGATGTGATTGGTCAATTTGTGAAATTGAAAAAGACTGGACGCACCTACTCAGGATGCTGCCCATTCCATCAGGAAAAATCGCCATCTTTCCATGTCTATCGTGATAAACAATATTTTCACTGCTTTGGTTGTCAGGCCAATGGTAATGCCATCCGTTTTTTAATGGATATTGGTAGCCGTAACTTCATCGAAGTAATGAAGGATTTATCTAGCCAAACGGGTATTGAACTACCGAAAGACAATAACGATTCCAATAAACTCAAATATAAACGCGAATCTAAACCCAAACCTGTACAAAAACCTCCAATCCAAGCAAAAGCTCTGCCACCCAAAACAGGCGAAACCGACACAAATCCTGCTGCAGTAAATTTCGAACACGACCCATTTGCTGAGTTTCAAAATAACGAAGATGCCTTTTATGGGAACGATCCGTTTGCTCACTTTGACCAAGTTACCAATGGATTTGAAGATGTGCCGCAAGACGGAAACTTATATGACTTGCTGGAAAATGTCGCACAGTTTTATGAGCAACAACTTCCGCTCAGTCCAATTGGGCAAGCTTATTTTAAACAACGGGGTCTCAGTGCAGACACCATCGCCTATTGGCGCTTAGGCTATGCCCCTGAAGATTGGCAACATCTGGAAAAAGCCTTTCCACAGGATATCGAAGGACTCAAACTTCTCGGTTTGATTCGAACTAGTGATAGTGGTCGTGACTTTGACCTACTGCGTGAGCGGGTGATTTTCCCGATTCGAGATGCGAAAGGTCGTGTGGTCGGTTTTGGTGGTCGTGCCCTAAATGATGAAATCAAACCGAAGTACATCAATTCCCCAGACTCTGAAGTTTTCCATAAAAACCAGTTACTTTATGGTTTATATGAAGGCCGTAAACAAAAAGCCCAAGATTGGTTAATGGTCGAAGGTTATATGGATGTGATTGCCCTACAGCAATATGGCATTCATGGCGCTGTAGCGACTTTAGGGACTGCCAGTAATACTGAACATTTAAACATTTTATTTAAGCAAAATAGCCGTATTACCATTGCATTTGATGGAGATGCCGCAGGTCAAAAAGCAGCTCGACGTACGCTCGAAATTGCCCTCCCACTGCTGAATGATGGTCGTGAACTTAAATTCTTTGTTTTGCCGAATGACCATGACCCAGATTCATTGATCCGTCGTGAAGGTATTGAAAATTTTCGACGGTTACTGCACACCTCACCGCTTCTTTCTGAATTTGTTTTTGCACATTTAACGCAAAATCATGATGTCAGTTCACCTGAGGGTAAAAGTCAGGTGATGGGTGAACTCAGACAGCTCACTGAACTGTTGCCGAAAGGTGGTTCATATCGTTATTTGCTACAACAATATTTCCGTGAAAAATTAGGGTTTAGCCGAAAGTGGCAGCCTCAAGTCAATAATGATGCATCTCTGAGCTTTAGTACAAAAATTGATGCTGAAGAATATGTGATTGCGATTTTGATCAATCATCCTTATCTTTACATTCATTTTGAGCCTTTACGCGCTTTAGTTTCACAAGATTTATTGCTTTATCATGTTTTAAATATTTTCAATGTGATTTTTGATGAATTGCCTGATGATCCAGAGTTATCAACCTATTATGTACTCGGTGCTTGTGCAGCACATCATCATGAATTACAACATATTTTAGAACATGCCAATATCAGCGATTATACGTCTTCACCTGAACAAGCAGATAAACTTGCGGCAGATTTATCGACAAAATTGCAATATCAATTCTTACAACTCAAGATCAAGTCGAATAAGTTTTCTAGCCTTGCAGAAATGCGTAATTTAAAACAACGTATTTATGATATTGATAAAAAAAGATCGCTCACGCTCCTTGAAGATTAAGTTTTAACTTCAAGTTCAAGCTTTGAACGGCCTTCTACTTAATAAACAAATTAAAGTTACGCAGTAACATCAGAAGCATAATTTGATTCAAATAAAAGAACGATACGCGGTAAAGTCATCCGCAATTGTTTGAGACAGCACTACTTCTAATCAAAAATGTTTTTGCGATACTTTAAATAATTTGACGCTAGTGAACGAGTTTTGCGGATGACAATGGTTTTGGGTACTTTTGCCGAAACAAAAGTACCTCCAGCCGAAGGCTAATCCCTTTATTTAAACCCTAGATGTAAGACTCCGTCGAATAGACTTAAAAATCATTTTAAAAATGTAAAATTACTTTTACGTGCGTAACATCAGTAAATAAATTTATTTCTTTGGTTTACGACGATTTTCAGCCACATTAACTAAATCTTGTTCTATCATTTCAAAATAAGCGGGATCTTCTGCCATTGCTGCATTTCGCAGCACGATAGAGGTTGGATGCAAAAGCTTTTGGGTTAAACGATGCGACATTTCTTGCATAATCTTCGCAGCATCTTCGCCCTTTTGTAGACGATTCAGCGCCAAAGCCAGTTCTTCTTGACGCAATGACTCACCATGTTCACGGTATGCATGAATCGTCGAGCCAGCCAAATTCACTTTTTGCTGCGTGATTAAATCTGTCGCAAGCTGATTGACCATGACTTCGGCTTCAACTGCCGCCTGACGACGCTGAGCCAAATTTTCTTCAATGACAGTTTGCAGGTCATCGACACCATATAAATAAACGCCATCTAGACTTTCAACTTTGGCTTCAATATCTCGTGGTACAGCCAAATCAACCAATAGCATTTGTTTATAACGACGTTTTTTCAGTGCTGCTTTGACATCCGCAAAATAAATCACTTGATGCAAGCTTCCGGTACAACTTGAAATTACATCTGCACGATGTAAATTGTCTGCCAAATCTGCAAAATCAATAATTTCAACTTCTACACGATGAGCAATCTCTTGCGATAAAGCTTCGGCACGGGCACGTGTACGGTTACAGATAATAATTCTGCCCACACCCATTTCGGCCAAATGCTTTGCAACCAAGCTATTCATTTCACCAGCAGCAACAATCATCACCGTCAATTTTTCAGGCTGACTAAAGACCTGTAAAGCGAGCTGAGCAACAGCATAGCCCATCGACACCGCATGACTTCCAACGGCTGTTTCAGAACGCACACGTTTTGCCGCATAAAAGGCATATTCAAAAATACGGTTTAAATTTGGGGAAACGGTTTCGGCATCTTTGGCTAAGGACAAAGCCGTTTTGACTTGACCTAAAATTTGAGGCTCACCAAGCATGAGCGAATCCAAGCCGCTAGCCACACGCATGAGGTGTGTCACCGCTTGTGCATTTTCATAACGATACACATGATTTGACAATTGCTTTACATCGATACCATTTGATTGGGCGAGCCAATTCAATACCACGTCTGCATTTTCAGACATCGCATAGACTTCGGTACGATTACATGTAGACACCACCACCATGTCATTGAGTTCAGGCGTATGGCTTTGCTGTTCAAGCAGTGCAGTTAACTTTTCAGGGTTAAATGCAATCTGTTCACGCAGCTCTACAGAAGCGGTTTGATGGTTGACACCCAATGCAAAGAAAGACATATCAGATCATCATTTCGCTAAATTTATGCTATTGTGCAACATCGATGTCATAAAAAGCATTACTTGGATCAAGAAAAATTGCGTCTAACAAATAGCCGACTGAACGGCCAGACAATAAAGCAGTATTCTACCACATTCTTACTTGTCGGTAGCATGGCTTCTACTGCCCCAATTCGGGCCGTGGGAGAAGTTTACCATGCAAATTCAGGATATGATGCAATTAAACAAAGTATGATTGCGGAATTTGCCTTAGCCTATAACGACATTCCAACCGCGCTTCATAACTACACCGTGCTTGCAATCAAAAGTAAATCCACCATGGTCAAACAACGTGCTTTAAACGTTGCAATTGAGCAAAATGATCTACAAGCAGCTTTAGACATTGCCACACATTGGGTCGTCCAAGAACCTGAAGATGTACCAGCATTATTTTATTTATCACATATTGCTTTGAAAGCCCATGAATATGAGCTTGCCGCCGAAACACTTGATAAAATTTTAACCATTGACCCAAATGCAGATTTAGAACAAATTTTGGCGGGTATTTCCCCTGAATCAGAGGAAGATCGCGCTTATCTGATTCAAGCACTGACCGCTAGCAAGGAAAAAACCAACCCTTCTATTTTGGTCTTAGTCGCAGGTTTACAAGCTCAAAATGGTGCCTTTGCTGATGCCTTAGACACCATTAATTTAGCACTGAAAAAACGCCCGAAAGTGACTGGCTATATCCTAATGAAAGCCAATTTACTTATGTCGTTAGGTGATGAAGAAGAAACCTTAAAATGGTTCGAAAAATCCAGCCGTAAACACCGCAACAATATGGAAGTTCGCTTAGCAGAAGCAAAATATTTAATTAAAATCAATCAGTCAGAATTAGGTCTAGAAAAACTCGAAGATATACTAAAGAAATGGCCATCTGCTGAAGAACCGCTATTTATGGCAGGTTTGACCAGTATTGACTTAGAGCTTTATGAAAAAGCCGAAAAGTATTTGGTGGAGTTACGTTATTCGAGCAAATACCAAAATGAAGCGTATTACTATCTCGCAGTAAATGCTGAACGCAAACAGCATTATGAAACGGCAAAAGCCTATTATCGCCTTGTTGATGGCAGTCTTTATACAGTTTCACGGCGCAATATGATCAGCATTTTTAGCCAGCAAAATAAGCTGCATGATGCACTGCGCTTTTTAACCCAAGAGCGGGTTAATTATCCTCAACATGCCAGTTTCTTATATCTTGCTCAGGCAGATATTTTAAAACGCATGAACAATAAAAAAGCAGCAGTCCGTTTGCTTGATGAAGCGGTAAGAAACTTGCCCGAAGATCCTGAGCTCATTTATGCCGAAGTTCTACTGCTCGACGCCCATCAAGATAAAGATAGACTCGACCAATTACTAAAACAATTACTTGAAATTGAACCCAATAGCCCGACCTATTTAAATGCATATGCCTATACCTTGGCGGTACAAAATAGACGCTTAGATGAAGCCCGAAAATACGTCGAACATGCCTTAGAATATGCTCCTGAGCAAGCTTCAATCTTAGATACGTTCGGTTATATTTGTTATTTGCAAAATGATTTTAGTACATCTGCATCTGTTTTGGCCAAAGCGTATGAACTGAGTAATAGTTTAAAAATTGGCATTCGCTATGCACGATCAGTCTTCATGCAAGGTGATATGAATAAATTTGACGCGTTGTTACAACAACTCCAACAAAAACATCCGAATGATCCGCAATTAGAGCAACTACATTCGTTATTGTTACCCCAACCCATGAAAAAGAGTTAAAAAGACTTTATGCAAGTATCTTCAAAATTTGGGGTATCTGCCCTGACCTGCTGCGCTTTATTTTTTACCGGTTGTCAGCAATATGTTAAAACACCCGCTCAACCTAGCCCTGAAGAGGTCGCTGCAAATCAATTCAACTTACAAGGTAAGATTGGTGTGCGCACGCCACAACAGTCAGGAAGTGCTTTTTTTACTTGGGTTCAAGACCGCAATGAATATGATATCGAACTGAGTGGCATATTAGGTGTTGGAAAAACTCAAATCAACGGTAAACCCGGTCAAGTTCAACTCAATAGTGCAAAAACCGGTTTGATTGAAGCAGCAACACCAGAAGAATTACTCGAGCGTGCTACCGGTTGGCAAGCTCCCATTACCCACCTCGTCGACTGGGTACAGGCGCGCCCTGCAACCACACAAGCAAAAATTCAACGCGATACTGCACAGCGCCCACAACAGATTATTGAAGATGGTTGGACGGTTGACCTAAGCTATAACAAGACTGCGACGGTACCGAACAAGTTAATTTTAAAACAAGCACTTGAATCCGGTCAGGAAAACCGTATTACAATGGTGATTCAAAATCGTTAATTTGCCTAAAAGCTGAGCTATGACTTCTGTGATTCGTGTACCTTCTCCTGCAAAACTCAATTTGTTTTTGCACATTACTGGCCGACGTCCTAATGGATATCACGAATTGCAGACGATTTTTCAGCTCATCGATTTATCTGATTGGATGGAATTTCACCCACTTGCAAATTCTGCTGATAAAGATTTTATTCAAATTGAGGGCTTAAACAGCGTCAATCTTGAACAAAATTTAATTTATCGTGCTGCTCAAATACTCAAACCAATTGCTAAAGCTCTGACTGCACAAAAAATCCACATTGAAAAAAATATTCCGATGGGTGCAGGACTCGGTGGTGGTTCATCCAATGCAGCCACCACCCTTATCGTGCTCAATCAACTGTGGAAATGTGGACTAAATACTGAACACCTTGCAGAACTCGGCTTACAACTTGGAGCAGATGTTCCCGTGTTTGTACATGGTCTAAATGCGTGGGCTGAAGGCATCGGTGAACACTTAACATTCATAGATTTAGCTCAAAAACAGTACATTGTGCTGAAACCTGACTGTTTTATCAGCACTCAACTGCTTTTTTCACAAAAAACGTTGACAAGAGACTCAAAGCCCACTAAATTTTGCGGCTATCAGGAAACGCCATCTGATTTTGGAAATAACTTTGAGCCTGTGGCACGAAGCTTATATCCCGAAGTCGATGAAGCAATGCAGTACTTAGATCAGTTCGGTGCAGCAAAGCTTACAGGTACAGGTGCTTGTGTATTTACTGAAGTGACTGAAAATATGAATATTGATGACATATTGAAAAATGCACCATGTAAATCTTACTTGGTTCGCAGCTTACAAGAATCACCATTACGTCATTTTGAAGTTTGATATAGGGGCGTCGCCAAGTGGTAAGGCACCGGGTTTTGATCTCGGCATCCGTTGGTTCGAATCCAGCCGCCCCTGCCATCATTTTTCACCTGTAGATGTAATTGCTGTAAAGTATTAGGGGCGTCGCCAAGTGGTAAGGCACCGGGTTTTGATCTCGGCATCCGTTGGTTCGAATCCAGCCGCCCCTGCCATTTACTTTATTCGCTATTTCATCAATTTAGGGGCGTCGCCAAGTGGTAAGGCACCGGGTTTTGATCTCGGCATCCGTTGGTTCGAATCCAGCCGCCCCTGCCATTTACTTCAAAAAAGACAGAGCATAATTTGCAGTATCTTTGTTGTTTCAACTTGACAAAATACCGCAAAAATATTAAAGTTCTGCCGCATTAGGGGCGTCGCCAAGTGGTAAGGCACCGGGTTTTGATCTCGGCA
Organism: Acinetobacter sp. YH16056_T; assembly: GCF_024605895.1. Lineage (NCBI taxonomy): Bacteria > Pseudomonadati > Pseudomonadota > Gammaproteobacteria > Moraxellales > Moraxellaceae > Acinetobacter > Acinetobacter sp. YH16056_T. The sequence goes on along the minus strand of NZ_CP094545.1, from coordinate 923,868 downwards.
TCCGTTGGTTCGAATCCAGCCGCCCCTGCCATCTAATTCCCTAATTTGCCAACCGCCAAGGGTGCTTCATGCCCAATCTTGTCGTTTTTAGTGGATCTGCACATCCACAATTCGCCCAAAAAGTCGTTAGCCACCTTCACATCCCTCTAGGTGCTGCATCTGTAGGTCAATTTTCTGACGGTGAAATCGCTGTCGAAATTACTGAAAATGTTCGTGGTAAAGACGTATTCATCGTACAACCAACTTGTGCCCCAACTAACGATAACCTTATGGAAATCTTAGTTATGGCTGATGCTTTGCGTCGTGCAAGTGCTGGTCGTATCACTGCTGTCATTCCTTACTTTGGTTATGCTCGTCAAGACCGTCGTCCACGTTCAAGCCGTGTGCCAATTACAGCAAAAGTTGTTGCAGATATGCTCACAACTGTTGGTATTGACCGCGTTGTCATGATCGACCTTCATGCTGACCAAATCCAAGGTTTCTTCGATATTCCTGTAGACAACATCTACGGTACTCCTGCGCTTTTAGCAGATCTTCGTCAACAGTCACACGACAACTTAATGGTTGTTTCTCCTGACGTTGGTGGTGTAGTACGTGCGCGTGCTGTTGCTAAGCAAATGGGTGATATCGATCTTGCGATCATCGACAAACGCCGTCAAAAAGCGAATGAATCTCAAGTAATGCACTTGATCGGTGACGTTAAAGGCCGTGACTGTGTCATCGTTGATGATATGGTGGATACAGCAGGTACATTGTGTAAAGCTGCTGACGCACTAAAAACTTTTGGTGCTCGCAAAGTTGTTGCTTACGCAACTCACCCAGTACTTTCTGGTAAAGCTTTAGAAAACTTGAAAAACTCTGTGATTGACGAATTGGTTGTAACAGACACCATTCCGCTTTCAGAAGAAGCTCAAGCTCTTGGTAAGATTCGCCAAGTTTCAGTTGCAAGTATGGTTGCTGAAACAATTCGTCGTATTAACAACGAAGAATCTATTAGCGCAATGTTCGATTCTTATCTATAATATAGCGCTAAATTTAAAAGCCCTGCCTTTTGGTGGGGCTTTCTATCACTAGACTGGTCGAAGGTCTAGTCAATTAAACTTAAATAGGAATGTCTATCATGGCAAACTTCGTATTAAATGCAGTAGCACGTGAAGAAGCAGTACAAGGGAAAGGTTCGAGCCGCCGCCTTCGTCTTCAAAATAAAGTACCAGCAATCATCTACGGTGGTGCAGCTGAACCTGTAGCAGTTACTTTAGAACTTCGCGAACTTGTTAAAGCTTTAGAAAGCAACGCGTTCTTTGAAGAAGTTGTTGAAATCAACATCGACGGTAAAGCTGAAAGCGTTAAAATCCAAGCTTTACAACGTCACCCAGCTAAAAACACTCCTATGCACGCTGACTTCAAACGCGCATAAGTGTTAAATGGTGTAAATGAGTGAGCAAACTTTCACTGATTGTTGGTTTGGGTAACCCAGGTTCTGAGTATGCCCAAACCCGCCATAATGCAGGCTTCTGGTTTGTAGAACGCCTTGCAGAACAATATGGCATCCAACTTAAAGCTGATCCTAAATATAAAGGCATCAGTGGTCGTGGTAATATCGAAGGTCAAGACGTTCGTCTGCTGTTACCCACAACCTTTATGAACCTCTCAGGTCAAAGTGTTGTTCCCTTCGCCAAATTCTATCAAATTGCTCCTGAAGCAATGCTTATCGCACACGATGAACTCGATATGAACCCGGGTGTCATTCGCCTGAAAACGGGCGGTGGTCATGGTGGTCATAATGGTTTACGCGATATCGTCCCGCATATTGGTCCAAATTTCCATCGTTTACGTATTGGTATTGGTCATCCTGGTTCTAAAGAACGTGTCTCAGGCCATGTTTTAGGTAAAGCACCAAGTAGTGAACAAGGTTTAATGGATGATGCAATTGCACATGCCTTATCACGTACTAAATTGTTGGTAAGTGGTGAGATTCAGCAAGCCATGAACCAGATCAATGCTTACAAATAGAACTGACAATTCCACAAATTGTTGAACAATACTTATTGCCATCTGAATGATTTCAGAGCAAAATGCGCTTGCATTTGACTGCTCACCCAGCATTCAAGAGATTGTTCCACCATAAGATACGATCTTAGGTCTACCAAGGAGACGCTAGCCATGCTATCTCGTTTATTAAAAGCTAAAATCCACCGTTGCGTCGTTACACAAGCAGAATTACATTATGAAGGTTCTTGTGCAATTGACGGTATTCTTCTAGATTTAGCCGGTATCCGTGAATATGAAGAAATTCATATGTGGAACGTGACTAATGGTAAGCGTTTTACCACTTATGCCATTCGTGGTGAAGAAGGTTCTGGCATTATCTCTGTAAATGGCGGTGCTGCTCACCAAGCAGATATTGGTGACTTGATGATTATCGCAACTTTTGGCGATTTCACAGAAGCTGAAGCAAATGCACATAAGCCACGTTTAGTCTATGCGAACCCAAACAACACTGTGAACCACACAGCGAACTGTATTCCAGTTCAAGTTGCTTAATTCAAGCATTTAAAGATTCTAAAAAGCCCGCAAAATTTGCGGGCTTTTTTATGGCTGAACTATGATTATTGACTGCAAAAATTCAGTATTAGACGCATATCACTACATACAACTCAACAGCTCAATTTGTCTACCCTGCTCTCGGGCCCTTCCACCATGCTTGGTTTTGTTTACAATCAAAGGGCTGTAAATGCTCTCCGACCAACCCCACCAACAAAGGCTGACCATTTTCTTGTACCTTTAGCTCTGCATATTGCGCATCGCGATAGCACGGTTCCAAGCCTTCAGCAAATAAAAAGCTGCTCGCAGCGGGATATAAACCCTCAAATCTATTGTCAGGATTTTTGAGCACCAGTTTTGTGGATGAGCTTGGATACTGCGCTAACAACTCTGGGTTGAAACTGGTTCGAATCACTCTACGCTGTGCATCAAGCTGCACATAACTCACAATACTTTTTTGATCGACAAAATAGTCACGGTGTACATTTTCTTCTGTATTTGCTTTGGCAGCCTGCCCATTGGCAGATTGCTCTTTTGATGGCTGACCACCAAAATAGAGCTGATAATTCAAGGCCATATAATCCCCTTGAATTAAAGAGCGCGGATCGACAGGTTGCAGCTTTACATAAATACTCTGACTGTTTGCCAGATGCCATTCATGACGTGCAATCATCAGCACAAATAAAAGAATACTGAGTACAGCCAAACCAATAGGAAGTATTTTTTTATTGAGTATATTCATCATGCTCCTCCCCCTTGTTTAAGCTGTATCGTAGATAACATCTTGGTAATGCCAAGCAGCAAAAGACCAGAGATCAAAATCGTTAAACTTTTTAATAAAAAACTCAGACCTAAATTGTAATACAGCATCCATAAGCTAAAAATGATCAACAAGATGCTCAAGGCTTTAACCAAAGATTGCTGATAGACCTGCGCCCATGCCAATAAAACCAATAACAAGAAAATTCCAAAATAGCCCATCGCAATCAGCACAAGGCCCAATAGCAGTAACGGCCATTTTTCGCTCCCCACCTGTTTTTGCTGATTTGCGATGTAAAGGCCAAGCCAAACCACAGGCAGCAGGTAACCGACAAACAGGTCAAGAATGCCATGTTGGGTCTGTTCAAACAGTAGAACGTTATTTGACAACGTCTGCAACACCACACCCGCCAATACGATGCATAACATCCATAACACAATGCTTTTTCGATACATCGAGTGCAACCAAGTTGTTGCACTCCCGAGCAACAAAATCAGTAGAATATAATTCAATCCAATCACAGCTAAGATGACATGTTCATTGCTCATAAAAAGATCGGCATCAAATAGTGTGGCCACTGCAAGGCCGTATCCTGCAATGAGTTGAATAAAAACAATAAACCAATGCATTCGACTAAACAAACAGAGCAATATAACGCCAATTTGCAACACTAAAATAAACGAAATGCTATTGGTTAAGCTCTCTGTATGAATGAAGACCGCAGATTGGCCACATACCCATAAGCAGTAAGCAAATTGGCGACTAAAGATACTTTTAGCTCGTCGAATCAACCACCAAGCCACAGCTACAAAAACTAAGCCCATGACGATCGAAAACGCCTTCCAATAGGTCAGCAATAAGCTCGATAAAATAATGCCTGCCAACCATGCCCCAATCGCTAAAGGAATAACCGCAAATTTAGTCTGTGGCAGAAATTTCATCAGTGCCCAACTGATCACCGCAAACCAAGCAAATATCAGCAAAGCAAAAACCAGCAATCCTGCAATCGAATCTGATAAAATATGTTCTGCCCATTGGAAAATCAAAATACTGAAACTCGCGGCAAGACCCGCGGCTTGTAAACTGGTTTCTAATGCACGCTGTTGTCGATAAAAATAGATAATCAGATATGTTGGAAGCAACAAGGCAAAAATTAAATATTGCCATTGATACTGCTCTACCCCATTTCCGCAGTATAAAAACATGCAATACATCGAGATTAGTGTAATGAATGCAATAAATACTAAGCGCAGTGCAGCATAATATTTCAAACAATAGGTCACACAAATTGCCGTCAATACATTCATACAGAGTAAATACCACCATGAATGATCAACGATTAAATAGCTTTGTTTAAAATATAAAAATAATGCCAATTGGCTGATCAAACACAGTAACGCAAAGACTCCGATATTCGGTCGATATAACCAAGGTAAAAGCAGCAAAGCCCAGACCAAAAATAACAGATAACTGTCTGCTCCTGTTTGATAGACCTGCCCAATCACAGCTAAACTTAATCCGAGCAACAAAGCACTTAAAGCATCTAAGCTTTGCTGAATCCAAGCATGCCTTACAAAATATACACTCGTCACAGCACTCAGTACCAACAGCACCATTGGAATTGCCAATTGGATGAATTTTGGCAACATCAGCCAGTTTGCCGCGATCAAATACACGAAACTGGCTGCTATCAGTGCAACACCGATCACTTGCAGATACCGAATGACCTGTACATCTTGGAACAGATCTGTTGAAAACTCTTGATCTAAATGTGAACGATGCAGCTTTATATTCTGCTGCTGAGAATGCTGAGGAGCGGTCATTTTTTATCATTATGCAATCATGGTTGATTTATCGGCACGATAGCATGCTTTGGCACACTTTATAAAAATGCTTACAAATCCAATCTTATAACTTTACTTATCTAAAATTTTGCAAATGATTCTAGGCAATAATCCCCCATCACCACACAAACAGGTCTATACTCAAGATACATCGCTTCAGGGCGGGGTGAAATTCCCCACCGGTGGTAAATTTGCTGGGTTGAACGCCCTACAAAAAGCCCACGAGCCAATCGTTTAAACACGATTCGCAGATCAGGTGCAATACCTGAGCCGACGGTATAGTCCGGATGAAAGAAGACGACGTCACATCTCTATATCATTGATCATTTTCAATATATATCGTAACGCCACTATTTCACACGTCCTGAAATGTTCAACCGTATCTAAAATTTACGCGAGCGTTTCAATGTCTAGTTTAATTCAACCCGAAATTTTCTTTTCTGCCCTTCCACCTGCAGAACAGCGCATGCTGCAAGCCTTAGAAGACATTCGTCAAGGCAAGCCTGTTTTAGTCATGGACGATTTTGACCGTGAAAATGAAGCCGACCTGATTGTTGCTGCAGAAACACTCACTGTAGAAACCATGGCACGTATGATTCGTGACGGTTCAGGAATTGTCTGCCTGTGTTTAACCGATGCTCAAGCCAATCATTTAGAACTTCCACCCATGGTGTCTGATAACTCTAGCCATTTTAAAACTGCCTTTACTGTCACCATTGAAGCTGCGGAAGGTGTTACTACTGGCGTTTCAGCAAAAGACCGAACAACAACAGTCAAAGCCGCAATTAAAGATGGTGCTGTTGCTAGTGACTTAAACCGTCCGGGTCATGTTTTTCCTTTACGTGCGCGTGAAGGCGGCGTATTGACCCGTCGTGGACATACTGAAGGGACTATTGATTTGGCACGTCTGGCCGGTTTAAAACCTGCAGGTGTTTTGTGTGAATTAACCAACCCAGACGGCACAATGGCCAATGGCGTACAAGTTTTAGCGTATGCACAAACCCATCATTTGACTGTACTCACCATTGAAGAAATTGTGCAATATCGTTTACAGCACAATCTCTAGTGCGAATTAATTAAAGCTCTACACATTCATAAAAAGGCTGATTGAATCAGCCTTTTTTATTTTTTACTGCACATTTCAAGTTAAGAATTAAACCGTGAATATGCTATAGATCCCGTAGATGGCAACTACCACTAAAATCAGCCCACACAGTGCCAACAATTTTTTATACCAGCGTGATTTCGACAATCGATGAAAAGACAAATACACCAAAGACAAGGTCGCAAAATCTAAAACGATCCAACTGAGGGTCAACACAATTAAACTCAGATTAAGATGAGGAGTAATTCCTACAAACTGCGGAAAAAATGAAGCAAAGAAAATAATATCCTTAGGATTTGAAATCCCCACGATCAGTCCTTGCTTAAAGCCCCCTTGAGCTGCTTTTAACTGCAGAGATTGCTCAGTGGGCTGTGTCATCACTTCTTTTAAAATATCAAACCCAATATAAGCAATATATATACAACCCAGTATTTTAATGCCATCGAGCCAGTGCGCATTCACATTTAAAATGCCTTTTAAAATACACACCGACAGTACGATCAAAATCAGTGAAGCAAAATTCGTCCCGACAATGGTTTGAAATGCCTTTTTATAGCCACCTTGTAAGCCTGCACTTGCGACCAACAGCATGACAGGTCCAGGCGTTGCAATCATTACGATGACTGCCACACAATATAAAAAGTACTCCGAATAATTCACGCTGAGATTCCTTCACTTATTATTTAGATCACGATAAATTTCATACATAAAAAAAGAGGACTTAGTCCTCTTCATCCATGTTTTGCAATAAATGCAAGCGAATGGCATCTGCTCTTAAGAATGCCAAATCATAGCTGGCTGTGGCGAGTGCCAAAACGCGACGCTCAAATTCATCCCACAACGGTCGTACCTGTTTGTAATGTATCCCGAGTCCACTGTCATCTGTGAAATGACGGTTTTTTTCGCAGAGCTTGAGTGCGTGATACAGTTTTCGGCCTTTGCTTGCATCTGGACGTAAGCGAACTCGCTTAGACAAAACAAAGCCTTCGACATGGACGATATCTGCTTGCGGCAACATCGGTATTAAAATTTGATCTAACTGCGCATCTAAACGACACCAAATGGCCGTGTGTTGCTCGGCTGTATAGGTATTCCATTTTATGACTTCATGGTTAAAGCGGCGGCAACCACGGCAGACTGAATCACCAAATACCGTAGAACAACGCCCTGCACATGGGGTCAACGAGGCAATTCGACGATCAGTACTCAAAACCGGCTCCATTCAATCAATATTTATAGGATAGAAACAACTCGGCATGACTATACACGCTAAAACTGCTGAAATGAAGCCATGATGAAATGTGTGGCTAAAAGCCACCGCATTACTCGCTTATTCATCCAAATCGCGGTAGAATGTGCGCCTTAATTTTTATCCTGTTTTATTCATTTGGAGTACTCCATGAACGCTACTGTAGAACAGCTTGCACCTGTAGAACAGCAAGCGACCTCTGGTTGGGTTGTTGCCGCACTTTATCAATTCAAAGAAGTTCAAGATCCTGCTGATCTTCAACAACGTCTTTTAGACTTGGTAAAAACCATCAACCTTTGCGGTACTCTAATTGTGGCAGGTGAAGGTATTAACGGTACAGTTGCTGGTGACCGTAAATCTGTAGATATCATCCATCAGTTCCTTCTCAACGAAGGATTCAATGCGATGGAATACAAAGAATCGCATAGTGCGGATAAACCATTCCGTAAAATGAAGATCAAACTGAAAAAAGAAATCGTGACTTTAGGTGTGGAAGTGAAACCACGTGATTTAGTCGGTCACTATCTTGATCCTAAAGAATGGAATGAACTAATTACACGTGATGACGTAATCCTAATTGATACACGTAACGACTATGAGTACAAAGCAGGTACATTTAAGGGTGCGATTGACCCGAAAACTGAGACTTTCCGTGAATTCCCTGAATACGTGAAAAAAGAGCTTGAGCAGCATAAAGATAAGAAAATTGCCATGTTCTGTACAGGCGGTATTCGCTGTGAAAAATCAACCTCACTTTTACTTCAAGAAGGCTTTAATGAGGTTTATCACCTTAAAGGCGGTATCTTAAAATATTTAGAAGAAACCCCTGCTTCCGACAGCATGTGGGAAGGTGAATGTTTCGTATTTGACGGTCGTACTGCTGTCACTCACGGTATGGAAGAAGGCGAAAATATCAAATGTCACGCATGCGGTTGGCCACTGGCTCCTGCTGAAGTTGAACTTCCGAGCTACGAACACGGCGTATCATGCAAATACTGTATCGACAAAACTACTGAACAGCAAAAAGCAGGCTTCCGTATGCGTCAATCACAAATTGTGGCAGCAAAACGTAAGCGTCTCTAAGGAAAATTTGTTGTAACGATATATAAATAAAAGCCCTATTTTTAGGGCTTTTTTTACGCATTCTCAACAGTGACTTAATTTTTTTGACAAAATAACTATATCTGGTTATTTACGAGAATCAGTTCGCGCATTTATGCTTATTCTGATCAATTGATCCGAGAAAATCATTATAGATAATTGAAAAGGAAAGCATTATGCCAAAATTAATCAACTCTCCTATTGCAACCTCAAGGCGCCTTGCTTTACCCGCTCCACGTGTAAAAGAAAGTGTTGCAGAATTAAAACACCTCCTTAACCAACAGTCGCATATTTTGATAGTCAGTATTGCCACATGCATTGGTGCAATTTTTGCCTTATTTATTGCTTATACCTTGCACTTACAACCCACTCTGCTCAACATTCTTGGACTTTGTGCGATTCCATTTGCTTTATCGCTGAGCTTACGCCAAGTCTATATTCACACCCTGTTAAATATGGAACATGATGATTAATTTGCGCACCTTGCAAAGCTACTTATTGCAACTTTGTCCTACGCTGTTCAGTATATAAAACGATTTTTAAGGCTGCTAAAGCGCCAAAATCAAAAATAAAATCCAAACTGCACAGCGTAAACTCAGTAATATAAAAACCGTACTCTATGCCTATCAATTATTCAGTTTTACTATTACTCAGCATTGCTCAATACCATCACTCATTCATACATTTTCCTTCTCATTAAGCCTACGTGCTACTTAATACAAGATGAACTCAACATTTGTTGTTTTTGCTTAGGTGGTTTCAGGAATATTTAAAACGGAACTTTACCCACTGCGCTTTTCAACATAGGATAAATACACCTTTTCTCTGCCTTGGCTACCATGACTTTAACTGAATGGATCATTTCAATCATGGAACAATTGGGTTATCTCGGTATTGCCCTGCTCATGTTTCTTGACAATGTCTTCCCCCCAATCCCCTCTGAAATCATTATGCCCTCGGCTGGCTATTCTGCCTCCCAAGGTCAACTACTCCTCATTGGTGTCATTATTTCAGGTTGTGTCGGTTCTTTACTGGCGGCTGCATTGCTATATTGGATTGGCTATAAATTTAAGCATGAATCCATCTTTCACTTCGTCGATCGCTATGGAAAGTATTTATTTATCAAATCGGCAGATGTAAAAAAATCTCTAGCATGGTTTGAGCAATACGGTCACCGCATTGTATTTTTCGGACGAATGATTCCAGCTGTGCGTTCTCTCATTAGTATTCCTGCTGGAATGAGCCGCATGCCATTTTGGAAGTTTATGTTTTATAGTGGTTTAGGTACGATTATTTGGACCACTTTTTTAGCTTGTATGGGTTTTTATTTAGGTGAAAATCAGCAGTTAATGCAGCAAATATTTAGTAAAGTTGGCCATGTGATTATTCTGATCACAGTCATCATTATTGCTTGGATTTTGTACCGTCGACATCAACGTCGACCTCGTTAATTTTTTGTTTTGGGGCTTAAATGAAACACTATCTCCTACACTTTGCTGCTGTTTATAGCATCGCCTTGGTGCTTTTGATTACCGTATTAATTTTTGGATTAAATCTTGGTGGTATTACATTAATTCCTACATTGGTGGCATGTGCATTAATCAGCGTTGGGCATTTTGTAAAGAAAGAACAACGTGTGCCTAGCAACCATGAAAAGATCCAACTGGTTTGGGGCTCCAGTGCCGTTGCAATCATCATTGGTAGCTTTTTTGTGCTGTTCTTGGTGCTGATGAATCCCAATGCCGAAAGCATTATGAAGTCTGTGGATAATGCAGGCATTGGGCTAACTGCTGTAATTATGCTCTGCATGGTCGCCATTCATGGCACGATATTTCATATTGCCTACGGTTGGTATGCAGACTACTGCGCTAAAAAATTATAAATTTTTTTAACTTATTCCGTTAGAATTTGAATCAATACCCTTCACTGAAACTTAAAATTGAGTGAAGAAACTTCGGGCAAGCTATACTCGCTCTTTATAAAACGAAAACATGAACATTAAATAATGAAAAAATACATCATCACATTTAGCATTGCTTATGCCCTCGCCATGGTCGCTGTCGCAGCCATAGAGTCTTTCTTTGATTTACCCGGTGGTTCATCCATTACCTGTCTCATCGTGGGCGGTTTTGCTGCGGCATCCAGCTTTGTTAAAGACCATCAGCGAGTGCCAAATAAGTTAGAAAAGCGAACTTTGATTTGGAGCTGTATTTTAGCTTCGGTTCTCATCAGTGTCGTTGCTACAGTCATTTGTCTCTTGATCTTCCCTGAAACCCAAGCCTTTATTCAAATGGCGCTAACGCAATTACCCGCTTGGGTCTGGCTGCTTGCTATCAGCTTTACCTTATTCATCCATTATCTCATGTTGGCTTTATCTTTTGGATGGATGGCAAAGAGCTTCTTAAAAGCCAAACGTAGTTAAGCCTTTAGACTAACTTTGAATTGAAAAGGTATAGCGCTAAAAAAAGCACCCCAAGGTGCTTTTTTTAAATTTCGTCGAAATTAATTTGGTGTGTGATACATCAAATATAATTCGTTCAAATTGGTTGGGATTTCTTCTGCAAGTTCATCCATCAACTGACCATTACGACGGAAAGATTCCATTTGTGGATCTTCTTCATCAATGCCGCTGAACACCATGATTGGCAAAGTTAAATCTACCAATTGTTCTTCAAACTCGTCGGTGAACCATGCATCTTCGTTTAGGAACATGGCATCAACGAAGCCAACACTCCAGTCACCAAGACTTGATTCAACATCGGCTTCTTCAATTTCAAATGGAAATTCAATACCATCTTCATTGGCAAGATTCTGACGAATCGATTCGAGCCATGCTTTTACTTGTGCAATAATTTCAGCAGGTACTTTTTTCTGATTGTTATCAAAAAGTTCGTCTAGCCATTTATCAAAAGCTGGGCCTACTGCAATTGCACATAAAAAACCATGAGTCGCTGCAAAATCTAGACCATGCTCGTTGTCATCGCCGTCTAAATAGTCACTCAAAAGGTCTAAATCTAAAGCACTCATTTCAAATCCAGAGTTAGAAACTTAATGCGTAAGCATAGCATTTTCAAGCGCTATGCTAAATCGCTATTTAGTCTTCTTCGTCATCAAAATCATCGTCATCGTCGATGTCGTAATCAAAATCTTTAAGCTCACGTTCAAGACGGCGCTGAGCCAGAAGGTCATCAATAAGTCGGCGCTTTTCTAACGATTCTTTCGCGCTAGTTTTTGCACTGGCCTCATCGAAATTCACATCATCATCACCGTAGTTATCATCTAGTTCAAAATCTGTAGAAGACACCAAAACTACCTCATAATGAAAAAAATTGAAGGGGTCTAGCCGCTATTTATATGGGATATAAAATATTGTCAAGTTTTATTTGTTTTTTTAACAACTAAACTTTAAAAATAGGTCTTTTTTTCTTACCAAAACCTGTGGCATGATATAATCCACCCTGCGTCCTTCATTTTTATGACAGTCAAAGATGACTCGTAAAATAATCGATGCATGGGATGAACTTGAAAACAACAATTTCAGCCCCACCTAAATTACTGAATTTAAATTTTTAATATCTCATTGGACAGCTTGATGCTGTACCGTCCTAATGGGATAAGCCAGCTATTAACAAGATTTAATGAGACGATCGTGCTAAAATGCACGGTTTTTTACTGCCACAGATTCAACGAAGAGTAAGCAAAGATGAGCGATATGACTTCCCCTACTTCTCAAGTAGCGGCTCTGATTAGCCGAGGCAAAGAGCAAGGTTACCTAACTTTCGCCGAGGTTAACGATCATCTCCCGGACTCAATCACTGAAAGTGAACAGATTGAAGACATCATTCAGATGTTGAATGACGTGGGTATTCCGGTACATGATCGTGCACCAGAAACTGACGATACAATGTTTGAAGGTGGCAGCGAAGCGACTGACGAAGTTGCTGAAGAAGAAGCCGCTGCTGTACTTGCATCTGTTGAAAATGAACCCGGTCGTACCACTGACCCTGTGCGTATGTATATGCGCGAAATGGGTACAGTTGAGCTTTTGACACGTGAAGGCGAAATTAGCATTGCAAAACGCATCGAAGAAGGTATTCGTGACGTTTTACATTCTATTGCTTATTGGCCAAATGCAGTCGAAGTTGTATTGCAAGAATATAAAGATTATGAAGCGGGTGAACGCCGTTTAGCTGATATTCTTTCTGGTTATTTAGATCCAGAATCTGACGAAGCCATCCCTGAAGTGATCGACGAAGATGATTCTGAGATCGATGAAGATGAAGCGTCAACCAACAAGCCAACTAAAGATGTCAAACTTGATGATGACGATGAAGAAGAAGAGTCTGAAGGTGATGATGATTCTGAAGGCGAATCTGGTCCAGATCCTGAAATTGCTAAAGCACGTTTCACTGAGCTTGAACAAGCATGGTTAGTCACTAAAGCTGCAATTGAAAAACATGGGCGTAACAGTAAAGAAGCTGCTGCTGCACTTGAAGCACTTGCAACTGTGTTCATGATGTTCAAATTCACACCACGTTTATTCGACATCATCTCTGATTTGATTCGTAATACCCATGACCAAATCCGTACTTCTGAACGTGAAGTTATGCGCTATGCAGTACGTCGTGGTCGTATGGACCGTACTCAATTCCGTACGTCTTTCCCAGGTCAAGAATCTAACTTTGCTTGGTTAGATGAACAAATTGCTAAAGCACCTGCAGAAATGAAAGGCTATCTTGAAAAAGTCCGCCCTGACGTTCTGGCATTCCAACAAAAAATCGCTGACATCGAGAAAGAACTTGGTTTAGATGTTAAAGGCATCAAAGACATTTCTAAACGTATGTCGATTGGTGAAGCGAAAGCTCGCCGTGCGAAAAAGGAAATGGTTGAAGCTAACTTACGTTTGGTAATTTCGATTGCGAAAAAATACACCAACCGTGGTTTGCAATTCCTCGACTTGATCCAAGAAGGTAACATTGGCTTGATGAAAGCGGTGGATAAATTCGAGTATCGTCGTGGTTATAAATTCTCTACTTATGCAACTTGGTGGATTCGTCAGGCGATTACGCGTTCGATTGCCGACCAAGCACGTACTATTCGTATTCCAGTACACATGATCGAAACCATTAACAAGATCAACCGTGTATCTCGCCAACTTCTTCAAGAAATGGGTCGTGAACCTACACCAGAAGAATTAGGTGAACGTCTAGAAATGGACGAAGTGAAAGTTCGTAAAGTGCTTAAAATCGCGAAAGAACCAATTTCAATGGAAACACCAATTGGTGATGATGAAGATTCGCATCTTGGTGACTTCATTGAAGACGGTAATATCACCTCTCCTATTGACGCTGCAACGTCAGAAGGCTTAAAAGAAGCAACACGTGAAGTTCTTGAAAACTTGACTGAACGTGAAGCGAAAGTCTTGAAAATGCGTTTCGGTATCGATATGCCAACCGACCATACCTTGGAAGAAGTGGGTAAACAGTTTGACGTAACACGTGAACGTATTCGTCAGATTGAAGCGAAAGCATTGCGTAAATTACGTCATCCTTCACGCTCAGAACATCTGCGTTCATTCCTTGAGAATGATTAACCTATAACTAGGACAATGCAGGCTTGAATATGGGGTTTTCCGCCCCATATTATGAGCATGTAGCAAATAATTCCAAATACCTGCTCATTGCAGGTATTTTTAAATAATGAGGTGTCCCATGACTGATATGACTAATCGCGCTCCTTCACGTGAATTGCAAGAGCATCTTTGGGTCTTCCCTATGGACTACCCTATTAAATTGATTGGTAATGCAGGTGAAGAACTTCGCCTTGCAGTGAATGAAATTTTTGTTAAACATTTTCCTGATTTTGATGGCAGTAAAATGACTGTGACTCCATCTCGTACAGGTAAATATCATTCAATTACTGCTCAATTACGTTTCGAAGAGTTAGAACAAGTACATGCGGTCTATGCGGATTTAGCAGCTTGTAAACACATTCGTACCGCGCTGTAATTCTGTTGATTTAAATAAAAAAGCACGCTTTCGAGCGTGTTTTTTATGTCTAAGTATAATAGTAATACCCTCAAGTAATTCAGTATTTAACCCCCCTTTTGTACGTCTAATTCATTATAATCCATACATGACTTTGATAGAAAAGGACACGAAATACGTGACTGAAACTGTTCAAAAACCCGAATTAATCATTCGTCAATATAACCACCTTACCCCTTATGCAGACCGCTTTTTAGAGATGAAAACTCTCACTGAACAGCGAGATGAAAACTCACCTGATGAGCTGTGGATATTGCAACATCCCGATGTATTAACTCAGGGGCAAGCTGGCAAACCTGAACATATTTTGGTGCAAAGTAACATCCCTGTGGTACAAACAGACCGTGGTGGACAAGTCACTTGGCATGGACCGGGTCAGTTGGTCGCTTATTTCATGTTTGACTTAAATCGCTTAGGTTGGAACGTGCGTACGCTGGTTTCCTATGCAGAAAACTTGATGATCGAACTGCTGAAAAAGTACGGCATCGACGCTTATGCCAAGCCTGATGCACCCGGTGTTTATGTTGCAGAACGCAAAATTGGTTCTCTCGGTTTTAAAATTCGTAAAGGCCGCAGTTATCACGGTTTGGCACTGAATATCGATTGTGATCTATTTGGTTTTCATACCATTAATCCATGTGGCTATGCTGGATTAGAAATGGTTCGTATACAAGATTTGGTGCAAGATTACCCTAAATTTGAAAACTTATGCGTCGATATCATTGATACTTTGAAAAACAGTGGTTACTTTAAAGACGTAACAGTCAAACAACTATAAAAGACTTTGCTTTCTCAAATAAAATAATTTAGAGTAAAAGCTCTAAATTAATAATTATAGATAAGGGATGTACACGTGATTGCAACTAAATCCGTTAAACCCGCGCTCCAGCAGGCCTATGTCAAACTCATGATGGATGTGATTGGCAGAGGTCTGGTCATGGCGAGCCAGGTCGATGAAGAAATTAAACAAGAAGTTGCTAAATTTCCAGTTAATTTTATTTTATCTATGAATGTTTTTCCTAATGGTGCTGCATTTGTCGCGCAAGTCACGGAAGACCATCAACTCAAACTCCTCACACCCGGCACTCAAAAGCCTGACTTAACCATTACGTTTAAGCATTTGAATCATGCCTTTTTGGTCTTCTCATTTCAAGAAAGTACCGCACAAGCCTTTGCCAATGACCGCATGATCGCCGATGGTGATTTGTCTTATGCCATCCGACTGGTGCGTTGTCTCAACAAAATGGAAGCGTTAATTTTACCTAAATTGGTGGCTGAATTGGCTGTCAAAGAATATCCAACACATTTAAGCCTAAAAGAAAAACTGAGCGGTGCTGCAAATATTTATTTAAAAGTAGCCCAGTCTTATTTAAAACGGAGCGCATAACACATGGCTAAACCATATTACGAATTTTTCTGTCCTGTAAAAGTGATTGCTGGCCATGCTGCTTTAGAACACATTCCATTCGAACTGTCTACTTTAGGTGCTAAACGCCCCATGATCATTACTGACAAAGGCGTTCGCAGTAATCAATTACTTGCACCGATTGAAGCGGCATTTGAAAGTACCGAGACGGTGATTGGCTATATTTTTGATGATGTTCCGCCAGACTCAAGTCTAGAAACCGTACGTAAAGCGGCTCAACTTTACCGCGACAACCAATGTGATGCCATTATTGCCGTCGGTGGCGGTTCAGTGATTGATACCTCTAAAGCAACCAACATCTTGGTATCTGAAGGTGGTGATGACTTACTGAAATACTCAGGTGCGCACAACTTACCTAAACCTTTAAAACCATTTTTTGTGATTCCAACAACCTCAGGGACAGGTTCAGAAGTGACTATGGTCGCTGTGGTTTCTGACCCTGAAAAGAATGTTAAAATGGCTTTTGCATCGAATTATTTGATGCCACATGCAGCAATTCTTGACCCACGTATGACGCAAACTTTGCCGCCTCATCTTACAGCAATGACAGCGATGGATGCGATGACGCATGCCATTGAAGCCTATACGTGCATGGCGGCGAACCCGATTTCAGATGCCTATGCAACTGCCGCAATCAAGAAAATTAGCAATAGCTTATTTGGTGTATTAGATAATACCAGCGATGCACATGGGCGCTTAGAACTTGCACAAGCCTCTACGATGGCAGGAATTGCATTTTCGAACTCAATGGTCGGTTTAGTGCATTCATTAGGTCATGCGCTGGGTGCAGTCGCTCACCTGCCCCACGGCTTATGCATGAACTTATTCTTGCCGTATGTGTTGGAATACAACAAAGAAGTGAATGGCGATAAGATTGCTGAATTGCTATTACCACTGGCTGGTCCTGATATTTATGCACAAACACCGGCCAACCTCCGCGCTGAAAAAGCTATTTCAACGCTTTTAGCCATGCGTGACCGCTTGTTTAGTTTGACCAAATTACCACGTACTTTGAGTGAAACAGGTAAAGTGACTGAAGCTCAATTAGATGAAGTGGCAGAGAAAGCACTGAATGATGGATCGATTATTTATAATCCTAAAGAAGCCAGCTTAGAAGACCTCAAAACTATTCTAAAAAAAGCTTGGTAATTGCTGAAAAATAAGCGAATATAGCGAAAAATTAAGCCTGATGTTTTTTTAAACATCGGGCTTTTCACTTGCAGAACGCAATATCAGTTATTTTTTAATCAAACTGGCATAATTTCTGCTAAAAATAATTTCAAAGTTACTGACAAAATGTACCAATTTGGAGTAGATTGGCGCACTTTTGTTTTAAAACGTAGGGGGGATCGTTCGTCTCAAACGATCCTTAGAATATGACTGATCCTTGATCAACGATAAGAGGATAACGCCGTTGACAAATATCTCTGGGACTCAATCGGCAGCTAAACTGCAAAAAACGCTTGGACTCTGGCACATTATTATTATTGGTTTGGCTTACATCCAACCAATGACTCTATTTGATACTTTTGGTTTAGTATCTGAAGAAAGTCATCGACACGTGCCGACATCTTACATTATTGCCCTGATTGCAATTCTGTTTACCTCGATTAGTTATGGTCATATGATCCGTCGCTACCCTTCTTCGGGTTCTGCGTATACCTATGCCCAAAAATCTATTCACCCGAACGTAGGTTTCATGGTGGGTTGGTCTTCTTGGTTAGACTACCTATTATCTCCAATGGTAAATATCATTCTTGCAGTGATTTACCTTGAAGCACTATTTCCAACAGTAAACCACTGGGTATGGGTCATTGTGCTAACGGCATTCATGACTGGAATTAACTTACGCGGTGCGCGTTTTGTTGCTAACTTTAACAGCTTGATTGTACTTGTGCAGTTATTAGTAATTGGTATTTTCACGTGGATGGTCTACAGCAAGCTTCAAATGGGCTTCAATGCTGATGGCCCTATTTCTGCTGCAGAACGCTACCAATTATGGAGCCTTGAGCCATTCTGGAATGAGCTGACGTCTGTGGGTGCGCTGATTACAGGTGCAACATTACTGTGCTTCTCGTTCACTGGTTTTGACTCATTAAGTTCATTGGCAGAAGAAACCAAAGATACTGAGAAAACACTGCCGAAAGCGATTTTCTTAACTGCTTTAATCGCAGGGATTATCTTCATTATTAGTACCTACTTCATGCAGCTGTTCTTCCCTGCTGAGCCAGGTAACTATTTCAAGAATATTGCTGAAACACAGCCAGAGATACTCTTGCTCGTCGGCGGCTCACTGTTCCAATCCTATGTTTTAACTTTTGCGATTGTGACAGTAATGGCATCAGGTATTTCTGCTCACGCAGGTGTATCACGTTTAATGTATGTTATGGGCCGTGATGGTGTTATTAATAAGAAAATCTTCGGTCATATCAGCCCGAAAAATTTCACCCCATCTTATAACATCATGATCGTAGGTGCGGTTGCATTAACTGCGGGCTTTATGAATCTTGATATTGTCATTTCGATGATTAGTTTTGGTGCATTGACAGCCTTTACTTTCGTGAACTTATCTGTGATTTCACGTTATGCACTTCGTGATGGCCGCACAAAAACAGCCAAAGATATTTTTAGCTTCGTGGTTATTCCAATGCTTGGCTTTATCAGTATCTTTGCGATGTGGTTAGAAATTGAAGAAACTGCTTTGAAATATGGTTTATGGTGGGCAATGTTCGGTATTTTATACCTTGGTTATAAAACTAAAGGTTTTAAACACCCTGCACCGCAGCATAACGAATTTGATGATAAATTCTAAGCAAGTTTATCTCTAAACAAAAAAGGCGCTTAAAGCGCCTTTTTTGTTTTAAATATACCAATTAAGGTTGTATGAATTTTCTAGATTGCTGAAATTGAATTGAAATTTCTTCACACTTGTCTGGTGTATTGCCTTTTAATTCAACCGATGCTCCATCACCGTGTGACCATATACCATCTTCAACAGTCTCTAAATTTACAGCTGCTTCAAATATATGCTGTTGTTGTGGATAGAGTTTGATATCTATAGGTGTATCACATACTTGTTTTGGAAAATATGGTCTAACCTGCTCGAATAATTGCATGGTTAATGGCATATCACATTGCAAATGAATGGTGACTGGTACGCTATTGGTATTTTTTAAGATCAATTGAACATTTTGCGAATTAAGATCCGCTTGGGCAGCAGGTATTTCTACATACGTTTTTGTGTCAATCGACTGACGATCAAATGGATTGAGGAAGGCTAATTTACGTTCCACGCCATAACAAGAATCCTGCACGGAAGCTGAAAACTCTAAATATCGTGTCCCCAAGATAATTGTTCCGCGGCCATCCCCTGCATGACCGATATCAATGATTGGATCACCTGTGCCTTCGATCGTTACCCCGCCGCTCGAAAAAAAATCAATTTCACAGCCTGACAATATGGACATCAGGCTGCAAAGTGTCAGTATTTTAAAATTTAATTTTCGCATCATGTTGATAAACTCCAAAGCGAAATGCACGATTTGCTTCAGGATTCCCGTCATCCATTGCGCAACGCTCCGCGGCAAGTTTTAAAAGTTGTAGTGAGTATTTCTGCCAAAGCTCTAAGCTCATTTCATGTAATTTATTAATCGATTCTTCTGTTAATTCGTCAGCACAAATGGCTTGTTCTAAGTAAGGTATTTCATCAGGATTCAATAAATTATGCAAACCCGCTTCTAAATGCGCTTGAACATTTCGTGTTAAAATTTTACGTGCTTCTAACTGCGAAGGATCTGGAATAAAACGACGTTGTTGTAAATACACCTGTCCATCTTTTTCAGTGGCAATTTCCAAACGAACAAGCTCATTGAGTACCGAACGTGGATGGCGCTCGGTGGAGATACGTTTCACCAGCATTTCAAAGCTATTTTCTGACTCACTGCTAAATGGTAAAGAATCCCCCCAACCTTCTGCAAGCCACAAACCCATCACACGTGATGGCACACTAATCGGCTCCGAAACAGTCGCTTCGGTCAAATCCTTACCTTCAGAAATCACTTCTTTATAAGCAGTCACGTCTTTACGGTGTAGGCCAGAAAGTAAACTGATCGCGGAAATCGTCGGTTTTTGATCGATACGCTCTAACTCTTGTACAGCTTGTTGGAAAAAAACCGGTTTCAATGCAGCAGTAAACTCGGTATATCCCACACCTGAGCGAATCAGCCATTGGCTCAGCTCATTCATCAGCACCAATACTTGCTGTAAATTTTGATCTGCCTCATTAGTGAGAAGTTTGCTCATTGAATTGCCATGAAAATTAGACTGCATAAGTGAAATTTTCGCATTGTTTAATCTACTTCACAATTTTTATCTGATGAGATCTTGAGGATATTCAGTAAAAAAATGATTATTTACATTAAAATGCGTAAAAGAAACACTGATCGAGATATCTAAACTTTCAACACTATGCCACCAACCAATTGGGATAAATAAGGTTTCCCCTGGTTGCAAAATGCACTCGAACGGTGTCACATTTTCTAACAGTGGATAGGCTACTAGATCAGCCTTTGCGACGTCTGAAACCTGACTGAATACCCAATGATCGTTATACATATACGGCATTTGCCATGCAGGAATCAAAGTCACTTTTTTACGTCCATAGATTTGTGCCAACATATTATTGGTTAAGTCATAATGCAGTGGTGTAAATGTGCCTGCAGGGCCAAACCATAAAAAATGTCGATCTTTGATCTCTTTTTGACAATAACCTTTGGCGAAGTCACCTAGATCCTCACTTATCTTTTGCATGAACTGCTTATTTTGAGCGGCGTTATTCGCAGTTAAATAAATGTCATTGCTACGCTTAGTGGCTTTGATTTGTGCGACAAAATCTTGCATCAAAATAATGCGTTTCAACTGTACCGATTTTTTTTCAAAATCTTGATACTGCTCACGATGCATCTGGACTTCAACCAACTCATTTTCAAAATGCTGTGCAAAATATTTAGGACTCCATTTATGCAATGCAGGCCAATGTTGTATCCCACCTTTTAAAATGACCGGCCGCATCTGGCTATAATACTGCTCTAGAAATGTTGCAAAATCAGGTGTTTCTATGCAATCGATTGTGGATGGACTGTGGTCGTTCAATTGATTCAATTGACCCATCACCTGTAATAACCAGCGCTGTTTATTCTGCTGTTGCTGTAGTTGCTTCAGTTTTTTAAAAATTACGTTATTGTTTACATGCTTTAAAAACTGAATGATCAAATGATTTGAAATATTTTTTTGCTTAATTTTTTCTAAAATTTCAACTGTCTCTAAGCCCTCAAGACTGTAGTCCAAAAGTTCATTTTGCAGCTGTTCTGAAAGTTGTTCATCTTCAGAAAATAAGTATTGATCCACCCTTGGGCTTAATCCATGTGATTGTAAAATTAGACTTATTTTCTGTACATCGCAACCATTTTCAATATTTTCATTCAACCAATTTTGCCATTCCGTCGGTAAGGACTGATACCAATTTTTACTTTGCTTTAGATGTTCACTCTGGCTTTCTACATTCATTTTCACCACTCCACCCTCTTTACAAGTGAAGTATAAATGATCTATTTTTAAAATGCTAAATTTTCGCATTTTAAAATTATTTAAACACCGCGAATGTTATGAATCCGTCAAATATCACGCGGAATGACATAACAAAGTAAAGGAGAAAGTTCATGAAAATTCGTCATTTAGTCATCGTTAGCAGTCTGTCTTTAGCTTCAATACCGGTATATGCAGGTTTTGCCGATACCATGCGTGATTTAAGAAATACGCTGAATCAATTTAATGAAACATCCAAAGAAGTATCGAATACCGCAAAAGAATGGACAGGCAGTCGGGCCACGACTAACTCAAATTATGCTGCAAATGGTTTCAGCATGGGACAGCAACTCAGACCTAAAATTAATAATCTACCGCTTTATCAAACTGCCGATAAATCGAGCCAAGTCATTAATAAACTGTCAAAAAATGCAGACATTATTTTTGCGGGAAACATGACTAAAACAGGTTTGATAGAAGTCACTACAGAACATGGCAATGGCTGGATTGAGTCACACCTTGTGCAATAAATCTAGATTTTAAAAGTGTATACAACGGCATCAGCCATACATAACAACTTCACTCTATTGAGCACTAGTCATGAATAATAATCACAAAATCAGCATTATCGCTGCTGTATTTACGACATTGGTGGGCTGTGGTGGATCAAGCTCCAATGATGGTGGCGCGACACCTACACCTACACCTACACCTACACCTACACCTACACCAACACCAACACCAACACCAACACCTACACCTACACCTACACCTACACCAACGCCAACGCCAACGCCAACGCCAACGCCAACGCCAACAACTGTAGCGGATAAATTCACAGGAGAATGGATTCAAGGGAACTCTGCCCTCGGTAACAGTAATTGTGATTTGCCACAAATTTCAATTCATAAAACTAGTGAAAATTCAGTCAGTTCACTGAACGAAGAACTAAAATATGCGGTACACAATAGTTCAAGTAAAACTTGCAGCGGTGAATTTATTTCCAAACGCTATCAATTACTTCATGACATGGTCATGAGTGAAATACAGCCGGCTGCAACACTAAATAACTTTGAATATCATTCGATTAAGTTTCAACCAGTCAGAGGTGGCGCGACGAGCAAACGCGTTTTAACTTTTTTAAATAATCATTCTTTCTGTGTAATTAACGCGACGATTTCAAATCCAAGCTATATCATCATGCAACGCGGACTAATTACTGACCCACTCAAGGACAGCCGCTGCTATACAAAAAATTCCAATGAATTCTTCACCAATTTAAAACCGAAAACCAAAATCACAGCTGCGGACTTTAAGTCTGAGAATTTTATTAATACCACCGACACAGTAAACTTCTTGGCTCAGCTCAATACAATGGGACAAAGTGGTTATAAGTTAATTGGCTATGATTCTAAAACTTTGGACAATGGTAATGTTAATAGCTACATGAAA
Organism: Acinetobacter sp. YH16056_T; assembly: GCF_024605895.1. Taxonomy (NCBI): domain Bacteria; kingdom Pseudomonadati; phylum Pseudomonadota; class Gammaproteobacteria; order Moraxellales; family Moraxellaceae; genus Acinetobacter; species Acinetobacter sp. YH16056_T. Next base: position 900,757 of record NZ_CP094545.1, on the reverse strand, counting down.
CTTGCCAATGAAAATACGCGTTTCAATCATATTGTTGCAGACCGTACAGCACCCTCTATCGCTGACATATATTTTACATGGCGTAATCAGTTAAATGAAAAAGGCAAATCAGGCTATCAATACCTGCATAGCGTCAGACCAACCAATGCCCTGAATTTCAAAGATTATTTCATTAAAAAGGAAAATGATACCGCGACATATACTTACGACAGCGGCTATGTTTCCCCGCTCGTAGACCCAGTGCAACTGGAAACTATGCTCAATACACTGGGTGCCCAAGGCTGCCGTATTATTCAATTCAAAAGCTATTACACAGGTTTTCGTCCTGAAATTCTGAACGGCAAACAAAATAGTCCTAAAGTTGCAACCTGTATAAATAGCAGCGCACACCATGGCACTTACAGCTATCGCTATAAAACTTACCCAACCGGCAGCAATAGTGTAGAGCGCAGCATAAAATTACAGGAGATGATCGATGAGCAAGCTAAAGACGGTTACCGCTTAGTCAGCCGTGCTTTAGATATGAGTTCAACCACCAAAAACGGCATGCTGTTTATGAAAGACAGTGAAAACACTAATGTCGGTGAGTTTAAAGTCTTTAGTGAAACTGTCTTTGCAACGTCGACATTTAACGACGTCTTACTGAAACGTCTTCAGCAGCAAGGTCAATTGGGTTGGTTATACACCAGTGGTCAACTTCTATTTGCAAATAATCCAAAACATCTACAAACAGAACTGAGTGACTTTAATTTAATTGATTAATTCATGAGGTATCTCGAGCTTTTCCATGTCCTTTATTTTTTACATCAAGGACATGGATCATTCACATAAATCAAAGCAGTGATAAAAATCACTTATTTTAAGCGGCAATTAAAACCCATCTTGGTATCAACGATATTATTTTCATAACCTAAGCTTTGAATAAATTGATTTCGATCTGCTACTAACTGCTGATCGGCAGGGCTAAGACGCGCTTTATTTTTTTGAGCCAAGCTGTATGTTTCATTGACTAAGTCTTGATATAGCCCACATACTTCCTGACGCTTTGCTTTTTTCAATTGGCGACCACCATACCAAGACCTCTCAAAATCGTCGGCTTTTAGTGTTTTTCCCCATTCCTCAATACGCTGATTTTGCCTTTGCTGCATTTCCAGCATACCCTGCTGGATTTCAGCTTTAGTAAAAGGCTTAATCACCTCAACCTTCGGTACAACTGGAACATTTTCTGTAGTTGCAGTGACGGTCACTGGTGTCTGTTCTGTTGTGTTCGATACGGTTGGATTAGCCCAACTCATTGATGAAATGAATCCGGTCGCAATCACGACACCAAAAGCTTTTAAATTTATAGATTTCAAGTTTTAAGTACCCGTTTTATTTCTTCACAGTGTTCTTATACACATTTTTATATTGATGCTGAAGTTTTTAAGCCCTTATTTTACAAAACTTCATTGCTGTAAACGGTTCACTGTGTTCACTCCCAATAAAAAACCGCTCGATAGAGCGGCTTTTTGAACAGATCACACTTAGACCAATTCTTTAAAGTCTTGCTGACGCCAAGCTTCATATAAAATCACAGCAGTAGCATTAGACAAGTTTAAACTACGCGAATTTGGTGCCATCGGGAGGCGAATCCAATGTTCTTTTGGGAACATCATACGGACATCTTCCGGCAAACCACGTGTTTCAGGCCCCATCAACAGTGCCACAGGACGATTTAAATTAGAGGTATGCGGTGTTTCAAAACCTTTGGTGGTTAATGGATAAATGGCATCCATGTCAATACCTTGCGCTTTTAAGCCCGCAAGGCATTCTTCAAAGTTTTCCCACACTTTCATGTGTGCCCATTCATGATAATCCAAACCGGCGCGGCGGAGTTTTTTATCATCCAGCTCAAAACCTAATGGCTTGACCAAATGCAACTGCGCTCCAGTATTGGCACATAAACGAATGATATTCCCTGTATTTGCAGGAATTTCTGGCTCGTATAAAACAACATGGATCACAGTTTTTTTCTCTACTCTTTAGTTAAATAATGGCTTAAAGCTCAGGCTATAGTTTCTATAGCTGTAGCATAAGTTTAGATGGTACAACAAGCGCTTGCTTATCTACATTGCTTAGCTTTCGCATTGCAATTGGACAATACAATAACTTGCTTATTCTCTTTGCTCAGGCATAGCCTTCGCCTTGCACGTGGACAATTCAGCAGCTTGCTTATCCTCTTTGCTCAGGCATAGCCTTCACCTTGCGCTCGGGCAACGCGTTGCGTTGCTTATCCTCGCTCATGCCATTGAAGTTGTTCACGCAGACTCACCACATCACCAATAATGGTCAATGTAGGCGCCTGAATTTGGTATTCACTGACTTTAGATGCAATATCTGCCAATGTCCCAACCACGACTTTTTGTTCAGGTGTCGTCCCTTTAGAAACCAATGCGACAGGCATATCTGGACGCTGCCCGTGCGCGATGAGTTTCTCACAAATTTTTTCTAGACCGACCAAGCCCATATACAGCACGAGCGTTTGATTTTGATAAACCAACTCATTCCAAGGTAGCTCCGGTGAACCTTCTTTGAGATGTCCTGTCAAGAAGCGTACACTTTGCGCATAATCTCGATGCGTTAAAGGAATCCCTGCATAAGCCGAACATCCAGAGGCAGCAGTAATTCCCGGAACGACTTGGAAGGCAACGCCTGCCGCAAAGAGTTCCTGAATTTCTTCACCGCCGCGGCCAAAGATGAACGGATCTCCACCTTTTAAGCGGCAGACGCGTTTTCCCTCAATGGCATATTTCACCAGTAAGGCATTGATGCCTTCTTGCGGAACAGCATGATTGGATCTTGCTTTACCTACATAGATTTTTTCGGCATCGCGGCGGCAGAGGTCCATAATCGGCTGAGAAACCAAACGGTCATAGATCACCACATCCGCTTGCTGCATTAAACGCAGAGCTTTTAAGGTCAACAGTTCAGGATCACCCGGCCCTGCCCCAACCAAATACACCTCACCTTTCGGCTGTTTCCATTCCAATAAGGCCTGTTCAATCAAACGATTGGCTTCAGTCAAATTGTCATTGAATACTTGCTCTTTGAGCGGACTTGCATACAAATCTTCCCAAAAAATACGGCGTTCATCTGGATTGACGATTTTGGCTTTAACAGCTGCGCGCCATTGGCCTGAGAACTCAGCCAGTTTGCCCATGCCATGTGGAATTGAGCTTTCTAACTGGGTGCGGATTTGGCGTGAAAGCACTGGCGATGTGCCATTAGATGCAACAGAGATGACCAGCGGAGAACGGTCAATTATCGCAGGAACCATAAAACGGCAATGCGGCGGATCATCGACACTATTAACCAAGACATTTTCAGCTTCGCAGGCTTCAAATACCGCCTGATTGACAGCTTTGTCATTGGTTGCTGCAATCACTAAACGAAACTGACGCAGCGCAATGGCATTTTCTTGATAAACCGATTCGTGATAAATCGAGTTGAGATATTGACCTTGGGTTTTATTAACCAAGCTCAATAAATCATCTTCAATTTCAGGTGAGCAAACTGTCAGCTGTGCGCCCGCTTTTGCAAGCAGCACAGCCTTTCGATATGCAATTCGACCACCGCCAACAATCAGACAAGGTTGCTGCTGCAACTTCAAAGAGATTGGAAAGATATCCACACACGACCTCAATAGTTTAAATCTGATTGTCTTAAGCAATTTTTGTGCACAAATGTATGCACTTTATCGACTATTAATCGATAAATTCAGCACCGCCCATATATGGACGAAGTACTGCTGGAATTTCAATTGAACCGTCTGCACGTTGATAGTTTTCCATCACGGCAAGTAAAGTACGACCAACTGCCAAACCTGAACCATTCAGCGTGTGTACAAACTCAGTTTTCTTTTGGTCAGCACGGTAACGCGCTTTCATACGGCGTGCTTGGAAGTCACCCATGCATGAGCAAGATGAAATTTCACGGTAGGTATTTTGACTTGGCACCCAAACTTCTAAATCATAAGTTTTGATTGCACCAAAGCCCATGTCTCCGCCACACAGAACGACTTTACGGTATGGTAAGCCTAATGCTTGAAGAATACCTTCGGCATGACCCGTTAATTCTTCCAAAGCATCCATCGAAGTTTCAGGTTTTACAATCTGAACCATTTCTACTTTGTCAAATTGGTGTTGACGGATCAAACCACGTGTATCACGGCCATACGAACCCGCTTCGCTACGGAAACATGGCGTATGTGCTGCATATTTTAAAGGTAGACGTTCTGGGTCAATGATTTCATCACGCACGAAGTTGGTTACAGGCACTTCTGCAGTCGGGATCAGGTAGTATTCTTTTTCGCCTTGAAGTTTGAATAAATCCTCTTCAAATTTAGGCAATTGGCCTGTACCACGTAAAGAATCTGCATTAACTAAATAAGGTACATACGCTTCTGTATAGCCATTTTCCAAGGTATGTGTATTTAACATAAATTGGGTAATTGCACGCTGTAAACGCGCCAATGGGCCTTTGAGTACGCTAAAACGAGTACCTGTCAATTTGGTTGCGGTTTCAAATTCTAAACCGCCCATCATTTCACCCAAGTCAGTATGGTCTTTGATCTCAAAATCAAACTGACGTGGTGTACCCCACTTTAGAACTTCAACATTGTCATTTTCGTCTTTGCCTTCTGGCACAGACTCATGAGGTAAATTTGGAATCGATAAAGATTTGGCTTCAAGTTCAGCCTGAAGCTCAGAAAGTGCAACTTCTGCGGCTTTAATTTCATCACCAATAGCAGACATACGTGCCATGATTTCAGATGCATCACCGCCAGCTTTTTTAATTTGACCAACTTGTTTTGCACCAGCATTACGTTCAGCTTGTAACGACTCAGTTTTAGACTGAATTTCCTTACGGCGAGCTTCAAGGTCTGCCCACTCTGCTACGTTAAGTTGAACACCACGTTTTGCTAAGGCTAAGTTTACAGCCTCAATATTATTTCTGAGTAATTTCGGGTCGATCATAGCCAATCTTAAGTAAAGAAAAAAACTGGCTATAGTGTAAGCTCTTAACACTTAAAAATACAGTGACCGAGCTTACAGGTGCCCCTTATTAGACCAATAATCTTGCTTCAAATTGTCTTATTTGGTTTCGTAATTTGGCAAACTTGGTAAATATTCAGGTTTAAATAGCCCTTTAGCCATAAAATATGGAAGTTTTAGCTCAGGCATGCCCTCTGCGTAGCTCGCCAATTCATACAATGGATAAGCAAATACGATCCCGTTCGCGCCATAATAAAAATTATCGCTTAACTGTAGTTTTGAACGTTCAATATCGTGACTATCCAACCACATATAGTTGGCATCAAAAAGTGCGCTAATCACTTTCGCGTCTGCACCTTTGACCAAGACATCTTGTAAAGCCAAACGTTTTTTGGCTTTTAAATCAAAATTGACATATTCAACATGCGACATGCCATGAGCCGCATGCGCTGCGTAGGTATAGCTTTCGATTGCAAAAGTTGCGATATGTCCCCACTGACTAATATATCGAACAGAAGTGGTACTTTGACTTAGGCCTACATCCGTCTTGTCTGATAAATCGATTTTTTGATTCGGCTCAGTTGAAAATGCAATCGGGTCTGCTTTTTTAATCCGATCAGTAAAATATTGATTAATCCAATCAACATTGGTTTCAACTGTTTGAATCCTATATTGGGTACAACCTTCCGCATCGCAAGCTTGAGCTTTTGGTAATTGCATCTCAACAGATTTAGATTGAATAAGTGGAATCGCATCAGCGACGACCGCTGGCTTCTGTTCCGTCGTTGCACCTTCAACAGGTTCATTTCGAGGATGGCAGGCCGTTAATGACCCGACTAAAACCACAGCTGAAACAGCCCAAGCTATATTATTCATATGATTTTTTTTCATCCCAAAATTCCCTATAGCAACAATCAAAACCACAAGTTACTTCATTTAAGCAAACTGTGAATATCAGCATACTACTAAATTTCACTTAAATTCAGCTTGCGTCCTTTACATTTCTTCATAAAAAAAGCAGACCGATGTCTGCTTTTTTTCGTTCATGAGAATTATTGATCAATAATGTCCGTACCTTTTGGAGGTACAAAGTTAAAAGTTGATGCTGGAATAGACGCATTGACCTTCACATTATTGAAACGTACATGGGTTGTTTGACCTAATGAGTCTTGGAGAATCATTAAGGTCGGCGCATTTTTCGCACCAAAACTAATGGTTAAGCTTTGAAACACGCCATCATCACTTTTTGGATATAAGGTGTAATAGGTTTTGGTCTTATTCGGCTGTGTAATACGATAAGACTTCATGATTTGAGCTGTATTACCTGACAATAATAATGCAGGCGTATTCGCAACTTGGTCATCTAAGCTTTGGCGTACCGCTTGTTGTAGGTCTGGGTCATAGATCCAAACCGTTTTACCTGTAGTCGCAATGGTTTGCTTAGATGGGCTGGTTGTTTCCCAATAGAATTTACCCGGACGCTGAACTTTCATGACCCCAGTAAAAGTCTGGTTCATATGCTGAGCACTTAAACCTTTCTTTTGAGTTGCTTTCGGGTTGGTCACTTTTGTAGTTTGCTGAAAGTTAGCAGTAAAACTTTTAATACCCGATAATTGTTTCACCAAATTGGCAGTTGCCTGCTGCTCCGACGCTGCAACTGGTGCCGCGAATACTGTCGTACTCATAACCGGTGCCAGTGTCGCTGCACCTAATGCCATAGCACAGATGGTTTTACGAAGCATTTTCATAGATTCACCTTTTATATTTGCATCAACGCAATTTGTTAGATGGCTCCATCTTAAACCACTTTCATTGACTAAATTTAGAGAAAATAAGAAGTTTTGTATGGTTATTAATGCAAATTGCTGTTTTTTATTCATCATGATGGAGAAATATAAAGTAAAAAGGCACTTGATTTGACTCAAATGCCTTTCAAATAATTAAACCATGATTTAGCAATTTCAACATTCCAATTTTCAGTTATTTCCATTGCCACCCAATAGCAGCTCCTGCACCAAAGTCACTTTCAGAGTTGCTGGTTACCCCAATTTTATACACATATTTTTTGTTTTCAGTGACACCACTGAAGCCAAGAGCATAGCCTTGTTCACCGTCCCAAGTCCCCATACCTGCACTGAACATGTTGTAACCTGCATCTGTGGGTTGAGGTAAGGAGGCGATTGCAATACTTGAAGCAACAGCACCGTAAACATTATCTTTAAATTTATTGAAATTATGGTTCAATTCATTCACACGTTAATTGGTATAACTATTGGCTTGATTAAGTACATTTGCCCCATGCTGATCTGTATATGCTTTTGAACTATTTAACACTTCTAGATCTGCTTGACGCATTTGTTTCACGTTTACCGCATCGGTGTCTGCCGTACCAGCTGCCACATGGATAATTTGCTGCTCTGCACCAGCCGAGCCAACGGAAACCGTATTATTGCGGTCAGAGCTTGAACCATTGCCAAGTACAACAGCATTATTTGCAGAGGTGTTGATATTGTTACCAACCACATAGGTATTATTACCAGTGACTGTATTATTGGTACCTAATGCACCAGATCCATCACCACTGACTGTATTGTTTACACCGAGGGCAATAGACTGATTACCATCAGCTTTATTACCTGCACCAACTGCAATCGCATCTTGTCCATTCGCAGTTGGTTTAGGTGCTGTATTGGCAACGTTTGATTGAATTTTAATGTACGGATCTGTTTCTTTTAAGCTCAACAACCATTCAACTTCAGTACCGACAAATCCATTTTTTATCGCAAGTTCATACGCACTGAAACCATTTTCACCTGTTAGCCCTTGTGCGCCAACTACACCATGTAGACTTTCTAGCCATTGGTCCTCATTGCCTTCATAACCATTGCTCACCGCAACTTGATAAGCACTTGCACCATCTAGACCATTGCTGCCATTCAGACCGTTCAACCCATCCTTACCATCGATGCCGTCTCGGCCATTGAGTCCATCTTTACCAGTAGCACCTGTAGCGCCTGTTGCTCCAGTATCACCTTTGTCACCCTTAGCTCCGGTTGCACCTGTAGCGCCTACTGCGCCAGTATCACCTTTGTCACCCTTAGCTCCGGTTGCACCTGTAGCGCCTTTGTCACCTTTAGCTCCAGTCTCACCCTGTGCACCTGTTGCTCCTGTCTCACCAGCAGGATCTTGAGGTCCCATTGACCCTACTGGCCCAGGAATACCACTATTGCAACGATTACAAGTATGCTCAGGATATGACGAGCCACTCCCACCAGCCCATGCAATTGAGCCTAGAGAAAGTAAAATACTCACAGCAAGTAATTTTGGTACAGCTTTAATAGCGATTGAAGTTGTTTCACCAAGTTGTAGTGTCTTTTAAAATGCAATTTGTTGGCTTTTATCAGGACAATTCCTTTTCTGATAGTCAGCACCGATAAAAACTGTATTCAATATTTTATTCATGTCCTTATCCTTTTTTTGTATTTGTACTCCTCTATTACGCTCTTTATTTTTTGTGATTCAAATCACTATTTATTGTGAATTTATTGATTTGTAGCTCACTTGTAACAATCTAAAAAATACCTCACATTTTATTCAGACGAAAAAAAACCCGCAAAAATGCGGGTCTTTTTTCTATTCGAGCTTACGCTTCAACAGATACGTAGCGACGACCGAATTGGCCTTTCACTTCGAATTTCACAACGCCGTCAGCAGTTGCAAATAAAGTATGGTCACGGCCCATACCTACATTTACACCAGCGTGGAATTCAGTACCACGTTGACGAACGATGATGTTACCAGCAGTCACAGATTGACCGCCGTAGATTTTAACACCCAACATTTTTGGGTTCGAGTCACGACCGTTTTTAGTCGAACCACCGGCTTTTTTAGTTGCCATGTCTACTTACTCCTCGTAATTAGCCTGAAATAGCTGTAATTTTCAACTCAGTGAACCATTGACGGTGACCTTGTTGTTTACGATAGTGTTTACGACGACGCATTTTGATGATGCGGATTTTGTCGTGACGACCATGGCTAACTACTTCAGCAGTTACTTTAGCGCCAGCTACTACTGGTGCACCAATTTGAATGCTGTCACCGTTAACAAGCATCAACACGTCATCAAAAGTAACAGTTGAGCCAGTTTCAGCTTTCAATAATTCTACTTTAAGGGTTTCACCCTCAACTACACGGTGTTGTTTACCACCGCTTTGGATTACTGCGTACATTTAAGTACTCCAAACATGCCCGTGTTGTCGTGCCGGTAAAGGGATATACCGATCTTAAAACGATCGTCACTGGGGTTTCGCAAAGGCAAAGATTTTAAGGGATAACCCGAAAAACAACAAGTCATTTCCGTAAAATATTAGATGAGTATGCGTTTATTATATAAACAGTGTCATTAAAACCATTAAAATGAGTGCTCTATTTCACTTATCATGCTTTTGGCAAGGTTTGACATAGATTTTTAGCAACAATTCGCTAATATACACTGGACTTACATCAACATCATGCTGTTCAAACAACATGCTAAAGATAAAAGTCTGTTAAAAAATAAGTACAATACTTCCGCTTGATGAAAAAAATCACTTAAGATTAAGTCAATTGAGTAAGTTCTTATCTGTTATTCATATAACAAATTGCTACACTACGTCTGTAATTCAAAAATTATTGAGGTTTCTCTTCATATGACCATCGACTTTAAGCAAGATATTCTCGCGCCTGTTGCCACTGACTTTGCTGCGATGGACAAATTTATTAATGAAGGGATCACGTCTAAAGTTGCCTTGGTCATGGCAGTCAGTAAACATGTGGTTGAAGCAGGCGGTAAACGCATGCGTCCAATTATGTGTTTACTTGCAGCAAAGGCATGTGGCGCAGAAGATTTAGAAAAACACCGTAAACTTGCAGCAATTATAGAAATGCTACATACCGCAACCTTGGTTCATGACGACGTAGTTGATGAATCGGGATTACGCCGTGGTCGCCCAACCGCAAATGCGACATGGAATAATCAAACTGCCGTACTAGTGGGGGATTTTCTAATTTCACGAGCTTTTGATTTATTGGTGGATCTAGACAGCAAGGTATTACTCAAAGACTTTTCAACGGGTACCTGTGAAATTGCTGAAGGTGAAGTTTTACAACTTCAATCACAGCACCAACCCGAAACTACTGAACAAACTTATTTAGATATTATTCACGGTAAAACATCACGTTTATTTGAGTTGGCCACCGAAGGTGCCGCGATTTTGACGGGTACACCAGAGTACCGTGAACCGCTTAGAAAATTTGCCGGACACTTTGGAAATGCCTTTCAAATTATTGACGATATTTTAGATTACACCTCAGATGCTGAAACATTAGGTAAAAATATTGGCGATGATTTGATGGAAGGTAAACCAACTTTACCTTTAATCTCTGCCTTAAAGAATACCACTGGCGAAGAACATGACATTATTCGCCGCAGTATTGCCACAGGCGGTACGGCAGATTTAGAGCATGTTATTCAGATTGTACAAAGCTCTGGGGCACTTGATTATTGTAGCCAACGAGCGACTGAAGAAACTGAGGCAGCACTAGCCGCTTTAGCAGCGCTACCAGATACTGAATATCGTCAAGCTTTAATCAACCTCGCAAACTTGGCATTACACCGAATTCAATAATTAACAATATTCATCGTAATTCCCCTTGCCTATGCATATAAAACTCAATGATATCTTTTTGACCATGCAGCAACAGCTCGATACCCCTCGGGCTGTGCTGGATGAAAACCTGCTGATCGAATTGATCAACCGAATTCGACCAGAAGATACAAAAAATACCGACGAAATTAAGAAAAAATTTCAGGCTTTCATCCAAGCTTTACTCATCACGCCAGATGCAGCCTCTACCCTGCAAAGTTTTGTCCTAAAGCTCATTAGCCGATATAAACAAACCAGTTTATATGCGGACACGGGTATTTTGTCTCTCGATGGTTTCTGGGGACAACTGTTCCAACGGCTTGGCGCACATTTTCTTCCTCTGATCAATGACGAAACTCAATTACAAGATTTAGTCCGTCGAGTTTTTTATCGTCATAGCGACAAATATTGGCTGGACAGTATTGATGATCAGCAATGGATGCAGCTCTTTCGACTATTTAATCAAGGTCATAGCAATCAGGAAGAAAAAAAGAAAATTCGCCGTGAGTTAATTAAAGCCATTACCGTTTTGTCCTATCGGGTAAGTGGTATTGGCTTATATCCTGAATTTATTAATGCACAACCTGAACTGACCGAATATGAATCACCTTTTTTGGTGCAAAACCGCGAAATAAACGATTTTATTCAGCAGTATAAAAAGCTGCATCAAAGTGCTGAAGAAATGAGTGCTGTGCTACCGCCAGATGCTTCTCAAGCGTTGGTAATGCTGGAACAATGTCGTGATGTGGTGCTGAAAATTCGGCGTGCGACCAAACGAATTGGTGTAAGTGTCAGCCTGACTTACTTATTGTCGCTTTTAGAACAGTGTTTAGATCGCTTAGAAATCTTACTCAACCTGATTGTTGAAGAAGATGATGTCCGCTATGTATCTATGGGTAGTTTACTCAGTGATGTGACGTCAGCGATTTATAGCGAGCGCAGTGTGCGCGATTTGCTCGCCACCAATAGTGAATTGGTTGCCCTACAAGTCACCGAAAACGCAAGTAAAACTGGCGAACACTATGTAAGTACGGACAAACAAGGCTTTATGAGCATGTACCGATCTGCGGCAGGTGCCGGTGTGATCATTGCATGTATGGCAACTTTAAAAGTGCTGATGGCCCGTGTCAGCATGGCACCGCTCATGCAAGCCATTTCATATAGTCTGAACTACTCTTTCGGCTTTATGCTGATTCATGTCTTACATTTTACTGTTGCCACTAAACAGCCTGCGATGACAGCTGCCGCCCTTGCCTCGACGGTTCAGCATCGTAAAGGCTCGAAAATGGCGCAGATTGCCGAACTTGCCGCGCTAATTATTAACATCATTCGAACCCAGTTTATTGCAATCTTAGGCAACATCAGTATTGCGATTCCTGTTGCAGCATTGATCGCATTAAGTTGGGACATGGCTTTACATGAGCCATTAATGAATCATGCAAAAGCAGCTAAAACCTTACACGACCTCAATCCATTTACCTCACTGGCTGTGCCACATGCTGCGATAGCTGGAGTATGTTTGTTTTTATCAGGTTTGCTTGCTGGGTACTTTGACAACATGGCGATCTATCGCAAAGTTGGACCACGGATTCAAGCACATCCAAAGTTAAAACGCATCATGGGTCAAGAGAGACTGGATAAGCTTGCCGCTTACATTGAGCGAAACTTAGGTGCTTTGGCAGGTAACTTCTTATTCGGGATCATGCTGGGCAGTATGGGTACGATTGGATTTATTTTTGGTTTACCTTTAGATATTCGCCATATCGCCTTCGCCTCGGCCAACTTCATTCAAGGCCTCATCAATATTAATGGTTCACCAGACATTGGCTTAATCATTGTGTCATTCTTAGGGGTTATTCTGATCGGTCTGACTAACTTATTCGTCAGTTTCACGTTAACCATTATTGTGGCACTACGGGCACGTCGCGTAAGATTTGAACAATGGAAACCACTGGCTAAACTGGTGATGACTCATTTTCTAACGCGACCAAGTGATTTTTTCTGGCCACCGAAAACCCCACTTGAAGTTGAAGATGGCACACAAGCCAGTAAGAACAATCATTAGCAGATTTGTGTTTTATTTTAGTAAGATGTAAATGAACACAAAAAATAAAATCAGTATGATTTACACAGACTTGAAATAAAGTGTACTGATGAGTACACTTTAGTCCATTAATTAACCGAGCTCAAACCGGTTAAAATGACAAGGAATAAAATATGCCACGAACGCTACTGTTTGTTGGTTTTTTTGCATTAATTATCAGTGTGTTGTCGCTTTATTCTAGCTATTTAAATCTATTAGATTTAAGTATCGTGGAATGGATGAGTCAGCACCGTATTGCTGTTTTTAATCAAATTGCCATCGGACTTTCCGCGCTAGGGGGCATGCCTTTTGTATTATTTTTCACCACGCTATGGTGTTTACACTTTGCGTGGTATAAAAAATATACAGAGATTGTTTTTATCAGTATAGGGATCTTTGGAAGTATCGGCCTTGCATGGTTGCTTAAATTTACGTTCACCAGACCGCGTCCCCCAGAAATGTACTATCTTGTAGCGTCTTACGGGAGTTCATTCCCAAGCGCACACAGTTGTTATGCTGCATCGCTTGCGTGTCTTATGATCTTGATTTACCGACAACATGCTCAACATCGCTTGATCACCATTTTGGCATTGTTATGGATGCTGTGTATGGGTGTTTCGCGAGTATATGTTGGGGTTCATTTTCCGACAGATGTCTTATCCGGTTGGAGCATAAGTTTTATTTGGATCGCGCTACTTTATTTGAGTTACATCAAAATCAGTAAAGCGTAAACAAATGAATAATTTAGATAAATATCTAATTGAGGTGGAACAATGATGTCTGCAAAGCTTTGGGCTCCCGCCCTGACTGCTTGCGCATTGGCAACAAGTATTGCACTTGTTGGTTGTAGCAAAGATCCTAAAGATGCACAGCAAGCTGCTGCTGCACAGCAAATGCCACCAACTGAAGTCGGTGTCATTGTTGCCCAACCGCAAAGCGTTGAACAATCTGTTGAACTTTCCGGCCGTACATCTGCCTATGAAATTTCAGAAGTACGTCCACAAACCAGTGGTGTAGTACTGAAACGTCTATTTGCAGAAGGCAGTTATGTTCGCGAAGGACAAGCCTTGTACGAGATCGACTCGCGTACAAACCGTGCTTCAGCTGACAGTGCTCGTGCTGCTTTAACACGTCAACAAGCAAACCTAAACGTGTTACGTGTTAAAGAAGGTCGTTACCGTCAGCTTGTTGGCTCAAATGCGATTTCTAAACAAGAATACGACGATATTGTTGCTCAAGTTAAACTGGCTGAAGCAGATGTTGCTGCATCTCAGGCAGAACTTAAAAATGCAGAAATTAACTTAGGTTACTCAACTGTACGTGCGCCAATTTCAGGTCAAACCAACCGTTCAACAGTGACAGCGGGTGCTTTAGTTACTGCATCTCAGGCTGATCCATTGGTAACAATTCAACGTCTTGATCCAATGTACGTTGACATTAACCAATCAAGTGCTGAACTTCTTCGTCTACGCCAACAGTTAAGCAAAGGCAACTTAGACAGCAGTAATAACACCAAAGTGAAATTACGTCTTGAAGATGGTAGCGAATACCCAATTGAAGGTCGTCTTGCATTCTCTGATGCAAGTGTGAACCCTGATACAGGTACGGTTACCCTTCGTGCTGTGTTCTCTAACCCGAACCATTTATTGCTTCCGGGTATGTTTGCCAATGCTCGCATCGTTCAGGGTGTGATTCCAAACGCTTACCTCATTCCACAAGCTGCTATTACACGTACCCCTACAGGTCAAGCAATGGCAATGATTGTGAATGCAAAAGGTGCTGTTGAATCTCGCCCTGTAACCACTGTTGGTACACAAGGTTCGAATTGGATCGTGACTCAAGGCTTGAATACTGGCGATAAAGTGATTGTTGACGGTATTGCGAAAGTTAAGCCAGAGCAACAAGTTGTAGCCAAACCGTATCAACCTCAGGCTGCTGCACCTCAAGGTGCTCAACAACCTGCTGCAGCAAAAGAACAAGGTAAAGCAACAGAACAAGCAGCGCCTAAAACTGAACAAAAAGCTACTTCAAACGCATAAGGAGTAGACTGAATGGCTCAATTCTTTATTCATCGCCCCATTTTTGCGTGGGTGATTGCATTGGTAATTATGCTAGCGGGTGTACTCACGCTATCTAATATGCCAATTGCACAGTATCCGACCATTGCGCCGCCAACGGTTTCAATCTCTGCGACTTACCCAGGTGCGTCTGCAGAAACAGTTGAAAACACCGTAACCCAAATCATTGAACAACAAATGAATGGTTTGGATGGCTTACGTTATATTTCGTCAAACAGTGCGGGTAACGGTCAGGCATCTATTACATTGAACTTTGAACAAGGGATCGATCCAGATATCGCCCAAGTTCAAGTCCAAAACAAACTCCAGTCTGCGACAGCGTTATTACCTGAAGATGTACAGCGTCAAGGTGTAAAAGTCACCAAATCTGGCGCAAGCTTCCTACAAGTTGTAGCATTCCACTCACCATCGGGTAAGTTGACTGCGGACGACATTAAGGACTATGTAAACTCGAATATTTCTGAACCTCTCAGCCGTGTGGCAGGTGTAGGTGAAGTCCAAGTATTTGGTGGCTCTTATGCGATGCGTATTTGGCTAGATCCAGCCAAAATGGCAAACCTACAAGTTACACCGAGTGATGTGGCTGCGGCTATCCGTACACAGAATGCTCAGGTTGCTGTTGGTCAGTTAGGTGGTGCGCCTGCAACTGAAGGTCAAGTGCTGAACGCGACAGTTACAGCACAAAGTTTGTTGCAAACGCCTGATCAATTCAAAAATATTTTCCTGCGTAATAGTATCAATGGTGCTCAAGTACGTTTAGGTGATGTTGCACGTGTTGAATTAGGTGCAGACAACTATCAGTTTGACTCTAAGTTCAACAACAAACCTGCTGGTGGTGTAGCGATCAAACTAGCAACTGGTGCAAACGCATTAGACACAGCCGAAGCTGTTGAAGCACGTTTAAAAGAACTACGTCCAAACTACCCTGAAGGTTTAGAAGACACGCTTGCATTTGATACGACTCCATTCATTAAGTTATCGATTGAAAGTGTTGTACATACCCTTGTAGAAGCCGTGATTCTCGTATTCTTTGTGATGTTCTTGTTCTTACAGAACTGGCGCGCAACGATTATTCCGACATTGGCTGTACCTGTAGTGGTATTGGGTACTTTTGCTGTCATTAACATGTTTGGTTTCTCTATCAACACTCTCACCATGTTCGCGATGGTACTGGCGATTGGTCTCCTCGTGGATGATGCAATTGTTGTCGTAGAGAACGTTGAACGTGTCATGGTTGAAGATCATCTTGACCCAGTGACTGCAACTGAAATCTCAATGAAACAGATCTCGGGTGCCCTCATCGGTATTACCTCTGTGTTAACCGCTGTATTCGTGCCGATGGCATTCTTCGGTGGTACGACAGGTGTAATTTATCGTCAGTTCTCAATCACGCTGGTAACAGCAATGATTCTGTCATTGATTGTGGCATTGACCTTTACCCCTGCCCTATGTGCGACCATGTTGAAACAACATGATCCAAACAAACCTGAAAGCAACAATATCTTTGCCCGTTTCTTCCGTTGGTTTAACAGCTCTTTTGATAAAGTTGCGCATAAATACCAAGGCGGCGTGAACTTCATGACACACCACAAGATTTTCTCTGGTGTGATTTATGCAGTTGTAATCGGCTTATTAGTGCTTTTATTCCAAAAGTTACCATCATCATTCTTACCTGAAGAAGACCAAGGTGTTGTAATGACACTGGTACAGTTACCACCGAATGCCTCACTTGAGCGTACGGATAAAACTGTCACTGCAATGACCGATTACTTCCTGAAAAACGAAGAAAAATATGTCGAGTCTGTATTCAGTGTTGCCGGCTTCTCGTTCACAGGTGTGGGTCAAAACGCAGGTCTTGCTTTCGTCAAGTTAAAAGATTGGGAAGACCGTACATCACCTGAATCTCAAGTAGGTGCGATTATTCAACGTGGTATGGCATTGAACATGATCGTGAAGGATGCTTCATACATCATGCCAATCCAATTACCAGCAATGCCAGAATTGGGTGTAACTGCTGGCTTCAACTTGCAGTTAAAAGCTTCTGCAGGTCAAACCCATCAACAACTTATCGATGCCCGTAATATGGTGCTCGGTATGGCTGCTCAAGATAAACGCCTCATGGGTGTTCGTCCTAACGGTCAAGAAGATACGCCACAGTACAAAATCACGATTGACCAAGCTCAAGCCGGTGCTATGGGTGTCAGCATCTCTGAAATCAATACCACAATGGGTATGGCATGGGGTGGTTCTTACATCAACGACTTCGTTGACCGTGGTCGTGTGAAGAAAGTCTATGTACAGGGTGAAGCTGCGGCACGTATGATGCCTGAAGACCTGAGCCAGTGGTATGTTCGTAACAACCAAGGCACAATGGTTCCATTCTCGACCTTCGCTACTGGCGAATGGACTTATGGCTCACCACGTCTTGAACGTTATAACGGTATCGCATCTGTGAACATTCAAGGTTCACCGGGTGTGGGTGTAAGTTCGGGCGACGCGATGAAAGCGATGGAAGAAATTGTACAAAAACTTCCTTCGATGGGCGTTCAAGGCTTTGACTATGAATGGACTGGTTTATCTCTAGAAGAACGTGAGTCTGGCGCACAAGCACCATTCCTATACGCACTTTCATTGTTAATCGTCTTCCTATGTCTTGCTGCCTTGTATGAAAGCTGGTCTATTCCGTTCTCAGTATTACTGGTTGTACCATTAGGTGTATTGGGTGCGTTATTACTGACTTTCCTTGGAATGGTGTTCTTCAAAAATCCAAACTTGGCGAATAACATTTACTTCCAGGTGGCTATTATTGCCGTCATTGGTTTGTCCGCGAAGAATGCGATCTTGATCGTAGAATTCGCCAAAGAACTTCAAGAAAAAGGTGAAGATCTGTTTGACGCAACTTTGCATGCCGCTAAAATGCGTCTACGTCCAATTATCATGACCACTTTAGCCTTTGGTTTTGGTGTACTTCCGCTTGCCCTTTCTTCGGGTGCAGGTGCAGGTAGTCAGCACTCTGTAGGTTATGGTGTATTGGGTGGCGTAATCAGTTCTACCCTACTTGGTATCTTCTTTATTCCTGTGTTCTACGTATGGATCCGAAGTATCTTTAAGTACAAACCAAAACAACAAAATAATCAGGAGCATTTATCGTGATGCAAAATGTATGGTCTATTGCAGGTCGTAGCATTGCGGTTTCTTCACTTGCGCTTGCTTTGGCTGCCTGCCAAAGCATGCGTGGTCCAGAGCCGGTTGTTCAGACCAATATCCCCGAAAGCTACACAGCAAGTGCTTCTGGCACTTCTGTGGCTGAGCAAGGATATAAAGATTTCTTTGCTGACCAACGTCTGGTACAAGTTCTTGACTTAGCTTTAGCCAATAACCGTGACCTACGTACGGCTGCTTTAAATATTGAACGTGCACAACAACAGTATCAAATCACTGCCAATGGTCAATTACCAACCATTGGTGCAAGTGGTAGCGTACTTCGTCAAGACACGTTGAATACGCAAAAGCCTGTAACTTCTTACAATGTCGGTTTAGGTGTCACTGCCTATGAACTTGATTTTTGGGGTCGTGTACGTAGTTTAAAAGACAACGCCTTAGATAGTTACCTTGCAACTGCAAGTGCCCGTGATGCAACGCAAATTGCGCTCGTGGGTCAAGTGGCTCAAGCATGGTTAAACTATGCGTATGCCAACTCAAACTTGAAGCTTGCGGATCAAACCTTAAAGGCTCAGCTTGAATCTTATAATCTCAACAAAAAGCGTTTTGATGTCGGTATCGACAGTGAAGTTCCTGTTCGTCAGGCTCAAATTTCTGTAGAAACTGCACGTAATGATGTTGCGAACTACAAGACTCAAATTGCTCAAGCACAAAACTTATTGAACCTATTAGTGGGTCAACAAGTGCCTGCGAACTTGCTGCCGAACCAACGTGTCAATCGAATTACTTCGACCAATACCATTGGTTCAGGTATTCCAAGTGACTTGTTGAACAATCGTCCAGATGTCCGCGCAGCTGAATACAAACTTTCTGCTGCTGGTGCGAACATTGGTGCAGCTAAAGCACGTCTGTTCCCTACTATTAGCCTGACAGGTTCTGCGGGTTATGCTTCAACGGACTTAGGTGATCTATTTAAATCAGGCA
Organism: Acinetobacter sp. YH16056_T; assembly: GCF_024605895.1. NCBI lineage: Bacteria > Pseudomonadati > Pseudomonadota > Gammaproteobacteria > Moraxellales > Moraxellaceae > Acinetobacter > Acinetobacter sp. YH16056_T. Next base: position 881,733 of record NZ_CP094545.1, on the reverse strand, counting down.
ACTTTGTATGGTCTGCTGGCCCGAGCCTAGATATTCCAATCTTCGACTGGGGTACACGTCAGGCCAATATTAAAGTTTCTGAAACTGATCAGAAAATTGCATTGTCTGATTATGAAAAATCAGTTCAGTCTGCTTTCCGTGAAGTGAATGATGCGCTTGCAGTTCGTCAAAACATTGGTGACCGTATTGCAGCACAGCGCCGTTTAGTTGATGCAACCAATACAACCTACAAACTATCAAATGCTCGCTTCCGTGCTGGTATTGATAGCTACCTAACTGTACTGGATGCGCAGCGTGCATCTTATGCAGCTGAGCAAGGTTTGTTGTTGCTTGAACAAGCAAATCTCAACAACCAAGTTGAATTGTATAAAACACTTGGTGGTGGTATCAAAGCCAACACTTCTGATGCTGTGCAATACCAACCGTCTACTGCTGAGCGTAAAGCTGCGTCAAAACAATAATTTGATTTAGCCTAGCCAGTAATATTTGAAAAGCTCACTTCGGTGGGCTTTTTCATTTTTAGATCGAAACTTCAAAATAAAAATGAACATATTGCTTTTTGCTGAAGAGTTTCCTATCTTCAATTCACCTTTTTATATTGATAACTAAAAAATGCTTTTAAGTAATCTAGAATCTGTTCCGGGTCATACCATTACACAACAACTTGATGTCGTTTATGGCAGTACTGTCCGCAGTAAACATGTTGGTCGTGACTTTATGGCTGGCCTAAAAAATATTGTAGGTGGTGAGCTCAAAGGTTACACAGAACTACTCGAAGAATCCCGTCAAGAAGCCATGAGCCGTATGATTGATAAAGCACGTGCCTTAGGCGCGAATGCGGTCGTCGGCATCCGTTTTTCAACCTCAAATATTGCTCAAGGTGCTTCTGAATTATTTGTGTACGGCACAGCAGTTCGCGTAGAAGCCAACTCAGCAAAACTCCCAGACCCATTTCCAACTCAGGACTAAGTCATGGATGCCTTTATTTTTAAAGTCCTGATCTTTGTGGTGCTCTTTTGTATTGGTTGGGGCTTCGGTCGCCATATCGAACAAAAGCATCTCAAAGAACTCGAAGCTCAAGAAAAGCGTTTGGCACATATACGAATAGACAACAACCGCTTTAAAACTACTGAACATTTTGGACAACTGATTTCAAGTAATGTGGTAATTTCGCATGATTATTTTAAATATGTGATTGCCAATATTCAGAACTTCTTTGGCGGACGTTTGACCAGTTATGAAAGCATCGTCGATAGGGCACGTCGTGAAGCCGTGGTGCGTTTAAAGCAAGAAGCTGAAAAGATGGGCGCAACGCAAATTATGGGCCTGCGTCTAAGCACCACTGAGTTGGGTATGCAAGGCGGCATGGTCGAAGTCTTTGCGTATGGAACAGCAATTCAAAAGAGAGACATCTGATCTCTCTACTTCTCCCCAATTCATTTTTACTATTTAATTTACTTTACACAATGTGTTTTCAAACTCTTCATAACTCACATTTTCATTGCGACAAATTTTAAAGCAAACCTCATTAAATTTCTTTTCATCAATATTTGGATCATGATAACTAAATGCAACATCTCCAGCATAAGCACGTGCCAGATCTTGCACCACAATGTCAGCTTTACATCCATATAAAGTTGGACATGCCTCTAATGTTCCTTCGTAATACTCTTTACACTGAGTCGGTTCGACATCCACCTTATTGGGTTTTTGCATCGACACATTTAAACCATTTTCATTCATTAGAAGAAAATATTGAAGTTTTCTAAATGGTTTTAAGTCAATCTCGAGTCCCGAATGATTGATACGAGCCAATTGATCTTTGTAAGAATTATGATCATCTGAGATTAACTCTGCATTACCAGCTTTGTCGATTTTGATAAAGTTATAGTTGACAGGCATATATGCACCACTCCCCTTATGTGCAATCACTTCGATCAAATGATCTTTCGCAATAAATGCTCCTGTAAATACAGTCGATTCAACACTGGTCAGCAACTTACCTTTCACTAAAATACAATATCCAAAACATTGATCTTTGAATCTAGCCTGATCGCCTTTAAAATCATCAACAGGATGAAATTCAGCTCGCCATTTAAAATCACCAATTTTATTCGAGCTATAAGGTAATTTATCAACATCTGAATCTTGAGGATTTTGACTGTAATACTCAGACTTCAATAATCCTTTTTCATCAAATAGTGCTTCGATCGGTAACCACCCCTCATTTGGTCCTCGTATTACAACTTCTGCACTCGCCGCTTCAACATTAGGTTCAATCTCAACAGATTCAGTAACTGGTTCTGATACAGTTCCTATTTCTTTTTCAGGCTTTTCGAGCGTTGACTTCTGCTCAATTTTTTGAGTTTTCTGTTTAAAATAAAAATAAGCCACCGTACCAATTACACCAATGATTGCGCACAAAATGATGGCTATTCCCCATTTGTTAAAATTATTCTTTTTCATTTCTTATAATCTCGATACTCATTAAAAAAGTCACTGTTAAGAGTGACTTTTAAACTATTTAAACTTGATAAAATTTACTTCACTTTGGTTTTACGAATCATTTTATACAACGTTGTTGGTGATAATCGAGATACCCAAACACCGAGCTTTTCTTTAGAACCACCCACCACGATGTATTCTTCCCCACGTTGCAAAGATTGCACCACCGTTTCGGCAAACTCATTGGCTTCTAGACCATTTTCAATGGCTTCATCCTGATGCCCTTGTGGCTTGCCTGCACCATTGAGTGCATTAAATGAAACATTGGTTTTGACAAATCCGGGGAATATCACTGATACGCCCACCCCTTGATCCGCAACTTCCGCACGTAGACTGTTTGCCCACATATGAATAGCAGCTTTTGCAGCAGAATAGGTCGCGCGGTATTGTGTCCCTAATAAGCCTGCAACACTTGAAACAAAAGCAATTCGACCAGACTTTTGCGCTAAAAAAGTCGGTAGAACGGTTTTAGTCAAAAATACTTGAGAAAAATAATCTACTTCCATGATGGCTCGTTCAGTCTGCATGGTCGTATCCGTGATCAATGCACGCTGACTCAATCCCGCATTATTGATTAGCCAGTCAATTCGACCTTTATGCGCAAGGACTTGTTCATAAGCATGGCGAACTTGTTCTTCATTGGTAATGTCTGCACACACTGAAAGATGCTGATCTGGATGTAATAATGAAACACGGGCTTTTTCCAACTCTTCAAAACGACGTGCGGTCAAAATGACCTGCGCCCCTTGCAAAGCACATTCTTTTGCTAAAGCTTCACCCAAACCTGAAGATGCCCCAGTAATCCACACCACTTTTCCATTCAAATCATCTCGTTTTGCCATTTTGACATCCTTTTAAATAACTAATTTATTCATTTATATGTATTTTATGCTTTATGTAGTACAGGCTCATTGCTCAAAAACACCATAAAATGGTCAAAGTACTGACTCATCGATTGTGCATCATAAATTTTGCCGAGTTTATCAAAACGTTTATAACCGAGTTGCGTGGTGAGATTGATGACACCGGTTAAAGTTTTATCCACCACCATATTAAATTTCAGCATTTTTTTTGGTTCTCGCACCAAATGCGTCACCCCGGCATCGACCACTTGTGTAAATGCCTTCAATGCGAGTGGGACATATTGATTCTGCCCTTCTTTCATTTGACTGACATAGGCAAGCAAGTCGGTGGCTAAAGAGGCATCGATCGGATAATGCATATAATGCTGACCATCTTCGCTGTAAAAACGTCCATATAAATAATTTACCATCGGTACAAGGCGGTCATTGCTGAAAAAAGACACCGACCACGGCATATATTTACGGGTCGTTTCACGTATTTGCTGAATAATTTTTTCGGATTCATTGTCTCCAGACTTATTCATGCGCGCCATTTGGCCAAAAACTTGATCTAAAATTTCACATGCAATATCCGCTAAATTATCCCCTAAGGCTTTGGACTGACTTTCTGTTTCACCTTCATTGAGTTTTTGATGAATCGTCTCAAAACGTTGATATGTCGTAGGTTGAATCTTTAAAGAAATAGAATAAGTCATTTGATATTGCTCCTTTTATCTTAGTTTTGGGATCAATGGATACTTCTTATCTTAGGTCCTATCATACGGACTCTTTTATTTACTGCCAAATCCTAAAAGTTAACATTCGCCCAACATCCCTAATTCACCATTTTTTTTGCTACAATAGATCTAATTTTTTATCCACTTTTGATCTGTTTAGACTATGACTGATTCAGCGCAAAATATTGCTACGACCTACGATCCGACCGAGATCGAAAAAAAATGGTACAAGACTTGGGAAGAGAGAGGCTACTTCAAGCCATCTCAAAAAGGTGATTCATTCTGTATTATGATTCCGCCACCAAACGTCACTGGTAGCTTGCACATGGGTCATGGTTTCAACAATGCCATTATGGATGCGTTGACTCGTTATAACCGTATGTCTGGCAAAAATACCCTTTGGCAGCCGGGTACTGACCATGCCGGTATCGCAACGCAAATGGTTGTTGAACGTCAATTGGGCGCTGAAGGCATCAGCCGTCACGACCTAGGCCGTGAAAAGTTCATCGAAAAAGTGTGGGAATGGAAAGAACAATCTGGCGGGAACATTACCCGTCAAATTCGTCGTCTAGGCTCATCTGTAGACTGGTCACGTGAACGCTTCACCATGGACGAAGGTCTTTCTAACGCGGTTAAAGAAGTATTTGTTAAACTTCATGAAGAAGGCTTAATTTACCGTGGTAAACGCCTAGTCAACTGGGACCCTAAACTACAAACTGCCCTTTCTGACTTGGAAGTTGAGTCTGATAAAGAAGAAGCAGGTTCACTTTGGCACTTCAAATATTTCTTTGAAGACAAATCAATCCGCACCCATGACGGTAAAGATCACATCGTGGTTGCAACAACTCGTCCTGAAACATTGCTAGGTGATACTGCAGTTGCGGTTGCGCTTGATGATGAACGCTATGCAGCGCTTGTTGGTAAGAACATTATCTTGCCAATTACAGGCCGTGCTGTTCCAATCGTTAAAGACGAATATGTAGACAAAGAATTTGGTACAGGCTGTGTGAAAATCACCCCTGCGCACGACTTCAATGACTATGAAGTGGGCAAACGCTGTGAACTTCCAATCATCAACATCTTCAACAAAAATGCTGAAGTTCTTGCTGAATTTGAATACATCGCGAAAGCGGGCGAGCAAATTTCTAAAACCATTCCTGCCCCTGCGGACTACATTGGTTTAGAACGTTTTGCTGCACGTAAAAAATTGGTTGCTCAAGCTGAAGCTGAAGGCTGGTTAGATCAAATTCAACCGTACACCTTGAAGCCACCTCGCGGTGACCGTTCAGGCGTAATCGTTGAGCCACTACTGACTGACCAATGGTATGTGAAAATTGCACCGCTTGCTGAGCCTGCAATTAAAGCGGTTAAAGATGGCGACATCAAATTTGTACCTGAGCAATACAGCAACATGTACATGGCTTGGATGAATAACATTCAAGACTGGTGTATCTCACGTCAATTATGGTGGGGTCACCGTATTCCAGCTTGGTACGATGCTGAAGGCAACGTATTTGTCGGTCGCGACGAAGCTGAAGTTCGTGCGAAAAATGGCATTGCGCCTGAAGTTGAATTGAAACAAGACGAAGATGTATTGGATACATGGTTCTCTTCTGGTCTTTGGACGTTCTCAACTTTAGGTTGGACTGGCGACGCGGCGAAAGATAAAGAAAACTATTTCCTAAACACTTTCCACCCGACTGATGTACTGGTAACAGGTTTCGACATCATCTTCTTCTGGGTTGCCCGCATGATCATGATGACCATGCACTTCATGAAAAATGAAGACGGCACACCACAAGTTCCGTTCAAAACTGTGTACGTTCACGGTTTGGTACGTGATGGCGAAGGTCAGAAAATGTCTAAATCTAAGGGCAACGTGCTTGACCCATTAGATTTGATTGACGGTGTTGACCTTGAAACTCTAGTACAAAAACGTACTACAGGACTCATGAACCCGAAACAAGCGGCGAAGATTGAAAAATCTACCCGTAAAGAATTCCCTGAAGGTATTCAATCTTACGGTACTGATGCGGTTCGTTTCACTTTCTGTGCGCTTGCGAACACTGGTCGCGACATTAAGTTCGACATGAAACGTGTTGAAGGTTACCGTAACTTTGCCAACAAAATCTGGAACGCAACGCGTTTCGTGATGATGAACTGTGAAGAGCAAGTGATTGGTATCAATGCTCGTCAAGACCTTTGGGAATTGCCTGAACAGTGGATCGTAAGCCGTTTACAAAAAGCGGAACAAGCGGTGCAAACTGCATTTGCAACGTACCGTTTAGACTTGGCTGCGCAAGCGATTTATGAGTTCATTTGGAATGAATACTGTGACTGGTATGTAGAGCTGACTAAGCCTGTTCTAAATGACGAAAACGTATCGGTTGAACGTAAAGCTGAAGTACGTCGTGTTCTTCTTGCTGTAATGGAAGCGTCTTTACGTTTGGCTCACCCATTGATGCCTTACCTAACAGAAGAAATCTGGCAAACGCTTGCGCCGAAACTGAACATTTCTGGCGAAACAATCATGTTGGCTCAGTACCCTGTTGCGGATGAAGCGAAAATCAACGAACAAGCTGAAGCAGATATGCAATGGCTGCAAGGTTTGATTGGTGGGGTACGTAATATTCGTGGTGAGATGGGTCTAGGTAATGCTCGCTTGTTGCCTGTTCTTCTTCAAAATACCACTGATGCTGAAAAAGCGCAGATTGCTCGTATTGAACCATTGTTTAAAGCATTGGCAAAAGTTGAAAGCATTACCTTCTTGGCTGATGGTGAACAACCGCCATTGTCTTCTTCATCTGTTGTCGGTCATGTGTCCGTATTCGTTCCAATGAAGGGCTTAATTGACCCTAAAGCGGAATTGGGTCGTCTGCAAAAAGACTTAGACAAGGTTCAAAAACAGCATGACCAAATTGCAACCAAACTTGGCAATGAAGGTTTTGTGGCGAAAGCACCTGCTGCTGTGGTTGAAGGCGAGAAAGTGAAACTTGCTGAGTTTGCTGACCAGTTAGCGAAAATTAAAGCGAATATGGAGCAGATTGCAGCGCTTTGATTTCTTTTTAAATATTTAACAAATAAGATAAAATCCCTTCATTTTTGAGGGGATTTTTATGCAAACAATAATAGGGCATCATATTTTCTTAATTACATTAGGAATAATCTTATTTTTTACAGTAAATTTTATAGGTAAATATTCAAAAGGATTTGGGTATGCAGAAATTAAATTTGATATTCATAGTGATGAACTCGTAGGGTTTAATTTTATTCTCAGGATACTTACCCCCGTAGTCTTTACCATCCTTGTTTCTTCAGTAATTTTTTACTTCAAATATGACTGTTTAGTAACTAACATCTACTTATTAGTAGTATACAGTTTTGCATTTCGAGCTGTTTGGAATTTAGTACATAACCGTACTAAGTTAATAAATTGGTATGCACAAATTGGATATGCGACCATCGCAATATTAGCCACATATTTAGCTTATAAATATTTAATTTTACCGAAAACACCACTTTTCCCTGATTTAGAGACCGTTGCTAATGAACTATGGATTATAATTTTTTTGTTTTTATATAAGATCTTTAATGAAGTGAAATTTGAACCTAAATTCAAGAAAAAAAGAGTTGATAGTTATATTGAAAACCGTTTGTCATTATTTAAGAGTAAATATGAAGGTATCATTGATCAATCCATTGATGAAGAGCTAAAAAATTTTAAAAATAAAGCGAATATCTATCTAATTGATCAAGAAAAGCTAGAGGATTATAAGTTTTTAAGACATTCTTTACTAAAGCCTTTTGATAACATTTTTAAAATTTTTATAAAAAATTTAATTTTTTCTATTATGATTAATGAAGATTTTAATAGACCATTTGCTTTTAGAAAACTAGAAAATTTTTTATGTAAAATTTCAGGTAAAAGTTATACACAAGGTATTATGCAAGTTTCATCGCAGATTCCTTTATCGGATGAGGAAAGCATCAAACTAGCAATTCATAGAATTTTTGAGGATGCTTATAACTGCTTTCTTGAAGAAGATGTTTATCTATCAGAGCACCAATTAGTCATTCATATTGGGCGAAACTATAATCCATGTGATGATTATATTAGCTCAGTTGAAGATATATATAACATTGTCAAATGTGAACAATCTGGAGAGCTACAAATTTTTATTAATGACCATACATTAATAGGTTTAGATGCATCATTTAATCTTGAATAATTACCCTCACCCTAGCCCTCTCCCCGAGGGAGAGGGAATTTTTCATTCTTGATTTACTTTCAGCTCAAGACATAAATTCCACAAATCCTCCAACACCACATCCGTCCTCCCCAACACATCATAATTCCAATATCGTACAACAGTTAAACCCAAAGCCTCTAAAAACTTAGTTCGCTCAGCATCGTATTCAATCGCATCATTCGTTCCATGCTGACTACCATCCAACTCAATCACTAAACCAATTTCATGACAGTAAAAATCCACAATATAAAGTTTGATCACATGCTGACGGCGGAATTTCAGGTTCATAAAACGTTTGGCACGTAGAATTTGCCACATGAGGTTTTCAGCATCGGTGGCTGTGTGGCGCATGTTTTTGGCAAACTCTAATAATACAGGGTCTATTTTCATTTTTATTTCCCTCTCCCTAGCCCTCTCCCATAGGGAGAGGGAACATTCATTGTGAATCTAATTTTTATTATGAAATTTCAGCCCCACTAATACATCCAAATTTATAACTTAAATTTGATATGTAATGGATTTCCCCTCTCCTTTCAGGAGAGGGTTAGGGAGAGGTGATTTTATAAAACCCCATTCCCCAACAACACTTCCAACCCTTTCACCTTCTCCATATATTTCAGCCGTTCTTTTTCCCACTTCACTTGCTCTTTCAGCACTGCAACATCGCCATCAATCACCTTATACACATCTTTCACCTGCATATTTTTCGGCTTCGGCTTTTCGCTCCAGTGAAAACTATCCGTAATGTCATCTATCTGACTGGCTAGGCGTTGGCTTTGAGCCTCTAAAGCCGTTTTATAAAACTTTAAATGTTCATCAGTTAAAGCTTTAGGGCTTTTGCCTTTATTGGTTTCAAGCTGTAATTGCAGCTTTAATAAATAAAACAAATCCTGTGCTTCATGAGCTTGATTCACCACTTGCTGCAACTCGGTTTTTTCAGCTTTTTTAGTTTCGTCAGGCTCGCGGTCTGGGTGAATCATTGCAGTGATTTTTAAATACACGGTTTTCAGTGATTGGTTCACTAACTTTTCAGCTTGTTCACGCTTTTGCGCTAAGCGTTTCCGCTGATGCTCTTCTTTCTCACGTTGATATTGTTCGCTGTCCCACTCTTCATATGACTCATATTCTTCTGTCGTTTCTTGTTCTATATCAACATAACCTTTTACTATGCTCTGTTCAGTTTGGGCTAACTTGGCTTTTTTATTCGGCTTTTGATTATGTGCATGATGCTGCTGATAAAAAGCATCAACCTCTGCAACCTTCTCCAGTTCGGCAGTATTTAAGTAGTTGGATTTTTTCAGTTGCTTTGCTAGTTTCGCAAGCTTCACATCGAGCTGAGCTAAATCTGCTTTGGCAAAGTCTTCTTGCTGTAGATGCTGCCAAAGTTGTGCAAGCTGACGGTAGTACACCGCATGCAAATCACGATAGATCGGCACAAGTTTCAGTTGGATATAACTCTGAATCTCTCTTTTGGCATTTTGCCAAAGCGCTAAGTCTTGCTTTTGCTGTTCGATTTGCTCAATCAGTTTATTCAGCTTTTTATGCTGTGGGGATAAAGCTTCAGCACTCGGGAGTAAACTGACTTTTAACTCAAAAGACATAAGCAAATTTAACGCAAAAAGAAAATTATAGCCGATCTAAGCACTAAACTTATGAGCCCTTTGCCTAACTCAAAAATCACGTTTTATTAATTAACGCTCAAACCGTTGTAAATATTGACTCAGCTCTTCCCGAACCACCACCTCATGTCCTGCATGACTTCGACTTTGTTCCAAGAGATGTTCTGAGTCGATCACTGCCACGCGATGACCATCCGCAATTAAACGGTCTACACCTTCAAAGAGCATTCGGACACCAACATCGTGTATCAAAGAAATATTAGTCAGATCTAAAATGATATGGTTATTCGCGACAGGTTCATTCTGCAATAGTCGCTGCCTCATTACAGATGAAGCGCTGTTGAACACATTTTTGTACCCACGCCGCTAAGCCATGATCAAAATGAATATTCTTTTGCTCGGTCTGAAAGTGGAGCTGCGCTAATCCGAGCTGAAATTGTAATTGCTGCATAACTATCATTTAAATTATTTAATCTTCTGCCAAGTTTAACTCACGAAAGCTGCGTACTTGGTTACGACCTTGTTGCTTTGCCATGTACAGCGCTTGATCGGCCATACGCGTGACCACAGCAGACGGTGTTCCCTCAATTGCTGTTGCCACACCAAAACTTGCACTAATCTTCAACATTTGATGGTTGGCTATCATGGTTTCAGCTTCAAAAATTGCCAATCGACAGCGTTCAGCCACGTCTATCGCCTGCTCTAAACTCTGATTTTTTAGAATTAAAATGAATTCTTCACCGCCATAACGCCCAACCACATCTTGTACACGAGTATTGTCATTTAAAATTTGAGCAACACGTTGTAAAACGGCATCTCCTGCATCATGTCCATATTGGTCATTGATCAATTTAAAATGGTCGAGATCAAGCAAAACCACTGCAAATTCAGGCCGTGTCTGTTTGCTGAGCGTATCAAGTTCATGACTGACATAACGACGGTTAAACACATTGGTCAGGCCATCAACACGGCTGAGGACTTCCATCTTTTGTTCACGGTGTCGCCACTGTAAAAGCAAAATCTGAAAAAATACTGCACTGACGATCAATATGGGCAAATACAACTCCGCCATACTCATGAGCCAAAAGGCGTTGTCGTAAAACTCACTCTGTTTTAAAGCTGGGCTGAAAATCGGTGCATATTCTAGATGGTCAATCGAAGTTTGATAGCAAATGTAGCCAATAAACAGTGTGATCGGAAATGTAATACTGAGCATAATCGCAGGACGATAAAAAACCAAACCGACCATCAGCAGATTGACCGTCCCCGCCATAGTGGCAGGACTATAGATCCCGATCATATAGCCACCATAGATCATGCCGATCCCAAACAGGACGGGCGCAAAATAGCTAAAAAACAGTCTAAAATTTAAATATTTTTTGAAATAAAGACTGAGTACTGCCAATACGCCATAACTGAGTAGGATTATACAAGCGACGATGATCCTGAACTTGAGTTCACTCGGATTAAACCAAATCCGATTGGTCGAATAATAAAAATTCATGATGCACCACTTCAACACGCTAACTTGACTCAGCATGCCAAAGATGAGGAGTAAACGCCCTTTATCGTAGTCAGACCAATTGATGATGAGATAGTCTGACTCAAACAAAAGATGCTTCAATTTACGCCATTGTACGCCCCATTTTGTACAGACAGCATTGCCCCAATTTTTCCCCATTAATCTACTTTTTTATTTTATTATTTCGCTAGTTATACAAGGTTTTAGCTTCAAAAAGAAAGTCTATTTTCACAGTTAAGCATGCAATCTTTGAAGCCTTTAAACTTCACTTGCACCACTATTCAAATTACTTTTCCGCTATTTTTTTAGCTCAATTGGTCACTTTTATATTTTTGGAATAGCACGGTTTTTATTCTAAACGCTCGGTGAATAAGATCCCATTCAGATGATCGACCTCATGTTGTACGATCCGTGCGGGAAAGCCATTCAAGGTTTTCTCTTTGACTTCACCTTGAAGGGTCAAATATCGCACGTGAATTTGCTCGGCTCTCGGGACTTGTCCTCGTGCATTCGGCACACTTAAGCAGCCTTCTTCACCCAAAACCGTGGTCGTAGATCGAGATGTAATCACTGGATTGACCATCACGATCGCCTCCATTTCAGGCGCATCGGGATAGCGTAAATTTGCACGTGAAGCCACGATAATTACCCGCTTAGAAACATAAATTTGCGGTGCGGCAATGCCTACGCCTTGACGCTCAAGCATAGTGGCATGAAGTGTTTCACTTAGTGCAGTTAACCATGCAGAACCTATTTCAGATGCTTGCACCTCTGCGGCAGTGAGCGTCAAAATTGCTTCACCACGTTGTGCAACAGCAGCAATATGACTCATGTATTTATCCTTTTTTAAGTCTAGCAAGCTTAAATTATTTAACTGATGTTACGCACGTAAAAGTAATTACGCATTTTTAAAATGATATTTAAGTTTATTCGACGAAGTCTTACATCTAGGATTTAAATAAAGGGATTAGCCTTCGGCTGGAGGTACTCTTACGAAACAATGTTTCTCATTAGGCAAAATGAGAAGCAAAGCTTCGCAAGGAAACCATCTTGCGGTGCAATGCACCTCACCGACAAAACTCGTTCACTAGTATCAAATTATTCAAAGTATCGCAAAAACATTTTTGATTAGAAGGAGTCCTGTCTCAAACACTTGCGGATGACGTTACCGCTTATCATTCTTTCATTTGAATCAAATTACGCTTCTGATGTTACTGCGTAACATCAGTTATTTAAAAAAACAACCATGCAATATGCATTATTATCGGTTCTGAGTATAAAACAACAGCGTGCTATGGCTTTGAATCTTTTGTGGTTTATATAGAGCACAAAGTAAAATAGTAGATCATACTACCCTATACCATTGATATTTATCATTTATACATCAAAGTACGCCATTATCTATTACCAATCATTCTTTAAGTTAATGCGACTTTATCTATATTATTTTGTTCTTAATTAATAATATTTTCATAACTATAAGTTTTTAATAAGGCAAAAAAGTTTGATTATTCAATAAAAAATTGAATCACTAAAATCGTCAAATGCTATTTGCTGCTGGAAAATATTTGCATGGAAGCTCAGCCACGCCTGACTCGTCAAGATAAACGCACCCTCGGACTGTCATCCCTCGGTGGCGCACTTGAGTTTTATGACTTTGTCATTTATGTGTTTTACGCCAAAATTATTTCGGAACTGTTTTTCCCCACTGGCCTCAGTCCATTTTGGGCGATGTTGAATACCTACGGTATTTTTGCAGCAGGATATTTTTTCCGCCCATTGGGTGGTGTCGTAATGGCGCATTTTGGCGATTTGATTGGTCGTAAGCGTTTATTTAGTTTGTCTATTTTACTCATGGCTCTGCCTACACTGATGATTGGTGTGATGCCGACTTTTGAAAGTATTGGCTATGCAGCACCACTCCTGCTCCTACTGATGCGTGTGATTCAAGGCATCGCGATTGGTGGTGAAATCCCTGCTGCATGGACTTTTGTTTCAGAGCATGTGCCTGAGCAAAAAATTGGTATCGCCAACGGCCTACTCACTGCTGGCTTATCTTTGGGTATCTTATTGGGTGCACTGATGTCTTTGTTTATTTCATTACAATTTACAGAGGCAGAAATCCATGATTGGGCATGGCGGATTCCATTTATTTTAGGCGGGATCTTTGGCTTTGTTGCGCTCTATCTCCGCAGTTATTTAAAAGAAACGCCTGTATTTAAAGCCATGCAAGAAAAGAAACAATTGGCTAAAGAGCTTCCAGTGAAACAAGTACTGCAACAGCACAAAACAGGCGTTGTGATTGGTATGCTGTTTACATGGTTCTTAACTGGCTGCGTTGTTGTGCTGATTTTAGCGATGCCAAATTTACTCACGGGCGCCTTTGGTTTTGAACGTGCCGATGCCTTTAAAATGCAAAGTGCCGCTATTGTGATGCAAATGGTCGGTTGTATCTTGGCAGGTCTTTTGGCAGATCGCTTCGGTGCGGGCAAAGTGATGCTGTTCGGTTCCCTCCTTGTCGCGATAATTGCGGGCGTGTTCTATAACAGCTTGGGCCATGTGGCAGCATCGACCGTGTTTGCGCTCTATATGTTGCTCGGTTTGGCATCAGGTACAGTTGGTATGGTGTCTTATAGTATGGTGAAAATGTTCCCTGCACAGATTCGTTTCTCGGGCATTTCATTTTCATACAATTTGGCCTATGCCATCGCGGGTGGTATCACCTTACCATTGGTTCAGTGGTTGAGTTTATACAGCAACATTGGCGCTATGTATTATATATGGACTGTCTGTTTGGTGACCTTCTTTACTGCGATGCTTTATCGTCAACGTTTTGAAAAAACATCTCATTAAAATAATAAAAAAGCGGTCAATGACCGCTTTTTTTAAATCTCTTTCAAATCAATTCAGGCTTTTAAATTTTTACGCAATTCATCTTCTACAATTTCAATCTCAAGCTGACTAAAACGACGAATTTCACCTTCTGCATGTTTTTCAAGTAATCCACCAATAAGTGGAACTTTGACTTTCACCGTCCAGTCCAAATTGAAACTCACTTGTGTTGCATCACCACTGACACTTCGTTTACAACTGGCTTCGAGCGGTAGGTTCGGATCTAGTTTGACGTCAGAGGTTAATGCCGCCAAATTACTAATATCCGTACGTTTCAGACGAAACGCATCTTTTAAAAACTTCTTGGCAATATCTGGAATATTTACATCAAGGTTATACGCACGTTTTAAGGTATACATATCACCTGTTTTTTTTGATTCTAAAATTTCTAGATTTTCACCCGGTATGCGTTTGCACACCGCTTCATGCAAGCTGATATCTGCGGCTAGTCGTTTAAAATCTTCAAGTGAAACGCCATGAATTGTGGCATTGACGGTAAATTGATGTGCCATTCTCGTAATCCTTCAGGTCAATATTGGTTTTATTGTTTTATTTCGCCCAGTCTACAGTTGCTATAACTGTGTTTTGGATTAAATCGGAAAGCGCTGTGGCTGTCATTGACCTGAAACCAAGCTAGAAAAACAGAATTGCCATACTGAAATTCAGAGGGACTCTGCCTTAAAGGACTTTTTGATAGATTTGCCCATGCTGATCTTTAAACTCGAGCTGAAATTCCCAGCCCGCATCGATTTTTAAATACATCCCTGCATAGGACAACTTTGCGTACCAATGACCGAAGTCGAGGCTTACAATATCAAAGCTGGCTTGTTCAGGAAGCTGTTGAATTGGTTTTGCATGTATCAAAGCGCTGGGTTCATAAGACGTGCAGTGCGAGCCATAATGATGAAAAAGTTCAATACATAGCTGATTAACTGATGTTATGCAGTAACCATCAAAGCGCAATTTACTTCAAATAAAAGAACGATACGCGGTAAGGTCATCCGCAAGTGTTTGAGACAGGACGACTTCTAATCAAAAATGTTTTTGCGATGCTTTGAATAATTTGACGGTAGTGAACGAGTTTTGTCGGTGAGGTGCATTGCACCGCAAGATGGTTTCTTTACGAAGCACGCTTCTCATTTTGCCGAATGAGAAACAATGTTCCGTAAGAGTACCTCCAGCCGAAGGCTAATCCCTTTATTCAATCTTTAGATGTAAGACTCCGTCGAATAGACTTAAAAATCATTTTAAAAGTGCATAAGTACTTTTACGTGCGTAACATCAGTTGTTAATTTAAGATCATGCTATGCACCACACCATCCCGATCACGGTGTACCAATTTGATTACTTGTGAATAATCAATCAAGATACTTTGGTGTTTGTAACTGATTTGGATGCCGTATTCATCTGCACCATCATCCAAACCGCTGATGCTACATTGCGTGCCTTGTGGAAATGCATTGAGCCATTCAGCGTTATACACATCTGCTATTTGTTCAAACTGAAAAAAGCTCGCTTTTTGCTGCAATAGAAACCCAGCTTGTCGATCAAAACGCAGTTGCTGCTCAAGTTGAAAGTCGATAATCATGACTCTGCACGCTCTTTACTTATTCATCGGGTTCGGAATCGGCTATTAAAAGTAGCTTTGCCATCACCCAATGATCCTTATAAAGCTTTCATCGCCTGTTGCTGCTGTTTATTTTTGACTTGTGTCCATTGCCACCAACCAAATGCCGCCAAGCCCACAAAACCAGCATACAACGCCGCAGTGAGATACAGGTCTTTGTATATAAACATACCCACATAGATAATATCGACAAATACCCAAAGCACCCAAGTAGCAATATGTTTCCGGCTGGTCCAATACGTTGCGAGTAAACTAAATGCGGCCAATTGTGCATCCAAAATCGGCACGGCTGCATCGGTAAAATAGTGCAGGCTTAAACCAAAAATCAAACCGCCCACCGCAGCTAAGAGCATTTGAAAGATCACGAGTTTGGTCGCAATCGGTTCAATACGAATGTCGTGGTCTTGTTGTTTGCCCTTCAACCAATGATAAAAACCGTAGAAGTTCACCACTACAAAGAAAAACTGCAAAATGGTTTCGCCATAAAGTTTGTAGGTATAAAACAGGTAGGCATACAGCAAAAAAGCTGCAAAGTTAAACCACCAACACCACATATTTCGCTTAATGGTTAAAGTCACCCCGATTAAGCTAATAATGACTGCAAAAATTTCTAAGTTTGACATGGTAGATTGGGCCTTAAAAAAGCTGCAGCTATTATGGAAAAAATCAGCCCAAAGGCAAGCTATATCCTGCACTATTTCATATCAACTCTGTAAATTTTAAATCAAACCACTCATCCACCAGACGATGATTTTGATGTTTTGAACGCATCAGTTTTGACAGTTTTCTAACAATCGTTTAAAAACTTAGCTATGCATAAAGAATAATCAGAAGGAATCATCCAAATGTCAGAACAACAAGGTCGTGTAAGTCGAGAAATTCGTGGTCATCTTTATTTAATCGGTTTGGACCGTGCAGATAAACGAAATGCGTTTGACAGTCATTTAATTCATGACCTTTCACTGGCGCTCACTGAATATGAAGATGATCCAAATTTACGCTGTGCGGTGATTTTTGCTCATGGCGATCATTTTACTGCGGGTCTAGATCTGGTCGAACTACAACCCAAACTTGGCAGCGGGCTGTTTAATTTTCCTGATCAGCAAATTAATCCGTGGGGAACCAACTCACGACAACGAAAAAAACCAGTTGTGGTCGCGGTACAAGGGTTCTGTTTTACAGCGGGTATTGAACTCATGCTGAATGCCGATATCGTGATCGCACAGCGTCACACGGAGTTTGCTCAAATGGAAGTGCAACGTGGCATTCTTCCCTTTGGTGGCGCAACAGTTCGCTTTGTGCAAGCAGCGGGTTGGAATAAAGCCATGCGCTATTTACTCACAGGTGAACGTTTCAATGCGCAAACGGCATATGACATGAACTTGGTGACTGAAATCACCGACCAAGCGCCCTTATCTCGTGCAATAGAACTTGCAGAACAAATTGCACAGGCTGCACCACTGGCGGTTCAGGCAACACTCGCTGCAGCACAGCAAGGGGTGCATTTGGGAGCCGATGCTGCCTTTGCTCAATTGGATCAGCACTTACAACCACTACTAAAAACACAAGATGTACAAGAAGGTGTGATGGCCATGCTACAACGTCGCGCAGCCAATTTTCAGGGCAAATAACCCTTTATTTAAAGTGAGTAAACCCTTTACGTCCTGCCTATCAAGAGAAAAATTATGTCAACGGATTTAGAACCAGCAGCGCAAGAAATACATAGTACACCCGTGAGTTTCCCTGCAACCGATGGTTATACGCTTTCAGGCGTTGAATATCGGCCTAATACTGCCGCTAAGGCCAATATTATTATTTCAAGTGCAACAGGTGTACCTCAACAATTTTACCGTCGTTTTGCGGAATATGCCGCAGGACTCGGTTATCAAGTACTGACTTTTGATTATCGTGGTATAGGACGTTCTGCACCGTCAAAACTTAAAGGCTTTAAGATGTCTTATCTTGACTGGGGACGTTATGACCTTTCTGGTGCCATAGCTTATATGCAACAACAGGGTCAGGAAACTTTTCTAGTGGGACACTCCTATGGCGGCCAAGCACTAGGACTTACCTCAAATCATGATCAGATACGTGCCATGTATTGTTTTGGCACTGGCGCAGGTTGGCATGGCTATATGCCCTTTAAAGAAAAAATGAAGGTTCATGTGATGTGGAATATCGTTTTTCCGCCGATGGTTGCCGTCAAAGGATATTTGCCTTGGAGCAAACTCAATATGGGCGCTGACCTTCCTGTCGATGTCTATAAACAATGGCGCCGTTGGTGTAAAAACCCAACCTATTTCTTTGCCGACCCTGAGCTGAGTGAGCTATCTCAACAATATGCTGCAGTTCAAACGCCGATTTATGCGGTCGCTGCACTTGATGATGACTGGGCATTACCCAATTCACGACATGCTTTTATGCAACATTATGCGCAAGCATCAATGCACTATATCAATATTGAAGCGGAAGATTATGGTCTAAAACAGATTGGTCATATGGGATATTTCCGCAAAGGTGCTGAACTCTTATGGCAGGAAGTGATTGGAAGGTTTAACGAGCTATTAGTCGCCTAAAGCAATTTACTTTATACACATCATATTGATTTATTCGAATAGAGAGATACATGCGTCCACGGAAAAACACCTCTGAACATCTATTGTTACAGTCAGCACACGCTTTTAAACGCTATGGCTATATGGGCTGTAGCATGGGGAAATTGGCCGAAGTCTGTGGTCTCTCAAAAGCTGCATTTTATTATGACTATCCGAATAAAGACGCATTGCTGATGGAAATTTTAAACCTGACGCATATAAAGTTACAGCACAGTATTTTTCAGCAATTACAGCAAACTACTACCTCACCTCAACAGGCTTTCTCGCACATCCATCAACTCGCCATACAATTTTTTAGCCAAGGTGGATTAGGTTGTTTAGTCGGGATATTAAGTATGGAGCGGCAACATTTGCCAACTGAGATTTTTGCAAAATTACAATCCATCTTTCACGAGTGGCAACTCGCCTTTGAAGTGTTTTTTAAGCGATGCATGACCATCGAACACGCCGCTCAACTTGCCAAAGTCAGCTTGGCGGATTATGAAGGCGCTATTTTAATGGCCCGAATAACCGATGATTTGAGTTATCTCGATTTAGTCCAAGATCGCATTTTGCTTCAACTTGCGGAGTCTTGATAGCGATATTCAATTTTATGTTCTTCGCCAAAACGGTCGACATGTGTATAAAACTCACCGTATCGGCCTAAATAATACTCGAGTGATTGATTGTAAAAATTCCAATAAATCGACCATTCATTCAAATCTAATTGGCGAATTTGAGTTTTACAATTCACTGGCATGCGACGTAAAAAGACTTCTTGTAACTGCTCGGCTGCCTGTAGCGAATCTAATTTGTATTGTTGTTGAAAGAAAATTTCCGCAATATCATCAAAAAGTTGCTGTTCATATTCATCAACTTCAATGACCTGATCGACTTGGCGTATAGCATCATCATTCGATGCTAAAGAGATACTGTTCGATTTTTCTGGTGCTTGGTAGCGCGTATATTTTTGACGATATTTTTCTGTTTTTAGGATTTTTTTGACCACAATGCCCGCTGCAGACAACGCGATCAGAATACATATCACAATGAGAAAATTAACCATAATAACAACCTACTGCCGATGACGCGCATGCACATCTTGAATCATCGAATATTTTTATGGACTAATATAACGCACAATAACGTTTAAAATTCATACAAAATTATTTTAAAGCTGAAATTTGGCCTATTTTCTTTGCTAATTTATTTCAAACTATTACACCTGCTGAAATCATTGAGTATGTATACATTTCTAAAAGATCTATTATTACTTTAAAAACAGTATAGTTAGATGCATTTATGTGGTTATTTATCCATATTTAATGATTAATTTATAAATATACATTTGTAAATTTTGCAACAATTTTGAAATAAAAACCCAACCCAACAGCGCAATGGCAGCAAAAAAACATAAAACGCAACAATAAGCCTCTTTAAGCACAGGGCGATATCTTCTGAAATGGCAGGCTGTTGGAGTTTTTTATAAAAAGAAAAAATTATGATACGCGAAGCACAAATCCAGGACATACCCGAAATTATTCACGTGATTCACAACAGCATTCGTTCATGTATCCAGGACCATCAACGTAATGAAAGTGTGATTCAAACTTGGCTTGAGGAGGCAAACCAATCAAATATTTTAATGTGGATGCTTTACAACGACAGTTGGGTCTACGTCAGTGACAATCGAGTGGTCGGCTTTATTTTAGTCAGTGATCAGGGACAAATTTTACTGAACTATATCTGCCCTGAACGTCAGTACCAAGGCATTGGTAAGGCGTTATTGTTAAACATGATGCACTGCGTCCGGAAAAAGAATATTACCGAGATCAGTCTAGAAAGTACCCATACGGCACTCGCCTTTTACCAAAAATATGGCTTTGTCGCACATCAGGATTTTGAGCCTACTGATGTTCCGCTTAAATTGGTCAAACAGCTCTGTTAGTAGAGAGGTAAAGCTCCTAGAAGGATAGATGTTCAAATAGGATGATTATGATAGGTGAATTTAAAGAGAGATCAATCTAAATAAGTATTGGCAATGGATACTACCGATACCTCCACAAAGTTTTAAACCGTTTACGACTAGGTATCAAGGCTTAAGTTGATCGCGTCCTGCCTGTTTGGCCATATATAAATAATGGTCTGCATGTTTCATTAAAGCTTCGATACTGTCAAAGTCATTTTGCTTATCCATCCATGCCATGCCCAAACTTAGAGTGACGTAATTTTTGTCATCACCCCGATTAACATGTTCAAGCTGTTCATTACGCATGGCTTCGAGTACCAATTGTAATTGCTCTTGGGCAATCGCATACGGAACATCATGCATCAATATGGCAAACTCTTCTCCCCCGTAGCGAGCCACATAGGCTGAACTTGGCAGGGTATTTTGCATGGTTTTCACGATCTGCTGTAACACCTCATCGCCTTTAAGATGTCCATAGTGGTCATTATAATTTTTAAAATAATCGACATCTAACATCGCAAAGACCAGTGTTCGATGGCTATGAAAACGGACTTCCGAATATAAGCGTTGAATTTCAGCATTCAGTGCACGGCGGTTGAATGCCCCCGTTAAGGCATCAATACGAATTTGTAGCTCTAATTTTTTATTCAGCTCATGGAGCTGTAAGGTGCGCTCTTTGACTTTCTGATCGAGTGAACTGTTTAGCTCAAGCAAACTATTATTCAACTGTTCCGTATGCATCGACTGCTGTGCATAATGGTGCGATTGCTGAAACATGATCAACAAGGCATACAAACTGGTTGAAATGAACGATAAATTGACTGAATCAATCAAATTCATCATCAGCAAAAAGTCGTTTAAAAAGGTAATGCACAGGAAAATAACCGCGATTAAATTTAATTTTGAATACGGTTCTTTCTTTTTCAGTGTTAGGTAAAAACCATAAGCAAAATTACTTAGAACAACGATCACATAGGCAAAACTGTAAGTTGCCAAAGGTTGAAAAATTTCAGGCGTCGAAACAAAAGTCACTGAAATATTCAACGACAACAGCAAAATCGCGATCTGATAATTTAAGGTAAATAAATAGCGACGACTGAGCAAGTGGATATAACTTAAAAAGAAAATCGATGCCAAATAGGTAAATAAGTATTCTAATCGCGTGCCCCACAACCAATTGATATCGGTAAAAGTGGTATAGGCATAAGGTGCTGAAAATAAATTATGGAGTGCTAAAAAGACAATAAATAAGCCAAACACCAAGTTACTTCGGCTATTGCGACCGCGTAAACCTCGGAAAACAGAAAATAGGATCGTAAATAGTCCCACACCCAAGACGGCGCCCGACACCATCCCAATACTCATCATTTGTTGTTGGAATTGGCGGTTTACTGTCTTGGCGATACCAATACGCATTGGGTTTTCAAACCCGCCATGCATACTGTTAAAACTTGAAGCCTGAATGGTTAAAGTGAAATATTCATCTTGTGCCACAAAATAGGCAATTCGCGGTGCATTCTCCGTTTTTTGTTCTGCTTCAGTACGCCCCACCTCGCCCAAACGAACGATCACATCACCATTTAAAAATACCCGATACGCACCGTACTGATTTGGAATCAATACCGCGATACGTCGACCAATAAATTGTTTAGGGATTTGGAAATGTCCAGTAAATGTCCCAAAACCTTTACTGTCCCCTGTGATGTCTTTAAATGATGCAGGCAGATAGACCGTTTGACCGACTAGAACCGAACTCGGAGACGTTAAAAATTGATTTGGATAAAACAACCATTTGCCTTGTAAGAGGCTACTGGTGTCTTCTGTGAAGTAGATTTGGTTAACTTCGTTTTGATGCTTTAAATAAAATGATTTAGGCGCAGTTTCATACTGTGCTTGAACAGTCGATACAGTAAATGCCAGTGTAAAAATAATAAAGGTAAAAACCCAGAACAATCTGGTACAAGGCAACTGTAAATACAATGGCTTTGATTCCTGCGTTTATACTCGAGTAATTATTCTAATCTACGGTAAAAGACAAAAATAACAACATCTATTTTATCCAATTGATCAATAACGTCCATGTCATTGATCTAAAACTATTGATCTATTAATCGCGAGTTTTTACATCATACAATTCAATCTCAAAAATAAGATTTGAATTGGCAGGAATTACATTACCCATTTTACGTTCACCATAAGCTAAATGTGATGGCACGATTAACTTACGTTTACCACCGACTTTCATCCCCATGATGCCTTGATCCCAACCTTTAATCACACGGCCAGTACCAATCACTGTTTCAAAATAATTACCACGATCCAGTGATGAATCAAATTTAGTACCGTCTTCTAACCAGCCTGTATAGTGTGTTGTAATCAAAGCGCCTTTAACCGCTTCTTTACCTTCACCTACCACTAAGTCAATAATTTCTAATTCCGTGCTCATGCTCTCAACCTCAAATGCCGCAATCTAAATAAAGCACTATTATAAACAGGATTACTTTGGATGCCGTAGTAAATACGCTGTTAAAAATTGAGCTCCAGAATATCCTGATCATTCATTAGATCTTGAGTTAATTTTCTATGGTTTGTCGCAGAGCCAATTAAGATCCAACGCCCACTGATTTTATGTTCAGTTTTATGTCGCACACTACGAACCACTTGCATTTGATAGGTTTTAAACAGCTCTTCATAGTCATCCAGCGTTTGTTGTCGAAAGTGACAAACGATACGATAACTCCGTGCTTGGTTTTTCGCTTCAATCCACGCTTGAATATAAATCAAAACAATTAAAACGATCAGCACAATCACCGTACCAATCAAGCTCAGCATGACATAGCCCGCTCCCGCAGCCATGCCTAAGGCAGCGGTCATCCAAATGGTAGTTGCTGTGGTAATGCCTGAAATTCGATTTTCATCTTTAAAAATTACCCCCGCACCCAAAAAGCCGAGGCCAGTCAAAATATTGGCCGCAATTCGATCATGACTATCAACGCCGATACGTAACGATAAGATAGTAAATAAACATGAACTTAAACTGACCATAATCATGGTGCGCAGACCTGCCGACTTACTTCGGTACTCACGTTCCGCACCAATGACAGCGCCAATCATAAGCGCCACAAATAACAAATAAAAATCAGGGTACATCGGCTGCTCCCCATCTTTAAAATTTTCTCATTGTTTGTAGATATACCGAATTTTATAGTCAGGATGCAAGCCTAAACTCACATCCATCAGGATGCGTTAAATCAAATCATGCGCTTATTGCAATTGTGTCCATTCAATCACCGCTTGAGCTTTATCACCAATCAAAGTCCATTCGCCATCCATTACGTTTAATTGTAAAGACATGGTTCGTTCGCATAACTCTTGAATGGCAGCTGTACTCGCTTCAGATAATTGCCAAATTTCAACATTCTTCAGGGTTTTCAGTTTGCTGTTGCGTTTATACCATTCGTCTACTGAAGAACCATAGGTAATCACAGCAACGTGTGAGCAACGAGCACTGGCTTTTTTGACTTTGTCTTCGTCAGGGCAACCGACTTCAATCCATTTCACCAATTGACCTGTTAAATCTTTTTCCCACAGCGCTGGTTCGTCTGTTTCGAAAAGATCTTTGGTAAATTCTAATGCTTCATCTGCATAGCGTGCATATGCCAAGACACGTACCATCAAACGTTCAATCGTTTCAGAAGGATGCAAAGCCATCGTCAATTGATAATCACCATATTGGTGTACATCCATATTGGCAATGTTCAAATCTGCTTTATAAATTGTAGCTTTTAGCGCCATGGTAAAGTCCTCAAATTTGGCGCTTAGCATATAAGATTTAGCAAGCTTTTGCTGCGTTGATTTACTTATTTCTCCGCTTTATCGGCATCGATACGACACTGCATTAAGCGATCTTCAAATTCGAGCCATTCACGTTCAGTTTGGTAAATAATTTCGACACGATTATCGATACTTTCCTCGCTCGACTGATAATTAAACTGATCAGGATTAAAGTTAAAGGTTTTCCAACCTTGGTCTGTCTGAAAAATACCTTTGATCCGTAGCCAATCTTGCTGCTCACAGAGTAAATCTAACAGCTCAAAAAAGTCGAAAATCCATCGTTTTGGGAGTTTCCAACCTGCGACACTATAGCCCTGAGCGGATTCAACATAATGATAAGGCAACTGTTTAATTTCTGTGGGTACATCGACCAACGTTTGCTTTTGCATCGCCAATAAAGGCTGAATTTTACGCGGACTTCCCACATAGGCGAGATCAATATTTGCCAGTTTTAATTCACCTTTGACGACATTGATCCATTGCTGCTGATACGGTAAATACGCTTGTTTGAGTCGTTCCAAACCAGCTTGATCGGCATCACTCATACAATCGACATGAGACACCACAACGATTTGTGCCACTTTGAGTTGATCGGCATACAGGTTTTGCGAAGTCCAATCTTGATCATGTAAGCGTGAGCCATCGACCACGGTCACCAATGCTCGCATGGCTAAATGCGGATGCCAATGTGGCTCAGTCAATTGCTCCAAAAGTTGTCCCGGATGCCCCAAACCTGTCGGCTCAATAAACAGTCGGTCGGGTTTCACCTCTGACAATAACCGTGACAACGCAATTTGCATCGGCAGTTGGCTGCTACAACATAGACATCCACCCAATAATTCCTTCACCGCAAAGCCCTGATCTTGCGGCAACATCTGTTGATCGACCCCAATTTGCCCAAACTCATTCATCAGTACGGCCCAAGTTTCGCCCGCTGGCTTTTGCTTTAATAACTGCTGTAAAACTGTGGTTTTACCCGCACCTAAAAAGCCAGAAATAATATGAACCGGAATAGCACCGTGGGTAGAAACTAATTTCAAAAGTGAGTCACTCAAATAAATAGCCAATGATTGATGGCCTTTACCATAATGATTTCAAAAAAATGCTGCAAGCCTAGTCTTCATTTCTCCGTCTTCATTTTCCTAAAGCATAGATTAGCCTAGTATCCGAGGCATTGAATGATGATCTGGCTGTTAAACAGCCTATTTATTCCATTTGCATGAATGCATGACATATCTGGTCACATTTTATTGGCAAAGTTAACTCTTATATTTAAAAAAATAGCCATATCGAAAAGAATCCTTACATTTGGATTTTAGTGAAAATTCTGGATTCAGCTTAATTACGACTTCGATGTAATCATCATGTAAACAATGAATGAATCATGAAGTCGATTTGGTCATTTTTTCTTGCAAAGTTAAATGAAGATTCCGATATTTTTTTACATTTAAAACACAGGATGGACGGTTATGTATTCATCCAGTTAACCAGTCTGTTTCACTTTGTTGCTCGCATTGATCACTCGGTTTTCTCAATTTAGCATGAGTTCTCTCCTGATGGACGTGATGATCTTTTCAGGACTTACTAAAATATATAAGGATGCTCAAAATGAAATTAACTCAAATTTTACTTGCTTCTACTCTAGCTGCTGCAGCTGCAACAAGTTTTGCTGCGAGCAAAGATAAACAAGAAGCACCTGAACAAGAAAAAGTAGTGGTTAGCACTCAAGAACAGCCAGCGACTGAAACAACTGCTGCTGAAGGTACTGCTGCTCAACCTGCTTCAGAAGCAAATGCTGAAGGTTCTGCACCAGCTCAACCTGCTCAGTAATATACGAATAGCGTACTCCACACGCTAAATTCATTTAGTCTGCTGCTCAACATTTATCCCTCACTAATAGAATGTTGTGCTAAATGAATTAAAGTCGCCGGATCATTGAAAAATGGTTCGGCTTTTTTATGCTCAAAGCTACTGATTGATAGATTTTAATGATCGATAAATCACTCAAAATGATTGATGATTTTCATATAAATAAATATATATCATTTACTTAAAATAAAACCCTGCAAAAAACACGACAATTCGATTCATCGTTTCGACTTATGCCTAGCTTGTTGAAAGCCTCGCTTTAGAACTTAATAGTGGCATATGTGAAGTGATTGGATGTTTACGCATGAGCAATAAAGCAAATTACACAACGGAAGTTGCCATTCTGGGCGCAGGTCCTGTCGGCTTAACCATTGCAAACTACTTAAGTAAGCAAGGCGTCAACGTCACTGTGATTGAACAACTAGACAGCCTGATTGACTACCCACGTGCGATTGGTATTGATGATGAATCATTACGTACCATCCAATCATTAGGTTTAGTGGACCAAGTGTTACCGCATACGACACCGAACCACGCGATGCGTTTCCTAACCCCTAAAGGCCGTTGTTTCGCAGACATTCAACCGCTCACTCGTGAATTTGGTTTCTCACGTCGTAATGCCTTTATTCAACCACAAGTCGATAATGTACTGCTACAAGGTTTAAAACAGTACGAAACCACAAATGTTTTATTCTCTCGTCAATTGTCTGATTTTAGCCAAGATGCCAATGGTGTAACGCTAAATATTCAAAATAAAGACGGTGAAGCTGAAAAAATTCAAGCGCAGTATTTGATTGCTTGTGATGGTGGTAACTCAGTGGTACGTCGTACCCTCAACATCGGCTTCGATGGTAAAACTGCACCGAACCAATGGATCGTGATCGACATCAATAACGACCCACTTGCAACGCCACACATTTACCTATGCTGTGACCCTGTGCGTCCTTATGTATCTGCTGCGCTTCCACACGGTATTCGTCGTTTCGAATTTATGGTGATGCCTGGTGAAACTCAAGAAGAATTAAGCAAACCTGAAAACATTGCCAAATTATTGTCGAAAGTGCTTCCAACGACCGACGGTATTGAAGTGATTCGTCAGCGCGTTTATACCCACAATGCCCGTATTGCAGATAAATTCCGTGTAGACCGTATTTTACTTGCAGGTGATGCTGCGCACATCATGCCAGTATGGCAAGGTCAAGGGTATAACAGTGGTATGCGTGATGCATTCAACCTTGCGTGGAAAGTTGCAATGGTTGTACAAGGCAAAGCTGGCCCTGCGCTTTTAGATACATACCAAGTTGAACGTAAAGATCATGCCAAAGCGATGATTGATCTTTCTGTAATGGCGGGTCATGTCCTTGCGCCACCAAAAAAATGGCAAGGTTTCGTCCGTGATGGTATTGCCTATGCGCTCAATTACATCAAACCGATCAAACAATATCTATTGGAAATGCGCTTCAAGCCAATGCCGAAGTACAACGACGGTGCATTGATCAATAACGGTGTTAAAGACTCACCTGTAGGTAAAATGTTTATTCAGCCACATGTTCAACTTGAATCTGGCGAAAAAGTCCTACTTGATGAAGTCATCGGTAACGACTTTGCAATCATTGCTTGGGGCGTCGATCCAAAATGGGGTCTGTCAGATGCGACCATGAAAAAATGGCAAAAATTGGGCGTTAAATTTATCCAAGTATTGCCTGCTGTTCAGCTTAGCAATGAAAATCGCACCAAGTACGACAATGTGATTACGATTGGTGATATTGGTACTGATATTCGTGGTTGGTTTGGTAAAACCACTGAATCTATTACGATTCTTCGACCAGACCGTTTTGTTGCAGCGATTGCAATTCCACAAACTTTAGACAGCGTGAGCCAACAATTGTTTGCAAAATTGCATGCTTAATAATCTAAATAGATCTGCAAGAATTAAAAATCACCATGCATAAAGCATGGTGATTTTTTTCTACAATCACTATAAACATCGCATGCTATAATCGTTCAATACATAATTATAAGCTTCGCAAAATGCAAAAAAGATTTCAGAAATTATTCATTTATAGTTTGTTAGGTTTTATTTTTATCTGTTCACTCATTTTCGTAGAGATACATCATTTTCATGCCAATAGTTGGTTACCTATTTTCGTTTTTTGCCTCTGTTTTCTTATTTCTTTGAATTACTATTTATTACGCTTAGAAAAAGATGTGAACAAAAACGAAGAATCTAATTTTTTGTCCTTCCATTTATACATTTCATTTTTTTATGCAGTTATTGCCAGCTTTTTTCTCACCACAGTGATTCTTGCTTTATTTGCATTACAAACTCAATATTTTGGTCAAGATAAAAATATCATTCTAAAAGGCCAAGTCTATTCACCCACATTTACACTAGAAAAGAAGCCCTGCCGAACTCGCCTTAAATTTCCCGAAAGTGGTTGGTCTACCTTCGCGTATCTCTGTCTAGATACCAAGAAACTTAACTTTTCTGGTTATTACAAACTCCATTTGAAAACCAGTTTCGCAGGGGCTGCGGTTCAAGATTATTATTGGATTGAAAATCCATTGACATATCAGCAGCATCGTGCCTTAGATATGGATCCACATCAAAAAAGACTGCTTGAAATATATGCCAAACTTGAAAGAGATTTAGGCCCACCTCTATCTGATGATGAAGCCCATGATTTTTTAAATAGAACCAACAACGATTGAGTCTATTTAATTTAGCGCAATATATGCCATACATTATCTAGGCAATAATTAAAATCGCTTTATCATCTTAGTGATTGATATTTAAAACTCTTTCTTTGTAGTTCCAAAGAAAGAGTTACATGATTAGACATATAGCAACGCCACGTTCAGCCAACAATCAAATAAGCATCCAAGTTAAACCGACTGAAACCAATGCACATTTTTTACCGATTCACGTTGCTGAATCTGCTGAATAAAAGGTTTAAATTCATCTAAATATGGCAATATTTTGAATGAAATTGCATACACCATCCAATAAGCTAAATACAAATCTGCTGCGCTAATTTTATCCCCCAACAGATATGGCTGTGCCTGCGCAAGCCCTGTTTTAATAAAATCTAAAAGTATTTTTTCATTACCAAAACTCAAACTGCCACGTTTTTCATCCATCAACTCAGTACTAATGCCGACATTTTTCATGTCCATATATTCAGTCAGCGGACCATGACAAAAAAACATCCATTTCAAATATTCACCCCGTTTTGGATCATCCAAGGCGGGTGCTAAACCTTTGTCACTGAATTTATCGGCTAAATAGCTAAAGATGGCTGCAGTTTCACTGATCACAGCAGTACCATCGACCAAGCAGGGAACTTTGCCCATGGGATTAATCTTGAGATATGCCGCTTGATGCATCTCTTCATATGGCACTTCAATAATCTCAACTTCTGACTCGATGTCTAATTCTTTCAATAAAGGCAGAATGGTATTACTGCGTGAGCGTGGATTGCTGTAGAGTTTCATTGCTGGGTTCATTGTAGATATCCTTATTTTCATCCTTGTTGTTCTGTCTATTACTATACGCGGCTTTATGTAGAATTATGTTGCGTTCATCCGTGCTTTAAACACTTTCCGATACAATACGCCCGACTAATAATTACGCTAAATTTGAATTTATATTTAAAGCAAAAAGTATTTACTCCGACTTTCTGATAATCAAACAATTGAGCTCTACATCGATGAAAAATAAATATTTAATTGCCATGCTAACGGTGATTTTAATTTCAGGCTGTTCCAAGAAAACCGATGAAATGGCAACTGAAGCCAGCGCAGATGCACAACCTGCTCAAGTCAGTACACAGCAAGATCAAGCAGCGGAAAGCACTTCCAATGAGCCGTCTACCACGCCTGCAACAACACAAAAACCTGAAACTATTTTAAATGAGCAGGTCAACCCAGCCGAAGCCTCACGTAAAATGGTACGAGAAGCCAATGTCAGTTTTGAGTCGAAAGATGTCGTTAAAACGGCCTTAGAAATTGAAAAACTGACGCTAAGTTTAGGCGGCTTTATTGAACAGAAAAATATCGACTTTATGGTGCAAGAGAGTCAATCCTACCCGATTGCTGACGGCAAAATTAAAATCTTCGAAAAAGTAAATCCGCAAGCGGAAATGATCATTCGTGTGCCAAGTGAAAAAGCTGCACATTTCGTCAATCAACTGTTACCACTAATGCATTTTTTGAACCGTCAGCAATATTCGGCAAAACGCTATGAGCTAAAACTACTCGAAGAAAAAATGTCGCAAACACAGGTCGTGCCCGACCATGTTTCTGCAGCGCAAGTCAATGAAATCTCACGCCTGACCCGCTTAGAAGTTCAAGATCGTGTCCGCTATAGCACGATTGTGATTAGCTTTACTCAACCTGCCACTGTCCGTGAACATATCGATATTAACCTTGATGCTGTTGCGCAGTTAAATGGCGATAGTTTCTGGCAAAGAGCATGGTACGGTATACAAAAAGGGTAGCAATTTGTGTTGAGCCTGTTGGTTGTTCTCATTACGATTTGGCCACTCTATCTGATTATACTCATCGGTTTGATTGCCTACCGCGTGATGAAACCCTATTTACAAAAATGGTTTAAATAAATCAGAGTGACAAAGGCTATGTATCATTGAGTCTTTGATTAAAAATACGATAAATAAAAAAATCCCGAAACTCTTAATTCGAGATTTTTTGTTTAACTGATGTTACACACGTAAAAGTACTTTCGCATTTTTAATATGCATTTTAAGTCTATTCGACGGAGTCTTATATCTAGGGATTGAATAAAGGGATTAGCCTTCGGCTAGAGGTACTCTTACGAAACATTGTTTCTCATTCGGCAAAATGAGAAGCGAAGCTTCGCAAGGAAACCATCTTGCGGAGCAATGCTCCTCACCGCAAAACTCGTTCACTACCGTCAAATTATTCAGAGTATCGCAAAAACTTTTTTGATTAGAAGTTGTCCTGTCTCAAACACTTGCGGATGACCTTACCGCGTATCGTACTTTATATTTGAATCAAATTGCGCTTCTGATGTTACTGCGTAACATCAGTTATTTAGATCTTACGGCAATATGTAAAAGCTTAGAA
Source organism: Acinetobacter sp. YH16056_T (assembly GCF_024605895.1). Lineage (NCBI taxonomy): Bacteria > Pseudomonadati > Pseudomonadota > Gammaproteobacteria > Moraxellales > Moraxellaceae > Acinetobacter > Acinetobacter sp. YH16056_T. The sequence goes on along the minus strand of NZ_CP094545.1, from coordinate 850,367 downwards.
AAAGCCCATATAGAACTGCTCTTTTAAGACTTTTAAAATCAATTCGATTGCATCATTTTTACGATCTTTTCGATAGCTCGCATACAAACCAATGGTCGGCAAAGGTTCAACCGTACTTTTAACCAATATTTTATCACCGAGCAATGGAATGACATAAGACGGTACCAAACTCCACCCCACGCCCATACCGACCAAATTGACATTTAACAAAATATTGGTCGAATGCTGTACCAAGTTCACATTCAGTTTATTTTGCTTAAAGAAATCTTGAATAATTCGGTATAGCTCAGGTGATGAATGTTCATCACTAATAATAAAATCCTGATTATTCATGTTTTTAATGCTAATGTGCCGCTGTTCTGCCACAGGCGAATTTTTCGGTACAATCAGCGCCAAAGGCTCAGTAAAAATCTGAACAGATTCTATATCAGGGCTTTCTTCGACATAACGGGTAAAGGCAATATCAATTTCCCCTTTACGCACTGCACTGATCTGATCGACATCCATTAAACTATGAAAATGAATTTTTAACTCAGGAAACTGAGCACGGATATTCGGCATGATATAAGGAAAGACCTTCATTTCAGCCACAGGAACAAAGCCGATATTCAGTTGTTCTTTACTGAGCTGCGCAATTTGACGCGCATCTATCATGGCTTTTTCAGCATGCTCTAAACTTAAACGCGCTTCTTTTAAAAAGGCCTGACCTTCTGCAGTCAGCTCAACTTTTCGGTTGGTTCGCATCAATAATTGCACCCCAACTTCCTGTTCTAGGTCTTTAATTTGCTGACTTAAAGAAGGTTGCACAGTACACATTCGCTGCGCAGCCTTAGTAAAATTTAGCTCTTCGGCAACCGCAACAAAATATCGTAGATGTCGTAATTCCATTATTCAGCTCCTAAAGCACTGCGTTTAAATTGGTTTGCCACGAATAGACGATACATCCACAAAGTGAACAGCACCATCACCGCACAAAATAAATAGGTTGCCTGAAATCCAAAGTATGCAATCAGCACACCCATAATGACCGAACCGACAGCAAGGCCAATATCAAACAAGGCAAAAAAGGTGGATATCGCATGTCCCATTCGGGCTTTTTCTACCGTTTGAATCGCGACCGTTTGCAGGCATGGGAAAACTGAACCGTAGCCGATGCCCATAAAAACTGCCGATATCCAAAGCACCCATTGATTCGTGAGAAAACTCACAATCACCAAACCAATGGCAAAGCAAATAAATGATGGATAGATGACTGCACTCGGGCCTTTGCGATCATAGACTTTGCCAACCCAAGGACGGACGACCAACATCGACACAGCAAAGACAATAAAAAAGATACTGGTATAAGCGAGTAAATGCTTCAACTCTGCATAAGCGGTGATAAAACTCATCACACTCGAATATGCAAACGCAGTTAGTAGTGCCACAAAACTGATGGCAAGTACTCGTGTTTCAATCACATCACGCCATTGGATGGCTGCGGATTGGCTCGCTTGATCACTTGATTTATGCTGTACGTATTCTTGTATTTGAACTAACCACGTAAAAATATAGCCCACTGCAACCAATAAGGCTAATACTGCAAATAAGGTACTAAAACTGCTGAATTGAATCATACTCAGCGCTAAAAATGGCCCGATCACCACGCCTAAGTTGGTCGACATGACAAAGTAACCCATGCCCTCGCCTTTTCGGTGATCTGGAATGTAATCATTTACGATGGGAACATTGACCGTGGTTAATATACTGAACCAAAAACCATGTAAAAAACGAATGACCAACAACGACCACATGCTGTCAATCCACAAATAACTCAGCGCAAAAACGACAAAAATAAAGCCTGAAATACGTACAGAATTGGCTTTACCAAAACGCTCAATGATCATGCCGGAAAAGGGACGAATCGCAATGGATGACACCAAAAACAGCGTTAAAGCCATACCCGCTTGCTGAATCGAACCACCCAATTCTTTCATAATATAAATGGGCAATATGGTCAGCAGCGCAAAGTAATAGCTAAATAAAAACAAGTTATTACACAGACAAAAAACGAAAGACTTGTTCCATAGCGATGCCTGATGTTGAGTAGTCATGAGATCATTGTCTCGCTGCTACGCGTGGCTTGGGACTGCGTAAAAATCGGGTTTAGCGCCAACTGCACCAGTCGCTTGATATAGTCTTCATCTGGCTGGGTATTAAAGAAAATGATCTGATAATGAATCGGGCCGTACAACATGTCCAACATGAGTTCGAAAGGATAATCCGCGCGAATTTCGCCTCGTTGAATGGCCAATTGGATCAGCTCACGTGTTGCTTCTCGTCGAGGTAACAAATACTGTTTAAAAAACTCACCCGCTGCTTCACGATGCTCTGCCAAAACCACTAGCAATGCTCGACCCACGTGCTGATTTAAAGCCCGTGATAATTTGAGCAATTGTTGATTTAGATTGAACTCTAAACTTTGTGATAAATCGAGTTCAAACACCGAGGCGGTGTGCGCTTTAAAAGCATCGAAAACCAGATCGGACTTATGCTTCCACCAACGGTAAATCGTCGATTTTCCAACGCCTGCGCGAGCGGCAATATCTTCAATGGTCATGCTTCGATAATCACTTTCCGCCAAAGCATCTGTGACCGCTTGTAAGATACATTGCTTACGCCGAGAAGTTTTTTCAGTTTCACTCATAATTTAAAAACGAAACGCTACGTATCGTTTTATATTAAACAGTATTGGACTGAATGACTATCATTAACTGAGCTGTGAAGAATAAACTTTAGTCGCACACTCGGAATTCAAATCCCAACTGCACTCTCCAGACGAATTTCAGAATAAAAAAAAGATCGCTTAAGCGATCTTTTCAAATATTCAGCCACCAAAGTGATTAGCTTTGTGTCGACTTTTTATAAATACTGCAAGAAGGATGATGATTTTCCTGTAAACGCGCCACTTTACGATGTTCCGCAGCTTCGAAGCGACAACGTTTCCAGTCATTATCTAGATTTAATGCCGGAATTTGTTTTGGTTTACCTTGATCATCAACAGCGACCATTGTGAAATAGCAACTATTGGTATGACGCACTGTACGTTTTTGAATGTTCTGCGCTTCAACACGAATACCAATTTCCATAGAAGTACGACCTACATGGTTCACACTTGCAAGGAAAGTCACTAACTCACCCACGTGAATTGGTTCTTTAAAATTTACTTTATCGACTGATAGTGTCACCACGTAGCTACCAGAATAGCGACTTGCACAAGCATACGCGACTTGGTCTAACAATTTTAGAATCGTTCCACCATGCACATTACCCGAAAAATTCGCCATGTCAGGAGTCATTAAAACTGACATCGATAATTCTGACTGGTCGTCTAGTGCATTCGCAATTTGATCTAATGGGGACATCTTGTTTCTCTAGACTCGTGATATAACAATGATTAATGTGATTATTATATAGATTTTAATCAAAATTAAATGTTCAAATCGGCAAAAAAACCATCATTATTATTTATAGTGATCATACCATCATTCAGTAAAATATATATTGATAACGATATACACCCGATAAACAAGTAGTTATCGCGCTATCTATCAATTTTTTTTAATCCAAGCTATGCTGTGTTTTATATTTAAAACATATTCATTAAAATGCGTTGTTCATCGATTCAACATAGCACGGCATTAAACTTAATCTTCTAAGACTTTTAACATCTCGAAAGATACGTTGTCATAGCTGGTTTTTTGTCCACCATCATTGGTACTTTCTAGCGTGTAAGAGTTATCTACATGTACATGAGTGACAATAAATACGCTCTCTTCCATCATCGCAAGCTTTACTTTTTGTCCTACATCAAGCGTTTTCATCTACAGCCACCTTTAAAATATTTATTGGTTTTAAGTATTAATAACCTGATGATATTCTAAACACTTCAACAGTATTGGTAAACGTAAGCACATGAATAAAAACGCTAATATAGGTATATACTCTTAAAATCTACGTAAAACCAATTAATATGATTTTCTTAATTAATTTCAAATAATTAACTGTATATTTTCTTATTATTACGATTTTTATATTTGGCAAATCTTTTGATTAAGACCTAAAACCAATCAACATCCAATATATTAATGATTACTAGATACTATTGAGCATGGGAAGAGCTGAGAGCAAAAATTAAAATGCTTAGCTGAAATAAAAATGCACCCTGCTAGGTGAACAGGATGCATGTCAATTTACGGATCGTACCAACCTAGTCTTTGGCTGCTAAATAAGGAATATGATGTCCCTTGCTATATTGATGTTCAGCATAAACCCGAGAAATCTCTCCAAGTTTTTCTAAGGTTGCCTCTTCACCTGCAAGCATCGTCGCTTCACGACCTTTTACATCAAATATATGTGCTTTTTCACGTAAATCAGGTTGAATCACAATGTCTGCTCGCTTGAGTTCTTCTTGAGCTAAACGATTTTGCATAATATTGATATTTTGGTTAAACAAGCCCCAAACATTCGACGTTTCGGTATGAATCGGTCGTGCCAAAATATCCACCGCAATAATAATATCCGCCCCTAAATCGCGTGCAACGTCCACAGGAACAGGGCTGACCAAGCCACCATCGACATATTCTGTGTCTTCAATAATCGTTGGAATAAACATGCTCGGAATCGACACCGAAGCACGAACAGCCTGCCCCGTATTGCCATAGTTGAACACAACTTTTTTGCCATCCTTTAACTCGGTTGCCACCACATACATTGGGGTTTTTAGCAACTCTAAAGGCACGTCATCAACTTGCTCATTAATATAATCTTCAACTTTTTTACCGTCAAAAAAGCCTTTTTTGTCCAAGCGTATTTCTCGAACATCATTGGCTTTCATATTTAAGGCGATATCTCTTAACTCATTGGCACTTTTACCTGATGCATAGATTGAACCCACAATGCTACCCGCACTGGTTCCAACAATGAAATCTGGGTGTATTCCCTGCTGTTCAAGTATCTGAATGGCGCCAATGTGTGCATAACCACGTGCCCCACCACTCCCTAAAACCAAAGCAACAATCGGACGCTTTTCCTGCTTTTTCACTTTTTTAAAGTCAATGCGGTTATTCGCCACCTGTGCAGGTGCTGCTGTATAAGTCCGAATTTGTGCGGTTGTTTCAGCGCTGACCGTTTTTGAGCCCACACTTTGACAACCTACAAGGCTGATTGCGAATGCAGTCATCAAAACAGTTATGCTTTTCATTGAGAGATATTCCAAATGCAACTCGATATTTGAAGAGAAAAAGTAGTCTAATCAGTCCGCATTCACGTCACTGTTATTATTCGTTAATGCCTATGACCGATGCACATTATATTGACATACAACCTAGAAAGTCATTGGCTGTCAAAATTTCAATGTCTAGCAGAATTTCCACCTCAAGATCCAAAACATTGTCTAGCAAAAAAAAGCCCCGACAACGGAGCTTTTTAAAGTTAATTTTTGACTTTACCAAATATCGGAATTAACGCGATCCTTATATTTTGGATGTTCATCCATTTTAAACACAGGCTCTTTTACACCCCGTTTTAACTGTGAGGTGTAGTCTTTCATCAGCATCAATAAGAATGGCGTCAGCAATAAAATCGCAAAGAGGTTAATACTCGCCATTACGCCCATGAAGAGGTCTGCTAAGTTCCAAATCAGAGGCACACTCATGATTGAACCAAAGTACACCATCATGAGGACGAATACGCGGAATACAAACATGACCTTAGGATTGTTATTGATAAACTGCACATTACCTTCAGCATAAGCATAGTTACCGATTACTGAAGAATAAGCGAATAAGAACAAGATAATGGCAAGGAAGTCATCTCCCCAAGCACCAATCTGACTCTCAAGCGCCATTTGCGTCAAAGCAACGCCTTCAAAGCCTGCATTTTCATACAAACCGGACGCCAAAATAATGATGGCCGTACAGGTACACACCACAAATGTGTCGACAAATACACCGAGCATTTGAACTAAGCCTTGATTGACTGGGTGTTTAACGTCTGATGCTGCCGCAGCATTGGGTGCAGAGCCCATACCCGCTTCATTCGAGAATAAACCACGTTTAATCCCTTGCATCATTGCCATAGAAACCATGGCACCGAAAAAACCACCTGCTGCTGCATCAAATTCAAAGGCTTTACTGAAAATTAACTGGAAAATATCTGGGAGAATCGCAAAGTTAGCAAATGCAACATAGAAAGCAACTGCGAGATAAAGCAAAGCCATAAAGGGCACAAATCTTTCTGCAACTTTGGCGATCCGTTTAATCCCGCCAAAAATAATCAGCGCAGTTATGAGCACCAAGAATAAGCCCACCCAAGAGATTTCAAAACCGAAACCACCTAAGTCTAAAATGATGTTGGCTTTATCCCAGCCCCACGCATGTGAGGTCGCACCTGTAATCGCATTGGCTTGCACCGCATTAAAGACAAAACCATAGGTTGAAATCAGCGCGATGGCAAAAACCACACCCAACCACTTTTGCTTTAAACCTTGTGTAATGTAATACGCTGGTCCACCACGGAATTGCTGATTTTGCGTATCACGCACTTTAAAGAGCTGTGCAAGTGAAGATTCCACAAATGCTGAACTCATGCCTAAAAATGCGGTAAACCACATCCAGAACACCGCACCAGGCCCACCAATCGCAATCGCAATTGCAACACCTGCAACGTTACCTACACCGACACGACTGGCTAACCCTGTCACAAAGGCTTGGAATGGTGTAATCCCATGTTCATCATCGCCTTCTTTACGGCTAGATTTCATCACTTTAATACTATGAAAAAATAGACGAATCTGAACTGCACCAGTGATTAAGGTATAAAAAATACCAACCGCCACTAAAAATACGACTAAGAAATCCCAAAGTGGATCATTAAAAACTTTGACCCAGCCCATGAGAGTTGCATTTAATTGTTCATCCATAATCAATACCTAAAATGCGAATACAAAAACAAAGGCTCTAATTTAGAGCCTTTGTAGAATTAAGCGAAAAATTTGAGAATTAACTGAATAACCGTCGCATTAATTAAGTCAACAAAGAATGCACCACATAGCGGTACAATTAAAAATGCCTTATGTGAAGGGCCATACATATTTGTAACCGCTTGCATATTTGCCACAGCCGTCGGCGTTGCACCCATACCAAAACCACAGTGACCTGCTGATAAAACAGCAGCATCATAGTTTTTACCCATGACACGGAAAGTCACAAAAGCAGCATACAAAGCCATCGTCAGCGTTTGTGCACCCAAAATGACTACAAGTGGGCCAGCGAGATCGGATAATTGCCATAACTTTAATGACAACAATGCCATCGCCAAATACAAAGATAGAGATGCATTACCAAATACATCGATAGCGCGGTCGAAAATTTGTATACGGAAAATACCTTCCAGTACATTTCGCAAAATTACACCACCAGCCAGTGCCCAAACAAATGTCGGTAATTCAAATACAGTACCTTTACTAAAACCTGTCATGAAGTCCGCAAATGCTAAACACCCTGCAAATAAACCTAATGTGGTAATCGCATTATCTGCTGTAATGAGACGAACTCGATGCGGATATTCAAACGGCACATATTCTGTTGAATTAATATCTGCTAAAGGAGTGTTATCACTTTTTTCAATTTGTTCATGAGTACGTGGCGTTGCAAGTTGATAGCGGTTAATTAATAGCTTAGCCAGTGGACCACCGATAATGCCGCCAATAATCAAACCAAATGTCGCACTTGCCATACCTAAGGCTAATGCACCTTGAATGCCATGTTGAACTTCTAAAATTTCACCCCATGCGCCTGCAGTACCATGACCACCAGTAAGGGTAATAGAACCTGCAATCAAGCCAATCAGAGGGTCAATACCTAGCACCGTCGCAAGACTGATACCTACGAGGTTCTGCACTATGATGAATGAAGCAACAGCGACTATAAAGATGACCAAGCCGATTCCTCCCTCTTTTAATTTGGCAAAGTTTGCACTTAAGCCAATAGAAGCGAAGAAAATCAGCATGAAACTCGTTTGTAATTCACTACTCGTTGTAATGCTATAGCCCCAAAGACTGTGCACCACCAAAGAAATAATCGCGGCAACTAAACCACCGGCAACAGGCTCTGGAATGTTGTATCGACCTAAAAATCCAATACGATTAACAAGAAATCGTCCCAACAAAAGCACAATTACCGCTGCGATTAAGGTATAAAACGCGTTAAAACTAAATTCCATATAATTTGTCCAAAATTATTTGAATATTTTTAAAGCTCTTCTATCAGCATTAGCTGCCTTTATGGTCTGAAATACAACTACATTTTGTAATTTCAAATCAATAATGCAATTCAACGACTCAAGCTAAAGAGTTTGAAAAATATTCATCATCTGATTCAAATAAGTAAGTCTGAGCTTTAAAAATTAACTCAAAATGACTAACAAATCGCTAAAAGTTTTAAATTGAGAAACAGCCTCAAATGAAGCAAATTCAATGACAGAACATTGTGTATGTCTGTACTGTTTCGCACTATTTCTGAAAAGTCGCACATTATGCAGCCTGAAAAATAAAATTTCAGTACTTTTTATTACAAAAAGTTAATTTTTCTATAATTTAAAGTTATATCCAATTGTTTTTATTTAAATGCATTCGTATTTTTTATCTATATAAAATATTAAACATTTAAGCGTGATCTATACACTGTACGTGATTCAACGACTGCTTTAACCAGTACGACATCATGACTCAGGCGATTTAGTGAATCCATCTACTTAGTGCTGTGGGTTCATTTACATTGATATGTCCCCTTTTTAAACAAAAAAAGCCTGAACTGAGTCAGGCTTTTTTGATCGATTAGAATCGGAATTTGAGCTTAGAAGCTATATTTAGCCATTAAGCCAACGCGGTTATCTTTATATGTTTTCCCTGTAAACGCTTCACGTTTACCATTCACATATTCAACACCTAAATCAATTGGTTTCACTGGTGTATAAATCACATTTAACCAAGCTTGCTGTACTTCTTTGTTTGCAGAGTTATTTCCAACATCTTTAAATGCTTTTGCATAATCTGTATCTTCATCAGCAAATAATGCACCATAAGCTAAAGTTGAACGCAACTTTTCATTAAACTTATAGGTTGCACCGATTTGTACTGCGGTAAATTTATTCTGCTCAATATCCCCATTAGCATCAACAACATATGCGGTATTTGAGCCATATAAATAGTTGCTGTTCCCTTCTACATAAGATACATCACCATTAATTTTTAGCTGTTTCGTCACATCAAACGTTGTACCAGCTGCCAAACCCCACCCTAATTCATCATCATTACCGCCTTGAACTTTATGATGTTCCACAAGCGCACGTGCAGATGCATTCCCCTTACCATCCGCATAACCTTGAGTCAGTTTAGCTGTCAACGCTGGTAAGCTATATTTGACTGTTGAATCCTCAAACGTTGTATTACTTACAGGAGGCGTGCCCGTTGTTTTGGTAGTCAGTGCTTGAGCTTTACTATCACCTTCTTCAGCAGCTACAAATAATTGTGTTTGCGGTGCAAGTTTTACGTTGTAACGCACTTGTGGCAAACGAGTTGTACCACCGCCCACGTTAGTAGCAAAATCAATCATTTCTGGTGCATGGCTAGACAAGAAGTTTGATGTGGTCTGACCAAATAACCAGTTGTTAAAGGTTAAATAACCATGACGTAGACGAATAGTTTCGCCACTTCCATTGAAATCGACCTCGATTTTACCGCCCACTTTATCATCACCACCGACGGGTGCTGTAAAATCTAAACCAAAACGTGTGGTTTTTGCAGTTGCGCGAAGTTTATCTCGTGCTTCTTCTTTAGAGGTATGTACGTTGTTGAAGTCGTTATCCGCACCTTCAATGATGTAGTTTGCATCACCACGAACAAAACCGTAAAGGCTTACATCTGCACCTGTTTTAGATTTTAAGCTTGCAGCTGGAGTAGCTGGTGGCGGTGGTGGTGCAACAGGACGCGCTTTAACTTGCTGAATCTCTGTTTGTTGCTGTTGTTGAACTTGCTGCTGCGCTTTAATTAAACTTTTCAGTTCTGCAACTTCTGCACGTAATTGTTCAATTTCAGAAGTATTGCTGCCTGCATGAGTCATTGAGACCGTTGCCAAACTCATGGCAACAACAAGGGTTTTAATTGGGTGGAATACAGTTTGAGTTTTCATCCTAAGCTCTCTATTGTCCTGTCATTGTTGTATGCCCTAACTCTGGGCGCTTTGTTATTCGCCTATTTGAGCGGACAAATTTAAAGCTGCCTATCTGTGCTTTAGTCGCATTAAAACCCCAACTTGCAGCTCCCAAGAACGAAATACTTGAAAGCAAAAAGCAAAAACGCTGAATCCATCACTGAAAATAGACTGAAATATTTAGTTAAAATTCAGACTTAGCCGATACAGATGGCAAAAAAGCTCATTACTCATACCTTAAAGGTAAATATCCATACCCTATAGGTATGTCATAAAAATGATAAAATCCGACATATTACCGATAGAGACATTCACAATGTATTGATTCAGCATAAAGTACTGTGTTTGATGCAAATAATACTTATTTATCAGTTGCTCTATTTCATTCGAGTGGGACAACAGCGATCCACTGTTTCACTTTTTATTTTCAAGTGGATGATTGTTTAGATATAAGTTTCGAGAAAATAGAAACTAACCTCACAATGGGAAAATAGCACAATCATTCATAGTTATGGATGATGAACATTTATAATGAGTGACGCGGATATTTGATCAATAATACACGTACGTTGATGACCGACGTTTAAGTCAGACCTGCTAAACGTCATCACCTGCATTTAGTTCAACCCATGGCTGAAGCTTTTAAACTATGCATGGTGAACATTGCAACAACCACAAATAACAGCATAATCAGAGCCATATTGATTAGCGCTGACCATACTAAAAAGTTCAAAAACACTCCGGCCAATAGACCACAGGCAAATTGCATACTTCCCATGATTGCACTGGCTGTGCCAGCTCGTGAGCCTTGTTCAGACATCGCCAATGCCATCGCATTTGGACCAGTGAAGCCGATTGAAGCAACACATAAGAACATGCCCAACATTACAACAACGATAGATGAAAGATAAAATAGCCCCGCCGCCAATAAGATCAGCACACCACACAATTGAAGTGCATTACCCAATTGCAAACGATGGCGAACATCCAGTCGATTGGCAAGTTTCTTATTGAGGGTCGAAAACACCATAATCCCTAAAGCATTCGCCCCAAATACATAAGCAAATTGCTGTTGGCTCAGACCATAACCATCCATCAAAATGGCAGATGAGCCACTGATATAACAAAATAAAATCGCGCCAGAGAAACAACCTGTGAGCATCGGTTTACGGAAGCTTTCGTCCTGTAAAATCGCACCATATAAACCTAAGACTTGCTTTAAACTTAATTTTAAGCGTCGCTCAACAGGCAGGGTTTCTTGAAAGAAAAAATGTACGCAGAAAAGACAAAAAATACCGACAAGTACCAATACCGCAAATATGTATTGCCATTCAAACACCTGCAAAACCCATGCGCCTAAAGTAGGTGCAATGATTGGTGCAATTGTTGTCACGATCATCATACTGGCAAATGCTTGAGCAGAAGCTTGCATACTTAAGCGATCACGAATTGCTGCACGGGCAATCACCACACCAACACAGCCACCCAAGGCTTGCAAAACGCGAGCCGCGATCAAGCTCCATTCACTGTTGGCAAAGACACACAGAAAACTGGCACAAATATATAAAACCAAACCGAAATATAGCGGTGTTTTACGCCCAATGCGGTCGCTGACCGGCCCATAAATTAACTGACCAATCGCCAAACCCAAGAAATACGCTGGAAGACTATTGGCCACTTGTTGCGTTGTCACACCAAAATCGTCGGCCATTTGAGGTAAAGCCGGCAAATACATGTCGATTGAAAGTGGCCCCAAAGCAGTCAGCAACGCCAATAAGACGATCCAGCGTTGAGAAAATTCCTTTTGTGATTCGACGCTTTTCATAAGAATAATTCATTTATTGCAAGCAAGTTTTGCAGACAAGTTTACACTGCACATAGTATTATTTCTTGGCTTCAATGTGAAAATTCACACGATACACATTGCTTACTGCCCCATCGCTTTAGCAAAGGAAAAATTTTGAACGCCTGGCTCGCACGACTGAAACAAGCAACCTATAACACGACCTTTATGTATAACTTGCGCATGGTCATTGCCTTCGCAGGAACAGCCTTTGTCCCATATTTTTTAGATCAGCAATTGATGACCATTCCCCTCACCTTGGGTGTGGTTGCCGCAGGTCTAAGTGATATCGATGACCGCTTTTCAGTCCGCGTGCTCAATCAAATTTATACTTATATTGGGTTCTTTGTTACTGCGGTATCCATTTATCTGTTGTTCCCGCATCCGATTTTATTTGCTTTGGGGCTGATTGTGTCTTGTATCGGTTGGATTCTTTTGGGTTCATTGGGTCGTCGCTACGCCACCATTTCTTATGGCTGTTTGGTGATCTCCGTGTATTCCATGCTTGGGGTTGAACTTTTTGAAAATTGGTATACACAAGCAGGTTTATTGGTCATCGGTGCGATGTGGTACGGACTGCTTTCGACTTTGAGCTTTCTGCTGTTTCCTGTGCGTCAAGTTCAGGACAAATTGGCCCAAAGCTATTCGTCTCTAGGTGACTTCTTATTTGCAAAATCTAACTTGTTTGATGTCGATATGACACCGGAAAGTTACCAGCAAAGTTTGATTGAGCTATCACTAGAAAATGGCAAATTAATTGGCATTTTCAACGATATGAAAACGGTCTTATTAACTCGTTTAAAAGGTGACCGTGGACAAAAAGATACGCGTCGTAGCCTGCAATATTATTTTGTAGCGCAAGACATTCATGAACGTGCCGATTCCGCACATATTGATTATCAAAAATTGACCCGTATTTTTGAACATAGTGATATTTTATTTCGCTTTCAACGCGTGCTCTCGATTCAAGGAAAAGCTTGTAAAGATTTGAGTATCAGCATCTTACAGCGAAAACCCTATCATCATAATCAACGTTTTAAGCATGCATTCCACAATCTAAAATTGTCACTCGAAAAGCTGCGTGAAGAGCAAAAATACGATGAAGTTTGGATCAACTCTTTATTTGCTTTATACCAAAACCTAAAAGGCATCGATGCACAATTACGCAACGTCGAAACTGAGCGTTATATTGACCGACAAGCCCTGATTGAAAATCGTTTAAAAGATGATGATTTAAAAGGTTGGGATGACATCGTCATTCGATTCAAACAACATTTGAGTCCTGAGTCGGTGCTGTTCCGTCATGCTGTGCGTTTGTCGACCGTGTTATTTATTGGTTATATTTTTGTCCAAGTCACCAATATCAGTTATGGCTATTGGATTTTATTGACTGCCCTGTTTGTCAGCCAGCCGAACTTTAACGCCACCAAGCGCCGCCTCTATTTACGTATCATTGGCACCTTGGTCGGGATTATTTTAGGTTATGCAATTTTATATTTTGTCCCTTCTGTCGAAGGTCAGTTATTACTGCTCATTTTAAGTGGCGTACTGTTTTTTGAATTACGCAGTAAGCAATATGCACAAGCTACTGCATTTATTACCATTTTGGCGCTGATCAACTTTAACTTAGATGGCATGGGTTTTGCCGCAGCTATGCCGCGTATGATTGATACACTGATTGGTTGTGCCTTGGCATGGTTTGGTGTGAGTTTCATTTTCCCAGACTGGAAGTTCCGTCGCCTGCCTCGAACCATCAGCCGTTCGATTCAAGCGCAGTGTGATTATTTGGCCGAAGTGGTTGAACAATACAAATCTGGTCGTAATAACGGCTTGAATTATCGTGTGGTCCGTCGTGCAGCACATAATACCGATGCAGAAGTAGCATCACTGATTTCCACCTTAGCCACCGAACCCGATACCGATCCGACTCAAAAAGCTTTAGCCTTTGAGTTTTTGTGTCTCAATCACACCTTTATTAGTTATATCGCGGCCTTAGGTGCGCATCGTGAAAAAATTCAAGACCAACAGGTCTTAACCTTATTGGATAAAGCCACAGATGACATTCAAGGTGCATTGCTGCGTGACGAAGTGCCGGACTTAACGGCGCAAAATATGTTGCAAGAAATCCGCCAGCGTTTGTCACAAAACAGTGAGGAAGATCAAAAATCCTTGATTGTGCTACAACAGCTTTCTTTGATGTTTAACGTGTTGAACCAATTTAGCCAATTGAAACAAAATCTAAGTCATGAGCATGATCAGGCATCGACGGAACTGGCTTCACTATAATTTGGATGATTTTGGAACAATATACTCACTGAATTGGTATAAATAATGCTAAACTTTTTACAGTTTTAAATCTGTTACTTTCACTATGACCGCAAAAAATTTATATGCCTACACGCTAGAGCCAGTGGCTTATGAAATTTCTGAAGAAGAACAACGTTATGCTCAACTTGTTCTGTCTCGCAGTAACTTCAAAATTGGCAAAAAAGCATGGCTAATTATGGGTGCAATTCTTGCACTGGCACTCTTGGGCCTCATCTTTATTAAGAACTATTCAACAGTATTTTGCTGGGTAGCTATTGTCTGTGTTGTGATTTACTTCCTTGTGCGTAAATTCGGTATCGAATGGTATGCGAAACGCAAACTGAATGAAGTCCCTGTACAAGAAATTAAAGGCATTCGTATGGGTGTTCAGCCGCATGGGATCTCTATGCAGCAACGTATGGGCGCAAACATGGGGACGATGACTGTCGGTTGGAAAGACATTCATGAATGGTATGACACTAAAGACTTCATCCTTTTAAACTTTAAAGTGAAGGGTCAAGACGGTGCATACATCTTGCCTAAACGTATGGATAGCAAGAAGTTTCCATTTTCGACCATTCGTAAACACTTAAATGAAACTGTAGGCCCTGCTAAAGCTATTTAAGCCAAACAGACATTTATGTATAAAAAACCTCCGTTTTTTGGAGGTTTTTTTATCAGTTTAATTTTCGAATAATCATTGATAATTACAATAATGAGAATGAATATTACTTACTTTTTCCACATTCTCTACTACATCATCGTTTATAATTCGTCGCAATTCAGCAACCTTTTATCAATATTAAATCCATCATGTTTAAGAAAACCCTTTTCCAGATTCACTGGTTCTTGGGGATTAGTGCCGGCTTAATACTCTCGCTCATGGGGGTTACAGGTGCCATTTATTCCTATGAACAGCAAATACTTAAAGCAATCAATCAGGACAGTTATGTGGTTCAGGCTCAACAGCAGCCCAAACTAACCCCTGCTGAGCTTTATCAGCACTTTAGTCAGTCTTTTCCTGACATGAAAATTAACAGCATCTCTATTGCCTCAGATGCTACCGCCTCAAGTACCGTGAATATTGTCAAAGAAGGTGCTCGTCGTGGCTATAACATGATGGTTAACCCCTATACAGCCGAAGTTTTACCTGAAATCAAAGGTCAAAAATTCTTCCAGTTTGTACAACAACTTCACCGTAATTTAACTGTTGGCCCTGTAGGTAAACAAATTACCGGCGCATGTACACTCATGCTGATTTATTTTGTATTGAGTGGTTTATATCTGCGCTGGCCAAAAAGACATTCAGTAAAACAATGGCTTGCAGTAAAACCAAAGCTCAAAGGACGTAATTTCCTATGGGATCTACATGCAGTCGTCGGCACATGGGTGATTATTTTCTACCTCATTTTGGCATGTACAGGTTTGTATTGGTCTTATGACTGGTGGCGTAATGGCATGTTTAAAGTCATGGGCGTTGAACGTCCACAGCCGCAATTACAAGAAGGTCCAAAACCGAATGGGCAACCTGCTGAACAGGCGGGTGAAAAGCAAAGTGGTGAAAAACCACCCACTGAGGCAGAACAAACTCGTGGTGAACACCAAGCACGTTCTGAAAGAAATCCTGCAACGTCAGGTCCCTCTGAACACGGCGCTCAAGAAAATAAACATGGTGCTGAAGGTCGCGGAGAAAAACGTGGTCTAAAACCTGAACAAGTGAATATTGCCCTTACGCAAAGTTGGAATGGCTTTAATCAAAATATTGGTCGTGAATACTCAAGTGTCACTTTTAATATTCCGAAAAAAGCCAATGGTGAATTAGAAATTAACTTTGTAGATGCCGTCCCTCAACATGAGCGTGCGCGCAACAAAGCGACTTATAACTACCAAACGGATGCACTCACCGATATCGATTTATACGAAGATAAAAAGTTGAATGAAAAAATCATGACCAGCATGTTACCTGTGCATCGTGGTAGTTTCTTCGGACCGATTTATCAGTTCTTTGTGGTTATTGCATCCCTCATGATGCCGCTGTTCTTTGTCACAGGATGGATGCTCTATCTCAAACGTCGTAAACAGAAAAAACTCACACAGCAAGCCCGTCAAAGCTTAGCACCAGTTGCCATCGATCCAAATGCACAGCCTTGGTTAATTTGCTATGCATCACAAACAGGTCTGTCTGAACAATTGGCATGGCGTACAGCAACAAGCTTACAAGAGGCTCGTCAGCCTGTCACAGTGAAAGCTGTTCAGCAACTTTCTGCTGATGACTTAACGCAAGCCTGTCAGGTTTTATTTGTTGCAAGTACCTATGGCACTGGCGAAGCACCTGACCTTGCTTCAAGCTTTGAACGTAAACTGATGACACAAAACCTCGATTTGAGTCATGTTCAGTTTGCCGTATTAGCTTTAGGTTCAGAAGAATATCCTGATACTTTCTGTAGCTTTGGTCATGCGATTCATCGCTGGATGCAAAGCAATGCTGCGAAGCCCCTGTTTGACACGATTGAAGTCAATAATGGCGACACCCAAGCCATTCAAGCATGGAATAGCGCTTTAGCCAAAGCGACTAAACTTGAACTTCAGCACATGCAAATTGAAAAAACTTTTGATGCATGGACATTGACCAAACGTGATTTACTCAACCCGAACAGTTTAGGTGCACCTGCATTTAATATTGAGTTAAAACCGCAACATGAAGCCAATTGGCAAGCGGGTGATATTGCAGAGATTCAACCAGGTAATAGTGCTGAACGTATTGCAAACTTCATGCAAAAGCACCAAATTCAAAGTCAGCAAGTGGTTGATTCTACTCAGCAACGCATTGAAGATGCATTATGGGATCGTAACCTAAATACGGATGTTGAACCATTTGCCAATCTTGATCATTTGCTCGAACAGCTTCCACCGCTTCCAACTCGTGAATACTCCATTGCCAGTATTCCAAGTCAGCAAGTATTACGCTTAGTGGTACGTCAGCAGTCCAATGCGGATGGTGAGCTTGGTTTAGGCTCTGGTTGGTTAACACAACATGCAGCGATCAACAGCACACTACAACTGCGTATTCGTACCAATGAATCATTCCATCTGATTGCAGATAATCGTCCTGTGATTTGTATTGGTAACGGTACAGGTATTGCAGGTTTACTCAGTCTTTTACATGCACGCGTTCGTCAAGACTATACGCAAAACTGGCTGATTTTTGGTGAGCGTCAACGCGCACATGATTTCTTCTATCAAGACATCATTGAAGCATGGCAAAACACAGGCTTAGTTCAACGCATAGACCTCACCTTCTCTCGTGATCAAGCGGAGAAACGCTATGTGCATCATGAGCTACGTGACCATGCGACCTTACTAAAATCATGGGTAGAACAAGGTGCCGTGATCTACGTTTGCGGTAGTATCAACGGTATGGCAACGGACGTTGACTACGCACTGATTGATATATTAGATGAAGATGTTGTTGCTGAACTGCGTCAAGCTGGACGTTACCGTCGTGATGTTTACTAATAAGATGTTTACTAATCAATAGCCCCAACTCAAAACCAGACCTCGTGTCTGGTTTTTTTTTCGCTATACTTAGGCCAAATACGGATACTGCTTTAATTTTTTGAATGAAAAGAATACTACTGCTTTGTGTAGGCTTGCTGCTCTGTGTAGATGCCATTTGGTTGCTTACATTAGATAAAATTCATTTAGGCATTCTTTTACCCTTAGTCATTGGGTGTATTTTTCTTATATCCGGACTATTTACAACCAAAATCCACAATATTTTAGATCATTCCCCCAAACTCAAAAGGCTCTGGCGTGCGGCATGGTGGTTGTTTTGGCTTTGGCTATTGAGCCTTTTGCTGTTTTTTGCGTATTTACACTTCAATAGCCACCAATCTAAGCCATTTACTTCCTTCCAAGCCATCATCGTTTTGGGTAGCGGTATTGAAAATGGTCAACCCTCTCCGACCTTAAAGGCGCGTCTCGATGCCGCAGCACCGTATGCCTTGCAACAGCCCAATACTATTATGATCATGACGGGTGGTTTAGGCTTTAATGAAAAAATGACCGAATCTTCTGTCATGAAGCGCTATTTACTTCAACATTATGACATTTCAGCCGCACGCATATATGAAGAAAGCAGAAGTACCAGCACAGAATTCAATCTGATTAACAGTAAAATGATTTTAAAACGACATCAGATTTCGCTTGATGCCCCCATTGCGATTGCCAGTAGTGACTTTCACCTTCCACGTGCAAAAGCAATTGCACGAAAGTTAGGCTATACACAGGTGTATACCATTGCAGCGCCTACACCGCTGTACATCCGCTACAACTCTTGGCTACGTGAATATTTTGCTTTTTTGAGCGGTTTTGTACTTAACGAATATTAAAAAAAGCCCTTGTTTGATCAGTAAACAAGGGCTTTTTTATGCTGTAAATAAATCATTAATTTAAACGAATGCTACGTGGCAAAGGAATTTTAAGGTTTTCAAAGATTTCTGGGCGCTGTTGATAGACTTGATATAAATAATTTTTAATATCTAACAGCATCTTTTCAGGCGCAACCAAAATATTTTGCCCTTCTGGGGTCAAATCTAAAGATACCGTAGTGCTCTCGCTGCGTAAAAACGGAATGACTTTTTCGATAAAGTCTTTTAATGAAATTTCCTGAATTTCATAATTGGACCAATTGTCTTTAATTAATAAACGTGCCAAACCACGGTTTTGCCAAATAGCGAAGGAACGTTGACCTGTAGGTGTCGCACAAAGTGCCCAACCATCTTGATATAACGCAATCACGCCACCTTGAGCGACCATATTTTCAATAAATTGTTTATAGGTTTCTTGAGGATTGTAATTTGTAGTTTGAGTTTTAGACGCTGCCTTGCGCTGATATGGATTTCTCATAGATCACATACAATATTAAAATTATTATAGAGCGAATTTTATGTAAATCAGAAAATTTAGGCAAGCTTTTGGATAAAGAAGTTTCTATAGAAGAATATGGTGGGCGCTGACGGGATCGAACCGCCGACATTCTGCTTGTAAGGCAGACGCTCTACCAACTGAGCTAAGCGCCCTGAGCGAAGAGTAACAAAGCGGAGCCTTGTCTGAGCGCAAGAGAAAAATCGAAGATTTTTCTAAAGGCATTCTCTTGAACAGAGATTTTTAAGATAAATGGCGCAGCGGACGGGACTCGAACCCGCGACCCCCGGCGTGACAGGCCGGTATTCTAACCAACTGAACTACCGCTGCATCACGTAGTTTCTTTCGAAACACAACCAATATCATAAAGATATGGTGGGCGCTGACGGGATCGAACCGCCGACATTCTGCTTGTAAGGCAGACGCTCTACCAACTGAGCTAAGCGCCCTTAAAGGGTACAACAATTATATTCTTTGAAATGGCGCAGCGGACGGGACTCGAACCCGCGACCCCCGGCGTGACAGGCCGGTATTCTAACCAACTGAACTACCGCTGCATCACAAAAAATATGGTGGGCGCTGACGGGATCGAACCGCCGACATTCTGCTTGTAAGGCAGACGCTCTACCAACTGAGCTAAGCGCCCTCAAAAGGTCTATCATGTAAATGGCGCAGCGGACGGGACTCGAACCCGCGACCCCCGGCGTGACAGGCCGGTATTCTAACCAACTGAACTACCGCTGCACTTACACAATGTCGCTATTGTGGTTCAAACGAATTAAGATTTAAAGTGGCGCAGCGGACGGGACTCGAACCCGCGACCCCCGGCGTGACAGGCCGGTATTCTAACCAACTGAACTACCGCTGCACTCTAAATATCTTAACGTTGAAAAGGTTTGGTGGGCGCTGACGGGATCGAACCGCCGACATTCTGCTTGTAAGGCAGACGCTCTACCAACTGAGCTAAGCGCCCTTTTCAAAACATGTTCATCGTTTGATGAGGTGCATTATAGAGAATCCTCACGGTCTGTCAAACGCTTTTCTAACTCTTTTCCACTTTTTCTGTTTGAGTGATTAAAAAATAAGTTATATTGCGGAAAAATCAGTATTTTTGAACATTTTTTAGCTATAAACCTGTAAATTTATTACTAAAAATATGACTTATATTCTGCATCATTCACATAAAAAACAGTTTTTCAGATGGACTCATAACTAATCATTCAGCAAACCGACGATTAATTCACCACACATCCGGCATTCTAAAACAACCTAGTGTACAAAATACATTCAAACACGATTTTCTGTTGGTTTGCGAGCATTAGTCCTGACAAAAGTCCTGACAAAAAAACGCCTTTCAAACTCACTTTAATTTTTCAAATCTTTGTTTTGATGCCATGAACTTCGGTTTTCATGGCTTGTGCTTTTAACGACGTGTTCAATGTTCAGTGATGTAAACCAGCGCATTTAATGGAATCAATTGATAAAGTTCTACAACATCGCTGTTTCGCATGCGAATACAACCATGTGACATAGGTATACCCATTGGTTCAGTATCTGGTGTGCCATGAATATAAATATAACGCTGATAAGTATCACAGCCCTCACCCACATTAAAGCCGGGTTCCAAACCACTGAGCCACAATATTCGAGATAAAATCCAATCCCGCTCAGGATGTAATGCGGCAAGTTGCTCGTCGTAAACCTCACCTGTCCACTGA
Organism: Acinetobacter sp. YH16056_T; assembly: GCF_024605895.1. Classification (NCBI taxonomy): domain Bacteria; kingdom Pseudomonadati; phylum Pseudomonadota; class Gammaproteobacteria; order Moraxellales; family Moraxellaceae; genus Acinetobacter; species Acinetobacter sp. YH16056_T. The sequence goes on along the minus strand of NZ_CP094545.1, from coordinate 829,323 downwards.
CGTGCTTTAAAAACTGCATTTTGAGGTTGTTGTCCACCAAACTTTTCCGCAATTTGATGCCAACCACGTGGAGTCTTACCACTATTTTCTTGTTCACCAATGCCATTTTTACCCGATGAAATTAGATAAAACTTATTGAGCTTCGGCAAAGTTAAAGTTTGATCTTTCAAGTTAATCAGGATATCGGCTTGATCTTGGGTATATTCAGACATGCTCTTGCTCTTTCTGCTTATCTTTATCTACTGGTTGTGTCTGCGGCGATTGTTCAATAGTCCGCATCTGATTTGGCTCAGGTCGTGTCCATAACCAAATACCAACGATCAACATGGTTAAGTCCGTGAAAATCTTGACGGCAATCGGTGCAGAAGTAAAAAGCATAATCAGACCACTCACAAACATCATGATCGATGCAAACCATTTTGCTTTGCGGGGGACGGTGCCATTTTCGCGCCAAGCGCGTAGGGTTGGGCCGTATTTAGGATGATTCAATAACCAAGCATCCATTTGTGGCCAGCCTTTTGAAGCTGCCCATGCTGCTAATATTAAGAAGACTGTCGTGGGCATTCCCGGCAATAAAGCCCCTATAAAGCCTAAAATGACAAAGACAACCACTAAGCTTCGCCAAAACAACGTCTTCATACCGCTACCCTGAACTTTCAATTCAGGTAGTATAAGATGTTTTTAACAATTATCCGTTGTTATTCTGCATTATTCGAAAGGTTTCAATATGGCTGTAACCCCGACAACGTCGTCTTATTTTGAGCCATGGTTGCAATTTAAACAGCCCTTAGTTCGCCAATTGGCTTTCTGTATTGCTAGCCCAAATATTCTGCAGCAAATTCCCAATGAACTCGAAATCCGCTATCCCTTTCATTTTCATCCAAACGAGCTTTGGCATAAATATTTTGAAGCCTATCTTCCCCGTTTAAAACAACTCGAACAACACCCAAGTGAATTAGTAGAATTTTTACAAAAATTAAAAAGTACTCGCCTTGGTTTACGTTTCGAAATGTTTATATGGTTTTGGCTGCTCGATCACCCATACCATCCATACCAGTTACTCGGACATAGCATTCAAAAAATTGACGGCCCTCGTACAGTTGGTGAACTGGATTTTGTTTTAAAAAATACCGAAAGTGGTAAAGTTGAACATTGGGAAGTGGCTTTAAAATATTATCTAGCCGAGCGCGATTTTCAATTACCCTATTGGTATGGCTTAAATCGTAGTGATACTTTGGCTCGTAAGCTTAATCATTTTACCCAAAAACAATTCCAATTTGATGAAGCACTTGGGCAGCAGATTCAACAGCGCTATTGCGTTTTAAAGGGCCAATTATATTTACCTATTCAGCGTACCAACGCATTGCCAAACTGGGTCAATCCTGCGCGTAGAATAGGTCAATGGGGACATGTCATTCCATCTACGAGTCAAGGCTATTATCGCCTACAACGACATGAATGGATCTGCGTGCAGCAGCAACCGACGAGTGCAACCGCACATTGGTGGACAGATGGTTTATATAAAAAAGACAGTGATGAAAGCTATTATATGTATAGACAGCCACGCTTGGTTTTGCCGCAAACAATTTAAGACTCAATGCACCATTTAGTAGAAATTTACATTTATTTACTCAACCACCGTAAAAACCACCTACTGTTTGATACGGCTATTTTTTAATCTAAATCTCACAACAGAATAATTTAGTCTTCTAAAAATTATTCTTTCATAATGGAGATTACATTCAATGAAAAAAATTTTAGCTGCATCACTTATGGTTGCTTTCGTACTGACAGGTTGTAATACAGTAAAAGGTGTTGGTAAAGACGTATCTAAAGCTGGAGATGCTGTAACCAATACTGCTGAGAAAACTTCGGAAGAAATTCGCCGCAATTAATTTCTTTCCCAAGAATTTATAAAAGAGCCCTATTTTTTTAATAGGGTTTTTTACGTCTAAATTTCCCTTCGCTTGTTGATTCGCCTATTATATTGCGACATTTTTGACTTCTGTATTTAGCATGACCTCAACAGCAACTCTTGATCTCAGCCTAGAACTACTTCGCCAACCGTCGGTGACACCGATTGACCATACCTGCCAGAACATTATGGCGGATCGTTTAGCCAAAATTGGCTTTAACATTGAAAATATGCGTTTTGATGATGTAGATAATCTTTGGGCACGTAAAGGGACTGAAGCACCAGTATTTTGCTTTGCAGGTCATACGGATGTAGTACCTACGGGTAACTTGGATGCATGGGGTTCTGACCCATTTCTTCCTGAAATTCGCGACGGAAAACTATATGGTCGTGGCAGCGCAGATATGAAAACCGCGTTGGCAGCTATGGTTGTTGCTTCCGAACGTTTTGTTGCGAAACATCCAAACCATAAAGGTTCTATTGCATTTCTCATTACCTCTGACGAAGAAGGTCCTTCGATCAATGGGACAGTCAAAGTTGTTGAAACTTTAGAAGCGCGTAATGAAAAAATGACTTGGTGTTTGGTGGGTGAACCTTCAAGCACCAACACACTTGGCGATATTGTTAAAAATGGTCGTCGTGGTTCGCTAAATGCCAATTTAACAGTTAAAGGTAAACAAGGTCACGTTGCTTACCCACATCTAGCAATCAACCCAATCCATACAGCTTCAAAAGCATTGGCTGAGCTTTGCGATACCGTGTGGGACAATGGTAACGAATACTTCCCTGCAACGTCGTTCCAAATTTCCAATATTAATGCCGGCACAGGTGCAACCAACGTTGTTCCGGGCACGATGAATTTACTGTTTAATTTCCGTTATTCAACAGAAGTAACGGCAGATGAACTCAAAGCACGTACCTTGGAAATTTTAGATCGTCATGGTGTTGAATATGACATCTCTTGGACGTTATCTGGTCTTCCATTCCTAACCCCAGTCGGTGAGTTAGTGAATGCCGCACGTGATGCCATTCGAGATGTTACTGGGACAGAAACTGAACTTTCGACCAGTGGTGGTACTTCTGATGGTCGATTCATTGCGCCTACAGGTGCACAGGTGCTTGAGCTGGGTGTTTTAAATGCCACGATTCACCAAATCAATGAACACGTCAATGTGGCAGAGTTGGAACCACTTTCTGAAATTTACGAAAAGATTTTAGAAAACCTGTTGGCTTAAATATTCCCCACATAGTCAAAAAAAGGAACTCAATGGAGTTCCTTTTTTATATCTCGTTTTTACAAATACTAAGCCGCTTGAAGCCCAATGCTGTTTTGAATATTGGCTAAATTTGGAATATGAAATACCTGATCGGCCATGCGTACATATTGGAAAATATTGGCGTCTTTCACGGTTTTTTCTTCATCAACCACTTCAGAAATACGCAGACGAATGGTTTTCGGCATTTCATTACACATCAGTGCAAAACGCTGTCCAACATCATCGCCTTCAATCACCAAAGCCACGCCCTGATTTTTTGCAGGATCATTGACCGAGAAAACAGGCAATTTCAATTCATGCCATTCAACAAAAGGAACCTTGGTTGCACTATCGAGCGCTGAAAGCACAATATTTTGTGGCAACAACATTGGCTCTTTACCATGACAATCGATGATATACGCATCGATAAAACCGGTAGAAACCGTAATGAGATGTTGCAGTTCCTGCTGATCAATTTTATCGCTGACAACCTGAGAAACAGTGTTTTGGCTCATAAATTACCCCTGCTTTTCTGCAATTAAAGCTTCAATATTGGCAAGCAATTCAGCTTCTTGGAATGGTTTACCCATATAGTGAGTCACACCTAAGCTAAATGCACGCTCACGATGTTTTTCACCAGTACGCGATGTAATCATAATGATTGGCAAGTCACGGTGAATGTCGTGGTGACGGACTAAGTTTGTCACTTCGAAACCATCCATACGTGGCATTTCAATATCGAGTAGCATCAAGTCTGGACGGACATTTTCAAGCTGCTCAATTGCATCTACACCATCTTTCGCGGTCACGATGTCATAACCTTGACGTTCAAGTAAGCGTGAAGTCACCTTACGTACTGTCACCGAGTCATCGACAATCATCACTAAACGACGTGCATTGGATTGACGGCCCAAATCACGCTGTTCAGCTGAATGTTTAACACGCTGCGTAGTTTGAATTTGACGTGCAATATTTTGCCCATCCAAAATCAAACATACATGACCATCACCTAGAATCGTGGCACCTGCAATCGCGGCCACACTGGTAAATTGTTGACCAATTGGTTTCACCACGATTTGAGAACGTGAACCCACCAGCTGATCTACCAATAAAGCAATGGTTTGACCACTGTTGCCTTTTATTAGCAATACAGGCAATGAATGGCCGACATTATTTAAACGTGGAATTGGCTGATTACCCACAAACTCTGATAGATAACGTAGTTTGTAATTGGTGTTGTCAATTTTAAACACGTCATCCTTACTATTGAAGTAAGTTTCGAGTGCCGTAGGTGCAATACGGACAATACGTTCAATTTGCGCTAATGAAATCGCATATTGCTGATCGCCCGCTTTCACCATCAAGGCATCGCTGACCGCTACTGTGGTTGGTACACGAATGGTAAAGGTCGTCCCTTTACCTAACTCAGACTCAACGGAAACATGACCACCCAAGGCTTTAATTTCACTTTGCACCACATCCAGACCAACACCACGACCCGAAATTTGCGTTACCGATTGTGCCGTTGAGAAACCTGGATGGAAGATCAATTGCAAGATTTCTTGTTTATCGAGGAACTGATCCGCTTTGATTAAACCAAGTTTTAAGGCTTTGTCTTTAATTTTGGTTTCATCAATCCCTTTACCATCATCACTGAAAGACACCAGTACATCAGTACCCTGACGACTAATGTTCAAGACGATGCTACCTACTTCTGGCTTTTTTAAAGCCAAACGGTCAGCAGTATCTTCTAAACCATGGTCGACCGCATTACGCAGCATATGTTCAAATGGTGTCACCAAACGCTCTAAGATCGTACGGTCCAATTCACCTTCTGTATTTTGAACAATCAATTCTGCAGGACGGTTCAAGGTCGAAGAGGTTTGACGCACAATACGTTGTAAACGTGGTAACAAACGATCAAATGGCACCAAACGGGTACGCATCAGACTTTCTTGAATTTCTGACTGAATACGTGATTGTTGTAATAACAGACCTTCCGCATCACGGATTTTTTCTGCCAAAGTACTCTTGAAGTCAACCAAATCCGACGCAGATTCGGCTAGAGATTTTGACAATTGGTTAATCGATGAATATTGGTCCATCTCCAATGGGTCGAAATCCGCATAGCGTGAATTTTCAGAACCATGTTTGGCAATAATTTGTGACTCAAGCTCACCATCCATTCGACGTAACTGGTCAGCAAGTCGCTTAATTGCTAACTCCATTTCATTCAAGGTATTGCCTAGCTGACCTAAGTCCATTTCAATACGTGAACGGTTAATCGAGTTTTCGCCTGATAAGTCAATCATCTTCTCGACGAGATCAGCCGAGATACGAATCATCTCATTGCTGTTATCAGAAGAATTGGCTTCAGTCCACTCACCCAACATCGATGGCGGTTCAACACCATCACCTTGAATAAATTCAAAGCCTTTGCTGACGATACCTTGTTCCAATTCTGCAACACGGTTTGGCAGTTGAACCGTAACATCCACATATTGAATGGACTCTAAGCTCAATTTGATGCTGTCAAAATTACTATAGTCGTGGTTGAAGATCGCTTCTTTTAACCATGCCAACGTCGTTTTGAGTAAGCCGTCATATGCATTTGAGTTGAAATGATGAACCGCGAAATGCTCAAACGTCGTCTCAAGTTGATACGCAATTGCGGCAACAGGTTCATTTTCAACCATACGCGCACCACCCTTAATACTGTGGGCAGCACGTTGTAATTGAAGCAATACGTTACGGTCACTACGTTGTTCAGTCCATTGATTTAATAATTGAACGGCTTGTTCAAGAATTTCCTCAGACTCTTCAAGGAAGGTTTCTTCCATGACAGAACGTAGATCATCATCTGGATGCTCAACATGATCAGCAACCGCATGTTCAAGATGTTCAACAGCGGACTCAGTGTGAGCAGTCGTTTGAGCTTCAACCACTGCTTCTGCTGTGTCTTCAACAACATTCATCGGCTCTGACACCGATACATCTGGTTCTACTGCTGCTTGTTCAGTTTCAGCTAAAATAGGAGCCGAAGCCAATGCAACAGGTTCTGAATGTTCTCCTGCCACAATTGACTGAATATTCCTTAGAATATCGATCACATTATTCGCTGGGTAGTCGATCCCTTGGTCACGAATGGTTTGAATACGATCTGAAATATCATCCTGCACCAAGCGAATAATTTGAATTAACGCAGGAGTAATCGAAATTTGCTGACGAATAATGCGCTCATAAATTGACTCCAATTCATGCGAAATTAAACCCACATGAGACGCGGCAATCATATTTGCACCACCTTTTAGGGTATGCAAATAACGCATTAAATTATTCAAAGCTGAAGTATTGGTCTTATCACGTGTCCAAGTACTGAGGTCTTGGTCAATCCCCACCAATAATTCTTCTGCCTCTTCAATAAAGATCCCTAAAAGATCTTCATCAAAGTCATTATTCGCATCCGCCGCTTGCATCTGTTGATGATCAAGTTGGATACGCTGACTTAATTGTGCAAAGTCTACTGCTGTTGTATTTGGAACAGCGGCTTTATCTTCTGCAGTGGCAACAGGTTCGGCAACGATATTGGCTTCTTGTGTAGTCGTTGCTGCAACTGCTTCAATGTCTTGTTGAACAAATGCAGCTAGCTCATTTAAGAAACGCTGAACCTCTTCACTTAACACCACACGCTGACCCGCAGCTAAGGTGTCAAATAAGTGAATGAATTCTTGATGCGCTTGTGCAAATAACTCATATCCATAATCAGCATGGAGCAATTCAGGCTTTTCAATTAAAGACTGATACGCTGCACGCATTTGAGTCGTGAAATCATGGATACCAACAGACGCACGATTATCCGTATGTTCAATCAACTCTAAAGCTTGTTGACTGAGCTGTTGAATATAGTCTGGGAATTCAGCTAGAGCACGTTTATCAAACTCAAATTCAGCATCTAATAACTGATCAATATTTAATTCGATTAGTTTAGAAACCAAACCTTGCGGATTATCTTCAGGCGCCAATTGATCTTGGCTTGCAAAACCATAATCATCCCAAGCGGCTTTGAAGGTTTCATAAATAGACGCAAGATTTGCCTTATCCCCTGAACGGAGCACGTGTAAATAATCACGAACAAATTCAGCATATTGAATCAATAAAGCAGTTTCTTTCGAGCTCGATACGATTTCGTCTTGCAATAAGGTTTTGAATAAATTTTCAACTTTTGAACTGGCTTCAAAAATCTCTTCGATTTGTGCCATCGACGAACTACCACGTAAGGTGTGTAGCGCGCGAATCAAGCCATTATAGTCTTGTGATTTACTATCATCAGATTGGAGGAACTGATCAATCGTTTGTAGATGTTCTTCAGCTTCTTCAATAAAAATGCTCACAGTCTCTTCGACCAGTGATGCATCTGCATCCACTTGCTCAAGATTTGTTTCTGATTCGGCCACTGCATCGATCGTGCTTTCAACTACTTCCACATGTTCTGTAGTTTCAACTTCAGTCAGCTCTAAACCAGTGACAGCATCTTCAGATTTTAATTGATCTGCCAGTTTTAATAATTCTTCGAGTGCAGGCTCAAGGCTAATATTTTGTTGTAATTGTTGCCCCATTAAAACCAATGGACGTAAGTCAACATCCAATTCGGCAACATTTTTAAACCGTGGATAGAGCTTATATTGATAAACATTTAAAACTGTTTGTGCAAACTTTTGAACGGTCGGCGTTAACTGTACTGAACCCGCAATAACACGGTTCAGCGTATCTTCAACTGCCCATGCAGATTCACCCGCCGATTTTGCCCCGACCATACGACCTGAACCTTTCAGGGTATGGAAATGACGACGAATCGTCGTTAAAGTGTCTTTATCTTGTGGATTTTCCAACCAAGTTGTAAATAAACCCGCTAGTTCTTCAAAGATTTCTTCTATTTCTTCAACAAAAATCTCTAAAATTTCTGCATCTTGATCAAGATAACTATCTTCAGGAAGCGTAGTTGTTTCAACTAAATTTTTTAATATTTCTTTCATAGCTAAGGCTTCTTATGTTTTGCCACCAAGAAGGTTGCTCAAACTTAATTGTAACCATCACCTAAGACTTAACTGTGACGTTAAGTTCACCTTATCGATGTGTTATCTGTAATCGGTGCAGTACCCTAGCCGTAGCTAAGGTACTGCAGGTTTGCGCCTGACTTACTCTGGGAGTTTAAAGTCAGATACAGATTCACGTAATGATTCAGCCATGTTCGCCAATTCAGATACCGAACGTGCAGTATCAAATGTTGCACTGGTGGTTTGCGAGGTAATTTCTTGTACAACGTTCATCGTTGTCGCAATATGACCTGCAGAAGCAGACTGAAGTTTTGCAGCATCCGAAATGTTTGCAATCAGTTTCGCCAAGTTACCCGATACAGACTGAATTTCATCCAGTGCTACGCCGGCATCTTTAGACAAGTTCGCACCACGTACAACTTCCGAAGTCGTTTGTTCCATCGAAATTACGGCTTCGTTAGTATCCGTTTGAATGGTTTTTACCAAGCCTTCAATCTGTTTGGTTGCAGACGCTGAACGTTCCGCAAGACGCTGTACCTCATCCGCTACCACGGCGAAACCACGACCTGCCTCACCCGCCATCGACGCCTGAATTGCTGCGTTTAATGCCAAGATGTTCGTTTGGTCGGCAATATCGTTAATCAGTGCGACAATGTTACCAATCTCTTGAGAAGACTCACCCAAACGTTTAATACGTTTTGAAGTTTCCTGAATCTGTTCACGAATCGTGTCCATACCTTCAATTGAACGGTTTACAACATCTGCACCGTTTGCAGCAATTTGTACTGAACGTTCTGCTACGACAGCTGATTCTTCAGCGTTCGAAGATACTTGGTCAATCGACATTGCCATTTCGTTAATCGCGGCAGATGCACCAGCAATCTCTTGCGCCTGATGCTCAGATGCTTCTGCAAGCTGGTTGGTAATACCCTGCGTATTCGCCGTATATTGTGCAACTTCTTGAGAAGTTTCTGTAATACGCGATACAAGGTCACGTAATTGGTCGATTGCGAAGTTAATCGAGTCGGCAATCGCACCAGTAAAGTCTTCAGATACCGTCGCATACGAACGTAAGTCACCGTCTGCAAGATCGGCAATTTCATCGAGTAAACGTAAAATCGCGTTCTGGTTACGGTCATATTCTTCTTGAAGACGGGTTACACGGAATTTATCCGATTGACCACGTAAAGAAAGAAGTTTGAACACACAGATCAAGAAGGCTGTTAAAGCAAGAATCAACAGTACCGCAGGTAAAATGGTTTTCAAGCCTGTGCTAGAAGACAATTGATTTAAGTTGTCCAACAATTTGTCTGACTCAGCAAAAATTTGTGAAGATGCTTTACGTACGTTCACAATTTGCGTTGAGTTTTTCAAAATTGTCGCAGCCGCTGATTTTAATACATCGTCATATTCAGCTTTAATGCCTTCAAGTGACTCACGTAATTCAGGGCTTTCAATACGTTGTACACCAAGCTCTGTACTACCATCCAATTGGGCATTTAAGTACAAACCGAAGGTTTCAGTATCGGCACTGAAGTCATCTGCAGACTCACGTGAGCTATCAGAACCTGAAAGCACCGAACTGATCGAACGTAAAATACGTTCTGCAATGAATACCTGGTTTTTCGCAATCACCACCTGGTTCGAAGGCATGTCTTGACGTGCCATTTGGTCGACCATCAAGTTATATTCCGCCTGAATCCCCGGAATGGTTTCACCAATCGCGATGTTCGTGTCATATAACTTATTAATGATTTTTTGTTGCGAAGTAATCAAGTCAATACTTTTTGAAACCTCAGCCCACTGCGTATCTACAGATTTCAGCGCATCTGTATTTGCATGAATGTCTTTTACAGTTTCTAAGTTTTCTTTGAACGAATCTTGAGAGGCAATTAATTTTTTCATTGCATCTTCAGTACCTGAAGCAGTTGCCTCAGTTGCTTGACGCGAAATTGTTTGCGAAAGAAGACGGAGTTCACCCAAACTTTGCGTTAATTGGTTACCGCGAGGAACGCTATAGAATAGGTATAATAAAATAATCGTTGCCAGTACTAATGAACCAATCGCACCATAAATAAATGGTTTGGATTTTTCACTATCACCAAAAACTCGAGATAATTGATCTGTCTGTGATTGCAGTTTTGCCAGAAAAGCATTACCGCCTTTACGACCACTGGTGCTTTCACCCGTATTTTTCTTTTTAAGTTTAAAGCCCATTCAGCTTCTCCCCGATTACGCCTTCTTTCGTTCGTGCGCGACAATTAATTTATAAATTTTATAGATGCGTTCATGTATTTTGGATTTTGCAGTAAACGACTGAAGAGAAATACATTCCACTGCTGGTTATGCTGGTGGAAATACCCCTGACAATATTCCTGTAAATTTCGATCCAACTCATTATGTTTAGAAAAATAACTTTTCTTATTAAAGTGTTGAATACCCAAAACTTGATCGACTACCAAACCGACATAATGGTCATTATGACTAATACATAAAACTTTTTGAGTGGGTGAAAAACTACTTCGATGACCGGTTATATATTGTGCTAGGTCAGACAAAGAAAGTAAGCGTCCCCGAATATTGGCTAGTCCCATCACCCAAGGTTGGGTATTGGGAACTGGCGTATATTTTGGTGGGTAGATCACTTCAGCTACTTCACCTAAAGGAGCAACGTAATATTGCCCCATCATCTCAAAAGCAATGCCTGACCATCGGTTTACTTCATTTTCAGTGGAAACGTAGTTTTTGTTTCCTCGTTTTGCGATTCGAAGTAATTCGATAAATCCATTTGCTGCCATAGAGCTTTATCCTGCATTGAGGTGTTGCTTAATCACATCAATTAATTGTTTTTCGTCTACAGGTTTAGTCAGATAATCAGAAGCACCTTGGCGTTTACCCCAAACACGGTCAGTTGCCTGATCTTTGGTACTTACAATGACAATCGGGATATGTTTGGTGGTCGCACCACGTGCAATTTGACGTGTTGCTTGGAATCCATTCACACCCGGCATTACCACATCCATTAAGACCAAATCAGGTAACTCAGCTTGAGCCATTGTCACACCATCTGCCCCATTTGAAGCTTCAATCACTTCAAAACCGTGTTTACCTAAAATTTCTTTAAAACGGAATGTTTCTGTTGGTGAATCATCAACGATTAGGATACGTGCCATGCTTTTTCCCCAAAAAATAAAAAATCTAATTAAGCTGTAACGTGATTACGGATTGCATTCAGCAATTCATCTTTACTGAATGGCTTCGTTAAGTATTCATCCGAACCCACAACACGACCCTTCGCCTGATCAAATAAACCGTCTTTACTTGAAAGCATAATCACAGGAATATTTTGATAATTTTGAGAGTTTTTAATCAGGGCACAAGTTTGATAGCCATCAAGACGTGGCATCATAATATCGACAAATACGATATCTGGATTCGCATCTGCAATTTTTGAAAGTGCTTCAAAACCATCTACAGCAGTGACGACTTCACATCCTTCACGCTGAAGCAGCGTTTCGGCCGTACGACGAATGGTTTTTGAATCATCAATTACCATGACTTTTAGATTTTGGAATTTATCGTCCATTTATTGACCCTACCCATTGAGGATGTACAAACAATTAAGTTAGCAGCATTATTATTTACAAGTTGTGAACATTTTTAACATATCTTTACTTGCGTTTTCAATGAACATTTTCTGCGCAAACACACAAGATTTCTTGTTTTTATTAACTGCTTCACACTTTCCGATGACCAACGATTTTTTTTTAACTTGGAATAGTATTTAATTGTCTTAATTAAGCATATTATAGCAAGATTATTACTTTAAAATAAGTAATTTAGTCAACTTTAAACTGGGGAGTACAAGGTTGAGTCCGTTTACAAAAAAAATTCACTTGATTGGCCTTAAACATTTCTCAAAAAAAGTCATTCTGACGACTTGTTTACTGGCTTATACCCCGCTTTTATTTGCTGCACCAACCAATACGCAGCAACCACAAAAGGCGACTTGGTATCGTTACTATGACAGTAAAGGCATAGCAAACATCAGTACCAATGTGACACCAAATCACATCCGCTATGGTTATGAAGCACTTGATCAAAATATGCAAGTGATTAAACGTAACCGCCCCTACAATGCTGAAGCGGACGTTAGACAAGCTCCTCAGCGTGCTGCCCAAGCACGTCAGCAAGCTTCAGATATCAAACTTAAAAAAGCCTATACCAATAGCCGAACTGCGGCCATTAAAAAGCGTGATGCACTGACTGGTATACGTAAACAGATCGTGTTTGAACAAGAACAATTAAAACAATTACAAAATGATCGTGTATTATTTGTTCGCCAAGAACGTGAACATTTTCGAAAAGGTGAAACCGTTCCGGCAAAATTAAAAACAATGTTGGATAATAATCAAAAAAATATGGTAGCGAAAAAAGAATACATTCAATCGTTACAAACTCGCTATCGAAATACAGAAGCTGAATACGACAGAATTATTACGCGTTTAAAAGCGATGGAATAAACTTGTTATTCAATTGCTTTTGTAGACCGCTGATATAAGGACCATTATGCAATCTGCACAGCAATCATCCCCATTTTTAAAGCTTAGCCTGCTTTGCATAAGCCTGACTTTGGCTGCATGTCAAAAAGAAGATTCGCAGCAAAGTGTAAAACCAGAAAATAAGATTGAATTGATTCAACAAGATCTGGTCACGATCGAACAAGGCAACGCAATTTCCAAAACTGCATTTACAGGCACCATTCGGGCGGTCAATCAGAGCAGTATTCAAGCCCAAGTCACTGCGACTGCAACCAATGTTAATGCAGAGGTCGGACAACGTGTCAGCAAAGGCCAAGTGTTGGTGCGTTTAAATAATCAAGACAATGCCGCACGTCTTGCTCAATCACAAGCAAACCTTGCATCCACACAAGCTCAAGCCAATCAAGCCAAACTAATGATGGAGCGCAAACAGCGTTTGCTAAATCAAGGCTTTATTTCCAAAGTAGAGTTTGAACAAAGTCGTGTCGATTACCAAGCTCAAATGGAAAATGTTCGTGCCCAACAAGCCAATGTCGATATTGCACGAAAAGCCAATCAAGACGGCACCATTTATAGCCCTATCCAAGGCGTGATTACCAAACGTGATGTTGAACCGGGACAAACGGTTGCTGCGGGACAAACCCTTTTTGAAATCGTCAATCCAGACCAATTGGAAATTCAAGCCAAATTACCAAGTGATCAGCAAGCTGCACTGAAAATTGGACAAAAGATTGAATATAGCATCCAAGGCAATAGCAATTTACTCACTGCACAAATCAGTCGGATTTCACCCATTGCTGATCAAGCAAGTCGCCAAATTGAATTTTTTGCAGCCCCAAATGAAACCATTACATCATTAAGTATTGGTGCTTTTGTCGAAGGTCACATTTTAGGTACAGATAATATTTCAGGCCAAAAAATTCCACTCGACACCATTCAAAGTCTAAAAGACCAACCTTATGTCTGGGTCATTCGTCAAAATAAAATTGCCAAAGTGCCTGTACAAATTTTGAATCAGAGTTATAGCAATAACACCGCGATTGTTCAGGGCTTACAAAATAGTGATCTGATCAGCCGAATTAAATTTAATGATTCAGATATCAAACAAGATGTAAGTATCAGCCAAAATTAAAAGAATAAGGCAGGACATTTGTTATGTGGTTAACCCGAATTAGTGTGAAATATCCTGTTTTCACCATTATGATGATGTTCTGTCTGATGGTACTAGGACTCGCATCTTGGCAACGTATGGGTGTTGAAGAGTTTCCTGATGTCGACTTCCCTTTTGTTGTGGTCTACACCAACTATCCAGGTGCTTCTCCTGAGTCTGTCGAATCTGAAATCACCAAGAAACTTGAAGATCAGATCAATACCATTTCAGGCCTCAAGCAAGTCATTTCTCAATCCAGTGAAGGTTTATCCACGGTTATTGTCGAATTTAATCTAGACGTCTCATCCTCTGTAGCTGCACAGGATATTCGAGATAAAATTGCACCGGTAACCGCACAATTTCGTGATGAAATTGATGACCCCATTGTAGAACGCTACGACCCTACTGCCAGTGCGATTATGTCGATTGTTTTTGAATCAAAGGACATGTCTTTACGTGATTTGAGTTCCTATCTCAATCAACGGATTGTGCCACAGCTCAGAACAGTTCCCGGTGTAGGTACGGTCAATTTATTGGGCGATGCGCAGCGACAAATTCGAATACAAGTAAATCCGCAAAAATTACAAAGTTTCGGGATTGGGATCGATCAAGTTATAAACACCCTAAAATCTGAAAATATTGAAGTTCCGGGAGGAACCTTAAAACAAAAGAACTCAGAATTGGTGGTCGAAATTAAATCTCGGGTTATTCACCCAAATTCTTTTGGAGATTTAGTGGTTGCCAATAAAAATGGCGCGCCGATTTATCTCAAACAAATTGCCGAGATAGAAGATAGCCAAGCCGAAATGGAGTCGAGTGCCTATCTGAATGGTAAAACAGCCGTTGCTGTCGACATTCTGCGAAGTTCGGACTCTAATGTGATTGAGGTGGTTGATAATACCCGTAAAACTTTAAGTAAAATTCAACAGCAATTACCACAAGGCACGACGGCAGAAATTGTGGTTGATTCATCTAAAGGTATTCGTGGCAGCATTAAAGATGTGGCACGTACCATTATTGAAGGTGCTGTACTTGCAGTCTTCATTGTTTTGCTATTTCTCGGTTCATTTCGTTCGACAGCTATTACAGGTTTAACCCTACCGATTTCGCTACTGGGCACCCTCACCTTTGTTTGGATTTTTGGTTTTACCATCAACATGATGACCCTACTGGCTCTCTCGCTGAGTATCGGTCTACTCATTGATGATGCCATTGTGGTTCGTGAAAATATTGTCCGCCATGCCGATATGGGCAAGGACCACGTCACCGCTGCACTCGACGGCACGAAAGAAATTGGTTTAGCCGTATTGGCCACAACATTGACCATTGTCGCAGTATTTTTACCTGTGGCATTTATGGGCGGCATTATTGGGCGTTTCTTCTATCAATTCGGTGTAACCGTCAGTACCGCTGTACTGATTTCGATGTTTGTGAGTTTCACCCTTGACCCGATGTTGTCTGCTCACTGGGCAGAGCGCCACGATCCAAATAAAAAGCCGGGTAAAATCAAACGTTTTTTTAACTGGATTTCGGGCAAGCTCGACAACCTAAGCCATCATTATGAAAAATTACTCAAGCTTGCTTTAAAATTTAGGCTCATTACCCTTTTAATCGCCGTCGCGTCTTTATTTGGTGCATTAGGTTTATCCAAAATGATCGGAACTGAATTTGTACCCGTACCAGACAAAGGTGAAATTCGGATCAAATTTGAAACACCAATTGATGCAACCCTTGAATATTCGCAGGCTAAGCTTAAGCAAGTAGATCGTATCATTCGCCAACATCCAGAAGTCAAAGCCACTTATGGTGCAATTAATAGTGCCACTGACCGCGGCAAAAACCATGCTAGCATTCGTGTCACTGTTTCACCACGTACGGAGCGTAGTCAAACATTAACGGATCTCAACAATGAATTCCGTACCCGCTTAAAACATGTAGCAGGTATTACCAT
Source organism: Acinetobacter sp. YH16056_T (assembly GCF_024605895.1). NCBI lineage: Bacteria > Pseudomonadati > Pseudomonadota > Gammaproteobacteria > Moraxellales > Moraxellaceae > Acinetobacter > Acinetobacter sp. YH16056_T. Next base: position 813,456 of record NZ_CP094545.1, on the reverse strand, counting down.
TACCTCGATTGCCTCAGCTGATGAAACAGTATCGGGCGGCCAAAAGCCGGTAATGATCTCGATTAAAGGACCAGACTTAGATGAGTTACAACGCATTTCAGATCGATTCTTGGTTGAAGTTGCCAAAGTCGAAGGTATTGTCGACTTAGAAAGCTCACTCAAAGAACCTAAACCGACCTTAGGTGTACATATCAATCGCGTTTTAGCCAGTGATTTAGGTTTATCCGTCAATCAAATCGCCAATGTATTACGCCCTCTTCTTGCGGGTGATAATGTAACAACGTGGAAGGATGATAAAGGCGAAACCTATGATGTAAATTTAAGACTCACTGAAGATCAGCGTCGACTGCCAACTGACATTCAAAGCATGTACATCACATCACAAAAAACCGATGCTGCAGGCTTACCTATTTTAGTTCCATTGGCAAGTGTGGCAAGCTTTGAAGAAACACTTGGTGCTTCACAAATTAACCGTCGTGATCTGGCACGTGAAGTAATGGTTGAAGCCAACACAGCAGGACGTCCTGCGGGTGATATTGGTGCCGAAATCAATGAGATAGAGAAAAACTTCGACTTGCCACCAGGTTATAGTTTTGTCACGCAAGGTGCCAATAAAGATATGGCTGAGTCTGCGGGTTATGCAATGACAGCGATTACCCTCTCTATTGTATTTATTTATATTGTTTTGGGTTCACAATTTAATAGCTTCATTCACCCTGCAGCCATTATGGCTTCATTGCCCTTATCATTGATTGGGGTGTTCTTAGCCTTATTCTTATTTAATTCAACCATGAACCTCTTTTCCATTATCGGGATTATTATGCTCATGGGCTTGGTGACAAAGAACGCAATTCTACTCATCGACTTTATTAAAAAAGCCATGGATCATGGTGTAGATCGTTATGACGCAATTATTGAAGCAGGTAAAACCCGTTTACGCCCCATTTTAATGACCACCAGTGCAATGGTGATGGGTATGGTTCCGCTTGCACTTGGTCTAGGTGAAGGCGGTGAACAAAGCGCGCCAATGGCACATGCCGTGATTGGCGGAGTGATTACTTCTACCTTACTGACACTCGTGGTTGTTCCAGTGATTTTTACCTATTTGGATGATTTCCGAAACTTCCTTGCACGTCAGGCCAAAAAAATCATGTCATAATGACAAAATCTAAAATGAGGTGACTTTGGAAAATGTTCACCTCATTTTTTATTGTATACTCTCCACTTTAACGCTTAATTTTTTAGGACAGTTTCCATGCGCGCGAGTCGCTTTTTATTTGCAACGTTAAGAGAAACCCCAAACGATGCTGAAGTTATTTCACATCAGCTTATGCTTCGTGCCGGGATGATTCGTAAATTGGCTTCAGGTTTATACACTTGGCTGCCGATGGGCGTTCGCGTATTAAATAAAGTTGAAGCGATTATCCGCGAAGAGATGGATCGTGCTGGTTCACTTCAAGTCCTGATGCCTGTCACTCAACCCGCATCTTTATGGGAAGAATCAGGTCGTTTCGTACAATATGGTCCAGAACTTTTACGTTTTAAAGACCGTCATAACAATGACTTTGTACTTGGCCCTACACATGAAGAAGTGATTACAGATCTTGCTCGCAATGAGTTGAAAAGCTATAAGCAATTGCCTGCAAACTTCTACCAAGTACAAACCAAATTCCGTGACGAAATCCGCCCTCGTTTCGGTGTGATGCGTTCACGTGAATTCATCATGAAAGATGCCTATTCTTTCCATGTTGACCAAGCCTCTTTACAAGAAACCTATGACAACATGTATGCAGCTTACTGCAAGATTTTCACGCGTTTAGGTTTAAATTTCCGTCCAGTTCAAGCGGATACAGGTTCAATTGGTGGTTCTGGTTCACACGAATTCCACGTCCTTGCGTCTAGCGGTGAAGATGACATCGCATTCTCTACAGAGTCAGATTATGCTGCTAACGTAGAAATGGCTGAAGCCGTACTAGTTGGTGAACGTGCTGCTCCGACTAAAGCACTTGAAATTGTTGATACACCAAATCAAAAAACCATAGCTGATGTTTCTGAATTCCTTAAATCAAAACCTGCTCAATCTGTAAAAGCATTGTTGGTTCAAGGTGTTGCTGAAGAAGGTAAAGCTGCGCCAGTGGTTGCCTTATTCCTACGTGGCGACCATGAACTGAATGAAATTAAAGCTGAAAAACACCCATTAATTGCTGCTCCATTGGCCTTTGCAACTGAAGCACAATTAGCTGACTTAGGCTTAACTGCTGGTTTCTGTGGCCCTCAAGGCTTAACCGAAAAAGGCATTACCGTTATTGTTGACCGTGCAGCGTCTGTACTTTCAGACTTTGTTGCTGGTGCAAACCAAGTTGATAAACATGCTGTAGGTGTAAACTGGGAACGTGATGCACAATACACCGAAGTTTATGACCTGCGTAATGTTGTTGAAGGTGACCCTTCTCCAGATGGTCGAGGTACAATCTTGATTAAACGTGGTATCGAAGTTGGTCATATCTTCCAGTTGGGTCAAAAATACTCTGAAGCGCTTGGCTGCAAAGTTTTAGGTGAAGATGGCAAACCTCTCGTTGTGACTATGGGTTGCTACGGTATTGGTGTAACTCGTGTTGTTGCTTCTGCGATTGAACAAAACTTCGATGACAAAGGTATTATTTGGCCGTCTGCAATTGCTCCTTTCGAAGTTGCTATCGTGCCAATGAATGCACATAAGTCACCACGTACAATGGAAGCAGCTGAAGCACTGTATGCAGAATTAACTGCTGCTGGTTATGATGTTCTTCTTGATGATCGTAATGAGCGTCCTGGTGTTAAATTCTCTGATATCGAGTTAACAGGTATTCCACACCGTATCGTTATTGGTGAGAAAGGTTTGGATGCTGGTACATTTGAGTACAAAGGTCGCCGTGATGAAGAATCAAGCAACCTCAGTAAAGAAGACCTTTTAGCGAAAATTGCAAAATAATTTGCGCTAAATATAAAAAAATCCCGCTAAGTGCGGGATTTTTTTATATTAAATACTTTAAGCCTTAACAGAATTTCAGCCCGCCGAAGCAGTTAGAACGAAACTCCTGTCCAGAAAGTTTTAAATTGTTTAATGGGAAATCAATTAATGACGGGTTTTTAATTTCTTTAACATCTAAAGCCGAACCTGCAACACAACCAAAGATTAAATCTCCACAATTACGAACATTGGTACTTAAGTCATGGTTAATTCCAGCGATCGTTTGTTTCAACACTTCATCCGTAATCGCCACTTTATCTGAAGGTGTAATACTCCCCAAATCGACCTCATCTTCCATCGCCAACCACCAACCTCTTTCTGCTGCAACTGCAGCACCAGGCCAGAGTATTTTTTGAGCTTGTAAGGATAACGAAGCAGGGTTATTTAGATAAAGTGCATGGATCAAACCTAAACTTTGATTTACCGTAATATCGGTTTGTAGTCCAGTAAGATAGCCTGTTACGTCTTTATTCAAATTAATATTTAACCCAAGTAGAGAGATCTGAGCTTCTAATGGACCACTAAAATCTAGACGATCAACTGTACCTGTGCCTTTTAATACCGCAATATTATCCTTAATTCTATTCCCGCTCACGACAGTGGCTGGAATTGTAAAAGGTGCTGTGGTTGATTTTAAATTAAAAGAATAATTATCTGATTTGTAGTGAAGCGGTAGATCAACTTCAGCACCAAATAATGTCCCCTTAACAGCCCCTTCAATGTATTGCTGCGTAGAAGCATAGTCCATCACACGCTCGGCAGTTGTTGCAACACCCGCAGACGCTTTGGTTTTCATATACCCACTAAAGGTGTTGATACCATTGGGTGTATTACTATTTTCTGTACCTAATGTCATTAACCCAGAAATTTTTTCAGCGCTCAGACGAAAGCCCATCACTTCACGAGTTGCAGCTGATTTGGGATCTTTAATTGCAATTTCGATAAAAGGATTGGTCAACAAAGCAGAAGTTGCCGCACGTTCATCAGACGTATAATTGCTATTTACAGGCAATCCACTCAATGAAATATGATCGATATCAATATCACAAGCACCTGAGCCATTTGCACCACCACAACCCAATTGCAGCTTTTTAATATTGGCATTGAGCTCCATTTCAGCTTCTAAACCAAGCTTATAAAAGCCGACATTGGATTGGTCTACGGCTTGTCCACTCTCATCCACAGAATTATACCCCTGCGTATATTCCATGGAGAGTAATGCTTGACCATCAACTTTTGATAAGCTTTCATCATCTAAAGCCATCATTGCATGAGATAAGCTACTCATCGCAAATGTCGAGAAGATCAAACCTCTGATTAACTTCTTTTTCATAACAAATTCCCTGTTCGTTATTTTATTTATTTGTTATTGATTTAATATTATTAGCGTGGAGTAATCCCCATGGTGCTTCGCATTGTTCCACCGGTTAGGGCTATATCCGCCATCTTTTGCATATTGCCATTTGTTAACATCGATACTTCTGCACGAAACGCTTTAGACATATTATTGGTTGGATTGAATTTCACCTGATTATCAAACTCTACCGAATCTTGTTTCATTTTAATTCGAGCATCAAAACCTAGATCACCCTGCATTTTATTAATATTGATACTTGAAGCTGAAACGACACCGCTGGCATTTACATCTTCATTCATCAAACTTAAATAGCTTCCCATAACTTTTTGATCTTTCTTTTCAGCATCTGTTAAGGCTTTAAATTCAAAGCTTCCACGGAAAGACAAATAATTATTTTCTGCACTGTCATTTAGACCCGGTACTATAAATAGCTCCCCCTTACCATCGAGCTTAAACGCAATATTCGTCAACACATCATCACGTTTAGAGAAATTATCTAAAGGTACTGTTGTCCCACATTTGACAGAAGCTGTAGTCGCACAGTTATAGGTTGAACCCGGAAGTTGACCAATCGCTAACTCGGCATTGGCTGCAATCAATAAATTATCTGCACGTACATAGATACCGTCATTTTCATAACCAATCACACCATCAGATTGAATAAGGGCATTGATGTTTCGTAAGCCTGCATAATAATTGACTTCTTGACCATTAATACCTTTTTTACCATCAATCAAAATAATGGAAGTTGTACTTGGTGTTCCTGTTTTTTTATCAACACCATAACCATCTGTGCTCATTACAAGGTTATAGCCAATACCTGATTTTTCAGCCGCATTTTTATAACTGTATTTTTTCTCTGATAATGCAACATTGGCATTCATATTATAAATCGGGATACCAATCCCCCAACTGTTGTCATTACTTGCAATTGCAGCAATTGAGTTATCAGAAATAAATCGTGCGGTACGCGCGATGGACTGAAAATCCATACCACGAATCGCCACAAGTGCAAAATTTCCACCCGCCGTTTGATTTGACAGATTCTGGGTTAAAACATTATTGGTTAAGCCTAATGTCGCTTTTAATTTATCATTTACCAGAAAATCAAGGCTTTTGGCTTGAATGGTATTGATATAAATATCGCCAAAATCAATATAGGCATTTTTATCAGCAACTAAAGACGTTAAATTAGAAAATTCAATGGCATAACTACCAATACCCGTATGGCCAATTTCTAAGGTTGTCGGTGCTTGACCTGCAACAAGACTCGGATCATCCTTTGAAGTAAAATCCGCGCGCACTCCTAAATGTAAACCACCTGAACCAACAGACTCATATCCTGAAGCTTTCGTTGCTAGACCAAAATCTTTGATTCCTTCTTGATTGGCGTTTAAGGCCACTCGTGCATTAGTGACAGCACCCGATGCTCCCATACGAATTAAATTCCGCTGTGCACCACCATCGGTACCGTATCGTAAATCGATATTAACGCCGGGGTTTGTGGCATCGCTACGTGAGCTATGCACATCTGATGTGTCCTTGACCCGCCCCAAATTGACCGTATGATCTTTGCTCCCTGTGGATTTTGTGGTGAGAACAATGCCTTCATCAGCTGCAACATACATATAACCTGAACCAGCAAAGTTAAAGTTAAAGTCCTTTAAGGTTACGCTATATCCATTCATCCCATGACTAATACTGGCATTTTGCAATTGAAATTCCATATACGCCGTATCATTACGGTTAAATAGACCATTGCTGGTTTCAAGTAATACTTTTAAAGGTGAAGATGTTGCAATCGTAAGTGAACCTAAATTTTGTGTAGGCGTTTGGCACGTTGTTCCTTGACACAGCAACATAATATTTTGTGCAACAGCCGTAAATGGGCTGACACTCGCAGCTATACGCATGCCTACACCAGCATCCGTAGTCCCAACATCAAAATCTAATTTTGATGTAATGGTGCTTTGCCCAACGCCATCTATTTGCACATTGTGCAAACCCATTTTCATCTTATTTTGGTCGGTTGGGTCAACCCAATTTAATTGATCGACTTTGACTCTAGAAACTTCATGGGTAATCGAAATACCATCTTGGCCAGTAACTGCACCCAAGCTTTCGTCGGTCATTGCTTCAAAAGCATAGGTGTGTTGAGCAAGTAAAATACTGGTTGCGAGTGCCGTCAAAGTTGTTATTTTTTTCATCACTATATCCTTATATTCAGTCACAGCTGATTAACAGCGACCTGCACCATTTCCAGTGCAGTTAAAACTGAAGATGTTTAACTTTCCACTCATGTGCATGTTGCCATGCACATTAACACCCATAAATCCTTGTTCTGAACCACGATCAAAATCAGGCACAGCTAAAGTTGAAGTTGTTCCATCAGCTTTCTTTTCGGTATAGGTCGTATAAGTACTGGTATTCTCGTAACCTTCCTTACCTGTCGTACCTGTTTCCACCGCCAACGTAGCAAAGCCTAAATTCCTAATTTTTAATGGCTTATCATCATAAAATGTCAACTGCATAGCCGTTTGTGGATTACCTTCACGATTGATAATCGTCACACCATCTAGTGAAAATTGATCGATCTGTAACGTTCCTTGAAACTGTTTAAACACCAACCATTTCTTATTACCATTTGCATCCACATGATTATTGGGCGCAAGTGCTAAGCGACAAAACTCATTGGATGAACATTGATATCCATAAAATGCTTGCGTTGTTTTACCATTCGCATCCATGATTGATATGTTGTTTTTTGACATATCATTGGCATATTGATGATTTAAGGAAAGTGTCCAACTGAGATCTGCACCGCCTTGACCGGTTGCAGCGGTAAGTTCCCTATTATCCATAGACACTAAACCTGCATGAGTTTGTGTCAGTGCAGCACAAACAACAGCGCATAAAATTTTATACATGTGATTTCTCCTACAGCCCTGTTGTTCTTATTTTTAAGTGCTGAATCAATACGCCATCTATGGCAACAGATCCTAAATTCGTGCTTTGTCCATTGACACCTTTAAACACCACACCTGTCGCAGTATCCGTACTTTTTGCATTCAACAGATTACCAGGCAAGCGCTCTACTGTACCGATCGCAATGCTACTGTGTGTTGCATTACGTCCTTGATATAGTGCTGTCGCATCTGAAGAGTTTGCTTTTAACTCCGTGCCACAACTATAGACGTTACAGGTTGATCCTTTAAAGTCTGAGGCATTTAAACCCGATGTACCTGTGGTATTACCAGCGATATCCGTATAGTAAGTATAAATTTTACTGTAAATAGAAGGTACATTTGGAATACGTGTCACTTCCAAAATAATATTTCGACCTTCTGAACCCACAATAAAGGGCTGATACATATTTCCTAAAACTAAATTGATATTTGGGCTATATAAATATAGACCTTCAGTTTCATGAAAGATTGGAGCTGCAGATCGATCCATCGCTGGTGTCGCTGCTGTTCCATCATCCAATTCAGGGCGTGCAGCTGTACTGATACGCATGCCGCGAGCATCCAAATCTCCATCATTGATACTCAGTGACTCAGCACGATCATTGGTATTAATACGAATTAAACTGGCTAAACCTAAGGTTTGGTTGTAATTTGTATTTGTAGATTTTAGGGTTTGAAAAATTCGAACTTGTGATCCATTAAAACTCAGGCCATTCGCAACAATTTGAGTACGTAAACGATAGTCTTTATCTAAGCCGCTAGTCGGCGCACCGGTAATCGGATCGACGACATTGCTTGAATTCAACGACCGTGAAAATACATCCATCCACAAACCAAGCTTGATGTTGTTAGATGCATCATCTGCCGCAATTTTCTTTAATGGTGCCTCAATCGCTAAGTAACCAACATTCCCCTTATTATCTTTCGCAAATTGTTCAACATCTTGATTACCCGCATGGAAAAGCCATGGGTTTTCTGCTGTACCCCAATTAAATCCTTGGTCTGTATAGCGCGTTGCTAATGAACTTTTTCCATTTTTATCTTTGCTATTGGACAGGGCTAAGCCATATATAAATACATCTGCTTTCGATCTGAGGCTCGATACGGTCGCAGTCGAGGCAATTTGTTTTGCTGTAATTTCAGCATTTTTTTTCACCGTTGCTAATGCTGAATCACTCGCCTTTTGAGCTTCAAGCTTGGCATAGTCCGTTGCCAACTGATTGAGGGTTTCTGCAGCTTTGGCATTTAACTGAGCATCTTTTGTTGGATCAATAAGATTTGAACGTGTAATTTTTCCTGAGACATAATTTTTATAAAACGTAGACCCAGCAGGTAAATTACCCGTACTATTGTTACCGTATAGTAACTCAATCATTTCATAGGTATTTTTTAAAGCAGCAGCTTGAGACTTTTCTTTTAACCACGGTGTAATTGATTCTTTCGTTGTACCATCATCTTCTAATTTCAAACCAGACGATGAACCATCATAATAATCTGCATAACGCTGATCGTAATATGCCTTCATCGTTGGTGATTCAAGATAAGACTGTACTAATCGGCCACGATATTCTGTTGAATATGTTGCGATGGTTTCATTGGTTACTCGTGTAGCATTATTGGTCTCATAGGTGCTTTTAGAACTTAAGAAAGTGGAGTCATAAACACCGTTATAGCCCGTAACTCGGCCTTGCTGATAGGCATCAACATATGCAGCTTTATAGATTTTATCGTAAGCACGCTGGCCTAATTGTTCATAGTTTTCACCTGTAGGAATAATCCGAATAAAACCTGTATCGCTTTTCCCTGGATCAACCATACCAGACGCATAACTAGAAGCCGTAGAACGGTCATTTGGCCCTTGAAAGACCATTTTGAAATTTTCTAAAGTGAGTGCAACACCTTCACCTGTTGTGGCTGAAAGTGCTTCATCTGATAAATCTTGAAGCGCATAAACAGATGGTGCAGCAAACATGCTGACTGCGGCTGCTAAGCAACTCTGGCGGAATAACTTAGCCTGGGTGAATTGAGTCATCTCGACCTTCCTTTTATCAGATGCTCTGCATCTCTCTTATATTTATTCCTGAGAACTGGCTTTGATGTTATTGTCCATTTATTCCTTAAATGGAGACTTGTGATAGACCAGTCACTTAACTTTTTATTATGCTGAATAATTACTCAATTGCAAAAACTTCCCCACCGAATGGTCTATTTTCCGATGAATGACCCAACAAAAAAGCGGGCTAATTCGCCCGCTTTTTTTAAACTAAATCCGAAGGATTAAGCTTTCGGTAAAGTCACACCGGTTTGACCTTGGTATTTACCACCACGGTCTTTATAAGAGGTTTCACACACTTCGTCTGATTCAAAGAACAACATTTGTGCGACACCTTCACCCGCGTAAATACGTGCAGGCAAGTTGGTTGTATTCGAAAATTCTAAAGTCACGTGACCTTCCCACTCTGGTTCAAGAGGCGTCACATTGACAATAATACCGCAGCGAGCATAGGTTGATTTACCCAAACAAACGGTTAACACATTACGTGGAATACGGAAATATTCGACTGTACGTGCTAGTGCAAACGAGTTTGGCGGAATGATACAAACGTCTGATTCGATATCAATAAAGCTTTTATCGTCAAAGTTTTTAGGGTCAACAATTGCTGAATGAACATTGGTAAAGACTTTAAATTCACGAGCACAGCGCACGTCATAACCATAGCTCGACACGCCATACGAAATAAGCTTTTCGCCATTTTCATCATAACGGACTTGGTTTTCTGCATACGGTTCAATCATGCCGTGTTTTTCGCTCATTTCGCGAATCCAACGATCAGACTTAATAGCCATTTATCTCTATCCAAAAACTTAAATCAATTATTGCGTGGTACTTTAACTGAAATCCAACTTAATGAAAATAAGCTTTGCCGAACTAAGCGGATTTAGTCATTTTCAAATCAATTTAAAGTTTTAAAATCGCAGAATAACTCAGTGGTATCGAAAAACTAACCAAGACTAGCGATGCTGTTCGTTGTAAATTGGCTTGATTGAGCCAACTAATTTTATTCGATGCCAAAACTGAACCAAGGAAGGTCCAAAAAAATGCAATAGGAACGATCAACAACAAAAAGATCAGCATGTGAGCTACATAATACTGCGCATTTTGCCAAGCCAATGCAGGAAAAATCGCAGATGCGAATAATAATGCTTTGGGGTTTAATAACGTCGCAACAAAGAGTTCGCGTGCACGAATGCCCTTTTGATTAAAATTTTCAGCAACAGTTGCTGTACGCCATAATCGCATAGCCAAAAATAGAATATAGCCAGCACTAAACAGTTTTAAAATGGTCGGCAGTAAAGGCAGATGTACGGAAATTTTACCAATGAGAAAACCCCATAGGCTAATCGAAATAAGATAACCAAAGGCTTCCGCTGGAATGAGTCGGAATGATTTACGTAGCCCAACTTGAATACCCGAAGATGCGAGTAGCGTATTGGTTGGTCCCGGCGTTAACAAAATACTGATAACTAGACCAATAAAAAACCATGAAATCATACTTTGACCTCAAACTTAATCCGCGAAGATTAATTCAGTTGTTTCGTATTAGCAAAATAAAAAATAGAAATGCTTATAAAAAACTCCTTATTTAATTATAAATTCAGTAACTTAAATAGAAAAACAAAACCTTAGCTGAACAGTCATTTAGAGCACCTTACAATTCAAAGAAATATCTTGAACTTATATTTATAAAAGAAATTTCACATGATTCCATGTATACCCTACAGTTTTTACACGTAACAAAATATTATTAAAATAAACGATATAGCTCCATGCCATTCTTACGCATAACCATTATTTATTGGAGACTAAAAAATAAAAAAAAATACTTTTCAAAAATAATTGATTAAGTTATGTTCAATTGAGTAGTGGAAATTAAAATTAAAACTCATCAAATCAATATTCAAAATTTATGTGTAAAAGGACGTTTCTATGAACCAATGGACAAAACTCACGTTACTCTCGGTTACTTTGGCGTGTATTACTGCTTGCTCAAATGATCAATCTACTTCAAAAAATACCACGGAAGGAAAAAGCGCAGAAACTGCTACATCTGACAAACTTCAAACCAAGTTCGTAACCATTGCAACTGGCGGAGCATCAGGACCTTACAATGTGATTGGGACGAGTCTTGCAGAAATTTATAACAAAACTTTTGGTGTAAATTCTAAGACTCAGACTACAGGTGCATCAGTCGAAAACTTAAACCTTCTGAAACAGAATAAAGTTGAAATGGCATTTGTTATGAGTGACAGCTTAACAGAAGCACTGAACGGAACAGGAAGTTTCGCAAATGGTAAAGTTGAGAATGTCAGCCAAGTCGCAGCGCTTTATCCCAACTACGTACAAATCGTAACCTCTAAAAAATCAGGGATCAAAAATATCGAAGATTTGAAAGGTAAACGTATCGCTGTAGGTGCACAAAATTCAGGTGTAGAAGTAAATGCACGTACACTGTTGAATGGTTTTGGAATCACCTATAAAGATATTAAAGTTGATTATTTGGGCTATGCTGAAGCCGCTGATGCTTTAAAAGGTGGCAAGCTTGATGCAGCATTCCTGACCAGTGGCATTCCAAACTCATCACTCATGGAACTTCAACAAAGCTTTGATCTACAGTTAGTTTCAATCAATGCAGATAAAGTCAAAGAAATAGCTAAAGATCAAAGTTATTTCTTACCGATGATTATTCCAAAAGGCACATATGGCAATACTGCGGACATTCAAACTGCCGCAATTAAAAATGCATTAGTTGTTCGCACTGATATATCGGATGATGATGTCTACAAACTAACAAAAACTTTCTTTGACAGTTTGCCTCAATTGGCAACTTCACACCAAGCAGCAACAGAAATCACGCTTGAAGGTGCTCAACAAGGCCTTGTAGCGCCTCTACATCCAGGCGCGAAACGCTACTATGATGAAGTGGCTAAAAAATAATAAGCTTCAAAAAAATGCAGTTTATACTGCATTTTTTATATTGTTCTTCTTAATCTATGCTAGCTATCCAACACTGTATACGCAGGTTAGAGTTGAAACTGATATATGCAAAATTTCAACTGATCAATTTGATTTACAGTGGAAGCATTCAGTAGAAAAGACGGCTTGGTCTGAACAATATCAGCGTCAAAAGAATAAGTTTTTACTGCGCCACACCGATTTGATTTCATTTGGTGCAGGTACACCCTCAAATTATCCCATTGAGTTTCAAAAAAATGGTGTGATTAGAATGCGGGTCAATCAAAATATAGATGAAATCAACTGGGTGATTTCTAGAAATATGCAAGGCACGATCCTCGCTGACCAAAAAATTTGGTCTATTTTTCAAAGTTACCCAGACTATAGTTTGGTCAACATCTCGGTTCAATATCAACCCAAATGGAAGTCTTGGTGGATTGGAGAATGCCTATGAATTCCAAAGAAGATAAAGTTGTATTAGAACAACTCGATGAGAAACAACAACAAGCCATATTAGAAAAATTTGATCGGGAATCTGTTACTCGAATCAATATGAGCAAATCTGTTACCTACTTTGTTGCATTTGTAGCGATCTTTTATTCATTATTTCATTTATTTATTACGTTTAATCCTTTACCTGAGTTAATACAGCGTGCAGCCCATGTCGCTATTGGCCTAGCACTCATTTTCTTACTCTATCCAGCTCGTCAAGCAAGCTCCCGGCAGCATATTTCACTTCTCGATTGGTTCTTGGCTTTGCTTTCCATCTTCAGTTTTTTATATTTATGGAAAGAATATCAATCTATTATGACCACTCGAGGTGGTATTCCAAATACCTTAGATATCGCGTTTGCAATTATGAGTGTGGTATTAGTCATAGAAGCAACTCGCCGGGTCATGGGGTGGATGCTGCCCATTTTAAGTTTAATTTTCCTGACCTATACATTTATCAGTCACTTTGATTGGTTGCCAGATCGATTAATTACTCGCCCTTATACCATCAGCGACATTTTCGGACATATGTATTTAAAAACCGAAGGCTTATATTCTTCGGCAATTGGTGCATCCGTCACTTTTATTTTCTTATTTATCCTTTTTGGTGCTTTTCTTGCAAAATCAGGTATGGGGAAATTGTTCAATGATCTTGCCATGGCATTGGCGGGTCATAAACAAGGTGGTCCTGCCAAAGTTGCTGTAATTTCAAGTGGATTTATGGGCAGTATTAATGGAACTGCTGTTGCCAATGTTGTTGGCACAGGCTCATTTACCATTCCATTGATGAAAAAAATTGGTTATCACAAGAATTTTGCTGGTGCCGTTGAAGCCAGTGCATCCGTCGGTGGACAAATTTTGCCGCCAGTCATGGGTGCGAGTGCCTTCATTATGGCCGAAACAACTGGCGTGAGTTATGGCACGATTGCACTAGCCGCATTATTACCTGCTTTATTGTATTACCTTGGCGTCATGGCTCAAGTTCATTTCCGTGCGGGTAAAGATGATCTGAAAGGCGTACCTAAAGCTGATTTACCTAAAGTAAAAGAAGTTCTAAAAGAGCGTGGACATTTACTTATTCCAATTTTGGCACTGGTCTTTTTCTTATTTCAAAATATTCCTGTGAGCTATGCTGCTGTCTACACCATCGTCCTGAGCATCTTTGTAGCAGCTTTAAGAAAATCAACACGAATGGGTGTAAAAGATATTTTAGATGCGCTCGTTGATGGAGCCAAACAATCATTATCTGTGATGGCTGCTTGTGCTGTCGTTGGTATTATTATCGGCGTAGTAAGTCTGACAAGTTTTGGTTCAGTAATGACTTCTTCAATTATGAGTTTAGGTGCAGGTAGTCTCTTTCTCACTTTATTTTTAACCATGATTGCATCGATGATTTTAGGCATGGGGCTTCCATCTATTCCGGCCTATATCATTACTGCCACCATGGCAGCACCAGCACTCGCAAACTTTGATATCCCTGTATTAGTCGCGCATATGTTTGTGTTCTATTTTGGTTTATTTGCAAACATCACCCCACCAGTTGCCCTTGCCGCCTTTGCGGGCGCAGGAATTGCAGGCGGTGATCCAATGCGCACTGGGTTTCAGGCCTTAAAACTCTCTCTTGCTGGTTTTATTGTCCCATTTTTATTCGTTTATAACCCTGCCATGCTGATGATTGATACCACCAATGTTGCAGTCAATGCTCGAGAATTTGCCTTTCCTGCATGGACAACTATAGCGAGTATTACTGTCACTTCAGTGATAGGAATTCTCGCTTTAGGCTCCGCAGTTGAAGGTTATTTCAAGACTTATCTCAACTGGTTCTGGCGTATTTTTTTAGGTGTGGGTGCGCTGTGTATGATTATTCCAGAAACCATTACAGATATTGTAGGCATTATCATGGTCATCATCGCAATTACGGTGAATATTATCACTGCTAAACGTAAAGCAAACCCGTCTCTTTCCTCCTAAAAAACCAATTAAAAAGCCCGGTAATTACCGGGCTTTTTAATTTCTTAGACTAAGGCGTACCCTCATTTGATGGGTGGGTTTTAATGACTTCAAATAATATTTAAAATTATTTGTTCCTCTATATTTTTTCAATGCTAAGCCCCTTGTAACAGAGGACATTTGGCAAAAAATCTAAGACACAATGCGTTTGTACAGTTACTGCCGTTCAAAGAATTGATCCTAGCCAAAATAATAGAAATATCGTGAAAGCTATTTTGTAAAAACTAAGTACAAACGCGACATCCTTTGATATGCCTCAAGAATTTTATCCTTGGCAGACGGCTTATAATCGCAGGAAAAATAAGAAATTGTGCAAATCGTTTTTTAGATGTGTAATTCATAGACATCGTTGAATGTCTAAAGTTCAGTACTCATAATTTTCAAACACTCCCAATACCACGTTATAAAAAATCTGGCACGAGGCCAGATTTTAATACGATCAACTTAAATTTCAGTTCACCCTTAGAAAATACGGTTTTTATCTTTTTCAGCCTGAGGTAACGCATCTGCAACTTTTTGTGCAATCGCCATGTAGCTTTCAGCAGCATCATCACCTGCTATCACAGATGGTTTCCCTGCATCGGCATTTTCACGAATTTGTACATTCAGCGGTAAACGACCTAAGAGCGGAATGTCGTATTGGGCTGAAAGTTGGTCGCCACCACCTGTACCAAAGATTTGCTCTTCATGCCCACAGTTCGAACAGATGTGAGTCGACATATTTTCAACCACGCCCATCACGGGAATATGTACACGATTAAACAACTCAATGCCTTTGGTCGCATCCATTAATGCAACATTTTGTGGTGTCGTCACAATCACAGCACCTGTCACCGGTATACGCTGTGCAAGCGTCAACTGGATATCACCTGTGCCTGGTGGCATATCAATGACCAATACATCCAGATCAGGCCATAAAGTTTGGTTAAAGAGCTGCATTAACGCCCCCGTCGCTTTCGGCCCACGCCAAGCCACAGGGGTATTGTTATCACCTGTTAAATGGCCAATCGATAAGACTGCCAAACCATAAGCTTCAATTGGTACAAATTGTTCAGCTTCAATCATAGGCGTACGGCCTGCATTGCCGAGCATCGTTGGAATACTTGGACCATAGATGTCTGCATCTAATACCCCAACCTTTAAACCCAGCTGTTGTAATGCGAGCGCCAAGTTCACAGTGGTGGTCGATTTACCCACACCGCCTTTACCAGATGACACCAAAATGACATTTTTAATGCGTTGATGTTTCGGTACATCACGCTGTTGTGGAGCCGCTTTTTGAATCGGCGGATTATTCGGATCAACTTCAGCAGGTGCTTCAGGTGTTTTCGCAGACGCATCCACAACTGGAGGTAACTGACTTTTTGCTGCTGAACTTTCAGCTTTTTCATGGCTAGAACAGCTTTCGCCTTCTGCATGATGGTGACCACAACCACCTTCAGATTTATGCCCTGTTTTTTGTTGAATCACATGCATATTCAGCTCATTAATACCGCATTTTTCCAACGCATCAGCCAAATCATCATGAATTTTTTGTAAGTCATTAGCTTCTGAAGGAAAGGTGTTAATCGTAATCTGTAAGATCTGACCTTGCACATTGACCTGTGAAATACGGTCTTTTAAGGCATTATTTGAATTGGGAAGTACATAGTTTTGTAAAACCTGTTGGATTTCCTCTTCTTTCACCTCTTGGGAGGGTGAAAACACAGATTTTAGAGAAGAAAGCCACGACATTATGTTGTCTCCAAACAGGAAAATCAAAAGATAATAGCGATAGTTTACCTGTTCATTTGCCACAGAGTAAGAGGGAGATGAATGACTTATCCCTATAAGCTTATAAAGTTGAGTAATTTAGTCAGCTTTCAAACAATTTTTCTAGCGTGCGCCACTTAAAATGCCCGTGTAGTTGATCTATGCGGCTAAACCAAAGCCATTAAATTTGAATTGATTACATATCAACCATACTTTTACAGCGTAATTTCAGTTTATATTTCAGTCGTTTCAACAGAATAATCATAGCGATGGATGTGCAATCTAAAGGCACATTTTGTGCTTTTTAGTTTTTAAAATGGGGATGACGATGTATCCGAAGACTATCTATAAGAAGAATATTTATAAAACGACTTTATGTGCCTTGATGCTCCTGACTTCAGCAGCCTATGCAGAAATTGCGACTGAAGCCATTCAAACACCTGACCGACAAACTGTAGCGATTGGTGATAGCATCGATCTCATGCGCTCGCGTATGCAAGCTTCTCCGATGAAAATGGTGTCTTATCCGCTGCAAGAGAAAAATCTGCCTGCGAAACTAGCGGTAGATTACACCTATGAAATTGCCAATATGCGCTATGTGATTACCATAGTCGATGATCAAGTCAAAAATATTAAGACTGAAAATTTAGATGGATTAAAACAATGAATCCTAAAAAAGCCGCTCTTTATAGAACGGCTTTTTTCATCAAACCTAATTAAGCTTGGTCATCTTTTTTAAACTTATGCAGTGTGTCAGTGGCTTTCTTTTTTAACTCGTCAAATTTCTCTGTCGCCTGCACTTTTAGTTCATCAAATTTTTCGACAGCCTCATGTTTAAGTTCGGCTGCTTTGACTTTGGCTTCATCAAATTTATGACTCGCTTCTGCTTTTAACTGCTCTAGACGGTCTTTGGTTTCTGCATGCTGTTCTGCATGTTCATGTTTGGCCTCATTTAAGGCTTTTTCACCCTCAAGCTTGAGCTCTTCAACTTTATGCTTTGCACCATCGAGTGCTTTTTCGCCTTCTAGTTGCGCCTCTTTGGCCTTGAGTTGTATGTCATCACCGAGTTCTGATGCTTTATTTTTTAAATCATTTAATGTGCTTTCTGTTGTCATCTCGCTCACCCTATTCTCAGTTATTGTCTAACAATAGTTATAACGCGATTTGAAGCAGATACCTGAAATAGACGCATTTAGAAACAAATCAACCACAGGAAAACGCCATGTGATTGCCTATTTTCACAATGGCTTGATACAAATATGTATGGTCGATTTTACTCTATGCTTTTAATTTTAAAGGATGATGTAATGCAAAGAGATCAATGCCACTCCTATGCATTGATCTCTTGAAATTAAACTTATTTGCTGACCGTACTCATAAAGCTCACTGCGGAAAACAGCCAAATAAACAGGATGAAACTCCGTCCCTGATTAAAATGCGCGACATCGGTACCATGCAAAATATTATGACGGGTCATCGCTACGGTAGAGCTGTTATCCATTTGATAGGCCGCCAATTCGGCAAAATACGGATTTAACTCATTGGCAATTTTAGATTTGTGCCAAAGGCTTTTAATTTCACTGCCTTTAAGCCCCGGTACAATTTTATAGACATCGACAAATTTAGTGCCATTTTGACTTAAGAAACCCGTTTGAATCAGCACGTCTGTCAAGATGCCTTCAAGCTGTGCATATAACACTGGGATACAGCCTGCATGAATGTCTAATTTATACAGTTTAAACGCATCTAAAAGTACCTGACGGCGCGCTGCTTTATGTTCACCAATATTCAAAGCATCAAAGGCTTTCAACATTTCAGTTTGGAAAAACTCGCTATTGATGACATTCAGAAAATCAAAGTCTGCATCATTTTCATGTTGATGAAGCAGTTGCCAAAAATACAATAAATTTAAAGCATCATTCGCTACTTTCATTTCTACCGGCTGATCTAATTCATCGGCCAAAATATCGAAATAAGGCTCATCTTGTGCCAAATGACGCAGAGTTTGAATCAGTAAGGCATGTTCATCTGCTGAAATCTGTTCTAAATATTGCTGCGCATCTTTAATAATGTGATGCCCCAATTTATGACGCTGTTCATTTTGAGGAATACGAGTGATTGGCTGATCGTCTTCATAGTCATCTTCATACATGGGCTTGTTACTCTTAGGCATCACAGTTATGCCCTATTATCACTGTAATTGTGTCAGCAATATAGAATTTTTTACTTTTGCAAAGATTTCACCTATTCCCTTGTGCAAGTACTGGCTATCTCATGTAAAATTACAGCCCATTGCATAAATACGAATGAGAGAGTCATATCCGTGCGTAATATTTTAGTTACTAACGCCCTTCCATACGCGAATGGCCCAATTCATATGGGTCATTTACTCGGTTATATCCAAGCAGATATTTGGGTACGTGCGATGCGTGCAATGGGTCATAACGTGACTTATGTATGTGCGGACGATGCTCACGGCACAGCGATCATGCTCCGTGCGGAAGCAAACGGTATTACACCTGAACAGCAAATTGCCAATGTTCAAAAAGAACATGAGCGTGACTTTGCTGGCTTTAAAGTTGACTTTGACCATTACGACTCAACCAACAGCCCTGAAAACCAAGCACGCGCTTCTGAGATTTATATTAAGAACCGTGAAGCAGGCAACATTGCTGTACGCCCTGTTACGCAATTGTTTGACCCTGAAAAAGCGATGTTCTTGTCTGACCGTTTCATTAAAGGCACATGCCCAAAATGTAAAGCAGAAGACCAATACGGCGACTCTTGTGAAGTGTGCGGTACAACCTATAACGCAACTGAATTGTTGAATCCGAAATCGACTTTAAGTGGTGCGACTCCTGTAGAGAAATCTTCAGATCACTACTTTTTTAAACTGCCGAACTTTGGTGAATACCTACAAAAATGGACACGTGATGAAGGTCGTCTACCTGTGTCGATTGCCAACAAATTGGATGAATGGTTTGAAGCAGGTTTATCTGACTGGGACATCTCACGTGATGCACCTTACTTCGGTTTTGAAATTCCAGATGCGCCAAACAAATACTTCTACGTTTGGGTAGATGCACCGATCGGCTATATGTCGAGCTTTGAAAACTACATCAAGACCAAACGTCCTGACCTAAGCTTTGACGATTACTGGAAAAAGGATTCTCAAAATGAAGTCTATCACTTCATTGGTAAAGACATCGTTTACTTCCACGCGTTGTTCTGGCCTGCAATGCTTGAAGGTGCAAACTACCGTACCCCAACAAGCTTATTCGTTAATGGTTTCTTGACTGTAAACGGTCAGAAGATGTCTAAATCTCGTGGTACATTCATTAAAGCAGAAACGTATCTTGAGCATTTGAACCCTGAATACTTACGTTACTACTTCGCGTCTAAACTTTCTGACAAAGTTGAAGATTCTGACTTGAACCTTGATGATTTCGTTCAAAAAGTGAATTCAGACCTTGTTGGTAAAGTGGTAAACATCGCTAGCCGTTGTGCGAAATTCATCAACACCAAGTTTGATAACAAACTTTCTGCAACGTGTGCAGAGCCTGAATTGGTACAAAGCTTTATTGATGCAGGTGCATCAATCGCTGCTCAATATGAAGCACGTGAATTCTCTGCGGCAATCCGTGAAATCATGGCGCTTGCTGACAAAGCCAACCAATATATCGACGAGAAAAAGCCTTGGGCTTTAGCGAAAATTGAAGGCGAAGAACAACAAGTACATGACGTGTGTTCAGTAGGTATTAACCTATTCCGTCAATTGGCTGTTTACCTTGCACCAGTACTTCCTACCTTGGCAGCAGAAGTTCAAAGCTTCTTAAAATTAGAATCTTTCGACTTTGCGTCTGGTAAAACGATTTTGGTGGATCATGAAATTGCTCAATTCCAACCATTAATGCAGCGTGTAGATCCAAAAGCTGTTGCTGCTATGGTTGATGCGTCTAAAGACTCTTTAGCTGCACCTGCGGAAGCACCAAAAGCTGAGAAGAAAAAAGAGAAGAAAGCTGAAAAGAAACCTGAGCTTAAAGTTGGCGAAGCTGAAATTATCGGTATCGAAGACTTTATGAAAGTTGACTTACGTGTAGCGGAAGTTTTAGAAGCTGCTCACGTTGAAGGTTCAGACAAACTGCTTCAATTGACCTTAAATGTCGGCGAAGCTGAGCCACGTAACGTGTTTAGCGGTATTCGTGAGTTCTACCAACCTGAAGACTTAAAAGGCAAATTAGTGGTGATGGTGGCTAACCTTGCACCACGTAAGATGCGTTTTGGTATTTCTAACGGTATGGTTTTAGCTGCGGGTAATGGCGAAGGTGTTTGGGTAATTTCACCTGAATCTGGTGCTAAAGCTGGTGATAAAGTGTCTTAACTTTTAAGATTAAGATTGGAAAAAGCCTCTACGTTGTAGGGGCTTTTTTTATGCCTAAAAGTTCCCTCTCCTTTTAGGAGATGAGAAGCACTGCTTCGCAAGGTAACAAAAAATCTTTTGTTTACTTGATGGTGCGTCCATGTATCACAAGTGAACGGCGACATCCATGTCGCCTACCATCTAAAACAATGCTCTGTGACTAGTTCTGTTTTTTATGAAATCGAGCAAATCAGCTGTAAATTTTAGAACTTCAGCATTTGCCTTGTCGTATTGCAAAGAATCACTTTTAGCTACTCATATACTTTAAATAAATGATTCATTTCGACAAATTGACGTAGCTTTTGATCAAGTTGATCTGGAAACTCCCCAAAAAATTTATCCAACTGATCCAATTGAATACTTTCAGCTTCGGTGCTGTTTTTTAAAATATTAAATCTTAATCCTTGCTCAACTGGAACCTCTAAAGCACCAAATAATAGTATTTTCGCACTTTCTAATAATTCTAAACTTTCAAAAGCCTGTAACGCTTTTAGAGCTTGTATCGTTTCAGCATAATAATCGCCTGAGCTATTATGAAAATATTGATCAAATCCACCATTAAAAACTTCTGCAATTAATATTTTCACAACAAAATAGACTTGATTCTCAAAACTTAGTTTTTTCAAATCCGCTAAATCAGATACCTGCTGTGATAAATTCAACCAATATACATATTCTTCAGATGCTCTATATTTTTTCTCCTCATCGTAGTATTTCTTAGCTGCTTCTATTTGGTTTCTATAGCCTTTAGCACAAGGAACACATAAACCCTGATTCTTTATTGCCGTATCAGATAAAATAAGTGCTTTACAAGTCAAACAAGCAATTCTTGTTTCCATTTACACCTCCATATATTTTATGCTTGCAGATACACATTACCCTAAGCAACTTCCAATAATAAGATTATTCCTACTTAAAAAATAAAAATTTAACCAAAAATAATCACATTTATATTCGAGAAACGATCAATTTTTTTATTAAAAGGAAAAACAACCTAATGTATGCTAAAAACATCCACTATCTTACAAGCTATAAGAATTCCATGAAAAATATAAAACCCCTATTCTTTGCACGTATTCTCATCAACACATAAACATAACAACTAAAAAGCCCCTAACTAGAGGGGCTTTTTATTATTTCTGCGGACTTAATCCATTCTGCGCAAAGTTTGGCGAACGAGGCCCATACAACAAGCCCTTCTGCTCACTTAAACGAGGTGAATAAAGTAAATGACTAACTGTCCCAGACAACACATAAGCTTTATCGCTTAAATGATTCGAGATTTGGTCAACTAAAGCACCCACTAGCATACCGACTAAACCAGCATTATTGTTGCTGTTAGACAGCACTTGCTTTTCAGTTCCTTCCCAAAGTAACTCACCTGTTTTTAGATCAACTAACTTCGCTTCAACAGCAACCGTTGCAACAGTTTGAATAACTTGATACTTAGAACCGTATTCCTTCACTTTGACATAAAGCGCAGCATCAGCACCAAAGATTTCTTGAAGCTTTTTAGGGCTAATCGTTTGTGCATCTGCGCCGTTATAAACACCATTTTCTTTAAACATGGTGTCAACAACACTGATTGGAAAAACGTAATAGCCAGCTTCAGCTACTGGCACCGTCACAGTCGACCAGTAACTATTGGTTGCACGAGTATCAGGTGATTCATTCACAGGTGGCATCACCAAAATAGATTTTGGCATATTTGCAGTATAGGTACTTAAATCACGTGTATTTTTAGGTGCAGTTGCACAACCCGTTAATAAGCCAACAACGGCAGTAACTGTAAATAAAGTTTTTAAATGCTTCATTTTTTTGCTCCTGCTGAAGTTTGACCCGTCATTTTTTTCAATAAACGATCCATTAATACAGTCGACTCAGGATAGACCTGACGCTCAAGCTCAAAATATTGAATCGCACGCGGTGCATCATTCATATTTAGGTATTGCAGTCCCAAATGTGCATACAGTCCAGGCGGAACAGCTAAGTTTTTCGCCTTAGCTTTTTCAACGTCTTTTTCAAGTTTTAATACTTGATCTTGTGGCATCGCTTTCTCAGGCAAACTTAAAGATAAATAAGTTTGCTGTGGAAATTCACCCCAGCTGTACAATGACTTTGGCGCAGTTGCGCACCCAACCAAACTTAGCGAAATAAGACCGCTCATCAATAAAAAAATATGTCTCACAGCAACATCCTATTACTTGTTAGACCACTTGCCAGTCTGTAAATCAAGCACAAGATTATTCACTGCTTCACGTACAGCTAAATCTAAAACTTTACCATTTAATGTTGAATCGTAAGATGCAGTAGAGCCAAAGCCAAGTACTTCTCGTTCGCTGAGTGCGTACTCACCAGCACCTTGTACAGAGTGTACAATCTCAGCCGTTTTTACATCTACAATGTTTAGATTAACTTTTGCATAAGCAATTTGAGTTTTACCACGACCTAGTACACCAAAAAGCTGGTGATCACCCACTTCTTTACGACCAAACTCAGACACATCACCAGTTAATACAAAACGCGCACCTTTAATCGACTGCGCAGATTTACTGAATCCAGATTCCTGCTGTAATTCAGATAAATTATCGCGGTTAAGTACAGAGAAATATCCAGACTGCTGAAGATGCGTTTCTAAAATTGTTTTTGCTTGACCACCTAAACGATCAACATTATCCGAAAAAATACCACGCATATAGCTTGAGCGATTGTCAAATTTACCAATCGAAACAGGTGTTTTTACACCAGTATATTGAACCGCTGCGGTTGCTGCTGTGACTTGCGGCGCTTGTATAGTTCTAGAAGTCTCTGTTGTTGAACAAGCTGTTAAAGACATACACCCCAATGCAGCTATTAATAAAATTTTATTAGACATATCATCCCTCTGATATTTATATAAAAAGCATACAAATAATAACAGTAAATAACATGATAAATGAAGAAATTTACCCGTTTAATAGCAACAATATCGATCTAATTAACTTGTTTTTAACTCAGCTCTACCAACACATATAGCAGAATTAATACGCGACAGCCTGCAAAGATACATTTGACCTCAAAAATTTCAGCATAAAAAAGCCTCTATTCGTAGAGGCTTTTTTTGGGGAGCTAAGTTCAATCACTTCATCCCAAAAATCAGCTTTAACCCAAGCACTGTCATCACTGCCCCTGCTGCCCGATCAAAACCCGCTTTAAACTTCAAATAGACTTTACGTGGTTTTTCTGCTGACAAAGCCACAGCGACCAATGAGCACCACCCTGCATCGATAAAGAAACACAAAACTGGCAGTACAAAGTAAAAATACGTTGGAATCTCTTTCGGTAAAAGTGCCGTAAAAATACTGGCTAACACAATTGCAATTTTCGGATTCGACAACTGGGTAATTAAACCAGTGGTAAATGCACGACGGAGTGACATTTCCGAACTGCTCGCATCGCCTGCTTCGATGGGTTCTTTGGCATGTTTTATAATTTTAAATGCCATCCAAAGCAGATATAAACCACCACAAATTTTTAAAGCCAAATAAGCAGAAGGTACAGCCAATAAAAATGCCTGCAAACCCAATACCGCTAATAGCCCAAATATTGCAGCGCCTAAACCTGTACCAAGCGCGGTAAATAAACCGTGTTTACGTGAAATCGCAATGGAATTCTTCGCCACATAAATTGACGTTGGCCCCGGGCTCATTGCACCAAGTAATAGTGCTGCCGCAATCGAGCCTAATATCCAAAATGATTCCACTGTCACACCGTTTTCACTTAAATTCGTGGCAATTTTACAGATAGAATCTCTGAATTTCTCCCTATAATTTGCAGTGTTTATTTTAATTGACCAAATTTTTCACTATAAATAACTTGAATACCGCATTAATCCATCGCATGATCGCTAAAAGTACAAATTAATATCAAGACAATGAAATTAGCCGAAGCCCTACTTTTACGCAGTGACTTACAAACTAAATTGGCCTCGCTGCAACAACGAATCAATAACAACGTGCTCATTCAAGAAGGTGATGCACCCAGCGAAGAACCAAATGCTTTAATTCAAGAAGCATTTGCTGTAAATACAGAACTTTATGGCTTAATTGAAAAGATTCACGCCACCAACGCACAGGCTAAAACCAGTTCAGGACGCTGCATGCTTTCGGTCCTCAATGAACGTGATTTATTGACCCAACAGCATCGTATCTTGCAACAAGCGATTGACAGCTCACGCCGTGAAAATGGTCGTTATAGCTCAAGTGAAATCCGTTGGATTAAAACCATTGCAGTGGCAGATTTACAGAAACAAGCCGATAGCATTAGTCAGCAACTTAGACAAAATAACTTAGAAATTCAGGCATCCAATTGGCAAATAGACCTAATAGATTGACCTGATTTAATCAATTGAACCGCGGTTCATTCCAATTCGGGCATACTGGGCGAGTACAGAGCCTTTTTAAATGTTTGTAAGGCTTTAATCCAACAAACTAAACTGCAGAAGTAAGACGTCTACTTCAAAATGTTCACACATGTGACGTAGCACACTGCATCTGTGACTCTTTACATGTCACGTCTCACTACCGTGTACTGACAGTATGTCCACCCTATTTTTGACGGATCTATCTGCTAGTCGTCATCCGCAGCGGCTTCATTGAGTGCAACATCCTCACGGGGTAATTTATAGTCATGGTCATTTACAGGGACACCACCAATGATCATGGTGCGATGTTCGTTTTGAGGACGATGCAATTCGTCAGTCGTATCACAACCCACCATCCAAAAACTGCACAGGCACAGCATAGGCAGCACAGCCCGACTTAATTTGCTCATTGGATGCCCTCCATTTTTATAATTATCTTGCTTATAAATTCAGCATAGCATTTTTGTGCAGATATTCACCTTATTTATCTGCCGATTTAGGGTCAATTGTCAGGAATTATGTCTCGGCGGTCTTTCCAATGCGGATGCAGATTGATGCCGATAGAAAAATATTTTCTTTTTAAAATAAATAATTTATTCATTTTCTTATAACCACATAGAAGACAAGTTACAAAACTGCTATCGAATACGATTTTACTTCGGACACTTTTGTCCGTTTAATAGCTAGATAAATTTAGAATGATGATGTCAAAGAATAATGTCCACACGTCAACAACTCGCTGCGCAAAACCGAGAAGTGCTTTTAGAAGCTGCAATTGAGGTATTCCGTATTCACGGGATCAATGCGCCTTTACAACTCATCATCAATCAGGCTCAAGTTGGACGTGCGACGTTTTATCGTAATTTTAATGACCGTCGTGAGTTGGTACTCGCCTTAATGCAAGCTGCCTTGAACCGACTTGAACAGCGTGCGCTTAATTATGCACAGTTCGATGATGGATTTATTCGCCTCATTCAAGACCATATTTATAATATTCCCTATCTCACGGCTTTAATGGAATATTGGCGTGTGATCGATCGGGATGATCCTGCCATGGTTGAAATATACCAACGACGTGATGCCATTTTGCAACCGATGATTGATCAGGCCATTCAAAATGGTCGCTGCCGAGCAGACTTTAAACCGGCAGACTATGCCATGGTCACCTCCATTTTACGTGCAGCTTTGCAAGGCCATACCGAGGCAGATCAGGAAAAACTCGCCAAACGTGCCGTGGAATTTTTACTACATGGTATTTGCGGGTAACACGTCATGTCCAAATCACCGCGTTTATTGGAACCTGCTCCGGATTGGACACCCGAAGAAAAACCGACTTTGCCCGGCTCTCCGGCTGCCATTGCACATCCCACCTATAAGCGTTTTTTATACTTCTTTATCGGTTTATTTGTTGCGATCTCGGGGAGTTTAAGTAATGGATTTATCACGGCAAATTTACCCCTTCTACAAGGTGAATATGGATTAACGCCTTCAGAAGCGGCATGGATCCCTGCGGCATTTGTTATGGCCAATGTCAGCTCTAACCTGATCTTATTTAAAGCCCGCCAACAATATGGACTTAGGCTATTTTCAGAAATTGGCTTGGTATTATTTATCGCGGTGATGGTGCTGCATTTATTTGTCCATACCTATGAAATGGCAATTTTTGCACGGGTGATCAGTGGCTTACTTGCAGCTCCACTCAGTTCGCTTGGGATGTATTACATCATGCAAGCCTTTAAACGTGCTCATTTTGGTCGTGGGCTTTATCTGGCTTTGGGCTTTCAGCAGTTGGGTATACCGCTGGCATGGATCATGTCGCCCTATCTGGTCGATGTAAATGATTGGTCTATTTTCTATACCTTTGAATTAGGTTTAGCCTTATGTTGTTTGGCGATGGTGGTCTCTCTAAAACTGCCACGCAGTCTACGTATCGAAGTGTTTGAAAAGCAAGATTTATTCACCTTTGCATTATTGGCACCCGGCTTTGCGTTGCTATGTATCGTGTTGACTCAAGGCCCGATTCTTTGGTGGTTTGAAGCTGAATGGTTGGCCTATTTACTCATCGCCGCTTTGATTCTTTTAGTTGTTGGTCTGACCTATGAACATTTTCGGGTCAACCCCCTTATTGTCACACGCTGGCTCGGAACATCGTCTACCGTGAGTTTTATTATTGGTGCCTTTGCCATTCGCTTTCTCATGTCTGAACAAAGCTATGCGGCAGTGAATTTTTTGAAAACCATGGGCATGGGACCCGACCAATTCGTTTCTTTTTATACCGTTGTGCTGATCGGAATTGTCTTAGGCACAGTGTTTAGTGCCCTGACCTTTTCCAAAGAAAAAATCGTGCTTCATCTGCTTGGTGCAGCAGGTCTCGTGCTCTTTGCCTGTGCGCTGGATTACCACCTGACCAGTGATGTTCGACCGCATGATTTTTATTGGAGTCAGTTTTTGGTGGGCTTTGCCAGTGGCATGTTTATTGGCCCACTTTTGCTTACAGGCATTGTCAGTGCTTTGCAAAAAGGCCCATCTCACATGGTGACGTTTATCGTGCTGTTTTCTGCAACGCAAACCTTTGGGGGACTGGTCGGATCATCGTTCTTTTCGACCTATCAGCAAATGCGTACTCAAACCTATCAGGCACAGATTTATAATGATTTATCGCAAACCTCCCCTATAGTCGAACAGCGCCTACAACAATTGGCGCAAAGTGCGCATCAATATTCTTTAGACCCCAATTTAGACCAACAACAAGCCATACGTAGCCTTAATCAAACCATCACACGAGAAGCCCAAGTTCGAGCCTATAACGATGTGATTTTTTTAAATGGCATATTCGCCGTTTTATTGTTGCTTTGGGGTTTATTGCTGATGGGCAAAAATAAATATCAATTACGCCAACAGCAACGCACGGATAGTAGCTAAAATTTTCCCGACTTAAACAACATAAGCAACCGCCAAATGACCTAATTGATATTGAGAACACCATGACCGAAGACCATAAACCCACTGAGCAAGCAGCACCGCAGCAACCACAAACAGCAACCGCTATGCCTGCGCCATCGAGCAAGCTTATTTCTACGCCGCAGCGCACCCTGATTTTCATGTTGATTATCCTCTTGTTGGGGATTGCACTGATCTTATGGGCGTGGCGGATTGGTCCATTTCATAACAGTATCGAGTCGACTGAAAATAGCTATGTCAAAGGCAAAACCACGGTGCTTTCATCACAAATTAATGGTTATGTGAAAGATGTTTTGGTGACGGATTTTGATCATGTGAAAAAAGGTCAAGTGCTTATGCATATCGATGCAACGACCTATGATCAAAAAGTCACACAGGCTGAATCTGGGGTGGAACAAGCACAGAACTCTCTTGCCAATCAAAGTCAAGCCATTGAACAACGCAGAGCAGATATTACGGCAGCCGAAGCGAAAGTGGACCAATCACGTGCGGCCTATGAATTAGCTCTTGCACAAATGACGCGCTACCAACAACTCGGCAATACTGGCGCTGCATCGAAATCAGAACAAGATAAAGCGATTGCAGACGCTAAAAATAGTTTGGCCCAACTTCATCAAGCAGAAGCCAATTTACTAGTTGCCAAAGAATCATTCAAAACTGCACAAGTTGCAGCGACAGGGCTTAAAGCGCAAGTGAATAGTGCCAAAGCACAATTTGATCAGGCAGTGACCACTAAAGACTACAGCACGATTGTGGCACCTATGGATGGTCAGCTTGGTGAAGTCAGCCCGCGTATTGGTCAATATGTTGCTGCAGGCTCTCAACTGATGTATTTAATTCCACAGCAGCGCTGGGTGACTGCTAACTTTAAAGAAACGCAAATTGCAGATATGCATATTGGTCAAAAAGCTTGGTTCAGCGTCGATGGTATGAAACATCAAAAATTTTACGGCAAAGTTGAGCAAATCTCCCCTGCGGCTGGTTCTGAATTTAGTGTATTGAAACCTGACAATGCTACAGGAAATTTCACCAAAGTCGTGCAACGCATTGCCGTGAAAATTGCAATTGATCCTAATCAACAAGGTTTGGAAAACTTAAGACCCGGTATGTCTGTCGTCACCTCTGTTGATGTTGCTAGTTAGTTGATGTTGCTAGTTAGCGGATGCTAGTAGTGAAGTGCTTTAAGTAAAGTTGAGCTGAACAAGATGTAAAGGATTTCATCTTCCGCACCTACCGTTTTACAATGCCTACCTATTTGACCTCTAACCACCAAGATAACGATTACCAACATGTTTGAATCTATCGCCCACGCCATTCCTGAGCAGACTATTCAATATCAAGGGGTTGATTTGTGTATTAAGCGTTTGGACTTGGTACACCCACAAATATCAGGCAATAAATTTTATAAACTCAAATATAATTTTATTGAGGCGCAGAAATTAGGGTTTAAACAGGTGCTTAGCTTTGGCGGTGCTTATTCAAATCACATTGCAGCCACAGCATATGCTGCACATTTATTTGGATTCGGTAGTCTAGGCATCATTCGTGGAGAAGAATTACAACATCAAGCCCGAAATCCTACTTTAGCCACCGCCGAACAGTTTGGTATGCAGCTCAGTTTTGTCACACGCCAACAGTATCGAGAACAGAAACAAGCAGACGCTTTAGCGCAATTACGACAGGAATTTCCCGAACATTATGTCATTCCTGAAGGTGGAACCAATGCATTGGCTATCCGTGGCTGTAGAGAAATCTTAAGCCATGAAAATCAAAAAAATTTTGATCTCATCTGCTGTGCAGTCGGTACAGGTGGAACCATAACGGGCTTGATTGAAGCCAGTGCTGAACATCAACATGTTCTTGGCTTTTCAGCGCTCAAAGGCAATTTTCTTTGCGACGATGTTGCTCAGCTGACGCAGAAAACCAATTGGAGCATCAGTGATGAATTTTGCTGTGGTGGCTATGCCAAAACAACGCCGGAACTTTTACAGTTTATGCATGACTTTGAGCAACGCTATGCGATTCCATTAGAACAGGTCTATACGGCTAAAATGCTGCGAGGTATTTTCTGCATGATTGAGCGGGGTCAAATTACAAGCCATCAACGTGTTTTAGTGATTCATACTGGTGGCCTACAAGGTCGCCTGAAAGGTTCAACCGAAGCGCTAAAAAGCGTATAATCCTGCGTCCTTTCTTCCACGCGGAAACTTACCATGTCGCAAAATCAATATGATGTCCTTGTTTTAGGTGCTGGCGCATCAGGCTTAATGACGGCATTTAAAGCGGCGCAGCGTGGACGCAAAGTTTTGGTGGTTGAAAAAGCTAATAAAGTTGGCAAAAAAATCCTAATGTCTGGCGGCGGTAAATGCAATTTCACCAATTTATATGTCGAACCAGAAAATTATATTTCACATAATCCGCACTTTGTTATTTCAGCATTAACTCGCTATACCAACTGGGACTTCATTGGTATGGTCTGCGAATATGGCATTGAGTACGAAGAGCGCAAACATGGGCAGTTATTTACCCAAAATGGTGCAAAAGAAATTCTCGCCATGCTATTGGCAGAATGTGACAAAACAGGCTTGGTGGATATTAAAACCAACTGTGAAGTAAAAGCAGTCAATGCCTTGCCAGAACAAGGCTTTCAAGTGGCAACCAATCTAGGCTATTTTGAAGCAGAATCGGTGGTTATTGCCAGTGGCGGTCTTTCTATTCCTACTTTAGGTGGTTCAGGAATTGGCTATGAGATTGCCAAACAATTTGGTCATTCTGTCTACCCCACTCGCGCTGGCTTAGTACCCTTCACTTTCTCCGATAGTTTTAAAGAAGTCACCACACGCTTGAGCGGCAATGCTGTTGAAGCCACGTTATCGAATGAGTTAAACAGTTTTACTGAGGCTCTACTCTTTACTCACCGTGGTTTAAGTGGCCCAAGCTCATTGCAGCTTTCAAACTACTGGGATGTCGGCCAACGCTTTAATATCAATTTCCTTCCAGCTTTAGATGTTTTAGATTTCCTCAAATCTAAGAAATCTAGTCAACCCAAAGTGTTACTGCGTACACTGTTCAATGAACACTTACCGAAAAGTGTAGTTATAGAATTACAAAATCTGATTTGGCCTGAACAAGCTGAATTAGCCATTGGCAATATTAGTGATGAAAAACTAGAACTTATTGCAAGCCGTTTAGAAAGCTTTGAAGTGAAGCCATCAGGCACTGAAGGTTACCGTACTGCTGAAGTTACACTCGGTGGTGTGGATACCACTGAAGTCTCATCAAAAACCATGGAAAGTAAAAAACAGAAAGGCTTGTACTTTATTGGCGAAGTGCTCGATGTAACGGGTCATTTAGGTGGATACAATTTCCAATGGGCATGGGCTTCTGCACATGCGGCTTCTGAATACGTCTGATCTCGACATAGAATGAATTAATCATAATCTGCAGATGATCTCTGCATAAAAAAGGCTGATTCATTCAGCCCTTTTTTTATGCCCGATCTGACTTATTCAAGATAGTCGGTTTTAAATAATGATACTGACGACGACGAAGTTCGTTGAATTGTCAGATCCATTTTTTCAACGGCAACTGAAATATGTTGTGGTTGCACGCTTGCGGTTTGTTTGAGTGTCGATACTAAAGTATTGAGCATTGAAATTACCCCCATTTTGCCATTCCTTTGCACGGATCATAAGTGTCATTCATGACAGCAATATGAATCCTAAGTTTTTATATTTTAAGTAATATTCCATATATCACTATTACTTAAAATACCAATTTTCGAGTAAATTTCAATCATTATTTTTGGACTGATTGGTATAATTTTTTTCACTGTTTGGCGGTGATTGTTCTGCCTGCTCCAAATTAGTGCGTTTTGATTTTGCAAAAATAAAGCGTCGTGCGCTTGCCAAAAAACCCACCGTGATCCCTGCAATAATCACTGGGGCTAAAAATTTATTCGGTGCTTTTGCCATACAATATTCCTTAATAGAGCATTAAAATCGACCACTTAAGCGTGGCCGATTTTCTAAAGACGGAACAGGTTAATTAGGGTCATCCGGTTTTGGCGGAGTTACAGGTGCCGAAGGTGCATCGACCTGTTTTTCAGCCTCGCCTGTCGATCCAAATGGATTATTTTGTGGTTGATCACTTGGGTTTACATCCAACTGATCTGGCGTGGCCGTTTCTTTTTCACTGACGCCGGGTGCAGCCTGTTGAATGTTTGGATAGCCATCGTCGATTTTCACTTCAGAAGTCATCACAGATGTTGATGGCGTTGGACTCGCTACAGACGATGTAGGCGTATTAAAGGTGGTTTTTGCCTTCGCCTGTTCCTGTACTGGATTCGGTTCGTTGGCTTCACGTTTCGCTTTATCGATAAGATCTGATAACAATCGTTCCGCCGGATTGCGACCACCTAAACCAAAGGCCAAAGCGAAAGCAACTGCAACCGCACCGAGAGTTAAACCAAAGGCCAAATTCACGATCGAGTCGGCAATACCCATGGCACGCAAACCCATGGCAACAACCAAGCCCATAATCAGCACACGAACCAAATTACCTAACCAACGTGAACTGTTATATTCCCCTCGTTGCACCACATTTGCCACAATATTGGCAAGCCAGAAACCCACCACCAAGATTACAGCACCAAGTAAAATACTTGCACCGAACTGGATAAACATAGCAATAAGGGCACTGATTTGCTCAAAGCCTAAACGGTTAGCAGCTTCAGATACCGCAAACAACATGGTGAAAAATACGATCAGGCAACCGACCACATCCGACACTTTGGTATTGCCCAAAAAGCGTTGAATGTCTAATTTTTCTGGTACAGCATCGACACCAGTACCCGAGATCACATCTACCACTAGACGTGCCACAAAACGTGATACCACATAAGCCAAGATTAAGATTAAACCTGCGGCAATGATGTTCGGTATCGCATACATGATCTCATGCAACATGGCTGTTGCAGGCTGAGAAATCGCCTCGATACCAAGTGCTTCGAAAGCCACAATTAAAGCAGTGATAATAACTATAGCAAAGACAAAATTACCCAAAACTTGAGCAAGTTTTGCGTTTTTAAACATGCCCACTTTTTCGACTTGCTGCTGCAAACTCAAACTGTTCACCAAGCCTTCCACGATACCTCGCACAATCTTCGCCAAGATGTACCCCACAAAGACGATGACACCGGCAATAAAGATATTGGGAAGATAAGAAACAACTTCAGTGACCATATTTTGGATTGGGAACAATAGACCGTTCAAACCCAAGATCGATAAAACAATCGGTAGGAAAAGTAACAAAATCAGCCAATATACAATTTCACTGATATTTTGACTGATTGGGCTGACACCAACCTCAGAACTAAGTTTTTCATCGAGTTGGGTTTTATCAAGCAGTTTCTTTGAACCGACTTTGACCAAACTCGCCACGATCCAACCAATAAAACCTACAGCTACCGCAGCCAAGAGCTGTGGAATAAATAACAAGAACTGCTGAATCATGTTACTGAATGGGCCACTGACACTAGTCAAATTCAGTACATTGAGTGCACCAATGACGGCAATGATCAAAATTATCCAGAACACAACTCTGGAGACTATATTTTCAACATTGGAACGGTGCCCAGTTGCATTTGAAAGTTTTTGATTTGTACCTAATTTTTGCAGAACTTTTTTGACGCCAGCAGCAACCAATAAAGCAATGACCCAACCTATCAGGAGAATTGCTACTGCACTTAAAATGGGGTGAAACTGTTCCCAATAATACATGGCATCAAAACGGCCACGCGGACCACCCAGATAATCATTCATACGTTCGCCCTCATTGTTATACATGATCTGTTGTTATGTGCATTTTTACGTATGCCGCGTATCACACAGCATTAATGCTTTGAACTTAAGCTTTCTTTTCCACCTTAGTTTTTGCGTATTTTTTAATCAACCAAAGTATGCATAACTCCAACAAAAGCTCACAATTGAATGTAAAAAAGCCTTGGCATAACCAAGGCTTTATTTGTGTCATTCTGATGAGATGCTTAAGGTTCAGATCTTGCAATCATGTAAATCTGACTCATGTATTTATCATCAATGATCTGTCGCAGTTGCAGTATTTGAATCATTGGCAACAGCTTCATCCCCCGCTGTACCGCTAGTCGTATCATTGGCAGTTGCAGTTTGTGCATTGGGTGCAGGATGATCAGGTGGTGCATCCGAAGCAGACGGTTTCATATCTGCAAACATATAAAACAATAACGCGATTAAGAAGATACCCACTAAAATTAGCATATACACTGGGATACGTTTTTTTTGTGTTGTTTCTTCTGCGCTGGTGGTATGGGGCGGTTTATTAAAATCGTGTGTCATATTCCCCTCGCTATTTTGTTGTTCGTCGTTCACTTTTTATACTAACAATACAATATCCTTTGTTGTGTGAAGAACAATTACAATCCGTGAAAACATGTAACTTGAAAGATCAGTTCAATTTACATCCGTCTTGCTGTTTAAATAGATGACTGATTTTTAGATTTAAAATCAATCGCTAAGGTAAAAATATCGGAGCATGAAATGAATGTACCATTTCAATCGTATTCATTTTCAGAGTATCAAGTGTTGCAAAAATAAATGCTTTTTTGAGCTAGATGGAATTCTCTGCTTTTGATGAATGAAATGAGCTATAATCATGCACCTTATTTTTCACCTGTTATCAAATCTATGGCGTACCATCAACAAGGTGTAACGCTTGATCTTGACACTGACGTCACTCATCAATGTTCCCTTCATTACACTCGTGATCAGCATCTTATTGGCATTATTGAATTTAGTAAGCCAAGTTATGTGTTGAAATGGGGTGATTTGGAATATTTCCGCCGACGTACTGAAGAGTTTTCAGTGATGCCATTCCCTGAATGCATCAATGCGATGGTGATTGATATTCGAAATATTGCGGCTTTTTTAGATAATGAAGTGCCTATTATTCCTTGGCGCTTGCTCGAAGAAGAATGCCCGATTCGCTTAGTTGTTCCCCAAGATCGACTGGAGCATTATGCTGGCTTTTTTGAACCGACTTGGTTGACTTCCGACGTAGACACAGCGATTCAAGAAATTCGTGAATTTATGGATATGTTTGTGCATTAACACGGAGATTAAACTAAAGTTTAATCCCGAAAACCTCCATTTGGAGGTTTTTTTATGCCCTTTTATTTTCATTATCTATTTCACAATAAAATTAAATTATTTTATATTTAATGACTTATAGCAAACTTTCTTATAAAAAATGTTCATAACTTATCCCATTTCTTAGTAACAATTCGGCAATAAATTTTGCTTGAGCCTTGTTCGATTTATCACCTAAGATGTAGAAAATGATCTCTTTTTTATTGTTGAAACATTCTTAAAAACAGAGCAATAAAACTAAATACGTAACAAGATCATAAAAAGTGGATATTAAATCAGGGTAAAAGGAGTTTTAACGATGACGTCAAAAAAACATTTAGCAACTTTGTTCTGTGCAAGTGCGCTCACTTTAGGGCTTAGCGCATGTAGTGACAATAAAGCACCTACAACGGATAAAGCTGCAGGAAGTGAAGCTGCTGTTTCTGACTCAGGGACTTTAGATAAGATCAAAAAATCGGGCACGATTGTTTTAGGCTATCGCGATTCATCGATTCCATTTTCATATATCGCAGATAATCCAAACCAACCTGTGGGTTATGCGCATGATCTTCAATTAAAAGTAGTTGAAGCAGTAAAAAAACAATTAAATCTTCCCGATTTAAAAATCCGTTATAACTTAGTGACCAGCCAAAACCGAATTCCATTAGTTTCTAATGGCACCGTCGACTTAGAGTGTGGTTCAACCACCAACAATAAAGAACGCCAACAACAAGTTGATTTCTCAACAGGTTTCTTTGAGGTGGGTTCACGCTTACTTACTGCAAAAGACTCTGGGATTAAAGACTTCGCTGACCTTAAAGGTAAAAAATTAGTCACCACGGCAGGAACTACATCTGAGCGTTATATTCGTCAACATGAAAAAGAGTTAGGTATTGGTGAAGTCATTTCTGCCAAAGACCACGCTGAGTCTTTCCTCATGCTACAAAATGGTCGTGCAGCGGCATTTATGATGGATGATATTTTGCTGGCGGGTGAAAAATCGAAAGCCAAAGATCCAAATAAATGGGAAATCGTGGGTACAGCACCGATTCAAGAAATTTATGGTTGTATGCTACGTAAAGGCGATACTGGCTTTAAACAAGTGGTTGATGATGCAATCAAAGCGACCTATAGCTCTGGTGAAATCAATGACATGTATAAAAAATGGTTCCAAACGCCAATTCCACCAAAAAATATCAATTTGAATTTCCCGATGTCTGATCAATTAAAAGCATTGATTAGCAATCCACATGACCGTGACGAATAACTTTCCCTAAACATTCTAAAGATGCTTAAGCCAAACGGATTTTGGCTTAAGCTCATTATAGGGAGTTCCTATGAATTATAGCTGGAATTGGGGTGTGCTGTTCCAATCTACAGGTGTAGGTGATTCGACCTACCTGAATTGGATTTTAATTGGGATCGGCTGGCTGTTTGTCATCGCTTTGGTGGCATGGAGCATTGCGATGGTGCTTGGCAGCATCTTGGGTATTATGCGTACCCTACCGAGTCCTGTAGCACGAGGTATTGGTACTGCCTACGTGACTATTTTCCGAAATGTACCCTTATTGATTCAACTGTTTATTTGGTTCTATGTTGTACCTAACTTCCTCCCTGCTGCGATTAAAAGCTGGTGGATGAATGACCTTGGGGCAAATACGACCGCCCTAATTTCTGCAAGTGTCGGCTTGGGTCTATTTACAGCTGCACGGGTCTGTGAGCAAGTCAGGACAGGTATTGAAGCGCTTCCTTTGGGGCAAACCAATGCAGGTTATGCCATGGGATTTAGCACGGCTCAACTTTACCGCTATGTGATCTTACCGCAGTCATTCCGCACGATTTTGCCACCCCTCAGCTCTGAGTTGACCAACTGTGTCAAAAACACCTCAGTTGCGTCTTTGGTCGGTGTTGCAGAAATCATTTCACAGATGAAAACCATCAGTGAATACACGCAAAACACCATCGAAATTTATACCTACGTCACCATTATTTTCATCGTGATCAACATCTGTTTAATTGGTTTCATGAATTTTCTGGAAAAACGCCTACGCGTTCCTGGCTTAATTGCAGGAGATAAATAATGGAATGGCTCAGTTCTTTTATTCAAGACCTCCAAGCGTCTGGCCCTGCACTATGGCATGGTTTCAGCATCACACTCAAAGTGGTGATCACGGCAACCATTGGTGGTGTCTTTATTGGGACTTTATTGGCGTTGATGCGCCTGTCCTCGATTAAGGCTTTTAATATTTTTGCTAAAGGCTATGTGAACCTCTTTCGTTCTATACCTTTGCTCTTGGTGCTAATGTGGTTCTACTTTGCCGTACCCTTTATCTACACAGGAATCACAGGTAACTATCTGACGATTGATACTGCCCTCGTGTCGAGTATTGTGGCCTTCATGCTATTTGAAGCGGCTTACTTTTCAGAGATTGTCCGTGCCGGGATTCAGTCAATTCCTAAAGGTCAAACTTCTGCAGCTTATGCTCTCGGTATGAGCTATAGCCAAGCGATGCGCTTAATTATTTTGCCGCAATCTTTTCGCAAAATGACGCCACTGCTTTTACAGCAAACCATCATTCTGTTCCAAGATTCAACCATGGTATATGCCATCGGACTGTTAGACTTTTTCCGCACCAACTATGTTCGAGGCGACCTCATGTCATTGTTAACTCAATACATTCTGTTTGCCGGTCTGGTGTATTTCACTATTAGTATGATCGCTACCTATGCAGTTAAAAAATTACAACGGAGGTTAAGTGTATGACCGATCAAAAAACGATGATTGACCTCCAAAATGTCAGTAAATGGTATAAAGATTTTCAAGTGCTTACCGATTGCACGACTCAAATTAAACAAGGTGAAGTGGTTGTCGTGTGTGGACCTTCAGGTTCAGGCAAATCAACGCTCATTAAAACCGTCAATGGACTTGAGCCTTTTCAAGCCGGTACGATTTTAGTCGACGGTATTTCCATTAATGACCCAAAAACCGATTTAAATAAATTGCGTAGTCGTGTCGGTATGGTGTTCCAGCACTTTGAACTGTTTCCACATTTATCCATTACCGAAAACCTGACCATTGCGCAGGTTAAAGTCTTGGGTCGATCAGAAGCCGAAGCCAAGAAAAAAGGCTTGGCTTATTTAGATCGTGTGGGTTTGAGTGCGCATGCCGCTAAATTTCCTGCACAGTTATCAGGTGGACAGCAACAACGTGTTGCCATTGCACGTGCGCTCAGTATGGACCCGATTGCCATGCTGTTTGATGAACCAACTTCGGCACTTGATCCAGAGATGATTAACGAAGTGCTTGATGTAATGGTGGGTCTTGCCAAAGAAGGTATGACCATGATGTGTGTAACCCATGAGATGGGCTTTGCTCGTCAGGTTGCAGACCGAGTGATCTTTATGGATCAAGGAAAAATTGTAGAAGACTGCAGCAAAGATGATTTCTTTAATGCTCCTCGTGGTGAACGAGCGCAGCAGTTCTTAAATAAAATTCTGCATTAACATCAAAACGTTTATTTAACTGATGTTACGAAGTAACATCAGAAGCGTAATTTGATTCAAATAAAAGTACGATACGCGGTAACGTCATCCGCAAGTGTTTGAGATAGAACTTCTTCTAATCAAAAATGTTTTTGCGATACTTTAGATAATTAGACGCTTGTGAACGAGTTTTGTCGGTGAGGTGATTGCACCGCAAGATGGTTTCCTTGCGAAGCACGCTTTTCATTTTGCCTAATGAGAAGCGTGCTTCGTAAGAGTACCTCCAGCCGAAGGCTAATCACTTTATTCATTCCCTTGATGTAAGACTCCGTCGAATTGGCTTAAAAATCATTTTAAAAATGCAAAATTACTTTTGCATGCGTAACATCAGTTATTTAATTTCCGAAAATAAAAAGCTCATCCATCGATGAGCTTTTTTTCATGGCAGATTACCAATAATTTTCTACAGCAATATTGCCTTCACCACGACGGTTCATAGTCAAACCACGCGCCTTTAATGCCGCCTTGGTGTCATCAACCATTTGTGGATTACCACACAACATGACATGCGTCGTTTCCACATTAAACGCTAAGCCCGCCGCCTGTTCTAGCTCGCCATTTTCAATTAAAACTGGTAAACGATCATGCAGCGGTGCATTTGGATCACGTGTCACAATAGGTATAAATTTAAAACCCGTATGCCCTTCACCAAAGGTCTCGGCGATTTCTTGAATACGCTCGATATAAGCCAATTCTGATACGGTACGCACACTGTAGACTAGATTAATTTTTTCGTATTTAGACCACGTTTCAAAGTCTTGTAGCATTGATAAAAATGGTGCAAGACCCGTTCCTGTCCCCAACAGCCATAAGTCCTTCGGCAATGGCAACTGATAACGTGCCAAGGTAAGGAAGCCATAAGGGACTTTTTCTAAAT
Source organism: Acinetobacter sp. YH16056_T (assembly GCF_024605895.1). Taxonomy (NCBI): domain Bacteria; kingdom Pseudomonadati; phylum Pseudomonadota; class Gammaproteobacteria; order Moraxellales; family Moraxellaceae; genus Acinetobacter; species Acinetobacter sp. YH16056_T. The sequence continues at coordinate 773,489 of NZ_CP094545.1, read as the reverse complement.
ACAGCTCATCACCCACTTGTAGATGCTGTAAATTCGAGGTAAACGCACCATCTGGAACGACGATAGAGAAAAACTCTAAAGTTTCATCAAAGGGTGACGACACCACAGAATAGGCACGAACCACCAATTCATCGCCCACTTTCAAGCCAATTCGTGCGAACTGACCAGCGGTGAATTTAAAATGTGCAGGGCGTGTCATGGTAAAACTGAACAAAGTATTGGTCCAACGGTGTACAGATAAAACCTTTTCTAAGCTAAATTTTTCAATTGACATGATTTGAACGTGGCGTGACAGACTGTGCTCATGTTAGCATGACAGCATAATTTATTAATATTTTTTAAATGTTAAGGCCTGATTCATGCGCATGACTTTACGCCAGTTGGCTGTTTTTGTAGCAGTCGCTCAAGAAGGTACCGTTACCAAAGCCAGTGATGCTGTCAAACTTACTCAAAGTGCAGCAAGTATGGCATTGGCAGACCTCGAAGATGGTCTCGGTGCTCCACTGTTTGACCGACTTGGTAAACGCTTGCAATTGAATGACTTGGGTCGTTTTTTATTGCCACAAGCTTTGGAAATTTTAGGGCGCTGTGAAGCTTTTGAACAAGCAGCCAAAGGCGAACTACAAAGTATTGATCTACGTTTGGGCGCGACCCTGACCATCAGTGACTACTTGATGCCAGACCTCATGGCAGATTTCTTACAAATTCAACCTCAAGCACATTTACAACTTCAAGTCGGCAATACCCGCCAAATGATTGAAGCGGTAAACCAATTTCAGTTGGATTTGGCCTTAATTGAAGGTTCATGCCATCTGCCACAGTTGCAATGTATTCACTGGCGTGACGATGAACTTGCCGTGTGCTGTTCACCAGAGCACCCTTTAGCGAAGTTGGATCGTGCACTCACTGCAGCTGACTTTGATAACGTGGAATGGATCTTACGTGAAGAAGGTTCAGGCACACGTGAAGTATTTGACAACGCAATTTTAAAAGACCTGCCAGATGCCAATATTCGTTTAACCTTGGGTCATAACGAAGCCATTTTAAAAATCGTGGCAGGTGGTCTTGGTATGTCATGTATTTCTAAACTGGCGATTGAGCCTTTACGTGAAAAAGGTCAATTGGTGGTTTTAGATACACCGTTCTGGCAACTTGCCCGTCCATTATTCATGTTGGTACATCGTCAGAAATACCAAGGACCAGGGCTCAAAGCCTTTATGCAATTTTGTGAAAAATCTGTATAAATAAAAAAGCGCCTAATGGCGCTTTTTTTGTGAATGCTTCCATTACCACCTAGAATCATTCTCACAAGCAATACCGTCATTATCACCATCCATCTTCGTGTTTGGACAATTCTTAATAAACCACTGAGCTTCATCTCTTGAGCGCATTTGACTGCAATGCTGTCGTCCATCACAACTAAACTGAGCTTTTTCTTCTGCCCTTGGCGTATCACTTGAAGAAGGTGCCTGCGCAGTGTCTTGAACACCAGACTGAGCTTGCGTTGAACCTGTGCCATATAGATTTTTTTCACCTTGCTCAGACAGCACCCGATCGGGTAAATCCCCCTGAGCTTTACGTTGTTCTTTTACGATGTTTTCATTTTCTTGCATGAGCTGTTGTAAATGTTGTTGCTTCTGTTCTTGGTACTGCTGATATTTACTATAGACGGCCACAGCTAAAACTAGAATCACAATGAGTCCAATCATGCTGATGATTTTACTGCCCCAAACTGTGCCTTTGGCTATATCGTGAGGAGTAACTTGATCGTTTACTCGATCTGGCATTGATTCAAATGACGGATTTATCTGTTCATGAGTGGACTGCTCTTTTTTCAAATCTAAACGGATGATATTTACAGCTTTAAATTTACCTTGATCTGCTTCAATCCTGTATTTGAGATTTTCTCCAACACGTGGTTCGATGTGTCGGCTAGGAAAATCACGAATATGAAAAAATAAATCCTTTGCTTGATCTTGTTGTATAAATCCAAAGCCGCGCTCAACATTATAGCTTTTGATTTTCCCCTCTTTAAACATAAAAATTGTCTCTCATCTTTTCTTTTAATACTCTTATGATAATAAAAAAAGAGGCCCTATAGACCTCTTTTCGATTTCAATGATTTCCACGAAATCTTAAAATCACATTATTTACGCAAATTTGAAAGCAAAGCTGAAGTAATCGACTGGTTATTTGCCACGACTTTAGATTTTTTAGCTTTTGCAGATTTGTCTTCTTCACGCTCAATGTTAATGGCCTTATAACGATCTCCATTTTCCACCACATTAAATTTCACGCGATCATTACGTTTTGGTTCGACACCATCTGCGGGAAAGTCAGAGATATGGAAAAATACATCACCTTCTTCACATGAAAGAAAGCCAAAGCCCTTTTCAGGATTGTACTGCTTCACTTTACCTTTATATTGTTCGGACTTCATAAAGTACCCTATTCCATTTATGCCAATGTCTTTAGTATATAAAAAAGAGGCTATAAAAGCCCCTTTTCTGTTCATGATGCAAAAATTAGTCTTTTTGAACTGAACCGAAAATTTTATCGCCTGCATCGCCAAGACCAGGAACGATATAACCGTTTTCATTTAAACCTTGGTCTACAGATGCTGTGTAAATCGTTACGTCCGGATGAGCTTCATTCACACGTTTAATGCCTTCTGGAGCTGCTACAAGCACCATGACACGAATATCTTTACAACCACTGGCTTTTAGAACGTCAATAGCAGCAACGAGCGATGAACCTGTTGCAAGCATTGGGTCAATAATCATCGCTAAACGGTTTTGTACGTCTGGTACTAATTTTTTGTAGTAAGTACGCGCTTCTAAAGTTTCTTCATCACGCTCTAAACCCAATACAGATACTTTCGCACTTGGAATCAGGTTTAAGAAACCATCCAACATACCAATACCTGCACGTAAAATCGGTACAACTGTTATTTTTTTACCGGCAATACGATCTACAATTACTTTACCATTCCAACCATCAATTTCATGATCGACCATTGGTAAATCTTTCGTTGCTTCATAAGTCAGAAGCATAGTCACTTCTTGAGCAAGCTCACGGAAGTTTTTAGTACTAATATCTGCACGACGAAGTAAGCCGAGTTTATGTCGGATTAAAGGATGACGGATTTCATGGATAGCCACGGGAGAACACCTAAAAGGTTAAGATAAAATTTCAACCATTATAAAGCTATTTAACAAATGATAAAAATAAAAAAGCCCCCTTTACAGGAGGCTTTTTTGTAATAAGCAAATTAATTGCTTAATTCATTAGTTAAATCCACTTTGAATTAAGCTAAAAATGAACTGTTGTAATTCAGGTGAGATCGCAAAGTATGCCACTTGAGATACTGCAATGATTGGATCTGGATATACACCGATCAACAACACAAGAGCAGCTGCGCCAAGCACCATAATACCACCCACTTTTTGACCCCAATGATCGACAGCATCGATACGTGGGTTTTCTGGTGGAGTCATGTACATCACAACCATCACACGTAGGTAGTAGTACAAACCGATACCTGAACCAAGGATCACCATCGCAGCTAAGAACCATGAACCACCAGCAACCGCTGTTTTGATCACAAGGAACTTACCAATAAAGCCTGCTGTTAATGGGATACCTGCAAGAGATAACATCATGACAGTCAGTGTTGCAGTCAACACTGGACGACGCCAGAACAAACCACGGTACTCCGCAAGGCTACCTGCTTCGTCTTTGTTGTTGTAAGGGCTAGACATCAGTGTCACAACACCGAACGCACCAATCGTTGTTAATACATAAGTAATCACATACACGTTGACGCTACTGAATGTTGCAAAGCCTTGTACTTGAACAAAGTCAGTATTACGTGCACTCACAATCGCAACAAGTAAGTAACCAAAGTGAGCGATTGAAGAATATGCAAGGATACGTTTCAAGTTCACTTGACGTACTGCTAGTAAGTTACCCGCAAGGATAGACAATACTGCAATAATGGTCACGATTGTAATGAAGCTGTCAGAAAGGATTAAGCCAGAAGCCAAGAAGTAACGAACGAATAGACCGATCATTGCCACTTTAGCCACAGTCGCTAAGAATGTCGCGATTGGCGCTGGCGCACCGGCATACACGTCTGGTGTCCATTTGTGGAATGGCGCAAGAGACAATTTAAATGCAACAGCAAAGACAATTAGTGCAAGACCAAGGACTACGCCCGGTTGGCTGAAAGTTGTGAACATTTTGCCTGGTTCAGCAACGAATGCCATTGTACCTGTGTACGCATATACATAAGCCATACCCATCAACAACATCGCAGAAGCGGTTGCTGAAAGCACCAAATATTTCACACCCGCTTCAAGCGACTGTGAACGTTGGTGTGTATAAGCCAATAGGCCGTATACAGGAATCGACATTAACTCAAGACTGATAAAGAAAGACGCATAGTGCGAACTTGCAACCATTAACAATGCACCTGTTACAGAGCACAGCATCAAGATATAAAGTTCTTCACGGTTATCTTTATAGGTTTCGATATACGCATGTGACAATGTGCAGCAAGCAAGTGCTGCAATCAAAATCACGAATTGGTACAACATCGTAAATGGATCTACGATGAACAAATTCATTACGTTTGCAGGTGCATACTGCCCTACAACGAAAACAAAAATAATATAAAAGGCTGCAAGGTTCAGACCTATAACGGAAGTCGTTGCAACTAAATTGTGGTTACGCTTGATTGCAATTAGCAACATCACGACGATCGCAGTTAAAGCCACGATCATCACAGGAGCTAATGGCATAAGCTCAGAAAATGACATTGTGAAGTCCATGGCTTATTGCATCTCCACATTTTCAGGTTGTACAGCAATCTGCTGCACAACATCAACGACTTCTTGAACTGGAATATAGCTATTTGCAATCCACGCCATGCTTGAATTTGAAATATCAAGGAAGGTTTGTGGGAATAGACCAAGCCATACTAGACCAAGAGCACAGATTAAAAGAATCACAACTTCACGCGCATTTAAGTCTTTCAACGGATTTGCGTAATGCTGTTTTTGTTCTTCGTTTGGTGTACCAAACAATGCTTTGTGGATCAGGATTAAACCGTAAAGACCGGCAAATACTAAGCTTACTGCAGCAAGGATTGTGTACACAGGGAACTTGTCATAAGAACCCATCAAGATCAGGAATTCACCGATGAAGTTACCTAGACCTGGAATACCTACAAGTGCCGCAACAAAGAACATTAAGAAGAATGAAAGGTATTGGAACTGACCACGGATACCGCCCATCAAACGCATGTCACGTGTATGCAGACGTTCGTAAACCTGACCACACATAATGAACAATGCAGCAGAAGATAGACCGTGAGCCAGCATCATAATCATCAAGCCTTGGAATGTCAGGATGTTACCTGCATACAAGGCAAGAAGTACGAAGCCCATGTGCGAAATAGATGTGTACGCAAGCAGACGTTTCATGTCTGTTTGTTGGAATGCACACCATGCACCGTAGAAAATACCGATTAGACCAAGAATGATCGCGATGTCAGCAAACTGAGCAGATGCTACTGGGAAGAATGGAATAACGAAACGTAAAAGACCATAAGCCGCAGTTTTAATCAAGATACCTGCAAGGTCGACAGAACCCGCTGTAGGTGCTTGCGCATGTGCATCTGGTAACCAGCCGTGTAATGGGAAAACTGGAAGTTTTACCGCAAAACCAATAAACATACAGATCATGAATGCATACGCAAGTGCTGGAGCTTTTGCCTCAACAGTGTGTGCAACACTCATCAAGAAGTCATAGTTAAAGCTGATTTGACCGTGAAGTTGGAAGCCAACAACCACTAGACCCAAGATACCGATCAACATGATCAGACCCGCAACCTGAGTATAGATAAAGAATTTAGTTGCAGCGTAAACGCGTGACTTACCTTCTGCCCCTTTATGACCCCAAAGTGCGATCAAGAAGTAGATTGGTACCAGCATCATCTCCCAGAAGAAGAAGAATAGGAACATGTCGATCGCTAAGAATACACCGATCACACCACCTAAAGACCAAAGTAGGTTTAAGTGGAAGAAACCAACGTTCTTTTGAATCTCACCCCATGAACAGCCAACTGCAAGTACACCCAGTAATGCAGTTAAACCCACCATAAGCAGTGAAAGACCATCCACCGCAAGGTGAATGTTAATGCCTAAAGTGGTAATCCACGGTAGGTTAAATTGAGCAGCCCACTGTGGAGCTTGTGTACCCAACTCATAGTTATAAGTACCGCTTTGCCATAAAACGACGGTTAGCACCAACGTTAATAGCATACCAATTAAGGCAATATAGCGTGGTAAGTGCTTGTCGAGTTTATCGACAAGCCAGCATACAAAACCTGCAATGAACGGAATAAGGATCAGAGCGGGTAGAATTAAATTGTTTGGAGTTTCCATTTTATTTCCCCACGACCTGAATCACGACCAGGATCAATAGTAATGCAAACGTACCGAATGCCATACTAGATGCGTATTCACGCAATGAACCTGTTTGACGTGAACTTGTAAAGCTATTACCGCCTTTAACAAGTGCAGGCAATACAAGCCATAAGCCGTCAATTGGATCACGACCAAAGATTTTAGCCAGTAGCAAATAAGGCTTAACGAAAACAATGTTGTACAAAGCATCGAAACCAAGTGCATTACGACAGATATTTGCAAGACCCGCGCCCAGTGAAGTTTTCGCGAACGATTTCACTGCACCATAAGCAAAGGCAAATAACACCACACCTACTGCAAGACCCGCAAGTGCAATACCAACAGCTGTGTATTCAGCGCTATGCATACCGTGTTCTAGTGCTTCTGGAATATTAAATGCTGGGATTTGTGCAGCATTTAAAATATTCGTTACTGGTGCTTTTAAGACATAAGCTAAACCAGTTGAAAGCACTGCAAGAATCGCCAATGGACCCCAGTAAGTAACACCTTTGATTTCATGGTAAGGCGTGTTTTCTTTACCAAAGAATACAACCCAAATAAGACGGAATGTATAAATTGAAGTTAAGAACGCACCTGCTACGCCAGTCCAGTACAAGCAGTCATAAACTGCAATCGCTTGACCTTTCACCCATACCGCACCAAGAATCGCATCTTTCGAGAAGAAGCCGATAGTGATGAATGGAATCGCTGCCAATGCACCGCCACCAATCGCGAAACAAGCAAACAAGAATTTGTTTTTGTGGAATAGACCACCCATCTTGAAGATGTTTTGTTCATGATGGTAAGCCAAAATCACAGCACCAGAAGACAAGAATAATAATGCCTTGAAGAATGCGTGAGTCAGCATGTGGAATAGACCGGCTTGGTAAGCTTCAGCACCTACAGCCATAAACATATAACCCAACTGACTCATAGTAGAGTAAGCAAGAATACGTTTGATGTCTGTTTGTACCAATGCAGCAAAGCCCGCAACCAACAATGTTACCGCACCTGTGATTGAGATGAACATCATCACTTCTGGCGCTTGTTCAAACACGCTGAACATACGGCTACATAGGTAAACACCTGCTGTTACCATTGTTGCTGCGTGGATCAATGCAGATACTGGTGTAGGACCAGCCATCGCATCTGCCAACCATGTTTGTAATGGGATCTGAGCAGATTTACCTGCAGCACCCAAGAACAACATCAATGCAGTCCAAATTGCAATCGAAGAACTCTGAGCCAAAACTGTTGGCGCAGCAGCCACAACTTCTGCAATGTTTAAAGTGCCGAATTGTTGGTAGATCAAGAACAATGCAATCAGTAAGAATACGTCACCCACACGTGTCACAGTGAATGCTTTAATTGCAGCAAAACCGTTTGCAGGTGTTTGGTAGTAGTAACCAATTAATAGGTATGAACATAGACCTACACCTTCCCAACCGAGGAATAACAACGCTAAGTTGTCACCCAACACTAAAAGCAGCATGCTTGCCACGAATAGGTTGAAGTATGAGAAGAAACGTGCAAAGTCTTCTTCGCCACGCATGTACCATGTTGCAAAGATGTGAATTAAGAAACCCACACCTGTAATCATGCCCATCATCAATAATGATAAGCCATCTAAATGAAGCGTGAAGCCTGGTGCTAAGTTACCTGCACTGAACCAAGTCCAAAGATGCTGAGTTGTTGCAACTGAACCATTATTAACAAAGTCGATACCGGCAATTAATGCAAATAAAGCTGAAAGACCAACTGAACCTGCACCAATAATTGCAGCAACTGATTCAGGAAGATTTTTACGACCTGCCGCCAACAGGATAAAACCAATTAGCGGGAAAAGTACTGTTAAATATAAATAACTCATCCGCGCATCTCACTAGCAGCATCCACATCCAGATGATGGAAGCGATGATAGAACTGAAGGACGATCGCAAGACCGATACAAGCCTCTGCTGCAGCAAGCGTTAAGATCAAGATAAACATCACTTGACCATCTGGCTGTGCCCATGCGCTTCCTGCCAAAACGAACGCTAAAGCAGCAGCGTTCATCATGATTTCAAGGCTCATTAAAATAAATAGTAGGTTGCGTCGAACCATCACACCGTAAAAACCCAGTGCAAAAAGAATGGTTGCAACGATCAAACCATGTTCTAAAGGGATGTTGCCCATTATTCTTTGTCCTCTTCTGCACCTGGCTCACGTTTGCCAAGATGGAATGCAGCGACAAGTGCGCCAAGCAATAACATCGCAGCAACTTCAACCAGCAATAAGTACTGAGTAAAGAGTGAAGTACCCACTTCTTTCGGACCGACAACTTGAGCACCCATGACAGTGCCAGCAGTTGTGTAGTCTGACTTCAACATCCAAACAAGGATTAGACCCATCAGGAAGCTCATCAACGCAGGATATGCCCACGCTGAAGAAGTCAGCCATTTGCTTTCTTGTTCAACTGTATTTTGACCAAGATTCAGCATCATCACGACGAATACGAATAGCACCATGATTGCGCCAGCGTAAACGATAATTTCGAGAGCACCGGCAAACGGCGCACCCACGATCATGAAGATACCTGCAACTGCAAGTAAAGAGATAATCAAGCTTAATAAAGCGTGTACTGGGTTCGTGTTAGTTACAACACGAACGGTAGAGACGATGGCCACAAGCGCCATCAAATAAAATGGCCACATCATGGTAATAGACTCCGTACATCAACTGGTGTGCTTTCGCGTTGAGCCTGACCTTTATCTTTACCAGCAACAGCCATACCTGTTACGCGGTAGAAGTTATAGTCTGGGTATTTACCAGGACCTGAGATAAGAAGGTTTTCTTTCTCATATACTAAGTCCTGACGAACATACTCACCTAACTCAAAGTCAGGTGTCATTTGAATCGCAGTCGTAGGACATGCTTCTTCACACATACCGCAGAAAATACAACGTGAGAAGTTGATACGGAAAAATTCCGGATACCAACGACCATCTTCTTTTTCAGCTTTTTGTAGTGAAATACAGCCGACTGGACATGCAACCGCACAAAGGTTACATGCTACACAGCGCTCTTCGCCATCAGGGTCACGCGTTAACACGATACGACCACGGAAACGTGGTGGTACGATGTCTTCCGCTTTAACCTCTGGATATAAAATGGTGTCACGTTTACGTGTCGCGTGTGAGAATACCATCCACAACGAACGTACAATTGACCCAAATCCAGCTAGAAATTTAAACATTTTATTCTCCCTGCTGTCTTAGGCCTGATTCATCAGAATCACAGCACCAGTTACCAGAAGGTTAACCAACGCCAATGGCAAGCAAATTTTCCAACCAAAGTTCATAACTTGGTCATAACGTGGACGCATTAAAGAACCACGAGCCAAGACAAACATCATTACAAAGAATGCTGTTTTAATAATGAACCAGAACGCAGCTGGAATGAATGGAATATCTAGGTTGAAAGGCGCTAACCAACCACCGAAGAATAAAGTCACGATTAATGCAGAGATCAGTACGACGTTGACGTATTCCGCAACGAAGAACATACCCCATTTCATACCGCCGTATTCGACATGGTAACCTTCCGCCAATTCTTGTTCTGCTTCTGGTTGGTCAAATGGATGACGGTGAGTTACCGCAACACCCGCAACCACGAAGATCAAGAAACCTAAGAACTGAGGAATAACAAACCAAACATCACGTTGAGCTTCAACAATTTCACGCATGTTGAATGAGCCTGCAATCGCAACCACACCCATTAGTGAAATACCCAAGAACACTTCATAAGAAATGGTTTGAGCAGCAGAACGTAAACCACCAAGTAATGCATATTTGTTATTTGATGACCAACCACCGAACAATACTGCGTATACCGCAATGCCAGCCATTGCCATAAAGAACAATAGACCGATGCTCATGTCTGAAACACCTAAATAAGGTGAAACAGGAATAACCATGAACGATAGCACCGCAGTTGCCATCGCCACTGCTGGAGCCATACGGAAAGTCAATTTGTCAGCAAATTTTGGTGTCCAGTCTTCTTTGAACATGATTTTCAGCATGTCGGCAACAATCTGGAACATACCGCCCGGACCTACACGGTTCGGACCGTAACGGTCTTGCCACAAGCCGAGTAAACGACGTTCAATAAAAGACATCAACGCAGCGATCAATACCACAACCAGTAAGATCACAATTGCTTGAAGAACTGAATAGGCGATTGGCCAGTTTTCAGCCCACAGCGGCGTTTGACGGATTAATTCTTGTTCCATGAATTACACTCCTACCGCGACTGAAACAGGTTCTGCAAGCGATACTGTAGGTGCAAGACCCACTGGGTAACCGATATAACCTGTAGGTAAGTATTCAATCACTTGAACTGGAAGGATGATTTCTGCATCCCCTGCTTTCACAGCGATACGTTGACCATCTTGAACATTTAAGCGTGCTGCATCTTGCTCACCCACAGCAAACATTGCTTCAGGAATACGTGATTCCATCGCAGGTGTTTTCACTGTAAATTCACCAGAAGCGAAGATGTGATGCATCGGCACAAGACGGAAGCTTTCACCATTAACCGCAACAGGTGCAGGTGCAACGAAAGTACGTGCTGGACGTTTCGCTAAACGATCGAATAAACGAACGCCTGCATCACCACCTTTTAAGTGACCACCCACGTTGTCTTGGAATTTGTTCCAAGCTTGTGGAGAGTTCCAACCTGCAGACCAAGCAAATGGTACAAGTGAAGCTGGAGTTTGGTTACCTACATAACCTTCCATAGAGAACGTCAACGCAGAGTCTTTATCGACTGGTTGTTTTGGTTCATGAATAGAAAGTGGTGCGCGCATCGCTGTACGACCTGAGTAACGACGTGGTTCACGTGCCACTTTCAGACCATGTACACGGAAGCCAGCATCTGGTGCGACATCTTGAATCGCTTCAAGTGCAGGAACGTTTTTCGCTACTGACTCGATCACGTCATCAAGAAGTGTCCAAGAAATGGCTTTGCCTTTCACGCCAGTTTCAATGGCATGTAACCAGCGCCAAGATTCTTTGATCGCAAGTTCAGGTTTATAGTAGCTTGGGTCATACACTTGGTAGAAACGTTGTGCACGGCCTTCTTGAGAGACAACAGTACCGTCACCTTCAGCAAATGAAGCAGCAGAAAGTACGATGTTGGCTTTCTTCACAGTTTCAGTTTCAGAATGATCAAGTACGATCACTTCTTTACCAGAAAGTGCAGCATTCACCTGAGCGGCTGGTAAACGACGATAAAGGTCATTTTCCACCACGATCACGGTATCATAATCTTGTGCAAATGCTTGTTCTAAGCTTTGACCACCAAAGATCGCTAAGCCCATTGAGTTCACTTCTGGAACAGTCAATGTTAAGCCCGCATTACCAAGGTTCTGTGCAACTTGTGCAGCAGCTTCCATGATTGATGCGTCTTGCAAGCTTGTACCAGAGATGATTAATGGTTTTTTCGCAGCTTTTAAAGTGTCAGCAATGGTTTGTGCAAATGCTTTTGCATCGTCATCCAAACCTAAGATCACTTCACCTTTGACAGCAGCAGCGACCGCAAAACCTAAACGTGCAATGTCGTTAGGTGATGCAACAACTTCACCTGTTGCAACATCAGCTAAACGTGTTTGAGTTGCAGCAAGGATGTAAATCGGAGATTTGGCATCTTGAGCAATACGTTGTACAGGTTCAGCCAACCACTCTTGCGTACGGCGCTCTGCAGCCATTTCTTTAGCTTTATTTTTCGCAGCTTGGCGAACAGATAGAGCCATACGAGGCGCAGTTTGAGTCAGATCTTCACCCAAAATCAACACAGCATCGTAGCTTTCGATTTCACGCATACCAGGGTTATAAACACCTTCGGTTTGCATAATAGAAGCTGCAAGTTCAACAAGTTTTTGCTCTTTTTGAGACATACCCGTTGAGAAGTTGTCTTGACCTACAAGTTCGCGAAGCGCGAAGTTTGATTCAAGTGATGCACGTGGTGAACCGATACCCAATACTTTTTTGCCTTGGATATTTTCAATTACGGTATCCAATGCTTGGTCTACAGAAACTGTAGTTACATTTGCACCAGAACGGAATTGTGGTTGACGTGGACGATCTTCACGGTTCACATAACCTGTACCGAAACGACCTTTATCGCAAAGGAAGTATTGGTTCACGTCACCGTTAAAGCGGTTTTCTACACGACGTAGTTCGCCATAACGTTCACCTGGAGAGATGTTACAACCTGAAGAACAGCCTTGGCATACGCTTGGCGCATACTGCATGTCCCATTTACGGTTATAGCGTTCAGAGTGAGTTTTATCTGTGAATACACCTGTTGGGCACACTTCAGTCAAGTTACCAGAGAATTCAGATTCTAAAGTACCTGATTCTGGACGACCAAAGTAAACACGCGAAGCGTTTGCATACACACCAAAGTCTGTACCACCTGCATAATCTTTGTAGTAACGCACACAACGGTAGCACGCAATACAACGGTTCATTTCATGAGAAATGAAAGAGCCTAGCTCTTGGTTGTAATGCGTACGTTTTGTGAAGCGGTAACGACGACGGTCATGCTGAGTCATTACAGTCATATCTTGTAAATGACAATGACCACCCTCTTCACAGACTGGGCAGTCGTGTGGGTGGTTGGTCATCAAGAATTCAACAACAGAAGCACGGAAATTTTTTGCTTCGTCATCTTCAATCGAGATGTAGGTATTGTCAGATGCAGGCGTCATACATGACATAACTAAACGACCGCGAGTATCTTCAGGATTCGCGTATTGAGTCACAGCACATTGACGGCAAGAACCGACAGAACCTAAGGATGGATGCCAACAAAAGTATGGGATGTCGATGCCAAGGCTAAGACATGCTTGTAGCAAGTTCTCTGAGCCGTTGACTTCATACGATTTTCCATCGACATGAATTGTAGCCATAGTCGAATTCCTTAAGCTTGTTCTACGTTGCTAGTTTGAGCTGCCGCATTTACGACTTTAGCTTCAAACTCGCCACGGAAATGTTTGAGTGCGCCCATTAACGGTTCCATCGCACCTGGAGCATGCGCACAGAAAGTTTTACCAATCCAAAGCTTACGAGTCAGTTCTTGTAAGTGATCGATATCTTCTTTCTTACCTGTGCCATCTTCCAAGGCTTTAAGCGCTTTAACCGCCCAAGGTAAGCCATCACGGCATGGTGTACACCAACCGCAAGATTCACGCGCAAAGAATTCTTCTAAGTTACGTGTCGCAGAAACCATACACTGAGTTTCATCGACTACCATGAGCAAACACGTACCTAAACGTGAACCTGCTTTCATGATGCTTTCAGCATCCATAGGAAGGTCAATATGTTCAGCAGCAAGGAAGTCTGTAGAAGCACCACCCGGTAACCATGCTTTGAGTTTTAAACCATCACGCATACCACCCGCATGATCTTCAATCACTTCACGCGCAGTTGTACCAAATGGAAGTTCCCAAAGACCTGGGAATTTTACTTTGCCTGAAGCGCCATAAATTTTAGTACCTGGATCTTTCGACTTACCTTCAGATAAACCGATATACCATTCAGGACCACGAAGCATAATTGCGGGTAAGTTGTTGTAAGTCTCTACGTTGTTAACAATCGTAGGACGACCCCAAGCACCTGCAACTTGTGGGAATGGCGGTTTAGTACGTGGGTTCGCACGGCGACCTTCAAGCGAGTTAATCAATGCAGTTTCTTCACCACAGATATAACGACCCGCACCAGTATGCACGTGTAACTCGAAGTTCCAACCTGTACCTAAGATGTTTTCACCCAAGTAACCTTTGGCACGAATTTGGTCCAATGCTTCATTTAAGTATTGAGCCGCTTCGATGTATTCACCACGGATGAAGATATAACCCTGTGTTGCTTCTAATGTATAAGCAGCAATCAACATACCTTCGATCAACTGATGAGGAAGTTTTTCCATCAACAGACGGTCTTTAAAGGTACCTGGTTCCATTTCATCGGCATTACAGATGAGGTAACGAGGGCCTGAGTTATCATTTGGCGCCATAAGCGACCATTTGATCCCTGCAGGGAAGCCCGCACCACCACGACCTTTTACAGTCGCAGCTTTAATCACTTCAAGCACTTCTTTCGGTTGCATGCCAACAGCTTTCTTAAAGCCTGCATACCCTTCAAGTGCTTCGTAATCATCTGCACTGCGAACGTGTTCCTGTTTGCTCAAACGCCATGTGAGTGGGTGAGTTTCTGGGTTACCGTCGCCATAAATTGGTTTTGGTTCAGTATTCATACATACTTCTCCAATAACTGTTTAATTGAAGTCACTTCAACTAGACCGTGAGTGTCTTCGTCAATCATTAACGTCGGACCTTTGTCACAGTTACCTAGGCAGCAAATTGGCAATAAAGTAAAGCGACCATCTGCAGTCGTTTGACCAAATGAAATGCCTAATTCACGCTGGAATGCTTCAGCAAGTGTTTCCGCACCCATCAAGAAGCAAGCAATCGAGTCACATAATAAAATTACGTGGCGACCAACTGGTTGACGGTAAATACGGTTATAGAAAGTAGCAACACCTTCTAGGTCTGCAAGGCTCATGCTAAGCAATTGAGCAATAGCATTCATCTGTGCATCATCTACCCAGCCATTACGGCGTTGTACACACTTCAAAGCATCAAGACATGCTGCGCGTGGGTACGGATAGTGACCAATGTGATGTTCGATATCGTGGATTTCTTCCGCAGTTAAAATCCCTTCAACATTCACACGTGGTTTTTTGTCAGTCAAAATCATCATAATGCGATTACCCCTTAGCGATCCACGTCAGCCATTACGACGTCAATTGTCGCTAAATAAATGATTAAGTCAGACATTAAGCTGCCGTTAATCACAGAAGGCATTTGCTGTAAGTGCGTGAAGGTTGGTGTACGGATACGTGTACGGTAACTCATCGTTGACTTATCTGAAGTCAAGTAGTAGTTCGACGCACCTTTTACCACTTCCGCCATTACAGAGCTTTCGCCTGCTGGCATTACAGGACCCCATGACACGCTCAAGAAGTGCGTAATCAATGTTTCGATGTCTTGTAAAGTTTTATCTTTTGGTGGTGGAACAGCCAATGGATGGTCTGCTTTGTATGCACCAGAAGGCATGTTGTCTAAACATTGTTTGATGATTTTCAGTGATTCTTCAATTTCACGGAAGTGAACAAGAACACGTGCATAAGCATCGCCTTCGTACTCTAAAGGCACATCGAAGTCGTAGTTTTCGTAGCCGCTATACGGACGATATTTACGAACGTCGAAGTCGATACCTGTAGCACGTAGGCCTGTACCTGTTACACCCCAAGCCAATGCTGATTTTGCATCATACTGAGCAACATTACGGGTACGACCGATAAACACTGAGTTTTTCAGTGCCGCAGTGTAGTACTCGTTCATACGCTTCGGCATCCAATCTAGGATTTCGCGAATGAGGTGCTGCCAGTTGTTTGGCAAGTCGTGCGCTGTACCACCGATACGGAACCATGCTGGGTGCATACGGTAACCCGTGATCGCTTCGATCGCGTCATAGATTTTTTGACGGTCAGCGAACATATAGAATACAGGGGTCATACCGCCGGCATCCTGAATCGCAGTACCAATGAACAACAAGTGGTTATTGATACGGAACAATTCAGACATCATGACACGGATACATTGTGCACGGTCAGGAACGGTAATCCCTGCCATTTGCTCTACGCCAAGAACGTAAGGCATGTTTTGCGCACAACCACCTAAGTAGTCAACACGGTCTGTATACGGAATGAATGAGTGCCATGTTTGACGCTCAGCCATTTTTTCCACACCACGGTGGTGATAGCCGATGTCAGGAACACAGTCTTTCACTTCTTCACCGTCCAACTGCAAGATCACACGGAAGGCACCGTGCGCAGATGGATGGTTAGGACCCAAGTTTAGGAACATGAAGTCTTCATCATCGTTCCCACGCTTCATACCCCAATCTTCAGGTACGAAACGAAGATGTTCTTGTTCGTAATCCTGTTTCGCTTGGTTTTGGCGATAAGGCGTGTATTCGGTCGCACGTGCAGAATATTCTTTACGTAACGGGTGACCTTCCCAATATGTTGGCAACAAGATACGACGGAGCATTGGATGCCCTTCGAAGTTGATACCAAACATGTCGTAAGCTTCACGTTCGTACCAGTTGGCATTCGGCCAAATATTGGTTGCCGTTGGAATGTTTACATCATTCTCAGCTAATGCAACCTTGATACGAATATCACTGTTACGCTCTAACGATAACAAGTGATAGAACACAGTGAAGTCAGATGCAGGCAGACCATCGCGGTGTGTACGTAAACGCTCATCAACCGCAGACAAGTCAAACAGCATCACGTATGGACGTGACACCGTACGCAAGAACATTAAAACTTCTTGTACACGTGCGCGCTCAACCCAGACTGTTGGAAAGTCTTCAAAAGTCGTTTGCACGTAGAAGTTCTCACCAAATTTGGTTTTGAGCTCTTCTACAATTGCAAATGCAGGGCGGGAATCAACTGGAGTTGATTCTGGCATAGCAATGTCAGTTTCAGCCATTGGCTTGGCTTCCTATTTAATACAAATTCAGTCAATCAAAACGACAATTACACCCAGTCCGGGTGTATCAATATTTCGTCGCAGTGATTATTTAATTTCATCCATTGAGCGTAAGTTTTTCACTGCAATACGCTGTGCGTTCTTACGGTCACGTTCTGGCATCATCTTTGGCTTATACACTGGCTTAAGATCATCACCAATCACGGCCGATAAAGGACGGCGCTCAAGTTGAATCTGGTCTTGCAATAACATCAATGCCTGAATTAAAGCTTCAGGACGTGGTGGGCAACCCGGGATATACACATCGACAGGGATGATTTTATCCACACCTTGTACAACTGAATAAATGTCGTACATACCACCAGAGTTTGCACATGCGCCCATTGAGATTACCCATTTAGGCTCAAGCATTTGCTCGTACAAACGTTGAATTACAGGCGCCATTTTCATGAAGCATGTACCTGCAACAATCATCAAGTCAGCCTGACGTGGTGAAGCACGAATAACCTCGGCACCGAAACGTGACAAGTCATGCACGCCTGTTAAAGTCGTTGCATACTCTACGTAGCAGCAAGATGTACCAAAGTTAAACGGCCAAACTGAGTTTTTACGACCCCAGTTTACTGCTGTATGTGCAACATCCTCTAAACGAGTCATGAACACATTTTTATTCACTTCTTCTTCAAGCGGATCGGTAACGATTTGACGCTCTTGAAGTGGATATTGATCAGCATCCGGATTCGCACGGGTTAATGTATATTTCATCCCGTCTTACTCCTTGTCAGATGATGCAGTCGGTGACTTAGATTTCACACGACCAGATGATTGCGCTGGAATTTGACCTGTAGGGTCCATAACCAACTCTTCAATAGAGTTAAAGCGTGTGATTTCTGCGATGTCCATATTTGGTGAACCAATTTTCAACGCTTTACCTGCAGCTTTACGCTTATCAGAAGGCGCCCAATCTAATGCACCTACTTTTACCGCGTAAATTAAAGCAATCAATAAATCGACCACAAAAATAACCACGGTAGTAAAACCAAACCAGCCTGCTTCACGAACAGAAGTAGACCATGCATATAGATAAAGTGCTTCGATATCAAACACGACGAAGAAAATTGCAACTAAATAGAATTTCGCAGACAAGCGAATACGTGCACCACCAGCACCTACTACACCTGACTCAAACTGCTCTTGCTTAGCACGACCCCATGATTTACCCCCAAGGAGTAAAGGGACGGTCAGCATAAAGACGCAAAGGAATGTAACGCCGATCACGAAGGCAATAATTGCCCAATCGTATGGAGTAATGGCACTCATGCGGGGATAACTCCTGGCAGGCCTATTTATTAACAAAGAATGTATGTATTGGCCTTCAAATACACCAAACACAAAATTAATCCCGCCAATTGTACCTGATTGAGGAGGCTTCTTGCTAGCTTATCGGTATTCGTCTTTAGGATGATTTTTTAATCATTTCAGCATTTAAATTGGGTTTACTCCCTTAAAATTAGGATTAATCGCTTAATTAGATTAGATTGCATTTTTTTATTAATTATTACATTTATGTGATTTTATCAGAAAATTATGACTGTTCAGTTTCATCAACAAACCCTTCATTTCTCAGCATACACGTTCAAATTGGCGTATTTTTATCAACTGTGTCATTTATTAAATAAATACTCCCCCACCTCAACTTTGTTGTTTCTTTATTCACTTCTTTTGCTTTTGATCTTTTCTTCAAATGAAAAGCCAGCTGTATTGGTTCTATGTAAAAAGACATTTTTTTAGCTTCTTGTGGCTTTTTTGCAATTCTTTGACACGACCTATAAAGAGTGTGATATTTGTAGTTAAAACACAAAAAGCAATCACAACGGAGAGACAATAATGACTTTAGAATTTACGCATAAACCTGATTATTTTCTATCTGCGCAATTGGTGATTCACCATATTAAAAACTACTTAGATAAGCACCCTGATGCTCAAAATGCCATTTTTGATTTACGTGATATCTATGAGTTATTACGTCAAGATTTAGCTTCTGCAACCACCAACCTTAGCGGGATTATGAATATTGCAGATGAATATAAACTTGAAACCCTAAACGGCGACCAAAAACTCATTAGCAATTATTCTATCGATGCAAAAAACAACTCTTTACTCATCGATTTCAATACAGATGCCCTTTCTGCTCTGAAAAATGGCAAACCCATTATTGAACCTGATGCAACGATTACCGAATAAGTAAAAACCTGATATAAAAAAGCCATTCAAATTGAATGGCTTTTTTATATGTATCATTCGCTAAATGCAGCTGAGCTAGATTTCTTAGCTCGCTTAGCTGTCATTGGCACTAAGCTCTTTACCATCTAGCTTCGGTTTATTTTTCTTAAAACGTGTCGCAGGCCATGTCATGGTAAAACGCGCCCCACCTAAAGTTGGACTTTCATCAATACCAACTGTTCCACCAAACCAGTAAGCAATACGGCTGACAATCGATAAACCTAAACCATAGCCCCCTGAAGCACGGGTACGACTATCATCTAAGCGTGCAAAGGCATCAAAAATACGCTTACGATCTTCTTCTGGAATGCCGGGGCCATCATCTTCAACACAGATATAGGCCATGCCTTCATCATTCACACCACCACTGATCAGCACTTTATCATCACAATAACGCACTGCATTGCCCACTAAGTTTTGTACAACGCGATGCAAGTAACGACGCTCAGTTTCCACAATCACCCCAATTGGTGGTGCTTGCAATTCCAAAGTTTTCCCAGTCTTTAAGGCTTCGGTTTCAATCAAGACCTGATCTAAAACTTCAAACAAGCTGACATCTTCAAACTCTAAAGATGGCATGCCTTGTTCGAGCTTGGCATAAGTCATGATTTCATCAATTAAGGTATTGAGGGCTTCGATATCTTTGTCGATTTGTTCAACTTGCTGCTGACGGTAGTCATAGTCATCTTCATCCGCCATCATTTCTACACCAAAGCGAATCCGCGCCACAGGTGTTCGCAGCTCATGCGATACCGCGCGCATCAACTCACGCTGTGCTTCAATTAAACGCTCAATATGATCTGACATCGAGTTATAACTCGATGCTAAAGTACCAAATTCATCGGTACTTTCGACAGGCAGACGTACAGTTAAGTCCCCGCCCTTCATTTTATTTAACGCATAATTTACAGCACGTAACTTACGTTGCATCGGCACCAATAGACCATAAACACCCAAGCTCAAGACAAATAAGCTTAGTAGCGTAATACCGGCTGCCAACTGGAAAGGCATCCAATTAAATAATGGTACCGGCCCCATGACCAAGACTTCTGAAGTTGAACTTGGAATTGGCGATACAATCGAAATGGTCGTGCCGCGCTCCGTCGCACTGTCACGATACAAAATAATGCTGTGATCTAAGCGTAATCGGCCGATTTGCTCAGAATCTAAAGGTAAACTCTGAACATTTTGAATTGAAATTGGATATGAAAAATGATGCTGAATTTTTTCAAGATATTGTTTTTCTTGACCTGGGTAATACACCAAATAATCCAGTATAAAGACAGGCAACGCCTTCATTTGGCGTTCTGAAATATTATCGGCTTTGATATACAGCAGATGCGCAGGGTCATCTTTTAAGCCAATAATAATATAGGCTGCCGTAGTTTGTGCGTCCCAACGCACCACAGCTTTGCGCTCTTCTATACGCTTGGTTTCCGCTCGGGTTAAATCAACCTGATTAGCTTTTACATAATAAATAGGCAACTCAAGTAGATCAGATGCATCTGACACCCAATCTGACTTTTGTTGTTCATTTGGCTGACGTGCAATACCTTCACTTATAATGAAAGCCAAACCGTCAGTAAGCGATTCACGATATTCTTGCGCGCGCTGGTAGTTGATGATCTGTACCAGCAAATAGCCAAATGTAGCGACTAAGAAGACTAATATCAGTAGTCCCGCGTAGACGCGCAAAAATATACTGTGTTTAAACACGTAAAAAGTGTCCTACTTTGCCAAACTGAGGGACGGCATTTTACATTAAATGCCGTTGGTTTCTTTTACGAATAAATAACCTTTACTACGTACGGTCTTAATACGTTTCGGGTTTTCAGGATCATCGCCAATTTTTGGACGAATACGTGAAATACGCACGTCGATTGAACGGTCTTGACCATCGTATTCAATACCACGAAGACGCTCAAAGATATCTTCACGAGAAAGAATGCGACCCGCATTAGATGCCAATAACCATAAAAGGTCATATTCCGCACTAGTAAAGTCAACCAACTCATTATTGAGTGTGACAGAACGACCACCATTATCAATTACAAGATCATCAAATTCGATGCGCTGTGCAACCTCATCTTCTGGTGCTTTATCTGTACGACGTAATAATGCACGAATACGCGCAAGTAAAACGCGAGGTTGAACAGGTTTTGCAACATAATCATCTGCACCCATTTCTAGACCCAACACTTGGTCCATGTCTTCGGTACGTGCAGTCAACATTAAAATTGGTTGATGGTAGTGTGGACGAACTTCACGACAAATGGTTAAACCATCTGCACCCGGAAGCATCACGTCGAGTAATACCATATCTGGTTGTTCAGCGATAATACGGCGAATCGCACGATTACCGTCTGGTTCTACCCCAACTTCAAGTCCGTTACGGATTAAGTATTCTTGAGTTAAACGAGCAAGACGCTCATCGTCTTCAACAATTAAAATTTTAGGTAACTTTTCTTCTTGGCTCATTGATTGCCCCTTATTTGATTGGGCGTATCCTATTTGAAATCCGATAGATACGCTTAAACATAGTTTGCAATATACACACGTTTACATTGTAAACAAGATGGCATTCACCAAACTGATACATCAATATCGTATTTTGTAATAAATTTTAACCTGCTACATTTTTGCAGCCGTATTTACCAATCATTTCCATGCCCTATTGCTCACAATACCAACAATTATAAATTTGGATACATTTTCATCGAATAAAAACTGACTGATTAATTCACAACTTTTTAGGCTTTCTGAAGTTATCCACAATGTTATCTATAAGCACTCTTTTTCGACTTTGCTATGCTATGCCCTTGTCGGATAAGGCATATATAACAAAGATAAAAAATAGGGATTTTTTGAGATGGATTTCTGCCAGAAAAGTTCAAAGCATTTAGTAAAATGTCAATATTGATATACCCTGAATTTTCCCGTATCTTGTGTTCAATAAATTTTTAAACCACTAGGTCTTGTGTTTAAACCTCAAACACTGTGGCATAAAAATTGCCCAGTTCAAACGGTCCTAACATAAAAATAGATGACAAATGGAGCTATGCTAGCATGAGCGTAACGAATTCAACCCCTGGTCAAATTCAGGTGATTAAACGCACCGGTGACGTTGCACCTTTTGATGCAGAAAAAATCTCTGTGGCGATTGGTAAAGCGTTCTTGGCCGTTGAAGGCCAGCAAAGCGCTGACTCCAGCCGTATTCATGACCGTATCTCTCAATTAACTGAGATGGTATTGAATACCTTTAACCGTCGTTTACCTTCTGGCGGTACCATTCATATTGAAGAAATTCAGGATCAGGTTGAACTTGCGCTTATGCGTACAGGTGAGCAAAAAGTTGCTCGCTCTTACGTGATTTACCGCGAACAACGTGCCGAAGCTCGTAAACAAACTGGTGCTCACCACCACCCTACTTTACAAGTGACAAGTTCAAACGGTCAGCTTAAACCGCTTGATCTTGGCGCACTTGAGGCAAATATTGTTAAAGCAGCTGAAGGTTTAGAAGGCATCGATGTTCGAGCGATTATCGATGAGACTGTAAAAAACCTTTATAACGGCGTAAAAGAGTCAGACATCTCAACGACCATGATGATGGCTACTCGTACACGTATCGAACAAGAACCAAACTATACTTATGTGACTGCGCGTTTATTGCGTAATGACCTTGTTGCTACAGGGTTAGAGTTCTTAGGTTTAGATACTGACACGAATGAAGGCGATGCTTTAGAAACTTTCTTGAAGAAAGGTATCGAGCTTGATCTTCTTTCTCCAGAACTACTTAACTTTGACCTTGCAAAATTGGCTGCTGCGATTCAACCAGAACGCTCAAACCAATTTACTTATTTAGGTCTACAAACCTTATTTGACCGTTACTTCATCCATTCAGATGGTGTACGTTTCGAATTACCACAATTATTCTTCATGCGTGTTTCAATGGGTCTTTCATTGAACGAAGAAAACCGTGAAGAACGTGCAATCGAATTCTATAACTTATTGTCTAGCTTCGATTACATGGCATCTACGCCTACTCTATTTAACTCTGGTACTTTACGTCCACAGTTATCTAGCTGTTACTTAACAACGATTTCAGATGACCTTTACAACATTTATGGCGCAATGCGTGATAACGCAATGTTGTCTAAATGGGCGGGTGGTTTAGGTAATGACTGGACACCAGTTCGTGCGCTTAACTCGTACATCAAAGGTACAAATGGTAAGTCACAAGGTGTTGTACCGTTCCTTAAAGTTGCCAACGATACTGCTGTTGCAGTCAACCAAGGTGGTAAACGTAAAGGTGCAGTATGTGCATACCTTGAAACTTGGCACTTGGACATCGAAGAATTCCTAGAACTTCGTAAGAACACGGGTGATGACCGTCGTCGTACACACGACATGAACACAGCGAACTGGGTTCCTGATTTGTTTATGCAACGTGTATTCGAAGATGCTGAATGGACTCTGTTCACACCATCTGAAACACCTGATTTGCATGACCTAACAGGTGCAGAATTTGCTGAACGCTATGCTTACTATGAAGGCATTGCGAAAGAAACCAACATGCTACATAAGAAAGTCCGTGCGAAAGACTTATGGCGCAAAATGTTGTCTATGTTGTTTGAAACTGGTCACCCTTGGATCACATTCAAAGACGTATGTAACTTACGTTCACCACAACAACACGTTGGTGTAGTTCACTCTTCTAACTTGTGTACAGAAATTACGCTGAACACTAACGAAGATGAAATCGCAGTATGTAACTTAGGTTCAATTAACCTTGTACAACACGTTCAAGGCGGTGTGTTAGATCGTGAAAAGCTTGCTCGTACAGTTAAAACTGCTGTTCGAATGCTCGATAACGTAATTGACATCAACTACTACGCTGTTCCTCAAGCGCGTAACTCGAACTTGAAACACCGTCCAGTAGGTATGGGTATCATGGGCTTCCAAGATGCTTTATACGAAATGAAATTGGCTTATGGTTCTGATGCTGCGGTTGAGTTCGCTGACGAATCGATGGAAGTGATTTCTTACTACGCGATTCAAACATCTAGCGATTTGGCACTTGAACGTGGTACTTACGAGACATTTAAAGGTTCACTTTGGGATCAAGGTATCTTGCCAATTGACTCTTTAGATATCGTACAAAAAGCGCGTCCTGACCGTATGTTCGAAGTTGACCGTACAACACGTTTGGACTGGGATACTTTACGTACTAAAGTTCAAAAAGACGGTATGCGCAACTCAAACGTGATGGCAATTGCACCGACTGCAACCATTTCGAACATTTGTGGCGTATCACAGTCAATCGAACCAACTTTCCAAAACTTGTATGTGAAATCTAACCTTTCTGGTGAATTCACAGTGATCAACCCGTACCTAGTACGTGCGTTAAAAGATCGCGGTCTTTGGGATTCTGTAATGGTGAACGACCTGAAACACTTCGAAGGTTCGGTTCAAAAAATTGCACGTATTCCTGAAGAGCTTAAAGCAATCTTCGCGACTGCGTTCGAAGTTGAGCCACGTTGGATTGTTGATGCTGCATCACGTCGTCAAAAATGGATCGACCAAGCTCAGTCGCTTAACCTTTACATCTCTGGTGCAAACGGTAAGAAACTTGATATGACGTACAAAATGGCATGGTTACGTGGTCTAAAAACCACTTATTACCTACGTGCATTGGGTGCGACTTCTGCTGAGAAATCAACCATTAACACTGGCGCATTGAACGCAGTTAAGCCTGCTACTGTTGCAGCACCTGTAACTGCTGTTGCGAAAGAAGAACCTAAAGCTGAAGTTGCTGCTGAAGAAGAAGGTTTTGGTCAAGCAGCTCCAGTGCCTATGGCATGTTCAATTGACAACCCTGATTGTGAAGCTTGTCAATAATCTGACAGGTTTTAATCCCCCTAAATCCCCCTTTGTAAAGGGGGACTTCCTAAAACCCTTTTGGATTCAAGGAAGCCCCTCTTTTTTTAAAGAGGGGTTTGGGGAGATTTAAAAAATTAAAAATAAATAAAGGACACCACCATGCCACATATGACGCATAACTATCAGTTAGGGCTTATCGCCTTGGTGGTTTCCTTTATTTTGACTTTTTATGTCCCGATCGCCTATTTCTGGTTCAAGGCATATAAATCGCGTAATCAAAATAAGTAGTTTTATAGACAGAATTACTTCTTTTGATAATGTAGAAATACACAATCAAACCTAGATCAAAGATTATGAAAGATAGAAAGTAATTGGAGATTTAGAAAGGATTTGGGAAAAATGTTGGGGATACTGCAATATCCCCTCCATCAATCTCAGATAACCGAGAACTCGGTTGGCTGAAAACTTTCTTAGTAGAAAGTAACGAAATCTTCGTTCACTTTGAGTTTTGAGTCAACTGTTAATTTTCACCTTAAAACTAAAGCTTTGTTTTTAGGAGTTTTAAAAATGAAAGCAAACAAACAGTCCAACTCAATCATTGTGAAAGGAGCTTTATATGAGCCAATGGTGCTTAAGTTACGATTTAAAAAATAAACCACGTTCAAATTATTCTAAGATTTATCAAACTCTTGGACTATATGAACACCAAAGATTACAAAAGTCGATTTGGTTATTAAATACCACTAAATCTTCTGATGAAATCATGAATGATTTTAGGCATTGCGTTGATCATGATGACCGTTTTGCGGTTTTCCCAATTGACCAAAATTTATTAAACATATTAAAGGAGTAAATACCCCGCCCATTTATTAATCATAATAAATGGTTTTGAAATAGGGAGAGGTTTATAATCTCTTCTCTATTTCAAAATGGGGTTCATTGCTTTTTAAATAAAGTGAGGAGAATCCCATGTCTATCCTAAGTTGGGACGATTTCGAAGATGATGAACCGAAACAAGCTGCACAAGCTCACCAGCCTGCGCCCGTCGAACCGCAAAAAACGACTGATTCGCAAGTGGTATCTAATGCACAGCACTCATCGCCGAATTTGGCAGCTGCACAACCCGCTCGAACCAGTACAAATCGACCAACAGATCCAACCGATCCGTTGGCAAGAGCATCTAACGCTCTAGAAAATCTAGACGTTGCACCTGGCTTAGAAGAGCTAGAAATGGGTGCTCAGCGTGTTCAAGTTGACGATAAAGCGATGATCAACTGCCGCGCTGACTTAAACCAACTTGTACCGTTTAAATACGAATGGGCTTGGCAAAAATATCTAGACGGTTGTGCAAACCACTGGATGCCGCAAGAAGTGAACATGAACCATGACATCGCACTTTGGAAGTCTGAAAATGGCTTAACCGAAGATGAGCGTACCATTGTTATGCGTTCTTTAGGTTTCTTCTCGACTGCGGATTCTTTGGTTGCAAACAACTTGGTTCTTGCAATCTACCGTCACATTACCAACCCTGAATGC
The DNA here is from genome assembly GCF_024605895.1 of Acinetobacter sp. YH16056_T. Lineage (NCBI taxonomy): Bacteria > Pseudomonadati > Pseudomonadota > Gammaproteobacteria > Moraxellales > Moraxellaceae > Acinetobacter > Acinetobacter sp. YH16056_T. The sequence continues at coordinate 746,717 of NZ_CP094545.1, read as the reverse complement.
CGTCAGTACATTTTACGTCAATCATTTGAAGAAGCGATTCACACGCACGCTTACCAATACTGTATCGAATCTTTAGGCATGGACGAAGGCGAAGTCTTCAACATGTACCGTGAAATTCCTTCAGTGGCTCGTAAAGCGGCATGGGGCCTAAAATATACACAATCTTTAAGTGATCCTACTTTCAAAACAGGTACACCTGAAAACGACCAAATCTTGCTTCGCAACTTGATCGCGTTCTACTGCGTACTTGAAGGTATCTTCTTCTACTGTGGTTTCAGCCAAATCTTGTCTATGGGTCGTCGTAACAAGATGAATGGTGTTGCTGAGCAATTCCAATACATCTTACGTGATGAATCTATGCACTTGAACTTTGGTATCGACATGATCAACCAAATCAAGATCGAGAACCCTCACCTATGGACTGCTGAGTTCCAAGAAGAAATCATTCAAATGATTCTTGAAGGTACAATGCTTGAAATCGAATATGCACGTGACACTATGCCACGCGGTGTATTGGGTATGAATGCAGGCATGATGGAAGAATACTTGAAGTTCATCTGTAACCGTCGTTTGAGCCAATTAGGCTTACCTGAACAATTTGCTGGTGTGAATAACCCATTCCAGTGGATGTCAGAAATGATGGACTTACGTAAAGAGAAGAACTTCTTTGAAACTCGCGTAACGGATTACCAAACTGGTGGCGCGTTAAGCTGGTAATAAATTTTTCAGCAAAATATCAAAAGCGGAACCAAGTGTTCCGCTTTTTTTATGAAGAATTTCATTCACCCAAGCAAATCTATGCATTTAATTTAATTCATATTCTGCTAATATAAAACGGTATAAAAATACATTAATTAATAGATCTCTTTCATAAATCAAAAAACGATCTTCTTTTTGGTTAATATTTGCACTCCGGATTTCTTAGCATTCGTGCATAATCTGCGGATGAAATACATCGATTCAAACAAGCTTTCTGATCCTCAGTTCAAGCGATACACAGGCATCTCATGGTCAACTTTCTATTTGATGGTTGAGCAATTGAAGAAACATGTCCCTGCCAAAGGCAGACCGCCCAAGTTAAGCCTGGAAGACCAGGTTCTGCTCTGTCTAAGCTATTGGCGGGAATACCGAACCTTATTTCACGTTGCGACGAGCTACGGGGTTTCAGAGCCCACAGCCTCAAGAATTGTCCGTCATGTTGAAGACTGCCTGATTCGGTCCAATCTCTTTAATTTACCCAAAGATTTACCCGAGGGCGAAGGCATCGATTGGAATGTTGTGATCGTGGATGCCACAGAAATTCCAATCCAAAGGCCTAAAAAAACAGAAGAAAAGCTATAGCGGCAAGAAAAAGATCCACACTTTCAAAGTACAGGCCATCATTCATTATCAAACTCAAAAAATCCTGAGTTTATGTACGAGTCGTGGTGCCGTACATGATTTCGAACTCTTCAGACGTAACTTGAATCAGATTCCTGCAGGTGCATTTATCCTTGCGGATAAGGGTTATCAGGGAATTTATACAGTGTATCCAAATAGCTTGTTGCCATTAAAAGCAAAGAAGCGCTGTAAACTGGATTCCGAACTAAAAATCTATAATCAGGAAATCAATAAAAGAAGAATTGGAATTGAGCATGTATTTGGCAGTTTGAAAACCTTCAAAATTCTTGCTGAGCGATATCGCAATCGAGGCAAAAGACTAGCATTAAGATTCAATCTAATTGCTGGAATTTATAACTTGGAGCTGAGTGAAAAATGACTTATGAAAGAAATCTAATAAAAATCACATAATAAAAGAGGACAGAATGAAAGGTCAGATATTAGATTATTCAGTACAAACCAATTCAGGCATCATCAGTGGAGATGATCAAAACCGTTATGAGTTTACAGGTGCAGAATGGCGTGGCCAAAACTCACCTAAACGTGGCGATCATGTAGATTTCGATATCAGTCCCGAAGGTCAAGCGGTTCAAGTATTCAATGCACTTGGCAGCAGTAATCCTATTCAACAAATTTCACAGCACCTCGATAAAATTTCAAACCAAGACCAAGCTGAATCAAAATTCAACATGATTGATTGGTTTGTCAAATGTCTAAAAAATTATGCCAACTTTACTGGACGTGCACGCCGTAAAGAATATTGGTTTTTTGTTTTGGTCTATCTTATCGCAATGATTATTACTCTGATTGTCGATTCAGTGCTTAGAACCAGAGGAATATTCACAGGTATTTTCATCTTAGCAATGGTTATTCCGTCCCTTTCTGTTGCAGTACGTCGTTTACATGATATTAATAAATCTGGTTGGTATTGGTTAATACAAATGATTCCGCTCGTTGGACCAATTCTGGTTCTAATTTGGCTTGCAACAGAAACCAAACCTGAAGTAAACCAATGGGGACAACCTGCCAAATAAATAAAAAATCGTGGCTACTATTTATGTAGCCACCCTATCTACAGCACATTAACTCAGGAAAAATATGAAAGGACAAATACTAGATTTTTCGATTCAAACTAATACTGGGGTGATTAGTGCTGAAGATGGAAAACACTATCAATTTGCTGGTCATGAATGGCGCGGTCAAAGACCACCTACACGTGGAGAACAGGTTGATTTTGCTTTGGATGAAAGTGGGCAAGCGATTCAAGTCTATATTGCATTACACCAACAAAGTTTTTCCACGAATACGCGAGCAAACTACAGTGAAGAAGAGGAAAACTATGACTTTTTCGCGTGGTCATTCAAACCACTGAAAAAGTTTGCTGAATTTGAAGGACGTGCTCGACGTAAAGAGTTCTGGTTCTTTTGGCTATTTTGTATATTGGTCACTATACTTGCCTCTATTTGCGATTTCGTTATTGGCAGTGAACCTTGGCTAGAAAATATTACCAATATCGTTTTACTTATTCCTAGCTTAGCTGTTGGCGCACGTCGACTACATGACACGGGACGTTCAGGTTGGTGGCAACTTTTAATGCTCACAATCATCGGAATCATTCCACTGATTATATGGTGGGCTACAGACACCAAAGCCGAGAACAACCAATGGGGTCAACCCGCTAGAGATCTGCAACAATAAGATAAGGCGCACAATGCGCCTTATCTTTTAACAAAAAACTTTAGCCATATTTACGCGCAAAATCTTCATCTGAAGTGCATAGATAAACAATAAATTCAATAAAAGCAACAATGGATGGAATAAAGGTCCAACAGAATAGCAGATACACAATCCCCCATCCAATACGACCCAAATAGAATTTATGTATACCAAATCCACCAAGGAAGAATGCTAAGAGTGCAGCAACAATACGACTCTTTTGACCGTATTGCGTGCCTAAAGCATTCGGCACAGCGACTAAGTAAATATCGGTTGCGTAACCCAATCCACTTGTCTCAAAATCAACAAATTGTCCACGAGCAGGAACAGTTTGTCCTTTCCAATCGCTTCCAGAAAATTGATAACGATTCTGATCATCTCCACTGATGATGCCTGTATTATTTTGAACAGAAAAATCGAGTATTTGCCCTTTCATATAATCCTCTATGTTTTATCTTTATTTGATGATTCTTGGACGTTATTTTCATCAGTAATATAACGAATTATTGATGAATATCATATCATTAACTTATCTTGCCAAATAGCATTTTGTAAACATCAATCTCAATGCATATACCACTGCCATCGCAAATATTGCATAACCCGCAGGAGTAATAAACAACGGAATACACAAAACAATCACCACGGTTAAAGGATATAAAAGTTTTCTAAAGCCACTTTGATGATGCAATTCATGGAGTAAATATAAACTTGTCGTATAAATCACGAGGCTGATCGCCACAAAGTAGCTTTCTTTTTCAGAACTAATCAGTACCTCATGCGAAACCACATCGACTGCGGCAGCTAAACTAGCACCAGTCGCCGCAATACTAATAAAGACAAAGAAATGTCCATAACCCCAAGTAAATGCCATTTTTCGGCTATTTAGACGCTCTGCAATACTGGTATCAAAATAAGACCACCACATGGTGAACATCATCATCAGGCCGCCCACCATCAGAAAAATCAGTTCAGTACTAAAACGCTGATTTGTTAATGCATCGGTTATGGCAATCGAGCATCCGACAATAGATTCGCCTAAAACGATAATGGTAAGCAGTGAATATCGCTCTGCAATATGATGCGCATGCCAAGGTGTACGGCTTGCAGCTTCTGCAAAAACTGGGATAGACAGTTCAGCAATTCCGAGCAAAATGAAAAGATAAACTGTGAAATGCAGCGGTGAAAAATGAAAGAACAGCCACCCCACTTGCACCAGTATGATGCCAAAAGCATAGCGTAATGCTGTTTTCCGACGGGACAGATCATGCTTTGCAACGCGAAACCACTGCTGTAACTAAGCCCAGACACATAATGGCATAACCAATCACAATTACGTCAAAATCCTGCTTTTGAAAAGCGCTTGGAATACCTGCAGCAATGACCAAAGAACCAATGATCTGTACGAAAGTTAAGATTCGATAGAGCGCATCATCATTATCATACGCCGAAGCAAACCAACTAAAGTTCATCCACGCCCACCACAAGGCAAAAAACACCATGCCATACAGCGTTAAACCCTGAGCTAAATGATTTTCAACAATGGCATGATGCAGTTGCTGCCCTGCTGTTGCGATCGCCACGACAAAGATCAAGTCAAAAAGCAATTCTAAAGAGGTCGCGACACGATGATGCTCATGTGGATCACGTGGGTGCAAAGGTTTGAGCCACTGACTAGGGAATAAAAATGATTTGGACATAGCATTCAGCTTTATTGTTTTCTGTCTGAATTTTTTCAAAAGCCTGAAACAGTTACAAGATCGATTACATAAATCAGATGAGAAACAGTTTTCTAGAAAAAGGATAATGGCTTTAAAAACACACTTAAGATTTAGATATTTCAATTGTAGAAGTTAAAAATTCAAAGTGACAAAACTGCGAAAGACGTTTTAAGATAAAAACTCGATAGATCGATGTGTTTTTTATATCTCAGCTATATTTTTCTCTAAATTTTAATGACATACTGCTATCCACTAAAATAATAATGAAACCTAAAAGTAATGTTAGAAGAAAAATTAGCGTCTTTTCCTGACGCAGTTTGGGTACAGATTCATTATGATCAAATGCAAGTTTTAACGCGTGATCATCAAATTGTAGCTGAACAAAACTGCCCTCTGGCTTTTATAGAACGTGGAAGTTTTGTCCGAAACTATCATGTTGCAGAACAGTGCTTCAACCAACTCATACAACAGATCCACTTCAAGTGGTATGAGTTTGGACAGCCGGTTATTTTTATTCAGTTAAAAGAACGCTTAAGTGAAGAAGTCAGCGCACTCGAGCTACAAGCCATTCAAGAAATGGCTCTAAGCGCAAATGCACATTTTGTATTTGTTTACGACAAACATGGTATCGCACTCGAAGCAGAAACCATCAAAAATGATGAGTCTCCTTTGCTCAAATGGCTTTTCTGTGGGGTGATCTTGCTCATTTTGCTGATTATCTTTAAATAATCAGCATCATTCATTAGGTTCGGTGCAACTACGACACTTTCTGCTGCTGCAATTGCTCAATACTCGAAATCAAATCGTTAAAACCGTCAATTACTAGCGCTGGTGCAGCCATTTGAATTTCTTCTGTACTACCATAACCATAGCTCACAGCAATACTCGGCACAGCATTACGGCGCGCGCCTAAAATATCGTACTCACGGTCTCCCACCATCACACATTCCTTCGCATCCAACTGTTCTTGCTGCAAAATGTATTCAATTAAATCGCCTTTGTTGGTTCGCTCACCGTTCAGTTCACTGCCATAGATCACAGTAAAATATTTTGCCAAATCAAAATGTTCTAAAATTTGGCGGGCATAGACCGTCGGCTTTGCTGTAGCGACGTACAAGTGAAAGCCTTGCTGTTGTAAAGTTGCTAGAGTGTCGGCAACCGCAGGATACACTTTATTTTCAAATAAGCCCGTAACGGCAAAGCGCTCGCGATAACCAAGTAAAGCCTGATCTGCAAGTACATTATGCATATCGACATTGAGGATTTTGGCCAAAGAGGCTTTCAAAGGTGGTCCAATGATCCAATCGATATTGGTCTCATCCGAAATAGGATGTCCAATTTTCGCCAGTCCATAGCGTGCTGAAGTGGTAATGCCAACTTTTGGATCTGTTAATGTTCCATCGAGATCGATCAATATATTCTTAATCACAGCTTTTACCTTATCCATTCACTTCTGCAAAAATACTATCGAGTGTTCGCTCAAAGTTGCCTATACTATCGCAAATTTTGTGTAATAAGGACATCATTGTGCGCCCTACTGTACTGTGCTTTTCAGGTCTTGACCCTTCAGGTGGTGCAGGACTGCAAGCGGACATTGAAGCCATTGGTCAAAGTGGCGCACATGCTGCCATTGCGTGTACAGCATTAACCGTTCAAAACTCACAACGAGTGTATTCGTTTGAAGCAACCTCTCGTGAGTTATTGCTGGCCCAAGCACATGCTGTCGTCGGTGACCTCCCTATTCGCTGTGTAAAATCAGGAATGCTAGGAACGACTGAAAATATCGCGGCTCTCGCTGAGTTTTTACGTGAACATCCCGAATATCATTATGTTCTCGACCCCGTTTTAGTTGCCAATAGTGGTGGCTCTTTGGGCGATCAAGCAACTTTGGTCAAAGCCTTTGCAGAACTAATTCCACTTGCCACTGTGCTTACACCCAATACCGTAGAATTACGTGCGCTCACAGGTGAAGAGGATATTTCTAAAGCAACTGCGCAACTTTTTGCGATGGGTGCTCAAGCGGTATTAGTAAAAGGTGGGCATGAAAATACGCCTGACTATATTCAAAACTCGTTATATGTTCAGGGTGAATTAGTCTCTGAAACCCGTTGTCCACGACTGGATGGGGAATATCATGGTTCGGGCTGTTCATTGGCGAGTTTTATTGCAGGGCGTTTAGCCTTAGGTGATGAGCTCAAAACGGCTGTTCATCATGCCGAAACATGGTTATTTGGTGTGTTGAAAATCGCTGAATCACCGGTTGTCGGTGGACAAAAAATACCAAAACGTTTTTAAAGTACTCGGTTATTTATTTAAACCCCATAGAATAAACCGCTATATCATTTAAAGCCCTGAATATCAGGGCTTTTTCAAATTAAGAGTCGAGTTGAACGCGATAGACCAAGGTTGGAATTTCCCACGCACCACCAGCAAATCCTTTGCACTGTGTGGTTTTTGCCATATAGGTTTGGATAAAACGCTGACCATTCCATGACCACTCCCCCGTACTATGACAGTCGCCAATGCCTCGTCCACGTTGATTGGAGAAAATCTGCCCTTCGCTAAAACCACTTCCGGAAAAGGTCACGGATTGTTTGATTTGCTTTAAATTTCGATCCATCAGCCAATAGCCATTACCACTATTATATGCCCCACGCCAACATGGCACTTCGACCAAGGCATTTTTCCCATTGATTGGAAACACCACGACCCGATCATCCTCTAAGAAATTTGCATCAAAGAGTTGAGGACAATCTTCTACTGTCGTTTTCTTCTTTATCAATCCAAACAATTGTTTGGCTGTGGGCGCATTGACGGCATACCGTGTTTGTAAGCCCTTACTATAATTTTGAATATTCACTTTCGGAATACTTTTCGGTTTGAGTACATTGACCGAACTGTTATTGGCTTTACGCAATAATGCCGAATTTGTCCCTATGCGCTTTTGAAAATCATCCATACGGAGTAAAACTGCACTAGCGCCCTGCACGGACAATAACCATGTTTTGTTGTTGCCTTTCCACACAATTGGTTGGTTGGCTTGTAAGGCTTGAATCAGTTTTTGAGTTTGAGCTGCACTTAACTGACCCTCCGCGGTTTTGGCATCAAGCTGCACAGTTCCCTGATTTTTACCTAAAATGTAAAGTTGAAGTGGTTTATTTGCCGCATTGAAGGTTTCAGGATCGAGTTTTACTCGTGCGCTGACTTGCGCTTGAGCTCCCGCAGCACGTTGTAATAACACAGAAATAGCGGGCTGATTGCCTTCCGCTTGATAACCTGCAACGCGACATGTCCCCGTATTATCACAAGCGATTTCCCAATCCTTATGTGAAAAATAATTTCCTTGAATTTGAGCAAAACTCACACTACAACCCAATGCAGCAATGTAGCCCAATAAAAGTTGCCAGATGACATTATTTTTGTTCATGTCTTTGGCTCAAAATAATTATATTAGAGCCATCTTAGAATGCTTTTCACTGAAACTCCAGTTTAAATGGATCTGCTACATGATTTAAATTTATAGAGATGAATCATTCAGTTGCTGTATCTCTTCACATTTTTTTCGTTTCGCATTTTCATCACTGAGCGTATTCATCAAATCTGCCGCTAGGCCTTTTAAAAGACTCATATCATCATCGGTCATTTGATTCGGCTGCCGATCTAAAACACAGAAACTTCCCAAGGCCACCCCATTACGGTCTCTAAGTGCAACGCCTGCATAAAAGCGAATGCGGTTATGCATCAATTCAGGTAAATGAGCAAAGCGTGGGTCACGTTGTAAGTCTTCAATAATCAAGCGTTCATTTTGATATACCAAATGGCTGCAGATTGAGTCTTGTTTCGACTGGCGCACCTGCATCGGTTGCTCGGTAGCCTGAGCCAAAGGGCTACCTGGAGTATAGACCCAATCTTGCTTGACCCAAGAAATTTGTGCATATTTCACATCGAAGGCTTGTCGGGCTTCTTCAATATATTGTTCATAGATCGGCAAATTCCGCTCATCCAAAACATTCAGTTCTTCTAATGCTTTTAAGCGCTGTGCTTCAACGCTAGGATCAGGCTCATCCAACCAAGATTCACCATGCGTCAATTGAAAAGCTTCAATGGTTAATATCAAATCATTCATATTATTGACCACAGCATCGACGGTGAAATTTTCTTTGATCGCATCTAATTGCTTTACTTCATCACAGCTCCACAGTGCAAAAATCATTTTTTTATCTGGAAACTGTGCCTTAAAAAAATGGCTTAATAGACGGATTTGAGCTTCAGGTGCTGTATGAAAAATCGAAATACATACGATCTGAATATCCTCTTGGATATCACCCATATTTTGATGCTGATTCTGGATTAAGACATCGCTAAAAGCCTGAGCCTGAATACCGCTTAAGCTTAGGCCATGCGCCAACATAGCCGATACTTGAACATCTATTTCCCAACGTGCGCCGATACACAAAACCTCAGTTTTCTGATCCTGCTGTGCCACTGGATATGCCCGTTGAAAACTATGATTAAACAGTTTTAATCCCTGATGTAAACGTAGTCGATGTTCAGCACTGGCCTCGGTGTTGTGGCCTCTCGAAAAAATCCGTATGGCTGGAATCGCGACTTTGGCATAAAACGCATTAACCCGCCGTGCCTTGATTTCATCCGTCGCATCCTTCGGTAACTTTTTAGCAATAAAATTTTGTGCGACATCCACGGCATCTTGCACATCATCAGCGACTAATCTCTGATAGAAGCGCTCATGCGGTGCCAATGCAGGCGTACTACCGATCAGGGTTTTAATAAAACCTAAGGATGGTACATAGCTCGAAAGCACCAATAAACACGCGGTTAAAGGCGTCGATAAAATCAAACCAATCGGCCCCCACACAGCCGTCCAAAACATGGCAGCAATAATAATGGCTAAGGTTGAAAGTCCGGTACTTTCCCCATATAACCAAGGCTCAATAATATTATTACTGACCAACTCCAAGAGCAAAATTAAACCCACTGTCCATAGCACCATATTCCATGTGGGATCTACCGCAAAAGCCAATGCAATGGGGAAAATCGCAGAAATCATTGGGCCGACATAGGGAACAAAGCGCATCACAATCGCCACCATTCCCCACATAATTGCTGCCGGCACCCCAATAAACCAAAGTCCCAAGGCCATCGGAATACCGTAGGTCACATTGACCATCAGCTGCATACGTAAATATTTACCGATACGATTGGCGGCTTCATCTAGTGCGTCTGTTCCGATATTTAAATTGCCGCCCAGCAGCTTAAGGAAACGGTCATGCAAATCTTTCCGATTGACCAAAATCAGAATCACAAATAAAAATACAATACCTGCGGTTGCCAAGGGATTGAGCACCCGCTCACTCCAAGCCATGACCGCTTCAGCCGTGGTTTGTTGTTGTCCCACCACTTCCACTTGCTGCACTTTAGGATTTTTCTCTTCAGGCACCACATCATCTATCGAGTTTTCAACAGTATCTATGGTGGTTTTTGCGCCATCCCAAACACTCGGGCCGCGTGCAAATTGACGAATAGAATCCATTTTCTTTTGAATCGTACCGTGATATTGCGGTAACTCTTGGCTTAATTGCCCCAGTTGATAACCCAAATAAGAGGCCGCGCCGGACAAAATCGCCAAAGCCAAACCGACCACAATAAATATCGATGGCATCTGTGGTAGTCCCCAACCTCGGAGTTTCATCACCAAAGGGTCAACTAAAAAAGCCAATAAGATTGCGAGTGCCAATGGAATAAAAATATCTTTACCAAGATATAAGGCCGCAATCAGCAAACTGCCGATGATAAACCCTGCTGTGATTCGAATCACTTTATGTAAATCTGCAGGGGGCATTTGCTTCGATGCGTTCAGGTCTTGCAAGCCTTGCTTTTGACCTGATGGTGATGATTCAAATTCTTGCGCTAATTTATTATTTTTATGATCCATTTTCTTATCCTGAACGATGGTCATTATTTTTTAATTTAGGCTGAAGTTTTAGGGCTGCATACGCATTTCATGTAATGATTTGCAAAGAAAAAAACAGAGCTTTATAGCTCTGTTTTCATACTGCGTTTCGAGAGGAATTAAAAGGTAATCACTTTACTTTGATGAGTCACAATATCCACGGGAACAGAAATATGTTGATGAACGATCTTCCATTGAGACTGCGTTTTTTTTCATCCCAATGGTATTACGACACCACGAGATCCCCGGCGTCGGTATCCCGCTCTGATCATCAATTTTGGAATAACAGTGCAGAAAGGCAATATCAGGATCTGCATGGATGACCAATTCCCGCCTAAATACCTTTAAGCCTTCACGAAAATACTCCCGATAAAATTCCCACATTTTTTGATATGCCATTAAGCCACGCATTTCACAACTGGCATCAAAAAAGTACACATCTGCTGCGCAGGATTCAGCAATATTTTCAATTTTCAATTGGCAGATGACCTCATCCCAATTGGCTAAAAATTGCAGAATTTCGTCAGCGGCCTGTTGGTCACCAACTATTTTGATTTTATCTTGCATCTCTGGCACCTATTTATTTTATTTTTTATGAAGCATTGTTCTGGGCGGCGTTTGGAAGTTGAATTTTAACGATCTTCCAGCTCCAACCGCGGCGTTGCATACTAAATACGGTATATTTTTCTTCGCTTAGGCCTTGGAGCGGCACATACAGATCAAATCGATTCCAAGCGCTATAGCTGGCTTTGGGTTCAAGTGGCTGGCTTTGCTTTAAAGCAACAGCGGTTGCAGTTTCGTCATTTTTGGATAGTGTTGACGCATAAGGTTGTTCTGCTACCTTATTTTCAGCATGCGTGAATAGTTCAATCCCTGGGCTAATCATGCTCGGATTGGTCAGTTTGGTTATTTCTGGTAGTTGGATCGACTCTTTTAATGCTTTGCCTTGTAAAAGCAGCATGATACTGGTTGGATTGACCAGACTATCGACTAGCGTTGCACTGAGGACTGTGCTGAGCTGCCCACCCCAAGACTGGGCAAATTCGGGTAAATGCTGTAGCCCAGTTTTCTGTTGAATGAGGTCTTCAACTTGTGGTTTTAGACTCGATTTGACTGCCGCAAAATCGATATATTGAGCAATTTTTTCAGGTTGATTGTGCTCATAGGCTTGACGTATTTGATACAACACCCAATACGGAGACGCAATCATCCAACCCATGACGATGATCAAAATCGTAATGAGCCCATAATACAAAATATGATTCTGCTTATTCATCGTTCACCACTCTAGCCAGTGAAGTTGTGGTACTTCCTTGTACCGTCAAATAAGCCTGATCTGATTGAATAGCGTCCAACCCAACAGCACTTATCTGAGAACCATATTGCTTTTGACCTAGTGATTTTGATGAGCCATCAGGGTTTATTCCCTTTCAACTATCTCTATCAGGTTATTGCAAATTTAAACTGTTAGATCTTTAATTTGGGTACTTGCACCATTGGTTTTAACTGATTCAATGCCTTTATCTCGCGATTGCTCACTGGCATAAAATTGGCTAGTTCCAATAATTTGATGGTTTGCCGCTTTCAAATTGAAATAAGGTTTGCCATTTTTGGCTGTCAGTCGTTCAAAACGGCTGTCATCTGCACTGTTCTTTTGTACAGACTCAATCCCGTTTTGTGCTGATGCTTTCGCTTTGTATAATTCACTCGTTAAAATGATTTCACCGTTACCCGCTTTTAAAACAAAACGGAACTGCTGATCATTAGAGTGACTGATCTCGTACCATCCCGACATAGGTTACCCCTTCATTTTCATTGTTTTATCTATTATTCGATCAGGATTTGTTGTTGGAAATTCAACCTGATCTACAGAATATAAATGAACTCGGTCACATTTTTCAATGTCTTTTTTGATCAGTATAAAGCTCAAAATTTAATCAAAAAGGGATTTTTTAATAAATAATTCCAATAAAAAATAATCCGACCGAAGTCAGATTTCATCATTTTTACAGCATGATGTATTTCAAAATATATGCGCGTTTCTGCATGTAATGAATGTCTTAAGAACTCACGATCTGCTTTGAATACGTCGCTTTATTCATTTCTAAAATTTCCACACAAAGTTGCACTTCTACTACTGAAGCTGTGACATGTTGTTTCAGCACGTCCAATAACAACAATGAAATTTGCTTTTGCACTTCGACCGTTCGACCCGTCAATAATGAAACTTTGGCATGCATATACGCATGTTGAGCGTGTTCATCCAAGCCCACAACAAAATCTTGTTGAGCGACAGCACGGCTCTTAATATCATTGATGGCACTCACATGACCCGATTCAAATAAGGCAGCGTTTAGCGCTTTAAGTAAAGGTCGAGCTTCGACGTCAAGGTTATTGGAATATTCCAAATGAATATGCGGCATAGTAAAGACATTTCAAACCTGTAATGCGTCTATTATGCAGGCTGAAAAGTAAAATCTATAGCGGATTAGATATCAATTTCATGTTTAAGTAGACATCCTAAGCCAAGTGTTGACTTCGCTTAGGATGCTTGAAGGTTGCTTTAGAGCGAACAAAAACGAAACTTAAACTTTTTTCACGTATTCAGATTTGAGTTTCATAGCCCCGATACCATCAATTTTACAGTCAATGTCATGACCATCTGTTGCATCAGCTAAAAGTCGAATATTTTTAACTTTGGTACCAACTTTCACCACTGACGATGAGCCTTTAATTTTAAGATCTTTCACCACAGTAACCGTGTCGCCATCGGCCAATACATTGCCATTGGCATCTTTAATCAGCACCTGTTCATCTGCAGCGCTTTCGCCTTCACGCCATTCGTGTGAGCATTCAGGACAAATCAGTAAGTCACCATCATTATAGGTATATTCAGAATTACATTGGGGACAATTGGGTAAAGACATAAAAGACCTCAAAAAAGATGGATGTAAAAATCCATAAAAACTTAATATAACATTTTTATGTATTTCATGAACTTAAAAACCATAAATATCGTATGGTTTAATCACCTTGTGAAGGTCGTAAATTTCACAACGCTACAGCACTTGAAGGTTTAAATTTTAGATATCTAATGAGGTGTTTAATATTAACGCTTTTAAGATATGCGCATGATTTTTATCCGTATGTTTAGCCGCTGTGAGTAAGGTTAGTGGCTCCTCTTTTTCCCATGCCCGTAGTTGTTCCAACTCGGCTTGATGTGGCTGTATTTCTTGCAAATAGCGCTGTTTAAACTCGTCCCATCGAGAAGCCATTGCCTCATCTTGATGATACCAACGACGTAAATCTGTAGATGGCGTCAATGCCTTCGGCCACAAATCTAGCTCTGCGCTCACTTTACTGATACCACGCGGCCACAAGCGATCGACCAAAATGCGTTTACCGTCGTCTGGGCTTATCTCATCATAAATACGTTTAATGTGTACAGTCATTAAGCCCTCCTTCGCCTATTTATAGTTTTTCGATCATTCTTCAGATTATTCATCGGGGATCGCTGGATTCACTAAAAAAGCCAGCAACTGTAAAGACTCCTGCCACCCCAAATAACAGGCATCAGGTGGAATAACGCTCGGCAACCCTGCCTGTACAATCGTCACTTCGGTTCCTACGGAGACCGCTTTAAACTCAACAGTGACTTCGATTTCACCAGCTAACTCTGGCATATCAAATTGGTCTGTATAGCGCAGTAAATGATTCGGCACGACTTCATGATAATCACCATGAAAAGCGTGTGTGGTTCCCGTTGAAAAATTTTGAAACGACATGCGGTACGAGCCACCTACACGCACATCCGAATGCTCCACATGGGCCGTAAATCCATGCGGTGCCATCCATTTCACCAAAGCATCTGGCTCCACAAAGGCACGATAAACGCGCTCTACAGGCGCACTAAAAACACGATGTAATCGAACAGTATTGCTCATGATGATGTCCTTGTGTCATTGTTTTCACTGAATCATCCACATGCATTCACCCTCGCTTTATCGTCCATTTTTATCACACTGAAACGTTCTAAATGAAACAGCTTTGAGACATGCGAGAAAGGTCATTGCTGTTCAATACTATAGTGAATCCTACAGATTGATCCCATCACTTTAACGCAATGCCGTGTTATGTTTTGTGAGCTGCATTTATATTGATTTTTATAAAAATATTGAAAAATCAAAATTTTACACAATTTCTCTAAAATTTAAATAATAAAAAACCCAGTTGAAAGACTGGGTTCTTGTTGCTAAAGATGCAATAGTGAGACTTAGCTCAATTGTGCTTCATCTTCTTCCAGATCATCATCTTCATAGATATAAGCCATACAACCCCAGCCATCATATTCGCCCGAATGTTGTTCCGCAATTTTAATAAACCACTGCTCTAAATCAACGATATCTTCATAATCAGGTTCCATATAGACATAGACCGTGATAATCCATTCCACGCGATCTGATTCTTCATCTTGGAACAACGAAATTTTTTGCTCTTCTTTCAATAAATACAATGCACACTGTTCAGCCTGCGCTTCGTTCGAAAAGGCAATTGAATATTCGATTTCGTGCGGCACAGATAAATCATCACCATCTTGCTGCATCTGCCACAGCACATTGCCATTATCATCATCTGGAAATTGTTTAAAATCACGAGTCATTGTACTTTCCCTTATCGTTTATGAATTTTATTCTGTTGACTTAGATTAACGGATAATTGTTGCAATTTGCATTAGCGAAATCTCTTTAATCAGAAATAGACCGCCGAAGTGATCTTTCTGATAACAATTCAAATTAAACCACAACATCCATGTGGGCCTGAGTTTCTTTGAGATGTAAAACCAAAGCTGCCATTTTCAATTCTTCTAAGCGTAATTGTAGATAACTGTCGAGTACCCGTGCCTGACTAAAATGTACACCATGCGCATTGAGCAAGGTGAAATCATCCGCCAAAGCCTGCAATAGCTCACCTAAGTTTTTGGTATTTAATTGGGCTAAATACAAATCAGCACGACTATTAAACACCAATGTAAATAATTGCATCGCAGCCAAACGACGTTCTTCATCAACATAATTACAGTTTGCAGTCGATTGCTGCTCCATTGCATCAATCATTTTGCAACGTACCGCAGTCAAATTTTGCTTTGCCGCAGATTCATTCATACCATCCATCAGCTGATCTAAAATACTCTGTAAAGGCAAAAAGAACGCTGACTGATAGCCCCGTATTTTGTTGTCCAAAGCACGGTTGATGTTTTCCAAATGCTGCTGATCCAGCGCTTGGCTATATAAACCTTTTAACTCGGCACGGGCTTGTTCCTGCGTTTGTAATTTGGCTTTTTCTTGATATTTGCTCAAATACTGACGCACTTGTTCGATCTTGGCGCGAATATCATTCAACATGATATCTGCATTGGCTTTGGTGACTTCTAACAAGCCATCTGCCTGTAAAGTTCGATACTCAACATATTGTTCAATATCCACAATATGTTGATATTTCGCTACTTTATCGACTTGGATTTTTAAGCCACTGTTTTGAATGCGTAATTGACTGATTTCATAATTCAGTTCATCTTGTTGCGACTCTGTTTCAGCCAGTTTTAACCGCGCACGATCGAAGTTTTCCTGCAGTGAACGTAGGGTTTTATCATTTTTCAATTTGCGGTTATAAACAAAAAGGAGAGCCACAATTAATAGGATGATAAGGACGATTAAAGCAATATTGATCATTTGCCAATCCTCAAAATAAGCTTCAATAATTTAAGTTTATTCCCCAAAAAAAACCTAATTTATAAAAATTAAAATCAATAATTTATTTCATATTAGCAGAATAAATGCAAAAAACTGTATTTATCTGACCAAATACACACTTGCACACAATTTAACTAAAATGCTGTTTTAAATCATTTTAATAAAATATTTTTATATTAAAAAAGTAATCATTCAATATTCATTAGAAAATATAATAAAACCTTAAAAATGGCGTTTATTTACTAAAAGCTACAAAGAAATTTAATATCAATCTTTCTAAATTTTTCACATACTTTATAGAGATATTTAAATTATTTATATATCCCCAGAATTGGGGATATAGTGTATATCATGAATCATTTTTAAGCAGAAAAACCTATTTAAAGCTGTAGATATTCTGCGCTTTTTACGAGTCCCAAAGGTTTTAATTCAATGCAGCAGTTTTTATGAACAATGAGCATTCACATGAATATGCTTTAAAATTCTGCCGCACAATGAATATGAACAGCTTGTTGAGTTAAAGGCTGGGTAAATGCCAGATCGCAAGCATGTAACGCCATCCGTCCGAGTGAGCTCTGTTTTGCATTCGGGTGATACAGTTGATCCCCTGTAATTGGGTGCCCAATATGCATCATGTGTACACGTAGCTGATGAGAACGCCCTGTCACTGGTGTTAATAATACTCGGCTAATGTCCTTGCTTGCGTCATAGCTAATGGCTTGATACAAGGTTTTTGAGGGTTTGCCCAATTCAAAATGCACCATCTGACGTGGGCGATTTTCCCAGTCCGTAATGAGGGGCACTTCAACACTGCCCTCACCTTCAAGTTTGCCCTGAACTAAAGCCACATATTGCTTTTGAACCGTCCGCGCTTGGAACATTTTACTCACTGCCACTTCTGCATCGCGGTGTTTCGCAAACATCAAAATGCCTGATGTTGCCATGTCTAAACGATGGGTAATTTTTGCAGCAGGATACTGCTCCAAAACACGAAGGTAGGCACTGTCATGATGCTCAGGCAAACGTCCCGGAACCGACAACAATTCCGCCGGTTTTTCGATAACAACCAAGTCTGCATCTTCATACAAAATACGTAGAGGACCTTGAGGCGGCGCATAGACAAAGTTGGGATCTAAAGGCATGGATAGACTGTGTACTGGGAGAATGTCGGCAAAATAACAACTGACTAATTCGCTGTCAATCGACTTTGGCCGATCAGGTCTAACCCTAACGATTATTGGTCCCCAATTTACCAAAGGCTGGTGCTAATGAATGAGACAAATCATCCTCCAGTAACTGTAAGATGCTTGCACTCGTGGTTAAAGGATACTGATGTAGTGTGATGCGATATTTGCCCTGAAACCACTGCGATAAATGCAAGGCATAGGTTCGTTTAGGCCCAAAACCTAAATGTTGTTTTAAACGATTCTTTATACCTGTCCGTGATGATCCGACATACAGAATGTGATTGGGTTGATTTAACTTGGCGCAAGTATGGGTTTTCAATGCCTTAAATGCAGCATAGTCCTGATATGTCTGCTGTATATCGCCACCAACTTGCTCTATCACATAAATATAATGTGCGTGTAGAGCAAGATCATCAAAACTTGAAAACTCAAATATACGCTCAGCTTTAGTCTGCTGTGCCTGCAGACAATCCTGTATCAATTGATCAAGATAACCCATAATAAAATTATTTAAAATTTAGATAGTTAAGCATAACAACTTTGTGAAAAAGGACAATCCGAAGCTTAGATTAAGTTTGAGTTGTTCTGCGTGATATTCATTACATCAGCAATGATCAAAGTTTGTCTGGAATGAATGCGAAGTTTGGAATTTTGAAAAAGATGGAAGGATTTATTATTCGATTGAATTCTTAAAAATTTTTTAGGGTGTAAGAGAAAACAGTATTGTTTACTTCAACTATCATCACTTTGTAAGTCATGATCTTATAGCCTATAAACTTCTGGTTTATAGCGTCCTAAGCTGAATCGAGACCTTTTGGGTGAGTACTGTACTCGTGTTTTGCACCACTGACAGCATGCTACTCTTTTCAATCTCTATCACACCCTTGAGATATATAGTAGTGGTATCGATGAGGGATTGTTTCCCTGAAAATTACTATTTTTGACTTATTTTAAAAATATTTTTCACATTTAAAGATATATTGAAAATATTTTCTTCTTGTATCATGTTTTAGCATTTTTTCCATCTGATAAATGACTTTTCCCGAGAATTTTCGCCAAGACTTAGTACTCAAATAACAATTATTTATGCTGTTCAAAGCACACTATTGCTTCTTTTTACTCATTTCGGACAGTAAATCCAACTGAATTTCCTGAATCTTGGCAAGACGATCCCATTGATGCATCAACAAATGATCTATCTTTTCATGTAAATGGCGAATTTCTAATTCAGCTTTTAAATTCACTTGATAATCATTTTCCGAACGCATGCGGTCTTTAGCTTCTTGACGGTTTTGGCTCATCATAATAATGGGCGCTTGTATGGCAGCGAGGCAAGACAACATCAAATTCAGCAAAATAAAAGGATAAGGATCAGCAGGATGCTTCACCATTACCACCGTATTGACTAAAATCCACACTGCTAAAAACAATGTAAAACAAATAAGAAATGCCCAGCTACCGCCGAATGTTGCAATTTTATCCGCTAGCCTTTCGCCAAAACTCCACTGCTGATCCAGCTTTTCTTCAACATTTTTGCTAATCAGATCATGCTGCTGCATGCTGTTCAGCACTTCATATTCTAAATTGGAGACTTCGCCTTGTTCGGAGTTCAGAATTGACTGTACATATTGCATACGGTATTTGGTCAAATCAGTTTGGCATATATAGTCCTGAGCACCAGATTCAGGAAAATCCTGTGCAATTTCTTCTGTAATGACTTTACGCACGATTCCCATTGGAATCATATTTTTCAGTGGGAAACTTTTTTTGCACACCAAACAAGTACGGCATTCTACTTTCCCGTTCATTCTTGCCTTGCCCAATTGAATTTTATGTTCTTTTGAGCATACTGTTTTGCCTAAATTTAATGCAAGCAGCTTGTGCTTTTACACTCAGTATTTTTTATGGTTAAGCCTATTTTAGATAGTGCAATGCAATATAGGGGGTTAAATTCAAAAGTAAAATACCAATTTTATAGACAGCCATTCCACCATAATGAATAGCGTCAAACTGCTGATCGCTCAGCTTAAACCACTGCCCATGCAGGCGTTTCATCCAATCTTTAGCAAAGACAAATACCACAAACCAAATGATTAAAATCAGATAGTTAATCACTAAGCTATACAGCAAGAAATCGCTTAAATGACTCAAGTTCATGGCAAATCTCCTAAGCGTATTTTTATCCTTAGTTTATGCCCCTTTCGAGCAATTGAATATTGCTTTTAAATTTCCGCTTAGATTTGGACTATTTTTAAGAGAGATGCCTGACGATCTTTGAGCTTGTGCTGATTTAACTGGTGTGGTTTGTTTTGTGCGGATTAAAGGAGTAATGATTTATTATTCTTTTTTATTTTGGCTTAAATTTTTGGGGTGGTATAAGAGAAAACAATGTTGTTTACTTCAACTATCATCACTTTATAAGTCATGATCTTATAGCCTATAAACTTCTGGTTTATAGCGTCCTAAGCTGAATCGAGACCTTTTGGGTGAGTACTGTACGCGTGTTTTGCACCACTGACAGCATGCTACTCTTTTCAATCTCTATCACACCCTTGAGATATACTTTAACCAAAGGGCATCGGGATTAATTTCCTAAGTTTTTCTAATTTTCCACAAATTCAGCAAATTTTTTCAGCCATTTTAGATTTAGCAGGATATTTTATCTTTTCAGCTCATTTCAGCGTTTTTTATCTGCAGATTTGTCCAATTATAAGAAAATTTTCTTTTACAACAGCTCAAACGTGCAAATACAGCGTCAAACTTAAAATGTATAGCCACTGAGCATTCATCCCCCTTAACTTCATACATCTAGGTTGAACACGACTCACAAAGTATCGTCCTCTGAGTAGAGATCTAAGCCTATCCATGTTCTGCCGATATTAGGGTTGATCTATTCAACGAGGTATTGGTCAATGAGCTAAATAGCTTTGTACCCAGTGTGCGCTAAACCACCAACCACTACATGCCGCCATGCCACAGAGTAAATTGGCCAAAATTTTATTCATTCGACTGAGGTCTGATGCATATATTTTGAGATTGATCAGATATGCAATCACGGCATATACCAGTCCAATCGCACCACCAATGATGATCAGGATCAAAGGCCATGCTGCATAGGCATGCGCCTCTGCTGGATATTTTGTAGAACGGATGGTTTCTGTGGTCATGCTGTATATCCTATTAATAACGCGATTACCTTTTTTAGTTAGCAATTTCTGCGCCATTTTTCTTGGATATACAGCTTTATTTCAAGGTTAATGCATGTTGAATTTCTAGCTTTGACTACAGCATTTATCGCAACCGACAACTTTTTCTGTTGGCCAGCTCATTCGTGCACGCTTATAAGCGAGTTCGAAATTGGCAAAATAACCAATCAATATTTGCTGGTCAAATTGCGGCATGTCTACACATCCTTGCGTACCATTGTGAATTAAATGCGAGCCATTCGTTAAGGCATTTTCATCCACTATAAATTTAATCATCTACCATTCCCCTCATTATTTTTTATAAAATTCAAATGATTAATAAATCCATATAAAAATTATGTGATTTATAATCACATAATAAAATTATGCCTTTATTGTTCAAAAATCAACCATATTTTAAAGATATTTTTAGGCGTCTCTTGGATGACTTAAACGCAGAATGATGTGCTCTTTTAGGACAGATAGTTGCAATTGTTTGATCAAATTTATGTGCTTAAGCCGAGTGCTTTGAATGTTGAGTAAAGGTATTTTTCACTCGAACTGACATCAACAAATACGGCGTCCAAATCAGACAACCCATAGTACTCGTCGCTAACTGCATGATGGTCTCTGTATCAAATGCATTTTTATCACTGAATAGCACACTCAAAATGGCACTATCACATAACTGTACCAATAAAAAACTTGCCATAAACGTAATATAGAATGTTGGAAAGTAAAGATGCTTACTAAAAAATAAGTAGACAGCACAAACTGAAAGTAAGAAAAATACAATATTTAAGATGCTTTCTATATAGAGTAAATACATCAGAGTTGGATAATAAAGTTCCGATTTTTGATCACTTATTTGACTTAACGCCTCATTTTGAAAAAGTTGATATAGGCTATAAATATCAAATGAAAGCAATAGTAGTGATAGGACAATTTTTATCCCCAACACAATAAGCCACCCGCCCAAACCTTTTAAATTCCTCTGATTGTTCTTTTTTTTGTATCACTTCTCATAATTTTAATAATCTTTATCAAACGCTGAAAAACTCAGTTTCGGATTTTTATTTCTATATTTATTAAGCATAACGCAGATCACTCACTCTAAAAGATGGATTCATTTTAGAGTGAAATGTTGATTGGTTTATAAAGGGGTGTCGACCTGTACAGTTCGTTTCTGACGAATGCGGCGAACCAGCCAGATCACGATTGCAATCACTAAGATCACAACAAAAAATGGAACTAAAAAGGCCAATACTGACAAGACTGCAGCACCAATCCATTCTCCTGTAGATAAGATGGGGTTTGCAACGCCACCTGTGGTTGCGGTAGATACACCACGCGCAGCGACAGTACTCATTTGCACTGCTGTTGCTGTACCACCACCCACGATAATTGCTGCAGCCCAACTGGCAAACTGTGACATTTCACCTGAGCTGACTGCCATTGTGGCAATGGTCCCTGCAATCATGGCTGCAGGTGTTGAAATGGTGTCGAGCGCATTATCTACCCAAGGAATATAGTAAGCTGCAATTTCACAAACCGTCGCAATTGCTAAGCCAATACAAACCGCAGGCATAGACAACCATTCGAATCCTTTCATCGGTTCGAATAGTCCTAAAATGGAAGCAACACTCATCACCAATAAAGGTACAAAGACACGGAAACCACAGGCAGCACTTAAGCCAATACCAATACACAGTCCTAATATTGTTTCCATGGGCTTCTCCGAATGGTCAAACGTACAATTTGTTTTTATATATGCTGTGTTATACGTTAGCAAAAAGCCCTATCGAGTGATAGGGCTTTTCTTTCTAAACAGCGGATAACTGTTAGTGTTTTGCAGCTTAAGCATTCTTATTGTTAAATTGATTGCCTTGGCATTTGGTACACGGTGGTAAACGATCAGTACCAATTTCTAAGTAGACGCGGTGTCCGCATTGAACACAAAAATAGAAGCCTGTTCCGGGTTTTTGACCAGCAGTAACCATTTTTGTTCTCCATGTGTTTTTAGAAATGGTAGATTCAGTATAACCCTCTTGTGATGAATGTCTATTGGTCATTTCGACAATTGATAATGGCATTTAGGCAAAGCATAATTTCGAATGGAAATTTTGGTGGGTTTACAGAGATTTGCTGAGCCAGTTTTCTACTTGCAGTTCGTCTACACGCAGAAATTCTTTTTCATTGTTTGTGACCATGACCCAATTATTTGATCGTGCATGAGCAGCTAGCCATAAATCGTTATTGCCAATTATTTGCCCCTGAAGCGCTAACTGTTTTCGAATTTGAGCATAGTGTACGGCGGTGTGTTCATCTAACTCTATAACAGGAATGATTGAAGTTAATTCATCGATAACTTTGAAAGCTTTGTCTTTCCATTGGCTTTTTTCCGCACCAAAGCGAAGTTCCCCCAAAGTAATCACTGAAATAAAAATATTGCCGTCAGGTAAATGTTTTTCAAAATGCTGACGGACAATTTCGGGTTGATGCTTGGTGATGTAAATACAAATATTGGTATCTAATAAATATTGTGTTGGCATTAGAACTCTTCTCGTTCTTGCGGTGGTTCATCCACTCTTGTTTCTGCATAAAAGTCGTCTGGCATTTGTGCCAAAACTTTAAATAATTGATCTGCTGTGACCGGTTTTTCACGCAATATGACTTCGTCACCACGGCGGAAGATTTCAACTTCCTTGCCTTCAAAGCGAAATTCTTTAGGTAACCGAATAGCTTGACTGCGACCTGTCATAAAAACTTTTGCTGTAGTCATAAAGCGACTCCATAAGTTTTGATATATACCTTATGATGGGTATTTTTTGAATATTTTTCAATCAATACTATATATTTAATAATGAACTTAAATATGGCAAAACAGGCAAAATTAATCCACTAACAACAGTTGCATGATCAGACATAAAACTTATTAATTCCTTATATTTTTCACTATATTTTACAGTTCCAACATTCCGTCCTAGCTCTTCTACTTTATTCTCTAGCTCTTGTAAAACAGAGTTTTCATCACTATTTTCTTCCTGAATCTTAGTAATTATCTCCAAGAATTCTTTTGGAATTTCATTATTTGTAGATTGTTGAATACCGCTGTTGCTATTCCCTGAAGCTAAATTCCCAACATTTCCTGAAATATTTATATTAAAAATCTGACTCACCTTATCTTGTGGGATAGGATTCGTATTCAATTTTGCTTCTCCAGCTTCAGGATTAATAACTTCTATTTCTAATACGAAATTTAATATTTTTGTTTTTACAATATCAATAATCCCCTCTAATTTTGTAGAAGGTATAACTTTCCAAGCCTGTACACACACCATATTCTTATAAATTTTATTGCTAAACATAGCCACAAAATTTGCGTCCCACGGTTGTTGTAACAGTTTACCCTTTTTAGCATTTATTACTAGTGACTCAAATTCAGCAATTGGAGCAGTTAATGAAACCGTTGTTAAATTCTTTCGAAATTCTTTAGGAAAGCAATTTGATGGAATGTCAGCATTTCTTAGCCCAGATCCAAATGCACCTGAAAAATGACCTTTTGAATTAACATCGTTATAAATTCGATAAGAAGGAATACCATCCAACGATTCATATCCATTAAGCTCTGAATCAACCCATGTTTTAAAATCTTCATTTCCCAATCGATAAGCTAAAACTTTACATCTTCTTAATAAATCAGAAACTTTAATATTAGAGTTTACTGCATCGTTCTGAATTTCTCTTAAAAGAGACATTTTTCATTTTCCAAAAAATAAAGCCATATCTGACATATGGCTTTATTGAATTATTTCAAGTATTAAAAGGACTTATTTTAAATTACGCCACATTTCCTTCCAAGAAATCCTGTGCAAAGCGCTGCAATACACCACCCGCTTCATACACATGCACTTCTTCTTCAGTGTCTAAACGGCAAGTCACAGGCACTTTAATAATTTCATTTTTGCCGTCTGCCGTCGAACGCTCAACCACCAAAGTCAGGTCAGAACGCGGCGCGATATTGCCAATCACGCTATACAGCTCAGTACCATCCAGCTTCAAAGTTTTACGGTCTGTACCCGTTTTAAACTCAAGCGGCAGCACGCCCATACCTACTAAGTTAGTACGGTGAATACGCTCAAAACCTTCTGCCACGATCACTTCTACACCTGCAAGGCGCACACCTTTAGCAGCCCAGTCACGGCTCGAACCTTGACCGTAGTCCTTACCTGCAATGATGATCAGCGGCTGCTTACGATTCATATAAGTTTCGATCGCTTCCCACATACGCATCACTTCGCCTTCTGGCTCTACGCGCGCTTTTGAACCTTGCTTGATCGTACCGTCAGAACGAACCACCATTTCATTAAACAATTTCGGGTTCGCAAATGTTGCACGTTGTGCAGTCAAATGGTCGCCACGGTGGGTTGCGTATGAGTTAAAGTCTTCTTCAGGCACGCCCATTTTATGCAGGTACTCACCCGCTGCCGAATCCATCATGATCGCATTTGAAGGCGATAAATGGTCAGTGGTGATATTGTCAGGCAAGATCGCAAGCGGACGCATATTTGCAAGTGTACGTGGTGCAGCCAAAGCCCCTTCCCAATACGGCGGACGGCGGATATAAGTACTTTGCGGACGCCAGTCGTATAGTGGGCTTGCCGCTTTTTCACGCTCACCCAAATCAAACATTGGTATATACACTTTCTTAAACTGTTCAGGCTTCACCGCTTCTTTTACCAGTGCATCAATTTCAGCATCAGACGGCCAAATATCTTTCAAGTAAATTGGATTACCGTCTTTGTCATTGCCGAGTGAATCAGTTTCGATATCAAAACGAATCGTTCCTGCAATGGCATACGCCACAACTAAAGGCGGAGACGCCAAGAATGCTTGTTTTGCGTATGGGTGGATACGGCCGTCAAAGTTACGGTTACCTGAAAGTACCGCCGTTGCGTACACATCACGGTCAATAATTTCTTGCTGAATCACAGGGTCTAGAGCGCCTGACATACCGTTACATGTGGTACATGCGTAGGCTACGATACCAAAGCCAAGTTTCTCTAAATCACCGAGTACACCTGCTTCTTCGAGATATAAAGCAGCGGCTTTAGAACCCGGTGCAAAAGATGATTTCACCCACGGTTTACGTACTAAGCCCAATTCATTGGCTTTACGTGCTAGTAAGCCTGCCGCAACGGTATTACGCGGGTTAGAGGTATTGGTACATGAAGTAATTGCAGCGATGATCACCGCGCCATCTGGAATTAAACCTTCCGCTTCTTGCGCACGCGCTGCGTCTAAGTTACCTGCAATACCTTTGGCTTTTAAGTCTGCTGTTGATACACGCGCATGCGGGTTCGATGGCCCTGCTATATTACGAGTCACTTTCGACAAATCGAAACGCAGTACACGCGGATATTCCGCTGCGGTCATATCTGACGCCCAAAGACCGATTTCTTTGGCATAGCCTTCAACCAATTTCACTTGATCCGCTTCACGGCCTGTCAGCGTTAGGTAATCAATGGTGTTTTGATCGATGTAGAACATTGCAGCCGTTGCGCCGTATTCAGGGGTCATATTCGAGATCGTTGCACGGTCACCCACTGACATGCTGTCAGCACCTTCACCGAAGAACTCTAAATAAGCACCGACCACACGTTCTTTACGTAAGAATTCTGTGAGCGCTAATACGATATCGGTTGCGGTAATGCCTGCTTGACGCTGACCTACAAGTTCTACACCAATGATGTCAGGCAGACGCATCCAAGATGCACGTCCCAGCATCACATTTTCAGCTTCGAGTCCTCCGACACCGACAGAAATTACGCCCAAGGCATCAGTATGCGGCGTATGTGAGTCTGTGCCCACGCAAGTGTCTGGGAATGCCAGACCATCACGGTTTTGAATCACTGGAGACATTTTTTCCAAGTTGATTTGGTGCATGATACCGTTGCCCGCAGGGATCACATCAACATTTTCAAAGGCTGTTTTGGTCCATTCAATGAAATGGAAACGGTCTTCGTTACGGCGGTCTTCAATCGCGCGGTTTTTCTCAAATGCGTCAGGGTCAAAACCGCCAAACTCTACAGCTAGAGAATGGTCAACAATCAGCTGAGTCGGCACTACAGGATTGACTTTTGACGGGTCGCCGCCTTGGTCTGCAATCGCATCACGCAAGCCTGCAAGGTCAACCAAGGCGGTTTGACCAAGGATGTCATGGCACACCACACGCGCAGGGTACCAAGGGAAATCGTGGTCTTGTTTGCGGTTAATCAGTTCTTTTAATGACTGTTCTAAGATTGCAGGGTCGCATTTACGCACCAGCTGCTCTGCAAGGACTTTAGATGTATATGGGAGTTTTGCGTATGCGCCTGGCTGAATATCTTCTACGGCTTGGCGCACATCGAAGTATTCTAGCTGGGTGCCTTGCAGCGGTTTACGGTAGTTGTTGTTCATAGCGTTCCTGCCCTCAGTCTTTCATTTTTGCGTTGTCTTTTTCATAGACAATTCATCTTTGTTCGATAGGCATACTACACTGCCGAAAACCCATTTCCCAAATCTTATATATTTCATATAGTTAATTATAAAAACAGGGGTTTTGGAAATATTTAGTTACATTAACTTTGGAATATTCACTCTAAATTCCGCATTTGCCGAAAATTCATCCGATTTTAAGCCCCTTCTTTAGTCTTATATCAGCATTCAAACAGTATTTTCCTGCCGGTTCGCTGGCTGCGCGCGCTTTATTCGGCTCTGCCGCATCATGGTGTTAAACGTAATATTTTGATTACTTCTCTCTATTTAGGGATATTTCTGCGCTGTATTCATATTTAAACTCTGCATAGCCGCTCTAGATTTTCAGTCCCGCTGCATTGCGCGGGGCGTATTCCTGCACCGCAGGCCTGTTTGTGCTTTTGATGGGGCAATGCTCGTTTTTACATCACACGCTGCAGCAGATTTCTGCGCAGCGTTTTCTTCTTATTTAAAGCTTATTTTCAGCGCTGGCCTGCCTCAGCGCAGCCTGACTATGTGCTATATTTCAGTCCATATATATTTCAGCATTTTGCATAGGCGATCTTATGACTGACGCTTCCCTCAGCTTCCAAAAATTCACCTTAAACGGTGTAGACGCACAAAAATTCCTGCAAGGCCAAGTCACTTTGCATGCGGAGCGTCTGGAAGAAAATCAAACCCGCTATACCGTGATCTGCGACCTGAAAGGCCGCATTCATTTTGGCCTGTGGCTGACCAAACACAGTCCTGAAAGTTTTGAGATTGTCACAACGGCAGATCAAGCCGAAGAATTTGCCAAACACATTAAAAAATTCGGCGCTTTTTCAAAAATGAAACTGGAAGAAGCCGGTGCAGTTTTCCCGGCCTTGACTGAAAACACAACAACCTTCGCAACTGAAGCAACAGATATCGCCGCTTGGGAAATTCAAGCCATTCAAGCAGGCCAAGCCTATATTGACCAAGCGATTGAACATGTGTTCCAACCGCAAGAGTTACGTCTACATCAGCGTGAAGGCGTCCACTATGACAAAGGCTGTTATTTGGGTCAGGAAGTGATTGCACGTTTATGGTTTAAAGCCAAACCAAAAGCTTGGTTGCATGCAATTCAAGGCACAGGAACTGCGCCTGCACAAGGCGAACAGCTGAATAAAGGCGTACAAGTGGTCAATAGCGCGGCTGTAGAAAATGGTTATGTAGCTTTAGTGGTGGCACGTCCAGAAGCTTTGGAAGAGTTAGATGTGACAGTTTTAGCCTTGCCTGAAGCATTGAATGGTGATGTGGCGAGACCTGCTTAAACATCTTAATTTTTAAAATAAGAGCCAAATTACAAAAGCTGTTTGGCTCTTATTCTGATTACTATTTAAAATTACAACAAAATATAAAGATTTATAAAAATGCTTATCCCTTTTCCATTTCGCTTTTTCTTATTGAATTGCCTCATTCTCATTAGTTGTTTTATATCGCCAAATATTTATGCCGAGATAAATTCAGCGGTATTGGAAGAGCTACAAAATAGCAATGTGGTCGATCAAACCAATTCGCTTTCCCGCGATGAAATTGCCCAGTTAAAAAATCAAAACGAGCAGCTTTATCAGCAAAAGCATGTCGACTTTAAAATTTTGATGATTCCCTCGACCAATGGAAAAGCTATTGATCAATATGCACTTGAGATATTCAATAAACTTAAAATTGGCAATGAAAAGCTCGATAACGGCTTACTACTTTTGGTTGCAAAAGATGATCGTAAAATACGGTTCGAGGTAGGTTATGGTTTAGAGGGAGATTTAACTGATATAGAAGCTGGGCGCATAATTCGACACACCCTCGCTCCAAATTTCCAAAATAATGACTATTTTAATGGCTTTAAAGAAACACAAAAAAAGTTACTAGATAAATCAATTACTCTTGGTAAACCTAAAAACGAAGATCAAAAAATAGATCACATTCTAAAAACAACAGCTGGAATATTTCTATCATTCTTATTGTGTATCCCACTCTATTGGTGTTACACAAAAGTGATTATTAAATTTGGTACTAATGGTGCCTTAGGTGCTTTTATTGGACTCCTTATCTTTGAAATTTTTATTCATCTTTTGATTTTTGGTTATTTAAATTTTGAAAAAATTGCATTTTTACTTTGCGCATCTATTCCTCTTTATGCCCCTTTTATGTTGACTATATTTCTTCCCTTCAATGAACAATACAGGTTACTTAAAACTATTTTATACAGCTTACCACTTCAGATTTTTGCTTTATTTGGCTTCGGCATTTTTTACTTCATCGAATTCTATCCTCAAATATCATTCATTATATTAACAACCATAACCACTTGTTTTATTTTGCTTTTATTAAGATATGCAGTGTTTTTATATCGATTCAGAGCAGGTACTGAAAATACCTATCTCACTGCTTTTTATAATCAATATTTACAAGAAAAAGCACGTCAAAAAATGTTGGATGAACAATATGAGCGTTTAAATCCTTTCAATAGAACGAACGAATCAAGTCAGTCTTCTTCCTCTAGTTACAGCTCTTCATCGTCAAGCAGCAGTTCTTCATCAGGAAGCAGCTCAAGTAGTTCTTCCTCTTCTTCAAGAGAATCAGGAGGAAGCTCAGGTGGTGGTGGCGCCTCGGGTTCATGGTAATACCTAAAACGAAGTTGCGATTAAATCGTAATTTTTAAAATCCAATCATTTAAAGCCAAAGCCTAAAAATTTTGGCTTTTATATCACTCATTTTTTTCCCTCACATAATAAATCACTCCTGCCCGATCATCTGAAAAATAAAATGATTTTCCATCGATCTTATAAATATCTGCGGGTCGCCCATACACCGTTTTACCGACTAAAAAACCATCCATAAAGGTTTCAAGTTTTTGTCCTTTACGCATCATTGCAAT
Organism: Acinetobacter sp. YH16056_T; assembly: GCF_024605895.1. Taxonomy (NCBI): domain Bacteria; kingdom Pseudomonadati; phylum Pseudomonadota; class Gammaproteobacteria; order Moraxellales; family Moraxellaceae; genus Acinetobacter; species Acinetobacter sp. YH16056_T. The sequence continues at coordinate 716,392 of NZ_CP094545.1, read as the reverse complement.
TTGATAGCCATGACCAATCGCCTCGTCGGTAGAGCCATGCAAAGCCACTAAAAAAGCATTTTTAATAGTGGCATCGGTATGAGGGTCATCAAAATAATCAAAACCCAATGCAGAGGAATGAGCAGGAAAATAAGCATAGGGCGATGGAACATTTTTACAGCCAGATGCACGTTTAAATTTAGAATCCGCCAAGACTTTGCCCTGCCATGAATAACATGCGGGCCAGCCATAATCGGCATCCCGCTTTAACGCATAAAAAGTTTCATCGGGCTTTTTACTTCCCAAATGATCGGAACCTTGATTGGTTGCAAATAGAAATTTTCCGATCCATTTTAATCCAACTGCGTTACGTAAACCTGTCGCATACATCCGTTGCTCTGAACCATCAGGATTCATCTCGATGACTGAGGCTCGCACTTTTTCTTTCTCTACACACGCATTACAACTCGAGCCAACCGACACATAAATCTTTCCATTTCCACCGACTGCAATCGTCCGCGTCAGATGCCAACCGCCGTATTTATAACTCAAACCATAATCAGGAAATGTCGCTAAAACTTCAGCCTTACTCGAAGGCTGAGTTTCTCCTTTGTTGAATTTTTGCCGTGTCAGTTGGTGCGTTTCTGCCAAATAGAGCCAATCCTGTCCTTGAGCATCGGTATAAAACTGAACTGAATTTGGATTTCTCAAACCAGTCAAATAAGGAATGATTTTGCCAAATTTACCTGTGTCAGCATTCCAATCATCCAATATATATACAGTACCTTTTTTATTATCTGTTAGGTCATACATATCCGTGACAAGCATTCTGCGATCAGGCGCTTGCGAAAAAAAGCGTACCCGTTTGAGACCTTCAGCAGCAGGAATGATCTCGAAATTTGCAGGCAAATTTAATGAAAACTGCTTGCCATTTTTTAAATGGATTGGATGAGGTACAAGCTTGGGTTGTTGAGCCCAACTGGTCATTGAACAAACGAAACTAAGGATCAAGATGGCACTTATTTTTATCATATTTAAATACATCTCAATGAATCATGTATATCTATATTCATCATAGATGCCTTGTATCTATTTTATTCAATTTATATTTTTAGAAAATATTATACTTTTGAAAAGAAAGGTTTTTTTAAATCACATATGCTGTTGCAGCACACAACAGTCAAAAATAAGGAGGAACTTTATTTCCCCTCACGTCTTCGTTTTTAAATCATGATTTTAATCAAAATCCATGAAACAACTTATTCATGTCTTTGCATACATATTCTTTAAAATGATAGGCGCGCGCATGTTTGGCATCAAATTTAGCTTCTAAATCGCCTTTTTTGAAAATATAAACCCGATCCTCTTTACTGACTAAAAACTCTGCACCCAGTTTCATCAAAAGCGCATCTATTTTATCTTCATCTGCAATCGATTCATCTGCATTGATTTTATCGTAATTGCGTTTAATGCCTTTAATAAACATCGCGCTGCCTCTGAGAAAATAACAATGCGCGATTAAATCAGAGTCCTGCTTTTTTGCAAAGGCTTTTGATGCAATAAAGTCATGGCATTTAAAGCGCTAAGGGCAATCAACATTATTTTATAAAAACGCTTTAAATCACAATTCCTCACTTTACATTTACGTAAATCTACCTATGATGTAAAAACCGACAAAAATAACCACCAAAACACATAAACGGAATTATGTGTATGATTTACAAAAGGTTTCAAGATGAAAAAAATCCTACTCGCAAGCATTATAGCAATGAGCGCTCAATTGGCTTTTGCTGAAACTAAAACAGATGCCGTCGATCCTGAATTTGCTAAAGTGGAAGCTATGGTCAAGGCCAAAGATATGAATGGTGCCTACCAGACACTGAGCAAGCTTGCAGCAAAAGGTAATGCTCAGGCCATTTATAATTTGGGCTATCTTACTCAAACAGGTCAAGGCGTAGCGAAGGATGAGAAAAAAGCCATCCAACTCTATGAACAGGCTGCAGCCAAAGGTTACCCAGTTGCTAACTATGTTTTAGGTAAAAATTATGCAACGGGCACACTGAGCTTAAAACAAGATACCAATAAGGCCAAACAATATTTAGAACGCGCATCTTCGGCAGGGTTTGACGATGCCTCCATCGACTATGCCATTTTACTTTTTGCAGAAAATAAGCCTGAGTCAGATAAATTGGCACTCAGCAAACTTGATCCGCTGATTAAAAAAGGCAACTACCCTGCGATTCATGCCAAAGCGCTTTATGACATCAGTGCTGGCTTTAAAGCTAAAAATGAAAAGCCTATTCAGCAAGGTCTAAATAGCATTCAAGAGTTAGCGAAAAAAGGTTATGTCCCTGCATTGATGGCAGTGGGCAATATGTTTGTAAATGGCAATATCATCCCGCAAAATTTGCCTGAAGCTAAAAAAATATTTAGCGCATTAGCCAAAGAAAATATTCCGCAAGCCAAAGAATCTTTGGCAACCGTGGATAAAATGATTGCTGAACAAGCCAAAGCACCTAAAGCCAATGCGAAAAAGAGTTAATTGAGCATTAAAAAAAGCCCTGCACATGCAGGGCTTTTTCATGGGTTTAAGCAAATCTTGAGCTGATCAAAATCACGCCCACCACAGACTGATTAATACACCTGTTACGACAAAGCCCAAGATAGTACTCATCAACAAAGGCGTTAAGGTCTTTTCATTTAAGCCATACACTTGTCCTAGCATGGCAAAAATCGTCGGCATCGGTAATGCGGCAATAATCGTCCCTGCATATAACATCTCTTGGCTGACATCGGTCAAATAACGTAAGCCTAAATAAGTCAGTAAAGGCATCACCAAGTTGCTTGAAATCACCAAATAGAAGCTCTGAGCATTCACATACTTTAAGCTCATACCGACAATCCCTCCACCAATTGCAAACAGTGCCAGTGGTGAAGCCGTTTGACCTAACATCGCTAGTACATCATTGATTTGATGAGGCAAACGAATTTGGAAAATTGCAAACCCAATCCCTAGCATTACCCCTGCAAAGAGTGGATTTTTTAACAGGGTCATTAAGGTATTTTTGATGATGTCGCCAATATTGGCTTTTTGCTGTGAACTTCCTAATTGCGCAAGGACCAGTACCGTTGGAATCAGTAGCACACTTTCAATAATGACGATTAGTGAGGTATAGGTCATCGCATTTTGACCGACCAACAAGCTTAGCACTGCAGTGCCAATTAAGCCTGTATTTGACATGCCAGCGCCTAATGACAGTACCGCTGTTTGCGACATATTATTTTTAAAATGTGTCGACAATAGCCAATAGGCCATACCATACAGTAAAAACGTGACTCCGGTATAAACAAAGAAATAGCCGGGATACCAAATTTGATGCAAATCTTTAGAAGCTAATGACTGAAAAAACAAAGCCGGCAATGCAATCTTAATCACAAATGCGCCAATGGTTCCAACTTGTTCTTTGCTCAATAAACTGCATTTTACAGACAGATATCCCAAGGCCAAAAGAAAAAAGATTGGACCAATCACCTCAAAGACCATACGAAATATCCTGTGTAATAGACTCTTCTATCCACACCCTCAACCTGAGAGTGTAGATCGGACCGCTATAAATTTTGAAAATTAGAAAGCCGTAAATTGACTTCTTTGTGCATGCGGCTGACAGCGTAAATACTGCGGAGAAATTTTTAGGTTTTCACCGAGTTCAGCAGCGGCATGCCATGGCCAACGCGGGTCATATTGAATTGCACGAGCAAGACCAATCGCATCTGCCATGCCATATTGTAAGATGCCTTCGGCTTGCATTGCTTCGGTAATTAAACCCACAGCAATTACGGGAACCTGAACGGCTTGCTTTATGGCTTCAGCAAAAGGCACTTGATAACTGGCTTGTAATTGAATTTTTTGGGCCACATCTAAGCCGCCACTAGAAACATGAATATAGGCTGTGCCTAGTTGTGCAAGCGCTTTTGACAAGCCAACAGCCGAGTCTAGATCCCAACTCGGTGCTTCAGTATATTCCATCCAGTCAGTTGCAGAAATACGTACCCCAATTGGATAATCTTCAGGAACGGCATTTTTCATGGCTTGGAACACTTCAAGCGTCAGCCGAATGCGATTTTCCAGACTGCCACCATATTCATCGCTACGTTGATTCGACAATGGTGACATAAATTGATGCAGCAAATAACCATGTGCAGCATGTAGCTCAATTAAGTCAAAGCCCGCATCTACTGCACGTTTTGCTGAATCGGCAAAGTCTTGAATGATCTGCTGGATTTCATCTCGACTTAAAGCATGGGGTGCATGATCTGTGACATTAAAGGGCAACTCACTTGCTGAAACAGTTTGCCATCCTTGAGGATGATCTGGGTGATGTGTGCTTAAAAAACAGGAGGGTTTAACTTGGTAAACTATACATACTCATTAGGAGTTTACCATGAGCAAGAAACAGAAGACTTACACCGCAGAATTTAAAGCTGAAGCCATAAAAGCCATTGAAGAGAACCAAGGTAATGTATCGGAATCCGCTAGACAACTTGGCATTTCAATGCAAACCCTTTCGAACTGGAATAACAAAGCAAAGGCTGGAACTTTAGCAGGCACAAAACAGTATTCGCCCGATCTAAACGCCTTACTCGAAGAAAATAAGAAGCTTAAACAACAGCTCAAAACAGCTGAAATGGAACGTGAATTTTTAAAAAAGGCAGCAGCGTACTTTGCCAAAGAAAGTCAGTGAGGTACGCCTATATGAAATCGCAAAGCCACTTATTTCCGATTATTTTAATGGCTCGATTACTTCGTGTATCCGTTTCTCGCTTTTATGATTGGCTAAAGCGAGGCATGAGTAAAAGATCAATTCAGCGAAATCAGCAGACAATTTTGGTCAAAATAGCCCATGAAGAAACCAAACAAAGCTATGGCTATGTTCGATTAACCAAGCATTTACAAGCGCAAGGTATCAAAATAAGTACGTATGCTGTGCGCCAAATAAAAAAATCAAATCAGTTGTATTGTAAGCGCCATAAGCGTTTCAAAAGAACCACGAACAGTGATCACAACCGTTCTATTTATGACAATTTACTCAAGCAACAGTTTTCAATGACGAAGCCTAATCTTGCGTGGTCGAGTGACATTACCTACATTTGGACGGCTGAGGGCTGGTTGTACTTGGCAGCTGTCAAAGATCTTTACACGAAACAGGTTGTTGGCTATAGCTTAAATGAGCGCATGACAGCCAAGCTTGTTTGTGATGCATTGAATATGGCTATTCGCAATCAGAAACCTGCTAAAGATCTCATTGTACATTCAGATAGAGGCAGCCAATATTGCAGTAATGAATATCGAAACTTACTTGAGAAATTTGATTTTCAGGGTTCAATGAGCAAAAAAGGCGACTGCTTTGATAATGCACCGATAGAGAGTTTCTGGGGCATACTCAAAAATGAACTAGTCCATCATCGCAACTACAAAACAAGGGAAGAAGCCAAAGCGGATATTACAAAATATATAGAGTTATTTTATAATCAGCGAAGAATTCAAAAAGGCTTGGATTTTAAGACACCAAATCAAATGGCAGAAGACTTTTATCGGTTAGCTGCCTAGAATCTCCCAAGTGAAAGTCTCCTGCTAATTCAGCACACATCAGGGGGTAATTGTCCACGTCCTGCCCAAGGTTTATCTGTCGATGCCTTACGACCCGCATGTGCCAGTTGGATAGCAAATGGCATAGGGGAAAGTGATTTCACCTTGGCCAATAGTGCCTTCATCTGCGCTCGTTGCATATCATTCCAAAGGCCGAGGTCTGCATAGCTAATGCGCCCCTCTGCCTTTACAGCCGTTGCCTCGACGATACAAAGTCCGGCACCTGACAAGGCATAATTCGCCCATTGTTGTTCATGCCAATAGCTTAACTCCCCTTGCTCATTGGCAGAATATTGACACATGGGTGCAATCACGATTCGATTAGTCAGCCCCAATGTTCCAAACTGAATTGGTTGAAATAACAACGCCACATTACTCTCCTTTTAGAAGGCTTTGGTCACACTTAATCCTGCACTCCAATTCAAACCATCCGCTGGTTCAAAGAAGCGTCCATTTCCATCATTGACGATCACTGATCCGACATAGTTCTCATCAAACAAATTATCTGCACGTACATAGGTTTTAACTTTCCAATCTGCTTGTTTCCACACATAACCAGCGTTGGCAGAAACCACGGTATAGCTCGACGCAGCATCACTGTTGGCATCATCGACATAGACTTTATCCATATAGCGAACATCTAGGCCGGCATTAAAGCCAATATCTGGCAGCCAATTCAGTGCGGCAAACGCTTGGTTTTTGGCAATACCCGGAATATAGGTGCCTTTGACGACATCACTGTCAGGAATTGCGGCATCAAAAGTGGCATCGATATAACTGTAACTTGCTTGCGCGCTTAAATCTCGCCATAGCTGTTTATTCCACGAAAGCTCCACACCTTCACGTAAGGTTTTATCGGCATTTTTATAGGTTGCACGACCATTGATACTTCCTGCAGAGACGATGTCATCTTGAGTTTTGCTTTGGAACACCGCTGCAGTGAAATTCCCCAATGCATTTTGTGATTTAAGCCCAAGCTCGTAGTTATCGCTACTGGCCGGTTTTAAATCAAAATTCATACCGTCATCTTTAGAATAGGCCATTTCTGTAAAGGTCGGTGTTTCAAAACCTTTGGCATAACTGGCATAGGCATTCAGTTGAGGCGCAATATTCCAACTTAATGCTGCTGAAGGTAAAACTTTGTCATAGTCGGTTTTACCGCTGTCATCCTTATTTAAACCCACGACATATTTATCGTCAGATTCATAATGAACATTGCTATATCGTAGCCCTGTATCTAAAGTCCAATTGGGTAAAAAATTCCACGAAGCTTGGACATAGGGATCTAAATTCCACAAGGTGTTATTTTCATTTCGACGAATATTGCCATTCTTGCCAAAATTTCCATTGGCATCAAAATTTTCATAGCCCTTACGGTCTTCATCCATATAATCAAAGGCAAGGCCTGCAGTAAAACGCGTATTCGGCAAAAGGTCTTTGCCTGTCCAGCGAATATCTGTTCCATAATAATCACGGCTAAAATCAATCACACCACCTGCATGGCGCGCATTATTTTGTGGATTTTTGGGGATGGACTGATACTGCACCACATCACGTTGCCCCATATACACCATTGCATTGAGTTCATGCTGCTCATTCAATGGTTTTTTCCACGTCAACCCAGTTTGAGTTTGGCTAATTTCCTTACGTACATCATAGGTATTATTGGCATCATTAACTTGTTTCGGATTTTGACGCAATTGCTCCCGATTCAGACCTTGTGGATCATCGGCATTGATATCCACATGATTCACAATCCAATTGACCTTGGAACCATCATCCAAATCCCACGTCAGTTTTGCATTGCTGAGTACCTTATTTGCAGCACTATGATCACGGTAGCCATCGGTTTCAAAATAAGAAGAACTCACAACATAGCTAGGTTCATTGGCCTGTTCTGAGCCACCTTGCAGCACAATATCAGCACGGCTTTTATTATGACTGCCGCCTGAATAGCCGAGTTCGATGGAGTCTTTTCCAGTACCTTGCTTGGTCGTTGTTAAAATCGCCCCACCCGAAGAGTTACCATATAAAGAGGAAAATGGCCCGCCCAATACCTCGATATGATTTAAGCTACTCATATCGATATTTGATGTCTGTCCCTGACCATCCGGCATGGTCGCAGGGATTCCATCAACATATAAACGGATACCACGCACACCAAATGTTGAACGTGCTCCAAAGCCTCGCATAGACAGTTGCAAGTCTTGTGCATAGTTTTCACGGTTATTCAGTTGTAGTCCGGGCACACCTTTTAAGGTTTCGGACAGATTCACGCCAGTATTGTTATTATTTTCAGCCTGCTGTACACGGTATACCGATGCAGGTGTTTTTAACCACGTGGTATTGGTTCGTGGTGCTTCAATAGTAATCTCAGGAAGTAAAACAGGTTCCGTAGAACCTGTTTCTGCATACAGCTGTTGGCTAATACATGCCGTCAGGCAAAGTAAATGTGTCTTAAATGATGTGACGTTAAATTTACTTTGCATAGAGCACCTATTTTAACATTAGAAGATTACCTTAGAGCTTAAACCAATTAGGAAAGCATCATCAACTCGATTTGTTGAGCCTGGGTTAATCACATATTGTAAACTTGGACGAATCATCAACCATTTCGTCGGGTTATGGCTATAGTTCAACTCGACATTATATTCTGCACTTGCATCAAATTTCTCAGCAGAAAGTCGATCATTGACATGCACACGGTTCACGCCCAAGCCAACCATATCGTTTGGTAAACGATCGGCCAATCCAATGTATTTCAAACCCAACTGCTGTGAGTTATCAACTTTTGTGGTGACACGATCATGCCAAGTGAAGTTTGCAAAGCTATGTAAGCCTTGACGGCCTGAACCCGTAGAAGTCAACTGTTGCTCAATCGCAATCCAACTACCAAAGGTACGATCTTCAGGGCTTACCCCTTTTCCATCGACCTTTCCTTTAGCAATATCAAATTGGTTTTCAGCATTATCTGCCGTGTTATACATACCACCGATACGGTAGCTACCAGGCAAACCATTTACAGCTTGTTTAGGTGTCCAAATCAATTCGACAGGAATACTTACACCATCAGCATTGTCGGTGTCCAAACTCCAACCTTGTCCTTCAGCTTTACCATTACCATTATCAGGATTGAATTCGTATACACCGACTTGTGCAGCAAGTTCTGGCGTTGCTTGATATTTAACACGACCACCCCATTGTGCTACAGGTGTGTTCATCCAAATTGTGCCTTGCCATTTACCCATTTGCGCTGCACAAAATGCGGTGCTGGCAAAGTCACATGCCATCACGTTAAAGTCCATACCTAGACCTAAACGACCTGCTTTTACACTAATGCCTTGTTCTTTGAAATTCTTTTCAATCGAAAGCTCGGTTAAGCGGCTGTCTTGGTTACCACGGCCAAAATTGGCTTGTGCATTTGCCAATTGAGGAACATCTCCTTGCAAATCACGAACTGAGGTACTTTGACCTTGACGAGCAGTCATTACAGCACGCACAGTCACACCACCCCAACCTGCGAGTTTTTCCATATCAAGCTGTGTACCTAACCACAATTGGCTGGCTACCGTTGCTGAATGTCCCGGATTACGACCGCCATCGGCAAGATAGGCAGCATCAGCAGCAATATTGGCCTCAAACTTCACACCTTGTTGTGCAAGTTCGGTACGTTTACCATCCCAATCCCCGAGCATGTACTGACCTTTAGTGTCGAATGCTTCTGTGGCGTGAACATGTGTCATGGCTGCTGCAACAAATGCAGGTAGAAGAGCTAGACTGTATTTTTTCATGGTAAAACCTAAATCTGGAGAGAGTCTCTAGACAAGCCACAAGGCTTGAAATCTAATGTCACAAAAATTACATAATTTTTCACGTTCTATCTCAGCATTATTTTTATCATTCACCAAACTTTAATTTATCAATAAGTGACTTTAAATAAATCTATTGTTATGCAATATTTTTAGTGATTATTTTTCAATATCTTATATATCTATTAATTCAATTGTTTAACTTCTGATCGCTTTTTCAAACTCATTATTGTGACTTGTTGGTTTATTATTCTCACAATTAATAATCAATAACCTATTCATACACTCCCTTAGGCCGCGATGAAACTTGCATTCTGTAGGGCTAGACCCAATAGTATGCATAACTTGAATGATCCATTGCTTCGACCTTTATGCCTGAATTACCAGAAGTAGAAACCACTAAAACCAGTTTATTGCCATTATTGAATGAAAAGGTTCTCAAAGTTGAGGTTTTTCAGTCGAGCCTGCGTTGGCCTATTCCTGACGACATTCAAAAACTCGTCGGACAAAAGCTGCTTCAGCTCAGCCGTCGATCAAAATATATTTTGGCTGAATTTGAACAGGACAGCATGTTGTGGCATTTGGGTATGTCTGGCAGTTTTCGGATTTGTGAAGGTCATGAAGCATTACGAAAGCATGATCATCTGGTGATTCATTTTGAAGATATGCAATTACGCTATCATGATCCGCGCCGTTTTGGCTGTATTTTATGGTTAGATGCATCATCTCAAAGCAAACTGATTGATACGCTTGGCCCTGAACCGCTGAGTGATGACTTTAATGCTGAATACTTATTCCAAAAATTTAAAAATAAGCAGACCAGTATCAAAGTATCGATCATGGACAATCATATTGTGGTTGGTGTCGGCAATATCTATGCAACGGAAAGCTTATTTAACCTCGGCATACACCCTGCGCAGCCTGCATCAAGTTTGAGTTTTGAACAAGTTGAAAAAATGGTCATCGAAATCAAACGTATTTTAAAACAGGCAATTGATTTAGGCGGTTCGACGTTACGTGATTACACCAATGCGATGGGCGAAAATGGTTATTTCCAACAAACTCTGCTCGCCTACGGACGTGCCGGTGAAATGTGCATCAACTGTGAAACCATCTTGCAAAATATCAAACTAGGGCAACGTGCATCGGTGTTTTGCCCAGAGTGTCAGCCTTTAAAAAAGGTTAAAATGCTGACTAAGAAAACCGTGAAAGGAAATAACGCATGAAGTCTGCGATTGTTCGCCACATATTAGTCAAAGATAAAGAACTATGTGAGCAACTGAAAAAGAAAATCAAAAGCGGTGCGGACTTTGCCAAAATTGCAAAGCAGCATTCGACATGCCCTTCAGGTAAAAAAGGCGGTGAGCTTGGCGACATTAAAAAAGGCCAACTGGTTGGTCCAATTGATAAGGCGGTATTTACCCTACCCGAACGTGAACTGCATGGTCCGATCAAAAGCCAATTTGGCTGGCATTTATTAGAAATTAAGTTTCGGATGTAACATAGCACCCACATTGAACATGCTATAACGAGTATATCGCGAATATGTGCTTTTCATCTTAAAGCACATAATCCCAGTATTTTTTTCAATCGTTCAGAACATTGGCTGGCGGTTTTCAATCATATAATATAAATCATAGCAACCAGATAACATTGCACTAAATCAATTCTACTTAATAATAAATAAAGGACATTCCATTGGGCTATTACAACTATTTTCGTCTTGGCACTGTCGATACAACAGATTTTACAATCATTCGAGGTGAACGAAAGCATGCACTTATCCAAGCATTATATGATGATCAAGATATGAACCCTCATGGTGAAGTCCAGTTGGCACTAGATTTAGATGGGAATCGTAACGATGAATCAAAATGGTATGATGCGATACAGCAAATTAGCAAATTATCCAAAAATCACCCTTTAGTCTTATTTATATTAGGTCAACAAGCCTGCGCACCCGAATCACCTGAAGAAGCAAATGAAGTATTTACAGGCATTCGAAATGGCATTGTTTTTTCGACATCAGAACCTAAGTTTATGAAAATGACGCCTCAACAAAATTCACAATAAAAAACGGCGCTTTAAGCGCCGTTTTCACTGCTAAAGGATTAACCTTTACGTTTTAATTCATCACGAATTTCACGAAGTAATTCGATATCTTCTGGAGTCGCCTCTGGAGCTGGCTCTTCAACTTTTTGACGGCGCAATTTGTTCATCAATTTCACTAACCAGAATACGACCCATGCCAAAAGCAAGAAGTTGATTAAGATAGTTAAGAAGTTACCGTAAGCCAAAACATTAAGGCCTGCATCCTGTGCTGCTTTTAGCGTGGTTAAATTGTTTGGGTTATCGCCCAATACTAAGAACCAATTTGAATAATCAACGTCACCACCAAGGATCCAAGAAATAAAAGGCATGATAATGTCTTTTACCATGGAATCGATGATTTTACCGAAAGCACCACCAATGATGACACCGACAGCCAAGTCCATCACGTTGCCTTTCACGGCAAATTCTTTAAATTCTTGAATAATACTCATGTGATCTCCAGAAATTTTTTTCAGCTTTAATTTTGTGACGAAGTATACATTATATCTGTATAACTATTTCCACCTAATTTACTTGGTTTTTATTAGATTCTAAATGCCATGTATAAAAATTCACACAAAACATTTTTCACTATAGTAATTCACTCTATTAAAAAGGATTTATCAAAATTATACATGTCGAATTAAATGAATAAAGTCATTCAATTTTTGCATTTTTATTCAAAACACCCATGCATAAAAAAACCGCTAACCTAAGTCAGCGGTTTTTTTGAAACTGTAAAATTAACCGTTACGGTTACGTTTACGTTCGTTTTCAGTCAACCAGCGTTTACGGATACGAATTGACTTAGGAGTTACTTCAACTAATTCGTCGTCTTCAATAAATTCAAGCGCTTGTTCAAGCGTAAATTCAATGTGCGGAACGAGAGTCAACGCATCATCAGTACCAGAAGCACGTACGTTAGTTAACTGTTTCGCTTTAGTTGGGTTAACAGTCATGTCGTCTGAACGTGAGTTAATACCAACGATCATACCTTCATAAACTTCTAACTGAGGTTTAGCGAATAGACGGCCACGGTCTTGTAAGCTGAATAGTGCATAGCCCAAGCAAGTACCTTGAACCATAGAAATCAACACACCGTTTTGACGTTTCGCAACAGTACCTTGTTTCATAGGACCGTAGTGCGAGAAGCTTGAAGTCATGATACCTGTACCTGAAGTCATAGTTAAGAATTCAGAACGGAAACCAATCAAACCACGTGAAGGAACTGTTGCTTCAATACGGATACGGCCTTTACCGTCAACTTCCATATTGGTCATTTCACCTTTACGGTGACCCATTTGTTCCATTACAGCGCCTTGGTGCTGCTCTTCAACGTCAAACGTTACGTTTTCGTATGGCTCTTGTTTTTCACCATCAATTTCTTTGATGATTACTTGTGGACGTGATACGCCCATTTCGAAGCCTTCACGACGCATGTTTTCAATAAGAACTGAAAGGTGAAGCTCACCACGACCAGATACTTTGAAACGGTCAGGACTGTCAGTATCTTCAACACGTAATGCTACGTTGTGAATCAATTCGCGATCTAGACGTTCACGGATATTACGTGAAGTTACGAATTTACCTTCTTTACCAGCAAACGGTGAGTTGTTTACTTGGAAAGTCATCGATACTGTAGGTTCGTCTACAGAAAGTGCAGGTAAAGCTTCAACTGCTTTTGGATCACAGATTGTGTCAGAGATATGAAGTTCATCAATACCCGTTACACAAACGATGTCACCAGCAGAAGCTGATTCAACATCGATACGCTCTAAACCATGGTAACCCATGATTTTTAAGATACGACCGTTACGTGTTTTACCGTCTTTGTCGATTACAGTTACAGGAGTGTTTAATTTCACTGAACCACGTTGAATACGACCAACACCGATAACACCTACGAAGCTGTTATAGTCAAGTGAAGACACTTGCATTTGGAATGGACCGTCAACGTCAACCGCTGGTGGTTCAACGATGTCTACAATTGTTTCGAACAATGGAGTCATGTCTTCAGCAAGTTCTTCTGGAGATGGACCAGCCACACCACGAAGACCTGAAGCATATACGACTGGGAAGTCTAACTGTTCGTCAGAACCACCAAGGTTGTCGAACAAATCGAATACTTGGTCAATTACCCAGTCTGGACGAGCGTTTGGCTTGTCCACTTTGTTAATAATTACGATTGGTTTCAAACCACGTGCGAACGCTTTTTGCGTTACGAAACGAGTTTGTGGCATTGGGCCTTCTTGAGAATCAACAAGAAGAAGTACGCAGTCAACCATTGACATTACACGTTCTACTTCACCACCGAAGTCGGCGTGTCCCGGGGTATCCACGATATTGATACGGTATTCAGTGTTAGTACGCTTGTCTAACCATTTGATTGCAGTGTTTTTTGCAAGAATGGTAATACCACGTTCACTTTCAATAGCGCCAGAATCCATTACACGTTCGATCTCGCCTGCGCGATCGCCAAGAGCACCTGATTGCTGTAAAAGTTTGTCTACAAGAGTAGTTTTACCATGGTCGACGTGCGCGATGATGGCAATGTTACGGAGAGTTTTAATATCTGACATGTGAATTCGATACGCCTAAAGTTTGAGGGCAAATTATACAGAAAAAATATAGATTTTAGTAGTGACAGTTTATTGACAATCGCATTTTTTTTGACGACTGGTACGCTTTTGGTTTTGTAAAGCTGTGTAAACAGATTAGAATAGCGCCACCTAGCCTTAATTTTCAGTGCCGCATGTCTGATTTAAACCAATCTCCCGAAGCAAAAGATCAACTCGATTTAGTCTATGGATTGAATGATCGACCAAAACCTTTTATTGCTTTTCTCGCTGCGTTCCAACATTTATTGGCCATTATTGTCCCAATTGTGACGCCGGGTCTGCTGATCTGTTTGGCACTTGGTGTGTCAAAAGAAGACACCAATATGATTCTGTCGATGTCATTGGTGATCTCTGGTATCGCAACCTTTTTACAATGTAAAAAAGTCGGTCCATTTGGTGCAGGTCTCCTGATTGTACAAGGAACCAGCTTTAACTTTATTGGTCCTATTATCGGTATTGGTTCTGCAATGGTTGCGGCAGGCACACCTGTAGAAGCAGTTATGGCATCTATCTTTGGTGTGGTGATCGCGGGTTCATTCATTGAAATGGGTGTATCACGAATCTTACCGTGGGTGAAAAAACTGATTACACCACTGGTTACAGGTATTGTGGTACTACTTATTGGCTTAACCTTAATCAAAGAAGGTTTAATTTCAATGGGTGGTGGTTATCAGGCCATGGGCGATAAAACCTTTGCCAATGCAGACAACCTCATCATGTCATGTACCGTTTTGGCACTGATCATTTTATTGAACCGTGTGCGTATTACATGGGTAAAAAGTTCTGCCATCCTAATTGCCTTAGTCGTGGGTTACATCCTTGCAGGCTTTATGGGTCATTTAAACTTTGATGGTTTAAAAGATGCGCCACTGGTTCAAATTCCAACACCGATGCACTTTGGCTTAAGCTTCTCGTGGAGCTTGTTTATTCCAATGGCATTTATCTACCTTGTGACATCTTTAGAAGCGATTGGCGATATTACCGCGACTTCTAAACTTTCAAATCAAGCTGTAGATGGTCCTGAATGGATGAAGCGTATCAAAGGTGGTGTATTGGTGAATGGTGCAAACTCATTCCTTGCCGGTATCTTTAACACATTCCCAAGTTCTGTATTTGCGCAAAACAACGGTGTTATTCAGTTAACAGGTGTTGCAAGCCGCTATGTAGGCATTTGGATTGCTGCCCTATTGGTTATTTTAGGCTTACTTCCTGCTGTAGCAGGTGTCATTCAGGCAGTTCCACAAGCCGTGCTTGGTGGTGCTGTAATGGTCATGTTTGGTGCTGTTGCTGCCTCGGGTATTAATATCTTGTCAGGCATTCATTTAGACCGCCGCGCACTATTAATCATTGCGATTTCATTGGCATTGGGTCTAGGTGTTGCACAAGTACCACAAATCCTTGAACATCTTCCTGAATTGTTCCGTAATATCTTCAGTTCAGGCGTTGCCACTGGTGGTATCGCTGCCCTTATTTTGAATATTGTTCTTCCTGAAGTGAAGAAGTAAGTTCATTTGTCAAAGAACACTGCCTAGGTTCCGCCCTAGGCAGTGTTTTTTATGATGGAGAAATCTATGGATCTCACAAGTGAAGTCGTTATACGACAGATCGATTTATTACAAGATCGCGTGCTTTTCGTAAATGCACCGACAGATGACTTACTCAGTCAATTGAATGACAATATTAAGCCATCAATTTGGTGCTGGAATTTTAATGATTTTCAGTACTTTCAAAATCAACAGTCAAATGTCCATTTTGGTGTCGATTTTCCTGAAGGTCAGTTTGATCAAGCGGTTATTTTTGTTCCGAAATCAAAAGAGCTGCTAAATTATTTATTACACAATGTCGCAAGTCATCTTGCTCAAGGTACGTCTATTTTCCTCGTGGGTGAAAAAAAAGGCGGTGTTGAACGCGCTGCAAAACAATTACAGCCCTTTGGTAAAACCCTAAAAATTGATAGTGCGCGTCACTGTCAAATGTGGCAAACCCTATTGGAAAAAACTGTATCACTGAAGCCACTGCAAGAATGGGTGCAAAAATATCCAGTAGAGACCCCAAATGGTGAGCTTACGATTTGCGCACTGCCGGGTGTATTTAGCCAGAACCGTTTAGATGTGGGTACGGCTACCTTATTGCCTTATTTATCACAAGTCACTTCGGGCAAAATTGCTGATTTTGGCTGTGGAGCGGGTGTTATCAGTGCTTATTTAGCCAAACTGAATCCTAAAAATCGTATTTTTGCCATGGATGTAGATGCCTTTGCACTAGCGTCTACACAAATGACATTTGAACAAAATTTGCTTGAACCTGAACAACTTGAGATTAAAGCGGTCACAGGAATCGAGGATGCTCCATTATTTTTACATGCCATAGTCAGCAATCCACCCTTCCATCAAGGGATTCAAACCGACTACAATGCCAGTGAAAATCTATGCAAAACTTCGCGCAGACATTTGAAGTCTGGGGGTGAGCTTTGGATTGTTGCCAACCGATTCCTCAATTATCCGACTTTAATTGAGCAACATTACGGTCAATGTACAATCAAAGCCGACCAACAAGGATTTAAAGTCTTGTTTGCGAGCACGCAAAAAAATCTTAAGGAACAATGATGAGCGAAACTCAAAAACCAGCTCAGCTTCAGCGTAAGTTGGGTGCTCGCCATCTCAACATGATTGCAATTGGTGGATCAATTGGTACAGGTTTATTCCTTGCCTCAGGTGCAACCATTGCCAATGCAGGCCCGGGTGGCGCCCTGCTTGCATACTGCTTAATTGGTATCATGATTTACTTCTTGATGACCAGTCTAGGTGAGCTTGCAACACATAACCCAACTTCGGGTGCATTCTTTACCTACGGCACCAAATATGTCGAGGGTGGTTTCGGCTTCGCTTTGGGTTGGAACTATTGGTACAACTGGGCGATTACCGTGGCATTTGAATTGGTTGCTGTCCAATTCATTATGAAATTCTGGTTTCCAGATATTCCGGGCTTTTACTGGAGTGCGATTTTCCTCGCAATCGTCTTTGCTATTAATGCGCTGACCGTAAAAGGCTTCGGTGAATCTGAATTCTTCTTCTCGCTTGTTAAAGTGCTCGCAATTGTTGCCTTTATCATTATCGGTCTGTTTATGATTGGCAAAATCATGCTGACACCGGGTGTAGAAACATTTGCCAACTGGAGCAAGGGTGAAGCCCCATTTGTCGGTGGTTTATCTGCCTTGATTGGTGTCGCCATGATTGCCGGTTTCTCTTTCCAAGGGACTGAAATGGTTGGTGTGGCTGCAGGTGAATCGAAAGATCCTGAAAAGACCATCCCTATTGCCATCAAGCAAATTTTCTGGCGTATCTTGTTGTTTTATATCGTGTGTATTTTCATTATCGGCACACTGATTGCCTATGATGACCCACGTTTATTACAAGCGGCATCTTCTGAAAATATTGCACTATCACCATTTACCTTACTGTATGAAAAAGCAGGTTTTGCTTTTGCTGCATCGGTGATGAATGCGGTGATCTTGACTGCGATTTTATCAGCGGGTAACTCTGGTATGTACTCCTCTACTCGTATGCTGTTTGATATGGCACGTAAAGGCAGTGCGCCGAAAGTCTTTGGTCGCTTAGATGCACGTGGCGTACCGATGAATGCGCTTTATGCAACGACGGCGATTGCGGCACTGTGCTTCTTAACCACTTTTATCGGTGAACAAGCGGTCTTTAATTGGTTACTGAACATGTCAGGTATGTGTGGCTTTATTGTGTGGCTCGGTATTGCAGTTTCACATTATCGCTTCCGTAAAGGCTACTTGGCTCAAGGCAATAAATTGGAAGATCTTGCTTACCGTGCAAAATTCTTCCCATTTGCACCGTGGTTTGCCTTTGTTTTGTGTGCTATCGTAGTCCTTGGTCAGAACTATCAAGCCGTTTTAGATGGTGAATGGTTGGCCGTTGTTTCTACCTATATTGGTATTTTCTTATTCCTTGCCATTTGGTTCGGTTATAAGTGGAAACACAAAACTAAGTTGGTTTCATATCAAGAAATGGATGTAAAACCAATGAAAGTTGATCAAGAATAATGTGATCACTGAATAAAAATAAGCAGCCTCAGGGCTGCTTTTTTATGGCTAAAATTGTATCTCAATACATTCACGCTTTAACAAAATGCTTAGTGTCTATTTAAAGTACGCTGTCTCACCTATAACCGCCAATTTATCTACTCATTCGATCATTTTTAAGCGCTCAAATAAAAACGCCCAATGCAATGCATCAGGCGTTTGTTCAAAAGTCACAACCTTTTCAGGTTTGATTTTCAATACTTAAGAAGCATTATGCTGTTGTACAAAGGCAATGAACTCTTCTTCGCTCATCACAGGCACACCCAGCTTTTCAGCCTTTTCTAATTTAGAACCTGCCTTTTCACCCGCAACTACACATTTGGTTTTACCTGAAACACTACCACTGACACGTGCGCCTAAAGCTTGTAGCATTTGCGTCGCTTCATCACGCCCCATGGTGCTCAGAGTCCCTGTAATCACCCAACTTTCGCCATTCAGTGGCTGACGACTTGGCGCAACCGGTGCATCCCAATGAATCCCTGCTGCCAACAAACGATCAACCACTTCGAGATTATGCGGCGCTTGGAAAAAGTCGACTATCCATTCTGCGGTAATATCACCAACGTCTGGCGTTTTTTTCAAGGATTCGAGATCTGCATGACGAATCGCATCAAAGGTTTGGAAGGTATTGGCGAGCATGCGTGCCGTGGTTTCACCCACGCCTCGAATGCCGAGTGCATAAATAAATGCACCTAGTGTCGTTTTCTTACTATTTTCAATAGAATCGATGAGGTTTTGAACCGACTTCTCACCCATTTTTTCAATGGTCAGTAATTTTTCACGATGCTCTGGCAAGCTATAAATATCAGCAACATCTTTGAGCAAATCCAAATGTAAAAGTGATTCCGCCCAACGGTCGCCTAAGCCCTCAATGTCCATAGCTTTACGCGATACAAAGTGACGAATCGCCTCAATACGCTGTGCAGCACAGTACAAACCACCTGAACAACGTGCCAAGGCTTCACCTTCGGGCATCACCACTGGAGATGAGCAGACTGGGCAATATGCAGGTAACTGAACTTCTACCGTATCTACAGGACGGAATTCAGGCCATACTTTTTCCACTTTTGGAATCACATCGCCACTACGGTAGACACTGACTGTATCACCCACACGGACATCTAAACGGTGAATTTCACCAATATTATGTAAAGTGACATTGGAAACCGTTACGCCACCGACTGCAACAGGATTTAAACGTGCGACTGGAGTTAAAGTCCCTGTACGCCCCACTTGCCAATCAATATTTTCAACCGTCGTTAGCGCTGCGACTGCAGGGAATTTATATGCCGTTGCCCAACGTGGTTCACGACTTAAAAAACCCAATGTTTGCTGCTGCTTCAGGCTGTTTACCTTAATCACCATGCCATCAATTTCAACGCTCAGGCTTGGACGATCAATAATCATTTGTTCATACGCAGCTTGTACGTCCTGAATGCTGTCACAAATAAAGTGACGTTCACCGACAGCAAAACCAAACTGCGTCAACCATTCTAAGCTATCAGACATGGTGGTTTGACCATGATGTGGTTCGCACTGTGCAATGCCATAGGCATAAAAAGCCAATGGACGTGAAGCCGCAATTGCAGGGTCGAGTTGACGTAAGCTTCCTGCTGCTGCATTTCGTGGATTGGCAAAGTTTTTTTCACCTTTGGCTTCGTTTTCAGCATTGAGCTTTTCAAAGCCTGACTTTGGCATCAGGACTTCACCACGAACTTCAAGCAGACTTGGAATTTCAGTCTGTGTAGAAGTCAGTACTTTAGGTAAATTACGAATAGTTTTTACATTTTGGGTAATGTCTTCCCCTGTTTCACCATCACCCCGTGTCACACCACGGACTAAAATGCCATTTTCATACCAAAGAGAAATGGCCAGCCCATCAAATTTTAATTCGACATCATATTCAATTTTTTGATTCGGTAAGCGCTCTTCTACGCGGCGTGCAAAGCCAAATAAATCTTCTGCATTAAATACATTACCCAATGACAACATGGGTACTGCATGGGTTACAGATTCAAACTTAGACAAGGCCTTTCCACCCACTTTTGTGGTTGGTGTATCAGGTTGCACTAAATCAGGGTATTGCTCTTCTAAGGCTTTTAATTGGTGAAAAAGTTGATCATATTCACTGTCCTCAATTTCTGGCGTGTCCATGACATAGTAGGCATGGTTATGTTTCGCCAAGAGTTGAATCAGTTGTCGCATCTGTGCAACGACAGTGGATTGTTGTGTCATACATTCACCATAAAAAAGGGCGGTTCATGCTCCGCCCTCAAATTTCATTATCTGTTGCTATTATAGAAACCCACTCGGTGAGTTTCAATCAAAGACGCTTAGACTTCGATGGCTTGACCTTGACGATAATCAATCGCTTGATGACGCCAATGTTCACGCATCTGCGGTGTAAATTCTTGGTTATTTTGATCATACACAGTACCGTCAATTTCACGGGCAATTAGACGTGAAATGCTATCCATGGTATCAAAGGCATTTTGTACATCGCTGTGTGGCAGCGCTAAGAAGAAGGCCAAACCTTTTACTTCTTCAGTCGATAAAGTTTCAAGATCAAAACCTTGCGCAGCGCCATCATTATTCATTTGCAATACAGAGAATAATAACTTTGTACCTTCTTCATCATAGCGATGGAAACAGGCCATTTCGCCAAAACGCAGGCCGTATTTGAGTAACACTTTTAATGCTTTTTCACCTGACAATGCACGGCTATCTGGGAAAACATTTAAGGCGATATAAGTTTCCGCAGTTGCTAAAGCACTTTCTTCATCAACAATTTTTTGTTCATGTAAATGCGCATCCAAAATACTGCTTTCTTCATCAAAATCGCTGATTTCAGCTTTTTCAATTGCGCTATTTACACTAAACTCTGGCGCTTTTTCCGCAGGAACAGCGTCAGCCTGAACGTGTGTCGCAGCAGTCGCTGCGTCATTGGCATCGGCGGCTACAGATGCAACAGTTGTAGATTCAGTTGCTTCTGTAGACAATGTACTGTCTTCTGTTGCAGTTTGAGCGTTTTCAACTGAAACGGGATCCGTCGTTGTCGTCTCAGTCTTTGCAATAGCCTCAACGCTCTGCTCCGCTTGTTCCGTTGCCGTTGCTTCTGGCGTTACATTTGCTTGAACAGCTTCAGTCGTTTCAACCGCTGTGACTTTTTCCTCAGCCAAAGTCGGCTCTACACGTTGCGTGGTTTCAGGTGTATTTAACTGATTGCGTACATGGCGCGGAATAACAGGTTGCTGACTATCAGGATCAATATGTAATTCGGTGTCAAGTGATGGCGCTGCATCTGCAGGTTTACGAAACATCATTCGAATACCCACAACCATTATAATTACAGCGATTACAATCCCAGCTATAGTGGTGATTTCCATGTTATGCCTCCGCAGCTAAACCGTATTCTTTGGCTTGCTCTATATTCACAGTCACTAATTTTGAAGTTCCTGGTTCTGGCATGGTCACACCAAGTAAGTCAGTTGCCATTGTCATAGCCAGTTTATTGTGTGTAATGTAGATAAATTGCACTTGTTCTGAAAGCTCTTTTACAAGATTACAAAATCTTCCTACATTTGCATCGTCTAAAGGTGCATCGACTTCGTCTAAAACGCAAAATGGTGCAGGATTTAGGCGGAAAATCGCAAAAACCAAAGCCAATGCGGTCAGTGCCTTTTCACCACCTGACAATAATGCTAAAGAGCTATTTCGTTTACCCGGTGGTCGTGCCATCAGTTTTACACCTGATTGCCAACCATCTTCAAGACTTAAACTTGCTTCACCACCATTAAATACTTTCGGAAACAACGCTTGAAGTTCAGCATTAACCTTATCAAAGGTGGTCATAAACAGCTTCCGCGTTTCCTGATCAATGCTTTTCATCGCAGTTTGCAGTTGTTCAACGGTCTTTTGCAAGTCATCAATTTGGTGGCTTAAATCATCAAAGCGTTTAGAAACTTCAGTATATTCTTCTGCCGCAGCCAAGTTGACTGCACCCAATTTATCAAACTGCTGCTGTGCTTTTTCTAGTTTTTGCTGATGGGATACCACATCAATGCTTAAACCTGTCAGCATTTCGCTGTTCATTTCTTTCAGCTGTTCAGAATAATGCTGCAAATCAGACTGCGCGGATTGCCAAGCCAAACGCTTTTCTTCCAATTGCGTACGCAATTTTTCATCTTGCTGTTGATGTGAATGGCGTTGTTCCGTCAATGTCTGCTGTTTGCTCTGCACGTTATTCAGTTCAAGCTGCCAGTCATTCCAGGTTTTTTGTAAACGTTCAGTGACTTGGGCTTGCTCTGAATACTGTGACTCAAGCGCAGGCAATTCTAACTGTACAGGATCAACAAATTTCTTTGCTTGTTCCATCTGTCCAATAATTTGCTGAGTTTGCGCTTTCAAAAACACCGTGTCTTTTTCTAATAATTCAATCTGTTGTTTCGTCTGTACAGACTGACGACGCACGATTTCCAATTCTTGCTGACTGTGTAATGCCACTTGCTGAGCACTTTCCAGCGCTAGACTCAATTCCTCAACTTGGAATTGCAAGGTTTTATAATTGGGCAAGGCTTGCTCAAGCTTCATCGTCAGCGCATGCAGATCTATTTCCAAATCGTCTTTTTGCATGGCATCTTCTTCAAGCTGCGCTTCAAGTTGCTGCAATTGATCTTCTAACTGCTGCTTTTGTAATGCAAATGCCTGATTGGAACTTTGTACCTTCGCAATCGCAACATCAGCATTTTGAATGTCTTTTTGCCAATTTTTTAATTGGCTATGTTGCTGTTGCAGATTTTGCTGTAAAGCTTGTACGGCATTTTGCAACTCAGGCAATTGGCCTTCTAGTTGCGTCAGCTTTGGCTGCTGCTCTGCAAGTAATTCAGTCAATTCATCTAAACGAATACGGTGGCTCAATGCACCTTGCCCTGCTTGGCTGTCCTCATCATAGTCTAGACCAATCACCCAATCCGCACCGACATGATAACCATCGAGCGTGAGTATCGACTGACCAGCAGCCAGTTTAGCCTGATGACTCAATGCCACCGTCAATGTTTCAGCAATCGCGACCTGCTGCCAGATTGAAAGCTGTGGTGCTTCAATCCACGTCGCCAAAGCGTCTAATCCAACGATTTGTGCTGCGGTGTGATGACTGCCTTTGACCTGACGTGCAATACTGTCTTGAAAATTATCACTGTGTCCCAAGACTTGGGCACTCAGCCATTTAGACAAAAATTTCTCGACCAGTTGTGCATGCTGTTTACCTTGTGTGCTCAACTGCAACTGCTGCATTAAATGTTGACGCTGGCTTTGCTGCTTTGGACTGGCTTTAATCATCAATTGATTTAGGTTTTTCTGCTCTGACAACAGCACCTGTATTTCTGACTTTAGCTGCAACACCGTATTTTTGTGCTGTGCCTGCTGTTCTTGTGCAGCTGCAAGCTGTGCTTGAGTTTCGGCAATCACCAGCTCTTGTTGCATAATTTGTTGTTCGAGCTGTTGCTTATCTTGCTGATACTGCTCCAACTCATCTTGCTGCGCCTGATGCTGAATTTGACCTCGTTGCTGTTGCAGAGTCTCACGTTGTTGCTCAATACGACCAATATTTTTGGTCAATTGTTCACTCCGCGCCAGCATCTGTAGCTTTTGCTGTTGCTGCTTTTCAACTTGCCCACGGCATTGTTCAAATTGTTGAACCGCTTGTTGATGCTGAGCTTTCAAATCGGCCAATTGTTGAGTCTGTTCCTGACTACTGCTTTCTTGACGCTGTAATTGTTCAACAAATCCATCTTGTTGTTCTTGCAGCGTTTCCAGTTGTAACTCTAATAGCTGTAAACGTTCTTTGGTTTGCGCTTTTTGCTTTTCAAGCTCCACCAAACTTGCCGAATTTTGTGCAAACAAATCCTGCTTTTGCTCCAGTGTCATTTTCAACTCAGACAGTTTCTTTTCCGCCTGTTGCCATTCGCTTTGTAATGGCGTGGACTGTTGAATAAGCCGTTGAAATAAAGCACTGGTGGAAGATAAGTCATGCTCTAGAGTATTCAGCTCAGAACGCACCAGTTTGAAGGTTTCCCCGAGCTCATTCATCTGAAGCGTGTATTCTTGCTGTAAACGCGTGCTTTGTTCACATTGGAAAGACAGCACTTCGATCTTAATAGTACGAATTTGGGTTTCTAATTCTTTATATTGCACTGCCGTTTCAGACTGACGCTTTAAGGTTTTCAACTGAGACTTCAGTTCTGATGCAATGTCTTCGAGACGTTCTAAATTTTGAGTGGTGTGTTCTAGATGCTGTAAAGTTTCACGACGACGAGCTTGATAGCGAGAAACCCCAGCGGCTTCTTCAATATACACACGCATTTCTTCAGGTTTGGCATCGACCAAACGGTTGATCATGCCCTGTTCAATAATCGCATACGAACGCGGACCTAAACCGGTACCTAAGAAAATATCAGTAATATCACGACGGCGGCATTTGGTGCCGTTGAGGAAATATTCGGATTTACCATCACGATTGACCTGACGGCGAACTGCCAGTTCAGTATAGGCATTATAAGCACCACCTAACTTGCCATAGGTGTTATCAAAACGCAGTTCAACACTCGCCATCCCGACTGGTTTACGCTTTGCCGTTCCGGTAAAAATAACATCTTGCATGGTGCCACCACGCAATTGACGGGCACTGGATTCACCCATAACCCAACGAATGGCATCAATCACATTGGATTTACCACAGCCGTTCGGTCCAACAACCGCACTACGGTTGCCTTCAAATTTTAGAGTTGTGCTATCGGCAAAAGATTTGAAGCCGGAAAGTTTTAAACTGCTTAAACGCATAATGTCCTGATCAGCGGCGTGAACGTCTCGCCCACGCTAATTCGATTTGTTTCATCCGTGTTAGTGATTCCAACACAAGGTTGCGTAAGTGTCGACAAAAATCTTCCATAAATAAAGTGGCTTGATGTGATTTTCTGATTAAAACTGCATCAGTCACTAATTTAAACAAATCAAAAGATTCTTGTAGTTCACGTCGTGAAATATTCAGTGTCAGAAAATAACTGCGTCTGAGTGATGGCAACAATTCTTGGTAATAACGCATCAGGTAGGTATTTCCCACCATTTCATGCTGACGAGCCATGCCCTGAAAAATCAGATCATAAAACTTTTCAGTATTGCCTTGGCGAGTTTCCACGTCTAATTGTTCAAGTAATAACTGAATACGCTCAGCTTCATGGCTGCGCCACGTTTCCGCCATACGATGCACAATTTGACCCAACAATAATGCTGCAATATCAAATAATGAGCGCACTTGTAAAGCCGACATTTCAGAGACTAAGGCGCCACGTCGCGGGTAGATTTCAATGAGCTGGGTCCGTTCTAAAATCAATAAAGCTTCACGAACAGAGCCACGGCTCACATCCAATTCGGCCGCAATTCTGAGTTCCTGAATACGCTCGCCTTCGACCAACTCACCGCGAATAATTTGTTCACCGATGTGTTTGGCAATTTGTTCTGACAAACTGTCCGCTTCTTGTTGTTGCATACTGTTCCTATCTTTTTTTTATAAGATGCAATGTTCAGATTTACACTCAATCTATTTGCATTAGAAACGATAAGCAACCTAATTGAACATGACATTGTCTGACAATCTTGTGTCAACAAAGCCAATTTTTTCAGTCAAAACGGACAATCATGCGCCAAAGGCTTGCACACCTTGGTAAATAAAATAGCAGCCGACTGTTGTTAATAAACATGCAAAACAACGCTTTAGCATAAATGGCGACAACATATGAGCCACTTTCGCACCCAATTTCGCAGTGATGAAGCTCATTACACTAATCCCGATAAATGCATAAATATGGATATAGCCAATGGTATTGGGAACCACGATATCGGCTTGATGACCAAACCACATAAAGCCGAGTGCCCCTGCAATCGCAATCGGTAAACCACATGCAGCAGACGTTGCGACTGCTTTTTGCATAATGACGCCATTTTTATTCAAATACGGGACGGTTAAGCTGCCACCACCAATTCCGAAGATCGCAGAGGCAATCCCAATGCCACCGCCTGCTGCCATTTGCATGGCTTGTGAGGGTAAATGTTTATTCGGATCGACAGGTGTCGCAGCACCGCGAAACATTTTAAAGGCCACCCAGACTGCAAAAAAGCCGATTAACAGTTGCAAACCCTGCCCTGAGAGATAATCTGCAATGCCTGCACCGAGAAATGAACCGATCACCAAACCCGGTGCCAAATTCCGAAAGACATTCCACAGCACTGCACCTTTTTTATGATGAGCCGAAACCGAACTGAGTGAGGTCACAATAATCGTGGCCAAAGACGTGCCCACCGCCATGTGCATAATCACACTGGGGTCATACTGAAGTTGGGTAAAGACAATGAATAAAATTGGCACAATAATCAGGCCACCGCCTACACCAAATAGCCCCGCAGCGAAACCAGCGATTGCACCAATCAGTAAATATATGATTAACTCCATCAATATTATTCCACAACTCTCAGATTCAAATGGATTTAGAGACCAGACACTTACAGCAATTGCTGAGCACAGTACCTGAACCGCCTGAAGTTTTATTACTGAAGCCCATTACCACATCGACCAATGACGATGTCCGTGAGATTGCCAAAAAAGGCATTCAACATGTTTTGGTATGCAGTGAACAACAGACTCAAGGCCGTGGGCAACGCGATCATCAATGGGTCTCACCCGTTGGTAATATCTATTTAAGCACATTGCTGAATTTACAGACAGCAATAGATGGACGGCTTGCACTTGAAATTGCCTTAAATATCTTGCAAATGCCAAGTTTGCAAAATCTCCCTTTACAAGTGAAATGGCCCAATGACCTATATAGCCCACAAGGCAAATGGGGCGGGATTTTGATTGAACCGATTTCGCCACATCAAGCAATTGTTGGCGTTGGGATGAACTTATTTCCGATTCCATCCACAGGAATTGAGCAACGTGCAACCTCGTTATCTGAACTCGGACTTCACTCGCCAAACCGTTTACAGTTAATCGCTGAACTCTATGCCGCGATTCAACTTGCAGGTGAATGGTTCGATCATAACTGCTATAACCTCGCTGCACGATTCAACCATTATGCTGCATTTATGCAACAGCCCGTTGAACTTGAACACCTGCAAGGCAAAAGCCAAGGCCGCTTTCTCGGTATTGAAAATGATGGTTCGATCAACATCCAAACTTCGCAGCACTTAGAAAATCATTTCCAAGGTCGCTTACGTTTAGCAGATCAATCATAAAACAGGATTGCAAAGGCCTACTGATGAAAAAATTATGGCTCGATGTCGGTAATACCCGGCTGAAATACTGGATTACCGAACACGATCAAATTATAGAGCATGCTGCGGAACTGCATTTACAGTCGCCTGCCGAACTCCTACTCGGTTTAATCCAGCACTTTAAAAGTTTGGACTTAGGTCAGGTCGGGATTTCCTCGGTACTCGACAAAAAAAATAATGATCGGATTCAAAAAATTCTTAAATTTTTAGCCGTTCCTGTCACTATTGCCAAAGTACATGCCGAATATGCGGGCTTACGCTGTGCATATGAAGACACCAGTAAATTCGGGATCGACCGTTGGCTGCAAATGCTCGCAGTGGTCAAAGACCCTACACAAAAATACTGTGTCATTAGCTGTGGCACGGCACTCACCATTGACTTAACGGATGGCTTACAACATTTAGGCGGCTATATTTTGCCAAATTTGTATTTGCAACGTGATTCGCTCATCCAAAACACCAAAGGCATTAAAATTCCAGATGCCACCTTTGATGAGCTGTCTCCTGGTAAAAACACCATAGACGCTGTTCATCATGGCATCTTGCTCAGCTTGGTCAGCACCATTGAAAAGGTTCTCGATAAATATCCAAGTCGGTTAATTTTAACCGGTGGCGATGCTGCGCTATTTGCACGCTATTTAGAACAATATCAGCCGGCTGTCGAAGCGGATTTGCTGCTTCGAGGCCTACAAAGTTATGTAAATGGCGTGTAGTTTAGCCATTTATTTGATAACAAACTGTGAAAGCATGATGATCAATGGTCATCACGCTTTTTTTACAATCATTTCATACAAGCATAATTACAAATTGTATCGCGATTCATGACCTTTTTTCGCCCAACGAATTACAATAGCCTGCGATGATCGACAGATACATCAGCAACTTTATAATTTAAAAATGTCTTTCAAGATAGAATATAAGACGAAGAGTATAGATATGAAATTTAAAAATTTACTGGGTTTAAGCCTGCTCACCTCTACATTATTCTTCGGCGGTTGTACCACGACACAAAATCTAGCCAACTCTAAAATCCCTGCCGAAATCAAATCACAGCTCAGCACCTCTGAAGCAGTTTTGGGCTATTTTGGAGATGAAGATAATCCTGATTACTGCGGCTGCGTATCATATATTGACTCAAGCTATTACATGACTCCAGTCAAAGACGGCTATTACCGTGTACTTTTAGGTCGTAATGCGACAGGTGATTTTTTAGTCCAAGATTTTTACCAAGAAACCAAAACCCCTCAATCCTCACCTGCTTGGGTCAAAGATCCGATGAAACTATTTAGTTTCAGTGGCAGTGACATTGAAGGCCCAGTAACACTTTATCGCAAAAACGGCAAAGTAGAATCAACCTTTGTAAACCAAGATGGCGTGAGCATCCACGGCGAAGAGTTTTATCCAACAGGACAACGTGGCGCAGCGTATAAAGTCGATGAAAATGGCAATGACGCTTATCGCTTATGGTATGCCTCAGGAAAAATTGCGGCTGAATATGTCGTCGATACCGATGGTGAATATGTTGGTGGCTATAAAGCATGGCAAGAAGATGGTCGCGAAGCCAATGACGACATTGACGACATTCGTGAACGTGTTGCTTTAGAACTCGACTGATCTATCAATAATTCGAACAAACAAAAAGGCGCAGATTGCGCCTTTTTTCTCTTCAATTGCATGATTGCAATCTCAGTCTTCACTAAATACCTTATCGACAAAACACGCGATCTATAAAACACGCGCACAGAACCTAGCTAAGCCGTTAAAATCGGCTTTAACACGTGCCACAGTTGTGGAATCTCAGAAAAGCCATCTTTTGCTGTGAAATGCCCTGCTTCTTTCACTTCATAAATTTGTGCATTTATAAAATTGCCCAATTGGATCGCAACCGGTGGCGGCACAATAGGATCATTGGATGAAATCAGACTGATACAAATCGGCATATAGGTCTGTAAAACACCGCTATCCATTTTTGCACGTTGAATAAATGCAGTTAATTCAGGCTGTGTCGGTAAACTACTTTTAAAACCCGATACAAAAACGCCCGCTTTAATCCGTGTGCCATGCTGTTCAAAATATTGATTGAGATAATGCAGCGTGGTTAAGCACCCCAAACCATGTGCAATCACAATGGTATTTTCATCCAAATCAGGCATTTGCAACGCTAGAAATTTCTGCCAATGGTCAAAATCAGGTTGTGCTGCATTTGCCATCACGATGCGTCGAGAATAATGTCCTGCTTCTTGCAGCTTTCGTCCCAACCAAGGAAACCAATGATCATTCGGTGATGCATCATGACCATGAACAATATAGATCTTTTGGCTTTCTGGCGTATGCGGTGTATTCATGATTTGATTCTTATTTTAGGTGATTATTTTTGGTGGAGCGTTCAATTTGCAGTTCGGCAAATTTTCACCTCTGTTTTAAACCTTTCACTAACATGGTCTCAATGTCAATTTGGCATCTTTTTGTAATGATTTAGCTCAGTTCGGTATCTATCTGCTGGTATAGCAAGATTCCTTCATCCAGTACTTGCTATCAAATGCACTCGATCACTTTGCTTGAGCGCACAGTCTCGTCAAATTGCAGCCATAAAAAAAGGCGCTAAATGCGCCTTTTTTTAAGTCCAAATTACTTCGGATCTTTACTGCCGAACAATGGACCCATGCCACCGCCGCCAAATTGTTTTTGCATATTGCCTAATGATTTCATCATTTTTGCCATACCCGTTGGGTTGGCAAATTTCTTCATCATTTTCGCCATTTGCGCATGTTGCTTGATGAGTTTATTCACTTCTGCAACATCCATACCACAGCCTGCTGCAATACGTTTTTTACGGCTTGGATTCATCAAGTCTGGGTTACGACGTTCTTTAATGGTCATCGATTGAATAATCGCTTCCATTTTCTTCACTTGCTTTTCAGGATTTGCTTGTGCAATTGCATCTTGAATCCCTGAGTTGCTCATGCCTGGAAGTTTATCCAGGAAGCCCATCATGCCGCCCATTTTGTTCATTTGTTCAAACTGCATCAGCATATCTTCAAAGTTGAAGCTACCGCCTTTTTGCAGTTTTTTTGCCATTTTTTCGGCTTTTTCTTTGTCGATTTTACGTTCAACTTCTTCGACCAAAGAAAGTACGTCACCCATACCCAAAATACGCTGTGCGATACGTTCAGGATGGAATGGCTCTAGGGCATCGAGTTTTTCACCCATACCCAAGAATTTGATTGGCTTACCAGTAATGGCACGAACAGAAAGTGCTGCACCACCACGTGCATCACCATCCGTTTTTGTCAGGATCACACCTGTTAAAGGTAAGGCATCATTAAAGGCTTTTGCCGTATTCGCCGCATCCTGACCAGTCATGGCATCAACCACGAACAATGTTTCAGTCGGCTTAATCGCTGCATGAAGCTCTTTAATTTCATCCATCATTTCGTCGTCTACATGTAAACGACCTGCTGTATCGACAATCAAGACATCAGCAAATTGAATTTTTGCTTGCTCAATCGCACGATTTGCGATGGTAATCGGTTTTTCGTCTGCGCTTGATTCAAAGAAAATCGCGCCAACTTCACCTGCAACCGTTTGTAGCTGCTTAATCGCTGCTGGACGATAAACGTCGGCAGACACCATTGCTACTTTTTTCTTTTGACGTTCTTGTAAGAAACGTGCAAGTTTTGCCGCAGTGGTTGTTTTACCCGCACCTTGTAAACCTGCAAGAAGTACAACAACTGGTGGTTTTGCCGCTAGGTCTAGGCTTTCATTCGCCTCACCCATCATTTTGGTCAATTCGTCATGAACGATTTTGACGAAAGCCTGCCCCGGTGATAACTGAGTCATCACTTCTTGGCCCAATGCTTCTTCCTTAACTTTCGCGATGAATTCACGAGTTACAGGTAACGCAACATCGGCTTCAAGAAGTGCCATACGTACTTCGCGTAACGTATCTTTAATATTGTCTTCGGTTAGCTGCCCTGAGCCAGTAACATTTCTTAAACTCTGCGTGAGTCGTTCTGTTAAGGTATCAAACATTGCAAAATCCGCTTAAAATAGCCATGAGCAAAAAATTGTTTCTTAAAATAGAAAATTTATGCATAGAATGCTATAGGATACTTTAGTTCTTGCAGAATTTATATAAATGAATATTCAACATCCTGAAAAAGGTTTGACATGATCAGTCTCCCCTTGGTTTACACGATCCTAGCATTAATCGCTTATACCACGTCTTTTTGGTATTTATTCAGCCATTTAATGTCTAAACGTGCGCCGAACCATTGGTTTATTGGTGTTGTACTTGGTTTAGGCATGTTATTGCATGCAGGTGTTTTATATAACGACATGTTGACGCCTATGGGTGTGAACTATGACGTGTTCAACCTGATGTCATTTACTTCAGGTCTCATGCTATTGCTCAGTGTGTTATTTAGTACCTATCGACCTGTGCTGGCAATGAACCTGTTGGGTATTCCTGTGGCAGCGACGGGGTTGATTTTAGGCTTTGCATTTAGTCGACAAAATCAATTTATAGAACAACATTCACTGGGTTTAGACATCCATATCATCTTGTCACTTTCCGCGTATGCCGTCCTGCTGATGGCAACTATTCAAGCGGTTATTTTGCGTTTACAAGACCGTGAACTGAAAAACAAACAGAAAAAGCGTGTATGGGTGAGCCTGCTTCCATCCTTCCAAGCCATGGAATCTTTGCTATTTGATTTATTGATTGCTGGATTTGCACTACTGACCGTGGCGCTTGGGTTTGGTTTCTTCACCATCGATAACTTCTTTGCACAGCATTTGGCGCATAAAACTGCCTTTAGCATTATTTCATGGTTCGTCTATGGTGCTTTGCTCATTGGACACTATCGATTTGGCTGGCGTGGTCAAAAAGCTATTCGCTTTACCATTATTGGTTTTTGTCTCTTGGCAGTTGGCTTTATTGGATCTAAGTTTATTTTAGAAATGGTTTTGGGCCGCTAAGTCGACGATGAAACGATTTAATATTTTATCAAAAAGTAAGTTTTATCAAGAAGGGAGCTACGGCTCTCTTTTTTATAGCTTGATTATTCACACAGAAATAACAGGCATAAAAAAAGCGCTATACAGCGCTTTTTTTTTCATTACGTCTAAATTATAGAGCAACGATGTTTACAGCATTCGGGCCTTTTTGACCTTGAGCGATGCTGAAAGAAACCTTTTGGCCTTCTTGCAAAGTTTTGAAGCCAGAACCAGTGATTTCGCTGAAGTGAGCAAAAACGTCAGGACCGTTGTCTTGTGCAATAAAACCGAAACCTTTAGTTTCGTTGAACCATTTAACTGTACCAGTAACTGTATTAGACATAATAATACCTATTAATTTGTTGATTTAGCCATTGGATGATGACTGACTATAACTTGGAAAATAATAAAGAATTGAACTTCATTTCTGTAAAAAACGAAGGATTATGACTAACACTGCGATACTTAAAGAAAATTTACGAAACAATACTTTTTTTCTAGTTGCAGCCATCATACATGAAATCTTAAAAGATTCAAGCACAGTATATGTTGTTGATTCCATTAAAAAACAACAGTAAAAGCCATCTTCTTATTATTACTATCCATCTGTATTTACTCATTTTATTGTTTAAGTTTTATGTCAGTCAAGACTTTACGACTTTGGTCCTAATTTCACCAAATAATTACATAAAATCTTGTGATTTCGTATTCCGCATCACCAGAAGCACAAAACCTAGACATCCCTTTCAAAACCACGTATAACTCCGTTTTTCAATTTTTGGCTGTGTGACCGTGAAACTTGTTCTTGCGCCGATGGAAGGCTTAACCGATCCAATTATGCGAGATGTGTTGACGCATGTGGGGAGTTTTGACTGGTGTGTAACCGAGTTTATCCGTGTCACGGACTCTGTCCTGCCCGATCATATTTATCATAGCTATTGTCCTGAACTAAACAATGCAGGCAAAACTGTAGCAGGAACACCGGTTCATGTGCAGTTCTTAGGTAACAATCCCACTATGCTCGCGGCAAATGCTGTACGCGCAGTAGAACTTGGTGCCCCTGCAATTGATATGAACTTTGGTTGCCCTGCAAAAACCGTCAACCGCCACCGTGGTGGTTCAGTTCTGCTAGATGAACCTGAAGTGGTGTATGAGCTAGTCAAAGCTGTGCGTGACGCCGTTCCGAGTCATATTCCTGTATCAGCAAAAATGCGTTTGGGTTATATGGACCGTAACTTCACAATGGAAAATGCGCATGCCATCGAAGATGCCGGAGCTGCATGGGTTACAGTCCATGCGCGAACCAAAGCCGATGGTTATACCCCGCCTGCCTTTTGGGATCAGTTGCAACCCATTCGTGAAGCATTGAAAATCAATGTGATTGCCAACGGTGAAATTTGGAATAATGCCGATGCCAAACAGTGCCAACTCGAATCTGGTTGTGAAGACCTAATGATTGGTCGTGCTGCGGTGACCACTCCTGACATTACACAGTGTATCCGTCGTAATACCGATGAACCGCTGATTACATGGCATGAACTACTTGGATTACAAATTCGTTTCTTAAATGGCTCGTATAAAAAAGAAATGAATATGGTCGGTCGTTATAAACAATGGCTCGGCATGATGTCGAAACATTACCCAGAAGCCAAAGTCCTTTGGGATGAAGTAAAACGTGTCAAACCACTCGATGAAATCGTGGAAAAACTCAAAGCTGGTATGTAAGTTTTAAAGCACATATCTCAGCGTAGCCGCAGAGCCTTTGATCACACCTACAGTGTTCAAAGGCTTTGTTGTTTAGCAAACTCTAAAATTGCGTCGATCTCATCTGCCAAAAACTCTTTCGGATGTTCCGAAGTCGGGTTCATCACCAAGCTTGCGCCTTTGGTAATCGCAAATAATTTTTCAGCACTGATCATGACAAATTCTGCATCTGCGCCAACATCCTGTTGAAGCATCGCAAGACTCAGAAAGAATGGAATGGCTTGCTCGCCCTGCTCCGTTTCCATCAATTGAAAATGTAAATGCTGCTCAGCATCACGCTCACCCAAACAATACACTTGGCTAGCTAAAAGTTGCTGATAAAAGTCTTGGTATTGCTCAGGATGATCTAAAGTCGATTCATAAAGATGTTGCAGCGTGTCGTTCATTGTTATTGTCCGTCTATTTTTATCAGTCAGATACTGTTCACAATCCACAGCATACAGGAAATTTATGAATTATGCCGTTGATTTAAATCTTCAACGTGCTGTCGATTTGTTTTCCACGATTTTTCTAAAATTTCTTTTTCTAAACGCAACTGTATTCGTTTAAGTTTCATTTCAGAGATCACCGGTTGCTGAAAAGTTTGAACATAGTCCACCCAAGCTGTACCCAGAAATACATTCGGCGGCATCTCTGTTTTAAACACCGCTTCAGGCATAAAAACAATCACAGAATGCATATTGTCTTTATCCACAATATCGCTCAACACCTGCTCTAACACTTTCATATGTTTATAATTTTGGTGAATCGGATTTTGAAATTTAAAACTTTTTTTATAAATCTTTTGCGTCCATTGTTTTTGTCTCTCGCTCCCAAAAATCCAGCCCTTATAGTTTTTAGTTTCAATCACAAACACACCAAAAGGGCTTAAAAGAAGATGATCAATCTGAGTCGTAGCTCCCTCGCCATCTGGTAAGGTCAAATCATTTAACAATATATAATGGTCTTTCAAATAAAGTTTGACATGAACGGCGACAGCAAACTCCCCCATTTTCCCCTTTAAATAAGGTTTAAATGCTTTGATTGCCCCCACAATCAGTAACAATGGAATTAGCCACCACAACGTCGAAATGAGGGGTGCAAAAATTTGAGAAATATTCATTGATTTGATTCATTATTTTAAATAAGTATATTTTATATTTTATTGTAATTTCTCAATTTTTAACAATATTTCTTTATTTTCTAGACCACCTGCAAAACCCACTAATTTTCCATTTGCCCCCACGACACGATGGCAGGGTGCAATAATTGAAATTGGATTTTTACCATTGGCTGCACCGACAGCACGTACGGCTTTGACATTGCCGATCTGCTCTGCAATTTGTTTATAACTGCGAGTTTCACCAAAAGGAATTGTCAGTAAAGCTTGCCAAACTTGTTGCTGAAATGCGGTACCTTCAAAGTCTAGCGGCAAGTCAAATTGCTGTCTTTTACCTGCAAAATATTCATTTAATTGCTGTGCAGTTTTGAGCAAAATCGGGTGTTGCCGATCTTCAACCAAAGCCGCCAATCGCACACGATTAGGGTTTTCATTTTCCCAAAGGACAGCCACCAATGCGGTTTCATGTGCAACAAGTTTTAATTGTCCAACGGGTGAATCTAAAAACTGATAAGAAAGTTGCATGACATACTCCAAGCTCAAAATCGCAGCACTTCATTATTCAGGAGGACGATAATTTCATCAAGACCAGTCCTGAAATAATCAGTACCGCAGCTAGCATGCGCATGGCATTGGCAGGCTCACCCAATACAACGATGCCGAGGATAAATGAACCCACTGCACCAATCCCTGTCCACACCGTATAGGCTGTACCCAGCGGTAAGGATTTCATTGCATAAGACAATAAAGCGAAACTTGCGATCATGAAAACGATGGTCAAAATACTTGGCGTCAGTTTGCTAAAGCCTTCAGAGACTTTCATACAATAGGCCCAAACCACCTCAAGCAATCCCGCTACAATTAATAAAACCCAAGCCATATTTTTACCCATAAAAAAAGCACAGGGATCAATGACCGCTGTGCTTTAGAACATATTAACTTGAAGATAATTTCATCAAGATTAGACCCGAAATGATCAGTACTGCGGCTAACATCCGCATGGCAGTTGCAGGCTCACCGAGTATAAAAATACCCACGAGGAATGAGCCAATCGCGCCGATTCCTGTCCAAATGGTATAAGCTGTTCCCAGAGGCAACGTTTTCATGGCATAGGCCAATAAACCAAAGCTCAGGATCATAAAAAATAAAGTAACTAAACTTGGGCCAAGTTTTGTAAAGCCTTCTGAGAGCTTCATCGAATAGGCCCAAACGATTTCAAAAATACCAGCGAATACCAGAACAACCCAAGCCATGATGCCTTCCTCCATATTAATAGAGTCAGGTCGTCCTGACGATTTCTCTTACTGGCTTTGAACAAAGATGTAAGGGAGGTCGTTCCTCCGAATATTTTCTCAGTATAGCAAATATGCTGAATTTTAGTGCAGTCTTTACATTTTTTGACCAAATTCAGGGCGTTATTCAGTTGAGTAAAACTCTAGTGCTGATGATTTGCGCCAAAACATAGCATGTCTGTTCAAAGGACAAATTCAGAAATAAAAAAGGCATCACCAAAACCTGTTGATGATGCCCTCTTTATTTGGCCTATTTGACTGTTAGAACTTCAGACGAAGTCCTACGCCATACCACCATTGTTTTTCACTTCCAGTTTCAGCTTGCCGTGCCGTATGCTGATTTCCTTTTTCATAGCTGTAAGCGACATCGATAAAGGGCATCAGCTTTTTATTGATTTCATAGCGTGTTTCTAGCCCTAACCATACAGAACTGAGTCCTGTTTTTTGTGCATAGGCAGAATCATCACTCAGCACCACATCTAGGTTCAGATACGGCTTTAAAATCAATTTTTGCGTCAGCAGCAGATCACGTTCGGTTTCTAAAGAAAAACTGACCTGATTATCTGTACCAAAATATAGATAAGCATCGGTTTCAAAGAAATACGGTGCCAGACCATGCAGACCCACCGCAGCATCTAACTGTTCTTTGTCCGTCACTTGATGTTCATCGACACGATAACGTGCGCCAATTTGCGCATCCCAAAAGTCAGAGATCATACGGCTATACATCACTTGAGCCGCATAATCAGCGTCTTGAGATTCTGCTTTATCGGCATGTAGTTTGATGAAGAGCTTATTTTCATCGGTCCCGATTCGACTCTCAATTTCAGTCTTTAAACTTCCACGACCATCGGCATTATTGAGCCATCGACTGTCGATCTCAGTCGCTTGATAAATCTGTCCACCATGTTCACGCTTATGATCAACAGGATGCTGCGCAGAAGCAGCACGTGACGCAATAGATGATGCATTTGCATGTTCTGCATGTTCTGCATGTTCTGCATGTTCTGCATGTTCTGCATGTTCTGCATGTTCTGCATGTTCTGCAGTATGCTCTATCTGGCTCGATTCAATCGCTGTTTGTATCTCTTGATGCGACGAATCATGTGAGGAATGCGACTCATGTTGAGCTGACATCAGCATGCTGTGATGTGCATCTTGCGCCATGGTCATTTGAGTGACAGATGCCAAAGCTAAACCCAGTACTGTATATGTGCATGGTTTAATGATGCGCATGAGACACCTCCTTTTTCGGCACAGATGCTGTTTTAGTATTCTCCGCGACATTTGCGACCACAAGTTTATTCATCATCCCTGCGGACATGTGATACAGCAAGTGACAATGAATCGCCCATTCCCCTAATTCATTGGCCGTTAACAGAGCCGTGACAGTTTTCCCCGGCGGCACAATCACCGTATGTTTATTTGGCATTTCAGAAGACACTTGCCCATTTTCCAATTGCATAAACATGCCATGTAAATGCATCGGATGCGCCATCATGCTGTCATTGACAAATTTCAGTCGGATTCGCTCACCATATTTCACCTTTAGTGGTTCAGCTTCACTGAATTTTTTGCCATTCATGGTCCACATATAGCGTTCCATTGTTCCACCCAAATGAATGACCAAGTCTTGCGTCGGTTCACGTGTATCAGGCTGCGGGGTTAATGCTTTTAAGTCACTATATTGCAGTGCCTTATCACCGACAGGAGTAGAAGCATTGGCCCAACCCATAACCGTTGCTGAATTTTCAACTGCACGCGTCTCCTCTTTAGACTGTGCATGCTCCATCGCTGTATGCGTATCATGTTTCATGGATGAATGATCCATCACACTATGATCCATATTGGCATGCGCTGAATCAGACATATTCTGTTTATGCATATCTGGATGCTGCATAGTAGTATGCGCAGTCACTGGAGAATGGTCCATGTCATGCCCCATTGCAGCATGATCATGTACTTGATTCGGCTGAATCTTTGACTGATTTTCAGTATGCGCGTTGTGCTCATGAGCATTCGCTTGCTGGATTGCTGAAGTTTGGGTTGAGCCTGTAGTAGTATGTCCCATATTGCTATGATCCATACCTGACATTGAACCATGGCCCATATCTTCCATGGTCAACAAAGCGCGTGGTCGAGCTTTTGGCATGTGAATGCCTGAGTGCTGAGGCTGCGTTTCATCATGTAAAGTGCCTATCGCAAATCCTGTCCGATCAATCGATTCAGCTTCAATCTGATAATGCGCAGACTTAGGCTCTACGATCACATCGTAGGTTTCCGCTGCACCAATACGGAATTCATCAACATCGACTGGTTTGACCGCTTGACCGTCTGCACTGACCACCGTCATTTTGAGCTGAGGAATACGCACATCAAAAAACGACATAGCCGCAGCATTTACAAAACGAAGTCTGACTTTTTCATTGGGCTTAAACATCCCCGTCCAGTTCTGCTGTGGTGTTTTGCCATTCACTAAAAACGTATAACCCGTGACATCAGACAAATCCGTTTTCAGCATACGCATCTGATTCCACATCGAACGATCTTGCCAAGTGTTTTTTAAACCCGTTCGTTTAATTTGCGTCCATACATCTGAAACTGTTTCACGTTGATTTTGATAGTATTCGGCAGACTTTTTCAAATTTGCCATGATCTGAGCGCTAGATGATTCATGAAAATCCGACAGCATGACCACATAATCACGTTGCGTCTGTTCATGTACGGCAAGTGCTTGTTTACCTTTCGGATAAATTACCAAAGCGCCATACAATCCGTCTTGTTCTTGGCCTTTGGAATGCGCGTGATACCAATACGTTCCGCTTTGACGGACTTTAAATTTATAAGTAAAGCTACAATCCGGCTGTATTTCATTGAAACCATTAAAGCCGGGTACACCATCCATTAAACCGGGCAGCAATAGACCATGCCAATGCACCGAGGTATTTTGTTTTTTGAGCTGATTATGCACATAGATGACCGCATCATCGCCTTCTTCAAACTCCAGTAAAGGGGCTGGAAACTGACCATTGACACTGATTTTCTTGACCGCTTTACCAGTCAAATTGATGGTCTTTTCATCAATATTCAGATGATATTCTTTAATGGCTGCAAACGCCCACGTTGGAGACAGCAGACACACCCCGAGCACGAGGCCTGACTTAAATAAATTAGACATGACTTAACCTTTATAAAATAACGAAAAAACGTATTTAAAACTCAGGTTAAGCTTGCGGAGGTCTTAGAATTTCTTGCCAAAAGCCTTTTAAATGCTGTCCAGCAAAAATAAAACGAGGAGGTTCTGCATAAAGATGCACATTGACGGTTTGCAATGCAACCAATGCGCTATCGAGATAAGAGGTACTGATTTGGCAATGTGCGAGTGTACAGTCCTGACAGTCTGTACTTTGTGTCGTTGAATGATGCACCTGACCATCTTGCAGTGCAGATGTCGCATCTAAAGATTGATGACAATCCATCATTGAAATGACGTCAGGTGTTGCTTGCTTGCCATGATGTGCTGCATGCTCAGGAACAGCTTGCCGCTGATTTTGATGGCAATTTGCCATAGTTAAATGTGAAGGATCAGTATGTGCTGCATGAAATGATGCCTGATGGGCATTCGCAGTCATCATTTGTTGATGTTGAAAATTTTGCTGTGCACTGACCACACTGCTCCACCCCATGACGAACGCCATGAGCCAAACAAAGCCAAGATGCTTACGCAAAAAATTGAACAATTTAGTACCCTAATTCAACCCAATGATGCACTGTGACAACATGTCCCTATTAAAACATCTTTAAAAACATCACGCGATCAGCTCAGCTGAAATCCGCATGAAACACCATGATGATGTTATTTATGACTCAACTCAATCACATGACATTCGTATCAACATGACATTCAGCTCGACCTATTTATCCATCATGAACGATACATTCAGAAATATCTAATAGCACTATCTAGTGCGATCTATGATGTGTTTTGCCAGTCGCAGCTTATCTCAATAGTTGATAACAGCATAATTAATTGTGCAGTTATTCACAACAGTTTTAAATTTATTGCGCTGTCATAAAAATCAGTGCATATCGCCCAGTTAAAACATAAAAGTTATTTTTTAAACTGATTAATTATTTACCTTAGTTTAATAAATACACAGTATTTCAAACACTTTACCCCATAAAAAAAGGACTCAATTGAGTCCTTTTTATACTTAATACGTCTAATTATTAAACCATTGATGCACAATCGTTTATAATTTATTCAAGTTATCCATATACTTATCTACACAGATATCCATACGGTTATCCATAAAGTTATCCACAAGCCATGAATAACTTATACCCAAAGGC
Organism: Acinetobacter sp. YH16056_T; assembly: GCF_024605895.1. Classification (NCBI taxonomy): domain Bacteria; kingdom Pseudomonadati; phylum Pseudomonadota; class Gammaproteobacteria; order Moraxellales; family Moraxellaceae; genus Acinetobacter; species Acinetobacter sp. YH16056_T. The sequence goes on along the minus strand of NZ_CP094545.1, from coordinate 675,307 downwards.
TTAAGCCTCTTGAGCATGCACTTTTGCCAATTCAGAACGCATGTCATCAATCACAGCTTTATAATCAGGCTTACCAAAAATCGCTGAACCTGCAACGAACATATCTGCACCAGCTTCAGCAATGTCACGGATATTGGCTGGGGTAACACCACCATCCACTTCTAAGCGAATATCACGGCCTGAAGCATCAATAATTTTTCGTGCTTGACGCAGCTTTTCTAAAGTCATTGGAATGAACTTTTGACCGCCAAAACCTGGGTTCACACTCATCAACAAGACTTGGTCAACTTTATCTAAAACGTAGTCTAAATAATGCAAAGGTGTCGCAGGGTTAAACACCAAGCCCGCTTGCGCACCACCAGATTTGATTAACTGTAAAGAGCGGTCAATATGGTCAGTTGCTTCGGGGTGGAAAGTGATGATATCTGCACCAGCGTCTAAGAAATCGCCAATCATACGGTCTACCGGTGAAACCATTAGATGCACATCAATTGGCGCTTTAATGCCGTATTTTTTCAATGCCTTACAAACGCCCGCACCAAAAGTTAAGTTCGGTACATAATGATTATCCATGACATCGAAATGAACAACATCTGCACCGGCTTCTAGAACATTTTCAACTTCTTCACCTAAGCGCGCAAAGTCTGCTGACAAAATTGAAGGTGCGATTAAGAATGGCTTGGACATGAAAAACCTAGCTTTGAAAAGGGAGTGATTGACGCATTATAGCAAATTGTCCCCCTATTCGCTGCCCATGCCCTTAGTCGTTTTTTCGATGCCGATGATTGAGATCTCTATAATAAAGAAACCTAGGATGAACTGATATTACGCAATAACATCAGAACCGAAATTTGATTCAAATAAAAGAACGATACGCGGTAACGTCATCCGCAATTGTTTGAGACAGCACGACTTCTAATCAAAAATGTTTTTGCAATACTTTAATTAAATAGACGCTAGAAAGCGAGTTTTGCGGTGAGGAGCATTGCTCTGCAAGATGGTTTCCTTGCGAAGCTTCGCTTCTCATTTTGCCTAATGAGAATCATCGTTTCGTAAGAGTACCTCCAGCCGAAGGCTAATCCCTTTATTTAAGCCCTAGATGTAAGACTCAGTCGAATTGACTTAAATATCATTTTAAAAATGCAAAATTATTTTTTGCGTGCGTAACATCAGTGATTAATATGGATAAAGATCTCAGGGATAGAAACACAGCGTTGCATTTTTAGACTTAACGGGCATCTATGTACTTTGCTAAGTTAAAGGACTGACGACTTAATAATAAAATTGCATCTATGAAAAGTTCAACACACATCACCACCGCCCAAGCAGCGCGTGTTGCTAAACGCCTAGTCAATCATTGGAAACATAAATTTGAAGTCAATGAACAGCTCATTGGAGAAAATACTGCATTCAAGATTCAACTACCCTCTGCAGAGGTCAATCTTTTACCACAAGCTGCTTTTTTAGATGTAGTAATTTCAGCCCAAGATCCAAGTGCAAATCTAGATCAATTGGAACATGTGGTTTTAGATCATTTGATCCGTATGGGACAAGAAGAACTCAGTGCAACATGGCAACGCGAACCGTAGTCTACGTCGCCATATTGTCAAAGCCTTTCACTCAATGCTGATGTGATTGATAATTTCTAACTGCATCAATACGGGCTTTCGTCGCTGGATGTGACTCAAAGAAATCTGTCCAAGATCTCTGATCTTTGGCAGTTTCATCCTTTGCACCTTTCTCTTTTGCTATTTCACCGTCAGCTTCATCTTCCATACGTTGTAAGAAGTTTGCAAAATGTGCCGTTGGAATTTGATGTTTTGAAAGTTGTTTTAGGGCGTATAAATCTGCTTCAGATTCAAAGTCTCGTGAGTAACTTGCACCTACCGCAGCAACCGGTAAACTGGTGAGAATATCTGAGCCATCCCCTGTAATCATCAACAAAATAATACTGATGCCTAAACCTGACAAACTTTGCTGCAAACTATGGCGTTGAACTAAATGCCCCTGCTCGTGGGCAAGCACACCTATGAGCTCATAATCATTTTTCGCTAATTTAACCAACTCATCTGTCACGATAATGGTGTTATTGGGTATCGCCAATGCATTTGCACCGATGCTACCACCACCGCGGAATAACAACTTCGCAGGACGATTTTCAGCCACCAATTGTTGATATTCTTGTTTCAGTTTGTCTTGGCGTGCTTGTGGCAATTTTGTGGGTTCAGTCATATCGATAATATATTTTTCCGCCTGATCCCCCCAACTCGTTAAAGCGGTCTCAGGCAGTTGATTGGCCACCACATGTGACGCCGCAGGTATGCCCCATTTAATCAAGACAAAAGCAAAAGCCACCACAAAAATCACACTAAAAATGATTAGAGAAGGTGAACGCTCTAATTTCCAAATCGAATGCCAACGCGACTTTACGTCGAGATTAAACCACTCCGGCAAGGGTTGATGAAACTCTAAACGAGCATCGTCCTTTAACTCGATCACTGGCTGAATATCACCTAAAGCACCGATCAGCGTCATATCTTGATAGGTGTAATGCTGCGTTTGTTCTAGGTCTTGACCATAACGCACAATCACGGCATGTTCCCCATCTGCGCTGATTTGAGCAACAAAGGGTTTTGACACTTTCCCATCATAATAGGTTGCATTCACTACTGATGTTTTCATGTAATTCACCTGTGTTATAAGGAAATATCTAGGTCAAAAATATCGGATAATTCTTCAGCAATCGCATTGTGATCTTGCTGCATTTGATTTTGTAATTGGTCTGGATCATCGACCAACATTAAATGCAAAGATTCCGTCTGATATTTATATAGTCGCACAACTGCCCATGGTGTCAGTAAACCGAGGCTAATCACCTTAGCCAACCAATTGCTCAAGACAATCCATGCATAACGCCATTGATTACAGTCCGTATGAAACTGACTGCGGCTCAACGTGGTGTTATTCCAAGTGGTAATAAAAATACGTGCAGCTGTGAGTGGCCAAATAAACATATAGCCAATCAAATACATACCAAAAATAATGAAGACATAAGATGCGTCATTTAAACCATCTGAACTACCAAACAGTATTGCAAAGATTACTGCCAGCAATGCACCAAAGCCCATAAACAGAAATAAAGGCACATACATGGCGCGCATATAATCGCCCCACGTATTATTCAGATTAAATTTCAACTGCCCCAGATACAAATGATTCAGACATTCACGTTTATATAGCCAGACCGCAACTGGTGTAAACAATCCAAGGGTAAAGACAACCACCGCAAGACATTTAACAAAGCACCAATATGCGCTTTTATTTGTCCCTGAAAAAAAGAATCGGCTATTACTAAACTTACTGTTGCGAGCACGGAAACGAATCGTAGATCGAATGAGCCAAGGAACCGCAAAGAAGATCAGGACAAAGCCCGCTAAGAAAGCTTCCCAAGAATACTTTATAGCAAAAGAGAAACCACCATAGACCACTAACGCAATGATTCGTCCAACTAAAATTTTTGTAGGCAAACCGGTAAAGTCAAAACGACGCTGAAATACCCAAGTATTACCGTAAAAATAACGTAAACGGCGGACCTTTGCCCAAGGCGCATAAAGTCCAAGCGTGACAATCGTCAGTAAGATATTCACAATCCAAATACCGAAATATTCAGATGCATTACCTTTAAACCTAAAATGATAATTTCTTCCCAAAATATCAGCCTGTTCTGTCTCACCAAATAGACTCGGTGGATTCATCACGGGCAGCTCTGGCGGAAGCGGCGTTTCCAATTGTGAATTTTGCATAAGTACCCTAAATTATTTTTTTTGGTATGTCGAATTTATTCATTTGCATGGCAATGCTCATCACCATGCCTTATTTATACGTATATCAAAGCAAGCTGTGCCTCAATATTTTTTTAACCACTGGCTTTAGAATTAATGAACCGCTGTTTGCAATTGGACAGCGTGAAATTGCAAATGATCATCCATAAAACTTTGAATAAAATAATAACCATGATCATAGCCTGCATGTTCACGCACTTCGAGTGGCTGCCCAACTTGCTCACACGCTTGCTTAAACAACATCGGATTTAACTGGCTATAAAATTGATCATCAATACCTTGGTCAATCAAAATGGCTTTAAACAAAGCCCCTTTAGATTTCACTAAAGCTGTAGCATCGTGCTGAAGCCACTGCTGTCGGTCTGAACCTAGATATTGATTAAAGGCTTTTTCGCCCCATGGACACTGACTCGGCGCACAAATCGGTGCAAAAGCAGAAACCGATTTAAACAGGTCAGGATGCTTCAACGCTAAAGTTAATGCCCCATGACCGCCCATACTATGTCCGAATATGCCAATCGCACCTTTTTGTACCGGAAATTTAGCCTGTACCAACGAATACAATTCTTCAGTGATAAAACGTTCCATTTGATAATGCTCGGCCCACGGTTGTTCCGTTGCATTAATATAAAAGCCTGCGCCTTGCCCAATATCCCAATGATCACCTTGTGCTACCTGTTCCCCACGTGGAGAAGTATCAGGGCTGATTAAAATCAGGCCAAGCTGCGCAGCTAAACGCTGAGCATGCGCTTTAATGGCAAAGGTTTCTTCAGTACAGGTTAATCCCGCCAAATAAAACAATGCAGGACACGCTTGGCCTTGTAAGGCTACTTCTGGCAGAAAAATACCAAACTTTGTCGCGGTCTTTAGACTTGAAGAATCCAATTGATAAATGCGCTGCTCACCAGCAAAACAAGTATTTCGTTGTACTAATTCCATGATCTTTATCCTAAACTTTTTTAATCTTTTAAGGCGTAACCGTCGTAGCCGGTGCAGTAGTTGTCGGCGGGAACAATCGTTGTTCTAATTGAGGCAACATTAATGCCATGTTTTTCCCCATCGACCACTGCGGTTCAGAAGGTTCGAAACCTTGCGCTGCTTCCCATTTCGCAACAGTCGCTTTGGTTTCATTAAATGCCGCTTGAATACTGGTCTGCTCACGCATCGCCTGATCAAAGAACGCTCGGCCAAAATAGGTGTATTCAGCTTCATTCGAACAGCCAAAAGACTGTCGATCAGCTGCCGATGCAGTAATGATTAAAGTATTATCATTTTGTAGTGCTGGAATAAAACTTCCTGAATAACATGAAGAAATCACAATCACACGCCAACGAATTCCGGACGCATCCAAGGCTTCTTTTAACCATTTAGGATCGACTTGCGCCAAATCCAAAGGTGCATTTTCCATTTCAAAGACATTTGGTAAACCATGTGAGGTCATATATAAAAATAAGACATCACTTTCTCGGTTCATCTGCTGACCGATACGACGCAGCGCCAACTCCATACTGGTTTTAGATGCCAGCGGAATTTCAGTGCGTGTTGCAGGGTTATTGATAAGTTCAACCGAACGCCCATAGGTGCCAAAACGTGTATCAAACTGTTCTTTAATCCGTTCAATTTCCAGTTTAAAGACATCTTGATAACTCGCACCCGCCACCCCTAAGAAGTACCAATGGGATTGAGCAAATTCACCATATTCCACTGCGTCTAAAGATTTATTGAGCAAACGGCTTTGTGCATAGAAGGCATCTTCAGCAAAGCTTGGTGGAACTTCTTCCACTTTCCAAATCGGCTGATCTTTGACTGAGACTTGCCACACGACCAAAGTAAATAGCGTCGCACCCATAATCAGTGCTCGCTCCCACCATGGCCATTTCAGCTCACGTGAAAATACCCAAACGACAGCCAGACTTTGCCAAACAAATAGAATAATGAATAACGTTGGAATGTAGTCGTACAAGAAGTATGGAAGAAAATCGAGATCTCCCAAATATTGAATCAAACATTGAAACAACATGATGTGCGTATCAAGCACCAACCAAAGCAATGCTGGGACCAACATTAACCGTGGATTATTCACACGTTGTGACAGGAAAATCCCCACGATTAAAGCAATAAATGGCCACAATGCGTAGCTAATGAGACCTTGGGCATTAAATTCGCCAATACGCCCCGTGCTGAGCCAACTAAATAAACTGTTGGCACAACCACCTAAAATCCCCCAAAACACCAATTGTAAAATCGATGGTCGAACGATTTGTAAAGAACGACGAGACCCCAAAAATAACCACATCCCCGCAGTTTGGTTGCTTTTAAAATCATGCCAAAAATTGATGGAGGGTTTGAAATCAATCATAGAGTTCTGATGGTGGCCTTGGCTTGCTTAATTGCACAAATAATTTTATGCCTGATGTCGTTTTTAGCAATGCTATTTTTTAACTATATAACAAATCTTTGAACAATATTGAAGCAAATATCATTTTAAGTCACAAGATCATGTTGGAAATATGCATCAAAGCGACAAGCATCACCTTGCCACTGATGTTGTGGCTCTTGATTCGCTAAAAAAACCGCCAATCGTGGACGTTTAACCACGACACGTTTAGCAATTTTTTGTGCTAAATCCAGTAAATTATCACCTAAATCCATCTCACCATCTTCAGGTAACAGCAAATGCAGTAATTGCATTTGTTTTTTGACCTGAGCTTGCTTTTTGACGGCTTGCTGGTTTTGATCTCGCTGCGGAAACATCGGATCGAGATAAACCACGTCAAAGATTTGATTGGTCGTCGACAAATGTTTCAAATAATCTGCCGAATCTGAAAAGACCAATTCAATTCGAGCTACAACCGAACTTAAAAACGCATCTTGCTGCGCACGTTGATGTGAGTCTTCCAATAGGGTAAATAAAATTGGATGACGTTCCACAAGGGTCACATGCGCACCCAAATGGGCCATCAATAAACTATCATGCCCTAGCCCTGCGGTTGCATCTACAAGCTGTGGTTTTTCAGCCAAATTACACGCACGTGCAATCATCTCAGACTTTAAGGATGCTCGCTTTAAACGCCCCACTTCTGCTTTCCAATCGGGTTGCATCTTCATGCCATTGGCCGCTAACCACAAACCATCTGCATCGACACACAAACTGAGTTCAGAGTTTAAACGTAAAAAACGCGCGTTTAATTTTTCAATCAATTCAATATTTAAAGATACACCACGTGAAGAAAGCACAGCAGAATACTGCTGTGCTTTCTCATGAAACTCTTGTTCTGTGTATAAGCGGATTTCGCTTACCATAATTTCCAGCCTGTAAATGCGAACAATAAAATCAATAAACCTGAAACAATTCGATACCACGCAAAAATCATGAAATCACGTTTTGCCACATAAGCGACAAGCGCACGAATTAAAATCAATGCAGAGACAAATGAAACGATTAAACCAACGGCGATTACCGTCCAATCTTGAGTGCCTTGAAATACATCATAGCTTTGATATAAATCCAGTAAACCTGCACCGACAATAACAGGAATACCCAAAAAGAATGAAAACTCAGTGGCTGCTTTACGAGAAACCCCTAAGAACATAGCACCAATAATAGTTGCACCTGAACGTGAAGTCCCAGGAATTAAAGATAAAACTTGAATTAAACCAATCCAAATCGCATCTTTAATGGTTAAATCTTCTACTTCTTTGGCACGCACCTGCGGTGGATTTTTTTCGATCCAAATAATGATCAAACCACCGATAATCAACCCCATAGCAATCGCAATGTTATTGAACAGTAGCTCTTTCACCGTCTGACCAAACGTCAAACCAATCAACACGATTGGAATCGAAGCGAGAATTAAGCCAAAACCTAAACGGCGACCTTTTTCTTCGCCAGTCACCATACCGGTTGCTGCGCCCCACAGGCGGCCCCAGTATTCATAAATCACCGCAGCAATCGCACCCATTTGAATTGCGATCACGAAAACATCACTTTTTTCTTTGGTCCAAAAGTTCATTAATTCTGAAGCCAGAATTAAATGCCCTGTACTTGAAATCGGTAAAAATTCGGTAATACCTTCAACAATACCCATGATTGCCGCTTTGAGCAGCAGTAGAAGATCCATATATAACCCTAATTATGGCTTGCCTTGTTCTGAAATTTTCTTCCAGGCGTTATCTCGTAAATATACGGGCAATGCAAGTTCAGCACTCACCCATGCTTTTCTTTGCGCCGCTTCGCGGGCAATAGTAGCAATATCTTGTGCTGTTGCACTTAAGTCTTTGTATTGTGTTTGTTCTGATTGAATGAGCTCACTACCAGAACCCACAACGGTAAATTTGATCTGCGGTGTGGCATCTGCGTAGCTTAATAGTTGTTCTTCATCTACAGCCTGCATAATGCCATTGGCATCGAGTTGATAGCTTGCGATGTACACTTCTTGCATGCGTGCATCAAGGACTGCCGTTACTTCAGTCAAACCATGTACACGATGCGCCGCTTGAGCCAAAGCTTGCAAAGTTGATACTGGAACAACAGGTACGTCATTGGCCCATGCCAAGGCTTGTGTTACCGCTGCATTAATACGAACACCACTAAATGAGCCAGGCCCACGACTAAAGGCAATCGCAGTTAAACCCGCTAACTCAATAGCAGTTTGATTAAGCCCTTGCTCAATCATTGGGAGAATGGTTTGCGTCTGCGCTTTTGCCCGTAAATCGAGTTGAAAATAAAGCTCTTGAGTTTCATCTACAATCGAGACGGAACACTGCTCATTGGCAGTTTCCAATGCCAGTAATTTCATGCGCAACCTTAATTAAATTTAATCTTAAAAAACGTTGAATATGATACTCCACTCCATCGCAGTTCGCGAGATTTTCCACCACAGACTCAGCGCTTTCTGTATTTAATCTATAAAAAAGCCTCGACAAACGTCGAGGCTTTTTTGCTTACCATGTATAGCGTTCTAAAGTTCAGCGACTTCGAGTTGAGTAAAATGTTTAAAATGAGCGGCATATTGCATGGCACTCATTTTTAGACGTGCTTCGGCTTGTTCATCTAAAGTCTTGACGACTTTACCCGGTGAACCCATCACAACAGAATTATCCGGAATCACCTTCCCTTCTGGAATTAAAGCATTCGCACCAATGATGCAATTTTTACCAATCACAGCATGATTTAGAACCACGGCATTGATTCCGATCAGACTATTATCGCCTACGGTACATCCGTGTAGCATGGCTTGATGCCCAATCGTGACATAATCGCCAATGATCATTTCAATGCCCGCATCGGTATGCAGCACCGCATTTTCTTGTACATTGGTAAAATCACCCAGTTTGATACGACTGTTGTCCCCTCGAATGACGGCTCCGAACCAGACACTCACTTCTCGGCCTAATTCAACTTGCCCAATGACCGTTGCATTTTCTGCAACCCAACCATCCCAAGGTTGATGCGTGGCTTTCGGGCTATATCCTTGAAATTTGTACAACATGATCAAACATCCTATTTTGACTTTCTAAAAATGATTTATGGCTCACGGCCCAAATGAAATGAAGGAGAATTTAATAAAAAAGGCCATTCTTTTTGATAATTCAGACCATATTGAAATAAGGAAATCAGCATCCGTGCAGTCAAGCCCCATACGATTTCGTTTTCGATTCTTAAACTGGGAAAATAAAGCGATTGCTGGGCAAAACGAACTTCATATGGCGTTGGCGGTGTTTCTAAAAGCTGTCTTAATGATGCAAAAAAAATACGGTCAATTTCAGTGGGTTGAGGTATTAAATTTACGTCAGGCGGGATCAATCCCACGATCGGTTTAACCAACATCCCATTCCGTGCTTTTTGCATCGGTAAATCACCCAAAAGCTGCACATCAAATGGATTTAGAGCGGTTTCTTCTTGAGCTTCTCTTAAAGCCACCACGATATTACTGGTGTCTTGAGCATCACGTTTGCCACCGGGAAAGGACACTTCACCGGCATGATTATTCATATAGAGCGAGCGGCGGGTCAATAAAATACGTGGATTATCTTCTTGGGTAATCGCAATCAATACAGCAGCATGCGCAGGTTGAATACGCTTAGAAAAACGTAAACTTTGCTGCAATCGCTGAGTCAATAAACCCTCATCCATCCACATTACATCCTTATAATTATCTTATTTTCATCATAGCTGAATTTCGGCCAAGCTGGTTAGAAATGATGCCAAAGTTTTATTTTTAAGTTATTCTGACGGTTCACACAATCCATGACGATGAATATGAACTTTTGCTCAAACTGCGGACAAAAAACAAAAGAAGCGATCCCGCTTGGAGATCATCAGATACGCCGTATTTGTACCGCATGTGGGTTTATTCATTATGTGAATCCTAAAGTTATTTGTGGTGCTTTAGCCGTTTGGGACAATCAAGTTTTACTTTGCCGTCGTGCGATTGAGCCACGTTATGGGCTATGGACATTACCCGCTGGCTATATGGAACTCTATGAGACAATGGAGCAAGGTGCAGCGCGTGAAACTCGCGAAGAAGCCGAAGCAGAAGTCAACATTGAGCAACTATATTGCATGTATAACATTCCCCGTATTGGGCAAATTTATGCCTTGTTCAAATCTGAACTAATCAATGGTGAATTTGGTGCGGGTGATGAAACCATTGAATCACGATTGTTTAGTGAAGAAGATATTCCTTGGGATGATTTAGCCTTTCCAAGTGTGGAAAGAACGCTGCGGCATTATTTTGCTGACCGCAAAACAGGTCAGTTTGAAATGCATCTCGAAACCCTTGGTACGCGACTCGATCACACAGGTTAATTTACAGATCTCTTAATTAAAAAAGCCCATCATAAGATGGGCTTTTTTATTTTACTCATATTTGATGATTATTTTGCCTTGATGGTGTAACAAGGAGCCAATTCTAAAGAAATATCACCACCGCTTAACTTCGCCGTTTGAGCCGCAGCTGTATCATTTGGATTTTTTAAGCTATAAATATAACTAAAGCTGGCCAAACTATTCCCCCACTTCACCACTTTATTATCCGAATCCGTCAACGCAACGCCAGAGGGACGTGTGCCTGCATTGGCATTGATCATATTGTGTAACTGCACTAAAGCACCGCCTACAACCATTGATGTATCCGCTGAAGTTTTCACACTTGAGTTCATTCCAATCAGCGCGCCATCAAGCGTATGGAAATATGGGTCAGCTAAAATCATACGAATCGAAATGGTATTTGGATTGATATTTCCTTCAGGCGTAAAGGTACGGGTTGTCGTTCCGATACGATATTGCTGTACACCTTTGTCATCTTTCATTAACAGTGGGTCAAGCACATCTTTTCCGCTACAGCCTTCCGTCGCGTGTGTAGACAAGTCGACAATTTGGCTATCTTGACGAGTAAATACATCGTCTGGCACGCCAGATTTTATATTTGTGCGAATATCACCATTACGGTCAATCACCACACCCAATTTCACTGTTTTAATCGAAGTATCGGTAAATTTAAAGGTTAAATCTGCATACAAGGGGAAGATATAATTTTGTCCAGCAGCAACATTTTCAACAGACTTAAAGACTTTTTTGTCTAAATACGACAGCGGATAAAGCTTGTATAAATCCATCGTGCCTTTAAATTGCACTTGGTTAATGTTTTGCTCCCAAAGACCTAATTTTTTCTTATCATCGGCCGTCAGAACATAATCATCTTTTTTAGCCATTAACGTTTTATATAAACTTCCACCTGTACCGACCACCATTTTGTCGGCAAGTAGCGTCCCTTGTTTAATAATCAAAGGGCCAGAGTTGGCTTCTTCTGCATCAAAACGGAAACCCAGAATGCCAGGTCTATCAATTTGCTTGGTAAGCGGATCAATCCAATTGTCCTGTGGCGTTGCTGTTAAACGTGTTGGTCGTACCTGTGTCAAGAGCAAGACATTCACACCACCAATGGTACTCAACTGTTGATCAACTTTGCCCTTCCACTGTAAACCACTACCAAAAGTCATACCTTGGCGGTCCGTCATTAACATGAAATGACCAAATAAATTGACTTTTGAACTATCGGTCGGCAAACATTCATTTTTGTCACAGCCGACCAGTCCATTTGAACCACTGGCATTGGTAATTACGCCATCAGTTGAAAATAACGCAAACTCAGGCTGATATACCGCAGCCGTTGAGATATTCATGAGTTTTGAAACTAAGGTAAATGCATTTTCATTGCTGACTTCGGACAGGTCTAGCCAAGGTGTAAACAAGTCATTAAATTCCGTATCTGAACTGATACTGAAATCTGCTGTCGCGACATTTCGAGTGATTTGATCAATCAATACTTTATCTGCATTGTTGATATAAACCGCTTGGATATCTGTAGCTGTAACTGCGCTGTTATTTTTCAAAGCCAAGGCTTGAATAATTTTAGCCAAACGCATGGCCACTTTAACCGTTGCGTCGGTATTTGCAATCGTTGCAGCAGGTTTACCCGCGATGCCAGCTGCCAAATCCAATAAGGTCAAGCGTGGAGGTGTCGTACCACTGGCTACATTGGAAATTTGCTTCAAATCTACTTTACCCAAATCAATTCGACGTGATTTTTCACCTTGGACAAAGAAAGTTACCGTATCGCCAATCTTACAAGCACCTGTCGAAACACCTTCTTTTAGATCAAATAAAGTAATGTAGGTATTTTTAACGTCGCTCGAACAATTAAAATTCAGACCTTCAATTGGATAATCTAAAACGAACTCAACACAGCCTTCGGTATTACTTTTACAAGTACCATTGGTCGTACTGGTATCATAAATTTCAGGATTCACATTTGCACTTTCACCGCCACAGCCACTGAGCGCTGCAACCAATGCCGTTAAAGCAAACGGTAATAAAATTTTATTTTTCATCCTAATTCTCTTTTTTATGTCCTTAACGGATTGCTGTTAATTTAAGTTGGCCTTGATTGGTTAATACGCGACCATCGACGTCAATTGCTGTTGCTAAAGGCGTTAAAAATAAATACTGGCTACCTTTAGGCACTTGAATCACGCCTTCAATTTTTTCATGGTAAAGATGATCCGCTTCACCTTGGTTATTTTTGAATCCACCTGCGCCTTCCATGACACATCCATTTTTGTCTAAAAATACCGCAAATGGCCAATAAAATGTAGGATTTTGTACTTTGGATGCAAATGAATGTATACGAATATTTTGTAATGGTGATTTTAGTTTTACGACTTCATAGTCAAATTCGTCTGATAAAGGCGCTCGAGGCCATAAATTAATATCTTGTGCCAAGTCAAGCTCTTTGGCTTTCTTCATTTTTTTATTTGAAAAACATTGCTGACCTAAACCTTGAATGGTATCAGCTTGTGACACCCGATAATATGATGTGGCTAAAGTGATTGGGCCTGTATCTTCGGGTTGATTACGTTTAAATAAATTATCAATGACGGAGCGACTGACACCTTTTTCACGTTCAATGGTTTGCATCCGCGTTTGCCCCATCTTGCTATCAATAACGCCTTCGGGCATGGTGTAAAAGCGCTTTTTGCCTTCTAAGTTAAACTCTTTATCTTCAAGATATTCATTATTGACATACTTTTCACCAGCCATCGTCGAAAAGCCTTGCTCTTGTTTTGCCTTAGCCGATTGTTTTGAAGGATGATTTTCTAAGTTTTCACCTGAAGATTGTACGGCTTTATCAGTGCTAACAACTTTCTCAGCAAGGATCTTTTTTTCGACGATAGGTTTATCTTTTTCAGCCTGAACTTTGGCCTGATACGGAGCACTAGGTTGGGTTAGCTCTGATTGCTGTAACTTTTCGGTCCATATGGTTGAAGGTACAACTTTTGTTGAAGTACCTGACTCTTGTACTGATTTTTCAGATTTGGGAACGTTATCACCTGAGACCTCTTTAATTTTATCGACTGCGACAGCTTTATTATCATCCCGTTTTTCCGGCTCACGTGTACTTAAACTCTGAAACTTCACCGGTTCAGCAGCCTGTGCTGTTGGACTCGTTTGACGCGTCATCGGTGTCTTGGTTTGAGACGGACTAATGCTTACAGATGGTTGAGTAACGTGTTGCTGTACAGATGGTGAATCAATCATTTTAGCTATAGAACTTTCTTTGAGTTTCTTTACAGCTTTTTCTTGTATTTGTACCACCATTGGGCGCCCATCCGGCCCAATAATGGTATGAAACGCCCCGGCATAGGCATACGACACTTGCACCACAGACAGTGCAAGTAACGTTTTTATGAATAAAATCCTTTTCATTCTGTCTGCTTATCCTACCAACGAGTTCTGTAATTTAATCCTAGGATGGTGATTTTCGTATCGGTTTTTACATTCATTCCAGCATATGGGTTTAAAAGTATGTTATTCACACCGGTTAAGTTTGCCAGACTACTACCATTCGCTGGAATATTATCTTTACTGCGTAAAAAGCCGATTGATAAATCTAGATCCGTATCTGCATCAAAACGATATCCAATCCCCATACCAAAGAGCTGCGCACCATTAATTGGTACCATGGTATTTCGCTTACCGTCAGGAATAGAGGTACTCCGTGGTTCATAGCCTGCACGCAATTTCAAACGATCTGTTGCTGAATATTCAATACCGATGCCCCAGTTCCAAGGCGACGTAAATTTCAAAGGTAAGGCCAAAGAATTATCGGTCACATTTTCAGATAATAATTTTGCAATTTTCAGCGCTGAAATTTGACGGTCGAATTCAAAACGGAATTTGTCCCAAGCACGATAATCGGTCCAGCCCACATCAAAATTGATTTGTAAATCAGGCATAACCTTATATTTGATCCCGGCCTGTACGTGCTGTGGATATTCAAAATCCATCGAAACCAAACCCGACTCCGAGTTTGGCACAGCATTTGGGAAACCTAAAATTGCAGCTAAAATTTGACCTGTTGGTGATGACATTAATCCCTTAATCATCTCCTGAGGTGCTTTCGCATTTTGTATGCGATAACGACCTTTCATGCGCATTTTCGCTGCACTTTGGTACACCATACCAAAACTAAAATCTTCGCGTGGCTCCCACAAAACCCCTAAGTTGTAACTTGGGCTCAGTGACTGCTCTAAAGCCAATTCCATCTGACCAAATTTGCCAAATGGATTCATCCCTTCTTCGGTATTACACATCCCCAATAGCAAGATGTCGGTAATAATGTCCGAATTTTCCTTAAATGGTGTACAGACGACTTCATCAATCATCCTTAACATGCCGATCAATTCATTGGGAAATCGCAGGTCAGATTTCAATCCAATGGCTTGATAGGACATCCCCACACCACCACCAATCGATAGCTCATCACTGACTTGATAGCCTACTGTTGGCGATAGATAAGTAATACGCTCTAGAGCAACTTGTTGCCCCATGAAATTACCTGGGTTACCATTTTCAGCACCAAAACCCGCAATCAAAGGTGCATAAACAGCTGATGCGAATGTTGCTTTAGAACCCGGTGGATTGTAGGCAATCCCCATCGTTGGCGCGGCAATGGGTTGTCCAGCACCAAAATCCACCATCTTTTTTAAGACAGGTACATATAAGGATGCATATTCAACATCACCAGAAACCTTATCTTTAAAGTCCGTACAAATATCAGCCGTCACTTCAGGACCATCATTACAGACTAATGGATCATCTGAATAACCAAAAACGTTATAACCCGCAGGAACGGTAAATTCACGTTGAATATCAAAGTTTGCAATGATGCCCTGCATATCTGTTTGCAAACCTTCAATCTTAGTTAATGCTGCAGGGTTAAAATGTACTGCACTAATTCCTGGAGGATCCGCAGTTACTGCATTACCTAATGCAAGTGACCGTACATCAACTGAAAGGTTGGTACCCAATTGTGCAAAAGCAGCACTAGAACAGCCCGTTAAAACGATCGCACTAACAAGTGGGCTGAGTCGAATTTTACGCATACGACAGCCCTCTTAACGAAGTTTTTTTCCAAAACCTAGAATATCCAACGGGAAAGACAACCCTAATGACACATCTGGTGCATCTTCAGTTAAACCTAACCCCACCGTACCATTCACAATGGTCTCTGGAGATACACGTACACCTAAAGAAATCGCTAGAGTTGAACTGGTTTGGTCTGCAGGTGAATAGGATTCGCCACTGCTATACGTAAATTCTGCGCCGGTATTGAAACTTTGTTGATATGACATGGTAAGGGAAACATCGTAGTTAAACGAGTATGCAAAACCGAATGCAAAACCGCCACTAATCCCCGGTTCAAACTCTTCAATGACTCGCGAACCACGACGTTGGTTTAAGTCAGTTTCTTTGAAACCATAGTTTGCCGAGACGGATGCAAACAACACAACGGGATCAATATATTTACGTGTGCTGGCACCGATACCTGCAGAATAGTAACCTTTACCTGTTGCTAGATCATTTACAGCATTAATTTCGTATGGACTATCACCAGTTTTCGTGGACAAATTACCAAATAAAATAAGAGGCAAACGACCTTGCTTCAGTGGGAATGGTTCCCAGCGTGCGCCTAAAGAAATATCCCCTAAACCTGCAGTTGAAGTATCTTTTAATAAATCAGTTTTCGCCACTAAAGGCAAAGATGCAGAGAATGTCAAATTATCCATTACACCGTATTGCACGGTAAATGTATTGGTCATCGAATGTGTTGCATTTTCTTGTACACGTAGTTGATAAAGCTGGCCTTGTGCCATTTCCATATCAAGCTGTGTATCACGGTAATAGGTGTAATCTATATCGTAAAAAGATGATATTTCACCTTTTTTAATCAATGAATACTGACGTTCATTCGAGCTAAATACTTCCTGTAAATTCGCTTCTTGGCTCGCATCACCTTCTTGTTGCTGAAGTGCTGTCGATGCTTTTTCATTGGCAGTAGCGACTTCGGATTGTGGCATTTCAGCTTGTACGGGCTCTTCTACAGATTCATACTGTCCAATTTCTGGCTCGGCAGTAGCTTCATGTGTAGTATCAGCTTGGGTTGCCGTAACAGGAGATGCCGACTCTTCAACAACTGTCTCTTGCTCAACCGGATCATACTCTCCTAGACTTGGCTCTTCAGCTGCATATGCAACCCCCATCACCACTTGAATACTCATGGCTAGTAGTGTTTTGTTCATCCATTTACGATTCATGTTCCTTCCCACCGTTTTTATTTTTTTAATCTTGACGCTTTGTTATACGCATTCATCTAATTATTTACTCTTATAGTAAAGCCTTAGAAAGTTGTAATTCGATTTACCATAAGACTCCGACTCTTCATTCATATTTTTATCAAGTCGTATCGTAGATGCTTTGTCCGCAATTTTTTCCATATAAAACTGCGGATATTGAATATCAACCAATGCATAACGGTTCACGGTTGCATCTTCAACATGTCGCAAGTCTGTATCTTGCAAAGCCAATAAATTTTTACGTTGCTCAGGTGCAACATTGATTAAGAATAAAGTATTGTTTTCCCATATTTCTTGAAAACGAACTTCATCGAAACTAATATTCCCAAGTGCTGGATCTGCGACATAAACACGCCCATCCTTATAGGCTTTAAAAACCACAAAATGTTTAAAGCCAGCATATGAAATTGGAACAATCGCAGGTTGACCTTGTTTAACTAAATCTGAAAACTCACCTTTGTAGCCCCCACTGTCTAGCCCGACAGCAGCGACAAAACGTTTCATGTCTAATAAGGAGAAACTTCGACGTTCGATAATTTTTTCAGTTTCACCAAATTTCAGCAAACCATTCATGGTCTGTTGCTCAGTCAGCTGTGTACCTACATAACCATTTAATAAAGTAGTTAAGGCCGCCGAACCACAACTGTAGTCGTAGGCTTGCCGAACGATGCCTCGAAATTGATCTTCTATGGCAGGTTTAATTTTTACAGATTCACGGTGCATCCGAGTAAAGGAATCATTTCGTGAATCCAATGTTTCGGTATAGTGAACTGTTCCGACTGGCTTTTCTTTTAAATCGAAGGACTCTTTGGCAAAGTAATACATCAATGCCGAGCCTACAGCTATCTCTAACATATCTTCTAACTTTTAGTTATCGGCAATGATGTGCCTTTTTTCATTATTTTTTAGAGCTAATGCTCTACATCCATGTATTATGCAAGATACCTTTTTTTTTATAAAAAAACAGCATTTTTTTATGCTTTGTTGGGTCATTCTGCACTTTTTTGTAAAAAAAAGCGCGTGATCAACACGCGCCTTATTTTTGCTCTAGATTAGTTACTAGAAATCGTAATCACAGAACCTGGATTATAAACACCTAAACTAGGGCTATAATATGTTTGCAAGCCTTGAACTTCGATATCACCAATTGAACCAGCAGTACGACTACCTAAATGAACACCTTTCACATAGTTATCAATTGGACCAGAGTTGCTCACCATTTGAATATATCCTTTTGATGTTCCTTCTGCACCATAAACACTAATATCTTGGTTAATGGTTAAGTCTGTTTTACCCGCATCAGCAACTTTTATGCTTTCAATAAAGATTTCACCAGCAGCACGTGCAGTAGTTTTAGTTGATGCATCCAGAATACCTAGATTTTGAATCTCTAAACCACCAATCATAGTTGTATTCAATTTGATCATTGCACCCTGTGGAGCTGCACCAAGTTGAATATTTGCAGCCATCTGACCTGTTTTCAAAGTTAAGCCAGAAAGAATTGCATTGTAGTTGCTGTCATCACCACCACGGCGAATACCTGTTGTACCAGCCGTACCTGATGCAGTTACACCAATTTCACCAATTTTAATATCTAAGCCTGAAACTTGTGCTGCAATATTAACAAATGCTCCACCTTTTGCAGAATTACCAGCATCTGAGTCAATACGTAAATCAGCCAAATTATGACTTGCTAACAAAGCTTGTGAATTCGCAGTAATTACAAGACCATGCTTTTCATTAGCATCACCGGTTATCCCGTTCCCCTTAATTAAAAGAGCACCTGCTACACCTGTACCACCAACAATATTTGTTGAAGAAACTTCTGCATTTGCAGCAAAACCTGTTGGCTTAGGAGGAGTTGTAGTTGTATCAAAAGTAACTTTTGTACCTGTCACAACGTTTTTTGCATCAGTTGCTAAACCGTCATTATCGTGAATGTAAAGTTTCTCAATTGCAACTTTTGAAATACCAATCCCGATGTTAATACCATCTTGACCAGTGGTTGAACTAAGTGCAGCATCGTCCATTGCTTGCATAGCCATAGCATTCGCACTAAATGCGATTGAAGAAACTAGAGCTAATTTAGTGAAATTTTTCATACGGTACTCTCCCAAGAGTATTTATTTTTTTTTGATTTTCAACCACTCGATTTATTCAGCTGTAATATTATTTTGTGACAACTGTTAAATCTTTCCTTGAGTTGTTTGCTCGCTCGATTAAATTATATCCAAGCTGAAATTTGTTCAACTGTCGTTGGTCGCAATCTAATTCTTACCGATAAACGGTATTTGCAAACCAAATGAATTAGGAATGGTATAAAATCCATTTTATTCTTTAAAGTTAATTTTTCTGTTGATGCAAAAGCCAATTTCTTTTAAAAAATTTATTCTCAAACAAACTGTTAGTGCTCAAAAAATTTTGCAAGCGCTTGCACCCTTGTCACATGTGATTTTTTTAGAAGATCAAAACCAACCTGTTATTTGCTTTTTGGCAAATCAATATCAACAATTGAAGAATGATGAACTTAAAGCTTATGTCCGTACCAATTTAGATCAATATGAGGAATCTGATACTCAGCCCTTGCAAAATATTGCCTTCCAAGATTTATGTTCAAACTTAGGCAGTGGGTTTTCTGGGGGCTGGGCTGGCTTTATTAGCTATGATTATGCAGCGCAGCAACAGATTTCCTTGCACGCCAAAGCGCAACCTCGCTTGTTTTTAGGACAATTTTCCAGTTTTTTAAAATTAGAGAATGATGGTTGGTATTTTTATAGTTCAGATCATTCTGCAGCTAAGATTTACGACTACATTGATCACATAATTCAAACCGAGATCACTCAGAATCAATTTAAATTAAGACAAAAATGTACTGCAAGATGGTCTAAGTCAGACTACACGAAAGCCTTTGATCAAGTGCAGGAATATATTAAAGCGGGTGATTGCTATCAAATTAATTTAACACAAGAATTCACAGCTCAAGCAAACGGTTCACTCTTAGATACCGCTCAAGAATTTTGGTCACTGACTGATGCACCATATTCAGGCTACTTACGTATTAATGATTTTGAAATTTTAAGTTGTTCGCCTGAACTTTTTATAGATTTTAAGCCTAAACGCAAGATTATTACTAAGCCAATCAAGGGCACGATGCCTCGCTATGAAGATCCAGTGTTAGATGCGCAGTCAAAACAACGGTTAAAATCATCTGAAAAAGACATGGCTGAAAATGTCATGATTGTCGACTTACTGCGTAATGATTTGAGTGTTTATGCAGAAACAGGTTCTGTAAAAACACCTAAACTTTTTGATATTGAAAGTTTTAATCAGGTACATCACATGGTCAGTGAAGTTGAGGCCGTGCTGAAAACCGATGTACACCCTTTTGAGGTTCTGATGTCTGCCCTGCCAGGCGGTTCGATTACCGGCGCGCCTAAAATTCGCGCGATGCAAATCATTGATGAACTTGAAGGCGCCCCGCGCGGTGCCTATTGCGGCTCGATGGGTTATTTTAATCACGATGGCACGGGCTCTTGGAATATTTTGATCCGCTCTATTCAAAAATACCAAGATCAGGTTTCGCTGTGGGCAGGCGGCGGAATCACCATCGCATCAGATTGCGATGCTGAATATCAAGAATGTTTTGATAAAGTTGAAGCGATGCTGAATTTGTTAAATACCTGGCATAAACCTGAATAACAAAAAAGCGATTCAATTGAATCGCTTTTTTATAACCCTCCCCTTGCGAAGCAGTGCTTCTCACCTTTTCAAAAGGAGGGTTCGGCTAGATTTACATTTCGCGGAGCTTGCAAAGATTAAGCCAAAATATCGTTTTTCAAAGTATCCACAAGGCGCTGATTTTGTTCATCTGTACCAATGGTGATCCGCAGGAACTGATTAATCCGCGGCTTATTGAAGTAACGCACAATAATTCCGCGTTCGCGCAATTCAGCAGCTAATTCACCCGCGTCTTTCGTTGGCAATGATGCAAAAATAAAGTTTGCCGCAGAGGGTAATACTTTAAAGCCCAGCTCAGAAAGCTGCTCTACAAGTTTTTCACGGCTCACAATCACCTTGGCATTTTGCGCTTCAAAATACGCTTGATCCTCAAATGACGCCACGGCTGCTGCAATCGCAAAACGGTCCATCGGATAGGAGTTAAAGCTATTTTTTACCGCCTCAAGTGCTGCGATTAAATGGGGCTGTGCAATCGCGAAACCGACACGCAAACCGGCAAGTGAACGCGACTTAGACATGGTTTGACAAACCACAAGGTTTTCATATTTTGCAACCAAAGCCACAGCAGATTGCGCACCGAAATCGACATATGCTTCATCAATCACAACCACTGAATTCGGGTTGGCTTGCAGCACCTCTTCTATGGCCGAAAGGCCTAAAGCAATACTGGTTGGTGCATTCGGATTGGTAATGATGATGCCGCCATTCGGCTGTTTATAGTCATCAACAACAATTTCAAAGTCA
The DNA here is from genome assembly GCF_024605895.1 of Acinetobacter sp. YH16056_T. Lineage (NCBI taxonomy): Bacteria > Pseudomonadati > Pseudomonadota > Gammaproteobacteria > Moraxellales > Moraxellaceae > Acinetobacter > Acinetobacter sp. YH16056_T. Next base: position 653,783 of record NZ_CP094545.1, on the reverse strand, counting down.
TCATTGAGTGGTAAAATTTTAGTATTGGCGACAATACCAAAAAATTGGCTATAAACTGGATAAAAACTATAAGTAATATCTGGATATAAAATTGGTAGTTCTTGCACAAAGAAAGCTTTAAAAATGTGTGCAAGCACTTCGTCCGAGCCATTGCCGACAAAGACCTGCTCAACAGGTACATGCTGCTGTTTTGCAATCGCTTGCTTTAACTCAGACGCATCTGGATCTGGATATAAACGTAAAACGTCAGCAGAATTTGCCAACACTTTTTGAACTGCTTCCACCACTTTTGGCGATGGCGGATACGGGTTTTCATTGGTATTGAGTTTTAAAATATTTTGGATTTTAGGCTGTTCACCCGGTGTGTACGGCTCTAATTCACGTACATCAGGACTCCAAAAACGCATTTGTTCAGCGGTAATATTTGGCATTTTATTTTGCTCTTTCTCACCCTCTCCTAACCTCTCTTGCACTTCGCTTTAAAGGAATCCTTAAAGCTCGTTCAGGGAGAGGAATATTCATTTTATGAGATTTCCCCTCTCCTGAAAGGAGAGGGTTAGGGAAAGGTTTATATTTTTGGAAAACTAAGTTTTTCACCTAGTCTATATTTTCTTACTGATAACGATAGCGTGCTGAACGCGCATGCGCATCTAAGTTTTCCTGCTCCGCTAATGTATCAGCCGTTTTCGCTAAACTTTTCACACCATCTTCAGAGCACATAATTAAACTTGAGCGCTTTTGGAAATCATAAACACCGAGCGGTGATGAGAAACGCGCTGTGCCCGAAGTAGGCAACACGTGGTTTGGACCTGCACAGTAATCACCAATCGCTTCAGGCGTATATCGACCCATAAAAATTGCACCGGCATGGCGGATATCTTCAGCCATTTCCTGCGCTTGATCTAAGCACAGCATCAAATGTTCAGGCGCAACCTGGTTAATCAATTCAGCGCCTTCAGCACGGTCTTTGACTAAAACTAATGCACCACGGTTTTCAATTGAAGTGCGCGCAATATCCGCTTTTGGTAACGCTTCTAAATGCTTTTCAATCCATTGCTCAACTTGATCTAAAAGTTCTGCATCTGGCGTAATAAATACCGCTTGAGCCACAGTGTCATGTTCCGCTTGTGACAATAAATCCATTGCCAGCCATTCAGCATTGTTTTGACCTTCGGCATAGACCAAAATTTCGGATGGCCCTGCAATCATATCAATACCGACTTGACCAAATACTGCACGTTTTGCTGCAGCAACAAAACGGTTGCCCGGGCCAGTAATTTTGTCCACAGATGGAATAGTTTCTGTACCATAAGCCAATGCTGCAACCGCTTGCGCGCCGCCAATGGTAAATACACGGTGTACGCCGGCTAAGTAAGCTGCTGCCAAAACCAATGGATTCAAATCACCATTCGGCGCAGGCACCACCATAATAATTTCAGGCACGCCAGCAACATGCGCAGGTACAGCATTCATCAATACAGAAGACGGATAAGAAGCTAAACCGCCTGGTACATAGATACCTACACGGTCCAGCGGTGTGACCTTTTGACCAAGGGTATTTCCTAAAGCATCAACATAGGTCCAGCCGTCTTGCTTTTGTGCTTGGTGAAATTCACGAACACGGTTCGCAGCAAGTTCTAAGGCTTCACGCACTTCTGAACTTAAACCATCAAATGCTGCTTTCAGCTGTTCTTGTGTCAGCTCTAATTCTGAGAATTGATGCGCTGGATGTCGATCGAACTGCTGTGTCAATTTAAGAACATGAGCATCACCATGCTGACGAACATCAGCAATGATTTGGTCAACGGTTTTTAAAAGTTCTGGATCATTCACAGTTTCAAAAGCCAACAAGTCAGCAAAAGCTTGCTTGAAGTTTTGATCTTGAGTCGATAAACGTCGCATCAATTTACCCACAAGGTAATCTATTGGAAAAGATTAGTTTACCTGTTTTACAGCAGCTTGTGGACATCTATCGCATGTGTTCATGTGGAGTTTTATTGAAAATAACTTTCGTTAAAATTAGTGAAAATACAGTTTTATCATTATTTTTTAGTTTTCATAAAAAAACCGCCCAGATTTGAGCGGTTTGGTCAGCATAGCTAGAAATTTAACGACTTATGCTTTTTTTGCTTGCTCGCGTTCTTCCACGGCTTTTTCTAGCTGTGCAAGAATTGGATTCAACAAAGTTTGTTTACGTTTAAAGCTTGCCTTGTTCACGATTAAACGTGAAGACACTTTACAGATTTCTTCCAAAGGCTCTAAACCATTGGCACGTAAAGTATTCCCGGTATCCACAACATCGACGATGTAATCACCTAAACCAACCAATGGCGCAAGTTCCATAGAACCATACAGTTTGATCACATCAACTTGCTCGCCTAAGCTTGCATAATATTGACGGGTCAAATTGACGTACTTGGTTGCAATCTTTAAACGACCTTTCGGACGAACCATGCCGACTTTACCAGCCGTCATTAACTTACAGTTGGCAATTTTTAAGTCCAATGGTTCATACACATTTTGTGCACCATGCTCCATCAGCACATCTTTACCTGCCACCCCAATATCTGCAGCACCATTTTCAACATAAGTTGGTACATCAGAAGCACGTAAAATTAAAATACGTACGTGCTTATGGGTCGTTGGAAAAATTAACTTACGAGATTTATCCGGATCTTCCAATAAGTTAATGCCAGCTGTTTCCAACAATGGCAAAGTTTCTTTTAAGATACGTCCCTTACTTAATGCTAAAGTTAAACCATGATCAAAATTGCCCATTACGTCAAAATTGGGATCATCGTTTCTCATATCGCTCATTAACTTACTCGCTTAATTTGGGCACCTAAACCTTGTAACTTCGCTTCAACATCTTCATAACCACGGTCAATATGATAGATACGGTCAATCAACGTTTCCCCATCAGCGGCAAGTGCTGCTAAAACCAATGAGAAAGAAGCTCGTAAATCAGTTGCCATCACGGGTGCAGCAGATAATTTCTCTACACCTGTAACAACAGCATCATTACCTTCAACCTGAATATTGGCACCCATACGTGCTAATTCAGGTACATGCATGAAACGGTTTTCGAAAATCGTTTCAGAAATTGTGGCAAAACCACGACCAATTGCATTCACAGCCATAAGCTGTGCTTGCATATCGGTTGGAAATTCTGGGTGTGGTAAAGTCTGGAAACTAACTGCTTTCGGGCGTTTACCCATCATATCCAGTTCAATCCAATCTTCACCGCGCGTAACTTCCGCGCCCATTTCTTCAAATTTATCTAGCACAGACTCCAACAAGTTTGGATCAGTATGTGTGGTTTTGATTTTACCGCCAGTGATCGCTGCTGCAGCGAGATAAGAACCTGTCTCAATACGATCAGCAACAACGGCATATTCACAGCCATGTAGGCTTTCAACACCTGTAACAACCAAAGTATCTGTGTCCAAACCTTCGATTTTTGCACCCATCTTGATCAACATATTAGCAAGATCGGTAATTTCAGGTTCACGAGCCGCGTTACGAATGGTCGTTACACCGTCTGCAAGAACCGCAGCAGTTAGAATATTTTCAGTACCACCAACTGTGACCATATCAAAGACAACTTCGCCACCTTTTAGACGACCATCCACTTTGGCATGCACATAACCTGCTTCAACTTCGATCTCAGCACCAAGTGCTTCTAAAGCTTTTAAATGTTGATCTACAGGGCGTGAACCAATTGCACATCCACCCGGCAAAGACACTTTTGCACTACCATAGCGCGCCAATAACGGGCCAAGCACCAAAATAGATGCACGCATGGTTTTCACGAGTTCATATGGTGCAAATTGGTTATCTAAGCTAGAAGTATCAGCCTTAACCGTATCACCTTCATAACTGATTTGAACACCTAAACCTGCGATCAATTTCACTAAGGTGTTCACATCTTTTAGATTTGGCACATTAGTTAATGTAATAGGTGTATCCGCAAGGATAGTTGCAGCGAGTAATGGCAATGCAGCATTTTTCGCACCAGAAATACGAACTTCACCTTCGAGCTTAGTACCGCCCTGAATCAGAAATTTATCCATTAATTATTAAGCTCCGAATAAGCTTGCTTTGCGCCATTCTTCTTTGGTCATTGCACGAATTGTTACTGCATGTACTTCACCGCTGGCAATGTAGGAGTTCAAAGGTGCATAAACAGATTGTTGACGAGCAACAGGACGTTTGCCTTCAAATTGATCATCGACAATGCGTAGATCAAATTTGCCGCCTTGCCCACTAACTGCAACCTCAGCTTCTGGAAAAGCAGCTTTTAAAATTTCAGTGAGCTGTTCACTATTCATCACAAGACCCCATATAGGACTAACGGTGTAAAACCCGTCATTTTACTATAAATCTAAAAAATAATTCATTAGTCACATACATTATATATATAAAAAAAGAGGTTATAAAAAACCTCTTTTTGTACAATTTACAATCTAAACCGTTAAAGGCATATAAATGAGCTGCATTTTTCGATGTTTATGTAATTGTTTTTTTAATTTTTCAGACAATTTTTTGATCGAGGTATACATATCATCAGCGCACGCTTGTGCAAAAAGTTCTGTCCCAGGTAATCGTATAATCGCTTCCGCAATATGATTATCACTACCTTTTTTTGAACGTTTATCAACCTGATGATCTTTAGTCAGTTTGACTTGCATACTATTGACCTGATCTAAATGTTTGGTCATTTCCGCAAATTTAAGACGAATATTTTCTTCTATTGCTGGCGTAATTGTTAAATGATGGCCACGAATTGTAATCTGCATAATTCTATCCCTCACCTTCTTTCAGGACTGGAAAAGTTCAAGCCGAATCATCCAACTCAATATGCGAAGCATACATTTACACAATCAGATCATTTCGGCCATTCCTTATAAAAAAAGAGATTCATTATTTCGTCATAATGAACCTCTAGAATAGTCAGATTTTCAAATTTAGATCAACACTTTTCGCTCTGAAGATGATGGAATATGTAACGATTCACGATACTTCGCAACTGTACGACGAGCAACATCAATACCTTCTGCATTAAGCAAAACTGCAATTGCATTATCAGACAAAGGCTTACGTGTATTTTCTTCTGCAATCAACTTTTTAATTTTTGCACGAATTGCCGTCGAAGATGCTTCCCCACCAGACGATGTTCCAACATGACTTGAGAAGAAATATTTCAACTCAAATAATCCACGTGGTGTGAGCATATATTTATTTGTGGTTACACGGGAAACTGTGGATTCATGGAGTTCAACTTCTTCCGCAATATCTCGCAGGACCAAAGGCTTCATTGCCTCAGGCCCTTGTTCAAAGAACGCTCGTTGATGCTCCACAATACAGGTTGCCACTTTTAATAAAGTTTTATGTCGTTCATCAATGCTTTTAATGAAATTCTTAGCTTCAAGCATTTGATTACGTAAATATTGATTATCGTCACTTTGATCTGCACGCTTGATCATATTGGCATAGAAAGAATTCACTCGTAGCTTTGGCATTACATCAGGATTTAACTGTACCAACCAATGTTCATTCTTTTTTAGCACCACTACATCTGGAATTTGATAGTCTGAATCTTTATCTTCAAACTCTTGCCCTGGATGTGCTTTTAATGTTTTTAACAAACAAATGGCTAGTTTAAGTTGTTCCGTATTTAAACCCGTTTGCTTAATTAACTTAGGTAATTCATTGGTAATCAGCAACTCATAATTTTTCAATAATAAAATAGCTTCATATCGATATTCGACATGTTCAGGAAGATTTTCAACTTGTACCATTAAACATTCAGCGAGATTACGTGAACCTACACCTAAAGGATCTAGACGCTGAATATGCTTTAAAACCACCAAAACTTCGTCATCTTCGACTTCTTCTTCATAATCCATAGAATCTAAAAGATGCTGAACAGATTGGGTAATTTCATTTAAGTCACAATCTAAAAAACCTTTGTTATCTAAAGCATCGATAATACAGTGTGCAATTAGTTTATCGATCACAGAAAAGTGTAAAAGATTAACTTGCTCAAGCATATGTGCTTGTAAACTTTGATGCCCCTGCCGATTATCTTCGCGCTCTTCAAATTCAGCAGCACCTAAACTTGTAGGTTGATGCGTATAAACATCATCCCACTCCGTATCTACCGGTAACTCATCAGGCAAATGATCGGCATTTAATTCATTGGTTAAGTCTTTATTTTCCCTTTCTTGTTCTTGTAAGCTATTTAAACTTTCAACGGTATTTTGTTCTTCAACTTTCTCTAATAGAGGATTACTGTCGAGTTGGATTTGAATTTCTTGTTCCAATTCCAAACTTGAAAGCTGTAATAAACGAATGGCTTGTTGTAATTGAGGTGTTAATGATAAGGAATTGGCAACCTTTAACCCCATCGCTAATTTCATTAATAACTCCCCCTATAATTAACCGCACTTTATAAGCAATTTTTATGCCGTTTTATTTTTTATAGCATAATTTCGAAGAGAACGCCCGATTTTTTGTCTTTTTTAGACACATTATTCAGCTAATTTATTCTTTTATTAGGAACAATTCGCCTTATAAATTAACTATATAATTAGATTTCTTATTCATTTTACTCCGGCTGTCACTGTATTTTTTGTTTTCCATTGTTCTTGTTATTTTTCCCGACATAAAAAAACACCCCCTGCACTAGTCAGGGGGTGTTTCGAATAATGAGCTGGCGATGACTTACTCTCACATGGGTAACCCCACACTACCATCAGCGCTAAGAGGTTTCACTTCTGAGTTCGGGAAGGGATCAGGTGGTTCACTCTTGCTATTGTCGCCAGCACAACTGTTATGACTTTGCATTTGGTCTTATCTTTTCAGTGCCGTTGCTTGGTCAAATGAGTTATTAACAGATCATATCTAAGTTGCATATTTTGTTCTTAAGCGTTAACTAAATCAAGTTTGATTGATTATATGTGAATCAATTGATGCTATATATACAACTGCTTGGGTGTTGTATAGTCAAGCCTCACGAGCAATTAGTATTGGTCAGCTTCATGCGTCACCGCACTTCCACATCCAACCTATCAACGTCGTAGTCTTCAACGGCTCTTTAGTGGACATAAAGTCCAAGGGAAATCTTATCTTGAGGTAGGCTTCCCGCTTAGATGCTTTCAGCGGTTATCCCTTCCGAACATAGCTACCCGGCGATGCGACTGGCGTCACAACCGGTACACCAGAGGTTCGTCCACTCTGGTCCTCTCGTACTAGGAGCAGATCCTCTCAAATTTCCAGCGCCCACGGTAGATAGGGACCGAACTGTCTCACGACGTTCTAAACCCAGCTCGCGTACCTCTTTAAATGGCGAACAGCCATACCCTTGGGACCTGCTTCAGCCCCAGGATGAGATGAGCCGACATCGAGGTGCCAAACACCGCCGTCGATATGAACTCTTGGGCGGTATCAGCCTGTTATCCCCAGAGTACCTTTTATCCGTTGAGCGATGGCCCTTCCATACAGAACCACCGGATCACTAAGACCTACTTTCGTACCTGCTCGACTTGTGGGTCTCGCAGTTAAGCGCGCTTTTGCCTTTATACTCTACGCGTGATTTCCGACCACGCTGAGCGCACCTTCGTACTCCTCCGTTACTCTTTAGGAGGAGACCGCCCCAGTCAAACTACCCACCAGACATGGTCCTCGTCCCGGATAACGGGACAGAGTTAGAACCTCAATATTACCAGGGTGGTATTTCAAGATTGGCTCCACCGAAACTAGCGTCTCGGTTTCAAAGCCTCCCACCTATCCTACACAAGTAAGATCAAAGTTCAATGTCAAGCTGCAGTAAAGGTTCACGGGGTCTTTCCGTCTAGCCGCGGGTACACCGCATCTTCACGGCGAATTCGATTTCACTGAGCCTCTGCTGGAGACAGCGCCCCCATCATTATGCCATTCGTGCAGGTCGGAACTTACCCGACAAGGAATTTCGCTACCTTAGGACCGTTATAGTTACGGCCGCCGTTTACTGGGGCTTCGATCAAGAGCTTCGCTTACGCTAACCCCATCAATTAACCTTCCAGCACCGGGCAGGCATCACACCCTATACGTCCACTTTCGTGTTTGCAGAGTGCTATGTTTTTAATAAACAGTTGCAGGGGCCTGGTTTCTGTGGCTGCTCTCAGCTCAGGAAGCAAGTTCCATCACCAAAAGCAGCGTACCTTCTCCCGAAGTTACGGTACCATTTTGCCTAGTTCCTTCAGCAGAGTTCTCTCAAGCGCTTTGGTCTACTCGACCTGACCACCTGTGTCGGTTTCGGGTACGATTCCAGTGTAACTGAAGCTTAGAGACTTTTCCTGGAAGTATGGTATCAGCCACTTCACTGTACAAGTACAGCTTGCTGTCAGATCTCAGCATAGAGTACCCCGGATTTGCCTAAGATACATGCCTACTTCCTTTCACCTGGACAACCAACGCCAGGCTGACTTAACCTTCTCCGTCCTCTCATCGCATTACACTGAAGTATTGGAATATTAACCAATTTCCCATCGACTACGCCTCTCGGCCTCGCCTTAGGGGTCGACTCACCCAGCCCCGATTAACGTTGGACTGGAACCCTTGGTCTTTCAGCGAACGGGTTTTTCACCCGTTTTGTCGTTACTCACGTCAGCATTCGCACTTCTGATACCTCCAGCAGACTTCTCAATCCACCTTCATCGGCTTACAGAACGCTCCCCTACCACTTACACTAATGTGTAAATCCGCAGCTTCGGCATATAGTTTTAGCCCCGTTACATCTTCCGCGCAGGCCGACTCGACTAGTGAGCTATTACGCTTTCTTTAAAGGGTGGCTGCTTCTAAGCCAACCTCCTAGCTGTCTATGCCTTCCCACATCGTTTCCCACTTAACTATAATTTTGGGGCCTTAGCTGGCGGTCTGGATTGTTTTCCTCTTGACTACGGACGTTAGCACCCGCAGTCTGTCTCCCGGATAGTACTCATTGGTATTCGGAGTTTGCATCGGTTTGGTAAGTCGGGATGACCCCCTAGCCGAAACAGTGCTCTACCCCCAATGGTATTCGTCCGAGGCGCTACCTAAATAGCTTTCGGGGAGAACCAGCTATCACCGAGTTTGATTAGCCTTTCACCCCTATCCACAAGTCATCCCCTGGCTTTTCAACGACAGTGGGTTCGGTCCTCCAGTTAGTGTTACCCAACCTTCAACCTGCTCATGGATAGATCACCCGGTTTCGGGTCTACACCCAGCAACTAAACGCCCTATTAAGACTCGATTTCTCTACGGCTCCCCTAATCGGTTAACCTTGCTACTGAATGTAAGTCGCTGACCCATTATACAAAAGGTACGCAGTCACCAAACAAGTTGGCTCCCACTGCTTGTATGCATGCGGTTTCAGGATCTATTTCACTCCCCTCACAGGGGTTCTTTTCGCCTTTCCCTCACGGTACTGGTTCACTATCGGTCAGTCAGGAGTATTTAGCCTTGGAGGATGGTCCCCCCATATTCAGACAAGGTTTCACGTGCCTCGCCCTACTCGACATCATTATCTAAGCCCTTTCGCGTACAGGACTATCACCTACTATGGTCGCACTTCCCAGAGCGTTCCACTAAAGCTTAGATAACTTAATGGGCTTTTCCCCGTTCGCTCGCCGCTACTGAGGGAATCTCAATTGATTTCTTTTCCTAAGGGTACTGAGATGTTTCACTTCCCCTCGTTCGCCTCATAAACCTATGTATTCAGTTTATGATACCCGCCTTATAGCGGGTGGGTTTCCCCATTCAGAAATCTCCGGATCACAGGATATTTGCCGCCTCCCCGGAGCTTATCGCAGGCTATTACGTCTTTCATCGCCTCTGACTGCCAAGGCATCCACCACATGCACTTAATTACTTGACTATACAACCCCAAACAGTCGTTTGATCCTACAAGTAGATCAACCAACATTACAGTTTAGAGCTTCGTGAATTTAATCACTGTACAGCTTCAATTAGATTCATATACCAAAACGCTTGATTCAGTTAATTTCGCTAGTAACTCATTTCATTCAACTTTCACAATTGCTTGTTAGGTTAAATCAAACGAGTATGAACAAATTATTTCAACTCAAATATATTCTGTTAATGATTTTTCCAGCCTTCGTCAGGTCAGGAAACTGTGATAAATCACAGAGATTATCAAGTCCGCGTATCATAACGCTTGTACTTGTTAATCTCTAGGATCTAAACACTTATCTGGGTGTTTAACACTCAGCTCAAGCTTCGTTTGATTAAAGCCTGCGCGAAGCGTAGCTTCTTGCTTAAATTTCAAGGAAAAACGTTGTTTTTCTTATCTTGAAATTTGGTGGAGACTAGGAGAGTCGAACTCCTGACCTCCTGCGTGCAAAGCAGGCGCTCTACCAACTAAGCTAAGTCCCCAGCTTATCAATAAGTCAATGTCTCTGATTTTCCGTACTTCGTCAGTAGTGGTGGGTCTGACAAGACTTGAACTTGTGACCCCACGCTTATCAAGCGTGTGCTCTAACCAACTGAGCTACAGACCCTCAGATACATCGTCATGAAGAACAACTTGTTGTGGATTCTTACCAATCGTCAATCTTTCGTTAAGGAGGTGATCCAGCCGCAGGTTCCCCTACGGCTACCTTGTTACGACTTCACCCCAGTCATCGGCCACACCGTGGTAAGCGTCCTCCTTACGGTTAGACTACCTACTTCTGGTGCAACAAACTCCCATGGTGTGACGGGCGGTGTGTACAAGGCCCGGGAACGTATTCACCGCGGCATTCTGATCCGCGATTACTAGCGATTCCGACTTCATGGAGTCGAGTTGCAGACTCCAATCCGGACTACGATCGGCTTTTTGAGATTAGCATCTCCTCGCGGAGTAGCAACCCTTTGTACCGACCATTGTAGCACGTGTGTAGCCCTGGTCGTAAGGGCCATGATGACTTGACGTCGTCCCCGCCTTCCTCCAGTTTGTCACTGGCAGTATCCTTAAAGTTCCCGGCTTAACCCGATGGCAAATAAGGAAAAGGGTTGCGCTCGTTGCGGGACTTAACCCAACATCTCACGACACGAGCTGACGACAGCCATGCAGCACCTGTATGTAAGTTCCCGAAGGCACCAATCCATCTCTGGAAAGTTCTTACTATGTCAAGACCAGGTAAGGTTCTTCGCGTTGCATCGAATTAAACCACATGCTCCACCGCTTGTGCGGGCCCCCGTCAATTCATTTGAGTTTTAGTCTTGCGACCGTACTCCCCAGGCGGTCTACTTATCGCGTTAGCTGCGCCACTAAAGCCTCAAAGGCCCCAACGGCTAGTAGACATCGTTTACGGCATGGACTACCAGGGTATCTAATCCTGTTTGCTCCCCATGCTTTCGTGCCTCAGCGTCAGTATTAGGCCAGATGGCTGCCTTCGCCATCGGTATTCCTCCAGATCTCTACGCATTTCACCGCTACACCTGGAATTCTACCATCCTCTCCCATACTCTAGCTTCCCAGTATCGAATGCAATTCCCAAGTTAAGCTCGGGGATTTCACATCCGACTTAAAAAGCCGCCTACGCACGCTTTACGCCCAGTAAATCCGATTAACGCTCGCACCCTCTGTATTACCGCGGCTGCTGGCACAGAGTTAGCCGGTGCTTATTCTGCGAGTAACGTCCACTATCCTTAGGTATTAACTAAGGTAGCCTCCTCCTCGCTTAAAGTGCTTTACAACCAAAAGGCCTTCTTCACACACGCGGCATGGCTGGATCAGGGTTCCCCCCATTGTCCAATATTCCCCACTGCTGCCTCCCGTAGGAGTCTGGGCCGTGTCTCAGTCCCAGTGTGGCGGATCATCCTCTCAGACCCGCTACAGATCGTCGCCTTGGTAGGCCTTTACCCCACCAACTAGCTAATCCGACTTAGGCTCATCTATTAGCGCAAGGTCCGAAGATCCCCTGCTTTCTCCCGTAGGACGTATGCGGTATTAGCATCCCTTTCGAAATGTTGTCCCCCACTAATAGGCAGATTCCTAAGCATTACTCACCCGTCCGCCGCTAGAAATCGGTAGCAAGCTACCTATTCCCGCTCGACTTGCATGTGTTAAGCCTGCCGCCAGCGTTCAATCTGAGCCATGATCAAACTCTTCAGTTTAAAATCAATAGTACATATAGTGTACCAATCTTGGCTCATCAATTACTGACAAAAATTTGCTCAAATAAACTTCGAGTAATTTCTACCATTAATCAATGAAAATAATTTCGATCGATCAATCAGTAAAAATCCACACAAGTTGTTCTTCATAATCTCTTAATGATCTTCTTGTTGGTTCGTCACCAGCAAGCTAGGTCGGCTATATTACTCTTTATTTCTAAAGAGTCAACCAGTAATTCAAATTATTTTTAAACTTATCAAATAAAACCCAACTCAATCAATTCAACCAAGTCATTGTTTTATCAGAAGTTTTAATCTTCATCACCGCCGATGGATGTGCATTCTACAGCATTTCACATCCGTTGCAACACCTTTTTTATGATTTATTTTACGCATGTCGTTTTTTTAAACACATAAACATTCTTTTGTATTATTATTGGGCTATATACGCCCTATTTCATATAATAAAACGTATATAAACCCAATTTTCATTCCATTTAATTTAAGACATTTTTGATTTCGTATGGTTGTTTTTAAAAAAACTGCCTATTTAATAATGGCGTGCTCCATTTCACCCTTATTATATGCAGCTCCCACAGCAAATATTTTCACAACCACTTTCTCTATTTTGAGTTATGCCAAGTGGGAAACCACTTCACCCAAATTTTGTGTGATTAATAATTCAAGTTTAGTCAATGATTTTAAAAAACTTGCGCCAACCCACAGCACTTATAAAATTACAGCCATCAATGTAAATGACATCAAGTCTAGTCATTGCCAAGTTTTATTTTTTTCTAATCTATCAGCAAAAGAAGAACAAAGTATTTTAAACAACCATGTTAATTTCCCCGCCCTCTCTCTAAGTAGTAACAATAGTGAGTGTGAGTCTGGCAGTGCATTTTGTTTGTATAAAAAAAATCAGAGTTATTCGTTTAAAATTAATATGGAAAGCTTAACGCAGTCACAAATACATATTGATCCACGCGTTTTATTACTGGCGAAGTCATCGGAGTCAGCTGAATGAAACAACTCTACAACCCAATTACATTACACCAATTATTTACACGTTCGCAGCTCACCATCTTTGCTTTAACTTTTACGATTTGTTCTGCGATTTTTTTGGTTATTTCCACCTATACCATGCATACCTATGCAAAAAACAGCTTAACGATTTTATCGAATGCAATAAATGAACGCGTTCAACCTGCTGTGGTGTTTAATGACCAAACAACGATGCGTCAAATTTTAAACGAATACACTCGACTGTATCCCATTCGATCGATAGAAATTACTAACCATCAAAATGCCTCGCTCGCACATACTGAACAACAAGAAATTTCAACTTTTTCCAGCCAAGCGATTTTGGATTATTTCTTTTTTAGCCAACCGATTCGTTTAGATATCCATCATGATCAGAAAAGTTATGGTGAACTAATCGTATATGGAAACTCTTCAGATTTAGTTAGTTTCTTCCATAAAATTTTATTGGGTTTATTTTTAGGTTTTATTCTTTTATTGGCTACCGTATTTTGGTCGGTGAATTCTGTTTATCAATACTTAATGCAATCCGTTCGCTCTATTGTTGAATCTGCTCAGACCATTAGCATTAAGAAAGATTATAAAATGCGGGTTTCAAATTCCGATATTCAAGAATTACACGCGCTTAGTACCGCCTTTAATGGCTTACTCAGTGAAATCGAACAGTCGAATAAAAACTTAATTTCAGAAAATGACAAACTTATTCATCTAGCACGTCATGATGCATTAACCCAATTGCCAAATCGTAATTATTTTTATGAAAAGCTATTTGAACTTTTTGACTTACAAGCGAATGCTGCTGTGTTCTTTGTAGATATTGAAAACTTTAAACATGTGAATGACCAATATGGACACTTAGCTGGGGATGCAGTACTGCGTGCCTCATCACATTGTTTAAAACAAGCACTGCCAGATGATGCTTTCGTTGCGCGACTCGGTGGTGATGAATTTGCAATTATTATCAATCGTTTAAATTTCTTGACAGAACTCGAAGTCTTTTGTCACAAAATACATGAATGCTATGGTTCCACATTTGTTTATGAGCAACATAATATTGCATTACAAGCTAATATTGGTGTGGCACTGATCCAAAATGCAAAATCGCCAGAAGATTTGATCGCAGATGCGGAACGCGCGATGTATGATGCTAAACTTTCGAATAATCATTGGTGCATTGCACTACACCGCCCCAACTCATAGGATTTGCTATGTTAAAGAACGCATTTAAAGTTTTATTTATACTTGCATTCACGGCCACTATGACAGCCTGCATGAGTTTAGGTAACTTAAGCTATAAACAAGCACGTATGCTTAAAAAAGAAGGTTTTGTCTTGACCAATGATGGTTGGACACTTGCCCTACCAGAACGACTTTTATTTGGTTTTGATGATTATCAAATACAACCTCACCAAGAAGGCAAACTAAATACCCTCGCCACTCAACTGATTAAATATGACCTAAACAAAATTAAGTTTATTGGTCATACGGATAATGTTGGACAAGCCAATTACAACCAACAACTGTCAGAAAAACGTGCGCAAAGCGTCGCAAACGTCTTTTTAAAGCAAGGTTATAACAGTTCAAATATTCAAATTATTGGCCGTGGTGCTGAACAGCCGATGGTTTCCAATGACACCGAAACAAATCGTGCCATCAACCGTCGTGTAAATGTCACCATCATCCCCTAAATAGCGGAATTTGGAAAAGCCACCTTCAGGTGGCTTTTTTATTTTTTATAAATTTCAGGCATAAAAAAACCGCTAAATGCGGCATCTTTTTCATAGTATTGCTTTTGAGATAAATGGTCGGAGCAGTAGGATTCGAACCTACGACCCCCTGGTCCCAAACCAGGTGCACTACCAGGCTGTGCTATGCTCCGCTTTCAACTTTAAAAGTTGGGGTGAATGATGGGATTCGAACCCACGACAACCGGAATCACAATCCGGGGCTCTACCAACTGAGCTACATCCACCATCATGTTCTTGCTTGTGAATAACCAATATAACGCATTTTAAATTACAGGCATAAAAAAACCGCTGTATGCGGTATCTTTTATCGACCGTTTTCTTTGAGAAAATGGTCGGAGCAGTAGGATTCGAACCTACGACCCCCTGGTCCCAAACCAGGTGCACTACCAGGCTGTGCTATGCTCCGAATTGGGGTGAATGATGGGATTCGAACCCACGACAACCGGAATCACAATCCGGGGCTCTACCAACTGAGCTACATCCACCATCACAACAAGTTTCAGATTCTAGTATCAGAACACCATTATAATGGCGCGCCTGACAGGATTCGAACCTGTGACCATCCGCTTAGAAGGCGGATGCTCTATCCAACTGAGCTACAGGCGCATTACCGATGACATAGACTATCACGCGATTTTTGCCTTGAGAAATTGGTCGGAGCAGTAGGATTCGAACCTACGACCCCCTGGTCCCAAACCAGGTGCACTACCAGGCTGTGCTATGCTCCGTTTCATCTCAGCTTTCGCTGTATCGCATATCGTGCGGTACGGTGTGCATTCTAGGCGTGACGTTGATTAACGTCAACACCTATCTTCAAAAAAACATAAAAAATCATTTCAAGCGATTATTTATCAAGCACTTTAATCATTTTTCAAGCAAAAATTAACGTTTTAAACTGGCACTGAAATTCAACATCCGATCTAAAGGCAATTTAGCACGCTCAGCCAATGCCGGATCTACAAAAATTTCCTGATCGCCTTTTTGTAAAACTTCCAGAATGCCATCCAATTCATTCATCGCCATCCAAGGGCAATGCGCACATGAACGACAAGTCGCTCCCTCACCTGCCGTCGGTGCTTCGATGAGAATTTTATTTGGTACAGCTTGCTGCATTTTATAAAAAATACCACGATCTGTTGCCACGATTAAACGTTCGTGTGGCAAGGTTTGTGCAGCTTTGATCAGTTGCGAGGTGCTACCGACGGCATCTGCAATATCCACCACAGATTCTGGTGACTCTGGATGCACCAAAACTGCTGCATCAGGATACAACGCTTTCATATTGGCAATACCACGCGCACGGAATTCTTCATGAACAATACATGCCCCATCCCATAGCAACATGTCTGCACCGGTTTTCTTTTGAATATAACGACCGAGATGCTGATCGGGTGCCCAAATAATTTTTTCGCCTAAACTATCTAAATGCTCAACAATTTCAACTGCACAGCTCGAGGTGACCACCCAATCTGCACGCGCTTTCACTGCTGCCGAGGTATTGGCATATACTACAACTGTATGATCCGGATGTGCATCGCAAAATTTAGTAAATTCATCGACCGGACAGCCCAAATCAAGTGAGCATGTTGCCTCTAGAGTAGGCATCAGTACGGTTTTTTCAGGAGATAAAATCTTCGAGGTCTCCCCCATGAATTTCACCCCTGCAACCACCAACGTCGTTGCTTCATGATCCCGACCAAAACGTGCCATTTCAAGTGAATCCGAAACGCACCCACCTGTCAGTTCTGCTAGTTCCTGCACTTCAGGATCACAGTAATAGTGTGCAACAAGGACAGCGTTACGTTTTTTGAGTTCCGCTTTAATTAATTCAAACTTTTCAAGCTTTGCAGCTTCCGTTAAGTGATGCTCTTTAACATCGCCCAAACGATCCAAATGCGCTTGTACAATTGATTTTGCTTCATTTGCAATTAAGTTGTTTGCATTATTCATCACAACGTCTTCTCTACCCTTAATGCCTGCTACTACACAGGTGCTTCACAACTGACCCATAAATATGGCACTTGGCTATTTTTTACCGGTCATTAAAAAGTTCCACTTATAAAAAAGCCTCACAACGGAGGCTTTTCAAAAACATCAAATATCTTATGAACGATAATCTGCATTAATCTTGACATAGTCATACGACAGATCACAGGTATACACAGTATCTTGAGCACTGCCACGCCCTAAATCTACACGGATCGTGATTTCAGATTTTTCCATCTCCGCAGCCCCTGCTGCTTCGGTATAATCTGCTGCTGCGCCACCATCTTTACAGATTTGAACATCACCCAACCAGACCTGAATTTTTTCAACATCTAAGTTTGGCACACCGGCATAACCAATTGCTGCCAAAATACGACCCCAGTTTGGATCTGATGCGAAGATTGCAGTTTTAACCAACGGTGAATGTGCAATGCTATAAGCAATATCACAACATTCTTGAGTATCTGCACCGCCTTCTACCGCCACAGTAATAAACTTCGTCGCACCTTCACCATCACGAACAATGAGCTGTGCAAGACGTTTCATCACACGTGTTAACACGTCTAAAACAGCAGCATAACGTGAATCTGTTTCTGAAGTAATTTCTACGCCACCAGCTTGACCCGTTGCAATCAAAATACATGAGTCATTCGTTGAGGTATCACCATCCACCGTAATACGGTTAAACGACAGGTTAACTGTGGTTTTCAAAAGTTGTTGCACTAACTCACGACTAATGGGTGCATCAGTTGCTACATAACTCAACATGGTCGCCATATTTGGACGAATCATGCCTGCACCTTTAGAAATACCAGTCATGGTATACAGAACCCCATCTAGCTCAAACTGCTCAGATGCACCTTTAGGTGTGGTATCTGTGGTCATAATGCCTGTTGCCGCATCCAACCAAGCATCTTCTTGTAAACTATCTAATGCGGGTTGCAAGCCTTGAACCAAACGATCAATAGGTAATTGCTCGCCAATTACACCCGTTGAAAAAGGAAGGACTTCTGTATTTTGAACACCTGCCAGTTCCGCCAGTTTCGCACATGTCGCTTCAGCATTTGCCATACCGATTTTGCCAGTACCTGCATTGGCATTTCCGGTGTTAATCACTAAATAACGTGGATTACCTGCTAATAAGTGCGCTTTCGAAATATGAACCGGCGCTGCACAAAATGCATTTTGAGTAAAAACGCCTGCAACATTAGAACCTTCAGCAAATTCAAAAATGACAAGGTCACGTCGGTTCTGATAGCGCACATACGCTTCAGCCGAACCGATTTTTACACCTTTCACCACATGCATCTGTGGCATAGATACGTCACCAACTGCCATTTTTCAACGTCCAACTATATGAGTTATAAAAAATACAGCTTAGTGCAAAAACTATAAAAAATCGAGCAGAAGCACGGTTTTGCTGTAATTTTATTGTGGATTTCTTTTGCACATAAAAAAACCAGTCTTCCGACTGGTCTTTACCACTGTTCGTCGTAAATTAGTTACGCGCCAGCTGAGTTGCTTCATCAAGAAGCACTTGTTTCGCTTTTTGTTGACTCGCAGCAGAAAGTGCTGGGTTTTCAGCCACAATACGGTCAGCATTCGCCGCATTGGCTGCTGCAATTTTCGCAGTTTGCAATACGATCGGACGATTTGGATTGGCAAAGGTATAGCGAATACCCGTACGCGGGCTTGCTACAGTCACTTGACCGTCAGTACCAACCTGTACTTGAGTTGTTGTTGGACCAACTGCTTGTTGAACTTTCTCGACAGAAGTCGTCTGAGGAGCGTTTGCAAAGGCAAAAGTTGGCAAAGCCAAAGCAGCAATCATGAACGGTTTTAGTACTTTTTTCATTGTCTTTTCCGTCTTACGGTTATTGATAGAAACTAAATAACATTTAATCTGCTGAACTGCAAATACTATTCAGGTCAGATCAGCAGTGTAAATTAAAAATCAGAGCGCGAAGGCTCTGATTTATTTGAAATTAAACAATGCTGTTTAAATTTTACCGTGACACTGTTTATATTTCAGACCTGAACCACATGGGCACGGTGAGTTACGGCTTTCCGGTGGCACAATCACTTGCTCTGCAGGTGTATATTGCGCATCGATAATGTCATCACCATTAGCTTCAGCCAATAAATTATCAAAGTCATTGTGTGACAATTGAAGATTCATTGATTCTGCTTGAGCCTGTTTTTGAGCTTCCATTTCTGCAAGTTCTTCGGCTGTTGGTACATGAATACGAGATAAATCTGTCACGACATCTGACTTAATCACCGCAAGCATGTTTACAAATAAGTTAAAGGCTTCTTTTTTGTATTCTTGCTCAGGATTTTTCTGCGCATAACCACGTAAATGAATCCCTTGACGTAAGTAATCCATCGCTGCCAAATGCTCTTTCCAATGGCGGTCCAATGAATTCAGCATAAAGTGACGTTCTAGCATTGCAGCTGTTTCGTCACCCATTTGCGTACGACGTGAGCGGTAGTGCTGAAGAACTTCATCAGTAATACGTTCAACCAAAGCTTCTTCATCTAAACGACGATCTTGCTCTAGCCACTGTGAAATTGGCAGTTCAATCGATAGATCTTCACGAAGTGCTTTTTCAAGACCTTCAATATCCCATTGATCGTGAATAGACTCGGGTGGAATATATACTTCGATCATGCCTTTAGTCACATCGTGAATCATTGTTTCGATGTAATCTTGCAATGATGCTTCTTCAAGAATTTCATCACGTTGAGAGTAAATAATCTTACGTTGCTCGTTGTTTACGTCATCGTATTTCAATAGATTTTTACGAATATCGAAGTTACGTGCTTCAACTTTACGTTGTGCATTTTCAATCGAACGTGACACCATTTTATGTTCAATGGCTTCATCTTCTTTCAGACCCATGGCACGCATCATTGCAACTACGCGATCACCCGCGAAGATACGCATCAAGTCATCTTCAAGCGACAAGTAGAAACGTGATACACCTGGGTCACCTTGACGGCCCGCACGACCACGTAACTGGTTATCAATACGACGAGATTCATGACGTTCTGAACCAATGATGTGTAAACCACCAGAGTTCAGCACCATTTCATGATTTTGTTCCCACTCTGCTTTCAAACGTGCTTCATCTGCTTCAGTCGGCTCTTCAATCTTCGCCAGCAACGCTTTCCAGTTACCACCTAACAGAATATCAGTACCACGACCAGCCATGTTAGTCGCAATGGTCACTGCACGAGGTGAACCCGCTTGCGCAATAATATCCGCTTCACGCTCATGTTGTTTCGCATTAAGTACTTCATGTTGAATACCAGCTTCTTTCAGCTTATCTGATAAAATTTCAGAGGCTTCAATGGTTGCTGTACCAATCAGAATCGGTGCAACACCCGCCTCATGAACACGTTGAATTTCTTGAATGATGGCGTTGTATTTACCTTCACGATTTAAATAAATTAAATCGTTTTGGTCATTACGAATCATCGGGCGATGGGTTGGAATAAGTACAACATCCAAGCCATAAATTTCTTTCATCTCTGCAGCTTCAGTATCTGCTGTACCCGTCATCCCTGATAATTTTTTGTATAGACGGAAATAGTTCTGGAATGTTGTAGTTGCTAAAGTTTGGTTTTCAGGTTGAATTTCCAAACCTTCTTTTGCTTCCACTGCTTGATGCAAACCTTCTGACCAACGGCGACCCGGCATGGTACGACCAGTGTTTTCATCGACAATGATCACTTCACCTTCGTGGATGATGTAATGCACGTTGCGTTGGTATAGGTAATGCGCACGAATGGCCGCAGAAACATGGTGCACCAAGTTTAAATTAGCAGATGAATATAGACTTTCACCTTCAGCAAGCAAGCCCATTTGAATCAATTCAGCTTCAACAGTTTCATAACCGACTTCGGTCATTTCTACTGAGCGCTGTTTTTCGTCAATCCAGAAGTGACCACCATCTGGTACCTTCTCTTCTTTTTGTGCATGAAGTTTTGGTGGAATGCTGTTAATGGCAGCATACAACTGTGATGAGTCTTCTGATTGACCAGAAATGATCAAAGGTGTACGTGCCTCATCAATCAGGATCGAATCGACCTCATCGATGATGGCATAGGTTAAGCTGCGCTGTTTTTTCTCAGCAGCAGAAAACACCATGTTGTCACGCAAGTAATCGAAACCGAATTCGTTGTTGGTACCGTAAGTAATGTCAGCACGATACGCTTGAGCTTTTTCAGTTGGGTCTTGCATTGAGTAAATAATCCCAATGCTTAAACCTAAAAATTCGAATAATGGACGGTTTAATTCAGCATCACGTTGCGCCAAGTAATCGTTCACCGTAATCACGTGAACACCTTCACCATTGATCGCATTGAGGTAACAAGCAAGCGTTCCCATGAGGGTTTTACCTTCACCGGTACGCATCTCTGCGATCTTACCTTCATGTAAAGTAATACCACCAATCAGCTGTACATCATAATGACGCATGCCCATGACACGCTTTGCAGCTTCACGACAAACAGCAAACGCTTCAGGTAATAATTTATCAAGGCTGTCGCCTTTTTTATAACGTTCTTTGAATTCTTCAGTTTTTGCAGATAAGTCTGCATCGCTTAGAACAGATATCGTCGGCTCGAGCGCATTAATCTTCTCTACGATTTTACGCATGCGTTTGAGTTCGCGCTCATTTTTGGTACCGAAGATTCCTCCGATCAGACTTGCCAACATGAATAGACTCTCTAAATCTTGCTTGTCAAATGAATATATTTTCTTAGTCGTTATTATGGTGCTAGAAATTCGAAGTACAAGGGTTTTGCACAAAAATCCCCTTAAATATTCTGCGCTCGGGTTCTAGCCCCGGAGACTTAAGGCAAGCTAATGTAACAAATTTTCTGCAGACAACATAGTGACTCTGTCGTGAGATATTTCGCATTTATCCCCCAATAAAACTGTTTTATATGAAATATATTCATAAAGAAATGAAAAAACACTATTTTTAATCATAAAAAAAATCCTTCATATTTATTTTTGAGTTAAACAAATTCAATAAATACGGGGATATTCCATGACGATTCGTTTAGGTGATACTGCACCAGACTTTACTCAAGACTCAAGCGAAGGCAGCATTCATTTTTATAACTTTTTAGGTGACAGTTGGGGCATTTTATTTTCGCATCCAGCCGATTACACCCCAGTCTGCACCACAGAACTTGGATTTACCGCAAAACTAAAAGATGAATTTAGCAAACGTGGTGTCAAGGCCATTGCCCTGTCTGTTGATGATGTTGAGTCGCATCATGGTTGGATTAATGACATTAATAATACTCAAAATACCACGGTGAACTTCCCGATCATTGCAGACAAAGACCGTAAAGTGTCTACCCTTTATGATTTCATTCACCCCAATGCCAGCGAAACATTAACTGTTCGCTCTTTGGTGATCATCGATCCAAATAAAAAGGTCCGTTTAATCATTACTTATCCTGCATCTACAGGGCGTAACTTCCATGAAATTTTACGTGTCATTGACTCTTTGCAACTGACAGACAACCATAAAGTTGCAACACCGGCCAACTGGCAACAAGGTGAAGATGTGGTGATTGTGCCGTCATTAAAAGATGAAGAGGAAATCAAACAACGCTTTCCTCAAGGATATAACGCAGTTACGCCTTACCTTCGTTTAACGCCTCAACCTAAGTGAGGATAAAACGGAGCATTACGCTGTCCGAGCGCAAGATAAGAAGCTCTGCTGTGAGTGACCAAAGCGAAGGTACAAATTTAACTATTTTTAAGTGCAGCACCTAAGTAAACTAAGGATCATAACCATAGTTAATATAGTTTTCCCCCTTCAGAACGAATGACGAGCCCGTTCTGGCATTCTCCAACCTGCTCATCTCCGGATGAGCTTTTTTTGATTACAAATTCCTCTCAGGGATTAGATTGGTTAAACATCACAATTCCGTTATAACTAAGAAAAACTTGAAAACAACAAACCGTGATTCATCAAATTCATCATTTACATTGTGGTAGTTTTTGTCCAACGTGTGCCCCTTTATTTGGACAGAAAGGCTTTCGCGCACATTTGGTCTGTCATTGCCTGCTCATTGAAACCGATAAAGGGCTCGTCTTAGTCGATACAGGACTGGGCTTACAAGATTATTTGCATCCACAAAATCGTTTAGGTCGGTTTATTTCACGCACAGCGCAGATCAAATTTAATCCGCAACTGAGTGCGATTCATCAAATTCAAAAATTAGGCTTTAAGGCTCAAGATGTTCAACACATTTTGTTGTCACACTTAGATTTTGATCATGCTGGCGGGATCTCTGATTTTCCGCAGGCGACTGTGCATGTCTTAGCCAGTGAATATAATGCCACTCAAAACCTTCATAGCTTAAAATCACGACTGCGCTATCGACCACAGCAATTCCAACTGCATCGTTATTGGAATTTTATCGAAAGCATCGGGACGCAAGCATGGTTTAACTTAGAACACACTGCCGGTCTATCTATTTTTCAAGATGACATTTTAATGCTTCCACTTTTGGGACATACCGCTGGTCATGCCGGTATTGCGATTAAAAATAACCAGCGCTGGTTGTTATATTGCGGCGATGCTTATTACTCACAGCATCAATTAAATCCAAATTTTCATTCGCGGGCCTTAAATCAGCTTGAACGTTTATTTGCCACCGACAATACACAGCGACTGCACACACTTCATAAGATTCAGCAGTTAGCACAGCATCCGGACATCGATCTCATCTGCGCACATGACCCATTCGAACTCGCTCGCCATCAGAACACAAGCAATGACCGCTAAAATCCTGCCAATGATCCTCCTTAGTGTTAGCTTCAGCTTCACGGGTTGCATGACATCAAATCCATTACCGTTAAATGAACGTCCTCAGCATTGGGGAAAAGTCGTTCATCAACAGCATAATTTTTATCAAATCAGCCCAACAGTATTTCGCAGTGAACAACCTGATGTAGATCTCGCCCCTGTTCTACGAGAACAGCACATCGATGTGATCATAAATTTACGTTCACGGCACCATGACCCAGAACGCTTAGACAACGCTATTGATATGCAAAAGATTAATTTTGTACATATTCCGATACACACGTGGCAAATCGATCGTGAAGATTTATTGGCGGTGATGAAAACCATAAAAGTGGCTGAACAACAGCAGCAAAAAGTATTAATCTATTGCTACCACGGCTCAGACCGTACAGGCGCGAGTGCGGCCATGTACCGTATAATTTTTCAGCATTGGTCCATTGAGGAAGCAAAACGTGAAATGAAACAAGGTGGCTATGGCTTCCACCCTATTTGGAAAAATATTGACCGTTTATTCAGCCCTGAAAATATAAAATGGATTCAGCAACAACTACTGAATCCATCTTATTAAAGGTCATTTCTCAAATAAACTTAGCGTTTATCGAGAGGTACCCAATCAATCACCCAAGCCGATTTCATATTCAAACTTGCATCTGAATTGATCTTTTTACGTGTTGCGTCCGCAGCATCACGGTCCTTCGAAGGGCCAACCATAATACGAATGCCTTTAGATGTAGGACTCTTCGTCACTTTATAGCCTTTTGCACGTAATTTTGCAGCGACGGCATCTGCATTGGCTTCATTGGCAGCTAGAGCAACTTGTACCATCCATTGCTTATCGCCATTTTCCAACAGATCACGTGCTTTTTCAGCTTCAGCTTTTTTCTTGGCTTCGGCTTTACGCTTTTCTTCTGCCTTGTGTTTTTCTTCGGCTTTACGCTTTTCTTCTGCCTTGTGTTTTTCTTCGGCTTTACGCTTTTCTTCAGCCTGTTGCTTCGCTTCGGCTGCTTTCTTATCTGCTGCTTTTTTCTCAGCTTCAGCATGTGCTTTACGTTCAGCTTCTTTTTGAGCATCCGCTTTACGTTTTGCTTCGGCTTTTTGTTTATCTGCTGCGATACGTGCCTGATCAGCCTTTTGCTGCGCCGACTGAGTCTCTAACTTTTTTTGAGCCGCCAACTTATCCTCAGCTAAACGCTTTTGCTTGGCTTTTTCATCTTCAACCAATTCGGGCGGAATATTATCCGAACTTTGTTGAGCTGAACGATGTGCGTTTAAAGCTGCATATTCTTCTGCTGCTTTACGTGCTGCATCCGCTTCCGCTTGTTGTTGCATCGCTAAAAATTCTGCTGCACGTGCTTCTTGCTCCGCAACCGATTTTTCACGGGTACGTCGTTGTTCTTCGAGCAAACGCTTTTCAGTTTCAACATCAACAGTCAATGATGACATTTTACCCGCACCCTGACCTTGTTGCTCAACTTGAGCCATTTCAGGGGTTTGGCTTTGATTTTGATGTATTTCTTCTTTGCCTTTAAGTAAAAGTGCGGCCAGCAGTACACCACCACCTAATAAAACAACACCACCCATCCAGCGTTGTTTGTTATTCATTGACATTCTTCCAGATACTCCCATACCGCTTCTAAGGTATGAAATGAACCACATACCAGAATCAGCTGATTATTCTTTGTTTCTTCCAGCGCGGACTTAAAAGCTAATTGCACATTGTCATAATGTTCTACGACTTGATGCTGCAGTGCGCTATCCAATTGTGTGATAGATGCCGCACGTGGCACATTTAATTGTGCAATTTTCCACATTCTTACCGTATCTTTCAATAAGTTAACGACAGAATTTATGTCTTTATCAGTCAGCATGGAGAAAACGCTGATCACTTCTGTGTATTGTTTATTGTACTGGAGAAAATTTCGCAATTGCTTTAACAAAAATTCAACACCATGCGGGTTATGTCCCGCATCGAAAATCACCGTTTTACCTGCAATTTCTCTAACTTCAAAACGGCCTTGTAACTTGGCATTGATAATCCCTTGAGCGATCGACTGCTGAGAGACCACCAAACCACTAGCTAATATTGCTGCTACAGCCGTAGAGATATTTTCGAGTGCCAAAGAACCCACGGGTAGTTTTAAGGTTGAACCTGATGAGGCAAACATCCAAGATTGTCCATCATCACTGTACTGATAAAAATAATCACGATTGAGTACATGTAAAGCGGCTTGGCAATCTTCTGCTTTTTGACGAATAGCTTCAGGCAAAACTTGCTGCCCACCAAAAATTACGGGAATATTCGGACGAATAATTCCTGCTTTCTCAAAAGCAATTTTTTCAATGGTGTCGCCCAACCAATCGGTATGGTCTAAACCAATATTGGTAATCACTGCAACATCTGGATCGACAACATTGACTACATCAAGTCGACCACCTAGGCCTACTTCAAGTACCCATACATCACAATGTTGTTGTTTAAAAATAACAAAAGCGGCCAAAGTGGTCGCTTCAAAAAAAGATAAACTTAATTCACATTCACGACGCGCCTGATCAACAGCTACAAAAGCATCAATCAGGGTTTGGTCGGCTACTTCAACACCTTGAAGCTTTACACGTTCATTGAATCGATAGATATGCGGTGATTGGTATAGCCCCACGTTATAACCTTGGGCATTTAAAATCGCAGCCAAAGTGGTCGTGGTTGAACCTTTACCGTTTGTTCCCGCGACCGTCAGCACTTTCGCATCAGGCTGGGTTACACCTAGTCGTTCCGCAACAGGAATTACCCGCTCCAGTCCTAAATCAATACCCGTAACATGAACATGGCTCCAATAATCGAGCCATGTGTTTAAAGAATCAGTTGCAAGTGGTGCTGTGTTCAAGGCAAGTTCATCAATTTCGCTACAATACGATAAACTGTATCACGTAATGCATGACGGTGGACAATTTGATCGACTACACCATGATCAAGCAAGTATTCTGCACGTTGGAACGGTTCTTCCAATTTTTCACGTACAGTTTGCTCAATTACACGCTTACCAGCAAAACCAATCATGGCTTTCGGTTCAGCCAAGTGAACATCACCGAGCATTGCCAATGATGCAGTCACACCACCATAGACTGGATGTGTCAGCACCACTAGATAAGGCAAGCCAGCATCTTTCATTTTTTGGATGGCAGCAGAAGTACGCGCCATTTGCATGAGTGACAACATGCCTTCTTGCATACGTGCACCGCCAGAGGCAGCGAAGCAAATAAGCGGTTGTTTTGCTTTAATCGCAAGTTCAGCCGCTTGAACAAAACGGTCACCAACCACAGTGCCCATTGAACCGCCCATGAAATCAAATTCAAATGCGGTTGCAATCATTGGAATGCCTTTCAGCGTTCCTTGCATCACCACTAAAGCTTCTGTTTCACCGGTTTTCTTCTGCGCTTCAGACATACGGTCTGGATACGCTTTGCTATCTACAAATTTAAGTGGATCTTTGGCTTTAAATTCTTGACCCAATTCTTTTTGTACTTGGTCAAAGAACCAGTTCAAACGATCACGCGCTTTCATTCGCAAGTGTTCATCACACTGCGGACAAACGTAGGCATTAAATGACATTGCAGTACGAGTCACAAGTGCATGACACTCAGGACATTCAATCGTCGGCTCAGTAAATGTCGCCTTTAATGCTTGCTGTTCATCAGGTACATGAATACCTGGTACCGCACGCTCTGTCCATGGCGTAGATGCGCTCAGAATTTTGCCTGTTTTTGCGTCTTGACTCATACTAACTCATCGAGCGCAGCTCGAAGCTCCTTCACTTTATTCACTGTTTCGATTACAGCTTGTTCTGGCGCTAAGTTTGCAAATTGTTTAACAAAAGCACTACCTACAATCACCGCATCTGCAGCCACACCCATGGCTTTCGCCGATGCTGCATCACTGATACCAAAGCCAACGCCAACTGGTACCTGAGTATACGATTTGATTTTTTGAATACGTGCCGCAGCTTCAGCAACGTCTAAAGTCGCTGCACCTGTCACACCTTTCAAAGAAACATAGTAGATAAATCCACTGGCTTGTTTCACCACATGCTGAATACGTTCATCAGTGGATGTTGGCGCAAGTAAGAAGATTTGATCCATGTCGTATTTTTTCAATACTGCATCTAGATCTTTTGCTTCTTCTGGTGGAAGGTCCACCAAGAGCACGCCATCTACACCGCATTCATGTGCATAGGCAACAAACTTTTCATAGCCGATTACTTCAACAGGGTTTAAATAGCCCATCAGTACTACTGGTGTTTCTGTATCGTTTTTACGGAACTCTTTCACCATGTTCAAGGCATCTAGAGTATTGGTTCCTGCAGCAAGCGCACGCTCAGCAGCAAGTGCAATAACAGGACCATCCGCCATTGGGTCTGAAAATGGAAGACCCAATTCGATCACATCTACACCTGCCTCAACCATTTGATGTAACAAAGGTACCGTTACTTGTGGATGAGGGTCACCAGCCATAACATAAGAAACCAAGGCCTTACGCTGTTGAGATTTAAGCGTTCCAAATCGAGTGGCTAAACGTGACATAGGGTTATACTTTCCTTGAATGAATCAAAACTATGATGTGGGTTTTGTCGAAATACAAGACATCGCATTGTAACGCTATTTTTTACCCATTGAACAGGGTATACAATCCTCAGTCGGCATTTCTCATGCAAACATAATTTTCCAGAACAACCCGAAAGCATCATTTACCGATATTTCAGTTTTTTTCACAATGATCAAAGATGCCTAATTTTAGGATCTGGCAAAATTATAAGGTTTTAGATTAACTTAATTTTATCATCAAAAAAATGTTAAAAATAACAGGCTTAGCATTTACATTTTAATTTTCCTTAAATTGCAAAACCTGCTTTATACTAGCCGCATACTTTTATTTTTTTATCTCCTATGTCCTCCGATTCACAAGTGAAAGTGCCTGCTCGGGCATTTGCACTGCTCCCGCTTATTGTTTTTCTGACCATTTTTTTGGGCAGTGGTATTTACCATTCCATCATTGGAACTGAGTTTGCGTTCTATCAAGTGAAAGCGCCAGTCGCTGCTCTTCCTGCGATTGTATTGGCAATTTTGCTCTATCGCGGCAAGATAAATGACGCGATTGATACCTTTATGAAAGGTGCCAGCCACCCGAATTTGATCTTAATGTTCATGGTCTTTATGCTCGCTGGTGCTTTTGCCAGTGTCAGCAGTGCCATCGGTAGTGTCGATGCAACAGTGCAATTGGGACTATCGGTAATTGCGCCTGAGTTCGTGCTGCCTATGCTGTTTATTATTGCGGCCTTTATTGCCACAGCGATGGGAACCTCCATGGGCACTATTGCAGCCTGTGCACCAATTGCCTTTGGTTTTACTCAAGTCACCGAAATTGAAGTGGTGTATGCCATTGGTGCTGTGGTCGGTGGTGCTATGTTTGGTGATAATCTGTCGATGATTTCAGATACCACCATTGCTGCAACGAACAGTCAAAAAGTTCAACTTCGCGATAAATTTAAGGTCAATGTCTGGATTGCTGTTCCTGCATCGATCGTCAGCATCTGTATCTATTTAATTATGAGTCAAGGTTCACAAGCGATTGAACACAAAGCTTATAATGCGTGGCTAATCCTGCCGTATTTAGCCGTATTTATTTTGGCCTTTTCACGTTTGCACGTGCTTGCTGTGCTGACTATTGGTGTCTTACTGTCTGGTTTGATTGGTTTGGTGATTCAACCTGAATTTAATTTTTTAAGCTTAAATAATTCTATTTATGAGGGCTTTACCGGCATGTTTGAAGTTGCCCTGCTTTCTATTTTCTTAGGTGGTATTTCTGCCATTATGCAAAAAGAAGGCGGTTTAGAATGGCTGATTCAACGTATTTACAGCATGACACGCTGCTTTAAAGTTGGTGCCGAACGCGCGGGTGAAATTGGTATCAGTTTCTTGGTGAGTTTCTCCAACCTATTTGTGGCAAACAACACTGTCGCAATTATTTTATCTGGTGACATGGCACGTGAAGTCGCGAAAGAATATGGTGTAGACCCTAAACGTGCTGCTGCGCTCTTGGATATTTTCTCTTGCGTAGTCCAAGGTCTCATTCCTTATGGCGCACAGCTGTTACTGGCTTGTTCGATCGCAAAACTTTCGCCTGTGGAACTGATTGGTAGTGTGTATTACTGTTGGGTCTTGGCGATCTTTGCCATCCTTGCCATTTTACTTCGTTATCCAAAATTAAAAGCTGCGGCATAAGCTTGGCTTAAAAGAAAAGCGGTCGTTTGACCGCTTTTTTTAATGTTGTTTGAAAGGCTTTTCTTGACGAGCAATCTGCAAGTTTTATTCTAATCTCAAGGCTTTTTTTCGCGCTAATAATGTCTCTCCGCTATATGCCTTAAAAGCACGTGCCAAAGCAGACTGATCTGAATATCCTAACTGCAACGCGATATCCGTCAAATGGGTTTGTTGTGAAAGTAGATATTCACAGCGTTTCATCCGTTCAAGCTCCAAAAGCCGTTTAAACGAGGTGTCTTTCTCCTTTAACTGTCGTTGCAAGGTTCTGACTGACAGATGTAACTCCTCTGCTAACCACTCTATTTTAGGGGCTTGCTGCTGTAATTTGAGATAATCTGCTATGCATTGTTGCATCTGTTGAATTGGATCTGCATGTTGCGGACGAGCGGCTATCGCCTCTTCGGCCTGACGTAATAACAATTGCATCAGTGACGGATCAGCAAGTTCTGACTTTAAATCCAAACTGTCTGCATGAATCACAAATGAATATTTAAGGGTCGAAAATTCCATTTGGCAACCATAAAACTTTTCATAGTGATAACGTGCCATCCGCGGCGCATGGGCAAAATGAATGCGGAGTAACTTTAAAGAATCTGGAAAAATTTGCTTGGCCAAATGTGCCATACAGGCCATGGTCAATTCATTGACCAACGCATACTCATCATCATGCTGAGGCCAAGACAGTATAATTTGATGATCTTGATGGCTCATATTCATAGGCACAATTTGCGCGCCATCAATCACCAAACGACTAAACCGCATCACATATTGCAAAGCATCTGCTACGCTATTACTCAGTGTCGCCATATAGCCTAACACCCCAAAATGCTCTGCACGAATATACTTGGCCATTTCAAAAACCAATTGCGGGCAATCCAGATGCTGCTGAGTCAGTTGCATGATGGTATTAAAAAAAGAATTCGGCGATTGAGAGTCGATCGGCAAAGACAGCACATGCTGAATTTGCGCAGCATACGGCGCAATCCATTCGAGCTGTGTATAGTTTAATTCACGCTCAATTAAGACCATATTCCATAGTTGGAAGTAACCATTTGGGATCTGAATTTCAGCCATCTCGCCCCTCTTTCTGACCTGCCAATTCTGACATTTTATATTTTCATCATGGCGTAAAATGTATAAAAATTGGCAATATCTGTCAAAACAAAGTGCAATTTCTCCGACATACTGCAATCAACACGACTCGCACAGAAAAAATATCATGAATGCTATCGTCAAATATCAAGTCGAACCTATTGTTCGCACAAAGCTGAATTTTAAGTTAGAAGAAATCCCGCGCTATTGGTTTGGCGGAGACCCCTTTTTAACACGTATGTTTGATGCCTTGAGCCTGACCTTTCCTGATGGCGAGCGCTATTTTATTGAATCTGTACGTCTGTTCCGCAGTCAAATTCAAGACCCTGATTTACAACAACGTGTCGCTGACTTTATTCGTCAAGAAGCGCAGCACGGTATGGCGCATGACAAAATGAATATGTTGATGAAACAACAAGGCATGCCTGTCGATGCGTTCATTAAACGTCTGAATAAAATTTTTAAATTTGAACTGAGCAAGCGCTCACCAGAATACAACATTGCCATGACGGCTTCCGCCGAGCATTTAACTGCGCTGATGGCTGAAACGTTCTGTAGCCAAAAGTCCGTCTTAGAATCTGCGCATCCTTATGTCCGTGCATTATTTATTTGGCATGCGATAGAAGAAATGGAACATCGCGATGTGGCTTTTGATGTGATGAAAGATGTGGCGAAGGTCGATGAAAATTTAAAGAAATTCACTCTGGTCTGGACCAGTGGATTGATGCTCGGCTTTACCTTATACCGTGCCAATGTGATGCTGAAACATGACGGCTTCAGTTTCACTGAACGTTTAAAATTAAATATGAAAGGCTTACCGTGGTTCTTTGGTAAAAATGGCACCCTCACCCGTATGAGCAAACCATATCGAGATTGGTTTAAAAAAGACTTCCATCCGAGTCAGCATCCCATTGTGCAAAATTATGATCTCTGGTTAAAAACTTATGAAGAAACCAATGATCCGATACAAGCAGCTGAAGTGTTTTGGCAAGCTGCAAAATAAAAATTGAATAAAAAAAGCCGCATCGATTGCGGCTTTTTTATAGGCTTAGACTTACCATTTGGCATAGTGCTGCTCAAGTAAACCATATTCATTTAAGAATACAATTTCTTCGTCATCACGTTGAATTGTACCGCTAATTTTTGCCTGCCATTGACTGAACTGACTACCGACCAATCTTAAATTCAGGTTTTCATAGCGCCGCCAACCTGTGCTGACGATCAAATTTAAGCTGTTGTCTAATGAGCTAATATTCCATTGATTATCGCCTTGTTGCTGAAACAGCACATCAGACATGGCATACAGATGTCCATTGACCCAAAGGCAATTTTCATTGCCAAAGCTTTCATTTACCCCTGAGGCAAGATTGATCCCAACGCGTCGATTTTGACTATCCCAAAAGTTACACGACATCCAAAACCATGCGGTTTCAGGACGAAGAAAACCACAGGTATCATCTAAAGACACCAATGTCCGGTCATGGAATTGAATGGTCTTACCTTGCTTATTGATGAAGAAACCTTCACACCCTAACGTCGTCAATTTTTGAGTATAGGTCCAACCATTAATCCCTGTGGGGCTACACATACTCAGCGGATCAGTCCCCGCACAAAACACTCGAGCGCTCAGTTTGAGTTCGCCATGTTTCGACATTTGAATGTATCGCACACCATTGGCATGCTGAATGTCCAGTTGAATCCCTGACTTAATAAAATGACTCTGATTAAATAAAGGTTGTTCATCTAAAACGGTATTGCGTGACAGGAAATTAATCGAATTCCATTCCAACACTTCATTCGTAATATGGTCATACACATAGACAAAACCGTGCCCCGCCCACGCGATATCGGCAATCGCTAGACCAATCGTATAATGTTCATGCTGAATACAACAAAATTTAAATTTTTTATATTTTAAACGCTTACGCCAACCTTGAAGTCGTTTTCCATACGGTGTCTTATATTCATACTTACTTAAATCGATACGATTGGGAAGTTCACTAAAACGCCCATAATGCGGCTGTCCATTCGGCCGTATTAAATCCATATACGCCATTCCATTGAGGTTTAAGGTCTAAATCCTGAATGTTATTATGCCTATTATTTAACGCCTGAAAAGACAATCCATCTGATTTCAGGCGAATATCACAAAAAAATATAAAAGCTGACATTTCAGCTCTTAATCATCACAAATGTTCATTTATTAAGATGTAATCATTTTTCCATGAATTTTGCTGGCTATGCGGCGTTTCAACCAATTTGATATAGCGCCCATACACATGATCAATCGTAATACAATCATCAACATCTAGGGTTCGGTCGGTATGCTGTTTTTGCCAATGTGACTCAAAAAAAGCCTTGCCTCGTTGTTTTGCAACAACGGCATTTTGTCCTGTCACCAAAACATAACGATGTAATTCACCAAATTCGCGGGCATCATATCCCCCGAGATTAATCAGCCATAATTTTTCATCTTCAGCTCGGGGCGCGGCATCACAAAATTGGATGCGATAATGCCGATTTTCAGTGCTGACTGTATGTACTTGTGCCCAAGCATCAATATGTAAGCCTTTTTGCTCACCAAACCATGCCGTTCTCAGTTGCGGATAAACCTCTTCTAATGCGTTACCCACTGCAAGAATGACGTCATGCACTTCAATATTTGCTCTTGGATGGCGTCCGCCGAGCATCACCATAAATAAACTGGACACAATCTTCCCCCTATTTTTGACTTCAACTGCCCACATAGGGCTGAAGCAATTTCAATAAAATCACGCCGCCTAGCGATAGTACTGCATTGTTAACGAAATGAATGAGTAAGACATGCCAAATGTTACGCGTCCACAAATAGATCAGGTTGAGAAATAGGCCTGCCGCCATAAAACTGATGGTCGCAATCAAATCGCCATCAAAATTATGATAATGAAT
Source organism: Acinetobacter sp. YH16056_T (assembly GCF_024605895.1). Classification (NCBI taxonomy): domain Bacteria; kingdom Pseudomonadati; phylum Pseudomonadota; class Gammaproteobacteria; order Moraxellales; family Moraxellaceae; genus Acinetobacter; species Acinetobacter sp. YH16056_T. The sequence continues at coordinate 619,699 of NZ_CP094545.1, read as the reverse complement.
CAAGCCGAATAAGATTGAGTTCAGTAAGACCAAAATCACTCGCCATAGCCACGGCTGTACAAACAGCTTTTGCAGCAAGGTATAGCGGAAAATAATATCTTCAAGCAAAGCGGTAAATAATGGCCCAAGGCTGATGATCAGCAAGCTAAAAAACGCAATCGTATTAGGATCAATGGTCGATTCTTTTTCAATGCTCTCACCGACGGGCAACAGACTGCGTGTAAAAGAAATCACCACTTGTAAGACGACTGCACCGACAACCACCAACAGGCTTGAGCGCCAAAAGGCCTGCTTATACTTTTGCCAGTGCGTATACAGCATCGTTTTATAGAGCCAACATACAGCAATAAATAAAATGCCGCGAAAAATCGAATCGCCCAAAGCAACTTGAACCGACGCACCGAACAATTGATCCAAGACAAAGCTATTCAGCAAAATCAAAGGAATGATGAGTACCGCAAAAGTATCCCGTGCATTCCAACTGATTTTTTGAGGAAATGATTCAGCACGAACCAAGTGTGTAAATGTCATTATTATTGAGTCTTTCAACGCTATAAATTTCAGCAATATTGTGACTTATCTCACTCTTTAACTTTGCTTGTTTTTTGTAGGCCTTTTTAGACTTACATTTATGGTCATAAAAAAAATCGCGCGGAATTGCTTCTGCGCGATTTGATATTTCAGAATATATAACCTCTCCCAAACCCTCTCCTTAAAGGAGAGGGCTTAAAGGAATTTACATCTCAACCATTTCCACGCCATCAATGCGGGCAACGGTCATTAAGTCTTTATCACCACGGCCTGATACAGTCGCAATAATAATTTGGTCTTTGTCCATGGTCGGCGCAAGTTTCGTCACATAAGCCATCGCATGTGAGCTTTCCAATGCAGGGATAATACCTTCAATTTGGGTTAAATCACGGAAGCCTTGTAGCGCTTCAGTGTCATTGATTGGCACATAGTTCACACGGTGCATATCTTTGAGGAAACTGTGCTCAGGGCCTACACCTGGGTAGTCCAGGCCTGCAGAGATTGAATGTGTTTCAATGATTTGACCTTGATCATCCGACATCAAGTACGTACGGTTACCGTGAAGTACACCGACATGACCTGCGTTTAATGGTGCAGAATGCTTGCCCGTTTCAATGCCGTAGCCTGCAGCTTCAACACCGTACATTTTCACATCTTCATCATTTAAGAATGGATAGAATAAGCCCATTGCATTTGAACCGCCGCCCACACATGCAACAAGTGCATCCGGTAAACGGCCTGCTTGTTCCTGAATTTGTTTACGCGCCTCACGACCAATGATTGATTGGAAATCACGAACCAATTGCGGATATGGATGCGGGCCTGCAACTGTACCAATCACGTAATAAGTAGAATCTACGTTTGTGACCCAGTCACGCATCGCTTCGTTCATAGCATCTTTCAATGTTTTTGAACCGCTTTCTACAGGCACAACAGTCGCACCGAGTAAACGCATACGGTACACGTTCATCGCTTGACGTTTTACGTCTTCTGCACCCATGAACACCACGCATTCAAGGCCTAAACGTGCTGCAATCGTTGCCGTTGCTACACCGTGCTGACCTGCACCTGTTTCGGCAATAATACGTTTTTTACCTGAAAGTTTAGCCAGCAAAGCCTGACCAATCGTGTTATTCACTTTATGTGAGCCTGTATGGTTCAGGTCTTCACGTTTTAAGTAAATTTGCGCACCACCCAACTCTTTCGACCATCGCTCAGCATAATACAAAGGACTTGGACGACCGACGTAATACGCCAAGTCACGGTCGAATTCTGCCAAAAACTGTGCATCATCTTTCATACGGAAATAGAGTTTTTCTAAGTCCTCAAGTGCTGCCATAAGAGTTTCTGACACAAAACGCCCGCCATGAATACCAAAATGCCCTTGTGCGTCAGGGAATTGGGTATAGTCAATCTTATTTTGCTGATCCACGATGGACTCCTTGCATAAAGCGTTCTATGAGTTGTTGGTCTTTAATACCTTTTGCCGATTCTACACCACCGCTCACATCTACGGCGTAAGCGCCAGTGGTTTGAATCGCTTCTTCAATATTGTCAGGCTTTAAACCACCTGCCAATATTAAAGGAATATCGAGTTTTGGGAACTGTGCCCAGTCAAAGCTATGCCCTGTACCGCCTTTCAGCTCAGGATGCCATGCATCTAACAGTACGGCGCTTGCCCCTGCCTGCTGAAAAGCTTGGATTTCTGCAATCACATCCAATTCAGGTTTCATTTGAATGGCTTTATACCAACGGCGTCCAACGGACTTCGCAATCGTTTGGCACTGTTCAGGGCTTTCATCGCCATGAAACTGCAGTATGTCTACAGGTGAAATTTTTAAAATAGCCTGTATGTCCACAGCCGACGCATTCACGAATAAACCCACGGTCTGCACGTACGGCGGCACATGCTGAATCAGTTCAGCGGCCTGCACTGCCGTTACACTGCGCGGGCTGGGCGCAAAGAATACAAATCCTATCGCATCTGCACCAGCTTGGACGACAGACTGAATATCTTGAGTACGTGTAATTCCGCAGATTTTGGCACGGGTTCGCATGTTGTTTTGGCTCTGACTCCGCCCTATTCATAGCCTATCTATGAATATGAAGGCGAATCATTGTAATGCAATTTTCATGCATTGCGTGGATTTTCAGCATGATTACTGCGCAAAAATAAAAAGCCCTGAATGATCAGGGCCTTTTGAAATTTTAATGAATTATTTCATCGCATAACGTAAGGTTATCCAAGCTGTGCGGCCGTCTTGATTAAATAAAGTGCTATTGCTGTAGTTGGTCGAATATTCTTTATCAAACATATTGGCAAGCTTGGCTTGAACACTGAATTCAGGCGTTGCTTGATAAGTTACTCGCGTATCTACTGTGGCAAAAGAACCCAACTCATCAGTATTTGCAGCATTGGTATAACGCTTATCTTCGGCATGAACTGAAGCGCCGACAGTCCATTTATCCATCGTATAATCAGCTGATGCATTAAAGATTTGCTTTGGCTTTAAGACCAACTGCTTGCCATGGGACCCTGCTGTCTCATTTTCAGGCTCTTGATAGGTATAATTGATATTCCAAAGAAAATTATTCAACTGCTGAGTAAGTGATAGTTCAGCGCCTTTAATTTTGGCTTTATCTATATTGCTTGGAACATAGTTCCCCGATGCATTTGGTGCCCATGCGATCATGTTTTCAATTTCATTATGGAAAGCGTTTAGCTCCCATTGAACATTGCTGACCACGCCCTTGAAACCAACTTCATAGTTTTCAGATTCCTCTGGAACCAATGTCGGGCTTTCACTTCCTGGCCAATACAAATCGTTGAATGTTGGGGCTTTGAATGCGGTGCCATAGCTGACATAAGTTTGTATGGCATCATTGAAGCGATATCCTAAAGTTGCGCTTCCAGTCGTATGATTACCAAACTGCTCGTTATCTTCCTGACGGACTGCACCTTGCACATCGAAGTTACCAAATGAACCTAGATATTGCGCAAAATAAGCTTTGTTATCACGCTCTTTAACAGCATAAGCTTTAGTACCTGAGACTTCATCATTCTGATAATCAAAGCCAAGCATCAATGTATTTTGCTGATTAAAGTTCAATGTATTCAGCCAAGATAAGCTGTCCCGCTGAGTGTTGATCACTGATGGATAGCCATCTCGGCTATCTAACTTGTCTTCAGAGCGACCTAACTTTAATCCTGTAGTCCACACATCAAATGGCTTGTAGGTAGCACCAATGCTGTAAACATTTTGCTCGATTTTACTATGCACATTTTTTGCATCAATATAAGGAGAACCCCAGTCATCCCTATTATCATATTCATTTTCACCATCAACAACTAAAACACTTGCATCAATATCAAACTGATCATTGAATTTATGCCCCATACGTAAAGATGCTGACTTGTTTTCATAGCCATCTTTATCAAGGTCATAAGGCTCCGCAATATTTGTCGCATCAATGCCTTGAGTTTTTGTTCCTGCAACATTCAGTGTTGCCCAAGTATCATTTTGGCGAATATTTAAACCAACATTCCCTTGATACGTTTCATGCGAACCATAGGTAAAAGATGCAAATGGTTTTATGCCGTTTTGCGTGCCTTTACGGGTAAAGATTTGAATTACACCGCCAATCGCTTCTGAACCATACAAGCTAGAACGCGGACCACGCAGAACTTCGACACGCTCAATCTGATCAATTGGGAAGTGTTCAAAAGCCGTTTCACCAAGCGTTGCTGAACCTACCTTTTGACCATCCACCAAGACCAATGCATGGCGATTACCCGTACCGCGAATTGAAACACTGGTAACTTTACCTAAACCGCCAGTATTGCTATACGTGACGCCCGGCACAGTACGTAATAAGTCTTGTAATGAATTAAATTGCTTACGTTCAATTTCTTCACGGCTAATCACGGTCACTGCTGCCAAAGTTTTTTGTGAGTCTTGCTCAACAATATTGGCAACGGTGTTGGTAATGACTGGAAGTTGATGAACTTGGTCTTCTGCCATGGCCGCAGAAAGTGGAGATAAAACAAAAAGCGACCCTAGTAGAGTCTTAGAGAAAGAATGCATGCTGTATTCCCCGATCGCACCACCCGTGCGAAATAAAAGTGATTAACGCGAGGCAGTTTTTGGGTAAGCGATGGCTTGCCATTTTTCAGACAGAAGCATGCAATCCCGCTATAACGCCCGCCGCATTATGAATAGGTCTGCATCAGGCCGGTCTCCGGACTTACGTTATGAATAACGATTCACCGTTGCGGGGGCAGTGTCAGATGACAATAGGCATAGCCTTTTGGACTGACTTCCCAGTTTCACTTTTCAATTAAGAAAGCACCTGAAGCGCAGGCAGATTAATTTCTGCTCCACAGCAAGTCAAGCTGTATATGCAGCTATCTTAAAATGCCCGACAGATTCGATTGTTCGATAAATCGGAGTTCTCTATACTTAAGCCATTCACAACAGTTGGCATGGGAAGTCTCTACAACACTGCCCCCGCAACGGTGCGCAAGCGAAACCTTGCCAGTCCGATACCTGCCGACCGTGTTCTATCACTCAATCATTTACGTGGGGTAAATGCATGGAGCTTTGTATGCCTTTTCCTTTTCAGCCGACTGCGCTTGCAGCTGGCATATCTGCGCTTTGTATTTTTAACTCCGAAATGTCTGTTGCAGCGGATTCCATTACACAACCTAGAATGGACACCATTGTCGTCACAGCAACACGTTCTGCAGAAAAATTGGAAAATGTGCCAGCACGTATTTCCATTATTGATGAGTCGCTCATAGATCAATCACCAATTGCATCATTTCCACATTTATTAATGAGTGATGCTTCTATCAATATGGTGCAGCTGGGTGGCTATGGACAACAAGCTTCATTTTTTTTACGTGGCACAGAGTCAGACCACACTTTGGTATTGCGTGACGGTGTCCGTTTAAATAATGATGCCAGCGGTTTAGCGCCAAATAATTTTATAGATACCACAGACATTAAGCAGATTGAGGTTTTAAAAGGCCCAGCATCTGTCCTTTATGGCACCAATGCCATTGGTGGTGTGGTACAAATCATTAGCAAAACCCCTGAAAAAAATGCAGCTTTTATCAGCGCTGAAATAGGTGGAAATCAAACCTATAAAAGTACTGTCGGGGTAGACCTAGCCAAGCAAGGTTTTTATGCGCAAATTCGTGGACAGCGTTTAGAAACCGACGGCACATTGATTCATGAACATGAAAATGCCAGAGCTTCTAGCTTTAATCAAAAAGGCGTGTCTACCAAATTTGGCTATGAAGAAACACGCTTTGGCACTTCATTGGATTATTCTGAAAACCAAGGTAATGCTCAATATGAGCAATACAGCTGGAATTCACTGCAATATGAGCAAAAGTCGCAAGATTTTAAAAATCAAATTGCAACCCTGAAGTCACACTTCAACCCCACAGATCAGCTGACCCTGAATGCTCGCGTGTCTTATTTTAAAGATGAGTTGGAACAGCTCAAAATCTTTGAACAGACCCATTATGAATCCACTGAATATGAACTGACCGCAAAACAGCAAATGACGCCGTCTCAGAACATCATTGCAGGCATCACCCATCGGCAGCTAGAAACATCAACGCTAAAAACTGCAGAGTCTTTTCATCAAGACTTAAACAGTACGGGTTATTATCTACAGCACCAATATCAAACTGATAAATTAAAAACTCAAGCGGGTATTCGTCGTGAAGACCATGAAAAATATGGTCAACACACGGTCGGACAAGTTGCTGCGCGTTATTTTTTCACGCCGTTGTTTAGTAGCTATGCCAATATTGGTACAGCATTTAAAGCGCCAACCATGAACGACTTATATTATGGCGACTATGCAAACCCTGACTTAAAACCCGAAGAAAGTCAATCCTATGAAATTGGGCTAGACCTACAAATGACACCACAACTAAAAACTGGTTTGTCTATCTACAGAACTGAAATTGATAACCTTATTGATTCTGATCCCAACAATAACTGGAAGTTTGCCAATATTGATGCAGTGACCATTCAAGGTTCAGAAGTCTATGTGAATTGGAGCAATGAGGCATTTTTTACAAAGGCCAGTTATAGCTACAATCAAGCAAAAAATGATAAAACAGGTTTGGATTTGAGCCGCCGCCCACGTCAAAAACTGGCATTGTCAGCTGGTTGGGCTGATGAACATTATGGGCTGTCAACAACACTGAGTGCGAACAGCCATTCAGACAGCAGTAATTATGATGAGGATGTGATCCCTGGACATGCTCAGATTGATTTCAATAGTTATTACCAACCCAACGAGCAACTGCGCTTCTTTGCCAATATTCAAAATGTCGGCGATGTTCAATATAAAACGGCTTCTGCTGGCAATTTCGACGGCAAATTCTATTTAAATGGCGGCCGTTTGGCTTCCTTTGGCATCACAGTTAGATATTAATTTCACACTGATTTATTCAACTTTTAATCAAAAAATGGACAATTAAAATGGGCCACCGTTTAAGTAAAATTTATACCCGCACAGGCGATTCAGGCACAACAGGTCTTGGTGACGGATCACGTGTAGCAAAGGATGATTTACGCATTGAAGCCTTAGGAGATGTCGATGAACTCAATTCAAGCATTGGTATTCTGCGTTCGCACATCGCACTTAGCAGTATTGAAGACAAAGCGGCTTGGGATAAATCGCTCAGCCTGATTCAGCATTGGTTATTCGACCTTGGCGGTGAAGTTTGCATTCCAAACTTCAACTTGGTACAACCTGTGTCAATTGAGTTTTTGGAAAATGACATTGACCGTATGAATGAAGCACTGCCAATGCTCAAAGACTTTATCCTGCCATCAGGAACATTGGTGTGCAGCTTTGCCCATCAAGCGCGTGCAGTTTGCCGCCGTGCAGAACGTCGTTTAATGGCTGTACATAACCGTGACCAGAACATTCAAGCACCGTCATTGCAGCTACTTAACCGACTCTCTGACTGGTTATTTGTCGCATCGCGTACATTACAACGCGCTGAAGGTGGTTCTGAGGTGCTGTGGCAGAAAAATATTAACGACACGATTGATCAATAAGTTTTGGATTCAAAAATTGCTCAAATCCTTTGACCAATTAAAAGTCTATTTTACATTGAAATAAATCGAAACATTTCGTCCGATCATTCTTGTATTTCAGGATGATCGGATCAAAATAACAGTGTCATCTCCCTGTCATTCTTACAGGACACTATGTTTTTATCTTTCAATTTTGCAGGCCCTTTATGCGCATAATCGGTCACCGTGGCGCTCGTGGTGAAGCACCTGAAAATACCCTAGGTGGTTTCCAATATATTCAAGATTTAGGCATACGCTCAGTTGAATTTGATGTGCGACAACTAAAAGATCGCGCCTTAATTGTGATGCATGACGATCAATTCATCCGTACCACCGGCCAAGATAAGTATCTTTATGAATGCGAAAGTTCTGAACTAGAACCGTATAACCATGCAGTGACATGGTCAGAATGGAATAAAGTTGAGCCGACGCCACTGCTCGAACAAACGCTCAAAATTATTCATAACTTCGATCATATTGAAGTCGAAGTGAAAGCAGTGAAGACACAGACTGAAGCTGAAGCACTGACTGAAACCTTGGAACAACAGCTCCAAGGTTTCGAACATTCCGCGGTGATCACCAGTTTTGACCCTAAAATTCATCTTGCTTTGCAACAAAAAAAATCCGGCTTCAAACGCGGGCTACTGGTTGAAACAGACGTAAAATTTAAAGCGATTGAACAAGCACTTGAATTAGGTTGTATCCAAATCGGTTGGATGAACCAACTCGCCAATTCAGACATTATTCAGGCCACGCAGCAGGCAAAATTAAATGTGAGCGTATGGACTGTCAATGACGTTGATCGTGCTAAACAGCTTAAAGATTGGGGCATTAACGGCTTAATTACCGACTATCCTAAATTAATGATGCAGCATTTTTAATGCTGCTTTATTCACCTAGATTTGTGTAATTCACTTCTCGATCAACACGTCGCTATTTTAATCGGTCTATTTTCTTTCCAAAACCAATACAGTTTGTCCCCGACTGTTTTGCATCGTCATGTGTTTCCCTTGTATTTGGAATTGTGTTGCGGCTTGCAAGGCATCTGAAAGTTCAGCCTCTTGAGCCAAAGCCGAATCACAACTGAAATAGCCTGCTCGCGCATTCAAATCAATGCTGTGTTTTAAGGTATCGATCACATAAGTGCCATTGATATTGTTACATCCCGTATTTCCCTGAATTTGTCGAAATTGCGAATTGAACTGAAGATAAGGTTGATGATGAAAGAACTTAGCTTTTTGTCCAGCGATTTTCACAATCATCCATGGAATATCTTGTATCCCATCGTTCACGCGAATAACTTTTAATGGCTGCTCAATACTGTTGCCCAGTGACTTTCCGTGTGACTTTATAGTCACCGTCTGCGTAGGAGAATTTTGACAAGCCATCAGTCCAAGACAACTGATCAGAAAGCTGCCCCAGATGCAGTATTTGATAAGTAATTTCAGATTATTTTGACAAATTTGCTGATTTTTTGGCATCTTTTTACTCCACAAAAAGTCAAATAACTTCAGTCGTATTATGTTACTGTTTAGAACAATACAACTGTACAATAACAGTGGTGAAAACGGGTTTTCCCGTGCTACTATTCTGTACGTTTAAAATCCCTTAAAAAATTAATGGGATTCGTCCTATCTATACCTCCCAAGGTTTCAGGAGTGCTGTTGGAGATGAATGCTCCCCTACCCAAAGCCCCAATGAACTGGATTGCTATTTTTGCATTGGTGTTTTTACCTATTGTCGCAGTTATTGCAATTCCGTTATATGCCATTAATCATGATTTTAGTGCCGCTGCTTGGATCAGTATGTTTGTTTTACTGGGTGTCAGCAGTTTAGGTATTACCGCAGGTTATCACCGCTTATGGGCACACCGTGCTTATGAAGCAACCTTGCCTTTAAAAATCATTTTAATGCTCATGGGTACTTTTGCTGTTCAGAACAGTATTTTGTACTGGGCTTCAGGTCACCGTACACATCACCGTCATGTAGACGATATTGACCAAGATCCATACTCGATTAATCGTGGTTTCTGGTATGCCCATATCGGGTGGATGCTTCGTGATTATCCAGCAGCAGAACCGAACTACAAAAACGCGCCAGATCTTTTAAAAGATAAAGTCGTTTTGTTCCAAGATAAATACTACATTCCACTGGTGATTGCTGTGCATGCAGCGATTTTAGTGCCAATTGGTTGGGCTGTTGGCGACATGTGGGGCGTTCTATTATTGGGCGGTTTAATGCGTCTAATCTTGAGCCATCATGTGACGTTCTTTATTAACTCACTGTGCCACATGTGGGGTAAACGTCCGTATACTGACGAAAATACCGCTCGTGATAACTTCTGGCTCGCTATTGCTACTTGGGGTGAGGGTTATCATAACTATCACCACATTTTCCAATACGACTACCGTAATGGTGTGAAATGGTGGCAATACGATCCAACAAAATGGTTAATTTGGAGCTGCTCTAAATTAGGCCTTGCCAAAAATTTACGCCGTATTCCTAGCTTTAATATTAAAAAAGCTGAGTTGGCTATGAAGTTCAAGTATGCGGAACAAGACCTTGCGATCTATGGTCTCAACATGACCGATGACATTGCAACAGCAAAACAACGTATTTCTCAAGAATATGATGCGTTTTCGCAAACTTTGAATGACTGGGCAAAATTAAAAGAACAGGAAATTCAAGCGAAGAAAACAGCAGTTGCTGAAAAAATTCATCAAATGGATGACAAACTCAAACTTGAATTCCTACAAGTTGAACAGCGTTTGTCACAGCACCGTGAAACACTGAATCAATTGATGCGTAACTTGAAAAAGAAAACCGCTTAATTCTTTTAAGCCTCTCAAATGATAAAGCCTCCCTTGTGGAGGCTTTATTGATTTTAAGCTACAGTTTTTCTATCTGGTCTTTGTTATAGTTTAAACATAATTTGAATTTTTAAAGATCATTATGCTGTTCAATGCCCGCTATAACACCCTGCCACCTCGCCTGTACCATCATCAGCAACCTGTTCCTCTAAAAGGCGCAAAAGCTGGGCATTTTAATGCGGCTCTTGCAGATGAGCTGCAATGGTCGGCAGAAGATCAAGCTGCGTGGGTTGAAATCTGCAGCGGTCAAAAAACCTTTGCTGAATTTGAACCTTTAGCCATGGTCTATGCAGGTCACCAGTTTGGACAATGGGCCGGCCAATTGGGCGATGGACGCGGCTTATTGATTGCGCAAATCATCGATAAACATGGGCAAACCATTGACCTGCACCTTAAAGGCGCCGGCTCTACGCCTTATTCACGCATGGGCGATGGACGTGCAGTGCTGCGCTCGACCATTCGTGAATATTTGGCAGGACATGCGCTGAACAACCTAGGCGTTGCATCCAGCAATGCGGTGGGTTTTACCAGTTCTGAGCAAGGTGTAAAGCGCGAAAAACTCGAGCTCGGCGCGATGATGCTGCGTACATCTGACTGTCATATCCGATTGGGACATTTTGAATGGATCAATCAATATCAGGGTGATTTACTACCTGAATTCACGCAAAAATGTATTGAGTGGCACTACCCTGAATGCTTGGATGCTGAACAGCCCATTTTGGCTTTTGCCACTCAAGTTATTCAGCGTACCGCAGTGATGATTGCCAAATGGCAGCTGATTGGTTTTGCACATGGCGTGATGAATACTGACAATCTGAATATTACCGGTTCAACTTTGGACTTCGGCCCTTATGGCTTTATGGAGCGCTTCCGTCCAAACTGGATCAACAACCATTCGGACTACCAAGGCCGCTATACCTATCAACAGCAGCCAAGTATCGGGCATTGGAATTTATGGCAATGGCTGAATAATCTCGTTCCGCTCTGCCCTTCAGATTATGACAAAGAACAGTGGAAAGACGATCTAGCCAAATGCTTAGAGCATTTTGAACTGACCTTCTTGGAACATTATAAATTGGGCTTAGCTCAGAAAATGGGCCTGCCGAGTTTTCATAAAGGCAGCTTCGACTGCGCTATGGCCTTTTTGCGTATTCTACAAAGTGAGCAACTGGATTACACACAAAGCTTTATCCGTCTGCAAAATCATGAATATGAAGCCATTAAAGATGACTGCTTAGACCGCCGCGCCTTTGAAGGTTTCTTGGCACAATATGAAAGCATCCGTGGGCATCAGGACACCCATGCTTTAGATGCTGAAATGGCACAAGCCAACCCGCAATATATCTTGCGCAACCATATGGTTCAAAAGGCGATTGAACTTGCTGAACGTAATGATTTTTCTGAAGTAGAGCGTTTGTTTACATTGCTCAGTCGGCCCTTTAGCAAACAGCCTGAACTGGAAACAACAGAAGATTTAGGACCTTTACCAAGTGATGTGCCTGAAGTGATGGTTAGCTGCTCGTCTTAAACATTTATCCACAAATCCACATTTCACTCGGGTCATAATTGTGGATAATTTAAACATTATCCACAATTCAGAAATCGATGGACTGCGAAAGCACTTCATCCTCTCAAAAATAATGACAAGAAAAAATATCACGATCTTTAGTTTCGCTATCCTCGTCTGTATTGTCGCTGCCTGCTTTGCCTATCAAAAATTTGAAAAATATTTACCTACACCTGCCAATGCACTAGCCTTTCCACCTGAATTAAGTGATTTGCAAATTCAAAAAATTCGCACAGAAACACCGATCGACAATATTCAGGTACATAAGGCTCAGCGTTATTTGGAATTAAAACATCAGGATCAAGTCATTCGGCGTTACCCGATGCGTCTGGGTTTTCAACCGCTTGGACATAAAGTTCAAGAAGGTGATGGCAAAACGCCTGAAGGCAGCTATATGATTGATTGGCGCAATCCGCAAAGTTCATTTTATAAGTCTTTGCATATCTCTTACCCCAATGCGGCGGATAAACAGAAGGCTAAAAATCTAGGGGTTTCTGCAGGTGGTGACATTATGATTCATGGTTCGGCGACCAGTTTACAAATGAAAGCTGCACCACAACTGATGACGTATTTCCCACAAAAAGATTGGACTTGGGGCTGTATTGCAGTGCGCAATATTGATATGGATGAAATTTGGCAACTGGTGAATAATGATACAGCGATTAATATTCATCCTTAGGCTTTAACGCTCAGGCTTATTTTTGGGTATCCCCTATGATTGCATTACATGCTGTAGCTGCGAAGACAGCCTTAGCCCTGCCAGAAACCACATGCAGCCAGCCTTTTGGTGAAGGCTGTGATGTATTTAAAGTGATGGATAAGATTTTTTTGCTGAGTTTTCACTTAGAAGGCAAAGCAGCCGTTAATTTAAAGGTGCTGCCGGACAATGGCGTGATGCTCAGAGATATTTATCCCTTTATTCGTGCGGGCTGGCATATGAATAAGCAGCATTGGATTTCTGTATTTGCAGATGAAGACTTGGAAGAAGAACTGCTGCAAGATTTGGTGCTAAATTCTTATGAATTGGTGGTGTCGAAGTTAAAGAAAGGACAACGGCAGAGGATTGAGCTCCTCCAACGTCTATAGCTTAATTTTTAACTATTATTTTCTAATTCAAAACTCAAAATAAAAACAGCACCTCACTGATCTAAAATCATTTCAAATCAAATTGGAAAACAGTCTGCCTGTTTTGAACAAAAAATTAAAAAAATGGAAATTTTAATCGATCACTCTCCAATTAAAGTTAGAATCATCCAAAATTAAATGATTAGCTATTTTATTTATGCAATTCAGACACGATATCAATGGATTACGGGCCATAGCCGTATTGGCCGTTGTACTATTTCACTTTAATCCACAATGGCTAACCGGCGGCTTCGCAGGCGTCGATGTTTTCTTTGTCATCTCAGGCTTCTTGATGACCGCCATTATTTTTAATGGCATAGAAAAAAACACATTTAATCTATTTAAATTTTATACAGCGCGTGCAAACCGAATTATTCCTGTTTTAGCCACAATGTCTATCATTTTAGTCATATTTGGCTGGTTCTATTTAGCACCAGTTGATTACAAGGATTTAGGACGACAAGTCGAAAAAAGCTCTTTCTTTATTTCCAATATTCTTTTTTCAAAAGGCAGTGGCTATTTTGATACTGCTGAACACACAAAATGGTTATTACACACATGGTCTTTGTCTGTTGAATGGCAATTTTATATTGTTTTTCCACTTATCATTTTGTTTTTAAAAAAATATTTAAACCTTCATAATTTAAAACGCGTGGTGTTTTTGCTCTTTTTAGTCAGCTTTATTTATTGTATTTTTGCAACCTATAAAGACAGCAAAACTGCCTATTTTCTACTAACAAGTCGCGCATGGGAAATGCTCATAGGTGGTTTAGCATTCCTCTATCCTTGGTCACTAAAAAACAAAAAATCACAGCTCATGACACAATGCTTAGGACTCGTTCTGATTCTAGCATCGTATATCTTTATATCTAGTGAAACACTTTGGCCGGGTTATATGGCCCTTATTCCTGTATTTGGTGCTTATTTAATTATTGTGAGTAATCATCAGCAAAATATATTGATTAATAATCCAATTTTTAACCACGTTGGAAAATGGTCATATTCAATTTATGTCTGGCATTGGCCCTTGGTTGTTTTGGGTTTCTATCTTGGCCTCGAAAATTGGTGGATATACGGAATCCCTCTGTCAATTTTATGTGGCGTCTTAAGTTATCACGCTATTGAAAAGATTCATTTCCCACGCTATTCATCTTGGAAAAAGCTTTATAAAGTGAAAGCAATTTATCTCGCTTTATTCCTTTTAGGCGTCGGCCATTTCATCAAATCTAATGATGGTGTCGATTCTCGACTTCCAGAAGTAGCTAAAATCGCAAATGAAGAAATCAATAATACCAATCCTTATGATTGTGACCAACAAGAGTTGCATGAATGTATTATAGGAAACCCAACTAAAATTAAAGCCATTGTTATTGGAGATAGCCATGCTGATGCAATGACCACCTCTGTGGCAACCACTTTTAATTTGAAAGCTGACGGTATCATTTCATTTACAACTTCTGCCTGCCCATTTATTCCCAATCTACAGTTTTACAAAGATAAAAGTCCTTGCCCAGAAATTAATCAGAAACGCTTAAACTTAATTGCATCCAAAAAATATGAAAATATTCCAATGGTTTTCATTGCAAGGTACCCAAGCTATTTAATTGGAGAAAATGACCCTGATATCATGGATGCTAAGAGTTCTAAACCTATTGTTTATTTTGATGATAATCCAAACATCACTCAAAAGAATCGAATGATTTCATTTCAAAAGAATCTAACTGAAGTTTTGTGTCAGACCTCTAAGACCAATCCTGTTTATATCGTGCAACCCATTCCAGAAGTTGGTTTCAATTTACCGCAAAGAATCATTAAGAATGTATTCTACAAGCGTAATGAAAAAATATTTATTTCACACGACACATATTTAAAAAGATCAGGAGAGATTCGCAAAATTATTCAAGAAAGTGCAGAGCAATGTCAGGCCAAAGTCTTAGACCCTGCATTACATCTATGTAAAGGAAATGAATGTATTTCTGAGTATAAAGGACGCCCGATTTATCGTGATGGTAATCACTTAAGTGAATATGGAAATAAGCTTTTAGTTCCAATGTTTAAAGAAGCCCTCAATCCATAAAAAGTGAAAGTACGCCTAAATGACTTTAATTTTTTGAAGTCATTTAGGTGAATTTAAAACTAAAATTTAAAATCTTTTCTGCTTCCATTATTAAATATTTTAATATAATTCAAATAAATAAATAGACTTAATGTAGTATGCTTCATTTTTATTACCATCCATTAGGTAATAAATCGATCATCATGAAATTCATGAGTAGCAATGAGTGTTAAATAGGTATAAGACTTACTCGCCACTTGATCATCCACTTTAAAAAATTCTTGATAGATTCCCCCCGTCATTTGACTCCACAGACACCAAAAACATAAGAATCCTAAAGTACTTGAAACTCCTGCTAAAGCAAGCTCCTTTGATAGCCCAAAGAAACTTAAAGCAACCAAAGTAAAACTAAGATTTAACCCAGCGAGAATTAGGAGAGTTAATTGATAAATTATTCATTTTACTTATCATTCAAGAAAATAAATGAAATTTATTGATTCTAAAATCAACACAAATCACATATTTTAACTTACATTTTAATTACTTAAATAAACCAAATTATTAATTCAAACAATTTAATAAAACTCTTTCAAAATCGTTGTTAAACAACTTTAAACCAAGAATTTAAAACTTCAAAAGGCTCTTCCCTAAGCCTTCATGGTATTAAACCTTCTTTGCTTGCATCACTTTAAACAGCACATACAGCAGTAAAATCCATAGCGGCTGCATCAACACCGATAGCATAAAGCCCTGATTCCACATGATGTACAAAATCATCAGCATGAACACTAAGACAAAGTAGTTGGTAAACGGTGCAAATAAAGCAGGAAACTTGGTCTGTATACCCTGCTGCTGCATCGCTTTTCTAAACTTCAAATGAATCAAGCTGATTAACATCCAATTCAGCACCGCAGCACTCACCACGATATAAATCAGGTAACTTAAGGCTTTTTCAGGCAAGAAATAATTCAGCAGCACGCAACCAAAAATCAGCAAAGCAGAAAATAAAACCGCGGCAATCGGCGTGCCGTGTTTATTTACCTGTTTAAACGTTTTTGGCGCATTGCCCTGTTCTGCCAAACCGAGCAGCATGCGGCTATTGGCATACATGCCGCTATTACAGACCGAAACGGATGCAGTCAAAATAATAAAGTTCAGCAAATGTGCCGCCCAATCAATCCCCATCTGATTAAAAATCATCACAAAAGGACTATGATCCAAACCGCCAAGTTTCAACTGATTCCACGGCACCAGCGACAGCAGTACCGCCAAGGAACAGATATAAAATAAGAACACGCGGATCACGGTCTGATTCACCGCTTTCGGGATATTTTGATCAGGATTTTCAGTTTCAGCCGCCGCCATGCTGATTAATTCAATGCCGCCAAAAGCAAACATCATAAAGGCTAGCATGTAGAATAAGCCTTCAAAACCGTGCGGGAAGAAGCCGCCATGTACCCATAAATTACTAATCGAAGCGGTAGAGTCTGCGCCTGCTGTAAGTAGCAGATATATACCAAAAATAATCATGGCAACAATCGCCACAACTTTAATCATCGACAGCCAAAATTCAGATTCTGCATACAGTTTGACATTGGCTAAATTGGCTAGCGTAATCACAGCAAAAAACACCAAAACTGAAACCCAAGCAGGCACATGCGGCCACCAGTAATTGACATATTTGCCTATCGCGGTCAGCTCGGTCATCACTACTAAAATATACAGAATCCAGTAGTTCCAGCCCGTTAAAAAGCCCGCAAACTTGCCCCAATACTTAAAAGCAAAATGACTGAATGAACCTGTGACTGGCTCTTGTACAATCATCTCGCCCAACTGGCGCATAATCAGAAAAGCAATCAAACCACCAATCAAATAGCCCAGAATTATCGATGGTCCAGCCGACTCAATAATATGCGCAGAGCCTAAAAATAGCCCTGTCCCGATTGCGCCACCCATTGCAATCAGCTGAATATGACGGTTCTTTAATCGGCGCTGCAATTGAGGCATTTCGCTGCTCACAACACGTTCTCATCTTATAAAAAAGTGGATTGTAGCCTGTGCAGCTCTTTGCAGCCAAATATTCGCAAATCATTTCTGTATGAATCATTATGGAATACAGTGCGTGAGCTGCATCAATCTATAGCACATAGTCAACTTGATAGGATGGACAATATAGGCCATATGGTTCTATTAGAACAGCCAGAAAATTTAGCTGCCAGCATACTTAAGTGGCTGAATATATTGTCCCTTTAAATATAAACAGCCCTCAATAGAGAGCTGCTTTTTAGCATTCACTTCACTTGATGGATGATTGATAGTGAATACAGTACGTCTAAACCTATTCTAACCATTCATACTGCACCACCATGTAAATCGTTATTTACGCTGTGGAACTTCAGCCCACCGTGCATAACTCTTCGTGCTTTTCAGCACAGTGTCCGCTTGTTTTGCAGCGACGCCACTATAGTCCTGAGAGAAACTATCTGAATTTTCATCAAAACTCGCACCATCAAATAATGGGAAAGTACCGGCTTTTTTCTGAATCACCACATCATCAATCATCCAACCGCGGAAACCGTTATAAAGTTGATCGACTGTTCTGAATTGGAATTTCAGCTGAACATTGGCCTTGCCTGCATATTCATCTAATGAAATTGCTTCTTGCTGAACAGCAGCCGGTGCGAGGTTAAAGCCTAAATTACTGTATGGAATCGGCGCGCGCTCATATGCCGAGGATGGATCTGCCAGCGGGTTTAATCGAGCCAAAGTCTTGAAGCTGTTACCGCCGTCGGTAGAAACTAAAATATTCATCAAATCGAATCCCTGATTATTTGGATTGACCGACTCAATTTCCCACCATGTTTTAAAGCTTAAACTCAAAGGCGCCTGATACTGGCTTAGATTAATGGAAGGTGAAATCAATTCACCCCTATTGTCATACTGCGAGGTGCCGCCATCAAACTCTGGAGCCGTAGATGAATCACTTAAAGCACCAATAAAGTTGCCATTTACTTTGTCACCATACCAATATGCCGTATTACCTTGCAGTGGCTCAGGCACCTTGCCTTGGCTCTGATCATTCGGCGCTAAGCGCACACGCTGATTTACTTGATTATTACGAATGTTGTGACCTTTGTTTAGCAACTGCCAATCGACATTAGCCACACTTGGCTGCGACCTTGTCCATGCATTGCGAGTAGCAGAATCCGCTTCAAAAGTTTCACGCCATACCGCATCTGTAGATGTTGTTTCGGGCAGCACTTCAAATTGATAGCCCGATGCAGAAGAAGCAATGACCGTAACTTTTTTCGTAATGGTATTAGTTCCTGCACTGCTAATAGTGAGCGTGGCATTTTTCAATGCTTCAAGCAGATCATTGCTCACATTAAATGAAAGCGTGAAATATCCATTGGCATCAGTCAAAGCACTAACAAATGCGCCATTGGTCGCTGTACCGCCAGACAATGACACTTGCGCATTCGCCAAAGGTTTCCCTTTAAAAATCACTTGACCAGACAATGTTCCGACCACTGCATCATTGACTGGTGCATCACTTAGTGTCTGACAGTCTTGATCTAAGCAGTTGAGAACCACATTCAACACAATGCTCTTATTGGTATTTTTAGGATGGATCAAGAATGCCGAAACTGTAGACTGTCCATTTTTAGTGACCAAAACATAATATGTGCCTGCAGCCAATTTAGGCAGTTTAACGATGCCTTGAGCATTGGCAAGATAACTTTGACCTTTAAAATGAGTTGCTGTCGGTAAACTATTGATCGGTGGAAAGAACTGCTCAGAATCATCCGCTATAATTGTATTCGTTGCTATTTTCAGACTGCCTGCTTGTACTTTTTGCCATTCTTCATCAGTTAAAATCTGAATCGATGCAGCATTTAAAGCAAGATTATTCACATCTAATAAAGTCAGCTCTTCTACGCTTTTTTGAACCATAGCATCGGCAACTGCCTCTGGCGGTACACTCCCTGTCTCGTCACGATCACTACCGCCACATGCCGTTAAACCCAAGACACCCGTGACCATTATTATTTTTACAAAAGCGCTATTTTTCATCTGTTCTGCCCTCTAATTTTCCATTTTTAAAATTGTTATCTCTACATTGAACTCTGCCAGCCCAAACATACTGGTCAATATTCAAGCAAAATAATACCTAATTTCCACTAAATGCGCAAATTTCACATTTTATGTTTTTATTGCTTTGTTTTTCTTGTTTTTAAAATTAATTTAGCTAGGTATGTACAAAAAAACAGGCCAAAGCCTGTCTTTTAGAATTTACAATCTATGTTTTAATCTTCTGGATATTCAAAACGGTAGCCAACGCCATACACGGCTTGAATCCATTCATGACGGTTGCCAGTTTCCGCTGCATCTGAAATCTTACGACGTAAATTTTTAATATGACTATCAATCACACGGTCAGCCACTTCAAAACTGTCTGGGTTAATATGATCAAGCAATTGCGCACGTGAATACACCTGCCCTACATGCTCTAAAAACAACTCAAGTAAACGAAACTCTGTTGGCGTTAAGCTCAACGCTTTTTGTTGATACCAAATACGTTGCTGTGCTTTGTCCATACGGAATAAATCATTCACCTCTGGCTCTGCTTTACGTTCTAAACGACGTAATACCGCTTGCACACGTGCCACCAATTCTTTCGGACTAAACGGTTTGCAGACATAATCGTCAGCACCCATATTGAGCCCCAATACACGGTCAATTTCTTCAGTGCGTGCAGTCACCATAATAATTGGCAGATCAGACTGCTCACGGACTTTACGGCAAATGGTTAAGCCATCCATACGTGGCACCATTAGGTCCAAAATCATTAGACTCGGCTTACGCTGCGTGAAGCTCTCATAGGCTTCTTGACCATCATGAAACATGCTGACTTCAAAGCCTGCAGCCTCTAGATAATCACGCACTAGCTGTGCAAGTTCCACTTCATCTTCAACCAACATGATATGTTTCATGCATGCTTCCTTTTAATATTTCATCTGTTTGGGAAATGTCAATTTGCAACGCAAACCGCCCAATGGAGAATGATCAAAACTCAATTCTCCGCCCAATGCTCTAGCTATTTTTACGGATAACGCCAATCCTAATCCTGTACCACCAGTTGCACGCGTACGTGAATCATCCACACGATAGAAACGCTCACCTAAACGTGCCA
The DNA here is from genome assembly GCF_024605895.1 of Acinetobacter sp. YH16056_T. Lineage (NCBI taxonomy): Bacteria > Pseudomonadati > Pseudomonadota > Gammaproteobacteria > Moraxellales > Moraxellaceae > Acinetobacter > Acinetobacter sp. YH16056_T. The sequence continues at coordinate 599,247 of NZ_CP094545.1, read as the reverse complement.
ACTGTTCATCAGTTAAACCAAATGGGCTGTCATCAACATACACGGTCCACTGGGTTTCATCTTGCTCAGTATGAACATGCACTTCACCACCAGCTTCCGTATAACGAATACTGTTACCCAATAAGTTGACCATAATCTGTTTAAAACGGTCTATATCTAATTGTAATGAAGTGCCATCGCCCGTTGCGGTAATTTTCAAATCGGCTTGTTCAAACTTCGGTTTAAAGCTTTCAACCTCCTGCACAATGACATCCCACGGATTAATCGTAGTGAGATAACAATTTAATTGCTGTGCATCAGCTTGCGCCAAATCAGCCAAATCTTTGGTCAATTTTTTCAGACTACTGACTTGATTCAACATCGAAGTAAAATGCTCTGGCGTTGGCTTACGAATACCGTCCTGCATCGCCTCAATTTGAGCCTGTAACACGGCCAATGGCGTTTTCAATTCATGTGAAGTATCAGCCACCCATTGACGACGTGACGTTTCATGCTGATCGAGAATTACGGCCAACTGATTCAATTCATTCGATAAATCACCAAGCTCATCATTACGGTTCACCGCGACTTGATGTTGATAATTGCCCTTGGTTAACTCACGTGTTCCCATTAACAAACGCTGAATCGGTTTTTTAAAGTATGTTGCCAATAACAATGCTGCAATCAAACTTGCAATAAACGTAAGCACATAAACCAATAATAAATAACGTTTTTGCTTACTAAAGAAGTTAATACTGATTGCATCATCTTGCTCGAGGACAGGTTTGAGTCCTAGATACCCCACGATTTGATTATTCACCATAATCGGACGATAAGAAATCTGTTCATCTGTCGGTTCACCCACGACAAATTGGCGCTGTGCATCATATAAAGATAAACGCGAACTCAAGCCCAAGCGGTCAGGCATTTGGATAAACTGTTTTTTACCACCATTATTGGTGTTGTTTTGAGAGGATTGACCCGCATCTTTATCTTTTTCATCCGCATTCGACTCTTTGGGGCGGAACACATTTTGATTCGCGCTTAAAGGAAATTTTAAACCTTCAAAGGGTTGAAACTCAGACGGTAAGTTTTGTTCCAGCCATTTTAGCTCTTCAGTTTTTTGTTCTGCCGTTTGCTGTGGCGTTGCCAACATCGATGCTGCATTCAAACTATGATCTTGGAAATAGCGCTGCTGCAATGCAATGTCATATTGACGACGCAGCCACCACCGAGAGAGACGATCATAGTCATCTGGCGCAGCCTGCCCTTCAATTTGCAAAATTTGCGCCTGAATCGCATTGCCCCAATCATGATAGACCGTATACACATCGGCTAAATTTTCAATGACATGGTCAAGCTTTTGCATCTCGACATCGGCCACATATTTGGTGAAATTACGCTGCATATTCCAATGCAAAACGCCAAGACTTACCGTTGTGATGACGAGCGTCGTCAACAGCACAGTCAGAAACAAGCGTAGGGCAATCGGGATACGACGTATTTTCAAAAGAGAACTCTCATTTTTCTTCTATATTCATTATTGTAGCGAACACGCAACTAAAAAACTCTCCATTGTTTCTACATCTTTATTATTTAACCCGAATCCCGCTTAAGCCAATGATTCCATAATTTGAATTGTTGGTTTATTTTGATGATTAAGTTGATATGCACATAACGATGCGTAAATCCCACTCAGAAATCCATGAATACTACGAGCTTTACTCGTCACTAAATTGTATTGTCCTTTCAATAAGCTGAATAACGTTTCTATCTTATTTCGTTGTCTTAAGTGATATTCATCTGATGCAGATAGTTGGATGGATTGCATGTTTTTTCGATGGTAAGTAATCAAATCAATACCTTGATCTTTTAACCTGCTTTTTAGTTCCTGGCTGATATAACCACGATCTCCATATAGCTTTGCTTCTAAGCCGTCAGCCAATTGCTCAACCATTTTTATGTCAGCTATATGCCCATTTGATAAAGCAGAACAAGCGATTTCACCAAATGGGTTCATCGCAATATGTAGCTTACAGCCATAAAACCAGCCCATTGAGCTTTTACCACGAGATGCTATTTGAGCTAATGATTTATGGCGTTGAATACGTTGATTTTTACAGACTGGCAAAGTCGTTGAATCAATCCACAAATATTGGGTATTTTGACCTTTCATCAGAGCCACATGTAAAGCATGTATTGCTAATTGGTGCATATTGATCAGATGAATCATCCGTTGGTAACATGGTAAGCTTTTAAACAAATGTCTTTTATCTTCTTTTAACCATGTGAAAAAGGCTTTGAAATTGCTGAAATAAGAACATTTATACCAAATGGCAATAAAGCAGATTTCTGAGATCGTCAGATGAGCACGTCTGATTCTTAAAGAATGGTTATTTTGTTTGAGAAAGTTCCAATAAGTTGCTTCAAATTTAAGAAAGAAATCATCAATTACGCAGAATAATTCGGTACTATTGAACATTAGGACTAGAGTTGTGAGTTTTGTGTGGTAACTCAACTGATGGCTCTAGTCTTCTTATTTTCAAGTTTATTTCTTATCCGCGATTCGGGTTATTTAATCTTTAACCATCGGAAAAATATCTAATCTGGTGGGGTAAAGACTATGAAACAAATGACCAAAATGGCTTTAATCGGTGCAAGCGTACTGAGCATGGGTGCATTGACGGCTTGTCAATCGACAACCGCACCAAAAGATAACGATCATGGCCGTATGATGAAACAACATCATGGTGATCACGATCGTCGTATGTCACCTGAGCAACGTGAACATTTTAAACAAATGCGTGCCGAGCAACGTCAAGTGTTTGCTGATATGCAAAAAGCCTGCGATGGTAAGGCTACAGGTTCAACAGTTCAAGTAAAAGCTGGCGATAAAAATATTGATGGTACATGTACCATGGTGTTCAAAGCAGACCGTCAAGACATGAAAAAAGCACGTGGTGAACACAAACCAATGCGCGGTGAACATCATCCAATGCGTGGCGACATGCGTGGTCAGATGCAACGCGGTGAGCCACTGACTGATGCAAAACGTGCAGAACTGACTAAACAATTTGATCAACGTTTAGCAGAACGCCAAACGAAGCAACAAGCGATTATGAAAGCATGCCAAGGTAAGACTGATGGTAGCGCGGTTGCCATTAAAGTTGGCGAACAGCAAATCAATGGTAAATGTGAAGTTCGCTTCCAACCTAAAGCTCCTGTTGCCCCAACGCCAGCACCAGTGAAATAATCCAAACTTAGATCGCAATATCATTGCGTAAAAAAAGGCACTCCCAGGAGTGCCTTTTTTATTGGACATATCTTTTTACGCTTTTTGACTATTTGTGTCATTCATTTTCAGCCAAAAGTGTTTACACTCAATGCACTTAGCATTTTCAAGGAATATTTCTTTGACTTTACAGTCACCAACAAATCGCCCTGAAATGCTTGTACCCAATAAGAAGATGTTGCACGATTAGAACCATTCCAATACGTGTCATTGAAGACACGTTCAAATGTTTATTTAGGATTACTAACGCTGGTAGAAACCAGTATTGAGGAAAACGATATGCCACAATACAAAGCGCCCTTACGTGATATGCAATTTGTTCTGCATGAACTTTTAAAAGCAGAAGATCACTATGCACAACTGCCTGCATTTTCAGACACAGTAAGTCGTGAGTTGGTTGACCAATATCTAGAAGCTGCTGCTGACTTCTGTGAAAATGAACTTTCTCCTCTTAACCAAGTCGGCGACCGTGAAGGTTGTACTTGGAATGATGGCGTTGTAACAACACCAACTGGTTTTAAAGAAGCGTATCAAAAATATATCGAACTCGGTTTCCCATCTTTATCTGCTGAAGAACAATACGGCGGTCAAGGCTTACCGGTTTCTTTAGGCAACATCATTTCAGAAATGGTGGGTACTTCGAACTGGGCATGGGGTATGTACCCTGGTCTATCTCATGGCGCTGTCCGTACATTAGAACATCACGGTTCTCAAGAGCAAAAAGACACTTACCTTCCTAAACTTGTTTCAGGTGAATGGACTGGTACGATGTGCTTAACAGAATCTCATGCAGGTTCTGACTTAGGTATTATCCGCTCTAAAGCTGAACCACAAGCAGACGGTAGCTATGCAATTTCTGGCGAGAAAATCTTTATCTCTGCTGGTGAACACGACATGGCTGAAAACATCATCCATATCGTACTTGCTCGTCTTCCAGGTGCACCAAAAGGCACGAAAGGTATTTCATTATTCATCGTACCTAAATTCAATGTAAATGCTGATGGCTCAATTGGTGAGCGCAATGCGGTACGTTGTGGTTCGATTGAACACAAAATGGGTATCCATGGTAACGCGACTTGTGTCATCAACTTTGATAACGCAAAAGGCTTCTTGATTGGCCCTGAAAACCGCGGTCTAAACTGCATGTTCACATTCATGAACACTGCACGTATCGGTACTGCTGTACAAGGTCTTTCAGCTTCTGAAGGCGCTTTCCAAGGTGCACTTGCTTACGCAAAAGACCGTTTGGCAATGCGTTCACTTTCAGGCCCTAAAGCACCTGAAAAAGAAGCAGATCCAATTATCGTTCACCCTGCAGTACGCAACATGCTGCTTACGCAAAAATCATTTGCTGAAGCTGGTCGTGCTCTGGTTTACTTATTGTCTTTCCATGCCGATATCGTGGAACAAGGTGCAACGGAAGAAGAACGTAAGTTCTCTGACAACATTTTGTCTCTACTAACTCCAATTGCTAAAGCATTCTTGACTGAAACAGGTTCTGAATCTGCAAAACACGGTGTTCAAGTATTTGGTGGCCACGGCTTCATTTCTGAACATGGTATGGAACAAATTGTACGTGATACACGTATTTCATGCTTGTACGAAGGTACGACTGAAATTCAAGCAATTGACTTGTTAGGCCGTAAAGTATTGGGTACTCAAGGTTCAATGTTGAAAGACTTCACCAAGATCATCCATAAATTTGTTGAAGCTAACAAAGACAACGCTGCCATGAAAGAATTTGTTGAGCCGCTTGCTGCGCTAAACAAAGAATGGGGCGACTTAACCATGCAGATTGGTATGAAAGCAATGCAAAACCCTGAAGAAGTAGGTGCTGCTGCAGTCGATTACCTCTACTTCTCTGGTTATGTAACGCTTGCTTATTTATGGGCTCGCATGGCCTTAGTTGCACAAGAAACTTTAGCTGCAGGAACAACAGATGTTGATTTCTACAATGCAAAAGTAACGACTGCTCGCTTCTACTTCAAGAAAATCTTACCGCGCGTTCGCTCTCATGTAGAAGTGATCGCAGGTGGCCTAGATCCTCTTATGGCATTGGATGCAGAACACTTTGCATTCTAATGTGAATATCTAAAACATATTCAAAAAATTGTACTCTTGAGTGCAGAAATAGAGAAAGGACGGTCATAGCATTGGCAGTCCTTTTTCTTTATAAATAGTCTCATAATTTTACTTTGGTCAATTTTCTCCACGCTTTATGTCGATACAAATTGCCCCAAGTCCACAGATTCAAACAATAAACAGGTGAACGAACATGCCAATTTATAATGCGCCGCTTGCAGATATGAAATTCATCTTAAATGATGTTTTTAAAGCAGAACAATTCTGGCAAAACAACGAAAATCTTGCTCACCTTGATGCTGCTACTGCAGAAGCCATTCTTGAAGAAATGGCAAAATTTGCGCAAAACGTCACTCATCCTTTAAACCGCACAGGTGATGAAGAAGGCGCAACCTATAGCAATGGCAATGTCACGACTCCTGCTGGTTTCAAAGAAGCATTTAAACAATATGCAGAAGGCGGTTGGATTGGTCTAGGCGCAGATGAAGAATGGGGCGGTCAAGGCATGCCAAAAATGCTGACTGTTCTGTCTGACGAAATGCTGTTTGCAACCAACCCATCATTCATGCTCTACCCGCTTCTTTCTGTAGGTGCAGGCATGGCATTAAACAGCTATGCATCACAAGAGCAAAAAGAAACTTATTTACCAAAAATGTATACAGGCGAATGGTCAGGCACCATGTGCTTAACTGAACCGCATGCAGGTACAGATTTAGGTATTATCAAAACTAAAGCCGAACGTAATGAAGACGGTACTTATAACATTACAGGTACGAAGATTTTCATCACTGGCGGTGACCACGACCTTTCTGAAAATATCATCCACTTAGTTTTAGCGAAAACGCCTGATGCGCCTGCGGGCTCACGCGGAATTTCACTATTCATCGTACCTAAATTCTTGGTGAATGCAGATGGTTCATTGGGAGAGCGTAATGCTGTAGGCCCTGGTTCTATTGAACATAAAATGGGGATCAAAGCGTCTGCAACATGTGTAATGAACTTTGATGGCGCGAAAGGCTACCTGGTTGGTAAAGAAAATGAAGGCCTTGCAGCGATGTTCGTCATGATGAATTACGAACGTCTGTCTATGGGTATTCAAGGCCTAGGTGCTTCTGAATTTGCTTATCAAAATGCAGCGCAATATGCGACTGATCGTTTACAAGGCCGTAGCGCTTCTGGCGTTCAATCGCCTGCAAAACCTGCAGACAGCATCTTAGTTCATGGTGATGTACGTCGTATGTTGCTGAACGCACGTGCCAACAATGAAGCGTCTCGTGCATTTGCGGTTTATGTTGGTCAACAACTGGACATTACCAAGTTCTCTACTGACCCAGAAGCAGTCAAAGCAGCCAATAACCGTGTTGCGCTGTTAACACCTATTGCGAAAGCGTATTTAACAGATACAGCTTTCCAAGCAACACTCGATGCTCAAATGGTCTTCGGTGGTCATGGCTTTATTCGTGAATGGGGTATGGAACAATGTATCCGTGACCTGCGTATTGCACAGATTTACGAAGGGACCAACGGTGTTCAGTCTCAAGACTTAATTGGTCGTAAAACCATTAAGTGCAATGGTGAATTCATTGCTGAATATATTCAAGAAATCCGTGATTTTGCCAATAACTTAGATGCCAGCTTGAACTACATCAAAGATGCCACTTTAGATGCAGCAGCTGAAGTTGAAGCGGTGACTCAATATGTACTTGAAGCTGCTCGTGAAAACATTGAGTTCCCGAACTCAGCAGCAGTTGATTACCTACATGCTGTAGGCCTACTCAGCTTTGCCTATATGTTTGCCCGCATTGCAGATGCAGCAAAAGACAAAGATGGCGAGTTCTACCAAAACAAACTTGCACTGACTCTTTACTTCACGCAGCGTATTTTACCTGAATTGGCATTACGCATTGCTAAAGTAAAAGCAGGTTCTGAAGTGATCATGAACTTCTCTGAAGATTACTTTACCAACCAAGCTTAATTAAATACACAAAATCAAAAATGCCCGATTTATCGGGCATTTTTTTATTCATTGTAGTGATAATATTTCCTGACTGACCTAGCCATTTCAGAATTCGCATTTTCCAAAGCTTTTGCCACATTCATCGCATCTACAGCACTTCGGTTTTGACTGACTTTAAATTTCCCGATCATCGACTGGATATCGACTTCAATCGCCACAATTTTCTCTAACTGTTCAGCAATAAAATCATTAGGCGCATCGCCCATTTTCCACGGCACGGGTTGGCTAGCTTCATGTTGTCGAGTCAACCGAGCCAGAACCCCTCGTAAATATTTTTCATCGTCAACTTTACGAATTGTGCCTTTGACATGCACCACACGGTAATTCCATGTCGGTACAACGCGATGATGCTCCTGTTTTCCTTCATACCAGCTAGGCGAAATATATGCATCATCGGCATGAAAAATCACATAGGCGTGCGCTGACTGATTTAGCAATTCAAACATTGGATTGGTCTTGGCAATATGACCGCGCAATATACCCAATTCGCCTGACTCAGTGTCATATTCTAGTGGTAAATGATTCACTTCCAACTCACCATTGGGTGCCGTCAGTATTACTGTCGCCAAAGCATGCTTACGCATAAGATCAATCAGATCAAGGAGTTCATTCTGTTTAAAATGCGTTGGTTGATACATCGTCGCTTCATTCTTATAGGACAAAATTTAAGCTCAAACTTAACATTAAAGACTTTATTTAACCTAAAAAATATTTTTGTCATATGCGCTTCATGTGCATGAAATTTGCTTGGTATTTAATGACTTGTTCTTGATTGAATATTCACGCAATTTACACAGGAGGAAGATATATGAAACACCGTGATCCTAAAGTAGAAAAAATTGAAGCCCTCCTCGACCGACTTGGCAATCTTGCTGTAGAAGGTTTTCATTATCTTGCGCTGTTTGTCATCGGCTGTATGATTTTATGGTCTGCGGGTCATACCATTTTTGAAATTATTACAGTTAAGCAATTCGCCACGATTGACGATATTTTATTATTGTTTATTTACCTCGAACTCGGTGCCATGGTTGGTATTTATTTTAAAACCAACCACATGCCTGTTCGCTTCCTGATTTATATTGCTATTACTGCCCTGACCCGTTTACTGATTTCGGACATTCAACATGACCATAAAGCGGATATGGGCTTGGTCATTACTACAGGTTCGATCCTCATCCTTGCTGTGGCCATTTTGATTGTGCGCTATGCCTCTTGGACATATCCTTCGGTTATTCGAGATAAGCATTCCGAGAAGCCACTGCCTGAAGGAAAAACCCCACGTCCGCAAGATGATGAGTTAGCTTAGTCTTATTAAAGCCCCTCTTTTTTAAGGAGGGGTTTGGGGAGATTAAATTACCGATTCGGCACTAATACATAGCGACCATTTTCAAAGATCCAATACATGCCACTTGGGGGTGCTGGTAAACCAATCCGTTTCCAATCGCTGATAAAGGTATAGGTCGAACTGGAAATACTGGCACTCGCAGGATCGCCATTGACCCAACTATAGCTTTGTGAATTTTGAGTAATCGTGGTCGGTGCCTTGTATTGAATGCTAATGCCACTCTGAGGATACTGCGGATAAGGTCGATTTGGATATTGCGGATAAACCGGCGGACGACTTGGATACTGAGGATAATGTTGAGGATAATTCGGCGCATGCTGCGGATAGCCAGGCCGATTCATCGACGGTGGACGGTGTTGTGGTTTTGATGTATCTACACCTTGGTAATTTGCCCATTTGTTTTCCGCAAAAGTACTGGCTGAAGCACTGATCAGCATCACACCTGCAATCGCATAGAATAATGTGGTTTTCACTTAAGCTCTCCTCGACGGTTTATACGCTCAGTATAAATTCCATTGTAGGAGAAAAAATGGATAAAAATCCATCAAGTGCAAGAATTTGTTAATTTTCCGACCAAGCTGATCGCACCTTCAGGCTAGCCTGTTTTTCATTGGATTATGCTAAGATTGATTTTATTTCGTAGTGGATCAAATGCTGTGTCTGAATTAAGTTTTGACCGACTTCATCAATTTTTTTCTAAAGTTCCAAGTATTCAAGAACAACTGATTGACTCGTACGGAACCGATGGTAAAACTGCTTGGTGGTTTAAATTTCAAATTAATGTAGATCACCCTTTAGCATGGCAAACTGTTCAAGAATTGGGCCATGTATTGAACTATATTTCTAAAAATGAACGCTTACCGACTCAATTTTTACCGGTTTCTCCGCCACCATATATGAATGGCGAAGCAAGACAATTCTTGTCTTGGGTGATTCAATGTAACCATGCCGATTTTCCACCAGATGTCATCTGTGACTGGTTAGAAGCTCGTTTGCCACAACCGGTAGATGATGCAGATAAATGGAAAATCAAAACCGATATTAAAGAATTGGATCAAATGACGGATAAAGATTTAGATCAAATCGTTCCGCCGAATCCTGTACCGAAGAATTAAAACTGATTTAGTTCCTCCTAACCTCCCTTTAAAAAAGGGAGGAAAGCCCCTCTTTAAAAAAGAGGGATTTGGGAGATTAAGACAATTCTAAAAAGTAGATATTCCGCTCCATTCCATAAAGCGATACAACACATATTTCAAGGTCGATTCATCCGCATATTTACTATAATCGACACTCATTTGTTTACCATCCAGATTTGACCAAGCCGTATTAAAGTACTGCGATGCATCTTTAAAAACTTGCGCATTTTTCAGACCAATCACGCGTAAATCCGTTTCTAAATTATAGTTTTTTAAGTTACGCGCGGTGAAATTTGCCGAACCTAAAATCATATCGGCTTGATAAGCAGTTCGTTTTAAAATCATCTTGCTATGGCACTGCTCACCTTGGGTATTACACCAACGTACATCAATACCCGCATCATGTAATTCGGATGCTACAGGTCGATTTGGAATGCCATTTTTAGTCCGCCCAAAAGCATCCTTATTCGGATCGAGTAATACACGCACTTTCACGCCACGTTCATGCGCAGCAATGAGTGCCTTGGTAATTTTACGTTCTGACAAGTAGAACATAGCAATATCAATTTCAGTTCCAGCTTTCTTCGCACTATCAATTAAGTCGAGTGTGGCATCATAAATGGCTTTTTCAGTCAGCACTTGAACCTGTGGCTGAGTTTTCGCGGCTTCAACATCTTTAATCACTACAAATGGAATATTAGCTTTAGACATCATGCCTACGGCTTGCTCGGTTTTTAATAGGTCAATTGCAGTCATTTCCTTCACAGTCAGAGCAACATTAGAATGTCGTGAGCTACCATCATGTGGATTCATAGAGGTGACTAAACCTTTCCAGCCATCGATGGTATCTACCACCAAAGTTTTTCGGTGATTCGCTTTAAAGTTAAACAGATCCATATAGCTGCGAATCGTCACTTTTTCCGTACCTAATGGATTCGGTAACCAGCCTTGTTCAGGATTATTGCCAATATCTTGACAGCAGATATACCAAAAGCCTGACCATGCAGGATTGGATGCACGAAGCGGTACCAAATTGGTTTCGATTAACTCAATTCCACCTTGACGCAATTGACGATAATGTTCAGGTTGAATGCCGCCATATACCGAATTGACCGGGTCAGTAATCACAAAAATTTCCACTTGAGGAGATAGACGACGCTTCAAAATCAGTGCATCGGTCAGTTCCTGTGTTAATGGTTCATGTTTTAATTGAGAGTCGCCAACTTGAGGATTAAAGAGAAACATATCCAACACAATGGTCGACTGCGCTTCTTCGATCATTTTCAGCATTTCTTTAAAAATGCGATGTTCCTGTTGCTGCTTTCCTTGCGCATCGATATAGGTTTCATCTACTAAAAAGTTCACTTCAGCATGGCGAAGTTTTCCCGTGTAGTTCAGCCCTTCAGGGAGTGGTTTTAGCGTGTGATAGGTTGCCGATGCCAAATAACCTAAAACCAATAAACCAATGACCACACCCACATAGCGACGACGTGACCAATTAAGCTTGTGATGTATTCGTTGAATGATGCGCATAAGAAAAAACCTAGTCTAATGCGCTCAGACTAGGTTTTATTCATTGATTTTTCAAGAGGATTTCTGTGACTTTACCTAGACTTACTTAGAAAAGTCTGTGCAAATTCAATTAGAAACCAAATTCAAGACCAACCGTAAAATTACGACCGACTTGAGGAATATTGGCAAGGAATGACGTGTGAGAGTAAACATCTTCATCCAATAAATTATTGGCTTTGAAATAGACTCGATAATCATTTTGATCTTTCAATTGACCACTATAGGCCACACCCAAATTCACCATATTGTAGCCATCTGTTTCACGCTCAAATGCAGTGATTTTGTCTTGTTTGAATACATGTGAATATTCTGCAAGACCTGACCAACCATCGGCAAAGTCAACATCGACCTTGGTTCCTAAACGCCCTGCAGGCACACGTGGCGCATTTTCACCATCAATTTTGCCGCGAACATAATCACCAAAGACACTGAGTTTATACATATCATTGATGGCATAGCCTACTTGAGCTTCCGCGCCATAAAACTTAGCTTTGTCTTGGGTGTAATCAACTAAGCGGAAGTTTTCAAAATTATCTTTGGTTGCGGCATAAATGTAGTTGTCATACCAGTTGTGGTACACATGAACGTGATAATCCAACTGATCTTTTTCATAATGGAAACCTAATTCTAGATTATTGGATTTTTCAACATCTAGATTTTCATTCCCACGTTCATAGGTATTGGTCGCAAAATGCTTGCCATCTGCATACAGCTCTTGCGCCAATGGCAACCGCTCTTGATGAGAACCCACCCAGGACAATTTATAATTGGGTGCAAACGCCCAATTCACAGCACCTGAATAAGAGATGCCATAATCATCATAGTCTTTTTGTGCAGAATCGATTTGAATTTTCTGCTGATCTACACGGGCGCCCAGCTCGACATGAAAATCACCAAATTGTTTATGCTCTAAACCAAACACACTCCATTTTTGGGTTTTATTTGGATTCATCAGTGACTCTTCACCACTAATATTGAGCTTTTGCTGATTGTATTGTGCTCCTATCACACCTTCCCAATCCGCAATCGGGTTATGCACCAACTCTAAACGACCATCGTAACCTTTACTTTTAAAGGTTGTTGCCGCTGTATCGCCTTCAATTTCATCATGTTGATAATCGGTATAACTTGCATGTGCACGGATTTTTTGGAAGCCCGCAAACGGATTCGCAAGTTCGGTACGGAAATCATAGCGTTCTGACTTTAAGTCGACCCATGGGCCTGCGGCATCATGATCGTGATCATGTTCGTCATGGGCTGAATGATCATGCTCATCGGTATGCCCATGGTTGTCATGACCATCACAATGTAAATGGTCATCATGTGGATGACAGCTTTCATATTCATGACTATGCCCCGGTAAGCCATATTGGTCTTGACGGTTGCTATAAGACAGTCCAGCAAAACCGGGCTCATGAATCCATGAAGCACCAATCGTTACATTTTCGCCTTCAGCAAAAGTATTACCCACACGACGTTCTTTTTCTAACTCACCCTCATGGTCATGGAAATAATCGGGTGCAATATAGTCATTGGCTTTACGCTTTGATCCCTCAACTCGCAGTGCAAAATTTTCTCCTAGCGCAGCAGTGACACCTGCACTCGCTAATTTTTCGTCACTACCTGAGTTATAACGTAGCCCAACCTGCCCCTCTAAACCATTTTCAGGCATCTGCGTTGGAATTTTTTGATCGGTAACATTCACCAACCCACCAACCGTCCCAGCTGCATACAATAAAGTGGATGGCCCACGAATCACTTCAACTTGTTTCGCTAAAATTGGATCAACCGTCACTGCATGGTCAGGGGATAAAGTTGAAACATCTGCTGTTTCAGATGCATGCTCCAAAACTTTGACACGTGGCCCATCTTGCCCACGCAGCACAGGTCGACTTGAGCCTGCACCAAACTGATTTGAATATACACCCGGTTGTCCGGCTAACGCATCACCAATAGTGACTCCACCTTGTGCCAAATCTTTATGCTTAATAATGTTATCTGCAACCGCAAAATCTGCGGCACTTTGATTTAAAGGATGAACCTGAACATTAATGGCTTCGAGCTTTTGTACCTGTTGTTGCTGATCATCAGCATAAATATTGGGTGCAATCACTGCAAAAATTGAGATTGTGATTAAATTCTTATGAAAAGACATTTGGAGAGACTCAAATCAGGCTATTTTTGAATAATGTTATAATATAACATTTCATTTATTTTGCAATAAAAAACATTCTAATCTGCCCAAATCATATACACTCACCTATACCACATTGTATTTATTCATATATTTATTTTAGTTCAATGCCTTTTACCATATCCCATGCTGTACTCGCACCGCCTATTTCCAAATTAAGCGGAAATCGCCTGCCTATTGCAGCACTCGCAATTGGTAGCATGGTGCCAGATTTATTCCGTTTATTTACCAATGCTGACTATGCAGGTTCACATCAATGGTCGGGGTTAATTGTTCCAAACTTAATCCTTGGTTTGCTGTTTTGTATGCTGTGGTATGTGCTCTATCGCCCGATGTTATTTGCTTTTTTTGGTTTAAATAAGCCGCTGAATCTACAGAATTTCAATCAATGCTGTGGGTTTATGCTCAGTCTCATCCTCGCACTCATCATTGGAACTTCGACGCATATTGTTTGGGATGGCTTGACCCATGTTGACTTTCGTACCTTTGCATTTAAGGATCTATTGAGTCTACCGATTCAATTTTTCGGTCATTCATATCCCTTACATCGTGTGTTGCAAATTGGATTATCTGGCTTGGCACTCCCCGTTTTGGCATGGATGATTTATCGTCATCATCTTCATTATCGAAGTACAGTAAGCATCCCCACATCCATCAAAGTCTATGTATATGGTTTAGCGGCCCTGTCTTTAGCTGCGGGCATCGCAAGTTATTTTTATTTTGCTGACAGTATTTATTCTGATGCCTTTGTACACGACTTGTATGCCTATGTCGGCAAAGCCATTAATTATTTTTTTCGTGCATTTTTGGCCACGTTTAGCCTTGGTAGTCTGATATTTCTAATCATAAGCAAGAGCACTAACATTTTTTCTACGTCATCGGCTTAAGCCCTTCATTGAGCAAAAATTTGCTGTAAATTTGGCTGTTTTAGCAATAAGTCCTTGTGACAAAACAGCCAAAAAGAGGCATAATCCCCTATTCGAATAAAAGCGGTACGCTGTTTACGTATTCGCTGACCTTAACCCATATAGTTGGATTTCTAACGCTATGATGCGAACTCATTACTGCGGCTCACTTACTGAAGCCCAAATCGACCAAACCGTTACATTATGCGGTTGGGTTCACCGTCGCCGTGACCACGGTGGTGTAATCTTCCTTGACATGCGCGACCGTGATGGCCTTGTTCAAGTGGTGATTGACCCTGATACTCCTGAAGCTTTCGCGACTGCTGATAAATCACGTTCAGAATTCGTATTAAAAATTACAGGCCGTGTACGTCGTCGTTACGAAGGTACTGAAAACGCGAATATCGTGAGTGGTCAAATCGAAGTTTTAGGCAAAGAAATTGAAGTTCTTGCTGCGTCTGAAACTCCTCCATTCCCATTGAATGACGAAAATACCAATATTTCTGAAGAAGTACGTTTGAAATATCGTTTCCTCGATATTCGTCGTCCAGAAATGTTAGATCGTTTACGTTTCCGTTCTAAATTAACCAACCTGATTCGTAACTACTTCGAAGAAAATGGTTTCCTAGACGTTGAAACACCGATTTTGACTCGCGCTACTCCTGAAGGTGCGCGTGACTATTTAGTACCAAGTCGTGTTTCTAACGGTAGCTTCTACGCGCTTCCACAATCTCCGCAATTGTTCAAACAGTTGTTGATGGTTGGCGGTATTGATCGTTACTACCAAATTGCTAAATGTTTCCGTGATGAAGACTTACGTGCTGACCGTCAGCCTGAATTCACACAAATCGACGTTGAAACATCGTTCATGAGTGACGATGACATTATGGATTTAATGGAACGTTTAACGGTTAAGATGTTCAAAGAACTTCTAAACGTTCAGTTCGACAAGTTCCCACGTATGACGTATGCAGATGCAATGCGTGACTATGCATCTGATAAACCTGACTTACGTATTCCTTTGAAACTTGTTGATGTTGCAGACATGATGCAAGACGTTGAGTTCAAAGTATTCGCAGGTCCTGCAAAAGATCCTAAAGGCCGTATTGTTGCGCTTCGCGTACCAGGTGCTGGCGCGCTTCCACGTAGCCAAATCGACGAATACACTAAATTCGTTGGCATTTATGGCGCGAAAGGTTTGGCTTACATTAAAGTCAACGAGCTTGAAAAAGGTATTGAAGGTCTTCAATCTCCAATCGTTAAATTTATCGAGCCTATCGTACTTGATCTATTGAAACGCGTTGGTGCTGAAAATGGCGACATCGTATTCTTTGGTGCGGACAAAGCGAAAATCGTAAATGATGCGATGGGTGCTTTACGTATTAAAGTCGGTCACGACATGAAACTTGCAACTTGCGAGTGGGCGCCACTTTGGGTTGTTGACTTCCCAATGTTCGAAGAAACTGACGATGGCAAATGGACATCTGTTCACCACCCATTCACGCTTCCTAAATCAAGCATTGAAGAAGTGAAGAACAATCCAGGTGCGGCATTGTCTGTTGCTTACGATATGGTATTGAACGGTACTGAAATCGGTGGTGGTTCACTTCGTATTTATAACCTTGAAATGCAAAAAGCGATCTTCGAAGCGCTTGGTATTTCTGAAGAAGAAGCAGAAGAGAAATTCAGCTTCTTGTTAAATGCGTTGAAATTCGGTGCGCCTCCTCACGGTGGTTTAGCATTCGGTCTTGACCGTTTAGTGATGTTGATGACTGGTGCATCTTCAATCCGTGACGTGATTGCATTCCCGAAAACGAAAACTGCTGAATGTCCACTGACTCAAGCGCCTGCGCCAGTTGAAGCAACCCAATTGCGTGACTTAGGTATTCGCTTACGTGAAAAACCAAAAGCTGAAGAATCTAAATAATCTTACATTTTTAGATTTAGATTTAAAGGTTTAAAAAAACCCTGCTCAATGCAGGGTTTTTTATTTCGATCAACAAAAGGTCGTTGAAAACCTACAAAACATAAATTAAAGATTTGATTGACTTTGCTAATATCAAAACGCTTCAAGTACGTTATGATGTTGCATTACATCCTTTGAGCAATGGACAGCTCAATTTTCCACTTCCGATTATTTTGTTTTTAGATTCAGATCTTTTTGTACTTTTCACTGAATAAGTCCGGTCTCTTGGCAAAATTTATTTTATTCCATGCTGTCAATTTTGAGACCTTGTGATCCATGTACTTTATATTCAAAATCATCGCGCTATTGCCACTTTGGCTGTTACAAAACTTGGCCTTGATGATCGCGTTTATTCTTAACCTGTTTAACTCATCAATCAAACGTATCACTAGCATCAATATTCAACTGGCCTACCCAGATATGTCAGCGACAGCGAAGAGACAGCTCGTCAGTCAAAGTATCCGCAGCCAATGCCTGACCTATATTGAATTTATTAAATGTTGGGGGATGCCGCCAAGTTATAGCCTGAGCTTATTGAAAAACATTTATGGTGAAAATATCCTCACGGAAGCACTGGCAAATAAAAAAGGTGTGATCGTGGTGGTTCCTCATTTTGGCTGCTGGGAATTACTCAATGCATGGCTGAACTTGTATACAGAACCGATGATTATGTATAAACCGAATAAAAATAAAGGGATCAATCGGTATCTGTTAGAAGCACGTGAGAAGTTTAATGCAACCCTAGTCCCGACAGATGAAACAGGGATCCGTGCCATTTTTAAACATTTGAAACAAGGTGGTCTGACGGTCATTTTACCTGATCATTTACCAAAGCCTTCAGGCGGCATTTATTCCAATTTTTTTGGGCAAAATACTTTATCGATCACACTTGTTTCAAAACTTGCTGCAAAAACCCAATGCAATGTCATTGGATTAAGTTGTATCCGACAACCTAACCTACAGTACTTTGATGTGCATTGCCAAACCTTATCAGACGAGATTTTATCTAAAGACTTACAATGTTCTGTCGACGCACTGAACATCGCGATGCAAGACATCATTAACCAAGCACCAGAACAGTATATCTGGTCTTATAAGCGCTTTCGGGTCTGCTTTGGCAATATCAATATATACCGCAAATAAAGGTGATCTAAGAACATCTCAACCTTTAGAGTTGTGTTCCACAGGCTTGAATTAATCTTATTCAATTGAGATCGATTATCGACAGTGGCATAATAGCCTCAATTTCCACTTTAAGTGATTCTCCTATGGCTATGCGTCCTGAAGTCCGTCGTCGTGCAATCGTGTTGATTGTTTTTTCTGTCGTACAATGGTTGTTCATGCGCTACATTTTAGCCAACGAATTATTTAACTTAACCACCTATAACCGTATTGTTTTATTCTGTGTCAGCAGCCTTGCAGGTGCATTATTAATCTTTGTCGGTTTGATTTATATGGTGTTGAAAGGTAATGCGGATAAAGAATAATTTAATAAACACTAAGATTCAGTATTTTATGTATGGCTGGTATACTAAAAAATAGTTAGATTGCTTATTGCTTTATCATGCATAAAATTTTATTTATTGTTGACCATCTTGGCTGTGGCGGTGCAGAGAAAATTACACTCAAATTAGCAGAGTATTTAGCTAGTAATGGGCATGATATTCATCTCGCAGTTTTAAATGGCAAATCAAATCATTACTCTTGTTCAAAAATTATTAAATATATAGACCTTAAAATCCAAATTTCTTTTGCTTATGGAAAAATATGGAAAAATAAAAAACTAACTGAATCTGAAGTACACCAAATAAATGAATTACTAAAATACAGTTTTGATCTCATTATTACTGGATATAATAACGGACATTGGTTGGCACCTTATTTAAAAGGGAATGTATGGCACTGGATTCATGGTGATCTTTTAGAAGTTCGAAAATTTAATAACCCCTTGAAGCAAATGAAAGAATACCTACGTTTTTTCAAAAATAAAAGAAAATTTTCTAAATTATTTCACAATCGAAATTTAATCACTGTTAACCGTGATCTAGAAAATAAAGCTAAAAGATATGCTAACCCAAGCTTAGTCAAAACTATTGCGAATGGTGTAAATATTCCACCTATATTTCTAAATCAATATGCATCTACAGAAAAAAAATGGGACGTCATTTTTGTTGGAAGATTAGTACCAATTAAACAAGTTGATCATGCAATCAAAGCTTTCGCTATGTCTGACACAGACGGTAGAATGGCAATCGTTGGTGATGGCACTGAAAGACAGAAACTAGAAGATTTGACTAGAGAACTAAAAATAGCCAATCGAGTTGATTTTTTAGGTTGGGTCGATTACCCTTACGAATATATAGCAAGCTCAAAATGTTTAGTAGTAACCTCACGCTATGAGTCATTTGGATTAGTTCTAGCAGAAAGCATCATCCTTAAAACTCCAATAATTGCTTATAATTGTTCTTCTGGCGTAAATGATATATTTTCTCTTCAAAAAGATATGGAAAATTATTTAATCCCCTATAACAATATAACCCTATTGTCACAGAAACTAGAAAGTTGCCTTAAATCCCCATACAATATAAAACAGGAGACCCAAGAAATCTTACAGATTAAAAATATGGCCTCAAAGTTTATTTCCCTAATTTTTTAGAATACTAAACATTTAAACTTGTATACCATAAAGTAATTTTAAACTTATCGAAATAATGCTAGACCTAAACGCAATGGGAACTTCAACCATAAAGCTATCATTCTTTTAAGAGCTTTTAAGTTATTTGGACGACTCATCCAAACTAGCGTTGGTAAAGCTGTTTGTAAAATAATGTTTTTAACTTTTTTAGGTTGACCATTTTTTGTCAGACCATCTTCTTGGTATTCAATACATTTTACTGACCTAGAGACATATCTAGTATTTAAATTTGAAAACTGTATAAAGTAAGTCCATTCATAACCATTTTTTACAAACTCAGTAAAACGTTTACCATTCGCCATTGAAGCCCGAATTAAATGATGTTTATCACCTTTTAACTTATTTCCATATAGATAATCATTAATATAATCGAGATCAAACTCACACTGCTGTGGCTCTATATTAAAGGAACCAATGTTCTTAATTTCATATATAAACCAATCAATAAAAGGCTTATTGCTTATATCTTCAATCATTTCCTTAAAAACATCAGCACTTGATAAATAATCATCATCATCTAAAAAAGTAATAAAATCACAACCTTCTTGTTCAAGTATTTCCAAAGCTTTATTTCTTGAATAATTTACGCCAGAATTATTTTTATTTTTTAAAAAAATAATTCTCTTATCATCATATACTGTAGCCAAATAATCATAAGATATATCTGAACAATCATTTACTACGACTTGTACCCAATTTACGTAAGTTTGTCCTAAAACTGAATTAATGGCCCTTTCTAGCAATAAGGGTCTATTATAAGTTGTTGTAATTATACCAAATTTTATTTTTTTAAAAATCATTTACATACCCCTTCAATAAAATTTGAAAGCTTGTTAGCAATAATTTTAAATTCATAATTACTTATAGCATCAACATATCCTCTTTTAGCTAAAGAAATTATTTTATCACTATCTTTTAACAGCATCTCAATTTTATCAGCTAAATCTGCATAACTGTCCTGTTTTGCCAATATTCCATTATCTCCATTTTTAATAATCTGCTGAACACTAATATGATCGCTCGCAACTACAGGGACCCTCCAAGCAAAAGCATCTAATATAGCTAAAGGTTGAGTGTCATTCATGGTAGGAACAAGGGCAATATCAATATCTCTGTAGAATTTTGTTTTATCATTGCCCCCAATCCATCCAAGAAACGCAACTTCATTTTCTAACTTAGAGTCTTTAACTTGCTTGATCAAGGATTCCTTTTGCTCACCTTCTCCAGCAATTAACAATTTAACTATATAACCTCTTTGCTTCAGTTGTTTTACAGCAGAAATTGCTATATGTGTACCTTTATATTCAACTAAACGCGTCATAATACCTAAGACTACGGGTTCCCCAAGGTTTTTAGCAAAAGAAGGCTCATCATCTGGTAAATGTATTAAATTTGAAATAACCGCTTGTGATTTTTGACTCAAATCTACCCCTTTCTTTTTAGCAGCCTCAGCAACACACTGCCCTACATAAGGAGTAATATGAATAAATCCATCTGCACGTAATGTTCTTTTCACGTTATGACTATGATTCATCGTAATAACAGGGCATTGAATTCGTGCAAAAAGCAGTGCATTTTTAAATAAATAAACCGCACGCCCACTATGAGCAATCACCACATCAGGTTTATAGTGTCTTAACCATAGTGCTAATTTAACTGTAGCGACTGGATCATAAAATCCTGAGTTATTTAGGCACCAAGAGCGATAGCCCTCAATTTTTTGCTTTTGATTATCAGTGCCATAAACAATCATCCCCTCATGACCCTTACTTTCTAAAGCCTCATAGGTATTAAGCATTGCTTGCCAACGCCCGCCCGAGGCATCCCCATAAACCGTTTGTACAACTTTCATAATTTACTCAAAATTTAATCATCTTCAGTTTTGCTTTTATTGACTAGATTCACTCTAAATAAAGTAAATTCGTTCTTTAGCATTGTTCAATGCGCTTTAAATTATGCAAGATTCAAAGCTTGAACGAATTTAGTTTGCAAGATATCAACGTGATTTTGATCTTGAAACTTAGGACTATCTAACAGCTCATTCACCTCTTGAGCCTCTACACACATCACATAAGGATTCATCTTCCGATAATAGCTCTGGAAATTTTGACTAAGCTTGGTATTCTGAAAAAGTGGCACAATCACATTCTTATTCGCAATTATTGCCTCACTTAACATCGAAGTTGAGTCAGGTGAACAAATAATACTACGCGCAGAAAAAATCAAATCCTGTATTGTAATGCCTTGCTCTTGCCCAAATAAAATCAGCTTAACATTCGGCAAAGATAATTCTTGCTTCAACTCCTGTTGTAATAGTTCAGGAGTACGCCTTGATGTACAAACAAAATATTTTTGAGTCATATTTTGCAAGGCCAAATTTTTGATTAAATTTAACCAATTTGAACCACTCCCAATTTTTACATCTGCTGTATCGGCGCCTAACAATATACTCACAATAGATTGGTCCAGATTTAAACCGAGTTTATTTTTTGCATTAATCTCATCTTGTTTGAGATTAAAACTCACCATCTTATTTGGAGCAATAGGATAAAATAAATAAGGAGCTTGATTTTCTTTATTTGGATCAGTCGTAAAGACTACATCATAAGCAGATTCAGGCATACCTCTTAATGATGTTGCAATTATATTTTTTAAACTCGGATTACTATTTATTAAAATTTTTTTCAATAATGCATTCGCTAAAAGCGTATCACCACCTGCAGATACAATATAAAAAAGATCAGATGTTTCATTCAAAGTTTTTAAAGCTTCTGGCGTTAAGAAAAAGCTTAACATCCACTCTTTAGACAGCATATTATAAAACCGCTTAAAAATTTGCTGTACAATTTTTTTAGGCTTATTAATTGTTATCTTAATAATCTCAAAATTCTGCGCTTTATTAAGTAATTTCGCAATGCCAATAGATTGCGTTTCGTGCCCAGGCTTACCATCAGTTAATAGTACAATCTTAACCATCCTAAGCCACTCCATCTTGAATTAATTTACTATATATCTCACAAGTATGATTCAGCATCATGTTAAAACTTAAATGCTGTTGAGCTTTACTAAAATAAGGAACATAGTTGTCTAAAGGATGATCTAGTTCTAAGTACTTTAAAATCACGGCATGTAGCTCAGCCACACTAGCTGGGTGACATAATAAGTCTTTGGGCACAAATTCGCTCATCATGCCAACATCTGTTCCAAAAACAGGTCGATTGAGTAACAATGCCTCGCTCAAAGTATAAGGTCCACCTTCACGATGTGAGGAAACAACCAAAGCCTCATGGTGACTAATTTTCTTCTGGATTTCATGACTAAATCCACAGAGCTTAATCCGAGACTCTGAACCCAGATCACCAATCAACTTTTGTAAGCGATCAAATTCTTCGCCTTCCCCATAAATATTGAGTTCTGCATCAATATCCTTCCAGGCTGTGATTAGTATGTCAAAACCCTTAACTTCATTTAAGCGACCAATCGCAATAAACTTTCTATTTTTCTCCCATTTATTAGGCTTTTCCGACAAGTCAACACCGTTATAAATCACTGATGTCTTAGAAGGTAGGTCTATTTGTTCTGCTAGCTTTTGACTGACTGCAATAATATGATCAAAAGCAAAGTAATGTTTTAATTTAGATTTTGCACCATGAATCGTAACCACACATGGTACAGAGATTTTATCTATTAACCCACTCATGAGCTGTGCTGTCTTCGATGCGTGTGCATGCACAATATCAGGCTGAGTCATCTTAATTTTTTTCAAAAGCTGATATTTGGTCCATGGATTATGACGACTACCACTCATGTCAAAACAGATACATTGAACATTATTATTAAAAAAATTTTTAAAGCGCTGATGTGCGATTACGCTCACGTCATTTTCATTTGCTAAACCATTTGCAAGTTCAATAACATGTTTTTCTAAACCACCATCTTCACAGCTAGCCATCACCAAAGTAATACGCACAGACTACCCCTCACGCTTACCTAATTTCATCCGCAACTTCACCGCAAACATTGAGTCCTTACCACTAACTTTAATCCGTTGTAATTGCATAAAGTCGGGACTTAGGCCATCAATGCCCTCTTTGGTGGTCACAGCATTGCTATAACCTGCCTGCTCTGCTAAACGCACATCGCGCTCAGAATAAATGCCGAAAGGATAGGCAAAACTCTCTACGGGTTTTAATATTAAATTTTCTAAAGCTTGTTTAGATTCATCAAGCTCTTTCAAACACTCAGCATCATTTAATTTATCTAAATTGGCATGCGTTAATGTATGTGAACCAATTTCGACAATACCACTTTGTGCCAAAAAGCGAACTTGCTCATCATTAAGTTTCGGTTCACGTGCCAATTCACCACTATTATGATGGGCTTTTTTATAGGTCGACCAGTCACGATCATGGCGATCAACCACCACATAAATAGTGCCTTTGGCTTGGTACTTTTCTAGTATGGGAAAAGCATTTTCTAAATTATCTAAATAACCGTCATCAAAGGTAATCGCAACTGTTTTTTCTGGATGTTGACCCCAATTTTCAACCAATTCCTGCATGGTAACGAAGTTAAACCCTTCTTTTTTCATCCAAGCGACTTGCTTTTCAAATTCAGCAGGTTTCACTCTTAATTTATTAAACTTCGCACCATCAAAATGTTCTCGGACCATGTGATACATTAAGACACGTGGTCTTTTCCAATCTACTGCCGGTTTCCACCATGCATATTTATAACTAAATGCAATCATCAAAACCAACAGAAAAATGAATATATAAATCACGGTTAAGACCAGTTATTTTGTCAGAAGATATGTTGCCACACGATCCGCTTCTTTAAAAGCGCTAGGTTCAGCCAATTGCAAAATTGAACTTGATAAAGAAATCAAGCCCTTTTGCAAAATCAAATCTATTGAACCTGTAATCCGATCTTTCTTCAACCGATCCACTTCAATCACCCCGACTTTACAACCCGCGGTGAGAGCCTCGTAAATCATTGAAACACTATCTTCAGTCACCCAAACCGCTTCGGCTTTTTGCATTTCTTCAAAAATCCAACCTTGCGGGGTGTCTTCAACTGGGAAAATCTGTACTTTTTCAATATTTTTCAACTGCGTAAGTTCTGCTAAAAACGCTTTTGGTGTGCGCCGTGAAGTGGTCAAAATGATTTCTGAATTTGGATTCTGCTCGACTATCTGTCCAATTGCATGAAGTACTTTAGCTGCATTCCACTGATGGCGTTTTGAAGAACCACCCAAAGCGATTAGGATTCGACCATGTTGATGCCGTTCTTCATTTACAATAGGATTTAACGCACCTTGTGTCGTTAGTACTTTATTTGATGCTTGAATACCATCGTGCTGTGGAATCACCGCATAATCAAACCATGCAAACGGCAAGCTTGGCTTCATTAAAATAATGGTTTTGGCTTTGTTATACACTTTGCCCAACAGCCATACTCGAAAATGTGTATGGCTGCCGACGCCAAAAATATAAGTTGGCTCGTGTTCTACGGCATGAAGCTGATGGCTAAATAGCGCAGAAATAAGTGTCACTATAGGCAAATCATCAATTGAAATTTCTTGAAAAGTGACTGCTTCCTGAGATTGGCGCTGCATGGCTTTAAATAAACCCAAAGCTTGTGAGCGATGTCCTGCTTTACCATCACTGACATAAACAATATGCATAGTCACTTTCCCAAAAATTCAATGTCTTCAAGCCAATAAAAAAGGCGAAACTTAGTTTCGCCTTTTCATCTTAACCGATCAGCTTATTTTACGTAAGTTAACCAGTGCGCATATTTAGGGTCTTTACCCTGAACCGCATTAAAGAATGCAGTTTGGATTTGCTCAGTGATTGGACCACGACAACCTTCACCAATTTGACGGTCATCATATTCACGGATTGGCGTCACTTCAGCAGCAGTACCTGTAAAGAATGCTTCATCAGCGATATAGAATTCGTCACGTGTAATACGACGTTCAACCACTTCAAAACCAAGGTCTTTCGCAATCGTAATAATGGTTTGACGGGTAATACCATCAAGTGCACCACCCGCGATGTCAGGAGTATGAATCACGCCATCACGAACTAAGAATACGTTTTCGCCTGAACCTTGACATACATAACCTTGTGGGTCGAGTAACATTGCTTCGTCATAGCCAGCATGTGCCACTTCTTGGTGTGCAAGAATGGACAAAGTATAGTTACCAGATGCTTTTGCTTTACACATGGTCACGTTTGGATGATGGTGCGTAAATGAAGACGTTTTAACACGGATACCCTTCGCCATCGCTTCATCACCAAGGTAAGCACCCCAGCTCCATGCAGCAACAACGGCATGAATGGTATTGTCAGTTGCTGCAATACCTAATTTTTCTGAACCAATAAAAATAATTGGACGTAGGTAGCAAGAAGCCAATTTGTTTTCACGAACCACATCAATTTGAGCTTGTTCTAATGCTGCATGATCAAATGGGACTTTCATTTGATAAATTTTTGCAGAATTTAATAAACGCTTAGTGTGTTCTTTTAAACGGAAAATAGCCGTTCCATTCGGAGTTTCATAAGCACGGACGCCTTCAAACACACCCATGCTGTAATGCAATGTATGTGTTAATACGTGAGTTTTCGCCTCACGCCAGTCAACCAATTGTCCATCTTGCCAAATAAAACCATCACGATCAGCCAAGTTCATGGCACACACTCCAAATTTTTACACACAGTCATTTTTATCCAATGCAAACGTTGCAGTTGGATCAATTAATCTTTGCCATAGCTTGCAAACGACCACTCGGGTATCGTGCCAATCGTCAGCTGAAACTTGCATGGATTGATTCGCAAGTGCTAAACGGTGGCTCTCGGCTCGTTCACGGAGATAAGCTTGAATCAATGCTGTCGCATCGGCGCTGGATAAGCAATCCGTTCTTGCGGCATCCTCAAGGATTCGTACGTTGTCAGAGTAATGGGCGAGATCGGGATTCGACCCACTCCATGCTAATACTGCATACTGTGCCATAAATTCGATGTCAACGATACCACCTGCATCTTGTTTTAAATGAAAAATTCCATCTTTTTGCTGCTCTTTAGAAGAACCTAGATGGTCTTTCATTTTTTGGCGCATTTTTAGCACTTCTGCACGAACATTGTTCTCATCTCGTGGCTGCGTCAAAATATTGCAGCGCAAGTTTTCAATTTCAATCCGTAAACTGTGCTCGCCTGCAATGGTTCTGGCACGTACCAAAGCTTGATGCTCCCAGACCCAAGCATTTTTATGTTGATATTGCTCAAAAGCTTTTAAGCTGGTCACCAATAACCCCGCCTCTCCCGAAGGTCGCAAACGTGTGTCCACTTCATACACTCGACCATCTAGGGTTTGCGTAGTCATTAAGGACATAAATTTTTGTGCAACCCGCATGGCAAATTCAAAGCCACTAATTGGTTTCTGTCCATCGGTATCGGCTTGTTCGTCCATATAGTGAATAAACACCAAATCCAAGTCCGAACCATAACCTAGCTCGATGCCACCCACCTTGCCATAGCCAATTACCGCGAAAGCCGTGTGATCAATCGAACAACGCTGCCCTTCTGCATCGATTGGATAACCATGTTTTTTGGCAACAATTTGATATGCCAAATGCAAGGTTGCATTCACCGACACTTCAGCAATATCGGTCAATGCATCCGATACTTTCATCAATGGGCTTTCGGCCAACACATCACTAGCAGCTACTGCTAAGACATTGGATTTTTTAAATAATCGAAGAACACGCATCTGATCTTCAACTTGATCAATTTCAATTCGAAGTAGTTGTTGACGTAGAGAGTCTTCTAAATCTTTACGCTTTGGTAGCTCAAAATCCATCGACAGAAACTCGTCCAACAGCACGGGATAATGCGTCAATTCTTCGCAGATCCAAGGACTCACTGTTGCCATTTTCACTAATCGTTGTAATGCCCCTTTGCTCTCAATCAGCATCACCAAATAGACTGTACGGCGCAGCACCGACTCCACCAAAGGCATGAGACGTAGTAAGGCCACCTGAGGTTTATCTGACTGTAATATCGCCTCAATGAGATGTGGCCAAAAGGTTTTTAAGCGCTGTACAGCTTTGGCAGGTAATTTTTTCAGCGCATGTCCATACCAAAATTCGTGAATTAAATTTTTGGCATCATCATCTAGAACATCGTTCAACTGGGCTTCTAAATGACTAAAACTTTCCAATAACGGATCGGGTTCTTTTTCTTTGATAAGATGTTCAAATTGGTAAATGACTTTGGCACGTTTCTGATTGAGCACATTCAAAAAGTCATCCCAAGATGCAAAACCTAAAGTATCTAAAATACGTTGGCGTGGTTCAGGCTCATGTGGCAACGATTGGGTTTGCTGATCATTGAGCGCTTGTATCGCATGTTCAATACGACGTAAAAATAAATACGCATCTTCTAAATCAGCAACCGCGGTATTTTCTAATAATCCAACTTCACCTAAATGATGCAGACTCACTAAACATTGACGGTCTTGCAACTCGAGTTTTGAACCGCCATAGATGAGCTGAAAGACTTGAACAATAAACTCTACTTCACGAATTCCGCCTGCACCGAGTTTAATATCATCTTCGATATTACGACGTAGCACTTCACGTTCGATCATGGCTTTCATGTCACGCATAGCTTCGAAAGCGGTGTAATCGACATATTTGCGGAAGACGAAAGGTCGGGTCATTTCCAGTAACTCGGCGCCTTCTTTACCGCCCGTGACGATCCGTGCCTTAATCCAGGCATAGCGTTCCCATTCTCGGCCATGCTGGCTTAAATATTTTTCTAATGCCGCATGACTGATTGCCAAGGCAGAACCATCGCCCCATGGGCGAAGGCGCATATCTACACGGAAGACAAAACCATCTGCGGTAATATGGTCAAGCAAGTAAATTAATTTCTGGCCCCATAAAATACAGAACTGCTGCACATCAATACATTTTCGACCGTTGGTTTCGCCTTGTTCATCAAAGGCAAATATAAGATCAATATCACTTGAAAGATTAAGTTCCTGTGCGCCAAGTTTTCCCATGGCAACCACAATCAGGTCTTGAACTTTCCCCTTATAGCCTAGCGGTTCGCCATATTTCGCAATCAACGGATTCAGTGCAAAATCTTTTGCCGCACAGATAGAAGCATCGGCAAAGTCTGAAAGCTCTCGAGTTAAGGTAACGACATCGGTGAGTTGATTGGCATCTTGCCAAATCCAACGAAACATGAGGCGTGCGCGCAGCACACGAATTACACGCATCCAGCTATTTTCATCTTGAATTTCAGCGAGGCTGCTTGCGACAAAATGTTGAATTTGTGCTGTACTGAGCGAGGTTTGAAACTGATCAATTGCATAGTCTTGTTCTAAACTGGCCTGATGGATTCCGAGCACCTGTTCAGCATATTGACTGGCACGTAATGTTTTCTGCAATTGCTCCGCATTCATTTCACAAACCCTAGCGTGATTTTTTTCTAGTTATAACAGTTGATAACGCTTAGGGAAAAGTATTTTTAGGCTTTTATACCAATAGACGGACTTTAAAGTTCGCTTAAGGTCGCATCTTTCTGTGCACTGCTACTCTCGGTACTTAAGGTTTGATGCAGACTCGTCGCCTTTGGCAACCAGACTTTAAATTGTGTGCCTTCACCTTCTTTCGAGTTCACCACAATTTCACCCTGATTTAAGTCCACAAAGCGCTTACAAAGGACTAAACCCAACCCCGTACCACGTTCTCCTGCCGTACCTTTAATACTAACCGTCAGTTTTTGCTGAAATAAATCGTCAATCTGAGCTTGGGTCATGCCCAATCCAGTATCCTGAATGGTGAATAAAATCCGTTCGCCATCTCGTTCGGCAGAAATCGTCACCACACCTCGTCCATCGGTATGAGTAAATTTCAATGCGTTTGACACCAAGTTTTGCATCACTGATGTGATCATATTGATATCTGCATTGACTTTAATGCCTTCAGGCACGGCGTTGATCAGTCGGATATTTTTCTTCACAGCCAAGCTATTTAAGACATCACTGACGATTTTTGCAGACTGATGCAAATCAAAATTAATCGGGTGATAAACAAAGCGACCACCTTCTGCCATAGCCCAGTTTAATAAGCTTTCTAAAAGGTTATACGTCGACTGTGTGGTGTCATATAAATAGTCTGCAATATTTTGCACACTCGAATCATCTAAGGTATTGCGTTCCTGCGCCAAAACTTCAGAAAAACCTAATAGACCATGAAAAGGTGCTCTTAAATCATGAGCAATAATTTGGAAAAATTTAGTCTTACTAAAATTCAGTGCCGACTGCTGTTCATAGGCTTCTTTTAATTCGGCATTTTCAACACGGAGTTGAATGATGTTGACTAGACTTTGTACAAATTCTTCAACGATCTTTAATTGTTTGGCTTCAAATGCAGTGACTTGATCATCAAACAAAATCACTTTACCAATAGAGTCTTGATCATATTTTAAATCGAAAGCGACTAAACGCTGATGCCCTAAACCCAGTTCCTGCATATAGTCGCAGTAAGCTTGGTAATTTTCAGTGTCGCGATCTATACGGGAATGTTCAGCAAAAAACTGATCTAGACGATCATCATCAGCTTCGGCCATAAAGGCCTTAAATATGTGCTCTGACGCATACCATATATAAGGTTCATTTTTAAATGCTAGGACAGCATTATCGACTTGCACAATACCACGCGCAAACTTTAAAAATTCTGCAATGCGGTTGTCGTCCGTATAAACCCCCATCAATAAAGACAAACGACAGGCAGTTAATAATTCGGTTTGTGTACCAATATCCAGTAAACGTAAAGCCATCCCGTTGCTCTCCTCAGGGTTTATCTTAAAGATAAAAACCAACTGTTCTGTTCAAGATTAATAGCAAAAATAGCCCAAACACTCAATAACAAAACCCAACAAAAAAACAAACATCATTTACGAATGCGCTATTTAATCGAACTTTCATCCAATTAGAAAATAAAAATATCTATAAAGAACATAACATTAAAGGTAAAACAAAAATTAAAACAATAAAATTAGAAACTTAAATTAATTTAAATTTTATTAACTGTTTATTTTAAATCGTACTTTTCGCGTTTTATTCAAACTAAAAACATGACCAAAAGAAACATTCACTTACATAAGACCTAAAAAACTGGGTTTAATTTTCTTTAACTCCATCACAAAAAATAGTGAGTTTTATGACTATTCTATGACCAGATTGCTCATCAGGATGCTCGTTTCAGTCAGCTACACTAAATGAATCTATTTTTAAGTTTTTCTATTAGACTAATTTATTAGTTTTTATCAGTTATGTGTGTCATTTGAGCATTAAACCATACTTGCTTGCTTTTACTTTATTAAACTGAGCTAAAGATTCGTTTCATGCTTCTACTGCACATGAACTCATTCACCCAAATGACTGAAGCTGAAAAAGTGCCATGCCTTATTCATCAGATATATAAGTTATCGCATAAGCATTCCGCGAGCCTTCAAAGTCAAACGTAGCATCAAACTCACGTCGTTCTTTAATAAAGTCCCCAATCCTGACTAATTTTCGAACTTCCGCACCAAATCTACACCTAAAAGTTAAGGCATTCGGTTTGACCTATCAAACGCTTTACTTTACAACTAAAACTCGAACGAGCCATAAAGAACAGATCAGCCCCAAAAAAATGATATAAATTTAATTGTTCAATAGCTTTAAGCTATGAATAACAAGCTTTCAATATTTCCCTTCTCGGTTTTGCGCTAAAATTGGGCGTCAAACTGCACTTCTTTTGTATCATTTTTCTACGAAATGACCACATCACAGGATCTTGCGTTGACTGAAAAGCAATGAACCCCGATACTTTCATAGTTTTATTTAAGCAAATCGGTTCATAGAGGCGAGCCACAAGCTCGGACCTCAAAGACACAATCTAAAGCAAGGGGCTATATATGGCTGGTGGAAAGTCAACTATCATCTACACACTGACCGACGAGGCGCCATTATTGGCGACTTACTCTCTGCTGCCGATCATTGAAACCTTTACTAAACCTGCTGGCGTTGAAATCGTTAAACGCGATATCTCAGTTGCAGCACGTGTACTCGCTGAATTTTCAGACTACCTAAGCGAAGAACAAAAGGTGCCAAATAACTTGGCAGAGCTTGGACAATTAACCCAAGATCCAAGCACAAACATTATCAAACTTCCGAACATCAGTGCTTCAGTTGGCCAATTAACTGCTTGCATTAAAGAATTACAGTCTAAAGGTTTTGCAATTCCGAACTATCCAGAAAACCCAGCGACTGAGGAAGAAAAAGAAATCAAGGCACGTTATAGCAAATGCCTAGGTTCTGCTGTAAATCCTGTACTTCGTGAAGGTAACTCTGACCGTCGTGCGCCTACTGCAGTAAAAAATTACGCGAAGAAACATCCGCACTCTATGAGCGAATGGAAACAGTGGTCACAAACTCACGTTTCTCACATGGACGAAGGTGACTTCTACCACGGCGAAAAGTCTATGACTTTAGACCGCGCTCGCAATGTAAAAATGGAATTGATCACTAAGTCTGGTGAAACTATTGTTCTTAAGCCTAAAGTTGCGCTTCAAGACGGCGAAATCATCGACTCAATGTTCATGAGCAAAAAAGCACTTTGCGACTTCTATGAAAAAGAATTAGATGATTGTAAAGAAGCAGGCATTTTGTTCTCTCTACACGTAAAAGCGACCATGATGAAGGTGTCTCACCCAATCGTTTTCGGTCACTGTGTGAAGATTTACTACAAAGAAGCATTCGAAAAACACGGCAAATTGTTTGATGAGTTAGGTATTAACATCAACAACGGTATGTCTGGTCTTTACGAAAAAATTGAAACTCTTCCGACTTCTCTTCGTGAAGAAATCATTGCTGACTTACATGCTTGCCAAGAACACCGTCCTGCACTTGCAATGGTTGATTCTGCAAAAGGCATCACTAACTTCCACTCACCTAATGACGTAATTGTAGATGCATCTATGCCCGCAATGATCCGTGGTGGCGGTAAAATGTGGGGTGCTGACGGCAAACAGTACGACTGTAAAGCTGTAATGCCTGAATCTACTTTCGCGCGTATCTACCAAGAAATGATCAATTTCTGTAAATGGAATGGTAACTTTGACCCACGCACTATGGGTACTGTACCTAACGTTGGTTTGATGGCGCAAAAAGCTGAAGAATACGGCTCACACGACAAAACTTTCGAAATCGCTGAAGCGGGTGTTGCAAACATCACCGACCTAGAAACTGGTGAAGTGTTGATGTCACAAAACGTGGAAGAAGGCGATATCTGGCGTATGTGCCAAGTGAAAGACGCTCCGATCCGTGACTGGGTGAAACTTGCTGTGACTCGTGCACGCAACTCAGGCATGCCTGCGATCTTCTGGCTTGACCCGTACCGTCCACACGAAAACGAACTCATCAAGAAAGTTCAAACTTACTTGAAAGAGCACGACACTACTGGTTTAGACATTCAAATCATGTCTCAAGTACGTGCTATGCGTTATACACTTGAACGTGTTGCTCGTGGCCTAGATACAATTTCTGTAACTGGTAACATCCTACGTGACTACCTAACAGACTTGTTCCCGATTATGGAATTGGGTACTTCTGCGAAAATGCTTTCTATCGTGCCTCTAATGGCTGGTGGCGGCATGTACGAAACTGGTGCGGGTGGTTCTGCGCCTAAACACGTACAACAACTTGTAGAAGAAAACCACTTACGTTGGGATTCTTTAGGTGAGTTCTTGGCACTTGCTGTTTCTCTTGAAGAAATGGGCATCAAAGAAGACAACGCGAAAGCTAAACTTCTTGCAAATACACTTGATGCTGCGACTGGTAAATTGCTTGACAATGACAAGTCTCCATCACGTCGTACTGGCGAACTTGACAACCGTGGCAGCCACTTCTACCTTGCTAAATACTGGGCTGAAGAACTTGCTGCGCAAGACGAAGATGCAGAGCTTAAAGCGAAATTCGCTCCTCTTGCTCAAGCACTTGCTGAAAACGAAGAAAAAATCGTTGCAGAACTTGCTGAAGTTCAAGGTAAAGCCGCGGACATCGGTGGTTACTACGCTGTAGATACAGCAAAAGTAAATGCTGTAATGCGTCCAAGCGCAACTTTAAATGCTGCTCTTGAGGCTGCTCAATAAGTTGATGCTGAACTAATGCAAGTTAGGGATGTAAAAAACCAGCGCGAAAGCGCTGGTTTTTTTATACCCTCATTTATATAGTGTTATGACAACTCTTTCATTTAATGCTTAGATCTAAATTTTATGAATGTGATTTATCAAAGGTTAGGATTTTTCATTCAACTACAGCCCTAAAATAAGGAAAACCTAAAATGGCAAATTCATGGGGAATACCAAAGCACATAGAGGATGCGGTCTCGGAGCGAGACCTGTGCTGTGTATATTGCGGCAAAAAGTTTGGCACTGAAAGAGCCAACAAGAAGTCTTGGGAACACATTATCAACGATATAAGAATTACAACCTTAACCAATATTGCATTGTGCTGTGTTGGCTGCAATGCATCTAAAGGCAATAAAGACTTAGCAACTTGGTTCCACTCTGAGAATGCTCGAAAAAGAGGTGTCAACACTGAGACAATTGCAGATGTCATCAAAGTAGCTTTAGATAGTTAATAAATCTTTTAAATACTACAAGCCCTATAAGACACCCGATCAATCACATTTGATTATTGTATTGATCTAATAATTTAAGCTTAGCATCTGATTCCACCATGAGTACCCAAACAAAATTCAGGTACTCATTTTACGAAGTGACCACCTGAAACGTGGCTAGTGAAATCATTGGAAATTTTCTAGGAATTTTATATAATTCATTACTTTTAGACATAAAAAACCCCAAGTCTTAATAAGCTTGGGGTCTTTTAGAATTTTGGTCCCGAGGGTCGGACTCGAACCGACACATCATCTCTGATAGTGGATTTTGAATCCACCGCGTCTACCAATTTCACCACCTCGGGAAGGTGTTGAAACGTATAATAAACTGTTTCAAAAACTTGTCAACGCATGATGTTCTCATTTGATTAAAAATAAACCGTATAAGAATTTTTAGATGGATAATCCATCAATTTCAGCGTTAAAACCCAAAAAAGCTTATACTAAGCCAAATTTCATTATCCCCTTTTCAGATTTCTTAACATGCAACTTTCTGACTTTAACTTCAATCTCCCCGACGAACTCATTGCCCGCTATCCACTCGAAACACGTAGTGCATCACGTCTGCTCCATCTCGATCTAAATGGCGAATATCACGACCATCATTTCACTGACATTTTAGACTTGCTCAATGAAGGTGACTTATTGGTACTGAACGATACCAAAGTGATGAAAGCCCGCTTAAAAGGCAAACGAGCAACTGGTGGTGCAGTTGAAGTCTTAGTTGAACGTATTCTTGACCCGAAAACCGCACATTGCCACATTAAAGCCAGCAATACGCCTAAACAAGGTGCGGAATTATTTATTGGTCCAGACGAAGTTAAAGTGACCGTTCAAGGCCGTCATGAAAACTTATTTGTTGTGGAATTTTCACAGCCTATTTTACAAGTTTTAGATTTATACGGTGCTTTACCGATTCCGCCTTACTTTAACCGTGAAGCAGAAGCGATTGATACCGAACGTTACCAAACTGTTTTTAACGATCCGACCAAATTGGCTTCAGTTGCAGCACCAACAGCAAGCTTACATTTTGATGAAGCGCTACTCAAAAAATTGGCAGACAAAGGCGTAAATAAAACCTTTGTTACCTTGCATGTGGGTGCTGGTACATTCTTACCCGTGCGCACCAATGACATTGAAAACCACATCATGCACAGCGAATGGTGTGACGTATCAGAAGAATCTATGGCTTTAATCCGTGAAACAAAAGCACGTGGCAATAAAGTCATTGCTGTCGGTACTACAGCGACTCGCGCGACTGAAAGTGCAGCTCAAGCCAATGGCGGCGAACTCAAGGGTTGGACTGGTGATACACAGATCTTTATCTACCCAGGTTATGAGTTCAAAGTAGTCGATCGTTTAATTACCAACTTCCATTTACCTGAATCTACCTTGCTGATGTTAGTGTCAGCGTTGTCCAGTCGAGATAATATTTTGAATGCCTATCACCATGCCGTCGAGAGCCAATATCGCTTCTTTAGTTATGGTGATGCGATGTTAATTGATAATATTAACCACAAATAAAATTACGCCGAAATCATCCCTATGCCGATAGATTCTGTAAAGCACTCCATCCATATTCGTCGAAAAAAGAATGCTGTGGTTTTTCAGAATATCGCTCGGCTCTGGGATATAGGCCGAAATGCAAAAACACACCAAGAGCTCCTCGATGGACTGCATCCATGGAATGCTCCCATTACACTCAAATTTGAAAATTTACTCCCCCTAGCTTTAGCCGCACTGGGTATCGGATTCATGCTGTTTATTGTAATTCAGCCCGATCATGGCTGGGCACAGCTCTGCTTTGCTGTGGGGTTGGCCATGGTGTTCTGGGCCTATATCAGCTATGAAAAAGATGACCCGCTCGAAGATGTTATTGCGTTTTTGGAAACCGAATGCATCGCAAAAAAATACCAACTGGCTTTTAACCGACAGCCTCAATACATTTCAATGCCGCTGAATAATCTACAATTTATTGGCAATCTTAAACGTATGTTCCCCGTATTTAAGCAAGGCAGCCTTTCGAATGATATTCAGACCTTCGCGAGCACCGTTTGGGAAGATGAAAATCAGCAACAGCATCAAGTCATGGTCTTTCATTATCACTATGTGAATGAACTGAAAGTACGTGACAAAGACGGTGATGAAGTCACGGTTAAAGAAATTCATAAAGACTTGTGGGGCGTATTTGTTTTTGATATTGGCATCCATGGACTTGCCGTATCTGCAACAGGCAAAAACTTTGGCTATCCCTATAGTTTTCCTTGGCACAGCAGCGACATTCAAACCAATCAAAAATTAAAGTTTTATGGCAATAACCAAATGGAAATCGCTAAATTGCTCAGCCCGGGCTTTGTCCTTCGACTAGCGGATTTTTTTCAAAACCGTGAAGGTGATCTGCTATTTCATCCGAGCCACCGAATAATGTGCTATCTTGGCTCTACAGATTTATTTAAAGTCAGTAGTAAAGCAAAACGAATTCAGGATGTTTCTGCATTGCGTGGACATCTCAGAACCTTTAAATTAAATGCTTTAGAAAATTTGAAAAACGACTTAACGCAGTTTTTAAAATAGATTTCATACAATAATGCTTTAAATTACGACCTTTTATCTTGAGGATAAAATTTTATGGGGCTTTTGATCTTTGTTTTAATCATCATTGCATTGGTGATTGGTGCAATCATGATTCGCAACAACATTGTCCGACATCACAATGCAACCATTCGTGCATGGTCAGATGTAGCCAGCTATGAACGTCAAAAAATCAAAATTTTAGATGGATTACAGCCACTGGTTGAGCAATATTCGAATTTTGAACAAGGGACTTTGGCAAAAGTCACTGAACTCCGTCAAAATATTATGAATTTGAACGTCAATAGTACCGATGTCAGCCAATTACAGCGTATTGAAGCCTTAAATCAAGATCTAATGCGCAGCCTGAATGTTGTGGTTGAAAACTACCCAGAGCTCAAAGCCAATGATATTTATCTGAAAATGATGAATGAAATTGAAGAACAAAACGAAAATGTCGGTGCGGCGATTACTATTTTTAACCGCAACGTTGAGTTGTTCAACAACCACATTCAAGTGTTTCCTAACAATATTATTAATACGCTATTGCTGAGTAAAAAAGCGGTTCGCCCTTTCCGCGATCAAGCTGCCAGCCAAAATTTTGATTATCGTCCGAACTTTTAAGTTCGGGCTTTAACATACCAAAGTAAAAAAATAATGATGAGGTGATCAAGCACCTCCAAAACTAGAAAGAAAAATAAAATATGCAAAATCAAATTAATGCACTGAAAAATGTGCTGATTCAGGCGTTTTTCAAACTCTATGAGCAGCACCAAGACGACCATATTTACGCATGTACATTGGCGTTCAATCCCTATTTATCCATAGACTATATCGCAGTCTCTACGCAGCGTAGTATTTTTGCCGAAGATGAATATTCTGCTCAATATCTTGCAGCGCATGATCGATGGAATGTGTCGAAATGGCGCTCTCGTAGTGCCCTTTCCCTCAACCAAGACTTGGCGCAGTTTAAACTAACATCTGTAAATGAAGTGGGTCTTTTAGACCTCAATCCATCTTCGATCGAAAGCTCAATGAAGTCTGAGTCAACTAACCATCTTTCAATCTTGCTCAATGCCATACAACAAACAAAAGTCGACTTGGTTCAGTCCTACGGCATAGAACTGGACAATATTCTGTTTTTTATCACGGTCCCGACACAGCCCGAAATAGAAATTTATTCAGCTCAGGTTTTAAATACTCCAAGCACACAACTTGACGATTTTCTCAAATCCAAGCAACCGCTCAAACTCGACAGCTTACACAAGCGTATGAAGCTGTCTCAGTATGATAAAGACCTGCTGATTGATTTGGCTCAAATCGTTGAAATACAACCTTATAACTATTTACATGTAGCCAATGAAGTCTATCTTTTAAGCTTAGAAAAAAGCTATGCAACCACGAATCCCTATATTCAAAAGCTTATTGACAGCATCGTGGCCATGACATCGGACCCGAAAGGTACATTTGCGATGGATAAAGAAGAAATTTTGCAGCGAATTAACCAGTTCTATTTTAATGCCAAGAGTTCAAATGAAGCCTTGTCACAAGATGCAATCTATAAATTTACAGACTTAACACCCGACAAAGCTAGCGTTTAACCGCAGAATCAAGGAAAATAGAGCACTTTTAGCACTCTTACCATCAGCGAACTGTTTTTTCGCCTTGATCTGGACCTTGTATGAAGTTTGAAAAATTGGCGCAATCGGGCCGTGCTCGTCGCGGCCGTTTAACCCTTGAACATGGTGTCGTTGAAACACCTATGTTTATGCCTGTTGGTACTTACGGTACTGTAAAAGGCATGCTCCCACGTGACATTAAAGAAATTAAATCCCAAGTTATTTTGGGTAATACTTTCCATTTATATCTACGCCCAGGCCTAGATGTTATTCGTGAACATGGTGGTTTACACCAATTCATGAAATGGAATAACCCGATTTTGACAGATTCAGGCGGTTTCCAAGTCTTCAGTCTTGGCGCTATGCGCAAAATTAAAGAAGATGGCGTAACTTTCCGCTCTCCGATTGATGGCTCTAAAGTCTTTTTATCTCCTGAAATTTCGATGGATATTCAGCACACACTGAATTCAGACATCGTGATGATTTTTGATGAATGTACGCCTTATCCTGCGACACATGAAGAAGCGCAAAAATCACTGCAGCTTTCATTGCGTTGGGCGAAACGTTGTAAGACTCAACATCATGACGTGCTGAAAAACCGTAATGCCCTGTTTGGTATTATCCAAGGCGGCATGTATGAAGATTTACGTGATGAATCTTTAAATGGTCTCAAAGAAATTGATTTTGATGGTTATGCCATTGGTGGCTTGTCTGTTGGCGAACCTAAAGAAGAAATGATCAAAGTATTGGATTATCTTCCAGAGAAAATGCCTGCGGATAAACCACGTTACTTGATGGGTGTCGGTAAACCAGAAGATATCGTAGAAGCAGTTCGTCGCGGTGTCGATATGTTTGACTGTGTGATGCCAACTCGAAATGCACGTAATGGTCATTATTTTGTGACTGACGGTTTAGTGCGTATTCGCAATGCCAAATATCGTCATGATCAAAGTCCGCTTGACCCACATTGCGACTGCTATACCTGTACAAATTTCACCAAATCTTATCTCTTCCATCTTGAGAAATGCGGCGAAATGCTCGGTTCGATGCTCGGTACTATTCATAACTTACGTTATTACCTGCGTCTGACTGAAGCGATGCGTGATGCTCTCGATCATGGCACTTTTGATGAGTTTGTTGAAGACTTTTATCGTCGTCGCGGCATGGAAGTGCCACCTTGTCCTCAAGATTAATTCTTTCAGCATTTGCGCTGAAGAAAAAGACAAGGTAAATTGCTGAACAAGTCCAATTTATTTATCAAAGTATTGATAACCAGTTTTTTTAGTTTAGGAAAATGAAATGAGCCTTTTTATTTCTACTGCTCACGCGGCAGGTGAAGCTGCACAGCAACCGAGCATGATGGCAAACCTGTTGATGATTGCGGTATTTGTCGCAATCTTCTACTTCTTGATCTGGCGCCCTCAATCAAAACGTGCAAAAGAACATCGTGCACTAATTGAAAGCCTAGGTGTTGGTAGTGAAGTTGTTTTTGCGGGCGGTTTAATGGGTAAAATCACAAAAATCGAAGGTGATTTTGCAGTTGTTGAACTGAACCGTGGCGTAGAAGTAAAAGTACAACGCGCAAGTGTGATTTCAGTTCTGCCTGAAGGCACTCTAAATAACCTTTAATCAAAAAATAAGTCGTGCACCCGCACGGCTTTTTTCATTTTAAGAAGAAAACGAATGCGTTACCCAGCATGGAAATATCTACTGATTCTAGTGGTACTAGCCATCAGTACATTATATGCCCTGCCAAGTTTGTATCCTGATGAACCTGCTGTTCAAATTTCAGGTGCCAAAGCCGGTACCCAGATTGACCAAAGCATCGTACAAAAAGCAGAGCAGATTTTAAAATCTGAAAATATTGCCAGCCATGACAATAACTTCACCAATAATGCCGCTTTATTACGTGTTGATTCGAGCGAACAACAATTAAAAGCGAAAGAAGCACTGCGTCGTGGGCTCGGTGAAAATTATGTCGTCGCACTGAACCTTGCGCCTACTACCCCAGAATGGCTACAAAAAATTGGTGCTAAACCAATGAAGCTGGGTCTGGATTTACGTGGTGGTGTACATTTCCTACTTGAAGTGGATATGGACAAAGCCATTTCACAACGTATGGAAACGTCTGCGGCTGACTTACGTCGCCAACTTCGTGACAATAAATTAAAATTCAATAGCTTATCTTTGAACAACAACACCATTACGATGCAATTTGCAAATAATGATGACCGTTCTGCAGCTATGGATTTCCTTCGTCGTAACGGCAATGAATATACTCAACAAGCGGTTGCAACAACTGAAGGTTCGACTCTTCGTCTAAGCTACACAGATACACGTAAACAAGAAATTCAGTCTTATGCTGTCAACCAAAACTTAACAACTTTACGTAACCGTATTAACGAGTTAGGTGTAGCGGAAGCATTGGTGCAAACTCAAGGTAGCAACCGTATTGTGGTTGAATTACCGGGTGTACAAGATACTGCTGAAGCAAAACGTGTACTTGGTCGTACTGCAAACCTTGAGTTCCGCTTAGTTTCTGACTTAAATGATCAATATATCGATCCTTACACAGGTCAAGCAAAAGGCTCATTACCGCCAGGTACAGAAGTATTTGCTTATGAATCTTTGGACAGCGGTCGTCAATTATTGCTTAACCGTAACCGTATCTTAACAGGTGAACGTGTACAAAATGCGTCATCAGGTTTTAGCCAAGATACAGGTGGTGCTGAAGTAAATATTACTTTGGATACTGCGGGCGGTAAGTTGATGTCTGAAGCCACTCGTAATGCTGTAGGCAAACGAATGGCAGTTTTGTTCATCGAGAACAAACAAAAAATTAGTTATGTTGCAGATCCTACAACAGGCACACAAACTGAAGTTCGTACACCTTATACCGAATCTGTGGTCATCAATGCGGCAACGATTCAAGCCGTATTGGGTTCTCAGTTCCGTATTACTGGTCTGGATTCACCTCAAGAAGCGTCTGAACTTGCATTGATGCTACGTGCAGGTGCATTGGCAGCGCCAATGTACTTCGTGGAAGAACGTGTGATTGGTCCGAGTCTCGGTCAAGAAAACATCGACAAAGGCGTGTTATCAACTCAAATCGGTTTCTTATTGGTTGCGATTTGGATGGTGGTCTTCTTCCGTGTGTTCGGCTTGATTGCCAACTTTGCACTCGTGGTTAACCTTGCCATGATTTTAACCATCATGTCTTGGATTGGCGCGTCCCTCACCCTTCCGGGTATTGCAGGTATCGTAATTACCATTGGTATGGCGGTCGATGCCAACGTACTGATCTGTGAGCGGATACGAGAGGAAATTAAATGGGGTGCCTCGCCGAAACAGGCGATTGTTGCGGGTTATGATCGTGCGTATAACACCATCTTTGACTCCAACTTAACCACATTCTTGGTGGCTTTCATTCTGTTCGCAATTGGTACAGGCCCAATTAAAGGCTTCGCGGTTACCCTAATGATTGGTATTGTGTGCTCAATGTTCACAGCAATTACTGTGACACGTGCAATCGTACAAATCATTTATGGTAAAAAACGTAACCTGAAGAAGTTGAGCATTTAGGAGATCGAAGATGACTGAAAATACTCAACCGAAACAATACGGCCGTCCGGACAACGAGCGCATTATTCCATTTATGAAGATTGCCAAACCGGCAGCCTTGATATCGATTATTTTAACGCTCGCAAGTATCTTTTTTATTTGCACCAAAGGTCTAAACCTCGGTTTGGACTTTACTGGCGGTGTGGCAGCAGAGTTGAACTATAGTCAACCAGTAAAATCTACCGATGTGAGCTCAGCGCTGACAAAAGCTGGTTTTAAAGACCCTGTAGTACAAACCTTAGGATCTGACCGCGACCTGATGGTTCGTATGCCAGTTCAAAAAGACATTGAAGCTGAAGACTTAACCAAAGCCATTACGACTGCTGCTCAATTGCCAGGCAATAAAGCAGAAGTACATAAAGTTGATGTAGTTGGCGGTCAAGTCGGTAATGAACTCTACGTGCGTTCTGCTGGCGCTGTAGGTCTTGCCCTACTGCTCATGCTGGTTTATGTCACTATTCGCTTTGAATTCAAACTTGCGATGGGTGCTGTACTGTCTTTATTCCACGATATCGTGGTGACCATTGGTATCTTTGCCATGATGCAGTGGCCGTTTGACTTAACAGTTTTGGCTGCACTACTCGCGATTATCGGTTTCTCGCTCAACGATAACATCGTTGTATCTGACCGTATTCGTGAAAACTTCCGTAAGATTCGTGGTGCTGAGCCTCTTGAAGTTGTCAACAGTGCATTAACTGAAACACTTCGCCGTACCATTCACACCTCTATGACACTATTACTGGTTGTTGTGGCGATGATGGTACTGGGCGGTGATGGTCTGAAATGGTTCTCTGTTGCAATGTTTGTTGGTGTATTTGTGGGTACATATTCATCAATCTACATTGGTACAGCCTTCGCGCTATGGCGTGGCCTGAACCGTCAAGACTTCATTGTACAAGTGAAGCCTGAATTTGAAGAAGAAGAGATTCCTTAAGCTTTTCGACTTATAGTTCAAATCAAAACCCATCTTCGGATGGGTTTTTTTATGCGACTACCTTAAATAAATGAGCTAGGCAAAATCGCAATAATAGGATGTAACTTTTTAATATCGGATTGCAGGAATTCTACCTGTCGTTTTTGGTCTAGACTTGCAAATTGCCATGTATCATCTGTTTGCTGTATCACGTTTAAAATTAAATTTAAGCCATTTCGCAAATATACACAGGCTAGATCCGATCTCTCTACCCCTCGCCGTTCATCACAGACCACAAGCCAACCCTCTTGTAATACAGGGGCATAATACGATGCTGTGATGCGAATCAAATACAGGTCTTGAGTGTTTTTAAATAATGCTGAATATTGAGATGAATCATTTGAAATCGGTTTTAAAGAAAATGCCTGTGTCTCAACCACCTGCATTTCAAAAAGGACCAAGCTTGCTTGCTCCTCAGTGCACTTGTCTTGTTCTATAAACTGAACCTCATTATCTAAACTTCCCTTAATGAGTCCCAATTGTGACTCTAATTCACGTGCAAATTTCTCTCCAATCTGCCGATGACTATTTAATAATTGGGAAATTAAAGGAACCGCTAAGCCAAAATGTTCACACACAGCTTTACCATTTTTAAAGGGGCCTGTTGCCACCCAATGGTCAATGGCTTGTGTTAGATTCTGTCGACGCTTTTCAAAAAGCTCTGAAGGCAGCATAAGCATTCAATTTTATAATTTCTCTCCCCCAATATAATAAAAAACCCGCACGCAGCGGGTTTTTTATACAGCTTTATTTTTAGCTACCTTGTACCAAGCGACGTGCGCTGATAATGCCTGGTTGTTGCTCTAGACGTGCCAACAGTTTCGACAACTGCGCCAAGCCTTTCACTTCAATCAACAGCTTCATATTGGCAATACCATCACTCTCGGAAATGGTATTCACCTGACGAATATTGATTTGGTCTGAGAAAATCACTTGAGTCAGATCTTTAAGCAAACCACGACGGTCATAAGCTTCCACCACGATTTGCACACTTTGACCACGAGTTGGCTGCATTTCCCAATCCGCTTCAACCGCACGTTCAGGCTCTTGCCCAATCATACGGATATAATCCGGACATGCGACCTTATGGATACTTACGCCACGATTCAGGGTGATATAACCAGCAATCGATTCACCATGCACAGGCTGACAACACTGAGCAATGTGTAGTTCTACATTGTCCAAACCATCAATCAAAATACCATGCGCCGAAAGCGTATGACTTGCACGTGGGTTCAAGGTTGGTTTTAACACCAGTTCAGGCTCATCCTGATCGAGGTGCATATGACGGTTAACCTGATTGATTAAAGCATGCAAGCTAATGTCACCACTCACCAAGCCAATCAATATATCTTCACCCAATTTCACATTAAAATGATTGCAGTAATCATTCAAATCGATACTTTTCGGGTGAATCGCCAAACGTGACAATTCTTTATTCAGAATCTCACGTCCCACTTCCAAGTTTTTACTACGGTCTTGCTGACGGAACCAATGACGCAACTTGTCACGTGCACGAGCCGTCTTGATATAACCCAGCGAGTTCACCAACCAATCTCGGTTCGGTTCACGATCTTTCTTGGTTAAAATCTCGACCTGCTCCCCAGTTTTTAGGGTATAGGTTAAAGGTACATAACGTTGGTTCACCCGTGCTGCATAGCACTTGTTGCCCACTTCAGTATGCACATGATAGGCAAAGTCAAGCACGGTCGAACCGCGTGGTAATTCTTTGATATCACCATCACGACTAAACACATAGATTTTCTCAAAATCTTCAAACTCTTGGATTTGTTCGAAGTTTTCAGAAGCCTCATCTTCTTTATGGGCGCTAGCATCATTTCGTTCTTGATAATGTTCAAGCACTGCACGCAAAGAATGTAAGCGATGATTAAATGAATAATCTGTGGTTTTAGAACCTTCTTTGTAGTTAAAGTGCGAACACACCCCGAGTTCAGCTTCTTCGTGCATATTGTGCGTACGAATTTGCACTTCTAAAGATTTGTTCTCTGCAATCACGGCCGTATGCAGTGAGCGATAACCATT
Source organism: Acinetobacter sp. YH16056_T (assembly GCF_024605895.1). NCBI lineage: Bacteria > Pseudomonadati > Pseudomonadota > Gammaproteobacteria > Moraxellales > Moraxellaceae > Acinetobacter > Acinetobacter sp. YH16056_T. The sequence goes on along the minus strand of NZ_CP094545.1, from coordinate 554,497 downwards.
GGCTTTCGGGTTGGTAATATAATCATCGAACTGATGCGGAATATGACGCCAAATCTGATGAACGATCCCCAGTGTGTGATAACACTCAGGTACATTATCCACCAGAACACGAACCGCTCGAATGTCATAAAGCTGATCAAAGCTCAGGTTCTTACTCTTCATTTTTCGATAAATCGAATAAATGTGTTTCACCCGACCATTAATCTCGGCCTCAATGCCATGATCTAATAGTTCTTTACGTAACTTTTCTGTCACGAACTGAATATATTGTTCACGCTCTAAACGTTTTTCATTCAGTAAAGAGGCAATTTCTTTATAGCGTTCAGGTGCTAGATAACGGAAAGCAAGATCTTCAAGCTCCCACTTAAGCTGTGCAATCCCTAAACGGTGCGCAAGCGGCGAGTAAATGGTTAAAATTTCTCGTGCGACACGCTCTTGACGCTCTTTGGTTGAGTGCGCCAACTCACGTAATGCATAGGTACGTTCAGAAAGTTTGATTAATACAACACGTACATCTTCGGTCACCGAAATCAGCATTTTATAAATGCCGGTCAAATGTTCACGTTGGTTATTATTAAAATGATCTTCTAGACGTTTATTTTGCTCAATCAGGTCAGACAACTTACCCATGGCAAGCGTGCCTTTCACCAAAGCATGCACTTGATCGCCAAATTTGCTTTGGACTTCTTCTAAACTGGTTACGCCTTCACGAACACTTCGATACAGCATGGCTGCTGATAACGTATCTTCATCCGCATACAGATGAGCAAGAATATCCGCCATTTCAATACCGGTATAGAAGGTATTCGAGCGATGGTTGACCGTTGTTTCAAGTTCATTCTGTAAGGTCAGATGTGCAACTTCTTCGAGTTGCTTTAGAGGAGCCCCGTCAAACATGCCACTCACACGCTCTAGCCATTCAGCCAAATCATGCTGTGCTTGCTCGGCATGTTCTACAGTCGTTTCCTGAGACAGCTCATTGAGACGTCCAGGTAATTGTTCACGTACTGTGACCATACCCTACTCCTAGTTTTCTACGCTTCATAACTTTTAATCGTTTATCTGATTTTCTTTTTCGAACAAAGCAATCGATTCGACATGCCCTGTATGGGTAAACATGTCCATGACACCCGCTTTTTTCAAACGGTAGCCTTGTTGTACCAGCATTCCAGCATCGCGTGCTAGTGTTGCAGGATTACATGACACATAAACGATTCTTTTTGCACCAAATTTGGGCACATAACGCATTATTTCTTCTGCACCAGAACGTGGTGGGTCTATCAATAATGCATCAAATCCTTGTTTTGCCCAAGAATGATGCGAAAAATCTTTTGTTAAATCTTGTGAATAAAATTTCAGTTGCGAAAGGCCATTGTTTTGTGCATTTTCTGCACCACGCTGAACCATTTCTTCACTCCCTTCAACTGCAACGACTTGACCCGTTGAACCCACACATTGAGCAAGTGGTAAAGAAAAGTTTCCTAAGCCACAAAACAGATCTAGAACTCGCTCACCCTGTTGTAACTGAAGCAATTCACATGCCAGTTTCACCATTTGCGGATTAATCGTGGAATTCACTTGCGTGAAGTCCTGAGGATTAAAGCCAAATTTCACAGCAAAGTCACTTAGACCATAGTGCAGACGCATCGGTGCATCGGAATGATCCACACGATGTAAGCTGTCTGGCCCTTCAGGTTGTAAGTACAGTTGCCACTCTTTATGTAACGCAAATTTTACTAATTGGTTGACATCTTCCGCGCAAAGTTCCGCCGTATGACGAATCAGGAGAGCAATTTCTTGATCTCCCATGGCCAGTTCCATATGCCCAATATCTGCTTTACCTTGCAGACCTTGTAACAGTTGTTTGAGTGTGGTGATGGAGCCAAACTCACGATCCAACACCATACAACGGTCAATCGAAGTCAGTTTATTTGACTGGCTTTCACGAAAGCCAACCACAAGCTTATCTTTTGCAGGTAGGTAACGCACACCAATACGTGCTTTGCGACGGTAGTCTTCACGCAATGAACGTAAAGGAGCTAACCATTGATCAGGTTGTATCCCAGCAAAATGTTGCAAATGTGATTGTAAAACATCTTGTTTTAAACGAATTTGCTCGTCGGGATGAATATGCTGCATGCTACACCCACCACAAACCCCATAATGTGGGCAGGCCGGTTTAACCCGTAGAGCAGACTCTTCACTCAGTAATTCCAGACTGTCTGCTTCTTCGAGACGCTTAACGACATTAGTAATACGCGCACGCACCGTTTCACCCGGCAAGGCATAACGGATAAAGACTTTCTTACCGTGTTTTTCTGCAGGATGATCTGGATGCGTCCCAAAGTGCGCTATGCCTCGCCCCTCATGTGAAAGCGATTCAACCTGAAATGTATAAATGGGTTGTTGGGCTTTTTGGGGTTTGGCTTTGTGTTTCATGCGTACCTAATGTGTGGAAGATGGGAAATCAGATTGGGTGAATTCGGTACGTTGCGAGGTTTGCTGCCATACCAATAAAAAGTCAGCGTGTTGCGGCTGAGTTTGTAAATATTGAATCGTACTTTGAATCAAGTGCTGATGATCATTTAACAATAACTGTCCTTTCAGCAACAGCCAGCGTAAATAAATCAACCATGTATTGAGCACATCACCTTCACAGTAGCTGGTCAGTTCCATCCACTGTTGTTCACGCACATATTCAGGCACATGGTAGCCACCATCACCACGTTTACCGGGGAAACCAAGTAAATGTGCTGCATCGTCGAGCTTTTGAAAATGACGACCATGGAACATGGCCATGACATCCATCAAATCTACATGACGATGATGATAACGATTCTGGTAGTTATTATAGCGCTTTTGCGTATCAATCTCGCCCTGATCGAACAAACTTGGTGCAGATAGTCCGTGATACATGGCACGGAACAAAATCACAGGCAAATCAAACTGTGAACCGTTCCAACTGACCAAGGTCGGATGACGCTTTTCAAAAATAGAAACGAATTTTTTTAAAATTTCAGCTTCGCTATTGTCTTCACGGCTAAATGAAAACAACTTCATGCCCTTTTCATCAATCCATAGTCCAGAGATACAGACAATTTCATGCAAGGCCAAACGCTGAAAATCCGTGCCCGCCTCTTGGCGACGCAGTTTAGTCAGCGCAGCATCTAGATCCACCTCAGGCAGATCCAGTCCATACAAATGCGCACCTGACTTCAAATCTGTCAGTGTTTCGATATCAAAAATTAAAACAGGTAAACGCATAAGTACTCACCAGTGCCGTTCGGCCACTGTAATTATTCAGGATCAACAACAGAGAATAGACCAGTAGACAAGTAACGGTCACCACGGTCACATACGATGCAAACAATCACGGCATCCGGATTTTCTTCAGCCAATTTAACTGAAGCCCATACCGCACCACCCGATGATGTACCTGCACTGATACCTTCTGTACGCGCTAAACGACGAGCCGTTTTTTCCGCTTCAATTTGCGGAATATCCATAATACGATCAACACGTGAAGGGTCAAAAATCGTAGGAAGATATTCTTGTGGCCAACGGCGAATACCAGCAATGTTTGAGCCTTCAGACGGCTGTAAACCGACAATTTGAATATCCGGATTTTGTTCTTTTAAATATTTCGAAATCCCCATAATGGTCCCGGTGGTTCCCATAGAGCTGACGAAATGTGTAATTTTACCGCCCGTTTGTTTCCAAATTTCTGGACCCGTAGTGAGGTAATGTGCTTCTACATTGTCCGGGTTACCAAACTGGTTTAGGACTAAACCTTTGCCGTCTTTTTCCATTTGAAGGGCAAGATCACGTGCTTCTTCCATGTTTTCTGATTCGATCAGTTCGGCACCGTAGGCACGCATGGCATCTTTACGCTCTTGGCTAGAACTTGCAGGCATGATCAAAGTCATTTTATAGCCACGCATTGCAGCAACCATGGCTAAAGCAATCCCTGTATTTCCGCTCGTCGCTTCAATCAACGTATCACCCGGTTTAATCTGACCACGCTTTTCCGCTTGCATAATCATGTTATATGCAGGGCGATCTTTGACCGAACCCGCTGGGTTATTGCCTTCTAACTTGGCTAATACTGTTGCTTGAGTATGACTTGCCAGACGTTGTAAACGCACTAACGGCGTGTTGCCGACGTAATGGTCTAATAAAAAATCGTCTGCTTGAAAATCAGGGGTTGTATTACTCATTATTCACACCTATATCGAGGTGCGCCTATTGTATGAAAAAATGCCTTTGCCTGCACCCATTTGCCTCGCTTTTTCGCGAAAGTGATTAAAGCACAATCAGTTTTAAATAATCCATGCTAATATTCGGGGCATAAGGAATAAACTGCTTAAACCATGTCAAATATCAACAAAAAGCTTTTTAAACGCCTACACTTAAATCATGCCTATGGTCAGTTGATTGCACTTATTTTTGTGCCGATCACCATTTTGGCCTGTGTCGGTGCGATGTTGGTAATAACAGAAACCTCCAATGCAGCCAAAGCACAACAAAGACAAATGGCTGTTGCGATTCTGACGCGCTATCAACCGACATCAGAATCGGCTATAGAGTTGCTCAACCATTATCCGTGGCAGTTTGATCAAGCTCGTAATGCCATGCAAAGCATGTTGAACGAAAAACATTTGATTCGTGCTGCGATTATAGATTTCAAAGGCAATAACCGCCTGAGCATTGGCTTTCAAGATCAAGCTATTTGGCCTGCTTTTGACAGTAAAGCATCTTTTATTGGACCAATTCCACATCAGGGTAACCATGTTTATGCCCTGAAAATTTCAGATTCAACCCAGACGCCGGCATGGTTAAGCATTGAACTGGATAATCAACCGCTGCAAATTGCCCGCTATCGCGTGTTAATCGTGTTGATTGCAACAGGTTTATTGACGCTCTTATTACTTTTGCTGTGTTTGAATTTCTATTCACGTCGTTGGATTGCACCAATGTACGAAATTCGTATGCAGTTACAACGTTTAAATGCCGACACCCTAGATCAGCACATGATCATTAACAGTACTGGCGAACTCCGTTTATTACAGCGTGATATTGCCAATGTGGTTAAACGCTTGCATTTCAGTTTCTTAGAGTTACGTGAACATACCGAACAAACTGAAGATGACTTAAGACGCACCCTCGATACTTTGGAAGTGCAAAACATCACCTATCGTCAAGCTCGTGACCAAGCGATCCATGCCAATCAGTCGAAGTCGGTGTTCTTAGCCAATATTTCCCATGAACTGCGCACGCCACTTAACAGTATTGATGGCTTTATTCATCTTTTACTGCGCCAAGGCAACCTCAGTAATGAGCAAAATTTATATCTACAAACGATTCGTAAATCTTCAGCGCATTTATTGGCTTTAATTAATGACGTGCTTGATTTCTCCAAAATTGATGCAGGTAAATTAGAACTTGAAACTGCGCAATTTGACTTAGAAGAAGCCGTCTTTGATGTGATGGATATGTTGTCACCATTGGCAGCACAAAAGCACATCGATATGACCTTCTACTATGCGGACAATGTGCCGAAATTTGTGGTTGGTGATGCCCTTCGCTTCAAACAAATTTTGACCAACTTAATTTCAAATGCGATTAAATTCACTCCAGATGGTGAAATTATTGTCCGTGTCCGTATGGAGCATGATGACATCGGTCAATGTCTGCTGCACTTTAGTGTCCAAGACAGTGGTATCGGCCTAAGCGGTACTGACCGCAAGAAACTGTTTGAATCCTTCTCACAAGGTGATGCATCTGTGACCCGTCAATTTGGCGGTACAGGTTTAGGTCTTGCCATCTCCAAACAATTGGTCAGCCTAATGCATGGACAAATTGGTTTTGAAGATAACCAAGAACGTGCGCCAACAGAAAAAGGTTCAACCTTCTGGTTTACTGCGCGCTTTGTGGTCGATGAAGAAATTGAAATTGTGCATCCACAATTTAGCAATCTACAAGTTGTGTCTTATTTGGCGCACCCAGCAACTGCCAATGTCCTACGTCATTATTTAGAAAATTATGATGTTGAGCATATTGAAACGCAGTCGATCCTTGATTTATTTAGTAGACTTAATCAGTTGCAAACCAATGAAAATACTTGGTTGATCGTCGATCATAGCGGCGACTCCGAAGCTTTACTGAAAGAAATTCGTCATCGGTATAGCGGTAACTTAGCGGTTTATGGCTATCAAATGATGCTCGATCCAAACATGTTGAACGAGTACCGTGCTCGCCCATTGCATCAACCCCTCAGCCGTACAGCGCTGATTCAGTTGTTGAGTAATGAGCCGTGGTTTGATCAAGAGCAGCATGAAGAATTTAATGGTCAAGGTCTGCACATTTTGGCTGTCGACGACCATTTGCCAAACCTGATTGTGCTTGAGGCCCTGCTCTCTGAGCTGAATGTGAAAACCACCAAGGCTTTAAGTGGACAAGAAGCCATTGAAATCATTCAAGCTCGCCAAGAGCAAGGTTTGGCAGCTTTTGACCTCATCTTTATGGATATTCAAATGCCTGTGATGTCAGGTGTTGATACCACGCGTGCCATTCGATCACTTGAGTCGACCTTTGAAAATCATAAGCGCCTTCCAATTATTGCATTGACGGCACATGCGCTCTCGGATGAAAAACAAAAGCTTCTGCAAAGTGGTATGGATGACTATGTCACCAAGCCCATTCAAATGGATCAAATTATTCAAATCTTGACTCAATGGACTACCGATAACTTTAAGAAAGTACCGGTTTTAGAGCGCAGTTCGGTGATTGAAGCCCTAGAGCCAAGTATTTTAGATTGGCAGCAAAGCTTGCAGTTGGCCGCGAATAAAGAAGACCTTGCGGTCGATTTACTGAAAATGCTCGTCGATAGCTTTGAGCAAGAAACCCATGAAATGGCACAGCTCATCGAAGATGAAGATTTTCCACAATTAGAGCATGTGCTACATCGGCTTTATGGCGCAACCCGCTATGTGGGCGCTCCGACCCTCCAAGAGGTTTCAGGTCATTTTGAGCAGTTTGTATCGACCTTACGTAAGGAACGCCGTAAAGCAGATGACGCTTTTGTCCAAGAAACCCTGAACCGTTTTGATGAGTTAAAAAATGTCATGGCTCAAGTTGAACACGCAGCTCAACAAATCTTAGCCAAACAAAATAATTAAGCGCAGTCCGACTAAAGTCAGTGCCGTCTAGCTTCTGTTGTGACTGCACTGTCATGTATCCTGTCAGGGTGCATGCTATGCTCGGGCGCAGAAACAACAAGAGTAATTACCATGGCTTTATTACGAGTAGAAAAAAATAATGGCATTGCAACGGTTTACTTAAACCGTCCAGAAAAACGTAATGCAATGAGCTTTGCATTGCTCAAAGAATTGGTCAGCACCGCTGAAAAATTAAAAAAAGATCGTAGCTTACGCTGTGTCATTTTAACCGGTGAAGCCAATGTATTTAGTGCTGGCATTGATTTGGCTGACCTAAATGATCCAAAAAATCGTGCCTATGCCGCGTGGGAACTGTTAAAGCCCGGTCAAAGTTTATTTCAAAAAGCCTTCCTGATTTGGCAACAGCTTCCTGTGCCGGTGATTGCCGCACTTGAAGGCTTTTGCTTTGGTGCAGGCATGCAACTTGCCTTGGCTGCCGATATCCGTATTGCCCACCCGAAAACGCAAATGTCGATTATGGAAAGTCGTTGGGGCTTAGTCCCTGATATGGGCTTAACGCGCTCACTCAAAGGTGTGATTGGACTGGATTTAGCCAAAGAATTAACCTTAACAGCACGTATTTTTGACGCAGAATATGCCAAGGAAATTGGATTGGTGACACATTTAAATGAACAACCTTTGCTTCAGGCGCAGCAGTTAGCCGAAGAATTATCACAACGTTCTCCAGATGCCTTGGCAGCGGCAAAACAAGTGCTAGATGCCATGGAACATAGTCCAAAACGCTCTTTACGCTTAGAAAAAATCTGGCAATTAAAATTATTGCTCGGCAAAAACAGCCAATTGGCACGTAAAAAAGACAAGAACCCAGAGGTTCAGTTTTTACCACGCCAATATAAGTAAAATAGTCACACAGGATAGATTGAGTACAGCACATGGCGTTTGATCGTAATACAAAAATTGCATTTCTAGGTATGGGGCTGATGGGTAGCCGTATGGCCACGCGTCTCATTCAGGCAGGATTTGAAGTAGCGGTGTGGAACAGAACTGCTGCTGCGTGTGATGAGTTGATTGCGATTGGCGCGACAGCGCTTCAATTGGAGAAGATTGCCCATTATCCTGTGGTTTTATCTTGTCTCGCAGATGATGCTGCTGTTGCCGCGGTGTATGCAAGCATCGAAACCCATTTAGCGGCAGGACAAATTATTGTCGACTTCTCGAGTCTTTCTGTAAATCAAACCCATCAATTGGCTCATACTGCAACGTTGAAACAAGTCACTTGGATTGACTCTCCTGTTTCGGGGGGCACAGCCGGTGCTGAACAAGGCACCTTGGTCATCTTTGCCGGTGGTGATGCTGAAACGATTCAAGATTTGAGTCTGATTTACAATGTTTTATCTCAACGTGTTACTCGCATGGGCGACTCAGGTACAGGTCAAGCCACCAAAATTTGTAATCAGCTGATCGTCGCTGCCAATAGCACGTTAATCGCAGAAGCTGTCGCACTGGCCGAGAAATCAGGTGTAGACACCACGTTATTAGCACCAGCGCTTGCCGGTGGTTTTGCAGATTCAAAGCCTTTTCAGATTTTAACTCCACGTATGGCAACACATCAGTTCGAGCCCGTGCAATGGAAAGTTCAAACTTTATCTAAAGACCTGAATAATGCAGTCCAACTGGCCGCCGAGTTTGAGTTAAGCATCCCTGTTGCCAGCCTTGCTTTATCGCAACTCAAAGCCCATCAGGACAATGGTTTTGCAGAAAAAGATTTAGCCACCATCATTCAACATGTCGAACAAAACTAACGACTTTCACTTTAGAAGTAAATTGCTTCAAGGACGATATACATGACTCAGCTCGCGGTTAATTTATCCATGATTTTTACCGAAGTGCCGTTGTTAGAGCGTTTTGCTTTGGCTCGTGAACATGGTTTTAAGCATGTAGAAATTCAGTTTCCGTATGAGCTGAGTATTGAGCAAATCCAAACCCAGCTCACTATCAATGATTTAAGCCTGTGTTTAATTAATGTCCCTGCGGGTGATTTGATGCAAGGCGGCGATGGTCTTGCGGGAGTTCCGGGGCGTGAAAATCAATTTCATCAGGCCTTAGAGCAATGTATTCGCTATGCCACTGCGTTAAATGTACCGAGTGTCAATATTTTAGCCGGCAAACAGCCCCAAGATGCAGACTTACTCCCATGTTTAAATACCTTGTCGAGCAACCTTAAACTGGCATGCCACATGTTGTCCGAACATCATATTCAACCGGTATTTGAAATGATTAATGGCACTGATATGCCGCGCTTTTTGGTGCAAAATATTGCCCAAGCTCAGGAAATGCTTGAAGCTGTACAACACTCTACTTTGAAGATGCAATATGACTGCTACCACATGGCGATGATGGGTGAAGATATTCTCAGTACTTTGGCAGAAAATATTCAGGATATCGGTCACATACAGTTTGCTGACTGTCCGGGGCGACATGAACCTGACTCAGCGCAGATTCCATTTGCAGAGATTTTTAAATGGTTAGATCAAAGCCAATATACAGGTTACATCGCGGCTGAATACCGACCACGAAGCAACTCATCACATTCTTTTGCGTGGAAAGACAAATACTTCCCTCATTTAGCCAATGGCCAATGACGTGTTGATTTGAAATTCAGCAACAAAACCGCTATATTAGATCATGTAAAATTGTCAGGAAATCATACCCTCTATGAATTTAGAACCATCGCCCAGCGCTTCTAATTCTCTCGATCTCGCAAAATCAACGCAAATCAAAGACGTACAAGCTTGCTTAGCTGTTGTACGTGAAGCACTTGAAGATGTAAAAGCCAAAGATATTATTGAACTTGATATCAGCACTATCAGCAACGTAGCAGATGCGATTGTTATTGCGAGCGGTACTTCAACTCGTCACATTAAGTCTCTTGCAGACAACGTGGCAGAAGAAGCACGTAAAGCTGGATTCCGCCCTATCGGTGTTGAAGGCGAACGTGATGCTGAATGGATCCTGATTGATCTCGGTTTTGTAGTGGTACATGTGATGTTACCTACAGCACGTAAATTCTATGATTTAGAAAGCTTATGGCGTACAGCTCCAGAAACTGTAGCTTAAGCTTCCAGAAAAAAGCGACCTAATTAGGTCGCTTTTTTTATCCCTTCACTTTATACACGGACAATCAGCTTCATGGTGTTTTACCCCCGACACTAAAGCAGTTGGTGTAAATCCACCTCAGGATAATTGGCTTTAATTTTCAGCTTGGTTTGTGCATAAACTTGGTCTGCACGCATCGGGCCATAAAAGTCACAATACACTTCATAAATGCTCGTTAAAACTTTGGCATAACTGGTCAAAGGCAAAAACTCGACAAAACTCGCTGAATTAATTTGTGCATTTGCCGCAATTGCCAGCCCGATTTCTTCTAATTGCTCAATCACATCTTGGGTGAAATCAGCCTGATCTGTAGATTTCACCGTCAGCATGACTGACTCGATAAAGCCTAAAAAGGCCTCGCTAATGGTCTCTGCAATGAGCTCGTCTTCTTGCTCCTGCTCCTGCGGTTTTTCAACCCTTAACAGTTCCTGCTTTTCTAAGGTAGATAACTCATACAAGACTTGCTTCAGCATATCTTTACGATAAAAGCGTAGCTCTTCTGTGGTACAGATATCATTTAAGAAGCGATTTAAGACAAATGACGGTTTCATGCTGTACTGCTGCTCCCAGTGCCGTAGTGCACTGTCGAGTAAAGTCCCATGAATAAATTGTTGTAAGCCTTTTTCTAAAGCTTCGCGGCGTTGTGCCAAATTCAACAGTTCGGTGCTCATTGCATTACTCCTGTTAATGACGTTTGGTCATATCATCCGTTTCAAAAGTCACATCTTTTTGAAACTCGGGATAAGACAATTCAGCATGCTCGGTATAGTCCAAACCACGTTGTTCATGTTGCTTACTCACCCGTAAGCCACCCAACAATTTATCTAAGACCTTAAATACAATGAACGCAACGCCAAAGCCCCATAAAAAGGCTGCAATCACTCCAAGCCCTTGTATCGCGATGACATCGCCATTAAACATATTATTTTCAAGGAAGATCCCTGCAGCCAATGTTCCCCATGCGCCACAGAATCCATGCACGGTCACCGCATCAACCACATCATCCAGTTTCATTTTTTCCATGAGCATTGGTAGGAAGGTCACCATCACACCTGCACATAAACCGGTGATGACCGCATACAGTGGAGACATCGTTGCACAGCCTGCCGTAATGGCAACCAAGCCACCCAGTGAGGCATTGATCGTACTGCGGATCAAAATGGCTTTAGATCGGATGAGACAGAGCAACATATATGCAACCACGGCAGCACACGCCGCAAGATGCGTATTTAAAGCAATACGTCCTACGCTGACATTGGCATTAATGGTCGAGCCTGCATTAAAACCAAACCATGCTAACCATAAAATAAAACCGCCTAATGCTACCAAAGGTAAGTTATGCCCTGGTAAATAATGGCTTTGCCCATTGCGTCCAAATCGACCCAAACGTGGTCCCAATACAATGATGCCAGCCAAGGCAACCCAGCCGCCCATTGAATGCACCACGGTCGAACCTGCAAAGTCGATAAATCCGAGTGCTTTTAACCAACCGTCTCCGCCAAATAAACTGCCCCATGCCCAACTACCAAAGACAGGATAAATCAGACCTGAGACAACGGCCGCACTCACCACATAAGCGACAAAATGAATCCGCTCTGCCATTGCACCACTGGCAATGGTGGTTGCCGTTGCAGCAAACATCATTTGGAAAAATAGAAGGTTCCAGTGCCAATCATCCAGTTGATCGGGTGCAAAATGACTGAAGCCAAACCAGCCCGTGGTATTGACCCCAAACATCAGACCAAAACCCACCAACCAAAACACCAGACCACCCAAGCAGGCATCCATGTAGTTTTTCATGAGTACATTCACGGTATTTTTACTGCGAACTGAACCACTTTCGATCATGGCAAATCCGGCTTGCATAAAGAACACCAAGATACCGCCCAGTACCACCCAAATACTGTCGAGCGAAATACGAATGTCTTGAATATTACTGGCGATTTGCGGGTCAACTGCCCATGCAGTCGATGTCAGGACACTCAGAAACAGTGCCATCAAGTATGTTTTTTTCATGATTATTCCCCCAAGAATAACCATGCTGTGCAAAAAGAATACCAAATTTCAGACAATTAATTATTTTTCAATACATTGCGTCACAAAACCAGTTCGCGACAATATTTTGAATCACTGAGATCGAATTTAATGGAACAAAACAGCTCATCGATCTGTACCTTGGTTTCAAAACACGCATCAATTTGATTCAAGCACCTGATGCGCTAAATATTTGTGCACTTTTAGTGTGAAGCATTCATTAATCAAAAGCCAAGAAAATAAAAGCGAAGAAAACAAAAAACCACCCGAAGGTGGTTTAAATCTTCCTCAATCCCGCTTTATCACAGCGGGACTTTGGCAATATGGATTAATGACCACCGCCATTAATGGCTTTTGTCATATCTTCCACAACTTTCTTCGCATCACCGAAGATCATCATCGTTTTATCGTTATAGAACAAGTCATTATCTAGACCTGCGTAGCCTGTAGCCATAGAACGTTTGATCACCATAATGGTACGTGCTTTATGCGCTTCAAGGATTGGCATACCGTAAATTGGAGAACTTGGATCGTCTTTTGCCGCTGGGTTCACAACGTCATTCGCACCAATCACCAGTACTACATCTGTTGCTGGGAAGTCTGAGTTGATCTCGTCCATTTCAAGAATGTCTTCGTATGCAACATCAGCTTCAGCTAAAAGTACGTTCATGTGACCCGGCATACGACCTGCCACTGGGTGAATCGCAAAACGAACTTTTACACCTTGTTCTTTTAAGATTTCACACAATTCTTTCACGGCATTTTGTGCACGACCTTGCGCCATACCATAACCCGGTACGATCACCACGCTATCCGCATTTGACATCAAGAAGCCAGCATCGTCTGCAGAGCCTGAACGGTGATTACGCTGTGCTTTTTCACCATTATCCGCTGCAGCTACTGCGGTACCACCCATTGCACCACCAAACAAAACGTTGATGATTGAACGGTTCATGGCTTTACACATGATGTAAGACAGAATCGCACCCGATGAACCAACCAGTGAACCTGCAACAATCAGCATGTTGTTTTCAAGCGTGAAACCAATCCCTGCTGCTGCCCAACCTGAGAACGAGTTCAGTAGCGATACCACCACTGGCATATCACCACCGCCTACTGGCGCAATCCATACCCAACCAAATGCAAGTGCAAGAACAGTCATTGCCCAGAAAGCATTCATGTTGCCTGTAGTGAAGAAGTAGATACCACACGCCAACATCGCAAGGAAAATTAAAGCTTGAACAGGTTTTACCCATCCACCTGAAATGGTTTTTGCCCATTTCTTCGCAGCCAATTTACCGTAAGCAAATACCGACGCTGTGAATGTAATCGCACCAACGAAACAGCCTACAAACAATTCAAATAAATGAACTTTGCTCATGTGGGCATGTTCTACACCCGCTGCTGTTAATACCGCTTCATTCTCCGCGAATGCCGCAGTCAATTGGTTGTTATGTAGAATCGCAGCGATCGCAATCAGTACCGCAGCCAAACCGACCAATGAGTGCATCAGTGCCACAGTTTCAGGCATTTGCGTCATCGGAACTGTTTTTGCACGTGCAATACCAACGACCGCACCCAACACCATTGCACCCACAATCATCCAAATCACTGGATGATCTGCGACAAAGAATGTGGTGATTACAGCAATTGCCATTGCGATCATGCCGTAACGGTTACCTTGAATCGCAGTTTTCGGACCAGACAAACCACGCAACGTTAAGATAAAAAGAACGGCACCAATCAGGTAGAACCAATCCGCATATTCTTTAATGAATTCCATGGATTAACCCTCTTTTTTCTTTTGCTTAGGTTTGAACATTTCAAGCATACGTGCAGTCACCGCAAAGCCACCAAAAATATTGATACTTGCAAGGAAAACAGCAATCGCACCTAAAATACTCACCACGTTAATGCTTTGGAACTGTACGCTTGCATCCACAATACCTGGGATACCAACGGTTTGAATCATCGCACCAACGATAATGATCGATGACAAAGCATTGGTTACAGCCATTAATGGTGTGTGTAGTGCAGGTGTTACCCCCCAAACCACGTAGTAACCAACAAAGATTGCCAAGACAAAAATAGTAATCGTTTCAACCATGATGATTCTCCTTAACCACGTTTCAGCAGCACTTGGCCGCCATGAGTGACAAGTAGTGCTTTTTGAATTTCTTCTTCAGGGTTAATCGCGAAGTTCTTTTCGCTATCAAACATGGTTTCAATGAAATTCAAAACGTTACGTGCATACAGTGCCGACGCTTCAGTCGAAACTGTTGAAGGAATATTTGGGATACCGAGAATTTTCACACCATTTGCAGTCACGACATTTTCGCCGCAGACAGAACCTTCAACGTTACCGCCAGTTTCAACCGCCATATCTAAAATGATTGAGCCCGGTTTCATTTTGGCAACAGTTTCTGCTTTGATTAAACGTGGTGCGTCACGGCCCGGCAATAATGCAGTCGTAATCACGATGTCAGCATTCGATACGGCTTTATCAACAATAATCGCTTGGTCACGAATGTAGTCTTCACCTGGCATCCAGCCATAACCATTTTTTGCAGCATCAGCTGCTTTTTGTTGCTCTTCTGGTGACATTGGTACGTCTAACCATTTACCACCCAAAGATTCAACTTGGTCACGTGCTGTAGGACGTAAGTCAGTTGCTTCAACTACGGCACCTAAACGTTTCGCTGTTGCAATAGCTTGTAAGCCTGCAACACCTACGCCCATGATCACAACACGTGCAGGTTTTACTGTACCAGCTGCTGTCATCAGCATTGGGAACATACGTTGATATTCTGCCGCAGCCAAAAGCACAGATTTATAACCTGAAAGGTTGGCTTGAGATGAAAGTACGTCCATGTTTTGCGCACGAGATAAGGTCCGTGGCAAAAGTTCCAATGCAAATGCAGACACGTTTTGTGACGCAAATTGGTCAAGTTCGGTGTTGCGGTAAGGGTCAAACATCCCCACAACGGTGGTGCCCGCTGTGAGTTTTTGAATTTCGTCACCTTTAGGCGCACGAACTTTCAAAATCATTTGACTACCGGTATAGGCATCATCCGTAATTTTGGCACCAACTTGTTCATAGGCGCTATCGATGTAAGCAGCGTTTACCCCTGCTCCACGTTCAATAACGACGCTATAACCAGCGCTGATCAACTTCTTTACTGTTTCAGGCGTCGCAGCGACGCGATTTTCACCGACAACAGTTTCGGCTGGAATTCCGATCTGCATGAGCGTTCCTCAAGCTAATTTTTCTTAAGTAAACATCGCAATCCGCGATGTCTCCCCTCAGGATGTGTTTTTGTACAATTTTTGGATTCTAATTGAACTTTTTTAAAATACTACCCAATATTTATTTAATAAATGCCCATATTTTGAACTCATGATTCATGAAAAGAATGATGCGATACTTCATTTATTCAGTTTTATTTGTCGATTTATTACTCATTTTTATTCTACTTATAACTTTTTAATATTACTTAAGACTCAAAACATAAATAATTTAGTCGGTTTTAGCGCGTATTGTTTCAGCGCGTTGATCATTGTGACATTTTCATTCGACAACTAATGATTCGAACTTGTCGTTACAAATCGACTTAAGTCAGGTAAAGCCAGTCGTTCATTCAAACTGCATCAGCTCGTTGACTCATTTGACAGTTTTGACGTGCTGACTGGTATTGAAAACTGACTTTTTTCTACCACAGTCTAGTCAAATCGGTCAGCTTGAATATTCGATGAATTTTTGCGCACGTTTCGGGTTTATCGAAGTCTTGCCCTCCCCACCTGATGCTTCGCCTTAAGTCTTAGAATTGGCTTTTTTAGCTAAAAAAATAATTTTTTGAATATTTAGCATTATGATATCGCTATTGGCTTTGTATCACCAAAAACAATAATTGCACCATTTATGTGCAATTTTCACCTTAAATGTTTCAGCCTGATATATTTGACCTGCCGAGTCATGTTGAGATTAAAAAAATTCAAAACCAAATTGGTCATTTCTTCCACTGTTTTTCATGTTTGATCTAGCAATCCCTTATGCATAAAGGAATAAGTACTATTCTTTTTTTGCATTTTTACTCACACGATGCATTTTTTATAATCAAAATGATAGTTCAAACTTATCGGATCAATGCTGTCGAATTCGTTCAGTCGTCATGAGGCACACCTTAACTTATGTCAAGAAACCTTAGTCCGCACTTCATCGGTGCAATTTTTGCGCTGATTGCTGCCTTCTTGTTTAGTACCAAAGCAATTTTTATTAAGCAAGCCTATGCACTTTCTCCTCTTGTCGATGCCACTGTCCTCATGGCCTTACGCATGATGAGTGCATTGCCGTTTTTCTTGGTCATTACATGGCTGAGTCGATGTTCTTATCAAACGATTCAACGAAAAGATTGGGTGCTCTTACTCATTTCAGGATTAATCGGCTATTACTTTTCGAGCTGGCTCGACTTCCGTGGCTTGATGTATATCAGTGCTTCGCTTGAACGAATTATACTGTTCCTATATCCCACATTAACCGTGCTGGCTTCCGCTGTTTTATTCAAAAAGCCACTAAGTTTTAAAACAATTCTTGCCCTGATTTTAAGTTATGGCGGGACAGTGTTAGTGATGCTACAAGAACAAAATGCCACACCACATGATCAGTACTTTTGGCTCGGATGTAGTTTGGTTTTTGCCAGTGCCGTGCTATTTGCAATTTACTTATTACTCACGCCAGGACTCATGCAAAAGTTTGGTTCTTTACACTTTACCGGTCTAGCTCTGAGCATTGCCTGCATTGGGACGATTATTCATTTTCTATTTGCAACACCACAGCCTATTGCCTTGCTCCAACAACTCCCGAGTCAAGTTTGGCTGTATGGTTTAGCGCTCGGACTATTGGTTACCGTGCTTCCCACCATTTTGATGATGCAAAGTATCGTCCGACTTGGGGCTGCACAATCGGCTATGATTGCCTCTATCGGGCCCATTTTAACGATTTTACTGGCCGTTGCGTTACTGAATGAACATTTAAACCTATGGCAATGGGTCGGTTGCGGTCTGAATATGCTGGGTGTCTTGATGATCAGTCTCAGTAAGAAATCCTAATCGCGCGCTTGGATACTATTCACAGAGAAACACTTTAAGACCTGTTTGATTTTCCTTATAGTGACCACAACAGTATGGGAGCAAATTCCTTGCATACGCTTCCGCCCAAAATCTGGACAATTTATGAAAGCCTCGATCGACATTAGCCATGATAAAACCCTGTTGTGGCTTATGGCTGCTGCATGTGGTTTATGTGCGGGTGCCAATTATTATTGCCAACCTTTAGTCGCTTCTATCCAACAAAGCTTTCAGATTCCACAATCAGAAGTGGCGTTAACCGTCACCTTTGCGCAAATTTCTTATGCTTTTGGTCTACTGTTTATTGTGCCGATTGGCGATATTGTGAATAAAGCCAAATTTATTCCTCTGCTCATGCTTGGAGCGACTGTGGGTTTAGCCCTCTGTGCTTTTTCAACCAATCTATACATGCTTTGGGCAGGAACCATTATCACCGGGCTATTTTCAGTGGCTGCTCAGGTCCTCATCCCTTTGGTCACGGTTGCGATTCGACCTGAAAAAATTGGGGCTGTTGTCGGCTTTTTAATGAGTGGGTTATTGGTCGGTATTCTGTTATCGACCAGTCTCTCAGGCTTATTGTCCTATCTGTTTCATTGGAAATCGATTTACATCCTCAGTGCGCTCTTGATGTTGGTATTAGCCGTCTTACTCAAAAAGCGTCTGCCTGTGGTCAGCATCACACGGATGCCCTACAGCCAAGTTTTCCAGTCAATGGGCGCATTACTCAAACATGAGCCACGGTTAATTTTCCGATCTCTGATTGGGGGCTGTGTCTTTGCTGCGATGAGTATGCTGTTTTCCACCATTGCCATGTTACTGACTGAGCCACCTTTTCAATTAGCCGATGTTTGGGTCGGTGTTGTAACGTTAGTTGGTGTGTTTGGTGCGCTATCGACACAGTGGATTGGTCGTTGGGCAGATTTAGGCTTTAACCGAAAATTAACCTGGCTCGGTTGCAGCATCTTAGCCCTCA
Organism: Acinetobacter sp. YH16056_T; assembly: GCF_024605895.1. Lineage (NCBI taxonomy): Bacteria > Pseudomonadati > Pseudomonadota > Gammaproteobacteria > Moraxellales > Moraxellaceae > Acinetobacter > Acinetobacter sp. YH16056_T. The sequence goes on along the minus strand of NZ_CP094545.1, from coordinate 536,032 downwards.
GTTGGGGACTGCTATATTTGGGTGGATCATCTCTTGCTTTTTATATTTTGGGCTATGGTTTAATCAACCTCGGTTTGGCAATGGTGCATAGCTGTAATCAAAATATTATTTTCCAACTCAACCCGATTGCACGCTCTCGAATCAATTCAATTTACATGACTTTTTATTTTGTCGGTGGTGCATGTGGTTCAGCTTTGGGCGTATTTGCATGGCATCATGGCGGCTGGACCACCACCTGCATGACAGGGATTGCTTTAGTCATTGCTGCTGGATTTTTTGTATTGATCGATCAACTCTATACTGCGCGGCAACTAAAATATCCACAATGAGAAGTATTCATCACCGCAATAAAGCCACAATAAGTGGCTTTATTTTTACAAATTAACTGACCTGCACCACAGGATAAAAGGGTTTGCCTAAATCCAAGGTTTCTGCATTTTCCAAAAGAATCACCATAAACACCGGTAAGAGTGCCAACAGTATTGTGCAGCCGTCTTGAAGCTGTTTCCGATTGACCGAACTTTTATAGGTCGCGCCGCCATGAACCATTTGATTGCGTAGCGTATACATGCGATTGAACAGCACCATTAAAATATCAACGGAATCTTTTTCTTTAAGCGCGTGCAGTACTTTTTGTTTTTCATGCGCCAAGCCCTCTTTGCATGCGTCATGGCTAATTTTTTGATTTTGATAATCCCAAAAGCCCTGATAAACATAGGGATTATCCAAAAACAACCGTATCGGCTGACTAAAACGCTCCCATAAAATATTATAGATTTTATGCTCTGCATCCTTTTGGCAAATCACATATAAAAACTGCCTTAAGCTTTGCTTGTCCTGTGCAATCTGTAAGTCTTGCGCGTATATTGCGTTGAAGGACACCCACAAACTGATAAATTGCAAATCGAGGTCATCTTGAAGATCAATTGACTTTTTCAGCCAACTTAACCCTCGATGAATGCGTAAATTAAATTGGTCGGTATGTTCCGACTTTTTACTTTTAAATATTTCTTCAAGTAGCATCATGGCTGCTAAATTCCAATGGATAATTCGTTTATTTTTCTACCATTTGAACTTAGCGCAATTGTTTACCGGCATGCAATCAAAATATCTCTGTATTCAACTATTTGGTCTCATCTTGTGTGAGATAGGTATAACGTTCTAACTGATCATTTTCATCAAAAATCAATTCATAAGACATTTTCTTCCCGTTAAAAACGGATTCGGCTGGTGTTCCTAAAAGTTCCCATAACCCCACGGTCGCCACATCTGCAGCACCATGCCAAAACGCACGTCCGACTTTACTGGCAGTCGAATAACCTTGGGTAAAGGTATAAATTTCATGGCGTTTGCCATTTTTATATTCAGAGGTGATCGGTGCGCCAAATTCAGCAATCACCAAGTTACGAGACAGCCCTTGTTGAATCATTTCGGTATTTTTCTTGTTTGGCTGCTTGCTTGCCATAGCAACAGAACAGCCTGTTGTGCCTGATAATGTGAAAACTAAAGCTAATCCTAAGCAGGTTTTTTTCATCATGTGGTATTCCCCAAATTCTTCACATTTCTATTTTTAATTTTTGATTTTCATCTGCTGTTGATCTTAATTGTTTCTTTCATCTTTTTCATTTTTTTATACGACTATTCGTCTGATTTTTAGAATGATTAGCGCTTGAAAGATTCACATTTATGAAGGTTTCAGACTGAATAATGCTTTAAGTTAATTATTGTTTTGTTGGTGACGAATTCGGTGGAACAAACCAGTTTTTCCAAGAGCTACTATGGCGAGTTTCAATTGCAACGGTAGGGATGAGCTCTTGCTTCAGCATTTTTTCTTGACCCACGGCTTTCGCCAACCGCGCTTTGACCGAGTGTATACACTCACGGTCTTCAAACTCACAGCGGTCAAGGTTGGAGCCACCACAGGGTCCATTGGCTAATCCTTTGGGACAGGTTTCAGGACAAATATATAAGGTTTCACCTAAACGACATTGTCCGCAATTTTCACAGCCCACGATGCCATGTTTACTGATAAATTCTGTTTTCAGCAAGGCCGCATCAGCTTTCGGTTTTTGCCATAATTTGGCCGAAAAAATATAAGATCCCGCCCCTTTGGCCAGTTTTGAACTAAAAAATAACTCATGCATGACATGCATACTTTTATATTTCAAAACTTGTTCAACTGGAGCCTTATGGTTATTTGCGCCCGTCGGGTGGAAGTTCACATCTACACTAGAGCGCCAAAGCATTTTCCATTTTGCTAAACACTGTTCAAACGTTAATGTGGCAAATTGCAAAATTGCTTTTTGCAACTTCTCTTGCTCTTCCACTTTATGGCAAGCTGATAAATGAACCCCTGCATAGCCCAAATGCTGACACATTAAAATTTGTAAAGCGCATCGGGCATAGACATTTTGTTCAGCTTGTATGGCATCAGTTTGCTGTTCTTGTTGCAAAAAATTTAATACATCTGCTGAAAGCACGATGCCTGCGACTTTTTGCTTGGCCATAAAGCGGGCACGGGCAAATGTCAGCGGCATGACACACGCCAATACAGGTACATGTGGATAGTATTGCTGCATATAGTGTTGGTAACTGCTCAACACATCCATGTCAAAGCCCAACTGTGTAATCACATAGTCAGCGCCAGCTTGAATTTTTTTATTCAGTTTAAAAAACTGCGCATCCTTTTCTGCTTCTGCATATTTAAAAGGATTAAATGCTACCCCTAAATAAAACCCGCCATAGTCTTTGGCTGCCATGACTTGATTGACCGACTCTAAATAACGGCTCCGTAGAGTCGGATCATTTGCCCCATCCTGATGCTGCTTGAGTTTATCACCACTGAGCAAAAGTAAATTCTCTACCCCGTGCTGCTGAGCATCTTTCAGAAAAGTTTGAAAATCTGAGATATCTCGACCTTTCCCCGAATAATGCAGAATTTTTTCTTTGCTTTGAGGGTAGTCTTGCATTGCTTCTAAAGGAGCAATATCCGTGTCACTTTGTACTCGGTCAGCCAATGTCATGCACACAGGAAAGCCTGCAAATGTCGTTGGGACCAGATGCGTTTTTTGCGTCGTTAGATATTCAAACGAGATACAAAACTGGCGTTGCAATAGATATTGGGAAAATAAAGACATAAAGGCAGGCAGTCAAATCTGCTAAGAAACCATACAATAAAGTTTATAAAATTATAGATTAATCACATAAAAATTTAAATTACTTAAGCCACACTTCCGACTTTTTCTAGCCTGACCTTGAATATGTCACGCTAGCAAGACCATGCCCCAAACCACAATTTATGCTAATATTGCGCGCGTCTTGAAATGCGGTTTTTTTCATCGTATTTCAGACAGCTTTTGGTATTTCTTCACCATTTTCCATTTCGTTCTTCCATCTTGTTCTTTTAAGGCGTGTTTTTTTAATGACTGATCTCCAACCCATTGAAAATAAACTTCAACCACGAATTAGTGTTGCGCCAATGATGGATTGGACGACTCGTGACTATCGTTTCTTTGCACGCTTATTTAATCCCAATGTGATTCTCTACACCGAGATGGTCACCACAGGTGCGATTTTATTTGGCGGTGCGAATCGTCATTTGGACTATAACAACGAAGAACACCCGATTGTGTTACAGCTTGGTGGTTCAAATCCCAAAGATTTAGCGACCTGTACCAAGATGGCACAGGACTGGGGCTATGATGAAGTAAACCTCAATGTCGGCTGTCCGAGTGACCGCGTTCAGAACAATAAAATTGGCGCATGCTTGATGGCAGAGCCTGATTTGGTTGCAGAATGTATTACTGAAATGCGAAATGCTGTTGATATTCCAGTGACCGTGAAACACCGCATCGGGATTGATGACATGCAGTCTTATGAAGAAATGCTGCATTTTGTTGATACGGTTGCAAAGACTGGCTGTAACAATTTTATCGTGCATGCCCGTATTGCCCTGCTGCAAGGTTTGTCGCCAAAAGAAAACCGTGATGTGCCACCTTTACGTTATGAAGATGTTTATCGTCTGAAACAAGAACGTCCAAATTTATTGATCGAAATTAATGGCGGGGTGAAAACCTTTGCTGAAACACAGCAACATTTACAACATGTTGATGGCGTGATGATTGGCCGTGAGGCTTATCACAACCCGTATTTATTGGCTGAGATCGGTCAGCTTTGGGATCTCGAATTACCCAACCGTTTCGATATTATCGATCAGATGCTACCGTATATTGCTAAACGCATGGAAGAAGGTGCGCCGCTTTCTATCATTACCCGTCATATTTTAGGTTTATTCCAAAATCTACCAGGTGCTCGAAAATGGCGTCAGGCTTTAAGTGGTGGCAATGCCAAAACCTTTGCCGATGTGGAAAATGCCATCCAAAATATTAAAGATGCAATGCAACGTACAGAAGACTATTTACGTGATCATCCTAAAGTCGTTTTAGAAGATTAATTCTATAAAGTAAAAGCCCGCTATTTTGCGGGCTTTTTTATTCGTCATGCCTCACCAAGTACGTGTTTAGCAACATCGTCACAACTCAGCTAAATCATCTAAAAAGTCACATCATCACTCAATGACTATTGACCGTAATGTTCCCCTTGGGAAAAGGCTCATCATAGCCAGTCCATTGATAATCTGATGGATCTTCTTCCTCACGTAAACCCACATAGCTCTCAGGCGCCGATGTAACAGGCTCAACCTCCTCGGTTGGCTGTTCCAATTCCTCAACCAAATGATTCAACTCTTGATCTAACTGCGCCTGATATTTTGCAATTTCAGCTTCGTCAATGAAGGCAAATTGTTCTTCATCTATTTTCCATGCATAACCTTGCAAATCTTTGTAAATATCGACCAAAACAGTATAAGGCTGACCATCGTATTGCAACGTCGCCTGAGCCTTAAAACTTAATCCCTTACGTTCTAATACTTTTATATTTTGAATCCGTAAATGGTACTGCCGATAATCTGGATTCTGATCAAACTCGTGCTGCATCTGCTGCTCAATCTGCCGAGATAATTCATCTGTCGAGACAAAATAGCTACAACCAGCCAAACTCAACAGTAAAAAAATGGTGAGCCATCGAAACATATTGCATCCCCCATGATGCATTTATTTTTGATGAAAAAGTCAGACCGTTCACAGATTGCGATCCAAACATTCCTCATTGTTTGCTTCATAATAGCCAATAAAACACACAGTACAAGCCAAATTATCAAGATTTCTCAATTTTATATTTAATTTTGATATCAATCACTTAAATTGCATTTTTGCTGTTTTAAAACACTGACAGCCTTGGTCTATTGCTGACATATTTTTGTTGAAAATGACCATTTTGGTAATAGTTTCCTAGCCGTCAAAGTTTCAACATTAAAACGATCCTATTGTGATTTTTTCAATATAGAGCCTTAAACAAAACATCGTAAAAGCGCCATAAAAAAAATCCCCAAACATTGCGGGGATTTTTAAGGAATCAACTGAAATTATTCATCGTCTGTTTCAGGCTCATGATGTAGCGCATCATGTATGGCTTCCACCAATTGCTGTGCAATTTCTTGTTTTGAGGCTTTCTCTAAATCACGCTTTTCCATTTGATATTGATCTGCGAAGAACACAGTCATGGCATTTTCGTCTGAAGCAAAACCAATGTCTTTACGTGAAACATCATTGCACGCAATCATATCGAGTTTTTTTGCCACAAGTTTGCCGGCAGCATACTCTTCGACATTGCGTGTCTCGGCGGCAAATCCAACCATAAATGGACGTTTTGACTGCTGCGCAATCGTTGCAACGATATCTGGATTTTTAATTAAAGCCACATTGAGTTCATCGCCAGCTTTTTTGATTTTATGCTCTGCAACTTCTGCCACGCGATAATCTGCAACCGCCGCTGTTGCGATAAAAATATCACAGCCTTCATCTAACATTTGCAGACTGGTATCTAACATTTTAATTGCAGACTGCACATTAATCCGTCGTACACCATTTGGTGTATCTAAACTGACGGGTCCTGCGATCAGCGTTACTTTAGCACCAGCTGCATAACATGCCGCTGCCAGAGCAAACCCCATTTTACCTGTGCTGTGGTTGGAAATATAACGTACAGGATCTATCGACTCACGTGTTGGACCGGCTGTAATCGCCACATGTTTACCTGCAAGCATGCCAAATTTTTCAGCAATGGCTCGCTGTGCTTGATGAAAATAGGCCGTCACTTGATCCGCCAAATCTTCTGGCTCAGGCATACGTCCTAAGCCCACATCTCCACATGCTTGAGAACCGGCATCAGGCATGATCACATGTACGCCATCTTCAACCAGTGTATTTAAATTACGTTGTGTCGCTTTGGCTGCCCACATTTGCTGATTCATCGCTGGGGCAACCCAGACGGGTGCTTTTGTCGCAAGATAAAGTGTCGAAAGAAGATCATCTGCTAAACCCGCCGCAAATTTTGCCAGCGTGTCGCAACTTGTAGGAGCGACCAATACCAAATCAGCCCAACGTGCCAATTCAATATGCCCCATACCCGCTTCTGCTTCGGGATTGAGTAATTCGGTATGCACAGGGTTGCCTGAAAGCGCCTGAAACGTTAGCGGGGTCACAAAGGCTTGCGCACCTTGTGTCATCACCACGCGCACATCAAATCCGGCATCTTTTAATCGACGGACAAGAATGGCACTTTTATAGGCTGCGATACCACCAGTGACACCTAAAAGAATATTTTTTGTGGGCATTACACTTAAATCAAAGCTCACGAACAGGCTACCTATCTGTTGCAGTGGCGCTCACAATAGCATTAAATATGCACTGACCCAATAATCTGCTGTGAAAAAGCCGATTGACTGATAATAAAAAAGTCTAAGAATAATGAATAATTCAATTAAAAATTGGCCTGAACAAGAGCGTCCACGTGAGCGCCTGATTCAACAAGGCGCACAAAGTTTATCCGATGCTGAGCTACTGGCTATTTTCCTACGCTCTGGTTCCCAGCAGCACTCTGCTGTCGAACTTGCACGAGTCCTGATTCAACATTTTGGTCAGTTGCAAGCGCTAATGGATGCGTCACTTGAGGATTTACGCCAATTTCATGGCATCGGAAATAGTAAATATGCGCAGCTCATGGCGGTAAAAGAACTCGGTAAACGCTATGTGAGTCAGCATTTTCAAAATGAAGCCTTACACTTGCAACATTCTGAACAATTGCAAAACTTTCTTCGCTTTGAATTTTTATCGGAACGTCAAGAAGTCTTTGGCGTGCTCTGTCTAGATGCGCATTTAAGAAAAATAAACTTTAAAAAACTTTTTTATGGCAGCCTCAATACCTGTGAAATTTCCATCAATCAACTGCTGCGTTATGTCATTTCTGAACACGCCAGCAGTATTGTCATTGCACATAATCATCCTTTCGGTCGTGCAGAACCTTCTGCTGCCGATCTTGAATTGACTCGACTCATTCAGCAGGCTTGTCAGCTGGTGGAAATTCGACTGATCGATCATTGCATTATCTCAACAGAAGGGAGTTTTTCCTTTGCTGAACATGGCTTGCTCCAAGCACACTCATCTGCATGAAACAGTTATTGACAAGTGCTTGAGCAAACCCGAAGATCATCATAATTTTTTAAAACTAGAAATTATCATTCGAACATGATCGTCCGTGACCAACCGAGTATTTTTAAACTGCTATTTTCTTGGCGAGGAACGATTTTACCTAAGGTTTTACCGCCGCTCGGGATCGTTATGTTGCTGTCTGCCATTGTGGGCGGCTTATCCTATGTCGATATCTTCCATTTTACCGAATTTCCTTTGGTCGGCTTTACCCTAATCGGTGTTGTGCTGTCGATTTTCTTAGGCTTTAAAAACTCAGCCTGCTATGACCGTTGGTGGGAAGCTCGGCGTTTATGGGGCATTTTGATTGCCAATGCGCGACATTTTGACCGTGACTGCCGTTTACTCAGTCAAGGCCGTCGTGAACGTGTGATTCAACATGTGATTGTGTTTGCCAATGTTTTACGTGACCGACTCCGCCATCAAACCGCCAACCCTACTGAACTAGTTGAAACCAGCGGCATGAGCGCGAATGCCATCACCCAGTTATACCAACAAGCCAATGCACCGCAGTACACGTTGAGTTTGATCCAATGGGAGCTGATGCAGGCGCTTAAAGATGGTGAAATTTCAGATATTATTTATACCCAGATGAATCAGCATGTGATGGAACTCAGCACCGTACAAACAGGCTGTGACCGGATTGCCACCACGCCATTACCGTTTGCTTATTCGGTCTTGCTGAATCGAACCGTTTATTTTTTCTGTTTTGTCTTACCCTTTAGCTTGGGTTCTACTTTAGGTCTTGCGACCCCCCTATTGGTGGGGATTTTGGCCTATACCTTTTTAGGCTTAGATGCGCTGAGTTCAGAGATTGAAGAGCCCTTTGGTACACAAAGCAATGACCTTCCTTTGGACTCAATGGTTCGAACTATTGAAATTGAGCTACTTGGAACTTTAGGCAAACCCACCCCACCACCGATTCAAGCTAAAGATCATAATTTATTATAATTGGTATGCGTTTCGCCTGAATGCACGGATCGCATTCAGATCCATGATCCATACAACACCCATAATAATGAAAAATCATGAAAATAAAAAAACGGATTTTCACTTATAAGCCACAACCGATTCTGCATCCTTGCAAAGCGCTTGCTGTGATTTTCATGTTCGTTGTGTTGCTGTTTAGCATCGCATTACTCCTAGCATGGCAAGGCATATTATTCACATCATGGCAAAGCAATTGGCAATTCTTATTCCTGATGAGTGCTCTATTGGTCATCAGTATATTTCGTGACAAATCGCAAAGAATCAAATTTCCATTTTGGATTCAACAGCATTTGATTGATCCCAAATTGGCTTTGGATTTAAAAGAACACGCCTTACGCAGTTCAGATGCTGTGATTGTGGATTATCGAGAGGTGCGTGAACATTGGTGGCAAGGCAAACAGCAACAATTGCTCTTAAAGCTCAATGAACTTGAAGAGGCGAAATGGTTTAGCGTCGATCTCCATCAAGTCTTTGCGAGTACTTTGTTTTTAAACATTCATGTGCAATTGAATTCTGCCCTCATTGGGCAACAGATTTTGGTGCATTATTTGGCACGTACGCGCACCATCGTGCAGTTATATGCGCATGATCAGCTTGATGATTTTCATCAAATGAAAAACTACTTTGCCATGCCCTATACGGGGAATATCTATTTTGAGCAGATTCCAACACGGCTTACGTTGGATTTACCTTATTTATCGGAAATTCATGCCGTTCGTGAAGAAGATCAACCCGGTTATCTCCTCAAACTGAAAACCAGTTATGGGCAGAGCTATCGTATCAGTTCACAGGCACGGCATTTTGATAAACTCGAATTGGCACTCTCAAGCGCCATTGATTTTATTCCTTATCGCAATTTTAAACATCAACCTACCATGCAATCTGCCTTGCTGACCAAGAGGCATCCTCAACGCGTGACACGTCTACTGTTGTGCATAATCGCCATCAGTGTTTTTATCATCGCGTTTTTGTTCAAGTCATGGTTCTGGGCATGCGTTGCCGTGGGCTGCCTCTATCTGCTTTACCGTAACATTCAGCATTATCGAACTTCACCGTTTATCGAAGATCCTGATGTCAATGTGACTTAAAACTGTCCCAGATTCCAACTTGCCCTTCTTTCACTCGAGGGATGTTGCCGAGTTTGATCCATGGCATATTGTCACCATGAAAATCACTGCCAACAGAAACTTTTAAGTTAAAGGCAGCAATCATACGATCCACCATTTGACGAGTCGATAATGGCTCAATTGCCGGTGGTAATTCCACTGCATCACCGCCCGCTTCAGCAAAGATTTCAATCAAATAACGAATATTGGTTGCAGACAAATCATAACGCGTTGGATGCGCCAACACTGCAAAGCCACCACTGGCATGAATCACCTCAATGGTCTCAACAAGACTTGGACCTTCAAATTTTACAAAAGCTTTTTTGCCTTCTTTAATATATTTATCAAAAGCTTGTTGTGGACGTGAAACTACCCCCTTTTCCACCAAAGTTTTGGCAATATGGGTACGTGTAACCCGATCTGGAATCTGGTCGACTTTGGCAATCACATCGCTATAAATATCTTGACCAATTAACGGTATCAATAAGTCACAAATCTGCCGAGCACGTTCCGCTCGAATACGCTTTTGATCCATTAATAAGGCTTGTAAGGGCGCAGGATTTTGCACATTTAAAGCGACGATATGCACACCATAACTTTTTTTGGTCGCAGGTCTCGACCACTGGCTAGAAATCTCCACACCAGAGATTAATTGCAGCTTTAATTCATGCGCAACCTGCTCTGCAGCCAACAAACCGTCCATCGTATCGTGATCAGTCAAAGCCAGCGTATGAATTCCAATAGCACTTGCGGCCTGCACCAGAGCCTCTGGTGACAAAGTACCATCAGAAATATTACTGTGTGTATGTAAATCTACGCCTTGCATCTCTATACTATGTCATTTATTTGATCAGATTTAGATACTCTAACATGAAAGCACTTTTAGACTTTGTGCCACTCATTATTTTCTTTTATTTATATAAAACTGTAGATCCAAAAGATACGCAGCACCCATTATTACAATTGATTGGTTCTGCTGGGGGTGTCGATAACAATAACATTCTTGTGGCAACATCAGGCCTCATCATTTCCATGCTTGTGGTTTATGGTGCATTGTTTGTCATGCAAAAATTTCGTCTAGATAAACAACAATGGATTGTGTTGTTCATGACCGTGATTTTTGGTGGTATTACCCTGATGCTAAGCGATGATTTTTATATTCGGTTAAAAGCCGTTTTACTGAACTTAGTGTTTGCTGGGGCGTTTTTACTTTCTCCACTGTTTAGTAAAGATAAGAAACCACTCATCGAACGTTTATTTGGTCCAGTCTTAAATTTAACCGCTGTCGGTTGGAAACGATTGAACTATGCATGGGCTGCAATGTTCGTGGTGATGTCATGTTTACACACCTTTTTCGCTTATTTGTTTGCAGACGGAAAATATTGGGGTGAATTCACTGCTTTTGGTGACATGATCGTGATGTTTTCCTTTATCATTATTCAGTTTATTGTATTACGTAAATACTTTAAGACCTCAGAATAATCCATTCGGTCAAAAATCAGGAAAAGTCATGCCATTATTCGTCGTAAGCTGTACAGATAATGAAGGTACAGTAGAAAAGCGCCTTGCAGTTCGCCCTCAACATCTTGAACGTCTACAAAAACTTGATGATGAAGGTCGTCTGATTGTTGCAGGTGCGATGCCTAAAGATCCGGCAAACCCACAAGCTGGTTTTTATGGCAGTACGATCATTGTCGATTTTGATAGTCGTGAAGCCCTAGACCAATGGTTGGCAGATGAACCTTTCCTCAAAGAAGGGGTTTATGGCCAAATTGATGTCAAACCATTTAACAAAGCATTTCCTAAAGGATAAGGTTCATGCGCGTCGTTGTTTCTAGTTTACTGGGCTTATCTTTAATTTGTTCAACTGCATGGGCTGAAGAACCGGCTCCTGCACCTGCTGTAGCCCCTGCTGCTCAAGCAACGACTGCAACACCTCCTCCCAATCCTGTGCCGCATACTATTCCTGCCAATAAACCGGGCATCATTAAAGTGGCGGCAACCGTCAATCCCAATGGTCAACCTCAAGATGCAAATCCATTGACCATTGAGCAATTGGCAAAAAATAAAGCGCTGCAAGATGCCAAAGTCAAAGCGATGGTCAAAGACCAATCTGTACGCTTACAACAGTTAGAAAAAGCTAACCTTGAAGCCTTGGCGCAAAACCAAGAATTACAACTTAAAAATGATAGCTTGGGTGTACAAGTACAAGTGCTACAAAGTGAACGTAGCGCGCAGATGTTTTTATATGGCGGGACCACACTAGGTGTTGGTGTGATTTTAGGTTTCTTGTTGGCCAGTTACGTCTATACCAAACGTCGTCGTCAATGGTAATTCGTTTTTCTACTTCAATTTAAAGGGTGCTTGAGTTTTGTCAGGTGCAATTCAGACTGCCGATCTCGATTGGCAAATGATCGATGGCATTGATATTCCAGTGTCTAGACAGTTTGGTGATGTGTATTTTTCGAAGGATAACGGCCTACTCGAAACACGTCATGTGTTTTTAAAAGGGAATGACCTCGACACTCGCCTTGCGGCACTGACTGATTTTGAATATTTCAGTGTCGGCGAAACAGGTTTTGGTACAGGCTTAAATATTTTGGCCTTGTGGCAATTATGGCAACAGGTTCGTCCAGATAATCACAGTCATCTGCATGCTATTTCTGTAGAAAAATTCCCTTTATCTAAAGCAGACCTCATTCGTACATTAAATGCATGGCCTGAATTACAGCCTTTGGCACAGCAACTGATTGCGCAATATCCTGAACCCATTGCGGGATGTCATCGACTCAATTTTCCAGAAGAGCGTTTTTCGATTGATCTTTGGTTAGGCGATGCACACGACGTTTTTCCTGTCATGGCAAAAACTGCTACAGTCAATGCATGGTTCTTGGACGGTTTTGCACCCGCCTGTAATCCTGACATGTGGGAAGAAAACGTACTCAAAAATATCGTGCGTCTATCGGACATTGGGACGACCTTCGCCTCATTTAGTGTGGCAGGTGTACTGAAACGCGGCTTACGTGAGCATGGTATTACCATTACACGACCACGTGGCTTTGCTCATAAGCGTGAAATGCTCAAAGCTTTTTGGCTCGTACCTGAAAGATCAGATGATCAATCCGAAGTTGCTAACCTTCCCACTTTAGACGAAAAAAAAAATTCTGAAATCACTGTAGGTCATAACCCTCGTCAAATCACAATTATTGGCGCTGGCATCGCAGGTTTAAGCTGTGCTTGGGCATTTGCTCAACGCGGGCATCAAGTGCGTATTTACGAGAAATCAGCACCACTCAGCGGTGGGTCGGGTAATCCTCTTGCTCTACTCAACCCTAAACTCTGTCCAATTGAACAAAGTGCTGAGCATCTGATGACCCTCAGTTGGTTATATGCGCTCAAGCATTATCAAAACTTCAAGGCATTTCGTCCCTTACAGATTCACCAATCTATTTTAAAAAATAAAGCAGAATACCTTGATTTAGCTCAAGCTTATCCTTCAGAGGTGTTAGCTGCTGAAGAAGGCACGCCAAATCAATTAGCTTCAGCATTTCCAACCCTGCTCCTCAAACAAGCAGGCGCGGTCAGTCCACATCAGCTTCGTGACCAAATCTTGGCACATCCGCACATTGAATTGTTACAAGCAGATATTCAACGCATTGAGCAGCAACAAAATGGCGTTGCGCTATTTACACAGGATCAGCAGCTTCCATCTGTCGAACATGTCATTCTCTGTGCAGCACGTGAAAGTATGCAGCTACAAACAGATTATCCAGAGCTGCGTGCCATTCGTGGACAAGTCAGTTGGTTGAACAACCCCGCTCAACAAATGGATATGCATACCGCCTATAGTTATGGAGGCTATTGTATGCAACTGGATGCCGAACAGATGATTATGGGCGCGTCATTTTATCCCGGCCGTGATGACACCGACGTTCTCACCGAAGACCATGTGCATAACTATGAACTTATCCACAGTGTGTTCCCTGACTTTGCCAAAACCTTAGCACCGATTGAGCAATGGCATGGACGTGCTGCGATTCGCGCACAGACGAAAGACTTTTTCCCGGTAATTGGTGCAGTCCATGAAGATCAGCACATTTATAGCTGTAGTGGACTCGGTTCTAAAGGTTTCCTGTATGCACCGCTCTGTAGTGAAATCATTGCCGCGCTAGTCTTAAAAGAAGCCTGCCCTATTCCAACACAGCTACTCGATAAAATTCATGCAGCACGTTTTATACGACGCGCCAAAGCGAAACAAAAAACCAAGAAACCTTATTTTCAAGGTCAGGTGCCCTCAGCACCACCTCAAGAAAAATAACTTGCAATAAAAAAGCGCCTTTCGGCGCTTTTTTTGATTCGATCTTATTTCCCTTGTTCCAAAGGAAGACCGGCATCACGAGCAGCACGCGTGCCGCCCATTAAGATTACATATTCACGTGAGCTGTCAAAACCCTCTAGTAACTCTGCTGCACGTGGAGCTTTACTTCCGCCACCACATAAAATGTAAATGGGTTGATCCGTTGACACCTGAGTCAGTGCATCTGATGACAATGCGTTGATCGGTCGGTTAACCGCACCTTTCACATGTGCTTCAGCATAAGCACTTGCATCGCGAACATCCCAGATAATCGAGTCTTCTGGGAACTCAAATGTTGTAATTTCTTGTTTACGGATCATTGCGCACTCCTTTTGATGTAAACAACACTTGGCAAATGAAGAAAACATCCCTAGCATCTCAGATATTCTTTCCCTTTGTAAAGGTCTAATCTATGCCTTCTTTTGATATTGTTTCCGAATTAGAAGTTTTTGAAGTAAATCATGCAGTTCAAAACACGCAAAAAGAAATTGCGACGCGTTTTGACTTCCGTGGTCAAGACGTTTCAATTGAGTTAAATGAGAAAAATAAGGAAATCAAAATCTCAACAGAAAGCGATTTCCAATGTGAGCAAGTGTATACCATGCTCGAAAATCATTTCTTCAAACGTAAAGTCGACATTCAAGCACTCGATCCACAAAAAATGACGGCTTCTGGTAAAAACGTCATTCAAGTGATCAAACTAAAAGACGGTCTTGACTCTGATACTGCAAAAAAAATCAATAAAGCCATTAAAGAAAGCGGCATTAAAGTGCAATCTTCTATTCAAGGCGACAAAATTCGTGTGACTGACAAGAAACGTGACACTTTGCAACAAGTGATGGCGTTCTTAAAAGAGCAACAGTTTGGTGTGCCGCTTCAATTTAACAACTTTAAAGATTAAGGCAGCACAACTGCCATTGAGGTCAATATGGCACGTCCAAATCGTCTAAATAAACTGGTCAAAGCAAGCTCTAAATTACCCAAAGGTATTCAAAGTCGTTTGCTCAGTCGAGCTTTTGGTCGTGTCGTGCCCATGGTTGGAACGGCTAAAATCCAATATCAACATGTCAGCCCTGAGCGTGTTGAGGTGAGCATCGCCAATCATAAGGCGATGCAAAACCATATCGGGCAAGTACATGCCTGTGCCATGGCGCTGATCGCAGAAACAGCCACAGGTTTTGTCACAGCAATGAACGTCCCTGATAGCGCCATTGTCCTAATTAAAAGTTTCAAAGTTGATTTTAAACGTCCAACCCAAGGTGGGATGAAAGCCATCGCAACGCTTACACCCGAACAGCAACGACAAATGCAAAGCACAGAAAAAGGTGAAACCTTAGTACAGGTCTTAGTCACCGATGAATCTGGTGAAGCACCGATTCAATGTGAAATGCTTTGGGCGTGGGTGGCAAAATCCGCTCTGAAAAATAAATAAATGTAAATAAAACTTACTTTTAGGTAAGTATAAGTTTTACCAAATTTCAGCAAAATCAAGACTGTTTTTTACTATTTATACGCAGTAATTCCGCTCAATATGCTTGCACGACACAAATATATTGAGCACTTTATGAAAAAAATCATTCTCCTTTCATTCATCGGCATGGCGGTTTTTTTAACTGCATGTCAAAGTACTATTCCTGCAACGCCAACGACTCCAAATCAAGCGGCTGATAGCAATATTCAAACCAGCCAAGCAGCGGAAAATAAGAAAATCGTGATTGATTTTTATGAAGGTGTCTTTCTTAAACATCAGGTTAAGACATATGCTGACCGATATATTGGCAATCAATATATTCAACATAATCCGCATGTACCTGATGGCAAAGCGCCTTTTGTCGATTATTTTACCCAGTATTTTAAACAAAATCCTGAAGCAAAAAACCAGATCAAACGTGCCGCTGCCGAAGGTGATTTGGTCTATTTACATGTGCATTCTACGCAAAATAAGCAAGACCGCGGAGAAGCCATTATTGATATCTTCCGTGTTGAAAATGGCAAAATTGTTGAACATTGGGATGTGCAACAAAGCATTCCTGAAACCAGTGCCAACTCAAACACGATGTTTTAATTTCTCAGCCACTATTCATAAAAAAAGCCACTCGATTGAGCGGCTTTTTTTGTCTTACTTTAATTAAGCTTGATCTGCAGCAAATTTAGCTTTTGCATCCGCAGGAATTTGACGCTTAGCACCTTTCACATCGACAGCGACAAATGTAAATACACCTTCGGTTACGCGAATTGGATCACGTGAACTGTCGTGACTATCCCAAACTTCAATCTGCATTTGGATAGAGGTATTACCCACTTTTAAAATTTTGGTATATACACTGATGACATCCCCGACTTTCACAGGAACGAGGAAGGTCATTTGGTTAATTGAAATCGTTGCACAGCGTCCTTGACTGAAACGCTCTGCGTGAATTGCACCGGCCAAGTCCATTTGTGACACGATCCAACCACCGAAAACATCACCACTCCAGTTGGTGTCTGCAGGCATCGCGATGGTTTGTAGGGAAAGCGTTCCTTCAGGTTTTACATGAGTTTCTGACACTTTAGCTCCTGGCGCTGACATTTATTGAGGTAGATTTAACTGCTGATTGAGCCATTGTTGTAACTCACCAGCACGCATTGCACCGCTTATTCTAGCAATTTCGTTGGTTTTATTCATCAAAACCAGTGTAGGAATACTACGAACATTAAATGCACCGCTCAATCGAGGGTTTGCTTCGGTATCAATTTTGGCAAAAACCACCTTCGGATTAGATTTTGCAACTTGTGAAAAGTGGGGCGCCATCATCTTACATGGTCCACACCATTCAGCCCATAAATCGATCAGCACAGGTAAATCACTATTGCTAATAAAATTTGCAAAGTTCTTTTCATTCAACTCGATGGGCGCCAATGGAATCAATGCTTGGTGACATTGACCACATGCAGGTCCAACTTCGAGTTTTTCTTCAGGTACACGGTTTTTTGCACCACATTCAGGACACACAACGATCATTTAGCTGACTCCAACATGTTGATGTAAAAATTCTAATTGGGTTGCCATGGCTTTTTCAAACCATTGCCCATGATAAATATCAAAATGTTGCATTTCCCACTCATAATACTGCACATACGGTGCAATATTGGTCGCAGTTTCTCGGCTTGATTCGATGGGAATCAAACTATCTTCTTTGGCTGCAATAAAAAGTACTGGTATGCTAATTTTCCGGACATCCAAAATTGGGCGATAGCGGATTAACTTAAAAAAGGCCCGAGCCGGAATTTCGCCACTCCAATAAAAATCAGGATTCACAATCGATAAGTAGCCCGCATAACTATCCTCAGACTGTAAAAAACACAATCGATGTGGATGAACTACAGGTAAAGTCGTTGGGCTCATCCCAACTTTAGAACCCATATAGTCCTGACTCGATAATTTTAAGGCTTTGGGTAATTGCTGTAAGGGATACAATTTTGCACTTTCAGCACCGTCGACAAATGGGACTTGTACCATCACCGCTTTAATATTTTTAAGCTCTGCCGCCAAACTGAGTACATAGCCACCACTCAGCGATGTCCCCCATAATACAATGCGTCTTGAATCAATCGATTTACGCTGCTGTAAATGATCAATCATGGTCCGCCAATCTTCAAGTTGTGCCTTCAGGTTTACTAACTCTCGCGGACGCCCTGTACTGCCACCCCAATAGCGATAATCAAACAATACGGCAGCATAGCCCGCTTGTACAAAGCGCTTGGCATATTGCACTAATTTAAATTGGCGTAATGCAGCCAAACCATGCGCCATGAGAATGACTGCAGGTTTTTCAACAGATTTTGGACGATAAAAGTCAGCAGCTATAACATCTTGTCCGCTTTTGACATACAGTGGTTCGACTGTATAGGCGTGCATACGCGCTCCATTGCGTTATTTTATGGTTGTAATCGCTTATAAAAATTTAAGAACATTCTGCTCAAGTTTGTGCTTAATGCTATCATAAAGCATAAATCTATGAATTAAATTATGGAGTGACTCAATGAGCGAAAATGTTGGTTTTGCAGGTCAAATCGGCCCAGAACATGTAGCGCAAGTGGTTGAAAAAGGCTTTAAATCGATTATCAATAACCGCCCTGACATGGAAGGTGGTCCTGAGCAACCAACCAGTGCTCAAATTGAAGAAGCAGCACGTAGCGCTGGTTTAGACTATGTTCATCAACCTGTTGTTGCAGGTCAAATTTCTGAGCTAGATGTCCGTAACTTTGCTAATCATTTTAATGAATTGCCAAAGCCAGTGCTCATGTTCTGCCGTACAGGTAACCGTTCAAATAACCTATATCAACTAGCAAAACAGATGGATCTTTTGGATGACTAAGGCTTTCATTCAAAAAGCTTTATTGATCGCGACTTGCGTCTTTTCAGCACCTACATATGCAGATAATAACAGTCAGCCCTTAAATGCAAATTTAAGTGTCTCTGGGCAAATGACCACAGATAAATTTTCAAGTTTACTCAAACACCTTAAATTTAAATCTGTGATTGTGAACCGACCAGATAATGAGGCGGGCAATGAAGTGACTGTTTTACAGTTACGAGGCATTGCTGAAAAGTCTCATGTGAGTGTTGTGTATCAACCTGTGCAAAGCGGTAAAATTTCTCAAACAGACGTGAAAGAATTTGCCAAATATTATAATGAGCTTCCTAAACCCATTTTGATGATTTGTCGTAGCGGTTCTCGTTCGACATCTCTTTTCAATCAAGCTAAGGCTCAAGGTTTGCTCAATGAATAAATTCGTGTTTACCGTTTTATTTACAACGTTGTTGCTAACAGGGTGTAATTCTATGAATGTACGTCCAACCGTTGGTGTAAGTGTCGGGACTACACTTTGAATTGAACAGTCCTTCCAAAAAAAACAGCGCCGAAGCGCTGTTTTTTTAATTTAGTAAATTAGCCCACGGTTTTTGGTAGCTACAACTACCTACACCATATGGACTTGAATCAAATGGTTGCGATGCCGCTGATTCTAAATCAGCTTTTAATGGATTCAATGGGTAAAGCATCGTTGATTCAACTGTTTTTCCACTTACTGTTGTTGAAGCTTTAATTTGGACGGTTTGCCAACCTGCATAACGACGTAAGTAGTTAACTTTAAAGTCAAATGAACCTGTAGCAGTCGTTGTATAACTAAATTCATTTATCGCAGAATCATCAACTTTATCCCTATTTACTAAACTTGTTGCAAGCGATGAAGTAGTCGGATTTGTCACTGCCGAACATAACAAGTACGTTCTTGGTTCAATTTCATAGCGTGCAATTAAAGATTTATTAGATTCAAGTTCAACGATATCATTTTGTGCTTTTGATAAATCTATTTTTTTTGCATTAATTTCTGCTTGTAATTTTGCTTTGTTCTCTTTTGCATTCAGATCGCTATCATCAATTAAGCTCAAATCACCTTCTAAAGATTGAATATCAATATTGAGTTGATTAACTTTAGTATTTAAAGGCTTAATTTTATTAACATCTATATTCAAAAGATCTGTAGATCTTATTTTTTCAAGCTCAGAATTTTGAACGTAACGACCAATTGCACCAGAGATAATATTAATAGACATCGTCACTTTTTGATTTGATAAAGGCTTACCGTCAATATCAACAACTTGTGCAGAAATATCCTCAGTATAGAAAGTTTTTTCTGAATTAGTACTTAGTACACCAGCATTACCAAAAGTAATATTACCTACAGGAACTAACGTATCACCGGCAATCACATCCAGTTTAATCGGCTTAACCACTTTATTGTTATTGGGGTCTACAATTATCGCTTCAAAATTAATACCACTATTAATTAAAGATGTAGCCAGTTGCCCAGTCGCTAAAGGCAAACGTATAGTAAATACTGCATTACCAAGATTATCGGTAATTAGTGTTGAAGAACCATCAATTGAAACACGATTATTTGCATAATCTAAAATACTGAGTGTTACTGATTTACCAGCCAAAGAACCACCATTGGTATCCAAAGCTTTAACTGTAATCGTTGCCGTATCACCTTTTACAGAAAGTAAATTCTTATTCGTTTGAATAGCTAAATCATATAATGGTTTCTCAGCTTCGCTTTCAACTACACTTACATATGTATCAGATATTTTTTTCTTTTCAGCATTTAATAAATTAATAGAAATACCGTTTGTTAATAGTGATGTATTTGTAGAAGCACCCAGTTTAATCGTGTAAATGACATATCCATTTGCATCCGTTGTTTGATCCGCACTACCATCGATAGATACTCCTAAATCTTTAGCATTCACTAATTGTAATGTAACAGGTTCATTTTCAGCAGCACCACCTGTTTCAGAATCTAGAACTTGTACAGTTAAAACGATCGTATCACCTGATAACAACATAGCAGTTTTTGATGCTTTAAAGTTTGCATACAAATCTTTTGTTTCTTCTACAGGGGGAGTAGTAGTATCACCACCATTGTTACTATTATTTCCATTTCCATTTCCGTTATTTACAGTATCGCCTTGGTTAAAATAGCCATCGCTGCCGCCTCCACCACAACTTGCAAGTAAAATAGATAGTGCAATCGCAGAAAGCTTCAATGACGTTTGTTTATTTAGCATGAATTTCCCCTAGAACCCTCAATGTATATAGAGTTGTTATAAATATTTATTGGGTGCTATGTAACCATAGTTATAGCTTTATGTAAATAAAAGGAAGACAAATGTTTGTTGTGGTAAATTCTCTATAAATAGGAGTCTATATGTACGACATCATCATTATCGGTGCAGGAACCGCAGGCATTTCAGCCTATAAAGAAGCAATTAAAAAAACACAAAATATTCTTATCATTAATGATGGTCCCTGGGACACTACCTGTGCACGCGTCGGTTGTATGCCAAGTAAAATACTTATTTCTACTGCAAACCGGATATACGATATACAACACGCCGAAAATTTAGGACTAGATGTCAAAAGTGAAATTGACACCTCTAGAGTCATGCACCATGTTCAAACTTTACGTGATCGTTTTACAAGAGCCACGTTAAAAGATGTTGAAAGTTGGCCAAGCCAACATAAAATTTCTGGAAAAGCAGAATTTATTGATTCCAATACCATTCAAGTAAATAACCAAACATTTAAAGCCAAATCATTTATCCTTGCAGTAGGTACAACTCCTGCTATAGATACAGAACAAAAACAAATTTTAGGCGATAAATTAATTACGTCCGATCAAATATTTGAGTTAGAACAACTACCAAAATCTGTCGCAGTTATTGGAAGTGGCGTGATCGCTTTAGAATTGGCTCAGGCTTTAACACGGCTTAATGTAAACACCACTGTTTTTGCACGTAGTCGAAAAATTGGCTCACTGACTAGCCCCATATTACAAAAGCTCGCACAGGAAGAGTTAAGTAAAGAGTTAAAGCTAAAGTTTGAAATTTTACCTGAACATTACTCTGTTGAAGGCGATTTAGTTCATTTAACCTATACTGAAGAAAACGTACAAAAGTCACTACAAGTTGACTATGTTTTAGCTGCAACTGGCAGACGTACATTATTAAATACCTTAGGTTTAGAACGTATAAGTTCAGAATTTAAAGATTTAAAAAATTTACCGATCAATCCGGATACAAAGCAACTAGCTGATTATCCTATTTTTATTGTCGGTGATGCACATACCAATACCCCTATCCAACACGAAGCAGCTCATGAAGGTAAATTTACAGTACAAAACTGTTTAAACTTTCCACAAATTAAATCCATCAAGACGCTAACCCCTCTAGGCATCTTATTTTCTACACCACAAATGGCAACTATTGGTCAAAGCTATAAGCAACTACAAGATAAAAACACAGAATTCGTCATTGGTTTCGTTTCTTACGAAAAACAAGGTCGTGCGATTGTTGCTGCTAAAAATAAAGGGGCTGCCGAAGTATATGTGGATACAATTAACCATACACTATTAGGAGCTGAGCTATTCTGTGCAGAAGCTGAACATTTAGCACATTTGCTAGCTTGGATGATTTCAGAAGAACTAAGCATACATGAAATTTTGGATAAGCCTTTCTATCATCCAACTTTAGAAGAAGGGTTAAGAACTGCATTAAAGCATGCACGACGTCAGTTAAAATAATTTTATCGTTTTAGGTCGATTTATAGCGTTGGATTTCCAACGCTTTATTTTCGCCCCCTTTTATCTTTTTTCCACGCATAAAAAAACACCCCCTGAGATATCAGGGGGTGTTTCGAATAATGAGCTGGCGATGACTTACTCTCACATGGGTAACCCCACACTACCATCAGCGCTAAGAGGTTTCACTTCTGAGTTCGGGAAGGGATCAGGTGGTTCACTCTTGCTATTGTCGCCAGCACAACTGTTATGGATACTTGCTTAGTCTAATCTCAGAGCAGTGCTCTTCGTGCTAAGTTTTCTACCAAATGAGTTATTAACAGAAGTACTTGAGTTAATTTAAGGTGTTCATTTTATCTAGCTTTTCAACTAAATCAAGTTTGATTGATTATATGTGAATCAATTGATGCTTTACATACAACTGTTTGGGTGTTGTATAGTCAAGCCTCACGAGCAATTAGTATTGGTCAGCTTCATGCGTCACCGCACTTCCACATCCAACCTATCAACGTCGTAGTCTTCAACGGCTCTTTAGTGGACATAAAGTCCAAGGGAAATCTTATCTTGAGGTAGGCTTCCCGCTTAGATGCTTTCAGCGGTTATCCCTTCCGAACATAGCTACCCGGCGATGCGACTGGCGTCACAACCGGTACACCAGAGGTTCGTCCACTCTGGTCCTCTCGTACTAGGAGCAGATCCTCTCAAATTTCCAGCGCCCACGGTAGATAGGGACCGAACTGTCTCACGACGTTCTAAACCCAGCTCGCGTACCTCTTTAAATGGCGAACAGCCATACCCTTGGGACCTGCTTCAGCCCCAGGATGAGATGAGCCGACATCGAGGTGCCAAACACCGCCGTCGATATGAACTCTTGGGCGGTATCAGCCTGTTATCCCCAGAGTACCTTTTATCCGTTGAGCGATGGCCCTTCCATACAGAACCACCGGATCACTAAGACCTACTTTCGTACCTGCTCGACTTGTGGGTCTCGCAGTTAAGCGCGCTTTTGCCTTTATACTCTACGCGTGATTTCCGACCACGCTGAGCGCACCTTCGTACTCCTCCGTTACTCTTTAGGAGGAGACCGCCCCAGTCAAACTACCCACCAGACATGGTCCTCGTCCCGGATAACGGGACAGAGTTAGAACCTCAATATTACCAGGGTGGTATTTCAAGATTGGCTCCACCGAAACTAGCGTCTCGGTTTCAAAGCCTCCCACCTATCCTACACAAGTAAGATCAAAGTTCAATGTCAAGCTGCAGTAAAGGTTCACGGGGTCTTTCCGTCTAGCCGCGGGTACACCGCATCTTCACGGCGAATTCGATTTCACTGAGCCTCTGCTGGAGACAGCGCCCCCATCATTATGCCATTCGTGCAGGTCGGAACTTACCCGACAAGGAATTTCGCTACCTTAGGACCGTTATAGTTACGGCCGCCGTTTACTGGGGCTTCGATCAAGAGCTTCGCTTACGCTAACCCCATCAATTAACCTTCCAGCACCGGGCAGGCATCACACCCTATACGTCCACTTTCGTGTTTGCAGAGTGCTATGTTTTTAATAAACAGTTGCAGGGGCCTGGTTTCTGTGGCTGCTCTCAGCTCAGGAAGCAAGTTCCATCACCAAAAGCAGCGTACCTTCTCCCGAAGTTACGGTACCATTTTGCCTAGTTCCTTCAGCAGAGTTCTCTCAAGCGCTTTGGTCTACTCGACCTGACCACCTGTGTCGGTTTCGGGTACGATTCCAGTGTAACTGAAGCTTAGAGACTTTTCCTGGAAGTATGGTATCAGCCACTTCACTGTACAAGTACAGCTTGCTGTCAGATCTCAGCATAGAGTACCCCGGATTTGCCTAAGATACATGCCTACTTCCTTTCACCTGGACAACCAACGCCAGGCTGACTTAACCTTCTCCGTCCTCTCATCGCATTACACTGAAGTATTGGAATATTAACCAATTTCCCATCGACTACGCCTCTCGGCCTCGCCTTAGGGGTCGACTCACCCAGCCCCGATTAACGTTGGACTGGAACCCTTGGTCTTTCAGCGAACGGGTTTTTCACCCGTTTTGTCGTTACTCACGTCAGCATTCGCACTTCTGATACCTCCAGCAGACTTCTCAATCCACCTTCATCGGCTTACAGAACGCTCCCCTACCACTTACACTAATGTGTAAATCCGCAGCTTCGGCATATAGTTTTAGCCCCGTTACATCTTCCGCGCAGGCCGACTCGACTAGTGAGCTATTACGCTTTCTTTAAAGGGTGGCTGCTTCTAAGCCAACCTCCTAGCTGTCTATGCCTTCCCACATCGTTTCCCACTTAACTATAATTTTGGGGCCTTAGCTGGCGGTCTGGATTGTTTTCCTCTTGACTACGGACGTTAGCACCCGCAGTCTGTCTCCCGGATAGTACTCATTGGTATTCGGAGTTTGCATCGGTTTGGTAAGTCGGGATGACCCCCTAGCCGAAACAGTGCTCTACCCCCAATGGTATTCGTCCGAGGCGCTACCTAAATAGCTTTCGGGGAGAACCAGCTATCACCGAGTTTGATTAGCCTTTCACCCCTATCCA
Source organism: Acinetobacter sp. YH16056_T (assembly GCF_024605895.1). NCBI lineage: Bacteria > Pseudomonadati > Pseudomonadota > Gammaproteobacteria > Moraxellales > Moraxellaceae > Acinetobacter > Acinetobacter sp. YH16056_T. Next base: position 511,280 of record NZ_CP094545.1, on the reverse strand, counting down.
CAAGTCATCCCCTGGCTTTTCAACGACAGTGGGTTCGGTCCTCCAGTTAGTGTTACCCAACCTTCAACCTGCTCATGGATAGATCACCCGGTTTCGGGTCTACACCCAGCAACTAAACGCCCTATTAAGACTCGATTTCTCTACGGCTCCCCTAATCGGTTAACCTTGCTACTGAATGTAAGTCGCTGACCCATTATACAAAAGGTACGCAGTCACCAAACAAGTTGGCTCCCACTGCTTGTATGCATGCGGTTTCAGGATCTATTTCACTCCCCTCACAGGGGTTCTTTTCGCCTTTCCCTCACGGTACTGGTTCACTATCGGTCAGTCAGGAGTATTTAGCCTTGGAGGATGGTCCCCCCATATTCAGACAAGGTTTCACGTGCCTCGCCCTACTCGACATCATTATCTAAGCCCTTTCGCGTACAGGACTATCACCTACTATGGTCGCACTTCCCAGAGCGTTCCACTAAAGCTTAGATAACTTAATGGGCTTTTCCCCGTTCGCTCGCCGCTACTGAGGGAATCTCAATTGATTTCTTTTCCTAAGGGTACTGAGATGTTTCACTTCCCCTCGTTCGCCTCATAAACCTATGTATTCAGTTTATGATACCCGCCTTATAGCGGGTGGGTTTCCCCATTCAGAAATCTCCGGATCACAGGATATTTGCCGCCTCCCCGGAGCTTATCGCAGGCTATTACGTCTTTCATCGCCTCTGACTGCCAAGGCATCCACCACATGCACTTAATTACTTGACTATACAACCCCAAACAGTCGCTAATACATACAAGTTGTATTTCGCGTCGCAAACTTAATTGCCACAGTTAGAGTCTCGTGAACTTAATCACTGTACAGCTTCAATTAGATTCATATACCAAAACGCTTGATTCAGTTAATTTCGCTAGTAACTCATTTCATTCAACTTTCACAATTGCTTGTTAGGTTAAATCAAACGAGTATGAACAAATTATTTCAACTCAAATATATTCTGTTAATGATTTTTCCAGCCTTCGTCAGGTCAGGAAACTGTGATAAATCACAGAGCTTAATAACAATGGAGCGAATCATACGCCACTTTGTTGCTAAGCTCTATAACCTAAACACTTGATCGCTTAAGGACTAAACAACTTCAACACTGCATGATCACATACTGCGCGAAGCGTAGCTTCTTGCTTAAATTTCAAGGAAAAACGTTGTTTTTCTTATCTTGAAATTTGGTGGAGACTAGGAGAGTCGAACTCCTGACCTCCTGCGTGCAAAGCAGGCGCTCTACCAACTAAGCTAAGTCCCCAGCTTATCAATAAGTCAATGTGTCTGATTTTCTGTTTGCTTCAGTATTTTCATACTGCATTCGTCAGAATGGTGGGTCTGACAAGACTTGAACTTGTGACCCCACGCTTATCAAGCGTGTGCTCTAACCAACTGAGCTACAGACCCTCAGATACATCGTCATGAAGAACAACTTGTTGTGGATTCTTACCAATCGTCAATCTTTCGTTAAGGAGGTGATCCAGCCGCAGGTTCCCCTACGGCTACCTTGTTACGACTTCACCCCAGTCATCGGCCACACCGTGGTAAGCGTCCTCCTTACGGTTAGACTACCTACTTCTGGTGCAACAAACTCCCATGGTGTGACGGGCGGTGTGTACAAGGCCCGGGAACGTATTCACCGCGGCATTCTGATCCGCGATTACTAGCGATTCCGACTTCATGGAGTCGAGTTGCAGACTCCAATCCGGACTACGATCGGCTTTTTGAGATTAGCATCTCCTCGCGGAGTAGCAACCCTTTGTACCGACCATTGTAGCACGTGTGTAGCCCTGGTCGTAAGGGCCATGATGACTTGACGTCGTCCCCGCCTTCCTCCAGTTTGTCACTGGCAGTATCCTTAAAGTTCCCGGCTTAACCCGATGGCAAATAAGGAAAAGGGTTGCGCTCGTTGCGGGACTTAACCCAACATCTCACGACACGAGCTGACGACAGCCATGCAGCACCTGTATGTAAGTTCCCGAAGGCACCAATCCATCTCTGGAAAGTTCTTACTATGTCAAGACCAGGTAAGGTTCTTCGCGTTGCATCGAATTAAACCACATGCTCCACCGCTTGTGCGGGCCCCCGTCAATTCATTTGAGTTTTAGTCTTGCGACCGTACTCCCCAGGCGGTCTACTTATCGCGTTAGCTGCGCCACTAAAGCCTCAAAGGCCCCAACGGCTAGTAGACATCGTTTACGGCATGGACTACCAGGGTATCTAATCCTGTTTGCTCCCCATGCTTTCGTGCCTCAGCGTCAGTATTAGGCCAGATGGCTGCCTTCGCCATCGGTATTCCTCCAGATCTCTACGCATTTCACCGCTACACCTGGAATTCTACCATCCTCTCCCATACTCTAGCTTCCCAGTATCGAATGCAATTCCCAAGTTAAGCTCGGGGATTTCACATCCGACTTAAAAAGCCGCCTACGCACGCTTTACGCCCAGTAAATCCGATTAACGCTCGCACCCTCTGTATTACCGCGGCTGCTGGCACAGAGTTAGCCGGTGCTTATTCTGCGAGTAACGTCCACTATCCTTAGGTATTAACTAAGGTAGCCTCCTCCTCGCTTAAAGTGCTTTACAACCAAAAGGCCTTCTTCACACACGCGGCATGGCTGGATCAGGGTTCCCCCCATTGTCCAATATTCCCCACTGCTGCCTCCCGTAGGAGTCTGGGCCGTGTCTCAGTCCCAGTGTGGCGGATCATCCTCTCAGACCCGCTACAGATCGTCGCCTTGGTAGGCCTTTACCCCACCAACTAGCTAATCCGACTTAGGCTCATCTATTAGCGCAAGGTCCGAAGATCCCCTGCTTTCTCCCGTAGGACGTATGCGGTATTAGCATCCCTTTCGAAATGTTGTCCCCCACTAATAGGCAGATTCCTAAGCATTACTCACCCGTCCGCCGCTAGAAATCGGTAGCAAGCTACCTATTCCCGCTCGACTTGCATGTGTTAAGCCTGCCGCCAGCGTTCAATCTGAGCCATGATCAAACTCTTCAGTTTAAAATCAATAGTACCTTAAAGGGTACCAATCTTGGCTCATCAATTACTGACAAAAATTTGCTCAAATAAACTTCGAGTAATTTCTACCATCAATCAATGAAAATAATTTCGATCAATCAACTAGTAAAAATCCACACAAGTTGTTCTTCATAATCTCTTAATGATCTTCTTGTTGGTTCGTCACCAGCAAGCTAGGTCGGCTATATTACTCTTTATTTCTAAAGAGTCAACCAGTAATTCAAATTATTTTTAAACTTATCAAATAAAACCGAACTTAATCAATTTAACCAAGTCATTGTTTTATCAGAAGTTTTAATCTTCATCACCGCCGATGGATGTGCATTCTACAGCATTTCAGAACCGTTGCAATACCCTTTTCCATTTATTTTTAATTTTCCATTACGTTTGTTTATTTATTCTACTAAATTGAGTTTTTTTACTATTTTTTGAGCATAAAAGGGACAATATTTCCATATTTGTCCGTTAATTTATCTTTTTCATTCTTTTCTTGCCATTTCAAAGCTCGACAATCGACATATTCACAGTATCCACCTTCCCCACACTCAATTTCGTCATTGATTTTGATTTGATAGTTAAAGCTTCCTGCATAACCTGCGCCGAGTCCAAATTTAAAATCCCCACGGCTCTGCGCTTGTACATGTATTTTCATTTTGTCATTTTGGTAAATCCATTCAAATTCACGTGGCAAATACATTTTTTGCAAATTGGGGGTTTTAACAACGGGATAAACGCGCATGACTTTAAAGAACACACCTTGGTCTGCCATGAACACTTGCTGCTGATTTAAATCTCTTAGATATAAACGCGAACTCAAAATATTGTTATAACGATCTCGCGTTTGCATAAAGATAATTTGACGCTGTCGGCTAAGGTTGATTACCTGATGGGTATAAAACGCTAAAGGTAAATATGGAAACTTGCGTATTTGTGCATAAGATAATACCGCCAACTGATTTACATCATACATCTGGCCCTGAAATTTGATTTGCCCTTCACATTGGCACATCACTGACCAATATTCAGCAAGACCCAATCTTAATTTAATTAAACACGAAGAAATATCGGTAGTTTGCACGGACAAATCTAAACTGAGTTCAGTATCTTCTCGATGGATTTGAAATACCGCACCATCCCAACCAATCAGTTCTTTGTCTCTAAATTTAAAGACGGTCTCACTCAGACTACAGTCGTCTTTGATGGAATATGATTGTAATTGCCCAACTATATGACCACTCACACTGGTCATTACTGTGGCTGTATTGAGTTCGTCTTGTTGAATGGACGCAGGATTTTGAAAAGCGGGAATCTGAGGCTGCCCGAGCCAACTCATAAAGTTAAGATAATGTAAGGGCGCAGGAAGATTCGGTAGACAAAGTCCATAATGGACTGAAGGATATGGCATATTCGGCGCATGTAGATTTATTTTTTTATGTTGTAAATCTGGAGCTTGATTCAGTCGTCTTGATTGATCCAAGAAATCTTGAAATATCTGCATATCAAGCTCCTTTTCATTTTTATTTCATGTTTTAACTCATGCTTCAGCCTTTTTTGCCATTAAGGTTGTGACAAAGCCAGACAATGCATAAATTACTGAAATAATTAAAATACCCATTGGAATATTATACGTTACAGCAGCTAAAACAAAGACTATGATTGGTAACACCGCAAATGGAACACGGCGACGATCCACCGTTTTAAATGAATAGTATTTTACATTTGAGATCATCAATAGACCCACTGCAATAATCACTACCGCATTAAAAATCTGAATACCTATTTCGCGTAAGTCGAAGACCGCAGGGATATCCATACCTACCCATACCAATGAAATAATCATAACGGCTGCGAGTGGACTTGCAACACCAATAAAGTAACGTTTATCGACGACCCCAATTTGTACGTTAAAACGTGCCAAACGGAAGGCTGCACATGCGGTGTAAACAAAACATGCTGCCAGGCCAATACGGCCTAAGTCATTTAGACTCCAGCTATACATTAAAATGGCAGGTGCAACACCAAATGCTAGCAAGTCTGATAAGGAGTCAAACTGTTCACCAAATGGACTTTGTGCGCCGATAGCACGTGCGACACGTCCATCCAAACCATCAAATAATGCTGCAAGAAAAATAGCATAAATGGCTTGTTGAAACTCACCATTCATACTGGCAATTATTGAATAAAAGCCGGATAACAACGCTGCAGTTGTAATCAAGTTTGGCCACAGATAGATCCCACGACGTTTCACTTTATGCCCTTCATGGGTATGCTCCTCTTCTTCAACTTCAAATGTAATGCCATCAAATGCATTTTCATCCTTTGAAGAAATTTCCCGCTCAGGTTTATTTGTATTTGTCATTGTTCGATCCTAACTGTGACCTTTCTTTTTCAAGTTTAAAATTATTCGCCAACCAACCAACGTACGGCTGCATGACCACCATTTTCATTCATACGAAGATGTGGGAACAACCATTGTAATGCTTCGTCCGCATCTTCAGAGAATTTCCAAGGTGGGTTAATCACCAATAAACCACAACCATTTAGACCGACTGGAGTGTCATCTGGCCATACACAAATTTCGCAAACCAACTGACGACGAATGCCGGTTTTGTACATTTTCTTTTCAAAACGTTCAATCATCGCGCGGTCTTTAATTGGATACCATACCGCAAAAACGCCTGTCGGCCATTTTTTATAAGCAGCCACCAACAATTCTACAAGCTGTGGAAAATCTTTACGTTCTAATTCGTAAGGCGGGTCAATCATGACCAAACCACGTTTTTCTTTTGGTGGAATTACACCCAGTAAACCTTCGTAAGCATCACGCTCATGCAAGCCTGCACGTTTATCAAAAATATTGTGGCGCAATTGTTGGAATACATCACGCTGCATTTCAAAAATCGTGGCTTTATCAGTTTCACGCATGCCTTCAAGTGCAAACCATGGAGAGCCTGGATAAGCACCTTTACCAAAGTTTTCACGCATTTTTTCAACAACTTTTAAATATTGTTGAACACCTTCAGGCGCATTGCGTTTAATCGAATCATCGAGCTTAACTAAACGATGAATACCATTTAAAAACTCACCTGATTTCTGTGCTTCAGAGGTCGAAAGATCATATTTACCCGCACCACCATGTGTATCTACATAGCGATAAGGTTTATCTTTTGCATTCAGTCGACTTAATAACTGAAGCAGCAAAACGTGCTTCATCACGTCGGCAAAGTTGCCTGCATGGAAATGGTGACGGTAATTCATGTTTCTTTAATTCCTGATATCAACGGACATTTTAGCATGAAAAATAGTTTCATTCCGATGCTATTCTTGCTCTAGAATACGTCACCTTTTTTTCCACAACTTTATGGTTCGTATATGGAAACAGCCTTTCTCCCAAAGTCTTGGCCGGTTGATCAAATCCTCGATGATTTAGATCAACACGGGTTTAGCATTATTGATGACGCTTATCCTGCTGAATATATACATGCACTTGTTGAAGAATGTATGTCAAATTTAAATAAATTTAGGGATGCAGCCGTACAAAATGGGGTCATCAGTAAAATTAGAAGTGATCATATTTTATGGATTAACGACACCTTAGATGTCGCACAAGAACACGTTCAAGCGTTAGAACATTTATCAGAACAATTTAATCGCGCATTTTTTTCTGGCATTCACGAAGTCGAAGCACATTTTGCCTGTTATAACGCAGGTGAATTTTATGCTCTGCATAAAGATAATCCTCAAGGCAAAAATGGACGTGTCATTTCAGCGGTTTATTATTTACATGAACATTGGCAAGCCGACTGGGGCGGTGAATTGCGCTTACAAGATAAGAATGATGTTTGGCATATTTTAGAACCTAAACCGAATCGCATTGCATTATTCCAAAGTGACCTATTACACGAGGTACTCGAAGCTAAACATCAACGTTTATCGATTACGGCTTGGCTACGTAATGACAACTCGATGTGGTAATTCGAGATTCCTCCTTTAAATCCCTTAAACTATCCTCATATATGAGTCATTCATAGATGAGGATGTACCCGATGCGTCAAAACAGTCATAAAATTATTCAACGTATTGGCGAAACCGATCAATTATTTCTACAAGGCAACAGCCCTGAACTTGCCCTTGAGCGTGCAGACTTACGCCTGCAATTGGTTAATTTAAGTAAGAACCATCAAGAACAAGTGTATTTTCTGCAAGAAGCCATTGTTCTACTTGAGCAAAGCCGGATTGAATTTGAAGAAATGTCGATTGAGCTATACATCAATTTGTCTGTGCATTTAGCCAAAGCCTATATGGTATTTTTTGAAATCACCAAAGAGCAGCGCTATGCCCTGATTACCCAGCAGATTATGAAACCGATGTCCAAAGCTGAACATGGCGACATCTACTTCTATTTGGCCTATGCCTCTGCAGTAAAACAAGAACCTGCGTTAACCCGCCACTGGTTATATAAATACAGCAAATCTCAAGAATTCAAACTCACCACATTACTTGAGCATCCTGCATTTAATCCTTATCGCCAAGAAACTTGGTTTTTAGAATTACGCCAAAGTAAACTGCACTAAATAAAAAACACCTCCGAAGAGGTGTTTTTTATTTATGGAGAAGTGAAATCTATGCTGGTTGTAGCTTATATGCATCCATATGCAACTGTTGATTCAGCTCATCAATCCAAATGGCCCAATCATCATCTTGTACTAAATGGCTGATTAGAAAGTCGCGCTGTGCTTTATTCCAAAACGGCGCATCATGTAAATTTTCACTTGCGGCAAGCTGATGCGTACGTACGTATAACTCGATCGCAGCTGGACTGCTGGCTAACCCCAATTGAGAAAACAATAAAGCTAAGGATGGTTTATTTTGATTGAGCATCTCGCCCTCCTTATCAACTAATCTGTCATTTATTATTTAATTAACTTATATGATGCAGATAAAAAAACCTAGCGTTAAAACTAGGTTTGTTGTTTCAAATTGTATTTAGATTTTGCATGATCCGGAAAGCTTATGTTCTGTATGCAATTGTTCATTTAAAATATCGACCACTATGGCCCAGTCATCATCTTTTTTCCAATGACTGATAATGAAGTCACGCTGTGACTTCGTCCAAAATGGCGCTTCATGCAGTGGAACATCCATGGTGATTTGATGCGTTTCGATAAATTGATCGATGCCTTCCGGAGTTGCATCCAACCCCAATTGTTCAAAAAATAGTTCCAACGTCGGTTGTTGATCAAACATTGCCGTTCTCCTCAAGCCAATAACATTTCTCCCATCTTTATAGTTATCTGTTTATTTGACTTTGTCAGTTGCAACAGCATCTCAACGTGTTATTTTTTGTTCAAAATTCAAGCGTGGTATTTTTCGGACGCCATAAAAAAAGCACCCCAAATGGAGTGCCTTTTTATAATTTAATTTAAAAAATTAAATTATTTAACCATGTCAGCAACTGCTGCACGTTCTTCTTCAAGCTCGTTTAGAGTGAAGTTGATACGTTCACGGCTGAATTCGTCGATTTCAAGACCTTGAACGATTTTGTATTCGCCGTTTTCAGTTGTTACAGGGAAACCGAACATTACGCCTTCAGGGATACCATAAGAACCGTCAGAAGGAATACCCATAGTTACCCATTTGCCGTTTGTGCCAAGAGCCCAATCGCGCATATGGTCGATTGCAGCGTTTGCAGCAGAAGCAGCAGAAGAAAGACCACGCGCTTCGATGATCGCAGCACCACGTTTACCAACAGTTGGAAGGAATACGTCTTTGTTCCAAACAGCATCGTTGATTTTGTCTTTTAAGCTTTCGCCGTTTACATTTGCAAAACGGTAGTCCGCATACATTGTTGGAGAGTGGTTACCCCAAACTGTCATGTTTTCGATGTCAGAAACTGCAACACCAGCTTTTTGAGCAAGTTGAGTTAACGCACGGTTGTGGTCAAGACGTAACATTGCTGTGAAGTTTTTCGCTGGAAGATCTGGAGCAGATTTCATTGCGATGTAAGCGTTAGTGTTTGCAGGGTTACCTACAACAAGAACTTTAACGTCACGGCTAGCAACTTCGTTAAGTGCTTGGCCTTGACCGATGAAGATTTCACCGTTTACTTTAAGAAGGTCAGCACGTTCCATACCAGGACCACGTGGACGTGAACCTACAAGAAGAGCGTAGTCAGCATCTTTGAATGCAACTTTAGGATCATCAGTACCGATCATACCTTCTAAAAGAGGGAATGCGCAGTCATCAAGTTCCATCATTACGCCTTTAAGCGCTTGTTGAGCTTTCTCAACTGGAATTTCTAATAATTGAAGGATAACTGGTTGGTCTTTACCCAACATTTCACCGCTTGCGATACGGAATAATAAGCTATAACCGATTTGACCAGCTGCGCCAGTAACGGCAACACGAACTGCTTGCTTCATGTAATTATCTCCAATTGAGGAAGGTCATAATGATTAAATAGCTGTTCTATCTAATCTTAATAATCATAAACGGCAAAGATTGTACTCCAATCTTTTGACGCTTGCATGTAAAAGAGAATGCTTTTCAACAAAAGTATGATAGGAAATATAAATAAAATGCCGAAAAAAGCTTAGAAAGAACCTTTAATTATGAAAGTTGCAGGACAATTTCCGACGATAGTCGTAGGGCAACTTTTGTACTGACCATTGTTTTTATAGCAGATTTTAATCTCAGTCAGTAGGCTACCACCACGGGTTTGCATACAGTTAAATTCAATACTTTGTGATACCAATCCGCTGTTCATACGCAACATTTTATTACGCAAGACATTGGCTTGAATGGACTGGGTTTCTTGGCTAGTCAATTCATCTGGAATTTTTAGTTTATCTGCATGATTAATAATGGTTCTGAAATACTGGCTGGCATTCATTGGGACACAGCCGCCTGTATTGTGCCAAAGCGCCACGCGAGCATTTTCATCAGGCATAATCCGTGCAACCACTTTCGCTTGCAACGGAGAAAGTTTAGCTGAACTATTGGTCGTGCAATCACGTGTAGAGGTTTCTGGATATAGACCCGTGATATTGAGTGAATACCCTTCCAGACATTTACGCTTTTTACTTTTTAATGGGTCATAAGCGCAAACAGCAGGCACCATTTGCACATCCATCACATAACCATTGACCACGGGTGCTGCCGAAAGCACAGACATACTAAAGCCTGCACCACTGCCGATGAGCAGTGATGTCAGTATTCGATAAGCAGGTCTAATGTCCATGTTCGGCATTCATTATTTACCCATATTGCACCTAAAAGCAGGCGCATCTTGCTTTAAGGTTTATTGCGCATTCCGTAATGGAATCATTTGCATTCGTTTTTCAATCGATTGGGGTCCCTGACCCAATAAAAGGCCGTAATGGGTTGCATTGGTCATCACATGTTTTACATAGTCTCGAGTTTCCGTTAATGGAATCGATTCCGTATATTGATCCGCTGCAATTGCTTGATATTCAGGCTGCCAGCGTCGAGCACGATTTGGACCCGCATTGTAACCTGCGGTCGCTAAGACTGGACTATTACTCAATTGACGTTGAATCATCGATAAATAGAAAGTGCCATAACGAATATTGGTATTCATATCCGTTAATGCAGCGGGGTTATAACTCTCCCCCATCTGACGAGCCACCAATTTTGCGGTGTCTGGCATAATTTGCATTAAACCACCGGCACCGACATGTGAACGTGCGCTAGTGACAAACCGACTTTCTTGACGCATCAAACCATAAGCCCATGCAGGGTCAATGCCGGCATTACGACTATGACTCACCACATAATTTTGATGCGGCATAGCATAACGTAAAGCATAATTGTGCTGTTTAGTGGTTCGATCTGCCGCATAAATCGCCCGATCATACCAACCCATATCGGTTGCACGTTTAGCTGCGGCAAGAATCATGCCATCATCATGCTTTAAATAGGCTTGACGCACTGCCCAGTTCCATTCACGGTTAATATAGCTGTCAGATGCATTAATATTGCGCAATGCAAAGGCACGACGGAAGTGAATATCCTGACTGAGACGCTGCGCATCTTGTGACGAAGGCTGCACATTTGACGGAATATTGTTATAAGACTGACCAATTTTGTCACGTGCTAACAAATTATGGTAATCATCGCCAACGGCAAGCTTGCGATAAATTTCTTTTGCCGCACGTTTAGATGAGGCATCTCCACGTTGTTCAGATGCTCGTGCTAACCAATATTGCCAACGGTCTTCTTGCTTTTGCGAAACGCTCATCGCATCAATTGCACGAATGACACTTTCCCATGCGCCAAAACGAATGGCTTGTCGCGCATAAATCTCGGCTTCTTCTGCACTAAAAGGCAGTCCATAACTCAAATCAAGATAATTTAGAACTTCACGGTTGAAATTGTTTTTCATCACCGTTGTACCACCGATATACCCGACACTACGGTATAGGGCTTTTTGTACATCGGCTGGTGTGCCTTCTGCTGCACGTTTCACCGAAGAAATCGCGCCATTTAAGTCGCTATCGGCCAAGCGACCCATCGCATAAATCAGGTATGCATGATCTTCAGCTGTGGCTTTGGGTGCAGACCATAAATAATTCAGTGGATTGGCTTGAATGGTGTTGAGTTGCGATAAATTAATATTCACGCCAATGGTTTGCGCAGTCGCAATCGCTTGCCCTGACTGTCCGGCTCTTAACTGCCCCCACATCCGTTGATGGCGGTCATCTTGAGTCATTAAAGGACTTGATAACATCATACGGCCCAAGCCAGTACACGAATCAGGTTGTGAGTTTGTGGTCAACCATACATCTTTAAATTCTGCATAAACCAGTGGATCGCCTGACTTGGCACGAACTTGGGCCATGGCACAGGTTTCAGCACGGTCAGCATTAGTCACATATTGCAAGACAGGCTGTGCTGTAGCGAAATCGGCTTGTTTGACTTTTTCTTCAACATAATCTGCGGCTAATTTTTCTGCCATTGCCGAGTTTGGATAACGCTGTACAAAATTAGTAATCGCACTTGCAGGCTGTGAAGCCAAATTGTTATTGAGCAACCAATATTCTGGGTAATAGCCCAAAACATCATTTTGCATGGATGATTGGTATTGTTGTAACAAACCTATATTGCCTGCATTCGCAGCACGTAAAGCATCGTTAAACTGCTCATCTGCGGCTTGGGCAAACGCAGAAATTCCGGAGAGTCCCACACTCAAAGCAAGTAATTTAGCGTAATTTTTCTGTTTAAAATTATGTTTTAACATCCACTTGCCTTCTTTCATGTCATTCCGCCCGGTTACAACACATCGAACTTTATTTAGGAATTAGTTTAATAATTCTAAACTCTGCATTGTGTTCTGTTATGTAACCTTATGATTAGCCAATATTAATTTTCAAACATTTTTACTTCATAAATCAATATGGCAGAGTTGTCATTTTAGGCTGTAAGTTTCTAGTGAATTACTGCTAAAATATTGCCCATTCTTAAAATCCCCTTTTTTGACCTCCGCAGCTGCACAATTCGACTGATTGAATTGTCTGTCAGCCACGTATGGTTATTGATTTTCATAAAATTCCTTTAGGAGCCTACATGACGGTTCAAACCTTCATCCCCAATAGTGCCCAAGCTGCCCCAGATAACACTGTTACCCAGCCACAGCACACCCCAGCTCAAGATGGAGCAGTGAAAAAACTGTACATCGAAACGCAAGGGTGTCAGATGAATGAGTATGACAGTCAACGTATGGGCGACCTTTTAGGTGATTCTCACGGCTATGTGCTGACGAACGACCCTAAAGAAGCCGATATTCTCCTGATGAATACCTGCTCTATTCGTGAAAAAGCACAAGAAAAAGTATTTTCTGAGTTAGGCCGTTGGCGCAAGCTGAAAGAAAAAAATCCAGATTTGGTAATTGGTGTCGGTGGCTGTGTTGCTTCTCAGGAAGGTGACAACATTCAAAAACGTGCACCGTATGTTGATATGGTCTTTGGTCCACAAACCTTGCACCGTTTACCGCAAATGTTAGATCAGCATACTGAGCAAGTGGTCAAACCGAAAAAAGAAAAAATTCAATTGGTGGATATTTCATTCCCTGATATTGAAAAATTCGACTTTTTACCTGAACCGCGTGTGGAAGGTTTTAAAGCCTTTGTTTCTATCATGGAAGGCTGTTCTAAATACTGTTCATTCTGCGTGGTTCCTTACACCCGTGGTGAAGAAGTTTCTCGCCCACTCGATGACGTATTGGCTGAAATTGCCACTTTAGCTGAAAAAGGCGTACGAGAAATTTCATTACTCGGTCAAAACGTGAATGGCTACCGTGGTGAAACCTTTGAAGGTGAAATCTGTACCTTTGCAGACTTATTACGTTTAGTCGCTGAGATTCCGGGGATTGGCCGTATTCGTTACACCACATCGCACCCGCTTGAATTTAACGATGACTTGATTCAGTGCTACCGTGACTTACCGCAAATGGTTTCTCACTTACATCTACCAGTTCAAAGTGGTTCAAACGACGTGCTACAAGCCATGAAACGTAACCACACGATTGATGTTTATATCGATAAGATTGCAAAATTACGTCAAGTTCGCCCTGATATGCATTTATCTAGCGACTTTATTATTGGCTTCCCAGGTGAAACTAACGAGAACTTCGAAGAAACTTATCAATTTATCCAAGATATGGACTTCGATCATTCATACAGTTTCATCTACTCAAAACGTCCAGGTACTCCTGCTTCAGAACTTGAAGACACCACCCCTGAAGATGTGAAAAAAGAACGTCTTGCCAAAGTTCAACAATGGATTAAACAATCGAGTATTGATAAAACTGATGCCATGCTAGGCACCATTCAACGTGTCTTGGTTGAGTCTGTTTCTGACAAAGATCCGAACTTGCTGATTGGTACTGCAGACAATACACGTTTGGTCAGCTTCATTGGTGATCCTGCATGGGTTGGGCGTTTTGCAGAGATTGAAGTGACCGATATTAAAACTTTGAAGTTTGTTTATGGTGAACTCTTGAATCTTGAGCCTGACGTGGCGTAATGTAAGCTTAATCGTCAGACCAATTTAAAGGAATTCTCTTGACTGCAGCGATTCGACGTACTGTAACTTTTGCTGGTATTCCACTTGACCGTTTACAAAGCATGCTCGGTGCCTATAACGGTCATCTCAAACAAATTGAACAACGTTTAGATGTCAAAATTTCTCATCGCGCAGATGCTTTTTTTGTCGATGGGGAAATCGATGCGGTTGAGAGAGCCGAAAGCCTCCTTCACCGTCTTTATGAAGAGTCCGAAACCAATCCACAGATTAGTGCTGATATCTTACACATGATGATTCAAGGCAGTCAGACCGACCGCGAAATTCAGGAAGATTTTTCTGAAAATGAGCACACCGGTTTAGATAATGTTTATCTACAAACTCGTAAAGGTCGGATCAACCCACGTGGCGCCAATCAAAAACGCTACGTGCAACGTATTTTACAAAGTGATATTTCTTTCGGTATTGGCCCAGCGGGTACAGGTAAAACTTATCTCGCGGTCGCCGCTGCTGTAGATATGCTAGAACGCAACGAAATTCAACGCATTTTATTGGTTCGCCCTGCGGTTGAAGCCGGTGAAAAACTGGGGTTTTTACCCGGTGATTTGAGCCAAAAAATTGACCCTTACTTACGTCCGCTATACGACGCTTTGTATGAAATGCTCGGTTTTGAAAAAGTCGCAAAACTGATAGAACGTCAAGTGATTGAAGTTGCTCCTCTGGCCTACATGCGTGGTCGTACCCTAAATCATTCCTTTGTGATTTTAGATGAAGCACAGAACACCACCCCTGAACAAATGAAAATGTTCCTCACCCGTTTAGGTTTTGGTTCTCGTGCGGTAATCACTGGCGACATTACACAGGTCGATTTACCTCGCGGTCAACAATCTGGTTTGGCACATGCCTTACGTGTGATTGAAAAAATCAAAGAAATTCATATTACTCGCTTCCACTCTCGTGACGTGGTACGTCATCAATTGGTTCAAAAAATTGTTGAAGCCTATGAGGGATGGGACAGCGAACAACATCGCCTCACGGCTGAACAACGTGCAGAACGTAAAGCACGTCAGGAGGCCTTGGTGGCGGACAATGATGCTAAAGCTGATGGGCAGCATCAAGACGAAAACATTTAAGGATTCATTTTGAAACTTAATCTCTCCTTGCAGCAAAATTTTCAGTCACCTGAATTGGTGGTGAAACGTGCGCATATCAAAAAAGTCGTGGAAACGGCTTTACGTCATATCGATACACAAAGTGATTGTGAGATCGGTATTGCATGTGTGGACAATGACGAAAGCCACAAATTGAACTTGGAATATCGTGGTAAAGACAAACCGACCAATGTGTTGTCTTTTCCGAGCGATCTCCCGGATGAAATGGCGGCAGTTTTAGACTCATTTCCGATTGGCGACTTGGTGATTTGTATTCCTGTAGTTCTTCGAGAAGCACAAGAACAAAGCAAAGCACCCCTGACCCACTTTACGCATATGCTGGTACACGGTACGTTGCACCTGATGGGCTATGACCATGAAACCTCTGATGAAGATGCTGAAGAAATGGAAGCGTTGGAAATTGAGATTTTAGCCAAATTGGGGTTTGATAACCCTTATCTGGAAAGAGATTAAGAACCAAAAAAGCGAGCTACGGCTCGCTTTTTTTATCGTCATAAAAACCAAGGAAGGAAAGATATGCAATATGTCGTGATTTTTAAAGCACGCATTCGTACGCTTGATGAATTGTATTTTTCGACTGCACAGCAGCTTAGAGACAAAGCCTTGACACACTTTAACTGTCAACATTTTGAAGCGCTAACAGAGGCTGAGCATGAAATCGCCCTTTCCTACTGGAATACCTTAGAAGACATTCGAGCTTGGCAGCAAGATGCACAACATCTGGTGGCGCAGCAATTGGGGAAAAACCAATGGTATGCAAGTTTTAGCGTCGAAATCTGCGAAGTTTTGCGACGCTATCACAACTGAATTTTAACGAACCTCAAACTCTGCTTCTGCAGGATCGAAGCGCCAAGTCCGCACAATACGAAGTTCTGAGATGTCTTTCATTTTGGCATCAAACAAACCAAAAGGTGCCGCCTTACGCACAGAGGTTTTTGCAGCTTCGTCCAATAAGCTTGAACCTGAACTTTCGATCAAACGAATGGCACGAATCCCGCCATTACTGTTCAAAATAACCATTAAGCGTACTTCACCTCGTAGCTGCTGCTGTTTTGCCGCTTCAGGATAGTAACGGTTACCGTAAAACTCGACTTTTTCACGAAACTTTTCCATATAGGCCGCAGAAACATCTTGCTTGGCTTGAATACCATCTATGGTTTTAATTTTTTGCTGACGGCTAAAGTTTTGCTGACGTTGTAAATATTGAGCTTCGATACTCGCCACCATCGCAGCCTTGGCCTGAAACTGACTATTCAACTCCTCAACAGCTTTTTTGCGACTGTTTTCTTCCGCTTGTTTTTGCCAACTCAAAGTTGTCATCAACACTTTATCTTCAAAACTGAGCTCTTTTTTTTGTTGCAGTTGCTCTAAAGCTTCACTTTTTTGCTCACCGGCTTTTTGTTCGATCATCGGTGCAGGCATGTCACTCGACATCCGATGTGACTCACGGAATGTCCCCGAGCCCTGCTGATCGGCTTGCGCTAAAAAGTCCGCATGTTCAATTTTTTCCGTCGTAGGACGTAAAGAAACTGCAATTTCTTTGGTGTTATAATCCGCCTCTTGGGGCATGGTAAATTGCATGGTTAAAAAAGCCAAATGCAACACAGCAGCAAACGCCAATGCAGTTGCAAATATGGGATCTTTCCACCACTCTTTCATCAAGGGCATGAACGTTATTTTTTTCAGCATCACATTAAACCGACAATTTGCCGCATTCCCCAAACTGCTTAAAACAGTATAAAATAAAACTCGTATTCATTTTTTGATGAAAACGAGAAATCCATCAACACATCGATAATGCACAATTAAAATCATGAAAATGGTGCAATTTATTTTGCTAAACTGCAAGATCAAAACCTTGTGTTTTTATAGAAATCGACAAGATAAACATCGTTAAAAAACATAATTTGTCAGGATGCACTTCTTATGCAAACGCTAGTTTCCAATATCGCTAAACGTATACGCCAAGTGTACCAAAAAGCTGAAGGATTTATTGAAGATGAGCGTGAATTCCCAATGTCTCAAGTGTTTTTAAATGCGACATTTCAGCGCTTTGTCACCGATAATGTGAAAATGCTCAAAGACTTGCATGCTGACCTGCATGATGACTGGCTTCGACTGTATGCCACATTGGATTATAACGGGCTGATCATAACACTCTCTGTTGATTTAAAACTGGTACAAATGGAACTCAACAAACAAACCCAATTGATCGTATTTGAACAAATTAGTGATACACAAGTGATTGAAGCAAAGTATCCAAATGTTCTGTATAAGATGGGCGTGCGCATGGCGTTATGGTTCTATCAAAAAGTACTCAACCAAGATCCATTGGGTATGATTTTGGAAAAGCTCAATGTGATCAAAGTTAAAGATGATTTACTGTATTTAGACCTGAATCGCTGGCTCGGTAAAAGTCGATCGATTATCGACACACTGGGCAAAGTCCATGTCAACCATGCTGTTTTACGTGAGGCCGAATTGGTGGTGATTGGTAATGTTAATTTAACAGCATTGTTCACCAAAATGTCGCAAGAACGGATGGAAGACTGGGATGATTCAAATTTAAAAGACGATGAAGTCACGCCTATAAAGCAAAAGGAAAGCTAGACTTATCCTGTACTTAGGCATCTTGAACCTATAAAAACGCTACACAATATATACATTAGGCACGGATTTGTGACGTGATTCTCCACAATCCAGCCGCATAATAAACATATCAGGTGGTTTAGCCCACCGCACTTCTATTGAATAGGAAAACCATACTTATGGCACATTCAGTTTTGAAAAATTTAGGTCTTGTTGCTGGGGTATCGACTACACTGCTTTTGACTGGTTTCTCAAGTCAGTCATTTGCCATGAGTCCATTCCAAGCAAGCTACCAGTTTAATTACAACGGCAAAAACTTGGGTTCTGCAACACGTACCCTAAAACAATCTGGGAATAACTGGACGTATGTTTTCGCAGCAAAAGCTGGTGCGATGGCCTCTGCAACTGAAACCAGTCGTTTTAGTTTAAATGGCAGCCAAATTCACTCGAACAGCTTTAGCCGCAGCAGCAAAATTTTGGTGCACAACAACACCATGAATATTAATTTTAATGCTGGCGCAAAAACCATTAATACCAAAAAAGATGATAAAGCGCGTTCATTTGCGTGGAAATCAGGTGTGTTAGATGAACTCAATGCTGAATTGCAAATTCGTGAAGATTTAAAAAATGGTGGTTTGAAATCGAATTACTACATTGCCGATGCCAAAGAGGTTGAAGCTCGTAAGTTCGTGAAACAAGGCACTGAAAAAGTGAAAACCACTTATGGAACTTTTGACACCGTGAAAGTCGTGATGCGTCATGATAAACCAGGCCGTCAAACGACTTTCTGGTTAGCACCAAAACTAGATTACCTACCTGTCAAAGTTTCCCACCAAGACAATAAAACCTCTTACGGTTTATTGTTAACGGGCTATAAAGGTGCAACAAATTAATTGATTTGATCAATTTCGCTTGCATTTTTCACGGTGCTTTTTAAAATACGCTTTTGCTTTAAAAAGCACCTGCCCCTCGAGGATTCTCCCGTGCACGCTCTGGAACAGAAAATCTTAGCTGAAGGTATCGTTCTCTCTGAAGAAGTTCTGAAAGTCGATTCTTTCCTGAACCACCAAATTGACCCTGTGATGATGCAGCAAATTGGTCAAGAATTTGCCCGTCTTTTTAAAGATGCTAGCATCACAAAAATCATTACGATTGAAGCATCAGGTATTGCACCTGCAGTAATGGCTGGTCTTGAACTTGGTGTTCCTGTGATTTTTGCACGTAAATATCAATCTTTAACCTTAAAAGATGATTTGTATCGCTCAAAAGTGTTTTCTTTTACGAAACAAACTGAAAGCACTATCGCGATTTCTAAAAAGCACATCAATGCTGAAGATAAAGTTTTAGTGATTGATGACTTCTTGGCCAATGGTCAAGCGGCTTTAGGTCTTGCAGATCTTATTCATCAAGCAAGTGCTGAAGTATTGGGTATCGGTATCGTGATTGAAAAATCATTCCAACCTGGTCGTGATATTTTGCTTGAAAAAGGCTATCGCGTTGAATCATTGGCACGTGTGAAATCACTGGCGAATGGTACAGTTGAATTTGTTCGTGACTAAGTTTGCGTTCAAAAGAAAAAAAGAACACATCAGGTGTTCTTTTTTTTGCTAAAAACTTACGATTAAGGTGACGTAGAGCGTACTTTTTAACGCCTTGGTTACAAGCAGACAAAACATCTGTGCGCAAAACTCGATAAAATTCAGGAAAATCGTTGCATTTGATCAAATGGGTCAACTACTCATCTGTCAAATTACATTATGCTGCACCATAAATTCGGCCACTTTATTTTTTAAGGCTACGGAAAGTTATGAATACAGAAGATCAAAACATGGAACCGACAGTTAAATGTCCAAGATGTGGATCAACCCATATTGAAAAGCGTAACCATGAACAAAACTTACAAAAAATTGGTGGGGTTTTACTCAGTGGTGCAGGAACTGCTGCAGGGACTGTCGGTGGTGCGGCATCTGGCGCATCTATTGGTGCTGCGATTGGTGGTGTGACTGCAGGCCCACTTGGCGTGATTATGGGCGGAACCATCGGTACTTTTGTTGGTGCAATTAGCGTCGGCATTACAGGCGGTTTTCTAGGACACCGTTTTGGTAAAAAAGCCGGCGTGATCGTCGATCAAAATATTTTTCTCGACTACCAATGTTTAGACTGCAAACAGCGCTTTGAAGTTGAGCAACAGCCTGAAGACGCTGCAAAGACTTCGGATCAAGACTAAATTGGATATAAAAAAAGAGCGCATCAGCGCTCTTTTTTTATAGGTTATTGTTTTTCTAATATGTATTTCTAGTCTATTGAAATGCTATTCGAAAACCATGGCGAATCAATTATTTTGAAGCATCAGTTAAAGATTTTGATTCTGCTTTGACTTGATCTTGTTTCGCCAAAAATTCTTTTTCTTCAGCTTTTTTCTCTTGCGGGAAATCCATACTGTATAAACTGGCATTGCCGTACACAAGGAAGATGCAGCCAATACGGAACACAGGAAAGTCATTAGAAAATTAACAATAGACATCACCCCCCCTAAAGAAGAAATTTAAATACAAATCATGTAATCAAAAAATAAAAATAACGCGCCCAACGAGACAGCAATATTCGACTCAAGGCCATCACTGAGCAGGCTGTATTTAAAAAATTTCAATATATTATTGATATTATTTATTTTTAATATTTCAGGAATAGTTCGACAGATTTATTTTTATATTTTGGGCGGTATACAACGTCATAAATAAAAAGACGTCACACGTAAATAAAGCAAGAAAAGTGCAATATTTAAACCTTTTCTTGCCCGTTCGCTACAAAGTTAGCGCAACTTCCTAGAGCAAGTAAGTATCAAATCAACTTTTTGACGACTTCGCCTAGGCGTTTACCCAGCTCTTCACACAAGTTACGCTCATCTTGACTCAATGACTGATCATGGCGTGGACCACTGACATGGCTTGCACCATAAGGTGTACCACCCGTTTTGGTATTCGATAATGCAGGATGGGCATTAGTTAAACCCATAACCATCATTCCGTGATGAAACAAAGGCGGCAGCATGGTCAGCAAAGTACTTTCCTGTCCCCCATGCATTGAACCTGAACTGGTAAACACACAGGCAGGTTTGCCATGTAATGCGCCATTGAGCCAAAGCGCTGTGGTTTGATCCCAGAAATATTTCATTTCCGACGCCATATTACCAAAACGTGTTGGCGAACCAAGGGCTAAACCTGAGCAATGCGCTAAGTCATCTAAGCTACAGTAAATATCGCCTTCGGCAGGAATACTGGGCTGCACGTCAGTCACCACAGTAGATAAATTTGGAACGGTTCGTATTTTTACTGCCATTCCAGACGCTTCAATTCCATTGGCAATTAAATGTGCCATCTCACGTGTTGAACCATATTTGCTGTAATACAACACCAGTACATAAGCTTGCGTCATTTTTATAAATTCAATGAAAAAAGAAAACTATACGGTATTTTTCCTATTTTTTGGTTAAGCTAAGTGATGAAAATTGCATAAACATGACTAAAATAACTCGAGACTTGAACGAATGATCGAAGCATTTTTAAAAAAACTTCCCTTTTACGACAAGAAATGGTTTCAGTTTGTTTTATTTGTCATTCGACGTTTTGAAGCCGATCGCTGCCGTGAACAAGCAGGATCATTAACCTATACCACCTTGTTTGCAGTGGTACCCATGTTGACCGTATTCTTGGTCATCATCTCCTCAATTAAAGCTTTAGAACCTGCTCGTCAACAGCTTCAACAATTGATTTATAGTAATTTCCTACCGAAAACGACAATTGCTTTTGATAAAGCACTGAATGCATTCACCGATAAATCCAGTAACCTGACTGTTATTGGTGTACTGTTTTTATTCATTACCACAGTTATGATGCTGACCAGCATTGAGACAGTATTTAACCGAATTTGGCGGGTGCGTGAGACACGTGGCGGCATTATTGGCTTTATGCGCTATTGGACTATTATCTCATTAGGCCCAATCTTATTGGGTAGCGCATTTGTTGTGTCATCTACCTTGGCCTCTATGAATGTCCTCAGCAATAATTTTGCCGGCTATGAACTGGATGGGGCTTTTCTGCTGTGGATCTTGTCTTTTTCATTGACCATTTTAGGTTTTTTCATTCTGTATTGGACGATTCCCAACCGCAGTGTGCCGATTAAGGCGGCGCTGATCGCGGGTGTCTTTAGTGCCGTGGTATTTGAATTACTCAAAAACCTCTTTGGTTTTGTCATGTCAAATTTCACCAGTTATCAAATCGTTTACGGTGCTTTTGCTGCAGTGCCAATTTTCCTGCTTTGGATATTCCTTTCATGGAATATCGTACTGATTGGGGTAGAAATTAGTTATGCACTGACCGCTTTCAATTCGGGCAACGACCAAAAACGTCATCCTGTTATTATGTTGATGGATTTGCTTGAATTATTTTATAAAAAGCAAAAACTCGGTCAGAGCGTGACAGAAAAAGAAGCGCTTGAGGTTTTAGGGCGTGATGAAATCGGCCGCCTGCCAAGCTATATTTTATTGTTTGAAGAGCAACACCTGATTAAACGTACAGATGATGATCATTATGTTTTAGTTCGTAATTTAACCCAAGTGGACTTTTGGAGTTTTTACAGTAAGCTGCCCTATCCGCTCCCTAAACGGCAAGATTTAGGTCGCGTCGATCCAGATGATGTTTGGATGGAAAAAATTGGGCCGCAACTGGTCGAATCGGATGATTATCTCGCGGCCAAACTCTCGATACCGCTTGCGACTATTTTTGAAGAAAAATAACCGTATAAATTAAAAGGGAGAACTGCAGTTCTCCCTTTTAATTTATACATGATATTAGATCGCTGTGCACTGATGTCCCATCAATTTAGACAACCACCGATGCAAGGTTACCGTCATCACTCCAACCATTACTAAGGCCGTTCCCAAAATAAAGTTCAGTTCAATCGTTTCGTTTAAGATCAATACGCCAAAGACCAGTCCAAAGATTGGGGTAAGGAATGAAAAAACGCCCAGACCATTGGCCAGATATTTACTTAACAGCCAAAACCAAAGCATCAGGCTAAAAAATGAAATAATGAGCACATGAAAAATCATACTGCTGATGGACAACACCGTCCAATGTACAGTCATTTGTCCTGTCAGCCACGCCACGGGTAATAAAAATACACAACCACCAACCAACTGATAAAACAAGGTCTGAGTCGGAGGTGCATCAGAGAGTTTGGTGAGTCTTAATGAAATGGTGGTCAAGGCCCACATCACCCCAGCAAGTAATGCCATCGCATCACCCAACAGGGCTTGAGTGTTGACTGTAGTACTACTTTCACGTCCCATAAACGACAGTACTATTCCTGAAAAGGCAATAAAAATACCGACCCATTGGATCGCTGTGAGTTTTTCTTCAGGCAACTTCCAATGTAAACCTAATGCCACAAAAATCGGTGCGGTATAGAGCAAGACAACGGTATGTGATGCAGAGGTATAGCGCAGGGATTCTGCCACTAAAATAAATTCGGCTGAAAATAAAAACGCCAACCAAATACCCGGCAGCAAGTATTCGCGTGTATATAAATGTGTTCCCGGCTTGAGACGAATCAGTGGAAAGACCAACAGCGCAGCCAAACCCGATCGAATGGCAATTTGCATGATCGGCGCAATATCAACCGCGGCCAATTTCAAAATGACCTGCTGAATCCCTAAAATCATGCACAAAATAATCATCAGGCCAGAAGCTTTTGCATCTAGCGCCTTACGCTGTTCCACACTATTTACTCGACAATACGATAAGCAACACTATAGAACTGTCAGAAATAAAATATATACTTCAAAATAGACAAGTGATCTTCTTATTCAGGCAAAATTTCTCATGCGTCATAAAGCTCGTGCAGATCATACGCAGTTGCAACAACTTCCCACCAACGATGAAATTCAAGCAGCACTGTGGATCAGTTTTCGTGACGATCCTGCACTGTCTGTTTATCCCGTTCATGGACATGCTTGGGGCGAGTTTGTCTATGCCTTTAATGGCGTAATGGAAGTGAACATCAACCAGATAGACTATATTACCCCACCACCTTATGGCATTTGGCTTCCCCCACACTTAGAACATAGTGGTTTAAATCGTACTGCAGTTTCACATGGCACCTTATATGTACATGAATCTCTATGCACCCACTTGCCGAAACAACCGGGGATTTTACTCAGCTCACCTTTAGTTACAGCGATATTCAGCCATTTGCGTCTGTTGCATCAACAAGCCGATCTCATGGAAAATACGGCCGAGTATCAACGCTTACTCCATGTGATCTTAGATCAACTGCATCAAGCCAAATTGGTCAGTAGCTATTTACCGCATTCGGAACACCCTGCCCTCAAACAGCTGCTTGATTATTTACATCAACATCCTGCAGATCAGAGCACGCTTGAGCAATTGGCAAAGCGGATAAATATGACGGAACGTACTCTGGCGCGTTATTGTCAAAAAGAACTTGGGATGTCCCTGCATGAATGGCGACAACGTCTCAAAGTCATGAAAGCCATGTCCATGCTCAACGCAGGTCAAACCGTCGAAAATATTGCTTTAGAACTTGGTTATGCCAATGCCTCGGCGTTTATAAATATGTTTAAAAAATGGATGCTTTGCACCCCAGATCAGTTTAGGAAATCCGCTTTAAAACCCTAAATGTGTTTAAATTTAGCTATAAGGGTCTCTATAAAGTGATTCAACAATCCGTTAAGATCAAAAAATCTACGAAAATGATAATAATTCCATTTCAAATGAATAAAAAAACCATTTTAGCGCTGTGTTTATCTGCCGTATTTTTAACGGCTTGTAGTTCCAAAGAACAGCGTGAATTTAAATCTGCACTCAAAATAGCTCAAAGTGGTGATGCGACTGCGCAAATGAAAGTGGGTGATTTATACCTCACTGGAACGGGCACAGAACAAAATATCGAACAAAGTGTACATTGGTACAAAGCTACTGCGGATCAAGGCACTACGGACGCATTCGCATGGTTGATGACTCAAGCCTACCAAGGAAACCCGCATGCAGATCAAGTGATTCGAAAGATGCAGCAAGATGGCAATATTTTCCTTGCACACTGGGTGCTAGACCTTGCAAAAAAGACTCATGATCCTGCTGCTGAATATACCGTTGGTTGGATGTACGACACGGGAAAAGGCTTAATTCAAGATAAGCACCAAGCGCAAATTTGGTATGAAAAAGCTGCCAAACAAAAGAATGTCGAAGCAATCAAAGTCTTGGGAAATCAACATTATTTTTCTGAACATCCTTCGTCTACACCCGACAAAGCAGCTGAATATTTAAGCTACACCGCAGAACAAGGGCAAGATGCTGACGCGGCGATGAAAATGGCACATTATTATCATTATGATATTCGAGATGGTGAAAAAGCGCGACAATGGTATGCCAAAGCTGGTGCATTGGGAGACACCGACTCACAGCATATGGCAGACACCTATGAAACATGGAAAGACACTGGTCCTTTATTTACAACCCAATGAGCCACCACCATCAAGCAGTACTGAATAGATCAATCAAAAAAGGCTGCATTAAGCAGCCTTTTTGTATGTCGTTCACAGATTATTTGACAAAGGTTGTCCAGACATAGTCCTGATTTTTGCCTTTTAGGGTCATTTTCAACTGCTCACCTGACTGTAGTGCCGCGACACCTGCAGGCGTACCCGTCATGACCACATCACCCGCCTCAAGACTAAACACTTGGCTAATATCGGCCAACAAAGTACCCACATCAAAAATCAGCAATGCAGTATCACCGTTCTGACGCAATTCATCATTGACATGCAAGGTATAATGCACATCTTTCCAATCTTGAACCACCTCTTGGACATCGACCCAATCCGCAAGGATGCAAGAACCATCATAAGCTTTGGCACGCTCCCAAGGCTGACCTTTTTTCTTTAAGTAATCTTGTAGATCACGCAAAGTCAGATCTAGGCCCAAAGTCACAGCTCCAACTGCTTCTAAGGCTTTGAGAGGATCAGTTTCAGCCGATAAAGGGCGATCAATACGTAAACTTAATTCGCATTCATAGTGGCAACTGCCCCATGCAGGATTCCATGTGATGCCTTGCTCTAATGCGGTTAATGCACTTGGCGGCTTCATAAAAAGCACAGGACGGTCAGGAATTGCATTGCCTAATTCTTTGGCATGATCTGCATAACTACGACCGACGCAAACAATTTTAGATGGACGTGACTGCATACTACTCCCTCTTTTGTTATGAATAGATTGTCTTAGTGCTGAAAAGTATTGCTAAAAATCGCTTGGTCCGCAGTATCTTTAAATGCACTTTTCGGCACAATAATCACGGTTTTATTTTTCAGCTCAAGCATATAGGTCAATTTGCCTTCAGCAAAATTGGCCACTTCAACATAATGGAAGATATTCTTACGACCATTGGCATGAATTTCTGCATAGTCTTGAAATAAATCAATACCTTGTTCACTTTTTCCTAATTGGTATTTTACAAACTGGCGTTTAAACATCATCGGTAAAAACCAATAACGCATGATACCTTGAAGAAGTAAAAAGAAAGCACCCAGCCCAACATAGTAGGCACCGACACCATTTACACCTAAGTAAAAACCCCAGATGATAATCCCAAGGCTAATGGCTGGCGTTAAAAAACGCGTAAATTGCTTTTTGCCAAAAGTAGCTAGTGCAAAACCATCCTGTGATTCTTCTAGATTTAAAAAATAGCGCAGCGATAATGCAGGTAGATTTTCAGACATAAGCGTATGAATATTTAAAAATGAATTGCGCTAAATACTACACCACAATTCAAACTTGCTTCATGCTTTTTAATGATCGGTTGTAACACATCACTACTTCCCTTCCCTCTAGAAATACGTTAAAAACAGCAACAAATAAAAGATTGCATACGCAGGATGTGACATGCAGATAACAAAAATAATCATGATGCTAGTGTTTCTGAGTGGACTGAGTATATCGACCAGTTGGGCCAAATTCGTTCAATGGCAACCCCAGATCCCTAGTAGTTTGGACTTATTTAATGGCAATGCCAAAGCCTTGGCAAATCTTGCCGGTGATCACATCGTGATTTTTGCACATCCTTCACAGCAAATTAGTCTACCCACGATGAAAGCAGGACAAAAAGTCGTTGGTAAATTTCAAAGTGCCGCAGTGGTTGTCCCAACCAACAGTAAAAATGTCGCCAGATTACTCAGTAATTATCCAAACTACGCCGGCTTATTTCCCACGCTAAAATCTGCTGAGGTTTTGCAACAGCAAGGTTCAACCAGCCAAGTTGAATATCGCATCCACATCCCGACGCCGATTCCGGTTTTAAACTTTAAAGAAACTGTGGTGATGCAGCACCAAATTCAGCACAACAGCATTAATAGTTTGGTTCTAGAAGCACCAGTGCCCTTTGGTGCAGGGAAAATTGAATGGTTTGAGATTGATGCACAACACACCTTGATTAGTGTGACCCAATGGGGCGATTTAAATCAGCCCAAAGGTTTTTTGTTTAGCAAAATATTAAATGCCTTACCCGATGCCAAATTAGGGATTCCTGCGGGAGCCAATGGTTTTTTACTCGAATCATTACAGCGCCGATTTAAAGCCTTTAGTAGTGAAACTCTCGCTGCAAATCAATTGCCTGAACTCAAATTGAATGCCTCTCAACTCGACAAAATCACCCAATTAAGTCAAAGCTCGAAAGAACCTGTGTCCTTTATTTTGACAGCGCAGCGCGTTCCCTTTGGGCAAAATTATGAATTCATGCGCTTTAGCACCAGTTTTCAATATTATGCACAAGAGCCTTCGAGCTTACAGCGCTGGATTAATGTGTCTTCGTTCAAGCACTTATTTCCAAGACAAGTCAAACATATGCAAGTGCAGAAAATTAATCCGCACCTCATGGATGCCGACTATAAAATTTCGGTGGGTTTAGGTGTGATCAATATTCCCTTTGATTTTAAGATGCGTTTTAACTATCCCGACTTACTGCAAAATCAATATACCGCAACAGGTGGGGACTTAAAGTTTGTCCGAGGTGCAATGCATATTCGCCCCTTACAACAAGGGTCGTTATTACAATTGACCAGTGCGGTGAAGATTGATGACAAAGCACCGTTTTTACTTCGTGCTATGCGCAGTATGCCGTATCACGACATGTTACCGGCTTTAGGCGGAAATACGGTCTTTGCACTCAAAGTTAAACAAAAGCTAAGTTAGAACCTTGATTGATGAACTGAATTTATTGTTTTTAGCTATATTTCAGACACAAAAAAACCGCAACATGTGCGGTTTTTCAATCTTGATCAAGTTGGTGCGCTCAGAGAGATTCGAACTCCCGACCCCTTAGTTCGTAGCCAAGTGCTCTATCCAGCTGAGCTATGAGCGCGACGTCTTGATGAGGCTCATTATACGTGATTTTTATTTTTTGTTAAGAGCTTTTTCATATAAATTTAACCAAACGCACAGCAAATAAACAATTACCCTTTAAACACGCTAAAAATCAGCTAGATTTACTTTTTTAATGACTTTTGCATCACAAGTTTGGAATTTAAACTTAGCAATACTCACGTATAAATGCTCAAGATAGATAACAAGTATATCGCCATCATTGAATCGCGGCTTTAACTCACCAACTTTTCTTTATCTTAGCTTTAAAAAATGCATCGCCATGAACATCTGAAATGAGGGTTTATCTGCTGAAAAAAGCAAAATCAAATTTACTGATGGGTCGTCTTATAAAATACAACGCTTTATACAATCTAAGTAAGAGACAAAAGACAAAAGACAAAAGACAAAAGACAAAAGACAAAAGACAAAAGACAGGCTGCATCAAAACGATAAATCACAGGCACAAAAAAACCACAACATGTGCGGTAATTTGTTCAAGTTGGTGCGCTCAGAGAGATTCGAACTCCCGACCCCTTAGTTCGTAGCCAAGTGCTCTATCCAGCTGAGCTATGAGCGCGTAACTTGTGTCGTCTTAAAAGACTACGTTTTCAGATTTACTTATTGGTGCGCTCAGAGAGATTCGAACTCCCGACCCCTTAGTTCGTAGCCAAGTGCTCTATCCAGCTGAGCTATGAGCGCGACATAAGTAAATCGTGGCGGTGAGAGAGGGATTCGAACCCTCGATACAGTTGCCCGTATGCATCCTTAGCAGGGATGTGGTTTCAGCCACTCACCCATCTCACCGTAACGTGCCGCCATAATACAAAGATCATGATACGACTGCAAGCACAGTCGTTATATTTTTTTCATTTTTTTACTCAATTAGATATTTTTTAAACGATTTTCAAAAAATTAGTGCAAAATTAGTTCAGCACACACTGCTGTCCCCTACATTTCAGCTTTAAACATTATAAAATATCGGCATAAAACACTTTATTGCAATCAATTGCGTGCAGTATCTGCTTGCATGACTTATGCTAATCCTAATCTTCTGATTTGAAGCCAAATACATATGAAAAACTGGGTCGACCCTGAAGCAAAAGCTGAAGCCGAACGTTATGACAATCCAATTCCAAGCCGTACTCTAATTCAAGAGACGATTGAACAACTGAAAACTGCAATGTCGCATGCCGATCTTGTAGAACATTTTGAAATTGCCGATCAAAAAAGTATTGATGCACTGAGTCATCGTCTGATTGCGATGGTTCGAGATGGTCAGTTGATGAAAGATGGATTTAAGTTCCAGCTTGCAGCTGAGCAACCGACTCATGAAGCAACGGTTTATATCAACTCAAAAGGTTTAGGCACAGCCAATATTAGCGGTGAAGATGACCTTTTACTTCCTGAACGTGAGTTGCGTCAGGTGTTTAATGGTGACCGTGTTAAAGTCCGCCAAACATCGGTAGACCGTAAAGGCAAGGCATGGGGCTTTATTACTGAAGTTCTACAGCATCGTGTCAAAGAAATTATTGGTAAAGTGTCTGAATATGAAGGTGAATATTTTATTCAACCGGCAAATCCCAATGCACACCAACCGATTACTTTAGAAAAAGAATTAATCGAGCATGCCAAAGTCAAACTCGGCGACTCTGTGCGTATTGCGATTGACAGCTACCCAACCAAAGAAGAATTTGCGACAGGTCATATTGTTCAGTCGATGGCAGATAAAGCAGACACTGAAATTATTATTCCGCAAACCATTTTAGAGTTTGGTTTACCTTACGAATTCCCTGAAGCGGTACAACAAGAAGCCAACAGCTTTAAAGAGCCATCAGAACAAGATCGTGAAGATCGTGTCGACTTACGTGATTTAGCGCTTGTCACCATTGATGGTGAAGATGCCCGCGACTTCGATGATGCCGTGTATGCGGAAAAACGTCCGGGTGGTGGTTATCGTGTTGTCGTGGCAATTGCCGATGTCAGCCATTATGTACGTCCGGGTAAACCGCTCGATGACGAAGCTCAAGAGCGCGGTACATCGGTGTACTTCCCTCATTTTGTATTGCCGATGTTGCCTGAGGCGCTGTCGAATGGTTTATGTTCTTTGAACCCACACGTAGACCGTTTATGTATGGTCTGTGATTTAAACTTATCTCGCGCGGGTCGTGTCACTAAGTTTGAGTTCTATCCGGGTGTAATGCATTCAAAAGCTCGTTTGACCTATACTCAAGTGGCCGAATATTTTGAGGGTAATAGTCAAGCCATTCCTGAAGACCGTGATGTACGTAAATCGGTCAATACCTTATTCCAATTGTATCAAGTGTTGAAAGGCTTACGTGCTGAACGCCACGCGATGGAATTTGAAACCGTTGAAACTTATATGACCTTTGATGAGCTAGGCGGTATTAACGAAATCCTACCGCGCAGCCGTAATGATGCACATAAGCTAATTGAAGAATGCATGTTGTTGGCAAACGTCGCAGCGGCAGAATATGCATTAAAAAATGAAATTCCAATGCTGTACCGTGTGCATGAGCCACCTGAGTTTTCACGTATTCAAAAGGTTCGTGATTTTGTGAAGTTATTGGGGCTGCCATTCCCTGAACAGCCGACTCAAGCTGACTATCAAGCCGTAATCGATGCCACCAAAGACCGTATTGATGCTCCAAGTATTCATGCCGTTTTACTCCGTTCAATGATGCAAGCTTATTATGGCGCGAACAATGCAGGTCACTTTGGCTTGGCTTATGAAGCGTATACGCATTTCACATCTCCAATCCGTCGTTATCCAGACTTGTTACTTCACCGTGCCATCAAAGCACAATTAAAGAAAAAGCCTTACCCAATTTCTGGTGCTTCGCTGGATGATGCAGGTGAACACTTCTCTGCGACCGAACGCCGTGCGGATGAAGCTTCACGTTCTGTCACTACATGGTTGAAGTGCCATTACATGCAGCAGCATTTGGGTGAAGAGTTTGTCGGTACCATCAGTGCAACTGCTGAATTTGGCCTGTTTGTAACGCTCAAAGACTTATATGTTGATGGCATGATCCACGTCAGCCAATTGGGTGATGACTTCTTTGTCTATGACCAACCGAGTCAGAGCTTAATTGGTCAATCTCGAGGTCAAGTTTTCAGTCTCGGCGATGAAGTGAAAATTAAAGTCGCTGGTGTGAATCTAGAAGAGCGCAAAATCGACTTTGAATTGATTCAACAATTGAGCCATGCAGGTCGTGCTATTCGCGCGCGTGCCCCTCGTGTTGCAAAACCTACAGCCAAAGAAGAAGTCTTTTCAGAACGTAAAACCAACGCTGCTGAAGATGGAGAACAGCCCATACGACGCAAAAAATCGAAATCTAAGCCCAGTTCATTCGGTAAAAAGCCTGCTAAAAAATCTGCAAGCAAATCTGAAGCGAAGGCTAAAGATAAAGTGAAGAAAAAATCAAAACCGAAAAAGAAAAAATCCAATGCAAAATCATCTGCGGATTAAGGTTTAAATCAAGAGCGCTTCGGCGCTCTTTTTGATTCTTCAGGTCAGTGAAGACTTCTCGACCTCTGCAGAAGATGAATAATTCCTGATTTAGTCTTGATTTAACCCGCAACAAACCCTACATCTATAAATAACTCAGGATTTATATGAAGTAGAAAATATGACTTTAGAAAAGGCAACTTTGCCCGTTCCTCAATTTGATCAAATTACCTTAGATCAACTCAAAGAAAAAATTCAAAATGCGATTCAACACGGTCAACAATTTCTAAATGAACTGACAGTTGTTCCAGATTCGGTACAAAAACAACTAAATACGTTAGAACAGGTCGATGACCTTGAAAATAATATGAGTGAAGCTTGGGGCGTGCTGTCGCATCTAAATGCCGTGATGAATAATGCTGAAACTCGTGAACTTTACCAATCTTTACTACCCGTCCTGAGTGAGTACTATACGCAGCTAGGTCAACATACAGTGTTGTATCAAACGTATCAGCATGTACATGACAACAGTGTTTTCGACACGCTTCCTGCAGCACAGCAAAGCGCGATTAAACTTGCGTTACGAGATTTTAAACTTTCAGGCGTAGCCTTAGAAGGTGAACCGAAAAAACGCTATGCAGAAATATCTGCACGACTTTCACAGTTATCATCAGACTTTTCCAATCACGTATTGGATGCCACCCAAGCCTACTTCAAACCTTTAACTGAAGCGCAGCTCAAAGGACTACCTCAAGGCAGTATTGAACTTCTGAAACAATATGGTCAGCAACGCGAACTCGAACAGGCTGTAGCCACACTCGACTTCCCGTCTTATATTGCCATTATGACCTATGCAGAAGACCGCGAAGTGCGTGAAGCGCTCTATAAAGCCTATACCACACGTGCTTCTGATCAGGCAGACTCTGCTGAATTTGATAATACAGCGGTCATGGAAGAAATCTTGAAGCTACGTCAGGAAATGGCAAGCCTGCTTGGTTTTAACAACTACGCCGAATTGTCCTTGGCAAGCAAAATGGCACCCGATGTAGCGACTGTAGATCAGTTCCTGATTGAATTGGCAGAACATGCGCGTGAACCAGCAGAGAAAGAAATCGCTGAACTGAAAGCCATTGCAGCGCAAGACGGTATCACTGAGTTACAACCGTGGGATGCCACTTTCTACTCAGAAAAACTCAAAGTTCAACAGTTTAATTTGTCACAAGAAGACCTGAAGCCCTACTTCCCTGCACCTAAGATTATTCAAGGCTTGTTCAGCATTGTAAATCGTCTCTATGGCATCAATGTAATCGAGCGTGAAGCGCCTGTTTGGCATCCTGATGCACGTTATTTTGAACTTGAAGATCAAGGCAGCGTGATTGGCGGTTTTTACTTTGACCTGTATGCACGAAGCGGTAAACGTGGCGGTGCATGGATGAGCGGCTTCCGTTCACGCATGCAAACTGAAAATGGTCTGCAAAAACCAATTTGCTACATGGTCTGCAACTTTACCCCACCTGTCGGTGAGCAAGCTGCTTTACTTACCCATGATGAAGTAACGACGTTGTTCCACGAATTTGGTCATGGCTTACATCACATGCTCACTGAAGTCGATAATATTGCTGTGGCTGGTACACATGGCGTGGCGTGGGATGCAGTAGAGCTACCAAGTCAATTCATGGAATTTTGGACTTGGGATCAAGAAAGTTTAGATTTACTCAGTGAACATATCGAATCAAAACAAACTTTACCAGCCGATCTGTTAAAAGCACTACAAGATGCGCGTTTCTTCCAGTCAGGGATGCAAACGTTACGTCAAATTGAATTTGCCATGTTTGACTTAAATATCCATAAGGCCAACCCTGCTTTGGACGCTGCAGGCATCCAACACACCCTAGATGATATTCGTCAAAAATATGCAGTTGCACCCACTACTTCGTACAACCGTTTCCAACATGGTTTCAGTCATATCTTTGCAGGTGGTTACGCTGCTGGTTATTATTCATACAAATGGGCAGAGGTTTTGGCAAGTGATGCCTTCGACCGATTCGAAAATGAAGGAATTTTTAATACTTCGACTGGCAAGTCGTTTAGACAATTTATTCTAGCAGTTGGCGGAAAAGATACGGCACTTGACGCATTTATCAATTTCCGCGGACGCGAGCCAAAAATAGATGCTTTGCTGCGTCATCAAGGTTGGACGAACGCATCTAAAAACGCTTAAACTAGGGACCTTAGTTAGATTCAAGGTAAGTATGATGACCATTAAACGACGCTTCATTGCAGGTGCAAAATGTCCAAAATGCCAAGCGATGGACCGGGTTGTCATGCTGACCTCTGGCGAAGACGAATGGATCGAATGCATTGATTGTGGTTACAGTGAAAATCGACCGACTCATGTCGATCAACCTGAACAACCCGCCGTGCCAGACGATATCGGTGTGATCCAATTTAAGCCACGTCAGCCTAAATAAAAATTAAGGTCAAGCAATGACAGAAGATCAAAGACATAATCCAAAATTGTTAGTTGGAATCATTGGGGGCTTAACGTTATTGATTGCTATCTTTTTTGCATATCAATGGTTAAGCAGCAGTACAGCAGATAAATCTGCACTTCAAGAAGAACTGGTCGCTGCACCGGCTAAACCGCCTGTTGCAACCCCTGTCCAATCTGAGACTGAAGCATCAGTCCCTGCCGCAGAGACTGACACCATTAAATTGGTCGAAGAAGACATTTTAGATGCAGCTGTGCCTGAAAATGCCTCTTTAGCCAAAGAAGAAATTGCCAAATTAGATGACATTCAACAACAATTGAATGATCAGGAGCAAAGTTTAAAACAGCAACATTCAGATGCAGATGAGCTGATTAAACTGAAAGAAGAACAAATTAAATTACTCGAAGCACAGTTAGCGCAACAAGCAAAATAACTGACTTCTGCTACACCATGCGTACTTATAGGCTAGAATATCATCAGATTTTCTAGCCTTTTTGTTATGTCCACTACTACACCACAGAATATCCCCAAAGCAATTGGCTTTCTCATGCTGTCAGCGCTGCTTTTTTCCATCATGGGGGTTTGTATACGCTACGCATCTCACACGGTAGATAATGCCACCATCGTATTTTTTCGAAATGCGGTTGGCTTATTGATCTTTCTCCCTTTGATCCTGCAAAAAGGGAGCACATTTTTTAGAACTGAAAAACTGTGGATGCATACATGGCGTTCAATCGTAGGCTTGGTGGCAATGTATGGCTTTTTTTATGCCATTGCACACTTAAAACTCTCCAATGCCATGGTCTTCACCTATTCCTCACCGATCTTTATCCCCTTAATTGCATGGTTATTTTTAAAAGAAAAAATGACCCTGAGTATGCTCATTGCCGCAGTCATTGGTTTAATCGGCGTGCTCTTCGTCGCAAAGCCCGATGCAGGAATGTTCAATCAGTTATCACTCATCGGACTGAGCGCAAGCTTCTTGGCAGCCATGGCATTTGTCACTGTCCGTGCGCTTACAGCAACAGAACCGCCTGAACGCATTGTGTTTTATTTCTGCTTTTTTGGCACACTTATTTCCATGATCCCAATGTTTTGGCTCTGGCGTCCCTATAGTTTAAAAGAGTTAGCTTTTCTGATTACAGCGGGACTTTTGGCCAATATCAGTCAAATTTTTATGTCCAATGCCTATAAGCTCGCACCCGCAGGTCAAATTGGCCCCGTGAACTATATCACGATTATTTTTGCAGGTATTTGGGGCTTTGTTCTTTGGCAGGAACTGCCAGACATTTACAGCCTATTCGGCTTTGCTTTTATATTTTTAGCGATTTTGCTCTGTAGTCCAATCCTACAAAATAAGTTTAAAAAGTCATAAAGATTCAAACCATTTACCATCAAATGCACAGCCCCTTATTCAATAAAAAAGCACCCGAAGGTGCTTTTTTAATGCTTCAAAATTAATTTATTGATACCAACCAAACAGCTTAAAGAAATACGGCAGATACGCAATAATCAACATTGCAGGGAACAGCACAATCAGCGGCAAAATCCAACGTTCATAACGGTAATAAAACGACAAGTGACGAACTTCAGCATCCGCTTCATTGACTTCAGCATCCCCTATCGACTGTCGGGCCAAGAGGTGGTTCAATGCAACTGGAGGCGTAACATAACCTAGCTCAAAACCAATGAGTGTAATCATCCAAAAATGCACAGGATGAATACCGTATTGATAGGCTACAGGAGCAATAGTTGCAGAAATTAAAATGACTGCGCCAAACGGATCCATAATCATACCCACAAAGACCATCAATCCGACAATCAATGTGATAACCAAAAAAGTACTGCTGATATCAGTTGGGAATAAACTCATGACTTCAGTACGCTCTAGCAATCCACCAACGCTTACCGAAAGCGCCATCAAAATAACCAAAGCACCGATATGTCCAACGGTTTCACTGGTCGAAATATGCATCGACTTCCAAAAACCAACTTGACGTAGAATCTGCATAGAGCTGGATTGAGCCACTGTATGATTCGCAGCCTGCCCATCATCTGTGCTATTGCCATGTAATCCTTCACGGTATTCTGCATGTGCAACCTGTGCGCCGGCTAAAGCAGGTTCAGCATTCGCACTATAATTTGCTGTTAGTGTTTCATCCCAATGCCCAACTGCTGACAATGGTGCTGGCTGATGACGTAATTTATCCACTAAAACGATCATCAGCAGAATAACAGGCATCATGACTGGTGCAGTAAATTCATTTAAATCTGTATTCAATAAATATTTATAGAACATCCAGATCAGCACGAAAATCACAATATAAGGAATAACGGCTAAGAAGGCACGTCCTGACTGCGGCGCTGCCACATTGGCTTGAGCAATACGGAACTTATGTTCTGCAAAAAATAACGACACAATTAAAAACATCGTAGATGTCAGCAAGAACGTATAAATACCAT
Organism: Acinetobacter sp. YH16056_T; assembly: GCF_024605895.1. Lineage (NCBI taxonomy): Bacteria > Pseudomonadati > Pseudomonadota > Gammaproteobacteria > Moraxellales > Moraxellaceae > Acinetobacter > Acinetobacter sp. YH16056_T. The sequence continues at coordinate 474,566 of NZ_CP094545.1, read as the reverse complement.
ATTGATAAAGCAGATCCGTGGTCACTTCTTTATTTAGCGATGCAACAACCACAATCAATAAGCATGGACGTAAAACCACCCCAAGCGAACCGGACATTGCTGTTGCAGCCAAGGCAAATTGACGGCGTCCGCCAGCGTTCCACACTTCCTTATAAATAATCGCGCCTGCCGCAATGACAAAGATCCCCGATGCGCCAGTATAGGCTGTAGGCAATGCTGCTGCGATTAAAATCAGCCATGTTAAAGTCTCAGGAGCTAAGTTCCATGGGCGTAAAATATTCAAGAATAAATCTACGACACGGGTTTGCTTCAACAACATACCCGCCCAAATGAATAACGCTAGATTCAGGAAAATACTTGAAAACTCGACCAATTGCCCTAAATAGATGCCTTGCCCCATCGGGTAGTCCATAAAGAAGATAAAGGCGATACCTGTAATCAACGCCATATACGCATATAAAGGCACGCTTAGGAACGCGAAACTAAGACTACCGCCCTCTTTGGCATCTTTTGGCGGACTAAACAATTGCAAAACACTGATCAATGTCAGGATTGAGAACAGCGTCATCCACATCCAATAAATCAGTTCAGTTTCGGTGGTCATTGGAACTCCCGAATTTTTCACTGAATTGAATTGGCTGATACTTGAGTAGGTTAACAGTCCATTACCGAAGCTCATCATCAGGCTATAAACACGATAATCCTTCTTGGTTGCAGGACCGCGTAGACCAATATGATGAATTTTCAATGTCGCACTAATCGCAGCTATAACCACCATAAAAATCAACAAAATGGCGCGATTTTCAGTACCAAATTTAAAGATACCGAAGAAGCTTGTTTCAAAATTACGATAGGCGCGAATACTCGGATGCTTCTCCATATGTTGCATGGCTTTATCATAAAATTGATACTTTTCTTCACACTGCTGCACACTCGCTAAAATAGACGAACGAACGTCATTCTCAGATGCCGTACCAAAAAAATCAGCAAACTCATCTGCTGCATTGGCTTGCATTTGAGTTTTCACCAACGCATCGACATTCGGGTTACGGTCACATTCAGGCTTGGCAGGCTCAGCCCTTAAAAAAGAGTACTGCATACCTGTTGCAGGGTCACCATACAGTCGCTCTCCCATACGGAGCAACTGCCCATGGATCATCTCCCCTGTACCGATAATTAGTGTAAGCAGAAGCAAGATCAATACGACTAGAGTCGAAATCCATTCTGTCCAGACATAACGTAACAGACCAACGATGCTGGATCTGTTTTGTGCATCATTTTGCATGAGTCTTCCTATTTTTATTTTGGAGCCTAGCTAGACTAAGCACCCTCTTCCTTATCGGTTCGAGAAGTTCCTTTCCCTGACCTAACTGTTTTATTATTACGTTTAAATTTGCATCAATACTCAAAACATTAAAATGACAATATGTATTTTCTTTTCGGTTTTTTTTGTCAACCCAATCACCTAAAGTGAGCTAACGATCCCAGAAATAATTGCCAACAAGATAGAACAAGGCGATGATAATGCCCCAAATCACCCCCAATAAATGTGCTTCGACTAAAATGGGGCTTCCAATTAATTCAGCCGTTCCCGTATTGCCCACGGTATTTTCCCACACCAATTTTGCCAAAATCAGCAACAATACAAAGGCTGCAAAATTTCGCTCCCGTCGATACATCAAATGCACACAAGCGACCGCGACATAGGCACCATGCAAGACACCAGATAATCCGGCATAGGCTTCAATATCGGGTAAGAAAAAATAGAAACTTAGACTGATTAAAGGAGATAAAATCAATAAAATGGCAACAAAATGCCATGTCGAAACTCGTGGGAAAATAAACGGTAAGCAAATAAAGGCCAATATATTTAAAACAAAATGAATCCAACCGACGTGAACCCAATGTGCGGTCCATAAGCGCCAAAAATCATGAAATAAGTCATCTTGCCAATAGATAAAATAATCTTTAAATACCTGTAGCGAGGCACAGATCGAAACGAATACGGCAAGAAAGACAATTTTCGGTATTAAAAATTGTAGTTTCATTTTCGCTCCTCCTGTACCTCACTTTTAAACGCTATTGCAAAGATTAATTTGCAGCTGTGCCACTGGTTTCAATATCACCACTAAACAAATCATCGAGTTCAGAACTATTGGCACTTTCATCCCAGAAATGTTCCATACCATCATCAGCCGTACGAACGCCTGTATGTTCAGTCCAATAACGATCTGAAATCCCTTTCACCATGCTTTCAGCCATACTATCGATGAGTTTAAATTGTGGGTTAACAGGTTTTTCATCACTACGCGCTTGTGCAAAGGTACGTAAGGCATCACGGATTTTCGCATCATCGCCACTGGCCTGTGCAGCAACGGCATATAACGCATGAGATAGTCTCACGCCTTTTTGCTCACCAATTTGCGCGGATTGTTTTAAGGTTTGGTATGGATCAGGTTTTCCATCTCCAGCACCCGGCAGTAAAGTCCAGATCACAGCGCGGGTTGCATTTGGTGCGCCCCAGAATTTTTCATTATTCAGACACACCATACCGCGTTCAACAATCGCAGCAATGTCTTTAGGAACGTTTACCGCCCCACCTGAGTTAATATCATTGGTCATGGCCTGTAAGCCACTTAACATTCCCAACATATACACTGTTTGGTCAATGTCGCTGTTCATTTTTGGACAGCCTTCACCTAGACTTTTCTTATACTTCTTTTCAAAACGATCTTGAAATAATTGATAGCCGGTATATTGACGCTGTGCCGCAAGTGCCGCCCAACGCTTTTGCTCAACACGGGCATCCTGTGCTTCGGTTACTTGGTTAGCTTTAGATGCACGTAAATAACGTAACTCTGCATCCAAGGCTTTTTGTTCTGCACAAATCCCTGCTGCTGAATACATCAACACAGCCACACGTGTTGGGTCTGCGCCCATATCTTTGGTGGCCATAATGGCTGGGGTTAATGAATTACCTGAATTACACACCATTTCAGCATCTTCCATGGCTAAAATTGGTGGCACAATATGTTTTTCGGTAAATCCGAGTGCAACATTAGCACCGGTTTTTACAACCTGTGAACAACCCGCGAATAATGTACTTGTTATTGCTACAACTGCCACACCCTGGCATATTTTTTGGACGCTCGACATTTTCCTGTCCTCTATAATTGTGTTTATGTCCATCACGACAAACATATCAGAAGCAAAAAATGAATAAAAGAGTATTTGCTCTAATTTGAACGACACACTGTGCCATGAATCACGCTGAATGCAATTGACTGATTTTTTAGAAAGACTAAATTTTAGGCAAAAAAAAAGTAGCATAGCGACGGTTCGGCACATGCTACTTATTAACTGTGAAAGCGTTTGACTGCTTATTTTTGAGTTAACTGTTCCTTCAGCACTGTTCCTAGTCGTCCTATAACAATTGCTAACACAATCGCTATTACCAGAAACATCCAAGTTGGCATCATCATGATGATTTCCTTTAACGGCTGTTGGTAAGGCTAATATATAGGCAGAGAATCACCGCACAGCTTAAAATTGTCAGACAATTTAAATATTTTGCCAATAAAATCCAATCCTGTCAGACAAGATTATTTTACCTGCAATATAAGATAATGAAATATTTTCATTTTATAGAATTTTAAAAATACAGGCTGTCTAACAATTAGATCATTTTGGCCAATACTTTGAGTGATTTCCACTGTTTCAATGACAATTGATCGCGCCAAATAATCACCGGTTTTGCACGCGCATGCATAAAATACACCACGATATACATTTGATGATCCAAAATATGGCTAATTTGAACGCGTTGCACCGGGCGGTTCAGTCGTTGCAAAGACCAATCAGTTCCATCCAAATAATCTAGACTGGTGACGTGTAAATGCTTACGGAAAAACAGAACATAAACCACTAGCCCGATGAGGAAAAATATCCCCCAAAGCATGGGTGTTAGTAACTGATAAAGCAGCGTCATCAATACCGCAAAAATAAAAAACTGAAACGCATGCGATAAAAAACTGCGTTTCAGTTTGAATTGCCGATTATCCATGAACGTAATGTTTTAATTTTTGAATAAACGTTTTTAATTCAGGACGTGGCGGTTCACTAACTTCCATAAACCAATCCAACAAATCTGGATCTTCTGCAGCAACGAGTTCTGCAAACATGTCTTTTTCAGCTGCATCGGCTTGTAAATAGTAATTTTTGACGTAGGGATCAAAATAAACATCAATCTCTTTTAAACCACGACGTGCGCGGTAGATCACTTTACGCTCTTCTAAGCTGATTTCATCAGTCATTGTCTTCCCCAATCGTTGAACCCGTCTAGTGTAACTCATCCACCCCATTGAAGTGGAGTGTTTTCAAAGATTGATCGAATGCTTCATCGCAATTCTTGCTTTTGAATGTTCTGCACATTGCAGTCACACGCTGCATCTTATAAGTTGAAGACAAAGCCATAAAAATGAATAGGATATTCAAAATGCAATCTGGAGCGATTCGCCCACTCAACAACATGCTGCCACGTCAATTATTTAATGCAGAACATGATGCATTTCGTGAAACAGTACGAAAATTTTATGAAAAAGAAGTCATACCTAATATCGAAAAATACGAAAATCAGCAACACGTTGACCGTGACTTATGGAATAAAGCCGGTGCCATGGGCTTACTTTGCCCGACCATGCCCGAAGCTTACGGTGGCTATGGTGTAGACCGACTCTATAGCATGATTCTGATTGAAGAGCAGGCCTATGCTATGGACTCCTCTACTGGCTTTTCACTGCATTCCGACATTGTGGCCAATTATATTCATAACTTTGGCAATGAAGAACAAAAGCTGCATTGGCTGCCGAAAATGGCTTCTGGCGAAACCGTGACTGCCATTGCAATGACCGAACCAGGCACAGGTTCAGACCTACAAGCGGTACGCACAACCGCTACAGAAGATGGCGATGACTATATTATTAATGGGTCAAAAATCTTTATCACCAATGGCTATTTATGTGACATGGCAATTGTGGTCTGCAAGACAGGTAATAGTGAAAAAGGTTCAGCTAATTTATCGCTAATTATCGTCGAGGCAGATCGCGTCGGTTTTAGCAAAGGCAAACCTTTAAATAAAATTGGCATGAAAGGTCAGGATACCTGTGAACTGTTCTTTGACAATGTCCGCGTCCCTAAAAGCAACTTACTTGGCATGCAAGGTATGGGCTTTATGATGCTGATGAAGGAATTGGCTTGGGAACGTATGTTGGTCGCGATTATTTGCCAAGCCGGTGCAGAAGCAGCCTTTGCGCACACTGTTCAATACACCAAAGAGCGTAAGGCATTTGGCAAGACCGTATCTAGTTTCCAAAACACCCGTTTTAAATTGGCAGAACTATGTACTGAGATCGATTTTTGTAGAGCTTATCTAGATCGCTGTATGGAACTACAACTTGAGGAACAGCTCGGTATTGACGCTGCAGCCGCTGCTAAATACAAAATTTCAGAAATGTTTTCCAAAGTTGTGGATGAATGTCTGCAGTTGCATGGTGGCTATGGCTATATGCTTGAATATCCAATTGCACGGGCTTATATTGACAATCGAGCCAATCGTATTTATGCCGGTACCAATGAAATTATGAAAGAGCTGATTTCCCGCTCTTTATAACAACAAAGCCCATCATCTGATGGGCTTTTTTCATTCTTTCGATATCAACTTAAATCATTCACAAAATCACAGATCAGTGCAGTGACCAAAGCAGGTTGCTCTTTGTGCGGCATGTGATGAAGCCCTTCCAAAATCTCTAGCTCGGTATCGCCTTGTATACCCGAAAAAAGTTTCTGAGCTTGTGCTGTCGTCCCGTATTCATCCAGTTCTCCATGAATGATCAAGCTTGGACACTGTACTTTTCCAACATAATGCTCGAGGTTCCATTGACGAAAACTCGGTGAGAGCCAAGTTTCAGTCCAAGCATCCAAAACCCATTGGGCTTTATCCCCATGGTATTTAGCCAAGCGTTCAAGCTGTCCAGGCTGCGCAAACCCTGTTTTAGCTTCACGTATACCCGATAATGTGAGTTCTTCCACTTCATACTGTGCTGATATAGTAATCAGACCTCGACATTGTTCAGTATATTCACTGGCAATCACAACAGACATTCCTCCGCCAACACTATGCCCCATCACGATAAACTGTTGAATAGAATAATGTTGAAGTAGCACCTTAAAGCCCTGCTGTGCTTCGGCATAGACAAAATCCGTACTTAATACATCAGGGTTTGCTGACGAACGACCAAAACCCAATCGATCATAAGCAATGACCTTTCTGCCAGACACAGAAGCCAATTGCGCAGGAAAATCACGCCACAAATCCACACTCCCCAGTGAATCATGCATCAATATAATCGGGGCCAAAGTTACATCTTTATCTGCTGTTTCGGGCTGCCAAGCTTTGGTATATAGCTCATAATCATTTAATTTTATAAATTCTGAATGTTCTTGAATATTCACATTAACCCTGTGTGCTTTTCCTTATTTTCAACATGATATATTTTTCAACAAATAAAGCGCATCAAATAAAACCCTAAAGTCACTCATCTAAAGCAAAAAAAAAGGAGCATGATGCTCCTTTTTCTATAACTGCCTTAAGAAACTAATCTGGGTTTAGCCGCCACTTGATCTGACTTTTTTTCAAATTTCAGCACTCCATCTTCAAATGAAGCATGCTTTAATTCTTTACGATCTGCCAAATAGTTATTGCTGACTTTCCACGGTGCATGTTTACCCTGTTTTGGCATCACATCTGCTGCACGTGCAATATAGCCTGAAGTCAAACTTCCCATTACGGTATCTTCTAACAACTCGGTCGCATCGCCTTGTGGAATCACTTGGTTATAACCATTTTGATCCATATAGTTAATCAATTTACAGATGTATTCAGAAGCAATATCGACTTTTAAAGTCCATGAAGCATTAATATAGCCAATAATCATCGCCATATTGGGTACATCACTGACCATAACACCACGATATAACATATGTTTTGAGGTATTCAGTGGCTGTCCATCGATTGTGGCACTAATGCCGCCTAAAATTTGAATGTTGAGACCTGTAGCAGAAATTACTACATCTGCATCAAGATGTTTACCTGATTTCAATTGAATGCCATTTTCAGTAAAACTTTCAATTTGATCGGTTTCAACAGATGCACGGCCATCGCGTAAAATTTTAAACAAATCACCATCTGGCACCACACAAAGGCGCTGATCCCAAGGATTGTAATCTGGGGTAAAGTGCTTCATATCTACTTTACCTTTCAACTGCAACTCAATTGATTTTAATAAAAATTTACGGAGTAATTTAGGTTGCTTTTGTGCAACAGCATAAACAGCCCGTTGGACACCGATATTTCGTGCACGGGTCAGTTTATAAGCAACATCTTCAGGCAATACTTTACGCATCTTGTCATAAATGATGTCAATAGAAGGTACTGAGGCAATATAGGTTGGAGAACGCTGTAGCATGGTCACATGCCCAACACCGCCTTTTGCCATAGCTGGTACCAATGTAATCGCTGTTGCTCCACTGCCAATAATCACCACTTTTTTGCCTGCATAATTAAAATTTTCAGGCCAATGTTGTGGATGAATGAAGGTACCTTTAAAGTTTTCCTGCCCTTTAAACTCAGGTTGGAACCCTTGGTCATAATTATAATAACCTGTACAGCCAAAGACGAAATTTGCAACCCAAGTTTGTTGTTTCTTCTTCGCATCTTCAATAACAACAGACCATTTACGAGTTTGTGAGTCGTAATTTGCACTCACAACACGATGTTGAAAATGAATTTTTTCTTTGATTTTATATTCGTCAATCACTTCAGAAAGGTAGCCTTTAATCGAAGACCCATCAGCAAGCACACTAGATTTTTTCCACGGCTTAAAATTAAAGCCAAAAGTTGACATGTCCGAATCAGAACGAATACCCGGATATTTAAAAAGATCCCATGTACCACCGAAACTTTCACGACGTTCAATAATTTCAAATGAACGATTTGGACATTTTTTTGAAAGATGCGCAGCCAAACCTACACCGGAGATCCCTGCACCTACAATGAGAATATCAACTTGTTTTTCCATGTTGTTCTTTTAACCTATCTTAGATTTATATTTATTAAATCACATTTTTGACAATGCACAATGTCAAGTTTAAGCAAAAGGCGATTTATTTTTATCTTTTAAGGACAAATTGAATTATTGTCTAACAATATACAGCCAACATAAAACTGCAGGCATTAAAAAAGGTCGGTTAAAAACCGACCTTTTTTAGAACAACGTACGCTGCTCTTCACGAAATTAGTTAACTTCGCGATCTACTAGCTCAACGTAAGCCATCGGTGCAGCATCACCTGCACGGAAGCCCGCTTTAAGAACACGTAGATAACCGCCGTTACGCTCTTTGTAACGAGGGCCAAGAACGGTAAATAATTTACCAACAGTTGCAGCTGAACGAGTACGAGCAAACGCTAAACGACGGTTTGCTACAGAATCGACTTTAGCTAAAGTGATTAAAGGCTCAGCAACACGACGTAATTCTTTTGCTTTAGGAACAGTAGTTTTAATTAACTCGTGTTCGAACAAAGAATTAGCCATGTTTTGGAACATCGCTTTACGATGACTGCTTGTACGGCCTAATTTCACACCACTATTACGATGACGCATGGTGATAGTCCTACTTAATTAACGGCTACGATAAGCAAAGCGATCGTCCATGCGGAGGCTAGCCGGTGGCCAGTTCTCTAAACGCATGCCCAATTGCAAGCCTTTCGATGCCAGAACATCTTTAATCTCAGTCAACGATTTTTTACCTAAGTTAGGAGTTTTAAGCAACTCAACTTCAGTACGTTGAACAAGATCGCCAATGTAGTAAATATTTTCTGCTTTCAAACAGTTAGCAGAACGAACAGTAAGCTCTAGATCATCTACTGGACGAAGCAAAATCGGATCAACTTCTTCACGAGGCTCTTGAGCAACTGGTGCTTGATCTTTCTGAAGATCAACAAAAATTGCAATTTGTTGTTGCAAGATTGTTGCCGCTTTGCGGATTGCTTCTTCAGGATCAACAGTACCGTTGGTTTCAAGATCAATGATCAGTTTATCAAGATCAGTACGTTGTTCTACACGAGCGTTTTCCACTGTGTAAGACACACGTTTGATTGGGCTGTAAGAAGCATCTAATTGCAAACGACCCACTGGGCGAGTTTCGCCCTCAGGGAAGCGTGAATCAGAAGTCTCATAACCACGACCTTGAGAAACTTTCAGGCGCATTTTTAATGAGCCAGAAGCACTTAAAGTACCGATCAAATGTTCAGGGTTAACCACTTCAACATTGTGTGGTAAACGAAGGTCAGCGGCTGTAACGTCGCCAGGACCTTGTTTTTCCAATGTCAGATAAGCTTCATTTTGATCGAACAGCTTAATAGACAATCCTTTTAGGTTCAGCAAGAGCTCGACGATGTCCTGCTGCAAGCCTTCCAAAGTACTGTACTCGTGCTCGACACCTTCAATCTCTACTTCAACCACGGCTGCGCCAGGTAAAGAAGACAAAAGGATACGACGTAAAGCATTACCAAGAGTATGACCAAAGCCACGCTCTAATGGTTCTAGAATAACTTTTGCCGAGGTCCCGCTTGCCGCTTCGACCTTAATCGCTTGCGGAGTTAGAAACTCATTTGCAGTACGCGTCATTATTGCTACCTCAAGGATTATTTAGAATACAATTCTACAATCAAGCTTTCGTTGATTTCAGCAGGTAAATCAGAGCGATCTGGTGCAGCTTTGAATGTACCTTCCAATTTAGAATGATCAATTTCAATCCAAGATGGAATGCCACGTTGAGTCGCTAACTCAACTGCGTTTTTAATACGCAATTGTTGTTTAGCACCTTCGTGAACCGCAACAACGTCACCAGCTTTAACTTGGATAGACGCGATGTTAACACGACGACCATTTAAAGTGATTGAACGGTGAGATACAAGCTGACGAGCTTCTGCACGTGTAGAACCAAAACCCATGCGATAAACAACGTTATCTAGACGGCTTTCAAGAAGTTTCAACAAGTTTTCACCTGTTGCGCCTTTAACACGAGCAGCTTCTTTGTAGTAGTTACTAAATTGACGCTCTAAAACACCGTACATACGACGTACTTTTTGTTTTTCACGTAATTGTAGTGAGTACTCAGATTGTTTGCCACCACGAGCGCCACCATGTTGGCCAGGTGCTTTAGCAGCTTTTTTTGTTTTGACGTCAAATGGTTTAACGCCAGATTTTAATTGCAGGTCTGTCCCTTCGCGGCGAGAGAGTTTGCATTTTGGACCAATATAACGAGCCATGAATGTTTCTCCTTACACGCGACGTTTTTTAGGTGGACGGCAACCGTTGTGCGGGATTGGCGTCACATCGGTAATGCTGTTAATTTTATAACCCACTGCACCTAAAGCACGAACCGCAGATTCACGACCTGGACCAGGACCTTTTACAAGGACGTCCAAGTTTTTCAAACCGTAATCTAAAGCAGCTTTACCAGCAACCTCAGCAGCTACCTGAGCAGCAAACGGAGTTGATTTACGTGATCCACGGAAGCCTTGTCCACCAGAGGTAGCCCAAGCCAGTGCATTACCTTGACGATCGGTAATAGTCACAATGGTGTTATTAAAAGAAGCGTGAATGTGTGCAACACCTTCAGAGACGGTACGAGTGACCTTCTTGCGTGTGCGAGTATCTTTAGCCATCTTTTAGCTTCCAGAAATCTTATTTCTTAATAGGTTTGCGCGGACCTTTACGGGTACGTGCGTTAGTTTTGGTGCGTTGACCACGGACAGGCAAGCTGCGACGATGACGAAGACCGCGGTAGCAGCCTAAATCCATTAAACGTTTAATGTTCATGGAAATTTCGCGACGTAAATCACCTTCGGTAGGAACCTTAGTAACTTCTGCACGAATCGCATCAAGCTGAGCGTCATCTAATTCACGAATTTTAGTTGTTGGTGCAATACCAGCAGCAGCTAAGATAGCTTTTGCAGTGTGGCGACCAATACCAAAAATGTACGTTAGAGAGATAACAGCATGCTTGTTATCCGGAATGTTTACACCGGCAATACGAGCCATTCAATTTTCTCCAAAAAGGCAGTTAAGATAATCAACCGCCCGACAAAATCTTTGAGGGGCGGATAATAACCTAATTAGCCTACTGAAATCAACAGGTCTTGATCAGATTAACCTTGACGCTGCTTATGACGAGGTTCTGCGCTGCAAATTACGCGAATAACCCCATTACGACGGATAACTTTACAGCTACCACAAATTTTCTTTACAGAAGCTTGAACTTTCATAATGAAACCTCTAAGTGCGCTTATCCTTTCGGATGAGCAGTCGTTTTACGCATTAACGATTGATTGTCATATTGATGCGATGTGAGATGAGCTTGAAGCTGAGCCATAAAGTCCATCACCACCACCACTACGATCAGTAAAGACGTACCACCTAAGCTAAATGGAATACCAAATGAACTTTGTAGAATCATCGGCATTAAACAGATGATTGTGATATAAACCGCGCCAATAAAAGTCAAACGATTCAAAATATGATCTAAATAGCGTGCAGTTTGCTCACCAGGACGAATACCCGGTACATAAGCACCACTACGTTTTAAATTCTCTGACACTTCTTTCGGGCTAAATACTAGCGCAGTATAGAAGTAACAGAAGAAGATAATTAATGCGCCAAATAGCACCAAATACATCGGTTGACCCGGCGACAATACGAGTGCCAAATCTTGTAGGCCACGTTTAATCACGCCAGCATTTGGATCTGCGCTGCCTACCCATTGCCCTAAGCTCGCTGGGAACAATAGCAATGAACTAGCAAAAATTGCAGGAATCACACCCGCCATATTAATTTTTAATGGCAAATGTGTTTGCTGGGCAGTAAATACACGACGACCTTGTTGTTTTTGAGCATAGTTTACCGGAATACGACGCTGCGCCTTCTCAATAAACACAATTGCTGCTAACACTGCAACAGACAGCAATGCAAAAATTGCAAGACCAATTAAACTTGATTGGCCATTATCTACTGAGGTTAAAGATTGCAGAACCAAGTTCGGCAAACCAGCAACAATACCAGCGAAGATGATCATGGAAATACCATTCCCTACTCCACGCTCTGTAATTTGCTCACCTAACCACATCAGGAACATTGTACCTGCAACTAAAGAAGTTACAGCAGGAACGTAAAAAGCAAGTCCACTAGTCAAAGTAATATTTTGACTAATCAGACCTGCACACATCCCAACAGCTTGCACAAGTGCAAGAAACAATGTGCCTTGTCGCGTATATTGATTGATCTTACGCTTACCTTGTTCGCCTTCTTTCTTTAAAGCTTCCAGCGAAGGAACAACCGTAGACATTAACTGCACAATAATCGATGCAGAGATATACGGCATAATCCCAAGAGCAAGAATTGACATACGCTCTAATGCACCACCTGAGAACATGTTAAACAAACCAAGGATCGTACCTTGGTTTGCATTAAACAGATTCTCTAGTGCGGCATTGTTAATGCCCGGTACTGGAATATGTGCTCCCAGTCGAAAAACCAACAACGCCCCGATGAGGAACATCATACGGCGAATAATTTCACGATATTTCACATGAAAAGGTTGGCCTTTCATCATGTTAACATGACCTGTCGAACTAGGAGTCATAGACACTGGGGATTACTCCTCGACTTTACCGCCAGCAGCTTCAACAGCAGCTTTAGCGCCTTTAGTCAATGCAACACCTTGAACAGTGAATGCACGAGTAATTTCACCAGAAAGTACGATGCGTGCACGCAACATATCTTTACGTACAACGTTAGCAGCTTTTAAAGTTTCAAGAGACACGATGTCGCCTTCAACTTTAGCAAGTTCTGATAAACGTACTTCAGCAGTTTTCAAAGCCATTTGGCTAGTGAAACCGAATTTAGGTAAACGACGGTATAACGCAGTTTGACCACCTTCGAAACCAGGACGTGTACCACCGCTCTTACGTGAGTTTTGACCTTTGACACCACGGCCACCAGTCTTACCAACGCCAGAACCGATACCACGGCCTAAACGAAGGTTGTCACGCTTAGCACCTTCTGCAGGTGCAATTGTATTTAAACGCAGAGTCATGGCTTATTCCTCTACACTAACCATATAGTAAACTTGGTTGATCATACCACGGTTAGAAGGCGTATCTTGCACTTCAACTGTATGACCAATACGACGCAGACCTAAACCTTTAAGGCTAAGCTTGTGATTTTTCAAGCGGTGCGATGAAGATTTAGTCTGGGTAACTTTAATCGTTTTCATGATTGATTACCCTTGAATTTGTGCTACTGATAAACCACGTTTCGCAGCAACTTTCTCAGGAGAAGTCATATCACGCAAACCGTTAAAAGTTGCGTTTACTACGTTAGCAGCGTTAGTAGAACCATAACACTTAGTTAATACGTTACGTACACCTACAGCTTCTAAAACTGCACGCATAGCGCCACCAGCAATTACACCAGTACCTTCAGAAGCAGGTTGCATGTAAACGCGGCTTGCACCGTGACGAGCATTGATAGGGTGCTGAACAGTACCGTCAACAAGGTCAACAGTAATCATGTTGCGACGAGCAGCTTCAAGTGCTTTAGAAATAGCAGCTGGAACTTCACGTGCTTTACCACGACCAAAACCTACGCGACCATTACCATCACCCACAACAGTTAATGCTGTGAAAGAGAAGATACGACCACCCTTAACAACTTTGGCTACACGATCAACGGCAACCAGCTTTTCAACAAGACCTTCGTTTTGTTCAACTTTAGCCATGATTAGAACTCCAAGCCGTTTTCACGAGCAGCATCAGCCAAGGCTTTGATACGACCATGATATTTGAAACCAGAACGGTCAAATGCAACTTTAGTTACACCAGCCGCTTTAGCACGTTCTGCAATTAAAGCACCAACTTTCTGAGCCGATTCAACGTTACCAGTAGTACCAGCACGTAGAGTAGCGTCTAAAGTAGAAGCTTGCGCTAATACTTTGCCACCATCTGCAGAGATAACTTGAGCATAGATGTGACGCGGAGTGCGGTTTACACACAAACGAGTCGCACCCAATGCACGGATGTGCAAGCGTGTGCTTTTCGCACGACGCAAACGGGATTGTTTCTTTTCGTTCATAAGAACCTCGCGCCTTATTTCTTCTTAGCTTCTTTACGAAGTACAACTTCGTCAGAATAACGAACACCTTTACCTTTATAAGGCTCTGGCGGACGGTAACCACGGATTTCTGCAGCAACTTGACCTAATTTAGCTTTATCAGCAGATTTAAGTACAATTTCAGTTGCAGTAGGAGTTTCTGCAGTTACACCTTCAGGAAGGTTGTAGTCGATCGGGTGAGAGAAACCAAGGTTAAGGTTAACAATGTTACCTTTAACCGCAGCTTTATAACCAACACCGATAAGCTGTAACTTACGTTCGAAACCTTCGTTAACACCTTTTACAAGGTTGTTAAGCACAGCGCGAGCAGTACCAGCTTGCATCCAAGCATCTTTAGATTCAGCTTTAGGAGCAATAACTAGAGTACCGTCTTCCTGTTTTAGCTCGACCAGCGCATGCAGGTTGAAAGACAATGTACCTTTGCTGCCTTTCACTTCGACCTGCCGGCCGTTCTGAGTAACTGTAACACCGTTAGGTACAGTTACTGGGGCTTTAGCCACACGAGACATGAGGAATCACCTATTAAGAAACAAAAGCAATAACTTCACCACCGATACCTGCAGCACGTGCAGCGCGATCAGTCATGATGCCTTTGCTTGTAGAAACAATTGCAATACCTAAACCTTGCTTAACGCTAGGAAGTGCATCTTTACCGCGATATTGACGTAGACCAGGACGGCTTACGCGTTTCACAGTATCGATAACTGGTTTGCCTTCGAAATATTTTAAAGTAATCGTTAAAGTCGCTTTGCCTTCATTGTCAGCAACAGCTACATCAGCGATATAACCTTCTTGTTGAAGTACGTTAGCAATCGCAACTTTCAACTTTGAGTTTGGCATAGAAACAGTTTGTTTCTTTGCCATTTGTGCGTTACGAACACGTGTTAGCATGTCGGCAACGGTATCTTGCATACTCATTTATAGTGCTCCTTACCAGCTTGCCTTAACAACGCCCGGTACATCACCTTGCATTACTGTTTCACGTAATTTGTTACGGCTTAAGCCGAACTTACGGAAGTAACCATGAGGACGACCAGTTAAACCACAACGGTTACGTAGACGTACTGGAGACGCATTACGTGGTAATGCTTGAAATTTCATCATCGCTTCGAAACGTTCTTCGTCTGATGCATTAACGTTTGCGATAATTGCTTTTAATTCAGCACGTTTCGCAGCGTATTTAGCAACAGTAGCTTCGCGTTTCAATTCGCGATTAATCATACCTTTCTTAGCCATATCGACCTCTTATTTGAACGGGAAGCCGAATGCACGCATAAGCGCACGGCCTTCGTCATCGGTGCGAGCAGTCGTAGTGATGGTAATGTCCATACCACGAATACGATCAATCTTATCAAAATCGATTTCAGGGAACATGATTTGTTCCTTAAGACCCATTGAGTAGTTACCACGACCATCGAATGATTTCGCAGAGAAACCACGGAAGTCACGGATACGAGGGATCGCGATAGAGATCAAACGGTCTAAGAATTCGTACATACGTTCGCCGCGTAAAGTAACTTTACAGCCGATCGGCCAACCATCACGGATTTTGAAACCAGCGATAGATTTACGAGCTAAAGTAAGTACTGGTTTTTGACCAGCAATTGCTTGCATATCAGAAAGAGCGCCATCTAACAATTTCTTGTCAGCTGATGCAGCACCAACACCCATGTTGATGGTGATTTTTGTAATGCGAGGAATATCCATCACATTCTTAACGCCCAATGTTTCTTTTAATTGAGCCTTAAGTTCGTCGTTGTAACGCGTTTTAAGTCTGGCCATTGCCTAGTCAACCTATTACTTCGCTACCGCCACTGATTCACCATTAGATTTGAATACGCGAGTTTTCACGCCTTCAATCACTTGGTAACCAACACGGTCAGCCTTTTGGGTTGTAGCATTAAAAATTGCCACGTTAGAGATATGAAGCTCAGCTTCTTGAGTTACGATGCCGCCTTCAGCGCCAGTAGCTCGGTTAGGCTTTTGATGCTTCGTTACCAAGTTAAGGCCTTCAACCTTAACACGGTCATTTGAAACAGACAAAACAGTACCTTGTTTGCCTTTTTCTTTACCTGCGATCACAATTACTTGATCGCCCTTTTTAATCTTAGCCATGAGTGCCTCTTATAGAACTTCAGGAGCCAATGAAATAATTTTCATGAACTGTTCAGTACGAAGTTCACGAGTCACTGGTCCGAAAATACGAGTTGCAATCGGCGCTTTGTTGTTGTTCAAAATAACAGCTGCGTTATCGTCGAAACGAATAACTGAACCATCTGCACGACGGATGCCGAATTTTGTACGTACAACTACAGCATTCATCACGTCACCTTTTTTAACACGTGCACGTGGAATAGCTTCTTTTACAGTAACTTTAATAATGTCGCCAACAGAAGCATAACGACGATGTGAACCACCAAGTACTTTAATACATTGTACGCGGCGAGCACCACTGTTGTCTGCTACGTCGAGCATACTTTCGGTTTGAATCATTGCCCTACTCCAAAACCGAGCATCACCGGTCGCAATTTCGAAAGGCTCAAAGAGTACTCGAAATTGACCGATGATGCAAGAACGTTTAATTACTCAGCAGCAGCTTCAACAACTTCAAC
Organism: Acinetobacter sp. YH16056_T; assembly: GCF_024605895.1. Taxonomy (NCBI): domain Bacteria; kingdom Pseudomonadati; phylum Pseudomonadota; class Gammaproteobacteria; order Moraxellales; family Moraxellaceae; genus Acinetobacter; species Acinetobacter sp. YH16056_T. The sequence goes on along the minus strand of NZ_CP094545.1, from coordinate 457,666 downwards.
TAAAGTCCAAGACTTAGTTTTAGAAATTGGGCGGCTTTCTTTGATGCTTACTACGTCGCCAACTTTAGCAACATTATTTTCATCATGAGCGTGTAATTTAGTTGAACGGCGGATTGATTTGCCATACAACGGGTGTTGAACGCGGCGTTCGATAAGAACAACGATAGACTTGTCCATCTTGTCGCTAACTACTTTACCGGTTAACGTGCGAACTGTTTGTTCACTCATTGTCCGTTCCCCTGTTTTTCGGTAAGGAGGGTCTTAATACGAGCAATTGTCTTACGAGTAAGCGCAACTTCGTGCGATTTACCCAATTGACCAGTTGCTTTCGCCATACGAAGACGGAATTGGTTAAGCTGTTGCTCATCAAGCAAAGCTGTCAACTCTTCTACCGACTTTTCACGTAGATCATTAGTTTTCATTACATTACCGTCCGAGTCACGATAGTGGTTTTAAACGGAAGTTTTGCAGCAGCAAGCGTAAACGCTTCGCGAGCAAGTTCTTCGTTAACACCATCAATTTCGTACAAGACTTTACCTGGTTTGATTTGGCAAACCCAGTATTCCACAGAACCTTTACCTTTACCCATACGAACTTCTAATGGTTTTTCAGTAATTGGTTTGTCTGGGAAAACACGGATAAAGATCTTACCACCACGTTTAATACGACGGCTGATTGTACGACGCGCTGCTTCAATTTGACGTGCGGTCATTTGACCACGTTCAACTGATTTAAGTGCAATAGTACCAAAAGATACTGAGCTACCGCGATGTGCTAGACCAGTGTTACGGCCTTTTTGCACTTTACGGAATTTAGTACGTTTAGGTTGTAACATGGATTATTCTCCTTTTTCAGCAGAACGATCATTGCGACGACCACGACGCTCTTGACCTTCACCACGACCACGGCCACGTTTAGCTGGACGTTCTTCAGCTGGAGCTGGGTTCATGACTTGTTTCATGCCGCCCAAGATCTCACCACGGAAGATCCATACTTTAACGCCGATCGTACCGTAAGTAGTCTCAGCACGCATAGTAGCATAGTCGATGTCAGCACGAAGAGTATGAAGAGGTACACGACCTTCACGATACCATTCAGTACGAGCAATCTCAGCACCACCTAGACGGCCTGAAACTTCTACTTTGATACCTTTAGCACCAGCACGCATAGAGTTTTGAACCGCACGCTTCATAGCACGACGGAACATTACACGTTTTTCTAATTGAGAAGCGATTGCTTCAGCAACTAAACGAGCGTCTAAATCTGGGCGATCGATTTCGTTGATACTTACTTGCGCAGGAACACCCATAATGGCTGTTAATTCGCGTTGTAATTTCTCAATGTCTTCGCCTTTTTTACCGATCACGATACCAGGACGTGCAGTGCTAATAGTTACTTTAGCTGCGCCTGTAGGGCGTTCGATAAGAATATTGCTTACCATCGCATTCTTAAGTTTTTTAGTTAAAAACTCACGAACTTGAAGATCTTTTAGCAAATATTCAGCATATTGTTTCGGATTCGCATACCAGTTAGCGTTATGACGTTTCACAACACCTAGGCGGATACCGATTGGATGAACCTTCTGACCCATATCAAACCCCTACCTTAACGGTAATGTGACAAGTACGCTTAGTAATACGATCTGCACGGCCTTTAGCACGTGGCAAAATACGTTTCAGGCTCATGCCTTCATCAACGTAGATCGTAGAAACTTTAAGGTCGTCTACATCTAAACTGTTATTGTGTTCAGCGTTTGCAATCGCAGATTCCAATGCTTTTTTAACTAAAACTGCAGCTTTTTTGTTGCTGAAGTTTAAGATATTTAAAGCATGCGCAACAGATTTGCCGCGAATTAGGTCTGCAACCAAACGTGCTTTTTGTGCCGAGATAGCGGCACCGCGTAATTTAGCAGTTACTTCCATCATAGCACCTATTAACGTTTAGACTTCTTGTCAACACCGTGACCACGATAGGTACGAGTTGGCGCGAATTCACCTAATTTATGACCAACCATATGCTCAGATACGATCACTGGAACATGGTTACGGCCATTGTGTACAGAAATTGTTAGACCAACAAAATCCGGTAAGATCATCGAACGACGCGACCAAGTTTTGATCGGCTTACGGTTATTAGCCGCGATAGCCGCTTCAACCTTAGCGAACAAGTGCGCATCGACGAATGGGCCTTTTTTCAGAGAACGAGGCATTGTCAGATTCCTTTACTTGTTACTTAACGCGACGGTCGCGAATGATCATCTTAGTCGTACGCTTGTTGGTACGTGTTTTGTACCCTTTAGCTTTTTGACCCCATGGACTTACAGGTTGAATACCTTTGTTACGTCCTTCACCACCACCATGTGGATGGTCTACTGGGTTCATCGCCATACCACGTACGGTAGGACGAACGCCACGCCAGCGTGATGCACCTGCTTTACCAAGTGAACGAAGGTTGCTTTCTGAGTTAGAAACTTCACCTAACACAGCACGGCATTCAACGTGTACTTTACGCATTTCGCCTGAACGAAGACGAATGATAGCGTAAGAACCGTCACGACCCAACAATTGAGCAGATGTACCAGCAGAACGTACTAATTGTGCGCCTTTACCGATTTTAAGCTCGATGTTGTGAAGAGTAGAACCGATAGGCATGTTGCGAAGTGGCAAGCAGTTACCTGGACGGATTGGAGCATCGTTACCAGATTGAACTTGATCACCAGCGCGAAGGCCTTTAGGTGCAATAATATAGCGACGTTCACCGTCAGCATATTTCAATAAAGCAATATGAGCTGTACGGTTTGGATCGTATTCAATACGCTCAACTACAGCAGGGATGCTGTCTTTGTTACGTTTGAAGTCTACGATACGGTAGTGCTGTTTATGACCACCACCAACGTGACGAGTTGTAATGTGACCGTTGTTATTACGACCGCCAGTACGTTTTTTAGCTTCAACCAACGGAGCATATGGCGCGCCTTTGTGAAGGTGGTTATGAACCACTTTCTCTACAAAGCGACGTCCTGGAGACGTTGGCTTACATTTTTGAATCGGCATAATTTTCGTCCTTATTCCGCTGCGTTTTCAGCGGTATCGCCCAAGTCAGCCATTTCAACATCTTGGCCAGCTTTCAGGGTGACGTATGCTTTTTTAACATCAGAACGACGTCCTAATGTTTTACCAAAGCGTTTAGTCTTACCTTTAGTGATCGTTGTGTTAACTTTAACAACTTGAACACCAAATAGTTGCTCAACAGCTTTTTTGATTTCAAGTTTGTTTGCATCTAGTGCAACTTTGAACACTTGAACACCAGCAGTTTCGCCTAAAACTTGTGCTTTTTCTGAGAATACAGGTCCTTGTAGGACTTGATAGATACGTTCGTTGTTCATCCGAGTTCTACCTCAATTTTCTTAGCAGCAGCAACAGACATAACAACTTTATCGAACGCGATCAAGCTAACAGGATCGATTGCAGCAGCATCAACCACATCAACGTGTGGAATGTTGCGAGCAGCAAGATACAAGTTCTCATCAACAGCATCTGTAACGATTAATGCACGAGGTGCATTCAAGTCGTTAAGTTTTGCAAGCAATTCTTTAGTTTTTGGAGCTGCAACAGCAATCTCTTCAACTAAAACAAGGCGATCTTGACGAACAAGCTCAGCCAGGATGCATTGCATAGCACCGCGATACATTTTACGGTTTACTTTTTGAGACCAGTCTTGTGGACGAGCAGCAAAAGTTTTACCACCGCCAACCCAGATTGGGCTACGAATAGAACCAGCACGAGCGCGGCCAGTACCTTTTTGACGGAAAGGTTTTTTACCACCGCCAGAAACGTCAGCACGTGATTTTTGCGCTTTAGAACCTTGACGACCACCAGCTAAGTAAGCTGTAACAACTTGGTGTACAAGAGCTTCGTTAAAATCACGACCAAACGCAACTTCAGATAACTCAACAGCAGAGCCGGAAACAGTATTTAAATTCACGTTATTTCCCCTCAGGCCTTGATAGTAGGACGAACAGTAACGTCGCCACCAGTAGCACCAGGAACCGCGCCTTTAACAACTAGAACTGAACGTTCTGCGTCGATAGCAACGATTTCAAGACCCTGTGTAGTTACACGTTCAGCACCTAAGTGACCAGGCATTTTTTTGCCTTTGAACACGCGACCAGGAGTCTGGTTTTGACCTGTAGAACCGATAACACGGTGAGATACAGAGTTACCATGTGTAGCGTCTTGAGTACGGAAGTTCCAACGCTTAACACCACCTTGGAAACCTTTACCTTTAGATGTACCAGTAACGTCAACAATTTGACCCACTGTAAACACATCCACACCGATAGTTCCGCCAACTTCACGACCTTCAAGATCAGCTTCTGTAGCGCGGAATTCTTGAACTAGACGACCAGCAGCTACACCAGCTTTCGCAAAGTGACCTTTCTGAGCGTTAGTTACGCGAGATTCGCGACGTTCACCAGTAGTGATTTGAATCGCTTGATAACCATCAGTTTCAAGCGTTTTGATTTGTGTGATGCGGTTAGGATCAACCTCAATCACTGTTACAGGTACAGAAACACCAGCATCTGTAAAGATACGTGTCATACCGCACTTGCGACCGACTAAACCAATAGCCATGTGCATAAACCTCTAAAAAAGCGGCCTAATTAACTTAGAGCGTTAATTAACCGAAAGCCTTAACCCAAAGCGATCTGAACATCAACACCAGCTGCAAGATCTAACTTCATCAATGCATCAACAGTTTTATCTGTAGGTTGAACGATGTCGATCAAACGTTTGTAAGTGCGGATCTCGTATTGGTCACGCGCATCTTTGTTAACGTGTGGTGATGTTAAAACGTTAAAACGTTCGATACGTGTAGGCATCGGGATTGGACCACAAACTTGTGCGCCAGTACGTTTTGCTGTTTCTACGATTTCTTGAGCTGATTGATCAATTAGACGGTGATCAAAAGACTTAAGACGGATACGAATTCTCTGGTTAGACATACCAGTTAACTCCAAGCCAAATATATAAAGAATCACCCTTGACGCATCTCACCCCACTTTAAAAGAGGCAAGTGTCAAGAGCAGTGAAATATCACTAAGGTCACGATCGATGCCGCGACTGTCACGATGTTAACTACTTTTTTCGTAGCCAACCCCCTTCATCAAAGGGTCGCCCATTATAGCTATTGTTTACTGCATAAGCAAATCTCTTTTGCTGTTTTTCTTATATTTTTCATTTTTTATGCAAGATCAATTGCTTAACTTTTAATCAATAGGCATTTTTTCTTAATACATACTCTATTGCTTGGTTTAGTATTTGATTTCCCTCAATAAATTTGTTTTTTGCGCTTTTCCGTAGATCATGTACTGGCTGTACAGATGTTCCTGAAAAAAATGCCACCTCTTCATCATTTTCCAAAAATAAATCGAGTACTTCAGGGGTAATTTCAGGATGAAATTGAAAGCCCAAAACATTTTGCCCGATTTGATACATTTGATTACGACATGCATCATTTTCCGCCAGTAATACCGCTCCTTTGGGAATTTCAAATGTTTCACTGTGCCACTGCATGACTTTAAACTCTTCAGGTAGTTTGAAACAGTCATGCGGTACGTTAGCGACCTTACGGATGGTCGTCCAACCCAATTCTTGTTGTGCATTTCGACTCACTGCACCGCCCAAAGCATTAGCAATCAATTGCCCACCTAAACAAAGCCCGATTGCGGCTTTACCGAGGGCCAAATAGCGTCGCAGCCAACGCTTTTCTATTTTTAACCATGGGAAATTTGCTTCATCATTTACACTCATGGTCCCACCCATAATGATAAGTAAATCGACATCTTCAACATGCGGCAAAGCCTCGAGATCTAGGGCTTGATCGACAGGTAATGCAAAGAATTCTGTGGCCGTAATTTTGGCCTGATGCTGTTTTAAAAATTCATAACAACTGCCGAACCCTTCGCCAGCAATATGCTGAAAATAATGTACTTTTAAATGCGACTTCATGCGCTAAACCTATTGTTGTTGCTCTGATATCGGTTTTGCAAGAATGAAGCCAACTTTGCTTTTCACTTAATTTTCTATACAAAAGCATCGTAAATCCATGCGTTTTAGTCGTATTCTTTTGAACATTCATTATTATTTTGATCATTTCAGAGCGCCACGTGAAAAAGAATCCTCAAACTGAACTCATTCATGCACCAAGAATGGCACCGCAATACATCAATAGTGTTCAACCTCCCCTGTTTCGTGCATCCACTATAATTTTCGAAAATACAGATGCGCTATTTAATCGCCATTGGACCGATGATTATGACTATAGCTATGGCACGCATGGTACCCCCACGACATTTACCCTAGGCGATCAGCTTGCTCAGATTGAAGGAGGCTTGTATCACTTACTTGCACCAAGCGGTTTGTCTGCAATTAATTTGGTCAATTCATGTTTTTTAAGTCAAGGGGATGAGGTTTGGGTCGCAGATAATATCTATGGCCCAAATATGGAACATCTACGCAACCTAGAAACCCACTACGGTATCGTGGTCAAGGTTTATAACCCGATTGATGTCAACTCATTCACACCTTCAGCGCAAGCCAAGCTTATCTGGTTAGAAGCGGCAGGTTCTGTCACTTTAGAGTTTCCAGATTTAGTCGGCTTGGTCAAAAAAGCCCAAGCCCACAACATTCTCACTGCACTGGACAATACTTGGGGAGCAGGACTTGCCTTTAATGCTTTTGATTTCAGTGCTGAGCATCTGAGTGTCGATATCAGTGTACATGCCTTGACCAAATACCCAAGTGGCGGCGGGGATATTTTGATGGGTTCGATAATTACACGAGATAAAAAGCTTCATCACAAACTGTTTCGTGCGCACGCCATTCAAGGCATTAGTATCTCTGGTGATGACGCCGCGCAAGTACAACGCAGTCTGGCTTCTATGCGCCTTCGCTATGAACACCAGTCACAAAGTGCTTTAACTTTATTAAATTGGCTAAAACAGCAACCAGCCTTTGTACAGGTTTTACATCCTGCTGATGAAGCTTCCGCAGGACATCAGTATTGGAAAGAAATTTGTACAGAACAACACAGTGCCGGCTTGGTCAGCGTGGTATTTAATGAAAAATATAGCCTGCAAGATGTACGCCGCTTTTGTGATGCACTTAAACTATTTAAGCTCGGTTTTAGCTGGGGTGGCCCAGTCAGTTTAGTGATGCTATATAACTTAAAAGATATGCGTGTACTCGAACATTCACATATTCAAGCCGGCTTACTGGTTCGCTTTTGTATAGGACTAGAACATCCTGCAGATTTAATACAAGATATAGAAAACGCACTACAACATTTAAATAAACAGCAACTCGAATAAATACAGGAACATCTATGGGTACACCAATTATTATTGGCAAAAAAACACAAGACACCACACAAGATGTGGTGCTTCATTCACAATTTGCAAACCGCCATGGTTTGATTGCTGGGGCCACAGGTACTGGTAAGACGGTGACGTTGAAGGTGTTGGCAGAAAGTTTTTCTCGGCTGGGTGTACCTGTATTTTTAGCCGATGCCAAAGGGGATGTTTCTAGCCTTGCCAAAGCAGGTGAAAGCAATCCTAAGTTTGACGAACGAATTAAAAGTTTAAATATCGAGAGCATTCCTTTTGCTGCCTCCCCTGTGGTGTTTTGGGATTTGTTTGGTGAACAAGGACATCCCATTCGCACCACCATTTCTGAAATTGGTCCACTTCTCCTTGCCAGAATTCTGAATTTAAACGACACGCAAGAAGGCGTGTTATCTGCGGTCTTTCGTATTGCCGATGATCAGGGCTTATTGCTCATCGACTTTAAAGACTTAAAAGCCATGATTAGCTACGTCAGTGAACATGCAGCTGAATTTAAAAATGAATATGGCAATTTATCGCCTGCAAGTTTAGGTGCAATTCAACGTAATTTGCTTGCCTTGGCAGATCAAGGCGGTGACAAGTTCTTTGGTGAGCCTGCGCTCAATATCATGGATTTCATTCAAACGGATGCACAAGGTCGTGGCAACATCAACCTGCTTGCCGCTGACAAGTTAATGAATACCCCTAAGCTCTATGCGACCTTCTTACTTTGGATGCTGTCAGAACTGTTTGAACAATTGCCTGAAGTTGGAGATATGGATAAACCCAAACTGGTGTTCTTCTTCGATGAAGCGCATTTATTGTTTGATAATGCCAGCCCTGCTTTACAAGAAAAGATTGAACAAGTGGTTCGTCTAATTCGCTCTAAAGGCGTCGGGATTTACTTTGTAACGCAAAATCCACTTGACCTACCCGAGAGTGTTTTAGGACAACTAGGTAACCGCGTTCAGCATGCGCTACGTGCATTTACCCCAAAAGATCAGAAAGCCGTAAAAACCGCAGCAGATACTTTCCGAGCCAATCCTGCATTTCAAGTCGATCAAGTGATTACGGAGCTAGCTGTAGGTGAAGCACTGATTAGCTGTCTAGATGAACAAGGCACACCCCAAATCGTTGAGCGTGCTTGGGTGATGCCACCCTACTCTTCATTTAATCCAATTGCTGTAGATGAACGTAAAGCACTCATGGCAAATAGCGTTGTCGCAGGTGTGTATGACACCGAAGCAGACCGTGAAAGTGCCTATGAACTTTTGCAAAACAAAGTGGCCGAACGCCAACAACAAACCATCCAAGCGGAACAAGATAAAATAGAAGCCAAAGAGCAAGAAGCCTTGGCCAAACAAAAAGCCAAGGAAGCGGATGCACTCGCTAAACAGCAAGCGCGTGAACAAGAACGCCTTGCACGCGAACAACAAAAAGACGCTGAGCGCTCAGCCAAACAACGTGAAAAACTGATTCAAGACACTGTAGGAACTTTTGCAAAAAGTGCAGCACGCAGCTTGGGTGGGTCGACAGGTCAGAAAATTATCCGTGGCCTCTTAGGTTCTCTCTTCGGCAAGAAATAATCTAAAAGCCCAATTAAAAAGTACAAATTTATGGAATCTTTTTATATTCCATAATTTTTTTATGGTTTTTACTAAAACATGTATTGCGCGGATGTATTTAAAAATGTATTTTAAATACATCTTATAAATAACAGCCATGAGAGATCAGCTATGACTCCGCAGCAAATTGACCTAGTAAAAGCTACTGTTCCTGTTCTACGTGAAAATGGTGTCGCGCTGACTGGTTACTTCTATAATCGTATGTTGGGCAATAACCCTGACCTCAAAGAAACCTTTAACATGGGACATCAGCGCAGCGGTGCTCAGGCACAAGCCTTGGCGGGTGCTGTATTGGCTTATGCTGAAAATATTGAGGACCCATCTGTACTTTTACCAGTTGTAGAATTAATTGCGCATAAACATGTGAGTCTTAACATTCAAGCGCCAGACTATAATATTGTCGGCGAAAATTTGCTGCACTCGATCAGTGAAGTATTAAGCATTTCAATGGAAGATCCACTGATTGCCGCTTGGGCAGCAGCATATGGACAATTGGCAGACTTGTTTATCAGCACTGAAAAAGCGATTTATGAGCAACATCAGCAAACTAAAGGCAGTTGGTTAGGTTGGCGTAATTTCAAAATCGCGAAAAAAGTGGCTGAAAGTGATGAAATCACCTCATTCTACCTTGAGCCTTCTGATGGTGGTGATTTACCAAAATATGAAGCAGGTCAGTACATCTCTGTACGTGTATTGGTCGATGAGCTGGGTCTAAAACAACCACGTCAATATACACTGTCGACCAACCCACAAGACAACTACTTACGTATCTCTGTAAAACGTGAAGATCAGAAAGGTGACTTGGTTCCAGGTTGGGTATCAAATACACTGCATGGCTTGGAGATCGGTTCAGAAATCGAAGTGTCTGCACCAACAGGTAATTTCTTCCTGATTGATTCACAAAAACGCAATGTCTTTATCAGTGGTGGTGTAGGTCTAACACCAATGATTGCGATGCTAAATCAGTTGGTGACTTTAGACATGCCACAACCTGTAACATTTATCCATGCCTGCCGTAGCAAACAAGTGCATGCAATGCATAAACACATTCAGGATTTGGAAGCAAAATACCCACGTCTTAGCACCTTTACAGCGTATGAGTTCCCTCATGCTAATGATAAATTAGGTGAAGATTATGATGCTGCTGGTCGTCTAGACTTAGGCAGCATGGATACTGCACTGTTACCGATCAATGCGGATTATTACCTTTGCGGTCCAATGCCATTTATGGCTGAACAACAGAAAGCTTTAATTGCTCGTGGTATTCCTGCTAGCAATATTCACAGCGAAGCTTTCGGCACTGGTGGTGTAAAACACTAACTAAGCTATTCACCTGAAATACAAAGGGTTAGTTTAGTTATGCTAGACTAGCCCTTATTTATTTCTCTCAGACTCACAGTATTATCATGCAACTCAATAAATTCACCGATTATGCATTACGCATTTTGCTCTATATCGCACGTCCTCGTGATGTGCCTTATAACATTGCTGAAATTGCAGAAGACCTGCACGTTTCGCGTAATCACTTGGTGAAAATTGTGCATTTTATGGCAAAGCAAAACTGGTTAATCACCAGCCGCGGCAAAGGTGGCGGCATCCGCCTTAACCCTGAAGCACTTGAGGCTCAGCTCGGTCAAATCGTACGGATTTTGCAAGGTAATCACCAGATTGTTGAATGCAATGACCCACCCTGCGTACTGCGCAGTCAGTGTGGTTTAAAAAGCATTTTAGACCAAGCTTTAGAACAGTTTTATCAAAGTCTCGATCAGTACAAACTTGCCGATGTCTTGCAACCAAGCAGCGCATCTAAATTTACAACACAATCTCCGATTCAAATGATCAATCTCTAATTTCACTTTGCCTGCGACAAAATTCGCTTGCCTGCCCGACTTCCTTTATAATGCGTGTTGTTAAATCAGTTATTGAAGTTGGGTTATGCATCAGCACAGAGGAAAATCACGAAACAGTAAAGCGGCCAATGCGCCGAAGCAAAAGATTACTTATGAGAAAAAAGTAGACTCTGCGATTACTGAATATGCTGTGCGCTCGCTCAACTGGCTACGCAAAGCTGAGTTCTTAATGAGTGCGCCTAAACTCAACCTCTGCGTTGAAGATACCGGCTATGAAATTGCCTTTGCTGGCCGCTCCAATGCGGGTAAGTCAAGTGCCATTAATGCGCTCACTAACCAAAAACAATTGGCTCGTGCGTCGAAAAAACCGGGTCGGACCCAAATGATCAACTTTTTCAGTTTAGGAAATCCTGATCAACGTTTGGTCGACTTACCGGGTTATGGCTATGCCGCTGTACCTGAAGCGATGAAAATCGTGTGGCAAAAAGAGTTAGAAAACTACCTGATACACCGTGAAAGTTTACAAGGTCTTGTGCTGTTGATGGATATCCGTCATCCACTACAACACTTTGACGTCATGATGTTGGAATGGGCACATTCTCGTAAATTGTTCGTGCACGTACTGCTCACCAAATCAGATAAATTAAACCGTGGCCCAGCCTCTAAAGCACTACAAGAAGTGAAAGCAGCATTGAAAAAAATGAAGCTGAACTTCTCTATCCAATTGTTCTCATCATTGAATAAACAAGGTTTAGAAGAGTTAGCGAGTGTCATGGCGGGTCGTCTTAACTTCACTCTAGAACAATCGACAGAGTTTGATCTTGATAGCATTCCTGAAGCATCGGAAGATGATATTGAAATCGATGCAGATGCGGAAGCATTCGATGACGTCGACACTACATCTGAAGATTTACCCCAAGCTGAAGGCAAAAATTCAGACCACTAATCCAGTAATTTTAAAGTCAGCGCAAGGATGATTGTCTGACAAAAAGTATCATCTGAAGATAATGAAATGTCCTGTATTGCTAATCACAATGCAGGATTTTTTTTGGATACTGAATACATCAGATGTGTACTCGATCACATAAAAACAAGGATAGGTCATGAAATTACTCTCCCGCTTGAGAAACACAAAACTTGGATCATCAATCGAATATAAAATTAAGCCACGCAAAGTGAAATTTGAGTGGCAAGATACTCAAGTTGACTGGGTGCCCAACCAACCATTTGTCAGCTATTTTATTAATGAAATTAATATGATCTTACCGGCTGGTGAGTTTTGGTTTTGCCGTCTGTATAACAAAGTATTGCCACAAATTAGAGATGAAAAATTAGCAGAGGACGTTAAAGCATTTATCCGCCAAGAAGCCATGCATGCTCAGGCGCATAACTCTGCCAATAAAGAATATCTGTCTCAGCGCAATATCAGTATTCAACGCAACCTTGAAATCATGGACTTCCTCTTTGGCAAACTGCTTGCGGACCAACCTTTAGGGCTCAACGTACCTAAAGCTTTGGATCATCAATGGGATCTCTTTCGTTTAGGGGTGATTGCAACAGTTGAGCACATGACCTGCGTACTAGGCAAATATGCTTTATATAACAAAGAGTGGGAACGCCTCGGTGCCGATCCGAATATGCTCGATCTAGTAAAATGGCATGGTGCAGAAGAGATAGAACATCGTACCGTGGCTTTTGATTTGTATCGTCATCTCGGTGGGGGCTATATTTCTCGCTATTATCAAAGTGTGATCGTGATTGCTGCCGTACTTGGTCTATGGGTCGATGGTGCAGCACATATCATGCAGCAAGACTCGCGCTATGCATCGATTAAACCTGCCGTATATAAACCGTGGATTTGGCGTGAATGGGCGCGTATCGCGCAAAAAGACAATCGCTTATTGCCACATCCGCTTTGGTTGGTGTCGCAGCAATTGGGGTATTTAATGCCTTGGTACGATCCTGTACATGAAGCAAAAACTGAAGATGCGATTGCCTATCTCGACAACTCTCCTGCTGCAAAACGCGCCGCACTGAAAGTTGCTTAAACACCATTTAAAATTTGTATTAAGCAGGGTTCGCCCTGCTTTTTTTGTGCTCACATCCATTACGCTCCATTTTTTTACTGAGCAATCAACACACTCAAGATGGATAGGCTCATAAGTTCGATGTTTAAAGTACAGTTATTCCAAGTTCCCTATTCTCTTTAAAATGCATTTATACTCAGCCTTATCCTAAAATAAAAATACACCGTTCAGGAGCATCTCCATGCACGCTCACATCTCCGTTATTACACTGGCTGTGAAAGATTTACACGCTGCATTCGCGTTTTATCAGGAGGGTTTAGGTCTAAATAGCGCAGGGATTATTGGGACTGAATTTGAACATGGCGCTGTGGCATTTTTTGATTTACAACACGGTTTAAAGCTCGCACTCTGGCCACAAGATAGCCTTAGTCATAACACCGGAATCAGTACATCAGCGTTTTGTCCAACTCAAATGTCTCTTGAACATAACGTCAACAGTCCCGCAGCCGTCGATCAAATCATGCAACAAGCCCAACGCGCAGGTGCAAAAACAATTAAGCCCGCACAGCCCACGTTTTACGATGGTTATGCAGGCTATTTTCAAGACTTAGATGGGCATCTGTGGGAGATCGTCTACAACCCGCATTTCAGTGCTTTATCTGCTTAATTTGATAATGCTGGTTCATCTACATCTCGCGTATGACGATCCACCACCACACTAATCATCATATCGCCCTGTACGTTCACCACAGTTCGCACCGTATCTAATAGTCGATCGATCGGCAGTAAAATCGCAATGGCTTCTGCAGGGAGCCCGACTGATTGTAAAACCATAATCATCGTCACCATTCCAGCACTTGGAATACCCGGCGCACCGAGTGACGCAATCATGGCGGTTGCACAGACAATTAACTGCTGCCCCAAGGTTAAATCTAAACCCATCAAGTTGGCAATAAATAATGCCGCGGCAGCTTCATACAGCGCTGTACCATCCATATTCAACTGCGTGCCCAAAGGAATCACAAAGCCTGCCGTTTGAGGACGTACACCTAAATTTTCCTGCGCACATTTCATCGACAGTGGCATCGTTGCTGAACTTGAACTGGTTGCAAAAGCAGTGATTAAGGCAGCTCGTGTTCCTCTAAAAAATGTCAGAGGACTCATTTTCCCAAAAATCCATAGCAGCAGAGGTAATACCACTGCCCCATGGAAAATCGTCGTCCCAGTGACCACTGCAGCAAACTCCGCGAGGCGACTCAACACCGAAATATCTTCTGTAGCAATCAATTTAGCCAATAATGCGAAAATACCAATCGGTGCAAGCTTCATCACCCAGCCAATGATCATCATCATGATGTCAAAAAATTGCTGACTGAGCTTTCTCACGCTTCGGAACTTTTCACCGCCTTTGACCAAGGCCACACCGAGAAATAGTGAAAACACCACGACAGCGAGTACATTGCCATCACTAAAGGCTTTAAACGGATTGATCAGTGTATTTTGAATAAAATTGGTAAAGAATGAACCTGCTGTGAGGGTGTCAGGACTCTGATGCTGTTGCATTACATCTTGGAACATGACGATGTCCACGCCCTGCCCGACTTTAAAAATATGCGCGCATGCTAGACCCAAGATCAGTGCCAAAGTTGTGGTAGTGACACAGCACGCTAAGGTAATTTTCCACGTTCGACTCAGCTGACCACCCGCTTGTAAATTCGATACCCCCACCACAATCGAACTAAAGATCAGGGGAACCAAGATCATTTTCAGCAAACCAATAAAAATACTACTGGCAATCCCCAAGCCATACAGGCTGGCGGATAAAAACTGCGTCTCTGGAAACTGAATTAATAAAAACCCAAATGCCACACCCAATATTGCGGCAATTAAAATCTGCGTATTTAAGCTCATTGTGCCTTGCATTTATCATCCTTTATTCAGGCACTATGCCATGCGACCCATTGGGAATCGAGGAATTTTTTGTCACATGTACTGCTGCATTTCTGCAAAGCATGAATTCAGCTCCATTCAACTTGTACAGTACCCCTAACTAGATAACTCCATTCCGCAAGTAGCTTCATATCAAAAATTGACGGATATAAAAAACCGAATCAGAAGATTCGGTTTTTTCAGTATTTCAACATGCACGACTTAACACATAGTGCTCAAAGCTTATTGGGTTTCAATTTCACGTAAACGAATCAAGCCTTCTTGTGTCGTACTACAGACCAACTCACCGTTTTGCCACATGCGACCGAAATTTAGACCACGTGAACTGGCACTGACCGTGGCATCCATGTCATAAAGCATCCACTCATCTACACGGAATGGCTTATGGAAATACATGGCATGGTCAATACTCGCACACTGTAAACTTGGTGATAAATAACTTAAACCATGTGGACGTAGTGCAGTCGTCATCAATGTAAAGTCTGAATAGAATGCTGCAATGGCCTGATGTAAAGAGATGTCATCAACATCGGCAGCAATCGTGTCATGGGTACGAATATAGTGTGCATACGATGGCGCAGCAGGCTGCGGTTGGTACGGGTTTTGCGGATCAATCGGGCGAATTTCCACATGGCGGTCGCGCATAAAAGATGCACGGACGTTTTCAGGGACAAATTCCACCATCATTCTTTTCAGCTCAGCTTCAGATTTTAAATCTTCCACGGCTGGATATTCTGGCTCTGCAACTTGGTAGTTCAACCCTTCTTCTTGCTCTGCAAATGACACCATACACATAAAAATGGTTTTACCATGTTGAATCGCACGAACCTGACGACTCACAAAACTACGTCCATCGCGAATACGATCCACTTCATAAATGATCGGTGCATTGATATCACCACCGAATAAGAAATAGGCATGCAAGGAATGAGCAGGTCGATCTGTGGTATAAGATGCCGCACGTAGCGCCTGACCTAAAACCTGTCCACCAAAGACACGTTTCCCGACCAAATTTCGGCTTTGCCCACGAAAAATATTTTCTTCTAATTTTTCAAGGCTGAGTAAATCAACCAACTCTTGTGTTAAGGCATTCATAACAAACCTATCTATCATTCGGGATTAAGCTAACGCAGGCAACATCAACAGATGTTTAAATATATTTTCCATTTTGCCATAAATCCAGACTAAAACCCTAAAGATTCGCTGACTGATCTGTCACCTTGCTGATGCAATATAACTGCTAAAAATACGTTTTTTAACGATAAAATCTTACAATATCTATGCAATTTGTCAGAAAATGACATACAGTTTTTAAGTACAATTACGCAGAATAGATTCCCCTCAGAATCTCTGTGGTTTGGTCATGAAAAGTAGGAGTTTGTATGTCCAAGAGCGGCTTTGGTCAGATGTATCGAAAGCTTTCGAGTAAACTGCTTGACCTTGTGGTAACACCGCATGTTTTAGGTGAAGTCCCTGTAGAACCTGTAGTGACTGAAACCGATACAGATACCGGCGTACAGACAACGAAAATTACCTGCTACGTTCTGCAAAATCATTCACGGAGTAATGCTTTAATTGTCGATGGTGAAACCCGTCGTTTAAAGCTACACCCTGCACTCGACCCAATGACAGTGGGTACGCAAACAGAAAAAGCCTCTGTGGTGTTTTTACAACATCATGATGAAGACAATTTACTCAATCCACCGCCACATGCCTTTCCACCTCGTTTATTACGTTTAATTGAGGTTTTGGAAAAAAATCCTGATGCGGATGTTGAGCTCGTTCCTGTAACCGTGCTGTGGGGCCGTGAACCCGATAAAGAAGATTCTTGGTTTAAATTATTATTTACCGATACATGGTCTACACCAAGCAAAGTGAAGCAGTTGGTCAATATTGGTTTGCACGGTCGTCAATCCTACCTTGAATTCCATGAGCCACAGTCTTTGCGTCGTTTGGTTGAATATGCCAAAACTACACATCCAAACTTGTCACCTGCGACTTATATTGTCAGCACACTGAATGATTATTTAGATGCACAGCGTGAAGTAGTTTTGGGGCCGGATTTATCTGATCGTCGTAATGTGATGCACGGCCTGATCAAATCTACGGATGTGCAAGATGCGATTCGTCGTGAAAGCATTCGCAGTAAAATCAGTATGGTTGAAGCTGAACGTCGTGCGATTGGTTATTTAAATGAAATCGTTTCTGACTATTCAGCCTCAACGGTTCGTTTTGCTGACTTAGCCCTGACTCGTCTATGGACACAGCTTTATGATGGCGTCGAAGTGCATAACTTCAGTACCGTTCGTGAACTAGCCAAAGACTATGAGATCATTTACACCCCATGTCATCGTAGTCATATCGACTATTTATTATTGTCTTATGTGATCTATAAACGTGGCTTGATGGTGCCGTACATTGCTGCGGGCGATAACTTAAACATGCCATTTGTCGGGCAAATTTTACGTGGCGGCGGCGCGTTCTTTATTCGTCGTTCATTCCGTGGCAATGGTCTCTACACCACCGTATTTAAAGAATACCTCTACAGTATTTTGGCGCGTAATACGCCGCTTGAATACTTCATCGAAGGGGGTCGTTCACGTACTGGTCGTTTATTACCACCGAAGACCGGCATGCTCGCCATGACTGTCCATGGTCATTTACGTAATCCAGCCAAACCGATCGTGTTCTTACCGACCTATATTGGTTATGAGCGTTTAATGGAAGGTGCGACCTACGTTGGCGAAATGAATGGTAAGCCGAAAGAGGGCGAATCGATCATCGGGATTATGAAAACTCTGCGTAAGATCGAACGTATTTTCGGTAAAGTGCATTTGAACTTTGGTGAGCCGGTTTTCCTTGATGATATGTTGAAACAGCATAATGCAAGCAACATCAAAATCGAGAAAAATGACGACCCAATTCCGCCAGAAGTTTCGGATGCCATTAACAGTTCTGCACACGTGATTTTAGAAAATATTAACCGTGCAGCAGTGGTGAACCCAGTTTCATTGCTTTCACTGATTTTATTGGCAACATCTAAACATACTTTAGATGAAGAGATTTGCATTAAGCAGTTAGATACCTATCGTGATCTTTTAACTGCCTTACCTTACGATGAGCGCATGCAAGTAACACCGCTGTCAGGTAAAGAAATCATTGCTTATGGTTTAAAACTCAAGCTGATTAAACGTGTTCATCATGTCCTTGGCGATATTATTGCCATTGCTGATAATCAAGCGGTGCTGTTAACCTACTTCCGCAACAACATCCTGCACGCATTTATTTTGCCATCACTCATTGCCGCTTTGGTTGAACATAATGGTT
Organism: Acinetobacter sp. YH16056_T; assembly: GCF_024605895.1. Taxonomy (NCBI): domain Bacteria; kingdom Pseudomonadati; phylum Pseudomonadota; class Gammaproteobacteria; order Moraxellales; family Moraxellaceae; genus Acinetobacter; species Acinetobacter sp. YH16056_T. The sequence goes on along the minus strand of NZ_CP094545.1, from coordinate 439,503 downwards.
CTATTCGCCGTGGTGATTTAATTAATGTCATTCGTACACTGTATCCGTTCTTAAAAGCTGAGTTGTTCCTTAAATGGAATGATGAAGAACTTAAAGATCAGATCTGTGCGTATGCAGAAGTACTGATCAAAGCCAAGCTAATTTCTGAAGATGCAGAAGGCAACCTGATCTCCCCTGCGCCTAACTCAGAGCAGCACAATCAGTTAGTGGTCTTAGCTGCACCCGTGATGCAAAGTCTTGAGCGTTACTACATGACTTTGGCCTTAATCACACAACGTGGTTCGGGCAATATCTCTACGCGTCAGGTTGAAGAACTCAGTCACTTGGTTGGTCAACGTCTATCTGTGTTGTATGAATTTAACTCGCCTGAGTTCTTTGATAAGGCCTTATTCCAAAGCTTTATTAAAGTCTTAACCCAACAAGGTTATATCAGCACCAATGAAAACAACGCCATTGTGTTTGATGAAAATTTCCAAAATGTTGCGCAGTATGCCAACCTCGTTTTGGATGATGTGACCCTGCAAATGTTGCAGCACATTACAACCTTTAGTGATGAAGAGTTAAAAGAAGCACTAGATAAAGTTGCTGCGGAACAAGCTAAAAAGCGCTTGAAACGTAAGAAAAAATAAACGGTTCTGATTTTTTTCACTATAAAAGCAAAAGAATTTGAGCAAAATTAGGGACAAGTTGTAAAAAGCTTGTCTCTATTTTTTGGACTATACAAAAGTATTTAATATTTTCTTTTTTAAAATTAAGGTATGTACATTCCAAAATTTTGGATTTCCATTGGCTAGCGGTTTATTGCCTTTAAATTCATCGATATAAATAATATCAAAGTCCGCATCAAACAATTGTTTAAGCTCTTCCTGTTCAAAACCTATAAATTTTTCAGAAAAATTATTTACCCAATCATCATCTTTCCCTAATAGTTGTATGAGTAAAATGCCTTGCTCACTTAAGGATTCCTGCATTTTCTTTAAAACACTTTCAAGCGAATCCGTAGAACAAAAAAATAAACTGAATAAAGCAATAATTAAACTAGCTTTAGGAAAGCTATAGTCTTCAAAGGCCTGATTAGAAAATAAAAAATTCTTATTGTCTTTAAATTTACTTAGACAGATATTTTTAGCTTCAACAGTTGGATCAAATGCATATACTTTAAAATTATGACGGAGTAGAAATGATGATTCATTTCCTGCACCACAACCACAATCAATCGAGATCTTTGGTAAATTTTCAAAATAACTCAAAGCTTTTTCCAGAATCGGTCTATGGGGTAGATTCTAAGTAAGTTCAGCAAATGATTTTGTCATTATTTAATTTTTATCCTTTGAGATCCATCCGAAAATTTGAACAATACATGTTGTAAAAGACCTATCTTATTCATTTATAGAATTTCTTTTAATACTCACAAAGCTGCTCTGAATTTTATACGTCACGCCAATTTTACATACACATCACAATCAATCGTGCGCTAACTTAAAACCACTCTCCATCATCCGCGTTGCATAAATCTTTTTACCTGTTTCTACTTCACTCTCTAAAACCAATTCGGGTAAATGCATAGCTCTTTGCAATTCCAAGATTCGCTCATGCAAAGGTTGAGGTTGGTTATTAGTACAAATATATGATTTTTCAGGATGTTCCACGTGAAGTAGATGACACAGAAATTTTGCCAAATCATCGATATGTATTCGATTTGACCAATGAATATTGGGATAGCGATGAGTCGTTTCTGCCAGTTTCTGCATTCGTGTTGTCGATGTGCCATAAATCCCAGAGGGACGTACGATCACGCATTCGTTAGGAAATGCTTGTGTGTAGCGATGCTCCATTTCCAGTAACAACATGCCCTGCTCATCGATCGGATGTGGCACAGTGTCATCATCAATCCGCTCCCCCGCATGTTCACCATAGACACGAGTGGAAGACACCACGATTAAACGTTGTATTGGATGATGTGCTAATGCTTGAACAATCGGCTGTACAGAATCGACATAAGTGTGTCGGTAAGCATCCACAGCATTGAGTTGAGCATGACGTGCAGGAGCCAAAAGAACATAGACTACATCAATCGGTTGAACCTGCGACAAATCCAGTTGGTGAACATCTTGGATTAAATGTTCTGCAAAATCATCCTCTTTCGCACTACGACTCACTGTAGTAATTTGGTGACCTTGCTGAAATAATTGTTTAGCAACACGTTGCGATGTTTTACCATAACCGATAAATAGAATATGCATCAAACGACCTATTCTCAGAACTGATCCATTTAGATCATATAAACCGAAGTTGAGGGGACATGGCTGCCGTCCATCAATTGCAAGGGGTTGGCAATGCCGCCGCTGCTTTACTTGAAAAACTAAATATTTTCACGACAGATGATCTTTTGTTTCATCTGCCACGCGACTATGAAGATCGTAGCACGATCATCCCCATGAACCAATTAACCGTGGGCCGCAGTTATTTACTAGAAGGCACGGTCAAAAATATCGACTTCCCACCCGGTAAGCGTAAATCGATGGCCGCCCTTTTGGATGACGATTGTGGCAAAGTCACTTTACGTTTTTACCATATCTACAAAGGCATTACTGATCGGGTAAAACCGGGAAATCGTTTACGGATTTTTGGTGAAGTCCGTGTTGGTGCTCGTGGCTTAGAAATGTATCATCCTGAACTACAGGTGATTACTGAACACACGCCTTTACCTCAAACCCAACTCACTGCGATTTACCCTGCAACTGAAGGCTTAACACAGCCCAAACTGCGTGAATACGTCAAACAAGCACTACAGTTATATAGTGATGACTTACCTGAATTATTGCCAGAAAAATTCACCAATGGCTATGCCCTAAAACAAGCACTGGACTATATTCATCACCCCCCTGTCGATGCCAATATGTTGCAACTCAGCCAAGGTTCTCATCCTGCACAGCAACGTTTAATTTTCGAAGAATTGGTTGCCCATCAGGTCAGTTTGCTCAGCCGCCGTGCTTATATTCAACAAATCGAAGCACCGTCATTCTCTGCAAGTAAGAACTTCACCAAACAGCTTTTAAGTACACTACCGTTTGAAATGACCGGCGCACAAAAACGCGTGTCCAAAGAAATTGCGGTCGATCTGAAAAAGAACAAACCTATGCTGCGACTCGTACAAGGCGATGTAGGTGCAGGTAAAACCTTGGTTGCAGGCGTTGCAGCCTGTCATGCGCTTGAGGAAGGTTGGCAAGTGGCCATGATGGCGCCAACAGAAATTTTGGCCGAACAACATTATCTAAATTTCAAAAAATGGTTTGAGCCTATGGGACTGACCGTGTCCTGGCTTTCAGGCAAGCAAAAAGGTAAAGCTCGAGCTGCAGCAGAACAAAGTATTCAAGATGGTTCTGCTAATTTAGTGGTCGGCACACATGCTTTATTTCAAGACAATGTTCAATTTGCCAAATTGGGTTTAGTGATTATTGATGAGCAACACCGTTTTGGTGTCGATCAGCGTTTGGCACTTCGGAACAAAGGTCTCAATGGCATGACACCACATCAACTGGTGATGACAGCAACCCCTATTCCTCGTACCTTGGCGATGTCGGCTTATGGCGACTTAGACACCTCTGTCATTGATGAACTACCACCCGGTCGTACACCGATTCAAACGGTCACCATTCCACTGGATCGTCGTGAAGAAGTGCTACAGCGGATTGCCAGCAATTGTGCTGAAGGCAAACAAGCCTATTGGGTCTGTACCCTAGTGGAACAATCCGAAACCTTAGATGCTCAAGCCGCTGAAGCAACTTTTAATGAAATTAAAGAACGCTTCCCAGACCTCAATATTGGTCTGGTTCACGGCAAAATGAAGGCCGATGAAAAGCAAGCAGTGATGCAGCAATTTAAAAATAATGAATTGCAATTACTAATTGCAACCACCGTCATTGAAGTCGGTGTTGACGTCCCGAACGCCTCAATCATGGTGATTGAAAATGCAGAACGCCTAGGGCTTTCACAACTACATCAGCTACGTGGTCGTGTAGGGCGTGGTGCCAAAGCCAGTTTCTGTGCCTTGCTGTATAAAAATCCCTTGTCGCAAAATGGGCAAGAGCGTTTACGCATTATGCGCGAGACCAATGACGGCTTTATTATTGCTGAAAAAGATTTGGAAATTCGCGGCCCCGGTGAGCTCCTCGGCACTAAACAAACGGGCGATATGGGCTTTCGTGTAGCAAAATTAGAGCGAGATGACCATTTACTCAATCAGGCTCACTATGTGGCTCAACAAGTCCTGAATGACTATCCTGCACAGGCTCAAGCGCTTTTAAAACGATGGCTGCCGGAAGCTCCTCGATACGCCTATGTATAATAATTATTAGGATGACAGATCGATCATCCTAATTATACAGATTGGCTTGAACCAATAAGCTTGTCGAACAGGTTGCTGTGGTGTTGTGATTGCACTTCACCACGAACTGTGCAAAATACTCAAAAAAGAATGATTAGAATAAAAACATGCTCCAATCTATCCAACACTTCATCCAAAAAGGAATACAGAGCGTTTCCCCTTGCCTGCTCTGCGGTATCGATCGACAACAACATCATTCGCTTTGTACCGACTGCTGGGCACAACTGCCTTGGTTTAAACAAGCGGTTGATCGCCATGAACACAGCATCTCTTGTGCCTTTTACTATGATTTCCCTATAGATCGCATCATTCAAAGCTATAAGTATGAGCAACAATTGCACTATCAAAATTTACTGGCACAGAGCCTTTTAAGCTTGCGCTTAGCTAGGGTTCAAGCCATCGTCCCCATGCCTATTTCAGTAGAACGCCTTAAAGACCGTGGGTATAACCAAATGCTGCTCGTTGCACAGATGATGGCAAAGAAATTGCGCATCCCTGTTTGGCAACCGGTGATTCGTCAAGCACAGCACGCTCAAAAAGGTTTAAGTCGGCTAGAACGCCTAGAAAATATCGAACAACAATTTATTATCAACCCAACCGAAAAACGCCGTTTCCGTAAAGTCCTCATCATTGATGATGTGGTGACCACGGGGAGTTCAATCCATGCATTAAGTACGCTGTTACATCAGCTACATTGCACGCAGGTATATGTCGCATGCATTGCTGCGGCACAGCCTTAGTTTCTAACATCAACCACTAATAAAGAAACTGAGCAAGCTAAGCGGTTTAGCTTTCAGCAAGAGATCGCGCCTGCTGCTTCACCCAAGGAATCACCACCTCACGTGTTAAAGGTGCGAGTTTTGTTTGTTTATCATCTAAGCTGACCCATTGCATCGCTGCAATTTCCGCATCAATTTTCGGTTCGCCTTGCAACTGAACAAGATAGACATAACTCACCAATAGATGATCGGCTTCGTTGGCAGCTGCCGTTTCAAAACGACCAATGAATTGCTCAATCTGTGCAGCGCAGCCTATTTCTTCCTGAATTTCACGTAGCATGGTAATTTCAGGGGCTTCATTGGGTTCTAATTTACCACCCACTTGCATAAAGAATGCCGTGTGCTTTTTACGAACCACTAAGAGTTCATGCTGTTCATTTAAAATAATGGCTGCGGCAACGGTTATGGTTTTCATCAATCTTGTTCCAAATCCGCGATAAAGGCTGTACGTTCAACCATGCCCCATTTCGGCTCTGGCGCAGTGAAATGTTGAAATTTCTCAACAATCGTTTCAATATTATCTTCTGCAATTAAGCCTTCGATAAAACGCGGATGGGTAAAGCCTTTTTCTGCAGTTGTTTTTAGAAAATTCAATAAATCGTCATAAAAACCATCTACATTGAGAAAGGCACATGGCTTTAAATGAATGCCCAATTGAGCCCACGTCCACTGCTCAAAAATTTCCTCTAAAGTCCCTGCTCCACCTGGAATCGCTACAAATCCATCCGAGAGTTCAGACATTTTGGTTTTCCGTTGTTGCATATTTTCTACCACATGCAATTCGGTTAAATCTGGATGTGCCAATTCTTTATCGACCAGGACTTTTGGAATCACCCCAATGACTTGCCCGCCTGCACGCAAAGCACTATCTGCCACAACCCCCATCAAACCTGAACGACCACCACCATAGACCAGTGTGATGCCTTGTGCCGCCAAATGACGACCGACATTTTCAGCCACCTGTAAATAGGCAGGATTGTTACCAAGGGCGGAACCACAGAAAATTGCGATAGATTTCATTTATAATCACCATCAGATCAGGAACGCTATGCTGGAAAAATCAACTTTAAACAGATTTTTTCATAAAATAAGCATTAGAACAGTGTTTTTCAGCAAATCCTTGTCTAAAATACACCCATTCATTTTTAACTTACTGCGTAAGGGGAAAAGACAACATGCTTGAAGCCTTTTACGCCACAGAGCGCGGTAGCCTGGAAGATGTCACCATCAATGGTGACTTCGATTTACATCAGGATTTAGTCTGGCTCGATCTCATTGCCCCGTCTCAGGAAGAGCAGCAATGGATTATGGATGCCTATGATCAGAATTTACCTACATTAAAATCATTAGAAGATATTTCGTCGAGTGCACGATTCTACCGTGATGACGATGGTATTTTGCACATCAGCACCTATTTTTTAACGAAAAATAAAAATTTTCAGGTCGATGGCGAACCCGAAGAAAATGCCAGCACCTTAGCTACCGTGCAGACAGTTGCCTTTATTTTGCATAAAGAGCGCTTATTCACTTTACGGGGTGAAAAGCTGGTGGCTTTCCGTGCCTTTCGTGCCCGTGCGCGTCGTAATGACTATGAAATTGACTATAAAGATCCAACTTGGATTTTATTGGGTCTTTTAGAAGCCAAACTCGATGAGCTTGCGGATATCTTGGAAGATATCCACAAGGACTTAGAAAAGTATTCCACAGAAGTGCTGAATAACCGTCATCGTGAGATGATTTTAGACTTAGATGACATGATTACCCGACTTGCGCATTTAGAAGATATGCTCGGGAAAGCTCAGCTGTGTCTGATCGACTTACGTCGTGTTCTCACCTTCCTGTCACGTCCTCGGGCCTTGGGCAGTCATATTTATGATGCCGACATCCGAGAACTCAGTGAAGACGTGCGCTCTCTTGTTGAGCATGATGCTTTCTTGTTCCAAAAGGTTCGATTCTTACTGGATACCACCTCTGGGTTCATTAACACCGAACAGAATGATACGATTCGTCGATTCTCGATTTTACCAAGTATGCTTGCGCCACCGATGTTAGTGGCTAGCGTCTATGGGATGAACACCGATGTACTGCCCTTCGCACATGGTACAACCAGTTTTATCGTGGTCAGCTTAATCATCGTGGCATTCTTTATTGGCCCATTGATGTACTTCCGCTGGAAGAAATGGATTTAATCCGTTCCTATTGCGTAGACTTGCGAGAACTTCTTATCGCACTGCAATAAAAAAAGCACCTTACGGTGCTTTTTTTATTTAGATCAATTGCAAGTCATGCTCAAGATGACAGGCTTGAATAATCTTCATCATTTTTTCAGGGACTGCTTTAAACTGCAAACCTTGCGCTTTTGGCGTTTGACGTAACCAACGGACCAAAACAGCTAAAGCCAAAGTACTGCCATGCTCAAGCTCAGCAAGATTGACCACTAAGGGAAAAGCTTGCTGTTGTTGAATCAACTTCAAGCCGTCTTGATAATACAATTCGGCATTGTTGTAATCGATTTTGCCTGAAACCATCAATTCTTGTTGATGAAGTTTAATCACACATCACCTATCTTATTTTTTCTTGTCCAATGCTGCGTCAGCATCAGGTTTGAAGTTCGCAATTGCTTTATCAATGTTACCGCCATTACGTTTTACAGTTGCCGCAAACTGATTACGGAATTGTAAGCCTAGGTCGATACCCGAAACGTTGATATTACGGATTTTCCATTGTGAACCTTTATCCGCCAACTGGAAAGAGACTGGAATTTTTTCACCGTTGTTATGGAAATCAATCGTTACAACAGGGTTCTTACTGTTCGACGCTTTATATGGACGCATGCTATACGTTTGGTTACTAAACTTGGCAAAAGCTGAACCATAATTTTCGATCAGCGTTGCACGGAAGTTACGTTCAAACTGTGCACGTTGAGCCGCTGAGCTATATTGATTAGTGGCATACGTACCCATCACGATACGTGTGAACGCTTGTGAATCGATATACGGGTCTAAGTTTTGACGAACAATCGTTTTCACAGCCGCAGGGTTATTTTGTAGTTTTGCGTGATCTGCTTTTAAACGTGTAATGAGGCCATCAGCCACTTTTTTTACAAATGCAGGTGGTGCTTCGCTTGGAGCAGCAAAAGCTGTACCTGCCATCATAGTTGATAAGATACTTGCTGTAAGCGTATGTTTTAACAATGTGTTCACTTAATTTCTCCTAAAAATTATTCAACAAATGCAGGTTCTTCTGCCGTTGTTGTGTCAGCAGCTTCTGTTTTTTGTTCAGCTTCTGCTGTGCTGTCAGATTTGTTCCCTGCACCACCGGTCACAAATTTAGACACCAAATCTTCGATTTCCATCGTACCTTGGGTATTACCAATTTGGTCACCACGTTTTAAGAAGTTGACACCACCACCCGGTACAATTTTCAAATATTTCTCGCCCAATAAACCATTGGTTGCCACCATAATGTAAGCATCTTCATCGATATTGGTGATGGATTTCATGTTAGCAATCAGTTGCTGTTCCATTTCTTTTTGTTTCGCAGGTGTTGCTGCTTCATAATCTGATGTGTAACGCAGTTCTTCGAGTGCATTCTTTTGCACTTCTTTTAATTGTTCTGCGTTATAAGAGGTTAATGAGCCATCCATAATCAGATGTGCTGTCACTAAGCGCGTCACAGGATCGAGTTTCAACGACTCCACTTGACCGACTTTGACACCGCTTAAGGTGACTTTGGCACGGGGTTTAATCCCGTTTACATTTTCAAATGTCGCGGTCAATTCATAACTGTCTTCGATGTTATTGCCGACCAAACCACTCACACGCATCGCCAAGAAGAAAATAGCGATAGCAAAAAGAATGACAAAAAAACCGACGGCCAGTTCACTCGTACGTGATTTCATTAAATACCTCCGAACATGACCGCAGTCAACACGAAATCTGATCCTAAAACACACAACGAAGAATACACGACTGTACGTGTGGTCGACGTTGCAATACCTTCTGAAGTTGGGACACAGGCATAACCCTGATAGACCGCAATCCATGTACAAATTAATGCAAAAACAAAACTTTTGATGATGGTGCCATTAAAGACGTCTTTAAAGAATTGCACACTGTTCTCGATGCCACTCCAATAAGAGCCTTCATCTGCACCCAGAAAATCAACACCCACCAATTTACCGCCCATGATGCCGACCGCAGCGAAAATCACCGACAACATTGGCAAGCTAAAAATACCAGCCCAAAGTCGAGGCGAGATCACTCGTTTTAATGGATCGACCCCGATCATTTCCATACTCGACAACTGCTCAGTGGCTTTCATCAAACCAATTTCAGCCGTCAAAGCAGAACCTGCACGACCTGCAAAGAGTAAAGCCGCAACCACAGGTGCAAGTTCACGCAGTAAAGTCAGTGCAACGGCTGTGCCGAGCATCGCTTCACTACCAAAGGTCGACAGAATGCTATACATCTGCAAACCCAGTACCGAGCCAATAAATAAGCCAGATACCACAATAATCAGTAATGAAAGCACACCAACACGGTACATCTGATAAATAAACAATTTCACGCCAAGTAAAGTCGGCATGGAAAAAAGAATCTGCAGCAACATAATGGTTGCTACGCCGATTCCTCGAACACGTTCAATGACGCGTCTACCTAATGCGGCAATAGCATTCATGAACGAACCTCATGATTTAAATAGGGCTGATGACTGAATTGATAATCGACCGGACCTTCTACCGAACCCGTCAAGAACTGCTTCACAAAAGGCGAAGCATGTGCTTTTAACTGCTCAGGTGTTCCCTCGCCCTGCACTTTCCCTTCAGCCACAACATAGATGTAATCTGCAATTGATAATGTTTCAGCCACATCATGCGAAACAATAATCGTGGTTAGATCTAAAGCTTCACGTAGCGAACGAATCAAGCGAGTTAAAACCCCCATCACAATCGGGTCTTGCCCTGCAAAGGGTTCGTCATACATGATCAGCTCAGGATCGAGTGCAATTGCACGGGCCAAAGCCACACGACGATTCATACCACCTGAAAGTTCAGAGGGCATCATTTTTTCTGCACCACGTAAACCAACAGACTCTAATTTCAACGCAACAATTTCAGCGATCAAATGCTTTGGCAACTTGGTATGCGCACGAATGGGAAAGGCTACGTTTTCATATACCGACATATCGGTAAATAATGCGCCGCTCTGAAACAGCATCCCCATACGCGCACGCGCAGCGAAGAGTTCCTGACGTGACATCTGTGCAATGTCCTGCCCATCAAGCAACACTTCTCCATTATCGGGAGTCAATTGACCACCAATTAAACGGAGTAAAGTCGTTTTACCTGTACCAGATGGACCCATAATTGCAGTGATCTGACCACGACGAATTTTTAAACTGACATTGTCATAAATGACGCGCTCTCCTCGCTTAAAACTCAGGTTTTTCACTTCGATCAGTGCCTGAGTCTGAGAAGACGTTTGATTATTCATAGCTGAGGATTTTCCTGCATTTTTTTCAGCATGCATACTATAAAGGATTGAAGTTTAAAATGTTACCATTGCATGAGCGCATATCCCTGCATTCCATCAGGTAAATTGTTTTTTATTATTAATGCGATTTTATAGAGGGTGTTTTCAACCCAATAGAAGAATTTAGTTAAAATAATTGTATATATAGTAAACGATATTACACAATAAGAGTGTCAAACCGATATAAGGCATAAGTACCTCGATCATCACTGTACGCATATTTGCCAACGCGTTTCCGTTCATATTAATTATCATTAAACACATAAAGTTTGATCAAGTATACATTTTTCTGATTAAAAAGCTAATTTAAATCCATAAAAAAAACCGGTGTTTCCACCGGTTTTTTCGATATTTCTTTCGAAATTCAATTAGTCATTGAATTTACGACGTGGACGGTCTTCACCGAAAGTGCGTTCGCCACGTGGTTTATCATCACCGAAACGTTTTGGACGGTCATCGCCGAAACGTTTTGGACGATCTTCACCAAATGAACGTTGAGGACGGTCACCGTTGAATTCACGACGTGGACGATCTTCACCAAATGAACGTTTTGGACGATCGCCATAACCTTCACGAGCTGGTTTGTAATCTACACGGTTACCACGGTTGTCATCGTTAGAACGACGGTCAAAACCACCTTCACGACGTGGACGATCGCTGTTAAATTCGCGACGTGGACGATCTTCAAAACCGCCTTCACGACGTGGACGATCGTTGTTAAATTCGCGACGTGGACGATCTTCGAAACCGCCTTCACGACGTGGACGATCGTTGTTAAATTCGCGACGTGGACGATCTTCGAAACCGCCTTCACGACGTGGACGATCGTTGTTGTATTCGCGACGTGGACGATCTTCGCCACCGAATGAACGACGTTCGCCATCACGGTTGCCTTCACGACGTTTGAAGTTTGACTCACCTTCAAAACGACGACCGCCACCGAAACCACCACGACCACCGCGACCGCCATCACGACGACCACGACCGCCATCACGGCTACCACGTGCAGGAGGTGGAGATGGCTCAAGACCTTCAATTTCAGATACATTTAAACGTGCATCTAAGAAGTCTTCTAAAGCACGAATTTTACCGCGTTCACGGTAAGTCGCTAAAGTAATCGCGTTACCAGTACGGCCCGCACGACCTGTACGACCAATACGGTGTACATAGTCTTCGTTCTTCATTGGAAGACCGAAGTTAATTACGTGAGAAATAGTTGGTACGTCTAGACCACGTGCAGCAACGTCAGTCGCAACTAAGATTTTTGCACGACCTTCACGAATGCTACGTAAACGACGGTTACGTACAGTTTGTGGCATTGCACCGTGAAGAGCGACAACTGAGTGACCTGCTTCTGCAAGTTCTTCAGCCAACATATCTGTATCTTCTTGAGTAGATGCGAATACAACTGCTTGATCTACAGACTCATCAGATAACCAGTGAGTCAAAAGTTTTTTCTTGTGTTCGAAACCGTCAGTCCAATGAAGAGTCTGAGTAATGTCAGTATTTGTAGAGTGACCAGTTTCAATCGCAATACGCTGTGGATCATTCATCATGCGTTCTGCAAGTGTAATGATACGCGGCGCAAATGTTGCAGAGAACATTAATGTTTGTTTACGGTTAGCAGCCAAGTCGCTGATCGCTTCTAGGTCTTCAGAGAAACCTAAGTCAAGCATACGGTCAGCTTCGTCAACGATTAACGCATCAACGTTGTCTAATTTAATTTGACGACGGTTCACCAAGTCAAGTAAACGACCTGGAGTCGCTACGACAACTTGTGCACCTTTAAGCTGTTGGATTTGTTTACCGAAAGGCATACCACCCATGATTGCAGCAATACGAACACCTTTCATGTGACGTACTAAAGCAATTGCGTCTTGGCTAACCTGTTGAGCCAATTCACGTGTAGGGCAAAGTACAAGAATAGACGGTGCAGTTACCGCTTTCATGCGCTCTTTAAAAGACATCAATGTGTCTTGACCAGCCAAAGCATTCACAGTTGGGAGTAAGAATGCAGCAGTTTTACCAGAACCAGTTTGGCTTGATACAAGAAGGTCTTTACCTTCTAATGCAGCTGGAATTGATTGTTCTTGCACTGGAGTCGGAGTAGTAAAACCTAGACCTTGTAATGCTAGTTGTAACGACTCATGTAAAGGAAAATCAGCAAAAGTTTTGCTCATAGAGTATTTCACCCCAAAAATGGGTGCTCCATTAAAAATATAAATTCAGATGGACATCGGCAAAAAGCGGCACAGCAAAAGACGCTGAAAATATAGAATCAGCGGCGATCCGAGAACGACGATGCGTATAACGCACACATGATTACAGCCGCAACCTGAAGGAATCGCTTAGCGATTGGGTGGGGCGCGAAATATCGTCCTCTCTTTGGACCGGAACGCGCATACACAATGATAGAAGAGAATGTTCAGGTAATGAACGAAATTTAGTGCGTGCGGGGATTATAGCAGAAAGTTTTTAAATGTCACCTGTTTTAGTCAACTTCAGAATATTTTTTGTAAGAAGCTTTAAATTATAGGTGTTTAAGCCATTATTTTTGACCGATTAGACAAAAATAAAGCCCTCATAAAGAGGGCTTTATTTCATTATTCTGTCAATAAACTCGAACTAAGCGTTCTATTATTTAGCAGCTTCACCCCAAGCTGGAACAACAGCTTGCATAAGCGGTTTAAGCATTTTCATAGAACATGCAAGTACTTGACCATTGTCCATTGAGTCGTTACCACCACGAGCATCAACCACAGTACCACCCGCTTCTTTCACAATAAGTTCACCCGCAGCGATGTCCCAAGGTTTCAAACCAAGTTCGAAATAACCATCGAAACGACCGGCAGCAACATATGCTAGATCAAGAGCAGCAGAACCTGAACGACGGTATTGAGCACCGGCTTCAGTCACATTTAACAATGAGTTGAAATGGTTTTTCGCATAAGAAACCACTTCGCCATTACGAATTTTACGATACGCATGACCCACTGAAAGGAAAGTGTTTTCTAAGCTGTCTTTTACATTTACACGAATACGACGTTGATTCATCATCGCACCGCGACCACGGCTTGCAGAGAACAACTCATCTTTCACAGGGTCATAAATAACACCGTGTTGAGTTACACCTTTATGTTGAACTGCAATAGAGATACAGAAATGTGGAACACCATTAACGAAGTTTAATGTGCCATCAAGTGGGTCGATGATCCAACACCAATCAGCGTCGTGACCTTTGCCTTCTTGAAGACCAAACTCTTCGCCTAGGAAACTGTGATTTTTATAGCTTTTACGTAGGGTATCGATAGTCAATTGTTCCAAATAACGGTCTACACGCGTTACTGGACCATCAATTCCTTTTTCTTCGACTTGTAGATCGAGTTTATGACGATTTTGATGCGCTTTTAAAAGCTCTTGACCAACTAATTGAGCCGCACGCGCAGCCATAACCACCATAGGTTCCATTGAACACCCACTACAAATTTGAAGATACTGATAAAGAATAATGCATAAAAGCCCTTATATCTTATCAAATATAAGGGCTTTTAGGGAAAAAATGTTTCTAAAAATTAGAAATTCAACAAACCACTGTTTGCTTATGTTTTAGCCAGCTCTGTGTCACTGAAGCGCCAATGCCTTCAGCATCCAGTCCAGCCTGATGCAACATTTGAGCATGTGTTGCTTGATGCATGAACTCGTCAGCCAAACCTAAATTCAGCACAGGCTTAACCACGCCTGCTTGGGCTAAATATTCATTTACTGCACTGCCCGCACCCGCCATGACTGCATGCTCTTCAACTGTCACAAATAGTTGCGTACTTGCTGCGATTTGATCGATCAACTGTGTATCTAATGGCTTCACGAAGCGCATATTAATCACACGTACAGCCACATCTAGCTTTGTCGCTAAAGCCTGCCCTGCCTCTAGTGCCGCTTGAACACGACTACCAAAAGCCAGTATAGAAATGGTGTCATCTTGCTGATCATTGAAGTTTGCAACAATTTCACCACGGCCAATTTCAAGCTCAATCATCTCTTGCTGAATCTCAACACCCAGTCCATTACCACGTGGGTAACGTACCGCCGCTGGGCCTTTATACAAATAAGCCGTATGCAACATTTGACGACATTCATTTTCGTCTTTCGGCGCCATGATCACCATGTTTGGCACGGTACGCATAAAGGCATAATCATATGCACCGGCATGCGTTGGGCCATCTTCACCAACCAAACCTGCACGGTCGATACCAAATGTCACATCAAGATTTTGCAAAGCGACGTCATGAATCAGCTGGTCATAACCACGTTGTAAGAAGGTTGAATAGATTGCAACAACCGGTTTTACCCCTTCACAGGCCATACCCGCAGCCAAAGTCACCGCATGTTGTTCTGCAATGGCAACATCAAAGAAACGCTCAGGGAACTGCTTGGCAAATTGCACCATGCCTGAGCCTTCACACATCGCTGGAGTAATCGCCAATAAACGATCATCCTGTGCAGCTTCATCACATAACCACTGACCAAAAACATCTGAATATTTCGGTGCAGTTGCCACTGCAACGGGTGCATTCACTTTACTGATGGCATGGTATTTGATTTGATCTGCTTCGGCAGGTGCAAAGCCTTTACCTTTTTTGGTATAGACATGCACTAAACGTGGGCCTGTGCGTTTTTTTAAGGCTTCAAACACATGTGTTAATTGTTCAACATCGTGCCCATCAAAAGGACCAAAGTAGTTAAAGCCAATGGCTTTAAATAAGTTATCTGCAGCATCGGTCGCAGCACAATGTAGGCGTGAGTTATACGCCCATTCAGGATGCGGTTGAATATAGGCTTCGCCATTTTCAGAAATATTAACCGATTGACCACTTTCCCAAATCGCAGCCAAATGTTTGGCAAAACCACCGGTACTGCATGAGATCGACATATCATTGTCGTTCAATACCACCATGAGGTCAGCATTGTGTGCCACCGCATCGTTCATGGCTTCAAAAGCCATGCCCGCTGTCATCGCGCCATCACCCACGATTGCAACCACATGACAGGGATCTTGCTTGAAGCGACGTGCCAATGACATCCCAAGACCAGCAGAAATCGCTGTTGATGAATGGCCTACACCAAAGGTGTCAAATTCAGATTCTTCACGGGCAGGAAACGCAGCCAAACCATCTTTGGCACGAATCGTCACTAATTGTTCACGACGACCAGTTAAGGCTTTATGCGGATAGGCTTGATGACCCACATCCCAAATCAGACGATCACGTGGCGTTTCAAAACAATAATGTAATGCCACGGTTAATTCGATCACCCCAAGATTGGCACCAAAATGCCCACCACTTTGTCCGGCCGCATACAAAATAAATTGACGTAACTCATCCGCCACTTGCTCTAATTGGCTGCGCTCGAGTAAACGAAGTTGTTGAGGATGGTTAATCGTATCCAGCAACGGTGTTACAGGGCGTTGAAATGGTATTTCTTTATACAGCATAATGTGGCAAAGCCTTCTAAAGCCTGGCAAATTCCTAAGCTCGGTCTAAATGGGTAACTCGATCATATCGTCGAATTGTATCACCTTACAATCAGCCAAACTTGTAGCGATGTAATTTTTAGCAATGATCTCGTTGGGGAGATTTTGAATGAGTCAGATTATCCTGAATAATCTTCCTATTTATCAACTATTATCGTTCGCTTTATACAAAAAAGAAAATGTTCTGCATAAATTCGTCGTTGCAATTCTACCAATGTCCAAGCATTACGCTATACTTTAGCCAATTTATAATCGAATAAACGGGTTAAGCAGTGCCTATAGAATTTGTCGCAACGTCAAGATTACCGACCGCTTTTGGTGAATTCAATATTACGGTTTTTCAGGATCCTGAAACCGGTGAAGAACATGTCGCACTCTCTAAAGGACTAGAACAAGCTCCCACTGAACCTGTTTTAGTACGTATCCACTCCGAATGCCTGACTGGTGATGCCTTTGCTTCACTCAAATGTGACTGCGGCCCACAACTTCAAGCCACCCAAAAATTAATTAATGAAGCGGGTCAAGGGGTGATTTTATATTTACGCCAAGAAGGTCGCGGTATTGGTTTAACCAATAAAATCCGTGCCTATGCCCTACAAGACCAAGGTCATGACACAGTGGATGCCAATTTATTATTGGATCTTCCTGCCGATGCACGTCGTTATGATATGTGTCCTATCATATTGAATCATCTCAACATTACTGCAGTGCGTCTCATTACCAATAACCCGTTAAAAATTGAAGCGCTACAAGAACAAGGCGTGAATGTCGTTGATCGTGTTCCGCTGACTGTGGGTCTAAATCCATTCAACGAACAATATTTAAAAACCAAACATGATCGTATGTCGCATATGTATCAAAAGGATGATTTTTAAAAATCCTTTAAATTCTCCATAAATTAATCCCTCCAAACCTCTCTTTACAAAAGGGAGGCTTCCCCCTCTTTATTAAAGAGGAGTTAGGGAAAATTCAAATCGTCATCGAAAAAATACGATTTTCAGGAACACGACGTTTTAATCGTAAATCAAACGCCATGCAGATATTGCGAACAAAAGGCTTGCCTGCATCACTCACCTGAATGTACTGATCAAAAATTTCGAGCAAGCCATCTTCTTGCATTTCAGCCAATTGCGCTAATACGTCATCAAGCTCAGGAAATTGCATTTCTGGACCTGCCCAAGAAGTTTGGAAGGTACACATCAAATTGAGAATATGCTTACGGATGATTAAGTCCTCATTTGTCAGCACATGCCCCCGATAGACTGGAATTTCATTCGCTTCTAAACGTGCATAATAGTCTTCAATTTTCTTTTCATTTTGCGCAAAGCTGTACCAACTATCACTGATCGAGGATAAGCCGAGTCCAATCATTACTTGGGTTTTCGATGCGGTATAGCCCATAAAATTACGGTGCAAACTGCCCTGCTGAAAAGCTTGATACATTGGATCTTGGGTTAATGCAAAATGATCCATCCCAATTTCATGATAGCCCTGCGCTAGTAGCTGTTTTTTACCTTCTTCATAGCATTGACGCTTTAAATCATCTTTCGGGACATCGGCATCTTTAAAACCACGCTGACCATTGCCCTTAATCCATGGTACATGTGCATAGCTATAAAAGGCTAGACGATCTGGCATCAAACGAGTGGTCTGTTCAATGGTATGCAACACATCGTTTAAATCCTGAAATGGCAGACCAAAAACCAAGTCATGCGAAATAGAGGTATAGCCAATATCACGTGCCCACTGTGTTACTTGTTCAACATGTGCAAAGGGTTGAATACGGTGGATGGCTTTTTGCACCTTTTCATTATAATCCTGCACTCCATAGCTCACGCGCCGAAATCCAACATCGTACAAGGCTTGTAAATGCTCACGTGTGGTATTGTTCGGATGCCCTTCAAAGCTAAATTCATGGGTATCGGCAATATCCGCCTGCGCTAGAATGCCTTGAATCAACTGGGTGAGATGCTCAGGAGAAAAGAAAGTAGGTGTTCCCCCGCCCAAATGAATTTCTTTAATTATTGGCCGATCGACCAAGAGCTGACAATATAAGCCCCATTCTTTCAGCACCGCCTGAATATAAGGCAGCTCCATCTCATGTTTTTTCGTGACTTTTTTATGGCAGCCACAAAACGTACATAAGCTTTCACAAAATGGCAGATGAATGTACAGACTGATGCCTTCGAGGTGATTGCTCTCATCAAATGAACGCTTCAAGCCCTGTGTCCACTGTTGCAATGAAAACTCAGCTTCCTCCCAATACGGCACGGTTGGATAACTGGTATAGCGTGGACCTGGTACATTATATTTTTGAATTAAAGAACTCGCCTGCTGAGACATCGATGCACCATTTCAATCAATGAGATTCAATTTAAATCTACCTTATGATTATTGTGCTGAGCTTCAGAAGTGAATTCAACCTAGCAAATTTGTCGGAATAGCCCCAATTTTGGCCTGAGTACTTCTGCTCACTACGCAGGAACTTTTGGTTTAATCACTAGATTTCTAGATTTAAAGCAAAGAGCCGATGCTGAGTATCGGGAAAAATGCCTTAAGTTTTCACGTAATTTATGCTTTGATGACACTTATCTTTAAATTATTTTAATAAAGGTCACCATGCAGAATCCAACTTCAGCCGATATTCAACGTGTAGATGAATTCCTTCGCGATTTACAGGCACGGATTTGTGCCGCATTGGAACAGCAAGAACGTGCTGGTGGCGGAAGTGCCGAATTTGCGATCGATGACTGGGAGCGCCCTGAAGGTGGTGGTGGTCGCTCACGTGTTCTACAAAATGGGACGGTGATTGAAAAAGGTGGTGTGATGTTCTCGCACATCAACATTTCAAAATTACCTGCCTCAGCGACTGAACGCCATCCCGCTATTGCAGGTGCAAAAGCGCAAGCCATGGGCGTGTCATTGGTAATTCACCCGAAAAACCCCAACGTCCCAACCTCACATGCCAATGTGCGTTTATTTGTTGCCGAAAAAGAAGGCCAAGATCCGATTTGGTGGTTTGGCGGTGGTTTTGACCTCACTCCATTTTATCCAAATGATGAAGATGTCTTGTCTTGGCATCAAACTGCCCATGATCTCTGTGCCCCATTTAGCGATACGCTCTATGATGAACATAAAAAATGGTGTGATGACTATTTCTATCTAAAACACCGTGATGAACAACGTGGTGTGGGTGGTTTATTCTTTGACGACCTCAACCAATGGGACTTTGAAACCTGTTTCAAATATATGCAGGCCGTGGGTAATGGTTATTTAGAGGCGATTTTACCGATCTTCCAAAGAAACCAAGACAAAGCCTATACCGAAGCACAACGAGACTTCCAACTTTACCGTCGTGGTCGTTACGTTGAATATAACCTTGTCTATGACCGCGGCACCTTATTTGGCTTGCAAACTGGTGGACGTATTGAGTCGATTTTAGTGAGTATGCCACCTTTGGCGGGCTGGTCATATCGTCCTGAATGGGAAGAACATTCTGCCGAGAAAAAGCTCACCGACTTTTATTTAAAACCGCAAGATTGGCTTAATACGCTGAAATAAAACGGATAAACATGTATTCACCCCCTGTCCGTCAGGGGCTTTTTATTGCCTGATGATTAGAGTATTCATTTGTATGTAATATCTTGATGCATAAATAAATTTTTTAAGCATTTACTTTGTAATCAGATTGCTCAACAATGACACATCTTTTAAACAGCTTTAAGCTATGTCATTGCACAATGTGTCAATAAACTTATGGCTGTAATTTTCTTGTACGGAGTACAACGCACATGACACATCAAACACTCAATAAAAAAGCAGTCAGTCTTACTGCATTGGTGTTTTGGAGCTTTGCTGTTGTGCTGATTAGCGCTATCAGTACCAATATTTTTTCCGAAACGTCTTTGAATGATAATTTGGCTATTGGCTTCATGGTGGTTGCCTTGATTGGTTTAGTCATCAGTGCAGCGAGCATCTTGATTCAAAGCGTCCTAGATATTTGTAATCCTTAATTTTCCGCCTTTATTTCACGATTTTAAGACTGCCCGAACTTTAGCCATCCTCGGTTTTGGCGTATATTGTCTGCTCTTTCACATCTACATGGACGCTGTGCAATGAGCAAACAATTTGCCGTGATTGGCAACCCGATTGAACAATCACGCTCACCTGAACTTCATCATGCCTTCGCTGAAAAAACAGGCCTCGACATTCAGTACAGCAAACGACTTGCGCCACTCGATGGTTTTCAGCACAGTGTCGAATCCTTCTTTGCCGAAGGTGGCATCGGTATGAATGTCACTGTTCCGTTTAAAGAACAAGCCTATGCACAATGTGCCGTCCTTACTGAACGTGCCAAAATTGCAGGTGCGGTCAATACACTATGGATGCAAGATGGCACACTCCATGGCGATAATACCGATGGACAAGGCCTAGTCGATGCCATCCGT
Organism: Acinetobacter sp. YH16056_T; assembly: GCF_024605895.1. Taxonomy (NCBI): domain Bacteria; kingdom Pseudomonadati; phylum Pseudomonadota; class Gammaproteobacteria; order Moraxellales; family Moraxellaceae; genus Acinetobacter; species Acinetobacter sp. YH16056_T. Next base: position 418,825 of record NZ_CP094545.1, on the reverse strand, counting down.
GCCTTAGATTGGAATTTAGAACAAACGGATATTTTAATTATTGGTGCAGGCGGTGCGACACGTGGCGTGATTTACCCACTGGTACAAGCTGGGGCCAAAAAAATCGTGATTGCCAACCGGACTTTAGCGCGTGCTGAACAATTGGTTGCTGACTTAAAAACTGCTGTCCCCAATGCCGAACTTGCAGCCATTGCCCTCGCCGACTTAGCAGGTCAATTTGATCTGGTGATTAATGCCACATCGGCAAGCTTAACGGGTGATGCTCTAATTTTGCCTGAAGCTTTACAATTCACCCACGCCTATGAAATGGCCTATGGCAAACCATCGACATTTTTGGATCAAGCCAAAGCACGCAATGTTCCAACCTCAGAAGGTTTTGGCATGTTGGTTGGTCAAGCAATCGAATCTTTTTCCATTTGGAATGGCATTAAACCTGATCTAAAAGACTTTCTATAATTCAAAATGATTTGCTCAATTCACTTTCTGAGCAGGCTAAACACCTAAAAAAAGAACCTCAATTGAGGTTCTTTTTTTGATCCAACTTACTTCTTATGTTTTTGTATCGCCTTATAAGTCTCATAATAAGCCGATTGGCTGAACAACTCTTCGTGTTCTGCTGCTAGGCCTTGCAATGACGCTTCTGATAATTTTCCTTTGATATCATCAGCAAAGGCTTGCGCATAGATTTTTGATGCTTTCACCAAATGCGCTTTTTCAGTTCCTTCCAGTTCATAGCTGGCTAAAAAGTTTTGTTGATATAAATGTGCAAAAATCGCCTGATCAGTCTTATAGGTTTTTTGCAATTGTTTCCACTCAACCTGAGCTTTGTACTCACCAATCCCCGACTGCACATAATGATTGACTGAAGAACCTAAGTCATCAAAGTCTTGATAGCGATGCAAAGCATGCTTATCACGTAATTGATTTAAACGTTTCAGCGCATTGCCTGTTGGCTCTTTTAAGCCATCAACAAATCGATATGCATAAACTTCTGCAATTTCATTCAAATCATTGGCTGAGTAATAACGCACATACTGAGCGCGATAGTTAGCAAATGCCACGACAAATGCCGCTTGATAGGCTTTCACTTCAGATTGATGACGTTTATAACTTTGCAATGCCACAGTACTGAGATATTCAGGAAGTTCGATTTCTTCATTTGCAGCACGGACATCATCAACCGATGCAGTTTCTGCTTCAGCAAGCAGAGGATCATTTCCTGTGATCGGCGCAAGCAGGCCTTTCAACATATTTTCAAAGAGTGAATCTTTACTGACTTCCTCAATGGATTTTGCCTGTTTCATGGCTTGACGATCAATTTTAGTCGCATTGCCATAATTCAAAATTTGGTTGCTACTTTTCAGCTTTAATTGACCTAAACGTGGCTCATTAAAGGCCAATTGATAGTCCATTACTTGGACTCGGCCTTTATGATCTAAGCCTACATCCATTACGACATTCGAAGATGATTTATCCTGTGCATTCAGCACCTGCGCAATTTCAGCTTGATGCTTTTGCCATAATTGCTGGAATTGTTTTACATCGACAAGTTGTTCACTTTGATATTGCTGGAATACTGGTTTTAATTGCTCAACAGCATCCGAAATCTCTGAATCTGTATTGGATGCGTCAGCAGCAGAGGCCGATGGTACAGAATCTGCTTGCAGCGGTATCACCCGAACATCTTGATAATCCTGACAAAGCGTGACTTTACCAATCGGCACCTGTTTGGTGTTCATCAAGGCCTGACAGACTTCCTCAGATAAGTTCGCTGTTTCGTCATCTTCTTCGGAAGCCGCATAAGCTTCGGTTACTTCAGTATCCGAACTATAGGCTTCTTCATCATCACCCGCGGTCGCCTCCGCATATGCACTTGCAGTATCGATCGCGTATTCAGCAGATTCAGCTGCAGAAGACGTTTGTTCTTCTTCCGTTTCATGTTGGTGATACATCAGGCCATGCATTTTCGCATTGAGCAGCTCATTCACACGTTCTACAGATGCATAAGCCGCATCATAGTCTTCATCCTCAGCTGCTGCCGCTACTGCAGTCCCTCCCGCCGCTTCAGCCGCAGCCATCGCCTCTTCGGAAGCACTGAGATGCGCAGCAGCGTCCACAGATTCATCTTGCTCAGCGTCACTATTGCGCTGACCTTTGATTTGCGTGGTGTAATAGTTGGCGTTCACAAAATCAAAAAGTTCAAGCTGGGTGTAAAGCGCATCGAGATCACCCACATAGCGGATTTTTTTAGTCAGCCCTGCATTTTTTTCATCACGTGTTAAAGCAATATTTTGCACTTGATTTGGCTCTGCCAAGACATAGGGCAAAGCATTCATTTGTTTTAAATAGTCAGCAAATTTTTTCAAATCGTACTGAGCAATCGTCTCTTTATGTTTTGAAAAATCCACATAAGCCAAGCTGCTTTGGCTTTCACGATTTACCATAAACGGCATGAACGCAAAGTAGTTGGTATAAAATTTATGTTGATTAAAATCAATGATCATCGGCAACTGTGCATTCACCTGCAAAGTCGGTTTTTGATAACTCAATTGCAAGGTTAAGGCAGCAAGTTTTTCTCTAAAATGTACTGAACCGCTATAGCTAAACTGTAAATCATTCAACACATTCAGCAGTGATTGAGCAATTTTAGATTGCGGAGAAACGCCATCCTCTTCATCGCTATAACGCGCTGATGGTGGGATCGATTCATTGGCAATGGCTTGATAGAGCTGTTTCTTTTCTTTTTGGCTAAACGGAATATTTTGGGTTTTAATCAACTGATCAAGTTGTTTTTTAAGTTTAGGATCCAGCTCTGGCTGTGTACTAGTTGCAGGTTTTGACTTGGTTTTAAGCTTTTTTTCATCGAACTGAATATCGGTTTGAATTGAAAATTGCCCTTTCATGTCATAACTGGCATTTTCAAACATTGCGTTTAAGCCTTGAGTGGCTTGTTGCCCGAGAGACTGATCCGTTGAATTGGTTTTTATGACATGTTGAGCACACCCAGTAATACTCAAACCCAGTAAACAAAGTGTTATATATTTTAATCGCATAATTGTACGAAAGACCTAAGTTCTTTATGATTTATTAAAAGAAAAAAATGATCAAAAGATCAACATCAAGTCTATCAGAAGTTTATTTTTCACATGTTGGTTAAATATTACAATTCGCCTTTCTGACATTTTTTAAGGGCGTATTCATCAATGTTTTTTTGATGAAATTATGAATAATCAAAGCATCAATACAGATAATCCAAAAAAATTTAGATATTAGGATTAAGACTATGCCTGCATATAAAGCGCCTTTACACGATATTCGTTTCTTAATGAATGAAGTGCTCGATTACCCAGCACATTACAAAACTTTGTCTAATGGTGAAGCTGCTGATGCAGACACTGTCGACATGATTTTAGAAGGTGCAGCAGATTTTTGTGAAAATATCCTTTCGCCTTTGAACCAAACGGGTGATGAAGAAGGCTGTCATTTTGAAAATGGTGATGTGAAAACACCAAAAGGGTTTAAAGAAGCCTATGACCAATTTGTACAGGGTGGCTGGCAAGGTCTGTCTTTCCCTGAAGAATTTGGCGGTCAAAACTTGCCACAGTCGTTGAATCTCATCAAATCTGAAATGATGGGTACAGCAAACTGGTCATTCCAAATGTATCCGGGTCTCAGCGTAGGTTGTATCAACACCATTCTACAATTTGGTTCAGAAGAACAGAAAAACCAATATTTACCGAACCTTGTTGCTGGAACTTGGTCAGGCACCATGTGCTTAACTGAACCTCAATGCGGTACCGACTTAGGTCAGGTAAAAACCAAAGCGGAACCTCAAGCTGATGGTAGCTATGCAATTTCTGGTACAAAAATCTTCATCTCTGCGGGTGAGCATGATTTAACAGAGAACATCGTACATATCGTTCTTGCACGTCTTCCAGATGCACCTGCAGGTACAAAAGGCATTTCATTATTCATCGTTCCAAAATTCCTTGTGAATGCAGATGGTACTGTGGGCGAACGCAATCCTGTAACGTGTGGTTCGATTGAACACAAAATGGGGATCCGTGCTTCAGCAACAGCTGTGCTGAACTTTGACAATGCCATTGGTTACTTGATCGGTGAAAAACACAAAGGCCTACATGCAATGTTCACCTTTATGAACACTGCACGTATTGGTACAGCAATTCAAGGTATTGCACATGCTGAATTGGCATTCCAAGGCGCACTTCCATACGCCAAAGAACGTATGTCTATGCGCGCACTTTCAGGTAAAAAAGATCCTGAAAAAGTAGCCGATGCGATTATTCACCATGCAGACGTACGTCGTATGCTTTTAACTCAAAAAGCGATCGCTGAAGGCGGCCGTTCAATGATTTACTATGCAGCTCAAATTGCGGACAAAATGACTGATGCTTTAACCCGCGGTGATACAGCAGCGTTTGAAGCACATGATGACCACTTAGGCTTCTACACCCCGATTCTCAAAGGTTTCTTAACCGAAATGGGTTATGAAGCTGCAAACCATGGTATGCAAGTATACGGCGGTCATGGTTATATTAAAGAATGGGGCATGGAACAAATTGTTCGTGACTCACGTATCTCTACTCTCTACGAAGGCACAACAGGCGTTCAAGCACTAGACTTGATTGGTCGTAAAGTTCTGTTGACCTCTAAAGGTAAAGTGATTCGTGACTACACAGCTGAAATCTTGAAGTTCTGTGGTCAACATGCACGTAACAAATACATGCGTCGTTTTGCGTGGGACTTAACGAAGCTTTGCGCACAGTGGAATGCATTAACGGTTCGTATCATGCTTGCAGCACGTAAAGACCGTGACATCGTATCTTCTGCTTCTGTCGATTTCTTAATGTTCTCTGGCTACGTGATGATGGCTTATTTCTGGGCACAACAAGCTGCCGTAGCTTCTGAAAAATTAGCAGAAGGCAATGGTGCAGAAGTTCCTGAGTTCTATAAAGCAAAAATCAAAGTGGCTGACTTCTACTTTGAACGTCTATTACCACGCTCACAAGGTCACGCTGAAGCAATGGTTAACCCATCGAAGACCATGACTTCTTTGGCTCCTGAACACTTTAGCTTTGACTACTAAGCTTTAAACCGAGTTAAATGACTCTATAAAAAGACCGCTTCGGCGGTCTTTTTTGTCTTCTCTTTTAATTTTGATCTATAGGAATTACGAGTAGTATTCTTAATTTCTTCATGAGGTAATAACAATGTATAAAGATGAACTTTATATGGAGAAATATTGTTGTATTTTTCAACAAAAATAGAACACCTTATCGCTAAACATAATTTTATTTAATAAATATTAAATACTTAAAGTAAATTTAACTCCATAATTTTAGCTTTACATTTGTATCTCATACAACTTCATATCTTCTCCATAGCCTCCCCCTATGATGACTTCATTGATTCATAAAGAGCGTAACCATGAAAAAATTGATGTCTTCATTAATGATTGGTCTGATTGCAACAACTGCGACAATGTCTGCAATGGCAGCGCCTGCATTCGATCATAAAAATCCACCACCTGCTCCACACTTTGATAAAAAACCTGTACCGCCTAAAGCAATACATCACAAATCTGCTGGGCCCCACATGGTGAAAAAAGAGCATCAAAAAGTTCATGCAAAATTTGCCAAACAAAATCATAAAGCAGTAGCTTTTAAAGCTAGTCAACCCAAGCCTGTTCCGCATCATAAGTTACCGCCTATGCCACCGAAACATCGTTAAGCTGAATTCAAAAAAGACCGCTCATGCGGTCTTTTTTAATATTTACTTTGCTTTATCAGCAATAAATTCTTTAATCTCTATGGGTTTATCTTTTACCAACTCAACTGTCCCTTCATTCACACCATTAAAGTTCTTAAAGTGAATTGAAACACCTTGGTCGTTGGCAAGTCGTACACCACTTCCTGAAACTGCTCGTTTCAATTCATACACACGATCAGAATTATCAGTCAATTGTGCGGTTTCAAAATTATCTTTGGTTTTTAACTCAAGGCTTAGATCTTGTGGCCCTGTAAAGTGAATCACTTGCTCATCTTGAGCTACTGCAACATCGTTTGTTTGTGTAGTTGCGATCGTTGCCTCTGTTGCAACATTTTGTTCTGATGGTGCTTTTTTATCGGTGCAACCCACCAAAGCTATAGTTAATAACGTCGTAGTTAAAATATATTTCATTTTCTGAAGTTCCTTTATGCCATGTAAATTCAATTATCAACTGAATAATTTCATACACATTCTGCAAATTACATTCGAAATATGAAAAATTACTTGTCGCTCAAATTTTAAAACAAGTTTGACATAGCTTTCATTACAGGAATTCTTCCAATACTGAATTTAAAAAGATATGTCCCTGCTCGGTACAAGACAAAAGTGTTGGATCACTGACCATCAATTTACGTTCACGTAATGAGTTCAATAACTCGGCAATTGGCTCTAAACTTTCCCCTGTACGCTCACTATATAGCTTGGCTTCCACCCCATGATTTAAACGAAGTGCATTCATCATAAATTCAAAAGGCATATCGGCTGCTTCGATGCGCTTAAACTGAAGATGTTCAGCAGGTACTTTGGCTAAATAGTCTTTCGGCAATCGGGTTTTTTGGAAACGATACACCCCGTCTGGCATGGTCACTTTACCATGTGCGCCTGCGCCAATCGCCAAATAATCGCCAAACTGCCAATAATTTAAATTATGTGCCGACGGCTTTTCTTTACGCCATGCCGATACTTCATAATTGATAAAGCCTTGCGCTGTTAAATAGGCTTCGCCCTGTTCTTGAATATCTTCAAGCACATCATCGACAGGTAAAATTGGTTTTGTGCGGAAAAAAACTGTATTGGGTTCAATGGTCAATTGATACCACGACACATGGGTTGCCCCATTTTCCACAGCAAGTTTTAAATCCAAAAGCGCTTGCTCAATGGTTTGTTCAGGCAGGCCATGCATCAAGTCGACATTTACTCGTTCAAAACCCACCTCTTTTGCATGCTGAATGGCAGAAATCGCATCATCATTCGAATGAATCCTCCCCAGCTTTTTCAGCTGGTCGGTATTAAAACTTTGCACACCGATAGATAGACGATTGATCCCTGCATCTAAATAACCGGAAAAAGGATCGTGCTCAACCGTACCGGGATTGGCTTCCAAGGTGATTTCACAACCTGCTTCAAACGGTAGCAACGCTTTGAGCTGAGCAAATAACCATTGATAGCCTTGGGCAGAAATCAAAGATGGTGTCCCACCACCAATAAATACACTATGGATCAGGCGACCCTGAGCAAAATCGACTTGGGTTTTAAAGTCTTCAACCAACGCCTGTAAATATTCTTGTTCTAAGTCCAAAGACAATTCACCATTCGGCACCGCATGCGAATTAAAGTCACAGTATGGACATTTGCGCACACACCACGGCATGTGAATGTATAAAGATAACGGAACAACTGCAGGATTTAATTCAGCCAAGGAAAATGCTCAAAAGGAACAAAAGAAGTAAGCGCATTTTAACATGACTGCATCAGAGCGCTTATGAAAACTCATCCACAATACAGTAGACTAATAAAATTAAAGAAGAATTAGATGATTAGAAGATGAAAATAAGCAGCCATTTATTGTACTTACTGCCGCTCGCGATGGGTGTTGGTATCGCTATGACCATTCAAACAGCGATCAACAGCCAATTGCGTGAATATTTATATTCACCGCTGCAAGCTGCCCTTTTTTCTTTTTTGGTTGGTACAATAGTCCTCGCCTTTATGGTGTTTTTTCAATCGGCCGAAAAACCGGACTTTGCAAGTTTTGCTCAAATCCCTTGGTATTTATGGCTGGGGGGATGTTTGGGTGTTTATGCCATCAGTATCAGTATTTATACCGCACCGAAACTGGGTTTTTTATCCCTCTCCGGTCTGATTATTTTTGGACAGATCTTAATGTCGATGGTATTTGACCATTTTGGCTTGCTCGGCACTGAAAAAACCCCGATTAACTGGCAACGCTTATTGGGTGGCGTGGTGATTTTTATTGGTGTGCTTCTCACTTTCCAACGCTAAGACCTCATTCCTAAGCACCTCACAAGAAATGAGTACATTCTGTGTCTACTGTCACGGCTGTAACAAGCAGCAAGTATGAATTAAAACAACTGTTTCATTTAATGATCCCGATATTGATCACGCAGTTTGCGCAAGCGGGATTTGGTCTCATTGATACCATCATGGCTGGACACATGTCCGCCAATGACCTTGCAGCCATTGCGGTCGGGGTCGGTTTATGGATACCGGTCATGCTGCTGTTCAGCGGCATTATGATTGCAACCACCCCATTAGTGGCAGAAGCCAATGGTGCTCGCACGCCTGAAAAAATTGCCACCATCGCCCGTCAGTCTGTGTGGGTCGCATTATTTTTAGGGATCATTGCCGCATTAGTCTTACAAGCTATGCCGCTGCTTTTACCGTTATTGGGTGTCCCTGAAGTATTACTTCCGAAGGCGAGCTTATTCTTACACGCCATTAGTTTAGGTATGCCTGCTGTCACCATGTACGCAGCTTTACGTGGTTACTCAGAAGCATTGGGGCATCCACGTCCAGTCACTGTGCTGAGTCTGCTGGCCTTATTGGTGTTAATTCCACTGAACTTTATTTTTATGTATGGTTTAGGCCCAGTCCCTGAATTAGGTTCTGCAGGATGTGGTTTTGCCACCGCGATTTTGCAATGGTTGATGTTCTTTGCTTTGGCGATGTACGTTTTCAAAGGATCAGCCTATCAAAAAACCCAACCTTTCGCTGCTTTTGAAAAAATGAACAGTGAATGGATCAAACGTATTTTAAAACTCGGCTTTCCCATTGGCTTAGCTATTTTCTTTGAAGTCAGTATTTTTAGTACAGCCGCTATTGTGTTGAGTCCCTTAGGCGAAGTTACCATTGCCGCGCATCAAGTCGCCATTTCGATTACCTCGCAATTGTTTATGATTCCAATGTCACTAGCGATTGCGCTGACCATTCGGGTCGGTACCTATTATGGGGAAAAAAACTGGCTAGCTATGCGAAAAGTCCAGAAAGTCGGTATGTTGACAGGGACGGTATTTGCCCTAATTACCATGCTGCTGCTTTGGCTTTTACGTAATGAAATTGTGTCACTCTATACCAATGACTATGATGTGACTCAGCTTGCCGTGTACTTGGTCTTGTTCGCTATTGCCTATCAATTAATGGATGCATGGCAAGTCAGTGCCGCAGGGTGCTTACGCGGTATGCAAGACACCAAAGGACCGATGTGGATCACTATGATCGCGTATTGGATCATTGCCTTCCCTGTCGGGATCTATCTTGCACGCTTCACTACGACTGGTGCTGCAGGCGTTTGGATTGGCCTGATTGTGGGTCTGACTGTCGCATGTATACTGCTACTTACACGTTTATTTATGATGAATAAACGTTTAGCACATGCGGGATAAGCCCTAAAAAATCATCTAAAAAGTTACTTAAAAATACGGCTACGCTATGCAGAAGATTAATGCAAATTAACACCCTGCATAGCAATGCCATAAATAAAAAGCACGAAGAAGAGGAAAATAAACATGTCCCATGTATTTCGCTCGATCAGTCTCTGTCTGAGCTTAGGCTTTTCCATGTCACTACAAGCTGAACAAACGATCAACCGACATGAATTTCCTTTATATCACGCACCCATCAAAGTCCAATCACAACCCGAATTTGATTACATCAATCAAGCACTTTGGACAGCCTTTCGCTTTTATCATGAACAACAGGCGGACTCATATACCGCACGTTTAAAATTAAGTTGTCAGCAGTCTGGTATGGCGTATACCTATCAGGACTTCATCAAGGCCAATCAAAAGTTTGCCTCTGCGGACGATCAGGATTTTATCGTGACGCAAAACCTCATCACATTGAATGAAAATTTACACCATAACCAATGCAGTAAATATCTCGGTCCACATTTAGAACTGGAAAAAACTGAATCTAGCGAAGCAGCAAAAGCCAACTAATTAAGCGCCTCGATGGCATTTTTTAAACCTTGTGGCACTTGGCTGTCATCTTCTACGTCTTTCACGATCGCCTGCCCGACGATCACATCTGTCCCATTAAAACTCATGGTTGGCGAGCCATACAATTCATAGCCTTCATTTAAAGCTTTGGTCACACGGGCACAGAAATTGACATCATCTTTACCAGTTAAATAGCGATACACTTTCATCGTTCAGTTCTCTTCTAGCGACGCGATATTTTAAACCATTCAGCGTGTGGCTTAAATTTGCCTGAATTATTTTCAGTATTTACATTTTTGCCCATCATTTTATCAATAGAAATAAAGTCTTAACAATTTAAAGTAGGCAGTTTGTGTTTTGTCGCCTATGATCGGTAATAGATAATAAATGATGATCTTGAGGAACATCACATGGCAAAAACGGCTAGCACACCGGGTCGTCGCTTTATGAAACTTGCCAGTATGACGGCAAGCATTGCTACTAAAACCGTTTCCAATTCCATCCGCAATATCACTGCCGATGAAGAACAGAAAAATGCATCTCGCAGTAAACTTTTTCAGGACATCGGTCTGCAAATTGCAGATACTTTGGGTGAAATGAAAGGTGCGGTGATGAAAGTCGGACAAATTGCCTCGCAGTACAAAGACATTTTTCCACCTGAAGTCGCAAAAGCGATCAGTAAATTACAACGCCAAGCGCCAGCCATGCCTTTTGCTGAAATTAAGGCTCAAGTAGAACAAGAACTCGGCAAACCCCTCGCGCAAATTTTTAAAAGTTTTGAAGAACAACCTTTTGCCGCTGCATCCATTGGGCAGGTGCATAAAGCCGTGTTACCTAATGGTCAGCAGGTGGTGGTGAAAGTGCAATATCCGGGTGTCGAAGAAGCCTGTGAAAGTGATTTAAAACAAGTTCGGCTTGCCCTTCGTCTGATGGGCGTATTGAAAATTGATCGGAAGTTACAAGACAAGCTATTTCGTGAAATTCAGGACAGTTTGGACAACGAACTGAACTACGAAATTGAAGCGCAAAACTTAGATGTGGCCCGTGCGTTTCATAGTGCGCTGGATGACAAAATCATCATTCCACAGGTCTATAAAGATTATTCTTCACGTCATATTTTGACTCTAAGTCTAGAGCTTGGCGACAGTATAGAAACTGCCAGCACATGGTCACAAGAAACACGAAATGCCTTGGGAAGACGGTTATTCCGTGCCATTGGCCGTGAAATTTTCTTCCTTAAACGTTTCCACTGTGACCCACATCCGGGCAACTTCGCCTTTCGTGAAGATGGTTCAGTCATCGTATATGACTACGGCGGTGTGAAAACCCTGTCTCCTGAAATCGTGTCGCACTTTAAGCAATTGATCAATGCTGCACGCAAGCACGATATTCCGCTGATGGAACAGCAACTCGATGCCTTACATTCACTCAATGAACTCGGTAAATTCCCTGCGGAGTTGTATGAACAATGGCTGGAAGTGCTGATGCGTCCGCTAACCACACAATACGACTTTGCTGAAAATTCAGCGCACCATGACGGGGTAGAATTAATTAAGCCATCTCTTAAATACTGGGATGTGTTTAAACCGTCACCGGATACCTTGATGGTGAACCGGACTGTTTCAGGACATTATTGGAATTTGATTCATTTGAAAGTGAATGACAATCTCAATGATCTTTTTGATGAGTTGGTCCCACCTAGCGCTTAAGGGAACATGAAGCGCTGATTGCCTGACGAATTTCGGGCAATATTTGCATTTTTAATTGTTATGTTATAACGTTTCTTTAATCAATAAATTTAAGGAACAGAAGAATGCGTGCCAACATCCATCCCGAATACCGTGAAGTGCTCTTTCATGACACCAATGCAAATGCCTTTTTTGTCATTGGCAGTACCTTAAGCACCAATCAAACCAAAGAGTTTGAAGGCAAAACTTATCCATATGTGACGCTCGATATCTCAAGTGCATCACATCCTTTTTATACAGGTGAACAACGTCAAGTAAATAATGAAGGACGTATTGCGAACTTTAATAAACGCTTTGCACGTTTCAAACGCTCACAATAAGTTCAGTTTCGATTAAGTTTTTGCTTTTAAAATTAAAGCATTGAAGAAGTTCAGGGTTCCCCTCCTCCAGCCTGAGCTTCTTTTTTTTATGTCTGAAATTTTGTGGTTTTCAAGCGTTGTTTTAAACATCTATTTTTAAAATCGACTGAAATAAGTAATATCCCAGCCCCAATACGATGACACCAATCACCACACTAGAAATGGCATAACTAAATGCCAGCCCACTTTGCCCTTGTCTGAGCAGTTGAAAGGTTTCTAAGCCGAAACTGGAAAATGTGGTAAAGCCACCTAAGATCCCGACCATAAGCAATAAGCGTGCTTCATTTTGTAGAACGGGATATTTTTGGCTAAATGCAAAGAACACACCTGCACAAAAGCAACCTAAAATATTCACCCACCATGTTGCCCACGGAAAGAGCACGGTTGGCTTGGCCAATAACAGTCCTGCTGCATAGCGAAGTGTTGCCCCAATTGCGCCGCCACATGCGACCAAAAGCCAGTTCATAATTGTCCTACTTCAACATCATTGGTATCTACAATTTAGGCAACAGACTGCCTAAGGTCGCCCTTCAATATACACGCATTTAATTTACGCAAATAGTGTTAAATGTTTGGGCCAAAGCTTGCTATAGTCTGCAACACTTTGCGGTATTTTTTATTGAAAGAGGACATTATGGCTCAGGAATTATTAGATCAACTTCAAGCAGGGACTGCGAAATTTTCAGATGTGATTGCATTTATTGAAGCGCGTTATAACCATACAGCAACCGCTTTTACCAATGGCAAACAAGCCAATGCAGCAACTGAAAACCAAGGCAGTGCCAAAGTGTTTTCTTTTGCCCAATTGAATGGTCTAAACCAAGCTGAAACATTAAGTCTTTTTGCTGAACATTATGCTGCTGTATTGGCAACACCAGACGCAACTGACCACCAAAACATTCGCCAATTTATGCAAAATGGTTGGGAAGGTATTCAATTTGACGGTCAAGCGCTCAGCGCGAAATAATGCTTAGATGGACGTTCTAAATCAGTTCGTCTGCAATAAAAAAGCCAGTACAAATACTGGCTTTTTTTATCGTTCATCATCAGTTCAAATCAGGACACTCGTACTCTACAAGTCCATTCAGCCATCGCGGTTTTTTCCCAAGCTCGTGCATGCTTCAAATGTAGTAATTCTTCACCTGCAGTCGTTGCGGTAAAACGATAAGTTTTTTGACCGCCTGCACCAAGCACTGGTGTCGCATCTGCAGCAGCAGCTTGTTGTTGTTGAGCTGATTGAAACACTTCTTCAACTTTAAAAAGTTTCGGTTGCTCAGCCAAAGACCATACATATCCGGTACTTGGATTTTCGTTTAACAGTACTTCTAAAGTTTGTCCACGATCCATCTCAAGCAAGGTCGGACAACTTTGCTGTTCAGTAAATACATGGGTTTTCCCATCTACAGTTGAACTCATACTGGTACATCCACCAAGCGCTAAACCACTCGCCAACATTAGACTCAAAATAAACTTTTTCTTTATCGTCATTTTCATCATCAAATTATTTTACCTTGAATCTAATGCACACCGATTTCAAATACGATCTCGATGCAATCGAAGTTTAGCCTTTAACTTTTTCAATCCACTGAATAGAACTGACACGAAAAACTTCACAAGCCCCATCACCCGTATCTGTTGGGGTCAAAGATGAAGTCCAAACCAAATCTTTGTCTTTCACCTCAACCAAATCCCCTTTTAAACGCACAAGATCGCCACGTTTTACTTGAGTAATTTGTTTAGCAATTTGCGGGTTTGCAGGAATGATGTGCATATTCGACACCATCATCATGGCTTGCTTTTGCGGTACAGGAACACGATCCATTTTCCAATTTAAGAAACGGTCATATTGATTGACTGAAATCGTACGAGCAATTTCTGGCTCTGCAAATAAGCCCCAACTGACCGCATAATCGATCGGAGAAAATTTTGCTTGTTCATCTGTTTGATAGGTTTTTGAACCTAAAATTCGGAAATCACCTTTAAATTCTTTCAAGGTAGAAATCGACTGGCCTTTGGCAGCAGGTGCTAAGCCTTTGGCAATATTATAATCTGAAGATGCTTGGACACCGACATTCAATAAAAAGCCTGCAAGCACAGTACTTAATGCAATTCGCTTGATCATCGCGTTATCCTCTTACCCTGTAATACTTCACAATACTCAATTTTAATTCTGCAATTGAGCCGACTTCATCTATTCATAATGCCCCAACCTGAACATGAGCTTAAAATCGCGTTGGTTGAGCCTGATGAATGTCGTTTTCACTAGTTGTAACTCTATATTACGCACACAGTCTGCATAAACCTTATGAACTTGGTAACAAAATGCTGTTATTCAGTCAATTGGCCCATATCCACGCCCTATCACATGATTTAAAATTAAAAAGACATGATTTACACTTTAAAAAAAGCCAACAAAAATACTCGCTATGATTTATAAATTTTATCAACAACACATTTTTCCGCACCTTTTAAATCAAGTCATGCAAGTACCGAGCCTGATGGATAAACGACGCGAACTCCTGTTAGCCGTGTCTGGTGAAGTACTCGAAATTGGCTTTGGTACAGGTTTGAATTTAGCCTTTTATCAAAATGTCGATACGGTTTTTGCCCTTGAGCCCAATCCTGATATTTTTCATTTAGCTGCTGAACGTGTACATGCGGCACCCTTTGAGGTACAGCATATTTTAGCCGGTGCTGAAAAATTACCCTTTGCAGATGAAAGTCTAGATCATGTCGTGAGTACATGGACCTTATGCAGCATTGCCGATATTGAAACTGCGCTTGAAGAAATCTACCGTGTCCTTAAACCAACAGGAACATTTCATTTGGTTGAGCATGTACAACACAATGAAAATGGGAAAATTAAGCAGTTACAACACTTATTGACGCCCATTCAAAAGAAAGTCGCGGATGGCTGTCATCTGGATCGTCATATGCAAAAGTTGCTTGAAGATGCCCAGTTTGAATGTTTTGAAACGCAGTATTTTGATGCAGACGGCATTCCAAAAATTGGACAGCGCATGTTGCTCGCCCGCGCACAGAAGTTGAGTTAAAGCTTCCAAGGCCATGTTTAAGCACAATCAAATCTAGTTAAAAGTACCTAGTCTTTGATTAGTCGAATGGCATTAATTTTTAGGATATGACAGGGCTTTTTATTCAACACATTAAAGGTGCTATACGACTTCCCTGTTTTGGTGGAATGCACATCCACCCATTCACCCAAAATCTCCACACGATCCCCTGATTTTAAACGGCGAATACGATTTGCGACGTCTTCGGATTGAGCAATCACACTGACATTTTGCAATTCGGACTTGAGCTGTTCAATTTGTGTCGAGGGCACGTCTTTCGCTTGTACGTTAAAACAGCGGTTCTGCTGCGACCATTCAAGATGATATTTTAAAGACTGGAAATCATTTGCGCCTGAACTCAGTAGCAGATCAATATTGCTAACATAGGCCAAGTCTTGAAAGCCACCCACCACGGTCGGTGCTGCCGGATGTAATGTACGACTACTGGCACTGTAGTAGCGTTTATCCAACAGCAAATATTCACCGGAAAATGCCTGAGTCGCTGTGACCTGAAAATTTTTCAGCACACCAGTCTGCTCTAAATGTGGAATGGCACGAAAATATTCAGACCATATCCACAGCATGAGCGCAAAAACGGCTGCAGTCGCTAAGAGTTTTTCCATGTGAATATTCTGTCCTTATTACTTTTCGACGGTTCTGAGCCTGAATCACGCGAGCTTAAATATGCTCAAAATCAATTCGGATGGTTTCAAAACGCACTCGCCCTTCGGCAATGGCTTGAGCAATCGCTTGTTGCCCTTTGGTCAAACGTGCGCCACCACTTTTAATATCAATCAGCACCACTTCGATGTCTTCAGCGAGGCCATCGCCATCACGAAAGTCGGTATAGCCATCAAAAACCACATAATCGATCGGGTCACCGAGAAACTTTGCATCGCTAGGTAAATACTGAAATTCAGGCATGATCGGCGCCATTTGTTCGGCCATTTTGCCTTTTAAAACAGCACGACTGGTATTTACACTGCGTTTTTGTGCATGGGCCAAGGCCTGCTGATGTTCCAATTCTAGTTCTGCAATATATTGCTCGTATTCTGCCTTAATCCTTCCATTGCGACTGCCACTTAAAATTAAGGTGGTCAGTACAATCCCAATACACGCGCCAATGAGCATGGCCATCCAGACAGACATTTAAAATTCCTAATCTTTTTAAGATATTACAGCGAAACGTATAGAAAAAACTTAGACTTTGGTTCTTTGTCATATTCCCCGCATTAAACAATGATATGCTAGGGATGAGCAGAATAAAATCTATTTAGGTCGATGAAAACGATATTAATTGCCAATCAAAAAGGTGGTTGTGGCAAAACCATCACAGCAATCAGTTTAGCCTCTGCACTTGCGCAAAAAGGTTATAAAGTGGCCTTGGCAGATGCTGACAATCAAAAGTCTGCACGTCAATGGCTCAAACAGCGCCCAGAGACTGCCGCCCCAATTCAGAGCCTAGATTGGCGTCATGAAAAGTCGATTGGTGATGTGCCGAAAGGGATTGAATATCTGATTATCGATGCACCGGGTGCGTTATCGGGTGAACATGCAGATCAGTTGGTGAGTGAAGCCCATGCCATCATTACCCCACTGCAACCATCTTTCTTCGACATCGACTCGACCCGTCGTTTTTTAAAGCATTTGCAAGAAATTAAACGAATTCGTAAAGGTAAAGTCCAAATCCTATTGCTGGCTAATCGCGTCAAACCCAATTCTGCTCATTCCAAAGAAATTCAAGATTTTTTCAATAAAGTTGAACAACAGCCCGTTGCTTGGATTTCTGAACGTACCGCTTATGGTCAACTTGCCATGCAAGGTCTTTCGGTTTTTGACAAAACGCAAAAATTGTACCTCGGTATGCAACAACAATGGCAACCTGTGCTCAATGCCATTATTGAAGACGAAGCCGAGTGGTTTTAACCCATCATTCCACATTTTGTTGATATAAAGGCCAATCTTGCAAGGATCTAGCCTGAAAGATATTCACCATAAGTTAACAAGCTCTCGTTTTCGGGAGCTTTTTTTTCGGTTAAGATTGAACACAACATGATGAAAAAATCAGAGCACGCATTGCCAACGTTCGCACCTACATTACAAAAAGTCTTATTGTTCGGATTATTTTTTATCCTGATTTTTTTGAGCTTTAGCGTACTCAAATACTTTATTGTGCCCGTTGTTTGGGCAGCGATTATTGCTTATATGACTTGGCCGCTGTATCAATCGGTACATCGTTTTTGTGGCAATCGTGCAAATCTAAGTGCGGCGCTGATGATCTTACTGGTGGTGCTCGTGGTAGGTCTGCCAGTGATTTTTGCAATCTTCTTGTTACAACATGAAGGCCGTAACTTGTATTTTGAATTACAAAAGCAAGTTTTCTCTGGTCATGTCAATGTGCCTGATTTTATTCGCCAACTGCCGTTTATTGGTAAAGAAGTCAGTCGTACCCTGCATGAGCTAAACAATGACCCAAACAGTATTATTCAATCGGTACAAATTTGGATTCAGGGGCATTTGAACTACGGTAAAGTTTTGGTCGGCGAAGTCAGTAAAAATATCTTTAAGCTGTGTTTTGCCGTGATGTCTTTATTTTTCTTCTATCGTGATGGTCAAACCATTTTAAGTCAGGTCAGTAAAGCCCTCGAAATGGTCATTGGGCCACGTATTCATCATTATCTTGCCACTATTTCGGATACTACACGTGCCGTCGTGTATGGCATCGGTCTCACCGCCATTGCCCAAGCTTTACTTGCCGGTGTTAGCTATTTTGTCGCCGATGTGCCTAACCCAATGTTATTAACCATCATTACCTTCATGTTGGCACTGATTCCTTTTGGCCCACCGATTTCATATACCGCTGTGTCGTTGTGGTTATTTTCACAAGGTCAAACCATCGAAGCCATTGGCGTCATGGCTTGGGGTGTTTGTGTGGTGAGTACGGCCGATAACGTGATTCGTCCTTTAGTAATTTCAGGGGCAACGCAGATTCCATTCTTATTAATCATGTTCGGTGTTTTAGGTGGTATCGCCAGTTTCGGTCTTGTTGGTTTATTTATCGGGCCAGTGATCTTGGCTGTATTGTTAGCCATTTGGCGTGAATGGTTGCATGAAACCCAAATTGAAGCCGTCATGATGCCCAAAGCAACGTTGGCACATAACTTAGACAATATAGATGATAAGCCTGAACAACCTTAATTCAGGCTTGAATTCATTAAACAAATATTACAATCAAATACTTAAATTATCTGTCATCCTGTATTCGCATCTGTTTCAATGGTTGAGACTCCATAAAAACAGACAGGATGCCAAACATGTCTTCACTATTTAAATTCGGTGCGCTTGCTGCGGTCAGTGCCCTGATGTTTACAGGCTGTGCGAGTACCTCGACTTCAACAGGTCTGAATGCAAAAACCGTGACGGTCAATGCCGTGACTGCTCAAGGTATTGGTCAAAGCATCGGTCAAATTAACTTGGTTGATAGCCCTGCTGGCTTGGTTATTCATACCAATTTAACCCAGCTTCCTCCGGGTCCACACGGTTTCCATATTCATGAAAAAGGCTCTTGTGCCCCAGCTGAAAAAGATGGAAAAGCGGGTGCTGCACTCGCTGCGGGTGGGCACTTTAACCCTAAAGCGGCACCTCACCACGGTACACCGTTAACCGGTCACATGGGTGACTTACCGATCCTTCAAGTTCAAACGGACGGAACAGCAAAAGTGAATTTAATTGCACCGCGTTTGAAATTGGCGGATGTACAAGGCTTAGCCATCATGGTCCATGCTGGTGGTGATAATTACTCAGATGACCCTAAACCTCTAGGCGGTGGCGGTGACCGTATTGCCTGTGGTGTGATTCAATAATCGACCTTGCACATAGATTTGAATAAGCGGACTTTAAGTCCGCTTTTCTATTGAATAAAAATTGACAGTTCACAGAAAAAAGCTCAGTCTAATTTACAAAATCATTTAAATACTTCATAACTCTGTGAACACGCGACTCTCTTGGTTTCAACAGTTTCAATCCAGTGCAATCATTATGTATTGCCTGCAAATTTGTATTGTTTTGAGTGGCACCACGCTCGGATTATATTTTCTCGGTTTTCATAGTTTTATTGTGCCCGTCACCTTAGGTGCGATTGCCACTGCACTCACCGACTTTGATGACCGACTCAGCATCCGACTGCGTAATTTGCTCTATGTCTGCGTACTCTTCTTTAGTGTCAGTAGTATTTTAGATTTTCTCTATCCCTATAAGCTGCTGTTTATCTTGTATCTTTCACTTTCCAGTGCAGGATTTATTTTATTGGGGGCTTTGGGGCAACGCTATGCCACGATATCTTTTGGCACGATTTTACTATCGATTTATACCATGTTCGGCTTGGGCGAATATGAGACCTGGTATTTTCAACCCAGTTGCTTTGTTCTAGGGGCTTTATGGTATGGCTTCACCTCAATTCTTTTTTACCTGATTAAACCCACCCTACCCGTACAGGACAATCTCTCGCGTTGTTTTTTACAAATCGCCGAAGTACTGAATGCAAAAGCACGCTTATTTGACCCAGATAATGTCGACAATGTGGAACACTTACTGTATGAATTATCACTCAAAAACAGTGATGTCATCCCGAGTTTAAACACGACCAAAGCTTCTTTACTCACCCGTTTAAAAGCATCAAGAGCCAATAAAAACACCATCTACTGGCTGAATTTATATTTCTTGGCACAAGATATTCACGAACAGGCCAGTGCGAATTATTTACACTACGAACAAATTCATCAAAATTTTAGCCGTACTGATTTAATTTTCCGTTTTCAAAAAAATATTCGATTACAAGCGCAGGCTTGCCAACAGTTGGCCTACTGTATTTTGCATCGACAGCCCTATCAGCCTGATCCCATTACCGCACAAGCACTGGCACATTTGCATGCCTCTTTGCAGGAGTGGATGGCCAATAATCCGCAAAACATAGAAGTGAAAAACCTACAGCTGATCTTGAGTAATTTGGACAGTGTGCAAGAACGTTTTTCGCATGTGCAGGATTTAGATCATTCACAGCAACAGGCTTATCAGCAGCATATTGATAACCTCAATTTACTTGATGACGATATTCATGGCTGGCATGATTTATGGCTCAAACTGAAACAGCATTTGAGTCCCGAATCTGCCTTATTTCGCCATGCCGTTCGCATCGCTTTTGTCTTTGCGATGGGCTATGCCATTTCGCTATTGCCCTTTGCTAAAAATGGCTACTGGATATTATTGACCAGTTTATTTGTCTGTCAGATGCGTTATTTTGCGACCAAAAGTCGTTTAAAAATGCGGACATTGGGAACCATATTAGGGGTCTTACTTGGCATTCCTATTTTGTATTTTGTGCCTAGTGTCGAAGGTCAATTACTACTGACGATTATTTTTGGCGTGTGCTTTTTCTATCTGAGTGCCAAAAAATATGCCATGGCGACCCTCATGGCAACCTTAATGGTCTTGCTGATTTTTAATTTAAAAGGCGCTGGTTATGCAGTTATTTTACCGCGTATCGTTGATACCCTACTCGGCTGTTTTATTGCATGGTTCGCAGTGAATGTCATCTGGCCAGATTGGGACTTTCGCAATATTTCCAAGACCATTCAAAAAAGCTCTGCTGCGACCTTGCATTATTTTGATGCCGTAGTTGAGCAATATCTCCATGGGAAAACTAATAGCATTGATTATCGGCGTGCCCGTCGTTCAGCCCATAATGCTCAAACTGAATTGTCGAGCATGATTTCAAGTTTAAGTACCGAGCCTGAACCCGACCAGAACTTGATACAACACGCCTTTCGCTATTTGGTGTATAGCCATAGTCAGCTCAGTTATATTTCGGCACTGGGGAGCCACCGTGAACAAGTACAAGACCAACAAGTCCTTGAACTGCTGCAATGGTGTCAAAGCACCCTAGACGACGTCTTAATTCAGCAAAAACCGCTCAACCCTGAGAAAATTCAGCAAAAACTTTTCGAAATTCAAACACTCAGCACTGAAGAAATGCGGTCTAATCACCTACAACTGGTGCTCAAGCAAATCAGTTTATTATTAGAAACATTAGCCGAACTGATTCAGCTTCGAACACAGCTGATTCAGGCGGAAATTAAATAAAATCATTTGAGACTCATGATGAAAATGCTTAGTTTAGGTTTTAAACGCCTCATATTGCCTATGATTGTGGCGACCTCATGTTTAGCTGCGTCTTCTGTTTTTGCAGCACCGACAACACAAGATTTAAAACGTATTTTGGAATGTCAGGCCGATTACGACACCTACCATGACACTTTACTCGACTATGAAAAGGCTCTGGGCCAATTGGGTTGGAAACGCCATGATGACCCACATCAGCCGTTTATTTATATCTATAAAAATAAGCAGGCTGTAGAGTTTTTTGGCATGCCGACCCAAGAAATTGGCCTGTCTTCCAATGCAGTATTCGCAATCTATCGCCAAGCCGATGTGAAAAAACTTGCCCAAAAATATGGTATTGAGCAGCATCGGATGTTTGCCAATTTGCCGTTTTTCCGTGGTGAAAAAATCCTACGTACGGAAGCTGAAACGGATGATCTGCATGCAATCAATCAAAAACTAAGCCTGTCTGAAATGACCGGAAAAAGCCCAATGATTTTATTCGGCTGTAACTATGAATTTGATCAGGGTTCAATTGAAGATGCCTTAACGGATCTAGAAGATTAATCCGAGCAGATGACTCAGAATTAACTTTAAAAACAATTACTTAGACTCAATATACGGATCAATTATTTCAACAGGAACGCTTCGTTCCTGCTGTGCTTTCAGGTACACTCAAGACTGAAATCACTTTGAATTTAGACTTCGCATGAATATCAAGACCTTACGCTTTGTGGGCCTACTCGAAGGCATCTCCTTTTTATTATTATTGTTCATTGCTATGCCAATGAAGTACCTGATGGATAATCCAATATTGGTCAAATACGTCGGTATGGGACATGGCGTCTTGTTTATTGCCTTCTTGGTGGTGCTATTTGTGGTCTGTGAAAAGCAAAAATGGTCGCTTAGCGTATTTCTAATGGGCTTAATTGCATCAATTTTGCCTTTTGGCCCGTTTATTTTCGATCGTAAATTAAAAAATGCAGAACAACCTGCAACATCAAATTAAGACGGTATACAACAAATAAAAAAGCCCAATGTTGTTCTACACAGCATTGGGCTTTTTCTATAATGGCATGAACTCGAATTTAAAACTCACCCGTCAATTTACGTTGTCGCATAATATCTCGCACCACCAAGCGTGGTAGGCTGAACCACAAGATAATGAGGGTAAATCCTGCCAAACTATAGGCCCAAAGGCCAAAGTTTTCATACAGCACGCGCACGATTTCAATCACGGCAAAGAACGTCAGCATCATGATCACAGACACTGCCGCAGCCACAGTGCCCTTCGACATTTCAGACGACATTAAGGCAAATCGATAGAGCACAGAAAAGCTAATCCCTTCACCAAAACTGACTAAAGTCATACCAAGAATGAGCAATGTCAGAAAATAACTTTCAGTCATCGTCCCAATCACCACGAGGCTCGTTCCGAGTAACATCAAAGGTAGCCCGATCATCACAGACTGACCTAGAGGCAATTTGTCGATGATTTTAATCAGGACAATATTACCGAGGATCAGACCGCCCAAAACAGGAAACTGCGCCATGCCGTATTGCATGCTACTCAGCCCAAGCTGCTCCACCAATATGACCGGAGATAGCGCAATCCACAGCATCAGAGGCATTGCCACCATTGGTAGGCCCAGTGTCAGTGCCAAAAAGCGTTTGTTTTTTAACACCTGTTTAAAGTCATCGATAATATAACCCACCGGTTGCTTTGGGATGCTGATGTGCTGAGCCGGCATCTTGGCTTTTAAACCAAACCAACTCAGAAAAGATAGAAATGCGATTCCTATAAAACCCCAATGCCATGACACGTGATCAATCATAAAGGCACCGAGGACGGGTCCGATCAGTGGCGCCAGTAGTGAAATATTGGCCATGATCGCCATGACTTTGATGGCATCTCGCTCTTCAAAAGTTTCCTGAACAGCGGCATAGCCCACGGCTGAAATAACCGACAAGCCAAAACCTTGTAAAAAACGCAAAGTTAAAAAGCTTTCGATATTATGTGTGAGCAATATCGCTAAACAGCATAAGCTAAAGAACGCTACACCACCCAACAGGACTTTTTTACGGCCTAATCGGTCTGACAAGGGTCCTAATATCGCAGCGACACAGGCACCTCCCAATAAGTAAAATGACATCGACGAGGGTGCCCATGCACTACTCACGCCAAACTCTTGGGTAATCGCAAGCATGGCGGGTTGGACTAAGTCGTTGCCGATATAGACAGAAAATTCAAATAAAACCAGTGCCAAGGGAAACATTAAGGTGGCACGACTTAATTTTGTGGTTTGTACGTTTTGCATTGTTATCTACATATCAAATGTGTGCTGTCGAGCTTGAATTGACAAATAGGGAGAGACTCTTCAGCCCAATGACGAGCACTGTAATATTAATTTTAAAAATGAATTTGCGGCGTATCCGCCATATGTGCGTCGTATTCACAAGACGCTAGATAGAGATAAAATGAACTTCAACGAACCGATCTGTCGGTTTGAGTCCGACTATTTTAACAGTGTTTGCTGGCGTTGTATTGGTCTTTTTAAACTACCGCTTTTATGGTTTTTCATTGTCTGCTTTTTGGATAAAGCGACCTTGTTTTAGGTCCTCATAGGCTTGCATGACTTCTGCAAAATGATTCATCACAAAATAACCTCGCCCATAAATGGGCTCATTTAAAGGCTGCGCCGATAAATACAACATGTGGCTATCTTCGACTGCCGTCAATTCTACATTTTCACCTTGGCTCGACATAACTGCCATATGCTGTGCATTTAACGGTTCATCTGTTTCAGTAAATTTCAGCTTGCCCGAGCGTAAATATACCAGCGTGGTATCCCCTTCTTGTGCAGGCAGTGTGATGCTTTGATTTGCTCTGACAAAGACATCAAATACTTGCATAGGTGTATGTGTTTCTGCAGGGCCGTGGGCTGTTAAATATTGCCCGGCAATCACCCGTACATAACCTGCATTATCTGCTAAATCCACTACAGGAATACTGGCTTTGGCTAAGCTCTGATAGCGTGCAGGATTCATTTTATCTTTGGCAGGCAGATTGACCCAAAGTTGCAAGATTTCAAATGCTCCGCCCCGCTGTGCAAAGGCTTGGCTAAAAACTTCTTCGTGTTGTATTCCTGAAGCAGCAGTCATCCACTGCACATCGCCCTCACCAATGACGCCACCGCCGCCAGTCGTATCATGATGTTCAAGTTCACCTTTAAACACCAAGGTGACGGTTTCAAAGCCTCGATGTGGGTGTTCCAGCACACCTTTTTTCAGTTGGGTTGGTTTCAGCACCCCAGGCCCTAAATGGTCGAGTAATAAAAATGGCGAAACAGTATTGCCCAATTCATAATGGGAAAAAACTGAAGTCACTGGAGCAAAGTCACCGACAGGTGTGCCTGAATCATTGACGTGAATAAAAGCGAGGGTTTTCATCATACAATTGAAATCTGATCATGATTTGAATTCGGTTCAATATTATTAAAAACTATACGAACTCACGAGAAAATTTTTAGGATTGAATATTCTATGTTTAGGATGAAAATTAAGATACGCGGAAACTCATCCGCAACTGTCCGAGTCAGGACACATTCAATATGTAAAGTTTCTGCGACCTACACAATTGAAGATGGTATTTGACGAGTTTTGCGGATGAAAGATGGTTTTGCTACTTTTGCCGAAACAAAAGTAGATACGAGCTCCAATCATCGAATTTAAAATGAAAGGACCCCGTCATGCTGAATATTTAATAAGAAATTTAGACCTTAACTTTTTATAATTTAAGGACACTTCGCCGATTGGAAAGTCTTGGTATTTTTACCACGTTGGCACTGATATTCCTTTTGCGTATTTACACGCTGCCAGTCACCATCCACCAATCTAAAACTATAAATAGTACGAATTGATTTCACCGAATCATCCATTAAACCCGTTTCAGTCACTTTCACCTGCCCCGCATTTGGCGACTCAACACGGTTAAAGTACTGACGAATTTCCACAGTCGACAACTCTTTACGCAAATCAGGACGTTCTTTTAATACCTGATCGAGTGGTGTAGCAGAAGAACCGACTTTAGACACAATTTTCTGCGTTGTCGCACAACCCGCCAACATCCCCACACACAATGCAGACACAGCAATTAAACGATACATAGAAGCAACTCAAATTTATTATTCAGACCTATCATGCCGAACATTTGTCCAAAACACTATTTAAGCAATGTAAAAGAAGTAGTCCATTCCACAAAATCAATGTGCTGTTTCTCATCCATAGGCGGCTACAAAGTCGTGCTATAACCATAAAAAAACGCATCTGAAGATGCGTTCTAGTACGTCTTTAAAAAATTAAAGATCGAACAATTTACCTGGGTTCATAATCGCATTTGGATCGAATACTTTTTTCAATGCTTTCATATATTCGATTTCTTCTGCTGAACGTGTGTAATCGAGGTAAGGCTTTTTGGTCATACCCACGCCATGTTCTGCTGAAATTGAACCGTCATATTTTTTCACAGTTTCAAATACGTATTTATTTACCACTTGGCATTTTGCAAAGAATTCATCTTTACTTAAATCCGCAGGTTTCAAAATATTTAAGTGCAAGTTACCGTCACCAATATGACCGAACCAGCAAATTTCAAAGTCTGGGTAATTCGCTTCCACAATTGCATCAATTTCTTTAATAAATGCAGGCACATGTGTAATCAGAACTGAGATGTCATTTTTGTATGGTGTGAACGGTGCGATTGACTCTGAAATGTCTTCGCGTAAACGCCATAAGCTATGTACTTGGTCTAAGCTTTGGCTCATCACGCCATCCAGTACCCAACCTTGTTCCATGCAATGTTCAAAAATTTCCATTGCCGCATCCATGATCGGTTCAAATGGTGCTTCAAACTCAAGTAATACATAGAACGGACATGGTGTTTCAAACGGACGTTGCACATGACCATTGTCCAATACTTTTTGCATCGCAAGCTCACCAAAGAACTCAAATGCAGTCAGGTCGATTTTCTTTTGGAAGGCATGTAGAACAGGCATAATCGCATCAAAATCAGGCACACCGAGAACCAACACTTGTAAGTCATGGGGTTGACGTTCAAGTTTGATTTCAGCTTCAGTCACTAAACCTAGTGTACCTTCACCACCAATAAATAAGTGTTGAAGTGCATAACCAGTCGCGTTTTTGATCATGCCTTTGTTCAAGCGCAGGACGTCACCTTTACCTGTGACCACAGTCATGCCCAACACCCAGTTACGTGTCATACCGTATTTGATGACTTTAATACCACCGGCATTGGTACCAATGTTACCGCCAATTTGAGATGAACCTGAAGATGCAAAATCAACTGGGTAGTACATGCCTTGTTCTTCAGCATAGTTCTGAAGTTGTTCAGTCACTACACCTGCTTGTACGCGAACCATACGGTCAGCTGGGAAGAATTCCAAGATTTGGTTCATCTTGTCCATGCTTACCACGATTTCACCGTTGGCAGCCACAGCACCCGCAGATAAACCTGTACGACCGCCACTTGGTGTGATCGCTACATTAAATTGGTTGGCAAGTTTTACAATCTGTTGAACTTGTTCTGTGCTTGAAGGGAAAACGACGACCGACGGGTTTGGATCGAAGTGCTTAGTATGGTCACGACCCCAATTTTGGAGACTATCCGCATCGGTTTTAATTCGGCTTTCGCCAACAATAGCGGTCAATTGGGTCAATAACTCTGGGGTTAAAGCGACTGGAGCATTCATCGTTTTCAGACCTTGCAAGAAGTAAACAAGTTTTTTTAAAGGTCCAGACTTCATTCAGTCAAAACTGCGGTAACGCATATTTCAAGGGAAAAAGCCTGAAACAGAGCGCATCAAAATGTCAGGGAATTGGTCATGATGATTTTGAGCGGCTCCATTATAAGCTATAACTGGGCTTTTTTTGACAAAACCCAAAGAAAAACGTGATTTCAAAATGTCACGAGGAATATGGCCAAGTTAATTAGACCAAATCTAAAAAATATTGACTCATCATTCGCCAAAATAGCCATGACGTCGGTCATAAAGGAAATGTATATCAGGCGACTTCCTATGCTATTATATGCGCACTAAATTTGGCCTTTGTAGCGGAGCCGTAATGAGCCAACATCTTTCTTTACCTAAAGATAAAATTCGTTTCTTGTTGTTAGAAGGCGTTCACCAAAACGCAATCGACACTCTAAATGCTGCTGGATACACCAACATTGACTACCGTAAAACTGCGCTTGAGGGTGAAGCGTTGAAAGAAGCGGTTAAAGATGCTCACTTCATTGGTATTCGTTCACGTACTCAATTAACTGAAGAAGTTTTTGAAGCGGCGAACAAACTGATTGCTGTGGGTTGTTTCTGTATCGGTACAAACCAAGTGAACTTAAATGCTGCAATGATTCGCGGTATTCCAGTATTTAACGCACCATACTCAAATACGCGTTCAGTTGCTGAACTAGTACTTGCTGAAGCGATTCTATTACTTCGTGGTGTTCCTGCAAAATCTGCTTCAACTCACCGTGGTGGTTGGAACAAGTCTGCAGTTGGTTCATTTGAAACTCGTGGTAAAACTTTAGGTATTGTTGGTTACGGTTCGATTGGCTCGCAACTTTCTGTACTTGCTGAAAGTTTAGGTATGCACGTAATTTATTACGATGCCGTGACTAAGCTTCCAATGGGTAATGCACGTCAAGTCGGTTCTATGGGTGAACTTCTTGCCAATGCAGATGTCGTATCTCTACACGTTCCAGACGTTCCATCAACTCGCAACTTCTTCGGCAAAGACCAATTTGCTCAAATGAAAGAAGGCGCAATCTTCCTCAATGCTGCACGTGGTACATGTGTCATCATTGAAGATCTTGCTGATGCAATCAAATCTGGTCATATTGCTGGTGCGGCTGTAGACGTATTCCCTAAAGAACCTAAAGCAAACGGTGAAGAATTCGTTTCTCCACTTCGTGGCCTAGACAACGTGATTTTAACCCCTCACGTTGGTGGTTCTACGATGGAAGCGCAAGCGAACATCGGTCTTGAAGTTGCTGAAAAATTCGTTGCTTACTCTGATAAAGGTATGACTTTATCTGCAGTGAACTTCCCAGAAATCGCGTTACCGTTGACTGAAGGCAAACACCGTTTACTTCATATCCACAAAAACGTGCCAGGCGTTCTTTCAAAAATCAACAACTTGTTTGCTGAACACGGTATCAACATCTCTGGTCAGTCATTAATGACTAAAGGCGATGTGGGCTATCTTGTGATGGACGTTGATGCAACTGCATCTAAAGAAGCTTTGGATACTCTTCACGAAGTGGAAGGTACCATCCGCGTTCGCGTATTGTTCTAAATTAATTAGACACTGAAGCCACAGCCTTCGGGCTGTGGTTTTTTTATTGTAGTAGACTTTTAAAATCTGGCTTTTGCCAATCTCCCGCTATTCGAGTCATCGAAACAAATTTAGTCTATGCCAAATTTTAAAGTTGCACCGGCTGTCCAAGCACCGCTGATCTTGCTTATTGCCATGATCAGCATGCAAAGCAGCGGTTCCTTTGCCAAATATCTTTTCGGTCAATTTCCCATACTGACCGTTTCGGCCATGCGTTTAATGCTGGGCGCTTTGATCTTGGCGATTATTTTTAAAGTTTGGCAGATCAATTTTAAACAAGTGAAATGGTCGTCTATTCTGAGCTATGGCTGTGCCTTAGCAGGGATGAATGTATTATTTTACTTGTCGATTGATCGTCTCCCGCTCGGCATTGCCGTCTCTTTTGAATTTATGGGCCCGCTCAGTGTCGCACTATTTGCTGCACGCCGAAAATTTGACTTTATTTGGGTCGGACTGGCTATTTTAGGCCTTATCCTACTTTTTCCTTTTGACCAAGCTGCACAACGACTTGATCCTGTTGGCATTGCCCTCGCCCTTGGCGCAGGTGCCTGTTGGGCACTCTATATTGTGGCAGGTCAGAAACCCTCTGGCGTTTCAGGCAACCATACGGTTTGTTTAGGTATGTTTGTCGGCATGTGTATGCTCATGCCAATTGCATTATTTGTAGGGATTCCTGCACATGCCTTTGAACCGATGAGCCTCTTTTATTTTCTTGCTTTAGCCACCTTAGCCAGTGCCATCCCCTTTAGCTTAGAAATGATTGCGCTCCGCAATTTAACGGCACTCAGTTTCGGAACGCTTATGAGCCTAGAACCTGCAATTGCAGCACTCTCTGGTTTTGTTTTCTTAAATGAACAATTACTTTGGACCCAGTGGTTAGCCCTTGCTGTCATCATCTG
Organism: Acinetobacter sp. YH16056_T; assembly: GCF_024605895.1. Taxonomy (NCBI): domain Bacteria; kingdom Pseudomonadati; phylum Pseudomonadota; class Gammaproteobacteria; order Moraxellales; family Moraxellaceae; genus Acinetobacter; species Acinetobacter sp. YH16056_T. The sequence goes on along the minus strand of NZ_CP094545.1, from coordinate 389,151 downwards.
TGCCTCGATTGGGTGTACCTATACCACGCAAAAAGCCAAAGTCATTTAAATTCAAAATATGTTCCCACTGACAATGGATGAACTGCATGAATCTCAGACTCAATTTTTTGAATTCAAATTGAATCATGATGTGCTCAGTCCTGCTCTTACATCCGCCGAACCTTAGAATATTAAATTTAGAACCCATCATGATTTGATCAAATGTTAAAATTCACTCAACTGTCAGCATTAACCGCTATACTGTACTGATTCAAAAATAGGGCTCAACGCCGCCCAACAACTGTGTGCCGCATGCCAAATTCACAACTTCTTGCTGTTGTTTTCATGGTGCTCTCCATGATCTCCTATCAGATCAGTGCTTCCTTTGCCAAACAACTGTTTTTGGTACTAGACCCACTGAGCGTGACCATTTTAAGGCTGTGTTTTGCCTCGATTATTATTTGTTTGATGTTCCGCTCTTGGCACATTTTAAAACGGCTGTCATTTTTAAAATGGCGTGATTTACTCTGCTATAGCGCAGCCCTGTGCCTCATGAATGTCTTGTTCTATATGTCACTGGGCAAACTCCCTCAAGGCATTGCTGTAGGACTGGAGTTTATTGGGCCTCTAGGTTTGGCATTGCTGTCGATTAAAAATCGTAGTGACTATATTTGGGTGTTTTTGGCGATCTTAGGGATTGCGTTGATGGTGCCTTGGGGACAAGCCCAGAGTGGTAATTTCTCACTGATTGGTGCGGCGTGTGCCTTGGCTGCCGGACTCTGTTGGGCCTTTTATATTTATTTCGGGCAAAAAGTGGTACACCAAAATATTGGCATGCATGCACTGACCATTGCCATTAGTTTATCGGCATTGACCTTATTACCCATCGGCCTCTATAACAACGCAGCAGCTTTATTGGATACACAATATTGGCCTAAAGCACTATTGATTGCCATTTTAGCCACAGCGATTCCCTATGCCCTAGACCTCAAAGCCTTGAAGATTCTAAGCAAGCTGAGTTATGGCACATTGTCGAGTATCTCACCTGCTCTGGCAGCTATTACGGGTATGGTTTTATTGGGAGAACGTATCGGCATGTGGCAATGGATCGCACTGGTGTGCATTATGCTCGCCTCAGTCGGGGTGACGATGCGTTCCTCTAAATCGGAAACAGCCAGCTAAATTTTTAAAGGCAAAATAGTTAAATAAAAATGGCGGGATTGCCGCCATTTTTCAACAAATTGTCTAAGCGCTCTTACATCTAAGCTTTTAAATACAAGGTTCGAAAAAGTCTAGATTCTATACAGGACTTAACCGGTCAGACTGTCTTTATCCGCTTTTTTATATTTTTTATACTCGGCTAAATATTGTTTGGCCAAGGCTTCTTTTTGCTTATCATCCAATATTTTACCGGCTTGTTGAAAGAAACCGTGTTCCTCTTCCTGTAAATGATGATGCACTGTTTCTGAAAGTTTTTTGGCAATGGCCAGCCAGCCCGGATTGCTAAATTCAGTCTCAGTCAACTGCTCTAAAAGTTCGTCCATTTCATGATGTTCAGCCAAGGCATGACGGGTAATATTTAGCCCCGAATCGGTCATCATTAAAGGAATATAAAAATATCGGTCTTCCCCGACAGCATGAGCAAATAACTCATTTTTGAGCAGCTCAAATAAATCTCGACGCTCAGGTGTATCCCCTGATGTTTGAATGAGTTTTTCAGCAAGTTCTCGTTGCTTTTCATGACTTTGGCGTAAAGCTTCAAATATATTCATTGTAGTGATGACCTCTGATGCTTAGCTAATTGTGTATTATGCAATTTAATTATTATCCACAACTCAAACGAGTCGCTTATTTTCATACTAATCATTTCAGCGACAGAATTCAGCAACGCTCTGTTAAGATTTGTTTTAAGCTTGTCCCGTAAAGGTTTGATAACCCAACCGTATAATCAAAATACTCACCAAAATCAAAAATAGAATTCGAATAAAACCACTGCCGTATTTAATCGCCGCACGTACACCAACGATCGAGCCTAAAATATTTGCTATAGCCATCATCAAGCCTATCGCAAATAACACATGGCCAGTGGGCGCAAAAAAACTCAGTGCTGCAAGGTTGGTGGTTAAGTTGGCGACTTTTGACAAAGCAGAGGCATGTAAAAAGTCTGCTTGTAGATAACGAATAAAAAAGAAAATAAAGAAACTGCCAGTGCCAGGTCCAAAGATGCCATCATAAAAGCCAATCACCAGACTACCAATAGCGGCAAAACCTAGGATTTTAGGAGTCAGTTCTTGGCGTACATGCACCTGACCAAATTGTTTTTTGGCAAAGGTATAGATCGCAATCACGATCAACATGACCAAAACGAAAGGACGTAAGACTTCTTTTGGAATCATTGATACACAGGCTGCTCCCACAAAGGAGGCAACAAATGCACAGCTTGCAATGACCGCAAGTAATTTCCAACGGAGTTTGACTTGGCGTAAAAAAGAATAGGAAGCTGACGCTGTACCAAAAATCGAAGACAACTTATTGGTGCCAAACACCGTCGCCGGAGATAAGTGCGGCATGGCATTCATAATGGCTGGAATTTGAATTAATCCTCCGCCCCCCACTGCTGCATCAATTGCACCGGCAAAAAATGCAAAAAATAAGAGGCTTAAAATAATTTCAAAGTCCATAAGAAGTCTTCAATGCTGTATCAGCTACTCTAGATTTAACACACGCTTAGGCACCAAACGTTTACGGTCTGTAATTTCAGCCAGCCCTAAACAACGCTCACCATCAAATACCAAAACCTGCGCTTCCGCAGCATGCTCAATATTACTTTCCATTCCACGACTAAAATATTCAGCTCGACCTTCCGGCGCTTGCACTTTGCAGAAATGATCGACAGGCGAATACACCGGCAGCAATAATGCTTCACGCTCAGCTTCGGTCAGACTCTCTAAATATTCAATGGTAAAGCTTGGGTTAAGATCAAAATGCCCTGTTTGCGTACGGTGTAGATAGGTCAAATGTCCAAAAGTACCCAATGCTTTGGCAATATCTTCGCCTAAAACACGAATATATGTGCCTTTGGAACAGGTGATGTCGAGTGTAATACTATTCTCACTAAATGATAATAACTCGATGGCATAAATCGAAATTGGACGTGCTTCACGCTCAATTTCTATGCCTTTACGCGCCAACTCGTACAGCGGGCGACCTTCTTTTTTCAGCGCAGAATACATCGGTGGAGTTTGTTGAATATCTCCCACGAACTGTGCCAACACCTGCTGAATCGTGGCTTCCGTCAAAACAGGTACGGCTTGTTCCATCAGTACCTCACCCTCCACATCACCCGTCGTGGTGCTGTGTCCTAAAAAGACCGTGGTTTGATAACGCTTGGTCGAGTCGAGCAAGAAATGTGAAAACTTAGTCGCTTCACCCAAACAAATCGGCAATAAACCTGAGGCTAATGGATCTAGCGCACCTGTATGTCCTGCTTTTTGTGCTCGATACAACCAACGCACTTTTTGTAATGCAGCATTCGAGCTAATGCCCAAAGGCTTATTTAATAAAAATACACCATGTACTGGACGACGCTGAATCTTAGGAGAAGCTTTTTTCATGACTAAAATAGGGCAAAAAGAGAACTGCGCCATGGTATCAATCCATGCTAAGCGTTTACAACTTTTCTATGTTTTTATCATTCTTTTATGTCATATTGAGTTCACATTTAGAACTCATAAAACAATTAAAACGGAATAAAGGTGCATTGGGATATGCAAAAAAATAAACTCTGGCTGATTTTAGCCATTGTGGTTATTGCGGCAGCCGCATTCATGTATTGGCTTGCACCAAAAACATCACAAAATGATCCTTCAGATCAATCGATTCAACAACAAAATACGCCTTTAGCTCAGGGCGAAAATGCTACAGCACAAGCCACAAGCGGTTCTTCACTGCTCAGTCCAAGTCAACAAGACACAGAAGTTAACTGTCAAATCAGTATGGATGGTTCAAACCGTCTGATCGTGAACGAACAAACACGGAATTGTTTTGAATATTTCATCACTCAATATGGTGAAAAGTCGATAGATCAAATCAAAAAGGATTTTAAAACCTACATTGCACAAGGTCATAAAGAACCGGCGCTGTCACAAATTTATGATTTGTGGGATCGCTATATGAAATATCGTGAACAATTAGGTAATTTACAGCCACCAAGTGACGACAAAGAATCACCACAATATTATCGCTCGATCTATAGCAGTACTCAGGATTTAAGAAAACAGTTCTTTTCTGATTATGAAATTGAAGGTTTATTTGGCAAGGAAAATACCTATCACGAATACACGCTGAAACGCATGGAAGTGGTGAATGACAAAAAACTGTCTGAGTCTGAAAAAGCAAAAAAACTAAAAGCCCTGTTTGATGAACTCCCAGAAGATTGGAAAGAAAATCTGGAACAAATCAATAAACTTGAAGATTTACGCAAACTCACAGCGGACATTAAAGCCCGTGGTGGATCAAGCGAAGAAATCCATCAAATGCGGTTAAATTTAGTTGGTCCAGAAGCCACTCAGCGCCTTGAAAATCTAGACAACCAGCGCAGCTCTTGGAAATCTAGCGTGAATCAATATCTCACAGAGCGTGACAGTATTGTGAAAAGCAATATGAGTGACAGTACTAAACAACAAGCAGTACAGCAGCTCCGTAATCAACATTTTAAATCCAAGGAAGATCAGCTCCGCGTTAATACCTTTGAATCTGTACATGATCAAGGTGGAAAATTACCTTTTGCAGAATAAGTACAAATAACAATTTAAAAATAACTTCAATTTCAGGATGAAATGATGAAAAAACCACAAGCTCTTTTATGCGCAATCATCGCTGCCTCAGCAGCTGCCGCAACCTCACAGTCCCAAGCTGCAGCTGGACTTCAACATGTCACCGCCAATAGCTCGGCAAGCTATGCTAAGACCAAATACCCGATTGTATTTACCCATGGCATGTTCGGGTTTACTCGCATTGGCTTTGACAGCTTTGGCATGGATTATTTTTATCAAATTTTGCCGGATTTAGCCCGCAACGGTGCCAATACCTTTGCTGCCCAAGTTTCTCCGCTAGAGTCGACAGAAGTTCGCGGTGAGCAATTGCTCTCTCAAGTCGAAGAAGTCCTTGCCCTGACCGGACAACCTAAAGTGAACCTCATTGGTCATTCACATGGTGGGCCAACCACACGTTATATTGCAGCGATCAAGCCTGAATATGTAGCTTCGGTAACTGGGGTTGCAGGCACTTATCGCGGCTCTCTAGTCGCAGATAAGATCCAAGCCAACAAAACCATTAATTCAGTCTTTGGTGTACTTGGCGATCAACTTTTAGCACCGATTATTACTTGGGCTGAAGGCAACTCGAGTCTCCCTAATAGTGTCGATGCATCACTCACCGCAATCAGTGAAAAAGGTTCTGCTGAATTTAATGCAAAATTTCCAACCGCAGCACTAGCGGCGAACTGCAATCAGTCGGGTGCCAAAGTCGACAATGGCGTGTATTACTACTCATGGACGGGTACAGCGCAAGCCACGAATGTATTAGATGTATTAGATACAGTGATTAGTCGGCTTGCCCCTTTGGCCTATGGAAATCGTGACAATGACGGTTTGGTTGGACGCTGTAGCACCCACATCGGACAAGTGATCCGTGACGACTACAATCACAACCACTTAGATGAAGTGAATATGGTCTTTGGCCTACGCAGCCTATTTTCACCTGACCCAGTTGCGCTCTACCGCCAACATGCCAATCGTTTAAAATTACAGGGACTGTAACCTCAAAAGTTGGTTCCCTTTAAGCACTGAACAGGACGTCTTTGGACGTCCTTTTTTGTTTACAATGTTTTTATTTGTAAGTATTAAACAAATTAATTCAATAAGTTATTCAATAATAACAACTAAAATAAACGATCAAAATAAAAGACAAATGTATATAAATATGCATGTCATCTGAATGCAGCCCATGTCCTAAAATGACATGGAATTTCAAACCGAGCATGAAAAAATGACAAGGCATCTTTGTCTATTCAAACTCTCTAAAATCAAAGATATGGCCTAGCCAATCACAAAGATGTTGCTTAAAAACAGAGAGTATTTTCATTATTAAAAAGTAATAAAAACAACATCAGATCAAGGAACATTTATGCGATCTTTAGTAAACACGGCCAAGATGGCCTCTGTAGCTGCAGTTGCAGGCTTAGCGATGAGTATATCGGCAAGCACTCAAGCTGCGCCTAGCGTCCTCCAGGTGAAGGAAACGGCAAAATCTGACTACGCAAAAACCAAATATCCAATTTTAATGGTGCATGGTTGGCTCGGTTGGTCACGTATCGGCACCAACACCATCGGACTAGATTATTGGTACCAAATCTTGCCAGATATGGCACGAAATGGCTCAACCGTATTCGCGGCGCAATTATCTCCTGCAAACACCACAGCACATCGTGGCGAGCAGTTAATTGCACAAGTTGAAGATGTTTTGGCTATTACAGGGAAGCCAAAACTTAACTTAATCGGTCACTCTCATGGCGGCCCAACTGTATTGTATGTTGCTCAAACAAAACCACAGTACATTGCGTCTATTACAGGTGTTGCAGGAACCTATCACGGCTCTAAAGTAGCGGATGATATTCAAGGCAACTCACTTTCTCGCACTGCCTTCAATATTTTAGGTGACTATATTGTCGGCCCACTGATTGCTTTAGGTCAGGCAAAACCTGAGCTTGAAATTGATTTCGATGCTTCTATGAAATCATTATCACAAACAGGTTCTGCTGCATTTAACAGTACGGTTGCAAAATCTGCTGTAGCTGACGGTGTTTTGGCATCTTCAGAAAATTGCAGCAAAAACTTAAAGCAAGTCGACAGCAAAGGCATTCAGTACTATTCATGGACCGGTGTTGCACAAACCACAAATCTACTTGATATCGATACGATCCTGATGCAACTCGGACCATTGTCTTACGGCAATAAAGACAATGACGGTATGGTTGCACGTTGTAGTGCTTATATCGGTAAAGTCATTAATGACAGTTACAAACTTAACCATACCGATTTAGCCAATATGATGTTCGGCTTAACAGGCCTATTTGCACAAGATCCTGTGGCGCTGTACCGTCAACATGCCAACCGTTTAAAACTGCAAGGACTTTAATTCTTATCGTTGAAATTTAAATGCAATAAGGGGGCTTCGGCCCTCTTATTTGCTTTTATCAATCTGAAAATTCGTGATCTTTTATTTTGTTACATTTAGCGTCACAGTTAATCTTTTTCAATTTGCAACAGGTGATCTTTATTGCTTTATTAGAAGTGACAATAAGTATTGTCATAAAACAATAATACATTGAGGATCGCTCATGAAATACGGACCATTTTTAGCAGGTTTAATTGCAGCTACGTTCATCGGTAATGTATCTGCCTCGCAAGCAACCCAAGTCACCGCCAAAGCTAGTTCTAGCTATGCAAAGACCAAATATCCAATCGTATTTAACCATGGTATGGGTGGTTTTATTACCGTTGGTACGGACTCATTTGGACTCGACTATTGGTATCAAATCCTTCCTGATCTTGCCCGAAATGGTGCAAATGTTTGGGCAACTCGCGTATCGCCTTTTAACTCTACCGAAGTGCGTGGCGAACAGCTTCTACAACAAGTCCTTGAAATCCGAGCACTCACTGGTGCAGATAAAGTGAATTTAATTGGACATAGCCATGGTGGACCAACGATTCGTTATGTTGCCGGTGTTCGCCCAGATGTCGTGGCTTCATTAACCAGTGTTGCAGGACCTCATCAAGGCTCCCCTGTTGCAGACTTAATTTTAAAAGCTGAAGGCACCGCTGTGGAAGCACCCTTGGTTGGAGCTGTGAATTTTGTCTCTAAAGCCATCGTTTGGGCGCAAGGTCTAGATCCAAAGACTTACCCTCATGACGCATTGGCAGGTGGTTCAAGTTTAACGCTAGCGGGTTCTGCAAAGTACAATGCCGCATTCCCTCTGGGCTTGCCTAAATCCAATTGTGCTGATGGCAATAGCGTGGAAAAAGGCATTTATAACTATTCATTTACAGGTGTGGGCCAAATCACCAATATTTTAGATTTAGACTCAGCCCTAAAAGTGACCGCATTACTGATCGATGACGGAAAAGACAATGATGGCCTCGTATCACGCTGTAGTGCCAAATTTGGTAAAACCATTCGTGACAACTACAACTGGAACCATTTAGATGAAGTCAACCAAGTGCTTGGTCTCAAAGCGCTATTTGCACCAGATCCTGTCGATGTCTATCGTCAACATGCAAACCGCCTAAAATCTCAAGGTTTATAATTTTCTTTCTCGCATAAAAAATGCGCCAAAAGGCGCATTTTTTACAGCGTTGTAAAACAAATTATTTTGCTTTACGAGCTGGTAATTTTTCACGAATACGTGCAGCTTTACCAGACAATTCACGTAGGTAGTAAAGTTTAGCACGACGAACGTCACCTCGACGTTTCACTTCGATACCAGCAACGATTGGTGAGTGAGTTTGGAATACACGCTCAACACCGAAACCGCTAGAAATTTTACGTACTGTGAACGCAGAGTTCAAACCACGATTTTTCTTAGCAATTACAACACCTTCAAATGCCTGAAGACGTTCACGCTCACCTTCTTTTACTTTAACTTGAACAACTACTGTGTCACCAGGAGCAAAAGCAGGGATGTCTTGTTTCAACTGTGCATTTTCAACAGCTTGTACTAAAGGATGTTTACCGCTCATGGGGTATCTCCGATTATGCGAGTTAGAAGAGGTCTAATCATCGCTGGGGCTAGAGGCTAAAGCGCATAGACCCGATTGACTTTCCCTTTATGCTTGACCGCTTCAATGCATAAAGAGCCTAATATAAGATTTAAAAAATTAAACCTTGGAATCTTTTAGCCATTTCTTTTGCTGCTTGGTCAATTCAACTTTTTCAACCAACTCAGGTCGGCGTTCTAAAGTGCGTTGATATCGCTGCAAAAACCGCCATTTCTCAATATTGGCATGATGTCCTGATTTTAATACTTCAGGAACATCTAAACCTTCAAAATGGTCTGGCTTGGTATATTGTGGGCAATCTAAAAGACCATCCACAAATGAGTCTTGCACATGTGATTGTTCATCAGACATTGCACCCGGAAGTCTCCGAATCACACTATCCAATAAAACCATCGCAGGGAGTTCACCACCAGATAAAACGTAATCGCCTATTGACCATTCCTGATCAACATATTGTTGGATCAAACGCTCATCCACACCTTCATAACGACCACACAATACAATCAATCCATCATATTTGACGAAATCTTGTACCGCATGTTCATTTAAGGTCTTTCCTTGCGGCGACATATACACCACAGGGACATGAACAGCACCCGCTTGCTGGGCAAGCTCTTTGGCACGATGAATTGCTTTCGCTAATGGCTCAGCCATCATCACCATACCTGGACCACCACCAAATGGACGTTCATCCACTCTTTTGTAGTTGCCCTCAGCAAATTCGCGTGGATTGATACAATGAACTTGCACAATCTCACGTTTTGCTGCGCGCCCGCTAATACCGTAGGCTGTAATCGCTTCAAACATTTCAGGAAAAAGCGTAATGACTGCAAAAAACATCGCAGACTCCTCTATTTTCCTGCTGCGTCAATCCTTAAAGGATTAATAATCTACGCCCCAATTTACGTAGATACGACCAGCTTCGAGATCAACACGCTGTACCACATCTTTATGCCATGGAATCATTCGCTCTTCGCTATCGACGCTGTCAGCAGTAGCGCGAACTACCATCACGTCGTTAGCACCTGTTTCAAACAATTCGTGGATTTGACCGAGGTTGACTTCTTGCTCATCTTCTCCAAGACCTAACACTGTTAAGCCCTTCAAATCTGACCAGTAGTACTCATCCACGCCTGCTTGAGGCAGTTGCGATTTAGAAATCCAGATATTTGCGCCAACCAACTTATCTGCCGCGGTACGATCACTCACACCTTTTAGCGAAACAACCAAGCCTTTGCCATGTGGTTTCCAACGTTTTACATCTACTGTTTGCCAACCTGCTTTGGTCTCAATGTACCAAGGGAGGTAGTCAAAAATATTGCTCATAGGTTCTGTATTGGAATAGACCCAGAGCCACCCATTTAATCCATATGCTGAACGTAGCTGTCCAATCTGAATACGATCTTCGGGAACATTCTGTGTTGGTGTCATGGGTAACCTACTACTAATTAAGCAGTAGCTGCAGCTTTCTTAGCTTCAGCAGCTAAAGAAGCAACACGTTCTGAAGGTTGAGCACCTTGTGAAACCCAGTGAGCAAAACGGTCAGCATCTAAACGAAGTTTTTCTGCTTTACCTTGAGCTGTAGGGTTGAAGAAACCGATACGTTCGATGAAACGACCGTCACGTGCATTACGGCTATCAGTCACAATGATTTGATAGAACGGACGTTTTTTAGCACCACCGCGTGCAAGACGAATAACAACCATGATAGAACCTTATAGTTTTTACGGATTATCCCTGTACCGACCATCGATACATTTCAAACCCCTTTCATAGAGGGCAATATTTTACGTGAAATTTGCCCTGAATGAAAGATCAAAAAGTGTTTATCCACAATTTTGAATTTGAGGTTATTTGCCGTCCCATGGTTCACAAGCGCCAGAAGTTTTTTCCCAACATTGTTTGCCGGTACTATCTAACGTTAAATTGCCTGTATTCAACATCTGCCCCTGTGGAGTTGCAGTCAATTTCCAAGACATATTATCAGCCGCTACAGACAATTCAATTTCATAAAAAACTTTCCCTGTAAGTGGATAGCTTTCTTTTAAAGTATTGTTACTTAAGGCCACGCCTTTATAAGTATATTTTACCAATTTATAATTTGATAAATTCCTTGCAATTTTGAGTAATTCACTTTGTGCGCCTACTCGGTTCGCCTTTATTACGTAGCCTGTATACAATGGAAAAGCTATAGCTACCAAAATACCTAAAATAGCAATAACAATTAATATTTCAATTAACGTAAATCCAGTTTTCTTCATATTAACATTACCAAGCTTTTACGTTGCTGCCAGGGCAAGTAATATCTGTTTCACTGAGTGTATCTCTAGTTTTGCAACGAAGTCCTTCACTTGTCATAAGAATATTATAATTCTTTGGATCATTTTGTACTAAAGCCTGTATCATCCAACCATTCCCCCATACAGCATCATCATCCAAATTTTTCTTGGGACTATTAAGGTCTTTTACGAGTATTTTATATTTTATTTTATCCCCAGTAGCCCCTACTGGAACAGGTATTTCTACCAAAGCGGGAGAATTAGCATCAGTACGATAAATACTATTAGGATCAAAATATTTATAAGTAAAATTTTTTGATTTATAACGTTCAAGTTGTTCTGCAATTTTCTGCACTTCTTGCTGTGCTTGAGACTCAACTCCCTTACGTACCTGATCTTGATAACTAGGAATAGCAATTGCTGCGATAATTGAAATTACGACTACAACAATCATAAGTTCAATCAATGTAAAACCCGAGTTAGCTCCCCAGCGGCATATAAAATATGCTGCTGGGTTTGCCTTAGTTATTTTTAGCTTCGACATATTTTTCATACCATCGAGTTGGATTTAAAATTTTATTACACTCCCATCTACCCTTACCACTTTGTAAACCTAAGATCGTTAGAGCGCCACAATTAGCTCCTTTTAAAGGCTCTGCATCGGCATTATTATCTGGCCCCATAGAAATTCCACGAATACCTGCACCCAATACATTTTGGTTTCTACCATTCAACATCTGGAAACCTGTTACTTTATCCTTGGTTGTATCAACATTTCCCGTGCTGTTCAAGCATGCCCCATAAGGTAGACAAAATTGCTGGACATGTGTTTCCCCAACCACCCTAGGTTGACATGGATTACTTCTATCAACAATACCTGTTCCTTGCGGGTCATATACTGGAACCATTAAACGCCCTGTAATTGCAGCTGGTTCTTCCTCAAAGGCTTTTAAACCACCAGGTGTTCTTGTTGTTGAAACTGTTTTACCATCTGTATCACTCAATACAGCTGTTAAAATTTCTTTTCCATCTGGCCCACTCGATAAAGATCTATACCATCCAAGCTTCCCACCTATAGCAAATTGACTCGCAACCTTTCCAGAAATGGTCTGAGGATTTGGATATAGTTTTTCCAGTGTAATATCTTTTGTAAGATCAATATCAGTACCATCCAATTTCCCAGTAATCAAATAGCTATTCGCAACATCTCGATCAATTAAGCCATATACTTTATTTGTTGGTCTATTGGTCAATGCGTTAAATGGTTTAATTTTTTCACGACCTTCCGTTGGCGCAACATCTAACGGAGTACTTCGATCTCCAGACGCAATACCCAACAATAAAAAAGTATCTTTTCCTTCATCATGAATTGTTAATGTTGGTGGCTGATAGAAACGAGGTTGATTTCCAGCTGTAAGTGTATGTTGATTGACATCTTTACCTACACTCAAATCTGCTAAACGTATAACTCGCTTTCCAAGCTGTGCATTAGCTGCATTATTCAAATCGACTCGAAAAACCTGCCCGCCCAAATCACCAAAATATAAGTTATCAATTAGACCATCACCATCCCGGTCTAAAGTACTTATACGACTCACAACACTATGTTTCATAGCCGTATTATTTGTGTTTGCTCCGGTATTACTTGCCCACCAAATACGTTCACCAGTCTCAGCATGAATAATATAAACTGCATTACCAAGTGCTTCTGATTTCTTACAATTATCTACAACAGTTCCTGCATGATTTTTTATTTGAAACTCATCAGGGTTTTCCTTCCCTAAAATAAATTGAGGATTTTCATAACATGCATCATATCCACCCCCAACAATCATGACACGAGTAATTTTACCCTTGTAGCGAATATTTGCTAAAACAGGCTTAGACCAAGTTTGCCCCATTCTGGCATATTCACCACTACCACCAGTAACTTTAAATAAGAATTTAGGATCAGTAGGCTTAAGAACATCTAAACCATAATAACTCCTCCCCCCCATACGCATACCACCGTATACGTTCATCTTACTTGCATTAACTGTGACAGACTCATCAGTTTCACTAACAATATTATATTTTGAATCTACAATCCAAGCACCACCAATACCTGCAGTTGCACCATTTTGATCTGATTCCCCTTTAACCAAGGCTTTGGATGCCGTAGAGTCACTTAAAATTTCAGATGGAACAAATACCATTTGTTCGATCCCCGAAGTTCCATCCACAATCCTTAAAGCTCCTTCCATACTCCCATAAAGTACAGACTGCTTTCTCACCGTACCAAGATCACCATTTGAATCTAAATCACCAGAATAAGTCATTTGAACTGGAAAAGAATGAATACTTGCTCCCATTGCACTGGTAGCTAATTCTGGTGCTTTCAGTTCTTTAGGCATTTCACTAGGAGTCAGTGGTAAATTAAAGCCAAAATAATTTAATAATTTTAATTTAATGTCGGTACTTAAATTTTTTAATTTGCTGTTATTTTCAAAATTACTTAATAGATCATTTGGAGTCGTTGTAGATTGAGAAACATAAAATAAACCACTACCTTTACTTGTAGTAGTAATTACTCCTGTAGAGGATACGCTACCAATATCACTATACAGTGGTCTATATCCATTTGGTGCAGCCTCAGTTGGTAATTTCAACTTAGATATAACACCACCGATATCCACACCTGCGTCATCAGTTTTTGACGTGTCATTCCAAATATCTTGAGTACCTTTAGTAAAGCTACCATCAGACTCATAAACCCATTTACTCTCATCTTTAGATTTTAATGCTCCGCCACTGACAGGATATTTTTTCAAATTCCCCATCCAAATCATATTCAGAGTCCCAGGCTTTGGTTCTAAAGCTCTTAAATAACCGTAGGGCTGAAAAGTATGTGGACTTAAAGCATCTACTGGCACAGAGATCGCTCCAGTAGACAGAGGATCAATCGGATTTTTACCAATATTGTCAATAAATTGAACTACACTTCTAGTCACTTCTGCTGGGTCATTTGCAATAAAGAAGCCACCATTGCCATAGCCTGGATTTTCTACACCATACGTTGCTTTTCCTGGAGAGCAAGCATCGTCGGATGTTCTATCCGCCTGGGTTCTTGAACTTAATTTACATGCATTAGAAACATAAGGCTCTGTTAAATCACTCATATCACTACCAAAACCGACAAATGCAGTTTGTATCGAAATACCAGCGGGGTTCTTATTTTTATCAAAAAGCCTCTTTGCAAACTCACCTATACAACGCCATCCACCTGGATTATACCCCTCAAAAGCTTCACTCAATCCACCCTCACAATCGAAATCAGTTCCCTTTGCGCCTAAAGCATTTGTCATTAGGTTAATTGATCGAGATTCATTAGTAGAGTTAGCTGCACCATCAGATAGAACATATACGCCCTGCCCATCACAACTTTGGCGGTCGTCAACAGCAGGTAGTGGTGAATTATAAGCAGTTGAGTCAGCAATTTTTGTTGTACGGTCTGAGAAATTAAAACCACTATCAAGATTGGCTGTATGTTTACCAGTTTTTACATAACATTTACCAGAAATACGATCCACGTTGCAGTCTTTTTGATTAAGACCATTAATATAAAAATTTGGGATAGTACCTCTAGTACCGTTACTCCACGATGTACATAATTTACCTGCAGTATCAAAGGTATCACATACCTTATAGTAATTATCCCAGTATGAAACATAAGTAAAAAATACAGGTGCTTCACTTAAAGCAACAACTGAACCTGTTTTCGTCCCCATTAAATATGCAGCTGCTTCAGCATATGCATGCGCTGTCGGTGTACCATTTTTTGCAGTTAAATCCTTAATTGCATTTTTTAATCTTGTCCGATGAGTAGATCCAACACCGTCTAACTTTTCGGCAGGTACTAATATTTGCCCGCTCCGCCCATCACCACTAGCTGAGTAGTTACCCAGCCCAACCTTGACTTCATTTAATGTAGAATTATTACTATTTAGAAAAGCGAACATTCCATCTTTTAAGCGAGTAAGGCGGTCATAACAACGGTAGGTTTTATCAGTGACTCTTTCACAACCATCTTTGATAACTTGACTTATAGAACTGGTTTTAGATTTGCTAACATAACAAAATCTTCTGTCATAAGAAGGGCTTGTATCTGAAGGTGCAATATATGTTTTCCCATCTTCATTCGCCAAATTTAAGGCAGTAATTACTTTATCACTAGTAGAAGTCGAATTAGAGCAAACCTCATAATCAGCTTTTATATAATTCATAGAACCTGATGTATCAAGCATCATAACAATGGTTTTTTTACCTGCCGTTGGTGCCATATAGATCTGCAAATCCGTTGCTTGTGCTACAGATGAAGTAATCAAAAGCGTACTAAAAAAAGCACCCGTTGCAACTAAACTTAAATTTAATTGACTTCTTTTGCCTTCATAATTATGTGAGGCAATCTTTTTTACTATTTTCATTTCCTAATTCCTCTTAATTATGTCGGCTCATTTACCATTTTTAAAAATGTTTGAAGGTTAAATTCTTGCATTTGAGTATTGACTGGAATTCCTAAATTTACTAGACATTGAGCAACTGTTTCTTTGCCCTTAGTTTCAGTATCTGTATCATCATTAATGAAACCACTCATGCATTTTTGAGCTACTGAAACATCTTTTGCAAAAGCAGGCATTACAGCCGTTGTTGTAACGCGAATACGCTTCTGTTCAGTAACACCTTCTGGCATGTTTTGACCACCACTCACATTGGTAGATCTTGCTAATAGTGCCAAAGGCGGAAGTGATGTTGAGTCTGTAGGAATTTTAATCGCGATTTGGGTTACAACACCTTTACGCGCGCTACCATAGTCTTCAGACAAATCACAATAATTATCAACACTGCCATCAACGAGTTTTAATGTCCCGCCACCTTCTAAATGCTGAACTGCCATAGACATTACTGACCCAAACTTAATGGTTGATTTAGGTCTATAACAAAACACATATTCATTACCTGGCTCCACTTCATTATCTTTTAGAGCCTTACCTATGATGCTCGACAAATTTGTCTGCTTAATAATATCTTCAATAAAAATTTGATTAATTGGAGTATCCGCAGTTTGGCTAGATAATTGACCTACTTGCGCATTAGCAGAAATATTCAAAGTAGTCATTGCAGTTCTTATTGACATTACACCAACTATAGTGGTCAACAAAAGGACTAGCATCACAACAATCATCGTTGAGCCTGATTGAATCTTTAAATTATTGGGCGCTTTCATAGACTTTTTCCCCCAAACCATTTCGCAAAGCAATTGTTGTCGCATACATGCGTCGTACATATTTTGTCGTTTTATCTGTAGCTATAACTTCGCCATCTAAAAATTTAAAACTATCAGTTTTTGGGTCTAGATCTTTACTGCTCACAGAATCTTTCGAACGTACCAACATCATGGCATGGATAGATACAATGCGGGGAATATCAGGTTGCACCGCATCCTTTGCAACCTTTTTGTATTCATCAATTGTGTAATAAACAAATTCTTCCCCAATTTTACTTCCCAAATAAAACCTCAATTGATCTACTCGAGGCATTACTATTTCACCATTATTTTTATCGTTTAAACCTGCTATAGATACTTCATTACTGCCAGCAGAATTAGCATCACACGCTAATGCCAAATTTGAAGCAGATCCATCAGCTCGTAAAAAGTATCGTTGAATTACATATTCATTAGCTTTCACTTTCACACCTTCGCAATTAAGCATGTCATTGGGAGCTATAAATTGAATAGTTAGCTGATCGCTTTTTGAGCCAACACTTGAAGTACCACCAGATTTTGTTAATAAATCAGCACTAACATCCTTTAAGAGCAAATTAGCATTGGTTTCACCACTACTAAGCACAATTCCCCCCATAGGAGTTATATTTGTTAAAATTGGATTATTCTCATTTCCATAATTCGCTAAACGCACATCACGAGCAATATATTCCACCCCAAAAATACCACTATCTTGCAAGTCTGCACCCGCTTCTTGCATACGTGCAGATATAATTCCACCTAAAAATAATTGCAGAGCAGCAGCAGCGACAATCAGTCCAATGACAATTGCAATTAATAATTCGACTAAGGTGAATCCTTTTTGATGAGTTAGCTTCATTTTATTTAAATACATATTAATAAGCCTCCATCATCAAACATCTTGCACCATAAATATATATACCCTTATCATTCATACAGTTACTATAATTTGTGCTTTTTAAATTTATTGCAGTCTCATCCCATGCCGCAAATAAGCATTGTCTTTTAATTGCATTAACACCAGGACATTCAGCCATAACAATTTTAATTCCAATATTGCTGGCAGCATGTGCTGCCAAATATGCATCATATTTGGCAAAATCAGCAGATGAACAAGGTTTATCCAAACATGTTGGTGCTGGTTTTGGTTCAACTGAATTTTCATAACTCTTTATGGCTGCTGGATAACTAGCTTGAGCACTAGGATTAGCTCTCATGTTCTCAGTTAACCCTCTAAGAATTAACGATGCTTGAGAACGTGTAAGAGCTTCTGATGTTGCATCTACTGCACGTAATTGCAATGCTGTATAACCCAGCACTCCTATTGCAAGTAGAATGAGTGCGACTAAAACTTCAACCAACCCAACACCCGATTGATATTTATTTTTATTCATGAACAAACTCCAGAATTTTTTAGATTCACATTACCAAGTACAGTCACCTCAATTTCTTTAGTTTTAGATTCAGAACAAACTACTATTTTTTTCGCTTTAGGAACTTTATTGCTCACACTATCTAATGAAGTTCCAGTTGGCCCAAAAACAAAGTATGTATCACCACTAACTTCAACCCCTGTTGCTAGATTAGCAATAACAACTCGATTCGAATCTTGAAATGTTTGCTTATCTGCAGCCGAAACATTTGCATTTTCTAAACATTTATCCTTAGAAATCACATCACCATCTTTTACTTTTGATGGACAAACAACAACAAATGCTCTATTAGCTGCAGCTTTGCTTCGCCCATCTTTTAAGGCTTGAATTACCTGTTCTTTTGCTTGGTTCAATTTATACGCTTTCAAAAAACCCACAAAGGAAGGTGCTGCTACCGATGCCACAATTGCCAAAATTGCTATAATCACCATCAGCTCTATTAACGTAAATCCATTATTTTTCTGCATACTCCCCCCAAGGCGCGCCAAACTTTACCCTATTAAAAATAATATCCAATTAAATTACAAAACAAACACAAATCAGGATAAAAGGCATAAAAAAACAGATAATTGCCAAAAAGCAATTATCTGTCAATTCTTAAAAAAATTCAGAATGTTAAGTCATTAACACTTTATGCCTGTGTTACAGGAATACGTAACTCTTTTGGCAAACTAAATGTAATATTTTCTTCACGACCATCCAACTCTTGCGGCGCTTTTGCTCCCCAATCTTGTAAGCGCTGAATTACTTGTTTAATTAAAATTTCAGGTGCCGATGCTCCTGCAGTTACACCAATTTTAGTGTGTTCATCAAACCACTCTTGTTGCAACTGATCTGCATTATCTACCAAATACGCATGCTTACCCATCCGTTCAGCCAATTCACGTAATCGGTTCGAGTTCGAAGAGTTCGGTGAACCCACAACCAGTACAACATCACATTGCTCGGCAAGATCACGTACGGCATCTTGGCGGTTTTGAGTGGCATAACAAATATCATCTTTACGCGGCCCCTGAATTTCAGGGAACTTCTGACGTAGGGCATCAATGACTTTTGCTGTGTCATCTATAGAAAGCGTTGTCTGAGTTACAAACGCTACTTTTTCAGGATGCACCACTTTTAGATCAGCAACATCTTGTTCATCTTCAACCAAATAAATCGAACCACCATTTTTGGTGTCATATTGGCCCATCGTCCCTTCAACCTCAGGATGACCTTCATGACCAATCAAAATTGCTTCCACACCTTCACGGGCATACTTGGTCACTTCTATATGTACCTTGGTCACCAAAGGGCAAGTCGCATCAAAAACTTTTAGCCCACGGCGCTCAGCTTCTTGTTGTACCGCTTTAGATACACCATGCGCACTGAAGATCACGATATTGTCATCTGGCACTTCATCCAGCTCATCCACAAATATCGCACCGCGTTGACGCAAGTCGTCCACCACAAATTTATTGTGTACCACTTCGTGACGTACATAAATGGGTGGGTTAAAGCATTCCAATGCACGGTTCACAATCGCGATGGCGCGATCAACACCTGCACAGAAACCGCGTGGATTAGCTAAAACAATTTCCATAGAATCCTCAATGCCCACTCAATTTTACGGGTATCACTTGAAATAAATGTAAACAATAGACGTCTGACTATTTAGTTTGGCGCGCGTCTACTCTAAAATAGAGAAGATATTTTATCATATCAGGAAAAATATCATGTCGGGTCTCTTGTTTGTCGTTTCTGCTGCATCGGGAACGGGCAAAACATCCCTCGTTAAAGCCCTGCTTGAACGTGTAAACAATTTACATGTCTCTGTTTCTCATACGACTCGTGGTCAGCGTCCTGGCGAATTAGACGGCGTACATTACCATTTTGCAAAAAAAGAAGATTTTTTAGCGCTCGTAAATGAAGGTGGTTTCATTGAATATGCTGAAGTTTTTGGCAACTACTATGGTACTGCACAGCGCACAGTAAAAGAACAGTTGGCCAAAGGTCATGACGTTTTACTTGAAATTGACTGGCAAGGTGCTGAACAGGTTCGTAAACTTTTTCCTGAATCTAGACAAATTTTTATTCTCCCACCAAGTCAGTTTGACTTACGCCAACGCTTATCAAACCGTGGCACTGACTCAGTTGAAGTGATCGAACATCGCTTAAGCTGCGCAGTTGAAGACATGCAGCAATATGTAAATTTTGATTACGTCATTATTAATGATGATTTTAATAAAGCCTTACATGATTTAGAGTCTGTGATTATTGCTAATCGCTTGGTTTTAAAACAGCAAGCGACACGTCATCAGCAGTTAATTGAAAAATTAATCACGCCGACTGAGCAGTGATTAAAACTTGAGTCTATAGACAAAGCACCTTATACTGCACAGTCTGTTAAAAATTTATATTCAAACGAGAATTCTTATGGCACGCGTAACCGTTGAAGATTGTTTAGACCATGTAGACAACCGCTTTGAGCTTGTACTAGTGGCAAGCAAACGCGCGCGTCAATTGGCACGTCAAGGTATCGAACCAACTGTTGAATGGGACAACGACAAACCTACAGTTGTTGCACTTCGTGAAATTGCAGCTGGTCACGTTTCTAAAGACATCCTGAAACAACGTGAACAAGACTACCAAACTTCAAGTTTAGACCTTGCTCTTTCTGCAAATAACCTAAACTTAGACGGTTTTTCTTTCCAATAAGATAAACCTGACCTTAAAAGCCTAGTTTTTAACTAGGCTTTTTTTATGGATTCTCTTTAATATTTTACTCAGAACAGTTATAACATAAGCTTAAGAAGTGCAAAGCAGGCGAAAAAGATTTTCAATTTTTTAAACTAAAAAATTGACAAGTCATGCAATATGCATTTCATTAAAGTATTAACCGTTTCATTTGTAAATCAGTAGTAAAAGGGTGTTCTATGCCAGGCCCAATGGTCAGCCAAGCCAAGCAACAGTTAAATGTGATAATCGACGCTTACCTTTCAGTAAGTGATGTCGAACGCGTGCTTGAAGCTTGCGACTATGCGGATATTGCCCATGATGGTATTACCCGTAAAAGTGGCGAACCCTACATCCTCCACCCGATTGCGGTGAGCTGTATTTTGGCGCATATGCGTCTTGATGCGGAAACTTTAATGGCCGCTTTACTGCATGATGTCATCGAAGATACCGAATTTACCAAACAAGATATTACTGAAAAATTTGGTCTGACCGTTGCTGAACTCGTCGATGGCGTCACCAAACTCAGCCATTCTAGTGATAAAGAATATAATAAAGCTGCATCCTTCCGTAAAATTCTGCAAGCCACCCTACAAGACCCACGTGTCATTATTATTAAACTGGCAGATCGTTATCACAATATGACCACACTAGGTGCTTTACGCCCCGACAAACGTGCTCGTATTGCCCAAGAAACCTTTGAAATTTTTGTACCAATGGCACGCCTTGTCGGTATGAATGAAATGGCCGACAACCTTGAACATTTGTGTTATCAAAATCTAGATTTAGATATGTATAACAATGTTCAAGAAGCTTTATTACAAACCAAACCGAAACGCTGCGAATACCAGACCAAATGGGAAAACAACCTCACTACCCTACTTGAACAGCACCATATTTCAGGTCGAATTAAAAAGAAAAATAATAATATTGAATTACTTCGCCACTTTGTAAAAAACGATATCGATCTGCAAGAGCTCACCCATAGTCATGCCTTTGAAATTATTTTACAAAGCATCGCAGACTGTGACCGACTTGCAGACATCCTCAAAGAAAGCTTTAAAGTTCTTAATTACGCTGATCATATCCGTCGCCCACTCCCTGGTGGCAACCAGTCACTGATGATGCGCTTAAAAGGCGAAAAGACTATTTTATCTCTGACCATCCAAACAGAACTGATGCGTAAAGCAGCACGCTTTGGTGTGGTCCTCGGTGAAAATGCACCACAAGCTTGTCGTTCAGCGATCCAAGCCTCCATGCAAAATTTAAATGTATTAGTCGATGGTGCATGTGCCAAGACCACGTTTAGTGAATTACTCGATTATCTACATCAAGAAAAAATTTGGGTTTATACCCCACACGGTCATTTGCATGAACTACCTCAGGGTGCCACAGCTGTTGATTTTGCTTATTCAGCGAGCTTATTTTTGGGCAACCATGCTGTTGGTGCGAAAATTAATGGTGAAACCAAACCCCTTTCAACGCCATTATTGAGTGGTCAAGTCGTTGAAATCATCACCGATGTTCTTGCAACGCCAAACCCTGACTGGCTGAGCTTTATTAACACCCAAAAAGCCCGTCGTGCATTACAAAATATCCTTCGTGACCAAGACCAAGATGAACAACGTTTAGTTGGCCAGCAAGCTTTAAATCGCGCATTAAAACTCTTTAACCGTTCTGTGAGTGATTTGACATTAGCCGATTGGGAAAATGTGCTGAATTGGCGTCATTTAAATGATAAAGAACAATTATTTGAACAAATCGCCGTGGGTGATTTACTGCCTCAATTAGTTGCCAATCACTTATATGCTCAAGACACCATTCAGACTTCAAACTCTGCACGCTTGATCTTGGGCACAGATGGTGTCGACGTTAAATATGCGCACTGCTGTAACCCTGTTTTAGGCGATCCAATTCAAGGGCATTTATCACGTCGTGGTTTGATTGTGCACCGTTCTCGTTGTCATAATTTATTGCATGAACAGCATTTACATCCTGAAAATATCATGCCGTTACACTGGACTACAGAAGACAGTGAAGATATTAGTTTTACAGCCTATTTATGCCTAAACATGCTGTTAAATGATGAGCAAATTTCAGAACTGATCTATCTATGCCGTAAAGAAAAAGTGGGTGTAGAGACTGTCCGCGCACATGAAGAAAAAACCTATGTGAATATTGTTGTACACAACCGTAAACAAATTGCCGAAATTATCCGTAATTTAAGAATGCATTTTGGCTTCCCACGCATTAGTCGTTTGGCACAACCTGTTGCCATCAACGAAACTGCGAAAGTTGCCAGCTAACCTGACACCGCATATTTATATGTGCCGTGTCATGATGATAATAGGAGAAATAAATGTCCCGCCAGGTAATCCATACTGAAAATGCACCCGCTGCAATTGGTACTTACTCACAAGCCATTTTAGTGGGCGACACTTTGTATTTATCAGGTCAAATTGGCTTAGATCCATATAGCATGGAGCTGGTAGAAGGCATTGAAGCTCAAATTCGCCGTGTATTCGACAACTTAAAAGCGGTATGTGAAGCTGCAGGTGGTACGCTAGCAGATATTGCTAAGCTGAATATTTTCCTCACTGACCTTTCTAACTTCCAATTGGTCAATCAAATTATGGGCGAATATTTTGCTCAGCCTTACCCAGCACGCGCAGCACTCGGTGTAGCTAGCCTACCAAAAGGTGCTTTAGTAGAAATGGATGGCGTGGTTATTATTAATCAATAAGTTAGTAAACATTGCTTAAGCCATTCACTAAGTATCACATTCCAAAAGAACAAAAAACCTCACATGGAAATCTGAGCATTACTCAGATTTCCGCTTAAATGACAGTTTTCATTCAAAAACTCAATCACTTTAAAAGCATTTTCAAATGATTTTTATTGACAAACGATAATAATTATCAATAATATTACTTATCCCATTTATTCACTTGGTTTGATTTCATGTACGTTTGTTTGTGCCGTGGTATTACTGATCAAGACATTAAAGATGCAATTGCCAATGGTGCAGAAAGCTATCGTGAAGTACGCGATATGCTTGATTTAGGCACCTGTTGTGGTCGCTGTGCACCTGAAGCACGTATGATTATTAGTGATGAAGTTGCACAAATTGCAGCCCGTATCGCAATTGCTGCATAAGCCAAGCTTTTAAATTTTCTTAACAATCATAATTATAAAACCAATGGTCTCAGACCATTCCTCCTCCCCCGCTTCTGACTCTAAGCGGGTTTTTATTTATTAAAGCTCTGAAAATTAGCGCCTTGTTTTGATTGTGATTTTCATTTGCTGTTCTATAAAACACTCGCTAATTTGCACTTTGTTGTTTAAGATATTTCTATTCTAATATCGAATTTATATTGCTTAGTTCGAGCTTTATTGCAGTTAAGGAGTCAGACATGAAAGGCAATCGTGATGTAATTAATCAGTTAAATCAGGTGCTTTATCATCATTTAACTGCAATTAACCAATATTTTCTTCATTCACGTATGTTTAACGATTGGGGCATTGAGCAACTGGGCTCTGCGGAATATA
Organism: Acinetobacter sp. YH16056_T; assembly: GCF_024605895.1. NCBI lineage: Bacteria > Pseudomonadati > Pseudomonadota > Gammaproteobacteria > Moraxellales > Moraxellaceae > Acinetobacter > Acinetobacter sp. YH16056_T. The sequence continues at coordinate 365,075 of NZ_CP094545.1, read as the reverse complement.
AAGAATCAATTCGTCAAATGAAGCATGCCGATAAAATTATTGAGCGTATTCTGTTTTTAGAAGGTCTGCCAAACTTACAACATTTGGGCAAGCTGTATATCGGCCAACATACAGTTGAAGTGTTGAACTGTGATGTACGTAAGGTTAAAGAGAATATTGAATCCATACAACAGGCTGTGGCTTTAGCTGAAAAAGAAATGGATTATGTGACTCGTGACTTAGTGCAAGAAATTTTAGAAAAAGAAGAAGAGTGGCTGGATTGGGCAACAACACAGCTCGATTTAACCGAGACTGTAGGTATAGAGAATTATATTCAGGGTCAGATGTAAAGTTTTTCTATCAATATTAAAAAACCTGCAAATGAACTGACCCCTATAAGTTGGACACAACTTGTAGGGTATTTTTATTTTTATAACTTACTTCTACGGACATAGATCCATTCCATAAGTCACTTTATATGGACATACTTTTGAATGTTCAAAATTTTTATTTCTGTCTACCTAGAACATAACTTTTACTTAATGGTAGATAAAGTTTATGACACATTTTAAAAATAAAGTGCTTATGAGCAGCTTAAAGAAGATTATGAAAAACTGCTGAAAAAGTGTAATTCACTGTTGTTAGAAAATTTTGAGTTAAAATAAAAAACGCATCTCTTAAGATGCGTTTTTTTGAGTAAAACTACAACTTATTGTAGCTCGCATTTACCTGATGCAACTGTACAAACAGCTTTAGTCTTTTGACCACCCGTAATACCTGCTTCAATAGTTTCATCGCCTTTCACTGGTTGAGTAGCAATTTCGCATTTATCTGTAATGTTAAAGTTAGCAATAGCTGGCATAGCTGTTACACCATCTGGATCATTTTCATGCAAGATAAATTGGTTGGTAAAGTTTTTAACAGTTGCTAAACATGATTGATCAATTGAGCGCTTAGTATAGTTTTGATAAGCAGGAATCGCAATCGCAGCAAGAATACCGATAATTGCAACAACGATCATTAATTCAATTCAATCCATAAGTCACTTTATATGGACACGCATCAAACCATTGAATTATCTTGTTTTATATCATTATTCATTTTGTCCATATGTACATACTTTTAAATGGACAAATTTTTCCATTTTATCCATATCAGAAAATGGCTTTTACTCAGTACGATAAGATGAATTTTTATAAAAAGCAGGATGGTTATGACACAATTTAAAATGTAGAAAAGCTAAAAATGGAATAGAAAAAACCAAACTCATTTATCAGCTAACTTTTGTAGTTCTTCTCTATGCTTACGGATTACACTTCTTACATAATGCATTACAATACGACGAGTCGCTTCGTCATCTCCCAATTGCATAGGCAAAACTTCTAGATTTTGGCGAGATATTCGTTCGGTTATTTTGAAGTCTTTGAGCCGTTTCATTCTATTACTCCCCACCATCAATAAAAAATTCAGCATAGGACATTACTTTTGATTTTTAATACTCTCATTCCTGCACAAAGAATCATGATTTAGACCAAACGCTATAGCTACTTTTAGCACCCAATGATTCAGCAATTTATAGTGACGATCCACTTAAAGAACAAAATCTCACAAAACTAACAATTTTTGTCACTTAGTTACATAAATTTACTTTATGCTTTTTTACTTTTTTTAATCCACCCAACAATGTATTGATTTTTAGTAGATTAGTTAGATAATATACTTTGGCACACTTTGTGCAAACTATAAATCAGCTTACAAAGCTTATAACTAAATTAAACAAAACATTTGTGGAGAATGTTATGAAATCAAATCAACAGGGCTTCACCCTTATCGAGCTCATGATTGTAGTCGCTATTATCGGTATTCTTGCTGCAATTGCGATTCCTGCTTATCAAAATTATGCAAAGCGTTCTTCTGAAACTGCTTGTCTTGCAGAAACTAAAGGTCTTGCGAGTCAACAATTCGTTAGAATCAATGACCCTGAAGGTGCTAATCCAATGGATAAAGATGAATTAGAGGGTTATACAAGTGCTTGTAAGGATTTAACTTATACAGCTGCTAGTACTGAAACTAAACAGGTTGGAGGTAAGGATGTTACTACTGTAGTTCCTGGCAAATTAGTAGGTACTATTAAAAATCCACAAGATACTGCTAAAGGAAAAGCTGTATGTACTCTTGGCGATATTATTAGCTGTAAAGTAGATGCTAGTTAATTAACTTTAAAAACGCATCTCTAGAGATGCGTTTTTTGTTTTATCTCAAAATTTTCTAATAACAACGAATTGCATTTTTCTAAAAGTTTTTCATAATCTTCTTTAAGCTGCTCATAATCACTTTTCACAGCTTTGGTCTTGATTTTAGCTTGTTCAACCTGCTGTGCAGGCGAAAGTACATTTTGTCCTGCTTGCTGCCCAGCCTGCTCAATTGCCTCAATTAATGCAGCATGGCGGCTCTTTTTAATCGAACCGCGCTTACGTCCTGCCTCTAATGCTACAGTGTCATTATTAATGGCAGAACCTTTTGGTAAAATAGTCGGTTTGTTGGCTTTTAAACGTTCTAAAGCAGCGTAATAATCATTAAGAGCGCTCATGTTTTAATCCTCAATATTGATCATTTTAATTTTTTGAATAGTCTTATTTAGAGCCATAATATCGCTGTCCATTTGCCCGTATAGCAAACTGCCTTGTGCTTGTGTATCTCGTAATCGTTGCAGTCGTTGCACTGTTTTTTGCATCTTCTCTGCACTGCTAGTATCAAACACCGCATGAGCACAACTTAAACAACTCGTAATTGCAGTAAATGAAATTTTTTCGCAAGAATCAGGATTAGTACAAGCACCAAACAGGCTAGTCTTGCAAGCAATTTCCCCTTTTTTCATACGCTTGATGGTTTCATCACGATTCGAAAATACTGTGAGTAATTGCTCGCGGTCTTTTTGCAGCTGCAAATAGGTTCCTGCACCACCGAGGAAACGACTAGAGCTATTGATTACACCTTCCTCAAACGGCTGGTTAAGCCCAGAAGCCTTTGAACAGAAATATTTTAAGAATTTAGAGGGATTTGTTGTCCACGATACTGTCTAGGATCACTTGCATATTTTACAGGGCCAACAACATTTGGCATGTCTGCCAGATTGATCAATCGTAACAATAATCAAACATTGACAGAAGTTTTAAACGACATATTTTAACAACTCGTGGACGTTCCTCTAAGAGTGAATACTCACAGCTCCTCATCTTTCCATTCTTTAAATTCTGCAATTTGTTCATCAAGCTCCAGAACCCATGCTGGTTTTATATGTGGCACATCTGGACGCTCAAAACCTTGATGGTCAAAAAACTTATACACCATTGCCGCCAATTTGATAAACGCCTGTTCAAACGTATCTGCCCAAACATCTAAACGATAATCATGATAATGCTCTTGGTATAATTTACCACCATCTTCTACTTTATTGAGATGTGAGCCAGTCTCTAAATAAATCACTAATTTCCCATCATCTTCATATACACCGTGATACACATTTTGGCAATGTCCCCATGTATTCCAGTACCATGATGGTACATCGCCAGTAACCGTCCAAAAGGCTGGGTGTGTATCAATAAAATGATAGGCAGTTAAAAAGTCCGTTGGATTTGCGAGATATGCTTGCTCATTTTCAAAGGCAGTCTGTAAAGCAGATCGTAAATGCTCAAATTTATTTTGATCGGTATAGGAAGACAAACGACTAAAAAGATGTTTAGAGGTTTTAAAAAATAGGCCACCATTTTCTTTATCTTCACCAAAATATTGATAAATCTCTGGTAGAATTTGTAAATCTGTCGATTTGACATGATGGATCTGATGTTGTACGTCTTTTAAGCTATCGTGAATTGTTTCCGTACGATCAGGGTAAGTGACAACAAGTTTCGTATCCCGCAGTGATAAAATTGCTGGTTCAGTCATTTGGGGTAACTGTTCTAATAACCAGTCTGGTAATTGTTTTAATTCAGTCGATTGCATTTTTAGTTATCCTATTTTTTAACAATTTCAACTTGTTACATACGTAACACAACATAATTTGTGCAAGTTGAGTATAAATTAGTCCATAGGAGTATATTGTCACACAATGGCTTCGACAAGCATCCGACTAAGCTCACGCCGAAATCTCAGCCAACAGTTTCCTGAGCTTATTGAAGGAAAAATATTCCCCCATTTATTTTATACGACTCACGTACCTTTCCATTGAGCCATTATAGATTTTTCATCTTGGTTTAGTTTTCAAAAAGCTTGTGTTTCCTTTCTTTAGTTTTTCTATATAAGCCTCACATTGAGCAGGCGAACCAAGATGATATTTTAAAACGCTATCCGCTCTAGCTGTCTGATACTCAATACTTTGAATTTCACGCTGCTGAGCAAAGACTTGAATCGCAGGATGTAACTGTTTTGAACAACTCGCGTCATTACTGAAATATTTTAGCACCTTAGTTTCAGCAAAATAAATTGCAGCAAACAATCGTCCATCTTTAAAAACAATCGCCGATGAAGCATCTAAACTAGATGCAGACCTACCTTCATAATACAAAGCTTCGTCTGTTTTCAATAAATATGGCGCTGAATAATGTTCAAAATTAGCTTGGAATTTTGGGTAATCATGTTTTAACAATGCTTGAAGTTCTGTTTGGATTTTTTGATTAGAAGCAATTTGAGGAACTGTCGAAATATCTGAATATTGAATCAAGTCTAATTCTTGTGCATGGCTAAACGAGGAGAGTATCAAAAGAAGGCTGAAGTAATATCTATGCTTCATAGTTGGCTTATTATTTATGATCTACTTTAATGATGTCCATATCGACTAACTTATGGATTGTTCATTTTATATGGACACTTATGGAGTATCGATTAACGTAAAGCCTTTTTGAGCGTTCATAACATTCTCCACAAATGTTTTTTAATTTAATTATTTAATAAAGCTATGTAGCTTGTTTTATAAATAGCACAGAGCGTGCCAAGAATTATTATAGTGAAAACGACAGAAAAAACAGCACTTTAAAAAAATATTTTTATTTTTTGTAATCATTACGTCTCTTTTTGTGTTTAAAAGTGACGATTTGTGTCACTTTATCACCGTTTTTTAGCGCAGAATTATTGGCTCATTTGCGATTTCATTCGTTCTATCTACAGACTTTCCAGCATAAAAGTGATCCATCACTTCACCAATCTCTTTTACGCCTGCCGTTAAAGCTGTTCGGTATTGTTTATTTTGCATGCTTTGGATAATTCGCGCACAAATATCCTGCCACACTTGGGCATCGGTCGCCTGTCTCATTCCACGATCAATGACAATTTCAACCTGACGTTCACATAAGTTTAAATAAAGTAAAACACCACTATTAAATTCTGTATCCCACACACCCAGTTCCGCAAAGAGCTGTTCAGCACGTGCGCGGGTATTTTGATAATAGGCTTGGTTCGAAGGAATATGCCCTTCGATCACCACTTGTATTTCGCCCACATGGCCATGTTCAGCTTCTGTCACCGCTTGAGCAATGGCCTGCTGATCTTGCTTATTAAAAAATCGGTTTGCTGCAGGCATATAAAAGAAGTGCTTCAACCAGCGTTTAAAACTTGGTTGTTGTATTTCCTGTGTTTTAGGACAAGTTACAATTTCTGTTGTTTCTGTTTTCGTTACCATGAACCTGATGCTCCCCCACCGCCAAAGCCACCACCGCCTCCGCTATAGCCTCCGCCACCAAAGCCACCGCCTCCGCCACGACCTCCACCACCCCCACCACCAGCAAGAAACATTTGAAAAATGGTTTGAGCAATAGCAGTGATGAGTAGAAAGAATATTGCCCCACCCATCAACAGACTGGTGAGTAGACCTGCACCATTGACCAAACCCGCAACGGTACCTGCAACAGCTGCAGTTGACGCACTTAAGCGTTTACCCACAATAAAGGATGCAAAAATACCAATCACCAAAATGATGAGAACCGTTGTAAACGTTTTCTCTTTGGCTTGTTGCTCGTGTAAGGCTTGTTCCTGACGCTCTTTCAGCTCTTGGGCTGCTTGAGCGGCAACTTCAGGGTCTTGATTTAAAATTTGAGTTATTTCTGTTAAGCCAGCATTAATACCTTGAGCATACTGAGCTTGCTTAAAATACGGCGTGATTTGATTACGGATAATTCGACTAACGATGATATCAGGCATGATTCCCTCTAACCCATAACCCGTTAATATTTGTATGCGATGATCATTTACAGCGATCGCCATCAATATCCCATTGTCACGTTTTGCTGAACCGAGTTGCCATTTTTCTGCAACACGCATAGCATAATCAAAAATATCTTCTTGACCCGTGGTTGGTACAATCACGACACCAACTTGTGCCTTACCTTGTTCGTGTAACTGTAGAATTTTCTGACTAATGGCTTGCTTTTCAGCAGCAGAAAGTAAATTTGCCTGATCAACTACAGGTTCATTTAGGGTCGGCAAGCCACGAATCGACTCGCCATCTGCCATATCATTGGCGATATTCGGCTGCTGAATTTTGATTTCAGGCTGTGCTGTTGTTTCTTTTTGCGTAGCTGACTGCTGATCATTTAATATTTTACCGACAACAACTGTTTCAGCATCTACATCTGTAGCGGTGGCAGTTTCTGCATGTGTGAAACCCACCACACACAATAAGCATGCTAAAACCATGCGCTGCAACCATAACAAACCTGTATGTTTTAGCTCAAAATCCACCATCAGCCCACCTCACAATGCAGTGATGCCAATTAATTAAAATCAACTTTCGGTGCAGTTTGTGCACTTTGCTCTGCGCTAAAGTTAGGTTTAGTATCCATGCCAATGACTTTAGCCGTCATCACTTGAGGGAACTGGCGTGCATAGCCGTTAAAGTCTTGTACCGTAGTAATGTAGCGATTACGTGCGACAGCGATACGGTTTTCAGTGCCTTCTAACTGAACTTGTAAATCACGGAATTGCTCATTGGCTTTTAAGTCTGGATAATTTTCCGAAACAGCAATTAAACGTGAAAGTGCGCTAGTCATTTGTGCCTGTGCTTCTTGGTATTTTTGGAACAATGCTGGATCTTCCAATACTTCTTTATCCACTTTTAGACCCGCTACATTGGCACGTGCCTGCGTTACTTCCGTTAGCACTTGCTCTTCATGTTTTGCATAGCCTTTTACGACATTCACTAAATTAGGCACCAAGTCTGCACGACGTTGATATTGGTTTTGTACTTCAGACCATGCTGCTGTAACGGCCTCGTCTTTAACTTGTAATGTGTTATAGCCACAACCACTCAGGGTCAATGTACTGACTAATGCGATTGCGAGCATGCTTTTTTTCATTGAATTCATAACCCTTAACCTCAAGTATTTATTTGTAATTGTTTAAATAAATTTATTCTAACCCTATTTTTCGAATGAATTATGTATTTTCTTTGTGATTAAATTCATCTACTCCTAAATTATTCAGCATTAAAAAAAGCCCACAACTCGGGCTTTTTTATCATATTGAATTAACTATACAATTGCGGTGTAATTTCAGTCTGAAAACTTTCCATTTGATATTCATCAGCAAGACGTTCTTTCCAATATTTCACGATCTGACTGTAATCAATTTCGCTCGGATGGAATTCTGCTTTGTAATATGACAAATATTCAGGCGCTAGTTGAATAAACATTTTTGCCAGCAAATACGCGCCGAAAATATTTCCACCCAGCTTTGGCAAACTTTTTTTCTTATCCTGCATAAATAGCTTCGTTGCAGAATAAAACGTAAGACTTGCAAAACCCGTGGTCACACTGCGCATAATCATGCGACGTATTTTGTCATCACCATAGACATGCTGGTATACATCGAATGCTACCGCACGATGCTCAATCTCTTCAATCGCATGCCACACCCAAAGTTTCACTGCATCATCATCTAAAGTACTGAGCACTTCAGGATGTCTTAAAATATAGCCACCAAGCAAAGCGGTAAAATGTTCAAATGCACAGGTAATTGCCAACTGTATTTTTGGATGTAAATTTTTTACATAGCTGTCTTTACGTGCCAGCCATGCTTGGAAACGATCTAAATTATAGCTTTCACTGCGCCAAGCATCGTTAAATTCAGCATGGGCTTTGGAATGCATCGCTTCTTGTCCAATAAATGCAGCGATCTCAGCTTGCAATTTTTCATCACTGACTTTATCGCGTACATTGCGCACGCTATGCACAAAGAATTGCTCACCAATGGGAAAGGTCGATGACAATGCCGTCAACAAATGCGACATCACCGGTGAGTTGGCAAAATAATGCCGGCGAATCGCTTTAGGATTGAATTGTACTCGACGTACCGTTATGCCAATAGCTTTAGGACGATTTAGATATGTTTTTTGTGTCGTCACTTGCGTCATGGTCGCTTCCTAAGATTTAGATCATGATCGCAGTATGTAATTCCGATGCCCTTTCACACATGGCAAAATGTGCTAGCACATTTGCATAATTCACCATTCTAAAGCGCTGTCTGACAACTTTGCAGTGTATTTATCTGCAAAATCCATTCACTTGTCATTTGAGGTAAATTCCAAAAAATAAAAAACCCGCCGAAGCGGGTTTTTTGAATGAATCCAGTTCAATCACTGGCATGTCATGACTTAAACATCTAAATAGTCAAGAATACCTTCGGCAGCTTGGCGACCTTCCCAGATTGCGGTTACCACAAGGTCAGATCCACGTACCATATCACCGCCGGCAAAAATTTTCGGATTCGATGTTTGGAACTTAAATTCTTGCTGTTCAGCAGCAATGACGCGACCTGAACCATCCATACTGATGTTTGATGTTGTAAACCAGTCTGCAGGGCTGGTACGGAAACCGAAGGCAAGCAATACCGCATCTGCTGGTAAAATTTCTTCCGAACCCGGTACTGGTTCAGGGCTACGACGACCGCGACTATCAGGTGCGCCAAGCTGTGTAGTCACAACTTTAACACCCGTCACTTTGCCATTTTCACCCACAATTTCAATCGGCTGACGATTAAATTGGAAATCCACGCCTTCTTCTCGCGCATTTTTCACTTCACGACGTGAACCCGGCATGTTTTCTTCGTCACGACGGTAGGCACAGACAACAGATTCGGCACCTTGACGGATCGAGGTACGGTTACAGTCCATCGCAGTATCACCACCACCCAGAACAATTACTTTTTTGCCTTCCATGCTGATGTATTCAGATGGATCTTTTTCCCAACCTTGCGTACGGTTGACATTGGCAATCAAGAAATCCAGTGCATCATGCACACCAACAAGGTCTTCACCCGCGAAACCGCCCTTCATGTAAGTATAGGTTCCCATACCCATGAATACAGCGTCGTAATCAGCCAATAGCTGATCAATGGTCACATCTGTACCAATTTCAGTATTTAGACGGAATTCAACACCCATGCCCGAGAAAATCTCACGGCGACGTTTCATCACATCTTTTTCCATTTTGAATTCTGGAATACCAAATGTCAGCAAACCACCAATTTCAGGGCGTTTGTCGAATACGACTGGCTTCACACCATTCCGTACAAGAATATCGGCACAGCCAAGGCCAGCAGGACCTGCACCAATAATCGCAACTTTTTTGTCTGTCCACTTAACGTGTGACATATCTGGACGCCAGCCCAATGCAAAAGCCGTATCGTTAATGTATTTTTCAGCATTACCAATGGTGACTGCACCAAAGCCGTCATTTAGCGTACACGCGCCTTCACATAAACGGTCTTGCGGGCACACACGACCACAAACTTCAGGCAATGTGTTGGTTTGATGACACAATTCTGCCGCTTGGAAAATGCGACCTTCTGCAATCAGTTTTAGCCAGTTTGGAATGTAGTTATGTACTGGACATTTCCATTCACAATACGGGTTACCGCAACCTAAGCAGCGGTGTGTTTGGTTTTTTGCAACTTCAGCTGTAAACGGTTTATAGATTTCCACAAATTCTGCTTTGCGGACAACTAGATCTTTTTTCTCTGGATCTTGGCGTGCTACATCCAGGAACTGAAAGTCATTATTTAGGCGCTCTGCCATGTCTCTCTCCGTGGGTAGGTGTAAGCATGTTTGCACTTACACCTGCCTATCAAATCTGCAGTAGTGGAATTATTGTGGATCAGCTTGAGTTGTTTTCAACAAAGTCTGCAAATTAGCAGCTTTTGGTTTCACAAGCCAGAATTTGCGGCTATAGAAGTCAAACTCGTTGCGGATCTTATACGCCCAAGCACTACCTGTTTCTTTAATATGTTCATCTAAGATACGGCACAAGAACTCTTTGTGTTCTTCCATCGATTCTGTAGAGATACGGTTCAATTCAATCAGTTCGTGGTTGTAATGGTCAACAAAGTCATTGTCCAGGTCGAGCACATAAGCGAAACCGCCTGTCATACCCGCACCAAAGTTATGACCCACTTTACCCAATACAGTCACGATACCACCCGTCATGTATTCACAGCAGTGGTCGCCTGCACCTTCAATCACGGCAAACGCACCTGAGTTACGTACAGCAAAACGCTCGCCTGCTGTACCTGCAGCAAACAATTTACCGCCTGTTGCACCATACAAACAGGTGTTACCAATAATCGCAGTATTTTGCGTTTGGAACGGTGAACCTTTCGGTGGGAAGATTGAGATACGACCGCCCGCCATACCTTTACCCACGTAGTCATTCGCATCGCCCTCTAGGCTGATGTGTAAACCACCTGCGTTCCAAACACCCAATGACTGACCTGCAGTCCCTGTTAATTTAACTTTAACAGGATGCGCTTCCATGCTGAGGTTGCCATAACGTTTTGCAATCTCACCCGAAATACGCGCGCCAATTGAACGGTCACAGTTACCAATAGTGAAACCGTATTCACCGCCTGTGCCTGCTTCAATCGCTGGCAGCATTTCAGCTACCATTTTCTCAGCCAATAAGCCTTTATCGAATGGTGCATTGCCTTGTACTTCACAGTACTGTGCTTTGCCTTCAGCCGCAGGATGCGATTGGAGCAATGCGCTCAAATCAAGGTGTGCATGTTTTTCAGTTTCACCCGGAAGCATTTCCAGTAAATCTGTACGACCAATCAAATCTTTCAGACTTGAAACGCCTAGCGCTGCTAACCATTCACGTGTTTCTTCCGCAATAAAGTGGAAGAAATTGATCAGCATTTCAGGCTCACCGATATAGTGTTCCTGGCGTAAATGGTCTTGCTGAGTTGCAACACCAGTCGCACAGTTGTTTAAGTGGCAAATACGCAGGTATTTACAACCCAATGCGATCATCGGTGTAGAACCGAAACCGAAACTTTCTGCCCCAAGAATCGCTGCTTTCACAACGTCTAGACCCGTTTTCAAGCCGCCATCGGTTTGTACACGGACCTTGCCACGCAGGTCATTCACACGAAGCGCCTGATGCGCCTCAGATAGACCAAGTTCCCATGGTGAACCTGCATGGTGAATTGAAGAAAGTGGAGAAGCCGCTGTACCGCCGTCATAACCAGAAATGGTAATGAAGTCTGCGTATGCTTTTGCTACACCTGCCGCAATCGTACCAACACCCGGCTCAGAAACCAGCTTAACGGACACCATCGCCTGTGGGTTAACCTGTTTTAAATCGAAAATTAACTGTGATAAATCTTCGATTGAGTAGATGTCGTGATGCGGCGGTGGAGAAATTAATGTCACACCCGGTACTGAGTAACGTAAACGTGCAATTAAGCCATTCACTTTACCGCCCGGCAACTGACCACCTTCACCTGGTTTTGCACCTTGTGCCACTTTAATTTGAAGGACTTCTGCAGAAGTTAGGTATGCAGGGGTCACACCAAAACGGCCAGATGCAATTTGTTTGATTTTCGAGTTACGGATAGTGCCGTAACGCGCTGGGTCTTCGCCGCCCTCACCCGAGTTCGAGCGACCGCCAATGGTATTCATTGCGATTGCAATGGCTTCGTGCGCTTCAGGTGATAAAGCACCTAAAGACATCCCTGCCGAGTCAAAACGCGGCAGAATTTCTTCTACGGATTCAACTTGATCGAGTGCAATCGATTGATCTGTTTTCAGCTTGAATAAGTCACGAATCGTCGCGATTGGACGGTTATTCACTAGCTCTGCGTATTCTTTAAAGTCCGCATAATTACCAGAACGCACAGATTTATGCAGCGCATTGATCACGTCTGGGTTAAATGCGTGATATTCCTTACCGAATACAAATTTCAGCATACCGCCTTGATCGATTGGCTTACGTGATTTCCACGCCAAATCTGCCAATTTTTTCAAGTCATTTTCTAGATCAGAGAATGTTGCGCCTTTAATACGGCTCGGTACGCCAGTGAAGCATTTTGCAACCACTTCATCAGAGAGGCCGACCGCTTCAAACAACTGACCGCCACGGTAAGAGGCAACAGTAGAAATACCCATCTTAGAAAGGACTTTCAATAAGCCTTTCTCAATACCTTTACGGAAGTTAGCTTGCGCATGAATTGGATCACCCAATAACTCACCTTTCGCGATCAAGTCATTGATCACGTCATAAGCCAAGTATGGATAGATCGTAGTCGCACCGAAACCAAGAATCACCGCAAACTGATGTGCATCACGCGCCAAACCAGTTTCGACAATAATGTTAGCATCGGTACGTAGACCCACATTGATTAAATAGTGGTGAACCGCGCCAGTTGCCATCAATGCATTTGCAGGTAAGAAACCTTGACGGATTTTCTTATCAGACAATACAAGTAATGTCTTTCCATCGCGAATCGCTTGCGCAGATTCTTCACAAATACGTGCGATGGCAGCTTCTAAGCCTTCATCTTCTGCATAGTTCAGGTCGATATCTGCAATCTCGTAACCTTTACGACCAAGGGTACGGATTTGATGCATTTTCGAATTTGACAATACTGGGCTTGAAATGATCAGACGATCTGCATGCTCTGGACCTTGTTCAAATACATTTTGTTCACGGCCGAGGCATGTCTCTAACGACATTACGATCGATTCACGTAATGGATCGATTGGCGGATTCGTAACCTGAGCGAACTGCTGACGGAAGTAGTCAGACACATGGCGCACCTGACGAGACAATACTGCCATTGGCGTATCATCACCCATTGAGCCCACGGCTTCCTGACCACTTTCAGCGATTGGACGAAGCAATTGGTCACGTTCTTCAAATGTCACCATGAACATTTTTTGTGAAGCTTTCAGGTCATCACCTTTTAAGCCTTGATCACATAAATATTCTTCTAGCTCTGGACTGCCTTGTACACGTACTGAGTTTTCACGTAACCACTGACGGTACGGACGCATACGTTTGAGGTGATTACTCACATCTTGAGTATCGAGCATTTTGCCGGTAAAGGTATCAATCACCAAGATTTGACCCGGACCGACACGGCCTTTAGACACAACGTCTTCTGGTTCATAACCCCAAACACCAATTTCGGATGCCAAAGTAATGTAACCATTTTTGGTAATCACCCAACGTGCTGGACGTAAACCATTACGGTCAAGCATACAAATCGCATGACGACCATCTTGAATTACCAGACCTGCTGGACCATCCCAAGCTTCCATATGTTTTGAGTTGAATTCATAGAATGCACGTAAATCCGCATCTAAAGTTTCAACGTTTTGCCAAGCTGGTGGAACCAACATGCGCAGCGCACGGAACAAATCCATACCGCCACCAACAAGGATTTCCAGCATATTGTCTAAGCTTGAAGAATCCGAACCTGTACGGTTTACAATTGGATTCAGCTCAGTTAAACCCGGCAATAATGGGTTTTCAAATTTTGGTGTACGCGCCATCGCCCAGTTACGGTTTGCGGTAATGGTGTTAATTTCACCATTGTGCGCCAAGTAACGGAACGGCTGTGCCAAAGGCCAACGCGGCAATGTATTGGTTGAGAAGCGCTGATGGAATACCACGATGTGTGACTTTAAACGCTCATCAGCAAGATCGGTATAGAAGTCAGCAATCGCTGCTGGCATCATCAAACCTTTATAGCTGATCACAGTTGAGCATAAAGTGGTTACATAGAAGTATGGGTCAGCAGTCAGTTGTTGTTCTGCACGACGACGTGCCATCACCAACTTACGGTTGAATTCAACCTCTGAAACACCCATTGGGCAATTCACGATAATTTGTTCAAAGGCAGGCAATGACTGCATCGCGATTGAACCCAATGCATCGTTATTGGTTGGCACAACACGCCAAGCGATGACTTTACAGCCTTCGTCTTCGATTTCTTTGGTTAAAATTTGTTTTGCATGTGCGGCTAATGCAGGGTCTAGATTTAGAAATACCGTACCCACAGCAAAGATTTCACTCAATGTAATGTCACTGAGTTTTTTCGCTTCTTCACGGAAAAATTCTTTGGGCATAGCAAGGAGTAGACCACAACCGTCACCGGTTTTGCCATCTGCGGCAATACCACCACGGTGGGTCATACAACTTAAACTATGCATTGCGGTTTTGACGAGATCATGGCTTGCATCACCCTGCATATGGGCGATTAAACCGAAACCACAGTTATCTTTAAACTCATCCGGTTGGTATAAACCTTGAGCGGGAGCTACAGTATTAGGCGATGGCATGTGCATAGCGTACCCTTCTTTTCTTTACAGCTCTTTCGAGCACTTAACAAACTAATTTCTTGTTGCGATTCGTCTTAACTTACTCACATGAATTGTTCTGTCGAGCAAAATTATTTCTTATTCACACCCTTAAGATAAACCGAATTCATCTTTGATGCATGAATAAAAAGTCAAATTTTCTGCTTTTGCAGTTCAGATCAGGGATAACGACTGGATTAATGACTTCGCACTTTTATCGAATCATTTTCGCGCCAAAACAGGGAGAAAAGTTCAATTTACGCACCAATTAAGCAATTTATATGCCAACTTGATGCATTTTCTCCTAAGATGGCTGATTACAAGCATTTTTTAGTTATAACAAATAATTCAAATTGTTCTTTTTTTATTTTATGCACTTTTTCTGTGCAGTTTAAGCTTTTCCTAAGACGTCTTGCGCTATTTTAGAACTAATTAAAAGGATCGGTTACTTCTTGTTCTACCGGTGCAGGTTTTGGACGTGGTGCATCTACACTACTTTGTGATTTTTGCACATCAATCACATTTCCTTCAGCATCTCGACGTGTCACCGTAGTACTTGTCGTTGCATTAGTTGGTGTTGTTACCGTCGTTGCAGCCGCTGCTTTTCGTGCGGCGATTTGAGCTTCATCAATTTTCGGTAAAGGTACAGATTTTAATTTAACAGCATATAACTTTTGACTCGACGACATTTCTTCCGTGCCTAAGTCATTCACATATGCTTGATATTGTTTAAATTCAACAACCTCAGGTTTGATTGAAGCAGGCAAAGCGATGTTGAGGCTCGACATTGCAGCTTTGGCATCATTTTGCGACGAATATGGTCCTGTTAAAATGACGTATTGCTCAGGATGGTCTTCACCAGAAAGACGTAGATAAATAAATTTGTGACGCTCAGGCTGCTTACGTAAGAAGCTTTTTAAAATATCTTCTTCAGAAACCCGAAATAATTCAACACCATAAAGTTTGGCAGAATCATTGATAAATTTAGTGCCGCGAAATTCTGGCTCATGTTGAGCTGTAGCAACCACACGTGTCGTCATATCCAGCGGACGCACTTCTTCATTTAATGCACCAAGATGGGACATTGCCGCCACTTTCTCGGGCTGAATTTGCAAATCCACTTCAGTTTCAGCTTGTTTTTCAACTTCAACCAATTCTTTGGTATCTGTAATCGCCCAGAAAACCAATGCAGCGAACAGACACACAGCTCCACCCACCAACCATGCGTAGTGATGAACTTTTTGCCATTGAGACTGCCGCGCTGCCATGATGTACCTACTCTGCCTGATTTGCCAAAATTGCCTGTTTCATTAACTCAACATCAAACTCTTTGGTGATGATGGCCTGACCTAATGATTTCAGTAAAATAAGTCGTAATTGCCCATTCAATACTTTTTTATCATGAGACATATACGCCAAAAAATCCTCTAGCGGAATTTTAGGGCAAACTATCGGTAATTGTGCACGTAAAATGATTTTTTTTGTACGTTCTAAATCTTCAGCAGTGATCCAACCCATACGCTGGGACAAATCTGCAGCCATTACCATCCCTGTTGCAACGGCTTCACCATGTAACCATTCACCATATCCCAAGTACGATTCAATCGCATGACCAAAGGTATGACCCAGGTTTAATAACGCACGTTCGCCTTGTTCTTTTTCGTCATTGGCCACAATACGCGCTTTATGAGCACATGAACGATAAACCGCTTCAGCCAACAAGGTTGCATCACCTGCAACTAAAGCATCCACATGCTGTTCAAGCCAAGCTAAGAATTCAACATCACCTAACAATGCATATTTGATCACTTCGGCCAAACCTGCAGAAAGTTCACGCGCTGGCAAAGTTTTTAATTGCGCCATATCCGCAAGGACCACTTGGGGTTGCTGAAAGGCACCAATCATGTTTTTACCCAGTGGATGGTTAATCCCGGTTTTTCCACCGACACTTGAATCCACTTGAGACAGCAAAGTCGTCGGCACTTGAATAAAATACACACCGCGTTGATAGCATGCAGAGGCAAAACCGGTCATATCTCCAATGACACCACCACCTAATGCCAAAACCGTACAATCGCGGTTAAAGCCTGCTTCGAGCAAGGCATCAAAAATTAAATTCAAATGGTCTAAATTTTTATACTTTTCACCATCAGGCAAAATACATGTCGCAACAGTTTTCCCTAATGCCTCAATTGCTTCTACATAATGTTTTAAATAGAGCGGGGCCACTGTGGTATTAGAGACAATCATCACTTGTTTACCCTGAATATAAGGCTCAAGTAAAGTTTGTGGATTAAGGTCACTCCCAATAAAAATAGGGTAGCGACGATCACCGAGTTCAACATGTAAGGTTTGCATGAATTTAACCTTTTCTAACGAGATATATTTTGTGAAACAATTAAATTAAAAATTTTTTGCGCAAGATCTCTCGCAGCACCTTGATTGGTTTCAATAATATAGTGCGCGACTTCACGATAAAGCGGATCACGGGCAGCCAATAAATCTCGTAGCTTTTGCTCTGGATTTTCCACTTGAAGAAGTGGGCGATTTTTGTCGCGGTAGGTTCGTTGTAACTGAATTTCCACCGGAGTATATAGATAAACAACAATACCACGTTGTTTTAAAAATTCACGATTTGGGGGCTGAGTCACAGCACCACCGCCAGTCGCTAAGACCAGTTGTTTCTTTGCAGTTAACTCATCAATGACATTCGTTTCACGACTTCTAAAGCCTTTTTCCCCTTCCTTTTCAAAAATCCAAGGAATGGTCGCACCTGTTTTACGTTCAATTTCATGATCACTGTCTAGAAATTCACGTCCTAACAATTCTGCTAAATGTCGCCCTACGGTTGTTTTTCCTGCCCCCATTGGCCCTACCAAATAGATATTTGGTAGGGTTTCAAACTCTTTGCTTGGCAAGGAGTCACCTATTTCTTTTGTTAAATTGAAAATATATTAATGATTTCTCGTAACACTGTCATTAACAATTCGCGGAGTAACAAAAATCAGCAACTCTCTCTTTTTATCAGATTTCATATCTTTACGGAAAAGTCTTCCTACATATGGTAAATCTCCAAGGAAAGGAACCTTCGTTTGATTGACAGAATTTTCTTGTTCGAATATTCCACCAAGAACAACAGTCTCTCCATTGTTGACCAAGACATCAGTATTAATTTCATTTTTATTTAGGATAATTTCACCATTTTGCGCATAACCAGCTGGTGAATCACTCTTAATATTCAGCTTCATTTGAACTTTACCATCAGGAGTAATGCTAGGCGTGACATCAAGACTTAATAAAGCTTCTTTAAACTCAGTAGAAGAGGTCGCATTTGAACCGGTACCCGTTGTGGTTTGATACGGAATCTCTTGACCTGATGCAACTTTGGCCTGTTGTTTATCCGCTGTCAGTACTTTTGGTGTAGAAATGACTTCACCATAACCATCCGCTTGTAAAGCAGAAAGTTCTAAATCCAACATAAAATCAGAAAGACTAATCAAGCCAAAGGCAATTCGGCTCGCCCCCTCAGCAGTTACACCTAAGTCCACGTTTAAGTTACTTGGACGTTGAATGGTATATTTCCCATCATCATCTGGCGTTTTTAAGTCCCAAAGTGTGGTATCACTACCACCTACCAATAAGTGGTCATTTTGGTTAATCCCTTGAGACAGGATTCCCCATTTCACTCCCATTTCTTTCGTAAAGTCGGTAGACGCTTTTACAATACGCGCCTCGACCATGACTTGCTTGACGGAAACATCCAATAAATCAATCATTTTACGTATTTGATCAATTTTTTGTGATGTGTCATTAATAATCAGCATATTAGTACGAGGATCTACAGAAACTGTTCCTCGTGGGCTTAATAAAGAACCAATACTGTCACCTAAAGGGTCTGTATTGTTAGAATTAGAATTAGAATTAGAATTAGAATTCGAGTTTTTTGAATTACGACCTTCGGTAATTAACTTTTCTATATCTACGGCTTTAGCATAGCTAAGTTGAATATACTCAGTTTGTAACGGTGCCAATTTAACACTTTGTGCAATAGCTTTAGCTTCTTCTTCTTCCGCTTTAATCAACTCAGATACAGGCGCAATCCAAATCACATTACCATTACGACGTTTATCCAAATTCTTGGTTTTCAAAACAATGTCTAGCGCTTGATCCCAAGGCACGTCTTTCAAACGAAGTGTAATATTCCCTTGTACGGTATCAGCAGCAACCATATTAATTTCGGTGAAATCAGCCAAAAGTTGTAGCACACGACGTACTTCAATATCTTGGAAGTCTAATGAAATTTTCTTACCGGTGTAATGATTTGCGGCTTTAGGACGTAATGGATTCTTATCTTCCGGACGTTTCAAACTCACCGTTAATTTATTATCCGTTTGATACGCCATATATTCATAGCTACCCGTCGACTGAATGGTAATCACCCCATTACCGCCATCATTATGTGCATCAACCGTAGCAACTGGCGTTGCAAAATCATTGACATTTAAACGGCGCGTCAAATGTGCAGGTACTTTATTGCCTAAAGTACGGATCACCACTTTACTGCCTTGCTGTTGAACATCAACGGGAGTATTTCCACCCAGTAAATCAACAACAACTTGACCTTCACCATTAGAACCACGGTGGAAACCAATATTTGAGATGCCCTGTTGCTGACGTTGTGCTACAGGCTGTACATAATTTGCAGCTTGTGCAGAGTTGATTTTTAAAATAAAGGTATTACCTTCAACACGCGTGGTAAAAGCACCAGCATTGGCTAAATTCACAGTTAAGCGCGCACGTTGTGCATCCGAACTCACATCCACAGTGCTCGCTTCAGCCGTTGCAACAGGAATTGAACTTTGTTTTAAATTTTGCTGTGCTTTATCAAAGTCTAAAACTAGTCGTGATGGTTGATCGAGTTGATAAGCTTGTGGTTGCGGCGGCAAGCCATTAAACATCACGCGAATTTCAGTCCCTTGACCTGGAATTTGCATTGGTACCACATTGGTTACACTCACCTGAGCATTGGCAACTTGCATCATCGCCATTGCAACAGCCCCCATCGAAAACTGACGAAACACATGATTCATTGTATTGCCATCCCCAAAAATAAAATCTTGTACACTATTCTTCATTTTTATTCCTTTAAGCTTAAGGTGCTGGTCCAATTAATATGAGACTTCTAGGACGCTCTACATATCCTTCTCGCCCATCCGGAATAATCTCAATCAAATCAATCTGAGTCGGGGTAATATTTACCACTCGACCATGATTGAGCCCCATATAACTTCCACGTTGAATACGCTCAACTTCACCATCAGGTGTCTGAATCAAGGCTAATATTTGCCCAGATTGGTTACGCATACTACCCTTCATATTCAGGGTTTCGAGTGCATAACTCTCCAAAGGTTGAGGCTGACGGCTCAAGTTTGGATAAACACGCTTACCTGCCATGATTTTAAGTTCTGCTGCCAATGAACTTGGCAAGAACGGACTTTTTAAAGAGTGCGCCGCATAATTAAAAGTTTCGACAGGTACAAAATCTGGCGCAGGTTCAATCGCTAGTGGAGCTTGATTGCGTATATTTGCCATCTCTTGATTGACCACATCAATACGTGATTCACAACCAGCCAATACAAATCCAACCATCACAGAAAGTGCCAATTTATTCATTTTCATTTTGGAGCCTCCTGTGTGCTTGCTGAATCTGCAGCTTTCGCAGCACTTTCAGTATTCCCTTCATAACGATATGTTTTTGCAGAAATCACATAGTCAATTTTTGGAATATCTGAGTTCTTTTCTTTATTTTCAGTTGCTGTAATCGTTAAATTATGCAAAGTCACAATCCGTGAGAGCCCCGCAATACCACTTACAAATGAACCAAAGGCGTGGTAATCACCTGTTGCCTCAATATGAATCGGCTGTTCCGTAAAGAACTCTTGCTTCACTTCAGGCTCAAGACGAATAATTTTAAATTTCAATCCAGAATTCACGCCTGTTAAGTTGATATCTTCAACCAAACCTGGAATTTCAGTTTCTTTCGGCAATTGTTCTAACTGTTGATTAAAACGTGCTTCCATATCCTGCAACTGCAATTGATATTGTTGCAAATTACGTAGTTTTGAATCTTTTTCACGAAACTCATTTAACAAATTTTGTTCTTGTGCATTGGCACTTGAAATAGCTTCAATCTTGCCTTTAATCGCCAAGAAATAGCCCAAAATTGCCACAAGGATAATGATAAAAATCCAACATGTAATTTTGACTGAAATTGGCCAACTACCATAGTTATTCGGATCTAGCGTATTGAACTGCTGTACAAACTTATCAAAAGTCATTTTCTTTTTCGGAATAACCACAGCATCTTGATTCAATTGTTCAAATTCATCACGACTCATTTTGCAGCCTCCGGAGTTGGTTCTGCTGCAGTTTGTGCGTCAGATGTTTGCGCCGATGAAGCTGACTGTCCTGCATTTGCTGCTGGATCATTAATGGTCGGCTGCGCAATTTGCTCCAAATCAGCAGTCACAGTAAATGCACCATAAGATTCTTCTACGCGAGGAACCACTGACGTCGGCGCTTTGTCTTTTTTCTCTTCCGCCACAAGGAATGAGCTCATGAAGGCATTACGATACCAAGGTGATGCTTCCAAATTACGCAGTAGATCTGCAACAGTGTTTGGACTTTCCGCACGCCCTTCGATCATAAATTTGTCGCCATTACGTTCAAATTTTGTGATGTACATATTGGCAGGTGTCACACGAACCAATTCATCTACAAGATGTACAGCGATTGGACGTTGACCTTGTAAGCCTTGAATCAACTTCATTCGTTCAATAATGGCATTACGCTGTTCCTGTAAACCATCCAAAGACTTTAATTGAACATCTAAGTTTTGGTTATGACTGATAATCAATTGGTTCGCTTGTTCTTGATCTTTTAATTTGTGATCAAAGTACAACCATGTTAAACCCACCCCAATTACCCCAATTAAGAAAGCCCCAATACAAAGTGCAATAAATTCTTTTTTTCGTTTCTCTCTTAGCTCATCACGCCAAGGGAGCAAGTTAATTTTTGCCATTAATCAAAACTCCTCAATGCTAGACCGCATGCCACCATGAGTGATGAGGCATCATTTTCAATTTTTTTAATATCAATTTGAGGTGAAAAACCCATTTGTAAGAATGGATTGGCAATCGTGACGCGGTAACCCAATTTTTGTTGAAGTAATTTTGCAAGCCCCGGAATATTGGCATTCCCCCCTGCCAATAAAATATGGTCAATTTCGTTGAACTGTGAAGATGAGAAAAAGAACTGTAAAGAACGTGCTGCTTGTTGAACGACAGCTTCTAAGAAGGGTTCTAAGACTTCGATATCATAATCATCTGGCAAGGCACGTGTTTTTTTCGCTCGACCTGCTTCTTCGAAAGACAATGCATAGCGATTTTGAATTTCCTGTGTCAATTGTTTGCCACCAAACACTTGCTCACGGGTATAAATCACTTTGTTATTCTGCATGACAGATAAGGTCGTCATACTATGACCAATATCTAAAATACCCACGGTATTCACACCCATTGGCAAAGTATCTGAGAAAACTTTAAATGCATTTTCAATTGCAAAGCTTTCTACATCACCAATTTTTGGTGTAAGACCAGCAAGCTGAATGACTTCCGCACGCGCTTCAACATTTTCAATACGCGTAGCGACAAGCAAAACATTGACACGATTTGGGTTGGACAGACGATCTGGCAAGACCTCAAAATCAAGGCTCGCTTCATCAAGTGGGAACGGAATATATTGCTCAGCATCATCACGAATCTGAATTTCACGTTCATCATCGTTCATATCTGCGTCCATTTCGATGATTTTTGTAATCACCATCGACGTTGGAACCGCCAAAGCTGCATTAGTGGTCTGCGTATTGGCCAAATTAATTGCGCGCTCTAAACAGTCACCGACAGCTTCCGGATTCAATATGTTCTTTTCAACAACACTTCCTTCTGGTAATGGCACCAAAGCATAGCTTTCTACCCAATACCGCCCACTCTTTACAGAAAGTTCCAAAACCTTAACAGAAGTCGAACTAATATCTACTCCTATTAACCCCTTATTTGGCTTACGATATAACCTGAGCACAATATAATTCCTATTATTTTTTTATCCCCAAAAAAATTAACCCACTAATTAGCATTGGTCTATAATTTTATACAGATACAATAACTCATCTAACAATCCGTATATCGAAAGGATATACTGACCACCAATTAGTTTGCCATTAGCTCTTATTAAAACTTACTTGTTATGAAAAAGCTATCTTGTTCAGGCCTTGTTCATCCATTTTTTTTGGCCATTATTATTGTTTTGGTCGCAATTCCAATGGGTTTCTATGGCATGTATCTCTATATTGCCCCGTCTTTGCCTGAAATGTCCATCTTAAAAAAGGCTCCATTATTAAAACCATTGCAAGTTTATAGTGCTGATAATGAGCTGATTGCAGAATATGGTGGCAAACTTTCGGTTCCTGTAGAGTACGACCAAATCCCGTCTCATTTCATTCATGGCTTTTTAGCTGCGGAAGATTCTTCGTTCTTTGAACACAGCGGAATTAGTTTCAAAGGATTGGGGCGTGCCGTCAGTGAAAGTATTACGGGCTCAGATGTGCAAACGGGTGGTTCAACCATTACAATGCAGGTTGCAAAAAACTATTATCTCACTCCAGAGCGTACTTTAAAACGTAAACTAACCGAAGTTTTTCTTGCTCGAAAAATTGAACAAAATCTAAGTAAAGAAGAAATTTTAACGCTGTATGTTAACAAAATCTTTTTGGGCAAAAATGCATACGGGATCGCAGCAGCTGCAAAAATTTATTATAACAAGAGCTTGCAAGATTTGAGCTTGGCTCAAATGGCAATGATTTCAGGCCTACCCAAAGCACCATCAAAATATAATCCTGTAGCCAATCCAAAACGTGCTTTAGAGCGTCGTAATTGGATTTTAGGACGTATGTTGCAATTGGGTTATATCAATCAATCGGAATATCAAAAAGCAATTGCTGAGCCAATTAATCTCGATATGCCTGACCGCGGAGTTAGCAACAAATTCCCCTATGTCGGGGAAATGGTTCGCTCTGAGCTCGTAGAAAAGTTTGGCGAACAAGCGACAGATTCTGGCTATAAAGTCTATACCACCATCAACAGCCAACGCCAAGCCTATGCTGAGCAAGCTGTGCAAGATGGTCTTGAAGCTTACGATAGACGACATGGTTGGCGTGGTGCAGAAGCACATGATGAGCCATTAAAAAACTTTATTCCATATGCCAACACATACCCTGCCGAAGTCACTAAAGTTAACAACACCAGTATCGAAGTGTTGATGCAAGACGGCAGTAGTGTGACAGTTCCATGGTCAGGTCTGTCTTGGGCACGCCCCTATCGCAATGCCAATAGTGTAGGCAATGCGCCAAGCAAAGCCTCACAAATTGTAAAAGTAAAAGATATAATTCGCCTACGTCCAAATGCTGATAAAAGCTCATGGGCTTTGGTACAAATTCCAAAAGCACAAGGTCAATTGATTGCCCTTAATCCCAACAATGGTGGTATTGAAGCCATTGTCGGTGGTTATAATTTTTATCAATCTAAATTTAACCGTGCCTTACAAGGCTGGCGTCAGCCGGGTTCAACCATTAAACCCTTTGTTTATGCTTTAGCACTTGAACGTGGCATGACTCCGTATTCCATGGTCAATGACAATCCAATTACGATTGGCAAGTGGACGCCTAAAAACTCTGACGGTCGCTATTTAGGGATGATACCTCTACGCCGTGCCCTCTATTTATCACGTAACACAGTTTCAGTTCGCTTATTACAAGTCGTCGGAATTGAACGTACTCGCCAATTATTTATGGATTTTGGCTTACAAGAAAACCAAATTCCACGTAACTACACCATTGCTTTAGGTACCCCACAGGTGTTGCCGATTCAAATGGCGACAGGTTATGCGACATTTGCCAACGGTGGATATCGTATTCAACCGCACTTTATTAGCCGTATTGAAGATGCTTATGGCAAAGTGATTTATCAAGCCAATCCTGAATATGCATGTATTCAATGTATCAATCAAAAAGACGAAGTTGAATCAGCAGATCCGACCACGCCGGATGATGAAGTGATTGAAGTCACTAATCAGGATAATAAACCTGTTGAATCGAAAATTTCAGATACTGAAGCAGCAAACTATAAACAAGCTCAGCGAATTTTGAAGTCAAGTTCGGCCTTTGATATGGCGAACATCTTGCGTGACGTGATCCAACACGGTACAGGTCGTGCGGCATTAAAAATTGGTCGCGGTGATTTAGGTGGTAAAACCGGTACAACCAATGATGCAAAAGACGCGTGGTTTGCTGGATTTAATGGAAAATTAGTCACTGTGGCTTGGGTCGGTTTTGACCAACCCTCTACCTTAGGTCGTCGTGAATATGGTGGTGTTGCAGCTCTGCCGATTTGGTCAGATTTTATGGCGAAATCACTCAAAGGCACACCTGAAGCTTGGGTGCGTTTAGACACTCATGCCAAAAATCCAATCAATCGCAATTCAGCTAAAGCGACTCAAGGTCAACCTGAACAAGATCGTGCAGCAACGCCGCCGATGGCTCAGCCGCTGTATCGTCCTGCTCCTGTTGTACCAAAACCACAGGCTACGCAAAATGATTTTGAAGATCTTCCAGGGGCTGCTGAAACCAATCTTGCACCGACTCGAACTGCGCCACCACCAATGCAGCCTAAACCACAAGGTACAGAGCATAAAACTGACGCACTTGATCATCTCATCGATCAAGTTCAGTAAATAAGCTGCATAAAAAAAGCCCTCAAACGAGGGCTTTTTTTATCACTTCCAATGCATTATTTCTTTTTAAAGAGATAAATTTGATACTGCGCTTGCAACTCAAATTGTTCATTTTTTTCTAGAGCTTCTCGACGCTCAGCTTTCACTTTATAGGCATAAGGCGTCATTGCAATTAAGTTTTTGAGATCCTGCTGAGAAAGTGACATTTTCGCTTGTACCACTTGCTCACTTTCCAATTCAAAATCATTCGCCAGTTGTTCCACAAATTTATGCGGTTCATGTAGTTTTACTTCTTCAAACAGGGCTTCACGCATTGCATAAAGATGCTCTGGCGCAGGTGTAACCACCATCAAGTGCCCCTCAGGCTTTAACACACGAAGGATTTCTTCTTGAGGAATAGGACTAAATAAACTCGTACACAAGTCAATCGAATGATCTAATACAGGTAAGGTTGCCCCTGTCCCAACCACCCAAGTCACCTCTTTATTCAGTTTAGCGGCCACTTGTACTGCATTTTTAGCGATATCGACACCCACACACTGTAATACTTCAGCTTGCATCGCATTGGTGTAATAGCCTTCACCACAGCCAATATCCAACAAGTTTTCAACACGTAACTTTTGAATCAAAGCCACTACTGCCTGTTGCAAAGGTGCATAGTGACCTGCACTTAAAAATGCTCGACGCGCCTGTACAGATTCAGGCGTATCACCCGGGTTTTTACTGTGTTTATGTTGAACCACATGTAAATTGACATAGCCTTGTTTTGCAACATCATAGCTATGATTATTTTCACAGCGCCATGTCCGCTCTGTGAGTTTCAATGCTTCACGGCATACAGGACACATCAACAGGTTCATCATTTACTCCACTATATTTTTGAAATAAAAAAACCGGCATCTGTGGGAGCAAATGCCGGTTTCGTTTATTTATTTGCTTAACGTAATTTTAAAGTCATTAGACCCAAAACTACCAGCATAATTGTGATAATCCAAAAACGAATCACCACCTGAGTTTCACGCCATCCCTTTTTCTCATAGTGATGGTGCAGCGGTGCCATTAAGAATACACGCTTGTTCCGCATACGCAGTGAGCCAATTTGCAAGAAAACAGAAATAGCTTCAACCACAAAGACACCGCCCATAATGGCAAAAACGATTTCTTGACGAACCATGACTGCGATCGTACCGAGCATCGCACCTAGAGATAAAGCACCAACATCACCCATAAAGACTTGAGCAGGATGCGCATTAAACCATAAGAATGCTAAGCCAGCACCGATCATTGCTGCACAGATCACGACAAGTTCAGATGCGTATTTCACATAAGGAATATGTAAATAATCGGCAAAACGAACATCACCAGCCAGATAAGCAAATACGCCTAAACCTGCGGCAACCAGAACGATTGGCATAATCGCCAAACCATCCAAACCATCGGTTAAGTTCACAGCATTAGATGCGCCGTTAATCACCAAATAAGTAAAGACAATAAAGCCAATACCGAGTGGAATAATAGACAATGGAATGCTAATTTCTTTAAAGAATGGAATCAGCAGATCCAACATATTTGAGGTATGTACTGGGTTTGCTTGCTGTGTCGCAATCACATAAAGTGCAATACCGGCGCCTAACGATGCCACAGAAGTCCAAAAGAATTTCTTCTTCGCAGGTAGACCGGCATTGTCTTTATAACGGATTTTAATCCAGTCATCGGCCCAGCCAACAGCACCAAAGATCACCATCACGCCAAGTACAATCCATACATAAGGGTTTGAAAGATCGGCCCAAAGTAAGGTTGAAATCCCAATAGACAGTAAAATCAACACACCGCCCATAGTCGGTGTGCCCATTTTTTTTGCATGATTTTCAGGTGCAAATGAACTGACTGCCTGACCATATTTGAGAGCTTGCAATTTGCGGATCATCACAGGTCCAAGCAACAGACCAATGGCCAATGCCGTTAAGACACTGAGTAGCGAACGAAGCGTTAAATAACGAACAACCTGAAACGAGCTGTGATAACCCGCAAGCTGCTCAAATAACCATAACAGCATTAAAGTTTCTCCATCAATTCAGCCATCAAAGTTTCCATGTGGGTATAACGAGAACCTTTAAACAGGAAACTCATGGACTGAGGCTGATGTGTTTTGACTAGACTAATTAATAACGGTAAAGCCTGTTCTTGAGTAAGAAAGGCCTGTAATTTTTTACCATATTGTGTACTGCGCGCGCCTTCTTGCACAGCAGGTGAAAACTCACCGACAGCAACGACAAATTGAAGACCAGAGTGTGATACAAGATCACGTCCCAACATGTAGTGCTGCTGTGCAGCAGATGAACCTAACTCACCAATATCCCCAATGACCATGACTTTTATGCCATCTTGCTGCGCAAGTACATCAGCAGCAGCACGCATTGAGGTTGGATTTGCATTGTAAGTATCATCAATAAACAAATAATCTTTATGTTGAATAAAGTTTAGACGGCCTTTGGCACCTGTCGCATGTTCAAGCCCCACAACGATATCATCTAAACTCACACCAATCGACAACGCGAAAGCTGCGGCTGCAGTGGCATTTTGCACATTATGTTCACCAGCAAATGGCAGTTGAACAGGACGTGCACCTTGTGGCGTATTTAAGATAAAACGTGAAGATTGAGCCTGAAGCTCCGTCTCAGTCGCAAAGACATCCCCACCCTGACCAAAACTCATTACTTGCTCAGTTTGCACAGCTTGACGAATGGCATCTGTAAAATCATCTGCCGCAGGCACAATCGAAGTTCCTGTTTTCGCTATATGTGCATAAATTTCAGACTTGGCACGACAAATGCCATCACGCCCACCAAATTCACCCATATGAGCAGTACCAATATTTAAAATACCGGCAACCTGAGGCTGTACCAAATTTGAGGTGTAATCAATTTCACCCTTATGACTGGCACCAAGCTCCATCACGGCATACTGATGTTCTGGACGCAACTCAAGTAACATCATCGGTACGCCAAGGTCATTATTTAAATTACCGCGCGTAATTAATGTTGGTGCAAGACGAGAAAGGATACTCCCGAGCATCTCTTTGGTCGTAGTTTTACCACTGCTTCCTGTCAAGGCAATCACTTTTAAAGCTGGGTTTTGGGCACGACGAAATGCACCCAAATGTCCAAGCGCCAAACGTGTATCTGCAACCACCAACTGACAAATATCCACATCGACCGGATGACTCACAATGGCAATTTCACAACCCTTTTCAGCCACTTGAGCAAGGAAGTCATGCGCATCAAAGCGTTCACCTTTCAGGGCAAGAAAAGCGTCACCTTGCTCTGCATGACGTGAGTCGGTCAAAATTCGTTTTACAGAACCTGTCGGCGCTTGATTGTTATGCCAGTGACCTTGTGTCGCTTGAACCAACTGTTCGGCAGTCCATGGTTCTAACGGAACCGTACTGGTCGTTGAAGTATGCATATCTGTTTCCTATTGCGCTGGATAAGCCGAGTCAGTGTTGTGATGCTGGGAATCAATCGCTGATTTCACTTCCACCACATCATCAAACCAATGTCGAACACCATCAATTTCTTGATAGTTTTCATGGCCTTTACCAGCAATCACCACAATATCACCCGCTTGCGCATGGTTGACTGCGAATTTAATCGCTTCACGGCGGTCATGGATTTCATGGACAGTTTTTCCAGTAAAATCAATACCAGCCTTCATATCTGCAAAAATTTGTTCTGGGTTTTCAGTACGTGGATTATCCGAGGTAATCAACGCAATATCTGCATGGTTTAATGCCGCTTGTGTCATCAATGGACGCTTACCACGGTCACGATCACCACCACAGCCAAACACCGCCCATAGCTGTTGCGATACATGACGTTTTAAAGTCTGTAACACTTGAACTAAAGCATCTGGTGTATGTGCATAATCCACCACAAACAGGCGCTCATCATCACGGATCACTTGCATACGACCCGGTGCACCTTTTAACTTGGGCGCAGTTGCGATCAAGGCAGATAAGTCAAAACCCGCTTGCTCCGCTGAAATTAAGCTCGCCACAATATTTTCAATATTGAAGTGTCCCAATAATGGACTTTGCACCACAAATTCAGCTTGAGCAGTACGCAATTTAAATTGTGCGCCCGTTAAGCTGTATTGAATATCCGTCACTTGATAATCCGCAGCCTGACGCGTTGAATAAGTCAAAATTTTAGGCTGAGCCGGGTTTTGGCGTGCGGCATTCAGCATCACTTCTGCATGTTCATCATCGAGATTGATGACTGCAACTTTGAGCGATGGAAACTGAAACAAACGTGATTTCGCTTCAGCATAGGCTTCAAGGGTTTTATGATAATCCAAATGGTCACGACTTAAATTGCTATAAGCGGCAATTTCAATTGCACAGCCATTTAATCGACCTTGTTCTAAGCCATGCGAACTTGCCTCAATGGCAGCAAACTCTGCACCCTCAAGCGCATAGGCATGCAATGCATTTTGCATATGTAACGCATCTAAAGTGGTGTGAGAAGAGGCTTCTAAATTCGGTAAAATTCCGTTACCAGTGGTTCCCATCACTGCACATTTTTTGCCTTGCAACATGAGTAATTCAGCGATTAAACGAGAGATCGTGGTTTTACCATTGGTACCCGTCACTGCCAAAATTCGTGCAGCTTGAACCGGTTGAGTCGTCTGTAAATATTGCTTTTGCCACTGCCCCATCAATTGACGCACATCCGCAATCACAACACTTTGATCCAAGCCCAAATCAGTTTCTGAAATGACAGCCAACGCGCCATTCTCTAACGCTGTACGTGCAAATTGTGCTGTTTTTTCAGGTTGCGAAAACGAAGTCAGGGCAATAAATATTTGCCCTGCTGTAACTTTGCGACTATCCAGATTGAAGCCCTGAAAGGATTGCGACATCCATTCAGCGGGCTGTTCAACGGTGTATAGATCTTGAAACGTAATTTTCATTCATCACCTATTACTGGATCTTAGGAGTGTCTAAAGGTTTATCTAATGGTACGTTCATTAAACGTAAAGACTCTTGCATTACACGAGCGAAAACTGGTGCAGCCACCAGACCACCGTAATACTGACCTGTCGGGTTTTCCACTACAACAATCATGGCCAAACGTGGATCACTCACTGGTGCAACACCGGCAAAGAGTGCTCGATATTCTGAAGTCGAATAGCCTTTACGGTCTGCACGTAATTTATGTGCTGTACCAGTTTTACCCGCCACGCGATAACCCGGAATATTGGCTTGACGTGCCGTACCACCCGGCAAGGTCACTGCTTCCATCATTAAAAGTACTTGATCAGCAATTTTAGGGTCAACCATCTGCTCACCTTTCGGCTTTTCCTCAAGCTTGTACAAGCTCAGTGGCATTTTGACGCCCTTATTGGCAATCATGGCATAAGCATCAGCCAGTTGGAGTACTGTAGCGTTCAAACCATAACCATAAGCCATGGTCGCTACTTCAGACACATTCCATTTACTCTTCGGCAAAATCAGACCAGCACTTTCACCGGGGAATTTCACCGCTGAACGTTGACCAAAGCCAAGACGTTGATAGAACGTTGGTAATGTTTCATAAGGGAGAGATAAAGCGATTTTTGCCACACCGACGTTAGACGATTTTTGAATAATGCCGCCCAAAGTCAGAGGGCCATAGTTATGCGTATCTCGGATAGTATGATTCCCTACACGCATAGAACCCGGTGTAGTATTTACCACCGTATTTGCCGTGTATTTACCGCTTTCCAATGCCATTGCCACGGTCATTGGCTTCATGGTTGAACCTGGCTCAAAAGAGTCAATCGCACCACGGTTACGCATGGCATCTTTATTTAAGACACCTTTTTTATCATTCGGGTTGTACGACGGCCAAGAGGTCATCGCTAAAATTTCACCTGTTTTGACATCCACGGCAATCGCTGTGGCAGAACGTGCGTTATTGGCTACGCCGGCTGCAGTCAACTCACGATACATAATGTATTGCAAACGTGAATCAATACTCAGCGTGATATTTTCACCCGACTCAACCTCTTTCACGATCTCAGGGTCTTTAACGCGGTTGCCTTTTTTATCTCGGACAATTTGCTGCGCACCATCTACGCCTGCAAGACGTTCATTCAATTGCATCTCTAAACCTTCGATGCCCATACCCTCACTATTGGTTAAACCAATAATTTGTGAGTTTGGCTGAGGCTGTGGATAGTAGCGCTTATAGTTTTTCTCGGTATATACCCCCTGAAAGTCACGTTTCATGATCAATTCAGCTTGTTGTGGTGGCACTTCTTTCTTTAAAACTAAATAACGTGAACGTGGACGCTCATTCATTTTGCGTCTCAGTTCAGCACGATCCATCCCTACAGCATCAGCGAGTTCATCTAAATTCAGATTTTTATCTGGTAATTGACGTTTTAACTTACGGTTGTTTGGATCTTTAGCCAATTCCACCGTAATTTCTTCAAAGAGTTTTTTATTGTCAAAATAATCACGTGGATCGATCACGATTTTCATGATCGGAGTACTAATGGCTAAAGGAACGCCGTGACGGTCATAGATTACACCGCGCATGGCTTTTAAGGTTTCAGTTCTTAAAATTTTGGCATTGGCTTTATTTTGTAAAAAGTCTTTATTGATGATTTGTACATAAAAAGCCCGCCCGACCAATGCAATAAAGCACAGTAAAACCACCGCCCACATCAAGTGATAGCGCCACATCTCCACCGAAATGGCTGTACGACCAGTAACAGACTGCTGTTTTTTACGCGGAGTTTGTTTGTTTCTCTTTTCAACCATGTGACCGGCAGCCTATTTTTTCTGTTCTGGAGTTTGTGGCAATGAAATAACAACGGTTTGTGCAATAGGAGGCGAATACATCCGTAATTGGGTAACTGCACGTGTCCCAATTTGGGCTGTTGCACCAAAAGTTTGTTGTTCGATCAGCAAACGTCCCCATTCTGCGTTGAGGTCATCCCTTTCACGCATATAGGTACTCAATTGACGATAATCTTGGCGATATTCAAAGACTTGAAACACCACCATAATCGCACTCACAAAAACCAAGAGCAATAAAATGCCGTATGTAATGATTTTCTTTGACTGCGATTGATCAGAGTTTTTTTCGATTGCTTCGGTTTTCATTCTTTGCCTTTTAAGCTAAACGCTCTGCCACACGAAGCCAAGCACTACGAGATCGTGGATTGGCTTTAACTTCTTCTTCACTTGCTTTAATTCGTGACACTTTTTTTAAGCGGCGGGTATCTTCGCGTTTTTGTGGTAAACCCCAGCCTGTGTCTTCTGCAAGTGTAGATTCTTTTTGAATAAATTGTTTAATTAAACGATCCTCTAAAGAGTGGAAACTGATCACTGCCAGAGTGCCTTCAGGTTTCAGCATCTCCACCGCTTGAGGTAAGAAGATATCAATATCGTCGAGTTCTTTGTTAATAGCAATACGAATTGCTTGGAAAGTTCGTGTCGCTGCATGTTTATTTTTTTCCCATTTCGGGTGGGCAACTTTCACGATTTCAGCCAATTGAGCTGTGGTTTCAATATACCCTGCCGCTTTAATCGCTTTAGCAATACGGCGGCTATAACGCTCTTCACCATATTTAAAAATAATATTGGCCAAATCTTCTTCTTCAATATCAACCAACCACTCTGCGGCTGTTGGACCTTGTGAATTGTCCATACGCATATCGAGTGGGCCATCTTTCATAAAGCTAAAGCCACGCTCTGCTTGGTCTAGCTGCGGAGATGACACCCCTAAATCCGCCATAATACCGTCGACCAAATCGATACCACGACTACGCAGTTCCTCTTTTAAATCGGCAAAACTAGCGTGAATGATTTTAAAACGCGCATCTTCTTGTTCTAATTCTGCTGCAACAGCCAACGCTTGCGGGTCTTTATCAAAGGCATAAACACGTGCGTTTTCATCTAATTTAGACAGTAATAAACGCGTATGACCACCACGCCCAAATGTGCCATCTACGAAAATTCCTGTATTGCGATCTGCCAGTAAAGCATCAACAGTTTCATGAAGTAATACAGAAATATGCGACATAAGGGTTCGTTCAACACAGCTAAAAATGTAACTGCACATTATTACCTTGTTTTAGCAAAGCTCCAAACGTCTTTTTGTACAGAAATATTACTTTCCATAGAGAAAACCGTTTTTATTTTTTGCCATCCATTAAAAAACCTCCCGAAGGAGGTCTTTGTACATCTCAAATCATAGATTTCGATGTATTAGCGCTTGTTATTGTAGATCTGATCGAAGATCGCACCATTCACAAAATGTGTTTGTTGTGCTTTTGCCCAGCCACCAAAGACTTCATCAATAGTAAAAGTTTTTAAAGGTGGGAACTGAGTTTTATATTTTGCTAAAACTGCTGCATTACGTGGACGATAGAAATGACGAGCCGCCATCTCTTGACCTAATGGAGAATAAAGATAATTGATATAGCCTTGAGCTAACCATTTATTACCATTTTTTTCGACAGTTTTGTCCACGATCGCCACTGAAGGCTC
The DNA here is from genome assembly GCF_024605895.1 of Acinetobacter sp. YH16056_T. Classification (NCBI taxonomy): domain Bacteria; kingdom Pseudomonadati; phylum Pseudomonadota; class Gammaproteobacteria; order Moraxellales; family Moraxellaceae; genus Acinetobacter; species Acinetobacter sp. YH16056_T. Next base: position 331,083 of record NZ_CP094545.1, on the reverse strand, counting down.
AGTCAAAATCGACATCGATGGATATACGATATCAAATTTATTTTTACCCAAAGTTTTTTGAGTAACTAAAGCTTCGTTTTCCCAAGTCAATAACACATCACCAATACCACGTTCTGCAAATGTAGTCATCGATGCACGTGCCGCAGAGTCCATCACTTTTACGTTATGGTACATTTTACCCACGAAATCTTTGGCTTTCGCTTCATTACCACCTGGCTGTTTCAAAGCATAACCCCAAGCTGACAAGTAAACCCAACGTGGTAGACCGCCAGTTTTCGGGTTCGGGGTAATAATTTGTACGCCCGGTTTGGTTAAATCAGACCAATCTTTAATATGTTTCGGGTTGCCCTTACGCACCATGAAGACAATCGTTGAAGTATATGGCGCTGAGTTATGTGGAAACTCTTTTTGCCAACCCGGCTGAATCTGACCAGACTTTACAATTTCTTCGATGTCATTGGCCAAGGCCAAAGTCACGACATCACCTTTTAAACCGTCTACTACAGAACGGGCTTGTTTGCCGGAACCACCATGTGATTGTTTAAATGCGACCATTTTACCGGTACGCTCTTTCCAATATGCACCAAATGACTTATTAAATTCGTCATAAAATTCACGCGTTGCATCATAAGAAACGTTTAAAAATTCACGATCAGCGGCCTGAGCAGACGCTGAGAAAGCAACACCAGTGGCAAGCAACGCAGCACTGAGCCACGCCTTAAATTGAGTTTTCATAACAGCCAGCATAAAGTTATATTCAATACTGCTAAATATATGAAATAAAGTCATAAATCGCAATTGCAGCGTGTTTAGACCCTTTGCTGAATACAGCTAACGCTACGAATTTAATTGTTTGTTTTTCATATTAAAATACACAAAAACAATCTACTTATTCCCTATATATAGATTTTTATGCATTACATATGCAAAAAAACGGATAAACCCAATTATCCGTTTTTACACCAATCAACTTTATTTGCAGACTTACTCTTTATTCTTTTCACTATAGATTTGATCGAAAATCGCACCATTCACAAAATGTGTCTTTTGCGCTTTTGCCCAACCTCCAAACACTTTATCAATGGTAAAGGTTTGAACTTTCGGGAATTGAACAGCGTATTTTGCTGTGGCTTTTGCATCGCGAGGGCGGAAGAAATATTTACCTGCCAGCTCTTGGCCCTTAGGTGAATATAGATAGTTTAAATAACCCTTCGCCAAATTTCGATTACCATTTTTGTCGACGGTTTTATCTACTACAGCCACCGAAGGTTCAGCTAAAATCGAAATAGACGGATAAACAATGTCATATTTATCTTTGCCTAAGCCCTGAGTCGCCAACAATGCCTCATTTTCCCAAGACAGCAACACATCTCCAATGCCGCGCTCAGCAAAGGTCGTGAGTGAACCACGTGCGCCTGAATCCAAAACTTTGACATTGCTATAGAGTTTTTTCACCAATTCTTTGGCTTTGGCATCATTGCCACCCGGTTGTTTTAAAGCATATCCCCAAGCTGATAAATAGATCCAACGCGGTGCCCCACCTGTTTTTGGATTTGGTGTAATAATTTCAACACCCGGTTTGGTCAGGTCATTCCAATCTTTAATTTTTTTCGGGTTACCTTTGCGCACCAAAAATACGATGGTTGATGTATACGGTGCAGAATTATGTGGAAATTGCTTTTGCCAGTTCTTATTGATTTGTCCGGTCGCCACAATTTCATCAATATCATTTGCCAATGCCAAAGTGACTACATCCGCTTGTAAACCCGTTGCTACTGCACGAGCTTGTTTGCCAGAGCCACCGTGAGATTGTTTAAAATTAATCTCTTGTCCTGTACGTTTTTTCCAATATTGTCCAAATTCTTGGTTATATTCCTGATAAAACTCACGTGTTGGATCATATGAGACATTTAAGAAATCTTTTGCGGCATATACCTGTACTGCTACCCCACCCAATAAAGCGAAAATACCCGATGCTATTATTTTTTTCATCTGCTCAAACTCAAATTGATCTTGAGAGCACTATATAAATCAAAAATAACTTTAACAATCAGCTATCTATAATATAAATTCAAATCTATTTCTGTTTTAAAGATATCTAAAAATAACGTATTTAAAGCTTTAATTCTGCTAATACAGCAACAATCAGAAGCGATCTCCATGCTATCTTCATAGTTGTTTGCTAAAACATCCGAAAATCTGGAGAAAACAGTCTATTTAGGTAATCCTAGTACAGACTTTTTTAGTTTTTTTGTAAAAATTGTGACGTAGTTCTACTTTTTAATTACGAAAGATGGTTAAATCGTAGTCTAAATATTAAAACTATTTTGCAAATAAAAAGTTCCATCACCAAAACTAGGGGGAGATTTGGACATGAAATTTTCATACGCACTATGCCTAGGCTTAAGTTTAATCGTGACTGCACAGACTGGTTTTTGTGCTGCAACCAGCACCGCATCGAATAACAAACTTACGATGCCTGCTGAACGTACATCATTGATCGAAAAAGCGATTAATCAGCAAAAATCTGAAGGCAAAGGCCGTACAGACGATAATTTAAAAGTACTTACGTCTATTAAAGCTGCACCGACTCAAAGTTTCTTTGCATCACAAAACCAAAGTTTTTCTCGTTTTGTTCAAGCCATTTTCTCTGGTAGCAACTCATAACGACATCAGCATATTGATGCTGCCCAAGCTATTGTTTTAGACCAGTTCCCCCACTGTCGTCTAAAAAACACTAAAAACGCCTGATCATTCAATGTTGAATTAAGCATTAAGTGATCAGGCTTTTTCGTTATAATAGATCCCAATTTACATTCTGATTAAAAGCTGATTATGACTGTTCGTACTCGTATCGCACCTTCTCCTACTGGTTTCCCGCATGTTGGGACTGCTTATATTGCATTGTTTAACTTATGTTTTGCGAAGCAACATGGCGGTGAATTTATTCTTCGTATTGAAGATACAGACCAACTGCGCTCTACCCCAGAATCTGAAAAAATGATTTTAGATTCATTGCGTTGGTTAGGTTTGAACTGGTCAGAAGGTCCAGATGTGGGTGGCCCTCATGCGCCATATCGCCAATCTGAACGTATGGACATTTATAAACAATATGCGTTGGAACTGGTTGAAAAAGGTCATGCATTCTACTGCTTCGCAACAGCAGAAGAACTCGATCAAATGCGTGCGGAACAACAAGCGCGTGGTGAATCACCGCGTTACGACGGACGTGGCTTAAAACACACTGCGGAAGAAGTGGCGCAGCGTTTGGCTGCTGGTGAACCGCATGTCATTCGTATGAAAGTGCCTGAAGAAGGGATTTGTAAATTTAACGATTTACTGCGTGGCGAAGTCGAAATTCCTTGGGCGCAAGTCGACATGCAAATTCTACTGAAAACCGATGGTTTACCGACGTATCACTTAGCAAACGTAGTTGATGACCATTTAATGGAAATCACTCACGTGATTCGTGGTGAAGAATGGATTCCCTCTGCGCCTAAACACCAATTATTGTACAAATATTTTGGTTGGGACATGCCGGTGCTTTGCCACATGCCGCTGTTACGTAACCCAGATAAATCAAAACTGTCTAAACGTAAAAACCCAACATCAATTAACTACTACAAAGACATCGGCGTTTTACCAGAAGCCTTGTTGAACTACTTAGGCCGCATGGGCTGGTCAATGCCGGATGAAAGTGAAAAATTCACTTTGGCTGAAATGATTGAACACTTTGACATTCAACGTGTATCACTAGGCGGTCCAATCTTTGATGTTGAAAAGCTAAACTGGTTAAATGGTCAATGGATTAAAGGTTTAACACCGGGTCAATTGCTCGATACCCTACTGGCTTGGAAATCAGATCGTAATACCTTGGAAGAAATTGCTGCTGCGATTCAACCACGTATTAATTTATTGTCTGAAGCAGTGAATTGGGCAGGTTTTTATTTCAACCAATTCCCAACACTCAGCAAAGAACAGTTTGAAAGCAAAAAATTGACTGAAGAACAAGTTCGTCAAAGCCTTCAATTTGCCATTTGGCGTCTAGAAAGCATGTTCACTTGGAACAATGACACTGTCAGCCAAACGCTTATGGATTTGGCGAACCAAATGGACATTAAACTTCGTGACTTCATGCCAACCTTCTTTATTGCTATTGCTGGTTCGACATCTTCGACACCGGTTATGCAATCGATGGTAACCATTGGTCCTGATTTAACCTTTGCTCGCTTACGTCATGCGCTTGAAATTGTGGGCGGTCCGAGTAAAAAAGAAACAAAAGCATGGGAAAAACTCAATGAAAGCCTAAAACTGCCGAAAAATGATGCAGTTGATGAAGCTTAATTGATTTTTTAGTTGACGGATGGGCGTTATCCCCCTAATATAGCGCCCATACCGAGAGATGGTGTCAACCAACTCTAAGTTGCCTCAAATTGTCCCTATCGTCTAGAGGCCTAGGACATCGCCCTTTCACGGCGGTAACCGGGGTTCGAATCCCCGTAGGGACGCCATATTCAAGGTGATGCAAATCATCTTATAAAAAACCCAAGCATTATGACTTGGGTTTTTTATTGCCTAAATTTTATCTGATTTAAATTTAAGGTATTTTTGCTTTCTGCGTCATTCTGATTAAAATAAACCATAGATTAAAATTATGGAGTTGCAATGCAATACCGTTGCCCTAAATGTCAAAGCCCTAAAATTATGCCTCTTGCGCAAGCAGGCCAGCCTGTTGCTCGTCCTGTCGTGCCTAAAAGCCTGATTATCCTCATCCCTGCGGTATTTATTCTTTTACTGTTGGTGATTATCAGCATCGCAATGTGGATTTTTGGTGACGGTGCAGGTACTACATTACAAACTGCGACTGTTGTTGTATTTATTGCCTGCTTGATTGCTGGCTTCATGTTCTATCGCGACCTGCCAGATTTCAAAATTTCAATGCAAGGTTTTATGCAATCACAGAAAAAATGGAAATGCCGCGAATGTAATCATGAGTGGGAAATCTAAGCAAGCCATTTAAATCACATCAGCATTAGTGCTGATGTGATTCATCATGAGAATGCGCGTGATCATCTTGATGATGCCCATGTGCATGATCAGACTTTTGGGTATGTTGGTGTACCACACATTCATCTTCTTCGATTTGTAATGTCATCTCCGTGATTCCATGTTCATGTTGCAACATTTCAATCGCCTCAAAATACAAGGCATTACGATCGGCTTCAGGTGCAAAGAGATGAACTGTCAAATGCACATTCTTTGATGTTATTGCCCAGACCTTTAACTGGTGAATACTCTCTACCCCATTGAGTGCCAATAAATCATTGCGTAACTTTTCTATGTCAATTTCTTCAGGCACGCCTTCTAATAAAATATTGATACTTTGTTTGAGTAAAATCCAAGTCCTTGGTAAAACCCAAAAGCCAATGAGCACCGCAATTAGTGTATCGACCCACATCCAGCCCGTAAAATAAATAATCGCTGCACCAATAATTACACCAACCGAACCTAGGGCATCACTCAACACTTCTAGATACGCCCCCTTCACATTCAAGCTTTCTTGTGAACTGGAAAATAAAATACGCATCGAGATTAAGTTAATGATCAAACCAATAACGGCGACAATCATCATGCCCATACTTTGAATTTCCGGCGGCGTTGAAAAGCGCTGATAGGCCTCATACAAAATATATATTGCAACTACAAATAACATCAAGGCATTAAACAAGGCAGCCAAAATCTCAAAACGCTGATAGCCAAAGGTGCGTTTGTTGTCAGCAGGAAGCTTGCCAATTTTAATCGCGACTAATGCTATAGCAAGGGCTGCGGCATCAGTGAACATATGTGCCGCATCTGACAATAGCGCCAAACTTTGTGTCACAAATCCAGCAATGACTTCAATAATCAAAAACATCGTGGTCAGTGCTAAGGCAAAACTTAATTTTTTGACATTCCCTTCCGTCACAACGGCATGGCTGTGGTCATGCCCATGATGCTCACTCATTATTTTCTGACCTTTATAAATTATATGTTCTTCAGTCTTGAAGCTTAACAGGTGCAGTAAACGTAATAAAATTACATGATTCAACCTTCAGTACTACGTTTTACCTTCAAACTTTAAAACTACTTTTTTCAGCATCTACTTTCAATTTATTAAAAATAATTTTTCGCGATCTAGATGACTGAAATTACTTATAAATATTTTTCAATACCTATTCACATATCATGACAAGCATGCTAATTTTCATCTTAAGTGTGATCTGTTTAAAACAATTAAATCATTCATCGCAGCGCACGAATGACTGCAATTAATATTTTTATTAATCAAGTAGTTATATTTAGAAACAAGGAGTTTAACAATGATGATACAAGCTCTGAAAAAAATCTATGCACTGTTGTCACAACAGATGAATCCAAAGTTGCAAGGAATGCACCTTTCGATTCCAGAAGCCGAAGGTGATTACGCCCAAGGGACTTATTTTGAAATTCTTGCAGCTCAACACCATCAAGACTTTCTCAGTCACCATACTATGGATTCAGCAGACCAATCCCCTACCGACTATCGCAATGCCATGTGGAATTTTTTAAGTGCCGCATTAAAAGGTCATAAAGATGCCCAATATCGCTTAGGTCTCGGTTATTTACGTGGAGAACTCGGCTTAGACCGCAATTATGAACTTGCAGAGCTTTGGCTCAGTAAAGCGGCTGCACAAGGCCATGAACAAGCAGACTACGTCTTACATCATGCCTATGAAGACATTATCGTATAGTCATTGCATCCTAAGTAATAAAAAACCAGCCCGCAGGCTGGTTTTTTTATTTTAAAACTGGAACTTAGTTGCCAATTTTGCGGTATTTTTGACGCTTTGCAACAAGGTCATCACCATCACGTTTACGACGGTATTCTTCAAATTCATGGTAGTTACCCGTGAAAAATTCAGGGGTTTCACCTTCAAATGACAAGATGTGCGTAGCAATACGGTCGAGGAACCAACGGTCATGCGAGATCACCATTACAGTACCTGGGAATACCAGAATGGCATCTTCAAGCGCACGTAAAGTTTCGATATCCAAGTCGTTTGATGGTTCATCTAGCAGGATAACGTTGGCACCCATTTGCAGGATTTTCGCAAGTTGTAAACGGTTACGCTCACCACCTGACAATTGACCTACACGTTTTTGCTGATCTTGACCTTTGAAGTTAAAGCGACCGATATACGCACGAGATGCGATTTCGTATTCACCAATCTTCAAGATGTCTAAACCGCCAGAAACTTCTTCCCAAACAGTTTTGTTGTCATCTAAGGTGTCACGAATCTGGCCGACATAAGCCACTTTAACCGATTCACCCAGTACCACAGTACCTGTATCTGGTTGTTGCTCGCCTGTCATCATACGGAACAATGTGGTTTTACCCGCACCGTTCTCACCCACGATACCCACAATGGCACAAGGTGGTACAACGAATGATAAGTCTTTATAAAGCGTACGATCACCAAAGGATTTACTAATACCTTCAACTTCTACAACTTTATTACCTAGACGTGGACCAGGTGGAATATAGATTTCAGACGTTTCATTACGCTGTTGGAATTCGCGTGAGTTAAGCTCTTCAAAACGCTCCATACGCGCTTTGTTTTTCTTTTGCTGACCTTTAGCATTTGAACGAACCCATTCAAGCTCTTTTTTCAATGCTTTAGCAAAAGATTCTTCTTGCTTCTGTTCTTGCTCTAAACGAGCATTTTTCTGCTCTAACCAAGAAGAATAGTTGCCTTGGTATGGAATACCCATGCCGCGGTCAAGCTCAAGAATCCACTCTGCCACGTTATCCAAGAAGTAACGGTCATGGGTAATCGCAACGATGGTGCCTGGGAAGTCTTTCAAGAAACGTTCTAACCAAGAGACTGATGAAGCATCCAAATGGTTCGTCGGTTCGTCTAGAAGCAGCATGTCTGGTTTAGACAATAACAAACGGCAAAGTGCAACACGACGGCGCTCACCACCAGACAACTTAGATACATCTGCATCCCAAGCTGGAAGGTTCAACGCAGCAGCAGCCTGATCCATTTGGTTGACAATGTTATGTGCATCCCATGAATGGATAATTGCTTCTAACTTCTCTTGTTCTTTTGCAAGTGCATCAAAGTCAGCATCTTCTGCTGCATATTCTGCAAATACTTCATCAAGACGCGCCAAAGCATCCAACGGTTCACGTAAACCGTCTTCAACGTTACCACGAACGTCTTTGCTTTCATCCAATGGCGGCTCTTGTTCAAGGTAACCAATTTTGATACCCGGTTGAGCACGTGCTTCACCTGAGAAATCTTTATCTACGCCCGCCATAATACGAAGCAAGGTAGATTTACCTGCACCGTTTAGACCAAGCACACCAATTTTTGCGCCTGGGAAAAATGATAAAGAGATGTCTTTCAGGATTTCGCGCTTAGGCGGAACCATCTTCGACACACGGTTCATCGTGTAAATATATTGGGCCACTTAGGACTCCTCAATAGTCAAAACATATACGGAACAACACAAAGTTGCCCCTGCTCAATTGAGCGAAAAAATAATCGGCTATTATACGCATAAAGTCGTGAAAAAATAAGGTTTCGCACACGGCTTCAATGCATTGTTACAAGTTTAATGGCGAACAAAATTTAAACATGCGGTTTTAGGCATGATTTCGCTCATCTTTAGCTGAAAATTTTTCAATAATATGAATAATTATGATATTCATTTTATAAATAAAGCACTTTTATTCATATATATAAGTGATAGACTGTTTAAAAACTAGCTCTCTTAGATGAAGTAATCATGACCTATAAAGACGAAACTTTAGCAATTCACGCGGGGTATACACCGGAGCCAACCACCAAAGCGGTTGCGGTGCCGATTTATCAAACCACCTCATATTCCTTTGATAACACGCAGCATGGTGCTGATTTATTTGACTTAAAAGTTCAGGGTAATATTTATACCCGCATTATGAATCCAACCACGGCGGTACTTGAACAGCGTGTTGCAGCGCTCGAAGGCGGTATTGGCGCTTTGGCCTTAGCCTCTGGTATGGCGGCCATTACATATGCGATTCAAACCATTGCTGAAGCAGGCGACAATATCGCTTCAGTTTCGACCCTGTACGGCGGCACATATAACCTGTTTGCCCACACCCTGCCGAAACAAGGCATTGAAGTTCGCTTCTTTGATTATCAAAACCCTGAAGCGCTGCGTAGCCTCATCGATGACAAAACCAAGTTGGTCTTTGTCGAATCTATTGGTAACCCATTGGGCAATATTATTGACCTCGAAGCAATTTCGAAAATTGCGCATGAATTTGGCATACCTGTAGTCGTAGACAATACTGTTGCCACACCTGTTCTGCAAAAATCATTTGAATTTGGTGCCGACATCGTGGTGCACTCACTCACAAAATATATTGGCGGTCATGGTAATTCGATCGGTGGCATCATCGTCGATAGCGGCAAATTTCCTTGGGGCAAATACCCTGAACGCTTTAAATCACTCAACATCCCTGATCCAAGCTACCACGGGGTCAATTATGTCGAAGCCTTAGGTGACGCAGCCTACATTGCCCGTGCGCGCGTGGTCCCGCTGCGTAATACAGGCGCTGCGATCAGCCCGCACAATGTGTTTTTGATCTTACAAGGTTTGGAAACCTTAAGCCTACGCATGGAGCGTCATACTGAAAATGCGCAAAAAGTGGCGGAATATTTACAAGCGCATCCAAAAGTAAAATGGGTCAACTACGCTGGCCTAAAAGACCATCCTCAGCATGCTTTGGCGCAAAAATATGTCAAAGGCAAACCATCTGCGATTCTTTCCTTTGGGGTTCAAGATGGCCTTGCAGGCGGCACGCGTTTCATCGATTCGTTGCAGTTATTTACTCGCCTTGTGAATATTGGTGATGCCAAAAGTTTAGCTTGCCATCCTGCGACCACGACACATCGTCAGCTCAATGAAGATGAACTCAAAGCAGCCGGTGTCAGCATTGATATGGTTCGTTTATCGATTGGGATCGAGCATGCAGATGACTTGATTGCCGACTTAGAGCAAGCCTTAGCTGCTGTTTAAACCACAAGTGCACAATCCACAGGTCTTATTTTTAAGGCCTGTTTTTATTTCCATTTCATTTAAATAACCACCCCCACATTATCCGCCTTTCAATTTTGCGCATCTATGGCCCTGCTTCTATATTTATTTACAATTTTATTTATCTTGAAAATCGACTTTTTTAGGTTGCAACGATGTGGATAAAAGCACTTCTCTTTCACATATTTATGTGTTAAAAAATGAGTAAATAGGGATTTTAATTTAGAGTAAAAACTCTAAATATTATTTTATTATCAATTACTTATATATGGCTTTTTTTTAATAAAACGCTATCATACCGCTGACTTAAAACAGCCCTGCACATAGCATTGTCGGGCCGATAAATGAATACAATAAAACTGATTTAACAGGGAACCTCATCGTGAATTCAAGACTTGAGAAACGTTTCGTTGACCGTGTCAACGGTAAGACCATTTTAATCACCGGTGCATCAAGTGGTATCGGTTTAACCACAGCGCATCGCCTTGCCAACGCAGGCGCACATGTTCTACTGGTTGCACGTACCAAAGAAACTCTTGATGCCGTAAAAGCTGAAATTGAAGCCACTGGCGGTAAAGCCGATGTTTTCCCATGTGACCTCAATGATATGGACTCCATTGATGCTGTGGCACAACAAATCCTCGCTTCCGTCGATCATATCGATATCTTAATTAATAACGCTGGCCGTTCTATTCGTCGTGCCGTACATGAATCAACCGATCGTTTCCATGATTTTGAACGTACTATGCAGTTGAACTATTTTGGCGCGGTACGTTTGGTGATGAACCTGTTGCCTAAAATGATGATTCGTCGTGAAGGTCATATCATCAACATCAGTTCGATTGGTGTATTGGCCAATGCAACGCGCTTCTCTGCATATGTTGCGTCTAAAGCCGCATTAGATGCTTTTAGCCGTTGCCTGAGCGCTGAAGTTCACTCGCATAATATTGCCATCACGTCGGTCTACATGCCATTGGTGCGCACGCCAATGATCGCCCCAACCAAAATATATAAATACGTTCCAACCCTTTCTCCAGAACAAGCAACTGACTTGATTGCCTATGCCATCGTGAAACGTCCGAAGAAAGTGGCGACCAATTTGGGCCGTCTGGCTTCAATCACCTACTCCATTGCACCTGACATTAATAACAAACTCATGTCGATTGGTTATAACTTGTTCCCAAGCTCTTCAGCGTCTATTGGTAAGCAAGAAAAACTCAATTGGGTACAAAAGGCATATGCTCGCCTATTCCCAGGTGAACACTGGTAAGACTTGACTCACCCCTAAAAAAGCCCTTTTGAGGGCTTTTTTATTGGGTTTTATGCAGCAACTTTGCTACATTGGGCTGAGATAAAATCAACTTTTATCAAATGGAGCGTAAAACTCTGTCCTTCAGGTCAGAGATATAAGCAACACGACATGAAGTGTCGTTTGATTTAACTAAGGACTATTTTCCTTGAGTTTTGATTGTTAATATAAGTACATGAAAACCCTTAAATTACGTATAAAAGACAAACATTGCAAGGTGTTAGACCAACTAGCATCAGAAGTGAACTTCGTCTGGAATTATGTCAATGATTTAGGGTTTAGGCATTTGAAGCGGAAAGGTGAATTTCTCTCTGCTTTTGATATTGCCAAATATACGAAAGGCACGTCCAAAGAATGTAATTTACATAGTCAAACCATTCAGGCTGTAACTGAAGAATTAGTCACCCGAAGAAAGCAATTTAAAAAGGCAAAGCTGAAATGGCGTGTCAGCAATAAAAAATCAGCAAGGCGCTCTTTGGGATGGGTTCCCTTTAAAAAGGTGGCTATCAAATATGCCAATGGATATGTCCAGTATGGAAAACACCAATTTAAGCTTTGGGATAGCTACGGTTTAAGCAAATACACGTTAAAAACAGGTTCATTTGTAGAGGATAGCCGTGGGCGTTGGTATGTATGTCTTGTTGTTGAATCGCCTAAGCAAGATAAATCGACAGCAACCAAAGCGATTGGTATTGATCTAGGCTTAAAAGATATTGCCACCTGTTCTGATGGCACAGTAATTTCAAATCCAAAATTCTATCGAAAATATGAGCAGAAATTAGGTATTGCTCAGAGAGCCAGGAATAAGAAGCGTGTTCGTGCATTACACGCCAAGATTGCAAATAGTCGAAAAGATCATTTGCATAAAGCAAGCACCAAGCTTGTGAATGAAAATGCATTGATTATTGTAGGTGACTTGAGTGCTAAAAAATTAGTAAAAACCAAAATGGCAAAATCTGTTTTGGATACAGGATTTTCTGCACTAAAAACAATGCTCAAGTATAAATGCGAGAACGCAGGCGTATTGTTTGAAGAAGTCCAAGAAGTCTATACCACCCAAATTTGTTCGTGCTGCGGTGAGATCACCTCAAGTAGTCCAAAAGGTAAGACAGATCTTGGAATAAGAGAATGGGAGTGCATGAGCTGTGGTACAGCTCATGATCGAGATATAAACTCAGCTCTAAACATTCTTGCGCTTGGGCATAAGCGTCTAGCTGTAGGAATCACCCTCTTTTAAGGGGGTGAGGATGTCAAAACAATGAAAACTCAAAACATTGCCATCATCGGTGCAGGTACGGCAGGATTAGCTGCTGCTGCAATGCTTGCTGCTCAAGGCCATCAAATCTGCTTATATGAAAAAGTCTTACAACTTGAACCTGTGGGTGCAGGATTATTATTACAACCTGCCGGACTGGCAGTTTTCGAACATTTAGGCATTTTGGAACATGCCTTAAGCCTAGGTGCTGTGGTAACCGGTCTTGAAGGTCAACTGGCTGGCGGCGACTTGCTGATAAACAGTCATTATCGACAAGCCGATGAACGTTCATATGGACTCGGCATTCACCGTGCCACGCTCTGTCATGTCCTCGCATCCAAAGTCCGTGAGTATCCTCAACACGTTGAGTGGTGCATGGCGCATGAGGTACATGAACTTCAAGAATCCTGTGACGGTATCAACGTGATTGGGCAGTCCGCAGATCAATCCTTTCAACGTCAGTTTGATCTCGTGCTGATCGCCAATGGCGCACGCAGCCATTTACGCCCTAAAGCATGGGAAAAGCTCAACCAAGCCTATCCTTGGGGGGCAAAGTGGATCATCGTGCCTGAATGCGAAGTGCTGAATCCACAGATCTTGCATCAGTTCTATGACTGCTCCAACATCATGATGGGTGTAATGCCTACGGGAGCAATTCCAACGCAGCCTGAACAGCGCCTTTCGAGCATTTTCTGGAGTCTACCTACAGAAGATTTAGAAGGATTCTTAAAAACCAAAAGCGCACAGCAGCAATGGTTGCTTGAAGTTTCGAAACGCTGGCCGAGTGTTGCAGAATGGTTAGCACATGTGATTCCACATCCAGATGATCCGCAGCAATGGCTGTCTGCCAACTATCGTGATGTGGTGCTGAGCAAACTCGGTGAAGGTCGTATCGGTATCTTAGGAGATGCGGCTCATGCCATGAGTCCACAACTTGGACAAGGTGCCAATATGGCGCTGCTCGATGCATGGGCCATCAGTCATGCCCTGCTCCAATATCAACAGGATTCCTCACTGCAAAACCTCTGGCAGCAGTATCATCAACTGCGGTTGCCGTCCGTGCGGTTTTACCAATTTTTTAGCCGCCTACTGACACCGTTTTATCAATCACATCATCGCTGGACAGCACCGCTGCGTGATATTTCATTTCGTGCCATGTATCAGCTGCCGTTTTTCCGCAAAGAAATGGCCATCACGATTTCTGGCTTAAAAACAGGTGCATTTGGACAAATGAATTATGCCGACATTGCCCGAAAACCTGCAGATGATTCTGCGGCTGAACTGCGCAATTTAAAATTTGATTAAGAATTAACTCCCCATCATTCTCTTGATGGCTTACACTATAGTGCTGCTCAAATGCTGCGGCATTTATTTTTTGATTTTTGAATTGGTGAAATCCTCATGAACAACCTGCAATGGCTCGATGAAGTAAAATTTAACGAACAAGGCTTAGTGCCTGCTATTGCACAGCATCATCAAAGCGGGCGCGTATTGATGGTGGCATGGATGAACCGTGAAGCGTTGGCGCAAACTGCAGAAAAAAATCAAGCGGTGTACTTTTCACGTTCACGCAATAAGCTATGGCATAAAGGTGAAGAATCTGGCCATTTCCAAACCGTACATGAAATCCGTTTGGACTGTGATGCTGACGTGATTGTGCTACAAATTGAACAACATGGCGGCATTGCCTGCCATACCGGCCGTGAGTCATGCTTCTACCGCAAGCTTACTGCCAATGGCTGGGAAATTGTCGATGCGCAATTGAAAGATCCTGCTGCAATTTATGGTGTAAAATCAGCAAATCCGCATACCCTTGCGATGAATGCATCCAATGCGCAATCTGAGCAAGTCGAAGTACTCGACTACTTAGGTAAAATGATGGCTGAACGCAAACAAGCTGATCCTGAGTCCTCTTATGTGGCGAAGCTTTACCATAAAGGCCTGAACAAAATTTTAGAAAAAATCGGTGAAGAAAGCGTTGAAACCATCATTGCCGCTAAAGATTTTAAAATCGAAGCCAATGAAGACAACAAAAACGATTTGATTTACGAAGTGGCAGATCTTTGGTTCCATACCATTGTAATGCTAGGTTATTTCGATATTGATCCTCAATTGGTACTCAACGAACTCGCTCGTCGTCAAGGCCTTTCGGGTTTGGTTGAAAAAGCCAACCGTCAGCACTAAAAGTCTCAACCGTGCCAGATCTTAAAAAACCGACCGCGACCTATGAGCAGGCCACTGCCATAGATAACGCACGTCTTGGCAAATCATTTAAAGTGATTGCCTATGCTGGCACAGGTAAAACCACTACACTCCAAATGATCAGTGATGCCATGCCTCAGCGGCGTGGCATGTACTTGGCATTTAACAAAGCCATTGCCACCGAAGCACAGAATCGTTTTCATCAAAATGTCGACTGTCGAACCTTTCACTCATTGGCCTATCGTAGTGTTCCACGTGGAGTGACTGACAAACTGCGTCTACCACGTTTAAGTCCGAGTTTTATTGCCAAAGAATATCGACTAGAACCGATCACCCTACGCCGTATGATGGGCGGTCGTTATGAAAAATATGTACTCATGCCTTCGCGCTTGGCGAGTCTGGTAGCAAACGCTGTCAGTTATTTCTGTTCGACCAGTTCACAGTACCCTGCCCCACGACATCTACAAGCGCCGAGTTGGTTGCATCCTGACGATATCGAAAGCTTACAAAAGCATTTATATCCTGCGATTGAACGTCGTTGGTTAGAGTCGATTGATCCGAACCATGCAGCAGGGATTGGGCACGATATTTATTTAAAACTTTGGGCTTTGTCTGAACCAAATATTCCTGCGGATTATGTGCTGTTCGATGAAGCTCAAGATGCTGACCCACTAATGCTGGGGATTTTACTGAAACAGCGGAATACCCAAGTCATCTATGTTGGCGATGCGCATCAACAAATTTATGCATGGCGTGGCGCAGTCAATGCCATGCAGCAACTCCCATTACCTGAATCACGTTTAACCACGTCGTTCCGTTTTGGTGAAGAAATTGCCTTGAACGCCAATGCTCTGCTGGGCGCATTGAATGAAACCGTACCGTTATTGGGTAATCCACAACTCAACTCTAAAGTGGTTAATAAGCCTCATACCAAGATGCGGGATGCCATTTTATGTCGTACCAATGCACGCGCGATGGAACTGTTATTGGCGGGTTTGGTCAAAGGTGAAAAAGTTAGCCTGCAAGCAGATCATGCGCGACTCAATCGTTTTGTCGATGCTGCAGCCATGCTCAAACAAGGCAAACGCGTGGTCGATGTCCCAGAGCTTGCATGGTTTAACTCATGGCATGATGTACATGAATATTGTGAAACCAATGACGGCAGCGATATTAAACCGCTGGTGAAGTTGGTCGATGATCACGGCACTGACCCGCTGAAAAAGGCGCTGGCGAAAATCACCCCGATTGATCAAGCCGACTACATCATCTCGACAGCCCATAAAGCCAAAGGTTTAGAATGGGATCGGGTACATATAGAAGATGACTACCAATTTAAACTCAACGATAAAGATTATAAAATTAGTGACGAAGAGTTACGGTTACTTTACGTGGCTTGCACACGTGCTAAAGTAAGTTTAAATATCCATCATATTTATGACTTGATGCAGCATTTAAAGCGTCAAATGCCCAAATCTTTGGCACAGGCGGTCAGCTAGTATGATGACAAAGGTGAATAAACAATAAATCAGTAAAAGGTGCACCATGAAAATACAATCGATTCAACTCAAGCACACCCTTCATTTTACTGATATCACCCTCAATTTTAATTATCACGATCTACCGATTACCTTAATTTTGGGTGATCAAAGCTCCGGAAAAACCTCCCTACTGCGCTTTAGTTATCAGGCCCTCACTTGGTTTGCTGCACGCTATAAAGATTTGCGTACTGCAGGCGTGGTGATGCTCGATCAAGACATCATGTTAAATCGCTTACAGTCGAAACTTGATATTCAGGTCAGTTTTCCCGAAGACATTGGCGCATTTCAGCTCTCAAGTGATCAACAAGACCAAGACCCGCAATGTTGTTCATGGCAATTGTATAAAACTTTAAACAGTCAAGGTGTCGGCCTCAGTAAGGCCGAAACACAGCAATTAGAATCCATGGTTGCACTATATCAAAAAGCCCTCAAAGCTGATCCGTTACAAGGGTTGCCACTCATTGCCTATTACCCTGCTGAACGCTTCGTCAACGACGTAAATATTCTCAATAAAAACAATCCTGCTATTTTTCAGCCTTCACATGCCTATGAAATCTCGGCCATTCCCTTTACCACGTTTATTCGTTTTTTTGAGTGGTTTCGTGAAATATCCGACATCGAAAATGCACAAAGTGCCGAATTAATTCAAAATTTATTACATCCAAAAAACCCAACTGACGCATCCAACACATCTGACACGCCACTTTTTGGACAAAAACTGGCGCAAGCTCAGGCCGATCTACACGCGCCGTCACTCAGATCATTAAAACAAGCTTTAGAGACCGTGTTGCCCGATGTGACCAATATTTATCTGCAATATCACCCCAAATTACAGTTAATGGTCTGCTATCAAGGCAAAGACATGTTGTTTCAACAGTTGTCGAATAGTGTGCGCAACCTTGTGGCCTTAATTGGTGATATTGTGCGTCGCCTCTGCCTACTCAATCCTCATAGCTTATATCCGTGCCAAGAAGGTGACGGTATTTTATTGATCGACGCCATAGACCACCAACTCGATCAAAACATGACTCAAGTGATTTTGACCCGTTTAAATCAAGCGTTTCCACGACTCCAAATCATTGCCAGCGGCAACCGTCCTGAACTGCTGGAACAGGCTTCTCGTTTTCAGTGCTTACAACTACAGAATAAAAAGCTCAGTGAGATTCAGCCTGAAAAACTACAAGAAACTTATGATCAGATTTATCAGCAGTTGCAACTCGGATCAAAGGTATCGCTTCCAGCCAAAACTGAAGAGACTGAATTAAATGAGCCACTGAACAGCCCAGATACGATCCAGCACATGTTGCAATTAATCCAGACGCAACTGACCGAGCAACAGCAACAAGAATTGGTTAGGGCTTTATCACAGCGGGGTGATCAGGACGTTACGATCCAACCGCTAAGTTAAAAAAACTGAGGCTGATTAAGTGAGCGTAATCCATAGCCTCGATGTTTAAATATTCAGCAACAAGGCCGCAATAGATGTCTAGACAGTTTCGTCAGGCGTATAATGTGTAAGTGGTTCATAAAAAAGATTGATGTTGTTTTACGCATGTAATATGATCGGTTTTATTTGCAATTTTCATAGTAACATCGGAAATTGCTATCGCTTTACGAGTTGCGCAACACAGCTTGTTTTTAATTTTTTTGACACACATGGCTTTCAAGATTGAATTTTTGGACTGCTCTTTGCTGTCCTGTAATCCTTGAAAGATGAAATACACCTAGGTTTCACCGCCTAATCATGACAATGGATACGAGTGTGCTACCGATTATTATATTGTTACCGTTAATACTAGGCACAACACTTGTCTCGTGGTTGAAGCAATTCTCTCGCGGGGTAACAGCTTTAGGGGCGATTGGCGTCAGCCTCAGCAGTTTAGTTTTATTATTGAGTCAGGCTCAAGATGTCTTTAATGGCAAAACCATCATTCAAACTTGGCCGTGGCTCACTCAAGTTGGCATAGATTTCAGTTTCCGTCTCGATGCACTGGGCTTATTGTTTTCCCTGCTCATTACCGGGATCGGCACCTTAATTTATATCTATGCCTACTATTATTTAAGTCCAAAGAACTCGCTCAGTAAACTGTATGTTTTATTGATGCTGTTCATGGCTGCCATGCTCGGCATTTCATTGTCTAATAATTTAATTTTATTACTCATTTTCTGGGAACTCACCAGTATTTCATCATTCCTTTTGGTCGGTTATTGGAGCAATTACGACGCAGCTCAGCGTGGCTCTCGAATGGCTTTGACCATTACAGGCATGGGTGGTCTATGTATGTTGGGTGGTTTTGTTCTGTTGGCGCAAATCACGGGCACCTATCAAATTGACCAAATCTTGACGATGAGTAGCCAAATTCAGCAGCATCCGCTTTTTGTGCCCACACTGCTATTAATTTTAATGGGGGCATTTACCAAAAGTGCGCAGTTCCCTTTCCATTTTTGGTTGCCAAATGCCATGGCGGCACCGACCCCCGTCTCGGCTTATCTACACTCTGCCACGATGGTGAAAGCCGGAATTTTCCTGCTTGCGCGCTTATTGCCGATCTTTGCAGGCGCTGCGTTGTATCACAACTTGGTCACCTTTATTGGCTTATTTACCTTATGTATGGCGGCCTTCTTTGCCATTTTCAAAGAAGATTTAAAAGGACTTTTGGCCTATTCCACCATCAGCCATTTAGGTCTGATCGTTTGTTTACTTGGGATCGGCTCTCCCCTCGCAGTTGCAGCTGCCATTTTCCATATCATTAACCATGCAACCTTCAAAGCAGCCCTATTTATGATCGCGGGGATTATTGACCACGAATCAGGTACACGTGATTTACGAAAACTCTCTGGTTTATGGCAATTACTTCCGTTTACCGCAACGCTGACCATGATCACTGCAGCCTCTATGGCAGGTGTCCCATTAACCAATGGTTTCCTTTCTAAAGAGATGTTCTTTACTGAACTTTTAGCCAACCTGACTGGGCCAGTGATGATCGTGTCAGCGATCATTGCCACCTTTGCCGGTATCTTTGCTGTCGCGTATTCGGTGCGTTTGGTTCATGGGGTGTTTTTTGATGGTCCATTAGGGAAAGATGTTCCTAATAAAGAAGCACATGAACCACCGTTTGGCATGCGCGCACCGGCAACCTTACTGGCTGCTTTATGTATTTTAGTTGGACTCTTCCCTGCATTATTGGTTGAGCATATTGTCAATAGTACCGCGCGTGCGAGTATTCAAAATACTGCGTTTGAAGGTACACATTTAGCGATTTGGCATGGCTTAAATGCCCCCCTTTTGATGAGCGTGATTGCACTCTTGGGTGGTTTAGTTTTCTATTTCGCATTGGCGAAGGGCGGCAAATTACGCCGGATCGACTTAGATCCACTTTTGGGTCGATTACAAGGTAAAGTGCTGTTCGACTTATTTTTAAAGCATCTATTACTCAGCTCAAGAAAGTTCCGTCGCTTTACTGAAAATGGCAAATTACAAAGCTATTTATTATGGATTTTGATCTTTAGTGTGGCCATCGTCATCGTTCCATTTTGGCTGCAAGGTATCGGCACAGGCAGCCGTGAACTGATACATGCACCAATCATCGCAATCGTTCTGTGGCTATTATTATTCTCTGCATGTTGGATGATGCTTTGGTTCCACCATGAACGGATTAAAGCCGTCCTCATCAGTGGTGCAGTCGGTCTGGTTGTGACTATGGTGTTTATCTGTTTCTCCGCTCCAGATTTGGCGCTCACGCAGATTACTGTTGACGTGGTGACCACCGTGCTCTTACTCATGAGCTTATCATTATTACCACAGCTCACACCTTATGAGTCGAGTGTGTCTCGTCGTTGGCGAGATGCAATAATTGCGATTATTGTAGGTCTAGGGATCGCATGGATTTCATGGCTGATCATGACCCGCGATCATAATTCCATCTCATGGTTCTTTATGCAGCAATCCATCCCACTTGGTGGTGGTACCAATGTGGTCAACGTGATCTTGGTCGACTTCCGTGGCTTCGATACCTTTGGTGAAATTACCGTACTGGGAATTGCCGCAATTGGTACGCTGTGCATGATGGATGGTATGCGTGCTCATGGTACCACCATTACGCAAGGTCTGACCTATCGTTTTAATCCGTCACCACTGATGTTCCGTATTACATCATCATGGATTTTGCCTTTAGCACTCGTCATCAGCTTATATATTTTCCTACGGGGTCATAATTTACCAGGCGGTGGCTTTATTG
This sequence comes from Acinetobacter sp. YH16056_T, assembly GCF_024605895.1. Taxonomy (NCBI): domain Bacteria; kingdom Pseudomonadati; phylum Pseudomonadota; class Gammaproteobacteria; order Moraxellales; family Moraxellaceae; genus Acinetobacter; species Acinetobacter sp. YH16056_T. The sequence continues at coordinate 310,431 of NZ_CP094545.1, read as the reverse complement.
CAGGCTTAATTACCTCTTTAGCCTTAGTGATTCAATATATCGCGCTCGGTCAAGACCGTGCCGAACAATTGATTGGTGCAAAATCAGGTCGCTTATATGAAGTTTGGATTGGTATTGGTTTAACCATTGCGGGGCTGACAGGGATCGCGGCTTGGCTATGGGGGCGTCCATTCCTGACCAGTGCTCATATCTATGTATCGCCACCCATTTTAGGTGAAATGCACCTTGCCTCCGCTGCCCTCTTCGACACAGGTGTCTACATCACCGTTGTGGGCGCGACGATGTTAATGATTTCCGTCTTAGGCGACTCGCGTCACTCGAGTATGTCTGGTCCAGTTCCAAGAGGCGAATAAGATGATTAGTTTAGAATTTTTACTCGCTTCAGCCATTGGCTTACTGACTGCAACAGGGGTCTACCTGATTTTGCGGGCACGTACCTTTCCTGTCGTACTGGGTTTAGCCATGATTGGCTATGCCGTGAACTTATTTTTATTTGTCATGGGGCGTATTCATGTCAACGCACCTGCCGTGTTAACTGAAACCACCAAAGCGACCGATCCTTTACCACAAGCCTTGGTCCTGACAGCCATTGTGATTGGCTTTGCGACCACTGCCTTTATCGTACAATTGGCTCTGCGTAGCCGCTATGAAACTGGAACAGATCATGTGGACTCCAAAGAAGAAATACCGCAAATTGACCCGCGGGAGGATGAGCCATAATGCATGACTTCATCCAATTTTGGACTACGCATAGCCCGATTTTCAGTATTTTAATTCCTGCAATTACTGCATTTATTTTAGTCCTGCTGGGCAACCCCGGTTCTGGCTCGTTGGCGCATGACTGGCGACAACCTTGGCGTCGCGGAATCAGTTATGTCTCTGGTATCCTCGGACTGATCACATCCATCAGTTATTTGATGATTGCCAGCTCTGGTCAAGTTTTGGTTTATAACTTGAGTGAATGGACCGCACCATTCGGCATCGTTTTAGTCTTAGATCGACTCTCTGCTTTCATGTTGGTGCTAACCTATGGACTTGCTGTGCCAGTGATGTGGTTTGCTAGCAAAGAATGGGACGAACGTGGTCGTTATTTCCATGCCATGTGCCATTTCTTACTGATGGGTTTGTGTGGTGCGTTCCTGACAGGCGATTTATTTAACCTGTTTGTGTTCTTTGAAATCCTGTTGATGGCATCATATGTTTTGCTCTTACATGGTCAAGGCAAAGCACGTTTTCAGCTTGGTATTCATTACGTCACCATTAACCTATTTGCCTCTGCCCTTTTCCTGATTGGACTCGGGATGATTTACGGCAGTGTAGGTAGCTTAAATATGGCTGATGTTGCACGACTTATGCCTTTGCTTGAAGCGGATCAACATCGTATCGCAGTGGCTGGTGCATTGTTACTGTTTACCGTCTTTGGCATCAAAGCTGCAATGCTGCCTGTAGGGTTCTGGTTACCAAAGACCTATGCTGTGGCAACCACGCCTGTCGCAGCCTTATTCACCATCATGACTAAGGTCGGCATCTATGCCATTCTCCGTGTCAATGGTACTGTGTTTGACGATGGGATTAGCCGTGAAATCTTACAACAGTGGCTGTTACCGATTGGCTTAGTAACCTCGCTCTATGGTGCTTATGGTGCTATCGGAACCGATCGTTTACGTCGTTTTGTCGGTTTTATGATTTTGTCTTCTATGGGGACAATATTGGTTGCGATTTCACTCTTTAATACGGATGCATGGGCTGCGGGGCTTTACTACCTGATTCACAGTACCATCATTGGTGCAGCTTTTTATATTCTCTCGGGTTGGATTACCTCACAACGTGGCGAATTTAAAGATCATTTTAAAATTGCGCCCCATATGAAACAGCATAATACCGTTGCTGTCTGCTATTTCATCATTGCGTTGATGATGGCTGGTCTACCGCCCTTTAGCGGCTTTTTAGGTAAAGTATTTCTCTTACAAGCAACGGCAAACTCACCTTACCAAATCATGATTATTTTGATCGTATTGTTGGTGAGTTTACTCAGTATTATCGCATTCACCCGAGTTGGTTTTGTGCTTTTCTGGCGTTCATCTCGCCCAGAAGATGATATTGATACTGAAGAATATCAGCGTTATCAGGCTTTGCCGAATAAGGCACCGCTTCGTAATGACAAAACCATTTATCTGCTGTTAACAGCGCTTGTGGGATATATGGTTTTTGCTGCGCCGATCTATGACTATACCTACAAAACTGCACAGCAAATTCAAGACAATCCATTATATGAATCGTTGCTACTGAAAAAGGATGAAGAAGGCCAAATCATCAGTGTTCAACCTTATGATCCTGAAAATTTACCTGAAACCAAATATGGTGGTGAATCAGCCGATCCAAATGCACACCTCATTCCTGCATTGATCGCACCTGAAACTCTACATGGCGAGCATATTTCTGAGTACAAGCAACGCCAAATTCAGGGACAGCAACAAGAAGAAAAACTACCTGAAGATACCCAACTAAAACCGATGGAGGCACCTTAACATGGCGAAAACATCTGTATTAAATCGCTGGTTTCCGCATCCATTGGTATCAGTCATGGTTGGTCTGAGCTGGGTTATGTTGGCGCACAGTCTAGATGCGGCCACACTCTGTATGGCCTTGGTTTTAGCCATTGTTATTCCGCGATTGGTTCGCCCTTTTATTGACCGAACGCCGAATATCAACTGGCTGGCGGCATGTAAATTATTCTTTGTGGTGCTGTGGGATATTATTGTCAGTAATATCCATGTTGCAAAATTAGTCCTTGGGCCAACACATAAACTTCATCCGAAATGGTTCCGTGTTCCTCTCGATACACAGCATGAGGAAGTCAATTCTTTACTTGCGATGATCATCACCACCACACCCGGTACGGTGTCTGCTGGGATTGACCAAGACCGTGGTGATATTTTGGTCCATGCACTGAGCACGGATGACCCTGAAGCGGAAATTCAAACCATTAAAGAGCGCTATGAACGCCCTCTCATCCTCATTTTTGGCGCTGATACAGGAGAATCCGCATGACAATTTTACCGTATGCGCTTGGCATCTGTTTAGTTGCTGTGACGATCTCGATGTTACTGTGTCTCATTCGCTTGGTGATGGGACCCTCAATCGTAGACCGGCTACTTGCTTTAGATACCTTATTTTTAAATGCTACCTGTTTAATTGTCATTTTAGGTATTTATTGGGCAAGTACATCGATGTTTGAAGGGGCTTTATTGGTTGCCATGCTGGGGTTTGTGTCTACAGCCGCTTTAGCACGATATTTCACCACTGGCCACGTCATCGACTAGGAGTACATTAATATGCAATTAGTCATGGAAATTTTGGTCTCGATTTTTTTGGTTATTGGCGCTTTTTTCATGTTGGTCGGCGGTATTGGCATGGTTCGCCTACCCGACTTATTTATGCGTCTGCACGCACCGACCAAATCGAGCACCTTAGGCTTAGGAAGTTTTCTAATAGCTGCAATTATTTATGCGGCATTTCAAGGCCGTTTTGGTTTTGCAGAGATCTTGATCACGCTCTTTGCCTTTATTACAGCACCGGTTTCTGCAAACCTTATGGCGCAAGCGGCATTACATTTACGACTTCGCTCGATGAGTGGTGATGCACCAGAAGCTCTCAATCGCCCTCTTCCTTGGCAACGAACTCGCCGCCGTGCCTTTCACTCTAAAGTCCATTCAAAACCGGAAGATCTGGATTAATTCCAGATCCAGTTTTGTTTATGTCTTCGAGCTAAAAAAATCTTTGATTCGCATCCACATTTTTTCAAATACGCTACTTTGAGCCATATATTGCAAACGCTTTTGATTATATGGCGTCGTTTTCAAACCATATTTTTCAGCTAAATCAATCAGCATATTTGTTTCATAACTACTTTGAAAATGATCAGACCATTTAGGCTGATATTGACTCATCTCAAGATTCGCCAATTCATAAAACAGCTGTACCATCACGGCATCCTGTCTTGAAACAAAATTTTTCTGCTCATTAATCTGTAAACTAGCCTGCTCTCGTATAGCATCATATTCTGCTGTTGTGAGTTTTCGCTGATTCTTCCAGTGTGCATCGGGTACATAACCTGTTCCATAATATACATTCAACAATAGATATTCATGAAAATATTTTGCTGTCACACTTTTTCTTTGGCTGTTAAAATATTCAGATGAATCCATTCACTGCTAAGATGTATCGATGGATCATGCTTCATACCTTCTGCAATCCAATTTTTGGCTAGTTTAATATTGCCGATCAACTCATAAGCTGTGCCTAAATTCACTGCCATCTTCGGTAAACCTGGATGCTCTTTTTCAATTTCACTTAAAACCTTAATGGCTAAATCGTGACGACCTGCGTGGATCTGATGTACGGCAAAATCAATTTCTGCTTGATAGTCTATTGGGCTAGGATGCCTTGATACAAAGTTATTCAATTTCTCATCATGATCTTCTTCAAGTTGATTTTCTTTTTATGAATCAGATGTATAAAAATCTTCTACATAGGTATTTAAACATGCCCAACTTGGCATAGTGATGAGTAATATGCTGCTCAATAGCATGATTTTTTTTCATTTCATTGTTTTTACAGATAGGCGGATTGAATATCATGTTCGACCTGTCTTTCATTAGCACATTATAATTTTAAAGTGATTGAGTTTTTAAGTTACTGCTATTCAAACATAAAAAAGCCACCCGAAGGTGGCTTTTTTCATTCAGCGAACTGAATTATTCATCATCTTTTTTTGCTTCGTCAGTAGGAGGTAAGTCCTTGACCGCTTCCGCAATTAGACCAAACATATAGTTGCCATAAGCATTTGTTTTGTCGTAATGGAAACGCAAACGTGGCGTAATACGTGTTTTGATACGACGGCTTAGTTCATGACGCAAGAAACCAGATGCTTTATTCAAGACATCTAAAGTCTCTTTATTTGCGGCTTCACTTTGCTCATCGCCTAGCTCACGCCCCATTACAGTCACATAAACTTCGGCATATCCTAAGTCTGGGCTCACCTTCACGGCAGAGATGGTCACAAGACCACCTAAGCGTGGATCTTTCAGCTCCTGACGGATCAGTTCTGACAACTCACGTTGTACTGTATCCGCCATACGCTTCAGACGTTGACTACCCGCCATTAAAGACTCCGTTTAATTAATTGAACATCGTACACTTCGATCTTATCTTGTGCTTTGATGTCTTTATAGCCTTTCACCGCAAGACCACATTCCATACCGGCACGAACTTCTTCAACCACATCTTTGTAGCGACGAAGAGATTCAAGCTCGCCTTGGAATACCACCACGTCATCACGTAATACGCGAATCGGTTTATTACGGTGTAATGTACCTTCAAGTACCATACAACCTGCAGCAGCACCGAATTTACTTGAGTGGAACACTTCACGTACTTCAGCAACACCCAGAATTGTTTCACGGTGTTCAGGCGCCAATTTACCGCTCATCGCATCTTTCACATCATCAATTAATTGATAGATGATCGAGTAGTAACGAATGTCGATACCATCAGCATCAGCTTTTTGACGTGCAGTATTATCAGCACGTACGTTAAAGCCGAGAAGAACCGCTTCTGATGATTCAGCAAGTGTTACGTCAGACTCAGTGATCGCACCAACACCTGAACCAATAATACGTACTTTCACTTCATCAGTTGCAAGTTCAGCAAGTGCAACGTGTAATGCTTCCAAAGTACCACGTACGTCTGTTTTCAATACCACGTTGACAATAGGCACATCTTTCTTGCCCATAGACGCCATGATATTTTCAAGACGCATCGCAGATTGACGCTCAAGACGTTTTTGACGTTCACGATCCATACGTGCATCAGCAACTTCACGTGCTTTCTTCTCGTCATTTACAACAAGAACTTCGTCACCCGCCATTGGCGCTTCAGGAAGACCCAAGATTTCCACAGGAATCGAAGGACCAGCAGATTTAATACGTTGACCATTTTCATCTGTCATTGCACGTACACGACCGTATGACGAACCTGCAAGAACAAGATCACCCACTTTCAATGTACCGTTTTGAACAAGAATCGATGTTACCGCACCACGCCCTTTGTCTACACGTGCTTCAATTACAACACCTTGTGCCGCACCCTCTTCAGATGCTTTAAGCTCAAGAAGTTCGGCTTGAATTGAGATCAAGTCAAGAAGTTCGTCGATACCTGCACCGCTGTGCGCAGAAACCATTGCCACTGGAACGTCACCGCCCCATTGCTCAGGTACGATTTCTTTCGTCGTCAACTCATTCAATACGCGATCTGGATCAGCAGACTCTTTATCCATTTTGTTGATAGCAACAATAATTGGCGTACCTGCTGCACGTGCATGGTCAATCGCTTCCGCAGTTTGTGGCATAACACCATCATCTGCTGCAACAACCAACACTACGATATCTGTAGATTTCGCACCACGTGAACGCATTGCAGTAAATGCTGCGTGTCCCGGTGTATCTAAGAAAGTAATAATACCTTTTTCAGTTTTCACATGGTAAGCACCAATATGCTGTGTGATACCACCTGCTTCACCTGCAGCCACTTTAGAGCGACGAATACGGTCAAGAAGTGATGTTTTACCATGGTCAACGTGACCCATAATTGTCACAACTGGCGGACGAGTGGTTTGGACACCACGCGCTTCTTCAGCTGCTTCAAGTAAGTTGTCTTCTGCTTGTGTATCCGAAACAAGTACTGGATTGTGACCCATTTCTTCAACAACAAGTGCTGCAATTTCTTGATCAATCGCTTGGTTTTGAGTAACCAATTCGCCCATTTTCATGAGTGATTTGATAACTTCGCGAACTTTAACCGCCATTTTCGCAGCCAAGTCAGCAACAACAATTGTTTCACCAATTTCAACATCATAAACTTGTTTTTTAACTGGTTTTTCAAAGCCATGCTTGTTCGCTTGACTTGTTTTTAAACCACGTTTATGTGAGTTATCACGGAAAGATTGCTCTTCGCCACGACGACCACCTTTTTTAGGTGAACGTGAATTGTTGGTATTGGTACCACGTTTAATTTCACGGTCTTCTTTCGCAAATGAATCTTCATATGCCTGACCTACAAGGCCGGCAGCAAGCGGAGAATCATCTACAACACGAATGGTCGCAGTAGTGTCTTCGTTAGAATACTTAGACGCCATTTGACGCATTTGCTCAAGCGTACGTTGTTGCGCTTCTTCAGCGGCTTTACGACGCGCCGCTTCTTCTACAGCTTTCAATTGTGCTGCTTGAGCTTCACGTGCTTTTTTCTGTTCTAGAGTTTCAACAGGTTTTGTAATTGGCTTGTTGTTTGACTTACGTTTTACAACAACCGCAGCTTTCGGTGTTTCTTGCTTCGCATGTTCTTGCTTCGCAGCAGCACGCATTGCTTCTAAAGCTTGTTTCGCTTTAGATACTGGTTGTTGCTTCGGTTCTTCAGCTTTCGCTTCAACCTTAGGTTCCTGTTTACGTGCTTGTTGGTCAGCTTGTGCTTTCGCTAATGCTTCAGCTTTAATTTGCTCAGGATCCGGTTTAACAAATGTATGTTTCTTACGAACTTCTACATTAATCGTTTTTGCCTTGCCCGATGTACTCGCCACTTTAGCAGTACTGGTAGTTTTACGTTTCAACGTGATTTGTCCTGCATTGCCCGCATCCTGACCATGAACTTTTTTCAAATGGTTAACGAGGGCATTTTGTTGTTCAGTGGAGATAATATCGTCAGGTTTAGTTTGTGGTAAACCCGCATCACGAACCTGTTCCAGCAGCTTCTCAACTGGACGACCCACGCTGAGAGCTAACTCCTTAATCGACTTGTCCGTCATATATTACCTCCTAGTTAAACCATGATTCGCGCGCTTTCATAATAAGTTGACCTGCTTTTTCAGCACCTAAACCTTCGATATCAGAGATATCGTCAGTGGCTTGATCTGCAAGATCATCTACAGTTACCACACCGCGAGCGGCAAGCGCATATGCGATTTCTTTAGTCACGCCTTCCATTGCAGCAAGCTCTTCGCTTGGCTCTTGGATGTTTTCTTGTTGCTTCAATGCATCAGCCAATGCAATTTCTTTTGCACGACCTTGTAGCATTTCAACAGTTTCAGCATCAAGTTCGATCTCATCGAATGTTTCCGCAGGAACATACGCGATTTCTTCTAATGATGTGAAACCCATTTCAACTAACGCCATCGCTAAGTCTTCATCAATATCTAGACGTGTAACAAACATATCTAAATATTGTTGCGCTTCGTTTTGTTGGCGTGCGTGATATTCTTCTTCAAGCATCATATTGAGCTTGTAACCAGTCAATTCAGATGCTAAGCGTACGTTTTGACCTTGAGAGCCAATTGCACGTGCTAACTGATCACTCGTTGCAAAAATAATATCTGCAGTACGTTCTTCTTCATCAATCACGATACCTGATACATCAGCAGGCTCTAGAGCACTTGCAATGTATTGTGCAGCGTCATCAGACCAAACGACTACATCAATACGCTCACCATTTAACTCTGATTGAACTGCTTGGATACGTGTACCACGCATACCAATACATGCACCTACAGGATCAATACGGTGATCGTTTGTTTTCACAGCGATTTTAGCACGAACGCCAGGTTGGCGTGCAGCAGCCTTAATCTCAATGATTTCTTCAGCAATTTCAGGAATTTCTTTCTTCATCAATGCAATAAGCATTTCTGGTTTAGAACGAGAAAGTAATAACTGAGCACCACGGCCTTCACGGTTTACGTTAAACAAAATCGCGTTTACACGTTGTTTAGGACGTAGAATTTCTTTAGCGATCATTTCTTCACGCGCAAGATATGCTTCTGCATTGTCACCTAAATCAATGATAAAGCCATCTTTGGTTTGTTTTTTCACTTCACCGTAGATGAGTTCACCAACTTTAGATTCGTAAGCATCTGCAATTAGCGCTCGCTCTGCTTCACGAATTTTTTGAACAATCACTTGTTTCGCAATTTGTGCCGCAATACGACCGAAATCAATCGATTCAACTTCAAGTTCACGGATATCCCCAATTGCCCATTTTGCAGGATCTACATCAGAGATCGCATCTTGGCATGCTGGCATTTCGTGATCTTCGTCGGCAACCACTTCCCATTGACGGAAAGTACGGTAATCACCAGTACGACGGTCGATTTCTACACGTAGACGAGCTTCTTCCGAGTGAGTTCCCTCGTAGAATTTCTTCTTAGTCGCTGCAACTAAAGCTTGTTCAAGCGCTTCAAAAATTGCATCACGACTTACACCTTTTTCGTTACTAACCGTTTCTACTACGGTAAGAATTTCACGAGCCATAAGTCACCTATTCGTTCAGATTCTTATTTATTAAATTAATCTTGGAAAACCAGATTTGCTTTATCAATATTGTGGCTGTCAATATCCAATACTTGTTGCTTTTCAACTTCAACCTGAATCATTTCACTTTCAAGGTCTACGCTTACAAGTTTGGCTTGGAATTTACGACGATTATCCACAGCACTGATCAAACGCAAAGCGACTTGCTGACCAATGTATGCCGTCATTTGTTCCAATTTAAAGAACTGACGATCCCAACCTGGAGATGACACTTCCAATGCATATTCGCCTGAAATTGGATCATGTACATCCAACATCGCACCCACTTGCTGAGTGACACGAACACAGTCCTGCACGCCGATACCACGGCCTTGCTCAACTTCGCCATCTTCATTGATGACAGGTTCTGCATTTTCATCAACTTCACGGTCGATATAAATACGTAACAGTGAACGCTTACCTTGAGGTTGGAAATCAATCCCCCAAAGTTCTACATCACATGCTTGCACCGCTGGGGCAATTAAGTCCTGAAGTGCTTGAGTTTTATTTGATAGCTTCATTTACTCTCGTCAAATTTGTGCGATTCGATGGTCGAAATGACCACTACAGACCAATGCAAAACTATAGTAGTAGTGAAACATGACGGTTTGACCAAAATACTGTCGACACTACACGATAGCCAATAAAAAAGGGCGTAAATCGCCCCATTATTACACAGAAAACCATAGTCCACTGTGCAAAAAGGCCCACCTAGTTGTGAGCCTCTTTTAGAAACTTGGTAGCGGGAGCTGGATTTGAACCAACGACCTTCGGGTTATGAGCCCGACGAGCTACCAGACTGCTCCATCCCGCATCAACATGCAAAAATTATATACAATTTCTTGGCCATTTTCAATCTAAAACAACCTGAAGAATTGCCCTACTGAGTTGCATCTCAGAGGATTGGTAGCGGGAGCTGGATTTGAACCAACGACCTTCGGGTTATGAGCCCGACGAGCTACCAGACTGCTCCATCCCGCATCAACATCACAATGACTTTCAGACAAACTGCTTATATAGATTGTGCGCTATATAAGATTGGTAGCGGGGGCTGGATTTGAACCAACGACCTTCGGGTTATGAGCCCGACGAGCTACCAGACTGCTCCACCCCGCATCAATATGCAAATAGTTCTCTCAGCTTTAAAAGCTGTCCATTTAAAAGTTTGCATCTTAAAAATAGAATTGATTGGTAGCGGGAGCTGGATTTGAACCAACGACCTTCGGGTTATGAGCCCGACGAGCTACCAGACTGCTCCATCCCGCATCAACAGAGTTTTGCTGCATACACCAACTTATGTTCTGGATTATAAGTTGGTGCGGAAGGGGGGACTTGAACCCCCACGCCCGAAAGCACTACCACCTCAAGGTAGCGTGTCTACCAATTCCACCACCACCGCAGCTGTGACGCATTCTAGTCGCAACACGTCAAAAAAGAAAGCGCTAAATAAATTATTCAGCGCTTTTTGGTGCAGTTGGCGAAGTTTCAGCCGATTTTGCTGGCGCAGTCGGTACTGAAGAAATCGCATTCAGACTATAAGCATCTGTCGTTTGTTTCTTTGCAAACACAGCAAGTGTCAAGCTCGTAACAAAGAACAAAGCCGTTAAAATTGCAGTCAAACGGGTCATAAAGTTACCCGAACCAGATGCACCAAATACAGTTGCAGCACCGCCGCCACCAAAAGATGCACCCGCATCTGCGCCTTTACCATGCTGAACTAAAATCAGCACGATCATTAAAATCGCTAAGATAATATGTACCACCAGCACAAACGTATGCATGCTGAACTCCTAATTATTTTGTATTTGCAAATGCTTGAGCAATTTTATAAAACGACTCTGCATTTAATGATGCACCACCGACGAGCGCACCATTGATATCTGGACAGGCTGCCAACTCTACTGCATTTTCAGGTTTTACACTACCACCATAAAGAATTGCAGTATGAAGTCCCATTGGGGTGATTTGGCTTAAACCTTCACGAATTTTAGCATGCATCGCTTGTGCATCTTCAGGTGACGCTGTTTTCCCTGTGCCAATGGCCCAAATTGGCTCATAAGCCACCACAATTTGTTTCCACTGCTCTGCTTGTACGACAGCAGCAATATCACATATTTGTTGTAACACAACTTGTTCTGCTTGGCCGCTTTCACGTTGTTCTAAGCTTTCACCCACGCAATAAATCACAGTTAAACCCGCGTTTAATGCATTTTTTACTTTTTCATTAATGATATGCGGTTGATCAGCAAAAATTTCACGGCGTTCTGAATGACCAATCAGTACAAATTCAACACCATAATCTTTTAATAGCTCAGCACTGAGCTCACCCGTATATGCACCTGTACCTGCGACGCGAGAAACATCTTGTGCAACAGTCATAATATGACGGCTAGCCTGTGCTAATTCATTTTGCACCGTGGTCAGAGCAATAGCTGTTGGTGCAACCCCAATATGGCATGCCGCTTCAGCAATATTTTGTTCATCTAATAATTGCTTAAAATTCTTAAGAAGTGCGCCAGCATCGGCTTGCAATGGGTTCATTTTCCAGTTACCCACTACCCAAGGCGTAATCGTCGAACCCGACATATTTATCCCACATGACAAAGATGAAATCGGGCACATTCTACACGTAATTCATAATTTTGAAGATAAATTTCAACACATTTGCGTGTTCGAATGACTCTAGTCATTCCAAGATCTTCACTTTTCTGTAAAAAAATTAAGCAGATTTAAGGACTGGTTCATGCTTTTTACCAATTCTTAGCTAGTGACAACACTTTAAGATATGGTATTTTTGTGCAACAAAAGTATAATTTTGCTATACCAATTATAAACAGACTGAAGCATAGGCAAGTAAAAGCATGACAGCAGTTCAAGGTTCTTCAAGATTTACGGGGTTTATTCGTCGCTTAGTTGACGAAGGGCATCTGTCTGCCGAAAAAATGCAAACAGCGCTGCAAAATTCAAAAAAGGCTCATCAAGATATCGTGCCGCATTTGATTCAGGAATATCAACTTTCAGCACGCCTGATTGCAGAAACCATCTCGATAGAGTTCGGTGAACCGGTTTTTGATATTTCAACTTATGACACGTCTTTAATCATTCGTGATGAGTTTGAAGATAAGTTAATTACCAAGCATCGTATTTTGCCCATTTTTAAACATGGCAATTTGTTATTCGTTGCGATCAGTAATCCCACCAATATTGAAGCTGTAGATGCTATCCGATTTGGTAGTAAGCTGAATACCGAAACCATTATTGTTGAACATGACAAACTTGAAAAGTTAATTGAACAGAACTTCGCTGAAGAAAGTACTTTTGACTTTGATGATGACTTTGATCTTGATTTAGATAGTGAAACACCCGATCCATCTCAAGAAGATGAAGATGAAGCAACGGGTGATGAAGCACCGATTGTTAAGTACATCAATAAACTACTAGTCGACGCCATTCGCATGGGTGCATCCGACTTACATTTCGAACCCTATGAAAAGTCTTACCGCGTCCGCTACCGTGTCGATGGCGTATTAAGAACAATTACCAATCCGCCCTTGCAGCTCGCTACTCGACTTGCTTCGCGTTTAAAAGTCATGTCACAAATGGACATCTCTGAAAAACGTATACCTCAAGACGGTCGTATTAAGTTAAAGCTGTCAAAGAACAAAGCCATCGACTTCCGTGTGAACTCCTTACCGACCTTGTTTGGTGAAAAACTTGTTCTACGTATCCTTGACCCTTCTAGTGCGATGTTAGGGATTGATGCGTTGGGTTATGAACCGGATCAAAAAGAACTGTTCATGCAGGCTTTAGAAAAACCGCAAGGCATGTTGCTCATTACCGGTCCAACGGGTTCCGGTAAAACCGTATCTTTATATACAGGTCTAAACATTCTCAACCGTGAAGATACCAACATTTCAACGGCCGAAGATCCTGTGGAAATTAACTTAGAAGGGATCAATCAGGTCAACGTAAATAATAAAGTCGGCCTCACCTTCTCTGCAGCATTGAAGTCATTCTTACGTCAAGACCCTGATATTGTGATGGTCGGTGAGATTCGAGATTTAGAAACGGCTGAAATTGCCATTAAAGCAGCTCAAACGGGTCATATGGTGATGTCTACACTACATACCAATAGTGCACCTGAAACATTGACACGCTTACGCAATATGGGCGTGCCCTCATTTAACATTGCGACATCCGTGAACCTTGTCATTGCGCAGCGACTTGCGCGTCGCCTATGTTCACAATGTAAAGAAACAGTAGAGGTACCAAAACAAAGTCTACTGGAACTTGGTTTTACTGAAGACGATTTAAATACACCAGAATTTCAAATATACCAACCTGTCGGTTGTTCCGAATGCCGCGAAGGCTATAAAGGTCGTGTCGGTATATATGAAGTCATGAAAGTGACACCTGAAATTTCAAGAATTATTATGGAAGATGGCAATGCCTTACAAATTGCCGAAGCTTCAAATCAAGCAGGTTTTAACAATTTACGCCGTTCAGGCTTAATTAAGGTCATGCAGGGGGTGACTTCACTTCAAGAAGTCAATCGTGTGACCAGTGAGTAAGTGAATTAGTATTTAAAAATAAGGATAAATTCATGGCTGTAAAAAAAGCGCAGATGATGCCAACCTTCAGTTATGAAGGCGTGGATCGCAAAGGGGCGAAAATCAAAGGGGAAATGCCTTCGCGTAATATGGCTTTAGCCAAAGTCACTTTACGTAAGCAAGGCATCACCATTAAAACCATTCGAGAAAAACGCAAAAATATTCTCGAAGGCTTGATGAAAAAGAAAGTATCCACTTTGGATATCACGGTATTCACGCGCCAACTTGCAACCATGATGAAAGCCGGTGTACCGCTCGTTCAGGGTTTTGAAATCGTGGCGGAAGGCCTAGAAAACCCAGCCATGCGTGAAGTGGTCTTGGGGATCAAAGGTGAAGTTGAAGGCGGTAATACCTTTGCTGGTGCGCTGCGCAAATATCCGCAGTATTTCGATAACCTATTTTGCTCCTTGGTTGAATCAGGTGAACAGTCGGGTGCATTGGAAACCATGCTAGACCGTGTTGCCATTTACAAAGAAAAAAGTGAATTGCTTAAGCAAAAAATCAAAAAAGCCATGAAATACCCAGCAGCGGTCATCGTTGTCGCTGTTATTGTGACGATTATTTTGATGGTAAAAGTGGTTCCCGTATTCCAAGACTTGTTTTCATCATTTGGTGCAGACTTACCTGCCTTTACCAAAATGGTGGTCAACATGTCGGAATGGATGCAAAAATATTGGTTCTTCCTCATCATTGGAATTGGAGCTGTGATTGCTGGTTTCATGGAAGCGAAAAAACGTAGCAAGGCTTTCCGTGACTTCTTGGACAAAGCTGCACTGAAAGCACCGATTTTTGGTGATTTGGTTTATAAAGCAATTATTGCCCGCTACAGCCGTACCTTGGCAACCACATTTGCAGCCGGTGTACCCTTAATTGATGCGCTTGAATCAACTGCAGGTGCAACCAACAACGTGGTATATGAAACAGCTGTGTTAAAAATTCGTGAAGATGTGGCGACCGGCCAGCAATTGCAATTCGCCATGCGTGTCACCGATAAATTTCCACCTATGGCAGTCCAAATGGTCGCTATTGGTGAAGAGTCTGGTGCTTTAGATGCCATGCTAGATAAAGTGGCGACACATTATGAGAATGAAGTAGATAATGCCGTAGATGGCTTAACCTCGATGATGGAACCCTTAATTATGGCGGTACTGGGTGTCCTCGTTGGTGGTCTTGTGATTGCAATGTACCTTCCAATCTTCCAAATGGGTTCAGTGGTTGGTTAAAACCAAGAAAAGGAAATATTTTGTTTACTGATTATTTTAGCTACTTAATCAACAACCCAACTGCGATGTATATCGCAGTTGGGATTTTTAGTCTTTGCATCGGTAGTTTTTTGAATGTGGTGATTTACCGCACGCCGAAGATGATGGAACAAGAATGGCGCACAGATTGCCAACTATTTTTGCATCCAGACCAACCGATTATTGATGAAACCAAGATTACCCTGAGTACCCCTGCTTCAACCTGTCCAAAATGTAAAACGCCCATTCGTTGGTATCAAAACATTCCTGTCATCAGTTGGATTGTGTTACGTGGAAAATGTGGAAGTTGCCAAAACCCGATCAGTAGCCGTTATCCACTGATCGAGCTACTCACCATGGTCTGTGCGCTGATTGTTGTTGCAGTTTTTGGTCCAACCATCCAGATGCTGTTTGGTTTGGTGCTGACTTATGTCTTGATTGCCTTAACATTTATTGACTTTGACACCCAACTTTTACCTGACCGTTATACCCTTCCTTTGGCTGCACTCGGACTTGGCGTGAATAGCACTGCCATTTATACCTCTGCAACCTCAGCCATTTGGGGATATATCATCGGCTTCTTATGCCTATGGATCGTTTACTATTTATTTAAAATTATCACTGGCAAAGAAGGCATGGGCTATGGTGACTTTAAGCTTTTAGCTGCCTTGGGTGCATGGATGGGCCCTTTCCTGCTTCCACTGATTGTATTACTCTCTTCACTAGTGGGTGCAATCATTGGCATTATTTTGCTCAAAGTTCGTAAAGATAACCAACCTTTTGCATTTGGTCCCTATATTGCCATCGCCGGATGGATCGCCTTTTTATGGGGTGATCAAATTATGAAAATTTATTTGGGTCAATAAGGTCGTTGTATGACATTTGTCTTGGGTTTAACAGGTGGTATTGGTAGCGGTAAATCAGCTGCAAGCAATTGGTTTGAACTCCAAGGCATTCAAGTCGTCGATGCTGATATCGTTGCACGGGAAGTTGTCGAACCGGGGCAACCCGCACTGAATCAAATTCAGCAACAATTTGGTGATTGGGTTTTACTTGCAAATGGTGAGTTAAATCGGCGTGCATTACGCAAGCATATCTTTAAAGATCCTACAGCACGTCAAGCACTTGAAGCCATTACCCATCCTGCAATACGCCAGTCCATTATCCAACAATTAAACGAAGTCACTAGCCCCTATGTCATCTTGGTTTCACCACTATTATTTGAAACCAATCAACATGAATTGACCAATCACACCTTGCTGATTGATGCCACAGAACAATTGCAAATTCAGCGTGCATCACAGCGCGATGGTCAAAATATCGAGCAAATCCAAAAAATTATTCAAGTTCAAATGTCACGTCAGGAAAAGCAAAAAATCGCCGATGATATCGTGCTGAATGATGGTCATTTAGATCATCTATATGCGCAGCTTCGACCCTTGCATCTCAAGTACTTAGCGCACGCTGAAAAAAGCTAAATAAAAAAGCAGTCTTACTCAGACTGCTTTTTTTGTTGTTCGAGTTGCTGCTCTAGACTGTCCTTTCGCCCCAACCATTTCCACGGTTGAATCGCTCCAATCCCCATCCCGACTAATCCGCACACGATTGCAAAACTTAAAGGTTCATTTAGCAACGGCACCGCTAAAATCGCAGCAATAAAAGGTGCCAAAGTTACGATGCTTCCGGCTTTAAATGCACCTAAGCGCTTGATCGCCTCTACATACGTTAAAGTCGCAATAATCACCACAAAAACACCGTGAAAGAAGACTTGCCCAACGAGCTGCAGCGGCTCAGGATCGGACCAATGCTTTGGGAAAAATAGTAAGTAAATTGGCACAAATATCACAGCAGACCAAATCGCAACCCCCGCCATGGCATGCCAAGCAGAGAGCTTCCATTGCTTAAGCAATACCGTAAATATCCCCCACCAAATGGCACTGATAAAAAATAGCAAATCACCGAGACCAAATGCTACACCGGTTTCCACATACATCAAATAGCTCATTAAGCTAATGGCCGAAACCATAATGACCACACTGATCCAGGTATGCTTATCGAGCGGCTGCTTGAAGATCAAAAACGCGGCTATGGCTGTACATAAAGGAATACAACCATTGAGGAAAATTGCAGCATGGGCCGCAGGAGCATAATGAAATGCGCTATAGGCCGTTAAACAATAGGTCACCCCACCGAGCATAGCAAGGATAAAAGGCTCTTTTTTCCATAAAAAAGCCGTATCTTTTTTATAAATCAAAATTGGCATTAAGATGCAAAATGCCAAAGCAAACCTGAGCGCCGTGATATCCCAAGCACTGATTCCCCAATTGGCGCTTAAACGCGCCGTTAAGGTAAATCCACCCCAAATACACATGGTAATGAACACATATAAATAACCTTGCTTTTGAGGAGACATCATCACTGCTATTTCAATTTATTATTACGTTGACGACATGCTTCATACAATGCCATACCTGTCGCGACACTGACATTTAAGCTTTGCAAATTACCAGCCATTGGAATGTAAACAGTTTGATCACATTGCGCCTGCGTAATAGGACGTAAACCTGTATCTTCAGCGCCCATCACCACACATACACCCGTACCTGTGAAGTCAAAATTTTGAATCGGCAATGCTTTTTCATCTAGCATAGTGCCGACCACACGTACATTAAAGTCTTCTTTGATTTGAGCCAAGGTACGTGCCAAGTTCGTCACCTGAATAAACTTCACTTTTTCAGCACCACCTGCAGCAACTTTACGGGCTGTTGGGGTAAGCGTCGCTGAACGATCACGCGGTGCAATCACAGCTTCAACACCCATGGCTGCCGCTGTACGAATGCATGCACCAAGGTTATGTGGATCTGTAATATGATCTAATGCCAATAGCAACGCATTTGGATTGGCTTGTAATAAAGCCTCTAAATCTTTTTCGTTCAAAACTGGATGTGGACGTACAGCAGCAACCACACCTTGATGAAACGGTTGTCCCGCAAGTTTTTCCAAACTATCACGGCTAGCTTTTTGAATGCTGACACCAAACGGTTCTGCAAGCTCAAAAATACGTTTTAAACGCTGATCATCACGTCCTTTTAACGCAAATAAAGTTAAAACGCGTTCTGGCTCAAGTTCCAGTAATGACTCCACTGAATGAACGCCATAATAATATTCCGGTTTCGCCATGAACGACCTCTAAATTGCAAACTTCGATAAACTTTTGAACAGGGTATGACACCCCTAGAGCACAGCATAGGCTGCCAAAAAGAAAAATCCTGCAAAGCAAGCTTTACAGGATTTATGCTATGACACATAGTTTAACCGATTTGAGGTTAAAAAACTGTGCCTAAATTGATTGAATCGTTAGCCTTCTAAGTGGCACACATAATCCAACACTTCGTCTGTTTCAATTTTAAATCGGCTATTACCTGGCACGTAGAATGATTGACCCGCACGGAATAATTCGCTTTCTTCGCTATCTGCAATTTGAACACGACATTCACCTGAAATAATTTCCATACGTTCAGGTACATGGGTTTCAAAAGTCAGCGCTTGTTCAGTTGGAAGCAACACACCCAGTGTTTTCTTTGTTCCATCTTCAAATTGCACAGTATGGCTGATGCATAGACCGCCAAAATAAACATTTGATTTTTTGATTACCGATACATGATCAAACTGTGCTGACATGCGTTTTCTCCAGATAAAGCATATTTATAATATTTTGATCGATGTAGTTTAATTGTGCTGCAAAAACTAATCAATCTGTGTTGAAAACTGTGCGATAGATAATTACAAAAATCTGAGTACCGGATGTGCCCCAATTTCATCCCACCACCTCAACATTTAGAGTCTAAAACAAGCTGTGCTGTTGTACAAAATACTTTTTTGTTTCATCCACTAAAGTCCTAGTTAGGGTTGATCGAAACGCTGCAAACTCATTTCAAAAAAATAGCAGCGTGATGAATCATATTGGTGGATTTGAATGACCAAATCATGACGTTTTATGGCAATAACACGCTAGATTAAATACAAGAATACATACACAAACGTGTTTTGTGAGGACTTGGCAGGATGTTGGATGGTTTCAGCTCACGTTATGCAAGATCATCTACTCTTTGCATCACAACACTGCATGGATACAGCGGATAAGAAACTAATTTCTTGTTAAACTGAATTTAAGATAGAATTATGAGGTTTTTCGTCATCTTAAAATAAAACTTGTCTTGTGACTAAAACAAAACTTAATTATCTTTAACTAGAACTTTTCGCAGCTCGGATGCGTTTATGCTGACACATTTAACTCTGATCAATTTTGCATTAGCCGACCATTTAGCCATCGACATTGAACAAGGCTTTAATGTCCTGACGGGTGAAACGGGTGCAGGTAAATCTTTACTTCTAGACGCATTATCAGCTTGCTTAGGTGAACGTACAGACACCAACTATGTGCGCTATGGATCAGACAAAGCCGATGTGACAGCGACCTTTAGCTATCAAGAGCACAGCCCTGAAGCGCTTTGGCTCAAAGAACACGAACTAGATGATGAGTCAGGCGAAATCCATTTACGTCGCGTGATTTTTGCAACAGGTCGCAGCAAAGCATGGATTAATGGACGTCCGAGCAGCTTATCCGAATTAAAAGAAATTGGCCGCTTATTGGTACAACTCTATAGTCAACACAGCCAACAACAGCTCTTAGAACCGCCCTACCCAAAACATTGGCTAGATCGATATTACAATTTTTATCAGCCTGCTCAAGCCGTGCGTGATGCCTATAGCAAATGGCAAAAGGACATTCGTCAGCACCAAGCGGCACTTGATGCGCAAGCCACACGTAAGCAACGGATAGAAACGCTTGAACTTCAACTAGAAGAACTTGAAGACGTTGTGCAAACGGACTACAAGGAAATTGAGCAAGAATTTGACCGTCTCAGTCATCATGAACATATCATGCAGGATTGTAGCTATGGTCTAAATGCCCTCGATGACGCCGAGCAAAATATCAATCAAGAAATGGGCGCGATCATTCGTCGGATTGAATCGCATGCAGGACGTAGTGAACAACTTTCTGAAATTTATACATCGCTGCTGAACGCTCAAAGTGAAATTGAAGATGCGACAGCAAATTTACGTCAGTTTATTGATCGTCAAAGTTTCGATCCTGAACGTATGGACGAATTAAACACTAAACTCGAAGTTTTTCATCGCTTAGCGCGTAAATATCGTACTCAGCCTGAAGACTTAAAAAATGATTATGATGCGTGGCAACTTGAGCTAGAACAATTACATCAACTTGAAGATCCTGAAACCTTAGCTGAACAAGTAGAAGTGTCTCATCAAGACTTTTTAGTCAAAGCACAGCATTTGGATGATATTCGTCGTGAAGCGTCTACCCCATTGGCGAAGCAGTTGACTGAACAAGTGAAGCAGCTCGCGCTCCCAGAGGCTCATTTTGAATTTAAATTTGAGCCTCTAGAACAAGCTTCAAGTGAAGGTTTAAGCTTTATTCAACTTCTGTTCACCGCAAACAAAGGGATTCCTGCTCAGCCTTTAGCACGCGTGGCATCGGGGGGTGAATTGTCACGTATTGCATTAGTCATGCAAGTGATGAATGCTGAAAAAACCGAATCCGAAGTGTTAGTCTTTGATGAAATTGATGTCGGGATCAGTGGCGGAACAGCAGAAATTGTCGGACGTTTGTTGGCTGATTTGGCACAGCATGTTCAAATTTTATGTATTACTCACCAAGCCCAAGTCGCTGCTCAATCTGACCAACATCTCCTGGTGAAAAAACGTCAAACGGATCCTGCAAGCAGTACCATTATCGAATTAGAAGAAGATGATCGGATCCAAGAGCTGGCTCGAATGACTGGTGGTGTGGAGATTAGTCAAACGACCTTACAACACGCAAAACAGTTGCGACAATTAAAATTTCAACATAGTTAATTTTTGATGCTTTCAAAAAAGCCTGTGTATTCAAAGTACACAGGCTTTTTTCTTAAATACACTATTTGACAATCCCCTGATACACAAAGGCTTTCGAGCCTAAGCTATAGCGTAAATATTTATACTGCGGCTGATGTTGTTGATTGAGTAACATAACATCCACGTGTTTCGGACTGATTTTGAGATATTCATTACCGCTACGACGATCGGTTTCATAATGGCAGTCATAATCTACCGAGATTTGATCTAGTTTCTTTTGCTTAGTTTGAAATACATAAGATTTAAGTAACTGTTTTGGTCCAACTTCAACAGCTCTTAGATGATGTAGTCCACTGCAATTATCACCTTTATAATAACTCTTCACCAAATATACGGTTTTATTTTGGATGTTGACCGGCAAAATTTGATTGATATAGCCTGAGTCAAATTGATCTAAATGTTGCGTTTTTCCCGTTGCATATTGCACATAGCTGCTCCACTCCCCCATGGTGCCTCCACCAGACACATCAAAACTATAAAATTTAAGTTTTTTATCTGGTGAATATTGCACATGAACAAAACCTTGCTTTTCGAGTTGCGTAAATCCGTAGTGAAAACCGCTCGGATCTGCCGCAATGACATCCACAATTTCACGTTCTATCGCTTCATTGACCTCATAAAAATTTAAGTTTTTATATTTTTTAATCACCTGAGATTCATGTTTTTGTAAGTCAGCGCTTCCTGCAAAGCCTGAAATAGGTAGGCTTGCACAGAGTGCCATCCCTATTATTTTTGAATAATGTGTCATTGTTTTACCCTCAGTTTATCCTGCTATTTTAAGCAATCTCAGTCATCCATCACGTATATCTTCTCCTCACTTTTGTACTGCTGTTGTTCAAATCACCAATCATCGCTTCACAATTCACCACATTGCAGACCCGCCTGCACGATGAAGATTTTTAGCATGTCCCTCACTGGTCGAGCATGACAAATATTAAATTTGCAGAAAAACTCATTGTTGAAAACTTATGAGTCTAGTATGTTGATAAATACAACGTTATTCGAATGCAATTCCCCCCAAGAATGAAACTTACCCCAATAAGGAGAAGCCATTAGGTGACTAAACAATACCTCACACACCGCTGCCTGATTGCTCCACCCGAAATGAACGATGAATTCTTTGCCAATACGGTGATTTATTTAGCGCGACATGATGAAGATGGCGCTCAAGGCATCATTATTAATCGTCCATCAGGTTTACAGATCAAAGAACTCTTGAATGATTTGGAAATTGAGGCAGATAATGTGCATCCTCATGAAGTGTTGCAAGGTGGACCTTTGCGCCCAGAGGCAGGTTTTGTTCTTCATACCGGTCAACCAACATGGCATTCGTCTATTGCTGTAGGTGAAAATGTCTGTATTACCACGTCTAAAGATATTTTAGATGCGATTGCACACAATGAAGGTGTGGGTCGTTATCAGGTGGCTCTAGGCTATGCCAGTTGGGGTAAAAGCCAATTAGAAGAAGAAATTGCTCGGGGTGATTGGCTCATTTGTGACTCAGACATGGATTTAATATTTAACTTACCTTATGACGACCGCTGGGACGCTGCCTATAAAAAAATGGGCGTAGACCGCGCGTGGTTATCATCTGAGATTGGACATGCCTGATTTACCACAATATCAAATGATTATGGCCTTTGACTTTGGCACACAAAAAACAGGAATAGCTGTGGGACAAGCCTTGATTGAAAGTGCAAATCCCCTGCCACTCTTTCCCATGAAAGATGGCATTCCCAATTGGGATAATCTACTCAAGATTGTGAAACAGTATCAGCCGGATTTGTTCATCGTGGGTCTACCGCTCAATATGGATGATAGCGAGTCTGAACTCTCCACACGTGCGCGTAAATTTGCACGACGCCTTCGCCACCAAACCAATATTGAAACCTTGATGGTCGATGAACGCTTAACGACACGTGAAGCGCGTGATGAATTAGATCATTATCAAGCCCAAGGCCGTGCGAAGAATCTTTCTGCCGACAGCCTTGCTGCAGCATTGTTTATTGAAAGTTGGTATCGAAATCCAGTCGGGCTAAAACCTTAAGCGCTTTCAACAAACAGGCAAATAAAAAAGCATCCAAAAGAGGATGCTTTTTTATGCGCAAGATTGATCACTCAATGCTGCGCAAATGAAATGATTGGGGATAACTTAGTTTTTATCCACAATATGAATCGTGGTGGTTCGACCCGCGACAAAAGCCAACTGATCATGCGGCACTTCATCCAGTACAATTTTCACTGGTACACGCTGTGCCAAACGAACCCAACTAAACGTTGGATTGACATTGGCCAGTAAACTATCAGTCGATGTACGTTCACGGTCTTCAATCCCTGTTGCAACGCCTTGTACATGGCCTTTATAAACTTCAGAACTTCCCATCAGTTGGACTGTTGCAGGTGCGCCAACATAGATTTTATCCAGTTTGGTTTCTTCAAAATATCCCACAACATACAATTGTTGACGGTCAATTAAGGCCGCTACGGCTTGTCCTACTTTGACGTAATTCCCTGCTTTGAGTTCAAAGTTAGACAATGTTCCATCAGTCGGTGCAACCACTTCCGAACGGTTTAAATTCAATTCAGCCAAATGCAAACTGCTATTCGCCGCTTCAATCAGGGCTTTTTGCTGCACCACACTGGCTTTGGCTTGCTCAATCGCTGCCTGAGTTTGCTCATGCTCTGCATGGGATTGATCACGTACTGCAAACATTTGATCTTGTTCTTGCTTTGAAATCGCACCGTCCATCAAACTTGCATAACGATTTGCATTTTTATCTGCAAGATTAATATTGGCTTGTGACTTCACTAGATTGGCTTTGGCTTCAGCAAGCTGCGCTTCAGCCCCTGCCAGTCCTGCGTTGGCTTTCGCCAGGTCAGATTTGGCTTGCTCAACATCCAAAGCTTGACGTGCCACATCTATACGAAACAGCACTTGGCCTTTTTTCACTTGTTGGTTGTCTTGAACTAAAACGTCTGTGACCAAACCTGAAACATCCGATGACACTTGAATCACGTCACCACGTACCCGTCCATCACGCGTCCATGGTTCCGAATTGTAGTAGTCCCAAATATGTTTCAGCGCAAGTAATGCGCCACATAGCACGATTATCAACAATACAGGCCGAACATATTTTCGGACATTCAAATTGGTCATACGATTACCTCAATCATTTCATTTTTTAGGGGCTTAGAACTGGCAGAAAATAAAGATTTCATGCACCAGCCAAAGCAACATCACAAATACACCCAAATAAAAAATATTGGGCATCGGCACCCAATCTGGCGCCATCCATCGGTCAAGCAAACTCATGATGACCCGCAATAACAGATAGGCCAATACCGCTTGAATCAATAGAATGGGCACATAGACGCCATACACATTTAGCTCACCCATGTTGTGCCTCGACCTGTAAATTATTTGGAGTCTGCTGTGTTAGGACATGACACAAACTGCTTTGAATATTGTTCAGTGAATACTGAATTCGATGCATAACATCGTCGTTTTCAAGACCCTGAACGGCCTGATTCAATCGTTGAATTCGCTCTACAATTTGCTGTTTCAAACTCATATACACATTCTTTTGCCCTTGTTCCATGGCACGGAAATAGTCATCTAAATCTTGTTGTAACTCTTCAAGTTCACTGACCAGTGCATCATTCGGATCGAGTTTATTCATGAGTTCTTGCAAGCGGGTCAAATCAATCACGGCACTGGCTTCCACCAAAGCCCACTCGATCTGTTGTTTCAAATTCCCTGATTGCACCATTTTGCTGTTTAGGATGCCAATTCGGTCCAACATACTGCGTAAATGCACCCGAAACGGTAAGCCGTACGGCAGATATAAAGCCTGACGCAGTGCTTTGTAGTGCTGTGAAAGTATGCGTTGGGCCGTCATATCTGGTGACATTGCACGTACTAAATGAATAATAAATACCGAGATAATGGGTCCCAAAACCGTCCCAATCGATGCATCGAAGAAAAACACCTGATCGAGGCTAAAGCGGTTTTGAAAATTCAGCCCCATGATGGTGCCCATCAAAAGCGGCAAGCTGATCCCAATCAAAGGCGGATGTAAAAATAGCATCAGACAGAACATCACAAACGGTGCTAACACCACGATCAACTGCCAAAAGGCGGTCACATGCGGGAAAATGCCATAGGCGTAGATGAACACCATGAACGCCGCATACATATTGGCGCGAATAAACCTTTTCAATGCAGGAACAGGGTTATCCATTGCAGTTAAAATACAAGCACTGATCGCAGCCATTTCGGCCATCATATATCCAGCTTTCCAACCACTAACGATCCAAAAACCCGTAGAAATTAAAATAATCAAACATGCAGACACCCCGCCACGAATGGCAACCCCCGCATCTCGGTGCAAAGTCGGATAATGACTATTGCCCAAGGCGGTCAGTGTAGCTGGTAAAGTGGAGTCGCCTTGCTGTACCCGCTGCCAAAGCAAGCGAATCGCACGAATATTCTGAATAAAATGGCGAATATCCATTTTTAGACTGCCCAAAATCACCTGTTGTGATGGCAATGCCTGTGCATGAATGTGTTGAAAATCTTGCTCAAACTGTTCAGGCAATTGATTAAGTTCACTTTCCTCAATCTGATGTTGATCTAATAAAAACGCGGCAATATGTTCATGGGCTTGCTTGAGTGCCGTCCGATAATGTGTGTCCAGACCATCTAATTGTTTCATCCGTTCAGACATGGCCACCAAGTTACTGACCAACAAACTCAACTGATGCAAGATTTCCTGCAATGGACGTGTCATGCCTTTTAAGGTAGATTTTTCATAAGACAAATGCACCGCCATGACATGTATATCCGCGATATCTCGTGCAATATTGCCGAGGTTTTTTGAATAATTTTCTAGTTCGGCGGGCTCTAATAAAATCTGATCAAAAATTTCTTTGGTATCGGCAAAGGTTTTACTCACCCGTGTTTCGACGGCAGGGCCAATATGCATTGGAAATAATGTCGTGGTCACGATGGCACTACATACCACACCCACCGTAATTTCGAGAAAACGCCCCAAGGCCATATCGAAGATCGAAGCGGTATCAATAAAATACACCACGTTAAAACAGATAATGACCGTGGTATAACCCGCCAACATGGAAACATAACTACGAGGCGTACGGTCTAGCAGTGACAAATACAAGCAAAACCCAACCCAAACCGCTAAAAACACCGTAAACAGTACAGGCATGTGGATGAGATGTGGCAGTGCCACCACTGACACAGCCGCCCCTAAGAACGTCCCTAATACACGATACAAACTTTTTGAAGACGTCATGCCTGAATATGGATTCGCGATCACGAAAACGGTGCCAATTGCCCAAATCGGATAAGCCAAATTCAGTACAAAGGCTACATACAATGCCAACATGCCCGCGATGAACGTTTTGGTCGCAAAAATCCAGTCCATTTTATTGGGCCGAAAAGCGAGTATTTGTTTCGTCAGCAGCATGATTGATCTCGTCAGTTTGCTTCTTTTTAGTGAAAACGGCCTCGTATCGAATGCTTAAACATTCGACAGCACAACCTGTATCACGGCACAGGAATGACTAGAAATTTCAATAAGTAAAGAAGCGATTCAAATCGTGTTTCAAACCATTTGAATACAAAAAGTAATGTGCAACATTGCCTGCGCATCGAAAGAATGAGCGATATTTATTCAATATAGGATATTTTCACAACAATTTTGCTTAAAAAACAAATTAAAGTCAATATTAATATCTTATTTTGATAATTAGTCTATATTTTAAATGCATATTTCAATTTTTTATTATGCTTTTATCAGAATAACCCAAGAAACCCTGTGATATTTCAGATTTGTTTCATTTCCAATGTAGAAAAGCGCAACATCAGGCCGAGCAATTTGTTATAAAGTAACTTAACGATTCATTTTTATTGTGACCAAGCAGGTTCTTATGGCGCTTTCCAGTTTTGGTAAAATTCTCACCGTACTCGACTTATTTTCAGTTGCTCGTCCCATCATCAATGTCGACATTATTAGTGAAGAATTAGGCTTATCTAAACCAACGAGCTATCGCTATTTAAAAGAACTGGTTTCTGCTGAATTATTGCAGCGCCTCAGTGGGACTTCTGGCGATTACACACTGGGTTCAAAAATTGCTGTGCTTGATTTTATTTCTCGCACCACTGATCCATTGGTGCAAATTAGCATTCCCTTCATGAAAGAAATTGTGGAACGCACAGAGTCTTGTTGCTTATTGACGCATCTGAATATCGACTCATGTATTGATGTACATCATGAACTTTATAAAGACTATGCCGCTTTGGCTTATGGTCGAGGTAGCCCGCGTCCGATGTACAAAGGCTCATCGTCTAAAGTGATTTTGTCGCAGTTACCTAAGCAACGGATTTTAGATTATTACCACCGTTTTGCGGACGAGTTATCACAAGTTGGTTTTGCGCATAATGAAGAAGAATTTATGCTGCAAATGAAAAAGATTAAAAAGCAGGGTTATTATTTTTCCAATGGTGAAGTTGACCCGAATATGTCGAGCCTATCGATTCCGATTAAATTTTCCAGTAAAGAACCCCCACTTGCTTTGACCCTATTGGCGTCTAAAAATCGTTTTGAATTTATGAATTTTCAAAAAGTCGTAGAAATGATGCAAGACTGTACAGCGCGTATTGAGAAAAAATACAGCAGTATGATGGAAGAATCGGACGCCATTTAAATCTGATCAGTTTGCGCACAACTGATGCGATGTTGTAAAGATGATATTTAATTAATCTGATAAATTTATATTATTAATTGAATTTATTAATTATAAATTCCAGATAGATTATCATAATATGATTATTGTTCTTTAGCATTCATCTCAACCATGTGTTCCATGATTTCAGTTGATTGTCACTATACTCTTCCTCAGAGAAAGAAAAAAGCTCATCTAGATATGGGCTTTTTTTACGGCTGTTGATCATAGAAATAACGAAAGGTTAAATTCACCCTCGGCTCGGTCACTTTCATCGACTTCATTAGGGCATGTTTCCAATACCGTTGGGTTTGCCCACGCATCACAATCAACTGTCCACTTTGCAGTAAAAGCTGTACTTTCTCTTGAGTGCTTTTATGTTTAAAGCAAAACTTTCGGCTTGCGCCAAAACTCAAAGATGCGATCACCACCTGCTGTGTGGGTGAAAGCAAAGATGGCTCATCATCACTATGCCACCCCACCGCTTGCGTACCATTTTCGTATAAATTGGCCAAACAGGAATTAAACGTCTGACCCACCCGTTGCTCAATATGTTGCTTTAAGCGCAGTAAAGCTGGATTCCAGATCAATGCCTGCTTTTGCATGCCTGAATAGTGATACTCATAATGAGCATCTCCATACCAAACCACTTTTCGTTCCGTTTGAAAATACTGTCCATGCAAAATGACTTCATCATGCTGCCAAGCCAACTGCGTGAGGAAATAGCGTAAATATTTTTCACTCTCTTCGGCGTTGAAGATCAATCCATAATCTTCAACTTCACCATCATAGGGCAACAGATTTGCATGCGGTTCAGGCGTAAATAATTCAAAATTCATCGGTTCAACTCAACACTGTTTGGCACAGCAGCGTGATGCTGATGTCGTGAGCACATTTAAAAAATATCTTAGCCGAAAAACTCTCGTCACAAATCAAAACATTGTCATTACTTGTCGCATAGAATTTTCAGTCTTAGACTAAAGCTCATATTCACAATAAAAATAATTGCTTATGAACCTTTGGCAGCTTTTCCAAAAATTACGTCCATTTGTACAGCCATACCGCTGGCTGGTGGTCGTGACGCTGATCTTGACCTTAATTGGCTCACTCACGGCACAGGTGAATGCCCTGACACTCAAATATGCCGTAGACAGCATCAATCAGCTTTTACAACAAGGCCTCGGTCTAGCCAATGGTTGGCATATATTAATCACCATCACCGTAGTTTTACTGGGAAAAGAAGTCATCAATGCCATCGTGCAATTTGGACAAAAATCGTTTGGTGAAAAATTACGTATTTTAATTTCTCAGGATTTGTCCCAAGGCATTATTGAAAAATTTATCACCTATCGATTGGCATTCTTCGATCAACAAGACAACCAAGCAGGCAAACTCCAAACTCGAATTGATCGGGGTGTCAGCTCGCTCACACGACTGGTTCAAATCTTTTTTATTGATATTTTACCGTTATTTACCAGTGCCATTATTGCACTGGGCTTAATGTATTATGCCAATGTTTGGGTTGGCGTGGTGGCCACAATTATTGTGCCGATTTATTTTTGGTTGACCTTCAAACAATCACAAAAACTGGCAGGCAAACGCCGTGCCCTCCGCGATAATTTTGAAAAGAAAAATCAGGGTATTCTAAGTATTATCAACTCGATAACGGTCATTAAATCCTTTAACAAAGAAGCCGTCGAATCGAAAAAGCAATTAAATCTGCAAAAGTCGCTGACTGAAAACCAAATGCAGACACGGCAAACCAGTTATATCTTTGACGGTCTCAAAACTTTTATCGAACAAGTCGGCGTGGTGCTGATCATCATTCTGACGGCCTATTTTGTTTTGGATGGGCAAATGAGTATCGGGATGATTATGTATCACGTGTTGTTATTTAATAATGTCTCTGCCCCGATTCGCTCGCTGCATCGTATCTATGATGAAATTAACTCTGCGATGATTTATTCAGAAAGCTTCTTTAACATCTTAGAAGCGGATCATGAAATTGAAACCAGTGGTACTGCCCAACCTCCGATTCAAGGTCAATTTGAATTGAGCAATGTCGAATTTAGTTATCCCAATGGTTTTCAGGCATTACACCGTATCAATATGACCATCCAACCAAATAAAATTACCGCCTTGGTTGGTTTATCTGGCGCTGGTAAATCGACATTAATTAGCTTACTGGATAAGTTTTATCATCCTCAAGCGGGCAATATCAAACTCGATGGCATCGATTTAGAACAGATTGATACACAGTATTTACGTGAAAATATTGGTTTGGTATTGCAAAAAAATCATATTTTCCCAGGTTCAATTTTTGAAAATATTCGCTATGGCAAAAGTACAGCTACAGAGCAAGAAGTCTTCGATGCAGCACGGAAAGCCTCGATCCATGATCAGATCTTAAAACTTCCGCATGCCTATGAAGCCGATGCTTTACTGCTCTCAGGTGGACAGCAACAGCGCATTGCCTTGGCACGTATGTTCCTAAAAAATCCGCCGATTATTTTCTTGGATGAACCGACTGCAAGTTTAGATGCGATCGCTGCTGAACAAATTAAAAATAGTTTGGATCAAATTAAGCAAGGTCGTACCGTCATCATGATTTCGCATAGTTTGTCGCAAATTATCGATGCCGATTACACCTACGTCATGAAAGATGGACAAATCGTAGAACACGGGGAGCATCATGATTTGTACCATCAAGAAGGTGCCTATAAGCAAATCTTCGATGCGATGGCGAAAAGTTTAAATATTGACAAAATTGCCCGTACTTTTGAAGAAGACGAAGAAACACATAGTTAATTTAGACCGAAAAAAGCCCATCATTTGATGGGCTTCGTTCATCTTGATGTTAATCAATTAACGCTGAACTTTTTGCTCAATTTCTTCAACACTGGTGTGACGGACATCTAGACCTTTCACCATATAAATCACTTGTTCAGAGATATTTCGAGCATGGTCACCAATACGTTCAAGTGAACGCAGCACCCAAAGTACATTCATCACCCGAGTAATGTGGCGTGGATCTTCTATCATATACGTCATGAGGGTACGGGTTGCCGATTGATACTCGCGGTCAATATCAGCATCGGCCAAAAGGACACGTAAAGCCTGATCTACATCCAAACGTGCAAAGGCATCGAGCGCATCATGAATCATCACGCGGACTTGGTTGCCAATATGACGTGTTTCCATATAGCCACGCGGTGAACCCCCCTCTTCACACAAGCTTTGTGCAATACGGGCAATTTTTGCCGCTTCATCACCAATCCGTTCTAAATCGGTGTTGGCTTTCGACATCGCAATCACCATGCGTAGATCAATTGCAGCAGGATGACGACGCGCCAAAATTAGGGTAAGCGCTTCATCAATTTCAGTTTCCATACGGTTCACCGTATTGTCTTGAAATTGAACATCAATCGCCATTGTTGCATCCGTATCCAATAAGGCATGAATGGCATTTGCAACCTGCTGCTCCACCAAACCACCCATGGTCATAAATTTGGTATGCACATCCTGCAACTCTTCATTGAATTGCGAAGAAATATGATGGTTTAAAACAGGATTATTAGGCAAAGCGAGTCTCCACTACAACGTGAATCGGCAGATTTTAGTGCCATATTAAAGCATATTGATTGTGAAACTTTTATGACCATGGATTATTTCTTTAGTAGGATCGATGGCTGATTTTTCTGATCGACCAACCACGCATTCATTTCCACTAAATCAGCTTCCGTTAATTTCCCAACGGAGGCTTTGAGTTGCAGTACATGTATTAAATAATCGTACTTGGAATTTAAATAATCTTGACGGGCTGAAAAGGCATTACGCTGTGCCAGTAGCACATCAACCATAGTTTTCAGACCTTCTTGGTACTGGGCTTGTGAGGCCAAAGACACTTGCGCGGAAGAATCCATTGCAGCTTTACGTGCCTGTAATTTACTTTGATCCGTTTCGACTTGCATATATGATTTTTTTACATCGGTTTGTGCTTTTCGAATCGCTGCATCCACCAGTGCTTGGCTTTTTTCAACATTGATCGCCGCTTGCTTAATGGATTTCTGTGTCCGTCCACCATTAAACACATTCCAGTTCATTTCAATCCCCACCTGATCAAATTGACCATCTTGCGACATGATGGATTGTGGACTTTGCTTGTTATACCCATAGGTCCCTACCGCTTCAATCTGAGGATATAAGGCAGCTTTTTCGACGCGTTTACCATCTTCCGCATAACGTTGTTGCATACGCGCTTGTAAAATACCTAGATTCTGCCCCTGAGCCAGTTCTTCCCACGCTTGCACATTGTTTGGAATCGGTTTTTCAAACTGAAAATCTTCACGTAACACCGCCAGATTTTCTCGATATGGCCCAATCAATTGCTGTAATTGTTCCTGCGCCAAAACCAATTGAACATTGGTTGCCATGCGGTTTGCCCGTGCATTTTGATATTGTGCATTGGCTTCACTGACATCACTTTTTGCCACTAGGCCTTCTTTTAATTTGCCATTCATCATACGCAACTGTTCAGATAGCGCCTGTTCTTCTTGTAGGTTGGCAACCGTCAAAGCTTGTTGACGTAGGACATTAAAATAAGCTTCAGAAACATTTAAAATATGATCTTGTTTTTGAATCCGCAGATTAATTTCACTTAAGTTAATCGAGGTCTTGACTTGCTTCAGCCCTTCCCATGCATCCCAACGAAAAATGGGCTGACGGGCAGTGAGCGCAATTTGTCTTGTTGTGGTGCTGTCTGGCATGATCAGCCCGGCTTGAGCGCCGCTTTGGTTGGAATTTTGATTTTTTCGGGTCACATTTCCGGAGATTGTTACCGTCGGGAGTAAGTTCCCATTGGCAATCCCCAAATTCAATTTATCCGCTTCATATTGTAGTTTATTGGCTTGCCAATTGGGGTCTTCTTGTTTTGCGCGTTCATAAGCTTGCACAAGATCTAGCGCACACGCCCATTGACTCGTGAAAAGCAAACAAAGACTCACCACAACTTTTTTGTTCATTTTTTTTGTAAATTCCTAATATTCAAATACCCGAGATTGAATATTCAAGCCTAAAACTAAGCAGATACTAATCATATCCTTGCAAATTTCCGTATGATTTTTATTAATTTTTTATATCAAATGCGACAAAATCAGATAATTTCAGTCGTTTTCGGACATTACTCACAACGCTATAACAAAGAACTGTACAATAGTACACATATTGCACGTGTTTCATCTATAGAATAGTCGACATTCCATCGGACAATACCACTTCTATAGCGCATCGAGTTCCTGTGTCAAAATTTTTTCAGCTGCCTGCAAAGTTTAGTGCAATGTTTTTATGTTTCAGTATGTTGAATGGATGCCAACAACAGCCTGAACCACAACCTGCACCAGAGTTTCCCAACAATAAGACTGTTCAAAAAGAAGCAGTCGATTTGTCTTTGCTGTGCAAAAAACTGGAAAAAAACATGCTGGAAATTGATGATCAACGCACAACTTTCGCTTTAGAACAAATCAACCAAGATCTCAAAGTCTGCTTACCGCTGTTAAAAGCGGACGAACAAAAAAAATTACTGCGCTTGTCCAATCAAATGTATCGCAACTTTTTACATGTTGAACGTACGGCTCAACAGCAAATGGCGTTCGAACAATTTGCCTTTGATATGGCTCAGCATCCCACCATTCAACAAAATCATTATGAGCAGCTCACCGCCCGAGATCAGTATTTACTGAAACATAAAGGCCAAGCCTATGTGGAATTGTTCGATGCAGGTGAAGGACAGTTACGCTATCGCCGTAGTCCTGAATATTTAGCCAAAATTTTTGCGCCTTATATGCAAGAATCTGAGCAAGTCTTTATTGAAAAACTGGCTGAACAAAATGCACAACCTGCCTTGCTGCAACAAAGTTTAGCCATTGAGCCACAAGAGATTGCGACACGTGCCATTTTTTGGGAAGACTATCTGAAACAATATCCAGATAGCCCCTACAAAAAAGATGCACAACAATTACTATATCAATATAGCCAGTTGTTATTTATTGGTTCAGCGCATAGCCCAGTTTCTAATGATTTTTCAGACCGCCTCAGTATTCAAGCCAGTTCTTTAGAAGAAATTGAACGATTGGCCCAATTAAAAAACTCCAGATTGGCAGATCAGGCGCGTTTATTTTTAAAATTATTAGATCAAAATACTGCCGCGTCTACTCAGCGATCTGAAGCGCAGCTGTTGAATTTCATTGGTGTCCGCAATCCTGATCCGCATTATAAGAAAGACTGTTTTAGTGACGCCATCTGTGTAAATCAGTCCTCTACTTAGCCAATGCAAGTTCAATTGCACACGGGCCTAGCCAAAATTCTGCACTGCAAAATCGATGAAAAATAACACTGTTTTAAAACAGCCTTCATGCTAATATCCGCACAAAGCTTGACGGAGCGCAGGTAATTTCCTGCTGAGATCATCTAAATTTAGTTCGCTAAATTTAAGGATGAGTACCGTTGAACCTGATCAGGTTAATACCTGCGTAGGAATCAAGCCATCTAAAAACTTAAGCCCCTCTTATCTCTTGGTGTTACGCCTTTATTTTCAGGTGAATCCATCAGATAAACCGCCACGTTTTTGGTCGTGCTTGATTCGTTGATGTCATTCATAAGGATCATTGCAATGAACCAATTAACGAATCTCACCGCTTCAGATCGCGCTGCTCAACATGAACAAGATGCTAAAGATCTCACTCGTATTCTCCCTGCATCAAAGAAAGTCTATATCCAAGGCTCACGTCCTGATATTCGCGTACCAATGCGTGAGATTAGCCTTACAGATACGCCTACAGGTCTGGGTGGAGAAAAAAATCTGCCCATTATGGTCTATGACACCTCTGGTGCTTATACCGACCCCAATATTCAAATTGACCTGAATCAAGGTCTACCCAATGTCCGTGAATCTTGGATTGAGTCTCGAAATGATACGGAAATACTCGATACCTTAACTTCAAAATTTGGGCAAGAACGTCTTCGAGATATTCGTACTGCAGAGATTCGTTTTGCGCATATTTCAAAACCGCGTCGTGCTCGTCGTGGACACAATGTCTCTCAAATGCACTATGCCAAACAAGGCATCATCACCCCTGAAATGGAATACATTGCGATTCGTGAAAATCAACGTCAGCGTGAAGGTGTTGATATGCGCCAACATGCCGGTCAAAATTTTGGCGCCCGTAATTTAACTGAAATCACACCTGAATTTGTACGTCAAGAAGTGGCTGAAGGTCGTGCCATTATCCCTGCCAACATTAACCATCCTGAATGTGAACCGATGATTATTGGTCGTAACTTCTTGGTGAAAATCAATGCCAACATTGGTAACTCAGCACTTGGTTCAAGCATCGATGAAGAAGTGGCAAAAATGACGTGGGCAACTCGTTGGGGCGCTGACACCATTATGGATTTATCGACAGGTAAAAATATCCATGAAACCCGAGAATGGATTATTCGCAACTCACCTGTACCCATTGGCACCGTACCGATTTACCAAGCTTTAGAAAAAGTTGATGGTGTCGCAGAGGACTTAACCTGGGAAATTTTCAAAGACACACTGATTGAACAAGCCGAGCAAGGTGTCGATTACTTTACGATTCACGCAGGCGTGCTGCTTCGTTATGTTCCACTCACCGCCAACCGTTTAACTGGTATTGTGTCACGTGGCGGATCCATCATGGCGCAGTGGTGCTTAGCGCATCATGAAGAAAACTTCCTGTATACGCATTTTGATGAAATCTGCGAAATCATGAAAGCCTATGATGTGTCATTCAGTTTAGGTGATGGTTTACGTCCGGGGTGTATTCAAGATGCTAACGATGAAGCTCAATTTAGTGAATTACGCACCTTAGGTGAATTGACTCACCGGGCATGGGAACATGATGTACAAGTCATGATTGAAGGCCCAGGCCATGTCCCAATGCACATGATCAAAGAAAATATGGATCTACAACTCGAGGTTTGCAAAGAAGCGCCTTTCTATACGCTTGGGCCGCTCACCACCGATATTGCCCCGGGCTATGACCACATTACCTCTGCGATTGGTGCGGCAATGATTGGTTGGTACGGCACCGCGATGCTGTGTTATGTGACCCCGAAAGAGCACCTTGGTCTACCAGATAAAAAAGACGTCAAAGATGGCATTATCACCTACAAAATTGCAGCCCATGCCGCAGACCTTGCCAAAGGTCATCCTGGTGCGCAGGCTCGTGATAATGCATTGTCGAAAGCACGCTTTGAATTCCGCTGGGAAGACCAATTTAATCTGAGCTTAGACCCTGATACAGCGCGTAGCATGCATGATGAAACTATGCCGAAAGAAGCACATAAATCAGCCCATTTTTGTTCGATGTGTGGACCTAAATTTTGCTCGATGAAAATCACACAAAATGTGAGAGATTATGCAAAAAATCAGCAAGATATGCAGCTTTCTTCAGAATCTAATCCTGAAATTGAAACAGGTTTACAGAGCATGAAAGCGGCCTATCATGAACATGGTCAAAAGTTGTACCACAAAGTGTAAAGCTTAAAAAAAATCTTTTGTATTCAACAAAATCTCGGTTAGGATGAAATGGAAGATTTCATCCTAATTAGCGCTTATGAATATTATTAAACAGGCCACATATAACAAAAAAGATTACAGCATTGAAGGGCGTGAACATCTTTATAAAGGCTTTATTCAAGTTGAAAAAGTTCAGCTTCGACACCGCTTATTCCATCAAGACAGCATGATTCCAACCATTCAGCGTGAATTGATTCATCGTCCTGAAGCAGCAGGTGTGCTGATCTATAGTCATCAACAACAAAAATTTGCCTTAATTGAACAATTCCGCATTGGGGCGATTGATGATGAAACTTCGCCATGGCAACTAGAGATTATTGCCGGCGTGCTCGATGGTGATGAATCTGCTGAAAGCTGCATCCGCCGTGAAAGTTTGGAAGAATCAGGCTGTGAATTAGATGCACTACAACATTTATTTAGTTTTTATCCCTCTGCGGGTGCCTGCGCGGAATTATTCCACCTTTATAGTGCTGAAGCTGAACTTCCTGAACATGGCGGAGTCTTTGGCATGCCTGATGAAGGAGAAAATATTCAATTGCATATCTTAAACTATGCTGATATTCCTGAATTATTAACCAATGGTCGGCTAAAAAACGCACCTGTCATTATGGCCTTGCAATGGTTACAACAACAAATACATACTACAAGGAATGTCTAAGGGGAAGGACATGACTTTAAGGGATACACCACAATACGACTGGACACTGATCCAGATCTCGGACACACATTTAATGGATCAGGAAGATCTTGAATTTGTCCGCATGAATCCAGAGCAGAGTTTTCACGATGTGATTCAACAAATTCAGTTGAACCATCATCACATCGATACGCTTGTCCATACTGGCGATCTTGCACAAGTGCCGGTAGAGCGTACCTATGCGCGTTATCTCGAATATATGCAACAGCAGCCGTTTCCGTTTTATCAGATTCCGGGGAACCATGACGAAGCGTCTTGCTTCCCATTTCATCAACAGGAAGATCGTGCTCACTGCATCGCATTAGGCAATTGGTGTCTGATTTTACTGAACAGTGCGGTTAAAGGAAAAGTGGATGGTTGGGTATCACAACAGCAGTTGGAACAATTAGATCAGTTACTCACAGCACACCCACAGCAACACATCATTGTGGCATGCCACCACCACCCTTTTGCCATGCAATCGCATTGGATAGATCAGCATAAACTAAAGAACGCTGAACATCTCATAGATGTGCTTTCACGCCATGACAATGTCAAAATTGTACTATGCGGACACGTACATCAAGACTCGTCTAATCAATGGCGCAATATTCAGTTTTTATCGACGCCTTCGACCAGTGTTCAGTTCAAACCACATAGTGAAAATTTTGCCTTAGATGAGGCTTTACCAGGGTATCGTGCACTCTATCTGAATGATAATGGTGAATTTAAAACTGAAGTTGTTCGGGTCAAATTGAAACAACCTCAAATTAATGTTGAAATTTCAGGTTATTAACTTTTCAATTTGATTTTTTTGCTTTACTTTATGGCTTCTAAAGGAAAAGTGATAGTTAGAATCCAAACATCAAAGACTATCAATAAGCAGAAAAAGTCTATATGATGACGACCCCCACAGAAGGAAACTCTGTGTTGGGTGGATAAAAAACTTGCATATCACCATATTTT
The DNA here is from genome assembly GCF_024605895.1 of Acinetobacter sp. YH16056_T. NCBI lineage: Bacteria > Pseudomonadati > Pseudomonadota > Gammaproteobacteria > Moraxellales > Moraxellaceae > Acinetobacter > Acinetobacter sp. YH16056_T. The sequence goes on along the minus strand of NZ_CP094545.1, from coordinate 272,218 downwards.
TTGCGTATAGATATATGCATATGATGAGGAATGCCCTACATGGCGAATGACAACCAAAATCAAGTCTTAGACGAACAAACTGATGTAGTAGACGAAAAGTCTACCAAACGCGTGCGCAAATCAAAGCCAAAGGCGACTGAAAGTGGTTCTACTGCAAGCTTATTTGGTATTGAACCTTATCAGCCTAAAAAGAATGAAGAATACATGTCTGAAGGGCAACTTGAGCATTTCCGTCACATCTTATTGGCGTGGAAAGCTGAGTTAATGTCTGAAGTAGACCGTACTTTGAATACCATGCAAGACGAAAATACTGCGCTTCCAGATGTGAACGACCGTGCAACGCAAGAAGAAGAATTTGCGATTGAACTTCGTACACGTGACCGTGAACGTAAACTGATCCGTAAAATTGAACAATCAATTGAAGCGATTAAAAATGATGACTACGGTTTCTGTGAAACGTGTGGTATCGAAATTGGTTTACGTCGCCTAGAAGCACGTCCAACAGCAACTTTATGTATCGACTGCAAAACACTTGCAGAGATCAAAGAGAAGCAAAATAACGGTTAATTCTGTGTTGAGTAATTCCTCTCTAGCCCTCCCTTTAGATAAGGGAGGGAAAGCTGCAGAGCATTACGTGGGTCGGTTTGCGCCATCGCCAACCGGCCCTTTGCATTTTGGCTCTTTAATTACAGCAGTCGCAAGCTACTGCGATGCCCGTGCCCATCAAGGGCAATGGGTCGTTCGTATCGAAGATACCGACATTCCACGTATATTTCCCGGCAGCGAAGAACATATCTTACGTTGTATTGATGCATTTCAATTCGAACCAGATACCGAGATCATTTTCCAAAAAGACCGCCTTGAAATCTATGAGCAAGTCATTGCGCATTTGCATGCCCAAGACTTGGTCTATGCTTGTCAATGCACCCGAAAAATGCTCGGTTCAAATCATATCTATCAAGGCACATGTCGTAATCTTGGCCTTCCCCTTCAGGATCAGGCTATTCGAATCAAAGTCGATGCACAGAAGATTTGTTTTACCGACCGCTTACAAGGGACGCATTGCTCGAATCTGCAACAGGATTTGGGTGACTTTGTCTTAAAACGCCGTGATGGCATTATCAATTATCAACTTGCTGTCGTGGTTGATGACTACCTACAAGGTATGACCCATGTTGTACGTGGGGCTGATCTTTTGGACAATACCGAACGTCAAATTTGGCTCGGACAGGTTTTGGGTTATCCGCGCCTTGAATACATGCACTTGCCATTGGCAATGAATAATCAGGGACAAAAGCTGTCAAAACAGAATATGGCTCAAGCTCTTGATTTAAGCCAAGCGGCACCGTTATTACAACAAGCATTGCAGGCCCTACACCAACCGCCAGTCGACTTAGACACGCCGCGTATTATGCTGCAACAGGCGATTGCGCAGTGGGATATTCAACATATTCCCCATGGCACAGCATTGCCTCAAATCTATCAATAAACCCAAATATTGATCTAAGCCAATCACTCGATTTTCAATTGAATTATGCTTTAATAAAGTGATCAATCGACCATTGGAGAGCCTAATGTTTTTTATTTTTGGAGTTGGTCCGAAAACCAAAGTCATTGAAAAGAGCCAATTTACTTGCCCTGTCTGCCGCAGCAGAACTCAGTATGAGTTAAAACAGCAACGTAATTATTTTTCTTTATTTTTTATCCCATTGATTCCCCTTTCTAAAGCCAAGGCGAGCTTGGTCAAATGTCTCCATTGTGGAACGGAGATGCCAGCCAGTGTCCTCCACCATGCATCTCCCGATCCGCAACGAGATACCAATTTAGAAGCTTGATTCTTCTTTACTTGGGTTTACTTCTTTGGTCGTCGCATCGATCTTTAAGATCAGACTCACCATAACCGCACAGATAATCAGAGAAGACCCCCCATAACTAATAAACGGTAAGGTCAAACCCTTGGTAGGAAGCATGCCCATGTTCATGCCGGCATTCACCAAAATTTGCAGCAAGAAGATAATACTAATGCCATAAGCCAAGTAGCCTGCACGTAAGTATTGATGACGTAAAGCACGATGACCAATGCGAATACAGCAGACCAACATCACAAATGACAGCGTCAATACGGTCAAAATCCCAAAGAAGCCAAATTCTTCGCCCAAAACCGCCAACATGAAGTCGGTATGTGCCTCAGGTAAATACGACATTTTTTGAATACTATGACCCAAGCCGACACCAAACCATTCACCGCGACCAAAAGCCATTAATGCATTCGACAACTGGTAGCCTGCGCCTAATGGATCATTCCATGGATTTGAGAAGGACATCAAACGTTCTAAACGATAAGGTTCAAATAAAATCAAGAACACAAAGGCCATGATGATCGCACCAAAGGCAATTGCGAACTGAATCAACGGTGCACCTGCGAGGAAGAATACCCCTAGCATGGTTAAGGCAATCACCACCGTCGCCCCTAAATCGGGCTCAGCCATGACCAAACCGACAGTTGCAGCCATAATCACTGCCAAACGTACCAAGCCCTTGATGTTATTGCGGACTTCTTCGGCACGCCGTACCACATAGTCTGCGGTAAATATCGCCATCATGACTTTGGCGACTTCCGAAGCCTGTAAGGTAAAACCTGCGATCCGAATCCAACGCTTAGAACCATTGACTTCAGTACCTACCGCCAAAACGGCAGCTAACAGGACAATGGTCACAATCCATAAAAAGAAGGTGTTGTTAAACCACACATTTAACGGCACTTTATAGGCGATATACGCAGCCATGGCGGCAGCGGCAATCGAAATCCCGTGTCGTGAAATGTAATGGAAGGCATTTTCATGCATGCGCTCTGCATAAGGCATCGAAGCAGATGCCACCATGATCGACCCAATACACAACAATGCCAAAACACAGAACATTAAAACATTGCGCACGTTGACCTCGGCAGGTAACCGAGGAATCCAACGCTCTACAACTTCATTTATTCTATTTATGGTCGTCTGAGCTAACCCAGCCATACAACTTTCCTTATCGTTCTTTTAAACGAGTGCATTCACACAATCAACAAATTGGTGTCCACGCTCACTGTAACCTTTAAACATATCAAAACTTGCGCACGCTGGAGACAATAACACCACATCATTGGCTACCGCATTTTGTTGGCACAGCTCAACCGCTTGTTTCAAACTTTCAGCATGAATCAGCGTGGTTGTCCCTTCAATCGCTTTTTCAATAATTGGACGATCTTCACCAATCAATACCGCAACTTTGGCATATTTTGAAAGTGAATCACGCAGCGCAGTAAAGTCCTGCCCTTTGCCTTGACCACCTAAAATAATCGCCACTTTACCGCCTTTGGCTTCAATCGCAGCACCAAGACCATCAATTGCAGCTAAAGTCGCACCAATATTGGTGCCTTTAGAGTCATTATAATAACGAACACCATGCACTTCTTTGACAAATTCACAACGGTGTTCTAAGCCTTTAAAGGTTTTCAAGGTTTCCAACATGCCTTCTAGTGGCAAACCAATCGCTTCACCCAAAGCCAAACATGCCAAGGCGTTTGCCACATTATGAGTCCCTTGGATATACATGTCCGCACTTTTCAGTAAACGCTCACGACCACGCGCCAACCAAATTGTGCCATCAGTATCGCGCAGAATACCGAACTGATTCATATCTGGTGCATTTAAGCCAAAGCTTTGCATTGGGGTGACATCTGGAACCAATGGACGTGTTAATGAGTCATCACGGTTATACACCACTTTTTTCACCGCTTGGAAAATACGATGCTTCGCAGTGTGATAGCCCATCATATCGCCATGACGGTCCAAATGGTCTTCGCTCATGTTCAACACAACAGCAACCTCTGCTGCCAAGTTCGACGTGGTTTCTAATTGAAAACTTGAAAGCTCTAAAACATAAAGCTCAGGATCATCTTTGGTGAGATCCAAAGCCGGTCGACCCAGGTTACCACCCACTGCCACTTTTTTGCCTGCATCTGCTGCCATAAGACCAAATAAAGTTGTTACGGTACTTTTCGCATTCGAACCTGTAATCGCGACAATTGGCTTATCTGTCGCACGACGTAAAATTTGAATTTCAGAAACCACAGGAATATTGGCTGCAATGGCCGCCTGAATTTGCGGTAATTTTGGATCTAGCCCCGGGCTGATAATAATTTCTTCTGCTTGGAGTAATAAATCTTGATCCAACTGACCAAAACTGGTTTGTACATCACTTGGAATTTGATCATGACCCGGTGGGACTGCTCGTGAATCGGTGACTGCAACGCGGTAGCCATGGCTATGTAAGAAATTCACTGCGGAAACACCAGAAATCCCTAATCCGGCAACAACCTTCAATCCACCACGCTGTATTAACATTTTCGCCCCATTTTTTGGTCGGTTTTTAAATCTGACAAAATGTTAGCACTTTGCTGTTTTGAATGCTTTTTATGTTTTCACTTTCTCGCAGTTTTTTTGTGTCCGCTCGTAAAAAACCGCCCATCTCGGGCGGTTTCTTCAAGCAATTGAAGGTGAGCTTATTTCCATTTCACCGCTTGTACTTCAGCTTTTTTTGCAGACGAATTATCCGAAGCTGAACATCCACAACCGCCTGCACAGCCTGCGACCATTTTGGGCTTTAACCATTTGGCTAGACTGTTCCAACCACGGTTTGCACAGTGCTCAGATAAAGTTGTGAAGACTGAGTTCGATGTTTTTGGAAATACCTTCTTAAACACCACGACAGCACTCCAAATCACCAATACCGCAATAATTATTGATTCAAGCATGTCTCTCTCCTTTGTTCAGCTTTTGCCATTCAAGATTCACGATCCAAAATAGCGTGTTGCAATTTGATACGTGATGAATGCCATTAGATAAGCCAAACCAAATAAATAGATAGTCATGAAACTCACCGTCTTCAAGGAGCCAGTTTCACGTTTAACTGTCGCCAGTGTCGCCAAGCAATGTGGCGCATAAATAAACCACACCAATAATGATAGACCGGTTGCCAATGACCAACCCAATGACCCATCGCTACTAATTAAATTTGCCAGACCTTGAGACATAGCATCGTCATCTGTTGCAGACAAGGCATACACCGTACCCAATGCCGCCACAACGACTTCACGTGCAGCCATCGCTGGAATTAAGGCAATACAGATCTGCCAGTTAAAACCTAATGGTGCAAAAATCGGTTGTAATACATGCCCAAGCATACCTGCCAATGAATAATCAATATCCGGCAAGGTTGCGCCTTCTGGCGGTTGCGGGAAAGTACACAAGAACCATAACAAAATCGATAAAGCGAAAATGATGCCACCGACACGTTTCAAGAAAATCTTGGCACGGTCCAGTAAACCAATCCAAACACTCTTAATATCTGGGAAACGGTAGCTTGGAAGTTCCATCAATAAGGCATGCTGTGATTTATCTTTTTGGAAGAATTTCAGCACTGTTGCCACAATTAAGGCACTCACAATCCCTGCTGCATATAATGCAAATAGCACCAAGCCTTGTAAGTTAAAGACGCCCCAGACCATTTGCTGTGGAATAAATGCCGAGATCAACAAAGCATAAACCGGTAAACGTGCCGAACAGGTCATCAATGGAGCAACTAAAATCGTTACCAGACGATCTCGGGGGTCTTGAATACTCCGGGTTGCCATGATGCCCGGTACAGCACAGGCAAAGCTCGACAGCAAAGGAATAAAAGCACGTCCACTCAAACCCGCTTTAAACATCAGCTTATCTAGCAAGAATGCTGCACGTGGTAAATAGCCTGATTCTTCTAAAACCAAAATAAAGAAGAATAAGATAATAATTTGTGGGAGGAAGACAATTACGCCACCCGCACCTTCAATAATCCCTTTAACAACCAAGCTCTGTAGTAATGGATTGGAAATCATGCCACCTGCGGCTTCACCAACCCAATCCTGCACCCATTCAATACCTTCCATAAACGGCGCAGCCCACGCAAACACCGCTTGGAAGATAATAAACATCATCACCGCTAAGGTAATTAAACCAAAGACTGGATGTAAAAAAATTTTATCGAGGAAGTCTGAGCGTTTATCTTCATGATCAACAAACACCACTACGTCTTTTAAAATTTGTTCAATTTTTTCGTGGTTAGTCCCAGAAAGATTGGTATCACTTAATGATGCATCTGGTTTTCTGAAACCTTCAGCATCCAAAGCACCCATTAAGTTTTCAATACCCGCATTACGTACAGCAACGGTTTCTACGACAGGCACACCCAAACGCTGAGACAGCTTTTGGGTATTGATTTGCATGCCACGACGACGTGCTTCATCCATCATGTTGAGGACAAGTAAAATTGGACGACCCAAATCGATCATTTCCATGACCAAACCGAGGTGCAATTTTAAGTTTGTCGCATCAACTACACATAAAAAGACATCTTGATGCCCTTCTTCTGCAATTTTACCTTGCACGACATCACGCGTAATGGCTTCATCAGGACTCGTCGCTTCTAGGCTATACGTCCCCGGCAAATCCAAAACTCGAACAGATTTACCCGATGGCAACGTAAATTGACCAACTTTACGCTCAACCGTTACCCCAGCATAGTTCGCAACTTTCTGACGTGTACCAGTTAAATGATTGAATAATGAAGTTTTACCACAGTTTGGATTACCAACGAGGGCAATACGTAACGCATCACTCATGCTGATGCCCCTTCCATTGCTATTTCCACTTTTTCAGCTTCTATTTTTCGCAGTGCGAAACGAGTAAACCCAACTTGAATTAAAATCGGGTCACCACCAAAAATACCTTTGGTAATCACCTGTACTTTTGTTCCGGGAACAAAACCCAAAGTCTCTAAACGGCTAGCGACTAAATCAGCCGGAGCATTGTTGCCATTCTGGTTACGATGTACCTTATGAATGACTGCGCTTTGTTTCACTTTCAAATCAGATAATCGCACGCAACTAACCCTAAAAAATTTTGAATATTATACAAACAAATGAGAATAATTAACAAATCGGATTCGATTTCAATTCTCATTTAACAATCTAGCATCGACACGACTATTTTTTTAAATTACATTGCATTAAACCATTGTGATTTCTTGGTTTAATTTCAAAAATGAGCGGCACATGTTAAATAAAAAACCACGAATCCCGACCCCAGTCCAAATTCCAGAAACACTCAGTTTTTTACACGGATATCGTGATGATTTAATAGCTCAAACCGTCAGTCCACACACTCGAAATGCATATTTATCTGATTTAATTCAATGCAGTGAGTGTCATACGCATGTCATGACTGATTGGAGCAGTGACGACATTTCAGATGTCTTGCTCAGCCTGACGAAACAAGGAAAAAGTCCACGCTCGATCGCCCGCTCACTTTCTGCACTGCGTTCATTTTTCAAGTTCTTACGCGAACAAAAAATACGCAGCGACAATCCAGTTGCAATCCACAAAACACCCAAATTGGGTCGTGCCCTACCAAAGGATTTATCTGAAGCAGATGTTGAAGCCCTGATTAATGCCCCAGACCTCAACACCGCATTGGGTCTACGTGATCGTGCCATGCTCGAAGTGCTGTATGCCTGTGGTTTACGTGTCTCTGAGTTATTAAATTTAAGATTAGAACTGATCAATCTGAAACAAGGCTATTTACGGATTACCGGTAAAGGCAATAAAGAGCGCTTAGTTCCTTTAGGTCAAATGGCGGTGGAATGGATCGAGAAATATTTAGCTGAAGCACGTCCCGTCTTATACAAAAGCGCAACCGATGCTTTATTTCTCACTCAACTCGGTGGAATGATGAGTCGCCAAAACTTTTGGTACGCGATTAAACGCTATGCGCTCATTGCAGGTATTCAAGCCGAATTATCACCACATACCTTGCGTCATGCCTTTGCCACGCATTTGCTCAACCACGGTGCCGACTTACGTGTCGTGCAGATGCTGCTCGGCCACAGTGACTTGTCTACCACGCAAATTTATACCCATGTCGCGCAAGTTCGTATGCAAAAATTACATGCAGACTATCATCCAAGAGCTTAACGGCAGGAAATATCAGACCAAGAAGTTCTATCGTGCCCGATATTTTTTGCTATGCTTACTCACCTGTTTGATAAAGCTAAAAGAAAAGGGTTGTTTATGTTATTTACCCGTTCAAAAATTTTTCTCGCATCGACACTTGTTGCCAGTATGGCGTTAGTGGCTTGTTCTAATTCAAATAATGACGAAAAGAAAGACGCGACATTAACGGCAAGTACACCTGCAACTGGTGAAGCTTCGAATTTATCTGAACGTAATGCTCAGCAGCGTTTAATTGATACTTTGCAATCCAATTTGCAAAAAGCCAATATCAATGCCAAAGTCACTGGGGTGAAAGCGACTGAAGTTCCTAATTTGTTTTGGGTGAGTTTTGAAGGCATGCCTGCAGTCTATGCTACAGCTGATGGTAAATACATTTTCCAAGGCGACGTGGTTCGTTTGGGTGAAAAACAACTCTTTAATGTAGGCGATACGCTACAAGCAGACGCCAACAAAAAACTATTTGATCAATTAAAAACCGAAGACTTACTAATCTATAAAGCCAAAGGTAAAACCAAACACGTGGTTTATGTGTTTACCGATGTCAGCTGTCCTTATTGCCATAAGTTACATGAACAAATGGATGATATTAATGCCCGTGGCATTGAAGTCCGTTACATCGCTTGGCCACGTGGTGAACAACACATGCCAATGATGGAAACTATCTGGTGTAGCAAAGACCGTCGTGCCGCATTTGATAAAGCCATTGCCGGTGAGCAAATCGAGCCAGCATCATGTAAAAACCCAGTGCGCAGCATGTATGAAATGGGTCTAAATATTGGTGTGAATGGTACGCCAGCGATCTATAACGCAGAAGGCAAACACATCGGTGCTTACATGTCGGCTTCCGAACTTGAAAGTGCGCTTAAATAACTAATTTTTATAGGCTAAATGAATGTTTTTTATGGGTGGGAATAAAGTGATTTCTACCCTAGAGTCCGAACGTTTTTTTAGCTATGATCTAAACTCACTTAAAGCAATGATGAAATAAATGGAGTGTGACGTGAAACCAGTTCGTCTGGCAATCCTCGGTCTTGGTACTGTGGGTGGTGGTGCCCTTAAACTACTAAAAGAAAATGCTGCTGAGATTAAACGTCGCACCGGTCGTGAAATTGAAATTACCCATGTGGGTACGCGTCGCCCTCGTCCTGATTTAGAACTACCTGCTTCAGTGAAGCAAAGTGCTGATTTATTAGATATCGTCCGTCAACCCGATGTAGACGTTGTGGTTGAAGTTATGGGCGGCATTCACCCTGCGTATGAAGTAATTCGTGAAGCAATCGTTCATGGCAAACAAGTGGTTACAGCCAACAAAGCTTTATTAGCTGAACACGGCAATGAATTATTTAAATTGGCCGATGATCATCACGTTCAGATTGCTTATGAAGCAGCTGTCGCAGGCGGTATCCCAATTATTAAAGTCCTCCGTGAAGGTTTGGCAGCCAATAAAATTGACTGGCTTGCAGGTATTATTAACGGTACAGGTAACTTTATCCTGACTGAAATGCGTGAAAAAGGTCGTGCCTTTGCAGACGTTCTCAAAGAAGCGCAAGAACTCGGTTATGCCGAAGCAGATCCAACTTTCGACGTCGAAGGAATCGATGCAGCGCACAAGTTAACATTGCTGGCTTCTATTGCTTTTGGTATCCCACTCCAGTTTAACAAAGTCTTCACTGAAGGCATCAGCAAAGTCACTGCGCAAGATGTCAAATATGCAGAAGACCTTGGTTTCCGTATTAAACATTTAGGTATTGCACGTCGTGCTGCAACGGGTATTGAGCTTCGTGTTCATCCAACGCTGATCCCTGAAGACCAACTGATTGCCAATGTAAATGGCGTTAAAAATGCTGTATTGGTTCAAGCCAATGCTGTTGGTCCAACGCTTTACTATGGCGCAGGCGCAGGTGCAGGCCCGACAGCATCAGCGGTGGTTGCTGACGTTGTCGATATTGTCCGTGACATCTCATATACCGAAGATGGCGCAGGTACAATTCCACAGCTTGCTTTTGAAGCACTGACCGATTTACCGATTCTTCCGCGTGAAGAAATGACCACAGGATACTACATCCGTATTAATGCCGAAGATCAAACTGGCGTTCTTGCTGATGTCACTACAATTTTAAGCCGTGCGGGAATCAGCATCGATGCGATCATGCAACAACCGCGCTTAAAAGACCTTATTCCTATCGTGATTCTGACTGATCCAGTTAAAGAATCTAAAATGGATGAAGCCCTTCAACAAATTCAAGCATTGCCTGTCATTCATGGCGAAATTGTACGAATTCGTTTAGAATCGCTTGATAATTAATCGGGTCGAGGGGAATATTTCAGTTCCTCTCGCCAAGCTCTACACACAATTGGAACATCATCATGTCTAATGCCAATCGTTATACTGGTTTAGTTGACCGCTATCGCGACCGTTTACCCGTATCTGCAACTACTCGCGCAATTTCTTTGGGCGAAGGTAATACGCCACTGATTAAGCTTGAGAACATTCCACGCATTATTGGCAAAAATGTTGAAATTTATGTGAAGTACGAGGGCTTAAACCCGACTGGTTCATTTAAAGACCGTGGTATGACCATGGCTGTAACAAAAGCAGTTGAAGAAGGCTCTAAAGCAATTATCTGTGCATCTACAGGTAATACATCTGCTGCAGCGGCTGCTTATGCTGCACGTGCAGGCATTAAAGCATTTGTGCTCATCCCAGAAGGCAAAATTGCCATGGGTAAAATGGCACAAGCGATGATGTATGGCGCGGTAACAATGCAAATTCACGGTAACTTCGATGACGGTATGCGTCTTGTAAAAGAAGTTGCAGATCAAGCACCAGTTACGATTGTAAACTCAATCAACCCATACCGTCTGCAAGGTCAAAAAACCATTGCTTACGAAATCGTTGACGAATTAGGTCGTGCACCAGACTACCACTGCCTACCTGTAGGTAATGCAGGTAACATCACAGCACACTGGATGGGTTATACCGAAGCTGTGGCGAATCAGCCTAAAGAAGAATTTGTACAAGTCGTTTATGATCCTGAAACTGATCAATTCACAGGTCCAAAACCTGCGGGTCTACCAACAATGGTGGGTTACCAAGCTGCTGGCGCGGCACCATTCCTTCGCGGCGCACCTGTAGAAAACCCTGAAACAGTAGCAACTGCAATCCGTATCGGTAACCCACAAAGCTGGAACCATGCTAAAGCAGTAGTCCGCGATTCAGAAGGCTGGTTCGATGAACTTCAAGATGCTGAAATCTTAGAAGCACAGCGTCTACTGTCTATGTACGAAGGTGTATTCGTAGAACCTGCTTCTGCAGCGTCTATCGGTGGCGCGATTCGTGACATCAAAGCAGGTAAAATTGCTGAAGGTTCTGTGATCGTATGTACTGTGACAGGTAACGGTTTAAAAGATCCTGACACTGCCATCAAGCAATGCCAAGATGCAGTAATGTTGTCGATTGATGCAACTATGGATCAAGTTCGCGATTCAATTCTGTCAAATATGTAATTCATATGCTGACTAAATAAAAAAGCCCTGCTCTTGCAGGGCTTTTTATATCTTGCATTCACTTCAGCATTTAAACGTTGAGTAAATCCAAATACTGAAAGAATGAAAAATCTGAAATCTTATTAAATACGTTTTGGTAACTGGCTCGCCCAATTCATTAGACGTGTCGCATCATTGGTTCGTGCAACTGAAGAATCCGCACCCAATAACACCACCACCGCTGGACGGTTATTCAGTGTGGTATGCATCACAACACAGCGCCCTGCTTCATTAATAAATCCAGTTTTTGAAATATTAATATTCCAACCACCATTACGTACTAAAGCATTGGTATTGTTTGATTTCAACACGCGGTAGCCCAAATTAAAGTCATAACTTGGTGTGGTTGAAAATTGGCGGATCAAACCATACTGCGAAGCGGTATTCACCAAAATACCTAAGTCACGTGCCGAAGCAACATTGCCTGGGTGCAAGCCAGTCGATTCCATATAATGAGTCGAGTTCATTCCTAATGAGCGTGCTTTCGCATTCATCGCTGAAATAAATGCAGAACGACCACCTGGATAAGTACGTGCTAATGCCGAAGCCGCTGGATTTTCAGACTTCATTAAAGCAAACAGCAATGCTTCTGCGCGGTTCATACTGTCGCCAGCACGAAGTGTTGAACTTGAGCTTTTACAGCCTGAACATGAGAAATCAGACTGTTGTAAGGTAATCTTTTCAGACATGTTTAATCGGGCATCTGAAATCACTACTGCTGTCATGAGTTTGGTAATCGATGCAATCGGTAAAGCGGTATTGCTATTTTTGCTATACAGCACCTCACCGGTTTGCCCATCCATAACCAATGCCGCACGTGCATTTACAGAAGGCTGACCTGCGTATTGATTGGTATCAATGATACGGACCGTTTTCGATGGTGCTGTCTGTACCACACCGCCTGTACTACGTACAGAAGTAGTCACTTTAGTTGACCCTTGAGGAGATGGCTCTTCAGCGCTATAAGACACGTCACCGTTGAGTAACTGGTTTGCATCTTCAGATGACCAGCTAATATTTGACTGCTGATTTGCAGCACTATTCATCACAATTTCAGCAGAACTGAAACTGCTCATACTGAATAAAATTGACATGCCCAAAACGTGCATGAAGGATTTATTTAATTTTTTCACCATTGCTCACTCAACTCAGGATACTAAACATTTGCGCAAGACCAGCAATATGCCGTACATTGGTCACAACTACGAACATTTTTTGCTCACACATTGTGTATGAAGTTTTTCATTTCATATAAGAATAGGATTGCTAATTTTGTCGTTTCATTGCAAGCTTATTTTGCTTTATGTAACAAAAAAAACAGATTTTGACTTGAGGGAGAGTGTAGGTGATCACAGTTTTGGTGGTAGATGACCATGAATTAGTCCGTACTGGTATTTGCCGTATGCTCGAAGACCATGCCGATGTCCAAGTCATTGGACAAGCCGAATCTGGTGAAGATGCGATTACACTTGTTCGCCAGCACCATCCGAATGTCGTTCTATTAGATGTCAATATGCCGGGGATCGGGGGGGTAGAAACCACACGTCGCCTACTCCAAACAGCGCCAGATACAAAAGTCCTCGCAGTCAGTGGACTTGCTGAAGAACCCTACCCGTCTTTATTGTTAAAAGCAGGTGCCAAAGGCTATATCACCAAAGGTGCACCAGTCACTGAAATGGTCCGTGCGATTAATAAAGTGATGCAAGGTGGCAAATATTTCAGTGCAGACATTGCGGAACAACTGGCCAGTTCATATTTGTCTGATACCCAACAATCACCTTTCGATGCCCTGTCTGAGCGTGAAATGCAAGTTGCCATGATGGTGGTCAATTGTATTAGCGCACAAGAAATTTCCGATAAATTATTCGTTAGCGTTAAAACAGTGAACACCTACCGTTACCGCATTTTTGAAAAACTGAATATTGATAGTGATGTCAAACTAACTCACTTGGCGATTCGCTACGGGTTAATCAAACCTTAACACAACGTACATCCTGTTACTTATGACACAGCGTTCAATCCATAGTGAATTGAACCAGTATCATTTGGGCCTTTGGTACAGTGCTTATCGCTTTATCATCAGTGCCTGTCTGTTACTGGTCTTTTTACTGACCTACACTCAATTCAGTTCAGATTATGAATACCCACGTTTATACCTATATGTATTGACGATTTATTTGCTGTTTACCAGCATTCAATTCATGTCGCTTGGACGCTTCAAAGTCCGTATTCCAAACCAGCTACTGCTGTTATTCATCGTAGATGTGATTTCGCTGAGCTTACTGACCTTAGCCATCGATGGACCCAATTTACATTTGAGTTTGCTGTTTGTGATTACGATTTTTGCAGCATCCCTGTTATTAGATGCCCAAAAAGCCTTGGTCATCACCCTCATCGCTGTGATCTGTGTGGTATATCAACTGTTTTTAGGTTCAATTCTTGAATTTACCTCACTTAAAAATTTAACCAACAGTGCGATTTTGGCTTTTTTATTTTGTGTAGTGTATGGCAGTGCGCAAATTGCCGTGAAACGTTTTCAGTTATTGGAAAATCTGAATTTTTCGCAATCTTTAGAGCTACATCGACTACAAAACATTAACCGCTATATTTTAGAACAGATTGATACGGGCTATTTGGTTTTGGATGAAAACTGTCATGTGGTGCTGAGTAATCCTGCTGCTTGCCATTTACTCGGCATGCCAAATTCTTATCATCATGATCAATATCCACTGTATACCACGCAGCCCGACTTATTTGAATTACTCAAGTTTGAAGATTTAAAAAGCGGGGAAAAATTTCAATTTGAATCGCAACAAAGCCAATACCACATTCAGGTACTCGTACAAAAACTCGTTGTGCCGCATCAAATGCTGACCTTGCTGATTTTACAAGATGCACAAAAACTCAATCAGCAAGTGCAACAACTAAAATTAGCCGCTTTAGGGCAACTCTCCGCCAGTATTGCTCACGAAATTCGTAATCCTTTAGCGGCGATTGTGCATGCCAATGATTTATATCCGCAAAGTGATACCGAACAACAGCACATGTTGAATCATATGATTTCACGTCAAGCGGTGCGGATTGACCGAATTATTCAAGACACCCTAAATATGGTGCGCAATAAGGAAACCCATCCGACTCGTCTGAATCTAGAACAATTTTTACCGTTGTTCCTACAAGAAGATCTGGCAGACATTCAACAGAACATTCGACTCAATGTACAAGCCAAAACCTTGATCGATTTTGATGAGGCACAGTTCAGACAAATTTTAATCAACCTAATTCGTAATGCGATTCGCCATAACAATCCGGACATGTCGTATATCGAAGTGGTGGCGCGTACAGATCAAAAAAAAGTCCAGATCGATGTCCGAGATTTCGGTCATGGGGTTGCTTTACAAAATCGCGCACAGTTATTTCAACCATTTTTTAGTACCGAAATTACTGGAACTGGTTTAGGATTATATCTTGCTCATAGCTTCTGTGAAGCGAATCAAGCACAGCTTTCCTATGTAGAACAAAAACAGGGAGCTTGCTTTAGGATTGAGTGCTTACAAGCTGTTATTTAATTGTTTTTAGGGGAAAACTGTGGATTCACAACCACTGGTATTGTTAGTTGATGACGAAGAAGACTTATGTATGCTGATGCAGATGTCTTTATCAAGGATGGGGGTTAAAACACATGTTGCGCATCGCCTCGACGAAGCTAAAAAAGCCTTGTCTACCTATAGCTACGATGCCTGCCTAACCGATCTCAACTTACCGGATGGTAATGGTCTACAGCTCTTAGATTGGATGAATGAACACTGTCCTTCCCTACCCGTTGCTGTGCTTACTGCCTATGGCAACATGGACATTGCCATTGCCGCATTAAAGGCGGGAGCATTCGATTTTGTCAGCAAACCGATCAATCCCAAACATCTTGAACAACTGCTACAAAAAGCCCTGAATAAGCCTTTGGCCGAAGACATTACTTCGCAAGATGCTTTAGAGCATAAAATGTTAATTGGTGAATCGCTCCCAATCCAGCAATTGCGTCGAACCTTAAAGAAAATTGCACGTTCACAAGCACCTGTTTTTATTACGGGTGAATCTGGTACAGGTAAAGAGGTCGTGGCCAATTTGGTTCACCGTTTAAGCAACCGTAATGAAGGACCCTTTATTGCCATTAACTGCGGGGCAATTCCCACAGAGTTAATGGAAAGTGAACTTTTTGGTCATAAAAAAGGCAGCTTTAGTGGTGCCACCCAAGACAAACAAGGTCTGATTCAATCTGCACATGGCGGTAGCTTATTTTTGGACGAAATTGCCGAATTACCTTTAGCCATGCAAGTTAAATTGCTACGCGCAGTACAGGAAAAACGTATACGTCCTGTGGGTTCAGACTGTGAAATTGATGTCGATTTCCGTGTGATCAGTGCCAGTCATCAGGACTTAGAAGCTCTCGTCCAACAAGGTCGCTTCCGCCAAGATTTATTTTTCCGTATCCATGTGATGGATTTAGTGTTGCCTGCCTTACGTGAACGTGGCGACGATATCCTCTTATTGGCGCAACATTTTATTCAAAAAATTAGCCATGAATGGGAAATTGCCACTAAGCCTCTGACTGAACGAGCGAAAAATTTCCTACTCAACCAATATTATCCGGGTAATGTTCGTGAACTCCGCAATATTATCGAACGTGCTATGACCCTCTGCGATGATGATCAGATTGATCTTCAACATCTGCAAAGTGCGCCATTAAGACAACCAAGTGCTCAGTTCAATTCCGCTACAGCAACGAATGAATCTGCTCAGCTGAGTGCAAACAGCAACGAACAGAGTGTGGTCCCTCGCAAACTACCTGAAGAAGGTTTAGAGCTCTTTTTAGAAAATATCGAAAAAGAAGTGCTCATGAATGCGTTAAACCTTACCCATTGGAACCGAACCCTTGCCGCAAAAAAATTAGGCATGTCATTCCGCTCATTGCGCTATCGTTTGAAAAAATTCGGCTTAGATACCGAAGACGAAGAGTAAAAGCTTTCCAGCGTATTGCTGTTTATTTTTGATTCAGCAATAACTCTGCAACATGATCGACATAGTGATCTTCACGTGCATCATGTTGCAGCGGATAGTTATAGTCTGGCTGCACCCCAATTCCTTCAATCATTTTGCCATTCGGTGTCAGATATTGCGACACAGTCATTTGTAAAGCCGCACCATTACTCAATGGAAATAGTTTTTGAACCACACCTTTACCATAACTTTTCTCACCCGCTACCCATGCACGTTTATGCTCTTTTAAGGCTGCGGTAAAGACCTCTGCGGCAGAAGCAGAACGATTGTTGATTAAGATGCCGACTTTCATATTTTGAAATTCAAAACTTGGTAAAGCCTGAAATTGTTGGTCACCCTCAGATCGACTTCGTGTCGACACAATAATGCCCTGATTCAAAAATAAATCGGCAGACTCGACAGCTGCGGACAATAACCCACCGGGGTTATTTCTTAAATCAAACAATACGGCTTTGACACGTGAACCGTGACTTTCAATTAAACGCTTTATTTCATTGGCAGTATCTTGTTGAAAAACTTTAACGTGTAATACTAAAACCTGATTATTTAATAATTTAGATTCTATATCTGTTTCAACTTTAGTGTTTCTGACCAAATTGATCGGTTGACTTGCAGTTATCAGCTGTAGATTCAGCGTCGAGCCGATACTGCCGGTGAGTAAGTGTCGCACTTGATCTTGATTGAGTTTTTTGAGTTCTTGATCATCAATTTTAAACACCGCCGTGCCATTTTTCAGACCTAGCTTTGCTGAATCGGCATCAGGCTTTAAATTGGTGATGACCCATTGCTGTAAACCTACATCAAAGCGCAAATTGAAATCGACACTCGCAATATCCCCTTCGGTGTATTGCAAAAGCTGCTTATAGTCTTCAGGTGAAAGATATCGTGAATAACGGTCTAAACCACTGACCATGCCTTTGATGGCTTGTTGGAATAATGCATCGTCATTTTTTTCAACTACATAATTTTCTTTGACAATGCCATAGATTTGAACAAATTGTTGGATCGATTCGACAGGTACTTCGGCATAACTTTGTTCATAGCTGCCATCAAACTCATCGAAAGCCGACTTTGCTTTGTCGGCTCCCCATGTCGAATGACTAGAACACAGCAGCAAGGCTGTAAGGCTTACAACTGACGTCCAGTGTGCTTTAGTCATTCATGCTTCCTTACATTTTAAGATTCAAGAGTAATCAAGTTACGACCTTGCATTTCTGTTGGTACAGGAATGTGCATAAGAGTTAACAGTGTCGGCGCTACGTCAGCCAAAACACCACCTTCTGCAATTGTTGCATTGGTCGGACCAACATAGATAAATGGCACAAGTTCAGTGGTATGTTGAGTATGCACCTGACCACTTTGGTAATCCTGCATTTGCTCTACGTTACCATGATCGGCAGTCACTAGCATGTGACCTTTATTTGCCATCACAGCTTCATACACACGACCTAAGCACGTGTCTACAGCTTCAACTGCTTTCACTGCTGCATCAAATACACCAGTATGTCCGACCATATCACCATTGGCATAGTTCACAACCAGTAAGTCGTACTCACCTGAATTAATTGCGGCAACCAACTCATCAGTGACTTCATAAGCGCTCATTTCTGGTTTTAAATCATAGGTCGCAACGTTTGGTGATGGAATCAAAATACGTTTTTCACCCGGATATTCGTCTTCACGACCACCACTGAAGAAGAAAGTCACGTGTGCATATTTTTCAGTTTCAGCAATACGCAGTTGTGTTTTACCCAAATTAGACAGGTATTCACCAATCGAGTTATGCAACGCTTCTGGCATATAAGCCACAGGTGCATCAATTGTTGCTTGGTAACGTGTCAACATGACAAATTTTGATAAAGCAGGAACCACTTTACGTTCAAAACCTGCAAAATCTTTTTCCACAAATGCTTTGGTAATTTCACGCGCACGGTCAGCACGGAAGTTCATAAAGACAACGCTATCACCATCTTGAATCGGTGCTAAATCACCAATACGCGTCGCTTTCACAAATTCATCTGATTCTTCAGCAGCATAAGCCTGCTCTAGACCTTCAACAGCAGTCGCTGCAGTGCGCACTGCTTCACCTTCAGTTAATAGGCGATAGGCTTGCTCAACACGATCCCAACGGTTGTCACGGTCCATCGCAAAGTAACGACCAATCATGGTAGCAATACGACCTTGACCCGGATACTGAGCAAACAGCGCATCTAATTTTTCAAGCGAAGGTTGTGCGCTTTTTGGTGGCGTATCACGACCATCAAGGAATGCATGAAGATAAACTTTTGCACCACGTTTTAATGCCAATTCAGCCATCGCCACAATGTGATCTTCATGTGAATGCACACCACCTTCAGACAACAAGCCCATGATATGTACAGCACGGTTTGCAGCTTTGGCTTTTTCAACCGCATCGACTAATACGTCATGTTCAAAGAAGGCACCGGTACGAATATCTTTGGTAATACGAGTAAAGTCTTGATACAGCACACGTCCTGCACCAAGGTTCATGTGACCCACTTCAGAGTTACCCATTTGACCATCAGGTAAACCAACGTCTTCGCCAGAGCCTGAAATCAATCCATGCGGATGCTTTTCCTGCATTGCAGTCAAGTTAGGTCGTTTTGCTGCTAAAAAGGCATTGTCCTCGACCGCTTCGCGATGACCCACACCATCCATAATTACCAATACGTGTGGGATTTTGCCAGCAGTTGCATCCGTCATAATGAACACTCTTTCGTTTATAAATTAATCATACTATCTTACCGAATTTTCGGTGAAGACTCTATGTGACAACCATGGTTTATCTAGGTCATCAACATTGTTTTACTCAATCTTGCATGCACTTAACGTGCGCGGTGCAGCAGATAGCCACCCGCTACAAACATCAAAATAATTGGTATAAAGACGAACCATGCAGGCGATGGAGCGTACACCAAACTTGCATAACCCAAGAAATCTTGTAAGTAGTAAAAGCCCAGTCCAGCAAATAAGGCAATCACCAAGCGGAAACCCATCGACTGTTGACGTAAAGGTCCAAAAATAAATGAACACGCAATCACCACTAAGGCAATTAAAGCAAAGGGCGAACCAAACTTTTGCCAAAACGCCAATTGGTAAGTTTTCGGGACTTGGCTATATTCATGCATATAACTCATAAAGCTCACCAATTGACTGGGTGATAGGTCTTCAGGGTCAATGGTAACCATATGCACATATTTAGGTTGCAAGGCCAATGAAAGCGGCTGTTCAGCATTTTGCTTAGCCACAGCATCACCCGTCGCTAATAGGTCGACTTGGGTTGAATTTTGCAGTGTCCAAGCCCCATTTTTGACAAAATTCCCTTGCTCCGCATCTAAAGTGCCTCGCAAACGATATTTTTCATCAAAATCAACAACCTGAACATCTTTAATTTGACCTTGTGAATTGGCATAGTCAATATAAATAAAGCGCTGGCCTTCACGTGACCAATAGCCTTTGACTTCGCCCAGTTCAGCCGCAGTGCGGTGACTTTTGACGCTTTTGGCTTGTTCATTGGTATAGGGAATGACCCATTCGCTTAATGCAAAGGATAAAACCACCAAAATGAGTGCCGAACGAATCACCCAGCCCACAATCCGCCAAAGGCTGATGCCGACCGAACGCATCACAATTAATTCACTATTTGAAGCTAGAGTCCCTAAACCCAGTACTGCACCAATCAAGGCTGAAATCGGCAAAATTTCATATAAATAATTCGGTGAACTCCATAACACATACTGCAAAGCATTCCATGCGTTATAGCCTTCTTTCAGCGAGCCCAATTCACCTAAATAAGTAAAAAGCACTTGTAAGCCAGCCAATACCGCGGTCGCACCAAGCATGGCTAAAGCAGTAGTTTTGGTCACATGTTTTGCAACTATACGACGTGCCAACATTTTAAGACCTCACTCGCTGAATTTGTTTCTTAATTTTGGGCGCTAATTTTTGTTTACGCGAGAACAATGCCGCTGCAATGCCGTAAATTACCAAAACAAGTGGATAAGCCCAGATGCCCATTTCTTCTTTACTGATCCGCGTTTTGATCGCCATTAAAGCCACGATTAAACTGGCAAAAATAAGTAAGGCTGGGAACAGTTTTAGGTAACGCCCTTGACGAGGACTGACCTCAGACAAAGCAGTGGCAAGCAATAACGCCACCAAAATAGCGAACGGCACAAAGATTCGCCAACCAAGTTCACTGGCAACCACAGGATCATGACGGTTATCCCATAACTTCGAGGTTGGTAAAGCTTCTACTTCGGTACTTTCAAATTTTGCTTCTTTATCATTTTCTAAACGTAAACGATAACTTTGGAATTCAGCTTGAGAATAACGCGGTTGCCCCGGATAGATTTCGTAACGGCGGCCTTCAACTAAATCAACCACATTGGCATTGTCATCGGGCACTTCGACGCGGGTCGCTTCTTTTGCCAAAATAATGACATCAGGCTTGCCCTCTTTTTCTGCACGCTGATAGAAGAAAATATCTTTTAAGTTTTTACGGTCTTCTGACAAGTCCCCTGCATAAATGGTATAGGGCCCAGAGGAAATAAACTCTTTCGGTCGAACCAAGTCAAAGCCTGTTCGTACCGCTTGCGAAGTCGTTAATGCTTCAAACTGACGGATGCCCCAAGGCGACGCCCACAGCATCAAAAATGCTTGAACAGCCATAAAGACCACGGTCATCGGCACCAATAAACGTGACAATTGATTACGACTGACACCGCTACCATTGAGCACAGCCATTTCATGATCGACATACAGACGACCAAAGACCAACATCAGACCAATAAAGAAACCGAGCGGAAGAATTAAGGTTAAAAATTCAGGCAAACGGTAGCCAATGATGCTAAATAAAATACTTGCATCTAAACGACCCTGCGCCGCCACACCAAAGTACTTGATCAAACGACCACCCATCATGATCAAGGTCAATAAGGCAATCACAACCAGTGATGTCGACACCACTTGCTTGACCAGATAACGCCGAATAATCAAATTAATTCTTCCAAAAATAGGGCCAATAAAAACTAGCGTTAGTTTACCCGAATGTAGAAAATATAAAACCTATACCCTTGTTGCTCATTGAAACTCTATTCATATAAATGTTTCAATGGTTTAATGGTTTATAAATTTAAAAAGGCATAAATACCGCACATGAAACTTTCTATTAATACGTCATTCCAAGCGAATGCGTCCAGCCAATATTTGTTGATATTAGTAGATTCTGAGCACGTTACAAATGCAGCTACTTCATATCAAATCAATGATTTAGATAATTTAATTGACGCGACTCAATTTAAAGCAGCACTCAATGAAAGCCTGCCTTTGGTGGCGAACATTGCCGCTTGTCGTAACAGCACACTTTTAGGCCTCGGCAAAGTTGCTGAATTACAGGTCAATAAATTTGCAAAAATTGCACAAACCATTATTAAAGCGTCACAAAAAAAATTCAAACAGATCAGTGTCGATATCTCTGCCCTACCACAAGAACAACATTATTTATTTGCACTTAGCCTGACGCAAGCGGCTTATGCATTTGATGAATACAAGTCTAAGAAAAATGAATTTGTTTTGGAGCAGATCCATTTAATCGCTACTGAAAGTCCATTAACCACTGCACAGCTTGAATTAATTTCTGCAGTGCAATCAGGTCAAAGTTTTACTCGTGACTTAGGTAACCGTCCGGGCAATATCTGTTTTCCTGAATATTTAGCCGAACAAGCTCAAGCACTTGCAGCTGAATTCCCAGATCAACTCAAAGTGACTGTACTCGATGAACAGCAAATGGCTGATCTCGGTATGGGTGCTTTCCTTGCTGTGAGTAAAGGTTCTGACCGTCCAGGCCGTATTATTACCATCGAATACCTTTCAAATCGTGAAGAAGCGCCAGTGGTGCTTGTTGGTAAAGGCGTGACTTTTGATACTGGCGGTATCTCACTTAAACCGGGTGCAGGCATGGACGAAATGAAATTCGACATGTGTGGTTCAGCATCAGTTTTGGGTACCATCCGTGCGCTGTGTGAAGCGAAATTACCGATTCATGTAGTCGGTGCAATTGCTGCTGCAGAAAACATGCCGTCTGGTCATGCCACTCGCCCAGGTGATATCGTGACGACCATGAGCGGTCAAACCGTTGAAATTCTAAATACCGATGCCGAAGGTCGTTTGGTGCTGTGCGATACCTTGACCTATGTAAAACGCTTTAACCCTGCACTGGTAATTGATATTGCAACCCTCACAGGTGCATGTGTCGTAGCACTGGGTTCAGTCCTTACTGGTATGTTCACTCCGGATGATGAACTGGCGGCTGAATTGACTGCTGCGGGTCAACATAGCTTTGACCGCGTATGGCGCATGCCCGTGATTGAAGATTATCAAGAACAACTTGATTCTCCATTTGCAGATATTGCCAACATTGGTGGTCCAAAAGCAGGTTCTGTAACAGCTGCATGTTTCCTTCAACGCTTTACGCGTGAATATCGTTGGGCGCATTTAGATATTGCTGGGACTGCATGGAACTCAGGTGCAAATAAAGGCGCAACAGGTCGTCCTGTGCCATTATTAATGCAATTCTTAGCGAATCGTGCTCAAGCGAATGGCTAAAGTTAGCTTTTATTTATTTGAAAAAAGTCCTGAACGACAAGTCGAAAGCACTTGTCGTTTATGCCGTAAGATTCTGCGTCAGCCTGTACGTATTTGGCTACATTGTGCTGACCCAGACTTACAGCAACAACTTGATGAACGCCTGTGGAGTTTCGATCACACAGGTTTCATTCCCCATGGTATCGATCAAGCCGAGGCAACGGTCTGTATTTCTGCCCAATTGCCTGAGCAAGCCGACTGGATTGTGTTTAATTTTAACGATCAAGCACTTGAACAGTTCGCAAGTTTTAGTCACATTATCGAAATTATTGAAAATAACGAACCCGCTAAAATTATCGGGCGTGAAAAATATAAACAATATCGACGTTTGGGCGTTCAACCACAGACCCATAAACTTTAACGTGATATTGGTTTTACCCTATTTGCAAGGAGATGCACCATGGCATTGAATGTCGGTCCAGACTTTAAACAGCGCTGGTTAAAAGTACCTGAAGCTATTCGTCAGACCTTTATTGATGACCTTGGTCGCGTTTGCGATGTACTCAATCCCAGTACAGACATTCAACAATGGCTAGTCAATGACCAACAGCAACAGCAAATGTCTTTTGACAAAATTGAGTCTGCCTATGCAGATTTGAAAGCACAGCTGATTGAAGATGCTCGCATTCGTAAACAATTGGCTTTAGAAAAAGCCTTAGAAGAAAAACGTGAAGCTGAACAAGCCTATGCAGAACAACTGAAACGTGACGAAGAGTTACGCTTTGCTGCACAAACGCAAGCGCTCACCATGATGCAACATAATCTTGATCGTGAAGTACAACACTATGCCGCTCGCTATCATAAAAATCCTGAAACGGGTTTAGCAGGATTAAGCCAAAGCTTATCGGTCAGCGAAGGACAAATGTTGTCAGAACTTGAAAGTGTACGCGTGCGTTTGGAACTTGAGGCAGAAACGCAAATCGAAATGGCAGTCAGTGATTTCCGTGCAAAATTGAAAGCTGCAGCACAAGAAGAAATTGACTATATCTTAGAAAACTCCAATTTTTCGACAGAATCTACATCATCCCAAGCATCGTAAGCTGTCGATCGAAATCTGGTCACTGTCATTAAACTGACATGTATTTGCAACATGATGTTCATATGGCTGAAGCATTGTCCCTCAAAATACAATGCTTCAGGCATCCTAAAAATATAATCATGCATCCAGATGGGAATTCAATATGGACATCATTCACCAGATTACCCAGAAAATATCCTCTCTATCTGCTGGAGAACAATGGGACATTCGTGCCAAAGATCTTTGGCTGAGTCATTCAGACTTTCACAGTATTTCGGTGTATCTCAGCCGAGAATCAGAAAAAGGTGGTTTTAGCATTCAGCAACCGCCCCACAGCTCGATTTTTCAAACCCTTGATGTGGTGACCGTTACAAAACACTAAGTTGTCATCGACTCCATAAAAAAAGCCCACAACTGTGGGCTTTTTTTATGTCTAAGTTTAGCTTAGACCAAATCTGCAACTGCAGAAACAGTATGTCCTAGGAAATAACCGATACCGAGTAGTAATCCAATCCAGATGAAACCACCTAGCACATTATAAAACATAAATGTACCGAGGCTCATGCGCGCAGACCCAGCGGCAAAAGGCGCAAAAGAACGTACAAAAGGTACAAAGCGTGCGACTAAAATCGTTTTACCGCCATGCTTCATAAAATATTTATTGGTTTTGACCATATATTCGGGCTTAAAGTAACGTGTGTGCTTATTAAAGTACTTAATGCCTAGCACGCTGCCCGTATAGTAATTGACGCAGTAGCCCAAGACCGATGCGACAAATAACATCAGCCCCATGGTGTGTAAATGCACCACTTCCGTCGTTGAACATAATGCGCCGATGGCAAGCAACAGGCTGTCTCCCGGCAGGAAGAACATAAATACTGAACCCGTTTCTGAAAATATCACCAGAAATAAAATGGCATAAATCCACACACCATAATTTTCCAATAACATGGGTAACCACTGTTCCAGATTCAGTAAGAAATCAATCATTATCACCTGTCTGATTATTCATCATATATGTCATTCCGCGACGCATTATCACCAAAAATAAAAAAACAGTCTAATTTTTCAATCAGACTGTTTGGTTTTCTTCGGTATCAACTTATTTCAAGAAGCCATTTTCAGCGAGAAAATCTAAGCTAATTTTAGATTGCGCTGTGGTCTCAGCGGCTTTATCTCCGAGCAATAAACGCTCAATATAACGTGCTAAAACATCCACTTCCAAGTTCACTTTAGCCCCAGCTTTCCACGTACCGATATTGGTTCGTTCAGCCGTGTGCGGAATTAAATTTAAGCTCAGCACATTGCCACGTAAATGGTTAATCGTCAGGCTAATACCATCCACGGTCACAGAGCCTTTTTCTGCTAAATAGCGTGCAATTTCTTTCGGTGCGGTCACTTCAAAATAAATTGAACGTGCATCTGAACGAACTTGAGTGATTTCACCCACTGCATCGACATGACCACTGACAATATGTCCACCAAAACGCGTGGTCGGCAACATGGCTTTTTCCACATTTACTGCCTGCCCTGCTTTCCAGTGTTCCAAAGTGGTCCGATTTAAACTTTCACGTGATACATCAGCTGCATACCAATTGCTACCAAAGTCAATCACGGTTAAGCAAATGCCATTGGTGGCAATAGAATCTCCCAAATGCACATCCGACATGTCTAAATCTGTCTGGATACGCAAGCGGACATCGCCACCCACGTTTTGAATGCTTTCAACTTTACCTAGACTTTCAATAATGCCTGTAAACATGTTCAATCCCTAAAAAATATGGGGCGATGATTTTTACCACAAATCAAGTTGCGTGCTCACGCCAGAGGTATCGACACCACCTAATTCTGCAAAATGGTGCAATTGACTCAACAACTGACGGATTGGTGGACCTGATTTGGCATGCGTATCCGTGATGACAATAAACTCTAGTACGCGTGCACGTTCAGACTGACGCTGCTTACTCACGCGGTAACGTGGTACATCTTGCGTCAATAAGCTTACTCTGCCACGTTTTAAATTGGCTTGTAACAAATCTGTGGCGCTGATATTACCATCGGTTGAATAGCTCGTCAGGATGTAACGTGCATTGATGGTTTCTAATAATTTTTCATAAGCTTCTTTCGCATGCTTCGAAGAATTATATGGACTTGGACGTTCTTTACGCCATGCACGGTCGATTCCGCTCTTAAAGCCTTTGGTATCTGGCGTTGGTAAATCCACCTGATCCCATAACGTTAAGGCATTCAACACATGGTAGTTACTGCTATAAGCATGTTGGTTATATGGTGGATCGAGATAAGCCACATCTACTTCAAAGCCGCTCATTTGATTGGCCAAATGCTGTGCGTCGACACACCACATTTCCGCGGCGGGTTTTTTCGGATCACCAATTTCACAAAAACGACTTGGGGTCAGCCATAACAATGAACCGATACGATCTAAGGCTGCTTGGGTTTTACCACCCCAACCATGATGAAAGCTTTTAAATACACCGCTGGTATTGCTGACAAAACTTGCTGAATACAATAACGGTGCCAACAAAGCACTCATTTCCACATCATCAATCGCGCCTTGAGCCTGCCAAGTTGCAATTTGCTGACGAATCGCATCGATACGCATACCATTACGACGTTTAAAGAATAAACGGTCACGTGCCGGATCGTAGATTTCATCATTACGTGGACACAAGTTATGGGTCACCCAACCTTTAACTTCTGGCAAACGGTTCAGATAATCAATCGCTTTCTGATAGCCACCCAACTCTTTAAAAGCAGGTGCTTCAACGCAAGAGAGAATCGCGCTGTTCAAGGCATGGCTGTAGGGTTCCCAGTCATTGGCAATAACACGATAGCCGTTTTGACGAGCCAACCGTGATACCACACCCGAACCTGCAAAAAAGTCTGCAAATATCGGCGCACGACCATCTTCGCGTTTTAAGGTTCCCGTTTGCTCAAGTGCTTCTAAAATCAGATGTAATAGGCGGCGTTTGTTTCCCAAATAAGGAACCAACTGATGGAAAAGATATTCGTCTGTGGTACGAGCCGCATGACGACGTTTGTGATAAACCGTAGACTCTGAATTCATAGCGTCTCTTGAGAAGGGATTAACCTTAAGCGAATGTCATCACCCAATTGAGTGACATCTTTCAGCTTAAATCGAAACTGCTCTGCCATGCGGTCAAATTCCGCATTAAACATCGCACGTGCTGACTGACCCAACAAGGTCGGTGCAACATAACTGATCATTTCATCGATCAAATGTTCTTGTAAGAAAGCGGTCGAAAGTGTCGCACCGGCTTCCACAAGGACATCATAAATTTGGAACTGTTGAACGCATGCTGCTAACAGATCGGCCAAAGGCTGAATTTCAAATTGTACCACGCCCAAGTCAGCAAGTTCCTGACGATATGGCCCCATGACCATCACGGTTTCAGGTTGCTGCAATATTTTTGCGCTTAATGGCAAGCGGCCTTGGCGATCTAGCACGATACGTTTCGGCTGAACCACGCTTCGCATATCAACAGCATCATCGAGTTGACGTACGTTGAGTAAGCAATCATCTGCTAATACTGTTTCCATCCCAGTAATCACAGCACCTGATATCGCACGCCAATGCTGTACATCTTGTCGCGCCATTGCACCGGTAATCCATTTAGACTCACCCGAGGCCATGGCAGTACGCCCATCCAGGCTCGATGCGACTTTGAGCCGGACATAAGGCATGCCCGTCGCCATGGCTTTTAAAAAGCCCAAGTTCAATTGATGCGCTTCTGCTTCACAAATACCTGTGATCACTTCAATGCCAGCATCACGTAGGATTTGTACACCTTTACCCGCAACCAATGGATTCGGATCGGGACATGCTACAACGACTTGAGCAACACCTGCTTCTACCAAACCTTTGGCACAAGGTGGCGTACGTCCATAGTGTGCGCAAGGCTCTAAAGTCACATAAGCGGTTGCGCCACGTGCGGCCTCACCTGCATCACGCATTGCAAAGACTTCGGCATGCGGCTGACCCGCTTTGGGATGAAAGCCTTCACCAACCAATTGACCGTCTTTGACAATTACACAGCCCACATTGGGATTGGGACGAGTGCTGTATTGCCCCTGCTGTGCCAATGCAATTGCACGCCGCATCCACTGTTGATGCTGCTGCAAAGGCACTTGATCTAACTCAGACATGTAATCACTCATGATAAAAATGGAAGCAGATGTGCATTAGTGCTCACGCTGCTGCATTTGTTCAATTTGACGACGAAAAGCTTCTACATCTTGGAAGTCTTGATACACAGAAGCAAAACGTACATAAGCCACATGATCTAAAGCAAACAAAGACTGCATGACAATTTCACCAATGGTGCGTGATTTCACGTCACGTTCACCCAAACGGCGAATTTGCAATTGAATATCACTGAGTACCGTTTCAATTTGCTCTTGCGTTACTGGACGCTTTTGCAAGGCATGCATGAGCGAGCGGCGGAGCTTGGCTTCATCAAAAGGTTCGCTCTTTGAGTCAGACTTGATGACACGCGGCATCACCACTTCATAGCTTTCAAAAGTTGTAAAACGTTCACCGCAACTAATACATTCACGGCGGCGGCGTATCTGACAGCCTTCAGCAGCAAGACGTGAGTCAATCACTTTACTGTCTTCAGCGTTGCAAAATGGACAATGCATAGCGGTTAAATTGAACAAATCCGAATGGATTTAGAGTGTAGCAAAAATTTTGAAATTTGTAGAGCTTTACGCTAGATATGGAAAAAAAACAGCCCTTTCGGGCTGTTTTACACAATATATTGATTTACTGTGATCTTATTATTCTACACGTTCACCATGTTGACTTAAGTCTAGACCCATACGTTCGTCATCAGCTTCAACACGGATGCCAATCACTAGATCAATCACTTTCAAGATAATGAATGTCATCACTGCTGAGTAAGCAATAGTCGCTAGTACGCCTTCGACTTGAACCCATAATTGATGCATTAAGTCGCTCGGTGCTTTATCACCCATGATGAATTCGCTGGCAAAGAATGCTGTAAGGATCGCACCCACGATACCACCGACACCATGTAGACCAAACGCATCCAAAGAGTCATCCGCTTTCAACGCACGTTTCAGCGCAGTAATCCCCCAGAAGCAAACCACACCACCGATCAGACCCATCGCTAAAGCACCACCAACTGTTACGAAACCTGCCGCAGGTGTAATCACCACAAGACCTGCTACTGCACCAGAAGCACCACCCAAAACAGACGCTTTACCACGAACCACTTTTTCAGTAATTAACCATGCCACTGCTGCTGCCGCTGCTGCAACTTGTGTTACCACCAATGCATAACCAGCGGAACCATTTGCACCCAGTGCAGAACCACCGTTGAAACCAAACCAACCTACCCATACAAGGCTTGCACCGATGACGGTTAAAGTTAGGTTATGTGGCGCCATAGATTCACGGCCAAGCCCCATACGTTTACCAAGCATGTACGCTGCAACGAGACCCGCAACACCTGAGTTGATGTGAACAACCGTACCACCCGCAAAATCAAGCGCACCGTCGTTACCTAACCAACCACCGCCCCATACCCAGTGGGTAATTGGTGCATAAACCACGACACTCCAAATTGCGATGAACGCAACGAAAGCACCGAATTTCATACGTTCTGCAATCGAACCGCTAATAATGGCAACGGTAATGATGGCAAATGTCATTTGGAAAATAACAAAAAGAATCTCTGGAATCGTACCGGACAAGGCTTCTGTGGTGATGCCCGACAACATAAATTTGTCTAAGCTACCGATAAAGGCATTACCTTCACCAAATGCTAAGGTATAACCCACAATCACCCACGTTAAGCTCACGACACCTGCCGCAACAAAACTGTGTGCCATCGTGCTGAGTACATTTTTCTTACGGACCATACCGCCGTAAAATAATGCTAAACCGGGAATTGTCATGAGTAACACAAGTGCAGTGGATACTAAAATCCATGCTGTATCACCTGTATCGAGCTTAGGTTCTTCTTCTGTAGGTGCTGGTTCTGCAGGTGCTGGCGCTGCTTCAACTGGAACTGCAGCTTCTGTTGTATTTAGCGTTGTTGTATTTGCAGTATCAACTACTGTGACTTCTTCTGTAGGTGCTGTTGCGCTTTCTTCAGCCCACGCAACAGAACCACCTAAAAGTGCACTGGACAAGCCGAGTGCAATTAGCATTTTTTTCATTCGTATCCCCCGACCTGATTTTCTGAGTTATTAGCTACTCAGCAAACTTCATGCCAATTTTTTAAACGGCATCTGCACCTGTTTCACCAGTACGGATACGGATGACTTGTTCCAGATTGCTTACAAAAATTTTACCGTCGCCAATTTTTCCTGTGCTTGCAACACGAGTAATTGATTCAATTACGGTATCGACCATTTCATCACTGATTGCGATTTCGATTTTTACTTTTGGTAAGAAATCAACCACGTATTCAGCACCACGATAAAGTTCAGTATGACCTTTCTGGCGACCGAAGCCTTTAACTTCAGTGACAGTGATCCCTTGAACACCATTTTCAGAGAGTGCTTCACGCACGTCATCTAATTTAAAAGGTTTTACAATTGCAGTTACGAGCTTCATGTTTTGTTTTCCTTCGGCTTATTTCACCTGTAAGGTTTTATGTTCAATTTTCATGCCAATATGACTACAGTCGGGGGAAAATAGTCAGCCCAGCATGAGATTTCTTTATAACCTATTTTATACGGATAATCTTGCGTATGCTTATAAAAATAGACGTTTTTACTAGAAGAATTACGATTTTACTGATCGATTAAACGCATATTTAAATAAAAGCACTATGGTCATGAATGTGGCGATGTTAAACTGCTGCCACCAATTCACTGAGGATGGTCAAAACAATGATTGAAACCTTATTACAAGCGATATTAGAACAAATCGATCAGCCGAAAAAAGACGTCGAACATAATCTTCGCAGCTTACTCAATGAAGCTGTGAGCAAAATGGATCTCGTATCTAAAGAAGAAATCGAACGCCAACGTACTGCACTGAATAATGCCAATTTACGTTTAAATGAATTGTTGAAACACGTCGAAGAACTCGAACAAAAAATTCAGAACAAAAAATAAGCACCTTTTTAGTGCAACAAAAGACGCATAACGATTAAAAATAATGCACCATAACGGAACAATAATATGTCTTTTGCCAAAATCTATACTCGGGGTTTGCTCGGCTTAAATGCACCCCAAATTGAAGTTGAAGTTCATGTCAGCCAAGGCCTACCGTCATTGACCATTGTGGGCCTACCTGAGGCCGCCGTCCGTGAAAGTAAAGACCGTGTCCGCTCTGCGATTATTAATAGCGGCTTTCAGTTTCCGACCAAACGTCTGACCATTAATCTAGCACCCGCAGATTTACCCAAAGATGGTTCACGTTTAGATCTCGCCATTGCTTTAGGGATTCTGATCGCGTCGGGACAACTTCCTGAAAATGCAGCAGATGGTTTTGAATTTATTGGAGAATTGGCACTTGATGGTTATTTACGACCTGTCAGTGGCATCTTAAGTATAGCCATTGCCTGTCAGCATATCGGGCATCATCTGATTCTACCGGCACTCAATGCCGATGAAGCGGCACAACTGCCGGAGTTCCAAGTCTTTCCTGCACAGCATCTTAAGGATGTGTGTGAACATTTAAGTCGTTCAGCCTTAATCAGTAGCCATCCCTCGACATCGTCAGCCAATCAACACAGTTATCCCTTTGATTTATCTGATGTGAAAGGTCAACTCAGACCACGTCGTGCTTTAGAAATTGCGGCTGCAGGCGGTCACTCCCTACTATTTCGTGGCCCTCCGGGCACAGGCAAAACTCTACTCGCCTCGCGTTTGGCTAGTATTCTGCCCCCCTTAGATATGCAAGAAAATTTGCAAGTCGCGAGTATTTATTCCATTGCAGGTGCAAATCATCATTTTGGGCAACGTCCATTTCGTGCGCCACACCATACGGCATCTGCGATTGCCCTCGTCGGTGGAGGATCAAATCCTAAACCGGGTGAAATCACCTTGGCACATTTAGGGGTTTTATTTTTAGATGAGCTGCCTGAATTTGATCGAAAGGTGTTGGAGGTATTACGGCAACCACTCGAATCCAAAGAAATTGTGATTTCAAGGGCTTCTCGTCAAATCACTTTCCCTGCAAATTTTCAACTGATTGCGGCGATGAATCCTTGCCCATGTGGCTATGCCTTCAACCAAGACAGCCGCTGTCAATGTAGTGCTGAAAGTATTAAACGCTATCAAAACCGTATTTCAGGTCCATTATTAGATCGTATTGACTTACATATAGATGTCCCGCCACTGGCAGCGCATGAATTACAAAGTTCGCAAGAGGTTGAAAGCTCAAGTACGGTTAGGCATCGTGTCATTCGTGCCTATGAGTTACAAATAGATCGCCAGCAAAAATCCAATATGGCACTGACGCCGACGCAATTGGAGCAACAAGCAGTTTTGGATGCTACTGCACAGAATATTTTACAGTTAGCCCAGCAGAGAATGAATTTATCTGCGCGTGCCTATCATCGGGTGTTACGTGTTGCCAGAACCATTGCCGACTTGGCTCAAAGTGAACACATTCAAGCTCAGCACGTTTCTGAAGCACTGTCCTATCGAAGCCAGCTCAATACTTAAAAAAATGGCGACCCTAGGTCGCCATTTTTAATGCTTTTTAACATTAGAATTCGTATTTCAAACCAAATACGACTTTATTCTTTTGTTTTTCATCCGCACGGTCATAACCACCAACTGTGTAATTCATGCTTGCGGTAACACCTGTATCTGCTAAAGGCTTGCTTAGACCAATATCAAAGTGACGGAAACCAAAGCTTTCTGTTGTTCCTAAATTATCTTCAAAATCACCTGAATCTTGATATGCATATAAACCAAGCGCGGTATCTAGACTGAAGTCTTTAGGAAGTGCATAGCTATATGATGCTTTGATATAAGTATCACCTGCATTACCCCATGAAACATCTTCAAGCAAAGTTTGCGCTGTTAAGCCAAAATCTTTATAGCTTAGCCCAAGCATTGTTTCTAAACCGTTTGCATCACTTGTATCAATATCATAGTAATAGTAGTAAGTTAGGCCTGCTGTGTAACCAAGATCATCATTAATTGAACCGTTATAGCCCGCATAAAAATCATTTTCAAAACCATTCGGTAGGTCATCACCATAGTTTAATGTTGAACCCCACCAACCTGCATAGAAGCCTGATGCATGGCTATAATCCAAACCACCTTGGATTGTCGCATCTTTATTTTCAGGCACATTGGTAATACCACGTAAATTATAGCTAGACAGTACGCCGATATTTCCAGATACAGAATGCTCTGAAGCAGGTGCTTCAGCAAATGTAAACGTCGATGCTGCTCCAAGTACAGCGATTGATAAAGCTTTAAGTGCAAATTTCATGGTTTGTTCCCCCACATC
The DNA here is from genome assembly GCF_024605895.1 of Acinetobacter sp. YH16056_T. Lineage (NCBI taxonomy): Bacteria > Pseudomonadati > Pseudomonadota > Gammaproteobacteria > Moraxellales > Moraxellaceae > Acinetobacter > Acinetobacter sp. YH16056_T. The sequence goes on along the minus strand of NZ_CP094545.1, from coordinate 238,354 downwards.
GTGCGACGACGTATTTTTTGGTTATTTCGTTGAACTCAATGAGGTATTAGCAAGCGCTGTGCCATGTTTAAAAATATACACATATTTTTTTTATAAAGGTCACGATTTTGGCTTTCATAAAACATATATGATACTGTTTTTATTAATTATTTTTTAATTATCCTATTTAACTATTTTTCTCTACGATTTTTTTTAGAATGCAGATTTTCATCTATTTAGATTATTTAAATCTTCAGGTTGATAGATGTAACAGGATTTTTAAAATGCGCTTTTTTGAGTATATTTTTTCAACACCGATCTCAAAAATGCATAAAAAAAGTGCACAATCACCATTATGCACTTTCAAGAATATGACCGAATAAGGTCAACTCGTTAATGTTAGAAAGAATAGGTTAATCCAACCACAACGTTATCGTCTAATTGCTCACCTTCACGATCTTTACCGCCCCATACATAGTCAGCAGCAATTTCAAACCCAGTATCTACAATCGGTTTACTCAAGCCTAAACGTGCTTCAGTGAACACCACATCTTCTGTGGTTGTTAATAGGCTGTCATCACGACTGTCATTAAAAACAGAAACACCAAGCGATGAATTTAATGAAACATCATAAGGTAATGCATAGCTATAAGTAGCATTCAGATATACATCTCCTGCGTTGCCATAATTAACATCAGACAACAATACAGCCATGCTTGCAGTTAAATCTTTATAACTTATGTCCTGAATAAATTCGACGCCCGTTGTGCGACGCTTTTCAGATCGGTCGTCGTTATACACTGAACCGCCACCTTGATAGACATAGGCCATCACTTGTGACTTATAGCTCCAATCTTCATTCAGTTCACGTCCATATCCAACATAGAAATCATGTTCAAAACCATGTGACTGACTGTCGTTCGTAGGGTCATAGTTGAGTGTAGAACCCCAATAGCCCGCGAACAGCCCACTGTTGTGTGCATATTCAAGTCCGGCTTGTAATGCCGCTTGATCATTTTCTTCACTCGCACGGTACACATATTTGTTTACCACGCCCAAACTTCCAGACCAATTCCCTTGTGCAGTTGTGGCTTGTTCAGTTTGTTCTGCAAATGCAGGGACTGTACCTAGGGTCACTAAAATACTTAAAATTGCTTTTTTATAAAATTGAATCATGTTTAGTCCCCACATCGGATCGATCGTGGATTGGGTTGAGTAAAATTTAGCGCCGATTTTAATCGATTTTACGGCACTGTATAGCCCCTTTTTTCTTATTTTGATCAATTAAATCATTTAAAAACAAAGGTAAGATTATATAAAATAGTAAAAAATAAGCTTTTGATTCATAAAATATCTTTTATCGTGTTCCAGTCTTTAACAATGATTTAATGTTTTAATTTATATGTATTTATCACGATTATTATCATCTTTTATTGAGCTAGATTTTAAGGAAAACATTTCTGACGACTTCGCTAAAAGTCATTCTCTATTTACAAAAAAACACGCCAACAGTACTTACTTAGCCTGAACATTGATGCCATGCACCTCAGCAGTTTTTATACTTTTTGATCAAAATACCAATTTAAATTCAGCACAAATTGTCGCGAAGAGTAATGATAAATCAGCAAGTTAAATGAAAGTTTTTACCGTTTTTTATATTTTTTTATGATAAGCAATGAAGAAACTTCTCTTTAGCTTAATATATATTCAATTTAAATAAACTATTTGTTAAACAACAATAACATACGAAACATTTGCTTATTACAGATTGACCGATGATCTGAATGTTTTCTAACTTTAGTGTAATAAGCGCATTAAAAATAGTGATTTTTTTAAGAAAAAATATACAATCGCACTACATATTAACCAAATTTGCATGAGGCTCTCTCCCAATGCTTAAAGCTCAACAACTAACACTTGCAGTATTAGTAAACGCTGCTCTTATTTCTACTGCTTTTGCTAGCGAACAAAGCGAATCTAAAGGCTTTGTGGAAGATGCCGAAGGCTCTGTATTGTTCCGTACAGGTTATTTACATCGTGATAAAAAAAATGGCGTAGATGATACTAGCTCTTTTGCGCAAACTGCTATCGTAAATCTTGATTCAGGTTTTACCAAAGGCACTGTTGGTTTTGCAGCGGGTATCATAGGCGATGCATCAATCAAACTTGGTGAAAATGCTCATACCGGTAACGATATGATTCCAACGCATGGTAGCAAAGATGCGAATGGTAAAGTTGATGCTTATGATCACTGGGCGCGTGGCGGTGCATATGTAAAAGCACGTATTTCAAATACGACTGCAACTTACGGTACACAACTTCTCGACATCCCTGTTTTAGCAAGTAATACTGCACGACTAGTACCTGAATACTACACAGGTGTTTTGGTTGAAAGTAATGAGATTAATAATCTTAACCTGATCGCTGGTAAATTCACTGAAAATCAATTATCAAATCAAATTAATTCTGATGGTGCTAAGTTAGACCGCGCAATTGTTTGGGGTGCAAAATATAAAGCAAATGATCAATTAAATCTTGCTTACTATGGTACAGATATTAAAGATCGTTTAGATCGTCATTATATCAATGCCAATTTTACTCAAGGTTTAGCTGATAAAAGCTCATTGACTTATGATTTAAGCGCTTATCACACAAAATGGGATAAAGATGCTAATCAATACTTATATTCTCAAATTGGTGAAAGCAACGACTCATTCGATAACTCAATCGCTGCCCTTTCTACAACATATAATCGTGGTCCACACAATGTCATGGTTGCTTACCAACAAAACTTTGGTAATACCGGTTACGACTATGGCTTAGGTACAAACGTTGGTGATGGTAAACAATCTATTTACATGCCAAACTCGTATCTATCTGACTTTATTGGTAATGATGAAAAGTCTGTACAACTTCAATATACCTATGACTTTGGCGCATTAAATGTTCCAGGCCTATCTTGGACTTCAGCATTTGTTTACGGTTGGGATATTAAAGCCACTAATAATGCTGGCACAATGATTAGCGACAATGAAGAAGAACGCGAATTCTTTAACCAAGTGAAATATACCGTTCAATCTGGTTTTGCCAAAGATGCAAGCTTACGCCTTCGTCATTCTTACTACCGCGCTAGTAATAACTACCAAAACAACTATATTGGTGATACCAATGAATGGCGTATTTGGTTAGACATACCTGTGAAATTATTTTAATTTCACAGCTACTCTAAGATAGCGAAAAAAAACCTGCACACTGTGCAGGTTTTTTTATGAGCATCGTTTTCATCTAAAAACGATGCTCAGCTTAAAACAATAAATATTATTTGTTCGCAGCTTTGTAAGCTTCAATTGAGCTAAGTACTTCTTGTTTCGCAACATCAGCACCTTCCCAACCACTTAACTTAACCCATTTACCAGGTTCTAAGTCTTTGTAGTGTTGGAAGAAATGTTCAATTTGATTGATCAATAATGCAGGAAGATCTGTATATTCTTGAACATCTTTATAAAGCGGAGTCAATTTGTCGTGTGGAACCGCAACGAGTTTTGCGTCAACACCACCGTCATCTTCCATGTTCAATTTACCAACAGGACGGCAACGAATTACAGAACCTGGCTCTACTGGATGTGGAGTTACCACAAGTACGTCTAGTGGGTCACCATCCAAAGATAATGTATTTGGAACATAACCATAGTTCGCTGGGTAGAACATTGCAGTACCCATGAAACGGTCTACAAATAACGCATCAGAATCTTTATCGATTTCGTATTTGATTGGTGCTGCATTTGCAGGAATTTCAATAATGACATAGATGTCGTTTGGTGCATCTTTACCCGCTGGGATATTGCTGTAGCTCATAGCATCACTCTTTAAACAAAGTTAAATCTTTTAATCCGGCACAATTATAACGGTTTTATCGCTTTTTTTGTGATTTTAGCGATCATGCTGATAATTTAATCATCAAGCAGAACATTTAGCTTAATTTAATGACCAATAACATCAGACAAATTGGGCATAACATCGACAAGGTCCAAATAATTGAACGTAAAGTTGCCCAATTGGCTAAATAACATAGCCCATAAATAACGCGTAAAACGAGATAGGCAATCCCAAAGGTCATGATGTATTGTTGATGAATCACCATGTATTCAGCCATTAGAATAGCCGCAATAAATAAAGGTAAACTTTCAAAACTATTTTGCTGCACTGCATGTGCGCGGCTCGCCAATCCTGTAGAGCGCGCTAAAACCTCACGTGGATTTTGATTATCACTCGACTTAAAACCTGCAGCTCGCTTCGCAATAAATGTAAATACATATGGCAATAAACAAGCGGCCAAAATGAGATAGATGATCCCACTGATGCTGTGCATGTGTTTTTTCTCAGGAAGATTTTATGGCTGCTATAATACCATGGCATTTCGTGAATAATTTTTGTTAAATATAGTGTTTTTATAATCGGCAGATGAAAGGATCCTCTATGAGCACTTCTGATCAAGATCAATTATTTGAAGTTCTTGAAGAGCAAAAACGCCATCAGCTTCGCGTCGATCGTGTCTTAAAAATCGTCATTCCAGTGACTGCATTTTTACTTGCTGTGATCTGCGCCAACTTAAATGTCTGGTCGACTGTTTTCAGCTTTGTCATCATGTGGATTGCATTCTATGCAGTTTCCATCAAGCAACTTCCCCTTTGGCATTGGGTCATTGTCATTGCCCTATATTGCTTAGTCGACAATATTTTAACCTATGGCAGCTATAACCAATCCGGCTTTAGTCGTCAGTTCGGCGCGATGTTTATTTTCTTGGGTGTTTTTGGTGTAGGACGTCGCTACTTTGATCGCTGGTCGATGAATAAAGGTAAAATTTAATGATCTAAATTTAAAGCGATAAAAAAAGCGCCCGAAGGCGCTTTTTTTATGCATCGTATTATGCGGTTTTACGCAAATCTTTACGTAGAATCTTACCAACATTCGATTTTGGTAATTCATCCATAAATTCAACATAACGTGGGCGTTTATAGCCAGTTAAGTTTTCTTTTGCGAATGCCAAAACTTCTTCAGTCGTTAAAGATGGATCTTTTTTCACAACGAATAATTTAGGTACTTCACCTGATTTTTCATCAGGAACACCAATCGCAGCAACTTCTAGTACTTTTGGATGTTTTGCAACAACTTCTTCAATTTCAGAAGGATAAACGTTGAAGCCAGACACCAAAATCATGTCTTTTTTACGGTCTACAATCTTCACATAACCGCGTGGATCCATGACACCAATGTCACCTGTACGGAAGAAGCCGTCCGCCGTCATTACTTTGGCAGTTTCATCTGGACGGTTCCAATAGCCTTTCATGACTTGAGGACCACGAATCGAAATTTCACCTTGCTCACCTTGAGCAACTTCATTGCCATCATCATCTAAAATAGCAACTTCAGTCAGTGGCAATGGAATACCAATCGTACCGCTGAATTCCATTGATGCTGGAGGGTTTGCGGTTGCAACAGGTGAAGTTTCTGATAAACCATAACCTTCGATGATATTGGTACCGGTAACTTTCTTCCACGCTTCTGCAGTCGAAGGAAGCACTGCCATACCACCACCCATCGCCATTTTTAGCTTGCTGTGGTCAAGTTGCTTGAACTCTTCATTGTTCACCAAAGCATTGAACAATGTGTTCACTGCTGGGAAGAATGAAGGTTGGTATTTACGCAATTCTTTCATTACCGCAGGTAGATCACGCGGGTTAGGAATCAATACGTTCGCCTGACCTTTGTACATACCGTAAAGTGCACACACCATAAATGCAAAGATGTGATACAGCGGTAATGCACAGAAGATACGATCATCTGGCTGACCATCTTGCTGACCAAATTTACTTTGGAAAATACCATCACACTGCAACATGTTTGACACAAGGTTACGATGGGTCAATTCTGCGCCTTTAGATACGCCAGTTGTACCACCAGTATATTGAAGTACTGCAGTATCACTTAGAGTTAAGTTTGGACGTTTGTAATTGTTTGCACTCACTTTAGACATTGCTGCATTAAAGCGAATATGACCTGGAATGTTCCAAGCTGGAATTTGTTTACGTACTGAACGTAATACAAAGTTAACCAATGTGCCTTTCAGCGTACCAAGCATGTCACCCACAGATGCCACGATCACATGTTTTACTGGGGTTTTACCAATAATCGCTTGGTAAACAGATGCAAAGTTTTCAATGATGACAAGAGCTTCTGTTCCAGAGTCATTCAATTGATGCTCAAGTTCACGAGAGGTATACAGTGGATTCACGTTGACCAATACCAGGCCAGCACGGAATACACCCAATGCGACAACAGGATATTGAAGAACGTTCGGCATCATGACTGCAACGCGTGAACCTTTGGCCAAACCTAAACTTTGCAAATAAGTTGCAAATTTACGACTAGCTTCATCAAGTTCTTTAAAAGTTAAGACTTTATCCATAAAGATAAAGGCATCTCTTGAGCCAAACTTCTGGAAATTACGCTCAAAAATATCGACCAATGAGGTATTTTCTGCGGGTAATTCTACAGTTTCTGGAATCCCTGTCTTTTGGTATTCAGCGAACCAAATCTTTTCCATAACGCCCAATTCTCCTGTCGTAATCCTTAATAATCCAACTGTTTTTTTTCAATATTAAGCGGTCATTATTTAACTTGTTTGTGCTTAATATTGCATCCATTTCACGAATAACAGCATATATAACGTATTTCGTTCCATGGATGCTAGTATTATCTTTGAATGAACAGTTTATTTGCTTTTTGATATCCACGTGGTAACAACACGCCTTTCGATGCACGTTTGCCCACATATTTTTGCAGATCGTCGCCTTTAAGCTTTAATTGTTGATTACCTGCAAGCACTTGAATTATTTCATCTAAATTCAAAGTTGTCATGGATACAATTTGATCTTTTGCCTCAAGTTGTATCAATTTATTACCTTTCCCCTTATTTAGGACTGGTAATTCATCAAGTTCAACCAACAGCAAACGCCCCGCAGAACTGAGGAGTGCAAGATGTGTTGCATTCTCAATCGCCGTTAAATTCATAACTGCCGCCCCTTCGGACAAGCTAAGGAAGGCTTTACCCGCTTTGGCATTGGTATCTAGATTTTTCGCTTGGGTTTTAAAGCCATAGCCTTTACTACTCATGGCCAAGACTTCTGTTTCATCTTCAGCAATAAATACTTGTTTAAAGCCAACACCACTTGCAGGTGCAAGTTTAGAACTCAGAGGCTCACCTAAACCACGCGCGGATGGTAAAGTATTGATGCCCAAAGCATAGCTACGACCGGCATCATCTAAGACATAAACACGTTGATTTGATTTACCTTGTGCATGGCTGAGATATTGGTCACCTGCACGGAAATTTAAGTTCTCAGCGTCGACTTCATGACCTTTCGCCGAGCGAATCCAACCCGCTTCAGACAACACCACAGTCACAGGATCTGCAGGAAGCATATCTTGTTCATTAATCGCATGGGCTTCTGCACGTTTCACAATTGGAGAACGGCGGTCATCACCAAATTTCTTCGCATCTTCTTTCAGTTCATTAATGATCAAGGCTTTTAATGATTCAGGATTCGCCAATTGTTCACGAATAATGGCAGCTTTGGCTTCCAGTTCTTCTTGTTCACGGCGCATTTCCATTTCTTCAAGTTTTGCCAAATGACGTAACTTGAGTTCTAAAATGGCTTCGGCTTGAATTTCATCGATATTAAAATGCGTCATTAACACCGGTTTAGGCTGATCTTCTTCGCGAATAATACGAATCACTTCATCAATATTCAGATAGGCAATGATCAAGCCTGCAAGTATATGTAACCGTTTTTCAATTTTATTCAGATGATAAGTCAAACGACGTGTCACGGTATTTTTACGGATTTCGATCCATTCCAACAAAATACGGCGGATCGATTTCACTTGCGGACGACCGTCAGCGCCAATCATGTTCATATTGACACGATAGCTCGACTCTAAGTCAGTGGTTGCAAATAAATGACTCATCACCGATTCAGCATCAATACGATTCGAGCGCAGGACAATCACTAAACGTGTTGGGTTTTTATGATCTGACTCATCACGTAAGTCCGTGACCAATGGCAACTTCTTCGCCTGCATTTGATCTGCAATCTGCGTGATCACTTTTGAGCCTGAAACCTGATACGGCAGCTCCGTAATCACGATTTCATTTTTCTCAATGCTGTACACCGCACGAGTTCGATAACTACCGCGACCCGTGGTTTGTATTTTGAGTAATTCTTCTGGAGAGGTAATAATTTCCGCACGTGTAGGCAAATCAGGTGCAGGAATATATTCTGCGACTTTCTCATCAGTTAAGTTTGGATTGCGAATTAAGGCGATGGTGCCCTTCACCACTTCACGTAAGTTATGCGGTGGAATATCCGTTGCCATACCCACTGCAATACCCGTTGTGCCGTTGAGTAAAATATTTGGAACACGTGCCGGTAAATTCACTGGCTCTTTCATCGAACCATCAAAGTTATCCTGCCAATCACAGGTTCCTTGTCCTAACTCAGACAATAATAAATCACTATAAGCAGACAGTTTTGCTTCGGTATAACGCATCGCTGCGAAGGATTTCGGATCATCTGGTGAACCCCAGTTTCCCTGACCTTCAATAAATGGATAGCGATAACTAAACGGCTGCGCCATGAGTACCATAGCTTCATAACAAGCTAAGTCACCGTGAGGATGGTATTTACCCAGTACATCACCAACCGTACGTGCAGATTTTTTTGGCTTACCCGTTGGCTTTAACCCGAGTTCACTCATCGCATAGACGATACGACGCTGAACGGGTTTTAGACCATCACTGATATGTGGCAATGCACGATCCATAATCACGTACATGGCGTAGTTGAGATATGCTTGTTCGGTAAATTCTGCTACGGAACGGTTTTCTGTCGCATGATGCGCAAGGCTTGTCATAACAACCTGTAATCCTAAATTGTTCGTTCTTTATTGGGTTCTTATGCTATGTCGCAGGTGTCCCCTATACAAGGGGATGATCTAACACTCTGCGACAAATTGTGTCTTATGGCGTAAAAATATCCATTTTATTCACCATGATCAACTAAAAATTCAACAGTCTTTATAGACCGATGGATTCTAAAGTTTTGCCCTTGGTTTCTTCACCTAAAACCAAAATCACCACAGCAACTGCAATTAAGACTGCAGTAAACATCATAAAGACATAGCTAAAACCATGATCCATATCCATCATATGTGTCACAGCAAAAGGCGCGGCAATGCCCCCGATCCGACCAATGGCACCCGCCCAGCCCGAACCAAAGGCACGAATATTGGCCGGGTATTGTTCTGGTGTATAGGTGTAAAGTACGCCCCAAGCACCGAGATTAAAGAAGGACATTAAACAGCCCCAAATCACAATCTCTGTCACACTGCCAGACTGACCGAAGAAATATGCCGAAATGGCACACATCCCAATGAAGCCCGCCAACGTAGCTTTACGACCTAATTTTTCGACCAACCATGCAGCTGCAATATAACCCGGTAATTGTGCCAAAATCATGACCAAAACATATTCAAAGGATTGAACAATGGTGTAGCCTTCTTTAACCAATAAACTTGGCAACCACGTAAAAATACCGTAATAAGAAAAGACGATACCGAACCAAATGAGCCACAGCATTAAAGTACGACGTGCAAAAATGCCTGACCACAACTGTGAAAAACTGATGTTGTGCTTTTCTGCAACCGGTTTGACCTCAAAGATTTCAACAACTTCCACACCACATTTGGCTTCAATCTTTTTCACCAATGCATGTGCTTCATCAAAACGTCCACGGTTAATCAAATAAGGCACCGATTCAGGCACCATTTTCCAAATCACGATCGCATATAACGCAGGGATTCCGCCAATCAGGAAAGCCGCATGCCAACCAAAATCAGGAATAATAAAGCGTGATACTAACGCCGCAACCAACCAACCCAGTCCCCAAAAACTTTCCAGTAAGACAATAAAACGTCCTCGTACATGCGCTGGAATATATTCACTGACCAAAGTCACCGCGACTGGGAGTTGCCCCCCTAAACCTAAGCCGACAATAAAACGAAATACCAACAACCAAGTTAGATTAGGTGCAAACGCACATGCAGCGGTGGCTAAGCTATAAATCACCAATGTCCATGCAAAGACTGTTTTTCGGCCGAAGCGATCTGCCAATCCACCAGAAAACACTGCGCCAATCGCCATTCCAACAAAACCAATCGAGACCACCCAACTTTTATCATTTGGCGTCATGGCCCAATCTTCAGCCATTTTCGCTAAGATAAAGGAAATGAGTCCCGTATCCATGGCATCAAACATCCAGCCAAGGCCAATAACCCAAAGTAAAGTGTAGTGAAACTTACCGATGGGTAAGCGTTGTATACGTGAGACTAAGTCCATAACAAGATCTCTGAACTGGTGGAAGGATGAACACTGCTTTCCCAACAGGATGTATGATTTTGCGTTTTTTAGTATAGATCCATGCAAAAGACCGACCATTGATCCGTCTTTTTAGCATTTTAATGTGATGTTATAGCAACGCGGCTATGACAAATCTTTTGAAGATACTGACTGATCATCATCATCTTTATAAATAAATTTAGGCATTTCTAAGCCAAAGTAAATGGCGATCAGACGTAAGGTGAAACCGAAAATGAGCGTCGCAATGACGGTCAATTCTAGCGATAAGCCAATCTCAATGCAGAGCCAATAACAAATCACGGACACAAAAGAAATACTGGCATAAAGTTCACGACGGAACACCAGCGGGACATCGTTACACAGGATGTCTCGTAAAATACCGCCAGAGACGCCCGTTAGTACCCCTGCTACCGCAGAAACGACAAAACCATGTCCCATTTCTAAAGCGATTTGACAGCCAATGATGGTAAAACCAATGAGACCCAAGGCATCGAGAACCAAGAAGATATTACGCAGATGACGCATCCACTTTGCAATCAGGATGGTGACAAATGCAGCAAAGCAGGTCAGCATGAGATATTCAGGATGCTTAACCCACGTCAGTGGATAGTGCCCAAGTAGCACATCACGAACCGAACCGCCCCCCAGTGCCGTGACACAGGCAATCAATGTTACCCCAAACCAGTCCATACTCCGCCGACCCGCAGACAATGCACCTGTCATTGCTTCTGCCGTGATTGCGATAATATAAATAACGGTAAGTAACATCGCCCTTCTTCCACTGAGGGTTGAGATGCGCGCTATTCTAAGCTAAATCTGCTCAAATGTTATAAAAATTGCGCACAACATTGTTTAAATTTTCGTCCAGAACCACAAATACAGGGTTGCTTCATGGTGATTTTCATCTCTGTGGTCGGATCAAGGAAATACCAGCGCTGCTCGAACTTCACAAAGTGTGAAATTTCATGATGTACCTGCGCTTGCTGCCCATCGTGATAATGCGCTTTAAATTCAACTTGAGCATGGTTTTTATCGAGTTTTTCTTGGGCTTGGACAACCTCAAGCTTTAACCACTGATTGGCCTGACTCCACGCTGCAATGGCACTGACATCCAAGGCTTGCTGCTGTCCAAGCGCAGTTGTTTGTACAATATAATCAATCTCATGCTGTGCAAAAGCACTATAACGTGAACGCATCAATTGCTCTGCAGTCTGTGCATTTTCACGCCCCGTATGTAAGAGCTGACAACAGCTACCATACTCACCTTTGCCACATGGACACTGGACTTGTGACATATTTGTTTCCATAAAAAATAGCCTGACAATGCAGGCTATTTTAACGGATCTTTCCACACAATTTTCATCAGTAGATCCGTATCGATTCAAATAAAAGAATGATACACGGTAAGGTCATCCGCAAGTGTTTGAGACAGGACCACTTCTAATCAAAAATGTTTTTGCAATGCTTTGAATAATTTGACGGTAGTGAACGAGTTTTGCGGATGACAATGGTTTTGGGTACTTTTGCCGAAACAAAAGTACCTCCAGCCGAAGGCTAATCCCTTTATTTAAACCCTAGATGTAAGACTCCGTCGAATAGACTTAAAAATCATTTTAAAAATGCGTAATTACTTTTACGTGCGTAACATCAGTGATCTATATAGATTACCCCCCGATACGCAACTTAATCTTCAGTTGGCATGGGAATGACATGCACTTTTTCAATCTTATGACCATCCATCGTAACCACTTCAAAAATGTGTTCATCCGCTTTGAATTTTTCACCATTGGCTGGTAAACGGCCCAAATGAAATAAGATATATCCGGACAATGTCGAATACTGTTCAGCATCATCCACCAAGTCACGACCCAACAATAAAGACACATGACGAATGTCAGTTGAGCCATCGAGTAACAATGAACCATCATCGAGACTTTCTGCTGCTGTCTCCGGTTCATCTTCATCGGGAAACTCACCAGCAATCGCTTCTAAGACATCAATTGGTGTTGCAATCCCTTCAATTGAACCGTATTCGTTCAACACCAAGGCCATTTGCAACGGCGCTTGACGCAGTTGTTCCATCACCATCAAGACTTGTGCATTTTCATGTACCACCACAGGCTCACGGAGATGCTTTTCAAAATCGAGTACGCCTGTTTCAATATAGTCATTCATGACTTTATGAGTCAGTACCGCACCCGCGATATTGTCTAACTCACCGTGTGCCACAATCAAACGTGAATGCGTGGTACTGAGTAATTGAGCACGAATCGCCTCAGGCGCTTCATCCAAGTCAATCCATTCCAGTTCAGGACGAGGTGTCATCACCGACTTCACTGGACGTTCAGATAAACCCAGTACACCTTGTACCATGACACTGTGGTAAACCCCGTTGTCTTCATCAAAGACTTCATCAGCAAAGGCACGTGTTGCAAGCACATCTTCATTTTCATTTTGATTGTCTGCAACATTTTTCCCACCGAGCATACGCATCACCGCTGAGGCAGTGCGATAACGTAAGTCTGTGGTTGTCACCATTTTTTCCTGATTATGACGCATGGTTTGGTTCAAGAACTCAATCAGGACGGAGAAACCAATGGCTGCGTATAAGTAGCCTTTTGGAATGTGGAAACCAAAGCCTTCGACTAAGAGCGAGAAACCAATCATCATCAAGAAGCACAGGCACAGAATCACCACCGTTGGATGACGGTTCACGAAGTTCATCAGCGGCTTAGATGCCCACAGCATGATGCCGACAGCAATAATGACCGCAATCATCATGACCGACAGGTGTTTCACCATCCCGACAGCGGTAATCACACTATCGAGTGAGAACACGGCATCGAGCACCACAATCTGCACAATCACCATCCAAAACGTCGCATGCACAGGATTTTCTTCCTTTAGCATAGGCTTGTTTTCAAGACGTTCACGCAGTTCCATGGTGCCTTTAAATAGCAAGAACACCCCACCAAACAGTAAGATTAGGTCTCGACCGGAAAATGGATGGTCGAAAATATGGAACAGTGGGTTGGTTAGAGTCACCACCCATGCAATTGAAGCCAGTAAGACCAATCGCATACACAGTGCAAGCAATAAGCCGACAATCCGTGCGGTATTACGCTGTTCTGGCGGTAATTTTTCCGCAAGAATCGCAATAAAAACCAGGTTATCGATACCTAAAACAATCTCAAGCACCACCAGTGTCAATAAACCCACCCATGCAGATGGGTCGGACATCCATTCAAAGATCATAATTGTATCTCCTGAATGTTATTCACACGTGGATCATGCTGATTTGAAGATGAAATGCATTGGACATGCGCAAACGCTTTTAATGGCGTTCTTTCTAATATTTTGATGTGTGCTGAGTGACAACAACCACTACCCATGACGGTTCTTTAGCTTAAAATGAAGTTTTAAGTATAGCAAGTTAAGGTAAAAATTCACCCTTTTTTACCAAAGTACAATCTCTGTATGGAAGAATTTAAACCCAATGATGACATTAAATTGTCATATTTAGCTGCCAATGTAGTGTCATAAAAAATAACATGCTAAGGTAAAATTAAAACGTAATGAATAGCGGATTAAAAATGACAGAAAAACGTGGTAATCCTTCTCCTGCTACAACACAACCTTTAATCGCACTGTATTGCGGCTCCCGCTCTGGTAACAATCCAATTTATCAAGAAAAAGCCATCGCATTAGCGCAAGGCTTGGCTGAACATGGTTTTGGTCTGGTCTATGGTGGCGCCAGTATTGGCCTGATGGGTCAAGTTGCTGACGCTGTGGTCGATCATGGCGGCGAAGCTGTGGGTGTGATTCCTGAGTTTATGTTGGATTATGAAATTGCACATAATCATTTGACTGAATTACACGTCGTACGCAGTATGCATGAGCGTAAAGCCATGATGGCAGAACGTGCAAGTGCCTTTGTTGCTCTGCCCGGTGGTCTCGGTACATTCGAAGAAATTTTAGAAATCGCCACTTGGGGACAGTTGAATCAACACCAAAAACCGATGATGCTTTATAACGTCAATGGCTTCTATGATGCACTAATTGCACAATTAGACCATGCGGTCGCTGAAGGTTTCTTGCCGCCGCAGCATCGTGCCAAACTGATCGTATGTAATTCTTCGAAGCAGATCTTTAGCGCACTGAAAAATTTAGATTGCCCGAAAAATTTCGTGGTCTAACTGTATTTTAGATGTCAAAAAGGGGAATAAAGTATTCCCCTTTTTTATTACTCGATGTCCTACTTCAAATCTATATCGTGCCGACTTAACCCGACACCACACGATAGAACCATGGCAAGGTTGTCGCTAAGAAAATACTCATCAATAAACCAAGCATCAATTTCATCGCATCTTTGCTGACATTTCGTGAAGTTCGATATTTATTCACTTCATGTAAATGCATGGACATGGCAAATTCACGTCCTGCAAGTAAGCCCAAGAACACCCAAGTGGTACTCATTGGAATATTACTCCACTCTTTGAACACCAATAAAATCAAGGCATACATAAAGTCGATAATGGTTGCCGAGCGGATATCAGCCACACCCGTTTTGGTGTCGATAATGCCCTGAATCGCCCCACCACGTTGGTACAAAATGATCCCAAGCAGTACGATAAACACCACAATTGCAAAAATCAGGAACTCCAGCGGCACCTGACGAGGGACGTAGACAAAAATATTGGCCAAATCCTGAATCAGCCACTGACTCCATAAAAATGCCGTCGAAACCCACTGTAGTCCCACCCAAATATTCGAGGGTGTTTCATCACGTGTTTTACTGAAATAAACCGAGATGCCTTTAATCACAAAACGATAAACAATAATCGCGACAACAAAAGCTACCGCATAACCCATCATGGACTTGGTTAACATCGAGCCAAGACTACTCGGAGAGAAAATCGTTAACACTAAGAATGTGGTGCTGACCGGGATTCCGTAGCGAGTCAAAATGATCAGTAAGATCGGTGGCACAATATAGAGCCACGTGACCCCTTCTGCGGGAAATGGAATCGTTTCTAAACGACCATAAGATGCATCCCCCACGCCAGAACTGTACCAACCATAAACCAATACAATGGCTAGAATACTGCTGACATAGATCCACAACAGCCACCAAGGGCGATGCGCATTGGATGAAATAAAGGTTCCCAATGTCTGTGGCACATCATTACCGACAATAGAATAGGCCGCGAGACAGAAGCCTATGACCATCAGAATTTCGATTGTCATAAAAACAAAACACCTTTGCCATAAAGAAAAAGCCCTCCAATAAATGAAGGACTTGAGCGCATTATGACAGTTTATCTGGCGTTCATACAATTTCGTGCCGTGCTTTTCTCGACACTAAAATAAAAACCTCAAATAAAACAATTGCTTTAAACTTTAATTATTTCAATTTAATCTGATAAACCGCCGTGCTACCGCTCACTTCATTTCCAACCACCAACAAAGGTTGAGCATTAGGTGAATCTTTGGCCGCAATAAAAATCAGACCTTCGGGTCCTAAATCGCCTTGTTTAACCACATCAGTGCCGAAACTTGTAGTTTCATGTTTTCATTCGTCTTTTATTAAAATATGACCAATTTATAAACATTAGGTTGCATAGAGATGAAACTTTCATTGCATTTTTCTTGCAATTTTTTGGCTCAATTATGCAAAGCTTTTACTACATCCAAATGGCAATATTCATTTAAACTGTTTAAAAATCTCAGCTTTATTGACTTATGAATAGCACGCCAACGCATCAGGCTTTACAACCCGAATTTAGACTTCTTGTGCTATTGGTCTCTATTGGCTTTTTTATGCAAGGCCTGGATACGACCATCGTCAATACCGCAATCCCTGCTATGGCGAGAAGTCTAGGTGAAGACCCGCTTCAAATGCATAGTGTGGTCGTGGCCTATGTCTTGTCTGTCGCAGCGTGTATTCCCTTAAGTGGTTGGTTGGCCGATCGTTTTGGTGTACGAAATACGTATTTCACAGCCATTATTATTTTTACGTTAGCATCGCTAGGCTGCGGCATGGCCAATAGCCTGAATGAGCTGCTGGTTTATCGGGTAATTCAAGGCATAGGTGGCGCATTACTGCTACCTGTTGGGCGTTTGGCAATGCTCAAAGTGATTCCTCGGACACAGTTTTTATCGGCTATGAGTCTGATGAGCCTTGCCGGTTTGATGGGCCCCTTAATTGGCCCTACCCTTGGCGGTTGGATGGTGGAAGTCGCAACATGGCATTGGATCTTTTTAATAAACATTCCAATGGGGCTGTTAGGGGTTCTTATTACCTTTAAAGCCATGCCCAATGTGACCGAACCGAGCGTACAACGCTTCGACTTTATGGGTTTTTTCTTATTGGTCGTCGCCATGGTGGGTTTATCGTTAGGCATTGAAAACTTTGCCAGCCCGCATCTGCCGCTATGGTGGAGCCTGCTTTTGGTCGCTGCAGGCATCATCGCCAGTTTGATCTATGCCTTTCATGCACATACCCACGCCAATGCGCTGTTTCGCAGTAAATTATTTCAAAATCGGATCTATGCCATCGGCATTATCGGCAACTTCTTTGCCCGCCTTGGCGGCAATGCCATGCCATTTTTGATTCCCTTAATGCTACAAGTGGCTTTTGGCTTTGAGCCCTTTATCACAGGGTTATTGATGATACCGACTGTACTCGGCTCATTGGCATCTAAACCGATTATTCGTCAAATTATTCAACGCTTTGGCTATCGCAAAGTGTTATTGGTAAATACCTTCTTGGTCGGCGCCTGTATTTGCAGTTTTGCACTCTCTACGGCTGAAACCCCCACGTGGTTACGTGCCTTACACTTTTTTATTTTTGGTATTTTAAACTCGCTGCAATTCGTTTCGATGAATACCTTAACCCTCAAAGATTTACCTCAGCAAGATGCCAGCAGTGGCAACAGTTTCTTGTCGATGATTATGATGGTGTCGATGAGTATCGGTGTGGCTTTGGCAGGGACTTTAGTCAACGTGTTTACGGCCTATTATGGTCCTGCACAAATCGAAACGGCATTCCATAGCACCTTGATTTTACTCGGCTGTATTAACCTGATTACCGCAGCGATTTTTTGGCAAATTCCTAAACATGTGGATGTCTAAACCTGTGTCATCGGGCAAATCTATGACAGATCAGCCCTTAAAGGGTTATGATAAAATAGATACTTGGATACATTTTCATGCCTAAAAAAGCCAAATCACGTACCTCTAAAAGTTCACTCAAAAAATATAGCCCGATTATTGCACTCAGCGCTATCAGCGGCGTCATGGTGGTGGCTGGATTAGGTTATTTAGCCGTGATGCCGCATCGCCCTGCATCTGCAGAAGAATATCCCGTCAAAGGTTTTGATGTTTCCCATCATCAAAAAGATATTCAATGGTCAAAAATTTCACCTAAAAAATACCAATTTGTTTATCTCAAAGCCACAGAGGGTGGTGATTTTAAAGATCGAAAATTTCAAGATAACTGGTTACAAGCACGGGAAAACGGCTTTTTAGTTGGGGCCTATCATTTTTACCGTCTGTGCCGTGATGGCAAGATTCAGGCGGAAAATTTTATTGCTTCCGTGCCGAAAAAAGCCGATGCCCTTCCTCCCGTGATTGATTTAGAATATGACACCAACTGCATTAACACCTATAGCAAAGAGCAGTTACTCAAAGAAATCAGCTATATGCATGATCGCTTACACCGCCATTATGGCAAACAACCGATTTTTTATACTTCGAAGTCTTTTTATAATATTGTCTTAGCTGGCGAGTTTAAACAGACGCCGCTGTGGGTCCGCGAATATAAAGGCCTACCCGATCTAAAAAACAATCCGAAATGGCTGATTTGGCAACATACCAATCAAGGACAAATTCAAGGCATCTCGACCACCGTCGATTTAAATGTATTTTCAGGTGATGATAAGGCTTGGACTGAGTTTTTAGACAAAAATGGCGTTTCCCCGATCAAACCCCGTTGATTTATTCACCGACTCAGGACAACATCGAAGCAAATAATCCATGAAAACTGAGTCGCAGGATGCGTATTTTAAAAACTTTTCTTATTATATTTTCAGTCTTTATAATCCTCGCCATCGGGATATTGGCATATTTGATCCAACCTTCAGGGACCTTGGCAGCGTTTAAAACGTGGCATTATCAACTTCCCGCACAAAGCACTGCAGATACTCGCTCAGCGGCGCCCTATCACGTCAAATTCTTTGGCGTTTCGACTTTACTGTTTGACGATGGCCAAGAGCAAATCCTCATCGATGGCTTCTTTACTCGTCCATCGCTTAGTCAGACCATATTCACTCAGATTCAAAGTGATCAGCCTTTATTAAAAAGCTATATCGACCAATACGACTTAAAACGTACACGTGCTATTTTCGTGACTCATTCACATTATGATCATGCGCTCGATATTCCAATGTTGGCCCACCAGCTCCCTAAAGCCATGATTGTCGGCTCTAAAAGTACCTTAAATATTGCACGGGCGATGCCAATCGCTGAATCACAATTACACGAAGTTCAAGCTTGGCAACCGATGCAAATCGGTAAATTCACCATTACTGCCATCCCCTCGCAACATACTCCGCCAACGGCCGTTAATGATGATTTGGGGGAAGAAATTTCGCAGCCACTGTAACTCCCTGCACATTTTAGTCAGTTTAAAGAAGGTGGATCATATGACTATCTCATCCAACATGGGCCACATTACAGTTTAGTCAAAGCCAGTACAGGTGCTGTGCCCAAACAGTTGCAAAAACTAAAAGTCAATACTTTATTTTTAGGCATCGCTCAGCTTTCCAAGCAAACGGCAGCATTTCAACAGCAATATTTCAAAGAAACCTTAGCGACTCTTCAACCCAGCACCGTGATTCCAATTCACTGGGATAATTTTTTCAAACCACTGAATCCAGAGCTCGAATTTTTACCTCGCTTTGCCGATGACACTCCTCAAAGCCTAAATCTATTGATACAGTCGGCAGCAGCTCAAAACACCAAGGTGGTTTTACTCAGTCAACCTGTGTCGTTCGAGTTAAAAAATTGAGGAAAGCGCTAGATTGACTGTGCGATACTGAAATTCAATTTTTAGGCACTGATTTATCTAGGCATGAGGAAAATCATACATATCGACATGGATGCATTCTTTGCATCAGTAGAGCTGCGGGAACGCCCCGAACTCAAACAGCTTCCTGTTGTTGTGTCTTCACATCACCCTCGTGCGGTCATCTGTGCCGCGTCCTATCCTGCACGTGAATTTGGTTTACGTTCTGCGATGTCGATGGCACAGGCCCGTAAACTCTGCCCACAAGTCGTGGTGATCGAACCTAATTTTGAAAAATATCGTGCCGTTTCGGCGCAAATTCATGCCATTTTTCAACGCTATACCTCGCTGATTGAACCACTATCTTTAGACGAAGCTTATTTGGATGTCACAGAAAATTTACAACACATTCCGAGTGCCACTGAAGTCGCTATGCGAATTCAGGCAGAGATTTTACAAAGCACTGGTTTAACTGCCTCTGCAGGTGTCGCGCCCAATAAATTTTTGGCTAAAGTCGCTTCTGATTGGAACAAACCCAATGGCATTTGTATTATCAAACCATCACAAGTTCTGCATTTCATCCATAACTTGGCACTGAAAAAAATTCCTGGTGTGGGAAAAGTGACTCAAGAAAAATTAAAAGCCATGCAACTCAATACATTGGGTGATTTACAACAAATTGAAGAAGCCGTTCTGATTCATCATTTCGGTAAATATGGACGACAACTCTATCTGTATGCACAAGGCATTGATGAACGACCGGTTCAATCTAGCCGTGAACGTCAGCAAATTTCCAAAGAAACCACTTTTGATGATGATCTCACCCTGAGCCAATGTCAGCCCTATTGGCCCAAACTGATTGACCAAGTTTGGTCTAGTTTAGAAAAAAAGCAGTTAAGCGCGCGCGGTGTATCGGCTAAATTAAAACTGAAGAATTTCCAAGTGCTACAGCACAGTAAAAGTTTTAAAACGTCACTGAATCATCGTGAAGACCTTGCGCAGGTATTGCAGCAATTACTGCATGAAATGCATATTTCTGAGGACGATCAATTTCGTCTGATTGGCGTAGGGGTCTATCAATTAAGTGCGCAAAACCAAGAAGCACAACTTTCGCTGCTCTAAAAACATCAAGAAGATCGTATTTGCTTAAGATTTAGGCAGAAGAACAAAATTAAAGCAATTTGCTATTCACAAAGCCTAAAATTAGAGTACTCTATCAGCGCACTACATTATCCGTGTATGCGCTGAGATGCTGAAAATCACCTTTACTTTCAGCATGCTGTCCTGTGATTGGCGTGACGATCAAATCCGAATATTACAGGGCAACTCTGTTGTCAATCATGGAATACCCCGCTGTATGCCTTCTGCAAAATCTGCTCCAAATCCTCAAAATATTTCACAAAATCAAGAACAACGTGCGCGTAAAGCCGCATTAAGTAGCTTCATTGGTGCCGTAGTCGATTGGTACGATTTTTTACTTTATGGCATTGTTGCCGCACTCATTTTCAAAGATCAGTTTTTCCCCAGTATTGGCAACAATATGGGAACCTTGGCAGCCTTGGCGACCTTTGGCGTCGGCTTCCTGTTCCGCCCCTTAGGCGGCATTGTATTTGGACACTTTGGTGACAAACTGGGTCGGAAAAAAATGTTGGTGCTCACCGTCATCCTGATGGGCATTTCGACTGTCGGTATCGGTTTATTACCCAATTTTGCGGCCATCGGTTGGTGGGCCCCGATCCTACTCGTAACACTTCGGGCAATACAGGGTTTTGCTGTCGGTGGTGAATGGGGCGGCGCTGCCCTGATGGCTGTAGAAAATGCCCCGAAAGGCAAAAAAGCCTTTTACAGTAGTGGTGTACAAATTGGCTATGGCGTCGGACTCGTTCTGGCAACAGGCGCTGTGTCTTTGATTATTGCCACTTTGGGTGAAGATGCTTTTGCTGATTGGGCATGGCGAATTCCCTTTATTGCCAGTATTATCTTGCTGGCTATCGCGATGTGGATTCGACGTGATCAAGACGAATCTCAAGAATTTGTCGACCATGTGGTCAAAGCTCAACAAACGCCACAAAAATTACCGATTCTGCAAGCGATTAGCCAACACCCAAAAGCCTTTTTCTACATTATTGCGCTGCGCCTGACCGAGTTACTCACCATGTATTTGGTGACGAACTTTGCACTGAATTATCTCACCGCTCAATTGGGCATGGACAAACAGTTCTTCCTCAATATCACCTTAATGGTTGGTGCAATTAGCTGCTTCAGCATTCCCCTCTTTGCTTGCGTGGCTAGCAGATCGATTTGATCATCGTAAAATGTGCGTGCTGGGTGGATTGATTGGTGCGCTTTCAGCTTTTCCCTTCTTCATGGCCCTTGATGCACAAAATACTTGGCTAATTATTGTCGGTGCAATTTTCCTTGCCAATATTGCCCATGATATGGTGGTGAGTGTACACCAGCCGATTTTTACCTCCTTGTTTGGTACCGCCTATCGCTACAGTGGCGCAGGTGTCGGCTATCAAGTGGCTAGTATTATCGGTGGTGGCTTTACTCCAATGATTGCAGCAGCTTTGGTGATTTGGGGTGATGGTTCATGGCATTATGTGGCAATCTACCTTGCTGTTGGCTGTTTATTGACGGCCTTGGTTGCAGCTACAATGCCTAAAACTCA
The DNA here is from genome assembly GCF_024605895.1 of Acinetobacter sp. YH16056_T. Classification (NCBI taxonomy): domain Bacteria; kingdom Pseudomonadati; phylum Pseudomonadota; class Gammaproteobacteria; order Moraxellales; family Moraxellaceae; genus Acinetobacter; species Acinetobacter sp. YH16056_T. Next base: position 216,160 of record NZ_CP094545.1, on the reverse strand, counting down.
AGATTAAGTGACCTTTTTGCTTTCAGGATATTCCGCATGACCATCCAACGCCTGCATGTTTCAAAACGCTTCTCCGAAATCGCTATTTCAGGTCAATTGATCCATTTGGCAGGTCAATTGGCAACAGACCTTGATTTAGACATCAAAGGACAAACACAGCAAACATTTGAGCTTATTGATCAGTTCCTTGCAGATGCCGGTACAGATAAAAGCCAGATTATGTCAGTGACCATTTATCTTAAAGATATTGAACAGGATTATGCCGCATTCAATGAGGTATGGGATGCGTGGGTGTCAGATATTGAAGCATTACCCAGAACTTGTGTTGAAGCCAAATTATACGACCCGCGTGTGCGGGTAGAATTAACTGTCGTAGCCGTTAAGCCTGAATAATCATTAAGCCTGAATAACAATAAAAAAAGCATGTCTAAAGCCATGCTTTTTTTTGCAAAAAATTTTGCTCTTTGAATCCCTAAGATCCAATAATTTTGATCTTTTTACGTTCCAAATCTGAATATAAATGATATTTTTTCAGATCATTAATCGGCACAAATGGCGCTTGTACACGCTGCTCATTTAAGAAATCTTCGCGTAATTGAACGTACTCAGGCACATCATCATAACGAATGACACGATAGCCTGCCAAAGCGAGCAAAGCATCTTGATATTGCGACTGCTGCATCCGTTTGAGTACCATTGGATCATCTAAAGCGACGATCGCCAAGATCTGATGCTGTTCATCTAGGACGACAAAGTCCGCCACCATATTTCGATACTTATTCCGCGTACGATAGTATTTCGTGGTCAACAGTGCATCAAAAGACACGTGCGCAAGGATCGTATGCTTAGGCAAAATTTCTTTTAAACGCGTGTAGGTTAATTGCTCATTAATGTTGAAAATAGCACGTTGTTTCAATGCGCTATCTTGTTGCTTAGAATCACCTTCTAAACTTTTCCAAGCCATTATGAGCACACAGAAGAGTAAAATACTCCCTATTACTATGTATATAGTCATCTCATAATCCTTTATATTTCTTATATTTTTGGTTTTTGACATACTTCTTTTGAAGACGAAGTATACAACCAGTATTATTTTTTTAATGTCCTATTAAAAAAAATAACTCTAACTTTCACACAATACGTATTTAAACTGACAAAAAGTTGCAAACTTAAAGCGTCAAACATCACATGCCACTTCGTTCAGAGTAATAGCATCCATTGCTATATACAGATACTTTAGATCATTCGCTAAAACGACAGCAAGTGCATTTCCTCTCACTGTCAGACTATTCCGATAAGCTGTCAAATTTTGCTCGTATTTCATTGAGATAACCGACACACATATGGCATTGAGCTTGTAACAGCATATAAAAATGCAAATTGTCTGATGCTGCCGAGCATAACACCCATAAAAAAAGACACCGAAGTGTCTTTTTTTATCTATCCATTTTAAGCGCGTGATTTAGACTTCGATTTTCCTTTGGGTTTCGGACCGCCAAAAGGTTTTTTCGCATCACCCGTTTCACGCGGCGGCAGACCAGTATGCTGCGTCAAGATTTGACCGCGCTCAGGACGCTTCTTGGTATTTGAAGGACGCGATTGAGCAGCCTTCGTCCGATTACCTTGTTCACCTGTACGTTTTTGTGAATCACCCGCAATGCTTGAGTTCTTTTTACGTGCAGATTGGTATTGACCCTCAGCACTGCCAGCCGGTTGATACGTCGGAATCAAATGCTGTTTTGAGTTACCAATCAGATCCTGACGTCCCATTTCTTTGAGCGCTTCACGCAGCAATGGCCAGTTGTTTGGATCATGATAACGCAAGAAGGCTTTATGCAAACGACGGCGTTTTTCACCTTTCACGATATCGACATTTTCGGTATAACGCGCCACTTTAGCCAGCGGGTTTTTACCGGTGTAATACATGGTCGTTGCAGTCGCCATTGGTGATGGATAGAAGGTTTGCACCTGATCGGCACGGAAACCATTCTTCTTCAGCCAAATCGCCAAGTTCATCATGTCATAGTCCGTCGTACCCGGATGCGCTGCAATAAAGTAAGGAATGAGATACTGCTCTTTCCCTGCTTCCTTACTAAAACGATCAAACATTTGTTTGAAACGGTCATAGGTCCCGATCCCCGGTTTCATCATCTTCGATAATGGACCTTTTTCGGTATGTTCAGGCGCAATCTTCAAGTAACCGCCGACGTGATGTGTCACCAATTCTTTGACATATTCTGGGTTTAACACCGCAAGGTCATAGCGTAAACCAGAACCAATTAGAATCTTTTTAATCCCCGGCAATGAACGCGCTTTACGGTATAACTGGGTTAAAGGCGCATGATCGGTGTGCAAGTTTTGACATACACCTGGGAATACACACGACGGCTTACGGCAGTTCTTTTCAATCTCAGGATCTTTACATGCCAAGCGGTACATATTGGCCGTTGGGCCGCCTAAGTCAGAAATGATCCCAGTAAAGCCTGGTGCAGTATCACGAATTTTTTCAACTTCACGTAAAATCGATTCTTCAGAACGGTTTTGAATGATACGCCCTTCATGCTCTGTAATTGAGCAGAAGGTACAGCCGCCAAAACAACCACGCATAATGTTTACAGAGAACTTAATCATGTCAAAGGCAGGAAAACGCGCTTCACCATACGCAGGATGTGGCAGACGTGCATATGGCAAGTCAAACACATAATCCATTTCTTCTGTAGTCAATGGAATCGGCGGTGCATTCAGCCAAACATCACGTTCACCATGCTTTTGCACCATCGCGCGCGCATTGCCCGGATTGGTTTCCAAATGCAAAATACGGTTGGCATGTGCATACAGCACAGGATCATTCGCCACATCTTCATAGGCAGGCAAACGAATCACCGCCAATTCACGCGGCGGCAATTTATGCTTAATAGCTTTTGATGCAGGCTGCAGCTGCACGATTTGCGTATCGGCGTCTAAGTTATCACCTTCACGAACAATCGGATTTGCTACCGCTTCTTTTTGGAAGCCTTGATATTGCGTAACGCTGTCTTTGCCTTTTTCGATTTCACAGCCTTCAAGGTCTTCGGTCATCACATAAGGATTAATGATCGGATCGACACGGCCAATCGCATCGACATCATTCGATGCGATTTCAACAAACTTCGCTTTTGAAGCCCTGTTATTTTTATTCACAATAAATGCTGTACCGCGGACATCCGTAATCTCTTGGATTTTTTCACCGCGGGCCAAACGATGCATGATTTCCGTGATTGAACGTTCACCATTACCATACATCAATAGATCGGCTTTCGAGTCCATCAATACTGAACGGCGGACTTTGTCTGACCAATAATCATAATGTGCAATACGGCGCAGCGAGGCTTCAATACCGCCCAATAATACAGGCACATCTGGATAAGCTTCACGCACACGCTGGCAATAGACTGTTGCTGCGCGGTCTGGACGTTTATTCGGCTGATTATCCGGAGAATACGCATCATCTGAACGGATTTTACGGTCAGCTGTATAACGGTTGATCATCGAATCCATGTTGCCGGCTGTTACGCCCCAAGCAATATTCGGTTTACCCAATACACGGAACGCTTCTACATTGGTCCAGTCTGGCTGAGCAATAATCCCGACACGGAAACCCTGCGCTTCAAGGGTTCGACCGATGATGCCTGAACAGAATGACGGATGATCGATATACGCATCACCGCAAACCAAAATAAAGTCGCAGCTGTCCCAACCGAGTTGATCCATTTCTTCGCGTGACATCGGCAAAAATGGCGCAGGGTCAAAACAAGACGCCCAATATTTGTCGTAATCAAACAACGCTTTTGGCGCAGTCTGCATAGTATAAGCAGTAGACATGGCTAGCAATTCTCGGCTGGCAGATGGAATGATCTGAAAAAAGATCAAAGAAGATGAAAGCCGATCATTTTACCATGAATTCCATTCATCATGCTTGATTATAATTTATACAACAGCTACAGAATCATTGAATTGTTTTATATAGACATCAGATGTAATCGTGCTGTAGCACGACTATAAAACAAGATTTAAATAAATCATTTGTAACTTTGCTTTAGTTTAAATCAACCTAGAATGTGCCATGAGTTATCGCATTTTTATTCAACATTAAAGCCTGCGCCTGTTGAAATTGAATGTGCATTTCAGGTAAATATTTTTCAATATAAATCTTACGCTTATCTATACTGTCTTGAGTCATTAATGGTTTTACATCAAGCATTTGACGGCGTGTCGTTTCCTGCTGATATTTCTGCCAAAAACTCAATGCTGCATTTGGATCAAAGCCCGCTTTCGACATCAGATCAAGTGCAAGGACATCAGCTTCCAGTTCAAATTTTGAAACTTTAGGCAGAAAAACAGCTTGCCCTGTCACACTACTGGCCGCAGTAGCAAGCGCGCCGATACCCGCAGTTGAAGAAATCATCGCCACCTGACTTGCAAACAACAAGGAAATCTTCTCACGATGATGATCACGTAATGCATGTGCCATTTCATGCGCCATCACAAATGCCAATTCATCTTCAGTCAGCTTTAAACTCCAGTACAAACCCGTATTAATGACAATTTTCCCACTTGGAAAACCATGTGCATTTAAATCTTTATTGAGATTCCCACTGACTTGCCAATCCCATTGACTCGAACCATGGCGGTAAAACTCCGCATTTTGCTTGAGTTTATTTAAAACTTGATCCAATTTCGGATCGATGATCAAAAGTTTCTTGTCTTTCGCCTGATGAATAAATTGTTGATACGATCTATCCGCCTGTTTAGTTAATAACTTTTGAGGAACGATAAAAAACTGTTTTCGCTCTGCGCCTGCTGTCCCTAAATTCGTGGTACTTGTACAAGCTGAGATTAAGATAAAAACCAAAGCCATCATTAAAATAGTTATATTTTTCATAATCGCCTTAATTTTAATACCAATATTGATCTATATATATAATTCTATCTAAAAACAAATGCAAAAATATTCAAAAAAACAAATAATTCATATTTATCATATATTTATTATTTTTCAAACTTTTAAAAATGATAACCAAAAATAATTTATTTATAATATTGTGATGTATTTCATTATTATGAGGCACCTTTTAAAAGGCATATTAGACCAAAGTTGTATAATCATAAAAATAGTAAACTTAGCCATTTTTATAGCGTTATTTATATTAAAAATAGATGTAAAACGAATATTTAATAATAACTTATTCACATATTTCTATCTTTATTTATTCAATTGTATTGCTAAAAATAAACCAATCATCAAGATAACAGCAATAAAGCTCGTCAACCCAATCCAACCAGAAATTTCCCAAACCAAACCACTACTACTACCCAAAATACTAGAACCTAAGTAATAGCAAAATAAATATAAAGATGAACCTACGGCACGGTATTGCAGGGATTGAACTGATACCCAACTACTTGCCGTGGAATGCGCTGCAAAAAAAGCAAAAGTGAATACAATCAGCCCCAAAATGACTGACCAAAATGCCGGAATGAGCATGATCAACAGCCCGAACAACATCATGATCAGCATCGAAGGTAAAACTTTTACCCGGCCAAAGCGTTTCCCCCAACTTGCAGCCCGAGGTGAACTATATATTCCTGCCAAATATGCTATGGAGATTAGTCCAATCCATGTTTGAGAAAGTTGATAAGGTTCTTCTAATAGGTGGTAGCTCATATAGTTAAATATAGAGACAAAACATCCCATGAGGATAAAGCCTTGAAGGAATAAAATTCTCAGCTTTGGATCTGCTAAATTTTTAACGAAAGATTCATAAAATCGGTTGAAACGAATGGGATAAGCTTGAAAATGTTGAGATGCTGGAAGTAATAAAAAGAATGCTGTGGCTATACATAGGTTAATGATGCCGATAATCATCATGGCATTTTGCCAACTAATATAATCAATCAATACCCCGGCAATGAGACGACCACCCATTCCTCCAATCGCAGTACCCGATATATACAGGCCCATTGCAAAGCCTATATCTTTTTGCTCAATTTCTTCACCTATATAAGTCATTGCAACTGCAGCAACACCGCTAACACTTAATCCGATCAGCACGCGATTCAATAAAAATATTTCCCAAAGTGGAAATATAGAACTAATGATTGAAAGTGACGCTGCCAAAAATAAAGCGGTGACCATCACAGGCTTACGACCGAATCGATCTGAAATCAAACCAGTGAATAGCAGCCCAATCGCTAAGGCAATGGTAGAAAAAGATAAAGGAAAGCTGCTATGTGTCGGACTGACATGAAAGAAATTCGCAAAGATGGGCATCATCGGTTGTACACAATACAACGATGAAAAAATTGCGAAGCCTGCTAAAAATAAAGAAAATAAAATGGCAAGAAATGGCCGTGTGCCATATTCAATATAAGGAGAATTTGAGGCTAAATTAGACATGAGCTTTCCATCAATGACACGGATAGTATACGCCTTTCAGTCTTTAATTTATAAATCACATGAAATGAATGATGAATTCTTTCTTTTTTTCTCATTACTTCTTTTTCTTTTCCTCACGCATAAAAAAACACCCCCTGAGATATCAGGGGGTGTTTCGAATAATGAGCTGGCGATGACTTACTCTCACATGGGTAACCCCACACTACCATCAGCGCTAAGAGGTTTCACTTCTGAGTTCGGGAAGGGATCAGGTGGTTCACTCTTGCTATTGTCGCCAGCACAACTGTTATGGATACTTGCTTAGTCTAATCTCAGAGCAGTGCTCTTCGTGCTAAGTTTTCTACCAAATGAGTTATTAACAGAAGTACTTGAGTTAATTTAAGGTGTTCATTTTATCTAGCTTTTCAACTAAATCAAGTTGCTTTGATTATAAGTGAATCAATTGATGCTATATATACAACTGCTTGGGTGTTGTATAGTCAAGCCTCACGAGCAATTAGTATTGGTCAGCTTCATGCGTCACCGCACTTCCACATCCAACCTATCAACGTCGTAGTCTTCAACGGCTCTTTAGTGGACATAAAGTCCAAGGGAAATCTTATCTTGAGGTAGGCTTCCCGCTTAGATGCTTTCAGCGGTTATCCCTTCCGAACATAGCTACCCGGCGATGCGACTGGCGTCACAACCGGTACACCAGAGGTTCGTCCACTCTGGTCCTCTCGTACTAGGAGCAGATCCTCTCAAATTTCCAGCGCCCACGGTAGATAGGGACCGAACTGTCTCACGACGTTCTAAACCCAGCTCGCGTACCTCTTTAAATGGCGAACAGCCATACCCTTGGGACCTGCTTCAGCCCCAGGATGAGATGAGCCGACATCGAGGTGCCAAACACCGCCGTCGATATGAACTCTTGGGCGGTATCAGCCTGTTATCCCCAGAGTACCTTTTATCCGTTGAGCGATGGCCCTTCCATACAGAACCACCGGATCACTAAGACCTACTTTCGTACCTGCTCGACTTGTGGGTCTCGCAGTTAAGCGCGCTTTTGCCTTTATACTCTACGCGTGATTTCCGACCACGCTGAGCGCACCTTCGTACTCCTCCGTTACTCTTTAGGAGGAGACCGCCCCAGTCAAACTACCCACCAGACATGGTCCTCGTCCCGGATAACGGGACAGAGTTAGAACCTCAATATTACCAGGGTGGTATTTCAAGATTGGCTCCACCGAAACTAGCGTCTCGGTTTCAAAGCCTCCCACCTATCCTACACAAGTAAGATCAAAGTTCAATGTCAAGCTGCAGTAAAGGTTCACGGGGTCTTTCCGTCTAGCCGCGGGTACACCGCATCTTCACGGCGAATTCGATTTCACTGAGCCTCTGCTGGAGACAGCGCCCCCATCATTATGCCATTCGTGCAGGTCGGAACTTACCCGACAAGGAATTTCGCTACCTTAGGACCGTTATAGTTACGGCCGCCGTTTACTGGGGCTTCGATCAAGAGCTTCGCTTACGCTAACCCCATCAATTAACCTTCCAGCACCGGGCAGGCATCACACCCTATACGTCCACTTTCGTGTTTGCAGAGTGCTATGTTTTTAATAAACAGTTGCAGGGGCCTGGTTTCTGTGGCTGCTCTCAGCTCAGGAAGCAAGTTCCATCACCAAAAGCAGCGTACCTTCTCCCGAAGTTACGGTACCATTTTGCCTAGTTCCTTCAGCAGAGTTCTCTCAAGCGCTTTGGTCTACTCGACCTGACCACCTGTGTCGGTTTCGGGTACGATTCCAGTGTAACTGAAGCTTAGAGACTTTTCCTGGAAGTATGGTATCAGCCACTTCACTGTACAAGTACAGCTTGCTGTCAGATCTCAGCATAGAGTACCCCGGATTTGCCTAAGATACATGCCTACTTCCTTTCACCTGGACAACCAACGCCAGGCTGACTTAACCTTCTCCGTCCTCTCATCGCATTACACTGAAGTATTGGAATATTAACCAATTTCCCATCGACTACGCCTCTCGGCCTCGCCTTAGGGGTCGACTCACCCAGCCCCGATTAACGTTGGACTGGAACCCTTGGTCTTTCAGCGAACGGGTTTTTCACCCGTTTTGTCGTTACTCACGTCAGCATTCGCACTTCTGATACCTCCAGCAGACTTCTCAATCCACCTTCATCGGCTTACAGAACGCTCCCCTACCACTTACACTAATGTGTAAATCCGCAGCTTCGGCATATAGTTTTAGCCCCGTTACATCTTCCGCGCAGGCCGACTCGACTAGTGAGCTATTACGCTTTCTTTAAAGGGTGGCTGCTTCTAAGCCAACCTCCTAGCTGTCTATGCCTTCCCACATCGTTTCCCACTTAACTATAATTTTGGGGCCTTAGCTGGCGGTCTGGATTGTTTTCCTCTTGACTACGGACGTTAGCACCCGCAGTCTGTCTCCCGGATAGTACTCATTGGTATTCGGAGTTTGCATCGGTTTGGTAAGTCGGGATGACCCCCTAGCCGAAACAGTGCTCTACCCCCAATGGTATTCGTCCGAGGCGCTACCTAAATAGCTTTCGGGGAGAACCAGCTATCACCGAGTTTGATTAGCCTTTCACCCCTATCCACAAGTCATCCCCTGGCTTTTCAACGACAGTGGGTTCGGTCCTCCAGTTAGTGTTACCCAACCTTCAACCTGCTCATGGATAGATCACCCGGTTTCGGGTCTACACCCAGCAACTAAACGCCCTATTAAGACTCGATTTCTCTACGGCTCCCCTAATCGGTTAACCTTGCTACTGAATGTAAGTCGCTGACCCATTATACAAAAGGTACGCAGTCACCAAACAAGTTGGCTCCCACTGCTTGTATGCATGCGGTTTCAGGATCTATTTCACTCCCCTCACAGGGGTTCTTTTCGCCTTTCCCTCACGGTACTGGTTCACTATCGGTCAGTCAGGAGTATTTAGCCTTGGAGGATGGTCCCCCCATATTCAGACAAGGTTTCACGTGCCTCGCCCTACTCGACATCATTATCTAAGCCCTTTCGCGTACAGGACTATCACCTACTATGGTCGCACTTCCCAGAGCGTTCCACTAAAGCTTAGATAACTTAATGGGCTTTTCCCCGTTCGCTCGCCGCTACTGAGGGAATCTCAATTGATTTCTTTTCCTAAGGGTACTGAGATGTTTCACTTCCCCTCGTTCGCCTCATAAACCTATGTATTCAGTTTATGATACCCGCCTTATAGCGGGTGGGTTTCCCCATTCAGAAATCTCCGGATCACAGGATATTTGCCGCCTCCCCGGAGCTTATCGCAGGCTATTACGTCTTTCATCGCCTCTGACTGCCAAGGCATCCACCACATGCACTTAATTACTTGACTATACAACCCCAAACAGTCGTTTGATCCTACAAGTAGATCAACCAACATTACAGTTTAGAGCTTCGTGAACTTAATCACTGTACAGCTTCAATTAGATTCATATACCAAAACGCTTGATTCAGTTAATTTCGCTAGTAACTCATTTCATTCAACTTTCACAATTGCTTGTTAGGTTAAATCAAACGAGTATGAACAAATTATTTCAACTCAAATATATTCTGTTAATGATTTTTCCAGCCTTCGTCAGGTCAGGAAACTGTGATAAATCACAGAGCTTAATAACAATGAAGCGAATCATACGCCACTTTGTTGCTAAGCTCTATAACCTAAGCACTTGATCGCTTAAAGACTAAACTAACAGCCAACTGACTGTTCATTTATTAACTTGTCTTTTATACATCGCTTTGCGATGTATGGTGGAGACTAGGAGAGTCGAACTCCTGACCTCCTGCGTGCAAAGCAGGCGCTCTACCAACTAAGCTAAGTCCCCAGCTTATCAATAAGTCAATGTTTCTGATTTTCCGTACTTCGTCAGTAGTGGTGGGTCTGACAAGACTTGAACTTGTGACCCCACGCTTATCAAGCGTGTGCTCTAACCAACTGAGCTACAGACCCTCAGATACATCGTCATGAAGAACAACTTGTTGTGGATTCTTACCAATCGTCAATCTTTCGTTAAGGAGGTGATCCAGCCGCAGGTTCCCCTACGGCTACCTTGTTACGACTTCACCCCAGTCATCGGCCACACCGTGGTAAGCGTCCTCCTTACGGTTAGACTACCTACTTCTGGTGCAACAAACTCCCATGGTGTGACGGGCGGTGTGTACAAGGCCCGGGAACGTATTCACCGCGGCATTCTGATCCGCGATTACTAGCGATTCCGACTTCATGGAGTCGAGTTGCAGACTCCAATCCGGACTACGATCGGCTTTTTGAGATTAGCATCTCCTCGCGGAGTAGCAACCCTTTGTACCGACCATTGTAGCACGTGTGTAGCCCTGGTCGTAAGGGCCATGATGACTTGACGTCGTCCCCGCCTTCCTCCAGTTTGTCACTGGCAGTATCCTTAAAGTTCCCGGCTTAACCCGATGGCAAATAAGGAAAAGGGTTGCGCTCGTTGCGGGACTTAACCCAACATCTCACGACACGAGCTGACGACAGCCATGCAGCACCTGTATGTAAGTTCCCGAAGGCACCAATCCATCTCTGGAAAGTTCTTACTATGTCAAGACCAGGTAAGGTTCTTCGCGTTGCATCGAATTAAACCACATGCTCCACCGCTTGTGCGGGCCCCCGTCAATTCATTTGAGTTTTAGTCTTGCGACCGTACTCCCCAGGCGGTCTACTTATCGCGTTAGCTGCGCCACTAAAGCCTCAAAGGCCCCAACGGCTAGTAGACATCGTTTACGGCATGGACTACCAGGGTATCTAATCCTGTTTGCTCCCCATGCTTTCGTGCCTCAGCGTCAGTATTAGGCCAGATGGCTGCCTTCGCCATCGGTATTCCTCCAGATCTCTACGCATTTCACCGCTACACCTGGAATTCTACCATCCTCTCCCATACTCTAGCTTCCCAGTATCGAATGCAATTCCCAAGTTAAGCTCGGGGATTTCACATCCGACTTAAAAAGCCGCCTACGCACGCTTTACGCCCAGTAAATCCGATTAACGCTCGCACCCTCTGTATTACCGCGGCTGCTGGCACAGAGTTAGCCGGTGCTTATTCTGCGAGTAACGTCCACTATCCTTAGGTATTAACTAAGGTAGCCTCCTCCTCGCTTAAAGTGCTTTACAACCAAAAGGCCTTCTTCACACACGCGGCATGGCTGGATCAGGGTTCCCCCCATTGTCCAATATTCCCCACTGCTGCCTCCCGTAGGAGTCTGGGCCGTGTCTCAGTCCCAGTGTGGCGGATCATCCTCTCAGACCCGCTACAGATCGTCGCCTTGGTAGGCCTTTACCCCACCAACTAGCTAATCCGACTTAGGCTCATCTATTAGCGCAAGGTCCGAAGATCCCCTGCTTTCTCCCGTAGGACGTATGCGGTATTAGCATCCCTTTCGAAATGTTGTCCCCCACTAATAGGCAGATTCCTAAGCATTACTCACCCGTCCGCCGCTAGAAATCGGTAGCAAGCTACCTATTCCCGCTCGACTTGCATGTGTTAAGCCTGCCGCCAGCGTTCAATCTGAGCCATGATCAAACTCTTCAGTTTAAAATCAATAGTACATATAGTGTACCAATCTTGGCTCATCAATTACTGACAAAAATTTGCTCAAATAAACTTCGAGTAATTTCTACCATCAATCAATGAAAATAATTTCGATCAATCAATCAGTAAAAATCCACACAAGTTGTTCTTCATAATCTCTTAATGATCTTCTTGCTACTTCGTCAGTAGCAAGCTAGGTCGGCTATATTACTCTCTATCTCTAGAAAGTCAACCAGTAATGAAAATTATTTTTAAACTTCCTTTCTAAAACCTAACTCAAGCATTTCATGCTAAGTTACTGTTTTATCAGAAGTTTTAATCTTCATCACCGCCGATGGATGTGCATTCTACAGCATTTCAGGACCGTTGCAACACCCTTTTCCATTTATTTTTAATTTTTCATTACGTTTGTTTATTTATTCTACTAAATCAGCGTTTTTTACTTAAAAAAGTGTTTTTAGCGTACAGAAAGCATGCAATATGCCAGAGGCACCCATAAGATAAACATTAAAACTGGCATAACACCGTGCACTTCTTCAGGTTTTCTATACAACCACTGAATAAATGGAATGGCGATACCAAATAATGTCGCCATCAATAGCACATCAACGAATCCACCTTTCAGCAGTAGCCAGACCAAAACTGGAACACTCATCAACAAGCCAATTATCAATAAAACACAGTATTCGTATTTCCTGAGCTGCCAAAGTGTGAACCCTTGAATGATCCAGAATCGCTCTGCAGATTCAAAATTTGATTTTAGGTCCATTTTGATCACGCCTAGATTGAATAAACTCAGTGCAATATAGACAGCACACATCAATTGGAATAATTGTGAAGCGGTGAAATCAAGGCTCATGATGTTCCAAGTATCCGCCTGTGTGGCGAACCAATACAAAATCACGACCGCTGTAACCGAAATACCGATACTGACAATACGGTGGGTTAGAAATCTTTTATGAAATGCCTGACGAATAATTAATTTATTCTGATTGAGCCAGAGTGGGCTATATTTCTGTATCACAAATACGTTAGGTACTTGCAGCTTTATTGGTTTTGATTTCCTACCGAGCAGCCAGAATTTTATTGCCGCTATACAGATGAATGTAGATAACAACACCGCAACGAGTTGAGCGTCCAATATCGCAAGGCTCAAAATGGGCGAATATGTCAAAAGACACACTAAAACCCAATATTGATTCTGTTGTAAAAACAGCATTTGTATAATTAATAAATTAAAGATCCAAAGTAGCATCAATACACTGATGCCAAGGGAAGCCAAGAGTTCATACTCAACCCAAACATATAGAAGCGCCAAAACAAATGGCAATAACATCAAAAAGCTTAAACTCCCTAAAAATTTGATTTCCACTGCAAAACGACTTTTAAGCGTGATGGGCAATAGCGCTAGATAGCGATACCCTTCCCCACCGCTCAAAGCTTTACGTTGTATCGCACACCAAAATACATTTAAGGCAAGAAAGCCAGTCCAAAGAAACAAATTCGTGATTAATGATTTGCAATAAACCAAATCAATAATGGGCTGTACTAATGATAAGAGCAGTCCGAATATCATTGGCCCGAGAATTAATGTGACTAAAATAAGTAAATGCTTTTGCCGTGCAACAGCGTCTGCTGTGGTTTTGACATAAAATGTCCATCGGTATTTCAAAAGCGTTTTTATAATTGTTCGCTGCCCAACAGGTCTTTGTTTATTCATGCCGCCTGCTCATTGGACTTTAGCCGATCTAGCTCAATGATTTTTGCTGCAAGACTGTCTCTAAATACATGATCATGACAAGACAATAGAATCAATTTCGATTGGCTCTGCTGTAAAAGTATGCTTGTTAATTCAGCCAAGGCATTTTGATCTAAGCCATTGCTCGGTTCATCCAAAATCAGTAATGGTGCCGTGGTCATTAAGGCTGCGACCAATAAAAACTTTTTGGTAGTACCAAAAGACATTTCAGCAAACGGCGTGGCTAAATAGTTTTCTAATTTAAATTTTTCAATGAAGATTTGATACTGCTCATGCGCTATCCCTCGAATATCACACATTAAATTCAAAAACTCCTGCCCTTTTAAAAAGTCATAAATAGGGCTTTTATCTGGCACATAGGCCACAAGTTTCTTGTATTCATTGTTATGAGGGGCATATTGCTGATCATTAATCAAAATATTGCCTGCATCAAAATCCAACATCCCAGCAATCATCGCAAGTAAGGTGGACTTCCCTACTCCATTCTCAGCAACAACAGCGACAATTCCGAATTCGCTTAACTCTAAATTTAAATTTGAAAATATACATTTTCCCGCAAAAGATTTGGACAATTGCTGCAAGCTCAAAGAAACCATCATGATGTTCCTGATTTATTATCTTAAGTTATTGATTTATTATTAACCTATCTTCACATATCTTGGATCAGAATTAAATACCATCTTTAATCGACAAATTTAATTTTTTAAGTGTCATTCACTATCTAAATACGCCAAAATCATCTTCGATAATTCTACTTTAAGCTGCTGTTCTGTAATTAAAAAACTATTATTGCTCACATAGCGCATCATGGTAAATAAGGTACTATTAATGATTACAAAAGAGCGGTGTTTCAAAGTTTCAAAGTTCCAATGTGAATAATAGCGATTAAATAAATACATCCCAACTTCAAAAAAATGCTTTTCCAAAACCTGAGAGGCATCTGAATGACTGTATTGATGCCAATGTTTTAAGATCTCAATGAAGAAGCCACGATCAGCTTTCAACATATCAAAGCCAAACTGAATACAAAGTGGGATCACCTCATAAATACTGTGCTGCTCTTGCTCCACGACTATATTTTTTAGTGCTAACCCCAATTGTTCTGATTTTCTGAGCAATAACTCTTCTACGATTTGTTCTTTATTTTCAAAATATTGATAAATTGACCCAACGCTCACCCCAGATTTTTCCGCAATTTTGGGCGTCGTCAGCTCCAGTAAATCTTGTTCTGCAATACACAACTGCGCAGCTTGCAAAATGCTTTCCACAATCATTTTCGCGCGTTGTTGTTGTGGTTTTTTTCTCATTCTATTGCTCTCCAATGCGATAGTGTTATGCGAATTGAATGCGAATTGAATGCGAATAAATATTCATATTAGTGTGGTATGCAACAATAACATTGAAGATCAAAACATGACCACTCACTTCAATACCCGACTGGCTTCATTTCAGGCCACGCAGCAATCTAATCTGCTGAGTTTTCTACTGTCTCATTTGACAGGTCAAGCTGCACAGCCGAATTACCCTCAATATCTTGCCCTCAATAAAGCCCTGCAATGTTGTGATCCCCAGATGGAAAAAGTGCTCACGTGGATGATGCAGAACCCTAAACAGCATCGTGAATATTTTGAAATCGCTTTATTTAAAGGTGTAGAGCAACTTCCCTTTTCTATTCCCGAACTCGAACATTTTTTTAAGCATGTTGAACAAATACCGCCGTGGCTAGAGCCAGAAAAAATACAGCAGGCCATTGAATTCACTCATCGTCTAGGGATTAACAATGGCTTTATTTTGCGAGACCTTTCACTCATGGTCGGTTATCTATTCCCCGGTTTCAATCAACCGCTCATGCTGACGGGTGCTTTAAATAAACAAGCCGGTACACGTCTGGCTGAAACCATTAAATGGTGGGTAGATATCACTGAAGATAGAGGACTCGAACGTTTGCATGCGGGGGCTTACATCGACGATTTATGTGCGTTTTATTCATGCTTTGGTACGGCATCAACTCCAAAAAGGTAAAGACTGGGATTTTGCAACGTGGGGGGCGCCGATGAATCAATTTGACTTGGCGATGACCAATCTTGCCTTTAGCAGTGTGGTACTTTTGGGCATTCGCGCTTTAGGAATTTTTCCATCAAAACAAGAAACTGAAAGCTTTTTACATTTTTGGCGTTATGTGGGGTGGTTAATGGGTATTGATGAAAAATGGTTAATTGAAAAAGAATCAGATGGTTGGAAACTGCTGTATTGGATGCAATTTGTACACCCTCAATCTGATGCAAGCAGTATGGCTCTCGGCGCCAGTCTCTCTAAAGAACCTTTTGAAAGACAATACAAATACCTCCGACCATTTCAGCAAAAACTGGCTTATCGACAACATCTGGAGCTGACACAATTTTTTATTGGCAAAAAACGCATGCATAAATTAGGGCTCAAACCACAATCCGCCGCATGGTTTGCCTATTATTTATTGGCTAGAAATCTTGTCCTGTATTCAGGCGCTAAGCATCTCCCAAGTTTAAATCAAAAATTACAGCAAAAAGGCCGTGCGATTCAAAAACTCGGTTTAGCACTGTATCAAAGTAAGGCCAAACAACTAGCCAGTATGCACCAATAAAAAAAGCAGAGCGATCGCTCTGCTTTTTGGATGACAAATGTCAGGACTTAGAATTTCATCGAAATACGTGCCCAATAATTGCGACCGATATTATTAAACTGTTGATCAGTCGCTAAACCTGTCCCTGCATCACCCAGTTTATTTAGATGTTCGGTATAAGTTTTATTCAGGAGATTATCCACACCCACAGATACATCTACACCCTCATTAATATGATAAGTACCATTTAAAGACAGTGTGCCAAATCCTGCACTTTCTTTCAGGTCATAACCCACGATATTGCCTTGGTGCGCACTGATACGATTTTGCCCATCAACCACACGCCAGAATGCTCCCAAAGTATAATTATCTTGGATATAACGTAAGTTGATACGTGCTTCTAACGGTGAGATTTGTGGTAATGGCTTGCCATCTGTGGTGTTTTCACCCCACGCATACATGGCGCTCACATCTGCCTGCAAAGCATCGGTAAATTGATAACCTATACCAACTTCTGCACCTGCAATCGTTGCATCCACATTGCGAGTATGCGCCTCTAAAGGATTTTCTTTACTCTGAGGCTTGTTTTCATCTCTCAGTTTGTAATTCGTCAAAATATAATCATTAATTAAACCTGCATAAGCCGATGCCCAAGAGCTGAATGCACCATGTTCATGTTGATAGCCAAAGTCCAATTGAAGGGTTTTTTCAGTATCAATGTGATTAAACGTATTTTTATTTCCGTTACCAGACAGAGGACTAAACAATTCCCAATAATCAGGCATACGCTCTACATAGCCCAAACCGACATAAGTTTTAGCATCATGGTGCGGATGTTGATTTTCCAAACGAATAAAGCCACTTGGCAAAGTTTCTTTACGTTGTTGAGCTGTTTGCACTGCGTCTACTTCAATTTGATCAATACGCACACCTGTGACTAACTTGTTTTGATCGTTGAATTGATAACCAAGCTCACCAAAACCTCCTATAGATTGAAACTCCATATCCACAGTACGAGGCAAATTTTTATAGCTGTTCATTCTGCCTTTACGACCACTATGCTCATTATTTTGAGTATCAACACCTGTCACAAAGTCAACTTTATCCCACTCATGTGTCACCGCCATACGTGCATTTAATGTTCTGCGAGCAACATTCGATGCCATTGGCATATTCATCATGCCACTTGGTTGAAACTCACGTAAGCTGAAGTTATCCATGACATGATCATTAAAACTATAGTTGACCTGTGCTTCGATTTTTTTAATCACCTCTGTGACATTTTTTTTCTCGACACGAAGGCCTAAGCTTTCACGGGCAAATTGCGAACCATCCATTGAACGGCCTGCGTATACCGCCTCACCATCGGCTTTACCTCCAGTAAGTTCTACCCATGTATCTTCGTTTGGCGTCCAACCAAGAGCCAAATCTGTATTCCACCGCTCCCAGTCTGACGGCACAGTATTACCATCTCCGTCTTGGTAGCTATCCGCAACAGAACGACTGGCATTCAAACGGACATATTTTTTCTCATCACCGACTGCCGCTTCGACATTGTGATCTAAACGACCATAAGAACCGATCATCACACTGGCTTGACCACGGTAGTTTTTATCAGCATCGAACTGTTCAGGTTTGCGTTCAAACAAGACTGTTGCAGCAGAACCTGTATTGGCATATTGAACCGTTTGAGGTCCTTTAATCACTGAAATTCGGTCATAACTTTCAGGGGAAATATAAGACGTTGGTGCATCCATACGACTCGGACACGCCCCTAGATTTTCTGTGCCATCGGTCAATATTTTAATGCGTGAACCAAACATGCCACGGAAGGTTGGATCTGCATTGGTTCCCCCATTTTTAATAGCACTAAAACCTACAATACTTTTTAAATAATCGGCCCCATCACTGGCAGGTATCGGTTGAATCGGCTGTTTGGGATTGGCACGAACAATCAGGCCATTGGCATCATTCCCCTGATGTGATGTCACCACAATCGGTGCCAAAGTCTGTACCGCATTGGTTTCCGTCATCTCTACGGACATCTCGTCAGCCATCACAGAAGTTGAATAGCAGGCAACACAAATTGCAGCCGCAAGAGGCTGTAGAAAAAATTTAGGCTGAGCCATGTTTATCTCACAAAATACATAAATAAAGGCGTACCTGAGTCCTCAACGACCCAAGTTAAAAAAACGTCGGATTTATGCAGCGAGTGGTGGGGCTCGACCTTGCGGAAGTAAAAAGAGTTGTTGAAGAACAAACCAGACATGCTTGAAAGCTTTTTGAAAAGCAATTAAACGAACTTGAATTCGATCAAGCACTTCTTTTACATCAAGTTCAGGAGGCAAAACCAAATTGCCATAGACCGTACAATACTGACATTGATGACTGGCATCATGTTCATGGGCAGTATGATCGACTTGAACCTGCTCTGCGTGAGCGGAAGAGGAATGGTGTGAATGTGCGGTATGTTCAGCATGAACATTGGGAAGTAAAAGTGCACGCGTAATGGTTTCGCAGACCGGAGCAACTTGATATTGCTTGGGCAACAATGGCTGTAAAAAAACAGCAATCTGCAAAAAAACGGCTGCAAAGGACAGCAGCACTCCACTACGAAACAATACAAGCAAACCCTAACATTTGTCTGACCCAAGTATAACAAAGCCCAATCGAAATTGGGCTTGTCTCAGGTATTTTTTAACCGCGATCAATTAACGTTTAACTGCGACTTTATCTTTTTGACGTTGGCGAACCAATTTTTCCACTTTGTCACGTGCACGTTGACGTTTCAAAGGCGATAGATAGTCGACGAATAACTTACCATTTAAGTGATCCATTTCATGTTGGATACAAACTGCGAGAAGTCCGTCCGCTTCCACTTCAAATGATTGACCTTCAAGGTTAATTGCCTGAATTTTTACACGTGACGGGCGCTCAACTTTATCGTATATTTGAGGCACTGATAAACAGCCTTCTTCATAGGGCTGCGTCTCTTGCGTCAATGGCGTAATTTTGGGGTTAATAAACACCATGGGTTGATCTTTTTCTTCAGATAAATCCATGACTATCAGCTGAATATGGTGATCTACCTGTGTTGCTGCCAGGCCAATTCCCGGTGCTTCATACATAGTTTCAAACATGTCGGCTGCTAACTGACGAATTTCATCAGTAACTTCTTCGACTGGTTTTGCAATGGTACGAAGACGGGGATCGGGGAAACTTAAAATAGGTAATAAGGCCATACGACGTCCTCACTTATGCCATTGATCAAAAAACAAAATGAAGGAATGCTTCATCAAAAAATTGTGTGTAATATCGTTATTATAACGCAGTTACATACATAATTTTAGGAATTATGATAATGAAAAAGGTTTTGAAGGGCATGCCAACTTTTAGTGCCTTGGGGTTTAAAAAACAATTATTGGCACTTACAGTCTGTGTAAGTGTGGGGATGGGAATGGTCAGTGTTGCAGAAGCTGCCCCTGCTCGTAACGTCAATCCACCGTCATTGAAGGCAGGTGCCCCTCAAGTTTATGTGGTGAAAAAAGGCGATACGTTGTGGGATATTTCCAAGCGTTTCTTAAAAAATCCCGTGCGCTGGCCTGAAATCTGGGCGAGCAATAAACACGTGAAAAATCCGCACTGGATTTTCCCAGGTGACCGCCTATTAATGTGTACCTACAATGGCCGCCCAATCATCGGTAAGGATGAAGGTGATGGCTGTGAAGGTATTATTCGTCGCTATACAGGTGGCACTAAACTTCAACCACAAGTTCGTGTTGAATCCCTCAACAGTGCGATTCCGGTTATCCCATTAGAATATATTAAGCAATGGCTTGAGCGCAGCATGATTGTTGCCGCTGATTCTGTTGAAGGCACACCTTACATTTTAGGTACAGCTGATCAACGTGTATTAGCTGCCAAAGGCCAAACAGTTTATGCACGCGGCCAAGGCATGCAAGTCGGTCAACGATATGCTGTTTACCGTGAAGGCGAACCGTACATCTTTACCGATGCAAACGGCAAAAAATACAACGCAGGTTTAGAACTGACTCAAGTCGCTTCAGGTGTTGCCGTTCGTGGTGAAAATGACATTACCACTTTAGAACTAACCGATACTTATAATGCTGAAGTTCGTCGTGGCGATCGTGTTCTTCCTGAATATGACCCAATGCTGCCAACACTGTTCTATCCAACCAATGCAGAAAATGTCACTGCTGGCGGTAGTGTAGTTCGTGTTATGGGCTCGATTGGTACTGCAGCGGTTCACAGTGTTGTGACGATCGACCGTGGTAGCTTGCAAGGCGTTCAATCTGGTCAAGTCTTTAGCGTGAACCAAAAAGGTGAAATCGTGACTGATCCAAAAACCAAAGAACGTGTTCAACTTCCAGGACAACGTATTGGTAACATTATGGTATTCAAAACGTTTGATAACCTAAGCTATGCTTATGTACTTGAAAGCGAATTACCAATCAAAGTAGGTGCAACGATTCAGCCACCACTGATGGATGACTAAGACCAAATCCATAAAAATGAGGCTGTATTTCAGCCTCATTTTTTATTATCCAACAACAATATCACTAATAATTTTAAACCATAAAAAGAAGACAGATTCAAAGGTCTCATTATGCTCAACTCATTGACTGACTTGCATTTAGATTACATTCGCCTGTGGTTTGTGGTGCAACACTCACTTCGTAGTTTCTATAAAATTCAGCAGCACTATCCTGCCCTACACCACGCCCTTAAGCCTGATCAAATCACCACATGGCAAAAATTAGGACTGCATAAAAATCATTTACAGCGCTTTGAAGAATTTCATAGTCCAAGTGGACAGCTTAGCTTTGAAAAATGTCTCAAGGATATTCAACAATACAGTGACTTTGTACTGATTCCTGAAGACCTGAACTATCCTCAACAGCTTTTACCTTATAGCGACAAGCCGCCCATTCTATTTGGGCAAGGTAATGCCCAAGCCTTGATGCAACCCCAAATTGCGATTGTTGGTAGCCGCAAACCTAGTCCCCAAGGTCGGCAAATTGCTTATGATTTTGCTTATTATCTAAGTGAGCAAGGGTTCTACATCAATAGCGGTTTAGCACAAGGAATTGATGAAGCGGCACATCGCGCTGCCATACAACACCACAGAACCATTGCCGTGATGGGCACAGGTTTAGATCAAACTTATCCGACCGCACATCAGCGTTTAAGACAAGAGATCATCCAACATGGTGGGACCGTAATCAGTGAGTTTCTTCCACACACTCCACCCCTGCAACACCATTTTCCACATCGAAATCGTATCGTCAGTGGGCTCAGCCTTGGTGTCATCGTGGCGGAAGCGGCATTAAAAAGTGGTTCACTGATCACAGCTCAACGCGCTGCCGAACAAGGCAAATCTATTTTTGCCATCCCAGGCCATATTTATAGTGAGTCGCATCAAGGTTGCCATCAACTCATACGCGAAGGTGCAATTTTGATTGATCATCCACAACAGGTCATTGAAGACTTAGCATTGGCAACACAGTGGCAATCACAAGCTGCCGAAACATTAACAACCACCGAAATAGCGACACCCGAAACAGCAACACCGGACACTCCACCACCCGAACCCATCCCAGAACATTTAATTGCGCTGTATCGGCAACTCGATTGGGTCGGCCAAAGCCTTGATCAATTGTCCATTCAACTCAAAATTGATACCGCGACATTGACCAGTCAACTGATGGAATTAGAGTTAATGGGCTATGCCACACAACAAGCCGGACACTACTTACGTTGTAGAATGGGTAAATTAGGTTCACAATAGTCCTTTGTCGAATCAGATAAGGTCTATAGAAATGATTACCACCTCTGTTGCAGAAGCAGCTTCCTGTCTTAAAAAAGGTCAGGTTCTCGCATATCCTACAGAGGCTGTTTGGGGATTGGGCTGTGATCCCTACAATGAGCAAGCCTTTCTCGAAATTTTGCGCTTAAAACAACGTCCCATTGAAAAAGGCGTGATTTTATTGGCTGCCAATGTCGCTCAAGTTGAACACCTGCTTCAAGGCTTAACAGAAGATATGCGTCAGCAAGTCATTGCGACATGGACCAACCGTAAACCCAATGAACGTGCAACTACATGGTTATTACCGGCTGGCGACCATATTCCAACATGGATTAAAGGCAATCATCCAAAAGTCGCAGTCCGTGTGACTACCCACTCTTTATGTGTGGCTTTATGCCAAGCTTTTAATGGCTTTATTGTGTCTACTAGTGCCAATCCTGCAGGATTAACCCCTGCACGTTCCCTACAAGAAGCCAATCAGTATTTTGCCAATGAACTAAATTACTTAAATGGTGATCTCGGCCTAAGCCAAGAACCAAGTAAAATTATTGATGCTGAAACAGGTGAAATCATCCGCGCATAAGCTCGGATGCCTGTCTACACCTGCCTTTCGGGGAAATACAGACAAAAAAAAGCTCAGCCATATAGGGATGGCTGAGCATAAAAAAGGATGTGTATAAAATCACATCCAGAGGGTCTTGCAATCTCTGGGTAAATATCAAGTAATTATTAAGAACTACTTCATCATTTACGATGAAAGTATTATGTAATATTTTTTTAAATTTAACAAATAGATTTTTTATATAAATAAAACTACTGATAAGCACTTTATTTGTGATTTTATAACCACTTAGTCAAAATATGTGCCTATTTTTGATTGATTTTTAAGACGAGCATTTGTTTTTTTAATTCAGTTTTACACTCAAAAATCCATTTTCAAAAGATTTGCTCTATAAAAAAACAAGTTTGTTTGCTTGTTTTTTAATCAATACTTCTCGTAAATTTTCAACTTTTTACTGGATTTACTTACGCTGCGCCAAGATCACCCCAGCAATCGCCATCACTGTGCCGACGGTATGATAAAACATCCACTGCTCAGCCAACCAGAAATAGGCAATGATCGCGGTAAATACGGGCATCAAATTCATAAAAATACTGGTGCGATTCGGGCCGAGATATTGCACAGCCAACATCCATACCAATGGTGCAATCAGTGATGGAAAAATTGCCGCATAAAATACACTTGGCGCATTGGCAGGATTAATCGCGTCTATGCCTAAATACAATACGAATGGCAAGTGATATAAAACGGCAAAGAAAATTTGTACATATAAGCTCAACAGTAGCGGAAGTTTCAATTGCCATTTTTTTAAAAACACCCCATAAAAGGCATAAAAGAACACTGCGAAGATCATGAGGATATCGCCGAAATGTCCGCCCATATTCAGTAATTGACTGAAATCTCCTTGCGCAATGACAAACAATAGCCCCGTAAATGAAATCGCACAGCCCAAGATGGCATAGCGATTAGGCACATCTTTCAGTATGAAAAATGCAACGGCAATCGTAAAAACAGGGATAAAGGCATTGATGATGCCCATATTGGTCGCCGTCGTATAATGCGCAGCGGTATAGCCCAAGCCTTGATATAACACCATGCCAAAAGCACTCAGCACAGCCAATTGCTGCCAATGCTGCCCGATAAGCTGTCTTTGCTGCCAAACGGTTTTGAGCATAAAGGGGGTTAGGATCAAAAATGCAATAAACCATCGATAAAAACTGATACTGACTGGTGAAATATAATCAGTTACATAGCGGGTGACGGTAATATTTAACGACCATATAAATACTGCGATCAGAGGCAAACAAATTGCAAATTTCGCCCAACGCGCTTGAAGCAACATGTCTGACTCCTCAATATATCGTGCAAAGATTGGTCTAGGTATTTTGAGTGATGTCTGTTTTAATTGAAATACATGATTTCAGACATTTATATTGTAGTTCAGACATCGACACCTAGGCATATATGACATCAGCACCGATTGAACAACAAATCGAGCTTTTTGAAGCGCACTACACCACATTAGATACGGTCTATCCGCACAGTTGTCTTTGGGGTGATTTTAATTTTTGTCTCGATGGTATTTTCGAATATGAGATACAAGGGCAACACCATCTCTCACCTGCCAGTTATGGGGTGTGGATTCCCCCACATACAGAACATTGCTCAGTCGCGATTGATGAGCAACCTATTCATTATGTGGCAATCCGACTGGCACCTGATCTCTGCATAAATTTCCCCAAGCAGACGGAAGTATTTAGCATCCAGCCTTTCTTTCGTTTGTTGGTGCAAGAAATTTTGGCCTTTCCTACAGAGCAACATACCACACCACCCTATCGACACCTACTACAGGTCTTATTCGACCAGTTAAAAACTGCACCCAAACATCAACATTATTTACCGCAAAGCCATGATGCGGTGTTAAAGCCGATCTTGGCGCAGCTTGCAGATGTAGATCATTTTAGTTTGAGCCTACAACGATGCTTATCCAATGTCGGTTTGAGTGGGCGTCAGTTACTGCGGCTGAGTCAGAACGAACTGCAAATGAGTCTTTCTGAATGGCGAAACCGTGCAAAAATTATTTATGCCATTCAACAACTCCGTGCTGGTCAGTCTATTAAAGCTCTCAGCTATGAATTGGGCTATCAACACAGCTCAAGCTTTATTGAGTTTTTTAAACGCTATACAGGAAAAACCCCAAACCAACACCGTGCCACTAGTTAAATGCCAAGCACTCAAGCAAGCCTCAGCTCGAATTCTGCAAACTACTACAAAAATTATGCGAAAATCCTATCGACAAAAGCTTGCTGTTCACCAGATTTCCCTTTAAAACAAGGATGAAAGGCACAACTTCAATTAGGAACGAATATGTCAGCTTCAGTTTACGATATCCCGGTAAAAACCATCCAAGGTGATGACACCACACTCAATCAATACCAAGGCAAGGTTTTATTATTGGTCAATGTGGCCTCTAAATGTGGGCTAACACCGCAATATGAAGGCCTAGAAAAACTCTATACAGAGAAGAAATCACAAGGTTTTGAAGTCTTAGGTTTTCCTGCCAATAACTTTTTAGAACAAGAACCTGGTTCTGAAGCTGAAATTCAAGAATTTTGCTCAATCAACTACAAGGTTGATTTCCCACTTTTTGCAAAAATTTCTGTGGCAGGCGCGGATAAACACCCACTTTATCAAACCTTAACCCAAGCCATCCCTGAACGCATTGGTGAAGGCCCATGGTGGGATGATTTAGTTGAATACGGTTTAACTCCAAATCCTAAGCCTGAAGTTTTATGGAATTTTGAAAAATTCCTCGTGAATAAACAAGGCGACGTTGTGGCACGATTTGCACCTGACATCAAGGCAGATGATGCTCGTATTGTCGATGCCATTAACGCTGAATTAGCCAAATAATTCGACAATATCTCAATCTCTCAGTTAAGATTATTGTGATTTTAACTGAGATTAATCATTTTAAATTATCACAATAATATTTAATAATTATCACATATTGATAATTTACACATTTCACCCATTGTTTTAATATTTCATATACACATTGTTCAAAGCTTCCCTGTAAATACTCATTATGATGAGTCTTATCAATTCACATCCAGCAGTAAACAGGTGAACTTAAAATACATTATTGAAAGCTATCGTTTTATCTATTTTTTGACAGCACGTGTATCTGCGCTAACAATAGATGCACGGCAAAATACTCAAAAGGCGAAAACCCAACAGCACACTAAACAATACACACGGGGTAAAAACCAAAGCCAGAACAAGAAAAAAGCGGTAAATCCATCACATACCTGGCGTTCTGGACGAAAAGTATCTTCTGAATACCGTGGTCATCGCTACAAAGGTGACCACAACAAATATAAAAAATTGTCTAAATCAGGCAAAAACCAACAATGGATTAAAGTGAATAGTGACTACATTTTAATGAATGCTGTCAGCCACGCCATGATCAAAATCATTGCGGGTTAAACCCACCAAAACATCAAAAGAGGGCAAATGCCCTCTTTTTTTTGTTCAAGCGATTATTTTGTTATTGCTTTGCAACAATCTATTTTTAATCCACATTCTGCCCCTATATTCAAAGCATAGACTTAACACATAGTGATGATTGAATGAAAAAGCTAGTGCAGAATGCCCTTCTCCCTTTTGCCATTTTTAGTGGTGTTTTGGTGCTGATTGGCTGTGAACCTGCCACAGCACCGCAACAGGAACAAGAAATCGCAGCAGAAAATGATCGCCCTGCAACAACATCAACAAACGAAGATCAATCTGCGACACAAAGTCAGGCAACCGATCAAAGCCAATTAAAAAGCGGCAATATGTTTTATATCGTTCGCGATGTGGCGGATATGCAACTTAAAGCCGGCAATTATGTTGAACAACTCAAACAAACGCAGGTCGATTTAGAAGCCGCAGTCAGCAACCAAGATCATCTCCAATTACAAAAAGCTGCAACCCAGCTGCAACAGCAGCTCAAAGGTTTTAATCAAGCTTTGAATGATTTAAATCTAAAAAGCATTGAGATTAATGATATTCGCAGCAATTTACAGGCAGCGAATCAGCAAGTGTTGGCCTCACCTTTTCTCAATGGACAAGTCGATTTAAGCAAAGTTGATTTTCAGAAAATTCAAAATCAAATGGGCAATATTCAAGCTGAAATGCTGAAATTGGCAGGTATGTTGATCCAAGATCAAGCTGGAAAAAGCTCATCTACTGCACCCACTGAAACTGAATAAATAGCGAAATCTAGCATTTCCATTGCATTCCACCTGTTTTAAATCAAAAAAGCGTTAGACCTTGAGCTAACGCTTTTTTTCTTACAGTTCCGCTATAGAACACGACTGTTTTTCCTTTTAGATTAATGCTTAATAATAAAGCCAATGATGGAACAGTTATGTCAAACGCTGTGATTTATAACATTACACCCATTACCTTTCGTTTAGATTTAAAAGATCCTTTCTTATTTACTGCCCATCATATTGATCATTTTCCTGCTGCAAATGCTGATATGGGGCCAAAAACAGCCGCAGAAAAAGATGAATTCAATATGTACTATGGCGATGTGGTTCCAGGTTTTCCGGAGCATCCACATACTGGCTTTGAAACCATTACCTTGGTTGAACAAGGCTATGTCGATCATTTCGATTCATTAGGCAATGGCGGACGCTATGCTGCTGGTGATGTGCAATGGCTGTCTACAGGCAATGGCGTTGAACACTGTGAAATGTTCCCCCTACTGCATGAAGACAAAGCCAATCCATTTGAACTTTTCCAAATTTGGTTTAATTCATCGGCTGAACAGAAAACCCATGATGCCGACTATAAAATGTTTTGGCGTGAAGACATTCCTCACGTCTTTGAAACCGATAGTGAAGGAAAAAAATCGGATATACGTGTAATTTCAGGGCAGTTCAAATCCACTGATGCTATTTCCCGACCGCCACACTCATGGGCGGCTGCCGCAGAAAATAAAGTCAACATTTATTTAATCACCCTGCAAGCAGGTGCGGAGTTGGTGATTCCCGCAACAACAAGTAGCTCCAACCGTTTTGCTTATTTTTATCAAGGCAATACATTAGAAATAGAAGGTCAAACCATTCAGATGAAGCATTTGGTTGAACTCCAATCAGATGCCGACGTCCATCTCAAAGCAGGTGGATTAGAAGCCCGGATTCTGTGGTTAGAAGGTGAACCGATTAATGAACCCGTGGCAATGCGCGGTCCATTTGTGCTCAATACCACTGAAGAACTCAATGCGGCTTTTAAACGCTATCGTGAAACCCATTTTGGAGATTGGCCTTGGCCAACACCCGCACCGGTCTTCAAACCTAATCAGGCTCGATTTGCCAGTTATGAAGGCGGTCAACGTGTAGAGCACCCAGAGCAAGAAAACTCACAAGTGTCTTAAAGTTCAATTAGTTGGATTGAGCAAATTCAAAGGTATTACAGTTTTTATCTTGTCCAAGTGCGCGTTGAACATCTTGTTTAAAGCGTGCTTGAGCAAAGGTATATTGCTTCGGCAAAAATAAGGTAATACGTGTCGTCTGTGGATCTAAACTTTCGACCAACATTTTATGCAAATACGCCCCATGTTCAGTCCGTGCCATCAATGTCCCCTGCTCCAAATGCTCTTCTAAACGATTATCGGTATAGACGTAGCGATTGTTCGCGGTAAACGCAACACAGTGATTATAGGCTTGTCGCAGATTTCGAAAGGCGGTCAAATATGGGATCTCAAGCTCCGTACTGATGCCATTATCAACCGATTCAGCGACAAGTGCAGCTTCAGTGGGAAGATTGGGTGTCGTGACGTATTGGCTTTGGCATGCAGCGAGCAAACCACAACAGAGACACAGCGATAAACTGGTAAAAAATTTGAGCATACAGACCTATGTAAATTGTTCTTATTCATTTTGCAGCGATTGTAGCAAAACTGCGTTGCTGATTTAATACTCTATTATTCATTCCATGCTTTCATTGCAGACACCATGCAGCTGATTATTTTTACAGGCGTTCAAGCCTCTGGCAAATCAACCTTTTACATGTTGAATTTATATCATAGCCATTTACGTATTAATTTGGATATGTTGAAAACCCGACATCGGGAAAATATGATCTTTGAAGCTGGTTTGGCATCCAAAACAAAAATGGTGATTGATAATACCAACCCAGATCGGGAAGCTCGTGCTCGCTATATCCAACGTGCAATTGATGCAGGTTTTGAGGTGATTGCTTATTATTTTGAAACCGATTTGGACAGTACCTTAAAACGCAACAGTTTTCGTGAAGGCAAAGCCCATATTCCAGAAGTTGGCGTGCGTGCTACTTATCGCAAACTTCAAGTTCCATCACAGGATGAAGGCTTTGATCTAATTTTTAAAATTAAAATTATCAGTCACGGCGAGTTTTCAATTTTACCCATGCATGAATAACAACCATTAACCTGCTTTTTGGCTATCTTGCCATTTTTTAAAAGCCGATTGCATGGCCTGACGTTCATATGGTTTCACTAAACGACTTTCTAATGAAGCAAAATCACCTTTATAGGCAGCAGCAACCATCGATTTTGCCAGTTCTTGAATACTCACGCACCCACGGTGTTCATATTGTTGAACTTCTTCATGGGTGAGTTCAACATCCCAACATGACACTACAGAACTGAGATCAACCGCAATGCTCAAGTAATATTGATCAAAGTCTTGATAAAGTTCCCAAAAATGCGGCTCATAGGCGATAAGATTCATGGTGCAATGCTAGCTGATTGAATTTAATCACTATAAAGATTGTATTGAATAAAATATATTCAACTTTAGGTGATAGATATAAAGCCTGAGCTGAAAAGTTTAGGGGAAAATTTTGATAAGAGATTTGATGTGAATATTATGGAGAATAGAAATTTCTCAATTATTCATTACAAATAAATCACTTCAAATTCATCAAAGACAATCAAATGAAATTTACTTACCAGTTATGTTCTTTGAACTCAATATTTGGGCAATATTGTTGTATTATCTTTTCTACGTCATTATTAATTTGGTCTAAGGGCAAAATAATCCCTATACATATACCGAAGAAAACAATTAAATGAGTTTGCGTTTTCTCAATATTTGATACTAAACTCCATGAAAAAATTTGAGTGTAATACTCAGTACTTTCGATAAGATTTTTCTCTGTAATCTCAATTTCTTTATCCCCAATGAAAATTTTCGAATTTTCAGCCATATGATCGATATATCGTATCTTAAACATATTTTGAAAAAGAGAGTTTACTTTGGGCAATAATCCTAATAAAAGAGCGACTAAAACAATCAAGTAATTCAAAAGTGAAGAATCATTTTTGAAGAAAATAAAAATAAAGAGACCGACTATTAATAGTATAAAAAATTTAAACACTAATCTGAGAAACTTAACTTCGAATTTGTCATATACAACAGGATTAATAAGCTCTTCGTTTAGCACCTGAAATACATAAAAATCTTCATTGGTTAATTTAATATTGAGTTTCATTTTATTTTTTATATCAAGATTTATTTGCTAAATATTATATCCATCTCGATTTAAGTTGTATATTTGAACATAAAAAAACCACCCTTTCGGGTGGCTCTTTCAATCTCAAACTGCGTCTTATTGAGCGCGGTTTTTGATTTTGCGGATGGTTTCCAACTGAGCAGCAGTTTCTGCAAGAGCAGCCAATGCAGCAGCTGAGTCCAAGTCGCTCTTTTGATTTGCTAACAATTGTTCAGCTTGTTTACGAGCTTCAATAATTGCTGCTTCATCAAGGTTGTCAGCACGTACTGCAGTATCTGCAAGTACAGTAACAACGTGCGGTTGAACTTCTAGTACACCACCTGATACATAGATTAATTCTTCTGTACCATTTTCAAGCAGAACGCGGATTGCGCCCGGCTTGAGCAAAGTTACTAGTGGTGCATGGCCAGGCATAATACCCAACTCACCACCAGCACCTTTAGCAATTAGCATAGTTACAGTGCCAGAGTACAAAGACTCTTTAACACTTACAACGTCACATTGCATAGTTGACATGAGAATCTCCTAAATTAGGTAACTAATTAAAGTTTCTCAGCTTTAGCAATAACTTCGTCAATACCACCAACCATGTAGAACGCTTGTTCTGGAATGTGGTCGTATTCACCAGCTAGAAGACCTTTAAAGCCACGAATTGTTTCTTTAAGCGGTACAAGTTTACCAGGAGCACCAGTAAACACTTCAGCTACGTGGAACGGTTGAGAGAAGAAACGTTGGATCTTACGTGCACGGTATACAGTAAGTTTGTCTTCTTCTGCCAATTCGTCCATACCAAGAATTGCGATAATGTCTTTCAATTCTTTGTAACGTTGAAGAACGTTTTGAACTGAACGAGCGATTTCGTAATGCTCAGTACCCACCACAAGTGGATCTAACTGACGTGAAGTAGAGTCAAGTGGATCGATCGCTGGGTAAATACCAGAAGATGCGATGTCACGGCTCAATACAACAGTCGCGTCCAAGTGAGCGAAGGTAGTCGCAGGCGATGGATCTGTTAAGTCATCGGCAGGTACGTATACCGCTTGAATTGACGTAATAGAACCAGACTTAGTAGACGTAATACGTTCTTGAAGAACACCCATCTCTTCTGCAAGAGTCGGTTGGTAACCTACTGCAGATGGCATACGACCTAGAAGTGCTGATACTTCAGTACCCGCTAGTGTATAACGATAGATGTTGTCGACGAACAATAGAACGTCACGGCCTTTACCGTTTTCGTCTTTTTCGTCACGGAAGTACTCAGCCATAGTCAAACCAGTCAACGCTACGCGTAAACGGTTACCTGGTGGCTCGTTCATCTGACCGTAGACCATTGCTACTTTGTCTAGAACGTTAGAGTCTTTCATTTCGTGATAGAAGTCGTTACCTTCACGAGTACGTTCACCAACACCAGCAAACACAGATAAACCTGAGTGAGCTTTTGCGATGTTGTTGATCAACTCCATCATGTTTACAGTTTTACCAACACCGGCACCACCGAACAGACCAACTTTACCACCTTTGGCGAACGGGCAAAGTAAGTCAATGACTTTAATACCAGTTTCTAAAAGGTCAGTAGAAGCCGCTTGTTCTGCATAAGAAGGCGCTTGACGGTGAATTGGTAAACGAGCTTCAGTACCAACAGGACCAGCTTCGTCGATAGGGCGACCAAGAACGTCCATGATACGACCTAAACATGCAGTACCTACAGGTACAGAGATAGGCGCGCCAGTGTTAGTTACAGTAAGACCACGCTTAAGGCCTTCAGTAGAACCCATTGCAATAGTACGAACTACGCCATCACCAAGTTGCTGCTGAACTTCTAATGTAGTTTCAGTACCATCAACATGGAGAGCGTCATAGATCTTAGGAACGCTGTTACGTTCAAACTCGACGTCGATAACCGCGCCGATGATCTGAATGATACGACCGCTACTCATTGCTGTCTCCTCAATTCAAACTAATAATGTTAAACGGCAGCGGCACCACCAACGATCTCAGAGATTTCCTGAGTAATCGCGGCTTGACGCAGCTTGTTATAAATAAGTTGTAGGCTCTTGATCAATTCACCCGCGTTATCAGTTGCAGCTTTCATTGCAACCATACGAGCAGACTGTTCACATGCGATGTTTTCAATCACACCTTGATAAACCATAGACTCAATGTAACGAACCAATAAACCATTTAAAAGCTCTTCAGCTTCTGGTTCATAGATATAGTCCCAACCGTATTGACGGTTTAGACCTTCGCTTTCCTCAGCAGCTGCTAAAGGAACAAGCTGTTCGATTTTTTGGTTTTGAGTCATGGCGTTGACAAAGCCGTTTGACACTAGATAAATACGATCTAACTCGCCTTTATCAAACGCGTCTAACATCACCTGTACAGAACCAGTTAACTGTTCAAGACTCGGAGCATCACCTACGTTTGTAGTTGCACCAAGAACTTTACCGCCGTAGTTTTTAAAAAACGAAACCGCTTTTTGACCAATTAAAGCAAATTGAACTTCAATTGACTGCTCTTGTTGCTGTTGTACGTGTTTTACCACTTTTTTGAACAAGTTAATGTTCAAACCACCAGCAAGGCCACGATCTGAAGAAACAATGATATAGC
Organism: Acinetobacter sp. YH16056_T; assembly: GCF_024605895.1. Lineage (NCBI taxonomy): Bacteria > Pseudomonadati > Pseudomonadota > Gammaproteobacteria > Moraxellales > Moraxellaceae > Acinetobacter > Acinetobacter sp. YH16056_T. The sequence goes on along the minus strand of NZ_CP094545.1, from coordinate 183,241 downwards.
CAACGCGCTTTACAGGACGTTCAACCATATAACGGTGTTTGTATTCAGGGTTCGCTTGTACCAAATGAGCAATTACACGGTGCATATTTTCGGCATACGGACGGCCTTGAGCCATGCGCTCTTGCGCACGACGCATCTTAGAAGCTGCTACCATCTGCATCGCGCGAGTAATTTTCTGCGTGCTTTTGATACTAGCTACTTTGGCGCGAATTTCTTTTAAATTTGCCATACGCTTAACCTAGTATTCGAAAGCCCTTTCGAGCTTCCGAAGGTTGATCCGTGAACCAAACCAAAACCAGATTCAACACAGTTGAATCTTAGTAAGTTTGAGTCGCTTTAAAGCTTTCAATACCTGCTTTGATTGCTGCTTCGATTTCTTTATCGTAAGCACCAGTCTCGTCAATTTTTTGCATTAACGCAGCATTTTCTGAACGGAAGTAAGAGATCAACGCAGCATCAAATGCAACGATTTTCTTCACTTCTACGTCAGCCATGTAGCCTTCGTTAGATGCATAAATTGAAACAGCTTGGTCAGCAATTGAGTATGGAGCATATTGTTTTTGCTTCATAAGCTCAGTTACACGTTGACCATGTTCAAGCTGTTTACGAGTTGCTTCGTCAAGGTCAGAAGCGAACTGAGCAAACGCAGCTAATTCACGGTATTGCGCAAGAGCGGTACGGATACCACCTGACAATTTTTTGATGATCTTAGTTTGAGCAGAACCACCAACACGTGATACAGAGATACCCGCGTTCACAGCAGGACGAATACCTGCGTTGAATAATGATGTTTCTAAGAAGATCTGACCGTCAGTAATCGAAATTACGTTTGTAGGTACGAATGCAGATACGTCACCGGCTTGAGTTTCAATAATCGGTAATGCAGTTAATGAACCAGTTTGGCCTTTAACTTCACCATTAGTGAATTTCTCAACGTAGTCAGCAGATACACGTGAAGCACGTTCAAGTAAACGTGAGTGTAGATAGAATACGTCACCAGGATATGCTTCACGACCTGGTGGACGACGTAGAAGCAATGAAATTTGACGGTAAGCAACAGCTTGTTTAGACAAGTCATCATAAATGATAAGCGCGTCTTCACCGCGGTCACGGAAGTACTCACCCATTGTACAACCAGCATACGGAGCAAGATACTGCATCGCTGCAGGATCAGCTGCAGCAGCTGCTACAACAGTTGTGTACGCCATAGCGCCAGTTTCTTCTAGCTTGCGCACAACGTTAGCGATAGTCGATTGTTTTTGACCAATTGCTACGTATACACATTTAATGCCAGAATTTTTCTGAGCGATGATCGCATCGATCGCCATAGCTGTTTTACCAGTTTGACGGTCACCGATGATCAACTCACGTTGACCACGACCAACAGGGATCATTGTATCTACTGATTTATAACCAGTTTGTACAGGTTGATCCACTGATTGACGCCAAATTACGCCTGGTGCTACTTTTTCAACAGCATCAGTAAGTTTTGCGTCAATAGGGCCTTTACCATCAATTGGGTTACCAAGAGCATCTACTACACGGCCTAAAAGTTCTGGACCAACCGGAACTTCTAATACACGACCTGTGCAACGAGCTTTTTGACCTTCTTGAAGGCTTAAGTAGTTACCTAAGACAACGGCACCCACTGAATCCTGTTCTAGGTTCAGTGCCATACCAAATAAGCCGCCGTCGAATTCGATCATTTCACCGTACATTGCATCAGCAAGGCCGTGAATGCGCACAATACCGTCGGAAACCATAACAATGGTCCCTTCGTTCTTAGCGGTCGCGCTGGTGTCCAGATCGCCGATACGCTGTTTAATGAGCGCACTGATCTCGGATGGATTCAGTTGTTGCATTGCGCTATACCTCAATCTTTTTAAAGTTCAGTCTTCGAGCTGTTAAGCAAGAAGACGAGTCCGCATTTTTTCAAGCTTGTTAAGCGCAGAATCATCTATCACTTGGTCGCCTGCACGAATAACTACACCCGCGATTAACGCTGGGTTAACTTCTACAGAAACATTTACGGCAGCTTCGAATTTTTTCTCTAATGCATGCGCAAGTAATTGTTCTTGTACAGAAGTCAATGGGAATGCAGATTCAATCACTACATCCACAGTATTGTTATTCTGTGATTTGAGCTGTTCGTATTCTTCTGAAATTTCAGGAAGAAGTGCCAGACGGTCATTATCGGCAAGCAATGTCAAAAAGTTTGACACTGCTGCAGTCTGGTCTTCACCTAAAACTTTTGCGAAAACACTTACCTGCTCAGCAGGAGTAAGCTCAGGGCGATTTAGATAAGCTGAAAATGCTTCGTCTTGCACCGCAGCACTGAGCAAGTTCAATGCATTTGACCAAGTGTCAGTTGCATTTTGCTCAGAAGCGTAAGCAAATGCTGCTTTAGCGTATGGGCGTGCCAACGTCAAGAGTTCAGCCATAATCCGCCTCTCTTAAAGTTTAGCAGCCAGCTGAGTCAGCATGGCATTGTGAGCTTCTGCGTCAACTTGCTGGTTCAGAATTTTTTCTGCGCCAGTAACTGCAAGAGCAGCAACTTGTTGACGTAATTCTTCGCGAGCAGCATTGATTTCAGTATCAACAGCTTCTTTAGCTTGTTGACGAATACGCTCACCTTCAGCCGCAGCTTGAGTACGCGCTTCTTCTACCAATTGCGCACCACGACGGTTCGCTTGTTCGATCAATTGAGCCGCTTGTGCTTTAGCCGCGTCTAATTCAGCTTTCACTTGTGCTTGCGCATCCGCAAGGTCAGCTTTTGCTTTTTCAGCAGCGTTTAAGCCATCAGCGATTTTACGCTGACGCTCACTAATCGCATTGATTAGTGGTGGCCATACAAACTTCATGCAGAATGCGACAAAAATCGCAAATGCAATCGCTTGGCCAATCAATGTGAGGTTGATATTCATTGCTATTCCTCAATAGTTTAATTTAGGAATTAAGCTGATTAACCTACAAATGGATTAGCGAAGATGAAGAACAAGCCAATACCAACACCGATCATAGGCACAGCATCAAGAAGACCTGCGATTAAGAACATACGAGTTTGAAGTTGTGGAGCCAATTCTGGTTGACGAGCAACAGCTTCTAAGAAACGGCCGCCTAGAAGACCAAAACCAATCGCAGTACCTAAAGCACCAAAAGCGATCAAGATAGCAGATGCAATTGCAACTAGACCTAAAGTGAGTTCCATGATAATTCCTCAGAGGTTAGGTTTATACCAAATTAAGTTAAAAAATTGTGTGCCCAACCACCCTTTGACAGTTGAGCAATACCATTAATGCTTTTCGCTAGCCATACTCATATATACGATAGTCAACATCATGAAAATGAATGCTTGTAACGTAATAACAAGAATATGGAAGATCGCCCAAGGCACAGACAACGCCCACTGGATCCAGAACGGTAGTAATGCGATCAAGATGAAGATCAACTCACCCGCATACATGTTACCGAACAGTCGAAGAGCCAATGAGATTGGACGTGCAATAAAAGTTACTAATTCAAGAATAATGTTTACTGGAATAAGTAATGCTTTTAAAACTGGGTTACTTGGGTTAAATGGGTTAAGTGCAAATTCTGCACCGAATCCGACAAGACCTTTCTCACGGATACTATAGAAAATAGTTAACGCAAATACTGATAATGCCATACCCAAGGTAATGTTAGGATCAGTAGATGGAACGATTTTGAAGTAAACGTGGTGAGGATCCATACCAAACACGTTAGCACCGATCAATTGAGCTGTATAAGGAATCCAGTCAACAGGGATCAAGTCCATCAAGTTCATGAGGAAAATCCACACGAAGATGGTCAATGCTAACGGCGCGATTAAGCGCGATTTGCCATGGAAAGTGTCACGGACACTTGAGTCAACGAACTCGATAATCATTTCGATTGCAGACTGGAACTTGGTCGGAACACCAGAGTTTGCAGCTTTCGCTACAACCCAGAACAACAAACAGAAAACAATACCAAGGCCAATAGACCAACCCATTGAATCCAAGTGAATAGCAGTGAACCCCATCTCTTGAGCTTCTTTAGCAGTCTCAGCTAACTTCCAAGTACCATCTGGCATTTTGCCATAGGTCAAGTTAGTCAAGTGATGCTGAATGTACTCGGTCGAAGTAAGGGCATGTTCTTCAGCAGCCATAAATCACACCTGGTCAATGTCAAAACTAATAGAGAAAACGAATATCGCGTGCTGCCTGATATCTCGTTACTCTCCAAAAAACTTTTCAATTTTTTGTTGTGTTTATACTCGTTTTTTTAAGCGTGTTGCCCAAAAAGGAGCGACCCACGACATACTTTGTACGAGCATAAAACCACAAAACAATGCCACCGCTGACAACGGCTTGACATTGATCAAAATCAAAATGAATCCAACAATCACGATTGCAAACTTGCCCATTAAGCCACGATACATGTTTGACAGCACCTGTTTAGAGGCACGGGCACCAGCCGCACGAAACGACTGCCATGAAAAGTAGCTACTTGCTAGCCAACATACCAACGCACCCAAAGCTGCACTATATGCTGTGATTGTGTCTTTAAGGACCCAACCAATCAGGGCTGAAACAGGAATCATTACTGCTTGTAAGATGACTAAAGCTTTCGCTAATCGTCGATCAATCATGCGACTAGTTCGACTCATTTTTGTTCACTCACAGCAATTCTGCTTGACAAGTTTAACTGATGATTATTTTTAATCGCAGGCATTATAGAGTTACACCCCTTAACTTGCAATCTTTTCCCGACCTTAGTCGTGTTTTTTTAAATTGGCAAACTGCTTTCAAACTAATCAATAGTTGTTTATTTTTTACTTTACTTTCGTGCATTTAGTGTGCATTTCAGGGTTTCATCAGCCAACATCTTCCATGCTGTTACAAAATCCCCTGCCCCACTCATCGTTTCGTCAACCGGCTGAAAGACGATACCACCGAGCTTTTGATACTGATTTTGGCTGGCATGTGCTTCTGCAAGTAAGCATACTTTTGGCTGCGCGCGATGGTCTTTCAGGTATTTGATTTGTGCCAATGTCGGCGCGACATGTGGATCATCTGTCAACGCACCGGTAAATTTCAAATTCAGTGAGCGCTCAAGATATTGATAGGCATCGTGGTAAGACCAGTAAGGTTGAGCACGGCTCGACACATCAGTTTTTTGTGCAGTGACCAAGAGTTTCTGCGCAAATGCACGCGCATTGGCCCAATATTTTTCACGATGTTCTGGAAACTGTTGTGAACGTAAAGCAGCAATAAAAAAGCCGATTCGAACCGCATTGTTTGGTTCAAGCCATACATGCGTATCGATTGTGCCTTTTAATGCATTGCCACGGACATCACGTAATGGCAAAGCACTGATAATACCTGAGTCTAAAATAGCGATACTTTTGCCACTTCCACCCAACATTTTTGCCAATGGTGCTTCGTGCGCGTGACCTAACCATAAAACGAGATTGGCATCTTGCACGGTTTTACGGTGTGCAGGCGTCAAGCTCACATCATGTCCAGATTGATGGTCAAGCAGTAATTTCGGTTGCTCTACACCCTTAAGTACATCCTTTGCGATTAGATAAATCGGTTGTGTAGAAACAACGAGACCTTGCGCCCAGCTCATCACACTGAATAAAGCTAAACTACAAAAAAGAATTACACGGGACATGGGGAGAGAGCACCATAAAATGAATGGTGTTATAATATAACAAAATCGTAAAAAAACCTACGTCTGTTCGTAAGTCCTTACGCTTCATGTTAAGATTTAAAGTCTTTTTCTTTATACAGTTTCGTACTCGAGGTTGGCTATGAGCGCATGTTCACACGAACATCATAATGCTTTGCATGGTGTACACGATCATCATAATGTCGAACAGCGCCTTGCTGAAGCTGAGAGTCTCTGTAGCGCGACGGGTGCTCGACTTACGCCCTTGCGTAAAGAAGTATTGGAACTGATCTTGAACGCAACGGGACCAATGGGTGCTTATGACCTTTTGGCTAAAATCAAAAGTGAGTCTGACCGACCTGCAGCGCCACCGACGGTATACCGTACGCTGGATTTTCTGCTTGAAAAAGGTTTGATTCACCGTCTAACGTCGATTAATGCTTACATCCCGTGTTGTCATCCGCGCGAAGGACATCAAGCCGCATTCCTGATTTGCACCGATTGTAAAATAGTCAAAGAAGCATCTGCTCAAGGCTTGATGGCGCAACTTGATGAATTGTCTGCATCCGATGGTTTTACTGCACATCACAGTATTATTGAAATTTCAGGGATCTGTCAGCAGTGCCGCAGCAAACACTAAATATGAAGCCCATTGTGGCTTTAGAGCATGTTCATGTCCGAATCGATGAACGTGACATTTTAAAGAATGTAGATTTCGCCTTACACGAAAAAGAAATTGTCACCTTGATTGGTCCCAATGGTGCAGGCAAATCCACACTCATCAAAGTGTTGTTGGGTATTGTAAAACCTGTCTCCGGCAAAGTGATCAGCACACAAAAATTAAAATTCTCATATGTGCCACAAAAATTTAATCCATCACACAGCTTACCGCTACGTGTGTGTGATTTATTGGCCCTAGAAAAATGTGATGCCAATATCAAGCAAGAAATAATTCGTGATACAGGCATTGCCAAGTTGCAACAATCTAAAGTTCAGCAATTGTCGGGCGGCGAACGTCAACGTGTATTGATTGCACGGGCTTTATTGCGTCAACCGAATGTATTGGTTCTGGATGAACCTATGCAAGGTCTGGATATCCAGTCTGAAGCAGAACTGTATGACTACGTGCGTAGCTTGCCAGAAAAATATGGCTGTGCAGTTTTGATGGTTTCTCATGATTTACAGTGGGTAATGCAAGGAACACATCGTGTGGTTTGCCTCAATAAGCATATTTGTTGTAGTGGCTTGCCTGAAAATGTCCAGCAACATCCTGAATATCAAGCGATCTTTGGGACAAACCGTGTGTTCTATCAACACCACCATGATCACTGTGCACATGGCGATAGTGCAACGCCTTGCCAGCATGACTCTCGTCCCCATATTCACCCTGAACCGGAAGCATAATCCATGATGGAATGGCTACAACTCCTTTTGCCAGCATGGATCATGGGCACTTTGCTGGTGTTCCTGACTGCGCCGCTTGGCTGTTTAATGTTATGGCGTCGCATGTCATTTTTTGCGGACACCATGGCACATGGCACTTTACTCGGTGTCGCCATTGCCGGTGCGATGAGTCTACCGCTTTGGACAGGCGTTACATTGATTGCGCTCTTATTGGTTGCAATCTTATGGGTGTTACACGACCCTCGCTTACCCAATGACGCTTTGCTCGCGCTTTGTTCTGCAACACTCCTGTGCTCAGGCTTACTGTTCATACAACATTTGCCAAGCTTAAGACCTGAATTACTCAGCTATTTATTTGGTGATTTACTCACTATTTCTTGGTCAGATTTGCCTGTCTTTGCAATGGTGATCATTGTGGCACTGACCGTGCTGTATAAAAGTTGGCAATCGCAGATTCAGATTGCCATTGACCCCGATATTGCGGTCAGTGAAGGTGTCAGCGCCAAATGGCAACGTCTGATTTTTATGTTGTTACTGGCCTTATTTACCGTATTGGCTTTACGTGCTGTCGGCTCATTGCTGATGGGTGCACTGTTAGTGATTCCTGCATTAACCGCTCGTTTATTGGCAAATTCTCCGAAGCAAATGGTACTGTGGTCTTTCATCATTGCCCAAGTCGGTGTAACTGTAGGTTTATGGTCAAGTGCTGGTTTAAACACCTCTACAGGACTGACCATTGTATTAACTATGGCGCTGCTCTTTGCCCTAATTTTTATTATGCAAAAATTTAAGAAAGTGGCTTAAGTAGCAACGTTCATTGTTCAATTCGCGACATATCAAAAAAAAGCCATGCAGTTGCATGGCTTTTTTTGCACGTCAAATACGATACTCAGAATCATCTCACTGGATTTATTGATGCACCAAACTCAATAAACTCGCAGCACAAGCAAATAATACCGCAAAGGTTCGATTCAAATATTTTTGTTGTTTGGGTGATTTTAATAACCGCAGCACTTTTGCAGCGAGACCGGTATACCCCGCCATGACAATCAGATCGATGCTAATCATCGTTGCAGCCATAATGACATATTGAATCCATTGGGGTTTGGATAAATCTAAAAACTGCGGCAAAACAGCCAATAAAAATACAATCGCTTTAGGGTTGCTCATATTGACCAAAAAGCCATGTAAAACTAATTTTGAAGGTGATTTATTTGGTAAATCTTGTTGGATTTCAATTGACTCTGTTGGCGCTGTCCACTGTAAATAAGCCAAATACAATAAATAGCCCACACCAAACCATTTCACGATCAGAAAAGCCCATGGTGTCGTCGCAAATAAGAACCCTGCCCCAGCTGCAACAATGACTATCTGAACCAAAAGTGCCAATTGCAGGCCGATGGCATTCCAATACCCATGCTTAAACCCATAATTCAAACCACTCGACATAGACGCAATTGCACCTGCACCTGGGGAAACACTAATCACCCAACATGCCAACATATATGCAATCCAGATTTGATAGGACATCATTAGCTCAAGTTTGAAATGGGTCTGTATTATAGACATTTACTCTATTTTCATGACAATAATGCACGCTAAAAGGCCAAATGAAGGCTACACTCTCAGCGCTGCTTAAGGCACAATACACACAGCCACTCAGAAATTATAATTTTTAGGAGCCATGAATGTCTGCTCAATCTGTAATTTTGCCATTACCCTCAGATCATGCTCGTTTTATTGTTTTACGTTTAAAAGATTTAACGATTAGCGAATTAAAAGAACAACTTGAAGACTTACTTAATACTCGTGATCGTCTGATTACCCAACATCCAAATGCACAGATTAAAACGGCTGTGGCTTTTGGACCAGAACTTTGGGCACAACTTTACAGTCAATCCCCGGCAGGCTTTAAACAACTTGATCCAATTCAAGGTTCATTTAACATGCCTGTAGCCCCAGCAGATGTATTTATCCATATTGCAGCACAGCGTACAGATATTTGCTTTGCGCTGAGCCAAGCATTCTTTGATGGTATTCAAGATAAAGTTGACGTACTGGATGAACGTGTGTGCTTCCGCAATTTTGATGGCCGTGATTTAACCGGCTTTATTGACGGAACTGAAAATCCGCAATTTCCAGATGATCGTGCTGAAACAGCATTACTAGCTGAAGAAGCTGGCGTATTTGCCAATGGCTCTTTTATTTTTGCACAGCGTTATGCGCATAATTTGGATAAATGGAAAAAGCTGAAAGTCGATGCGCAAGAGCATGTAATTGGCCGTACTAAACTTGAGTCTATTGAGTTAGATGAAGATGAACAGCCTGAAAACTCACATGTATCACGTACAGTTGTAGAAGATGGTGAAGGTGAAGAAATGGCGATTTTGCGTCATTCACTCCCTTATGGTGATGGCCGTGGCGATCAAGGCTTGTTCTTTGTGGCATATACCAATGATTTAAGCATTATCGACAGCATGCTAGTACGTATGTTTGGCACCAGTGGTGACGGCATTCATGACCGCTTACTTCACTTTGTCACTCCTATGGATGGCGCTTATTACTTTGCACCGAGTGAAGAGTTATTGGAAGAAGTGCTGGAAGGTTGAATAAATAAAGCCGACGAGAGTCGGCTTTATTTTTTAAAAATGCTTAAGCACAACCTTCCATTAAAGTTAGGTTAGTATCACCTACTTTTATACCTATAATTTTTTTGCTTTCGATATCATACCGTGTACCCTTTGTTTTATCATGATTCCAAATAATAATTGAATAATCATTTTGAGATTCACCATATGGATTTATTTTTTTATCAATCACTGAATTCTTATATTTTTCATAAATTTTACTTTCTTCATCCCCTACTTTAATTCCTAGATTCGTAGAAACTCCGAGTTGATTTGAAGAAATTACAGAAATTTTATTATTAAGAACTTGAAAATCCACATCGGATTTTATTTTTCTATTTTTAGCAAAAAAACAATTATCTACTCTACTATTTTCAATTTCAATAAATTCATCGTTAATTCTTTGATTTACTTCAACTCCACCAAAACCATTTTCTGTAAATATAGCATTTACATTATCATTTCGTATAACTTCAACTTCACTCTTTGATTGTTCTGTGCATGCTATTAATAAAAAGTATATTAAAAAACTAATAGTAAAAACTGATTTCTTTTTCATTATAAATCTTCCACTTTTGGAGAAAAGTCATGTAGATGAATATGATGATTATGATCCTTCCATGACTGCGAATGAGGCAATAATGCATTTTTTTTAATTTTCACTGGATGTGAGCCAAACAATTTATAGCCAAATTTAAATAACTCTTCAACAAAAGCGACATTTTTATTCCAATCAAAATGATCATGAGAAGTATATGTTACTTCTGTCATATGTCTATTATTAATAGCTATATATCTAAAATCACCATTTATACCATTCAAATGACTTACACTTTCACCTGGGGAACCATCCCTACAACTAAATCCAGATCCAATATATTCGGCATAACCCAAATTACACATAGCACCAAGAACTGCAGACATTGATAATCCTGATAAATAATACCGACCATCACCACTAATAATATTCCACTTATAACCTAAAGATCCACTTTTGTAATATTTATGTTTACGTTGATCAATCAAATATGTATTACCACCTGCCTTAACACCTTTTGATTGCCATTTATCAGCTACTACAAATTGAGACTTACCTAAATTATAAAATCTTCCCACCGAATCATAGTAAATAAATTCTGCATAACCAGTAGCAGCCTTATTTTCACGCTTAATCTTACCATCATGGTAAATATGATAACGTGTTGTATCACTTGTAGGTGGAGATTGATTACTAACAGTTGTTAGTGGCTCACCGCCATTTTCCGTGTATGTATTATCTTGAATAGGCTGATTTTTTTCAGCCTCTGATTTTGCTCTTTCTGCCTGTTCTTTTGCTTCTTTTTCCTGAGCTTCTAGTTGCTTTTTTCGCTGCATTTGGTCAGATTTTTTCTTGAGTTCATCTGCTTCCTTACGCTTTTGATCGGCAATTTCATATAGCTTTGAAGCTTTTACAAATCCCTCATTAACTTTAAAATGCCTAATTGGTATTCCTTTCAGAACACGGAGCTTCTCCAGCTCTTTATTTTTTATTCCAAAGCCAAAAACAAAACCCAATAGCATTTTAACACTAATATCTCCATTACTATCTGTTCTTTTCGCAATTTGCTTATTTCTATAAAAAATACTTACTAGAGTATTTGTTACATTTTCATTATTTTCTTTAACATTAATTTTAAAAAAACATACAGGTAATTTAATTTTAACAGTCTGATTAGATAAAGACTGTTCAACTTTAAAATGATGTATCTTTTGACGTTGTCCAGCTCCAGATACTGAAACCTCGATATCTTCGCCTACTTCAGCCACTACACCTTTTTTAGTCCCTGATGAATCTGCTGTATGCTTTTTTATATTCCCTTTATAAGTTAAGTAAAAACCCATATTAGAAATAGCTTTCTTTGTATCCTCTTCTATAATTTGAATATTAAAACTCACATCTTTTATATTACCAGTAACTACTTCTTTTTTTTCTTCAGATGTATTCTGTTCATTTCTTACTTCTTGAGGTGTTTTATTAGACTGAGGCTTTGATTGAGGCGTATTATTTTTTTCTAAATTCGCTTGAAATATTGAAACATCAAAATCTTTTAAGGTTGCAATTTGTTTTTGATCAGCTTTTTGAATAATAGGATTAGATTCTTTACCATCAGCTACAATTTTAATCTCAGTTGATGGGTGTCTAACAATGACAGGGAGACTGCCATTTTCATCACTTTTAACCCGAACCTTCGTCTCTGCAGAAAAGGATTTTCCTGAATATATTGAAACAACTGTAACTTCTTTATTTATTAATGCCTTTTCATTTTTATCTTTTAGATTTATATATATTTTTCGATTACAACACTGCTCTAAATCAAATCCACCAAAGTCTTGAATATATTTTTTAATATGTGTTCCATTACCATCTGTTTGTTTATGACTAGAAAATTTTGAAACACCTAGAAAAGCCCCCAAACCTCCTATACCAACCAAATGCATGCCAGCGATAACGCCAGACTCATTAATCTCTACACCTTGAATCACCCGACCAAAATGCTCATTTAAATTATTATTTCTAATCTGTTTACATAAATAATTAATCCATTCTTTTATTACTTCATATTGAATTTGAGGATTATTCAAAAATTCAAATTTCGAATTTATATTTTTTTTACCTGACCAATGTCCTGACCAATTATTAGAGTCAAATTGATTCTTCCAATTTTCATGCAAAGCAGATCCTTTCTTTGCCTTTTTAATATCTTCATAAGAGATCCCTTTATCACCTAAATAATATCCTAACTCATAAAGTGCAGACTCCCCCCATTGAAATAAACCCAAATATCCAGCATCATTAATTTTTTTTGCACACCATAGATTTATTGGATGATTTAATGACAAAGATAAATCTGATGAGGATTCTTTAAAGCTAACCGCTTCAATAAAACCCGATAAATTAGTTTCAAAATTTCTAGTAGTACCATCCTTAAAAGTGATTGTTTTTTTCATTATTATTACTCTTTGTACCAATCATTAGCTTTATATTTTTCCATACTTACAGATGTATTATTTTTTAAATAGCTGTTAAGTATAAATTTTAATTCTTGATCCTTACCAACCTGATTGCAACTTAAAACTACTGACTGATCTTTACTATTTATTTTTCTAAAATATGCAAAAGCATTTTTTTCATCATAAATTAACCAAACATTGTGCCCATATTCTTTGTATTCGGCATTATAAATATTATATATTTTTTTATTATATGATATTTTTTGACACTGTCCTGTTGATAACCATTGTGATTTATTTGTTTTTAAATTCAAATCATTAATTACTTGCAAGCGATTTAAGCTACTTTTATCTCTACCAAAATTCCAAATATGTTCACATTCAACTTCCTCAAGCACCTGTATCTTTTTAATTGGCTGATTCCAATAACTCATACAGTCTTTCGAACTTTCCGCATATAACGTTGAGCTATTTAAAAATACAACTATAGCTATTATTTCTTTTATTTTTTTCATAAACTCACCCTTAAATTCCAAAACTCTTAAAATCATCTTCTAAATTATTATCGTCATCAATTTCCTCAGCATCGTGATTATGATCATCTTCATGACCGCCACAGCATGCTTCACCTAAATTATCCTGAGAAACATCTTCCTCCATAAGAAATAATTTATCCGAATCAATCTCAGATTTTCCTAACAGTCTTATTTCTACATTGTCAGGATTATCACTAAAGATTCTTTGAGTACGTGCATCTTTGTCAAGCAGGCCTATAAATTCCGTATTTTTATTTTTATTTATAACTTTATATTTAAATCCATCTTCCAATAATTCTTTAGAAATTAGATCTTTAAAATCAAATCTCCGACTAAAAACCCCACTCTCAGGCAGCTTAGGCAATTGTGCATTTACAGTCGCTCCTCCCACAAAACTATGCTGCCCCGCCTTACTCTCAAACTTGCCGCCTGTCGTGGTAAATATTCCGCTGCCATTAATTTTCAGCTGTGAACCTCCTGCAGTCAGCACAATTTCTTTAGGACTGGTAATTTCAATTTTATCTTCTGTTGAAATGAGCTTAATCACCTTTCGTGCAATTGCTTCAATAGCATCATCTTGGGCTTGTAATTCAACTTTCCCTTTTGCGGCATAAGCACTCAGGCCCTTTTGAGCCGCAAACAGACTGATTTTGTCTTGTGCATGACCGACAATATTCTTTTGAGCACTGAAATTAATCGAACCTTGCGCACTTTCTGCAATATCCTGCGATGCTTGTAAAACAATATCTTCCGGTGTAGTGAGTGCAATACCATTAGGTGATGCAAGCAACATCAACGCTTGGCGGAATAATTTGCCTTGTTCTTGTTTTGCCGCTGTATTGGATTTTTCTAAACCCTGCGCATAGCCTTCCATAAAGCCTTGTACTTTTTCTAATGCTTTTATGGGTGTCATCGCTGGTGGCAAACCAAAACCACCATTATTCAACAAATCATCAGGGTTAAATTTGATGTCTTCGATCAATTTACCCACATCTTTTAATACTTTTAATGGATCTTCTTTTAGGTTACTTTTCAGACTTGCAACCCGCCCTTGAATCACATCCTTACCATTTTCTTCAATATGATCTATGACAGACTTTAAGTTATCAAAGGCATCTTCGGCATCATTAAAAAATGCTTTAAATTCTTTTACTGTACTTTTGACATCATGTGCGATTGAGCCCATTTCTTTGACAAAACTTTTGCAGTTTTTTAACGCTGCCAATGGGTCTCGACTTAAATCCTCTTTGAACAAATTTAAAGTCGCTTTGACACCTTCGGCAGTACTTTTGATTTCTAAAGAGTTTATTAACTTCGGCAAACGATTAATCACATTTAATGCATCGGTCTGCTGCTTTACGGCTACGCCGCTCAGCATATTCATGCTCTGATGCCCTTGATTTAAAAGAGATTGAGCTTCAGCAGCAGCAAGATGATCGGCAACTGCTTTATCCTGTGCATAGGTACTAATGAGTAAACCTTTACCTGCACGCATTGCCCCCCAAGCATCCGTTCGTAGCTCAAACCCCTCTCCACGGCCATGGCTACTGTCTTGTTCTTTAGGATGGCTGAGATTACCTAAATTCAGCTGTGTCGCTGCATGACTACTTTGTAATTGGGTACTGATCTGACCCGTCGTATCATCAAAGCGCAGTTGGTTAAAGCCTGTTCCCGCAACTTCTTGCGAGCGGATACCACTGAGTTTTTTGGTTTTAGGAAGTTGACCTTTGAGGTCAAACATGGTCTGAGATCGTTCAGCTTCATGTATTCGTCCTACTACAAAGGGACGATCCACATCACCCTCAAAAAAGTCGATGACCACGATCTCACCAATACGAGGATGGAAACGTGCCCCATAACCTTCACCCGCCCATGGAGTCAGTACATCGACCCAAGCCGAGTCACTGTCATTATCATTACTCCCTGCTCCACCATCATGACTGTGGTCGTCACTGCGGGTGAACGTAAACCGAACTTTGATACGCCCCCAAGCATCGACATAAATACTTTCACCTTCTGGACCGACCACTTTAGCCCGCTGTGGAAACGCAGGTGGCCGGTGTAATAAAGGATCATATTCAGGCACCACGGAAATTTGCCGACGGACCACATATAGGTCATTGGCCTGCCGTTCATCCCCTAAAGATAGCCAACGGCTCGCGGCAAGTAACTTCTCTAATTGAACCAAAATATCTTTGGGTAAATTATTCTGGTTATAAAATGCTTTGCCCAATATGAGAAATTCACGATCTGTCGTTTGATGTTGATCGATTTCAGGATGATTTTCTAATTCAAACCAATACCCAACTTGTGCATCCCTTACGCTACTGCTGGCGGTAAAATATTTGGCTTGTAATTCCTGATATTGATTGAGTTGCCGATTCAACTGATCCAATTGCTGTGTATTTGAAGTGGTCGCCTGATCTGCACCTTTAAGGTCAGTTGTCCAAGCCGAACTTACGGTCCACGCCTGCTCTAAACTTAAGGTTTCATTGTGCTGTTGCTCACTCTGTGCATGGGCGCTTAAGAGCGGATTACTTTGGTCTTGTGCCAAATATTGAGCTTGCCAACGCTGCGTTTGAATCGTGGTCGATTGTAAAAAACGTTCTGCCACAAAACTGGTGATCGTGTCTAAACGTTCCGTGGCATGACTCCGATGAAAGCGAATTTTTTTCCGCTCTAAAGCACTATAAGCCTGATTCGTATCAATTAAACGCAGCCGCTGTGCTTGCATCGGTGCAGCCGAAAATGCGACAAATAACTCTGCTTCATCAATTAACCAATTGATCCCTTCACTGCGCCAAAGGCGGGTTAAAAATGCATAATCACTTTCATTCGCCTGCATGGTGAATGGACGCACATCATAAGTACGTGCCAACCCCTCTAAGTTCAGACTTAAACTGGCAGCAAACAGCGCACTTTTTTTCTGCCATTCACTAAAAATAATCTCGGTCATCTCCCGTACCGATTTATTCATAAAGACACGGCTGTTACGACGCTTATGCCAGAGCGCTGTGGCATCCTCAATCACCAGTTTATAAACGGTCAGTGCACCATCACTTTGACCTTGGCTAGCCCCCGTAATTACACCAGTCAGGCGACTGAGTTGTCCCAAATCTGTCACTTGATCGACAGCCACTCGGCCGCCTATAAACTGCTTTAAAGCCAGATGAACATTGGTCGAGAGACAAATAATTTCTGCACGAAAGCCTTGATTAATACGGTGTTGACCTTCAATCCGTTGAATAAAAACTTCAGAATTTAGATGTTCATTTGAGAAATGAATGTGTAGCGCACGTTTCTGTACGCTAAAGCCAAAGTTTTCCACCATGGCGTGAATATTTTTAAGCATTGTTATTATGTATTGAATTTTTTTAATGACGGCATTTTAGGAAATGTTTATTTTTTCGTCTACCCTATTTTGCAAATAATTTGTTGAATTCTTCTTTTTGGCTTTCACATCACTTTAGAATTCAAGTGAATAGGAACATCAATACTGGATCATTTTTGCTGAGCTAACTTTTCGCAGCCGCTGAGATGCTGCTACACTCAAAATGCAATCTATAAAAAATTTTAAGCTCCATGATCACAATTGAATCCAAACTGCCTGCCCAAGGTGTGACTATTTTTAGCGTTATGAGTGCAATGGCGCAGCGTCTAAATGCACTGAACTTATCTCAAGGTTTTCCTGATTTTCCTGCACCTCCAGCACTGTTAAATGCGCTAAGTGATGCGACGCAACAGGGTTTTAACCAATATGCACCCGGCGATGGACTGATGCATTTACGTGAGCAATTGGTCCAACTGTTTGCCCATCGAGACCAATTAAATATTGACCCTCACACCGAAGTGACCATTACCCCGGGTGCAACCATTGGTATTTTTAGTGCCATTCAAGCCGTGGTTCATGCGGATGATGAAGTGATTATTTTTGATCCGAGCTATGATAGTTATGCGCCCAGTGTAAAATTGGTTGGGGCTCATCCCATTCACATTGCCTTAGAGACGCCACATTTTACTGTGGATTGGAATCGTGTTGCCGCTGCGATTAACGATAAAACCCGGATGATTATTGTCAATACACCGCATAATCCAACAGGTGCTATTTGGGGGCGTGAGGACTGGCTCAACTTAATCGAACTGATTCAAGATAAAAATATTATAGTGCTGTCGGATGAGGTCTATGAGCATTTAATTTTTGATGGTCGTCAGCATCTATCTGCTTTGTCATTTCCTGAGCTGCGTGAACGCAGTTTTGTCGTGGGCTCATTTGGTAAAACCTTTCACGTCACAGGTTGGAAAACCGGTTATTGCATTGCAGCGCCAGCCTTGATGCAAGTGTTTCGCCAAATCTATCAATTTGCCAATTTCTGCGGTGTTACGCCCGTACAAATGGCATTGGCTAACTTTATGGCAGAACATCCGGAGCACATTACTGAGTTGGGCGATTTTTACCAAGCCAAACGTGACCGTTTCAATGCCGGCTTAAGCCACTCTAGATTTGAGTTGATTCCGTCCGCAGGCACTTATTTCCAAAACCTTGACTACAGTGCCATACGTCCAGATTTAAATGATGTGGAAATGTGTCAGTTGTTGGCAGAGCAACATAAAATCGTGGCGATTCCTGTCTCAGTGTTCTATCAAAAACCGCCGGAAAATTTACGATTATTACGTTTCTGTTTTGCCAAACAAGATGCCACCTTAGATCGAGCTGCAGAGATTCTCTCCGCGGTTTAAAGCAGTATCTGCCCAAACGTTTTTTTAAAACAGACATGTAGAAATAATGAAGCCTTGGTTACTCAAAAACTAAGGCTTTTTTGAATGCAAACATGATAGTGTTATCAGTGACTTAAAATCATAAAAAGCCGCGTCTAGGACCTGAGCATGTCAAAACAACAGTCCCTCGTTACTCAGCAAAATTTATGGAAAACGTTTTTAGTGTTTCTGGTGCCTTTGATCGCCACCAATATTTTGCAGAATTTATCTGGGACCATTAACACCGTTTTTGTCGGTCAGATGCTTGGGGTGCATGCCATTGCAGCCGTTGCGGTATTTTTTCCAATTTTGTTCTGTTTAATGGCTTTTGTGATTGGACTCTCGGCAGGTGCAACCGTGTTGGTGGGTCAAGCTTGGGGCGCGCAGAATCTTGAAAAAGTTCGTACCGTCGTGGGTTCAACGCTGTTTATGACCTTGATTGGTGGCAGCATCATTGCCTTTTTAGGGGTGATATTTGCCAAGCCCATTTTATTGGCATTAGGCACAGCCCCTGACGTGATGCATTTATCTTTGCCTTATGTGCAATGGATGCTTGCCGGTAGCCCACTGCTCTTTATTTATATTATTTACACCTCGATTTTGCGTGGTGTCGGTGACAGTACCACTCCGCTGATCGCATCGGGTATGACCATTGGTTCAGGGCTGATCATTACACCCGTGCTGATTGCCGGAAAATTTGGATTTCCAAGTTTAGGCATTATTGCCCCTGCCATTGCCAGTCATATCGGCTTTTTAATTGCTTTGGTGTTTTTATATTTCTATTTAAAAAAGAAAGATCACCCACTCAAACTCGACTTCGAGTTGATTCGTCATATTCGCCATCAACATGATCTCAGCAAAATTATCTTAAGACTGGGGATTCCAACGGGCATTCAGATGGTCACGACCTCTGTGGCCGGTCTCGTGATTGTCGGTTTAGTTAACCGCCATGGGGCTGATGCCACTGCTGCCTATGGCGCGGTCAATCAGGTTTTGAACTATATCCAATTTCCGGCCTTGTCCATCGCGATTGCGGCTTCTATTTTTGCAGCACAAGCCATCGGTTCAGGTCATTCTGAATTAATTAATCGCGTGAAACGCACGGCCATCGGGATGAATTTTATTATTACTGGCATCTTGGTGGCATTGGGCTATTTATTCTCTAAATATTTAATGGCGCTGTTTATTACAGATCCTGAAGTTGTGGTTCTCGGTCAAGAATTGCTGTTCATTGTGCTTTGGTCGATTTTATTTTTTGGTGCCAGTGCGATTTTTGCTTCCATTATGCGGGCCAGTGGAACGGTGACCGTGCCGATGATTATTAATATTATGGCGATTATTTGCATTGAAGTGCCGTGTGCCTACCTATTCAGTGAATGGTGGGGCTTAAAAGGCATTTGGTATGCCTATGCCTTGGCCTTTGTCAGCTTATGTATTTTACAAGGGCTGTATTACCAACTGGTATGGAGACGAAAAGCCATCAAAGTATTGCTATAAGGCTCGCTAATAGCGTTCAATGCCAATCCGCAGCTTTGCATCTCAATATGGAAAATCTTGTACGCATCCATGCATAAAGTTTGCCGTTAAACTGCTGTTTATTTTTCAACATTTGGTTTTATATCCTGTTGATTTATCTACACCTAGAACCAATTAAAATTAAAAGTTGCATATTTTCAAACAATTACGGTTTGGCATAGATTTTGTTCTTATCCCTTTTATCTTTTAAGAATAATTGGGATGAGAAATTTTTTATGTCTAAACGTCAAATAAAGCTTGGGGCTTTTATTCCAACTACCTCACAGCATGTCGCGGGTTGGCGTCATCCTGAATCTCGCCCACAAGATCATCTCAATATTGATTATGCAATTGAACTGGCAAAAACCGCAGAACGTGGTCTATTCGATGCCTACTTTCTTGCCGATGGTCTGTCTGTCCGCTGGAGTTCTGCTGTCGAAGGTGAAAAAGGTTTGGGCGATAAAGGCGTCGGCTTTGAACCCGTCACATTGTTTGCAGCCTTGTCTGCTGTGACGCAAAATATTGGCTTTATTGCCACGGCGTCCACGACTTATGAAGACCCTTATATTTTGGCGCGTAAATTTGCTTCTTTAGATCATATTTCTAAAGGTCGTGCTGCGTGGAATGTAGTAACGACAGCCTCTGCCTATGCCGCAAAAAACTTTAACATTCAGCAGCACCCTGAACCCAAAGAGCGTTACGAACGTGCCGATGAATTTATTGAGGTGACTCAAAAACTTTGGGACTCATGGGAGGATGATACCTTCCATTACAACAAAGAAACCGGGCAATTTTTTGATGCCCGCAAACAGCATCAGCCCAATCATCAAGGTCAATACTATCAGATACTGGGTGCACTCAACGTCTCTCGCCCACCGCAAGGCTATCCGGTGATTGTTCAAGCAGGACAATCTGAAGATGGTCGTGAACTAGCCGGTAAATATGCCGAAGTGATCTTTACTGCACAGCAGAACTTAGCAGATGCGCAAGCCTTTTATCGTGATGTCAAAAACCGCTTAGTGAAATATGGCCGCCATGCGGATGATCTCAAAATTATGCCGGGGGTTTCGATTTTTGTTGCCAAGACTGCGCAAGAAGCCCAAGAAAAATATGACTTTTTAAATAGTTTAATTCACCCAGAAGTGGGTTTAAGTTTATTGTCTGGTTTGGCAGGTGGCATTAATCTGGCCAAATTTGATCTAGATGCCCCTTTCCCGAAAATAGAAGATGCAGACATTAATTTCTCCAGTCGTCAGCAGATGATGATTGATATTGCCCGGAAGCACAATTTTAGTATTCGTCAGCTCTATCAATATATCGCTTCAGCCCGTGGACATTGGACCTTGATCGGCACGCCGGAACAAGTCGTAGACCAACTGCAGGAATGGTTTGAGAATGACGCTGCCGATGGTTTTAATGTCCTACCGCCAACAACACCTGCGGGGTTAAATGACTTTGTCGATCTCATCGTTCCTGAACTGCAACGTCGCGGTCTATTCCGAACGGCTTATGAAGGCAAGACCTTACGAGAAAACTTAGGTTTAAAACGACCTGAAAACCAATATGTTTTAGAAAAAAGACATACCTCCCAAGCCTCATAAACCAACGTTTAATAAAACTGAAAAACAAATGCCCCAACTGGGGCATTTTTATGGACTGATATTAATCCAACTTAAGCGATGATCATACTGACCTATATTTGATAAGCCTAAAAAAGCCCTGAATTCAGGGCTTTTAAAAGTTTAGGTGATGGTCAATTCAGACTTACCATGCAAATTTATAATCGGCAAATCGGTGAGATAAAGGTTCAGGCAACTGATCTTTTACTGGATCACTAAAGTCAGTCAAAATGTCATTTTTAATATTGGTCAGACGGACATCTTCGCGTTTACGCGGATGGGCTAAATGAATATCTACAATACGTTTAATTCGTCCCGGATGTGGCTGCATGACCACTACCCGATCACCCAAAAATACCGCTTCTTCGACATCATGGGTGACAATAATCATGGTGATTTTTTCACTTTGCCATATTCGCTGTAATTCATCCTGTAAATTTTGACGCGTCAACGCATCAAGTGCGCCAAAGGGTTCATCGAGCAGTAAAATCTGTGGTCGATTCACCAAACTACGGGCAATCGCTACACGTTGATTCATCCCACCAGACAACTGCGAAGGATAAGCATCTTTAAATTGGGTTAATTTGACCAACTCTAAATGTTCATCAATCAATACATCTTCTTCTGCACGGCTAAACTGGCTTTTATGCAATGCAATCCGTACATTTTCCCGTACCGTCAACCATGGAAACAGGCGATGATCTTGAAACACGATACCACGTTCCAAACTCGTGCCCTGTATAGGCTGACCATCAACCAAAATCTGGCCCTGAAACTGACGCTCTAGACCAACCAACAACCGTAATAATGTGGATTTTCCGCAGCCACTACTTCCCACAATACTAATGAACTCACCCGGCTGAATATTCAGGTTAATGTCCTTAAGTACGGTTAAGTCTTCTTGCTTTTGTGTGGGATAATGTTTCGTTAGCTGCTGAATAGAAACCGAACCAGCTTGTTCTACGCTCATATCATTATTCTCTATTTGTGCTGACAAACTTTGCTGGACTAAACCTTAGAGTTTAGCCAGTGACACTTCCGTCGATTTAATTAACACCACCACCTCTGAACCTACTTTTAAATCTAAATCCTTCACCGAACGCGTCGTGATTACGGACGTAAAAAAGCCCGCTTTGGTTTCCACATCAATTTCTGAAACCACAGGACCCTCTACGATTTCATTAATCACGCCTTTGAATTGGTTTCGCACATTTACTGAAGTAATCGCCATTTTAATTATGCCTTTTGTTATTTAGAGAGCTTTACTATAAAACAGTTCAATCACTTGCTATATCTTGATTTATCCTTTAGTTATCCCGATTTTATTTATCTTAAAATCAGATAAATAATCCACGCATGAATTTATCGGTGAAACTGATATTTAAATATCGAATTATTATTTATCTTTTATTTTTAAATCTTTCATCATGATCTGCATTTTCAACAACTATAAGAAACGATATGTCTATTTTGACCCACCCTGCAGTGCCCTCTGCACTGAAACATAAACGGGCAACAGCGACGGTCTTTGCAGACCCGTTATCGCAAGCGTTGTTGTCTCGAATTGAACAAATTGCACCAAGTGAGGCCAATGCACTCATCATTGGTGATACAGGCACAGGTAAAGAATTGGTTGCACGCCAAATCCACCAATTGAGCCATCGTGCCAGAGGTCCATTTATCGCAGTGAACTGTGGTGCCTTTACCGAATCATTAGTCGAAAGCGAATTATTTGGACATGAAAAAGGAGCCTTTACAGGGGCAATTAATAGCCGTGTCGGTTGGTTTGAAGCAGCCCATAATGGCACCTTATTTTTAGATGAAATTGGTGATCTGTCCTTGCCTATGCAAGTCAAATTACTCCGTGTTTTACAAGAAAGAGAGATCGTTCGAGTCGGCTCACTCAAATCCATTCCAATTAATGTCCGAATCATAGCCGCAACCAATGTCGATTTAGAGCATGCCGTACAGGACGGGCGTTTCAGGGAAGATTTATTCTACCGCTTACATGTGGCGTTGCTACGCATTCCACGTCTCTCAGAGCGTCGTGGTGACATTTTGCCTTTGGTTAAACACTTCATTCAGGTCTATCAAACCAACCCACATGACACACCATTACGCCTCAGCCCATTGGCGCTCAAGAAACTCCATTTACATAGCTGGCCGGGAAATATTCGCGAATTAGAAAATACCATTCAACATGCGATTTTAGTCAGTGAAAAAGGTGTGATTGAACCAGAAGATATTAGTTTTTCGAGTATTCAAAGTGCATCGTCGTTTTCGCGTGCAGAACCTTTTAACTTACAAAATGCCACCTCTGCTGTAGCCAACATCAAAGATATTCAAGATGCTGGACAGTTACTTGAGCAGACCTTTTTACAAATTTTTCAAGCCGCAAATCAACTTAAGCATGACAATATTAATGAGCTGATTGAAGAAAAATTTATCCGAAGTGCGTATCAGCACTGTCAATACAATCAAGTGCATACGGCTCGTTTGCTTGGAGTGACACGCAACGTCATTCGCACTCGCCTAATTAAATATGGCTTATTATAAATAAGTCATATTTTTATTTTCTCCACATTAAAATAATAATCCATACAAAACTGATAAATAAATAGTCATCTACATTATTCTTTATTCATTGCATTATTTAAAATATAAAAAATCAGTAATAAAAAACCTCGGTATATCCCGAGGTTTTTTATTTATTTTTCTATTGCATTTAGATTATTCCACAGGGTTGCGTTTCCACGCTGTGAAGTATTTTTCTAGTCCAATCAAGAAATAGTTGAAGGATAAACCCACGAGGGTAATGACTAAAATACCCACAAACATTTGTGGAATTTCAAAGCTAAATTGCGAATAAATAATCAGATATCCCAGACCTGCTTTGGCACCAAACATTTCTACTGCCACTAAGGCCAAAATCGAAATCGCCCCTGCCAGACGGATACCGACAAAAATCGTGGGTACGGATGCAGGCAGAATCACTTTTCGGAACAATTGATAGGGTTTTAGGCCCATGGTTCGTGCCGATTTAATCAGTAAAGGATCGACTGTTTGTACGCCTGTAATGGTGTTCAATAAAATCGGCCATGTGCATGCATACACTAACAGACTGATTTTTGAGGTTTCACCAATGCCTAAAAATAAGATGAACAGCGGCATTAATGCTAGTGCTGTGGTATTTCGAAACAGTTCTAACAATGGATTTAAGGTTTCAGCCACGAGCTTGTACCAACCGATGATGAGACCCAAAGGAATAGCGATCGCTAGGGCCAAAATGAAACCAATAATTGAACGCTTTATACTGGCCAAGAAATGGATGCCTAATTGACCGCTTTGATATAGCTGCCATGTGGTTTCCAACACTACAGATAACGGCGGTAAAAAAGCCGGATTGACCACACCACTCCGCGGCAGAATCTCCCACAGCAAGAAAAAAGCCACAATGGCAATGGTGCGTTTAAAGACCGTGTTTAACCAAGTGAATTGTAGTCTGGGTTTAATGTCGTTATACGATTGCGTATAACTGATGGCTTGTTTAGTCGATGACATAAATAAATCCTCTGAATATTTTAGTTATGTGCAAGCTGTTTATGTTTTTCGAGGGCTTGCGCTTTAATCACTTCTTCACTGAGCAATGACCAAATTTTATGGCGAATTCGGCCATATTCAGGCAATGAACGGACATCTTCACTGGAGCTGCGCAGGCTTTGAGGAATTTCAATCACTTCCTTAATTCGCCCCGGTCTTGAGGTCATAATCGCCACGCGCTGACTCAGATAAATTGCTTCATCAATACTGTGAGTAATAAAAACAATGGTTTTTTTCGAGCTTTTCCAGATATTGATCAGCTCGGCTTGTAAGGTTTCTCGGGTTTGCGCATCTAGGGCAGCAAAGGGCTCATCCATTAATAAAATTTCTGGTTCATAAGCCAAACTTCGGGCAATCGCAACCCGCTGTTTCATCCCGCCGGAAAGCTCATTCGGATAATGCTTTTCAAAGCCACTGAGACCCACAAGCTGCAAATAGTATTCGGCTTTTTCACGGCGTTCTTTTTTTGCTACGCCTTTGGCTTCTAGACCAAATTCGATATTTTCCAGTGCGGTTAACCATGGATAGAGCGCATATTGCTGAAACACAATGCCACGGTCTAAACCCGGTTGAGTAATCTGCTTGCCACTCAGTAAAATCTGCCCTGCAGACGGTTTGGTTAAACCCGCAATTAAGTCTAATAATGTAGATTTTCCACAGCCACTTGGCCCCACGATTGAAACAAATTCACCCGGCTGAATATCCAAAGTGACATTTTCTACGGCAACAAATTCAGGCTTATAGTTTTTACTGCCGACATGGTTTTGTGCAGGAAATACCTTACGCACGTGATCTAAATGTAATGCACTGGTCATTGTTATATTCCTTTTGATTTTTGGTCTTTCGCATAGGGATTAAATTCATTGCTATAGATGCGACTGACCTCAATTTGATTTGGTTTTAATTTGTGTTCTTTTTCTAAGGCACTCACCCATGGGGCAAAATCCTGATCTTTTTGCACACCACCCACTTCGTGGACACCTGTGCCTGTGTAATATGGAATAAGTGCTGTATTTTCATTGCGTTGACGTTTTTCAATAATGCTTTCCATACGGGCAATGATTTGCTCTTTCGGCGTGTTGTGTAGCCATTCCTGAGCTTTGGCCACGCCACTGACAAAAGTACGAGCCAACTCAGGATGCGCTTGAATAAACTCTCCACGCATCGAAAAACTGCCTGCGGTAAAGGGCCCGTATAAATCAATATCTTTAAAGATGCTACGTACACCACCATGTTTTAAGGCCCGTTTTTCCAAAATGCCTGAGAACACCGCAATATCAATTTGACCATTCCGTAGAGCTTGTTCTGAGCTCACTGGTGGCAACATAATCAGCTCAACTTGACGGATTTCATCATCGGTTAATCCATGGCGAGCCAAATAATCTTTCACCACAAAATCATAATGCGCCCCATAGGCATTCACTGCGACTTTCTTGCCAATAAAATCTCGTGGGCTACGAATAGGACTATTTTCTAGCACATAAAAACCCACGTTTTGTTCAGCATCACTGCCATAAGATGCGACGACTGGGACCACATCTAGACCCGCGGCAATAACTTTCACCACAGCGCCATTAAAGGCTCCAGCGAAATCAACATCTCCTGCCACCAAGGTGAGTAAATCTTGTGGCCCACCTTGTACTGTGCCGACATAACTGAGTTTAATGTCGCCTAAATAGCCCAAGTCTTGTGCCAACTCAGGCAAAGACACCAGTCCCGGATAGCTTTGATAGCGTAGTTCTTTTAAAGCCATTTGCTGAGGTTCATCCACTTGCTGCGTGCTGCAACCAACCAAGGCTGTGCCACCGACCAAGGCAGCTAAAAATAGGCTACGCCAGAGTTGAGGAATGTTATGGATTGTCATTTTTTTCATTGTTATGTTCTCCTATCCAACCTGCTGCCAAGCTAAAACTTTACGTTCAACCCAAGTCAGTACCGTATTGAGCAACACCCCCACAGCACCAATCAGCAACATGCCAAAAATAATCAGTTCGACATCAAAAGCCTGACGCCCTTGAATCACGATATTGCCCAGACCATTGCCATAGTTCGCCAATAAAAATTCAGAGCCAATAGTGGCAAGCCATGCGAAAATCAGCCCAAGTTGTAAACCGACAAAAATCTGCGCCGAAGCACCGGGTAATATCAATTTACGAAACGCGTATGTCTTTGGAAATTGGTAGACTTCGGCCACTTCACGATATTTATGCGAAATACTGCTCACACCTTCAAAGGTGTGTAGCGCCACGGGATAAAACACAGATAAGGTAATAAACAGCACTTTGGCGCCGTGTCCCTCACCTAAAAAGGTCGAAATTAGTGGCAACCATGCAAACAGCGAAATTTGACGCAATACATGAAAGCTCGGTGCAAATAACCAATTCGAAAGGCGTGAACTCGCGATCAAGATCCCAAACAACACACCTGCTATCGCACCTATGCCATAGCCAATAAAATTTCGTGCCAAACTTTCGCCGAAGCCTGTCAAAAAGCTCGGTTGTTGGAGCACGGTTACTGCTTTTTGCAGCACGAGCCATGGACTAGGAATCAACTTTGGATCGACCCAATTTTGCTGTGAGGCTACTGCCCACAGTGCGATAAATGCCACAGGTAGAACGAGTGCTTTTGCTGCTTTAACTAAGACTTGGCGCGCTGCCCCGTTTAATGAAAGGATGCTCATGAGTTCCCTCCTACTCGGGTTGCGTGAAAGCGTGCCGTTTTTTCTAACCAAGCCAGAAAGGTATCTAAGACATAGCCCGTAATACCAATCAGAATGATCGCCATGAAGATCAAGTCCATCTGCATTAGCTGACGTCCCCACACCATGAGATAACCAATCCCTTCACTACTTGCTAATAACTCGACAAAAACCAATGCCAACCACGCCTGCATAATGCCTTGACGTAAACCACTGATCACACTAGGTAGTGCAGCTGGGAAAATCACCTCTTTGAGTTTCTGCCAATTGCTGTATTGGTAAACCTCTGCCACTTCCATCAAACTATTCGGCACATGAGTAATGCCCTTATAGGTTGCAATCAACAGCGGCGGTAACACAGCCAATGAAATAGCGGCAATCTTCAAAGCCTCATCGATGCCTAAGAAAATCATCAATAATGGAATCCAGCCAACTATGGGAAATTGCGCAACAAGATTCACCGTCGGAAAAATAAAGTCCCGACTACGTTTGGCCAATCCCAACACAGTACCAAGCAAAATCCCGACACTGGCACCAAGTAAGACACTCCATAAAATACGTTTGGCACTGATGGCAAAATGAAAACTCAATTCACCGCTTTGCCATAATTCAACTGTGCTTTGCCACACCAAACTCGGTGCAGGTAAAATTTGCTCTGGCAACCAATGTTTGAGTGTTGCCACATACCACAAACCGAACAATAAAACTGGCATCAGGAGTCCACACGCCACTTGCAAAGTTAGTTTTAAATAGGTCTTAAAAAAATCCAACGCACTTCGGTCACTTTGCAAGGGAACCGAATGTGCAGATACATCCGTAAGGCTCATAATTCTTGTCCTTTTACGCTCTGTTCTGAGACATCAGGTTTTAAAAATTGAATAAATTCCTGATCTTTGCTGATCAAAATAATCAGACCAATAAACACCAGCCCGATCGGTAAAAATAAATTTTGTAGTCCAACCTGTGCGCCAAATACGGCGCCTATCAAGCCACCCAACAGTCCACCCGAAGGTCCGACGAGGGCTAAAATTGGAGAAATCTTAGCCATCGCGGTTTGCTCACCCACTCGGGCGAAAGACATAAAATTGGCGATATGCAACATACCGAGTCCAAGTCCAAACATGACCGAAGCAGGCCACATCAACAGCGTGATTTTGGTTAAGGCTAAAATCAGTAATGCCGTTGCCATCAGGCTTAGGCCAATCAAATAAAACTTTTGATAACCCATCAGCTCAGCCAAACCGCCCATGCTAAATAGCGATCCCACAAAGACAATGCCTTGTACGGTCAGCAGCATCACTGCCATTGGCTCTGAAAGTGCAAAACTTTGGATAGCAATCACCACAATGAAAAAGCCAAAGTAGTTATTTGCCACGCTGCTCAAAAATTCCAATATGCAAACAATCCGCAGCGAGGCATGGGTTTTGATGAGTGCCAAAGGCGCCACAATATCTCGCCATTGAAAATGCGGGCGATTCGTCGCTTGCGGAGTACTACGTTGAAAGCACCACGGAGCCAACAGCAAGGTGCCTAAAAAAAGCAAAGACACCACATAAAAACTTCCGCCATAGCCGAAATGCTCGATCAACAATACGCTCAATGCAGGCGCAATCAGGAAATATCCCATCATGTGCGAACCGCGAAACCAACCCGCACGGGCTGGACCTAAACGCTTTAAATTGCTCAGGAAAACGGTATTGATCGAAACAAAACGCATGGGTAAGACAAAACTCACCAAGGCTGTCACCGCAAAGAGGTACCATGCACCAGCTTTGAGTGGCGTTAAGCTATAGACCAAAGCGCCCAACACACTGCCGATGCAGAATATTTTCAAAGACCCAAAGCGCTGTACCAACACGCCAATCGGCAATGCCATGATCAAAATGCCAATATTTTGCGCTGCAGAAATTAGCCCCAATTGCAATTCGGTGGCTTCTAAATGCACGGCATACAAGGAAATTAAAACTCGTGCGACACCTACACCCAGTCCAGCCAAAATCGTGAGCAGCACAAAACTGCTCATAAATTTGGTGGTTAATGGACTGGCAATTACATTGCTTTCAATCGGACGACTCATGGCTGTGACTTACTTCGGTTGACCTTGAGCATTAAATTGGCGCCAGTAACCCTCTAACTTCAGCTCTTTCAAGGCATTATTTAGATACTTCGGTTCATACCACGTTTTGGTATCCACATCACGACGGATTAAGCGTGCGTCTTTGGCAATTTTTAAAGCACTATCAATTTGTGAACGATGAAACTCGTCTAGTAGCGGTGTAGTGCGGTCTTTTAAATTCCAACCATCCCATGTTTTTTGATAATCCACCAATGGAATGCCACTTTGAGCCCAGAGTTTATATTGCGCACTACGGTTGGCTTCTTGAGAACTCCACTGCGCTTGTTTAATCAGTGTCGTCACGACACGTTGCACCACCTCTGGATATTGTTTTTCAAAACTTTCTGTCACCCAAAAGTGCGCAATCGGTGCAACTTTCGGATCTTTAATTTCTAGTAATGTTTTCGCCACACCACGCGCTTGCAAACTAAACGGTGAAGTAATCGTGGCATCAATATCACCTGTCGCTAACGCAGTACGCGCCGAATAGGCATCTTGCGAAATCACTCGTAAATCGCGCTCAGTTAAATTGTATTTTGCTAATACACGGTTAAAGACGATCTGACCATTGGTGCCTTTAAAGACGGAGAATTTTTTGCCTTTTAGATCTGCAAAGGATTTAGCATTTGATCCGGCAGGCACCACCACATAGGTAGGACCAAAACGCCCTGTTGAAAACAAGACTTTGGTTTTTAATCCCGTTGAACGTCCAACCAATGAGGGCAAATCGCCATGCAATGCAAAGTCCACTTTGCCATTGGCTAAAGCTTCGTTGGTTGCAGGGCCTGCTCCTGGGAAAAACAGCCAATTCACCTTAATGCCATCTTTTTTAAATTCTTGTTCGAGCACACCTCGTAAATGTGCTGTAGCTACAAAACTACCGCCCACTTTGGGTTTACCCCCCTCACCCGCAGCTGATACTGAAATGCGAATTTCTTTGGGATTGGCAGCATGCAATTGAACGCTTAAACCAAGTGCTGAAAGTGCCAAGAATGTGGCTGCGATTTTTTTAGAGATAATTTTCATTTTAAATGTTCCTTAATGGTTTAAATATTTGAATTAAAAGGTGTACTGAACCTGAGCTTGCAGCTCATTGGTGTCTTTTTGATTTGCCGTTTCGACATCAAACAGATAGTGATTCAGCTGTAATTGGAATTTTGTGGTTTGCGCAAAAAATAGGTTTAAACCCAAAGAGTGAATGTCATATTCACCAATACGACCGCTCGCGGTATCGAGATAGCTTGCGTTGTTTTTATTCGGGTTATAGCGGTCAAAACGGTAATAACCTTGGACTGACTTCGGCCAGAAATCATCAAATTTGGCGTTGGATTTAATACTGTTGTAGAACTGATCACCCAAGGTGTAGAAAGCGGTAAAAGTATGTCCTTCCGCTTTGGCTTCTTTGATGTCTTGGGCTACGGTGTCGACATAATCGGTCTTGCCTTGCAGATATTCATAGGTCACACCAAATGGTGCGTGGTTATAATAAATATCGAAACCCAAACGATCACGTTTCGCAGCATTATCAGTGATTCCGCCGGCTGAAATTTTCGATTCGCCTTTGATATAAGAGGCCCCAAACTTCAACTCACGGAAAATGCTGGCGTAGTCCACTGGCAAGGTAAAAGCCACACGACCGATATAATCTTTGCCATTGTTGTCATCTGCCTTATTACTGGCGTTCCCATTGGTCAACCCTAAGGCATACTCAAATAGCGGCGCACGGTAGTTCGATGCAAAGTCGACAAAAGGTTTGGCATCTCCACGGACGATAAATCCATTTTGACGGTTAAACAGTCCTAGAAAGGTCGAAGCTGCAGCGGTATTAATGGTCGGACGCAAATCTTCAGGAGACTGCACATCTAGACCAAAGGGCAATAACTGCTGACCGAGCGTAAAGTTGAGTTTGGCAGTTTCAGGGCCCGCATTGGTGGCAAAAGCGTTATAGCGAACAAAGGCATCTAGTAAATTAAAGTTACTGTTATTGGTGCCATCATTGCGTTTGCCATAACCAAAGGACAATTGATAGTCGAGGTTTTTGCCTTCGTTATAATCACGGAATAAATTCCCGCGTACACCGATCAGCGCAGTCCCAATATCAAATGTCGATTTGGTTGAACCCAACACACCCGTTTCATCGAGCGCACTGGCACGTAGTTGAACCGTGCCATACAGGGTTGTGTCACGGGTCGATTTGGTGGTTTGACGTTCATATTGACGTGACTGATCGTACTTATAGTTTTCAATATCTGCACGTAAGCCGTCGATATCTTCGGATGTTGCTGTGGTCACTTCTGCAACCTGCGTTTCACCTTCAACATCAGCGGCGTTGCTCGTATCTTCTGTCGTCACAGTGGCCGTTTCGACGACTTGGCTTTTCGTCGTACCAGATTCCACTGCATTTAAGCGTTTTTGCAAACTCTCAATTTGTTGTTTTAAGCTGCTCAGTTCTTGCTGAAGTGCTTCATCCGAAGCAAAACTCAGCTGACTGGTTGCGGATAAAATCAGTCCGACCGCAACGGTTAATGTGGTTTTTTTCATGATTTGGTTTCACTAATATTTTTCCCAAAGCGCAAAATCCCCCAACCCCATGCAAGGTGCATGAAGTGAATGTACTGCGTGGGTTTTTAAAAATTAATCTGAGTGGTCGTAGGTTTTATTCAACTTATGCACGACCGAAACTCGAAGACAGCTTTTAGAATTTAAGCGCGCATCATCGCGAGTGTCATAGCACAACAACATGCCTGTTGTAGGACACGAAAAGCAGAAAGATATCGATGCGTAAAAGTACTCATAAATGTTCCATACAGTGGTGAGTTTTGTTCACTCTAATATGGCAACAACTGTGCCAACATTTTAAGTATTTATTTTTTAAAGTTTTATTATTTAAATCTGATAAATTCTGTTGGTTTTAACGCCAAAAAACTGTTGGTTATTCAACAGTTGCTTATTTCAAATCATCAGTTATTTCCATTTTTATATCTCATTTTATGAAATAAGAAATACGCTTTGGGCTTTTAATAACTGATGTTACGCCTGTAAAAGTAATTTCGGATTTTTAAAATGATTTTTAAATCTATTCGATGGAGTCTTACATCTAGGGATTGAATAACGGGATTAGCCTTCGGCTGGAGGTACTCTTACGAAACGTTGTTTCTCATTCGACAAAATGAGAAGCGTGCTTCGCAAGGAAACCATCTTGCGGTGCAATACACCTCACCGACAAAACTCGTTTAATACCATCAAATGATTCAAAGGATCGCAAAAACATTTTTGATTAAAAGTCGTCTTGTCTCAAACAATTGCGGATGACACTACCGCGTATCGTTCTTTTATTTGGATCAAATTGCGCTTCTGATATTACTAGAGCATAAAAAAACCCACTGACGTGGGCTCTTTTCAATTGATTTTAATTACCGCTTATTGACCAAATTTAGTCGCCATGGCAGTTAATTTTTGATAACCCGTCGGAAGCAAACGTTGAATTAAATCAATCGCTTTTGCATCATTACCAATCAATAAACGACGCTTATCTTTTTGTACTGCTTCAATGATTTGACGAGCCGCTTCTTCAGGTGGACAGCGCAAGAATTTATTAAAGGACTGTGCCGATTTTTGCGGGTTCATGCCTAAACTTTTCAGGCTATCATTCATTTTTGCGGCATTGGCAATATTGGTACGAATCCCGCCCGGATGTACACATAGCGCACTCACGCCACAGTTTTCAATATCCAATTCTTGGCGTAAAGATTCGGTAAAGCCACGTACTGCAAATTTAGTGGCATTATATGCCGACTGTGTTGGCTGTGCCGTTAAGCCAAACAAGCTGGAAATATTGATGATATGACCTTCACCACTTTGCTTAATATACGGTAAAAACTCCTTGGTGCCATAAACCACACCCCAGAAGTTAATATTAACAATCCACTCCAGCTCTTCGTAGCTTGCCCCTTCAACGGTCGTGCCCAATGCCACACCCGCATTGTTAAAAATCATATTCACCGAACCATGATCTTTAACGGTCTGTGCTGCCCATGCTTTCATTGCCGCAAGGTCTGACACATCGAGTTTTTGCGTGGTTACACGTACATTGCTAGCTTTCACCAATTCAACGGTTGCCGCTAGCCCCTGTTCATTCACATCGCTTAAAGACAGATGGCAGCCTTGTTTAGCCAAAAGCACAGCCAATTGCTGACCAATACCTGAACCTGCACCTGTAATGGCAGCCACTTTATTTTTGAAGTTTTTCATTGTGATTCCTTATTCCTTTATGCTGCCGCTTGGCTTTATCACAGCGTGATCTCATTTGCCAATGTGTGCAGTTCGTCGACTTAATATAGTTTTGACAATACATATTGTCAATGTCATCTTAGGACGTGCTAAGCTGTTGAAATCGCCAATGCTTAAACATAGGTTTAAACTGAAATTATTGCTAAAATAAGACAAAATTCTGCTTTAGTTCAGCGTATATTTTCATGACAGATGCAACAAATCACACAGAACAACAACAGGCAAAAAATGTGAAGGAACGTCAATTTAAAGGGCTTTCTCTCAGTGAACGTAAGCAAGCGCGACGTGAAAAACTGATTGAAGCCGGTATAGAAGCCTATGGTACACATGGCTTTTTTTCCGTGACCGTGAAAGATATTTGTTTGGAAGCCAAGCTGACCGAACGCTATTTTTACGAATCATTTAAGAAAAGTGAGCAACTGTTCCAGACCATCTTTTTAAAATTAATCGATGAACTGCAACAAAACGTGATGCAAGCCATCATGCAAGCATCAACCGATTCTAAAAAAATGATTGAAGCAGGTTTAACCGCCCTATTGTTAACCTTAAAAAATAATCCTCGCATGGCGCGCATCATTTATATCGATGCCATGTTGGTACAAGAGCTACATAACCAAGCCACGATTCATGAAACCATGATGCGCTTTGACCGTATGATTCATGCCTTTGTCATGCTCATGATGCCAAATATTGATCGTTCAGAACGCGAAATTTCAATGGTCGCAACAGGTCTCAATGGTTATGTCACCCAAATCGCGATTCGCTGGGTCATGAGTGGTTATAAACAGCCGATTGATGAAGTTTTATCGTCATGTAGCGTGGTCTTTTTGGCCTTGTTGGATGCTTTTTATGAAAAACCCAGGAAATAAATTTTGTCCTCAACATTGATCTTTACAATTTTTTGAATGATTTTTTTGTGACAACAGCATGATGCAAAGCCCATATTGTTGAATATTTCAGGATTTAAATTGTCACAATTTCTTTCTAAACCCCAATGAAAGATCATTTTTGCAATGATACTGTCATAATTAATCTTTGTAATAAGCCTGTCATAAATATAAAACGGTCTACCGTTTACATAAAATAGGGTATTGCGCTGTGAAAGATGACTATATTTTAATCGTCGACGACGAACTCCCGATTCGGGAAATGATCCATACTTCACTGGATATGGCTGGTTTTCAATGTCAGCAAGCTGAAGATGCCAAACAAGCGCACCAAATGATTGTGGATCAGCGTCCTGCACTGGTTTTATTGGATTGGATGATGCCTGGTGGCGTGAGTGGTGTAGACCTATGTCGTCGTTTAAAACGCGATGAAAATTTGTCAGAGATTCCAGTCATCATGCTCACTGCGCGCGGTGAAGAAGACCATAAAGTTCAAGGTCTAGACGCGGGCGCAGATGACTACATGACCAAACCCTTTTCCACCCGTGAGTTGGTGTCACGCATTAAAGCGGTGCTACGTCGCTCAAATGCATTGGGTGGTGAAAAAACCATTGATGCCAATGGCTTAATCCTCGATCCAGTCAGCCAACGTGTCAGCTTTGGCAACACCATTTTAGATATGGGACCAACTGAATATCGTCTATTGGCCTTTTTCATGACTCATCCTGAACGTGCCTATACCCGTGCTCAATTATTAGATCAGGTTTGGGGTGGAAACGTGTATATTGAGGACCGTACCATTGACGTTCATATTCGTCGTTTGCGTAAAGTTCTTGAACCTTTCCAAGCCGATCGTTATGTGCAAACTGTTCGTGGCACAGGTTACCGTTTCTCTACCCGTGCAGACGCTGTGATGGGTTAGTCATTTTAGGTCTTTAATTTTCTATGTACGAACCGTATCCCGTCCCTGAACTTGCCAGTGAACATAAAAAATTCCGTTACAGCAGTTTATGGACTTTTGCCAAGCAGGATTTAAGACTGCTGGCATTTTTCCTGCTCATTGCTGCACTCATCGGCTTTGGTATCGGGTACTTATGGATCTGCATCTTAATTGCCTTTGCAGTGTTCTTTGCATTGCAAATGCGTTCGCTGTACTTGGTTAACGAATGGATTTCAAACCGTCCCTATGATGTTCCGCCGAATTTAGACGGTATTTGGGGGGCTTTGCTCTTTAATGTATATCGTGCGCAGCGCCAAGAACGCATCGTACAAGCTGAAATGGTCGGCCTGATTGACCGCGCTCAATCTTCCTTGGTGGCACTTGCTGAAGCTGTGGTATTGATTGATGAATTACACCAAATCGAATGGTGGAACCCTGCAGCAGAAAAGCTTTTAGGGATTCAACAGCTGGATCAAGGGCGCAATATTTTAAGTATTTTAAGACAGCCTAGTTTTATCGAATACTTTACCAATATCGATTTAGCCCCCGATGGTTTGAAAATGAAATCATCGGTGCTTGAAGACCATTATGTGCAAGTCAAATTGACCCGTTTTGGTCGCGAAAGTCGTTTACTGGTAGCCTATGACGTCACGCGTATGCATAACCTTGAGCAAATGCGTAAAGACTTTGTCGATAATATTTCACATGAGCTACGCACACCGCTCACGGTTTTAAGTGGTTATATCGAAACCTTTACCGATCAGGAAGATTTAAATCCACGCTGGAAACGTGCATTCGATCAAATGCAGTCTCAAACCCGCCGTATGAATGCTTTGGTCAATGACTTGTTATTATTATCTCGCCTGGAAAATGATAAAAAAGTTGCTAAAAATCAAATCATTGAAATGCCAAGCCTAATGAACCAACTGTATGACGATGCACATGCTTACAACGTGGATTATGGACATACACTGAATCTCGAGATTGATAGTCACTGTGACCTGATCGGATCAGATATGGAATTGGCAAGTGCATTTAGCAACCTCATCACCAATGCGATTAAATACACCCCGAAAGGCGGTACTGTGACGATTGGTTGGCATGATGATGGTACGCATGGTTATTTTACCGTTGAAGATACTGGCATCGGGATTGACCCGAAACACTTACCCCGTTTGACGGAACGTTTTTATCGTGTGGACAGTGCCCGTAGCCGCCAAACGGGGGGGACAGGTTTAGGTCTAGCCATCGTAAAACACGTTTTGATGCAACATCAGGCACACCTTGAAATTGAGTCCAAAGAAAATCGTGGTTCACTGTTTAAGGTGGTCTTCCCTAAAGAACGCTTGTATCACGTGAGCTAAGCAGAATCATCCTGCCGATCTTGTTGCTGCGCTTCCAACTGTTGTTCCTGTTGTTTGGCACGGCGATATGCAGGACGCTGCTGCATCCGTTGTAAGAAAGACTGAATTTGTGGATATCGCCCTTGCGTTCGGGTCATGAGGGCTTCTAATGGAAACGTCATCTGAATATCCGCGAAGCTAAACGGTCCCGCAAAATATTCATTTTCCGCTAAATGATTTTCTAAAAATACGATATGTTCTTTTAAACGCGGTCGTACAAAACCTTTTTTGACCCCATCACAAATGCGGCTAGCTACGGGTTTGATGACCCAAGGCACATGGCGTGGCACATTGCTCATGACCAACTGCATCACCAATAACGGCATCAGAGAACCTTCGGCATAATGCATCCAAAAGCGATATTGTTGTTTTGAATGTTCCGCCTTGGCTGCAAAAAAATCATGCCGATCATACTTTTCTTGTAAATACTCCAAGATCGCTGCAGATTCTACCAAGACCAGTCCATCATCCTGCAATATGGGCGACTTCCCTAAAGGATGGATGACTTTAAGCTCAGGGGGAGCAGACAAATTTGGCTGGCGCAGATAAAACTGAACCTGATAATCCAGTCCTAATTCCTGCATTGCCCATAAAATACGAAATGAACGAGATTTTTCTAGATGATGTAGCACCCGCATGGGTTCATCTCCTATTAAGGTGTTTACTGTTGCCGTTGCGACGATACCCATAATGACTCCCTCATGGTTATGCCGCACCATTTTCACCACAGGTACGGCTGTTCATTTTTATTTTTAAGTTAACGTGATGGACGCATTTTATCAGGGAAAGCCGGTGCTTCTAGTCGTGGACCATCATAGTCTGGAATAGAGCCAAAGCGTTCGTCCTGATTAATCCACTGCTCACGGGCAATATTCAATTCTTCTTGTGTGCGCCCCACAAAATTCCACCACAGCAGAATCGGTGATTCAAAAGGTTCACCTCCTAATAATAAAACACGGCCACCTGCATGTAGGTCAATTTTGACTTGGGTTAAGCCCGGCTCAAGTACCACCATATTGTCTTCATTTAGCTCGTGACCATTGATACTGGCAGTCCCTTCGAGGGCCATAAAGCCATATTCAAATTTTGGATTCAGCGGCAAGACGGTACTTTGACTTTCCGAACTACGCAGATCGACACCCAATAATTCACTATGTACTTTTACCGGCGATTTAGTCTGTAAAAATTCACCGACCAAGACCGTCAATTCAATCCCGTCTTGTGTCACCACAGGCAACTCTGGGTAATGGTCAAACTGGGGCGCCATATTGATTTTGTCATCTGGCAATGCAATCCAAAGCTGCGCAGCATGCATTTGTGTTTCAGACTCTGGAGCAACCTCAGTATGCGAAATACCATAACCCGCTGTCATGAGATTGACTTGTTTGGGCTGAATTAACTGATGTGTGCCCAAACTGTCGGTATGCATCATGGTGCCATCAATCATCCAGGTAAACGTTTGCAAACCAATATGTGGATGCGGCCCAACATCTAAGCCATCACCTTGAGGGAAATGCACTGGACCGGCATGGTCAAGGAAACACCATGCACCAATCATCCGTTTATGCCGACTCGGTAAAGCACGTTTAATCACTGTGCCTTGACCAATTTCAGCACGGCGCAGTGGAAATTCTTGAATGAACTGATTGACGTATTTTTCACAATCGTCGGAATGAGATATTTCTGTGTAATTGGTATTGGTCATATTCTTACCCTAAATTTGGCTAAGCCGATGCAAGGACTATCGGCTAGAGCTATGCATTTTTTTCCATTATATCTGCATTAACTCAATCTTCTTCAGCTGTCATTAATACGCTGAATCACAGAGATAGGACAATCGTTTTTTTGTTGCCTAATATGACATACAGCATAACAGTTATTGATGCTTATTTAGACAATACCCAATGCAAAATTACTTGTTCAAATCACGTGAAATGTAAATTTAAGTAACACAAATTAACACTCACTTTAGACCAAACAATACCAAATAATTCACAAATCATTGAAATAACGTGTTTAATTTTAAATAAAAATGATATAGATTATTTTAGTTACATAAACTTACATACAAACCATGCTCACCCGTCGGTAATCTTGCATGATCAATGAGTATAAGAAAGAATCACGTGCACTGATCCAAAAAGCCTTGAAAGGAACCTTTGTTCGTGTTCCTGCTCAATTTCGTCAAGAATTTTTCCACTACCATCGTCGTCAACTTTTTAAATTCTTTTTCCAAGTCAACATCGTTGCACAATTGGCCTATCTCTCTTATGCCATAGCGGATTGGTTTATGTTGCCCGATGTGGGCTTGCTCGCGATAGGCTTAAAAACGGCCTATACCTTACTGATGATGGGCATCACATGGGGCATTTATACATATAGCAAGAGCATTTTACTCTTTGACTTGATGCTTCCCCTATCGATCGTTGGTGCTTCTGCCCTGTGGTTTAGCCTCCTCAATTTATCCAATAGCCCCGATGTGCCGATCTATTTATATGCATCTTTGGTTTTTATTGTGTTAGCCAATTTATGTGTGCAAATCCGCTTTAAGGCTGCTGTGCTCATTTCTCTATGTATCAGTCTAATTTTACTGATTGGGGTGTATTTCGCCATTTCTGGCAATATCCATCAACTGCAACTGTTTATCTTGATCTATTCCCCTGTGTTGTTATTTAGTCTGTATATCAGTTGGAATTCAACGCAAAAATCCAGAATTGTTTTTTTACACAGTAAACTCGATCAGTTGAACCGTGAAGCGCTCAATATTATGGCGCATACCGATGTGCTGACTGGCTTAAACAATCGACGTCAATTTATTCAACTTGCCAATTATCATATTCATCATCAGTCCAAACCGTTACAGCCACTTTCATTACTGATTTTTGATGTCGACAAATTTAAAAATATTAATGATCAGTTTGGGCACTATATTGGTGATCATGTTTTACAACAAATTGCCGAAACGTGCCGACATACTTTACGTAGCCAAGACATCATTGCCCGCTTCGGTGGTGAAGAATTTATTATCCTTTTACCGCAGACACACCTGCGTCAGGCTCAAGATATTGCCGAACGTCTGCGACGGGCAATAGCCGATGATTATTTAGAACTTGATACACTACAAAAACTTAAATTTACCGTTTCAATTGGTGTTGCCGAATTTGGTCAAAAAAACCGAGATTTACAAAGTGTAATTCGCATGGCCGATCAGGCACTTTACCAAGCAAAATCTGCAGGAAGAAATCAAATTTCAACTTATAAAACAGCAAGTTAATAATATATTTTGTAACATTCATCAGACGATTTTTTATCATTCATTCGAAAAATCCCTAGTTTCAGGTAGATATTTTTGTGTGTTTTTTGTTCATAATTTGTCCTAAGCCATTTATGGAGAAGGGACATGTCTGTTGATGTACGAATGAGTTCTCGGACTAATTCGTCTGCTCAGGAAGTTCGTAAAAATCATACTCATACTTTGAAACTTTCTGAGTGTGATCTTGCCAATCGTGCCGAGATTGAACAAGCCATTGCAGATCCTTTTGCACGTATTCCTACGCAGTTTAGAAACTATTTTCTACAACATCAGTATGCCCATCAGTTACCTTATTTGCGTCAAGTGAACTACATGGCGCAGATTACGTTTCTTCTTTATTTTTTTGCTGACATTTTTATTATTCCAGACATGTTCTTTTGGTCAGGCCTTTCTCGAGTTGCCCTGATTATTGTGGCTTTATTGGTTAGCTTTTATTTATTTAAATACAAAAAAGACATTCGTGTACTCGACATGATCTTACCGATCGGGACGGTCTGTAGCACCGCGATTTGGATTGGCTTATTACTGGCTTCAAATAGCCCAATGGTCTCGTCCTATATCTATGGTGCGGCGATCTTTATTTTAATTGCCAATGTCTGCGTACAAACACAATTTAAGCCTGCCTTGTATTGTTCGGGTCTCATTTCGCTATTGGTATATTTTGCGGTGAGTCAGCTTTTATCATGGCAAGAAGCGCTGATTTTTGTGGTCGTGTCTATTCCCGTTTGGATGATCAGCCTGCATATGAGCTGGAACAATACGCTCAATGCACGACGTCATTTTTTACGCACCCTGCTTGACGATTGGAATATGCATACGCTGAAAAATCTAGCGCATACAGATGAGCTCACCCAGTTATATAACCGTCGTCAGTTTGTTCAACTGGCTGAACATCGCATCCATGAATGGCCAACACCCGCAAGCACCTGCTTACTGATGTTTGATGTCGATCATTTTAAACATATTAATGATAATTACGGGCATGATGTTGGTGATCAGGTGCTGCAATGTATCGCTGAAACCACCCGCAAAGAAATGCGCCAAAAAGATGTTTTGGCTCGCTTTGGTGGCGAAGAATTTATTGTGCTTTTGTCGGAAACGCAAATACAGGATGCAATGT
Organism: Acinetobacter sp. YH16056_T; assembly: GCF_024605895.1. Lineage (NCBI taxonomy): Bacteria > Pseudomonadati > Pseudomonadota > Gammaproteobacteria > Moraxellales > Moraxellaceae > Acinetobacter > Acinetobacter sp. YH16056_T. The sequence continues at coordinate 141,751 of NZ_CP094545.1, read as the reverse complement.
TGATCGCGGAACGTATTCGTTTAACGCTTCAAAATCAATCTTTGCTGAATGTCGCAAATCACCCGATCCAATTTACCGTTTCCATTGGTGTTTCACAGCTTAAATCACATAAACAAAATTTAACTGAACTGATTAAGCAAGCTGATATTGCGCTGTATCAGGCAAAAGAAAATGGCCGTAACCGTGTCGAACGCTATGACCCAAGCATGAAGCCCGAACGTAAATCGACGAAGTCTTGGCAAAGCTTTACCCATAAAGCGAAGTCCAAAGCTGAACCGAATAATGAGAGCGATCGTAGTTGGTCAATTGTTTATAAATAGAATGTTGAGATATAAAAAAAGGACGCTGAAGCGTCCTTTAAGTTTATTTAAAAACTATCTTCATCAAAACGGTCTTGATCTATTTTATAAATATGGAAACTTCTTTCAATTTGAATACCCAAGCCAAATTCAATCATGAGAGATGTAAGCTTGTCACCATCAATTAAAACAATGCCTGATTTCTTTGCTGACTCAATTGCTTCTTTACTAAAACAAGAAGTAGTAATAAATACGCCCTTTTTCGCCACTTGATCAGCCAAAGCTCCCTTAAACTGTTGAATGTCAGGGCGCCCCACCGTATTTTCCCAACGTTTAGCTTGAATATATATTTTATCTAAACCTAAACGATCTTCACTGATAATACCGTCAATACCACCATCACTGGTTTTACCTATTGCTTGGGCTGCGTCTTGATGTGAACCGCCATAACCCATTATTACCAACAAATCGACAACTAATTGCTCAAAGAATTTGGGTGAATTACTTTTAATTTTATTTAATAGCTCATCTTTAATTGTTTGATTAAGCTCCTTTGATGATTGTTCGATTATTTCTGCAGGCGTCAAATATTCTGTTTGAATAGATGTAGCATGCTCTTCTATTAGAACTAGATTTTGAATATTTTTATTATGGTTAGAACCAATTTTATAATCAGAAAACCCTTCAAACTGCATCAAATACTGATTAGTTATATTGGATAAGCTGGACAACTCAATAGACCAACCTAACGTACTTAATTCGCAAAGACCACGTGATGGTTGTTGTATCAAACCTGCTTTAACCAAATATGTTTTCGCCCAGCCAACACGATCATAAAATACTGTTTTTGTACCACTAGATAGCCTTAAATTTAAATCAGCTTCAGATAACCCAGATCTTTCAGCTAAAATTTTTGTGGCAGAACTTAATTTTATTGCCTCTTTTTGTTCTGCTAAAAGTTTCATTAATGGAAGCATCAACTGATCGTATGTAGGCAATGACATTTAACTTGCTCTTTTTAAAATAGTATTTTTCATAATTATAAACAAAAAAAAGGACGCTGAAGCGTCCTTTTTTTATTGGATATATCTTAAATGAGATACTGCCACAGGCATCTTGCACAAAATTTAAAGCAGTGCTTTAAATCTTGTTCATGGCGTAAAACTGGCACGAAGCAGTGCTTCGTGAAACCCCAGTCTGGCGCAGGCATAGCCTTTGCCGTAATTTAGGCAAGAAACGTTGTTTCTTGAAATCCCTAAATTACTCCCACTCAATCGTAGCAGGTGGTTTAGACGATACGTCATAAACAACACGAGAAACTTCAGCAATCTCGTTCATGATACGTGTAGAAATCTTGTCTACTAAGTCGTATGGAAGATGTGCAAAACGTGCAGTCATAAAGTCCACAGTTTCTACAGCACGAAGCGCGATCACCCATGCATAACGGCGGCCATCACCCACCACACCAACCGATTTCACGGGTTGGAATACAGCAAATGCTTGCGCAGTTTTGTCATACCAGCCGCTTGCGCGAAGTTCTTGCATGAAGATGTCATCTGCTAGACGAAGGATATCTGCATATTCTTTTTTCACTTCACCAAGAATACGTACACCTAGACCTGGGCCTGGGAATGGATGACGGTAAAGCATTTCAAATGGAAGACCTAAAGTTGTACCTAAACGGCGTACTTCGTCTTTGAATAAATCACGGATTGGCTCAACCAATTCGAATGCTAAATCTTCAGGTAAACCACCCACGTTGTGATGTGATTTAATCACGTGTGCTTTACCTTGTTTGCTTGCTGCAGATTCAATTACGTCTGGGTAAATGGTACCTTGAGCAAGGAAGTTCACACCGTCAAGCTTACGTGCTTCTTCAGCAAACACTTCAATGAATTCACGACCGATGATTTTACGTTTTTTCTCTGGATCAACTTCACCAGCAAGCGCTGTTAAGAAGCGATTTTCAGCGTCGGCACGAATCACGCGAATACCCATGTTTTTCGCAAACATGTCCATCACTTGCTCGCCTTCGTTCAAACGAAGTAAACCGTTATCTACGAATACACAAGTCAATTGGTCGCCAATCGCACGGTGTAAAAGTGCAGCTACAACAGATGAATCGACACCGCCTGAAAGACCCAAGAGAACTTTTTGATCACCAATTTGCTCACGAAGTTGTTCTACGCGAAGATCGATGATGTTTTCTGAGTTCCACAAGTTACGGCAACCACATACGCCATGTACGAAGTTAGACAATAACTCAGCACCTTTCGCAGTGTGTGTCACTTCTGGGTGGAATTGGATACCATAGAAACGACGTTTTTCATCAGAAACCATCGCCACTGGGCAGCTTGGTGTGCTTGCAGTGATTTGGAAACCTTCAGGAATTTGAGTCACTTTATCGCCATGACTCATCCACACTTTTAATTGGTCTTTGGTATCTTCAAGATCACCAATTAAAGCATCACGGACTTTAATATCAACTTCTGCATAACCAAATTCATGCACAGTACCTGGCTCAACTTTACCGCCAAGTTGTTCTGACATGGTTTGTAGACCATAGCAAATACCTAAAACAGGTACACCAAGTTCAAATACAACTTGTGGTGCGCGCGGACTACCTTCTTCATGAACACTTTCTGGACCACCTGAAAGAATGATCCCGTTTGGGTTAAATGCACGAATGTCTTCTTCAGACATATCAAATGCGTACATTTCTGAATAAACACCAGCTTCACGTACACGACGTGCAATAAGCTGACTATATTGAGAACCGAAATCCAAAATCAGGATACGGTCTTCAGTAATTTGGGTATTGGTAGTCATGGCAAACAACTATGCAGGCAACGAATATAAGCGCCGTATTCTAACATTTTTCTTGGACTTTCGCACACTATTCGGACAGGGGCAAAAACCACAAGCCAAACGATGTTTTTTACAACACATTTCAGGGCTTTATTGATTTACTTTAAATCAGCGATAGACATGAAAAAAGCGGCAGAACGCCGCTTTGATGGATGCTCGGACTCATGACCGCTTTATTTTGATTTTTCGATCCAATGATCAAAACTGAATTTACCTGCACCATGTAACATGAGAAATAATAAGCCGCCTGACATCGCCAAATTTTTCATAAAGTTAATGCCATCTTCTGCACCACCATGGAATAAAAATGCAGTGATTAAACTAAATACGGTTAGACCCAATGCCGCAAAACGCGCTTGAAAACCAAACAATAAAGCTAAGCCGCCACCTAGCTCGACTAAGATAGTAATCGGAAGAAGCCCAGCTGGCACACCCATTGACTCCATATAACCTCCGGTTGCAGTGTAAGCGGTAATTTTGCCCCAACCTGCCACAATAAAGATATAAGCCATCAAAATACGTGCAACGAGACTGATCACTGCATTGATTTGCGGCTGTTGACTCAGATTTTTCACCACTAGATTTGGATTAAACATACTGAAACCTATTTTTAATACTGTTCAAAAGATGTGCTTAGATTAGGTCGTTTCTTATTCTCTTTAAATATGCTTTTATAATACTCATCATTCCATATATAGAACGATTTTACTGATAATTAATTACGTTTTAATACTGACTTTGCTGCCCCAGACTGATAGCATCAGACCACTATTTTACACATATAAGCCCCATGGAACTGATTGATTTTATACTACATGTTGATGACCATTTACTCGAGTTTATTACCAATTATGGCGTATGGATTTATGCAATTCTGTTCCTGATCATTTTTGTTGAAACCGGTTTAGTGGTCATGCCCTTTTTACCGGGTGACAGTCTTCTGTTTGCAGCAGGCGCGCTCGCTGCGTCAACAGGTGCCATGGATCCATGGGTTTTGGTGATTTTGCTGTTTATCGCTGCGGTCTTGGGCGACACGCTGAATTACCATATTGGTAAATATATTGGCCCACGTGTCTTTGAAATTGAATCACGCTTTATTAACCGTCAACATTTGGTGAATACGCAAAAATTCTTTGAAAAACACGGTGGTAAAACCATTATTTTTGCCCGCTTTATTCCTTTTGCACGAACCTTCGCGCCTTTTGTCGCAGGTGCAGGCAGCATGAACTACAAGTACTTCCTGACTTTTAACATGATTGGTGCGATTTGCTGGGTTGGCTCATTTATCACTTTGGGTTATTTATTTGGCAATATGCCCATCGTGAAAGATAACTTCACCCATCTGATCTTCGGCATCATTATTATTAGTGTTTTACCGGGTGTGATTGGTTTTATTCGAGCAAAATTAAAAAAGTAAACTGATATGGTGAACGCCTTTAAGCAAAAAAGCGTAAAACCACAGGGAACATACATAAAATCAGCATCAGGGCCGATCCTTTATATAGAAGATCGGCCTTAATTTTTTGAGTCTTACCCGCCAAAATCGTCCGGCCAAATGACATCCAAAACAACGCAACAGGCAGCAAAACCACGCTAAATACAGCGAAAACCAAAATAAAATTTAATGGGCTTGCCCAAGTTTCAATCGGGAAAATACCTGCAGCAAAAAGCAACGCTTTCGGATTTTTTAATGAGGAAATGAATAATTCACGTGGTTGAATTGAAGGATGTTTTTGATTGTACTGGTGTAAATGCGTCGATTTCCACAAATGAAAAGCCAACCATAAAACATAGGCAATACTGAGAAAATGTAGCAAGTGAATTAAATTCGGCCACACTGGAGCGCTTAAATGAATAATCAACGCCCACGAATTAATGGCATAGAAATAGCCCAATAATTCTGCAGGAATCAGCATGCACGTCTTTGCAATGCCTTGTTGATGTGCAGAGCTTGCCATTAGTGCATTGCTAGGTCCCGGCGTCATCATCACCGCAATCATTGCCAATACAAAAAGCCAACTCTCAATCATAAATACCCAGACAATGTTTCAAAGCGCACACCTTAGCCGAAATGAATTTAAAAAAACAAGTACGCGCTAGGTCAGTTTTATCCTTGTACAAGTCAATGCACTCACGCTGAATGTTCAAGACCAGAAGAAGGTATTAAAATTTACGAATGATATTTAATTTAATTTTTTCATAGATTTAAATATTTTATTGGCTCTAAATAGTGCAGTTTATTTGGCTCAAAAAAAATGCCAGTAGACGCCTCGCCTACTGACAAATTTTATTACACTTTTCTCATAGCACAGGCCTAAGCCTCTGCTCATGATCCGTTTATGATTTTGCTGCAGTAGCCGAATTTGTGCGAACGATAATCGGACAACCCTTAAATTTTGCTGCCTGTACAATCGCTTCTTGCTCACCTAGAACGCGTGAAAGTTCGGTACGTTTGGTATTTGAAGATTGTCCCATATTGACCGAAATACTCGGACCAATGCCCCAACCTCCACGGCTGCCCCAGCCACCACCAAGGCCAACACCGACACCAACGCCTGTGCGCTTCGGTGTTTCTACACCATTTTGAATATAGTCGTGGATTCGGTTGTATTCGCTTTGCAATTGTTGGCAACTCAAAGACTGATACTGTGTAGGTGAAACATAGCTTGGTTTAGGCGTACTTGCACATGCACCCAATACAACAGCAGTGAAAGCAACTAGACCACATTTAAGTGCATTCATACTTTTCTCGATACTACTTTTGCTCAATTTCATTGAACAATGATTGATAGGCTTGCGTCAATTTATGATCTGCAGCCAAATGGATTAAAGGTTGATTTTTATGATGAGATTCTTTCATCAGCACCGAAGGCGGCAACATGCTGTCCAATACAGGCAGACCTTCATCTTTGAGTTGTTGTACAACTTCGCGCGGCAACTTCGCCTGTGCCTGAAATTGATTGACCACAATGCCTTCAATTTCCAAATGATCATTATGATCATCCTGCGTTTCTAACACATTTTCGATCAGGGTCTGTAAGGCACGTTTTGAAAACACATCGCAGTCAAATGGAATCAGCACGCGATCTGCCGCAATCAACGCAGATAAGGTAAAAAAGTTAAAGGCCGGCGGTGTATCAATAAACACTCGATCATATTGACTGCTCATCTGCTGCAAAGCATCGCGGAGTTTGTAAATTTTATGCTTAGATTCTAAGGCATGTGCCAACGCGCCTAAATTTGGACTGGCAGGAATCACATCTAAGCGTGGATAAGGTGATGCATGCACATAACTTTCCAAACCTTTGGCACGACCTTTCAAAATCGAACCGATGGCATTTCCCAACAAACCTTTACTTTGTTGTGTCCCCAAGACTTCTTCAAAATAATTTTCAATATTGGGTTCAAGTGCAGGCTTATCTGCCGAATACGTCGCATCATCCCCCAACAAATATTGACTTGAATTGGCTTGAGGGTCGAGATCAATCACCAAAGTTTTTAAACCTTGGTGCGCGCTTATCGCAGCTAAATTGACCGTAATACTCGATTTCCCCACACCACCTTTTTGGTTAAATACCACACGCGTACGCATTCAAAACCCTCTAATCTTTGTTTTTCTACTCAAGCCTTGAAATCGGCCATGTGGATAAGCCATTTATCCAAAAACTGGTTTGATTATAACCAATGTAATGATGAAAATAAGTGCAATAGCTGCAATAAATAAGCCCGCACGGCGCTGAACCAATAAAACACTGTCATCTTTTTTATACGCTTTAGATAAAGAAGACAGCAGCGCCAAAAACAACACAACTTTGGCATAGAACCATGGCTGCACATCAAAGTTATTCATAAACAATAAAATAATCCCTGTCACAGCAATTAAAGCCATTGAGCCATGTTGCAATGCAACAAAAAACTTACGACCTGCTGGATTCGGTAAATTGCCCTGCGTCCCTTTAAACAGCGTAAAAGCACGAATGAAAATGGCAGCACAGCCTAAAGCCACGCCACACATATGAATGATTTTAATGATTAATTGCGTTTCCATGGCTCACCTTAAGATGACTTGGGTGCATGCGCACATTCAGGGCTAGTGGTGTCTTGACCTTTCCATTCTTCGGGTAAAAACGCATGAATGGCCAAGGCATGAATTTGCCCCGGACTAAGTAAATCACCGGCTGCGGCATAGACTTTTTGATGACGTTGCACCAAACGCAAGCCTGCAAAAGCCTCACTCACGATCACAGCTTTAAAATGCGATTCTTTACCTGGGAAATAACCACCATGACCTGCGGACTCATTCACCACTTCAAGATGTGTAGGCGCTAATGTCTGTAGACGCTCAATTAATTGCTGTTCTAAACTCAAAACGGCTCTCCCAAATTCAAAAAAAGTTCAACTGGTCTTAGTATAGCCTGTATTTGTTGAAGTTCTTGTGTCGCAAAGTTGCTGAAACCGCCTGAATTGCATGATTTCATCAAAATGGAAGCCTTTGACCTGCAAAAATATTCCAATTTTCAAACAAATTGTTTTTATTTTATGCAAACGATGCACAGTTTTTCATAAAGTTATTGACCTGAAAAATCCTTAATGTATTATACGTGGCTATGCGGGAATAGCTCAGTTGGTAGAGCATAACCTTGCCAAGGTTGGGGTCGGGAGTTCGAGTCTCCTTTCCCGCTCAAAATTTTTTCATTCGGTTTTTTATTTAAAAAATTGGATAGACTCCGCGGGAATAGCTCAGTTGGTAGAGCATAACCTTGCCAAGGTTGGGGTCGGGAGTTCGAGTCTCCTTTCCCGCTCCAAATTTTTTTCGATTCAGTTTTTTAGTAAAAAAACAGGATAGACTCCGCGGGAATAGCTCAGTTGGTAGAGCATAACCTTGCCAAGGTTGGGGTCGGGAGTTCGAGTCTCCTTTCCCGCTCCAAATTCAAAAAGCCCTCATCGAAAGATGGGGGCTTTTTTATCTATCGCTTACACCAATCAAAATCAATCTATATTTATTCAGTATGTGGAACATGGTTTGAGTCAGGTTCCACAAATATGAATAAAAATTAAAATTGCGTTAATAGGTCACACGGACATAATCACGATATTCAGGTTTCCAGAAATTCGCTTCAATCGCATGTTCGAGCACTTCAACGCTGACATTTGGCGCAACACCATCAGCAATCGCAGCCAACGCGACTTTCAATGCAATTTTCTTCGAAATATCCTGTAAATAATCCAAACTTGGCAATAAATCAGCATTTGGATCTGCCAATTTTGGTGAACAGTCCGCCAATGCCGTACTAGATGCCATCAGCATATTTTCCGTCACACGTTTCGCCCCAGATGCAATCACACCCAGTCCAATCCCCGGGAAAATATAGGAGTTATTGCACTGTGAAATCTGATGAATCTTGCCATGATAATTCACTGGTGCAAATGGACTACCTGTCGCAATCAGGGCCTTACCTTTGGTCCACTCGATAATATCTGCAGGCACCGCTTCGACACGTGATGTCGGGTTAGATAGTGGCAACACAATAGGCTGTTCACAATTTGCAGCCATCGTTTCAATAACCTCTTGGCTAAACAGCCCCGGTTGTCCCGAAACCCCAATCAATACAGTCGGTTTGGCATGTGTAACCACATCCAGGAGTGAGATGACCGAATCTGCATTTGCCCAATGTGCGACGTTATCCGGTGCTTGCGCAAGCTTGCGTTGGAAATCTAAAAGATTCGGCTGATTTTCAGTAATTAAACCAAAGCGGTCGACCATAAACACCCGCGCACGTGCTTGAGCATCGGTTAAACCTTCCGCCACCATTTGCTTGATGATCTGTTCTGCAATCCCACAACCTGCTGAACCCGCCCCTAAGAAGGTGACGATTTGATCTTTGAGCTGCTTGCCTGCTGCACGTGATGCCGCAATTAAACTTCCGACAGACACTGCTGCTGTCCCTTGAATATCGTCATTGAAACAGCAAATTTTATCGCGATATTTTTCCAATAAAGGCATCGCATTTTTTTGTGCAAAGTCTTCAAATTGAATCAGCGCTTTTGGCCAACGTTGTTGAATGGCTTTAATCACGTCATCGACAAATTGATAATATTCTTCACCGCTGATACGAGGCTGACTCCAACCCATATAAATCGGGTCATTCAACAGCTGTTGGTTATTGGTTCCGACATCTAAAGTAATCGGCAATGTATAGGCTGGACTGATCCCACCACACGCGGTGTACAGTGACAACTTACCAATCGGAATCCCCATCCCCCCAATGCCTTGGTCACCAAGTCCAAGAATACGTTCACCGTCCGTAATAACAATCACTTTCACGTTCTTTTTATTCACGTTATGAATAATTTGGTCAATATGATCACGGTCAGGATATGAAATAAAAATCCCACGATGACGACGGTAAATGTCCGAGAAGCGCTGACAAGCCTCACCCACTGTTGGTGTATAGATGATCGGCATCATCTCACTGAGGTGATTTTCAATTAAGTGATAGAACAATGTTTCATTGGTGTCTTGAATATTGCGCAGGTAGATATGCTTATTGATATCACTATTAAATGCACAATATTGTTGATAAGAACGCTGACTTTGTTCTTCAATGCTTTCTGTGACGTGTGGAATTAAACCGTGCAAATTAAAGCTCTTACGTTCATCTTCATTAAACGCAGAACCTTTATTTAAAAGTGGGAGTTCTAAAAGTGTATTTCCGGCATAAGGAATATATAAAGGTCGTTTCGTTTTCAAATTTTCACTGGGCATTATTTAACTCGTTTAATTAATCTTTTGTTTCGCACTGCAAAAAGCGAAATGCACAAAAGTGACTATCTCGTTATTTGTTATAGCCTATCCTGATTCGAGCGCTTTGGGGCATTTAGTAAATTGATAGTAGTTTTAGTTAGATTTTATAATCTGATAACTCGATCATGCATCCAATCATCGCAACGCCTATTTTGGCTTAAATGTATACGACTTTTAGCGAATTTTAGAAAATAGCAAAAATAATTAATGATTAAATTTCAATCAATTAAATAAATTCAAAACAAAGCCTTAATTTTGGTAGGTCTTTGGTAGGTGTGAATTTAAAACATCCCTCGCAATACTCAGTTTAGGTGAGTATCACCCATAACAAATGACAATGAATGGTAGAAGGAATCGCACCATGGCTTTTAAAAATATTGCAGATCAAACAAACGGTTTTTACATCCCTTGTGTTTCACTTTTTGGCCCCGGCTGTGCTAAAGAAATTGGTGCAAAGGCACAAAATCTTGGCGCAAAGAAAGCGCTTATCGTGACCGATGCCGGTCTATACAAATTTGGTGTAGCAGATACGATTGCCGCATATTTAACTGAAGCTGGCGTAGAAAGTCACATCTTTCCGGGCGCAGAACCCAACCCAACTGACACCAACGTGCATAGCGGTGTAGATGCCTACAATGACAATGGCTGTGACTTTATTGTCTCTCTCGGCGGCGGCTCTTCTCATGACTGTGCCAAAGGCATTGGCTTAGTCACTGCAGGTGGTGGTCATATTCGTGACTATGAAGGCATCGATAAAAGCACAGTTCCAATGACTCCACTCATTGCGATTAATACCACCGCAGGTACGGCATCAGAAATGACCCGTTTCTGTATCATTACCAATACTGACACCCACGTTAAAATGGCGATTGTCGATTGGCGTTGTACCCCTCTTATCGCTATTGACGACCCGAAACTGATGATTGCGAAACCTGCGGCGCTCACTGCAGCAACCGGTATGGATGCATTAACACATGCGGTCGAAGCTTATGTTTCTACAGCAGCCAATCCTATTACCGATGCTTGTGCTGAAAAAGCCATTTCAATGATCAGTGAATGGCTCAGCCCTGCCGTCGCCAATGGCGAAAACCTAGAAGCACGTGATGCGATGAGCTATGCGCAGTACTTAGCAGGGATGGCATTTAACAATGCATCTTTAGGTTATGTCCACGCGATGGCTCACCAACTTGGCGGCTTCTACAACTTGCCACATGGCGTATGTAATGCCGTGCTGCTACCACACGTTTGCGAATTTAACCTGATCGCCTGCCCTGACCGCTATGCACGTATCGCACAGCTCATGGGTGTGCCAACCGACGGTTTAACGGTGACTGAAGCGGCTTATGCAGCGATTGCAGCAATCCGTGAACTCTCTGCTTCGATTGGCATTCCATCGAGCCTTTCTGAACTCGGTGTGAAAGAACAAGACCTCAGCATCATGTCTGAAAATGCGCAAAAAGATGCCTGCATGCTGACCAATCCACGTAAAGCGAATCATGCTCAAGTGGTTGATATTTTCAAGGCAGCGCTTAAAGCCAATGCTTCTGTGGTCGACTTCAAAGCGGCTGTTTAAGTTAAGCCCTCAAAGGTCTTCATGTTTAAGTGACCTAAGTGCCTACATTACCCTTTGAGTCTGGTGATGTAGGCTCAACTGAATCCATTTCACTTTTTATTTCAGGGAAGCGACTCTAGATTGGTCGTTTTCATACTGAGGTCACTCTTTTTTAGTTCGCATAACAGCATCGATTATTCATTTGACAAAAGCTTATGGCTCATCAAGGATAAAGCATAATGTCCAATAATATTGATGAGTATAATAATGAGCCATTCACATATTCAGTATCAGCCTGACATTTTGGGCGCAGGCTATGAACAAGCCACGCTGACCTTCCCGGATGATTATGAAGGCCCTGTGGTTGCCACACTGGTTCGCAAAAAAGCAGCGGCCCCCACCTCCAAAGCGGTGCTCTATATCCATGGCTTTATCGATTATTTTTTCCAAACCGAAATGGCGGAACGCTTTAATCAGCACGGTTTCGACTTTTATGCCTTGGATTTAAGAAAATATGGCCGCTCCATCCGCCCGCATCAAAAATACTATAATGTGCATGAACTATCTGAATACGATGCCGAAATAGATCAAGCCCTAACGATCATTGCAGATGAAGGTCACGATGCCTTACTGCTTTGTGGTCATTCAACGGGTGGATTAACCACCACCTTGTATGCGGCGCATCATCAAAATCATCCTTTAATTCAAGCCCTTTGGGTCAATAGCCCATTTTATGATTTCAACATGAATCCAGTGAAACGCGCACTGGGTATTCCACAGCTGAGTAAATTGGCAAAAACCTTTCCCAATTTAAAATTTCCAAGTGAACTGAATAAGTGGTACACCGCCAGCTTACACCGCGAACTCAAGGGTGAATGGGACTTCAATTTAGACTGGAAAAAGACCCGCTATCCAATGGTGTATTTAAGTTTCGTGCGGACAATTTATGAGGCTCAAAAAGAGATTCATCGAGGTATCAGCCTAGATGTACCGGTCTTGGTCATGCACTCGCATCAAACTAAAAATCCCAAAAAATGGGGTAAAGCAGCGCAGACCAGTGATGTGATTTTAGGTGTAAAAGACATCCAAAAATATGCCAAGAAAATTCAGGGCGATGTCACCATTCAAAGCATACACAATGGCTTGCATGATTTAGTGCTTTCGGAAAAAACCGCGCGTGAACAAGTCTATACCCAGCTCTTTCAATGGCTGGCCAATAAAGGTTTTTAACAGCCCGAATGACATTGCAACTTACTGTTTTAATTTCAACAAGGTCTGATGTACGGGATGCGATCTCGGCATCAGCTCAATCAGGCGTTCAACCGCATCGATAGCTTCAGGGAAACGCGCGACATGTTTGAGTAGAACATCCGTTTCCTTGGCATTAAAAATCGCTTGGCTTAATCGTGACTCAAGACAATCGCGCCATGCCCCTAAAAAAGGACTTTCGGTTTTGGCCAAGAAAACCCCTGAACATAGTTTCAACGCCGAATCGAGATAACCAGCATCTAAGGCTTGCTCGGCTTGCAAAAAATCGGCTTCGACTTGTGCCAATAGACGGTAAGGACGTGAGCCTAACATGCCGCCCAAAATATCGCGTAGCTGAGACATTTCTGCTTTTAAAGTCCCAACGCTCACCTTACGTTCACCATATAAGGCTTGATGCAAAGTATCTAAGGTCATGCCTTGCGGACATAGCGCCAAGATGGTCAAAATTTCAATTTGCCGTGGGGTCAGCACCATCACTTTGCCATTAAATAACACTTGCGGCACAGCAAAGGCCCGAATGTACAAATGCTGTTTTTGAAAATCAAGTAAAGCCGATTGAATAATCGAAGCGCAGCGTTCAGCCGCAAGTAGCCCTAAACTATTGTGGTTTTTCCACACGGTGGATAAATCAACCACACCTAAAATTTGCTGTGTGTGTGGATCGATAATCGGTGCTGCATAGCAGACCCATTCATGTACAGACGGCATATAATGTTCATTTGAAAACACACAACTCGACTGTTGGGTTTTTAGAGACAACGCTAAAGCATTGGTTCCGACCAATTCTTCGCGCCATTGCCCACCTGCAATAAAATGCACACTTTCCGCAGCACTTTGCATTTGCCGACTCGACGCACTCCAAATAATCGTGCTACCTATATCGCCCACTGCAAGCACCATCGACGACTGTTCGGCTATGTGTTTTAAATCTTCGGCACAATGTTGTAAGGCATGATGCAATGCCGACTGTTGTTGACTCTGGGGGTTCAAATTCACCAAAGGCGCAGCACTCCGATTTTCCGGAATTTCTGCCTGCGCCGATCGCTGCCAAGAACTCGCAATGCTCTCATTCAATTGCGAGGTTTGCTGCTTTGACAGACTCATGCCCTGCCTTAACCGTTCGACATTCTGTCGTTTTTCAGATAAATCCTTCTGTATCATCATTCATTATTCTCACAACAATTCATGACTAAAAATCCGTTTCCCGGCTTTTGTTTTTAAGACTGAAAAAAAATATTGTAAACCTTCTTGTCTCCAACCTTTTTCCAACCTTATACAGGCTATGCTAATCAAATAATGTACAAAAGTACCTTATACCAAAGCTGTAGATTGCCACAGATGGGCAGCCCAACAAGATCATAATAAACAAGCAAAGGAAAATTCATATGCGTTATGTCGATCCTAATCAACCCGGTTCAAAAGTTCAGTTTAAAGCTCAGTATGAAAACCTGATTGGTGGCCAATGGGTCGCGCCAGTGAAAGGTGAATACTTTGAAAATATCTCCCCTGTAGACGGTAAAGTTTTTACCAAAGTGCCACGTTCTTCTGCTGAAGATATCGAACTGGCTTTGGATGCAGCGCATAAAGCCAAAGCCCAATGGAACGCCTCTTCCCCAACGACACGCTCAAATATTTTATTAAAAATTGCCGATCGACTTGAAGAAAACCTAGAGCTCCTTGCAGTTGCAGAAACATGGGACAACGGTAAACCGATTCGTGAAACCTTAGCCGCTGATATTCCACTGTGTATTGATCATTTCCGTTATTTTGCAGGCTGTATCCGTGCCCAAGAAGGCGGTATTTCTGAAATTGATGAAAATACCATTGCTTACCATTTCCATGAACCACTTGGTGTGGTCGGTCAAATTATTCCGTGGAACTTCCCAATCTTGATGGCTGCATGGAAACTCGCACCTGCACTTGCCGCAGGTAACTGTATTGTATTGAAACCTGCAGAACAAACACCGGTGAGTATTTTAGTTTTAGCTGAACTCATTCAAGACCTACTCCCACCGGGCGTGCTGAATATTGTGAATGGTTATGGTGTTGAAGTCGGTCGTCCACTAGCGACCAACACACGCATCTCAAAAATCGCCTTCACAGGTTCAACCGCTGTCGGTCAAATGATCATGCAATATGCGACTGAAAATATCATTCCTGTGACATTGGAACTCGGTGGTAAATCACCGAACATTTTCTTTGAAGACATCATGGACAAAGACGATGAATTCTTAGATAAAACGCTCGAAGGTTTTGCCATGTTTGCGCTGAACCAAGGTGAAATCTGTACCTGTCCTTCACGTGCATTGGTACAAGAAAGCATTGCTGATCGATTCTTGGAAATGGCAGTAGAACGTGTGAAACGTATTAAGACGGGTCATCCACTCGATACAGATACCATGATTGGTGCACAGGCATCGCAAGAGCAGCAAGACAAAATTTTAGGCTGTATCGCTACAGGTAAAAATGAAGGTGCACAGCTCATTACTGGTGGTGACCCACGAAATGAAGTCGGTACAGGTTTCTATATTGAGCCAACGATTTTTAAAGGCACCAATGACATGAAGATTTTCCAAGAGGAAATCTTCGGCCCTGTGCTTTCAGTAGCAACCTTTAAAGACTTTGATGATGCCATTAAAATTGCCAATGACACGATTTATGGTCTAGGTGCAGGGGTTTGGTCGCGTTCAGCGCATACTTCATATCGTGCGGGTCGTGCTATTCAGGCAGGTCGTGTATGGACCAACTGTTATCATATCTACCCTGCACACGCAGCATTCGGTGGCTACAAAAAATCAGGGATCGGCCGTGAAAATCACAAAATGATGCTTGATCATTATCAACAAACCAAAAACCTCTTGGTGAGCTATGACACCAAGCCGATGGGCTTCTTCTAAGTCTTGATTTGAGTTAGATCATAAAAAAGCGAATCGAGGTTCGCTTTTTTCAATTTTTTTAAATGCTCCATACATGTATCACCAAGCGTTACTGTCCTTGTAAAGCATCCTCTACAAAATGTAAATGATCAACACCCCAATATAACTCATCATCGACAAACCAACTTGGCGCCCCAAACACACCACGTGCAATGGCTTCTTCGGTCACCACTTTAAGCTCAGACTTTACTTTTTCATCTTCAAGCCATGATTTAACCTGCGCTACCTCCAATCCAAGCTCCTGCATCAATTGAATTAATTCATTGAGATCATTTAAATTGCGTGGCTGACCAAACATCGCGTTAAAAATACCCGTCAGTACATTGAGAAATACTTCAGGCTGAAATAATTGGACTGCGGTAATCAAACGCATCAACTGCAAAGTATTGATCGGAAAATACGGATTCATCTGTACGGGTATCTGCCATAACTTTCCCCAACGTTGAAGATCAATCATGGAATAACGTGCCTTCGCAGGTACCGCCATTGGGCTAATATTGCCTGTAGCTTTAAACACTCCACCAAGAAGCATCGGCTTCCAGATCAGCTCGGCTTGATACTGTTGTGCAATCTGTTGAATGCGATGAAAACCGATATAACTATATGGGCTGCCGACATCAAAATAAAATTCAATGACTTTCATGTTTTTCGTCCTTTTTTTGCTTATTTTCCTAACTGATGTTACGCACGTAAAAGTAACATCGTATTTTTTAAATGATTTTTAAGCCGATTTGACGGAGTCTTACATCCAGGGTTTAAATAAAGGGATTAGCCTTCGGCTGGAGGTACTTTTGTTTCGGCAAAAGTACCCAAAACCATTGTCATCCGCAAAACTCGTTCACTAGCGTCTAATTATTCAAAGTATCGCAAAAACATTTTTGAATAGATGTAGTCCTGTCTCAAACACTTGCGGATGACCTTACCGCGTATCGTTCTTTCATTTGAATCAAATTACGCTTACCAGCGTTCCATCCACGGTCGCAGATCTAATTCATGCGTCCATGCATCTCGTGGTTGCTGTGAGAGATGCCAATAATTTTCTGCAATATGTACTGGATTTAAAATACCATCTTGCTCTTTTTTTGCGTACAAATCGGGAAAAGTATCTTTAATAAAGTCGGTATCAATCGCCCCATCAACCACCACATGCGCCACATGAATATTTCTAGGCCCAAGTTCACGCGCCATACTTTGTGCCAAGGCACGAAGCGCATGTTTTGCGCCAGCAAAAGCGGCAAAACCAGCGGCACCACGAACCCCTGCCGTCGCACCAGTAAAAATGATCGTGCCAGATTCACGGGTCACCATGCGTTTTGCCACTTCCCGACCAGTTAAAAATGCCGAGAAACATGCCATCTCCCATATTTTGAAATATTTACGTGCGGTTTCTTCCAAAATACTACAAGGGACGTTGGCACCAATATTAAAGACCATGACCTCAATCGGGCCAATGTTTGATTCGATATGCTCGATGAGTTCAATCACTTGCTCTTCTTTTCGAGCATCCGAACCAAAGCCAAAAGCAGTCCCTCCCTGTGTTTGAATTTCAGCAATTAAAGGCTCTAATTTGTCTGCATTTCGTCGTGTCATACAAGCAATATAACCCTCCTGGGCAAAACGTTTGGCTATTTCACCACCAGTTGCATCACCTGCACCAATCACTAAAGCGACTTTTGACGAAGTCCGATTGAGTTGTTGCATAGTCTCACTCCATTGCTGTTTTATTTTTATTCCATGCTCATTTTATTTAAGCGTCGGTTTTAAACCACACATTATTAAATAACGATCGTTACTATAACGAATACTATGTTATGGTTAATTTATCGTCAATCTTATTTTCAAGGGTGTTGCAGATGCGCTACAAACCCGAATACAAACAAAAAAAACGCCAAGAACTTTTAACCATCAGCGGACAAATTGCGAAAAAAGACGGCTTTGCCGCAACAGGTGTGGATGGTTTCATGAAAGCCGCCGGCGTCACCAGTGGCGCCTTTTACTCACATTTTTCGTCTAAACAAGAGCTACTTAAAGCCTTAATTGAACATGAGTTACAACACAGTTTTGATATGTGGCAAAACAATCCACATGATAATGCGCAAGATTGGATTGAATTTGAGCTTGACCGCTATTTAACCCCTGCACATGTTCAGCATCCCGAGCAAGGTTGTTCACTCCCCACGCTTGCGAGTGAAATAGCGCGTGCAGATCAGGACACCAAGTTGGTATATGAAACTGAATTACTGCGTGGTCACGCTTTATTTAGTCAGCATCTCGGTAGCGAAGAACTCGCTTGGGCCATGATCTGCCAACTTGCCGGTGCCATTTTAATTGCGCGTGCAGCCGCAGATCCACATTTGCAAAAAACTATTTTAAACGCCAATAAGATGATGATTCGGCAATATTTAGAGAGCCATGTGGCTGCATCAACGTGATTGATTTTTATGTGACAGTTCATGGAGTTAAAGACCGACAGTTTTCCGACAAACTGTTCATCTCTTTCATTTGAATTATTTAAAATCTGTATAAGCTTACCCATTTTTATGCTTTTCAATCGCTTAAAGATTGGGCATAAATGGCACAATTCAAATAAAGTCCTCTTTTCAAGGTTCTGAGGACTGTGTATAACAATGAGCCATTAAAGGAAAATGATAAGCATAGGCAAAGAACGCAAAAAAACGTTAGACTATGCAACAATCAATGCAAGTAAATGTCATTCGAGACAAACAAAAAGGTGAAGATTGATGCCGCTCAATACTGTTGAAGAGCTCGTAGCTGATATTCGTGCAGGAAAAATGGTCATCCTGATGGATGATGAAGATCGTGAAAATGAAGGCGACCTTGTCATCGCTGCGACCCACGTACGCCCTGAAGATATCAACTTCATGATTACGCATGCGCGTGGTCTTGTATGCTTAACGCTCAGCAAAGAGCGTTGCCAACAGTTAAATCTACCACTCATGGTAGATGCCAATGGTGCACAGCACGGTACCAACTTTACCTTGTCGATTGAAGCAGCAAATGGCATTTCAACAGGCATCTCACCTGCTGAACGTGCGCACACCATTCAAACTGCTGTAGCAGCACATGCAAAACCCGCTGATATTGTTCAGCCAGGCCATATTTTCCCGCTGATGGCGCAGCCTGGTGGTGTCCTTCACCGTGCCGGTCATACAGAAGCCGGTTGTGATTTGTCGCGTTTAGCAGGTCTTGAACCCGCATCTGTGATTTGTGAAATCATCAATGAAGACGGCACTATGGCGCGTCGCCCAGATCTTGAAGTCTTTGCTGAAAAGCATGGCTTAAAAATGGGCACGATTGCGGACTTAATTCACTACCGCATGACCAATGAGCAAACCGTTGAGCGCATTGATCAACAAACTTTAGATACTGAATACGGTACTTTTGAATTGTTCCGTTACCGTGAAATTGGTAACCCAGACATTCATTTGGCACTGGTTAAAGGCGAACCAAAACAAGGCATAACCACAGTCCGTGTACATGGTTTCAGCCCGGTTCGTGACTTATTAAAACTCAATAAACAAGATGGCGCTCCGGCGTGGAATCTCGATAAAGCACTCAAAGAAATCGCATCCAGCGATCGTGGTGTTTTAGTGTGGATTGGTCAGCGTCATTTACAGGACTTAGGCCCTGCTTTAGAAAATTTAACTGCACCGAAAAATGTTAAATCCAATGCAGCACTGTCACAGCAGTACCAAACCATTGGTGTCGGCGCACAAATTTTACGTGATTTAGGCGTGGAAAAAATGAAGCTTCTTAGCTCGCCATTACGCTTTAATGCATTATCAGGTTTTAACTTAGAAGTGGTGGAATACATCACCGCAAATCAAACATCAGAGAAATAATCGAGGTTGCTATGGCAGTTCGCCGTATTGAAGGTATGTTACATCTCGCGAACGAAGACCGTTATGCGATTTTAGTTGGTCGTTTTAATAGCTTTGTTGTTGAACATTTGCTAGAAGGTGCCGTTGATACATTGAAACGTCATGGCGTATCAGAGGATAATATCACTATTGTTCATGCACCGGGTGCTTGGGAACTTCCAGTGGTTGCAAAGAAACTTGCAGCTTCAGATCGTTTCGATGCCATCATCGCGCTTGGCGCAGTGATTCGTGGTAGCACGCCTCACTTCGATTTTGTTGCTGGCGAATGTGCCAAAGGTTTAGGCGTTGTTGGTCTAGATACTGGCTTACCAGTAATTAATGGTGTATTGACTACGGATAGTATTGAACAAGCGATTGAACGCTCAGGTACAAAAGCAGGCAATAAAGGTAGTGAAGCTGCCTTAACTGCTATTGAAATGGTTAACTTGTTAAAGGCTATTTAACGCTATGTCGCAAACACTTCAAGCAACTTATGCAGCAAAACGTAAAGCACGTCGCTTTGCTGTACAAGGAATTTATGAATGGCAAATGAGCCGCAATCCTGTGCATGAGATTGAAGCACGTACGCGTGTGGAAAATGCCATGCACAAGGTAGATCTCGGCTATTACCACGAGTTATTGACCGAGGTTGTTGCCAATCATGAAGCATTGGATGCGCTTTTAATCCCTGTACTCGATCGCGAAGTTGAAGCCTTAGATGGCGTTGAACTTGCAACCCTTCGTTTAGGCGCGTATGAACTCAAAGAACACCTTGAGATTCCTTACCGTGTCGTACTCGATGAAGCGATCGAGTTAGCTAAACATTTTGGCGGTGCAGACAGCCATAAGTACATCAATGGTGTATTGGATCGTTTAGCGACTACATTGCGTGCAGCAGAAAAGCAACAAGCTAATTAATTTTTTAAGTAGTACGTTGTATGGCTGAGTTCTCGATCATTGATACCTATTTTAATCGTCAGAATATTAATTCTGTCGATTTAGGGGTCGGTGATGACTCAGCCTTGCTCACCCCTCCTCCACAGCAACAATTGGTCATCTGTGCTGATACACTGGTTGCTGGACGTCACTTCCCTCTCGACACAAAACCACATGCCATCGGCTGGAAATCTGTTGCTGTCAACCTCTCTGACATTGCTGCAATGGGTGCCAAACCACACAGTATTTTATTGGCATTGAGCCTACCCCAAATTGATCATGACTGGCTCAAAGGCTTTAGTCAGGGTTTATATGATTGTTGCGATCAATTTGGTGTAAGTTTAATTGGTGGTGATACCACACAAAGTCCTCATCTGACGATTTCAGTTACAGCCCTCGGCTGGGTAGAATCAGGACAAGCTGTCCCACGTTCAGGTGCCCAAGTCGGTGATTATATCTGCGTCAGCGGACAAGTCGGTGATGCTGCATTTGGGTTAAACCATTTAGGTCATCGCTTACAACGCCGTTTAGATTATCCCACACCACGTTGCTTATTGGGCCAACAGCTCAAAGGCTTAGCCAACAGTATGATTGATGTCTCTGATGGGCTCGCACAAGATTTAGGACATATCCTCGCTGCTTCACACGTCGGTGCAGAAATTGAATTAGATCAACTTCCTATCGATCACGATGTAAAACAATTACAACAAGAAAAGCAGTGGCAATACGCCCTCGCGGGTGGAGATGACTATGAGTTATGCTTTACAATAAGTCCGCAGAATTATAAAAAGCTTCTGCAACTAGAATTAGATGTAAACATTAGTAAAATCGGTCAAATCACCCCAAATTTGGGAATCCGTTATAACAATCACGGTGTTGACCAAGTCATAAAATTTAAGGGATACCAGCATTTTGCATAAGCCAGCCATTAACTTTAAATCCATGTCTTGGTTTAACCGAGTCATCGCCTTTTGTGGCGTGGGATTTGGCTCGGGTCTTGCACCCAAAGCACCGGGTACCTTTGGCTCTGCTTTTGCTTTGTTGTTTATTCCAGGTTGGCTTGCAATCGGCTTTTTCAACTCCATTATAGTCATGATCCTCATGTCGATTATTGGGATCTATATTTGTGGTCAAACCGCCAAAGTCATGGGTGTCCATGACGATGGCCGCATCGTATGGGATGAATTTGCCGGTCAGTCCATTACCTTCCTCCCGATTTTATATCTTGGGCAAATGAGCTGGACTTGGGCATTGATTGGTTTTGCTTTATTCCGTTTATTTGATGTCTGGAAACCGTGGCCAATTCGTGTCATTGACCGTCAAGTCGGTGGTGGCTTTGGCATCATGTTCGACGACATCATTGCAGGTCTTTGGGCCGCGCTTTGCATCTGTATTTATTTTTATATTTTGTCTATGTAATAGAAACACCTAGGATTAAACATGTCTACTAGCGTTATTATTCTTGCTGCAGGTAAAGGGACACGTATGCGTTCTCGTTTACCCAAAGTATTACAACCACTCGCAGGACAACCCCTACTTGGCCATGTCATCAACACGGCGAAAAAACTAAATGCAGAAGAAATAATTACCATTTATGGGCATGGCGGTGAATTGGTTCAAAACGCGTTTGCACATGAAAATGTCAAATGGGTTGAACAAGCAGAACAATTAGGTACAGGCCATGCAGTCAAAGTGACTCTGCCTGTCCTAGCAAAAACTGGGATTTCTTTGATTCTCTCGGGTGATGTGCCTTGCATCACTGAAGCAACATTACAAAAACTATTAGATGCATCTGCTCAAACAGGTATTGGCTTAGTAACCCTAACGGTTAATGATGCGACAGGTTATGGTCGTATTGTACGTGAAAATGGCAAAATTCAAGCCATTGTTGAACACAAAGATGCCTCTGAAGAACAACGTAAAATCAAAGAATTTAATACCGGTATTTATGCAGTAAGCAATGCTAAATTGCACGAATGGTTACCAAAATTAAGCAATAATAACGCGCAAGGTGAATATTACCTGACCGATATCGTTGCCATGGCGATTGCAGACGGTCTCGAAGTGGCATCTGTTGAACCAGAACGCGCTTTCGAAGTGGAAGGTGTCAATGACCGTGTACAGTTAGCTGCACTTGAACGTGAATTTCAAGCATTCCAAGCTAAACAACTGATGCAACAAGGCGTTCACCTGATTGATCCTGCACGTTTCGACTTACGTGGTACATTGACTGTTGGTCAAGATGTCCGTATCGATATTAACGTGATTATTGAAGGTGATGTTGAACTTGGTGATAACGTTGAAATTGGTGCAGGTTGTATCATTAAAAACACCAAGATTGCGGCAGGCACTAAAGTTCAACCGTATAGCGTTTTTGACAGTGCCATTGTTGGTGAAGACGCTCAAATCGGTCCATTTGCACGTTTACGCCCTGGCGCAAAATTAGCTGCAGAAGTACATATTGGTAACTTTGTTGAAGTTAAAAATACCACTGTCGGGTTAGGCTCAAAAGCCAACCACTTTACCTATTTAGGTGATGCAGAAGTCGGTGCAGGTTCAAACATTGGCGCAGGCACCATTACCTGCAACTATGATGGCGCAAACAAATTTAAAACCATTATCGGTGACTCAGCCTTCATCGGCTCAAATAGCTCATTAGTCGCTCCTGTCACCATTGGTCATGGTGCAACAGTGGGTGCTGGCTCAACCATTACACGTGACGTGGCAGACAATAGCCTTGCGGTAGAACGTTCGAAGCAATTTGCCAAAGAAAACTATCAACGTCCACAAAAATTGAAGAAATAAGAGGATTAAATTATGTGCGGTATTGTCGGTGGCGTTGCAGAACGTAGTATTACCAATATTTTAATTGAAGGCTTAAAGCGTCTTGAATATCGTGGCTATGACTCTGCAGGTTTAGCGCTGATTAATAAAGGCCACGTTCTACGTGAACGTCGCGTAGGTAAAGTTGCAAATCTTGAACAAGCCGTTGAAGAAGCAGATATCGCAGGTTCGGTCGGTATTGCACATACGCGCTGGGCAACCCATGGTAAACCAACTGAAAATAATGCCCATCCGCATATTTCAGGCAATGTGGCTGTTGTTCATAACGGTATTATTGAAAACTATCAAGAGCTTAAAGATGATCTTGAAGCGCTTGGTTATGTTTTTACCTCACAAACCGATACAGAAGTTGTCGCGCATTTAGTCAATGACGCTTTAAAAACCACCCCAAGTCTTTTAGAAGCGGTTAAAAGTGTCGTGCCTCAACTCAAAGGTGCTTATGCACTGGGTATCGTACATACAGACCATCCTGATGAATTAATCACAGTACGTGAAGGTTCACCTCTTGTGATTGGTGTCGGTATTGGCGAGAACTTTATTAGCTCGGATCAATTGGCACTTTTACCGATTACCAACCGTTTTATCTACCTTGAAGAAGGTGATATTGCACGTTTGACACGTAATACCATTGAAGTATTCGTCGATGGTAAATTGGTGAATCGTCCAATCAAAGAGCTTGATGCGACTGTAAGCAATGCTTCAAAAGGTGAATATAAACACTATATGCTCAAAGAAATTTATGAGCAGCCTGAAGCGATTAAACAAACGATTTCACAAGCCTTAAATGGTAATGCGCTTCGTGATGATTTCTTAATCAATGCGACTGATGCTTTTACTAAAATTCAACAAGTGCAAATCATCGCATGTGGTACTAGCTACCATGCCGGCATGATTGCTAAATATTGGTTTGAACAACTGATTGATGTGCCTTGCCAAGTCGAAATTGCCAGTGAGTTCCGTTATCGCTCGCCTGTGATTGTGAATAACACACTGTATGTTTGTATTTCTCAATCAGGTGAAACAGCCGATACTTTAGCTGCACTGCGTGATACGCAAAAGCGTGCAGCAGCGAAAAGCTTGAATATCACCACCATGACCATTTGCAACGTGGCAACCTCGTCGATGGTACGTGAAACCAACTACAGTTTGTTGACACTCGCAGGCCCTGAAATTGGTGTTGCTTCGACCAAAGCCTTTACCACACAGCTTGCGGCACTGATGCTATTGGTATTGAAAATTGGTCAAATTAAGCAAAGCATTTCAACTGACCGTGTCTCTGAAATTATTGCCGCGCTTTGGCATACACCAAAAGTGATTTTAGATACTTTACAAAATAATGCTGAGATTCTACGTCTATCAGAATTATTTGTTGAAAAAAATCACTGCCTATTCTTGGGTCGTGGAACTGAGTTCCCTATCGCCCTTGAAGGTGCTTTGAAACTTAAAGAGATTTCATATATCCACGCAGAAGGTTATGCGGCTGGTGAACTCAAACATGGTCCATTGGCTTTAGTGGATAACGACATGCCTGTTGTGATTCTAGCACCGAAAGATGACATGCTGGATAAACTCAAATCAAATATGGAAGAAGTCCAAGCACGTGGCGGTGAGCTATTTGTCTTTGCCGATGAGAATAGCGGCATTAAAACTAAAGATCGCCAACATGTGGTTTATGTGCCGAGTGTGAACGAAATTTTAGCCCCTATTGTTTATAGTATTCCAGTTCAACTTTTGTCATACCATGTTGCGGTGTTGCGTGGTACTGATGTCGATCAGCCACGTAATTTGGCAAAATCCGTGACGGTGGAATAAGTTTCTGACAATAAGTCAGGTGATTTGTAATAGAGTAAAAATGTTTAATACTATGTAATAAAGTCCTTCACTCTAAAATAAAGTTCCATACTTTTTCTATACTTAAAATATATTTACATATTTTTCAGTATATTAAGAAACAAGTATGGAACTTTTTTTATTTTTAAATGAATCAAAAATTATTTTGTTGTTAGTAGTATGAAACTTTCTTTAATTAATATTAAAAATTTATTTATTAAAATCAATTATTTATAAATTGTATAGTATGAAACTATATTACCTTACAATATAAAACACTCAACTCTATCAATTCTTATCAAAATTCCCTCAAAACTTTATCCGAAGAGATAACTTTTTATACGGACTAGCTTTGTTGCCCAAAGATTTATAGGGCAGAGCTACCCTTAATTATTCAACTTTAAGATGCAGCTTAGGTATGAGGACAGATTAATTCTATAAATCTATTGAGTACTACTACATGTGCATACATCTCACTAGAGAAGCTCCTTACTGGCAATTTATCGTCTAATAATTTGATGCCATGTATAGTGGCTTCCACCAAACCTTCGAAGACGGCACTCAGACCAGAGACCCTCCTAGATGTCTGACTGTTTTTCTTTAATGCCTTACCATATCCAAATAAATGCAGCTGGATAAATTTGAGCTTAAATCCCTAAGAATATTTTTCATAGAAGTAATATTTTAAATTTAAACTGAGCTAAAGAAAGTTCAACTTTTAAGGTAAGATTATCATGATTTTTTTGATCGCTCATCGCAATATGCTTTTTTCTTCTACACAGCATTATGTACTCTAGGGCTGTCGCATCTCATCCGCAAAGTTTAATCAGACTTTGAACCAAACCTCCCCCCTACTTAAAAAGACTTAAAATAGAGCTTTGATCATTGAATAATTGTATCAGAGTAGATTTGATTCTTACTTTATTTTCCTTTTGGCTGATCATACCACCGATTCTAAGTATGAAACCGAATGGAAAGATTGTCTGGGCTAACCAAGGATCCATGATAGGAAGACCAATTGGTTGTGCGATAAATTTTAGGAAGAGACTTATTCATTTTGAGATTATATTACTCAATAAGCCTCCTATATGAGCTTTGTGTAACAAAGCCATACACAACTAACTTCTATGTCAAAAATATGAATAGATTATTTGTAAGTAAATATCTATCTAAAAAAATAATATATATTATTGATTTTAAAAAATTAAATAAATTTTAGATCAATAACATTCAATACATAAGAAGAAATAATCATTCATACAGAGTAAAAAAAATTAATATTTTAGAAATAAAGTAGGAAACCATATTGATCAAAATTAAATCAAATGATAATTTCTAAAAAAAAGAGATGAGTTCTAGAATGGTTTCAAAACAACAACAATTACGTTGGCTGCAAGAAGGACGTGGTCAAGGGCAATTAGATGCATACAAGCCTTTTTTGAATGTCAGAGATAATAAGTCGCTGACTGAAAGATCGAGTCGTGTATATGGTTATAAAACTCAAAGGACTCACCATTTATTTTCTGACTTAGAATTAGCACTATTTTTAGCACTAGAAAGAATTCAGGATATTGTAGATATACGGGAGCAAATTCCACTCGATCTTGAAACTACTGTTCAAATTGCTGAAGATCTAAAAATTCCACACCCCATTGAACAAAATGTCCATCAAATCATTACCTCAACATTTTTTATCGTCAATCATTCTCCTCTAAAACCCCCTTGCTTTGTTGTAAAAGCGCTTAAGTCAACACACCTTGAACTAAAAAGGACCATTGCTCAATTAGAACTCGAGAGACGTTATTGGGAGCAAAAAAACATACCTTGGTTTCTCTTTACAGAAAAAGATATTTCACCTACAGCTATAGATAATATTAAATGGCTCTACCCCTTGAATAAAGTCAATACTGATATCTATACCTTCTCAAAAATAGATTTCTACCAAACTTATTTTATTCAAAAACCAGAACTTACGCTGATAGAGCTATCCAAATATCTTGATACTCACTACTCAATGGAAGCGGGTGGCTCTCTTCTAGAAATTAGGGAACTGCTTGCTCAGCGCTATTTTCTTTTCGATATCACTAAAGGCTATAGAAAGATTCGTTGTCGTGACATTGAGATCGGAAACATTCAATATTTGGAGAAACTTCACAATGTTTCAGGTTAATAAGGTTTATCAATTAGATCATGTTTTATTTCGGATTTTAAAAATATACCCTCAGTATTTAGTGTGGATAGATATACAGTCTAATAAGGCGTTGCCTGAACTTTTTCCAATTTCTGAACTTGAACAACACGTTATCGCTAGTCAAGCACAACTAGCACATGACCCATTTTCAGATCTCAGTTTATTCTCTGTAGATACAGGATCTATTTACCAGATAAAACGTGATCATAACTTTGCGATAATCAAAAGAATTATTGAGCATGAACGATTTTATGATCCTAAAGAACGTGCTTATCTAATTGAACAACTTGTACAACAAAAAATCGCGACTAAACAAACGATTTATCGTCTATTACGATGCTATTGGCAACGTGGTATGACACCTAATGCGCTTATTCCTCAATACTATAATTCTGGTGGAAAAGGGATAAAAAAAACCGTCACAGAAAAGAAATTAGGTCGACCACGTATTATTTCTGTTGGGACAGGTGCATTAATTGATAAAAATGTGGAAAAATTATTTAAGAAAGTCATCAATCAATACTTACTCAATGACAAAAAAATTTCCATTAAATACGCTTACCGTAAATTTCTGATGCTTTATCAGGAGGAATATCCTGATATACCAAAGACTGAGTATCCTTCTTTTTGGCAATTTAAATATTTTTATGAAAGAGATTTTAGCCGCACTTTTAGGCTTAAAAAGCGTTCTCCTCAAATTCAATATTTGAAAGATAACAGACCTTTATTGTCTACAACAAATTCACAAGTTTCAGGGCCAGGTTCGCGATATCAAATTGACGCAACAATTGCAGATATATATCTCATTTCTGACTCTGATCGCTCATGCATTATTGGGCGGCCAACTGTCTATTTTATGATAGATGAATTTAGTCGTATGGTGACCGGTATATATGTTGGTCTCGAAAATCCATCATATGTTACGAGCATGCAAGTTCTACGTGTTGCCATGTGTGACAAAGTCAAATATTGTCAAAGTTTTGGCCGTGAAATACGTTCTGAGGATTGGCCTTGCATCGGTTTACCTGAAGCCATTTTAGCAGATCGTGGTGAACTACTCGGTCATCAAATTGAACACCTAGAAAAAAGTTTTGCTATCCGAATTGAAAATGCCCCTGCATATCGAGGTGATCTTAAAGGGATTATCGAGCGATATTTTCGTACCATACAGGCTGACTTTAAACCCTATGCACCAGGTGTTGTACAACCTATTAAAGAAAAGAAACGTGGGGGTAAAGATTATCGGCTAGATGCTACTCTGACTATACATGAGTTTACCAAGATTATACTTAATTCTGTGTTAATGCATAATCAGACGCATGAAATCAGATCTTATGATCGTGATATCGATATGCCGACAGATCTTCCAAATATTCCATTACATCTGTGGAATTGGGGGATCCAAAATAGGACTGGTAAATTAAGAACAGCTTCTGAACGTGCGATCTACATTGCTCTCCTCCCACGGACTGAAGCTACACTGTCGCATTTAGGCCTTAAAGTTTTTGGTGTTTACTATATTTGTAAAGAAATCTTAGAAAATGGTTGGATGCATCGCTCTACATCAATACAGCGCCCACAAAAATTAACCATAGCCTATGATCCGGCTAATGCTGAAAAAATATATGTGTTTTTTTCGCAGCCTAACTCTGAGTATTGGGAAGCACAATTAGCACAACGTTCAAGAGAATTTATAGGCTGTAGTTTTTGGGAAGTTTGGAAAGTTAAGAAGGAGCAAAAGTCTAGCCAGGCAAATTACCATACCTCATTACAAATTGCCCGTGCTGAATTAGAACGTTCAAATGAAGAAATCATTCAAAAAGCCCTTGAATCGACACGACAATCAACCCGAAGCAATGCTGATCGCCTTTCAACCATTAAAGAGAATCGTATAAAGGCACGCGACCAAGAAAGAGAAGTGCTCAAAGAATCAGTGCCTACCTGTAAATCAAATCAAGAACGACCAAGCAATATCGTTTCTTTTTCAAAAGGTAAAGCACACACAGATGACCAGGATCAATACGATCGACCTGCATTTTTTGATCAATTATTCGATGATGATTAAAGTGAGGAAAAAAGATGAAAGTCAACGCCATTTATCAACCGAGCTTTGGTCAATATAGAGGCAATCCACTTATAGAAGCATTGCCGCCAATACGTAATTTCAACGATATTAAAACAGCCTTGAAATGTACAGTAGATATTAGTCCGCTTGAGAAACATGAACCCGGAGTGGTTAGAAGTCATCTGATTTCTCAGCTCATGAATAGTTTTTTTCTGCCTATTTCAAGACACTATTCACTTGAGCAAAAGCTTGGCATTATGATTCGTGATGGATATGTCGCACGTAATCTTGAAAAAGGTGAATTAGCTACTCACCTGCAAAATGGTTACGAACGAATGATGACAGGGGATATCCATGCGTTTCGATTTAAAACAGCACAATCGACTGCCAAGAGTATGTCTTTTATTGGCTGCTCAGGGAGTGGAAAAACCACCACATTAAATCGAATTCTAGCAACATATCCTCAGGTCATTTTTCACGAAAAATATAACTTCACCCAAATTGTCTATCTTAAAATTGACTGTCCACACGATGGATCATTAAAAAGTTTATGCTTACATTTTTTCAGAGCTGTGGATTCTGCAATTGGCTCAGATTATGAAAGAAAATATGCTTTAAAAAGGCATGGTGTTGAAACGCTGATGCATCTAATGAGCCAAATTGCCAATCTTCACGCGATTGGCTTATTAATTATCGATGAAATTCAACATTTGAGCGTTAATAAATCTGGGGGAGAGAAAAAGATGCTTAATTTTTTCGTCACCCTCGTCAATATCATCAGCTTACCTGTTGTAATGGTCGGTACACCAAAAGCACGCCCTATATTTGATGCTGATTTCAGATCAGCTCGAAGAGCAATTGGATTTGGGGCAGTATTATGGGAGCCGATCAAAAATGAAAAAAATAGTGTTTCTCCTCACACTCAGCAAGTGATCAAGTCTGAATGGGTGGGGTTTACAGATACACTTTGGAAATATCAATGGCTGACTAAAGCAGATCTTTCTCTATCTGAAGATATACGGGAATGTTGGTATAAACTATCACAAGGTATACCAGATGTGGTGGTGAAACTGTTTGTATTGGCTCAGATCAGAGCGATCGAGACTGGGGTAGAACGTATTACGATCAGACTGCTAGAAACCACCTACATGCAAGATATGATCCCAATCCATGCCATGATTGAGGCATTACGCAGTGGGGATCCTCAAAGAATTGCACAGTACTCAGACTTAAGTATCCCCGAAGTCGACAAAAAATTACTGTACTTGCAGGAAAAGATTAGACAAGAACATGGCGAGAAAGATGATGTCGATATCTATGATGGAAACTCACAGGCGATTCGTCTGCATCGACTATTGGTTGAATTGGGGTATCAATCAGATCTACTCCCAAACATGATTAAAAGAGCATTTCAGTCTTATCCAAATACAGACATGCAAACTTTGTTGCCTGTGATTATGCAATGGCTCAAAGATGAAAATGACCTCGAAAAAGTCATGGAAAATGATCAGAAAAAAGCGCTCCAATCCCCTCGAAAACCTACCATCAAAGCTGCAGCATGGCATCAGTTAGATAATGCTGACTTACGTTTTCAATACAGTCAAAAAGACCCTCTTCTTTCATTTTATCAACACCTGAAAGATCACACAGGGTATGTAATTGATATTGAGCAATGGCTCAGGGAGAGTCATCAACATGTTTAATTTTCCCACGCCTTATCCTGATGAGTTGATCTACAGTACTGTAGCACGTGCTGGAATACGTTTGGCCCTCAGTAGCCCGAAACAACTCCTTGATGAAGTGTTTCAAAATCGTAAAGTTTCTGCAACGGTAGATCTGCCATGTCATCTTGAAAAAATTTTGCACTGGCTACCCCAAAGACTTTATGATTTAAATCATCTTATTGATAAACACACACTATTCCCAATATATGCTTGCTTTATTCCCGAAGAAAGACGCCAAAACTGCTTACATTTCATGCAAGGAGCATCGCATGGTGCTTTGCACTTAGCTGTAGGACTCAATGCATCAAAAGTTAATATTCCGGAATACTTACGCTACTGTCCTCGATGTTTCGAAGAACAATTACAAAGCTATGGCGAATGGTATTGGTCTAGACTGTGGCAAATTCCAGGTGTTAGTTGCTGTCCTCAACATGGGAAACTCCTCAATAGTAGCGTGCAATATAGACCCGTCCATAAGCATGAATTCAAAGCCGCTTGTTTAGAGAACTGTCCAACACATGCCCAAGAACCCGCCTCCCTAGATGAAATTTTGATTGCACAAAAAGCCATTGAACTTTGTTCACTTACAAACACCCCGTCTGCTAACTTAGCGCAATGGACACTTTTTTATAAAGACCTTGCCTTAAAACATAATATGGTCAAAGGCAAACATCACATAGTACATGAACTCATTTACCAAAAGATTATGCAACGTTGGCCGATGTCATTTCTAATACAGCATGGACTAGGTGATCTGTGTACGGAAAATAGCTGGCTTCATCATATGTTTAGAAAACATCGACGCAGTTTTTCTTACTTAGAACATTTCATCGTGATTGAAGCATTTTACGGTGGGAAGTCTTGGACTTTTCAAGAGATTCTCAAAGTGGTGAAAGCATATTCACCTACGCCAACAAGCTTCTGTGACAACACCGTAGGCGAAAAGTTACAACCCACAGTTATCCATACCCAACGTCATTTATGGTTAACTGCTTTAGCACAAACCTCTATTGTGAATGCAAGACGACAAAATACAGCCCTGTATGCTTGGTTATACCGTAATGATAAAAAATGGCTAGTAGAAACCAATGCTCAGAAACAGATGCCATTTATTCCATCTGGGAAAAAAGTCAATTGGAAACAACGTGATTGGGAAGGCGTCAAAACATTACTTCGCTTACACCAACAATTGCTGGAAAACCTTGACTCTCCTCGAAGAACAAGAACCTGGTGGATCAAACAATTAAAAAGCCCATCAACTATTGAAAAGAATTTAGATAACTTACCATTAATCGCAAAATTTCTAAGCAAATACCAAGAAGATGTCAGCTGCTATCAAATTCGGCGCTTATCACGTGAACTTCTGCTAAATAAACTCAAAAATGAGTCTATCCCCTTGTGGGTATTACTCAGAAAAGCTGGCTTAACAACAGACAGAATGACAAAAGAAACCCAAAACTTCCTCAACCAGGTCATACAATATGATCAGATTATTAAGGTGTAATAATGCTGAAAAATTTTCCTGAGAATGCCTTTATTCGTTCCATGGGGACTATTTATAGAGAACAAAAAAACAAAGCTTGGATGATCGAACTTCAGCTCAACGACCTGATGTCGAAAAAAAAATATCCTGTCGGGGTTAGATTCTCAAATATGCATTTACTTGCACGTCAAAGATGTTTAAAACCAACTCCAGAGTACAAATCGGCAGATCCACTCATTCTGACATATAAAATTGAACATCTCAGACGCTGGCACAATACATGCAACATCTACAGCCAACAAAATCAGTTGTCTCAGATCATGACTGATCTTGATCATCGCTATGAAAATACCTTAGTGCATTTACCCAAGCTTGAACTTGCCCGTGCCTTGTTTTTTCATAATGCATACTTTGCCCGTAATGTGTTCAATCCTGAATTTTTGGATGCAGAGTTTGCTGTCAAAAAAATAAACAAAGATCATTACATCATTCATGAATTGGTGTCAAAAAGTTTTCCTACTACGCTTTATAACTCTGTTGAAATACGCAGTGTTCTCGCTTGGATCCTAGTTAATCGTGAAATTAAAGCCTGCTATAAAAGTATTGCCGCCCACTTAATTTCACAAAAATATCAAGACAAATCAAGAGAGAAATGGAATTTCGACTTTAGCTGTCCGTCTTTAAGAAATACAGAAATTACGGTAAAAGCCTATTATTCAAAAGAATCAGATCAGATTTATATCAATGAAATTCTTGAAATTAAAAATATACAACCCAAACTTCCTAAGCTGGTTGAGTTTTCTAGCTCTCAATTTATCCAAAAACAAAACGAAACGACCAATACAACAAAGGGTAGCTATCGCATTGAAAAAACGCCAGAAGAACCGGCTATTGATGATCTACAGGAAGCAAGTTCAGATAAAGGTACGGTAATTATTAAATCTGAACCAGTACTGTTAAGTTTTCAGCAACCAATCCGTACTGCCAAACGCTATATAAAACTCAAGGGAATGAACAAGTCATATGGGGAAGAACGAGGTACCTTTGATGATCCAGATGTCGTTGCGACAGATGAACCATCAATATTAGGGACCCTTGGACAAGGTGAATTCATGGGCCTCGCAGATGATCTTCAATATCTAGAATATTACAGTGAAAGCCTTACTGCATTCAAAGAAATGATCATAGGCTTAAATGAGTCAAAGGTTATTGTATTAGACTCTGAAGATCCACATTACCATCGATTACCCAAAGTGGGTAAATCGCGGCTACACTATATTCATAAAGATCATCCCCGAACATTGCTTGAGTTCAGATTCAAATATCAAGACAGAGCTTCAAGTATTTTTGAAATTGATCTTGATGATCGTGCGAAGAGTATTTCTACTCTAATAATTCAATGGAATTCTGACACGCATCCTAGTCAAGAGGTCATCAAGAAACTTACACTAGAGATTGTGAGACTCTCTTTACGTTGGCCTGCTAAGGAAATACTTTCAGAATGGGGATTATTTAAAACTATTAATCATCCTAAAAAGTCACAGGCATCAATGACATATACTTCGGAAGAAATAGAGCTATGGCGGCTGAATATCATCAGACACCTATCTATCCTGGGGCATTCCACATTCAATTGATATTAAATAATACGATTAAAAATCATGCGGTAGATATATCATTTATTGATGGCATATACTGTAAACATTGAAGTATTTTTCCCATAAAGGATGTCTATCGGTAATTTTTGAATAAAGACCTATTCAGGCTGTTAAAATGCTTAGCTGAGATGTGTATATCAGATGCTCATCTTTAAAATATATATTTATATCTTTTCCTTTTTTGAGGGATATTGCAGGATTACATGACAAAACTAACTTGCTTTAAAGCCTATGACATTCGCGGCAAACTTGGTACAGAACTCAATGAAGAGATTGCTTATAAAATTGGTCGTGCGTATGGGCAAATTTATCAACCAAACAAGATTGTGATGGGCTGCGACATCCGCCTCAGCAGTGAAGATTTAAAACAAGCCACCATCAAAGGCTTAAATGATGCGGGTGTTGATGTATTAGATTTAGGCATGACAGGGACTGAAGAAGTCTATTTCGGTGCCTTTCATCTAGATGTGCAAGGTGGTATCGAAATTACTGCGAGCCACAATCCAATGGACTACAACGGCATGAAATTGGTCCGTGAAAATGCACGTCCGATTGGAGCGGATTCAGGGTTAAAAGAAATTCGTTTATTGGCTGAATCAGGCAACTTTAATGAAGTTACCACAAAAGGCAAAACTGAAAAATACAATATTCTTCCTGAATATATTGATCATTTAATGTCTTATATTGATCCTGCCAAAATTCGCCCACTCAAATTAGTCATGAATGCTGGTAATGGTGCTGCGGGCCATGTGGTTGATGCCATTGAAGCAAAATTTAAACAGTTCAATATGCCTGTTGAATTTGTCAAAATTCACAACGATGCCGATGGCACCTTCCCGAATGGTATTCCCAACCCGATTTTAGTTGAAAACCGTGACAGC
Source organism: Acinetobacter sp. YH16056_T (assembly GCF_024605895.1). NCBI lineage: Bacteria > Pseudomonadati > Pseudomonadota > Gammaproteobacteria > Moraxellales > Moraxellaceae > Acinetobacter > Acinetobacter sp. YH16056_T. The sequence goes on along the minus strand of NZ_CP094545.1, from coordinate 106,529 downwards.
ACCCGTAATGCGGTGATTGAACATCATGCAGATATGGGTATCGCTTGGGATGGCGACTTTGACCGCTGCTTCTTATTTGATGAGAAAGGCCAATTCATTGAAGGCTATTATATTGTCGGTCTATTGGCACAAGCATTCTTACTGAAACAATCTGGTGAGAAAATTGTGCATGACCCTCGTCTGGTTTGGAATACCTTTGATGTCATTGAACAGTACCAAGGTGAAGCGATTCAGTCTAAATCAGGGCATTCATACATTAAAGAAAAAATGCGTGAGCACAATGCAGTGTATGGCGGTGAAATGTCAGCACATCATTACTTCCGTGATTTCTCTTATTGTGATAGCGGTATGATTCCTTGGTTATTGGCAATTTCTGTACTCTCAGAAACCCAGCAAACATTGTCTTCACTGGTTGAAGGTATGATTGAAAAGTTCCCTTGTTCGGGCGAAATCAATTTTAAAGTTGCGGATACTCAAGCCACCATTCAAAAGATTTTTGATCACTTTGCCGATCAAAATCCTGCGATTGATGAAACGGATGGTGTCAGTCTAAATTTTGGTGCATGGCGCTTCAATGTTCGAGCATCGAATACTGAACCACTTTTACGTTTAAATATTGAAAGCCGAAAAGATCAAAATCCGAAACCGATGCAAGACTATGTGGATGAATTAACACAGCTGATTCAAGGTTAGTATTGTTCTGCATTCCAATAAAAAAAACCATTCAACTTATTCATTAAGTTGAATGGTTTTTTTCTTAGCTCAACTAGAAAGAAATTCTATTTAAGCTGACAACTGATTAAAATAATGAACGATCCAATGGAATTTCGACTCCAATAGATACTCCCGCATCTTGACCATAGACATCAGAATCACTCACCCATCCATTCATTTTCAATGGCGCATTCGGTTTTAAGTAATGTGTCCAAGTAAGATCTAAAGCTTTAATTTCATCTTTTTGAGTAAATGCATGATTATTTATCGAATTTGATTGATTAACTTTTGCCACCATTACTCGCCCATTTAAGCGATTCATAACATCAAAGCGAATGTCTCCACCCAGACTTAGCATTTGACCATCCCCGCCCATGGCATGCCCTAACGGGAAGCCGTGTTGATAATAGCCATCCTTATAGTTACGATGGTTATAAGAAATACCTTGTACGTCGCCATTGGTTCGAGTATCAGCCCATTCCGCATACACCTGCAAAGGTAAATTATTCAATTGTGAAGAATAATCGATACCTGCTAAATACATTTTTTTTGAAGGAAGAAGCCCAGCTTCATCTTCACCGACATATTGCCCATAAAGGCTAATCGGCACACCACTCCAGCGGTTTAAATTAAGGCGTGCATCAAAACCCGCAATTTGATTAGACTTATCTAGAGCACCATCATCAAAGTTGTCATTCCCTTTAATCGCATTCCATAATGAGTCAAAACTTTCTGACCGCCCTTCACCTCCCCATTGAAGAATTCGAGAAGCACCAAGCTCCAAGTACGGCAATGGCTGTGCAGTTAAACGAAATCCTAATAGTTTGGCGTCTGGAATTGCATGATAATCATCTAATTGACCTGCAAAAGCTTGATATTGCCAAGGTCCAATCCAAGACAACCACTTTGTTTCAAAGGCCTGTTGTTCCGCTCTTTGCATAGTAAAACCATAAACAGGGCGACTCGCATCACCACGGATTAGGCTTCCTTCATGTCCAGGTCCCCAATAGGTTGGGATTTGTCCCGCAATCAACCATTGATTCCACAATTTTCCTGCAATATAAGAACCTTCTAAATTGACATCATGTCCATGGTCAATGATTGGATCTTTTTCAGTATTCACTCGCAGTCTTGCATCCCACTGCGTTCCACCTGCATTCAATTCAAGGGCCGCTTGATATTGCGATTTTTGCTCATCTGCAAATTTTTGCGGGATGTTCTGTGGATCTGTTTCAGCAAATAAAGCGAGCTTAATAGAGGTATTTTCTGCTTCTAAATTTGCCATAACCGAATTGACAACTTTCTGCTGAGCATTATTTTCAATTTTGGCAGTAGATAATGCACGCTGAATTTCTTCACTACTCAATGGCCAAGTCGAAGTGCTGATTTGGATCACACCTTGCTGATTCAGCCAATTTAGATCTGTACGTAGATCATTATTATTCAAAATGATCCCTTGAGCGTAAACCGGCAGAGCTAGAGAAGAAAAAATGGCAAATGATAAAACCCTAAGAGCTTGATATTTCATATATTATTTCAGTCAATTTATCTTTCACATATGATAACGATTTTTTTCAAACAAAAGATAAGATCTATCATCATTTTTGCACAATCAATACATGATTCAATACTTAAGTTAAATAGTTAGAAGTATGACAAATACAAAATTTGCCATACTGTCTTTAATGAATTTACACACTAAATTTAAATCTTAGTTGTATCCATTTGGATTTTGCTTTTGCCAGTTCCAGCTATCCTTCAACATATCTTCTAAACCATATTGAGGCTGCCAATCTAACTCTGCGACAGCACGGGCATTATCAGCAAATGAAGTTGCAACATCACCTTCTCGACGAGGTACATATTCAAATGGTATCTCAACACCATTTACCTTCTCAAAAGTATCCCGAATTTGTTTTACTGAAATCCCATTGCCTGTACCAATATTCCAAGCACGGCATCCTTGCGTTTTTAAACGATGATTCAATGCGCATAAATGTGCATTGGCCAAATCAACCACGTGAATATAATCACGCACACCTGTACCATCTACCGTGTCATAATCATTGCCAAAAATTGACAACTTATCACGACGGCCGACTGCCACCTGTGTGACATAAGGCATCAAATTATTGGGTATCCCTTGTGGGTCTTCACCAATTTGACCACTTTGATGTGCCCCTACAGGGTTAAAATAACGCAGCAATGCAATTGACCAGCGCTCATCTGCAGCCGATAATTTCTCTAGTAATTGCTCGACAATCAGTTTGGTATAGCCATAGTTATTACTTGGCATACCTGTAGGCATGGTTTCATTCAAGGGTGAAATATTGGCTTCATCATAAACGGTTGCAGATGAACTAAAGACCAACTTAAAGACTTGAGCACGCTCCATCGCTTTAACTAAGCTAATAGAACCTGAGATATTATTTTCAAAATATTTTAGTGGCTCTTTTTGGCTTTCACCCACAGCTTTTAAGCCTGCAAAGTGAATCACCGCATCAATCGCATGACTTTTAAAGATTTGATCTAAAATTTGCTGATCGAGAATATCACCTTCAACAAAATCTAATTTTTCAGCTGCCAACGCTTGAACACGTGCTAAAGATTCGACAGAACTGTTGGACAAATTATCCAGTACAACAACCTCATGCCCTGCGCTCAAAAGTTGAATACAAGTATGTGAACCAATATAACCTGCACCACCTGTTACTAAAATTTTAGCCATTGGTTTTTCCTAATAATATTTGTAGTAAGCCTTGCGTTGAACCATCTAAATCCGAAATATCCTTTCGATCACCATTTAATATTGGAAGTAGCTGATTGGCAATTTCTTTGCCTTTTTCTACACCCCATTGATCAAACGGGTTAATATTCCAAAGCACCGACTGTACAAAAACTTTATGTTCATACATTGCGATCATCATGCCCAAACTATATGGATTTAGCTCTTGCAATAAAATGGTTGAACTTGGTTGATTACCTTCATATTGTTTATATTCCGGCAAATCTTGTACTTCCTGTTGATCAAAAGCCTGATTACCAAATGCCAGTAAGCGCGATTGAGCCAAACAATTGGATAAGGCCAAATGATGCTGTTCCACCAGCGCCTCTGCATTATCGACATAGGTAAATTGTTGGGCCTGATAGCGCTGCACGGGCGCAATGAAATCACAACTCACTGCTTGACTGCCTTGATGTAGCAATTGGTAAAAAGCATGCTGAGCATTCGGTCCCACTTCCCCCCATATAATCGGGCAAGTATCCCAATCCACTTTTTGACCATTACGCTGAATCGATTTACCATTCGACTCCATTTCCAACTGCTGCAAATAAGAGGCGAAATATTTCAAACGCCCATCATATGGCAGTACTGCATGGGTCTGAATATCAAGGAAATTATTATTCCATGCACCTAATAAGCCCATTAATACAGGAATATTTTGTTCGAAAGGTGCCGTCTGAAAATGCTGGTCTACCGCATATGCGCCAGCTAACAGTTGTTTAAAGCCATCAACTCCAATCGTCAGTGCAATCGGTAAACCAATACATGACCAAAGTGAATAGCGACCGCCGACCCAATCCCAGAGCAAAAATTGGTTTTCAGCTGCAATGCCCCATTCGGTCATTTTATCTGCTTTAGTAGATACGCCAATAAAATGATGCTTTAAAATTTGTGATTCTTGTCCAAGTGCTTTTTCAAGCCATAAACGTACTGTTTGCGCATTGGATAAGGTATCAATGGTCCCGAACGATTTTGAAGAAATAATAAACAGCGTGGTTTCGGGGCGAAGTTGATGCAATAAATCTGAAAGCTGACTACCATCAATAGTCGACACAAAATGTACACTGAGTGGCTTATATGTGGATTTTTTGAAATCAGATAAGGCATGGCTCACCATCAGCGGTCCTAAATCTGACCCTCCGACCCCAATATTGACCACATCTTGAATGACTTCACCAGTTGCGCCGCGGCACTGACCAGCATGAATTTTTTCTACCAAAGCATACATACGCTCAAGTTGTGTATGGACTTGAGCAGCTATTTTAGGATGCTGCGAATCCTGTTTTGGCAACCGCAGCGCCCAATGCATGGCTGCACGCTGTTCGGTATAGTTAATTTCTTCAGTAGAAAATAAACGCTTTATCCACGAGGTTAAATCTTGTGTCTGTGCCCACTGGACTAGATTTTTGACAACGGGCTGATTGACTCTATGTTTACTAAAATCAAAAACCGCCGGCTCTAAAGTCACAGAGAATTTTTCGAATCGCTGAGGGTCTTCAGCAAAGAGTTCTGTTAAATGCTTATTTTCAAATTCAGTTTTCAAACTATGAAGACTGCCTAAAACTGAATCTAAATATTCGACCGTATAGGGTTGAGTTTTCATAGCCATTAACGTCCTACCCCCATATATGCAAAACCTTGAGACTTCACATATGCTGGATCATAAATATTGCGCCCATCCAAAATAAGCGGATGCTGCATGGTTTTTAATAATTGAGGATAATCAGGACTCCAATATTGTTTCCATGCAGTCAATAAACACAAAGCATGTGCATCTTGCACTGCCTCATATTGCTCTATGCAGTATATAAGATCAGGTCGCTCACCATATATTTTTTTAATTTCATCCAAGGCTTGAGGGTCGTGTAATTTAACTTTTACATCTTGAGCCCATAGTGCTGCCAACATGGCATGTATAGGAGATTGTCGCGTACTGGACGTTTTTTCTTTAAATGCAGCACCCCATATCGCAACAGTTTTCCCTTTTAAATCACCACGATAATAATTCCATAATTTACGGAATAAAACTTCTTTTTGCTGCTCATTAATTTCCCAAACTTGTGCAAGTAATTGGCTATTTGCACCCACACCTGACACCGTATGCGTTAGGGTTTGAATATCATGTGAAAAGTTTTCTCCACCAAAACCTGCCCCTGGATAGAGATAAGATCCACCAATACGGTTATCCGCTGCCATCCCCTGACGAACTGACTCAATATCAATACCTAACTTTTCAGCAACCATTGCCAAGTCATTGATATAGCTAATCCGTGTCGCCAACATGCCGGAGATACTCAACTTGGTAAATTCGGCATCTAAAATGGGCATAAATAAATATTGCTGCTGACGTGGAAATAAAGGGCGTAAGAGTTCCTTAATTTTAATTTGAGCAACGTCAGATGCAGCCCCAACAATCAACTGCTTGGCTTGGGCAAAGCTTTGCAAAGCGTTTCCTTCCTGAATCATGTCAGGTAAATATATCCAGTCATCTTCATGTAAAATTTTTACAAACTTTTCAGTCCCATGCAGCCCTAAAGTGGACGCATTGATCATCAGTTTAGGGTGAATAATGGGACGTTGTTTGATGTTTTGAAGAATTTCAATACATTGCACTTCTTCAACAGGGTTAAAACTGAAGAAATAAGCATCTACATCTAGTGGAATATCATTAAAGTTGCAGTATTTTAAAAAACTACGTTGTTGTTTATTGAGTAGATTTTTTACAGCTTCATCTTGCATATACATTGGTTCACTTTCATATGTTTTCAGTGGTTCATACCAAAAAACGTGATGACCGCATTCTGCTAGCAAAGCAGCAAATACACTTGAAAAGAGTGTTTGTCCAAATACTGCAACCTTCATATCAATCTCTTTTTATAGTTTTAGTTCTTTAATCAACGCTTTAAATTCCTCACCTAATTTTGGATGGTCTACGCCATAATGTAAAACCGCTTTGAGATAGCCTAATTTACTGCCGCAATCAAAGGTTTGCCCTTTCATGCGATAGGCTTCCACCGTATCGGTCGCTTGCAGAGCTGCAATTGCATCGGTCAGCTGAATCTCATTCCCCGCCCCTTTAGTTGTGTTTTCAAGCAATTGCATAATTTTAGTAGGTAAGATATAACGACCCACTACCGATAAGTTGGATGGTGCAGCGCCGACAGCAGGTTTTTCGACAATGCCTTGCATTTGAATGCTATGCCCTTCGGCAGGTATAGAAACTACATCCACAATGCCATATTGATCTACCATGTGATCTGGTACAGCTTCCACCATAATTTGTGATGCATGGGTTTCATCAAAACGTTGAATCATTAAACTCAAATCATTGGTTTCTGATGAATCTTTTACAAGAACATCTGGTAATAGCACAGCAAAATCATCATCACCTACTACAGCTTTAGCACACAGTACAGCATGACCTAAACCAAGTGGCTGTGGTTGACGTACGCTAATAACACTGACATGTCGCGGTAAAATTTCAGTGATTTCTTTGAGTAAATCAAATTTCTTTTTATGTTCTAGAGTGGTTTCCAGCTCAAAGTTACGATCAAAATAGTTTTCAATGGATGCTTTTGAGGAATGGGTAACAAGAATAATCTGGTCAATACCAGCAGCAACTGCTTCTTTAACTACATATTCAATCGCTGGTCGGTCAACCACGGTGACCATTTCTTTGGGAATAGATTTACTGGCAGGTAAAAAACGCGTACCTAAACCTGCAACTGGGAGAATGGCTTTTTTGATCATTACAAATAGTTCACTAATAAAAATTTATGACTTGATTTTATCTTTAATTTTTTCAGGATCATTTCCTTGAAATAAAGAAGGACCTACATGACCCGGTGCATTAATACCTTCTCGTTTGGTCATCACACCGACTGTTTTGAACATGATTTTAAAGTCAACCAAAGTATTATGGTTATCTACATACCATACATCGCATTTAAAGCGCTCTTCATAATCAAGTTCATTTCGACCACTTACCTGAGCTAGGCCAGTCATACCGGGTTTAACTTCCAAACGACGTGCTTGTTCTGGTGAATATAATGCTACAAAGTCTTTCAGCATAGGACGTGGTCCAACAATACTCATATCACCTTTTAATACATTAATGAGCTGTGGCATTTCATCCAAACTGGTAGAGCGTAGTTTCTGGCCGAATGGTGTAATGCGCTGTTCATCTGGCAACGGTTCACCGTTTTTATCGACTGCATCTTTCATAGAGCGAAACTTAATCATTTTAAAAAGCTTGCCGTCTTTACCAGGACGCTCTTGCAAGAAAAAAATTGGAGAACCCAAATTTTTACGAACTTTTATTGCAACTAAAATAAATATAGGCGATAACAAAATAAGTGCTATTATTGCAATAACAATATCTGTAAGTCGTTTCATTTATTTAATCCTATAATTTTCATCAACTTTTCATTAACTTTTTGAGCATCAAATTTTTCACAAGCAATAGTATAACTCGCATGACCCATTTGATTAATTTGGATTGGATTTTCGATAAAATAACACATTTTTTCAACCAATGCGTCTACATTCCACTTAGGAACTAAAAAGCCATTTACACCATCGACTACAGTTTCACGGCATCCAGGCACATCTGTAGTAATAACAGGACGTCCTATAGCCATAGCTTCTTGCGTACTGCGTGGAACCCCCTCTCTATAATAAGAAGGTAAAACAAAGACTGCACTATCTGCTACATGCTCTGTTACATTCGTTACAAAACCAGGATAAATAATGATATCTTCAGCAACTAACCGATCTAGCTCTTTTTTTGATAAGCCATATGGATTTTCTAAATCGAGACCACCAATTACTTTAAATTTAACATCTGGAAATTGAGCTTTAACCAATTTAGCAGCTTGGATATATTCATAAATACCTTTTTCTGCCAATAAACGTGCCACAAAAATAAAAGTAATATCTTTAGATTCATCCCATTTTTGGAATGGATAATCTTTAAGATCTAAGCCAATTGCTCCTAAAACATTAACTGCATTTTTCTTGTGAAATATTTTATTTTTATTTATCAAATCTTTAGGATCATCTTCATTTAAAAAAATAATTTTATCTAAAAATGGAAATACAATTCTATATAATGTGACCTGAAAGAATCGAATCATTTTCATCTTCCATGATTGGCCTGTCGGGTGCTCCGTGAAAGGAGAACCTAACCCTTCTATCATACCAATGACTTTTGGTGATCCTGCTAATTTGGCCGCAAGAGAACCATAAATAACGGGTTTTGTAAAAAATGAGAATACAATATCCGGATTATACTGATTAATATATCGCTTTAACTCAACCATTGATTTAAGATCCTTGAAAGGATTTAAACCACTTCTACTAAGCTGATATGTGATTACTTCAGCACCTAATTTTTGAATTTTTTTTATCCAGTAATCGTCATATTCAGATACTAATGCATAAACTTGATAACCTTTATTGATACAAGATAGAATAAAATCTTTGCGAAATAAATATAGATTTGATGCAGTTGTGCCTATTAATAAGATAACCTTATTCATTTTTTAAAATTCCTCAAAAAATCTATCAAGCCTGAATTTAAAAAAACATCTTCCCATTTTTTTACTTGACAATAGCTCTGAGATCTTCTTTCCTCATAAAAACTATAAAAATCTTTATTTAAGGCATTAAAATCATCAAAAAAAATTAAGGAAATATTATTTTCAATTACAAAATCTTCAACCCAAAAATTACGATTAGATAAAACTGGAATATTAATAGCCAAATATTCTAAAAGCTTAGTCGAAGTTTGAATATTATAAGGATAAACATCAGGAACAAGATTAATAGCAAACCGAGATTGATTCATTAAATGTGGAATCTCATCGTTATTAACACGCCCTTTAAATACTATATTTTCACAATCATTTAAGCCTAATTTATTATCTCCGATTAATAATACTTTTAATTTTGTCTTCTTAAAAAATTCAATAAGGCTATCAATTCCTCTTTCTTTAGAAATATCACCAACGTAGCAAAAATCAAATTTTTTCCCAAAAAAATCAAAATCATATGTATCAAAGAATGATTCATTAACACCCATATCACGAAAACCGAATGGAACATTATCCCTAAAATTAAAAACGGTCATCACATTTTGGTTTAGAAAAGTCCGGAATACTGGCTTTTTCTGGAAATTTCTTTTAATGAAATTCTTTAAACCAATAAATTTACCAGTAGAAATAGAAGCATAGTCATGAATTTCAGGAATATCAATTGAGTTAAAAATCATAGGTGAATAACCCATCATTCTATATACAATATCAAAATCATTCTGACGTTTTAAAAAAGATTGATAATCTATTACCTCTGAAGAAATTTCAGAAGTAAAAGATTTCAGAATAATGTTATGCAAGGCATATATTTCAGGGCCATAACATAATTCTGGCTTTAATATTGCTAATTTTATCATATAAAAATCAACTTAATTTGAATTTCTTTTTTATAAAATCTAAAACTTTTTGGAAAAAGTTTAACTTCCATGAAAAATTCCAATGATGTATGGCAAAAGTTTCGCTTGAAATGTCAGAAAAAAACAATTGCTTAACTTTTTTATCTTCATCATATGGATTATATGGATAAAAATATTTGTAATTATAAATATTTATCCCTTTATAATCTTTAAGAGAAAAAATATAATCCATTATGTTTGGTGAAGTTCTATAATAATTTAAAGTATCATAATATTTTAAAACATCAAATAAAAAAGGATTATTCTCTACCGATCCAATTATGCCAGCACTCATACAAATTTTTTTAGAAGTTTCAGACCCTACAAAAAAATCATTATCTAATAGTGGTGTAAGATCCTTTATAATTTCCATATCAGTATCTAAATAAATACCACCAAAGTTATATAAGGCATAAAATCTTACATAATCAGCTACGAAAGCATATCTTTTTTCACGTAAGGCTTTTTTTACAAAAGGGTGATCCATAGGAGAATTTTTTTCATTCCAAAGAATAAATTCCCAATCTTTTAGCTTATCACTCCATGAACGCATACACTTTTCAACCAATGGTGAATATTCATTTGGCCCAAACCAACAAAAATGTATTTTCTTCGGAATCATAAATAAATTCTCACAATCTCACAATCCAATTTTTTGTTTAAAATTTCTGTAAATCAATATTACAAAAAACTTTAAAAATGTAAAAACTAATTTCAGCACACTAGAGTAATATTTAGAATATTTATTTTTATATATATCAAAATAATACCACTTATAAGCAAATAATAAACCAGATGAAGTAATAGTTAAATTAAATCTTAAATCAATAAACTGCTGATAAATTAATTGATCAAATGAGTCGTTGCAACCCTCATACATTTTCAATCCATAATCAGCACTTTTAATAAGTTTAGGACTAAAAATATTAACAGAGCTCGACTGATGCACCCTATAATAAACCAAAAATTCTTCTAAATTTTGAATAGTATTTATGGATTTATAAATCTGAGGAAAAGCCATCATATCTTGATAATTGACTTTTTTAGGAAAAAAATTATCTGTTAAAAATTCACGTTTTGTGACTCTCAACCACGAAAACCAAAAATTCTTTTTATAAATATTAATTATATTTTTTTTATTTACATTAATGAATTCAGTATCTTTAGCCAAAATTATATAATTTTCAAAGTTACTAATATCTTTAGAAAAAACCTTAGCATTAAATTGAATCATATCTGGATTATTATTAAGCGCAGGCATAATTTTTAAAATATAATTTGAAGCAACAATATCATCAGGATCTAAAAATGTAACATAATCACCCTTGCAAATTTTTATACCAAAATTCCTTGCCACACTTTGCCCTTGGTTTTCTTGCTCCAAAAAAATAACGTTTAGCTTATTTAAATAGTATTCTTGATAAAATTTTTTTATTTTTATAAATGATTCGTCTTTAGTACCATCATTAATTAAAATAAGCTCTACCCTTTCATCCAATTGAGGAAATAAACTTTTTGCAAAGTCAATTATATAACACTCAACTCCATATATTGGAACAATAATACTTAATTTCATCTATTTAACCTAATATAATGTAATATTTTACCTAAATTTGCCCTGAAAAGAACTAAATGAGTTGAATGATAATGCAAAAATAATCCATAATAAATGATTAAATGCAAAAGAGCCCTCCAAAAAACCTAAAGCAAAAAATGATAAAAATAGACCAAGTCTAATTTTGTAATTTTCATCCATCTTATTATTATAAAATGAATAACAGATTAAAATTAAGAAAAATACACCAAAAATACCATAAACCAAATTAACTGATAAAAATAAATTATCTAAAGAACCCACATTTTTTACAACATCTATATACTGACTATACCCCATCCCAGAAATATAATTTTCTTTAATATATTGTGAATAATGAAAAATTCGTTCCAATCTTCCATTTTCACCATCCTCTACAAACCTCTTAAATACACCAGTAACTGACAAAGCATATAAAAAAATCATAAGTAATAAAAAGTATGATATTAAATTTAAAATTTTAATTCCATTAAATATTGCTACACTCATCAAAAAAAACATTATTGCTGATCTAGATTGGGTAGCTAACAGAAAAAAAATAGGGATTAACATTATAAATCTATTTCTATTAACATAATAACCCAATGCACAAATTGAACTATAAATACCCACTGCATTTGGATTTAATTCTTCTCCATTTTTTATTACTGGCCAAAATCTATCTTTAAACTGAAAAACACTTGAAATATCACCATACTTTTGGTCTAGTGTTGTTAAGTATATTAAACAAATTAAACAAACATTAGAATATGCTTGCAATAAAATCTTTGGATTATTTTTAAATTTCTCAGAAACTAGTATTATTGACAAACACATCAATAAAAAGTATTTAAATGTATCAAAACCAAGAACTAAAAAATATATTGAAAAAACAAACAAAAATATAACAATAAATCTCGTCTTATACAGCTCTTTCAAACTCAGAGCGAAAACAAGAATTAAAAAAATATAACTTGAAAATATAATACTACAAAAAAAGCATAAGACTACTATATATGCGAATAATGCTTCTTCTCTAATTTTTAAATTAATTTTTTTCAACTAGATTTCCCACTAAGTTATTTAGTTTCAATTATTACCAAACAAATCACGTGTATATAACTTACATTGCACTTCCTTTAAATCATCATTCATACGATTCGCTAAAATTACATCTGAAATATTTAGAAATTCATTTAAATTATTTTGGATTGAATATCCTTCATAATGCTCAACATTCAATGTTGGTTCATAAATTACAACTTCAATATTGTATTCTTTCAACTCACGCATAATGTCTTGAATTGCAGAATCACGGAAGTTATCTGAACCCGCTTTCATGGTTAAACGATAAACACCCACGACATTAGGGCGTTTTTTCAAAATTTCTTTAACAATAAACTGCTTACGTGTTTGGTTTGAATGAATAATCGCTTGAATTAAATTTTGTGGTACACCTTTATAGTTTGCTAATAGCTGTTTAGTATCTTTTGGTAAACAATATCCACCATAACCAAATGAAGGATTGTTATAATGGTTTCCAATTCGTGGGTCTAAACTCACACCCTGGACAATATCTAAACTGTTTAGATTATTTTTTTCACAGTAAGTATCAAGCTCATTAAAATAAGCCACTCGCATTGCTAAATAAGTATTCGAAAATAACTTTACCGCTTCTGCTTCAGTCGAATCCATGCAACGTGTTGGCGCATTTTTCTCGATTGTTGCATCTAAATAAAGTTGAGCAATCTTTTCACCACGTTCAGATTTTTCACCCACAATAATTCGAGATGGATGCAAATTATCATAAAGTGCCTTTCCTTCACGTAAGAACTCTGGTGCAAATACAATTTGATTGGTTTTAAATTTTTCTTTTAATTGTGCAGTATATCCCACTGGAATTGTGGATTTAATAATAATTGTTGCCGTGCTATTGATCGGTAAAATTTGAGCGATCACACTTTCAATCGATGATGTATCGAAATAATTCGTTTCCGCATCATAATTGGTTGGCGTCGCAACAATAATATAATCGGCATTTTTATATGCTTCCTCAGCATTTAAAGTTGCGGTTAAAGTCAACTTTTGCTCACTTAACGCTTGTTCAATATAGTCATCTGCTATGGGCGACTTTTTCTGATTAATTAGATCAATACGAGCAGAATTAATATCCAAACTGATGACTTGATACTGCCTCGCAAAAAGAACAGCATTTGACAATCCTACGTAGCCTGTTCCAACGACTGTAATTTTCAAAATATTTATTCCTTTACCAGAAGGTTTATTAATTCGGCTGTTAATCCCAAATTTTCAACTGTTCTACCATCTACACGGAAATCTCTGTTCAATGAGAAGTTAGCTAAATTAATAAGTGATGTAACTAATGGTGTCTCTACGCTTAACAATTTCCCTAAAGATTCTAGTAAAACTAAGCCCTGTGATACATCTTCAGTAATATATCTAGAATTACTAATATCAGGGCCTTTTGGAGAATGATTCATTGCATAATCAAAAAAAGCTGATTTGGAGTCAATTGTGAGATCATGGAAATTCCTGTATTTACATGCATCTACATAACTAAGTATAGGAAGTCCTAAACTTAAAAGTATATTATTTTTTTCTTGGTCTAAATTTTCTACTAAGTTCCAAACACTAGGGGTAAAAACCTCTTTATACATCCAATAATCCCCCTTTGAATATTCGATTCTCGGAATACTCATAATTGCACCAATAGTATGTACAATCAGATTAGGGTTATGTAAAGCAGCTTCAAAAATATTTTTGAGATAAACAAAATTGAAATCCAATTGATCAAGTTTTATTCTAGCAGTATCTAAATTTTGTTTTGGATAGATGCCTATAGGATTTCTAACATTTTTAAACAACACTTCAGCCTCACCATTACTTGTAACACGACAATCAATTGGTGAACTTTGCGCTTCTACAATTGTGCATTGTATATTATTTTTTATAAAATATGCAGTTGATGCATATCCAGGTTGGATATAAACCACATCAGTATTAACAATATAAGGTTTTATTTTTTTTACTATTTCCTCATGATAATTTGTTTGAGAACATATAATAATAATATCTCTTTCTTCCAAAAATGCTTCATCATATGAATTAGTGATTTTAGATATACTTACTTTTTTTGATTTACCATCATCTTTATATAATAAAGTATTATTATTTTCAATAATATATTTTGTTTTAACATCAAAATCTCTAGACGAGCTTTTAAGCAAAGAAACTTTATGACCTTTCAATGTTAAATCTGCAGCATATGTAATACCACAATTCCCTGAACCTATAATCAAAATATTCATAAATATTCCTTTAACCTAAATTTAATAAATTACCTAAAAGTAAATCTGTTTTTTTCAACCTATCTCTATCTAATCCTGCTGATGGTGTGAAAGTTAACTCGCCAAAAATCACTTTTCCATTTACATGATAAAAATCAGTTCTTACGAATTTAAAGTCTGATGAAAGCTTATATGCATATTTTTTCATCTCATCAAATGCAATTGGTTTTTCTATTTTTATGTTTTGATTAATTGCATCCAAAGAATCATTACTTAAAGGAGCTAAATTCCAATCCATATCAAAGTAATAAAATTTAGTTTCTGCATTTTTACGACCTTGACAAAGCATTACATATTTTGGCACTCCATCAAAACAGTAAAACTTGTAGTCATCTGGAAATTGCCCCAATTCGTTAACTAAGAACTCCTCGCAAATAATTTTTCTAGGAATTTTTTTATAGTGTGGCTCTGCACTAAACAATGAAAAATCGGTTTTCATCCAGTCATCAAGTTTTAACTTAATATTTTTTCGATCTAATTGATTTTTATCTTCAACAATAATGTTAAAGCCTGCACCGTGATTACATTTTAATGCGAATTTTTCAGGCAATTTATCAAAGTCAATTTCTTCAAAATTATTATAATTAGCAATCAAAGGATTTAGAATTTCTGAACAACCTTTTTCAGCAACATACTCTCTAGCTAAATATTTATCTGCACATTTAGTATAGATATTTTTATGGTATTCATTAAACTTAAGCCATTGAATTTTTTCATTCAATGTTTTTACTTTACTCTTTGACAAAAACAACCATCTTTTAAAAATAAATAAAAAAAGAATTTTTGTATGTAGTTTTGGAGAGATTAATGATAAAAATCTGAGATATTTCATTTGAATAACTTACCCGATAGAATATTTGCATGCATTTTTAAAATAATTGAATTTTTAAAAAAATAATTCGCTATTGTTAACGAAATAAGTTCAATCATTACAAAACAAATTACTGCGCCAAAAACACCATATTGAAGAATTAAAAAATATGACATTAACACACTTAAAATAGCCATAATAAACATTTTTATAGCTAAATATTTATAAGCATTAAATACAATCATATAACGATAACTAATTGTACCCAGTGCTGACAATGCTGTACCAATAACAATATAAGGAAGTAAATTTGACGATAGACTATATTCAGCCCCATATAGCCATGCAACGATCCATTCGCCTAACCAAAATACACCTAAGAGTGCACAACCTGAAATTAGAAGAACAATAATATGTAATTGCTTTAAAATCTTTTGTTGAGCTTCAAATTGCCTTTCTTCATAAATTTTGGAAAAAAAACTTGTAATTAAAGCAAGATTTACAAAACCCCATGCTCCACCTAAAGTCATGGCCACGTTATAAATAGCTAATTCTGAAAATGATACAAACTTCGCTAAAAATATATTTGAAATTTGTGTATAAAATACAATCGAAAGCGTTGAAAAAACTAAACTACTACCCGTTAAAAATAAATATTTATTATATTTTTGCGTATGTGCAACATAAATTTTCTTGTTTTTCTGATGGTAATAAATTTTCCTGAGTAAATATGGAATAAATGCAATTATAACAATTGGATAAACCATAGTGTAAGGCTCAGCTTCAAAAAACACCAGCAAAAACCTTAAAATTAATGCTGCAGCTAAACCAATGGTGTTTGATATAGCATTCACATAGGATATTAACTGACTATTATTATAAGTCGTGTAAAAATCACTCACTATAAAATAGCTTGCTATAAAATTGCCTATACCAAATATAAATGTGAGCGGATCTGTATACAGCCATAAATAAAAAAGAGCGATTACAGACACTAACACACACAAAAATTGTCGCATTTTTTGTGTGGATATAGCTAGCTTCAATCCAGATTGAGCATTTTGGCTAAATCTTTTAAATAAAATATTTTGAGCACCAAACCATGCCAAAGTCTGTACGAATAAAAAGATAGAAGTGGTGAAAGCCAATTTACCAAAATTTTCAGGCCCAATATATTTGGCCATAAGTGCATTCACAAAAATTAAGCCAAAAATGGAAATAACTTTTTCAAGCATCATCCATAAGGAATTAGAAAAAATCTTGTTAGAAAATATCATTTTCATCACAAAATTCTACTCCAAGATACAAACAATCATAATTTTTTAGTTTCCTTTGAACATTCACAAAAATAATTTCGCATTAGTATAGTTAATCAGACCAATATTGTCTTTACTTTTAAAAAATATTTGTAGTCTTATTTATATATCCTTCTACATGTTTTTTAAAAAAATACAATAACTTAATCTTATTTTCAATTTTAACGATCTCTTCCAAATTATTAAATATAATAAATACTTTATTATATTCATAAAACTCCTCAAAAGACTTTAATATCCGCTCATGCTCTGTTTTTTCAACATTTTCAGCATCAATTAACAACTCTTCATATAGCTTTTCACCCGGACGTAAACCTGTAAATTGTACCTCAATATCACCTATACCATTTTCATCGATTGCTCGAAAACCACTCAAACGAATCATTTGTTTAGCTAAGTCTATTATTTTAACTGGCTCGCCCATATCAAGCAGAAATACATCACCACCTGTCCCCATCGCACCTGCTTGAATCACGAGCTGAGCTGCTTCAGGAATCGTCATAAAATAACGCGTAACTTCTGGGTGCGTTACTGTAACAGGCCCGCCTTGAGCAATCTGCTTTTTAAACAAAGGGACGACAGAACCTGACGAACCAAGTACATTACCAAAGCGTACAATACTGATTTGCGTTTTTGGATTCGTCGACGCTAGGCCCTGACAATACAATTCTGCCATGCGTTTAGACGCCCCCATCACATTGGTTGGACGTACCGCTTTATCGGTTGAAATTAAAACAAAAGTTTCAACATTTTGATTCACCGCTGCATCTACACTACGCTGTGTGCCAATGGACGTATTATAAATACCTTCAAATGGGTTTGCTTCAACAAGTGGTACATGTTTATAAGCTGCGGCATGATAAACTGTTTGCACTTTGTACTCTTGAATAATACGTTCTAATTTTTGCTGATTGGTGACAGAACCTAGCACTGGAATAATTTGTATATCAGAAGCCTGCAATTCACGATCAATTGAATACAAAGCAAATTCAGACATTTCAAACAGCACCAGCAATTTCGGCTGATGCTTCACAATCTGACGACATAACTCAGAGCCGATCGACCCCCCTGCTCCTGTCACCATGACCACTTTATTTTTAATATTTTTTTCTAACAGTTCAGGTTTCGGCGGTACAGGATCACGCCCTAATAAGTCAATAATATCCACTTCGCGAATATCTGAAACTTGGACTTGCCCATCCACCAGTTGCGTTACCCCTGGCAGCTCCATAATTTTGACATCTGCCGAATCAAAAGATTCAATGATCTCTTTTTTACGGGTTCGACCTACAGAAGGCATTGCCAGCAAAACTTCTTCAATGCCAAATTTTCCAAGTTTCGCTTGCGCTTTTTTGGGTGAATAAATTTTTAAACCGCTCAGCGACTGTCCATGTAAAGAACGTTTATCGTCAATAAAACACACGGGTAAATAGTCATCTGAACGGTTTAAAGCGGCGGCAATTTGCTGGCCTGCCAGCCCTGCGCCATAAATTGCCACGCGTTTACGACTTTGCTTTTTGGCAAAAGTTTTAAGAGTAGCGTAGCGAATGACGGCACGGCTCCACCACATGTATGAAAACAGCATAAAGCCATACATCAGCGGAATACTCATGGGAATAAATGCGACATTGAGTTTTTTAATCGTATACAAGGCCACGATTTGAATAAATGTCCCAATTAATATCCGCAGTAAGTAGTCTTCATTAAATGAACGGACAATTGCGCGGTAAATCCCAAGTAAAGCAAAAATAGCAATGCCAAAAAGACCGACATAGATATACCAAGCGTCTAAGCCTTGCATGACCTGTACATTCGGACGCGCCAAACGAATGGCATACGCCAGCCACATCATCAACGGTAAAACACAGATATCCATCAACACCAAAACAATTTGCTTTTGGCGACGCGGTAATGATGCTATAGATCGGATAATGTCTTTCACAACGTGCTCGAATCAGGTCAAAGGAATATTCGCGCCTAATATTATACGCGCTTTTCAGGTTTAGATTTTTGCAATGACTTGCGTAATAGCATCCACTGTTTTTTGTAGGCTGGCATCCGACAATGTTGGATGTACAAGGAACATCAAACTGCTTTCACCGAGTTGTTTTGCATTTGACAATGATTGTTTTGGACGCCAAGCTGTGCCATCAAAGGCTTTTTCTAAATACACTTCTGAACATGAACCGCTAAAGCATGGAACAGCTTGAGATGAAATTTCCGCCATGATGCGGTCACGTGACCAGCCTTCTGGCAAAGCATCAACATTGACTTGCACATAGCATTTATAAGCGGCATGTACATAGTCGCTAGATGGTTTCGCTACGGTAAAGTAAGGACTGTTTTCAAATACGGCTTGGATGCGCGCCATATTGGCATTACGTTTTGCCGTCCATTCAGGCATTTGTTTGAGTTGTAAACGACCAATCACGGCTTGCATTTCCATCATGCGCCAGTTGGTGCCAAATGAGTCATGCAACCAACGGAAGCCCGGTGGATGTTGCTTGTTATACACGCTATCAAAGTTTTTGCCGTGATCTTTATACGACCACATTGTTTTCCAAAGGCCTTCATCATTGGTGGTGACCATCCCGCCTTCACCGCCTGTGGTCATAATTTTGTCTTGGCAGAATGACCACGCACCAATATGACCAATTGAACCTGCCGATTTACCTTTGTACATAGCGCCATGTGCTTGGGCACAGTCTTCAATTACAAAGATGCCTTTTTCCTCAGCCAACTGCATGATCGGATCCATATCACACATCCAACCTGCCAAATGTACACAAATAATGGCTTTGGTGTTTGGGGTAATCACCGCTTCAATAGTACGGCGTGAGATATTTTGTGAATCCAGTTCAACGTCAGCAAAAATCGGATTGGCACCCGCAGTCACAATTGAGCTTGCTGAAGCTAAGAAAGTCCGTGAGGTGACAATCACGTCATCACCTGTACCAATACCCAAAGCTTTGAGGGCTAAATCAAGTGCCACAGTACCATTGGCAACGGCAACCGCATGCTTGGTTCCTGCAAACTGTGCAAATTCCTTTTCGAATTCACGGCATTCCTGACCTGTCCAATAATTCACTTTATTGGATAATAGGACTTTTGACACCGCATCGGCTTCTGCTTGGGTAAAGCTTGGCCAAGGCTCAAATGCACTGTTTAACATGGAATTTTCCCAGTCTAAAAATCGAGTTTAAAAATCTATTTTGAAGTCACAATTCGGGCAGGATTACCCACCACAGTGACGCCTGCGGGTACACTTTTAGTCACGACAGCACCCATACCCACAATCGCACCTGCACCAATCACTAAAGGCTGATCAGGTGTGCCCTGCTTAATCATTGCACCCGCGCCAATATAGGCATGCGCGTGTATATGAATATTGCCGTTGCATTTTACGCCTGGCGCGAAAGTAACAAAATCCCCAATCACACAATCATGCTCGACATAACTGTATAAATTGGCATGAAAACACTTGCCGATTTTGACATTGGAGCCAATGCTGACAAATGGACTTAAAGCAGAGCCTTCATCGAGCTCAAGCTGATCCATTAGAACTACATTGTCCGCGATGATCGACCAAAGGTGAATGCCATCCATCTCTAAACGCTGGGCGATTTTTTCGCGTACATGACTATTGGCAATCGCGATTTGCACGTATTTTGTCGATGCAAATTCATTGAGAAATGCTTGGTAATTCATGGCACGATGACCATTGACCGAAGCAATGTCTGTTAACGCATCATCGATAAAGATAATTTCGGACGCATCACCTTGACGTGCCAATTGCTGACGCGCGACAGGCATTAAACTGCGCCCGCAACCTGAAGCGCCATAAATTGCATAGAGCTTAGTCATCTTTAGGCTCCGAAGTACCCGTAAATTTACTCATGGTCGCTTCACCTTCGGCACTAATATCATCTTTAGACAATACTTTCTGCACCGTTTTCAGCATGATTTTAAAATCGAGCCATAATGAACGGTTTTCGACATACCATGTGTCTAGCTCAAATTTCTTTTCCCATGAAATGGCATTACGACCATTCACTTGCGCATACCCTGTGATGCCCGGACGCACGTTATGACGTTTGGCTTGTTGCTCATTATAGAGGGGTAAATATTCCATCAGCAGTGGTCGTGGTCCGACAATACTCATCTCCCCTTTAATCACATTCCACAGTTCAGGCATTTCATCCAAACTGCTGGAACGCAGCATTTGACCAAAGGGTGTTAAACGCTCACTGTCGGGCAAGGAATCACCTTGTGTATCAACCGCATCTTTCATACTGCGGAATTTGATCATTTCAAAAGGTTTGCCATTGAGCCCCGGACGCACCTGACGGAACAACACGGGTGAACCCAAATTTTTTCGCACCTTATATGCCACAAAAGCATATACAGGAGACAGCAGCACTAGCGCAGATGATGCAATCACAATATCCAATAAGCGCTTTAACATGGTTCACTCTTGAGGTTAGATAAAAATGGCGGAGTCAATATTCATTTCTAGCAATGATTATACCCTGTCCAAAGCCATCAGATTTGTAAAATATTTCAACATCACAGGGATTCAAGTATTCCCCATTCTAAAAGCAGCCAAACCATATAGCCGTTTAGAGATCTGTCCAACGACGATTAACTGCATGACCCGGATTATTCATGCTGATCACCTTCGCATAGTTTCCCACCGCAGTTGCATTTTCAGGAATATCTTTTGTCACAACGCTTCCTGCACCTATAGTGGCATTCTTGCCAATTTTGACATGCTCAATGATGCAGACATTGGGCCCAATATAAACATTATCGCCAATTTCTGCAGCTTGACGGCCGCCATTTGCACCAATGGTGGTAAATTGCGATAAGTTTACATTATTGCCAATCACAGTCGTAGGGTTAACAACTAGCGGCCCGCCATGCCCAATAAACAAGCCATATCCAATTTGAGTTGTGGTATGAATATCTATGCCGTACTGCTTTTTTTTATAATAATAAATAGGATAAGCCAGTTTTGCCCACACACTTTGCGCGCTGGCTAAACGCAGCCAAAATGAAAAATTAAAACCGCGATTGAAAAAATAAGTTTTCAAAAAGGTTTTCAAACTGACATGACCGGTATAACGGTATAAATCACTTTTTATATATTTTAAGGTCATCTAGATCGTCTCTAAAATTGGGTAAATCGCCTTTAATGAATATCCATTTCAGCCATCATGTGCTTATTCACTTGATGCACATCATATTTATTCAGCGCAATTTCTCGCGAACGCTGTCCCATATACTCAATCAGTTTTGGATCTTCAATAAAATACTGCATGCTTTGCACCAAATCATCTACAGACTTCACTCCAACCAAATAACCATTCACACCGTGCGATACCGTTTCACGACAACCTGGTGCATCAGTGGTAATAATCGCCCGTCCCATAGCCATTGCCTCTAATACCGTACGTGGCGTGCCTTCACGATAAGATGGCAACACATACACGGAACTTTCCGCAATTGCAGGACGGACATCACTGAGCTTGCCCCAATATTTGAGGCGACCATCTGCAATCCATGTATCGAGTTCAGATTGCGAGATAGCAGATGGATTATCATCAATCCAACCGACCAATTGAAATTCCGCTTCAGGATGCTTTTCTTTGATGATACGTGCCGATTCAGCATATTCACGTACGCCTTTATCACCCAAAAGGCGTGCAATGAGTAAGAATGAGGCTTTGACCTGCCCTTGTTCATTTTTGGGTAAAGGCATGACATCAAAGTCTTGCACATTCACCCCTGAACCATTCACCACCACCGTTGGTTTATTGGCATCAAGCAAATGCATGTCTTGGAATAGCTTTAAATCGTCTGGGTTTTGAAAAAAGACTTTATCGCTACGTTTGAGCGCTTGGGCATATAAGCCATGCACCAGCTTTTGAAACAGACTACGCTTGCCAGATTCCACATTTTGAAAGGCATAGCCCAGACCTGTAATTAAAGCAAAACGATGCGGTACTTTCGCAAGCCAAGCCGCAAGCGTACCGTAAATAACCGGTTTAATGGTATAGGACAGCACATAGTCAGGCTGAATTTGACGAATTTGCTGATAGAGATGTTTTAATAATTTAAAATCAGCCAATGGATTAGTGCCCGTGCGCTGCATTGGAATCTCATGCAGATGATAGCCAAGGGCTTGCAGTTTTTGCTGTTCTTCAGGAAAGTTTGCAAACTCAGGCGCCATAACGTGAATTTCATAGCCTTGCGCATGAATGGCTTCCAATAGTTTCCCGCGGAAATTTAAAACAGAAGGCAAAAAACTGCTGATCATTAAAAACTTCATGCCTGTTGGCTCCACACCTGCATATATTGACGGCTGACAGTTTCAATACTGAAATTCTGTTCTACCCGTTCACGCGTCGCCTGTTTTAAGCTTTGTTTTTCTGCTTCAGATTTTTGTGTATAGGCTAAAATCGCATCTACCAAAGCTTGCGCGTTACGTGGTGGAACGATACTTCCTAAATCTTGCACAATATATTTGGCATCGCCAACATCGGTACTAATACACGGCAAACCTGATGCCATGGCTTCGACCAATACATTCGGAAAACCTTCGGTAATTGAGGTCATGAGGAATGCATCAATGGATTGATAAAAAGCAGGCATGTCCGAGATTTGATCAAGCAAATGCACTTTTTGAGTATCTAACTGATACTGCTCAAATAAAGCTTTCACTTCCACGTTATCTAAGCTTGCACCACTACCTGCGACTTTAAAGATGATGTTTTTATCTTTCAGTAAACCCATGGTTTCAAACAAATACGGATAACCTTTGGCGGTGTGATAACGTCCTGCAAAACCAATCACGGTTGGTTCATTTAACTGTAAATTTGGCTGAAACTTATCGAGAAAAACACCATTGGCAATCACTTGGCTATTGCCATTTTTAAAGCCGAAGGCCTGATGCTGCTGCATAGACGAATGCGCACAATAAATAATAGCACTAGGTTGCTGTGACAGCATTTTGCTTATGCCCAAGGCAATCTTGGTGCTGATTGATTCATCTTTAGGAGAAGCAAGAGAATGATGAATACCCCATACGACCTTTGGTTTTTTCGCTAAACCAATAACACTGAGACTGGTCAACACATTGGCATGGTACATCCAGCATTGCACCGTTGCAGGCTGCAGCTTTTTGAGTAATGCACGCAGCTTACTCACCGTACCCAGTGTGTTTATGCCATTCCAACCCAGTGCATAATGCGCCTGACAACGATCTAAAGTACTTTGATAAACCTCAGAGGTTTTCATCAATGCAATAACTACATGCTGATAGTCATGTTCAGTTTGCTGGATTAAGCGAGCCAGCATCATCTCAGCACCACCCACGCCTGCAAAGTTGGTAATCACATGTAGCATTAATGGTTTGCTCATGTTGCTGACTCCATCATATGGAAATACTGCTTAAGTACGGTTTGCTTATGAAACTGCTGAATATGCATTTCAAAATCAACATTTTGATATTGCACATAATCTGCAAAAATTGCTTGTTGCATGGCTTGAGTTAAAACTACCTGATCATTGCATTCAACCAATAAACCAAACTTGGAGTTTTCTAAAATTTCCATTGGCCCGCTTGGACAGTTGGTACTCACTACTTTGACTTTAGAAGCTAAGGCCTGAATGAGAACGCCCGGTAAACCCTCCCAATTGGAGCTTAAAACAAATAGCGATGCATATTTAAAATAAGCATATGGATTTGAATCAAAGCCCGGCAAATCCACCACGTCTTTTAAACCCAAGTCAGCAACTAGAGCCTCAAACTCTGCACGCAGTTCGCCCTCACCTAAAATCAATAATCGAGTTTCAGGATGTTGATCATGCAAGGCTTTAAAAGAGCGAATCAGAAAACCAAAGTTCTTTGCTTCAGTGAGACGCCCCACTGCCAAAATCACTTTATGGTCATCGTTCAAAAATTTGTGTGTGACTGGCGCTTTAAGCTTTTCAAAATAGGCATCGTCCAATACAGGGTTATAAATCGTGCTCAGATTATTATTTTTATAGCCATAATATTCACGAAAATCGGCTTCAACCCCTTTAGAGACGCAGACCACCTGCTGTGCCATGGGGTAGGTCCAATTCACCAAAGTTTTCAGCACAAATTTAGCCACACCTTGCAACTTCATATTTTTGGACGGTGTCGATACTTCACGGAAGATCAATCGCGTTGCAACACCTGCAAGCTTTTTTGCAATGCCTGCCACAATATTGGTATGGGTTTGCGTTGCAACCAAGCAGTCGTATTGCTCAGCTTTCATTTTTATTTTTAAAGGCGTGATGCTATTCATCACCCGACCACAATTAAAATTGACCAATTCAATTTTCGGGCTGACTTCGGGTAACAGTTTGGCTTTGTCGCCATTCAGATCACATACGCCTAAATGAATTTTGAGTCCTTGTTCAGCAAAGCTGTTCGCCAGTTGAATGACCGTACGTTCTGCACCGCCACCACCCAAGCTTGGCAAAAAGAACATGACTTTATTCAACATAATCAGACCTAAATTTTATGAAATGGGAGAATATTAAAGGTGGTTTTTTGAGGCTTGAATCGCCATGGCACGTTCCACGCGCTCGCGATAATCCGTAATGCCAACCAAGTCGCTATCACTGGCACAGGTACTTTGAATTTTGGATTGATAATCGGAAAAACTAGATACCACTTTAGCAGGTACACCAATCGCCACGCTATGATCCGGAATATCTTTGGTCACCACCGAACCTGTACCAATCACCACATTGGAGCCAATGGTCACTCCCGGCATAATAATGCTATTCACTCCAATAAACACATGCGAACCCACCTGAATTGGCGCAAAGCGTTGATAGCGCTTCCCTTGCTCATCTTTGACTAGACAGGTACTGCCATCATGGGTAATAAATTTTACCCCCGAAGTGACCGTCACATGGTCGCCAATACTGACCAAGAACGGTTCTGAGCCCCAACTTTTAATATAGATTCGGCAGTTCTCACCGACTTTCACACCTTTTTTACGTGCATAAGCCACACTGCCCTTCGCCATAAAATAAGCAAGATCATACAGCTGTCGAAAAGCAGAAACCATAAATGCCATACGTATGACCTATGTCAGGATCAGAAAATCAAAAGAAAAAATAAGCTGAATATTTTACGCTGAAAATATGTTTTACGATATGCATAGCACTTTACACAGATTTGATTTTTTTGGCCGGAATACCGACATACACCCCTGATTCAGACAAAGATTTAGACACCAAACTACAGGCGCCAATTACACTGTCATCGGCAATAGTTACACCATCAAGTACCGTAACTCGTGCACCAAGCCAAATATTTTGACCCAAACGCACGCCCTGCTTGGTAATCGCATCTTTCACCAACAGATCAGGCTCACCAAATTTATGGTTGCTGGCAATCAAAATACTTTGCGTACCTATACGGGTGTTATCGCCAATCGTGATACCACCACAGCCATTGATAAAAGACTTAGAATTAATGCTAACGTCTTGACCAATTGACACCTTGCCACCAAAGCATTTGATATAACAGCTTTCACCAATAAAACTGTGATCTGCAATTTCTAAAATTGCACCTTGCTCAACAATTAAACTGACATGATCGCCAATATAGACATTCTTGCCGATCTTGACTTGGCCCTTAATCTCTAGGGTACACGCTTTGCCGAAGTAACGGAATTGTGTGCCAAATGCCATGTTGTACATCACTTTACGGCACTGTGAAGCAAACCAATTCATGTATTTTAAGATTTTAAAAAACATCAGTTTTTGTTTCTCCACACCACATATAAAATGGCAAAGTTATAGAAAATTAATGCCACAGGCACCGCAAGTAACATATACACTTTATCAGCAAAGACTGCATAAAAGCCTGCAAATAAAGCGAACTTAATCATGAGTTCTACGATTTGCAACTTGAATAGCACTTGGCTGTTGCGCTGAGCAATCAAAAAAGCCGAGCTTGGTGGATTACAGAAAATTGCCCAATAGCCCAAAGCTAAAATTTGGAAATAACTCGAAATACCCACCCATTCACTGCCAAAAACCCATAAATATAAAGATTCAGGCAATACAAAGACCAAGGCAAATAACGGCAGTGAAACTAAACTCAGTAGCACACTGGCTTTTAACGCATTCTGGCTTGAGTCCGTATCTTTAAATTTGCGAATAAAAAACTGACGCAGGGTTTGTGAGATCAGATTAATCGGAACACGTAAAGTCCGTTCAACAATGGCATAGAAACCCATCGCCTGTACACCGACAAAATGCGACACCACATAGTAAGGCAAATTATGTGAAAAACTATTCAGCAAGGCATGTGGTGTATTGGCATAGATAAAGTCTTTATAATTTTTAAATGCCTGCCAACTGACTTGATAGAGCTGATGTTTCAGCAGATAAAGTAATACTGCCACAATCATAATGACTGAGCTGACGTTATAACTGTTCACCAAGCTAATTTGCATCACGAGCGGTGAAGAAAGTTGAACAGCCACCACAATGGCACTACGGAAAATATTTAAACCTGCACAGAAATATTCTTTATGTGCAGAAAATTGATAATTATACAGACTTTGAATTAGGGTATTGGCAAGCACACCTGTCGCGACAGCCCCTGCCATTTCAACATTTAAAATAACACTGATGACGATGCCACTCATCACAGCGATTGCTGTTGAGAACACCGCCCCTTCAAAAATCAGACTCTTTTTATCTTGCTCGTCCGCGACTAACAATGCTTGATCAAGACGTAAATTGGCAACCGTGGATAAAATACTGACAATCGCCAATGCAATCCCGTAAGCACCAAAGTCAGCAACAGAATATAGGCGTGTTAAAACAGGAAGTGCGATAAATGTAATTATCGCACCGACCAGTAAACTTAATGTAATCAGTCCAATGGACTGATATTTTGCGAAAAATTTCGCAATCATCTATTCAATATCATTTTAAGTTGTTTACGTACCAACGCATAGCCAACTGAATACCTTCGGCAATTTTAAACTGCGGTGCATAACCCAAATGCTGCTCAATTTTGGCAATGCTGGCTTGTGAATGACGTACATCACCCGCACGGAATTCACGATACACAGGATCACGCTCAAAGCTCACATCGTTTGTCGCAAGCGCTGCCTGAATCGCACGATACAACTCATTCAAAGTTGTGCGGTCACCTAGTGCAACATTATAGACCTGATTTTTTGCTTCATCGCTTTGCGTTGTCGCAGCTAAAATATTCGCTTGCACCACATTTTGAATAAAACAGAAATCTCGACTGGTTTCACCATCACCGTTAATAAACACATCTTCACCAGCAATCATTGATGATGTCCATTTCGGGATCACTGCTGCGTAAGCGCCTTTCGGATCTTGGCGTTGACCAAACACGTTAAAGTAACGTAAGCCAATTGTTTTAAACCCATAAGTTTTCGCAAATACGTCTGCGTATAACTCATTGACGTACTTCGTTACTGCATAGGGTGAAAGTGGTTTACCAATATTTTCTTCTACTTTTGGCAATGCTGGATGGTCACCATAGGTTGAACTGCTGGCCGCATAAGTAAAGCTCGCAACACCTGCATCACGTGCCGCAGTGAGCATATTTAAGAAACCACTAATATTGGTTTCATTGGTGGTGATGGGGTCAGCAATTGAACGCGGTACAGAACCGAGCGCTGCTTCATGTAAGACATAATCCACACCTACACATGCTTTTTGGCAGTCTGCAAACTGTCGAATATCGCCTTCAATAAAACGGAAATTCGCCCATTGCTCAGCAGTCACTAAGCCCTTTACTTCATCCAAATTATACTG
The DNA here is from genome assembly GCF_024605895.1 of Acinetobacter sp. YH16056_T. NCBI lineage: Bacteria > Pseudomonadati > Pseudomonadota > Gammaproteobacteria > Moraxellales > Moraxellaceae > Acinetobacter > Acinetobacter sp. YH16056_T. Next base: position 77,616 of record NZ_CP094545.1, on the reverse strand, counting down.
ATGACCTGTGGCGAAGTTGTCTAAACCCACCACAGTTTGATTGAGCTTGAGTAAAGTTTCTAAAAGGTTTGAGCCGATAAAACCCGCTACACCTGTCACCAACCAAGTTTTAGGTGTCGTTTTTAGGTTGTCACATACCTGTTGATATTGATTCATAATGGTATGTCCTCTTATAGACGAAGGTCAGATTCGGCTTGAGATAACACATATTTCAAGTCATATAGCACATGCTCAGATTTACCTAAAGCACGAATAGCTTGCACGCCCATATCTTTAAATTGATGATGTGCAACCGCCAAAATAACGGCATCATATTTGCCATTTTCTAAGTTTGAAATTGGGCGAATACCATATTCATGCTCAGCCTCAGATGCATCTACCCAAGGGTCATAAACATCAATTTGAGTATGATATTCCTTGAGTTCATTGACGATATCAATAATGCGGGTATTACGAATATCTGGGCAGTTTTCTTTAAAGCTTAAGCCTAAAATCAGTACTTTGGCATCTTCAACTTGAATGCGTTTTTTCAACATGGCTTTAACCAGTTGAGTCACGACATAAGCACCCATACCATCATTTAAACGGCGACCCGCTAAAATAATTTCAGGGTGATAACCAATGGCTTGAGCCTTATGGGTTAAATAGTACGGATCAACACCGATGCAGTGACCACCGACTAAACCCGGACGGAACGGCAAAAAATTCCACTTCGTGCCTGCAGCTTGCAAGACGGCTTCTGTATCGATGCCCATTTTATTAAAAATAAGCGCCAATTCATTAATTAAGGCAATATTCACATCGCGCTGTGTGTTTTCAATCACTTTCGCGGCTTCTGCCACTTTAATACTTGCGGCTTTATGTGTGCCTGCTTCAATAATCAAGTTATAGACTTGATCAACATAATCAGCCACTTCAGGTGTTGAACCCGAAGTGATTTTTAAAATATTGGTGACACGGTGCAGTTTATCGCCCGGGTTAATACGCTCTGGGCTATAACCTGCATAAAAATCCTGATTGAATTTTAATCCTGAATTTTTTTCTAAAACTGGAATACATACTTCTTCAGTTGCACCAGGATAAACCGTTGATTCATAGACAACCACATCGCCTTTTTTCAATACTTTAGCGATACTTTCGGATGCTTTAATCAAAGGAGTCAGGTTGGGTTGCTTAAATTCATCGATCGGGGTTGGCACTGTCACAATAAAGAAATTACAGTCTGCTAACTGCTCTAAGTTCGTGGTGTAGCTTAAATGCGTTGCTTGCTTTAATTCTTCTGGTGAAACTTCTAAAGTATGATCTTGTCCGCTCTGTAGCTCATCAATACGCTTCTGATGAATATCAAAACCCACAACGGGAACTTTTTTTCCAAACTCAACAGCTAGCGGTAAACCGACATAACCTAATCCGATTATGGCAATTTTTAATTCGGAGAGTTGTAACATACTGAAGCCCATGTCATCGATGAATTATCAATCATCGTTATGTTGTAAATAGCGTTAAATTATATCAGAAAATCAAATTTCGATTGTGTAATGATGTTCTATGAGGACTGTAATTTTAATCAAAAATATTTATAGGATTAAACAATTCACCCTATAAAACCAACTTTGTATATTTAAAAAAATTCAAATAACAATAAGATCTTTAAAAAGATATTCATCCATGCAAGTCTTGATTAAACTTACGATTTAAAACAAATGTAAAGCTATATTCTACAAGGTGAATAGTATAAACTTAACATTCTAAAATGAGTAATTTGGGTACTTAAACCCGTATTTCAATGATTCAAATATTTTATAAATAGGATTTGTATTCGAGTGAGTTACTATCGTTATAGTTGTATGTTAGCTTTGAGTCTAAGTATGACGGGTTGTGCCATTACTTCAGGCTTACAAACCTATGACCTTCCTAAAGAAGGCACATTTCAGACTGATTTAGGCTCGACAGTCAATGTTATTAAACTAACTCAAGAAAATTTAGTTGCTGTTCAACCCGCCCAAGTAAATCAGCAAAATTTTGCCCATCTGTTCAATCAACAACAAAAAAGTTATCGTTTAAATCCGGGTGATATTTTATCTATTTATTTATGGGCATACCCTGAAATTACACCACCCACAAATACAATTAACAATCAAGATGCCATTATTTCTAATGGCTACCAAATTGATCAAAGTGGCTATATCCAATTTCCAATTATTGGCCGATATAAAGCTGCAGGAAAATCGCTGACACAAGTCAATCAGGAATTACGCAGCCAACTTGCTCGTTACTTAAAAACCCCAGATGTGATTGTTCGCGTACTTTCCTACCAAGGACAACGTTTTTCGGTTCAAGGTAATGTAATGAAAGGTGGTCAGTTTAATCTAACCGATCAGCCGACAAGTATTTATACTGCTTTAGGTATGGCGGGCGGAGTAAATAGTCAATTTGGTGACAATGCATCTTTAACCTTAGTTAGAAATGGTCAAAGTTATGTACTCAATAGTATTGAACTTGAAAAAGCTGGATATTCTTTACACAACTTACTCATCAAACCGAATGACACAATTTATGTCAACTCCCGTGAAAACCAAAAAATTTATGTGATGGGAGAGTCTGGAAAAAACCAATCTTTACCCATGCGTGAACAAGGCATGAGCCTCAGTGATGTCCTGGGGGAAAGTCTAGGGATTAACTCACTTTCAGCGAGTCGAGGTAAAATATACGTTGTGCGTAGCGATATGAATAGCCCAATGACTGAAATTTACCATTTAGATTTGACCAGTATCGGTGATTTTGGTCTCGCAAACCAGTTCAAAATGCGTAGCAATGATATTGTGTATGTTGATGCATCCGGTTTAGCTCGTTGGCAGCGTGTGATCAATCAAGTGATTCCTTTCTCAAATATGATCTATAACATGGACAGATTGGGCCAATAATGTTATTTAAAAATATTTTGGTGGTCTGTGTAGGTAATATTTGCCGAAGCCCGATGGCAGAATATCTCCTAAAAAAAGCTCATCCCGATCTGAATATTTATTCAGCGGGAATCTCAGGTATGATTGGACATGCAGCAGATGAAAAAGCTCAATACTGTATGCAAAAAATTGGCATCGATATGAGTGGACATATTGCCCAAAAATTAAATGCTGAACTGATCAAAAAATCAGATTTAATTTTGGTCATGAGTTCAAATCAACAAAAGCATATTGAACAGACATGGCCATTTGCAAAGGGAAAGACTTTTCGTTTAGGTCATTGGCAAGGTAAAAATGTGCCTGACCCATATCAGCACGATCAAGCTTTTTTTGACCAGACCTCAGAACTGATCCAATCTTGCGTTGCGGATTGGACTAAACATATTTAACTTTTGATGTACGATTATGAGCCAAAATACCAATACAGAAGATACAATTGATTTAAAAGAATTATTTTTCTCTCTGATTGCACAGTGGAAGTTAATTGCTTTATGTGTAATTTTAAGTCTCGTTTGTGCCCTGCTTTATTTAAGAACCACGCCTGATACCTACGCAGTAAATGCACTGGTACAGGTTGAGGAAAGTAAAGGAACTTCAGCAGCACTCTTGGGTGATCTATCAAGCATGATTGATCAAAAACAACCTGCCCAAGCAGAAATTGAGATTCTTAAATCACGTTTAGTTCTTGGTAATGTCATTCAGAGTTTACATCTCGACCTAAAAATTTCCGGTACAGAAAATTCTTTCACTGATCGCTTATTTTCCCCGCATGAATATGTCACAGAATATAAAAATAAATCAGTAACTTTTAAAGACGATGAAAAAAGTTTTGAAGTCCGTCAATTTAATGTGCCTAACGTATATCGTGATAAAGACCTCAGTTTAAGCTTCGAAGATAATCTCATTACACTGATAGATACCGAAACTGAAGAAAAAATTCTGACTGCGAAGCTCAATCAAGCGAATTCATTACGTACCACTGATGGATCGTGGGATATTTCGATTTTTACCCGCGACAAGTTAAAAGATCACTACCTAATTCAAAAGCAATCTTTACCTGCTGCAGTTGATAATATTTTAGAGAATTTTTCGGTTGCTGAAAAAGGGAAAATGACCGGTGTCCTTGGATTAAATTATCAGGGTCAAGATAAAGAACATATTACCCAAGTACTCAATTCAATTTTAGCAGCCTATAGCCAGCAAAATATTGAACGCCGTTCAGCTGAAAGCGCGCAGACCTTAAAGTTTTTGGATGAGCAACTACCTGAACTAAAACAACAACTGGATGTTGCGGAACGCGAATTTAACAAATTCCGTCAAGAGTTTAATACGGTAGATGTCACTAAAGAGTCTGAGTTGTATTTAACTCAAAGTATTACACTCGAAACCCAAAAAGCACAGCTTGAACAAAAAGTAGCTGAGGCGTCTGCAAAATACACCAGCGAACACCCAGTGATGCAGCAAATGAATGCACAATTGGGGGCAATTAATAGCAAAATTGCTGAACTAAATGCCACATTAAAAAAACTTCCAGATTTACAACGCCGCTATTTACAGCTTTATCGTGAAGTTGAAGTGAAACAGCAACTCTATACCGCTCTACTCAACTCTTACCAACAACTCCGTATTGCAAAAGCAGGGGAAATTGGTAATGTCCGCATCGTTGATACTGCAGTAGAGCCAATTGAACCTATTAAACCTAAAAAGTTAATTGTCCTTATACTCTCGCTATTTGTCGGTGGCTTTATTGGTGTACTCATTGCTCTTGTTCGCAATATGCTTCGCTCAGGAATTAAAGATTCTTCAGAAATTGAAAATAATCTGGATCTTCCGGTTTATGCCACTGTGCCACGTTCCCCTGTTCAAGAAAGTCGCATCAAGTTACTGAAGAAGAAAAAGACCATTCCTGTACTTGCGGTTAAAAATAGCGATGATATTGCAATTGAAAGCCTGCGCAGTATGCGTACTGCCATTCACTTTGCACTGACATCTGCAAAAAATAACCTGATCATGATTTCGGGGCCAGCACCAGAAGTTGGTAAATCGTTTATTTCAACCAATTTAGCTACGATTCTTGCGCAAAGCGATAAACGTGTTTTAATTATTGATGCCGATTTACGTCGTGGTTATTTGAACAAATACTTCAATCATGACAACCAACCAGGTCTTTCTGAGTATTTAAATGGCCAGCGTGATCTAGACAGCATCATTAAAACCACTGAAATTCCAAATTTGAGTGTGATTACTCGTGGTAAAAGCCCTTCTAATCCATCTGAGCTTTTAAGTTCTGGTAAATTCAAAGAATTCTTAGATTTGATTTCACCGATGTTTGATCATGTGATCATTGATACCCCTCCTGTACTTGCGGTGACAGACGGTATCATTATTTCGCAATATGCTGGTGTGAATTTGGTGATTGCTCGTTATGCGAAAACTCAGTTGAAAGAACTAGAGTTAACCGTGAACCGCTTTGAACAAGTGGGTGTGAAGGTCAATGGTATTATTCTAAACGACATTCAACGTAGCTCAGCTGGTTATGGTTATGGTTATGGTTATGGCTATAACTATTCTTATGGTTATAAAGCTTCAAAAGACCAAGACTAATTCAAGCCTATTCAAAAAAGCCACCGAATACGGTGGCTTTTTTTATTTTCGAAATTTATGTTGCATGCATCTTTCTGTATAAAAAATGTTTTATATATTCATACCGTTATAGTATAAAAATAAGAACATGACTATGATGATCTTTCCTGCACCTTACCTGATCATAGAGATAGGTAAGCGCTGAACAGGAAAAGTCTGCTAGAATTTCAGCAACTTTTTACATATAAAATAATTGTGGGAAAATATATGAGTAAGGCCCTACCTATCGCTGTCGCTGTATTACTCGGCGGTGCCGCACTTGTTCCTGTTTACTATGCAACTAAAACACCTGCTACGCAATCAGCAACATCAACTCAACCAGCTGCAAATGCTTCTGCTGTCGCTAAAATCAGTTATGCCCTTGGTTATGAAGTTGCCCATCAAACGCCTCCAGAATTAGATATTGATAGCTTTGTCACTGGCGTTCGTGCAGGCCATGCTCGTGCAAAACCTGCATATACTGAAGAAGAATTACAAAAAGCATATGCTGAGTTCCAGCAAGAAATGCAAAACAAGCAGCTTGAAAGCAATAAGCAAGCACAAAGTAGCAGTGATAATTTCTTAACGGAAAACAAAAGCAAAGCGGGGGTTAAAACCACTGCTTCTGGTTTACAGTACCTAACAACGAAAGAAGGTACAGGTAAACAACCGCAAGCTACATCAGTTGTTAAAGTTCACTACACAGGTAAGTTAGTAGATGGCACTGTATTTGATAGCTCAGTACAGCGCGGCGAGCCAATTGAATTCCCGTTGAATCAAGTGATTCCGGGTTGGACTGAAGGTCTACAGTTAATGAAGGAAGGTGGTAAAGCCACTTTGTATATTCCTTCAAACCTAGGTTATGGTGCTCAAGGTGTTCCAGGAACGATTCCACCGAACAGTACTTTAATTTTTGATGTAGAACTCATTGAAGTTAAATAATAAAACCGGTACAGGAGAGCTTTTCGCTCTCCTGCTTTATTTTGAGACTCGGTCATGAAATTACAGATCAGTATGTTGTGTTTGGCACTCTGCTCAAGCACTGTATTTGCCAAAGATGTCAGTAATAAAAGTAGTGCTGCAGAACAAGTGGGTTATAGTTTTGGTTATTTAATGGGACGCAGTAATGCTGAATCCATTAAGGATTTAGATATTGATGCATTTGTTGCAGGTTTAAAGGCAGCATCTAAAGGTCAAGCTTCGTCATTAACAGATGAAGAAATGACCCGTGCCTTAACCCAATATAAAAAGCAAACCGAAGCGAAACAACTGATTGAACTGAAGCAAAAAGCGGATGCGAATGCCACCATTGGTTCAGCTTTCCTTGCTGAAAATGCCAAAAAACTGGGCATTCAGGTCACGAAATCTGGCCTGCAATATCAAGTCATTCAAGCCGGCAAAGGTAAATCACCTAAAGCCAATTCAACAGTGAAAGTTCACTATGAAGGTCGCTTAATTGATGGCACTGTTTTTGATAGTTCAATTGCACGTAACCAACCTGCGATGTTCCAAGTGAGCCAAGTCATTCAGGGTTGGACGGAAGGTCTACAGTTGATGAAAGAAGGTGCAAAATATCGCTTCTTCATTCCTGCAAATTTAGGCTATGGTCAAATTGGTTCAGCAGATGTCATTGAGCCAAACAGCACGCTGATTTTTGATGTAGAGCTCATTGAAGTTCTCCCGAAATAACAATACTCCCTTCAGGAGCATCGACAAATCTCGGTGCTCCTCAATATTTCTTCTTTCCATTATTTTCTTTTACAATTTTTTTGATTGATTTGACTTAAAATTCACATTGATATCTTATATTTATTTCACAAAAACCAATTTCCCTTTATTTTAAATCTCCATCAACTGCGTAGCCGCACATAAGGATTTGACCATGACCGTTAAAATTAAGACTCGCGAAATTCAATATACAGCAGCTGATGGAACTCAACTTTTTGGCTATTTTGCCGCACCAGAGTCAGACACTGCAGTCGCAGGTGTGTTAGTTGCCCCGGAATGGTGGGGACGCAATGAATATACCGAACAACGTGCGCGCGAATTGGCTGAACAAGGCTATGCTGCTTTCGCTTTGGATATGTATGGTGACAAAAAAGTCACCACAGATGCCAAGCAAGCTTATGAATGGATGATGCAGACTTTTGATCATGCCGACACCATTGTGACCCGTGCGTCTGCTGCATTAAACACTTTGGCACAGCAAAAGGAAGTAAATGCAGATAAACTCGCAGCTATAGGCTTTTGCTATGGCGGAAAAGTCGTGCTGGATTTAGCTCGTTCAGGTGCTGAATTAAAAGCAGTGGTGACCTTCCATGCAACACTTGCTACAGCGACTCCTGCACAAACAGGACAAGTCCAAGCAGAGATTTTAGTGCAACATGGTGAGCTCGACTCGATGGTGAGCTTAGATGATGTTGCAACCTTTAGAAATGAAATGGATGCTGCCCAAGTGCAGTATCAAATCAATATTTTTGAAGGTGCAAAACATGGCTTTAGCAACCCGATGGCGGATGAACGCGCCAAAGCAAACGGCGTAGATTTAGCTTATAACGCTGCTGCAGAACAACAAAGCTTAGCGGCCATGTATGCTTTGTTAGCACGCCAGCTTAGTTCTTAAAGCGCTAAGAACCAATACCAATATTTAATTTATAAAAATGAGGAGAGCACAATGACAGAACTCAATTGTCCATATTGCAATTTTGACGAATATGACGTGATTGCAAAAAATGATTTTGGTGTTGTACTTCCTGAACCACATACACTGTCTAAAGGGCATGCTGTCATTGTCCCGCTACGTCATGTTGGTTCATTTTTTGAAATTACTGATAAAGAACGTAAAAGTTTAATGTCCTTACTTGAACAAGCGCGTAATGAATTAAATTTACGCTATCACCCCACTGGCTTTCATATTGGGTTTAATGATGGACAAGTTTTTGGCGAAGCCACTGAACATGTGCATATTCACATTATTCCACGTTATGAAAACCAAACATTGGCGCTCGATACCCGCTGGGGCTTTAAAAGCTAAACTTTAAATTTACACTCACTAAGGAGCCTCGGCTCCTTTTTTGATGGCCACTATTTTTGCATTTCCCCTGATATACAGTTTTCGTTTTGAACAAAAAGAATGCCTATTGAAAGATGTATACTAGGCAGGTTTTTTCAATTTTGACTGTATTGCATGTTTAACTTTTCTGATGCCCTTCTCGACTGGTTTGATGTCCATGGTCGTCATGACTTACCGTGGCAAGTGAAGGATGACCCTTACAAAGTATGGGTTTCAGAAATTATGCTACAACAGACTCAAGTCAAAACCGTCTTACAATATTTTGATCGATTTATTCAACGGTTTCCGACTGTTGAAGATTTAGGCCATGCCTCTTGGGATGATGTGGCGCCCTATTGGGCTGGCTTAGGCTACTATGCACGGGCTCGGAACTTACATAAAGCCGCGGGTATTGTTGCACGTCAGGGACATTTTCCAAGCAATCTTGAGCAGTGGATGGAACTACCAGGCATCGGCCCGTCTACCGCGGGTGCGCTGATGTCTTTAGGTTTAAGACAATATGGCGTGATTATGGACGGCAACGTCAAGCGAGTATTGTCTCGATTCTTTGCTATTGAAGATGATTTATCGAAACCTGTACATGAACGGGCCATGTGGCAACTGGCGACAGAGCTCTGCCCCACTGAACGCAACCACGATTATACCCAAGCGATTATGGATCTTGGTGCAACGGTATGCACGCCGAAAAAGCCGCTCTGTTTATATTGTCCCATGCAACAGCACTGCAAAGCACATGCTCAAGGTTTAGAGACTGAATTACCTTATAAAAAGCCTAAAAAGCCTGTTCCAGTGAGAGAGGCCCAAGTCATGCTGATTCAATCTGCAGGAGAATGGCTTTGGATACAACGTCCGAATAGCGGGCTATGGGGTGGTCTGTGGTGTTTACCTATTTTTGATCAACACCATGAGTTTCAATCCCACACTCAGCAGCTTGGACTGAAACCTACCACCACTCAAGTGCAGATATCACATAGCTTTACTCACTTCACTTGGCTTTTAGAGGCTACTGTATTTACTGTTGCTGCCGATCAAAAAGAGCATTTAGCCATTGAATGCAACGCGCAGTGGTATACCCCGATACAAGCCACTGCTCTCGGTATTCCTACTGCCATGAAAAAACTCATTTCTACGCTAGAACTCGAAAGCTATTCTATGCCATAGTTTTGAACTGCTCATCAATTGTATAGGGACAAATGTGACTCAAGAATTTTTTCAGCTTCGCAAAGGGTTGTTCGGCGGTATTGGTTTTATGTTGCTTTTACTCAGCGCCTGTACGTCGACTCCACCCAAACCATCAGGCAGTACATTGCCTGCTCATGAAGTGAAAAAATTACAAAACATGCGTTTATCCAATCAATTGCCTGTTCCTGTTCATCAAGTCAAACGAAGTGCGCTTAAGGATACTTGGGGCGCAGCGCGTAGCCAAGGACGAAGCCACGAAGGCATTGATATTATTGTTCCACGTGGAACAAAAGTCCTCAGTGCTACAGAAGGTTTAGTTGCTGACTTACGTAATAACAATTTGGGTGGTAAAGTGATATGGATTATGGGGCCCGCAGGTTCTTGGCATTATTATGCGCATCTTGATGGTCATAAACGTGGCTTAAATGTCGGCGACTATGTCAAAAAAGGTGATGTCATTGGCTATGTAGGTAATACTGGCAATGCTCGACATACTGCACCACATTTGCATTATGGCATTTACTTGGGTGGTAAAGGTCGCAATGCCGTTAACCCCTATCCGTATTTACGTTAATTTTAGGAAACATACATGTCAGAAGCGTTGATCAATCGTCTGGTGGAATTTGCAGAATCTGGTAATCAACAAAAAATCAGCCTCAATGGGCAGTCTTATCAGGGCTGGATCATGGAGATCACTGAAGAAGCATTACTCATCAGCACTGGCTACGCAGACAAATCAGGTAAAGATGTATGGATTCAATTTGCCGATCTCGATCAAGCGGAACTGTTGTATTGGGACAATAAAAACGATCAATGGACTGTCTTTAAAATTTAAGTCAAAAAGGAGCATTCAACATGACGATACAACGCTGTGCTTGGTGCTCCGAAGATCCTTTATATATTGCCTACCACGATACTGAGTGGGCTAAACCCAGTTTTGATGAGCAGCATCTCTTTGAAATGCTGTGTCTTGAAGGACAGCAAGCAGGGCTGTCTTGGATTACTGTGCTGAAAAAGCGGGCCTGTTATCAGCAGCATTTTTTTCAATATCCCATTGCCGAAATTGCAGCGTTGAGTGACCTACAATTACAAGAAAAATTACAAGATTCAGGTTTGATTCGTCATATCGGCAAACTCACTGCCATTCGAGATAATGCCAAAGCATGGCAACAGTTAAAAGCCCAAGGGATTCATCCTGTGGAATTTCTTTGGAGTTTTGTCGAAGGTCAAATTGCCAATAATGATGTAGTTGAATATCGCAGCGCCCCTGCACAAACCGCTCAAAGTCAGGCCATGTCCAAAGCATTAAAACAGCATGGTTTTAAATTTGTCGGCCCAACGACTTGCTATGCTCTGATGCAAGCTATCGGCATGGTCAATGATCATGAAAATCACTGTGACTTTAAATACACACATGCAGAATGACCTCAAAACATAAAGGATAGAATAATGAGTGACAATACAATCCACGCCTATGCAGCAATGAACAGTGGTGAAGCCCTTGTTCCCTACCAATTTGATGCAGGTGAATTACAAGCCCATCAGGTCGAAGTTAAAGTTGAATATTGCGGGCTTTGTCACTCAGATATTTCTATTATCCAAAATGATTGGAAATCTTCGGTATATCCTGTGGTCCCAGGACATGAAGTGATTGGAACCATTACACAACTCGGCAGCGAAGCAAAAGGACTCAAAGTCGGACAGCGTGTAGGCATTGGCTGGACAGCAGAAAGTTGTCAACACTGTGACTCGTGTATCGATGGTCGCCAAGTGCAATGTACTGGAACCAAGACGGCGACAATCGTCGGTCATGCAGGTGGCTTTGCCAACAAAGTGCGTGCAGGCTGGCAATGGGTTATTCCCCTTCCGGATGATCTCGACCCAACCAGTGCTGGCCCTCTACTCTGTGGTGGGATTACGGTATTTGATCCCATTTTACAGCACCAAATTCAGGCCATTCACCATGTTGCCGTGATCGGCATTGGTGGTTTAGGTCATATGGCGATTAAACTGCTCAAAGCTTGGGGCTGTGAAATTACCGCATTCAGCTCAAACTTAGATAAAACCGATGAACTTAAAGCTATGGGGGCTGACCATGTGGTGAATAGTCGTGATCTTGCCGCGATTAAAGCACAACGTGGTAAGTTCAATTTAATTTTAAGCACGGTCAATGTGACGTTGGATTGGCAAGCCTATCTTTCAACTTTGGCACCGAATGGAAGCGTTCACATGCTCGGCCTAGCACTTGAGCCGATGCAAATCCCCGCAGGTATGCTGATCAGTGGTGCTAAATCTGTCACTGGCTCATCAACAGGCTCTCCTGCAGCACTGCGTGAATTACTTCGATTCGCCGCACGTCAAAATATTGCACCTCAAATTGAAATGTATCCAATGTCTCAGGTGAATGAAGCGATTGAACGTTTGCATTCAGGAAACGTGCGTTATCGTATCGTGTTGAAAGCTGATTTTTAACGGCAAAAATCTAAGCCCAAAAAGCCTGCTGCATGCAGGCTTTTTTTTGTATGCTTTATGGACTCATTAATCTAGATGACATTTGTGTTTCTGCATTCCTTACGCACCCAATCTGCAAGCAACAAAATGGCCTGCTGAATATCTACAGACAACTCATGCCCGGCATTTAGACGAATACAGTTGTTATAACGATTGTCCTCACCAAAAATTAAACCTGGCACAATGTTGATGCCATGTTTTTGCGCATGGTAATACAGCGCCAAACTGTCTATTTGTTCAGGCATCTGCAACCACAGTGCATAACTGCCTTGAGGCCGATTTAGACGGATATCAACCCCTTGAAAAGCATCGTAAATATACTGACGATACTGCTCGACTTGCCCCATTAATTTAGGACGCAATTCAGCAAGATGTTGGCGATAAGCACGACTAAAAATCAAATCTGCAAGTCCTAACTGCAAAGGCGTATTCACCGAATCATTTTGCAAAAGTAATTTGGGACGCAAATGTTGCAAATGTGGTGGAAGACAAAACCACCCCACCCGATAAGAAGGCGACAAAGATTTTGAAATCGACGCACAATAGATCACATAGCCCGCCCGATCCCAATATTTGATAGGCAATGGTCGCTTTGCATTGAAACTACACTCCGCATAAATATCATCTTCAATCACATAACATTGATATTTTTCAGCGAGTTGTGCAATTCGTTCCTTATCTTCATTACTTAAACAAAAACCCAAAGGATTTTGAAAATTTGCAGTCAATAAGCATACTTTCGCGCCTGAATCCCGCATCGCCTGCTCTAAACGATCTAAATCAAAACCTTCCGTATTGGCAGGAATTTCAACAATTTTCCGCTTTAATAAAGCCAATAATTGCAATTGCCCGTTATAGTTCGGCGTCGGAACAATGACACTCTCCCCTTCCGCACTCAGATTTTGCAACATCACTGACAAAGCAGGCATACAACCATTGCTGATGTAAATATCATCCTTAGGCATGTAAAAACCATCTTCAGCCCAATGTGCCGACAAAGCTTCACGCAATTGTGGATGACCTTGCCGATTGTTATATAAAAAATCTTCTGGTTTACAATGCTTTAATGCCCTTTGGATTGAACGTCTGATTGCTTCAACAGGAACAAAATTGGGGGACAACTGAATTGAACCCAAATGAATCAGGCGACTATTTGCAGATGCTTCATGGATCTGAATTTGCAATTCTAAATTCGAAATTTCACGAGGTTGGGAATCAAAATCAGGATGATTCGGCACGGCAATTTGCTGGGCTTTCTGTGAGGATTGCACAAAATAACCAGACTTTTCTTTGACATAAATGAGGCCTTTGGCTTCAAGTAATTCATAGCAGCGTTTCGCGGTATTTAAACTGATCTGATGCTGCTGTGAAAATTGACGTAGCGCATACAGTCGCTGCCCTGCGGCCAATTCACCACTATAAATTTTCTGTGCCAACTGCTGCGCAAGCTGCTGATATTGAAAAGCCATCTGTACCCTTTTTTTAATCATTCTTGTATCTGTACCCATTAAGTTAACAGATTTAAGCTGATGGCATCAGGTTGATATCTCAAAAATAACGATAGGGGGACAATTAAATGAATGACTTCACACAGCTTCGAGCGGGTCTAATCATCATCAGCACACTCACGCTTATGGCGTGCCAACCCGAACAGCACACTCAAGCTCAAAGCCAGCAAAATTTTATCTGTAAATCTTTAATTCAAGGTTTTTTGAGTGCCCAAAAACTGACGCAATATGAACTTGAGCAGATCCAACCGATCACTAGCGGCGGGTTACATCAGCAGCTATATATTTATAAATCCAAATCTGAAAACGGCATGAATATCATGCCGCAGCAAGCCAAACTTCGCTTTGCCTGTGAACAAATGACCGCGCGGCAATTTCAAATCAAGCTACATCCGCATCAATTTCCAGAACAGACCTTACTCAGTATCGAACTTCCAGAAGCACAGCACATGCAGCAGTTGACTGCTTTTCGCCTGCCTGAGATGCAAAGTCATTGATCGTTCATATTGAACTGAATCATTACTGCTGCTTATTTTAAAATTTCGGGAAATGCCGTTGCAGTTTTGCTTTTACCCAACTGCACTTTCATTTTTTGTAGCATTTGATAAGGCTGTTGCTGCACAAACATATTCACGAAACTGAGCGGAATGGAACCTTCCGGATTGGCGTAGCCATAGGTCGAAACTTTGACCTTTTGATTGCCTAAACGCTGGAAGGTCCAATCGCCCTCATAGTCGGTTAGGCGTACATAATTGGGATTGATCGGATAACCTTTTTTCACCGCTTTATTTTGGATGCTAATAATGCCCTGTGCATCTTTACGCATTTTGCCTTGTACCACCAAATCACGGTCTTTTAAGGGAAAAGGAAAATCCAACACCATATATAAACTGAATTCACCTTTCTGGTCATCGCGGGATAAGACTTTGACACTGCCCATATAAGGGACCCAATTCACTGCATTTTCCACATCTAAAATCAGGGTAACCGCTTTTTCGATGGGCACATCAAAACTGGTTTCAGCTTTGTATTGAAAGACAGGATTTTGAGCATTTTGGTAGGTCCAAACTTTAATATTATTTTTATTAATCGTGAGTTTGGCATTATCCATAGTTTTCGCTTGTACTGCCGCAGTGAATGCGACAGCACAGGCCATAAAGATGACTTTTTTCATTCCATTGATCGTCTTATTTTAATTTTATGCTGTTGTTATAACGGATTTTAACGCGCTTTTATACGTCAATATCGTTAAAACCCAGTACATCTTTCATATCGTACTTACGTGCTTCACGACCGACTACCCATGCAGCTGCACGTACTGCACCAGAGGCAAAGTTCATACGGTTGGTCGCTTTATGGGTAATTTCAACACGTTCGCCATCCGCAATAAACATCGCAGTATGTTCACCAACAATGTCACCACCACGAATCGTTTGGAAGCCAATGGTTTGACGTTCACGTGGACCCGTATGACCTTCACGGCAATACACAGCATCTTGTTTTAAGTCACGTCCTAAAGCACCGGCAATGGCTTCGCCCCACATCAGCGCTGTACCTGATGGTGCATCAACTTTATGGCGATGATGGGCTTCAATCACTTCAATATCTACAGTATCGCCAAACACTTTCGATGCCAATTCAAGAAGTTTGATTGAAACGTTTACACCGACAGAATAGTTCGCTGCATAGACTACTGGGGTTTCTGTTGCTGTTTCATCGAGATAAGCTTTTTGCTCATCATTCATACCTGTGGTACCAATGACAATCGCAACGCCTGCTTCACGGCAAAGCTTTAGATGCTGTGCCGTTGCTGCAGGTGCAGTAAAGTCGATCACGACATCACAATCTTTTAAAACTTCAGCAAGGTTACCAACAACCTTTACGCCAACCGCGCCAATCCCTGCAAGTTCACCGGCATCCGCACCGACCAAGCTACTTTCAGGACGTTCTACCGCAGCAGCCAATTGATAGCCAGCTTGCTGAACCGCCTGAATTAAGATGCGTCCCATACGACCGCCTGCGCCCAAGATACCAATACGTGGAGCTGCTGACATAACATTTTCCTAATGTTGATTCGAAATTGGTCTTACTATATCAAAACTCCATGCGCAGGCTAAGTTGCAAACAAAAAAATCCTGTATTTTCCGAAAGACTTTTGCAAATCAAGCTCTTCGACAGACGCTGACTATTCCCTCACCAAGTTTGGGTATTTTCACGGTATGATAGGCACGTTCTATTGATCTTGAATATTCATGAAAACCCTATTGTATCTTTGTGCGGCAGTCTGTATTGCACTGGCATGGCTGATTCCGATTCATTACCGACCTTGGGCCACATATACCGGTGAGCTTTATACCTTCTTTGCCCTGTTTGCCTTAGCGGCAACGTTCTTTAAAGAAAAGCTCATGGTGGCAAAAATTTCCTTGCCCCTGTTGCTTTTAGCGCTGATTCCCTTCGTCCAATTGGCTTTTGGGCAGGTGTATTATTTTAGTATTGCCTTACTCTGTATGCTGTTTGTGTTCAGCTTCTGGCTATGTATCAATCTTGGTTTTAGCCTATCTCAAGGTACGGAAAAACGCGAAAGAACCTTCCTATTCCTGAGCTATACCTTTGTTGCTTCTGGGGTCATGACAGGGCTCTTCGCAATATGTCAGTGGTTAGATTTCGACTCGTTTCTTCCTTTTGTGATGAAAATTAGTGGAACTACGCGCCCATTTGCAAACTTTGCTCAGCCGAATAACATGGCCACGTTTCTGCTCATGTCCTTGTTAGCCTGCTTATATGTTTATGAACAGCAAAAAGTTAAAACCCGCTATTTGGTCGCTTGTGCAATTCCTATTTTAATTGGGGTCGCGCTCAGCCAATCTCGCACCTCTTGGGTAGCAAGTATTTGCGTCCTAATCTATTTGGCTTATGCACAGTACAAAGATTATATCCGTCTTCGCTGGTTTTACAGCTTGGCATGGTTTATCGGCTTTGTGGCACTGATTGTATTGATGCCAAAATTAAGTCAAATCATGAGCCAAATGTCCGACATGAATATTCAAGAAAGTCGTGACGTAGTCAAACGTGCTGGTGGAGATATGTCTCGGTTAGCCATTTGGCAACAAATGGCACATGCCGTGGCTGCACAGCCTTGGTTTGGCTATGGTTGGCATCAAACCAGTAGTGCTTTTGTCTCGATCTCTGACACGGTGCAAGGGCCTGTATGGATTCGTAGCTCACACAATTTTATTTTGGATTTCTTATTGTGGAATGGCGCCATTATTGGTGTGCCGTTCTTGGCCTATTTCGCCTATTGGGGCATTCAATTACAGAAGTTAGCCAAGTCTGCATTATCTGTGATTGGCCTATTGATGGTCGGTGTCTTCGTTATTCATGCCATGTTGGAGTTTCCGCAAAACTACGCATATTTCTTACTGCCTGCGGGTTTTATTATCGGGGTTCTTCAAGCAGCGAAGCCACAGACGGCTACTTTGAGCCTGTCTCCGTGGTTTATCCGCATTGTTTTCGTGATTGGCGCTGTGCTGATTACGGTGATTTATCGTGATTATGCCAATGCAGCGATTCAGCTGGGTCAGGCATCAAAATATGAAAAAACACCGGAGAAAATCACCAACCATGCGCCGATCTATTTACTCACGGAATTTAGACATCGGGTAGCGATTATTCGTTTAAATCCATATTCCATCGTTTCTGAACAAACCATTCAGGATACTGAAAAATTGGTTCGCAGCTACCCAGCGAAATACCACATCATTAAATATGCACGTTTATTGGCATTTAATGGTCGTGAGGCTGAAGCACGTCATCAGCTACAGCGTCTTAAAAATATTTATCGGCTCGACATGAGCTATGAGAGTTTATTAACGCCGATAACTCCTCCGAAACCTTAAAATGCTCGATAAAAAAGCCTGCAATTATGCAGGCTTTTTTATACCTGAGTTCACATCACAGCGAACTCAAGCAAATCATTTCAATTAATCAAACAAACGGTCGAAGAATGATTTTTTCTTCGGAGATGATTTATTGTCATCGCCATCCATCGTGTCTTGTAACTCTTTCAACAATTCACGTTGACGAGCCGTTAAGTTCACAGGCGTTTCCACCACAATACGGCAGAGTAAGTCACCGGTCATGCTGGTACGTACAGGTTTCACACCTTTACCACGTAAGCGGAATAATTTACCAGTTTGAGTCCCTTCAGGCACTTTCAAGCTCACACGACCATCGAGTGTCGGAATTTGAATTTCTTTACCCAATGCAGCATCTGCAATGCTTACAGGCACATCCATATACAAGTCAGCGCCATCACGTTGGAAGATTTCGTGTTCACGTACCACCACTTCTACATATAAGTCGCCTGCTTGGCCATCACGGATCGCCTCGCCTTTGCCACTTAAACGTACGCGGTCGCCATTGTCCACACCTGCAGGAATGGTCACCTCTAAAGTTTGCTGACGGTCAGAAACCCCTGAACCATGACATTTATTACATGGGTTCTTAATGATTTTACCTTGACCACGACAGGTGCTACAGGTTTGCTGCACAGAGAAGAAGCCCTGTTGCATACGCACTTGACCGGCACCATGACAGGTTTTACAGGTTTCAACGTCATTCGGATTTTTAGATCCTTTCCCATCACAGGCATCACATGGCGCTGGCGCAGTAAAGGTAATGGTTTTTTTCACGCCTTTTACAGCTTCCTCAAGGGTAAGCTCCATGACATAGCGTAAGTCTGAACCACGGCGTGCGCGTTGCTGACCACCACGGCCACCACCGCCAAATGCGCCACCGAAAATGTCGCCAAACTGACTAAAGATATCTTCTGCGCCAAATCCGCCACCGAAGCCACCGCCGCCGCCCATGCCGCCTTCAAAAGCTTGATGTCCCATACGGTCATACATACTACGTTTTTCGCTGTCCGATAAAACTTCATATGCTTCTGCAGCTTCTTTGAATTTTTCTTCAGCTTCTGGGTTATCTGGATTACGGTCAGGGTGATACTTCATCGCCAACTTACGGTAGGCTTTTTTAATTTCATCATCACTTGCGGTTTTAGATACACCTAAAACCTCATAATAATCACGTTTAGCCATGTCTGGCGATGCTCCTCACGGAATTTAATTTAATACTTAACTGTGGTCTGAAATTGGGGAATCAAACCATTTTTTCAAGGGGTAGGCAGGAAAAAAATAAATCGACTTAGAAAACAGCCTTATTTTTAACGAATTTGGATAGACCTTGGATCCATGCATTTAATAAATACAAAAAGGCAATCGCAGCAAAGACCACACCAATTACCGTGCATGCAGTCACCCAAAGATAGGTGTCCCAATAATAGAAAAATAAAGGAATAAACCACAGTGCGGCAAAAATGGCCATCATGGAATAAATCACGACGGTGCGCATGACCCAAAGCGCTTGGGCTTGGAGCCAAACTTCTGCAGAATCGATTTGAGTCACTTTGCGTGCAAAGCCGTAGGCAAATACACCACTAATCAGGGTAAATAAAGCGAAAAACATGAAGACATAAGAAATCGCAACATAACGGCGATACTTAGCTAAACTCTCTGCTGTCATCTGTGATTCAACCCCGTACACCACAATATGCCGCGCTGCACTTGTGGTTGTTTTACTTTTTAAAAATGTCTTTGTAGATCAGGTGCTACTATAGAGAAAAATTCAATATTTCGCACCCAATATTATGGCACTTTTAAGGATTCTGCTGAGTTTTTTTCACTTTAAACCACTGTGCATATAACGCAGGTAAAAAGAACAAGGTCAGCAGGGTCGCCACGATCAATCCACCCATAATCGCCACGGCCATTGGACCGAAGAAAATACTGCGAGAAAGTGGAATCATCGCCAATACAGCGGCCAATGCAGTCAGCACAATTGGACGGCAACGACGTACCGTCGCATTGATAATCGCATCCCAAGCCGACTCCCCAGACTGAATATCTTGTTCAATCTGATCAATCAAAATCAGTGAATTGCGCATAATCATTCCTGACAGTGCAATCGTGCCGAGCATTGCCACAAAACCAAAGGGTTTATTGAACAATAACAGGAATAACACCACGCCAATAATGCCCAAAGGTGCAGTTAAAAATACGATCATCGCCCGTGACATGCTGCGTAATTGAATCATCAACAAAGTCATGACAACTGCGAGGAATAATGGCATGCCCGCATTTACAGAAGTTTGACCACGTGCTGACTCTTCCACAGTACCGCCTACTTCGAGGAGATATCCATTCGGCATCTCTGCACGTAACTGATCAAATGAATCTTTTAACTCACCCACCACCGTTGCAGGTTGCAATTTACTGCGAATATCCGCGCGCACAGTAATGGTCGGTAAACGGTTACGATGCCAAATCAAACCTTCTTCAAAGCTATACTCAATTTTCGCAATCTGCGCCAATGGCACTGAACCACCATTGCTGGTCGGTACTGCCAAACTGCTGAGCGAACCGACATCCAATCGCTCCGCTTGATCACCACGCATCCGAATTTCAATCAGCTCTCGTTTCTCACGATACTGATTAATCACTGCACCACTGATTGAACTATTCAGGAAATTGGACAGATCTAGACTGGAAACCCCCATTTGACGTGCGCGATCTTGGTCGATGTCCAGTTTAATGACTTTGCTTGGCTCACCCCAATCCAAATGCACATTGGTGGTGTTCGGGTTTTCACTGACTTTTGCAGACACCCGTTGTGCCCACTCACGCACCAAGCTCAAATCTTCACCCGACACGCGAAACTGCAATGGATAACCCACGGGTGGACCATTTTCTAAAAGTGAAACCCGAGTACGTACTTCAGGTAAAAGCTTACGAATTTCTTCTGCTAATGACTGGCGGATCTCATTGCGATCATCTAAAGATGAAGCCAATACCACAAACTGAGCAAAACTGGCTTGAGGTAGCTGTTGATCTAGAGGTAAATAAAACCGCGGCGAACCTGTCCCCACATAAGCCACAAAATTATCAATGCCTTGTTTTTTCGACAAGAACGCTTCGACTTTTTTTACGGCCGCTTCTGTGGCCTTCAGTGAGGCGCCTTCCTCAAGCTTTAAATCCACTAAAATTTCAGCACGGTTTGACGGTGGGAAGAACTGCTGTGGTACAGTTTTAAACATTAAAATCGATAACACAAAGATGCCCACCGTCGCTGCAATCACCGTCTTCCGATAGGTCACACAAGTGTCAACCCAACCACGGAAACGTTGATAAAACGGCGACTGATAAGGATCGTGATGTTCGCCGGCATGATGCACCATCGGCTGAGGTTCGGGCTGCTTACGTAAACGTGCCCACAGGCGCTGATACCACGGGGCTTTTTGTACTAAATCTTTGTTAAAATCTGGCAGTAATTTATCCCCTAGATAGGGAACAAACAGCACCGCTGCAAACCATGACACCACCAATGCGATAGTGACCACTTGGAAAATCGAGCGAGTGTATTCCCCTGTGCTCGATGCGGCTGTGGCAATCGGCAAAAAGCCGGCCGCAGTAATCAATGTTCCTGTCAGCATTGGAAATGCAGTGGTCCGCCATGCATGTCCGGCGGCTTGTAACCGGCTATAGCCCTGCTCCATTTTGATCGCCATCATTTCGACGGCAATAATCGCATCATCCACCAATAAACCGAGTGCGAGAATTAACGCCCCCAAAGAAATCTTGTGCAACCCGACATCAAACATCTGCATACCGGCAAAGGTCATTGCCAAGACCAATGGAATGGAAAATGCAACGACAAGACCTGTACGGAAACCCAAGGAGAAGAAGCTCACCAATAGGACGATAATCACGGCCTCAGCGAGGACTTTCATAAACTCATTGACGCTGCGCTTCACGGCTACAGGCTGATCCGACACTTTCTTCAGTTCCATGCCCAAGGGCAAGGTTTTTTGCAGGCGGGCAAATTCTGTTTCTAGGTTTTTACCCAAAGCCAGAATGTCGCCACCTTTACGCATCGACACGGCAATGCCTAAACCATTTTCACCCATAAAACGCATACGCGGCTGCGGTGGATCACTAAAGCCCCGATGTACATCTGCTACATCACCCAATTGAATGGTTCGTCCATTCACCAATAAGGGTATCTGACGCAGTTCATCAATGTTTTGTAAATTGCCGCTAACACGCACTTGAATCCGGTCTGAATCGGTTTCAAAAAAGCCGGCACTGGCAACCGTGTTTTGCTGCTGCAAGGCTTGTTGAATCGCCGTCACAGGTATGCCAATTTGCGTGGCTTTGGTGTTGGAAATTTCAATCCAAACTTTTTGATCTTGCAGACCAATCAAATCCACTTTCGCAACGTCTTTGACCCGTTGTAACTGGAGCTGTAAACGGTCGGCATATTCCTTCATGGTCGCATAGTCAAAGTCTTTGCCAGTCAGCACATAGATATTACCGAAGGTGTCACCAAACTCATCATTAAAGAAAGGACCTTGCACCCCAGATGGTAATTGATGGCGAATATCATTGACCTTTTTACGCACGGTGTACCAAACATCGGGGACTTGCTGCGAACGTAAACTGTCCTTGGCCACAAAGGTCACCATGGATTCACCAGGACGTGAATACGCCATAATGCGTTCATACTGCCCCGTGGTCATCAGTTCTTTTTCAATTCGATCGGTGACCTGTAGCGAAACTTCTTTGGCCGTTGCACCAGGCCAATAGGTTTGAATCACCATGACTTTAAAAGTAAATGGCGGGTCTTCACTCTGCGACAATTTGGAATAAGAAAATATCCCAACGATGCCCAGCAGAATCATAAAATAAAGGATTAAGCCTTTATTTTTCAGTGCCCACTCAGACAAGTTAAAATTCATTATTTAACTCCTGCCTGAATGTGTACCGCTCGATTTTCACGATCAACAGGTTGTATTTTTTGTTTTTCGCGGAGCAAATGCACGCCGCCAACCACCACAAAATCCCCTGCTTGCAAACCACTAAGTACAGGCACGCTGTCACGTCCGTATTCGCCTAAACTTACCGGAACTTTACGTACCGTATTATCTGCATTGACCACCATCACATACGCCTGCTGACCACTCGCAGACACACTCGATAACGGCACATGCAAAACATTCTGCTGTGCTTTGGTTAAAAATACTCGTGCACTTTGCCCCAGTTGAATGGCACTATTGCCTTCACGCAATGCCACCTTGACACTATATGTACGAGACTGATCGGCAGCAGGACTAATTTCACGTACATAGCCTGCAAATTTTTCCTGTGGTTTCGACCACAAGGTGACCCATGCATCCTGCCCTGTTTTAATTTCAGTAACCGCTTGTTCAGGCACACCAATGACCACGTCACGTTCACCTGCTATCGCCAATTGAAATGCCG
The DNA here is from genome assembly GCF_024605895.1 of Acinetobacter sp. YH16056_T. Classification (NCBI taxonomy): domain Bacteria; kingdom Pseudomonadati; phylum Pseudomonadota; class Gammaproteobacteria; order Moraxellales; family Moraxellaceae; genus Acinetobacter; species Acinetobacter sp. YH16056_T. The sequence goes on along the minus strand of NZ_CP094545.1, from coordinate 54,380 downwards.
GTTGTCCTGCTGCAATCACTTGACCAATCTCAATATTGCGCTCAGTAATGACCCCAGTTTTATTGGCAATTAATTGGTTATAACCGGTCTGATTACGACTCACATCATAATTTGATTGGGCTTGCTTTAAGTTCGACTGTGCCGCTTTATATTGGTTTTCCACAGCATCGTACTGCGAACGACTCACAGCATTGACTGGCAATAATTGCTTAAATCGTTTTAATTCATCTTCAGCAATTTGTGCAGCGGAACGCGCACTTTCAAGCTGCGCTTGTGCTGCATTCAGTTGCAACTGTGCATCTTTGACGTCTAATTTTGCCAAGACTTGCCCGACTCGGACTTGGTCTCCAACATCGACATAGCGCTCAGTGATTTGACCGCCAACCCGAAACGCTAAAGCTGTTTGCTGGCGTGCTTGTACATCACCCGCATAACTTTTTTGTTCAAAATGTGTGGCGCCCGGCTGAGTCACCATCACAAATGGCACTTCCTGTTCCGTTTGGGCTTTATCCTTGCTGCATCCCCATAAGGTCACACTGCAAACGATAATCATGCTGACAACTGTGGTCTTAATCGTACTCATGAAGTTCGCTCTTAATAAAAAGTCTTTTTTAGGGCAGAATATTATTCAATTAATTTGGTTATTTTTTAATTAATAAACCATGCGGTACATTAATTAGATTAATTATCCTAAATCAATGACCTTTTCGCCTTTTTTGGAATTTTTTCAGCAAATGAATGTCGGCCGCCCGAAAGACTTAGAAAAACGACAACGGATTTTAGAGTCTGCAAAACAATTATTTTTAGAAATGGGCTATCACGGTTGCAGCATGAATCAGATTGCCCAACATGCAGGGGTCACCAAACTGACGGTCTATAACCATTTTCAGGACAAAGCCACTTTATTTACCAGTGCAATTGAAGATACCTGTGAATATATTTTAAATACTCGCCCGCGACATCTGCACAGCGAAAGTCATTTTATGCGGGCTTTCGTTGAAATTTGTGAGTTGGGGCTGAACATCATGAATTTGCCAGAAGCCATTAAACTGGATTTATTACTTTTGGAGTTGGCTGCCGAACACAGTCCCTTGGTCGACCAGTTTTTCCGTGCCTCACATTTAAAAATGCGCCAAGTCTGGGAAAAATTTTTTCAAGACGCAGCCGCTTTAAATTTCATTCAGCAGGATCACCCTGCCCGACAAACTGAACTAATTGTGTCGCTACTGATGGGACTACGCCATCAAGAGGTTTTATTGGGCATGCGCCCAGTACCTGAAGCAGCAGAGCGACAGGCCATTATTCACTCTGCCATCGACATCTTTATGCTGAAATATCAACTCGGCACGCAGAGCTAAGCATTTTCTGAAATATTTCAACGCTAAACTGAAACAAATGGCATGGCTATTGCTCATTTACCTAGAAAAGTCATCCGACTTTTGTCTGTACCCCCTTTTGCCACGGCACTTTCGGGGTATAGTCGAGACAGGAATACGCGGAGAAATAACAAATGATTCAACAAATTGATGCTCCATTACGTGAAGACGTACGCTTACTGGGCAATTTATTGGGTGAAACCCTAAAGCAGCATGCAGGACAAGATTTGTTTAATCAGGTAGAGCAAATTCGTGCTTTGTCTAAAGGCGCGCGCGATGGACAAGTTGAAGCCGAAAAACAGTTAGAACAATTATTTTTAAATTTAAAAGATGAAGAAATTCTGCCACTGACCCGTGCATTTACGCACTTTCTCAACTTTGCCAATATTGCCGAACAATACAATGTGGTGCGCAGCCGTCGCCAAAGTGAGTTTGATGAGCAAGCACCATCACCGAATCCACTCGATCATTTATTTGAAAAATTTAAAAGCAATAACATCAGTGCGGACCAACTGTTCCAACAAATTTGTGAATTAAAAATTGAACTGGTCCTGACTGCACATCCAACTGAAGTCAGCCGCCGTACCTTGATCCAAAAATATGATGGGATTAATGATTGCCTGTTTAAAATGGATCAACAAAAACTTACGCCACGCGAACGCAAAGCCGTACTGGATGATTTAAAACAACTGATTTGCTCGGCATGGCAAACAGATGAAATTCGTCAACATCGCCCGACGCCTGTCGACGAAGCTAAATGGGGCTTCACGACCATTGAACAGACCTTGTGGAATGCTGTACCCAAATTCATGCGTGAATTGGATGGCATGGTTCAAGATCATTGTGGCAAGACCTTGCCTTTACATGTTGCCCCTGTGCGCTTTGCGTCATGGATGGGCGGTGACCGTGATGGTAACCCAAACGTCACCCATAATATTACTCAAGAGGTGCTGTGGCTTTCACGTTGGAAAGCTGCCGACCTGTATTTACGCGACATCGAAGACCTGCGTTGGGAACTTTCGATTCAGGAGTGCAGTAAAGAACTCAGTGATGCTTTGGGCCATTTCCACCCTGAACCCTATCGTGAATACCTACGTGATGCGCGGGAACGCCTCAAAGCCACTCGTCACTGGTTGGCACTAAAACTCCGTGGTGAAGATGCTGACGATAGCCAAGTCATTAAAAGCCGCCATGAGCTGCTCGATCCACTATTGGTTTGCTACCGTTCACTGATTGACAGCGGTTTACCTGAAATTGCCAATGGTCAGTTACTCGACTTTATTCATCGAGTGAATTGCTTCGGTATCGAATTACTCAAACTCGATATTCGTCAGGAGTCGACTCGTCATCGCCAAGCGATTTCTGCCATTACTGAATATTTAGGTTTAGGCAATTTTGAAACATGGACGGAGCAAGCCCGTCAAAACTTCTTGATTCAGGAACTCCAAAGCAAACGTCCACTGCTACCGAAGTTTTTAAATGAGCCAAAACAAAGCCTGATTGAACATTCAGATGTACAAGAAGTCTTTGCGACCATGCGCACTTTGGCAGAACAGCCACCTGAAAGTTTAGGGGCTTATATTATTTCCATGGCCGAACATCCGAGTGATGTCTTGGCTGTATTGTTACTGCAAAAAGAAGCCGGCATCAAACAAGCGCTACGTGTCGTGCCACTGTTTGAAACCTTAAAAGATTTGGATGGTGCAGCCCGTACCATGAATACCCTATTCAATATGCATTGGTATAAGCAGCATATTCAGGGTAAACACGAGGTGATGATTGGCTATTCAGACTCAGCCAAAGATGCGGGCTTTATGTCGGCAAACTGGGCGCAGTATCGTGCACAGGAAGAATTAACCGCAGTTGCGAAAAAACATGATGTACAACTGACATTATTCCATGGCCGTGGCGGTTCAATCAGCCGTGGTGGTGCGCCGACACAGCAAGCCCTATTTTCACAGCCACCGGGTTCGATTTCAGGAGCGATCCGTGTCACAGAACAAGGGGAAATGATTCGCTTCAAGTTTGGATTAGAAGGCATTGCCTTACAAAACTTAGAAATTTACACCGCAGCGACCTTAGAAGCGACCTTATTACCACCGCCTGAACCGAAACAGGAATGGCGTCAGCTCATGCACAGCATGACGGATCTGTCGGTACAGGTGTATCGTCAAACCGTGCGTGAAAATCCGCATTTTGTAAAATACCTACGGACTGTAACGCCAGAACTGGAACTGCAAATGTTACCGCTCGGCTCACGCCCAGCCAAACGTAAAGTTAGCGGTGGGATTGAGTCATTACGTGCGATTCCATGGGTGTTCGCATGGACGCAAATCCGTTTGATGCTTCCTGCTTGGCTAGGTACTGGTGCTGCGATTAATCAAGTGATTGATCAAGGTCAAAAGCAGACACTCGAAGAAATGTTAGAGCAATGGCCGTATTTCCAAACGTTAATTGATATGTTGGAAATGGTCTTGTCTAAGGCTGATGGTCATGTGGCGCTGTATTATGAGTCTCATCTGACGGATGACTCAGACCTCAAACAGTTGGGTGAAGAGTTACGTCAGCGTTTACGTGATGCGGTACAAACGCTATTAGCACTCAAAGGTGAATCGAAATTACTCAGCAGTAACGATGTGCTCGACCAATCCATGAAGGTGCGTAAGCCTTATTTATTGCCACTACATTTACTACAAGCCGAACTGATGAAACGCCGCCGTGCATACCTTGCCGAGCGTCAAGCTGAAAATACCCCAGTCGACCATGCGTTGATGGTTAGCATCGCGGGTATTGCGGCAGGTTTGCGTAACACTGGCTAAATCTTCCAAGTTTTCAAAAAGCACACAGAACTGTGTGCTTTTTTTTTGATCAGTCATATTGGTTTTAATTTATTTTGGAATATATAAAATAAGAAAAATTTATGAAGTATTGACTCTTATCCTATTTGATTAATTGCATGATTTAATGCCTTTTTTACAACTTTAAAACTTTTACCATTTGGTAAATTTACATGTAAAGTCATGTAATTAGTTTGAACAAAATATTTTTAAAAGAGATTAAATCTTCTAAAAAACAAGAGTATGATGTGCACAATTTATCTATTGAGTGCTCATTTTATGTCCAATTGGTTTCCCAAATGGCGCCCGTACGAAGGCAATATTGATGCACGTCCTGTAGGTACAAATGAGTACCTACCTCCGGTGCAAAGTGTTGTATTGGGGATACAACATGCCTTTGCAATGTTTGGTGCAACTGTCCTTGCGCCATTTTTGATGGGCTTTGATGCCAACCTTGCGATTTTAATGTCGGGGATCTGTACCATCCTGTTCTTCTTTATGACAGGTGGTCGTGTACCAAGTTATTTAGGCTCTAGTTTTGCCTTTATTGGTGTGGTGATCGCGGCAACCGGTTATGCAGCATCAGGTACTGGCGCGCCAAATGCCAATATCGCAATGGCGGCAGGCGGGATCATGGCCTGCGGTATCTTATATGCCATTTTTGGTTTTATCGTGATGGCAACGGGTACGCGTTGGATTGAAAAACTCATGCCACCTGTCGTTACAGGTGCGGTGGTGATGATTATTGGTCTGAACCTAGCTCCTGTGACTATTAAAGGGGTTGCAGGCAACAACTTTAATATGTGGATGGCATTAGTCACTGTACTATGTATGGGTTCGATTGCGGTGTTCACGAAGGGCTTATTACAACGCTTATTGCTGTTGGTGGGTCTGTTACTGGCATATTTGGTGTATTACATCATTTCCAATGTCATGGGTCATGGTACACCAATCAATTTCGTTCCCGTACAAGAAGCCGCTTGGTTTGGTGTTCCGCACTTCCATTCACCCGTCTTTGACTTCAATGCCATGCTCATCATTGCACCGATTGCGTTAATTTTGGTTGCAGAAAACCTTGGGCACATCAAAGCTGTGGGCGCGATGACAGGTGAAAATCTTGATCCGCACATTGGTAAAGCCTTCGTTGCAGATGGTGTTGCGACTACACTTTCAGGCGGTGTCGGCGGTCCGGGTATGACCACTTATGGCGAAAATATTGGTGTGATGGCAGTAACGCGTGTTTACTCGACCATCGTGTTTGTATTTGCGGGTGTATTCGCCATCTTCCTTGGTCTTTCTCCAAAGTTTGGTGCGATTATTCATACTATTCCGCAAGCCATTTTGACAGGTGCATCGATTGTTGTATTTGGTCTAATTACCATTGCAGGTGCGAAAATCTGGATTGAAAACAAAGTCGATTTCTCAAAAAATAAAAACCTGATGGTGGCAGCAGTCACGATTATTTTAGGTACAGGTGACTTTGCACTTCAATTTGGTAACTTCAACTTAGGTGGTATTGGTACTGCTACATTTGCAGCGTTGATTTTGAACTGGTTCTTTAGCTTGGGCGACAAATCAGAATAAGCCCCAAGACATTTAAAAAAGAATACAACATTCATTTGAAAAGCGGCCGAAAGGTCGCTTTTTTTTATAGCTACTCTTTCGGTAAGATAAGGCATTAGCCAAGGAATACACCGTATGCGACTGGATTTGTTCGACCTTCAATTGGTACTGCACATTGTAGACAGCGGCAGTCTGACCAAAGGCGCTGCTCGTTCTGCCATCTCGCTACAAGCAGCCAGTGAACGGATTAAAAAACTCGAACAGCATTACCGCACAGCCCTGTTCACTCGCCAAGCCAAAGGGGTCAAACTGACTCTTGCCGGTCAAACCTTGGTTGAACATGCACAGCGCATCTTAGGTGAGGGGCAACAATTAGAACACGCGATGCTGCCCTTTGCCCATGGGCTAAGTTCAAATATGACCTTATGGTGTAATTCATCTGCACAAAGTGAATATTTACCGGTCTTGCTACCACGTTATTTGCTAGAAAATCCCAACACACAAATTGAGCTGCATGAAGCCGAGTCTAAAGACATCATTGCAGCGATTGAACAAGGCAATGCACAACTAGGTCTAATTTCGGGTTTCTTTAAATCCGAAAAGTTACAAACACTTGAGTTTGCAGATGATCCTTTGGTACTGATTTGTCCTATAACTCATGAATTGGCCTCGACACTTAGCGTCAAACCCGCAGAGATTTTAAATTATCCCTTTGTCGGTTTGATGCAATATCATTCCTTGCAACAATCGATCGAGGCACAAGCCAAATTATTCGGCTGTGAAATTCAGTATCGGCTGCGTTTGCCGAACTTTGCCGCGATCGCCCAAGTGGTGGCGAATGGTGTGGGCATTGCCATCATGCCAAAATGTGCGGCCGGACGATTAATCAGTTTATATGCCTTTGCCCAAGTTGAGCTCAGCGGCGACTGGGCCAATCGAAAATTGCTGCTCACCGCACGTAATTTTGATGATTTACCCTTAAATTATCAGCATTTCAGTCAGTTTCTACTGTCTCAAAAATCTACTTTAGATGGCCAAGTCTAGGCTTTAAATCACGCCAAACTGGTGCAACATCATATAGCCACCAAGGGCAATCAACCCGATAAAAAACACCTTACGGAATTTTTGTTCTGGAATGCGGTAACGGATTTTTTTCCCTGCCCACATGCCAATGAGCGCAGGAACCAGTGCCATGGCTGACATGGCATAATCAATCGGGAGATCTTCCACAGGATTTTGCTGTAAGAACACCGCCAAACAAATGGTTGACGTGGTAAAGGCCAAACCGAGTGACTGTACGAGATCATCGCGTTTGAGTTGCAAACCTTGCAAATATGGCACCACCGGGATCACCACCACACCTGTGGCTACAGTCAGCGCTCCACCGAGATAACCGATAATTGGAGATAGCCATTTTTCATGTGGTGCAAAGTTTGGTAAGCTTTTCGCACAAAGCCCATACAGTCCGTATAGTGCCAACATGCCCCCCAGTAAAGCTTCACTTTTAAATTCACCATGTCCTAAAGTTGGAAAAATACTCCAAATTGAACCGACGATAATCCCAAGTAACAAGGGCCAAAAGCGTTGAATTAGTCGCAGCACCTGCCCTTCGGCAAATAATTGCCAAAAGTTGGTGACCATAGATGGAATGATTAATAACGTGGCTGCCTGAAATGGACTGATCACCATGGTGAGTAAGCCCATCGATACCGCAGGCAGGCCTAACCCAATCGTGCCTTTAATTAGACCTGCGATTGCAAAAACTGTGATGACGAACCAAATCATGGCAAAACTCGCTGAAGAATTGGTTCTATGCTATGCAATTCAGGCACTTTGAAAAATCAGTGTTTTTGGAATAGAGCCTCAATGAAAAATTGAGGCTGTGCTTGAAATCAGCTATAGACAAGGTAGTTGGATTCAATAAAAAAGGAATTACAACTTATTTATTTTAATTACTGTAATAACTACTCTTTTGCTCTTCAGCTAATTCATAAGAACTTTCGAATTGATATTTCACCGTTTCATCTTGAATTGAATCAATAAATTTTTTTATTTTATTTTTATATTCAACGTTCCCAGATTTATACATTGATAGCAAATAGCCCCACTCACCATAAATATACTGAGGGTCATTTTTTGATACTTTCCTTAATTCTTCTTTTAAAATCAATGCTAAATCGGAATAACATTTTTCATATTCATCTTTCGATCTTTTAGCATAATAGCTTAACTCACACTGAGTCACTAAAAGTTCCTGACTGAAAGAGTCATTTAACATTTTATGATTAAGATTATAAGCCTCTTCATACATGCCTGTTGCTAAGTAGATTTGCATTTCAATCTTTTGTCGTTCTTGATCATTCGTGATCTTTTTTATTTCAGACAAACTATCTTTCATTACTTTATCTGCGTTTTCTTTATCTCTCAGATTAAGTTTATTAATAGTATTTTTATAATCATTTATTATAGCTGTATCTTCTTTAGACAGCGTTGAAATTGATTCTTTTTTTTGAGCTTCTTTAACTTCATTCTGATTCAAACTAATTTTCTCAGACGAACAAGCAGTACTACCGAATATCAAAATGGTTAAGAAAATAAAAAAATGCTTCATCAAACTTTTCTCGATACAGAGTTTAAGGTTAAGACATGAGTTTTAAAGCTAAGAAATGATCCTAGACAGTATCGTGGACAACAGATCCCTCTAAATTCTTAAAATATTTCTGTTCAAAGGCTTCAGGACTTAACTTGCCAATTGCAGAATGCCTTCTGATTCGATTGTAGTAAATTTCAATATATTCAAACAAGAAAGCATTAGCTTCCCTGAGCTGCTTGACGTCTTTTTCTAAGTCTAGAATACACTGTTGTCTTGCTGGAAGTTGACGTTTGCTTGAACCAACTGGATTAGCTTAGCAAATCCAGTTATCTAAGGTTGATACCCTACACCTAATTTATGGGCGATTGAAACTACAGACTCGTGTGAGTTTGAAAGCGCATAATAATTAGCTTGTTTATATTTTTAGACTACAGCGTTTAGCTATTTTTATATCTCTAAAGTTAACCTTACTTTATCTTTAGAGGGAAAATGTGCCCATTATTTTGTCTAGGATCAAACGACTATCTATTTATTCAGGATCTAAGTAGATAATTCCCACATCAATTTTATTAAGATGGTCAAAGCCTGCCCTATCTTCGGGAACTTGATCTACATAGAGGTCAGCATATTCAATTCTTTTTGTTTGATAATTAGGGAATGAAAAAAATAAATCTCCTGTACTATTAGCATAATCTACTGGAGGTTTCTTTAAATAGTATTTTTCAGTTTTAGCAGGAATAAAGAATTTTCCATTCGCATCTAATTTAGTATCAGGATCTGAAAGAATACCATTTACGCCAATATATCCTAATTTGTTTTTTAGAGGTAACTTGGTTTTATTATCATAAACATAACCACTGAATTCAGACGTAAAAAAAACCGTTTTTTGAGTACACGAAGCCAGGGGTAAGATAATGAAAATAAATAAGAAGCCCGTAATTAATTTTTTCATTTTTTTGATATCCCTGAAAGAATTAAGAGCCCTTTAACATCTTGCTCGTTGGCAACCATCCTAGTATACCCATCAGGAATATTTACTAAGGATTCAGCTGCGTATTTCATTAAATCAATTTCACCAGAGCGCGGATATTTTGTACCTGCTTTAGGAGTTTGACTATATTCTGATGATCCATGATGTGTTACAGACTCATTAAATCCGGCATAAGCTTCAACAATTGCATGACCTGTTTCATGTGCTATTGTTTCTTTAAATTTATTATTTGATAAGTCAGTTTCATAAAAAGTCCATCCAGAATCTAATTTTAAATAGCCTGTTCTATAGGCTGTCTTTCGAGACAGAACTGAATTTGAACTTCTGAACATCAGATCATCAGGATTAACATTTGTTATGAAGGTTAATTTCATCGCCATTTTCTAATAATGATCCGATAAGTGCTGCGGCTCTGCCATCAACATTTAGAAGAAATCCTGCGCCGGAGATAATTTTTGCTGTCGAACCATCTAAATATATAGCTTCATCACCGACCAAAGCTAAAGAGATCCCGTTGACCTTATAAGCATGATTAGATGCTCGAACTAACCCACCTTTTTTTGTTTTTGAACCATTAAAAGCTGCATAATATTTGGTATGCGGCTTATGATTCCAATAGAGTTGTTCTGCTTGATGAATCTTTTGAATATCGTCTTGAGAAAGTTTTTTTAGCTGTTCTTCTAACAGTTCATGTAAAAAAGTAGGGCTAGTCATGCTAGATCCAATTATTGTAATTAGAAGTAGAATAACAAATAAAAAAAGGGGCTGTACTAGATTAGCACTATGTTAATCGATGAAAATGAAGCTAACTAACTGTAAATTAAATAAGAAAACTCAATTAAAACTACTAGAGTTTTTCGTGCTAGGAGTGACTGCAAGAGCTGCTGCTGATTTATTAAAAATTCATCATAATTCAGCAGCACTTTTCTTTACTAAGATTCGTAAAATTATTTCTTATCATTTAGAGGTTGAAGCCTTTGACATATTCGATGGTGAGATTGAATTAGATGAAAGCTATTTCGGCGGAACCCGTAAAGGGAAACGAGGACGTGGAGCTGCTGACAAAGTTATCGTATTTGGTCTATTGAAGCGAAATGGTAAGGTTTATACTGTTGTTGTTCCTGATACTAAGTCTGGTACTTTAATGCCTGTAATTTCTAAGAAAATCACACCAGATAGCATTGTTTATACAGATCAATGGCGTAGCTACAATGCTTTGGATGTTGCAGGTTTTTGTCACCATAGAGTTAACCATTCAACTCATTTCGCAAATGGGAAAAATCATATCAATGGAATTGAAAATTTTTGGAATCAAGCGAAAAGAATATTGAGAAAATATAATGGTATTCCTAAAGAATCTTTTCGCTTGTTTCTAAAGGAATGTGAGTTTAGATTTAATTATGGCAGTCCAAGTCAACAGTTAAAAACTTTGCGAGTTTGGACTGGAATTTAAACCTTATCTAGTACAGCCCCTAAAAAAATTAATAAAATTTCAAAATGTAAATCAAATCATAATCTTTTCAGTTGGTGATATTAAAAAAGAACATTAATAAATTTGATCTAATCTCAAAAACTAAAAATTACGGTCGAATCTCTTTCAACTCACGTTGAATAAAATGCTGAATCATATCGCGGTATAAACGTTCCACAATATCTGCATTTACACCGTGCTCTGTGGCTTGTAGACGAATTTTACTAATCACCGCTTCGACACGTTCTGGTGATTGAACATCCTGTACTGAACGCTTAAAACGCACCGCTTGATCGACATAAAACTGACGTGCAGCAATGAGCTCAATAATCCCCTGATCAATCACATCAATCTGTGCACGGGCTTGCTCTAATGACTCAACTTTTACTTTCTTCATCTTCTCTGGCTTCACTTTCAGCGGTGTTTTCACTTTTATACTTCTCTTCTAACACATTACTGAAAATACTTTCAATCATCCATACGCGGTATAAGCTATTAAATACATAGCTTTGACCTGCAATACGTAATTCTAAAACAGGAAAATCAGGCTGTGACTTCATCTCACAGTGCATATCATTTTCTTTTAATTTTTCAGCAATATCGTTAGTAGTCAGTTCAGAAATCTCTAACTCATACTGTAAAGCCTGAAAATGTGCTTTAAAAGATAAATCACGCCCTTTGGTCCATACGGCTTCCAATATGCGATACATCACATCAATACGCTGCTCTTCGGGAGCACTGTAGTAAAGCTGTGACATAGCTAAAGTCGCAGCTTCTGTAGGCCGGCAAAATGGCGTGAACTTAACTTCTGTCCGTTTAGACAGACGAGTTGCCAAACTCCAGTCAAACAAATCTCGACCGTGATACGACAATGGATACACATTCAGCTGAATATTATAATAGTCCGCCAATTCCTCACGAATATAAGCCAATAATAACCATGATATCGGATCTTCCATCGCGATGTAGAGATCAAGCTCAGGATCGAGTCCCTGAATTTCATTCAACTCTTCTGCATCACTGATCAGGTGCTCACGCCATTCAATATGATTGATCATAAAGATCGGGTTATCTGTCAGGAGTTTTTGTTGTTTTAAACGGCGCGTTAAACGCAGTAAATCATCTACAGCATGGTACTTACGTTCGCCAAATTCAAAATACCCCGTCAAAATTGGTAAGTCGGAAAAGATCCGTTCTGGAAAATCTTGCGCTTTATGATGACGGCTGGCCATCGCGTACAGTGTTCTCAGCTTGCCATACTGCTTTTGCCAAAGCATGTGGAACACATCTTCAAGTAAATAAAGAAAATCTTGGCCGCGTAATGGAGTATTTTTTAGAATAATTTCGGCTTGTTCTAAAGCTTCAGCGGTCGGTTGTTCAGGTGCTTCATGAAAACTAAAACGATGCTGCCGCGCTAAAATTTGAGCATCATTCAGACAATATTGTTGCCATTCTATCGATGACATTTGATTAGGAGGTTCTGCACTCTGACGACAAATAATCACTTTTAGTGGTTTAATTTCATCACTGAGAATTTCTTCTAATTGAGGCAGTTGCTGCGCAGCCAAATAGCTATAGACATCATCCAGTCGAAGATAAACACTCAGACCTTGTTCCGTGGGTAACACCGCTTGTCGGGTCGGTTTCTGATAAAACCAACTCGATCGGATTGGATCGAACCAACGGCGTAACAGTGACATGCGTTTTTGCCTCAAAATGATGAATTGTGCCGAGCACTGCCAGCACATGCTTAAAATTCAACTTCTATTATGAAGCTGTTTTAAATGAGATATAAGCCTTGTGCAAAACTTATATCAATTCAGGGCTGAATGTTCAATGTTTAACAATGGATTAGACGTCTAGATTTAGGTCAGTCACCGCACCTTTTTCTGCACCAGAGGTCAGCTTGGCAAATTTTGCCAAAGCGCCGTGGGTATAGTTTGGTTTCGGTTTGATCCAGGCCGCGCGACGTGCAGCAATTTCTTCCTCAGCCACATGCCAAGTCATTTCACGAGTTTCAGCGTTAATTGAAATTTTATCGCCGTTTTTGACCAAGCCGATTGGGCCACCTTCATAAGCTTCTGGTGTCACATGCCCAATCACAAAACCATGACTGCCGCCAGAGAAACGTCCATCAGTCAACAGCGCCACAGATTGGCCTAAGCCCTTACCAATAATTGCAGAAGTCGGTTTTAACATTTCCGGCATACCCGGCCCGCCTTTCGGTCCGACACCGCGGATCACTACCACTTCGCCTTCTTGTACTTCACCATCTAAAATACCGCGCATGGCGCCCTGCTCGCCCTCAAATACCCGCGCGGGCCCTTCAAAATATAGTCCTTCTTTACCGGTAATTTTAGCCACGGCACCTGTCGGTGACAGATTGCCTTTCAGTACCACCAAGTGCGAATCCTTTTTAATTGGCACATCAAACGGCAAAATAATTTGCTGTCCTTCAGGATAATCCTCTACATCGGCTAAGTTTTCCGCCAAAGTTTTGCCCGTAACGGTGAGGCAAGAACCGTCGAGCATGCCGGCATCCAGCATGCGTTTCATGAGCGGCTGAATGCCGCCAATGGCAATCAGTTCCGACATTAAATATTTACCCGATGGGCGCACATCGGCCACCACAGGAATATCTTTGCCAATACGCACAAAATCATCCAAAGACAGTTCCACGCCTGCGGTATGCGCCATGGCAATCAAATGCAGTACGCCATTGGTTGAACCGCCTAAAGCAATCAGCACTTTAATCGAGTTTTCAAAAGCGGCTTTGGTCATAATGTCGCGCGGCTTAATATCGAGACGCAGCAGGTTCATCACGGCTTCACCTGCGCGTTGGCAATCTTCAATTTTATCTGCTGAAACTGCTTCCTGCGCCGATGAACCTGGCAAGCTCATGCCTAAGGCTTCAATCGCTGAAGCCATCGAATTGGCCGTATACATACCGCCGCACGAACCCGGCCCCGGCAGCGCGACTTCTTCAATCTGCTTCACTTGAATTTCATTGATTTCGCCTTTGGCGTGCTGACCGACTGCTTCAAATACCGAAATCATATCGGTATGCCCTGCTCCGGGTTTGATGGTGCCACCATAAATAAACAGGCTCGGACGGTTTAATCGCGCCAAACCCATGATACAGCCTGGCATATTCTTGTCGCAGCCGCCTATGGCAATTACGCCATCATAGGCCTGACAGCCCAACACAGCTTCAATGGAATCGGCAATGATTTCCCGCGATAGCAATGAATACTTCATGCCTTCTGTACCGTTGGAAATGCCGTCAGAAATGGTGATGGTATTGAAAATAATGCCTTTCCCGCCTGCAGCATTCACCCCACTTTCAGCTTCACGCGCCAAGCCATCAATATGCATATTACACGGCGTGACATTGGCCCAAGTCGAAGCAATACCAATAAATGGGCGTTTAAAGTCTGCATCTTGGAAGCCCGTGGCACGCATCATGGAACGTGCAGGCGCATTCTCTATGCCTTCATAAACAGGAGCAGAATGTTCGCGGATATTATTTTTACTCATTGTTGTTCCTTGGCGATGGCTGATTTTGGCTTCAGCTTTGGCGGGTTCTTTTAAATTTATTGTATAGAAAGCGCTCGGCATGTAAAAGAAATTACATCTCAACAAAAAAGATTTTTAGCGCATGCAATACCATTCAATCACATGACAAAGCGACATGGATGTCGCTGTTTTCCTGTATGGCAGGGATGCCATATCAGGAGAACAAAAGATTTTTGTTACTTTTGATCTTTCAAAAGTAAGGGATTGCCTACACAAAGCCATATAAATTATAGCTACTATTCGAGGCTGTCTTTTTTAGAATTTTAATGACATCAACTAATTATTAAATTTTATTTAGTTGCTTCAAGAAACATTATTTTTAATCAGATTAATAAATCTATAACTTAGAATTATTGTCCCATTATTTCATTTAAAAGCTGATTACAGCGGAGTCTTATCCTATAAAAGCTAATTTTCGGAGCACGTATGCTACTTTTGTTTTGGCAAAAGTAACCAAAACCATTTGTCATCCGCAAAACTCGGCAACTGTTTGCAACTAAAAAAATGATCGCAGAAACATTCACTTTTAAATTACCGTTTGCCTCAGACAGTTGCGGATGACATTTCCTCGTATCCAATGCAAGTTATGTAGATGTAAATTAAAAAAGCACCCCATGTGGAGTGCTTTTTAATTAAACATCTAAAGTTTAGATTTCACGTACTGCGCCTTTCGCCGCACTCGTGGTATGCATTGCATACGCTTTCAATGCTTTCGAAATTTTGCGTGGACGCTCTTCAACTGGATGCCAACCTTTGGCTTCTTGCGCTGCACGGCGAGCGGCCATGGTTGCTTCATCAACAGCAAGGTTGATGGTACGGTTTGGAATATCAATTTCGATTAAATCGCCATCTTCCACCAAACCAATTGCACCACCTTCTGCTGCTTCAGGTGAAACGTGACCAATAGACAGGCCTGACGAACCGCCCGAGAAACGACCGTCAGTCAATAATGCACATTCTTTGCCTAGACCTTTCGATTTTAAGTAGCTGGTTGGGTACAACATTTCTTGCATACCCGGACCACCACGTGGGCCTTCATAGCGAATCACAACCACATCACCGGCTTTGATTTCATTGCCCAAGATCGCCTCTACTGCTGAATCTTGGCTTTCAAACACACGTGCAGTACCGTTGAATTTCAAGATTGAATCATCTACACCCGCAGTTTTTACGATACAACCATCGAGCGCAATGTTGCCGTAAAGCACAGCTAAGCCACCGTCTTTCGAGAACGCATGTTCAGCATTACGGATCACGCCATTTTCACGGTCACCATCTAGTCGTTGGTAATATCGATCTTGTGAGAATGCGGTTTGCGTTGGTACACCGCCCGGCGCTGAACGGAAGAATTGGTAAACGTCTTCATTTTCAGTACGGATAATGTCCCATTTATCTAAAGCATCTTTTAAGCTTGCTTCGTGAACAGTACCTACAGATGTGTCCAATAAGCCTGCACGGTCTAATTCACCGAGAATGGACATGATACCGCCAGCACGGTGTACATCTTCCATATGTACGTCGTTTTTCGCAGGTGCAACTTTACATAGAACAGGCACTTTGCGAGATAAACGGTCAATGTCATCCATCGTGAAATCAACACCCGCTTCATTGGCAGCCGCCAACAAGTGTAGAACGGTATTGGTTGAACCACCCATCGCGATGTCTAAAGTCATGGCATTTTCATACGAGGCTTTGGTCACCATTTCACGTGGCAATACGCTGTAATCATCTTGTTCATAATGACGTTTAGCCAATTCAACAATTAAAGAGCCTGCGCGTTCGAATAATTTTTTACGGTTTGCATGTGTTGCCAGTGTAGAACCGTTACCCGGTAAAGACAGGCCCAATGCTTCTGTTAAGCAGTTCATTGAGTTTGCGGTGAACATACCTGAGCATGAACCACAAGTTGGGCATGCAGAGCGTTCGTATTCTGCTACTTCTTCATCAGTATAGTTGTCATCTGCAGCCACAATCATGGCATCAATCAAGTCGATCGCTTTATCATTGCCGCGGATTTTGACTTTACCCGCTTCCATTGGACCACCAGATACAAATACCACTGGAATGTTCAAGCGCATTGCTGCCATCAACATCCCCGGAGTGATTTTGTCACAGTTGGAAATACACACCATGGCATCGGCACAGTGCGCGCTCACCATGTATTCTACTGAGTCTGCAATCAAGTCACGTGAAGGCAATGAATACAACATGCCATCATGACCCATCGCAATACCGTCATCGACAGCAATGGTATTGAACTCTTTAGCTACACCGCCTGCTTGCTCAATTTGACGCGCCACGAGTTGACCAAGGTCTTTAAGATGAACGTGACCCGGTACAAATTGAGTAAATGAGTTCACGACGGCAATAATTGGTTTACCGAAGTCTTCATCTTTCATACCAGTTGCGCGCCATAAGCCGCGCGCACCCGCCATATTTCTTCCGTGTGTCGATGTTTTTGAACGATAGTCAGGCATTTTATATTTCCAACAAAGTTTGAGCTTGAAATGAATCCTACAGATTCACTCTGGCTAAATCATACTGACAATGATGTAAAATCAGTCGAATTTTAAACCTATCATACACCAAGCCATTGTTTTTAAAGATGGCTTTTTAAGCTGAGATTTGGGCAGATGGGTCTATCAATAAAAACGAGTGATTTGACGACAAAAATCTTTTAACTGAAATCTACTATACCGCCATCAATGGCTGCACAATACAAAACTTTCATGAATAATTTTTAAATTTTATATAAATATAATTTATTTAAAAATTGCAAATTTGCGATTTTGGGTTATGAAATCATTGAGCTTGGACAGCTTCAAAGTTGCAAAAATCAATTTCTAATGTTCTAAATTACGCATTAATCATTTGCTATAATCCACATATTCAACACAGATTCGGTTCATTCATTTTGAAAATCATCTTTGCCGGTACGCCAGAATTTGCCGCAACAGCACTAGCTGCATTGCTCAACACACAACATGAAATTGTTGCGGTATACACTCAACCTGACCGCAAAGCTGGACGTGGACAAAAACTCACAGCTTCTGCCGTAAAGCAATTGGCTTTAGAGCACCATCTTCCTGTTTACCAACCCCTTCATTTCAAATCATCGACTGAAGAAGGTTTAGCCGCACAAGCGGAATTAAAGGCCTTAAATGCCGATGTTATGGTGGTTGCAGCCTATGGTTTGATCTTGCCGCAAGTCGTGCTAGATACCCCGAAATATGGTTGCCTGAATATTCATGGTTCATTGCTGCCACGTTGGCGCGGTGCAGCACCGATTCAACGTGCCATCGCAACAGGTGATATTGAAACAGGTGTCACCATTATGAAAATGGCAGCCGGACTAGATACTGGCGACATGATGTATAAAACCATCTGCCCGATTGAAGCAACGGATACCTCTGCAACTTTGCATGACAAACTTGCAGAGCAAGGTGCAACTGCAATTGCTGCCGTTTTAGACACTGAACAAACATTGCAGCAATATTTAGACAGCCGTGAAGTTCAAGACGAAGCATTAACAGTTTATGCACATAAGCTATCAAAAGCTGAAGCAAAAATTGATTGGTCCATCGATGCCGTACAAATCGATCGCAACATCCGTGCCTTTAATCCGTGGCCGGTAGCATTTATTCAGTTAGATGAACAAAACAATTTACGCGTTTGGCATTCTGAACTTTCTGCTGCGTCTGCACCGAATGCTCAAGCAGGTGAAATCATTGCCATCGATAAAAAAGGCATACACGTTGCCTGTGCCAATGGCAGCGTGATTATTTTGACTTCTTTGCAATGGCCGGGTGCTAAACCACTCAACCCTGTACAAATTTTACAAACCCAAAAATTGACTATTGGACAAATTTTATAATGAAGCAATCTCCCAACGCCTCGACCCGAGACCTTAATTTACGTGCTCAGGTAGTGAAGACGTTATTGGCTGTCCAAAATGGTCAATCGCTGCAATCGGTACTCGCGCAGCAAATGAATATCGTGTCAGATAAAGACCGTGCGTTATTCCATGAATTGGTGCTTGGTTGTTTACGTCAATGGTACGCATTGAAACAACTGACTTTACCATTACTGTCTAAACCTGTAGATAACCAAGTGGTTGAAACCTGTTTATACCTTGGTTTGTATCAATTGTTGTGTACCCGTGTCGCGGCTCACGCTGCAATTTCTGAAACGGTGGAAGCTGCAAAACAATTGGGTATGGGAAGTCTAAGTGGCCTCATCAACGCAATTTTGCGCCGTGCAACACGTGAAACAGAACAGTTCTACGACGTACTTGAACAAGCCACCAATTTACCAAGTTGGTTAACCAAACGTCTGAAAAAAGACTGGGGTGAACAATTTGACGAGCTCAGCTATGAGCTTAAACAAATTGCGCCACTGACTTTACGTGTCAATACACGCCAAGTGAGCCGTGATGAATACCTTGATATTCTGGAAGATGAAGGCATCGATGCACATCGTTGTGAACTCTCTAATGTCGGTATTGTGATGGATGAAAGTCTACATATTCCAAGTTTGCCGGGCTTTGAAGCAGGTGGTTTTTCGGTACAGGATGAACATGCTCAGCTGTGTGCAACACTCTTACCAAATCTCGATGGTAAATTTGTGATTGATGCTTGTGCTGCGCCCGGTGGTAAAACTGCACACATTTTAGAGACCTTCCAACCGAAGAAACTCATCGCACTCGACCAAGATGAAAAGCGCCTGAAACGTGTAGTTGAAAACCTTGATCGTTTGGTTCTCGATGGTAAACATGTCGAAATCCAAACTGCCGATGCCATCACTTACACTGTTCCTGAGCTTGCTGATTGTATCGTGCTCGATGCGCCATGTACTGCTGTCGGTGTAATGCGTCGTCATCCTGACATTCGTTTACTACGTCAATCGGGCGACATTGCGAAAACAGTAGTATTACAAAAGCAAATTTTGGAAAACATGTGGAAGCAACTTAAAGTTGGCGGTACGCTGCTTTACATCACTTGCTCGATTTTAAAAGCTGAAAATGAACAGCAAATGGTTGAGTTCTTTGCCAATCATGCCGATGCCCAAGAAATTAAAATTGAAGCAGATTGGGGAGTTGAACAAATCCATGGTCGTCAACTTTTCCCGAAAGTAGGTTATGGCGATGGCTTCTATTATTGCCGTATAGTAAAAACGGCCTAAATCAATAAACACCTTTTTAGATGTAAACAATCATAAAAAATGCCCGATGATTTCATCGGGCATTTTTTTCGTCATTCTAAATTTAATCTTCAGCTTCGTCAGGATTTTTCACCAAATGAATCGTCGCTAAAAGTAAACCACCCCATAGCAAAACAATTGATAAAATCATCATGATCATTGCAGATGTATTCATATTAATTCTCCTCTGGACCTTTGTCTTTACACAAGCTTAATAGAACAGAACCCAATACAAAGAAGGCCAATACCGAACCACCCACCAACCAAAGTGTCGTTGCAGGATAACCGCCATAACCTTCAGTTGCGACAGCCTTAATCGTCAATACAAGTGCAACCAATAATGAAATTGGGGTGATCACGGTCAATAAGAAATTCCAACCTTGACCCAACTTGATACTTGAGTATTGATTTGCATGCTCTTGTAATTGTTTCATCAATGGACGATGGAACCACGACACCAAAATAATAGAGAGTAAACCACCACCCACGATCCCAATGTTATTGGCAAAGTAGTCAATGATATCAACAAAAGTAATGGCACTTTGTGTAGAGAATAAAAGTGTAGATACGATTGCTGAACCGCCCGCAACAATCGTTACAGCTTTATTTTTTGACCAACCCAATTTGTCTTGAAACGCTGCAATTGGCACTTGCAAGATACTCACCATAGAGGTAATCCCTGCAACCACCAACGAAGCAAAGAACAAGAAGCCAAACAAATCACCGCCTGCCCCCATACTCGAAATGATTTTCGGGAAGGCAATAAAGGCTAAACCAATACCACCAGATACTACTTCTTTTACAGGTACACCTGAACTTTGTGCCATGAAACCAAGTGCTGCAAAGACGCCAATACCCGCTAAGATTTCAAATGATGAGTTGGCTAATGCAACGACTACACCTGAACCGGTTAAGTTGGTTTTTGCTTTTAAGTAAGACGCATAGGTCAACATGATCCCGAAACCAATCGATAACGAGAAGAAGATATGACCAAAGGCTGCTAACCATACTTTATAGTCGGTCATCGCTTCCCAGTTTGGCGTAAAGAATGCATTTAAGCCTTCTGCCGCACCCGGTAGACGCAATGCTTGAATGACTAAAATGCTAAATAACACGATCAATAACGGCATAAAAATTTTATTGGCAAGTTCTACACCACGACGTACACCGCCATAGAGAATGAACATCACCACAGCCCAAACAATGACTAAACCAACAAATAAAGTCGGAACAAAACCAAATGTTAAGCCATCACCATTTTGTAGATAGGTTTTAAAGAAAAAGCTTTCCGTATCTGAGCCCCATTGTTGTCCAATGGCGTAATACATGTAACTACCGGCCCATGACAATACGCTGGCATAGTAGATCCCGATGATGAGTGTCACCATCACTTGCCACCAGCCTAATGCCTCACTGTTCATAAGTTTTTTATATGCAGTAGGCGGTGCTTTTCGGAATTTATGCCCCACTGCATAATCTAAGAATAATAAAGGCAAACCCGCTGCAAAAATTGCAATTAAATAGGGAATTAAAAATGCACCGCCACCATTTTCATATGCTACGTAAGGGAAACGCCAAATGTTTCCCAAACCTACAGCGGAACCAATAGCGGCAATGATAAATCCTGATCGTGCCGACCAGTTTTCACGATTATCTGACATAGAACACCTAAACCTCAGGCATCTTTAACTGCTGCTTGTTATGGTTATATCGCGAGCAAAAAAAGAACCATAAAAATAAAATTCTGGGTGTTTGATCTGGTGAGATACCTTGTGAGCGTCTATACCAAATTGCAAACAGAAAAATCACATGCGCATTTTGGTTAAAAACACCACAAATAACTTTCCCTTTGTATGAATTAACAATACTCACTTTTTTTAAGTTTTTCTGTAATTTCTACGGCAAATATTCCATTTTTATAATGTGTTTAGGCTTAAATGTTCATTTAATCAGCTTATTTTTCATACAATTTAAGTTATCAATAATATAACTTTTAGGAATATCTTATTTCCAATTAAATTTTTAAAGTTATTTCACTCGATAATGTCCGGTAATTTGATAGGCATGTAAAATATCTTCTTCCTGTGTGCCCTCTCCAATATTATGGATGATGAGCGGAACATCGCTAGCTTTCACTTTACGATCTGAAACCACGCCGATATGCACTAAACCACGTCCTAAGTCCCAAGTGACAATATCTCCTGCCAAATACTGCTTATCTTTGACAACATAACCCTGACGTTGCATCCATGTTTGAATATTGGGAACACGCCGATGATCAATATTTTTATCGGTTCCTTTTAAGCCCCATTTTTGTGGATACTGCTTAAAATTGGCTTTCATATCTTCATGAATGGTTTGTTGTAAATCAATCCCTTGCTGTCGTAATGCACGAATTACCACGTCGGTACAAACACCCTTGATTAAAGGGACATCTCCCATTGGATAACGCAGTGCAGTATACGCAGGATCATAATATAAGGTTTTCCCAATTTGACTGCGTGCATCCGTCACCATTTGAGTGGCGTTAAAGGCAAAGACAGCCATATTCACGGTCATCAAACTGACCAATAATAAAATTCGTTTCATTTTTCTTATTCACTTTAGATTTTTTGAAATGATTCAAAAACTGGGCTTCGAACAGATCCATACTGAACCAAGCCCAAGTTTAAACTGCTACAGTTTTATCGCCAATACGCGTTCTTCTTGCATATCTCGAATGGCAGACTGAATCCCTTCACGACCTAAGCCAGAATCTTTTACGCCACCATATGGCATGTTATCAACACGGAAAGATGGAATGTCATTAATAATCACTCCACCGACCTCTAAGTGATTCCACGCATACAACATTTTATTCAAATTTTGCGTATAGATGCCCGCCTGTAAACCAAAACGGCTGCTATTAATTTTGGCGATACCTTTTTCAAAGTTTTTGTATTTCTCTAAAATCGCTACAGGGCCAAAGATTTCATCTTTATACACTTCTAGCGATTCATCGACATTTTCTAATAAAATTGGATCGAGCAAAGCCCCCTGATGTTCACCACGAACCAAAGCTTTAGCTCCTTTTTTGACTGCTTTATCGACCCATTTATGCACGCGTGTTGCTTCTGCTTCCTTAATCATTGGACCGACCATGGTGCTTTCCAACTGTGGATCATCCGCTTTAAGCTGCTTCATTCTCGCCACGAGTTTTTTCTTCACATCGGCATAGATATCGGCATGCACCAAGATGCGTTGAACACTAATACACACCTGCCCTGCATGGTTATACGCCCCACCGACTAAGCGTTCAATAAATGCCGCTGAAATTTCAGTATCAGGCTCAACCAATACAGCAGCGTTGCCACCGAGTTCCAAAGTCACTTTTTTACGCCCCGCACGCGCTTTCATATCCCAGCCGACAACATCGGAACCGGTAAAGCTGAGCAGTTTAAATCGGTCATCTGTTACCAAGACATCTGCATGTTCACGTGGACAAGGTAAAACTGAAAAAGCACCTTTAGGTAAATCCGTTTCTGCCAAAACTTCCGCAATTTTTAAAGCTGAAATAGGCGTCAAACTTGCAGGCTTCAAAACAAATGGACAGCCTGCGGCAATGGCAGGTGCAATTTTATGCGCAGTCAGATTGATCGGAAAATTAAACGGGCTGATCAAGGATACAGGGCCTATCGGCACATGTTTGACCATGCCTTGATAGCCAGATGCCGCTGCAGTAACCGCCAATGGGATCATGCGACCATCATCCATCTGTGTGACAGCATCGGCAGCAATTTGAAAGGTATTAATTAAACGTTCAACTTCAGCAGCTGCGGCTTTACACGGTTTTCCACCTTCCGCAATTAAAATTTCAGTCAATTCTGCACGCATTTCATTAAAACGTTTAACACAGTGCAGTAAAATTTTTTGTTTTTGAAAAGGTTCCAATGCCGCCATTGCAGCACTAGATTTGACCGCTGAATCAATGGCTTTTTCAATGGTTGCAGCATCTGCGAGCGCAACGCGTGCATATACGTCTTGGGTATATTTTTGATTCACTTCTAACCACTGATCGGTAGTCGCTGCTTTACCTGCAACATAGAGCGGATAATCTTTTATATCTTGTACGGCTTTGGACATGACGATATTTCCATGATCTTGAGACATTATTGATAAATGTGAATAAATCTATGCCTCTATCATGCGCTGACTGAGCACAGAGTTCACTATATTTAAGTAACAAAATGAACCACAAGCGTCAAACTCAGCTACCTAAATGCCTTGAATATTAACCCCTATTTTCAGATCTCTGCTTGCACTGAAAAACGTATGATCGAGTCTCTATATAACGATGAAATTAAATTAGAAGAGCTGTTTAAAAATATTAAATCTCATTATTTATCAATTTTTTAATAAATCATTCAACCTAAATTCAATGATAAAATTTATGAGTACAACATAAAAAAGCCCATCAAATAACGGGCTTTTTTAAATCTAAATTTTAACTATACGAACGCTGTGTTTTGACTGTAGCCTTATTCACATTTTCTAGAGCGGCAACCTCTTCATCCGTTTGCGCTTTGCGAATAAAGAACACTGCAATCGCTGCGATGACTACTGGAATTCCTACGGCCATAAAGTTAATTTGATGTGGCAATTCTTGTGATAATAAATAGCCGATCAGAATAGGGCCAACAATCGCACCTGTACGACCGACTGCAGATGCCCATCCAATACCTGTCGAACGTACAGACAACGGATAGTACTGTGCAACATAGCTATACAGCAAGATTTGCGAACCAATTGCCGATGCACCTGCGACAGCAACCAAAAGATAGATCACAGGCTGTGGTGAATTAAAGCCGAGTAAAGATAGTGCCACAGCACCTGCAAGACATAATGTAATGATCACCGGTTTTAAGTGGAATTTGTCCGCTAAAATACCGCCGCCAATCGTACCAATTACGGCACCAATATTCATCGCCAATAGGAAGGTCAAACTGCTACCTAATGAATAACCTGCGGCCATCATTAGTTTTGGTAACCAACTGCCTAATGCATAAAGCGTTAATAGACACATAAAGAAACACAGCCAAAACAACATCGTACTTACGCCACGACCTTGCTTATACAACGCTTTAACAGATGTTCCACCCGGAACCGCAACTTCAGTCAGTTCCAGTTGAGTATTTGCAGTCACGGTTTGTTCAGGTGCAATGGTTTGAATCATACGACGTGCTTCATCATGACGATTCACCTTCACCAAAAATGTGAGCGATTCAGGTAAAAATTTCCAAGCAAATGGCAACAGTAACAGTGGAATACCCGCAATGAAGAACATGATTTGCCAGCCATAATCCGCAGTAAACCATGAACCAAAGAGAGCCGCCATGATGCCACCCATTGCATAACCACTGAACATAGTGGTCACTAAAGTACTGCGTAGATGCTTAGGTGCATATTCAGATGTCAATGCCACAAGGTTCGGTAATACCCCACCAATGCCAAGTCCAGCAATAAAACGTAACGCGCCAAATTCCGTTGGATTTGATGCAAAACCGCCTAAAAATGTGAATGTACTGAATAAAAATACACAAATCATGATAACTTTTTTACGGCCAATCCTATCAGCCAAAGTACCAAACATCATGGCACCAAACATCATCCCTGCAAGTGCTGTACTCGCTAGCATACCTGCCTGAACAGCTGTTAATCCCCAATCTTTCATCAATAAAGGCAGCGCAACACCATTGATCGCTAAGTCGTAACCATCAAATAAAATAAGAATTAGACACCACATCATGATGCTAAAATGCGATTTTGTGAACTTAGCGTTATCGACAACGCTATTCACATTCATTGTGCTTGTAGACATTGAACCTCACCTCCAATTGTGAGTTTTATTTTTCGCTACAATGCCGTTTTTGACTGTAAATTGTCCAAAATTACAAAGGTATAGACCCATACCTTTCAGATATATCCATGTTGTTTGGGAATAAAATGTCATAAAAACTCGGATATTTTTGAAATATTTATACATAAAAAAGTCGATGGACTGCGGGTCTAGTTTTTATAATGATTAATTATCAATGTGTTATTAGAAGCTAAATCACAATCAGACGATAGATTATTTGATATGAAAATTGTCAGAATAAAACTCAAATTTTATAGAAAAAAATCGCAACTCTACGATCTAAGTCGTAGATTTCTAAATCATAAGTCATCAGACATCACTTAAGTCGATAGTTAGACATTTAAACTGTTGTTTTAGCTGACTTACATTCAGATTTTCCGGCATTTTAAGCTGAGAATTACTTTAATTGATGATTTTTGAATGCGTTGATTGTCTAATAATCATCCATGTTTAAATAATTCAAGCCTCAATCTAACAATATTTTTATCATTTCCCTATTTTATCCTGCTGCTTTTCTTATTATTTTTTTCCCTTTTTTCTCCACGCATAAAAAAAACCCCCAACGTTTAAGTTGGGGGTGTTTCGAATAATGAGCTGGCGATGACTTACTCTCACATGGGTAACCCCACACTACCATCAGCGCTAAGAGGTTTCACTTCTGAGTTCGGGAAGGGATCAGGTGGTTCACTCTTGCTATGGTCGCCAGCACAACTGTTATGACTTTGCATTTGGTCTTATCTTTTCAGTGCCGTTGCTTGGTCAAATGAGTTATTAACAGGTATATCTGAGTTAAACTTGCGCTTCGGTTAAAGCAGTGCTTTAACTTCTCGCTCATATTCAATTTTACTAAGCTTTTCAACTAAATCAAGTTGCTTTGATTATAAGTGAATCAATTGATGCTTTACATACAACTGTTTGGGTGTTGTATAGTCAAGCCTCACGAGCAATTAGTATTGGTCAGCTTCATGCGTCACCGCACTTCCACATCCAACCTATCAACGTCGTAGTCTTCAACGGCTCTTTAGTGGACATAAAGTCCAAGGGAAATCTTATCTTGAGGTAGGCTTCCCGCTTAGATGCTTTCAGCGGTTATCCCTTCCGAACATAGCTACCCGGCGATGCGACTGGCGTCACAACCGGTACACCAGAGGTTCGTCCACTCTGGTCCTCTCGTACTAGGAGCAGATCCTCTCAAATTTCCAGCGCCCACGGTAGATAGGGACCGAACTGTCTCACGACGTTCTAAACCCAGCTCGCGTACCTCTTTAAATGGCGAACAGCCATACCCTTGGGACCTGCTTCAGCCCCAGGATGAGATGAGCCGACATCGAGGTGCCAAACACCGCCGTCGATATGAACTCTTGGGCGGTATCAGCCTGTTATCCCCAGAGTACCTTTTATCCGTTGAGCGATGGCCCTTCCATACAGAACCACCGGATCACTAAGACCTACTTTCGTACCTGCTCGACTTGTGGGTCTCGCAGTTAAGCGCGCTTTTGCCTTTATACTCTACGCGTGATTTCCGACCACGCTGAGCGCACCTTCGTACTCCTCCGTTACTCTTTAGGAGGAGACCGCCCCAGTCAAACTACCCACCAGACATGGTCCTCGTCCCGGATAACGGGACAGAGTTAGAACCTCAATATTACCAGGGTGGTATTTCAAGATTGGCTCCACCGAAACTAGCGTCTCGGTTTCAAAGCCTCCCACCTATCCTACACAAGTAAGATCAAAGTTCAATGTCAAGCTGCAGTAAAGGTTCACGGGGTCTTTCCGTCTAGCCGCGGGTACACCGCATCTTCACGGCGAATTCGATTTCACTGAGCCTCTGCTGGAGACAGCGCCCCCATCATTATGCCATTCGTGCAGGTCGGAACTTACCCGACAAGGAATTTCGCTACCTTAGGACCGTTATAGTTACGGCCGCCGTTTACTGGGGCTTCGATCAAGAGCTTCGCTTACGCTAACCCCATCAATTAACCTTCCAGCACCGGGCAGGCATCACACCCTATACGTCCACTTTCGTGTTTGCAGAGTGCTATGTTTTTAATAAACAGTTGCAGGGGCCTGGTTTCTGTGGCTGCTCTCAGCTCAGGAAGCAAGTTCCATCACCAAAAGCAGCGTACCTTCTCCCGAAGTTACGGTACCATTTTGCCTAGTTCCTTCAGCAGAGTTCTCTCAAGCGCTTTGGTCTACTCGACCTGACCACCTGTGTCGGTTTCGGGTACGATTCCAGTGTAACTGAAGCTTAGAGACTTTTCCTGGAAGTATGGTATCAGCCACTTCACTGTACAAGTACAGCTTGCTGTCAGATCTCAGCATAGAGTACCCCGGATTTGCCTAAGATACATGCCTACTTCCTTTCACCTGGACAACCAACGCCAGGCTGACTTAACCTTCTCCGTCCTCTCATCGCATTACACTGAAGTATTGGAATATTAACCAATTTCCCATCGACTACGCCTCTCGGCCTCGCCTTAGGGGTCGACTCACCCAGCCCCGATTAACGTTGGACTGGAACCCTTGGTCTTTCAGCGAACGGGTTTTTCACCCGTTTTGTCGTTACTCACGTCAGCATTCGCACTTCTGATACCTCCAGCAGACTTCTCAATCCACCTTCATCGGCTTACAGAACGCTCCCCTACCACTTACACTAATGTGTAAATCCGCAGCTTCGGCATATAGTTTTAGCCCCGTTACATCTTCCGCGCAGGCCGACTCGACTAGTGAGCTATTACGCTTTCTTTAAAGGGTGGCTGCTTCTAAGCCAACCTCCTAGCTGTCTATGCCTTCCCACATCGTTTCCCACTTAACTATAATTTTGGGGCCTTAGCTGGCGGTCTGGATTGTTTTCCTCTTGACTACGGACGTTAGCACCCGCAGTCTGTCTCCCGGATAGTACTCATTGGTATTCGGAGTTTGCATCGGTTTGGTAAGTCGGGATGACCCCCTAGCCGAAACAGTGCTCTACCCCCAATGGTATTCGTCCGAGGCGCTACCTAAATAGCTTTCGGGGAGAACCAGCTATCACCGAGTTTGATTAGCCTTTCACCCCTATCCACAAGTCATCCCCTGGCTTTTCAACGACAGTGGGTTCGGTCCTCCAGTTAGTGTTACCCAACCTTCAACCTGCTCATGGATAGATCACCCGGTTTCGGGTCTACACCCAGCAACTAAACGCCCTATTAAGACTCGATTTCTCTACGGCTCCCCTAATCGGTTAACCTTGCTACTGAATGTAAGTCGCTGACCCATTATACAAAAGGTACGCAGTCACCAAACAAGTTGGCTCCCACTGCTTGTATGCATGCGGTTTCAGGATCTATTTCACTCCCCTCACAGGGGTTCTTTTCGCCTTTCCCTCACGGTACTGGTTCACTATCGGTCAGTCAGGAGTATTTAGCCTTGGAGGATGGTCCCCCCATATTCAGACAAGGTTTCACGTGCCTCGCCCTACTCGACATCATTATCTAAGCCCTTTCGCGTACAGGACTATCACCTACTATGGTCGCACTTCCCAGAGCGTTCCACTAAAGCTTAGATAACTTAATGGGCTTTTCCCCGTTCGCTCGCCGCTACTGAGGGAATCTCAATTGATTTCTTTTCCTAAGGGTACTGAGATGTTTCACTTCCCCTCGTTCGCCTCATAAACCTATGTATTCAGTTTATGATACCCGCCTTATAGCGGGTGGGTTTCCCCATTCAGAAATCTCCGGATCACAGGATATTTGCCGCCTCCCCGGAGCTTATCGCAGGCTATTACGTCTTTCATCGCCTCTGACTGCCAAGGCATCCACCACATGCACTTAATTACTTGACTATACAACCCCAAACAGTCGCTAATACATACAAGTTGTATTTCGCGTCGCAAACTTAATTGCCACAGTTAGAGTCTCGTGAACTTAATCACTGTACAGCTTCAATTAGATTCATATACCAAAACGCTTGATTCAGTTAATTTCGCTAGTAACTCATTTCATTCAACTTTCACAATTGCTTGTTAGGTTAAATCAAACGAGTATGAACAAATTATTTCAACTCAAATATATTCTGTTAATGATTTTTCCAGCCTTCGTCAGGTCAGGAAACTGTGATAAATCACAGAGCTTAATAACAATGGAGCGAATCATACGCCACTTTGTTGCTAAGCTCTATAACCTAAACACTTGATCGCTTAAGGACTAAACAACTTCAACACTGCATGATCACATACTGCGCGAAGCGTAGCTTCTTGCTTAAATTTCAAGGAAAAACGTTGTTTTTCTTATCTTGAAATTTGGTGGAGACTAGGAGAGTCGAACTCCTGACCTCCTGCGTGCAAAGCAGGCGCTCTACCAACTAAGCTAAGTCCCCAGCTTATCAATAAGTCAATGTGTCTGATTTTCTGTTTGCTTCCGTATTTTATTCAAATACTTCGTTAGTCAGAATGGTGGGTCTGACAAGACTTGAACTTGTGACCCCACGCTTATCAAGCGTGTGCTCTAACCAACTGAGCTACAGACCCTCAGATACATCGTCATGAAGAACAACTTGTTGTGGATTCTTACCAATCGTCAATCTTTCGTTAAGGAGGTGATCCAGCCGCAGGTTCCCCTACGGCTACCTTGTTACGACTTCACCCCAGTCATCGGCCACACCGTGGTAAGCGTCCTCCTTACGGTTAGACTACCTACTTCTGGTGCAACAAACTCCCATGGTGTGACGGGCGGTGTGTACAAGGCCCGGGAACGTATTCACCGCGGCATTCTGATCCGCGATTACTAGCGATTCCGACTTCATGGAGTCGAGTTGCAGACTCCAATCCGGACTACGATCGGCTTTTTGAGATTAGCATCTCCTCGCGGAGTAGCAACCCTTTGTACCGACCATTGTAGCACGTGTGTAGCCCTGGTCGTAAGGGCCATGATGACTTGACGTCGTCCCCGCCTTCCTCCAGTTTGTCACTGGCAGTATCCTTAAAGTTCCCGGCTTAACCCGATGGCAAATAAGGAAAAGGGTTGCGCTCGTTGCGGGACTTAACCCAACATCTCACGACACGAGCTGACGACAGCCATGCAGCACCTGTATGTAAGTTCCCGAAGGCACCAATCCATCTCTGGAAAGTTCTTACTATGTCAAGACCAGGTAAGGTTCTTCGCGTTGCATCGAATTAAACCACATGCTCCACCGCTTGTGCGGGCCCCCGTCAATTCATTTGAGTTTTAGTCTTGCGACCGTACTCCCCAGGCGGTCTACTTATCGCGTTAGCTGCGCCACTAAAGCCTCAAAGGCCCCAACGGCTAGTAGACATCGTTTACGGCATGGACTACCAGGGTATCTAATCCTGTTTGCTCCCCATGCTTTCGTGCCTCAGCGTCAGTATTAGGCCAGATGGCTGCCTTCGCCATCGGTATTCCTCCAGATCTCTACGCATTTCACCGCTACACCTGGAATTCTACCATCCTCTCCCATACTCTAGCTTCCCAGTATCGAATGCAATTCCCAAGTTAAGCTCGGGGATTTCACATCCGACTTAAAAAGCCGCCTACGCACGCTTTACGCCCAGTAAATCCGATTAACGCTCGCACCCTCTGTATTACCGCGGCTGCTGGCACAGAGTTAGCCGGTGCTTATTCTGCGAGTAACGTCCACTATCCTTAGGTATTAACTAAGGTAGCCTCCTCCTCGCTTAAAGTGCTTTACAACCAAAAGGCCTTCTTCACACACGCGGCATGGCTGGATCAGGGTTCCCCCCATTGTCCAATATTCCCCACTGCTGCCTCCCGTAGGAGTCTGGGCCGTGTCTCAGTCCCAGTGTGGCGGATCATCCTCTCAGACCCGCTACAGATCGTCGCCTTGGTAGGCCTTTACCCCACCAACTAGCTAATCCGACTTAGGCTCATCTATTAGCGCAAGGTCCGAAGATCCCCTGCTTTCTCCCGTAGGACGTATGCGGTATTAGCATCCCTTTCGAAATGTTGTCCCCCACTAATAGGCAGATTCCTAAGCATTACTCACCCGTCCGCCGCTAGGTCCAGTAGCAAGCTACCTTCCCCCGCTCGACTTGCATGTGTTAAGCCTGCCGCCAGCGTTCAATCTGAGCCATGATCAAACTCTTCAGTTTAAAATCAATAGTACATATAGTGTACCAATCTTGGCTCATCAATTACTGACAAAAATTTGCTCAAATAAACTTCGAGTAATTTCTACCATCAATCAATGAAAATAATTTCGATCAATCAATCAGTAAAAATCCACACAAGTTGTTCTTCATAATCTCTTAATGATCTTCCTAACATCTCGTCAATGCTAGAAGCTGGACTTCGATAAACTTAACAACTCAACGCTTCGCGTTTCGTTCGTTTCCGTCTATCTCGTCGGTATGGTGCTCATTATAGGGCAATTTCTTACACGTGCAAGTGCTTTTCACTCACAAAGAACACGAGTGTTTTATTTTTATGCACCATTATGGTTCAAAAAACACACTTTACTCACATAAATACATGATATTTATTACAAATATCATGTAAAATATTTTTCCTATTTTGTGTGCTTAGTTTTTTACAGGTGCTGCTTTAATCACCACACTCTGTATAACTACTGGGTTTACAGGGACATTCTGATGCATTCCATAGTTCGCAGTTGGAACTTTTACGATTTTATCGACGATATCCATACCTTTAGTGACCTTACCAAAAACAGCATATCCCGCATTCATTGCACTTTTATTGAGAAAGTCATTGTCTGCAACATTAATAAAGAACTGACTACTTGCTGAATCAGGATGATTCATCCGTGCCATTGCCAATGTGCCGCGCTTATTGCTCAAGCCATTACTTGATTCATTCTTAATAGCCGCTTTTGTTGGCTTCTCCTGCATTTTGACATCCATGCCCCCACCCTGAACCATAAATCCAGGAATCACGCGATGAAAGATCGTGCCGTTATAAAATTTTTCTTTTGCATAGCTTTCAAAGTTTTTAGCTGAGATAGGTGCCTTGTCATTGAATAGCTCAATTTCAATATTGCCTTGAGAGGTTTTCATTTCGACAATAGTATTGGCAGCAAAACTGCTTAAGCTCACACAGCCAAGTGCTGCGGTAAATAAAATCTGTTTTAACATTTGCTAACTCTTCTGGTTGATCTCGTACTTGTTATTGACTGTATATTAGTCTTTGATGATTAAAAAGTAATTATTCTGCCATTATTAAAACGAGAACAATGATGACGCAAATAATACCGTCGGACACTGCATTGACACATTTACCGCCTTGGCAACTGCGTGGCGATGCTTTTATTTTGAATTATTGGATCTCTCCGAGTTTTATCCAACAAGCGCAGATGTTCCGTTTAGCGACATCGCCTTTAGGTCGTGTGGTTCAGGTGTTATTGGTCCGATACCATGATTCACCTGTGGGCCCTTATGACGAATTGCTAATTTTAGATCACCCTTTATGGAGTAAGAAAAGGTTAAGTTCGATTCCTAAGATTTATGTTTCGACAGATATCTCTGTCATTCATGGTCAAAAACTCTGGGGTATTCCTAAAGAGTTGGCAAAGTTTGAATGGCAACAACATGACAATGAAGTGGTCTGTACTATAGAAGTTGAACAACACAAAATGCAGATCCGTTTAAAAAAATCACGTTCACAGCGTTCTTTCTATATTAATAGTCATCATATCCCTGCAGCGATGTTGCAAATCAGACAAGCGTGGGAAGGTAAGCGTTATCAATTTTCACCGAAGTTTCGTGGACGGCTCTCTAAACTGAAACAGGTAGAATGGCACAACACACAGGACATTTTTCCAAATTTTTCTGAAGCACGATTATTGCAAAGCTTTTATATCCCAGAATTTAGCCTCGTTTTTCCTGCTGCAAAAATCCAAGATAAATAACCCAATAAATAAAAACCCAGTGTTTCACGTGAAACACTGGGTTTACTTTATATAAAGGAATGATTAGCTACGTTTATCCCAAAATTTACGGAACTTCGTACTGATCTCGATCACGTATTTTTTAGCTCGGTGCGAAACCGGGGTTAAATTGATAAAACCATGGGTTTGATCGGTATATTCTTGATAAAACACTTTCACCCCTTGCTGACGGAGTTTATGCGAATAAATTTCACCTTCGTCATGTAAAACATCATGCCCTGCCGTCACGATATACGCGGGTGCGATACCTGCCAATTTTCCATAGGTCGGTGAAATTAATGGATCATCCAAGGCCACTGCATGTTGTTCCGCATATAAAGCGGTTACGACATCAATATCTTTTTCAGTCAGAACCAGACCATCTTTATACGCATAGAAAGATGGGTGGCGACTCTTAAAATCCACTACTGGGTAAATTAATAGCTGAGCTTGCGGGGCAAAAACTTTTTGAGCACTGCGCTGTGCAACCGCAGTAGCAATATTGCCGCCTGCACTATCCCCTGCCACCGCAATTCGATTTTTTAGAATTTTAAACTGACGACTATTTTGATAAGTCCAAGCCAATGCATCTTCACAACTTTGCATTAATTGAGCTGGGCTGGCTTCTGGTGTTAAAGGATAATCAATACTTAAAACTTGTGTTTTGGCATGCACAGCCAATAAACGACAAACTTCATCATGCGTGTCTAAACCACCCACCACAAAACCACCACCATGATAAAACACGATCATCGGTAATTTTTTATTTGGAGCAGGATGATAATGACGCGCAAACAGCGTTGCACTTTGTAAAGGTAGACGTATATCTTGCACTTGTTTCACAAAGGTCGGCTTGGTCTTGATCGACTCCATCTGTAAATCAAATAATTTACGAGACTTCACATAGTCTTCGGTCACAAAGCCTGACTTACCTTGCTTGAGTTGAGCCGCCATCATGCATTTCACCAGCGGATCTAATTCTGGAAAAATAAACGGATAATCGAGACGTTTTGCGAGGCTTTCTTTGGCAAAGTTAGGAAGACGATCAAGTAACCGAGCAGCCGTACCTTGGCCTTTATCTTTCATATTTTTAAGTGATTCATTCAATGCAAACATGCTCTATCCTTCGAATTATGCTCTTCATACTTTCTACATGATCTAGGTCAAATGTGACCATATTCACATATAAGTCTCAACATCGACATACATAGTACAAACCTAGTTAAGCTAATCTTCTTTTATAGAGTTGTCATTGACAATTTACCCAAGTTTTATGGGTTGATTATGCTAACCCATTCTCGATAAAGGATACTCACCATGGCTAAAAAGATCATCCTTCTGTCTTTTGCGACTGCTTT
Organism: Acinetobacter sp. YH16056_T; assembly: GCF_024605895.1. Taxonomy (NCBI): domain Bacteria; kingdom Pseudomonadati; phylum Pseudomonadota; class Gammaproteobacteria; order Moraxellales; family Moraxellaceae; genus Acinetobacter; species Acinetobacter sp. YH16056_T. The sequence continues at coordinate 19,627 of NZ_CP094545.1, read as the reverse complement.
TTTGGCTGTAGGCTGCGTAGCATTCCCTGAAGATGGTTACTACGATGGACGTTATGATCAACGTTATGACCGCCGTTATGATAATAATGATCGACGCTATGATAATCGTTATGATCGCCGTTACGACAGTCGTTATGAACAAGACCGCCGTACATGGGAACGTCAGCAACAACAACGTAATCGTTTAGAGCTCGAACGTAGAAAGCAGCAACTTGACCAGCGTAACTGGGAACAGAATCGTAAAAATCAACAAGAGTGGGATCGTCGTAAAAACGAACTCGAACGTCAACGTCTAGAACAACAGCGTAAATACTCTGAAGCTGAACGTCGTAAACGTGCTGAACAAGATCGTCAAAAAGTCAGCAAAGAGCGTCAGCGCTTAGAAGAACAGCGCCGTAAAGCCAGTCAAGATCGTAGAAAACAAATTGAGCAAGAGCGCAAAAAAAATATTCAAGATTTAAGAAAGGCATCAGATCAACAACGTAAAGCGGCTGAAGAACGTCGTCGCGCGTGGGAAAATCGCCGTTAATTGTTGTTTTTGCAGATCGGTTAAAAGTAAAAAGCTCATCTACATGATGGGCTTTTTTTTCGTTCACTAAAAATAGAAAAGATAAAAAAAAGCAATAGAAAAGAAAATAGACAGAAGAGGCATCCTATCTTCTGTCTATTCTTGACTGCCTGTTGTTACAGGTCAGAGAGCATTAAACAATCTTATTGCTGAATTGTAGGTTGTGGTGCAGGCGCAGATTGAACTTCAGCACCTTGAGCTGATGGATCTGCTTGAACCACAGCACCCGATTGCTCTGTCGTTACAGATGCTTCAGTTGCAGACGTTACTTGTGCGGTTTCTGGAGATTCTACAGTTTCTTGAGAAGTACAACCTACCGCAGCTAAACCAAAACCTAAAACTGCGACAGCGAATAAACCAATTTTTTTCATCTTCATTATTTCCTTCATTGAATCATTAAAAGCAAAGCTCAACTTTGCCCGAGTCATAATGGAAAATAATTCTGTGAAGTTCCCACCTTCTGAGTTGTACTTTGTACGAGGCACGGTACAGCTTATGAAACGTTTTATTAATCAGGCAGTTTTCATTCATTTTGAGGCTTTACATCATTTATTTAACTCAAGTGCTTTGTTTTTTATTAATAAAATAAATATAAATAGTTTTAAATAAAGCGTGATCAGAGCTTTTGAATACAACAAAGACCAACAAAACTTGCAGCTCAGTTACTTAAGTGGCTGTTTTTATAAATTTCATGCAAAAAAAAGCCTGCTTATGAGAGAAGCAGGCCATGAAAAACACATTCGAAATAAATTCGGAAACTACAGCGATAGAATCTGAAACAAAGAATACTGTGCTGATCATTTTTTGTGAAATATTTAATAAAACTGATACTAAGAGTTTTTATGTATAAATATTAACCACTATTTTTGAGGCAAAAAAAATGCTGATTCTTGGGAAATCAGCATGGAAAAGTGTTTCTAAAATCTAGAGGTAGTCACCATATCCCTCTCTCCAGTGGATATGGTCACTTCCGATAGATAAATTATGCAAATTTTCAGGCACAAAGAGAAACCGTTAAAATTTATGATGAAAATCTATAAATCCGATCAAAATGTGATTATACATTTAAATCAATAATTTATATTTTCATAGAATTTAATTTTGCAGTCGATATTTGGCTGAAAAACCATTTTTTTGAATAAAAAACTGCATTTAATCGCTGACTTCGCTTGAATTTTTATCCCCTGCCCCGATTTCTTCTATTAATCATGAATTCAAAACGCATGGCAGTTACGCATCGATGTCGTTTGAACGCACAGCTATAAGGACTGAACATGTTTAAGAACCCATTTAAACGGAGTAAATCAATGGCGACTGAGCAAAACCAAGACGCTCAAGATCTTCAACAAGAGCAAGCAGAACAGCAAACTCAAGCTGAAAACGAGCAAGCTGAAGTTTCAGTTGAAGATTTACAAGCACAAATCACCAATTTAGAAGAAAGCTTAAAACTTGAAAAAGCACGTACTGCAAATGCTGTATATGAAGCGCAAAAAAGTGTAGAGCGTATTCAACGCGAATCTGAAAAGCATAAAGACACTGTGCTGGAAAAATTTGCAAAACAATTGCTTGATTCGGTTGATAACCTTGAACGTGCCATCGCTGCGGCAGGTGATGAAAAATCAGGTTTATCTGAAGGTGTAGAACTTACACTGAAATCATTGCTCAGCACTTTAGAAAAATTTGGTGTGGTTGCTGTGGATACTGCAAATGGTTTCAATGCAGATCTTCACCAAGCTGTGGGCATCGATCCAAATGCCAAATCGAATGAAATCGGGACAGTATTGCAAAAAGGCTATAGCTTAAACGGTCGTCTATTACGTCCAGCTATGGTTATGGTTGGTGCATAAACCCAAATTTTCTGAGACGAATTAAAAATTTTAACCAATATTACTTGAAAATTTTTGATTGGCTCTCATATCGGATAACAAGTAAATCCCTTTTTATTTCCCTTTGAGAAAGGGAAGAGTTTGGGAATAAAAGAATTTTAGAGGAAACATCCAAATGGCGAAAATCATTGGTATTGACTTAGGTACTACAAACTCTTGCGTAGCAGTACTTGAAGGCGACAAAGTAAAAGTAATCGACAACGCTGAAGGCGCTCGTACAACTCCATCTATTATTGCGTATAAAGATGGCGAGATCCTTGTCGGTCAATCTGCTAAACGTCAAGCAGTGACTAACCCTAAAAACACATTATTTGCAATCAAACGTTTGATCGGTCGTAAGTACCAAGACCAAGCTGTGCAAAAAGATATCGGCCTTGTACCTTACAAAATCATCAAAGCTGACAATGGCGATGCTTGGGTTGACGTAAACGACAAGAAACTTGCACCACAACAAATCTCTGCTGAAATCTTGAAAAAGATGAAAAAAACAGCTGAAGACTACCTTGGTGAAACAGTAACTGAAGCGGTAATTACTGTTCCTGCGTACTTTAACGATGCTCAACGTCAAGCAACGAAAGATGCAGGTAAAATTGCTGGTTTAGATGTTAAACGTATCATCAACGAACCAACGGCTGCTGCACTTGCGTTCGGTATGGACAAAAAAGAAGGCGACCGTAAAGTTGCGGTTTACGACTTAGGTGGTGGTACTTTCGACGTATCAATCATTGAAATCGCTGATCTTGATGGCGACCAACAAATCGAAGTATTGTCTACAAACGGTGATACATTCCTTGGTGGTGAAGACTTCGATAATGCATTAATTGAATACTTGGTTGAAGAGTTCAAGAAAGAACAAAGCGTAAACTTGAAACAAGATCCTCTTGCACTTCAACGTTTAAAAGAAGCTGCTGAAAAAGCAAAAATCGAGCTTTCTTCTTCGAATGCAACAGAAATCAACCTTCCATACATCACAGCAGATGCGACTGGTCCTAAACACTTAGTGATCAACGTGACTCGCTCTAAACTTGAAGGTTTAGTTGCTGAATTGGTTGCTCGTACAATTGAACCATGTAAGATTGCACTTAAAGATGCAGGTCTTTCAACCTCTGACATCTCTGACGTAATCTTGGTGGGTGGTCAGTCTCGTATGCCACTTGTACAACAAAAAGTACAAGAGTTCTTCGGCCGTGAGCCACGTAAAGACGTGAACCCAGATGAAGCTGTAGCGATGGGTGCTGCGATTCAAGGTGCAGTACTTTCAGGTGATAAAACTGACGTACTTCTTCTTGACGTAACTCCGCTTACACTTGGTATTGAAACAATGGGTGGCGTGTTAACAGCGATCATTGAGAAAAACACGACGATTCCTGCGAAGAAATCTCAAGTGTTCTCAACTGCTGCAGACAACCAACCAGCTGTAGACATTTCAGTTTACCAAGGTGAACGTAAAATGGCTCAACAAAACAAATTGTTGGGTAACTTCCAATTGGGCGATATTCCACCTGCTCCACGTGGTGTACCACAAATTGAAGTATCATTTGACATCAACGCTGATGGTATCTTGAAAGTATCTGCAAAAGATAAGAGCACAGGTAAAGAGCAATCAATTCAAATTAAAGCTAACTCTGGTTTGAGCGATGCTGAAATTGAAGCGATGATCAAAGATGCTGAAGCGAATGCTGAAGAAGATCGTAAATTTGAAGAATTAGCGAAAGCACGTAACGAAGCTGATGCACTTGTTTCTTCTGCTCAAAAAGCAGTAAAAGATCTTGGCGAACAGGTAACTGCTGATGAGAAATCTGCAATCGATGCTGCTGTAGCTGAGCTCGAAGCAGCAACTAAAGAAAACGATGTAGATGCAATCAAAGCGAAAACTGAAGCACTTCAAAACATCATTATGCCGATCACTCAACGTGCTTATGAAGCTGCACAAGGTCAAGGCGGTGCTGAAGGTTTTGATCCTAACGCTTTCCAAGGCGCTGAAGGTCAAGCTCAAAAAGCAGATGACGGCGTTGTAGATGCTGAGTTCACTGAAGTGAAAGATGACAAAAAATAATTTGTCGCTTTAACTGAGTCTTTCAAAGCTCAAAAAGACCGCGCGAAAGCGCGGTTTTTTTTGTGGATGATTTTATCTGCATCAGGCAATATTCAAATAACACGCAAACGTTCAAACAGCCACATTCTTCTCGACTCACTATCAATCTAAACTTAGATTTGCATAGCGCTAAATTTCAGTTAAATTAATGCAAAATAATCAAGTTTTGCGACGCTATGCGTTTGATTTTAATTATTGTTGTCATCGTTTTGAGTACTTGGTGGATCTATCAAACCAAGCAGCATCCTCAACTGAAATTTAATTCAATTTCAGATCGACTTTTACACCCTCTCGATACCCGACTGCGTTATCGGGTTGCTGATGTAGATCCGCGTTTTGGATTAAGCCAGCAACAAGTCATTCAACTTAGCCAAGAGGCTACAGAGATATGGCATGCAGGGACGCTCAAACCGTTATTTATCTATGATCCAGATGCACAACTGGCGATCCATCTAATTTATGATGATCGCCAAGAACAATACAATGCCTATAAGCAAGTCCAAAAGACCTTAGCTGCAGATAAAGCCCGTAATGATTTATATGCCGAGAACTTAACAAATTCGAGAAAAGGTCTGGAGATGAATGAGCAACAGCTCCGATCAAAACAAGCCATGATCCGTGCGGAAATCGCACAGCTGTCGCAAGAACGTATGAGTTGGAGCCGAATCGAGCATGCGCAAGGCCCCAATATGCAACGCGTTGAAAGAGAACTTGCGCAAGTCAAAGCACAAGCGATGCAATTAGACCAAGAAATAGATCGATTTAATCAGCAAAATGATCAATTTAACCAACAAGTCTCAAGCTATAACCAGCAAATCGATCAATATAATGCAGGCGTGATACAAGCCAGTCAGCGCTTTCCTGCACGAGAGTTTCATAAAGGTGTCTTTATGGGGGATCAGATTCAGATTTATCAATTTGATGCCGAAGATGATTTACGCCTCACCCTTGCCCATGAACTCGGACATGCTCTCGGCTTATCTCACCATAATGACCCTGCTGCATTAATGTACCCAATCTTGGGCGCGCAACAATTAGAAAACTTTAAACTGATGCCAGCAGACCAAAGCTTACTGTATTATCGCTAGTGTGCCCTGAGCATAAAAAACCATACAATTTATAAGGATATTGCAGGATTCACCAACAAAAATCAGCATTTCATGTTATTGTTGATCTGCAATAATCCCCTTATATCAATGACATCTTCCGTGGAGAGCAATGTGAGTTACTACCATATCTTAATTGAAGTGAATGACCACATCAGCACGATTGAACAAACCCGTGATATTGAGCTTTTTGATATTACCGAAATTCAACCTTATCTCCATGCGGTACTTTTACCATTTTTTAATGAGCAACTCATCGAACTCGAAGACGAAAATCTTGAGTTTAAAGATGTCTTGCATTTACAAGTCAAACAAACCCTTTTGCCGATCCGTGACCTCATTGAAGAAGAACAACGCCTGCTTCCGAGTGATACCGATGTCACCATTACGGCTTATGAAATTTTTAATAATTATCAATTGAGTCAAGACGTGACCACAGTGATTTTAGATCTGTTAGAAGCGCTTAAATTTGAAGCCTAATATCGATTTTAAACATTAAAAAAGCCCTCAAAATGAGGGCTTTTTTATGGCTCAATTCATCATCCTGATTAGATCGAGAATGAAGATCCACATCCACACGTGGTTGTCGCATTCGGGTTTTGTACCACAAAACGAGAACCTTCAAGACCTTCAATATAATCGACTGTTGAACCAACCAAATATTGATAACTAAGTGAATCTACCAACATTTTCACGTCTTCATTGATAAATTCAGCATCATCTTCGTTTTGGCTTTCTGCAAAATTAAATCCATATGAGAAACCTGAACAACCACCACCAGTCACATATACACGTAACATGAGGTCTTGATTACCTTCACTGTCACGCAATTGGCGTACTTTATTGGCAGCATTGTCAGTCAGCACAAGTGCTTGAGCATTCATGATGGATTCCTCTGAGTCATTGGGGTGTCTTTAAAAAGAAAAGACCATATTTCAAGTATAACATACTCAATATATGGTCAGTCTTCACAGTTTAAAGTTAAATCAGAGTATTTTTCTCAAGATTCATTTAAAACCTATTTATAGTTTTCTTCCTGTAATGCGCATTCGAAGTTTTTCGGGTCTTGTTTACAGCGGAATTGCCATAATAATTTCATCATTCGCTTGTCGTAAATGCCACGTTTAGTCAAATCAATACGCGCTTCACGCATCATTTTTTGATAACCAGCTTTGTCTGCAGTGGGAACATCCATCCAATATTTAGCTGGAATTTCTGACTTCATTTTGCCTAAAATCGTGAATGCACGAGGTAATTGTGTTTTGACCCAATCACGTGATTTTTGCCCATAACCTGCTGGGAATTTATCTGGGCGAATAATGATATTTCCCGTGACTTGTAAAATTGGATAATTGACGATTGCGCCTTTGCTGCCTAAACCTTTGTGTAATTCTAATGGTTTGAACACAGCTGCAGGAGCACCAATAATATCCACCTGACCATTGTTAAATTTAGCGCCAAAATTGGTTACATCGGCACTGACCGCTTGAGCCCCGACCTGCTGCACCATAATTTTCTGCGCTTCATCATAATCAAGCACCGCAATTTTTTTACCTGCGGCTTTAGCGACAGTATTGATACTACGATCATTCACCAACAGGTAGGCATCACCAACAGGTATCACACCTGCCACTTCATATTTACTATTGACCATGCTTTTAGCAAACGTTGGACTCGCAAGACCTTGCATCACTTTAACCGCAAGTTTCAAATCTGGAATTGCACCAATCGCATCTAAAGAACCGGTAAAATTATTAAATTGACGACCACGCATACCTGTGACACTGATCCCATCACATTTACCGGCTTTAAAATCTTCCGCAATCACCGCTTCATTTTGACTGACGCGGAGCTCAATGTCTGCGCCCCAGTTTTTTGCCGCCAATTGGTAATCTCTCATCAGGGTAAAAACATCACCATTTTTACCAACCAAATCAAATACACACACCACTTGCTTTGCTTGAGCTACGCCATTCACCGCCATTAACGCAGCAGCAATACTCAATGCCTTTGTCCATTGTTTCATACTGACTTTCCTTGTTTTTTACTGTTTTTGTTTTAACCATTTTTTGATTTTTGGGTCATGCGGAGTATGATTAAATATACTCACAGCCCTCGATTTCAATTTAGATTACCTGAATATTTTGCTGACTCAATGGCGAAAATGACCTATGCATTTGCGAAAAAAAGCCCGGATAAATCCAGGCTTTTTTCTTTAAATATCAGTTTATTCGCCGCTAAGTGAACATTCAAAATTGGCTTTATCGACAGAACAACGTGCCTTTTTCAATACTGACATCATGCCCGCATCATAAATGCCACGTTTCGTCATATCCATACGACCTTCACGCAATAATTTTTGATATTTGGTTTTATCTTCTGCACTTAAGTTAAGTTTATATTTCGCAGGAATACCCGCCTCTAAACGGTTAATCATCGCAATACTCTTCGGTAAATGTTTCACAAACCAATCACGAGATTTTTGACCAAAGCCTGCTGGGAACTGATCAGGACGAATAATAAAGTCCGCGGTCACTTGTAAAACTGGGAAGTTAAACATCGCACCATTGGTACCTAAACCCTTATAAATCTCTAATGGTTTGTAGGCATACGCAGGCGCACCCACCATATCGACCTGACCATTATTAAACTTCGCCACAAAGTTAGATACATCTGAAACCACAGCTTGAGCGCCGACACGTTGCACCATAATTTTTTGTGCTTCGTCATAGCCTAATACTGCAAACTTTTTACCTGCTGCTTTTTCAATTGAGTCAATTTTTTTGTCTTTGACAAAGATGAATGCTGAACCCAGTGGAGCAATACCCGCCACTTCGTATTTCTTACCACCTAGGTTGCTGACCATTTTTGCAGCATTACGTTGGTCTAATGCAAAGGTAATCGCACGTTGCGCAATTGCATTGCTCGGTGCGCCACCAAGCGCATCAATCGAACCTGCAAATTTATTGTATTGACGAGCACGCATTGCCGTCATAAATACGCCATCACATTTACCCGCTTTAAAATCATTGTCGGCTACTGCTTCATCTTGACGCGGAATTAAGTTAATTTCAGCACCCCAGCCTTTTGCTGCAAGCGCCCATTCCTGAGCCATTTGGTATGACTCACCTGACTTACCCAGTAAGTCAAATACACAGATATCTACTTTTGCTGCCTGAGCTGAACCAGCAAAGCCAATTGCAGCAAATGTAGCCAATGATAGGAGCGTTTTTTTCATTCTATTTTCCTTTCAAATCTTTTTATGGTTCAGAGGTGTCCTTACACAACGCCGATATTAAGCAAGTTAATTTAAAAAAAATAGAGCATTTACTCCATTTATTTATGTCATTTTGGCACATTCTGTTTTTTTGTGATTAATATCACTTTTTTATTTAAGGCAAAATTATAAATATAATCATCATGTTGTATGCAAAAAAGGCTTTTTGCATTTACAGCCTTTTTATGAAACTTTACAAAGAAATACAGAAAAAAGCTTATTCACCCGCCACTGAACACTCAAAATTGGTTCGCTCAATCGTACAACGTGCTTTTTTCAGTACCGTCATCATGGTGGAGTCGTAGATTCCTTGTTTGGTTAAATCCATCCGTCCTTCACGCAAAATTTTCTGATATTTCAACTGATCATCTTTGCTGAGATTCATCTTATATTTGGCAGGAATTTCAGCTTCCATGCGTTTTACCATGGCAAAACTTTTCGGTAATTGTTTAACGAACCATTGCCGAGAGGGTTCAGCAAAACCATCTGGGAATTTATTGTTACGAATAATCAGGTCTGCCGTGACATTCACCACAGGAAAATTAACCATCGCCCCAGTAGTGCCTAAGCCTTTTGAAATTTCGAGTGGCTTAAAGGCATAAGCCGGCGCAGCCACAATTTCAACTTCGGCCTGATTAAATTTGCGAATAAAATTGGAAATTTCCGACATGACTGGCACAGCGCCGACACGGTCGACCATCTCTTTTTGCGCATAGTCATAATGCAAAATGGCAAATTTTTTACCTTCAGCTTTTTCTAAATTATTGATATTGCGATCACGGACAAAAATATAGGCTGAACCAATTTGCCCAATCCCTGCCACTTCATAACTATCTTTACCTGAATTGGTAATCAGTCGCTTACTGTTCCGCTTATCTAAGACATAGGTAATGGCTTTTTGTGCGATGGTATTGTTCGGTACACCGCCAATGGCATCAATCGAACCAGCAAATTTGTTATACGCACGTGCCCGCATCGAGGTCATATAAAATGCGTCACATTTCCCTTCTTTAAAATCTTTATCGACTTTGGATTCATCTTGATATGAAATCAGTTGAACTTGTGCTCCCCATGCCTTACTGGCCAGAGACCACTCTTCCATTAGCTTATAAGATTCCCCCGCTTTTCCAAGTAAATCGAACACACAAACCTTCTGATTGGCATAGCTTTGTGCAGACATCACACCTGAAAGAAGCGATAAAATTAAAATTCCTTTTCTCATTTCTTATATTTCCAATATGTTTTATTAATCCATTTAAAACAACAACTTGAAATATTTTTTTAATACTAAAGCCCGTTCAATATACCTAAATACGTGGAATCTGTCACATTTTTTCAGATGGTTGCGATGCTTTGTTTTTTCTTTTGCAAAGCCATCCATTAGAATAGCCCCACATTCTTCTTGTTTAGTTAGTTCCATGATTCAGTTAGACCAGTTATCTATACGTCGCGGTGGACGTGTTTTATTTCAAAAAGCGTCGATGCAGTTACACCCAGGATGGAAAATTGGCCTAACCGGTGTCAATGGTGCCGGGAAATCGACCCTGTTTTCAGCTTTGCTTGGTGGCATGGAGTCAGACACCGGTTCGTTGACCCGTCCTGCGGTATGGACCGTGGCGCATATGGCGCAGGAAATCAAAGCGCTGAATATGAAAGCCATTGATTTCGTCTTGTCCGGCGATGAAGAATACTGGGATATTCAACAGAAACTGGAGCAGCCAGATCAGCTGGATGATGCAGAACTGGCCCATTTATATGGCCGTTTTGATGAAATTTCAGGTTATTCTGCGCCGGCCAAAGCTTCGCAACTGATGGCCGGTCTGGGCTTTTTTGAACATCAATCCCAACTGGATGTTTCAAGTTTTTCTGGTGGCTGGCGCATGCGCCTGAATCTGGCGCGTACCCTGATGAGCCGTTCCGATTTACTCCTTCTTGATGAACCGACCAACCATTTAGACCTGGATGCCATTCTCTGGCTCGAAGACTGGCTGAAAGCCTATGAAGGTACGCTGGTGCTGATTTCGCATGACCGGGATTTCCTCGATGCGATTACCGATCATATTTTACATATTGAAAATCAGGAACTGATTTTATATACCGGTAACTACTCGACCTTCGAGCGCACCCGCAGTGAACGTCTGGCGCAGCAGCAACAGGCTTATGAAAAGCAGCTGGAAACCCGCGCACATCTGCAAAAATATATTGACCGTTTTAAAGCGAAAGCCACCAAAGCCAAGCAGGCACAGAGCCGGATCAAACAGCTGGAGCGTATGCAGGAACTGTCTGCTGCCCATGTTGATACACCATTTACCTTCAGTTTCCGTGAACCGACCAAAATGAGTTCGCCTTTATTGCAACTGGAACATGCCGATATTGGTTATGGTGACAAGCTGATTGTCACCAATGTCAATTTACAGATCACGCCAAGCAGCCGGATTGGTTTGCTCGGGATGAATGGTGCCGGTAAATCCACCCTGATTAAATCGCTGGTCGGTGATTTAAAATTGCTTCAGGGTCTGCGTAAAGATTCAGAACTGCTCAATATTGGCTACTTTGCCCAACACCAAATGGATGCACTGGATGGCAATGCCAGCCCGATGTTACAGCTGGCCCGTATTGCCGATAAAAAAATCAGTGAAGCCAGCCTGCGTTCTTTCCTGGGCAGTTTTGGTTTTAGCGGCGAACGCATGGATACGCCAAGTGAAAGTTTCTCAGGCGGTGAACGTGCCCGTCTGGCTCTGGCATTGATTGTCTGGCAGCGTCCAAACGTGTTGATTCTGGATGAGCCGACCAACCATTTAGATCTGGATATGCGTCATGCATTGACCATGGCCTTGCAGGATTTTGAAGGTGCTGTGGTGCTGGTATCGCATGAGCGCCAGCTGATTGCCAGTGTCTGTGATGAATTGCTGCTGGTACATAATGGTCAATGCCGTGAATTTGACGGTGATCTGACCGCTTATGCCGACTGGTTACGTCAGGCCCGCATTGAGATGATCAAAAACGGGCAGAAGCCAGCCGAGCCGGTGAAATCTCAGGTCGAAGTCAAAGCAACCATTTCCAGACTGGACAAAGAAGCACAGCGTAAGGAAGCGGCACGCCAGCGGGAACTGAGCCGCCCGATTCGTAAAAATATCGAAAAAAATGAAGCGCAAATCAGCAAAATTCAGCCACGCTTAAACGAAATCGAGGAATTATTGGCAGATAGTGCTTTATATGATGCCTCACGTAAAAATGATTTGCTCAAACTGATGAATGAGCAAACTGAGCTGAAAGCCAAACTGGAAACAGCCGAAGAACAGATGCTGGAACTAATGATGGAATTAGAAGAAATGGAAAGTAGTTTTGAAGCTTAATTTAAAAAGCAAAACCCTAGATTTGCATTATTAAGAAAACCTAACTTAAGCTCAAAAAATCAATCGCCGTGAAGTTTAAATGTTCCACGGCGATTTTTTATTTATACTTCACAATAATAATCACACTATAAATCTAAAAAATATTTAAAAAATCGAATGTTCATATCCAACTGGTTATTGCATCGTTAAGGCATTTCTATTCAGAAAGAATCTAAAAATTCAGCGATAGCTTTTATCCTACTTTTATAAATGAATTCAAAAAATACACTTCACATCAAACTCATTGCCACAGTTATCCACAAAAGCCATTTTTAAATTCAAATCTTGGTTTTAAATTCATTTTTATTTTTTAAATTCAAAATATCGAACCACCTTTTTGTGGATAAATATTTTTAAATGATATTATCCACAATTATAAATGACTTTGATGTTGAACACTATTAAATGTGAAAATTCACAAAACTTATCCACATTTGCAAGATGGATGCATTTTATCTCCACTGACTACATCAATTTAAACTTTTTATTGTTTAAGATAAGGCAGAAGGATGGGCTTTTTTTGCCTTTAAAAAACGTAATTCTTGTATTTTCCAGGTCTGATCAAAATGCCAGATTTCCTGTATTTGCTGCAGTGTTTCAGCTAAACCAATTAAAATTTTGCACTCAGTTTGGTCACGATTAAACTCATATTCTTCAAATTCTACGTCTGGTTTTTGTGGTTTCCAAACCCCATTTTTCACCGCATGTGCAATACGTTCATAGCGGACATAATTACTTTCGACACGCCCGTCTTGCTCATAAACCACCTTAAAGTGCTCATCTTCGTATTCGGCTAGAACGGTATAATTTCCGGTAAAAAATGCATTTACCCAGATGTCACGAATGTGTTCAAGTTGATTGTCCATCATATATAGACCTCTTATTTTTAGCTGCTAAGTTCAATTTGATGTGAGCTTAGCATCAGAATAAGTCAATTTTATAAAACACAAATTGGCGATTTAATATTCAATTTTATTTAAGATAGCACAAAAAAAAGCACTCCGAAGAGTGCTTTTTTGAATGATTCTGTAATCAGAATTTAGGCATCAATATCCGCATTTAACGCATTTTCTTCAATGAAAGCACGACGTGGTTCCACATCATCACCCATCAAGCAAGAGAACATACGATCAGCTTCAATCGCATCCTGTACCGTTACTTGCAGCATGTTACGGTTCTCAGGATCCATTGTAGTTTCCCAAAGCTGTTCAGCATTCATCTCACCCAAACCTTTATAGCGCTGAATCATCATTCCACGGCGTGAGTCTTGTAGGATGTTTTGCCAAACCTGATGGAAGCTACTCACTGGAATTTTGCGCTCGCCTTTTTGCAGGTAAGCACCTTCTTCCAATAAGGTGAACCAACTCTTCGAATTTTTGAGCAAACGCGCATATTCACCTGAACCCAATAGACCTGAATCTAACAAGTATTGGTGCGGTAAGTTATGAACATAGATGGTAATACGCGGGAAATAGGTCGCTGACTTATTGCCTTCGGTATCTTCATGCTCAAACGTTTCTAAGCTTAATTCAGGACGTAAGCTAGGCTGAGTTTTCTCAATATTGGCACGTAGCTGCTCCCCCCAAGTCTGTACATAGTCTTGGTTATTTGCTTGATCTAACTTAAAGCCTTCTACTGCCAATAAACCATCCAACACACTTGCAGGATAACGTACAGTCAGACGATGCAAGCTCTTTTGAGAGGTTTGATAATCCGCAATCACGCCAGCTAAAGCCTCACCACGAATGGCTGGCGCTTCTGCACTGATGTGTAATTCAAGCTCATCAATTGCATTTGAAATCAGGTACGTCTCAAGCGCATCATTATCTTTGATGTACTGTTCTTGCTTGCCTTTTTTCAGCTTATACAACGGTGGCTGTGCAATATAAATATAACCACGTTCCACAAGTTCTGGCATTTGACGGAAGAAGAAGGTCAATAGTAGCGTACGAATGTGCGAACCATCGACGTCAGCATCGGTCATGATGATGATTTTGTGATAACGTAGTTTATCTGGGTTATATTCCTCACGGCCAATACCACAGCCTAAAGCAGTAATCAGCGTTCCCACTTCTTGAGAAGAAATCATCTTGTCAAAACGTGCACGTTCCACGTTGAGGATTTTACCTTTCAGCGGCAAAATCGCTTGCATCTTACGGTTACGGCCCTGTTTAGCTGAACCGCCCGCAGAGTCACCTTCGACTAAGTAAAGTTCAGACAATGCAGGATCTTTTTCCTGACAATCGGCCAATTTACCTGGCAGGCCTGCAATATCAAGCGCACTCTTACGACGTGTCATTTCACGTGCTTTACGCGCTGCATCACGTGCACGTGCTGCATCAATAATTTTGCCTGCAATCGATTTAGCAGCTTGTGGGTTCTCTAAAAGATATTCAGAGAACGATTTATTCATGGCTTGCTCAACCGCAGTTTTCACTTCGCTCGACACCAATTTTTCTTTGGTTTGCGAAGAGAATTTTGGATCAGGCACTTTCACCGAAACAATTGCAGTTAAACCTTCACGGGCATCATCACCAGAAACCGCCACTTTCTCTTTTTTGAGTAGGTTTTCGCTTTCCATGTAGCTGTTTAAGCCACGGGTTAATGCAGCTCGGAAACCCGCTAAATGCGTACCACCATCTTTTTGTGGAATGTTGTTGGTAAAGCAACGAACATTTTCCTGATAAGAATCGTTCCACTGCAATGCAACTTCCACACCAATGCCGTTATCCGCTTGAGTAGTGAAGTGGAAGATCTCGTTCAGATGGGTTTTGCCTTGGTTGATATATTTTACAAACTCAGACAAACCACCTTCATAATCATAAACGTGCTCTAAATTGATACGTTCATCACGTAGCACAATTCGTACACCTGCATTCAGGAACGATAATTCACGTAAACGACGTGCCAAAATATCGACATTAAAAATCGTTTGACTGAAGGTTTCAGCACTTGGCCAGAAACGTACACGTGTACCGGTACGATCTGTCTCACCCACCACTTTTAATGGATACACGGAATCACCGTGTTTATATTCTTGCTGGTGGATTTGACCTGCACGATGAATGGTTAATTCGAGCTTGCTTGAAAGCGCATTCACCACGGATACACCTACACCGTGTAGACCGCCTGAAACTTTATAGCTGTTATCGTCAAATTTACCGCCCGCATGCAGAATCGTCAAAATCACTTCTGCTGCAGAAACACCTTCTTCTGGGTGAATGTCGGTAGGAATACCACGACCGTTATCCGATACGCTTACAGATTCATCTTCATGAATGGTTACATTGATCTCGTCACAATGACCTGCCAACGCTTCATCAATTGAGTTATCGACAACTTCAAACACCATGTGGTGTAGGCCAGTACCATCGTCAGTATCACCAATATACATGCCCGGACGCTTACGTACAGCGTCTAGACCACGTAATACTTTGATGCTAGAGGAATCATAAGCTTTTTCTATGGTTTGTTCTGTTTGAGAAGCAGCTTGATCTTCTGAACTCATGGTTTCTCCCTAGTGAAAAATAGGTCTATCCAAAGGTGGTATTTCATTGCACAACAGCCTGCACCGTACCATTTTCAACTTTGAATAATTGATAAGAAATAGATAAATCATGTAAGTGTTTTTGCACTGAATCATGGTCTAAAGTGGTAATAAAAACTTGACTACCAAGATGGCTTAAACGCTCAATTAAACGCTGTTGTGCGGTTAAATCTAATTCTGCTGTCAGATCATCTAATAATACCACAGTTTCCTTATTACAAGCATGTAGCATTGCAATCTGTGACAGTTTTAACGCCATGATCAATAACTTTTTTTGCCCACGAGAGAGCACAACATCTGCATCACCCATAGCGGTTTTCAACCTTAAATCTGCACGGTGCGGACCATACTCAGTATAGCCACGTTCGCAGTCTTTAAAGTGCTGATTGGTCAGATCATTCAGCAGTCCTGTTTCAGCATGAAAGCCTGCACTATATTCCAATGTCACTGTTAAATGCGGCAATAATGCTTCGAGATCTTGTTGGAAATATCGCGTCCACTGTTCCACCACATTACTGCGCAGACTATGTAATATCTCACCATAATCACTGAGCATTTTGTTCCACGGTTCTAGGTCAGACAAACTCAAATGACGTCGTGATTTCAGCAAACTATTCCGCTGTTTTAATGCCCGCGCATAATATTGCCATGCATGGTAAAACTCCGGTTCCACGTGGAACATCAACCAATCTAAAAGTTGACGTCGTGGCTTCGCACCATGATCAATAATATCGGTACTTTGTGGGTCGATGAGTTGTAGTGGTAAAATCTTAGCCAACTGCCCTTGTGTCCCCACAAGGTCGCCATTGACTTTAATCACTTGCTCGCCCGACTGCATTTTTTGCATACCAATACGATCTGTTGCAGACTGCGCAAAGACGACAGCGTCAGGGCTATTATTTTGAATATAGTTTTTCGGAATATGAGTTCGAAAAGAACGGCCTGTTGCCAGCAAATGTACTGCTTCTAATACAGAAGTTTTGCCTGAACCATTTTGCCCATAAAAGACATTAAACGGCTGCAACCCAGAGAGTGCAACCGTCTTTAAATTTCGAACACGTTCTACATGTAAACGCGTGATATGCATAATAATTGAGACGTCAGTCCAAATTAAACACGCATTGGCATCACAACATAGGTTTGATCTTGTTGTTGTGGATCTTGTACCAATACCGACTGGTTCGCTTCTGTCATGGTCATTGCAACATCATCACCATCCAATACATTCAGAACTTCCAATAAGTACTGTGCATTGAATGACATTTCCATCGGTGCATCAGCATATTGAATCGCGAGATCTTCGATAGCTTCATCCTGCTCAGGGTTATTGGCACGAAGTTGTAAAGTGTCCGCATCAAACTTCAAGAATACGCCGCGCAATTTTTCATTACTTAAAATCGCCACACGTTGTAGTGATTGTTTAAATACATCATGTGCAATGCGCACATTTTTATCACCACCACGTGGAATCACACGGCGGTAGTCAGGGAATTTACCATCGATCAATTTTGTGGTGAAACGTACGGTAATATCACCCTGCTCTTTATCACGGCTGGCAATGGTAATCGTTACATTTAATAATTCACGACCAATCAACAACGATAATTGCTCGTCTTCAACACTCAATAGACGCTGCAATTCACCTACAGCTTTACGTGGAACAATCGCTTGCATTGCTTGTGTCGCATTCGAGCTTGCCACTGTTTCACACATCGCTAAACGGTGACCATCGGTCGTTACTGCACGCAATTGATTTTCATCAATTTCAAGCAAAGTACCCGTCAAATAAAAACGCACATCTTGAACCGCCATGGCAAAAGACGTTTTTTCAAATAAACGCTTTAACTCACGTTGAGTCACACCGACTTGAGTGCCTTGAGTATTTTCAGTGGTTAATAATGGATAGTCTTCTGCAGGCAAAGTACCCAATACAAAACGACTGTTGCCAGATTTTAAAATACAACGTTGATCTTCAGTAATTTGCAAATCAATCAATGCCGCTGACGGTAATGATTTACAGATATCCATCAATTTACGTGCAGGAACAGTCGTCACTCCTGCTTGTAAACATGCACCTTCAGTAAGTGGTGTGCTTGCAACCAGTTCAACTTCAAGATCTGAACCGGTAATGGTCAAAGCTTGCTCAGTTACCTGTACTTTTACATTGGATAAAATATTTAAGGTATGGCGACGTTCAACCGCTCCTACGACATGTGATAGAACATTCAGTAAGCTTTCTTTCGCGATTTTTAAACGCACGATACATTCCTCTAAAAACTGAAGATAGACAAAATAAATTAATTTTTTAGCAGTGTACTATGCGGCAGAATATACCGCATTGCAAGAACAGAATTTGAACGAAAAGACTTAACTTTGCAGCAGACGTTGCAAGTTTTTATAGTCCTCATTGAAGATTGGATCTTCTTCACGCAGGCTTTGTACTTTTTCACAGGCATGCATCACAGTACTGTGGTCACGATTACCAAAAGCCATACCAATTTCAGGGAAACTATCCCCTGTCAGTTCACGTGCTAGCCCCATAGCCAACTGACGTGGACGTGCATAAATACGTGTACGTTTTGGACCAACCAATTCTTTCAATGGAATACGGAAATATTCACTCACCACACGCTGAATGTTTTCAGTACTGATGGTGCGCGCACGAATTGCCAACACATCTTTTAACGATTCACGCACCACATCTAGATCGATTGGGGTGCCTTTAAAACGAGAAATGGCTACGACTTTATTCAGCGCACCTTCTAGTTCACGGACATTGGCAACCACTTGTTGAGCAATAAACAGCGCACAATTCCGTGGAAGTTCCACCCCATTGCTTTCCGCTTTTTTCAGTAAAATTTCAATACGGGTTTCAATATCAGGCGGTTCAACACCCACCGATAAGCCCCACGAAAAACGTGAAACCAAACGTGGATCCAACTCAGTCAGTTCTTTTGGATAACGATCCGAAGTTAAAATGATTTGCTTGGATTCATCTAATAACGCGTTGAAGGTATAGAAAAACTCAACCAAGCTGGCCTCTTTACCCGCTAACAAATGAATATCATCCACCAATAACAAATCTAACGAACGACAATTTTTCTTGAATTCTTCGACCTTACCTTGCTGTAACGAGCTCACAAAGTCTTGTACAAAACTTTCAGCCGTCATGTACATCACACGTGCATTCGGCTTCGCTTGTAATAATGCATTACCTACGGCTTGCATTAAATGGGTTTTACCTAAACCAGTCGGTCCATATAAAAATAACGGGTTATGTTGCGAAGCACCGGGCTGCGTCAAGACTTTACGACAGGTTTCTGCCGCCATCTGATTGGAACGACCTTCAACAAACAAGGAAAAGGTAAATAATGGGTTAAGCTGACGCTTACGGTTATTTTTTGAAGACGTCTCTTCTTTTTCTTTTTTAGGACGTGTTGGTGCCGACACTTGTGGCGTTGACTCTAATGCTGCGGTGGTTGTTGCAGGTTGCTCAGCTGCAGATAAAATTGCACCAGGCCGTGAATCAACCAAAATCTCGACTTTACGTACCCGACCTTCAGACAACTGTTCCGCTAAAATTGAAATCAGTTCTAAATGGTGCTCTTGAATATAGCGTGTCCAATACGGATTCGGTGCATAGAGTTTTAGACTATCACCTGCATCTTCTGCCACCAGTGGGCGTATCCACATTGTATAGACATTTCCTGAAAGCTCTTGTCGCAAGCGAGTTAAGCAGTCTGTCCAAAGCAT